>NZ_JOAJ01000004.1 GCF_000720425.1 Nocardia rhamnosiphila NBRC 108938 | reverse complement strand
GGCGGAGCTCGACGATGTGGTCGGGATGTTCGTCAATACGTTGGTGTTGCGGTCGCAGGTGCGGGGTGGGGCGAGTTTCGCGGAGTTCTTGGCGGCGACTCGGGAGGCGGATCTGCAGGCGTTCGCGCATGCCGATATCCCGTTCGAGCGGCTCGTCGAACTGGTCGGGGCCGAGCGTTCGACCGCTCGGCATCCGTTGTTCCAGGTGGCGTTGTCGTTCGAGAATCTGCCGCCGGCCGATTTCGAACTGCCCGGACTACGGGTCGGCGCTGTCGATTTCGATGTCGACACCGAAAAATTCGACCTGTCGCTCCGGGTCACCGAAACCGAGTCCGGTATGGCGGCGGCCTTCTCCTATGCTCGTGACCTGTTCGACGAGGACACGGTCGGGGTCTTCGCGCGCCGGTTCCTGTATCTGCTCGGGGCCATCGTCCGCAACCCGGAGGCGCCGATCGGCGACCTGCCGATCACCAACGATGCCGAGTACCGGCTACTCACCCATGTCCGCGGTGACGATGTCATGGCGAAGGGGCTGTTGCCGGAGCTCCTCACGGCCGGCGTGCGGGTGAATCCGGATGGTGTGGCGGTGCGTTACCGCGGCCGGTCGGTGACCTACCGGGAGTTGGACGCGCAGTCGTCGCGGTTGGCGCGGGTGCTCATCGAGCGCGGGGTCGGTCCGGAGCGGATCGTGGCGCTGGCGCTGCCGCGGTCCTACGAGGTCGTGCTGGCGTTCTGGGCCGTCGCCAAGGCCGGTGGCGCACATGTTCCGGTGGATCCGAACTATCCGCCGGATCGGGTGCGGCATATGCTCACCGACTCCGGTGCCGTCCTGGGGCTCACCAGCAGTGAGCACGTGGACCGGCTGCCCGGTGATGTGCAGTGGCTGCGACTCGACGACCCGGAGTTCCTGGCGGAGGCCCGCGGTGACCGATGCGGAGCGGATCGCGCCGTTGGCGATGGCCCATCCGGCGTATGTCATCTATACCTCGGGGTCGACAGGTCTGCCCAAGGGCGTGATGGTGACGCACGGGGGTATGGGCGGCCTCGCCGATGTGGCGGCCGATCTGTACGGTCTGGAATCCCGGCATCGGTTCCTGCACATCTGTTCGCCGAGTTTCGATCCTTCGGTGCTGGAATGGGTGTGCACCGCGTTCGTGGGTGCGACGCTCGTCGTGGTTCCCGGGGAGATCATCGGCGGTCCGGAACTGGCCGAACTCCTGCGGACCGAAGCGGTGACCCACACGATCATCACTCCGGCGGTGCTGGGGACCATGGACCCCGCGGGTCTGGACGCGCTCGAGGTGCTCTCGGTCGGTGGCGATGTGACCACCCCGGAGCTACTGGCGAAGTGGGAGCCGGGCCGCAAGTACTTCAACGGCTACGGTCCCACCGAGACGACCATCATCTCCTCCTACGCGCAGTTGTGCACCGGCGGGCATGTGACCATCGGAAAGCCCGTGCACGGTATGGCGGCGCTGGTGCTGGATGCGCGGTTGCGGCCGGTGCCGCCCGGTGTGGCGGGTGAGCTGTATCTGGCCGGTGGCGCGTTGGCTCGCGGTTACCACAACCGGTCGGGTCTGACGGCGGATCGGTTCGTGGCCAACCCCTACAGTTTCGAGGGTTCGCGGATGTATCGCACCGGTGATGTGGTGCGTTGGTACGCGACGCCCGGTACCCGGGCCGGTAACGAGGCGTTGCCGACGGTGAACTGGGAACTGGACTATGTGGGCCGTTCGGACTTCCAGGTCAAGATCCGCGGTCTCCGGGTGGAGCTGGGCGAGATCGATACGGCGCTGGCCGCGCATCCGGACGTCGAGTACGCGGTGACCCTGGGCCGGGATACCGACGCGGGTGCGACGATTCTGGTGTCGTATGTGCTGGCGATGCCGGGGCACAGTGTGGACACCGCCGCGGTGACCGAGTTCGTGTCCGAGCGGTTGCCGGCGCACATGGTGCCGACGGTTGTCATCGTCCTGGACGAGATCCCGCTGACCCCGGTGGGCAAACTGGACCGCAAGGCGCTTCCGGAACCGGTGCTGGAAGCACAGTCGTTCCGCGCTCCGGTAGGAGCGGTCGAGTCGATCATCTGCGAGGTGTTCGCCGACGTCCTCGGCCTCGCGCAGGTCGGTGTGGACGATTCGTTCTTCGCGCTCGGCGGCGACAGCATCCTGTCGATCCAGCTGGTGTCGCGCGCCAAGGCCCGCGGCGTGGTCTTCACGCCCCGGGACGTATTCGAGCGCCGCACCGCGGCCGCACTCGCCGAGGTCGCCGGCCGCGGCGACGCGGACGCACAGCGGCTGGCGGAACTGCCCGGCGGCGGGGTGGGCGAGATGCCGATATCGCCGGTCATGTCGCAGATCCTCGACGGCAACGATGCGTACCAGCGTTTCGCGCAGCCCATGCTGTTGCGGCTGCCGGTCGATATCGACCGCGAAACCCTCGTCGCCACTTTGACCGCGGTATTCGATCACCACGACGCCCTGCGCGCCCGCCTGCGGGACGCGGAGGGGGTGCGGACGTTCGAAGCGCTCGCGCCCGGTGCGGTCGATATCGACGCGCTGGTGGGCCGGGTCGACCTCGACAATGCCATCGGCGAAGACGAACTGGCCCGCCTCGCCTCCGCCGAATTCGATGCCGCACTGGGCCGGTTGGACCCCATCGCCGGGGTGATGGTGCAGTTCGTGTGGTTCTCGTTCGACGGTGACCGGCGCGATGTGCTGCTCTTCGCCGCGCACCACTTCGTGGTCGACGGTGTGTCCTGGCGCATCATCATCCCGGATCTGGCGCTGGCCTGGTCGCAGCTGGCGGCCGGCGCCGCAGTGACGCTCCCGCCGGTCGGGACCTCGCTGCGGCGGTGGGCGCACGGCCTCGCGGAGGCCGCCGTCGAGCCCGGCCGGGTCGCGGAACTGCCGTATTGGCAGAAGATCGCGTCCACTCCGGACCCGCTGCTGGGTACCCGCGCCTTCGACCCGGCCGTCGACACCAACGCGACGGTCGAACGATTCGATGTGTTGCTACCCGCCCATATCACCGAGACGGTGCTGACCACTGTCGGCGCCCGCTACCACGGCGGACCCAATGACGCTCTGCTGGCGGCACTGGCACTGGCCGTGGCCCGCTGGCGCGGCGACGGTCCGAACGCGGCGGTGCTGGTCAAACTGGAGGGTCACGGTCGCGAAGAGTCCGTGGTGCCCGGTGCCGACCTGTCCCGCACCGTCGGCTGGTTCACCGCCGTGCATCCGCTTCGGCTGGACCTGCCCGGGATCGATATCGACGATGCCTTCGCCGGTGGTCCCGACTTCGGCGTACTGGTGAAATCGGTGAAGGAACAGCTGCTCGCGGTGCCGGACAAGGGTCTGGGTTACGGCCTGCTGCGCTATCTGAACTCCGGCACCGGCGATCGGCTGCCGGACCGGGTACCGGGCCAGATCAGCTTCAACTATCTGGGTCGTGTCTCCACCGGGGAGATCTCCCCGGAACTCGTCGAGTTGGGCTGGATACCGACCGCCGAACTGGGCCCGATCGATGTGGACGCGGACCGGGATATGCCGGCCAACGCCGTGCTCGATATCAATGCCATCGTCAACTCCGGTGCCGAGGGTCCGGTGCTGAGCGCGAACTTCGCCTATCCGGCCGGGCTGCTCGCCGAGTCGCAGGTTCGCGAGTTCGCGGACCTGTGGATCGCCGCGCTCACCGCGCTCGCCGAGCATGTCCGGCAGCCGGAAGCGGGCGGGTTCACGCCATCCGATATGTCGCTGGTGCGGGTCTCGCAGGGTGATATCGAACGGTGGGAGCGCACCTATCCGGCGCTGTCGGAGGTCTGGCCGCTGTCGCCGCTGCAGTCGGGTCTGCTGTTCCACGCCCAGTTCATCGCGGACGGTGTGGACGTCTACACCATGCAGTCCTCGGTCGACCTGGCCGGCACCGTGGACCCCGCGCGGCTGCGGGCCGCCGCCGAGGTGATGATCGGCCGGTACCCGAACCTGCGGACCGCGTTCGTCGCCGACAGCGCCGGCCAATGGGTGCAGGTCGTACTCGACAATGTGCCGGTGCCGTGGCGCGATATCGACCTGCGCGATCTGCCCGAGGACGAACGCGCCGGCGAGCTGCGCCGGTTGCTGGCCGCGGATCAGGCCGAGCACTTCGATATGGCGGTGCCGCCGCTGATCCGGTTCAACCTCGTCCGGTTGGCCGAGGACGCGTGGCAACTGGCGATCACCTCGCACCACATCCTGCTCGACGGCTGGTCCATGCCGCTGCTCATGCGGGAACTGCTGGTGCTCTACGCACTGCGCGGCGATACGTCCGCGCTGCCGCGGGTGGCCTCGTACCGGAACTTCCTGTCCTGGCTCGCCGATCGCGACCGGGCCGTCTCCGCGGAGGCCTGGCGGGCGGAGCTGGCCGGCTTCTCCGAACCCTCGCTGCTGGTCCCGCACCCGGCGCCGGCGGAGAACTACGATGTCGGCACCGTTATGGCCGAACTCGACGCGGACCGCACGCGGCAGCTGACGGCGCGGGCCGCCGAACTCGGTATCACGGTGAACACGCTGCTGCAGGCGGCCTGGGGTGTACTGCTCGGCTGGATGACCGGACGCGACGATGTGGTGTTCGGTGCCACGGTCTCCGGCCGGCCCGCGGAACTGCCCGGAATCGAATCCATGGTCGGGCTGTTCATCAACACCCTGCCGGTCCGGGTGCGTCTCGATCACCGGGCCACCACCGGCGAGCTGCTCACCGAGCTGCAGCGCGCGCAGGCGGCCCTGCTGGAACACCACTATCTCGGGCTGAACGATATCCAGCGGGCCGCCGGGACCGCGGCGCAGTTCGACAGCCTGTTCGTGTTCGAGTCCTATCCGACCGATGCCGCCGAGGTCGCCGCGACCGGTGATATCGACGGTATGACGATCGCCGGGGTGGGTTCGCGGGACAACAGCCATTACCCGCTGACCCTGGTGGTGACCGCCGAGAACACGGTCGGAATCGCGCTGAAATATCTGACCAGCGCGTTCGCGGCCGACACCATCGAAACCCTGGCCACGCGGCTGCTGCGGGTGATCGGCCAGCTGGTCGATTCGCCGGAGCTGCCGGTGGGCGAGGTGGAATTCCTGAGTGCGGCCGAGCGGGCGGAGCTGGGCTCGCGGTCCGGTGGTCCGGCGGTGCCGGCCCGGACCCTGCCCGATCTGCTGGCCGCCGCGGTGGCCGAGGACCGGTCGGCGCCGGCGGTGGTGTTCCGTGATCAGCGGCTGTCCTACGGCGAGATGGACGAGCGCTCGAACCGGTTGGCGCGGGTGTTGATCGAGCGCGGACTCGGTGCCGAGGATCTGGTGGCCGTGGCGGTGCCGCGGTCGGCGGATTCGGTGCTGGCCGAGTGGGCTGTCACCAAGTCGGGTGCGGCGTTCGTACCGGTCGATCCGACCTATCCGGCGGACCGGATCGCGCATATGCTCACCGATTCGCGGGCGCGGGTGGGTGTGACGGTGTCGTCGGTGCGGGCCGAGCTGCCGGATTCGGTGGATTGGCTGGTGCTCGACGAACAGGATTCGCGGCGTTACTCCGGTGCCGCGGTCACCGACGCCGACCGGGTCCGTCCGCTGACTCCGGCGAACACCGCCTACGTCATCTACACCTCGGGCTCCACGGGTCTGCCCAAGGGCGTGGTCGTCACGCATGCCGGTCTGGCGAACTTCAGTGCCGAACAGGTCGAAAGGTACGGACTGAACCGGCATTCCCGGGCGCTGGCGTTCGCGTCCCCGAGTTTCGACGCCTCGATCCTGGAACTGCTGCTGGCGGTGGGTTCCGCGGGCGCCCTGGTGGTGGTTCCGCCGGGGACCTACGGCGGCGCCGAGCTCGGCGAGCTGATCGCCCGGGAACGGGTAACGGTCGGATTGATCACGCCGTCGGTGCTGGCCTCGCTGGATCCGGCCGATCTGGCGGGTATGCGGGTCATCATCGCCGGTGGCGAAGCCATTTCGGCGGATCTGGTGGCGAAGTGGTCCACGGTCCGCGACGGTGGGGTCGAGCGCCGGCTGCACAACGCCTACGGTCCGACCGAGGCGACTGTCGCGACGAATATCAGTGGGGCGCTGCTACCGGGCGATCCGGTGACGATCGGCGGCCCGGTGCGGGGTATGCGCGCGCTGGTACTGGACGATCGGTTGAACCCGGTCCCCGAGGGCGTGGCCGGTGAGCTGTATGTCGGTGGTATCCAGCTGGCGCGCGGCTATCACGCGCGCGCGGGTCTGACGGCGCAGCGATTCGTCGCCGACCCGTTCGGTGCGCCGGGGTCGCGGTTGTACCGCACGGGTGACATCGTGCGTTGGCGGCGCGACGGCGCCGGTGATCCGGCGGTGGAGTATGTGGGCCGCAACGACTTCCAGGTCAAGATTCGCGGTTTCCGTATCGAACTCGGCGAGATCGACTCCGCGCTGACCTCGTCCGACGCTGTCGATTTCGCGGTCACGGTCGGGCACCGCAATCCGGCCGGCGTCATGTCGCTGGTGTCGTATGTGGTGGCCGCACCGGGAACTCCGGTCGATACGGCGGGCGTACGCACGCATATCGAGGCGCTACTGCCGGGCCATATGGTGCCGTCGTCGATCATGGTGATCGATGAGATCCCGCTGACCCCCGCCGGGAAGCTGGACCGCAACGCGCTGCCCGAACCGGTTTTCGCGGCCGACGCCGGCTACCGCGCCCCGCGCACCCCGCTGGAACAGACCGTCGCCGAAGTCTTCGCCGAAGTTCTGGGCGTGGACCGGGTGGGTGTGGACGATTCGTTCTTCGCCCTCGGCGGTAACTCGCTGCTCGCGACCAAGGTGGCGGCCCGGCTGGGTGCGGTCACCGGGGCCGAGATCAGTGTGCAGTGGATGTTCACCGAGGCGACGGTCGCCGGGCTCGCCGGGCGGATCGTCGAGCCGGGTGCCGCGGCGGAACTGTCCGAGGCGGCATTGCGGGTGGTGCTGCCCATCCGGGAGACCGGTACGGCGACCCCGATTTTCGCTGTCCACGCCCGGGACGGGCTGGCGTGGAGTTTCGCCGCGCTGACCGGACTGCTGCCGGACGATCAGCCGATCTACGGTCTCCAGTCGCCCGCCTACACCGAACCCGACTACGCGCCGGATTCGCTGGCGGAGATCGCGGCCCGGTATCTGTCGGAGATCCGGCGGATCCAGCCCGACGGTCCGTATCGCCTGCTCGGCTGGTCCTTGGGCGGTGTGCTGGCGCACGCCATCGCCACCGAATTGCAGGCGGCGGGGGAGCAGGTCGAGATGCTGGCCCTGCTCGACAGCCATCCCGCCGTCGATCCGGGAATCTTCGAAACCCTGCTCCGTGCGGCGCTGGTGGAACAGGGCATCGTGACCGAGGAAGCGGGGGCCGACCGGGGCGTCGGCGAACTCGACGACGCCGAACTGGAACGGCTGCACGAGCTGATCCCGCCGGAGTTGCTGACCCTGCCGGTGGAACGGTTGCGCGGGGTGTACCGGACCGCCGCGCGATCCGCGGAACTGATCTCCGAACACCGGCCCCGGACCTACAGCGGTGTCATCGATTTCTTCCGCGCCGAGGTACCCACACCGGGTGCGCGGCAGGCCGGCCCGCGGGCGGAGGACTGGTTGCCGTATGTAGCCGGGGAAATCGTCGAATACGCGGTACCGGCGACACACGACGATATGACGACGGTGGAATCGTTCTCGGTGATCGCGCCGCGGTTGCTGGCCCGGCTCGCGGGCACGGCCGGCGAAGAGGGCTGAACCGGTACGCCGCGTCGGGGTCGGCGGCCCTCTACAGGGGCGCCGACCGCGTCGCGGTCCGGTGGTGTCTCCGGCCGGTTTCTCTCAACCGAGGACCATCGGCAGTCTTGCGGACAGCTCGCCCAGGGCCGCCTCTTCCTCGGCGGTGGCGGCGCGGCGTCCGGTGCCGATCAACAGGGCGTCCCGGTCGGAGAACGTCGCCGGGAATACGGCTCCGGCGATGCGCTCCAGCAGCTCCCGCGAGCGGGCGAGGCACTCTTCGGGCGGTTGTGCGGCCCGCGGGAGATGGGCGACCAGGTCAAGGTGGTGCAGCGTCCATTCCAGGACGTAGGCGGACAGATAGTCACCGGTGGTGAGGACCTCGTCGCGGGTACTCACCCGCTGGTCCGGGTCGGCGAGTACGGCGGCGCGGCCGGCGGCCGAGCCGACATCGTCGAGGTGGAGTTCGAGCAGGCGCGGCTCGCCGTAGGCGGCGGCCAGCCGGACGGTGAGGGCGTCGAGTGGATCGTCCCCGGTCGGTGGGGTCTCGGCGATATCCCAGTAGGTCACCGCGTCGCGCGTGGGTTCCTTGTCGGTGGGGGTCACCAGGGTGATCAGCACATCCTGGGCATCGATGATCAGGTGGCAGACCAGATCCCGGACGAGCCAGCCGGTACATCCCGACGGTCGCCCGAAATCCGCGTCCGCGAGTCCGGCGACCGCCGCGCGCAACGCTGTCCACGAGCGTGAGAAGTGATCCACCGCCGCAAGCTAGCAGCGCCGACCCACCGCCGCGAGCGGTTTCCCGGCCGGCACGGCTCCGGACGCGGTCCCGGGCGTGTCCGGCCCGGTCGTCCACGGCGCCGAGCGAGCGGAATCGGTGCGCGGCCCGGCGTGCCCGGCCGTCGAGCCGGCCGCGGGGGCAGATCATGACCGCATGGGTACTCGACGTATCGCCGGCCGCGCGCATCTGTGGCGGAACGCGGGCACGGTGCTGTCCGCGCTGCTGTTCTACTATTTCGTGCCGGTCGGACTGGAACTTCCCGGCTTCTGGCCCACGCGAGTGGTCACGCTGGTGGCATTCGTCGCCGGGGTGGCAGGGCTGTGCTGGCTGGCCTATCGCCGGATCGGCCAGTTCCTGGCCGCGAGCGACGATACGGGCCGCCGCGTCGACGGGTTGCTTTTCCTGATCACTCTCGTCGTGGTGTTCTTCGCACTGTTCTACTACGTCCTCGAGCTCCGCCAGCCCGGACAGTTCGCCGAGTTGCGTACCCGCAACGACGCCCTCTATTACACCGTCGCGACGCTGGGCACCGTCGGTTTCGGTGATGTGCACCCGGTCGGTCAGGCCGCCCGGGTAGCGACCACAGTGCAGATGGCCTTCGACCTGGTAGTGATCGGTACGCTGCTGGCCGTGACCACGACCGGAATCACCCGGCGTTTGGACCGCACGGATGTCGGAGGCCCCCGGTAGCCTGAGGCCGTGCCCGAACTACCGGAAGTGGAGGCGCTGGCGCAGTTCCTGCGGGAGCACGCGGTCGGCGCGGTGGTGGGGCGGATCGATATCGCGGCGCTGAGCGCGATCAAAACCTTCGATCCGCCGGTAACGGCGCTGTCGGGCCGGGATGTGACCGGCGCCGGGCGGTGGGGGAAGTTCCTCGGGATGGACTGCGGGGGTCTGTGGCTGATCACCCATCTGTCCCGGGCGGGCTGGCTGCGCTGGACCGACAACCCGAGTGTGAGCCCGCCCAAGCCGGGTCGCGGTCCGCTCGCGTTGCGGGTGCACTTCTTCACACCCGAGGGCGCCACCCCGGCCTTCGACCTCACCGAGGCGGGCACCAAGAAGCGTCTCGCCGTCTATATCGTGAACGACCCGGCGCAGGTTCCGGGGATCGCCCGGCTCGGGCCCGACGCGCTCGCGGTCACCGAGCCGCAGTTCGCCGAGCTGCTGGCCGCCGCGCCGGGGCGGATCAAGAATGTGCTGGTCGATCAGACCGTGCTCGCGGGAATCGGCAACGCCTATTCCGACGAGATCCTGCACACCGCCAAGATCTCGCCGTTCGCCACGGCGAAGACGCTGTCCGCGGCGAAGGTCGCCGACCTGTACGCGGCGATGCGCACGGTGCTGGCGGATGCCGTGGCGCGGTCGGTCGGGCAGGATGCCGCCCGGCTCAAGGGTGAGAAGCGTTCGGGTATGCGGGTGCACGCCCGCACCGGTCTGCCCTGTCCGGTGTGCGGTGACACGGTCCGCGAGGTCGCGTTCACCGACCGGTCGTTCCAGTACTGCCCGACCTGCCAGACCGGGGGCAAGATCCTGGCCGACCGCCGGATGTCACGCCTGCTCAAATAGGACCGGATCAGCATGTCGCCGCGGCACGAGTCGTTTCTTGTCAGTGCGTGGGCGCGACACGGTGGGTCCAGGACACGCCGTAGGGGCGCGGGATGTCGTCACACCGGGAATCGAACACACTTTCGAGTATTCTCGGACGGTGATCGGAATCGGCGACAAGGTGCGCATCGGGGAGTCCGGGGCCTCGACCTTCGTGGTCCGCGATATCGACCACGAAGAGGCTCGCGCGACGATCGAACCCGACGACCCGCAAGCCGCCGGCGGGTACCCGTTCTCGATGCCGCTGGCTGCACTGGTCGCGGTCGAAGCACCCGAATAGCCCCGGCGATCGAACGCGGAGACAACAACCAGCCGTGACAGCGGCGGCAATGCACGACCAGCCTCACCGTGGGCTGCTCACCGTTCTCGGCCATCGTCTTCGCCTCCGGGCCGGGACAGTTACTCCGAGAGGATCGCACGCCGGTCCGACAACACGGCCTATGGCGCGGACGCTCGACCGGCATCGCGATCAACTGCTCATCCGAGACCTCCGCCGCACCAGAGGCGCTGCCCTGCCCGATCACGGTTTTGTCCTCGGCTGCCGCCTCACTCACTCGGCTTCTGTCCCTCGATCATTGAGATCCGCCGCTGATCAGACAATCCCCGATGGGTGCGCACCTACTACGAGGGCATGGAAGGCCGGCTCTCCGCGCTCGGGCCGGTGCTCGACCGTCTCGCGCTGTGGAACACCGTCTACAACGACCGAGCCCTGGAAGAGCTTCGCGCACAAGGCTATCCGGTCCGTAAGGAGGGTGCTGCCCGGTTGTCGGCGTTCATCCGCAGCCACGACGACGAGTGACACCTGACCGGCGTAGACCGGCCGGGGAGTCCGGCCGACTCTCGGTTCCGATGTTTCCCGCATCGGGGACTGGATCGTCGGTGGGCCCTGAGAGGATGCCCCGCGAACGTTGTCGAACATGGGAGAAGTGCGTGGCGGACAAGACTTTACGGGTGATCGGCGAGCTCATGGGTTCGGCGTCGTCGGCGGGTTCATTTGCTGCGCGTCGGACGGGGTCGGCGGAGAACCTGAGGATCGAGGTGGATGGGGTGGGGCCGATCCGGTTGCCAGTGACGCCGGCTCAGGCGCGGGAACTGTGCGGGGTCGGGCGGCCGGCGCGGTATGGTCTGCGCGAGCAGACCCTATTGGACGCGAATGTGCGCGACACATGGGAGGTTCCGCGGGACCGGGTAACGATAGACGAACGGCAGTGGCGCGAGACGTTGCTGCCCATGCTGGACATACTGCAGGCCGAGCTGGGTCTGGCGCCGGATTGCGAGTTGTCGGCGGAGCTGCATTCGATGCTGGTGTATGAGCCGGGACAGTTCTTTCAGCGCCATCAGGATTCGGAGAAGGCCGACGGCATGATCGGCACGTTGGTGGTGACGCTGCCTTCGACGTTCACCGGCGGGGAACTGGTGATCGAGCAGCAGGGGACGGAGGTCACCGACCAGGGTTCACCGGAGGAGCTGTCCTTCGTCGCGTTCTACGGCGACTGCGAGCACGAGGTGCTGCCGGTCACCGACGGTTTCCGGATCACGCTGACCTACAACCTGGTGGCGAAGGGGCGTACCGGCCCGGACGCCGCTGCATTCGCCACGCATCCGTCGGTAGCGTTACTGGCCGAGCAGTTGCGCGCCTATTTCACCACACCGATGGAGCCTTTCCCCGGCCAGCCGGAGAAACGCCCACGTCATCGACTCGTCTACCTGCTGGATCATCAGTATTCCCAGCAGGGATTCGGGTGGAATCAGCTCAAGGGCGGCGATGCTGCCCGTACCGGGATGATGCTCGCCGCGGCCGAACTCGCGGGATGCGACACGTCGCTGGCTCTTGCGGAGGTCGAGGACTCCTACGACGAGGACTACACCTCCTACATGTTGATCTATCGTCAGCGTTGGGAGCGCGTCGAAGACGGGTGGAAATGCGTCGACAGCTCTGAGGTGTACCTCGATGAAGACGGGGAAATGGTGGAGCCCGTGCCCGATGACCTCGACAGATTTCCGGTGCGCTCCAGCCTTCCTTTGGTCCCGGGATCGGAAGATCTCGGCGAGCTGCGCGAGTCGACCATCAGATTGACCTGGCTGATCGACCGATCAGGGACGGCCGGTGAGCCTGCTGAGCCGTATGTCCTGGACGGGGAGTTGTGCTCGGGTGAATCCAAGTCGACGCTGGAGCCGTTCGCGTCGGAAATCAAGGGTTACACGGGCAATGAGGGAAACACCGCCAATTTCTGGTATAGGCGCGCGGCGATCATCATCCGGCCCCGTCAATAGAACTGCCCGGCAAGCAATCCCCGGCTTCAACCGTCGACGCGGGACGACCTGTCGGCCACAGGCCGACGAGTCGGCGGGTTGCCTCTGCCGCTGGTTGATCGGAGCAAGTAAGCGGACAGTCGCGTCAGTCGGTCCGCTTCGGATCGCGTTCCGCACCGTCCGGGGCGGGACCGTCCGCACTGTCGAACATTTCGTCCACCATGTTCACGGTCGCATCGACGGCGGTCGCGGCAACCGGATGTTCGGCGGCGACGGTGTCGAGCAGCGTTCCCTCGCCTTCGAGCTCGGCCTCGGAGCCGGCTCCCGCGTCGTCGGCCGGAAAAGCCGGCCCACCGACCCCGGCCGGGACCAGCTGCGGTGCGCGGACACCCGCCCACAGCTTGCGCCGGGCGCTGTCCGGGTCGTTGTCCACCCGGCCCGGCGCGTCGATGATGAGCGTGCTGCGTTCCTGTTCGGTGTAGCGCGGCCAGGACGGCAGCGGTTCGCCGGTGCGGGCGAAATGCAGCCAGTTGTTCTGGACCTGGCGGGTCACCGCGAGCAGACCGCGACGGCTACCACCGGCGGTGAGGGCTCGGCTCCACGGTTCGTAGACCGTGCCGAAGGTCGGCAGCAGATCGGTCGCGTGCGTGGCGCCCAGTTTGTTGAGCTGGAGGAGCCGGGGCGCGAAATCGTAGCGATAGGCGTAGGTGGGGGAGTGACGGCTGTGTCCCTCTGCCACCGCCACCGAGGGCCGCCAGAAGAAGTAGTCGCCGCCCGCGCGGATCGCGGCCTGTTCGGCCGGGAAGCCCGGATAGGTGGAGAACACCCGGGGGTAGAGGTCGGGTCCGGCGACCGAGAGTGCCTTCTTGAGCCGCTCCGGGCGGGTGGGCAGCGTATCGGTGAAGCGGTTGAACAAGGCGCCCTCGTTACGGCAGGTGCCGATGATCAGCGGAACCCGGTGGGTGTGGCCCTCGGTGAAGGCGTCGATCGGAGTACGCGGCAGCAACTCGCCGTCGGCTACCGGCGCGGCCGGGAAGAATCCCGGGAACTCCGCCATCGCCGCATTCGACGCCCGGTTGAACGCGCGGCGGATATCGTGCGGATCGGCGGCGCGCAGCGCGTGGTTCGCGTCCTCGGGGGCGACGCCGAGCCGGTCGAGGATGCGGCGGGCGAACTCCCGCGATTCGGCGACCGTCAACCCCCAGTCCGCGGGTGGGCTCTGCGCGATACCGCGGTGGAACAGGCCTTCCGCCGAGGGCGTCGCCAGCAGGCTCAACACCGCGTGCGCGCCGGCGGACTCGCCGAAGATCGTCACATTGTCCGGGTCACCGCCGAATTCGGCGATATTGGCCCGAACCCAGCGCAGGGCCGCGATCTGATCACGTAGACCGAGATTGGAGTCGTAGGGGCTGTCCGGTGTGGAGAACTCGCTGAAATCGGCGTATCCGAACGCGCCGAGCCGATAGTTGATCGACACCACGAGCACATCCCCGTCGGCCGCCAGCTGGACACCGGAATAGAGGCGCAGCGCCGAAGTGCCGAAGAGGTAGCCGCCACCGTGGATGAACACCATCACCGGACGCGGTCGCACCGAGGCGGTGGCGGGAGCCACGACATTCAGTGTCAGCGAATCCTCGCTCATCTCCTGCAGCTTGCGCGGGCCCAGCCGCACCCCGAAGGTCGGTTGGATACCGGCGGCGCGGAAATAGGTCGCGTCGCGTACATCGGTCCACGGCTGCACCGGCCGGGGCGAACGGAACCGCAGGTCACCGACGGGTGGCGCGGCGTACGGCAGCGACCGCCAGTACATCACGCGTCGGCCGCGGCGACCGCGGACCACACCGTCCGCGGTCGTGATCTGTTCGGTTGCGCTCATCTACCCGATGGTAACGACGACCTATCGGTCTCCAACAGTCGTAACCAGAATTCGCTGATCGCGGGAAAAGCGGGCACCGCGTGCCACAGGGCGTCGAGTGGGACGCGCCCGGCGACCGCGATGGTCGCGGCGTGCAACTGTTCGCCGACATCGGGGCCCACGAAGGTGGCACCGAGCACGGTGCCGGTGGTGTTGTCGATCACCAGCGCGGCGCGGCCGGTGTAGTCGTCGCGGGCCAGCGCCGAACCCGCGACCGCGATATCCAATTCCACCGTGCGGATCTCGTGGCCGGCCTTCCGGGCGGCGTCGGCGGTGAGCCCGACGGCGGCGACCTCGGGGTCGGTGAACACCACCTGCGGTACCGCGTGGTGGTCTGCGGCGGCCCGATAACGCGGGCCGGTCAGCGACCGGCCCGCGGCGCGTGCGGCGATGACGTCCCCGCACACCCGGCCCTGATACTTGCCCATATGGGTGAGTGCGGCGCGGTGGTTGATATCGCCGACCGCGTACAGCCAGGCCTCGGGTACACCGGACACCGTCAGCTGATCGTCGACCTCGACGTACCCGCCGGGCAGGCCCACTGTGTCCAGGCCGATCCCGTCGGTGTTGGGCACCCGCCCCGCCGCCACCACGATCTCGTCGGCGACGAGCGTGGTCTCGCCGTCCGGGCCGTGGGCGTGCACCGTGACGGCGCCGCCGTGGATCCGGCCCTCGCCGTGATCGACGGCCGCCGGGCGCGTCACCCGTAGCGGCCGGGTCCCGAACCTGATCTGCACTCCCTGCGCGGTGAGCGCGGAGGCGACGTACTCTCCGGCGAACGGTTCCACACCGGTGAGCAGCCGATCCCCGCGGACCAGGACGGTGACCTCCGCGCCGAGCGCCGAGAGCCAGGTGGTGGCCTCACACGCCACCACGCCGCCGCCGATCACGATCACTCGTTTCGGGATCTCGTGCAGGTTGGTGGCATCGCGGGAGGTCCAGGGCAGGGCCTCGCGCAGGCCGGGGACGTCCGGGACGGCCGCGTGGGTTCCGGTGGCCAGTACCACTGCCGAGCGGGCGCGCAGTACCCGCTCGCCGACCCGTACCCGGCGTTCCCCGTCGAGCCGACCGGCGCCGCGGATCACCTCGATACCTTGCTGGGCCGCCCACTCGACCTGACTCGTATCGTCGTGGTCGCCGTTGTGGGCGTGCACGAATTCGTCGCGCCGGCGCAGCACTTCGGCGGTATCGGGACCTGCTGCCTCGATCCCGGGCAGTCCCAGCGCGGCGCCCAGCACGTGGCCCGGTCGCAGCAATGCCTTACTCGGGATACAGGCCCAGTACGAGCATTCGCCACCGACCTTCTCCGGTTCGACGATCGCCGCGGTGCGGTCGCTGCCCGCGATGGCATAGGCGGCGGCGTTCTCACCGGCCGGACCACCGCCGAGGACGATGACATCGTATTCGGCGACCCCACCGTCCGCGGTGGCGTCGCTGTCGCTGCCGGGCATTACTGTAGGTAGCCCTCGACCTGTCCCGCCGAGCGCGGCTGCGCCTCGTCCGGTGGTTCGTCGCGATCGATCCGGGCCCGCCGCTGCCGCAGCAGATCCCAGCATTGATCGAGCATGACCTCCAGTTCGGCCAGTCGCCGTCGCTCCACGTCGGGATCGAGTTCCCCGCGCGAGGCCCGGGACCGCAGGTCGTGCTCGTGGTCGACGAGATCCTTGATCCGCCCGAGTATGTCCTGTTCGGTCATGCCGACCATGCTACGACCCCGGTGTCCATCACCTGGTCATTCGGCGGGGCGCAGCAGATAGATGTCCATGATCCAGCCCTTGCGTTCGCGCAACTGCGTCCGCTGCCGCACGATTTCGCCGGCGACCGCGCCGACCCGGCCGGCGATCAGGGCTTCGTCGGACATCCCCAGATAGGCACCCCACCAGATGAACGTGTCGTCGGGGACGGTGGTGAACGCGCAGTCGGCATCGAGCATGACCACTGTCGATCCGGTACCCAGCCCTTCCTCACGCAGGCGGCGCCCGGTGGTGATGTGTACCGGTTCGCCGATCCGGTGCAGCACGGTCCGGTGCCGGGCCGCGAGGGCGTGCACACTGGTGACTCCCGGTATCACGGTGTAGTCGAAGTCCAGCGCGCCCCGGGCCAGCACCCGCTCCACCATGCGCAGGGTGGAGTCGTAGAGCGCGGGATCACCCCAGACCAGGATCGCGCCGACTCCCTCCTGCGCCGCGAACGCCTCCTCCAGCAGCAGCGAACGCCGTTCGTGCCAGTCCAGCACCGTGTCGCGGTAGTCCGCGGGATCCCGGTCGCGGGGCGGATCGGGGATCTCCACGATCCGGTAGGGGCGGTCGGCGTATTCGGTGAGGATCGCGGTGCGCACCGCCACCAGTTCCTGTTTCTCGACGCCCTTGCCGATCACGAAGTAGACGTCGATCTCCCGGAGGGCCTTGACGGCCTGCATCGTCACCTGGTCGGGGTCGCCGGCACCGATACCGATCACATACAGCGTGCGCATGGGGTCAGCTTGGCAGGTCGGGGACCGGGCGGACCGCCGGGTGGCCAGAGGAGGCGTATCGCCGGGAAGCTTCGCCGCTCGCCCGCGACGCCGGGCGTACCCCGGGGCGGCGGCACGGCCTACCGGCCGCGAAGTAAGCTCGGCCCGTGGTCAGCGCAGCGAACAGTCAGGTCCCGGACCCGCGACACGCTCCGGACACCCAGTACGAAGATCTGCTCCGGCTCGTCCTGGAGACGGGGACCGCGAAGGCGGATCGCACCGGCACCGGCACCCGCAGTGTGTTCGGACACCAGCTGCGGTACGACCTGTCCGCCGGGTTCCCCTTGATCACCACCAAGAAGGTGCATCTCAAATCGATCGTGTACGAACTGTTGTGGTTCCTGCGCGGCGACTCCAATGTGCGATGGCTACAGGAGCACGGGGTCGGTATCTGGGACGAATGGGCCGATGCCGAGGGCGAGCTCGGCCCGGTATACGGGGTGCAGTGGCGTTCCTGGCCGGCTCCCGACGGCCGCCACATCGACCAGATCGCCCAGGTGTTGCACACGCTGCGTACCGACCCCGATTCCCGGCGGATGCTCGTCTCGGCCTGGAATGTGGCCGAGCTGGACCGGATGGCGCTGGCACCGTGCCATGCGCTGTTCCAGTTCTATGTCGCCGACGGCCGGTTGTCCTGCCAGCTGTACCAGCGCAGCGCCGACCTCTTCCTCGGCGTGCCGTTCAATATCGCGAGCTACGCGCTGCTCACCGTGATGGTCGCCCAGCAGACCGGGCTCGTGCCCGGTGATTTCATCTGGACCGGCGGTGACTGCCATATCTACGACAACCACCACGAACAGGTGACCGAGCAGCTGACCCGTGCGCCGTACCCGTTCCCGGTGCTCGAACTCGAACCCGCTGCCTCGCTGTTCGACTACCGGTACGAGGACGTGCGGGTACACGACTACCGGCACCACCCGGGGATCAAAGCGCCGGTGGCGGTGTGACCGTGACCGGATCCACCCGCGTGATCGGCCTGATCTGGGCGCAGACCCCCGCCGGGGTGATCGGGGTGGACAACACCATTCCGTGGCGGGTGCCCGAGGATATGGCTCGGTTCAAGGAGACGACCGCCGGTCATCCGGTGATCATGGGCCGCCGCACCTGGGATTCGCTGCCCGCCCGGTTCCGGCCGTTGCCGGGCCGGCGCAATATCGTCGTGACACGGCAGCCCGGGTGGTCCGCGGACGGAGCGGAAGCGGCCGCGTCGGTCGAGGCCGCGCTGGCACTCGCGGCGCCCGCGGCGACATGGGTGATCGGCGGCGGCGAGATCTACCGGCTGGCGCTACCGTATGCCGGCGAACTGCTGATCACCGAGGTCGACACCGAGGTGGACGGTGACGCGCACGCCCCGGCCCTGGGGCCGGAGTGGTCGTCGGCCGATCCGGCGACCTGGCTCGAATCCTCGAGTGGGCTGCGCTACCGGATCAGGCGTTTCACCCGCGACTGAACGCCCTCGCCCGCTCCGCGGGGGCGATACCGGCCCGAGCCTCGGAAAACGCCGGAACGGTGGAGCCGGGTCGGGCATACTCGGCTGTACGTCCCGCGATCACAGCCCGGTCGCGGGTATGCGGAGGCGAAAGGCTGTCCATGGACAAGAAATCGCTGACAGCGGTGGCCCGGCAGCAACTCAAGCTGGCCGCGACCGTGACCAGTGGCCGCAGCTCGCAGACAATCTACGGCGGTCACGCGAATTCGCTACGCCAGACCGTGGTGGGGTTGTGCGCCGGCCAGGGCCTGGCCGAACACGACAACAACGGTGAGGCCACCCTGCTCGTCCTCTCCGGCACGCTCACGCTGCACAGTGGGGACAACGAATGGAAGGGTTCGGCCGGGGACCTGCTGGTGGTGCCGAAGGCCCGGCACAGTGTGCAGGCCATCGATGATGTGGCCTTTCTGCTGACAGTGGCCAAGTAGGCGGCCCGGGTCGCGCGTTTGCCGGTCCCGCGCCGGTAATGTGATCGGCTATGGGGCAGCCGCAGCCGATTCTCGAACCACTCACCCCGGCCGCGTATTTCCTGGTCGCCACCATCGACCCCGGTGGTGAGGCGGCGGCCCGGGATCTGCTCGCCGAGCTGCCCGGTCTGCGCCGGGCCATCGGATTCCGGTTGCCCGGCGCCGGGCTGGGTTGTATCACCGGGATCGGCTCCACCGCCTGGGATCGCTTGTTCGGCGGATCCCGCCCGGCCGAACTGCACGAGTTCCCCGGGTACGAGGGGCCGCTGCACCGGGCTCCCGCCACGCCGGGCGATCTGCTCTTCCACATCCGCGGCCAGGTGCACGATGCCTGCTTCGAACTGGCCATGGCGATCGGCGACCGGCTGGCCGATATCGGCACGATCGTCGACGAAACGGTCGGTTTCCGCTATTTCGAACAACGTGACCTGCTCGGTTTCGTCGACGGCACCGAGAACCCGGAGGGCGGCCTGCCGGATACGCCCGCCGGCCGGGCCGCGCTGATCGGCGCCGGCGATCCGGACTTCACCGGCGGCAGCTATGTGATCGTGCAGAAGTACCTGCACGATCTGACCGCCTGGCGGGCGCTGCCGGTGCAGGAGCAGGAACGGGTGATCGGCCGCACCAAACTCGAGGATTTCGAACTCGACGACGAGGTGAAACCCCCGGATTCGCATATCGCGGTGAACCAGGTGATCGAGCCGGACGGCACCGAACGGGAGATCCTGCGCGCGAATATGCCGTTCGGCAGTGTCCGAGACGGCGAGTTCGGCACCTATTTCGTCGGCTATTCGGCGACCCCCCGGACCACCGAGATCATGCTGGAGCGGATGTTCCTCGGGACCGACGAGGCCACCCACGATCGGATCCTGGATTTCTCCACCGCGGTCACCGGCACCCTCTTCTTCGTTCCGCCCCAAGATTTCTTCGAGGATCTGCCCGACCCGCCGGAGGAAGCCGCCGCGGCAGATCCGGGCCCGCCGCCGGTCGCCGACGGTTCTCTCGGTATCGGCACGTTGAAAAGGAGCAGCACTGTATGAACAACCTGCATCGCGAACTCGCGCCGATCACCGACGCGGCCTGGGCCGTCATCGAAGAGGAGGCCACCCGGACCTTCAAACGGCACAATGCCGGCCGCCGCGTGGTCGACCTGTCCGGTCCGCACGGCACGGACTATTCGGCGCGCGGGCTCGGCCATACGACACCTGTCGCCGCCCCGCACGACGGTGTCCAGGCGCGCCAGCGGGTGGTGGCGCCGCTGGTCGAGCTGCGGGTGCCGTTCACACTGTCGCGCGAGGAACTCGACAATGTCGAGCGCGGTGCCCAGGACACCGACCTGGATCCGGTGAAGGACGCCGCCCGCAATATCGCCTTCGCCGAGGACCGGGCCGTCTTCGAGGGTTACGCGGCGGCCGGTATCACCGGTATCCGCGCCGCCTCGTCGAACCGCTCGATCGCGCTGCCCGAGGATGTGTTCGGGGTGCCCGAGGTGATCGCTCTGGCGGTGAGCCAGTTGCGGCTGGCCGGTGTCGACGGACCGTATTCGGTGCTGCTGAGCGCCGACCTGTACACGAAGGTCAGCGAGACCTCCAACCACGGTCATCCGCTGCGCACCCATCTGGAACGCCTGGTCCCCGACGGGGAGATCATCTGGGCGCCGGCCATCGACGGGGCTTTTGTGCTCACCACCCGCGGCGGCGACTTCGATCTCACCGTGGGCCAGGATCTGTCCATCGGCTATCTGGCCCACGACGCCGAAACGGTCCAGCTCTATTTCCAGCAGAGCATGACCTTCCATGTGTACTCGGCCGAGGCCGCCGTCGCGCTGTTCTGAGCGGGTGACCAGCGTCGCCGGAGCCACCGGCGATCGTCCGGTACGGTGTGGCCAGCGCCAGTTCGCGGGGTGAACGGAGTCGGTATGCAGAGGGTGCACGCTGGTGTCGTGCCCACCGGTCGGGTGCTGGGTTACAGCCTTGCCGGAGTTGCGGTGGTCGTGGCGGTGACCGTTCCCACGGTGCTGCTGTTCGGGCCCGCCCGGGTGTTCACCGGGATCGTCCTCGGCGCGATACTCGCCGTCGCCGCGCTGTTCGCGCTGTTCACCCGGGATACGGTGATCCTCACCGAGCAGGCGATCCATCGGCGGACACCGTGGTCGGCGACCAGTATCGATTGGGAGCGCGTGGTGGCCGGGCGTTTCGGCCTCGACGAAGACGCGCGCTGGTCGCTCGCGCTGGACCTGACCGGAGGTGAGGAATTGCACAGCGAACTCGTGCTGCTGTCCATTCCGCCGGTCCGCGGGCCGGTCTCGGGGGCCTACGATCTGCGTAAGCGCGAACAGGTCAACGAGATACGCAATATGTTGCGCCACAAGAAAGTTCCGATCACCGTGTTGCCCGATATCGCGGGCGCCCTGGAGCGGCACTGGCAGATAGCCCCACCGACTCGCTGAGTGCCGCCGGTGCTCGACGCACGCCGTACCGACGGGCGCAGCTCCCGGACCGCTGCCACCATGGACGATGATCCGCCGCACGACAGAGGAGCACAGAGCAATGGTCCGCTATGCCCGAGCTTTCGCGGCAGTCCTGACACTGGTGGCGGCGCTGGGTGCCGGACTGCCGGGAGTCGCGCGGGCCGAGGCGGCCTGGTACCCGGGTCGGTTGCTCGCGGCCGAACCGCTCGCCCGGCCGTGGGCCGGGCTCGCCGGTGTGCAGCGGATCGAATACGTCACCACCGGCCCCGGCGGTGAACTGGTCCCCGCGGCCGCGGTGGTGCGCATCCCCGAGGGGCCGGCCCCGGACGGGGGCCGGCGGGTGGTCGCCTGGGACCACGGCACCGCCGGGCTCGCGCAGAATTGCGGTCTCACGGGTTACGACAAGCTCGAGAAGGAAACCGGGCCGTCCGTGGCGCGTCTCAATGACGCCGGATATGCCGTCGTCGCCCCCGACTACATCGGCCTGAGTCCCAATTCGCCGGGCCCGCATCCGTATCTGCACACCACGAGCGAGGCCACCGCCACCATCGACGCGGTGCGCGCCGCCCGCTCCGCATACCCCGGACTGGCTCCGAGCTGGGCGGTGGCCGGGTGGTCGCAGGGCGGGCATGCCGCGCTCGGCACCGGCCGGCTCGCCCCCGAGTATGCCCCGGAGCTCGACTTCCGCGGTACCGCCGCCCTGGCCCCGGTCAGCAATCTGGAGAGCATCTTCCTTCGTTCGCGCCCGGACCAGCCCGAGATGCCCGGGTACGTGGGCCGGTACGCGCCCATGGTGCTCGCCGGGATGGTCGGTGCCCGGCTGGGCCCGGAGGTCGGCGATTTCCTGACTCTGCAGGGCCGACGGTTCATCGCCGGGCTCAGCACCAACTGCAATGCCCAGGCCTCGGCAATGCTGGACACCACGGAGATCGGGTCCCTGGTATCGCGACCCCTGAACGATCCGGATTTCGCGCTCGTGGTGCGCGACTATATGAGCGTGCCGGTCAGCGGCTACCGGGATCCGATCCTGCTCGTACAGGGCGTCTACGACACCGTCGTCCCGTTACCGCTCACCCTCGCGCTGGCGGGGCAGTTCGTCGTGAACGGCACGGAGCACGCGGTCCAGTTTCTCCAGGCCGGCCACGAGGATCTGGCGGAGAGAGGCGGCCTCGACCGCGCTCTCACCTTCCTCGACAAGGTGCTGCCGGCCGGCTGACCCGTTCAGACGAACGCCCGCTCGATGATCGCCGTCGTATCCACGCCCGTGGGCAGCGTCCCGAACGCCGCGCCCCAGTCGGCACCCAGCCGGGACGCGCAGAAGGCGTCCGCGACCGCGCGGTGGCCGTGCCGGACCAGCTGGGCGCCCTGCAGGACCAGGGCCATCAGCTCGACGATCCGGCGCGCCCGGTACTCGATATCGCTGCGATCGGCCAGTTCCTTGCCCACCCGGTCGATCGCGTGATCCAGATGCGGATTCTCGCCGCGCGCCCGGGACACCTCGGCGAAGTAGGCCTCCACGGTCTCGGGCTGGGTGCCCATCGCGCGCAGGGCGTCGAGCGCGGCCACATTGCCCGAACCCTCCCAGATCGACATGAGCGGCGCTTCCCGGTACAACCGCGGCATCCCGGATTCCTCGACGTAACCGTTTCCGCCGAAACATTCCAGGGCCTCGGCGGCGTGCGTGGCCGCGCGTTTGCACACCCAGTACTTGGTCACCGCGAGCGCGATCCGGCGCAACGCGGCTTCACCGGGATCCGCCGCGGCGCGATCGGTGGCCCCGGCCAGCCGCAGCATGACCGTGGTGGCGGCCTCGGATTCGAGTACCAGATCGGCCAGCACATTGCGCATCGCGGGCTGGTCGACCAGCGCGGCACCGAACGCCTTGCGATGGCGGGCATGATGCACCGCGCGTACGGCTGCCGTGCGCATCCCGACCGCGGAACCGATCACACAGTCGAGACGGGTCATATTGACCATTTCGATGATGGTCTTCACTCCGGCGCCCTCCGCGCCGACCGGCCAGCCGATCGCGTTCTCGTACTCGATCTCCGAGGACGCGTTCGATTTGTTGCCCAGCTTGTCCTTGAGCCGCTGCAGCCGGATCGGATTGCGCGAACCGTCGGGCAGCACCCGCGGCAGCAGGAAACACGACAGCCCGCCCGGCGCCTGGGCCAGGGTGAGGAACATATCCGACATCGGCGCCGAGGTGAACCATTTGTGGCCGACGAGCCGATATGTGCCGTCGGGTTGCGGGGTCGCGGTGGTGGTGTTGGCCCGGACATCGGACCCGCCCTGCTTCTCCGTCATGGACATACCGGCGATGAGCCCCGCCTTGGTCGACGGTTCGCGTAACCCGAAGTCGTAGGCGCGGGCGGTGAGCAGCGGTTCGTACTGCGCCGCCAACTCCGGATTGTGCCGCAGTGCCGGAATCGCGGCGTAGGTCATCGAGACGGGACACATATGCCCGGCGTCGGCGGCGCCCCAGACGTAGAACTTGGCGGCCCGCGCCACATGGGCGCCGGTCCGGTCGTCGGCCCACGGTGCGGCGTGCAGTCCGTGTTCGACCGCCACCGTCATCAGATCGTGCCAGTGCGGATGGAATTCCACCTCGTCGACGCGGTTGCCGTAGCGGTCGTGGGTGTGCAGGACGGGCGGATACTCGTTGGCGAGCCGGCCCCACTCCTGAACCCGCTCGGTACCGGCGAGCGTGCCGAGTTCGCGCACTTCCGCCTCCGCCCACCCGGCGCCCTCCCGGTGCAGACCGGCCAGCAACGCCGGGTCCCGCGAGACCTCGAACGGTGTGATCGGCGGGACCTGGTTGAGAACCTCGTGCGTGAGCATCCATCGATTATGCGTCCCATGTCACACCGCGGGCTTCCGGGGGATCGGGACCGGTCGGTATCGGTGGGCAGGTGAGCGGCCCCGCCGTGGTCCGCTCGTGTGCGGCCTCGTCCCGGTAGCGCAGGGTCTTTCTCGGGCGACCCGTGGCGCGCCCGTCGTCCGGGCAGCCCGCGGTGGGTCGGCCAGCCGGGCACGGTGCGCCCGGCGATGTTTCGGAAACAGAGGTTAACCTGTGCGAATGCGCCGATTGAGCGTTGTCGACGAAATCTTCCTACGCACCCACCAGGGGCTCGGCACCCCGATCGCGCTCCAGGGCCTGTGGCGCACCGCCGGGGCGGTGGAACCCGAGATACTCGCGCGTTTGCACGGGGCACTGCGCACCGGGCCGCTGGCCCGCCGGGTGGTCCGCCCCCGGGTCCCGGGCGCTCGGGCACGGTGGCAGCGCAATGATCGCGCTCATCCGCTCGACCGGCACCGTGCGACGCTCGCACCCGCCGAGATCCCGGACTGGGCCGACGCGTGTGGTGCCGACCTGGATCCCGAACACGGTCCGGGCTGGCGACTGTCGGTGGCGCCACTCACCGACGGGGGCACGATCGTGGTTCTCACCTGCTCCCACGTTCTCGCCGATGCCCGGGGACTGATTCTCGCCGTGGAACGAGCGCTGGAGGCGATGGACTCGGACCGCGCGGTGGACCTTCTGTGCCCCCGGCCGGTGGCGGCGCCGGGCAACGACACCGGAGGCGCCCCGGATTCGGACTGGTTCGACGCGGCGCGTATCTGGGCGACGGTCGGGCTCGGTGGTGTGCGTGCCGCCGCGACCCGGATACCGCGCGGTGTGCACGGGCCGGGGCACCAGAAGCGGGTTGCCGGACACGACGGGGCGACGGGCGCCGACCGCGCGGCTCGTACCGTGGCTACACCGCGCCGCCCGATCGCACCATCGGATTCTTCCTGGTCGCAGTCACAATCCGCATCCGGCGGCCCCGCGGCCCGAGCCGCCCCGCCCGACCCTGCCGGACTTCTCGTGCCGCCGGCGATCGAGGAACGGATCGACCCATCCGGATCTACCGAGACCTCCGCCTTCACCGCGCTGCCCGAACCGGCGCTCATCCTGCGCTGCCCGGCCGAGGACTGGGAGGCGGTCGCCGCGCGATACGGGGGCACAGCCAACAGTTTGTTCATCTGGTTGGTCGCGAACATCCTGTGGGCCGCGGGCTTTCCCGGGGCCGAGATCGCGGCGAGCCTGCCTGTGGACACCCGGGACGAACCCCGGATCGACAACGATCTGGCGGTGACCGAGATCGCGGTGACCCCGGGGGACGGACCGGCCGATATCCGCGCGAAGAGCCGGTCGGCCTACGAGCGGCGGATGACCAGCCCCGGCGGACTACCGGAAGAGTTTCTCTACCTGGTGCCCGACAAGGTGGCCCATCTGCTGTCCCGGGGAGCGGGGGAACGCGACATCCTGTGCTCGAATATCGGCGCGATCCCGCCGGCGCTGTCGACCCTCGGGCCACACGAGTGCACCGGTATCGCGACCCGGGCCGTTCATCCCGGCCTCGACTATGCGCGGCGGCCGCGCACCCGGCTGTCCGGCTACCTGTGCCGTTTCCGGGACGACTACATCCTGACCGTCGCGAGTCTCCACCCGGAACGGATAGCCGATGCGGCCGCACTGCACCGGCTGGTCACCGCGACCGCCGCGCGGGTGGACCTGCCGATTCGGCCGTGGTGAAGGTCAGCGGTTGGCGCGGTACCAGCGGATCAGCGCATCGGTGGACGAATCATCCTGTGGTGCGGGTTCTTCCGAGTCCGTGAGCAGGGGCGCCAGCGCCAAGGCCTGCTGCTTGCCCAGTTCCACACCCCACTGGTCGAAGCTGTCGATCCCCCAGATCGCACCCGCCACGAACACCTGGTGTTCATACAGCGCGATCAGCTGGCCCAGCACTGCGGGAGTGAGCCGGGGCGCGAGGATCGTGGTGCTGGGCCGGTTGCCGGGCATCACCTTGTGCGGTACCAGTTCCGGCGGTGTGCCCTCGGCGGCGATCTCCTCGGCGGTCTTCCCGAACGCCAGCACCTTGGTCTGCGCGAACAGATTGCTCATCAGGATGTCGTGCATACTGCCGGTGCCGTCGCGGGTGGGCAGATCGTCGGTGGGCTGGGCGAAACCGATGAAATCGGCGGGGATCAGCCGGGTGCCCTGGTGCAGGAGCTGATAGAAGGCATGCTGACCGTTGGTGCCGGGTTCGCCCCAGAAGATCTCACCGGTGGTGGTGGTGACCGGGGAACCGTCCGCGCGCACCGATTTTCCGTTCGACTCCATCGCGAGCTGCTGGAGATAGGCCGGAAAGCGGGCGAGATCGTTGGAGTACGGCAGCACCGCGCGCGACTGTGCGCCGAAGAAGTTCGCGTACCACACACCGAGCAGCGCCAGCAGGGCCGGCGCGTTCTCCGCCAGCGGCGCGGTGGCGAAATGGCGGTCCATATCGTGCATACCGGCGAGGAATTCGGCGAACCGGGCGGGACCGATCGTCACCATGACCGACAGCCCGATGGCCGAATCCACCGAATACCGGCCGCCGACCCAATCCCAGAAGCCGAACATATTGTCGGTGTCGATACCGAACTCGGCGACCCGCCCGGCGTGGGTGGACACCGCGACGAAATGTCTCGCCACGGCATCCGGGCCGAGGGCGTCGACCAGCCAGCGGCGGGCGGCGGTGGCGTTGGTCAGGGTCTCCAGGGTCGAAAAGGTTTTGGAGGCCACGATGAACAGGGTGGTCGCCGGATCCAGATCCGCGAGTGTGGCCACCAGATCGGCGGGATCCACATTGGAGACGAACCGGGCGCCGATACCGGCGTCCGCGTAGTGGCGCAGCGCCTGATGCACCATCACGGGGCCGAGATCCGAACCGCCGATTCCGATGTTCACCACCGTGCGGATCCGCTCCCCGGTCGCACCGCGCCAGTCGCCCGAACGCACCGAGTCGGCGAAGGCGCCCATCCGGTCGAGTACCTCGTGTACCGCGGCGACCGCGTCCGCGCCGTCGATGGTGAGCGAAGTGCCCTTCGGCAACCGCAACGCGGTATGCCCCACCGCCCGGTCCTCGGACGTGTTGATGTGTTCGCCGCGCAGCATCCGGTCGCGCTGCGTCTCCACACCTGCTTCGCGGGCCAGTTCCACCAGCAACTGGAGGGTCTCCCGGGTGACGCGATGCTTGCTGTAGTCGATCCGCAGCTCACCCGCGGTCAGCGTGAGATCGCGGCCGCGCGGTGGATCTTCGGCGAACAGGTCCCTCAGTTGTAGGGCGGCGATCGCAGTGTGATGATCGCGCAATTTCTGCCATGCCGCCGATGCGGTTATGTCGACGCTCACACTGGCCGAGCGTACAACCCACCGGTCCCGGACGCAGGCGCGGCCGGGACCGCGGCGGGTCCCGGGTCGCCGGACGAAGGAGAACGAAGGCGGTTGCCCACCGGTAACTCCGGCGGACCGGGGGCGGGCCCCGACCCGCCCCGCCGCAGGCGGGGCAATAGAAACTGTCCTCTCGGGCCGACGACTTCTGCCGGTTTCGTGCTTAGGCTGGCCTGTATGGCATCGGAAACCGAAGTACTCGCATCCGTCCCGAAGCAACTGTGGATCGGCGGGCCCGTCGACGCCACCGGCGGGGGCACCTTCGCGGTGCACAACCCGGCGAACGGCGAGGTGCTGGCCGAGGTGGCGGACGGATCCCCGGAGGACGCGGTACGGGCTCTGGACGCCGCGGTCGCGGTTCAGGCGGAGTGGGCCGCTACTCCGGCGCGCGAGCGCGGGGAGATCCTGCGGACGGTTTTCGAGCGCATCACCGCACGCGCCGAGGAATTCGCCCTGCTGATGACCCTGGAAATGGGCAAGGCCCTGCCGGAGAGCCGGAACGAGGTCCGCTACGGCGCCGAGTTCTTCCGCTGGTTCAGCGAGGAGGCCGCACGTATCCACGGCCGCTATCTGCACGCGCCCTCGGGTACCGGCCGCATCCTGGTCCACAAGCAGCCGGTCGGTCCCTGTCTGGCGATCACGCCGTGGAACTTCCCGCTCGCGATGGGCACCCGCAAGATCGGCCCCGCGCTGGCGGCGGGCTGCACCATGATCGTCAAACCCGCTTCGGCGACCCCGCTCACCATGCTGCTGCTGGCGAAGCTGTGCGCCGAGGCCGGCCTGCCCGACGGTGTGCTGTCGGTGATCACCTCCCGCCGGTCCGGTGCGGTCACCCAGCCGCTGCTCGACGATCCCCGGTTGCGCAAGCTCACTTTCACCGGATCCACCGAGGTCGGTCGCACCCTCGTCGAGAAATCGGCCGCCGGCCTGCTGCGTACCTCGATGGAGCTCGGCGGGAACGCACCGTTCGTGGTGTTCGACGACGCCGATATCGACGCGGCCGTCGAGGGGGCCCTGCTGGCCAAGCTGCGCAACGGTGGTGAGGCGTGCACCGCGGCCAACCGCTTCCATGTGCACCGCGCGGTGGTCGAGGAGTTCACCGAGAAGTTCGTGGCGGCGATCAACTCCCAGGTGCGGCTGGGCCCGGGTACCGATCCGGACACCACGCTCGGTCCGCTGGTCAGTGAGGACCAGCTGAACACCGTCGCCGACCTGGTCGACGACGCGGTCGGCGCGGGCGCGTCGGTCCGGGTCGGCGGGAAGGCTCCGGGCGGTCCGGGCTGGTTCTATCCGGCGACCGTGCTCACCGATATCCCCGCGCGGGCGCGCATCCTCCGCGAGGAGGTTTTCGGCCCGGTGGCGCCGATCGTCGCCTTCGATACCGAGGAAGAGGGGCTGGTCGCCGCCAACGACACCGAGTTCGGCCTGGTGAGCTATATCTACACCCGGGACCTCGAGCGGGCGCTGCGGGTGGCCGAGGGCCTGGAGAGCGGCATGGTGGGGGTGAACCGCGGGGTGATCTCGGACCCGGCGGCCCCGTTCGGCGGCGTCAAGGCTTCCGGTTTCGGCCGGGAAGGCGGTACCGAGGGGATCGAGGAATATCTGTCGACCAAGTACATCGCCATGACATGACAGACAGTACGAACCGCCCTGGGGCATGGTCACCCGGGGCGGTTCGTGAGGTTGCGGCGGTCTGCGGGCCGCCGCGTCGGTTCTGTTGGGGCCTAGCGGCCGAGACGTCCGCGCCCGAGACGCAGCAGCAGCATCGCCAGGGTGTGCCCCTCCTGGCCGAGTTCGCTGAAGCGCTCCAGCACTTTCATCTCCCGGCTGTGCACCAGGCGGGTACCCCCGGAAGCCATCCGGGTTCGTCCGATTACCCGCGAGATCTCTGTTCGGCGCTTGATGGCCGTGAGGATCTCCGCATCTAGCCGGTCGATCTCCTTCCGAAGCTTTTCGATCTCGGCTTCGGTCCGAGGGAGCTCCGAGTCCGTGTCGGTAGTAGAACCCGACCCGGTCGCCGTAGCGGGTGTGCTCATTTCTCATCTCCTCGTGTCAGAACCTGGATCGGCGCCGAGGCGCGTCGTGTTACCGATCCAGAGCTCTTCCACCGCGTGAAAAAGACCCGGCGGGTCTGGTAGTGCCGTTCCCCCTTTACCTGCCCCGTTCGGGCCTCAGGTGCCCGGTCTGCGGCCCAGCTGTCCACACAACCGGCGCGGATGTTTCGCTGAAGGGCAAACCATATTGCCAGTTTGCCACGGTAACCGATGTATGCAAAACGCTCACTGGTGGGGATATCGGCCCGCCGAGTGGTCTCGCCGGCGACGAATTCGGCCGAGTGTTCGATCGTGTCGGGTCGCGGCGGTAGCGTGAACAGACGATGGACACCACCGCGGCAGCACTTCGTTCGGATTCGCACAATTCCCGTGCCACCACCTCCGCCGCCGGCTCGCCGGAGCCCGGCGCGGCGCCGGAGGCCGCGACCCTGCCCGGCCTGGAGCTATCCGGTGCCGACCGGCGCGCGGCGGCGCCCGGGGGCCGGGAGCCCGGTGCGCCGAGCGGCCTGGCCGCGCTGCGACAGCGGGTGCAGGCCGAGCAGACACAGCAGCGCACCGATACCGCGCAGCGCCGGGCGCAGGAGGCCGAACAGCTGCTGGAGGGCCTCAACCCACAGCAGCGCGCCGCCGTACTGCACACCGGCCCGCCGCTGCTGATCGTGGCCGGCGCGGGTTCGGGCAAGACCGCCGTGCTGACCCGCCGGATCGCCTACCTGCTGGCCGCGCGCGGGGCCACCCCCGGGCAGATCCTGGCCATCACCTTCACCAACAAGGCCGCCGCCGAGATGCGCGAGCGGGTCATCGACCTGGTGGGTCCGCGCGCCGCGAGTATGTGGGTGTCGACCTTCCACTCGAGTTGTGTGCGGATCCTGCGTACCCAGTCGGCCCTGCTGGCCGGTCTGAACTCGAATTTCTCCATCTACGACGCCGACGATTCCCGGCGGCTGCTCACCATGATCGGCCGGGATCTCGAACTGGACGCCAAGAAGTACACCCCGCGGCTGCTCGCGACGGCCATCTCGAACCTGAAGAACGAACTCGTCGGCCCGGAACAGGCGAGCAGCGACGCGGAATTCGAGGACGCCGAACTGCCGCGCGTGGTCGCCCGTGTGTACACCGAATACCAGCGGCGGTTGCGTACGGCCAACGCGCTGGATTTCGACGACCTCATCGGTGAGACGGTCGCGCTGCTGCAACGGCACCCGGAGGTCGCCGAGTACTACCGCCGCCGCTTCCGGCACGTCCTGGTGGACGAATACCAGGACACCAACCACGCGCAGTACGTGCTGGTGCGGGAACTGGTCGGGCATCACACCGCGGGGTCGGGGACGGCCGGTGAAGCCGCCGATACCGACGCCGGCGCGGCCGCCGCACCGGGCGCCGAGGCCCCTGAACCGGACGCTCATACGGTGCCGCCGAGCGAACTCTGCGTGGTCGGGGACGCCGATCAGTCCATCTACGCCTTCCGCGGCGCCACCATCCGCAATATCGAGGAATTCGAACGCGATTTCCCCGACGCCGAGACCATCCTGCTGGAACAGAACTACCGGTCCACGCAGAACATCCTGTCCGCGGCCAACTCGGTGATCTCGCGCAACAGCAACCGCCGCGACAAGCGGTTGTGGACCGATGCGGGTGAGGGCGAACTCATCACCGGCTACGTCGCCGACAACGAACACGACGAGGCGGCCTTCGTCGCGCGCGAGATCGACCGGCTGGTGGACGAGGGCGAGGCCGCCTACTCCGATATCGCGGTGTTCTACCGCACCAACAACAACTCCCGGGCCTTGGAAGAGATCTTCATCCGGATGGGCCTGCCCTACAAGGTGGTCGGCGGGGTTCGGTTCTACGAGCGCAAAGAGGTCCGCGATATCGTCGCCTACCTGCGTGTTCTGGAGAACCCGGAGGATGCGGTGAGCCTGCGCCGGATCCTCAACACCCCGCGGCGCGGTATCGGTGATCGTGCCGAGGCCTGTGTGGCGGTGCACGCCGAACAGCGCGGTATCGGTTTCGCCGAGGCGCTGCGCGATGCCGCCGCCGGCGAGGTCGCGCTGCTGAACACCCGGGCGCGCAATGCCATCGCCGGATTCGTCGCGCTGCTCGAGCAGATCCGGGCCGCCGGTGAAATGGACGAGGTCGACTTCCCCGATGTGGGCGCGGTGGTCGAGGCGGTACTGGATCGCACCGGCTACCGGGCGGAACTGGAGGCCTCCGATGATCCGCAGGACGGCGCGCGGCTGGACAACCTGAACGAACTCGTCAGCGTCGCCCGGGAGTTCAGTTCCGAGGCGCGGAACGCGCTCGAGGCCGCCCGGGCCGAGGGCCTGGTACCGGAGACGGGTGAGGGCGAACCCGAACCCGGTTCGCTGGCCGCCTTCCTGGAACGGGTATCGCTGGTGGCCGATGCCGACCAGATACCCGAGGAGGGGTCGGGCATGGTCACCATGATGACCCTGCACACCGCCAAGGGCCTGGAGTTCCCGGTGGTTTTCGTGACCGGATGGGAGGACGGCCAGTTCCCGCATCTGCGGGCGCTCGGCGACCCTGCCGAACTGGCCGAGGAACGCCGGCTGGCCTATGTGGGGATCACCCGGGCCCGCCGCCGCCTGTATCTCACCCGCGCGGTGGTCCGCTCGGCGTGGGGGCAGCCGGTGTTCAACCCGGAGTCCCGGTTCCTGCAGGAGGTTCCGGATCATCTGATCGATTGGCAGCGCCTGGAACCCAAACGGTCGTCTGCTCCGGCGCAGTACGGCCGCCGTCGTGGTGCGGAGTCGAGCGACGAGGACTGGACCGGCGGCTGGCCGCAGTCGCGGGAGGCGCGGCCCGGTATCCGGGAGACCCGCCCGGCTCGGCGTGGCGTATCCCGCAACAATGTCGGCCTGGCGCTGGCGGTCGGCGACCGGGTCAGCGACGACAAGTACGGTCTCGGCCGGGTGGTCGCCGCGGACGGGGTCGGAGATATGGCGAGTGTGACGATCGATTTCGGGACCAGCGGCACCATCCGGCTCATCCCGAAGTTCAGTCAAACCCTCACCAAGCTGTAGCGCCCCCGCGGCGTTCGGCCGCGCGGTAGGTTCCGATCATGGAGTCTGTCGCGCAGCATCTGATGTGGTTCGTGCCGATGCTCTGGCTCGGCATGGTGCTGGCCATCTCGTTCTTGGAGGCGCCGCTGAAATTCCGCGCGCCCGGGGTCACCACCGAACTCGGGCTGGGTATCGGGCGGCTGGTGTTCCGGGCGCTGAACACTGTGGAGGCCGTGCTGGCGGCGGTGCTGCTGGTGTCGGCCGTCGTGCTGGCGCCCGCCGGGGCGGTGTGGGTATGGCTCGCGATCGCGGTGGTGGTTCTGGTGGTTCAGCTGGCCGTGGTGCGCCCGCCGCTGTCGCGTCGCTCGGATCGGGTGCTCGCGGGGGAGGAGTTACCACGTTCGACGGCGCACTACTGGTACATCGGGCTGGAGGTCGCCAAGGTGATCGCGCTGATCGGGCTGGCGATCGCCGCCGCACCGTGAGACAACCGCGGCCGGGTGCTCCAAGGATCGTGGCACCCGGCAGGCAGCGGTACGGTCAGTCGCCGTTGCCGGTGAGGCTGATCCCCCGGGTGGCCAGCCACGGCACCGGATCGATCTTGTCGCTGCCGTTCAGCCAGACCTCGAAGTGGCAGTGCGGGCCCGTCGAGAACCCACGATTGCCCATGGTGGCGATCTGGTCTCCTGCGTACACGTATTCGCCCACCGAGACGGTGGTGGTGTCGACATGCCCGTAGACGGTGATGGTGCCATCGGCGTGCAGTAGACGCACCCACATGCCGAAGCCCGAAGCCGGCCCGGCGTCTATGACCTCTCCGTCGGCCACCGCGTGGATGGGGGTGCCGATCGGCCCGGCCACATCGATCCCGAGATGCTGAACGCCCCAGCGGGCGCCGAATCCGGAGGTGTAGGAGCCGCTGGCGAATTGCGCGAACAGCGGGCGGAACTTGGCTTCCTCGGCCTGGGCGAGGTCTTCGGCGAATTGGGCGCCGTTGGCCAGCATTTCACCGAATCGGCTGGTGTCGACGGGGAGGCCGCCGCCCAGCATTTGCGGTGAGGTGGTATCGGAGACAGCCGGATCCTCGGTCGCCATCGACTGGGCGGCGATCTCGTGTACCGATCCGGCGGCCTCGTAATCGGTGGCCTGCGGGACCTGTTTCGTAGCGCCGGGATCCGCGGTGGCACACTGCCCGGCTGCGACCACCGCACCCGCCGCCACCGCGACGACCGCGGCGCGGCCCTTGAGCGCGGCCGGCGGGGCCGCTACACGATGCGCGCCCCGGGAACGGGACTGCCGGGGCTCCTCGGTGTCCTCCGTGGCGACCGGCGCACTCTCCAGCGCCTCGGCGATCGTCGTGGGTCTGTCGTAGCGGGCGGGCTCGTGGTGCTTCGACGCCTCGGGTTCGGCGTCGTGCCAGGACTGCGTGGGAGCCGTGGACCAGGTCTGCGGCGTGGGTTCGGACCAGGACTGCGCTTCCTCGGTCCAGCCCTGCTGGGTGTTCCAGTTCGGATCGCTGTGCCAGGCGGGCTTTTCCTCCTGCTGCCATCCGTTCTGCTGCCACTGATCCTGCTGCCAGGTGCTCTGCGGTTGCCGGTCGGCGCCGGACCAGTTGTCGGCCTGGGAATCGGCCCACCCCTGGTTGGTCGCCCAGAAGTCGTCGGCGGCGGTGCGGTGGGCATCGGCGGCGGCCGAGGCGGCGGCGGTGTTGAGCGGGCGCCTGCGGGCCCGGCTGTCACCGGGCGCGCCGAATGCATTGAACGTCTGGACCGATTCGGTCGGCTGCGCGTTCTCGTGCCGGCGCCGGGCGCGACCGTCGGGGTGGGCGTCGAGGGTGCCGCGGTGGTTCATCGGCCGGTTCGCATCCGACTGGCACCGGACTTCCGGCCGATGGTGACGGGATGCGGTGCCGAAAGGGCTGCTGCCGAACGGCTCTGCGACTGCGGAGCGGGGTGCTGCGTCAAGCTGCCGTCCTCTCTAAACCTGCTCAGGGAGCAACATCACGGAGATCTCTACTCGCGGAACAACCGGGTGCGCAAGCATCCACGCTGTGCAACGTTTGTGATCGGCCTGTGACATCGACCGCTTCGACGGTAACGAAACGATTGCGACGCGGCAAGCGGTAGGACCTTTTCAAACGTTACTGTGACATTGATCACGTTTCTATCGCGGGTGCGGCTCACCGTCGGACACTCTGTCCTGTGATGTCGCGGCCGCGATCGTCCTCGTCGCGCGGGCGGTCGCCGCGCACCGCCTGCGGCTCACCGGAAAGCTACTCGCCGGTAGTCTTGGCCTGCGGCTTTAACGTCCCCGCCGGAAGGCTCGTGACCTGCGCCACTTAGGATGAACGTGCCCGATCGGGCGTGCCTGTGAGTGGTTAGAGTCCGAACGACCCGCTACCGACGTCGGGCCGCCAACAAAGACGTTGTCATAGCAACGCAGACGAGACGGTGAGTACATGGATCTCTTCGAATATCAGGCGAAGGAGCTCTTCGTAAAGCACGGGGTGCCTTCGTCGGAAGGCCGCGTGACCGACACTGCCGAGGACGCGCGCGCGATCGCCGCGGAAATCGGCAAACCGGTGATGATCAAGTCCCAGGTGAAGGTCGGCGGCCGCGGCAAGGCCGGTGGCGTCAAGTACGCGGCCACCCCGGAGGACGCGTTCACCCACGGGCAGAACATCCTCGGCCTGGACATCAAGGGTCACATCACCAAGAAGATCCTGGTCGCCGAGGCGAAGGACATCGCCGAGGAGTACTACATCTCCTTCCTGCTCGACCGCACCAACCGCACCTACCTGGCCATGTGCTCGGTCGAAGGCGGTATGGAGATCGAAGAGGTCGCCGCCACCAAGCCCGACCGGCTGGCCAAGGTTCCGGTCGACGCGGTGAAGGGCGTCGACCTGGCGTTCGCCCGCTCGATCGCCGAGCAGGGCCATCTGCCCGCCGATGTGCTGGACGCCGCCGCGGTCACCATTCAGAAGCTGTGGGAGGTCTTCGTCAACGAAGATGCCACCCTGGTCGAGGTCAACCCTCTGGTGCGCACCCCGGACAACGAGATCCTGGCGCTCGACGGCAAGGTCACCCTGGACGAGAACGCCGAGTTCCGGCACGCCGACCACGCGGAGTTCGCGGACAAGGACGCGACCGATCCGCTGGAGCTCAAGGCCAAGGAGAACGACCTCAACTACGTCAAGCTCGACGGTGAGGTCGGCATCATCGGCAACGGTGCCGGTCTGGTCATGTCCACCCTGGACGTCGTCGCCTACGCGGGCGAGAAGCACAGCGGTGTCAAGCCGGCCAACTTCCTCGATATCGGCGGCGGCGCCTCCGCCGAGGTCATGGCCAACGGTCTCGACGTCATCCTGAACGATGTCCAGGTGAAAAGCGTTTTCGTGAACGTCTTCGGCGGTATCACCGCGTGCGACGCGGTCGCCAACGGCATTGTGAAGGCCCTCGAGATCCTGGGCGCCGAAGCGAACAAGCCGCTGGTGGTCCGCCTGGACGGCAACCGGGTGGAGGAGGGTCGCAAGATCCTCGCCGAGGCCGCGCACCCGCTGGTGACGCTGGCACAGACCATGGACGAAGGCGCCGACAAGGCCGCCGAACTCGCGGCCCGCTGAGTCGACCTACCAGGGCACGCCCAGTAAAGGACACACAGAACTATGTCTATTTTCCTCAACAAGGATTCGAAGGTCATCGTCCAGGGCATCACCGGCGGCGAGGGCACCAAGCACACCGCGCTGATGCTCAAGGCCGGTACCCAGGTCGTCGGCGGTGTGAACGCGCGTAAGGCGGGCACCACCGTCTCGCACACCGACAAGGACGGCAATGCCGTCGAACTGCCCGTGTTCGCCACCGTGGCCGAGGCCATGGAGAAGACCGGCGCGGACGTCTCCATTGCGTTCGTTCCGCCGAAGTTCTCCAAGGACGCCATCATCGAGGCCATCGACGCGGAGATCCCGCTGCTCGTGGTGATCACCGAGGGCATCCCGGTGCAGGACACCGCCTACGCGTGGGCCTACAACGTGGAGAAGGGCGCCAAGACCCGGATCATCGGCCCCAACTGCCCCGGCATCATCACCCCCGGCGAATCGCTGGTCGGTATCACCCCGGCCAACATCACCGGCAAGGGCCCGATCGGCCTGGTGTCCAAGTCCGGCACCCTGACCTACCAGATGATGTACGAGCTGCGTGACTTCGGCTTCTCGACCTCCATCGGTATCGGCGGCGACCCGGTCATCGGCACCACCCACATCGACGCCATCGAGGCGTTCGAGAAGGACCCGGAGACCAAGCTGATCGTCATGATCGGTGAGATCGGTGGCGACGCCGAAGAGCGGGCCGCGGCCTACATCCAGGCCAATGTCACCAAGCCGGTCGTCGGCTACGTGGCCGGCTTCACCGCCCCCGAGGGCAAGACCATGGGCCACGCCGGCGCCATCGTCTCCGGCTCCTCGGGTACCGCGCAGGCCAAGAAGGACGCGCTGGAGGCCGCGGGCGTGAAGGTCGGCAAGACGCCGTCCGAGACCGCCGCGCTGGCGCGCGAGATCCTGGAGAAGGCGGCGGTTTCCGCCTGATCCGGTAGCAGCGCCGAACTCCGGGAGGCCGTCCGCATCGCGCGGGCGGCCTCCGTGGTTTGTCGCGCACCAACCGGGAATACGGTGCGTGGACGGTATCGGTGGCGTAATCGAGCCGTCTACGGCCGAATCCTTCGGTGATGACCTCTGCGCGTGCGTGCAGTAGCGTCAAAGAGAATTCAGCCGTCAAGTACGTATTACTCGACCTAGGAGATGACGACATGTCATACCCGACCGGGGGCTCCGGGTACAACGCACCCGTTCCGCCCTCCGTTCCGCCCAATCCAGGCCAGCAGGCGGCCGGTGGTGGGAGTGCCGCTGGGGCCGGCGGGAAAGGACTGCCGTTCTTCCTCACCATCGGTGTGGCCGCGGTGGGTGTGATCGCCTTCCTGCTCGGCTTCCTGTCCTATGTGGGCGCGGATACCGATATGGATCTGCCGTCCTCGGCCGATACCAGCCTGAATCTGTTCGAGTACCAGGAAGCCACGATCGGCGGACTACTGCTGATCGCCGCGATCCTCGCGGGCCTGTCGCTGCTGCCCAAGCAGGACTGGGTCGGCGCGGCGGCCGCGGTGGCGGCCGGAACCTTCGTCACCATCCTGTTCCAGCTGTTCAGCCTGCCCGAGGGCGCGAAGGCCGAGATCGGGCTCTACCTGATCCTGGTGCTGGCACTGGTGCAGACGGGTCTCGCGGTGGCGGTCGTGCTGTTCGACGCCGGAATCCTCACCCCGCCGGCCGCTCGTCCGGCGGCGCAGACCGGATTCCCCGGCGGTCAGCAGGGTTACGGCCAGCAGCAGTACCAGGGGCAGCAGCAGGGTTACGGCCAGCAGCAGCCGGGTTACGGCCAGCAGTACAGCAGTGGCCAGCAGCCGCAGCCGGGCTACGGCCAGCAGCAGGCGGCCTACGGTCAGCAGCCGGGTTACGCCCAGCAGCAACAGCAGCAGGGTTACGGCCAGCAGCCGCAGCAGTCGCCGTATGCCGGTGGCCAGCAGCCCTCCCCCTACGGTCAGCAGCCGCAGCAGCAGGCCTACGGTCAGCAGCCGCAGCAGCCGGGTCAGCAGGCCCAGCCGTTCGGTGGTGAACAGCCCTCCGATCCGGCCGCCGACGCCACCCGCGCGTTCCGGCAGTCCGACGACCAGAAGTGAGCACCGGCAGCACCCGGCGCGGCGCGCCTGAAGCGCCCGCGCCGGGGCGGCTGCCACTCTGAAATCCATGAGTTCCCCGCGTACCTCGTCGAACCACCCGCTCCGGGGGGCACGCAGGAGTTCGGCGCGTTCCGGCGACGAGCCGGGCTTTCTCTCGCTACCCCCCGATCGCGCGCGGGTGCTTCTCTTCGTGGCCTTCCGGCCCGCCGCTTTCGCCCTGGCGGTCGTCGTGGTCACCATGCTGGTGACCCTTTTCACCGCGGGCAGCGATCTCACCGGTCTCAGCGGCGCGGTGGCCGCGGGATGGCTTGCCGTGCACCAGGTGCCGCTGCTCATCGGCAGTACGACGGTGGGCCTGCTACCGGTGCTGCCGACCGCGCTGCTGCTGTGGGCCGCGGCCCGGGAAGCCGTCGCCGCCACCGATACCGAACCCACCCGGGCCGAACTGGGTTGGTTGTGCGGTGCCGCCGTGGGGGGCCCGCTGCTGATCACCGCCGTATGCCTGGCGGTCACCGAGGACGCGTCGGGATCCATTGCCCTGCAACGTCCCAACCCACTGACCGCCTTCGGCTGGGTGCTGCTCCTGCACCTGACCGCCGTCCTGTGCGGGATCGCGTTCCGTTGCCGGGAACGCCTCTTCGAGGGTCTGCCCTACGACGTGATCGCCGCCGCGTACGTGGCGGGCCGGGCCGTATTGCGCCTGCTGGCGGCCGCGGCGGTGCTGGTGGTGCTGGCCCTGCTGGTGAACTGGTCGCGGGTCGGCGAAACCTACGGGTCCGCGAAGGGAATCGTGGACGTACTCGGGCTCACCCTGCTCTCGCTGCTGTACCTGCCGAACGCGGTGGTCGCCGGGGTCGGGGTGCTGGTGGGGCCGGGGGTCGAGTTCGGTGATGCGTCGGTCGGGGTGTTCACCGTGGTCGGTGGACCGATTCCCGCGGTCCCGGTGCTCGCCGCGGTACCGACGGGTCCGGCCGTGCTCTGGTGGGCCGTGCTGCTGCTCGTCCCGGCGGCCGTGGGCGTGTACGGGGGCGTGGAATCGGCGCGGGTGAGCTACGACCGTCCCGGCGCGCCCTGGGCGCTGCTCGCCGCGGCCGGGCTCGGGAGCGCGGCGCTCACCGCGCTGGCCGCGCTGTCCGGGGGAGAACTGGGGAACTTCGGGCGCCTCGGCCTCGAGCTTCCGGTGTTCGCCCTGGCGGTGTTCGCCTGGCTGGCGATTCCCGGTTACGCCGGTCTGCTCTTCGCACGCACCTTCGTCGTCTCCTTCCCCACCCCGCTGATGCGCCATCCCGACGCGCTCTTCGACCCGGACGATATCGACTACGACGAGGACTGTTACCCCGACGAGCAGGAGAGCGCCCGGGCTCCGGCGGGCCGCGCGCTGCCGGAGCGGCGGCTCCCGGAGCTACCGGGCGATTCCGCCACCGATCCGGCCGACCGTTATGCGGGTCTGCTCGATCGGCCGCGTGCCGAGTCCCCGGGGCCCGAGAAGCCGTTGGACGCCGAGTTGGTCGAGGACCAGCCGCGTAGATCCGCGGCGGGTGCTGTCGCCGCCGCGGAGACGGCACCCGAGATCGTGGACGCGGAAGTGGTCGAACCGGACGCGCTCGACGGGGACGACGGAGACGGTCGCCGGAACTGACCGCGCCCGCTCCGGCTCCGGCTCACCGCCGCCGCAGGCGGGCCCGACCGCGTCTACTAGGCTCTATCCGTGCCGCGGGTTCGTCCCCGCCGGCGGGTGGACCCCGCCCGCCGTTCCTTCGAACTCCAGGAGTAGAGCCCTGACCGCCCCGGAACCCACCGATTCCACCCCGGCCGGCCTGGTCGTACTCGCCTCGGGGACCGGTTCGCTGCTGCGCGCGTTGCTCGATGCCGCCGCCGACCCCGGTTATCCGGCGCGGATCCACGCGGTGGGCGTCGACCGGGAGTGCGCCGCCGTCGAACACGCGGCGGCGGCGGGCGTCCCCACTTTCCGGGTCGCGGTCGGCGATCACGCCGATCGCGGCGCCTGGGATGTGGCGCTCACCGAGGCAGTGGCCGGATACTCGCCCGACCTGGTGGTCTGCGCGGGTTTCATGAAGCTGCTGGGCCCGGTGTTCCTGGATCGTTTCGGCGGCCGGATCATCAACACCCATCCGGCCCTACTGCCCGCTTTCCCCGGTGCGCACGGGGTGCGGGACGCGCTGGCCTACGGGGTCCGGGTCACCGGGACCACCGTGCACCTGGTGGACGCCGGAGTGGACACCGGTCCGATCCTGGCCCAGGAGCCCGTCCGGGTCGATCCGGCCGACGACGAGGCCGAATTGCACGAGCGCATCAAAGTTGTGGAGCGACGGTTGCTGGTGGAGGTTGTGGCCGCCGTCGCGACCCGCGGAATTGTCTCCGATGGACGAAAGGCAGTTATCCCTGATGAGCGAGTTCTCCGGTGAGTGAACGCACGCCGATCCGCCGGGCGCTGGTGAGCGTCTACGACAAGACCGGGCTCGTGGAGCTGGCGACCGCGCTGCACGCGGCCGGGGTGGAACTGGTGTCCACCGGCTCGACAGCGGCGCGGATCGCGGACGCCGGTGTCCCGGTGACCAAGGTCGAGGACCTGACCGGGTTCCCGGAAACCCTGGACGGCCGGGTCAAAACCCTGCATCCGCGGGTGCACGCGGGCATTCTGGCCGATACCCGCAAAGCCGCGCACCTCGACCAGCTCACCGAACTGGGTATCGAGGCCTTCCAACTGGTCGTGGTGAACCTCTACCCGTTCAGCGAGACCGTCGCGAGCGGGGCGAGCCCGGACGACTGCGTCGAACAGATCGATATCGGCGGACCGTCGATGGTGCGCGCCGCGGCCAAGAACCATCCGTCGGTCGCCGTGGTGGTGAACACCGGCGACTACGACGAGGTCCGCAAGGCCGTCGCCGACGGCGGGTTCACGCTGTCGGAGCGTGTCGCGCTGGCCGCCAAGGCTTTTCAGCACACCGCGAGCTACGACGTCGCGGTGGCGAACTGGATGGCGTCGACGCTGGTCGAGAAGACTGCCGAGGAGGCCGAGTTCCCGTCCTGGATCGGCGCGGTGTGGGACCGTTCGGCGGTCCTGCGCTACGGCGAGAACCCGCATCAGCGGGCCGCGCTGTACACCGACGGTGACGGCGGGCTCGGCCTGGCACGGGCGCGGCAGTTGCACGGCAAGGAGATGTCGTACAACAACTACACCGACGCCGACGCCGCTCGCCGGGCTGCCTATGACCACGAGGCACCCGCGGTGGCGATCATCAAACACGCCAACCCCTGCGGTATCGCGACCGGCGCGGATATCGCCGAGGCGCATCGCAAAGCGCACGCCTGCGATCCGGTGAGTGCCTACGGTGGCGTCATCGCCACGAACCGCGAGGTCTCGGTGGCGATGGCCCAGCAGGTGGCCGAGATCTTCACCGAGGTGATCGTGGCGCCTTCCTACGCCGACGGTGCCGTCGAGGTGTTGCAGCGCAAGAAGAACATCCGCATCCTGATCGCCGAAGCGCCGGCCCCCGCGGGTGCCGAACACCGGCCGGTGAGTGGCGGCCTGCTGGTCCAGGAGCGCGATGTGATCGACGCCGACGGCGACGATCCGGCGAACTGGACCCTCGCGGCCGGCGAAGCCGCGGACGCGGCGACACTCGCCGATCTCGAATTCGCCTGGCGCGCCTGCCGGGCCGTGAAATCGAACGCCATCCTGCTGGCCCATGACGGTGCGTCGGTAGGTGTCGGTATGGGTCAGGTCAACCGGGTCGATTCGGTACGGCTCGCCGTCCAGCGGGCCGGTGACCGGGCCGCGGGGTCGGTGGCCGCCTCGGACGCGTTCTTCCCGTTCCCCGACGGGCCGCAACTGTTGCTGGAAGCCGGTATCCGGGCGATCGTCCAGCCGGGCGGCTCGGTGCGCGACCAGGACACCATCGACGCGGCGCGGGCGGCCGGGGTGACCATGTATTTCACCGGGTCCCGGCACTTCGCCCACTGACATCGGCCAGCGCGACAAACACCGTGCGGCCCCTCGATCGCTGGGAAACGAGGGGCCGCACGGGCGCGGGTCGACTGTCCGTCAGTCGGGTGTAGGTGGAACGCCCAGGGGATCGGCTGTGCCGGGCAGCGTGCAGGACAATGTGGTCGGCGTGTCGGTCGATCCAGGATCATTGTGCCCTCGCGCCCTGGTTCGTGCGGTTGAGCAGAGAGGCCTCAGCACAAGAGAGGGGCGCAAGGATTGGGATCACCGAAAATGGCGCCGAGGAGCACGAACAAACCGGCGGCCGCCTCAGCCGAACCGCTGGAGATCGGGCCGCTCAGCGACGAGCCACTGGGTCCGTGACCAACGCCGGACCCAGTGGAGTCACCCTGCACCGTGCGCGGTGCGGCGGGTGTGGCGACTTCGAGCGGTAGTCCGGCCGCGGCCGCGGTGCCGGTACCGGCCACCGAGCCGGCTGCGATCGCCAGCGCGGCGATACCACCGACGAGAGTTTTCTGCATATCCGTGTTCACCCTCTGTGGTTGCGGGCACAACCGGTGGCCGTGCGAGAAGCACGCTATGGCACAGTCCGACTGCAGGTAAGCCGCGAGTTCCTCTGCCCAAGTTTTCGGGGGCACGAAATGCGTTGCGCTGCAAACCGCCTCGGGTCGACGGATACGCGGCCGCGTCAAGCAGCGCTGAGCACTTGCCGGTCGCCCAGCGGTGCGTCCAGCTGGATCTCCAGCGTGCCGAAAACCGCCATCATCACGCACATCTTGTCGACGGCGTCGGCGCGGGTGCCGCTGCGGAGCTCGACGGTGACCGTGCTGTCGTCCTCGGTGGCGGTGGCGTCCACGCCGTAGCATTCGGGCACGCCGGTTTCGAAGTGGATCGCGATCCGATCCTCTGCCACCTTCGTCCACGAGGTGAAGGGCACGGGATGGGCACCGACGATCGACGGATCCGCGGTGAAGAGGTGGCCGGGGTCGGCTCCGGGGTCCTCGGTGGGAGTCGTGGGCGTATTCGCCGGGGCGGGCACGGAGGTCGGGGAGAGCCCGGGCTCCGGGGCGGCGGTGCCGTCGCTACCGCAGGCCGAGACCACGAGGGTGACGCCTAGAGCCAGAAGTGCCGTCCATCCCCGCAGTGTGACCATGCGCACCACTGTAGTGGGCACCGGCTTCGCGCCACCGTCCGTGGACCCGGCAGCCGGACGCCCGGCGCCGCGTCGTGCGGTGCCGGGCGTCCGGGTGCGGATTCAGGTGCCGCGTCAGCGGCTGGTGAAGGGGAGCAGAGCCATTTCGCGCGCGTTCTTCACCGCGACCGCGACCTGGCGCTGCTGCTGCGGGGTCAGACCGGTGACCCGGCGGCTGCGGATCTTGCCGCGATCGGAGATGAAGGTGCGCAGCAGATTCACATCCTTGTAATCGACCGTCTCGATACCCGCGGCGATCAGCGGGTTCTTCTTGGGCCGGCGGGCCTGTTCGGCGCGGACCTTCTTCGACGGGCCTCGTTTGACTGCCATATGACCGGTTCCTAACTCACGAGATCGGTGGGTTACCAGCTCGATTTGTGCACACCGGGCAACTCTCCTCGATGCGCCATCTCGCGCACACGCACACGCGAAAGGCCGAACTTCCGGAGATAACCGCGCGGTCGCCCGTCGGCGGTGTCCCGATTGCGCAATCGTACCGGACTGGCGTCACGGGGCAGTCGGCGCAGGGCCGCCTGGGCGGCCAGACGCTCGTCCTCCGGCGTGGAGGGTTTACGGATCAGTTCCTTGAGCTCGGCGCGCCGTTCGGCGTACCGGGCCACGACGGCGCGTCGCTGCTGGTTACGAGCGATCTTGGACTTCTTGGCCATCAGCGCTCCTCCCGGAAGTCGACGTGCCGGCGGACCACGGGATCGTATTTCCGCAGCACCATGCGGTCGGGATCGTTCCGGCGGTTCTTCCGGGTGACGTAGGTGTATCCGGTGCCCGCGGTGGAGCGGAGTTTGATCACCGGACGGATATCGGTCGATTTCGATGCCATCGGGGCGCTCAGATCCGTGTTCCGCGGGCGCGGAGGCGGGCCACCACGGCTTCGATCCCGTCCCGGTCGATGGTTTTGATGCCTTTGGCGGACACGTCGAGGGTGATCCGGCGGCCTTCGCTGGGCAGGTAGTAGGTCTTGCGCTGGATGTTGGGATCCCAGCGCCGGCTGGTGCGTTTGTGCGAATGCGAGACGGCCTTGCCGAATCCGGGTTTGCGGCCGGTGACCTGACAATGCGCCGACATGGGACTCCCTCCGACGTGAACGACGATGACAATCGTTTTCGACAACGATGGGTCCACACTGTAGCGTGTGCCGGGTCGTAATTGAAAATCATTACCGAAAGGGTAGTGGTGTCCCATTCCGCACAACTCCCAGAAGTCATCGATCCCGGAGACCGCCGCACACCGGTCGTGGTGGTCGCCGGCCTGCACGGTGATCCGGCCGGTTCCGTCGACCTCATCGCGGACGCCCTCGGCGCGGCCCCGGGCACCGTCGTGGTGCGCCACGATCTCGCCGAACTCGGGGAGGGAATCGTGCGCCGCACCGTGTCCCACGGCGGCACGGCCACCGTCTCCGTGCACGAACTGGCCCACGGTTGCGTCTCGTGCACCTTGAAGGCAGATCTACTGCCGCTGCTGTGCACTCTCGCGGCCCGCGATTCGGTGGACCGGATCGTGCTCGCCCTGGACCCGGCCATCGAAGCGGAGTCGGTGTGCCAGGGAATCGGCGAGATGGTCGTGGCCGGTGTCGTCGGCCGGGTGGACGGTCCCGCGGCGCGGGACGTCCGGATAGCCGCCGTGCTCACCGGTATCGACGCGCACACCTGGCTGCCGGCGGCGACCGGTGACGAAGCACTGCACGAACTCGGCTGGGCATGGGCCGACGATGAGCGCACTCTCGCCCAACTGGCCGTCGGACAAGTCGATTTCGCGGATGCCCTGGTGATCACCGGAGGCGACGCTGTGGACCCGCTGGAGCGGGCCCGGCTCGGGGCGGTGCTGTCCCGGTTGGTGCCGCTGGCCCCGGCGCTGTGGACCGGCCCCGACTCCGCGGTGACCTCCGGAGCGGTCGAGGGACTGCTGGCCCGGATCCCGGCGGAGTCCCGGCGCGGACGGGTCTTCGACGCGCATGCCCCGCTGCTGCGCGGTCAACCCCCGCTGGGGGCGGAATGCGGTGTCGAACTGGTGGAATTCACCGCCGGCCGGCCCTTCCACCCCGAGCGGCTGCACGAGGCGCTGGATGTGCTGTTCGAGGGTGTGGTCACGGCGCGTGGCCGGATATGGCTGGCGACCCAGCCGGACGAGGTCGTGTGGCTGGAATCGGCCGGCGGGGGGCTGCGAATCGGCGGTGCCGGTCGCTGGCTGGCGGCGATGACCGAAGCCGAACGCGCCGAGGTCGAGCGGGAGCGGCTGGCCATGGCCCGATTGCGCTGGGACGACCGGTTCGGCGACCGCGACAATTCGCTGGTCGTCCTGGTCCACGCGGCCGACCCGGACGAGGTCCGGCAGGCACTGGACCGGGCACTGGTCGACGATGCCGAACTGCGGCTGGTCGAGCGGGCGCCGCATCAGGTGGCCCGCTGGTCGGATCCCTTCGGTGAATGGCATACCGACCCCTGTGATTCGGACGAACCGTATCCGGCCGCCACCGGTGAGGGCCGGGGCGGCGACACGGGCGAGCGCGCCCGGAAGGAGAAGTGATGAAAGCCGATATCCATCCTGATTACCATCCCGTGGTCTTCGAGGACGCGAGTACCGGGGCCCGGTTCCTGACTCGTTCCACGGCCACCGGCGACCGGACCGTCACCTGGACGGACGGTAATACCTATCCGCTGCTGACGGTGGACGTGACCGCGGATTCGCACCCCTTCTGGACCGGCGCGCACCGCGTGCTCGACACCCAGGGCCGGGTGGAGAAATTCGAACGCAGATACGGCCGGCGTGCCGGGCGGAACCGGAAGGAGCACTGAGATGGCGGTACCGAAGCGGAGGATGTCGCGGTCCAATACCCGTAGCCGCCGGTCGAATTGGAAGGCCACCCCGCCGGATCTGGTTCCGGTCACGGTGGACGGTGTGGTGCATCGGGTGCCGCGGCGGCTGGTCGAGGCGGCCCGGCGCGGCTTGCTGGACCTGACACGCCGGTGAATTGTCAGGCCCCCTAGATGCGAAAGGACCGTGGAGACAGTCGTATCCGCGGAAGGGCGGAGGCCGATGTGACTCCGCTGGCAAATCTTCGGCAAGCATGATCATGGTCTTCACCTCGAACGAGCGCCTGCTGAGAGGTTGCGGACCGAAGTCGGGTGCGGTACCGCTATTTCGGAGGGATATCCGGTAAGCACCGGAAAAACTCGGCGGACTACTGCCTCACCGGTCCGTACCGGTTATCCTCGTGCGTGAGGGCGGGTCTCCCAGAGATGGGAGACCCGCTCATCGCCACTTTCGAGGCCTTTCGCCCCCATCTCCCCGGGCAACTCCGCCCGCTGTCGCGAGTCGCATTCCGCCGCGAGCACCTGCGCGATATCACCCACCTGTCGCAAAAGCGCCAGGGCGAGCGCGGCCGGTAGCAGCAGCAGCGAGACCGGCCACGGCAACTCCACTCGCTCCTGCTGGTCCGCCCGGTCGGCGAAATCGGCGAGCGTGGCTTCCATTTCGCTGATCTCGACCCGTAGTTCGGAGACCTCGGAGCGCAGACCGCGCACCTGCGCCCACAGCTCCCGCAGGAGCTTCTCCTGATCGGACAGCACGATGTCGGTTTCCGCCCGGCTCAACGCGCCGGTTCCGGCAGCGGCTGAGCCCGCTGCGCGAGCGCTGCCGCCGCATTGGGCCGGGCGGCGGGCCGGATCTGCTCGTCCGTGGGGGACGCACTGCCGTTACCGCCTGCCGGGCCACCGGTCTCGGACGTACCGGGCTTCGCGGCGCGGGGAGTGTCGTCGGGGCGCTCCGGCGCCACCAGCACCGCGGTGATCGGAACGGCCAGGGCCAGCAGGCCGAGGACGAACATCGGGAAGGCGTAGCCGAACAGTTCCATGCCCTGCGCGGGTTCGGCCTCGGAGTCGAAGCGGAATTCCAGGGCGGCGACACCGGTGAAGTAGACGGCCGCCACGCCCGCGCCGAACATCGCGATCGACCCGAACCGGGCCGCCGGGAAGCGGAACCGCTGAAAGAGGAACACGCACAGCGAGGAAGCGGTGACCACGACGACGATCGCGACGACGAAGAGCCCGATGTTCACCGAGACCGAACCCTGGATATCGATCGAGGTGAGCTGCAGCCACAGCATGATCCCGAACCCGAGGCCGAGCCCGGCCGCCGCGTTCACCATGCGTTTGACCTCGAACTCGCGACCGGCGAGGAGCAGGCCGAGGAAGACCGCGGCGACGGCGAACACCAGGGACAGGGTCAGGTCCGAGATGTCATAGCGCAGGATGCGGCCCGGAATGGATATGCCCAGCAATGAGACGGTGCTGGCCAGCCAGACCCCGATACCGCCGATGGAGACCGCGGCAGCGGCCACCCATACCGGGCGGAACCGGACCGAACGGCGTCCGTTCACCGCGCAGGCCAGGCCCACGAACATCCCGACCGCCGACACCCCGAAGGTGAGCAGGGTCAGCCAGTAGCCCATGGTGAACAGATCGGCGGTCTCGACCGTTTCCGCGGCCAGCACCTCAACCATGCCGGGCGACTCCCTCGTATTCCTGAGCCTTCAAACGGTTGATCGCGTACTCGGTGACGGCGGCCAGCGCCTGCCGGACCTCTTTCGCGTCACGGGCATCGATATCCACGATCGGCACACCCTCGCGCACCGACAGCGCCTCGCGCAGTTCGGCCATGGCGAACCGCGGCGAGTTCGGGAACCGGTTGACCGCGATCAGGAACGGCAGATTGCGGGCCTCGAAGAAGTCGACGGCCGCGAAACTGTCCTCCAGCCGGCGTGCGTCCACCAGCACCACCGCGCCGATGGCGCCGCGGATGAGGTCGTCCCACATGAACCAGAACCGGCGCTGACCGGGTGTACCGAACAGGTACAGCGTCAGGTTGCCCGGCAGGATGATGCGGCCGAAATCCATTGCGACCGTAGTGGTCCGCTTGTCCGGGGTGTCGTCCAGATTGTCGACGCCGTCGGAGAAGCTGGTGACCATCGCCTCGGTACGCAGCGGCACGATCTCCGAGACCGCGCCCACGAAAGTTGTTTTGCCCGCGCCGAATCCACCGGCCACGACGATCTTGGTCGACGCGACCCGGGTATCGGTCTCCCCCGCACCACCACCCTGGCTCTTGCTAAAGGGCTCGGAGTCCACGCAATGTCCTCTCCATCAGCGACCGGCGTTCGTCGTAACTCGCCTGCTCGGTCAAAGTCGAATGCACTCGCAGGTTGCCGTCCACGACGAGATCACCGATGACGACGCGGACCATACCGAGCGGGCGATCGAGATGCGCGGCGATTTCGGCAACCGACAGCTGGTGGGTTCCGAGCCGGAGGATCTCGGCTCGGATGTCACCGGACGGCCAATCGAATTGTGCATGATAGGAGATGGTTTCGATAACCGCCTCCATCGGCAGGTCGACTGCGGGCTGGGTTCGGCCGGCGGTGATTGCGTACGGGCGGACACGTCCGGCCCGGCGCGGGCTGTTCGGTTGCGCAGGGGCGCTGAACCGATAGGCACCGGTGTTGTACTGCGAGGAACCGGGTCCGAAGTTCTGTGCGCCCGGACCGTAGTTCCGATCCGGGGAGCCGAATCCGGGTCCGCCGGTGGGTGGATCGGGCAAGCCTTGGCCGAATTGGGACATGGTGCTCAGACGGTGGATCGGGCGGTCGCGCTGACGACCGCACCCACGCGATCGACCAGCAGGGCCATCTCGTAGCCGATCCGGCCGATATCGTGCTGCTTGTTGGCCAGTACCGCGATATGCGAGCCGTTGCCGACGCTCATGACCAGTAGGTAGCCGCGCTGCATCTCCACGATCGACTGCATCACCTTGCCGCCGTCGAACAACTGGGCCGCGCCGGTGGAGAGACTGGCCAGGCCCGCGGTCACCGCGGCGAGCTGTTCGGCACGATCGGCGGGCAGATGGGGGCTGACAGCTTGCAGCAGGCCGTCCGCGGAGACCAGGACGGCATGGGAGACACCCGGCACGTCCCGGGTGAATCTGGCGACCAGCCAGTTCAGGTTCTCGTCCGTGCTGCTCTTCGGGTCGTCGTCGGTCATGCAAGCCCTCCGTCATTGTTCTGCGCGTCGGCCCGCCCACTGCGGACCCCGCTCAGGTGTCTGGTCAGATTGCTCCGGATCTCCGCCGGGTCCCGGGGGGCCTCGTCTTCGACGGGGGTCAGCCCGCCGGGTACGAGCTGCGCGCCCGGTCGGCGGATGGGGAGCCCGTTCGCGGTCTTGGAGTCCGAACTCGGCTTGGCGGCGTCCTCCGCGGCCAGCCAGCCGATATCGGCGGGAGTGGTCCAGTCCTGGCGCGGCTGGTCCTGTGTGGTGGCCGGCTCGACCAGCCATTCCGAGACCATACGCTGGTAGATCGGCGTGGGGGTTTCACCGCCGACCGGCTGCAGCCGGGAAGAGGTGGTCGTGGCCGGCGCCGGCTCGTCGCGGCGCGCCTCGCTGCGGCCGAACGGGTCGTCGTGGTCCATGCCCGGCCGCCGGATCGGCAAGCCGGAGCGGGCGGTGACCGCCGGCGGCTCCGGTTCGGACGACGGACGGTGTTCGGTGGCGCTCGGTGCCGGGGTCTCGACCGGCGCCGGGAAGGGCTGGGACTTGTAGGTTTCCGACCACAGTCCGGTGGGCGAGTCGTCGGCTTCCGGGGTTTCGGGGACCGGATCGAACGCCGAGAAGGTGTCCCGGGATCCGCTGCCGTTCGCCGTGTCCTTGCCGGGGGCCGCGGGACCGTGCGTGGACGGACGGCGCTGCGGCAGCCCGGTGGATGTGGTGCCGAAACTCGAGGTCGCGGGGGCGGGGGTGAGCGGCCGCACCGCGGGGAGATCGGTCCGCGAGGTCCACGAATCCGAGGACGGCAGGTCGGGTACCGGGGTCAGCTGCCGCGGTGCCGGCGGCGGAGGCAGCTGCGGCAGCTGAGAGGTGTGCTGGAGTTGCGGCGGGGCCGCGGAGAGGTCGGCGGTGAGGACGTTCGAGTTGTCGGGGCCGGTATCGGGGGAGATCAGCAGACCCGGCAGATGCAGGCTGGCAGTGATGCCCGGCTGCTGCGCCATGGTCGAGGTGCGGCGCAGGCCGACGGTGATCTGATGCCGTTTGGCCAGCCGGCCGACGACGAAAAGACCCATCCGGCGCGCGGTTTCGACATTGATCTCACCACCGGAGGCCAGGCGCGCATTGGCGGCCTGCAGGTCCTCGTTGGCCATACCCAGTCCCCGGTCGGTGATCTCGATGAGGTACCCGCCGTCGACCGCGCGGGAGACGGTCACCGCCACCGGCGTATTGGGCGGGGAGTACCGCAACGCATTGTCGATGACCTCCGCGAGCAGGTGTTCGATATCGACCGCGGGCTCACCGGCGACCACACCCTCGGGCACATGACCGATCTCGACCCGCTGATAGTCCTCGACCTGGGAAACCGCACTCCACAGCATATCCGAGAGCGGGACCGGGTCGAGCTGGCCGCGACGCAGCGCGGTACCGGCCAGCACGAGCAGGTTGTCACCATTGCGCCGCATTCGCGTGGCGAGATGGTCGAGCCGGAACAGGTTCTGCAGCCGCTTCGGATCGTCCTCGTCGTGCTCGAGTTCCTCGATGATGCCGAGCTGCTGTTCGACGAGCGACTGGCTGCGCCGGGAGAGGGTCTCGAACATGTTGCCGATCTGCACACGCAAACGTGCCTGGTCGGCAGCCAGATTGAGGGCCTGCTGGTGCATTTCGTCGACCGCCCGGGCGAGCTGGCCGATCTCCTCGGTGCCCTGGACGCCGACCGGTTCGATCTCCGGGGTCTCGGCGCCACCGCGAACCTGCTCGAGTTCCTCGGGAAGGCGCACATGGGCCACTTCCAGCGCGTCCCGACGCAGCCGGCGCACCGGGACGACCAGGGTCCGGGCGACCGCGAGCGCGAGGGTCAGGCCGCCGAGCAGGGCGGCGATGAGCAGTGCGGTCTCGCGCAGCGCGCTGTTCTGGGCGGAAACCGTCGCATGGTGCAGTGCGCCACCGATGGTGGCGATCAGCTGGTCGGTGGTGACCCGGTAGGCCTGGGAGCTGGTATCGAGGGATTTCAGTGCGGCGGGATCGGTCATCGCGCCCTGGGTGCCCTGGCTGAAGATCGCCAGCCGGGTCTGCACCGCGTCCAAGAGCGGCCGCATATTGCCGGCCACATCCGGCATGATCTGGCCGTACTGGTGGATCATGGTGAGTTCGGCGCCACCCGAGGTGAGCACCCGGGCGCGCATGGCCGGATTGTCCTCGGCGGTGGGCGAACTGATCACCAGGCGCTGCGCGGTCAGCGAGCGCCGTGCGTTCTGGATGGCGCTCACCTGCAGGAAGTAGCGCTGGATCGACAGGTCCTCGACGGTGGGCGACTGCGCGAGCGCGTTACCGATCCGGACGGCGATCTCGTCGGCCTGGTCGCCCACCATGGCGGGCGACCCGTTGCTGAGGCCGCTGCGCATGGTGCTGCCGATGGTGAGTGCCGAGGACAGTTCGCGGGAGACCTCCGGCCGGATCTGGTTGGAGTCCAGCGCCCGTTCCAGGGTTTCGTGGGCCGCGTCGAAACCGGCGAGGGCCGCGGAGGCCCGCGGGTCGCGGTTGTCGGCCCAGCCGGCGGTCGCGGTGACCGCGAGGTGTTCGGCAGCGGCGTTGTAGCCGACGATGGGCGCGATGATGCGGGACTGGTCGGTCGCGGCCTCGAGCTGTTCCAGGGTGCGCAGCTCGTTGTTGATCCGTAGCACCGCGAAGAGGGTTGCCAGGATGACCGGCAGGACCAGGACGATGCCGACCTTGCGGGTGACCGACCAGTTGGACAGGCTGAATTGCCACGGTCGCGGGGTTTCCATCCGCCTCTGTCGCCTCCGCATCACGATCGACCTCTTTTTGGCGCGTGGGCGTTTCAGTTATGATTCACTTCACACCGAACCAACCGGAGGTCTAGTTTTTACCGATCGGAACATACCGTGCATGTTAGCGGCGGGCAATCGGGACGTTCAGACGGTTATACCGCGAATAAAGCGGATGTGGAACAGGTTTCGTGGCATATCACAGGGTGGTAATGGATCGTCCGGTTGTCGGATGAATTCCCAGGTGAAGATGCCTGCGCGCGGGAACGTCGAGAGTTGGTCTTCATTAGGTCGACCGTCCGGTACCTTCCCGTGAGGGGGAAGTTCCGCCCGATATTCGACCCGGATCCGGAAAATCCGTCCGGCGAAACCGGTGGTCAGCGGACTCGCGGCGCGGCGGGCCCTCTCAGTAGCCTCTCAGTCGCTGCGGTCAAACTGGTGTTATGCGGATTCTGGTGGTCGACGACGATCGTGCCGTGCGGGAGTCACTGCGCCGGTCGCTGACCTTCAACGGGTACACCGTCGATCTGGCGGTCGACGGTATCGACGCATTGGAGAAGGCGACCGCCGACCGCCCGGACGCGCTGGTACTCGATGTCATGATGCCGCGGCTGGACGGACTCGAAGTGTGCCGGCGGCTGCGCAGCACCGGAGACGACCTGCCCATCCTGGTGCTGACCGCCCGCGATTCGGTATCCGAGCGAGTCGCGGGCCTCGATGCCGGCGCCGACGACTACCTGCCCAAACCGTTCGCGCTGGAAGAACTGCTGGCCCGGCTGCGTGCCCTGCTGCGCCGCCGTGCCCCGGACACCGGTGAGATCTCCGAGGCGATGCACTTCGCCGACCTCTCACTCGATCCGGTCACCCGGGAGGTTGCCCGCGGTTCGCGGTCCATCTCGCTGACCCGCACCGAGTTCTCCCTGCTCGAAATGCTCATGTCCAACCCGCGCCGGGTGCTGACCCGCGGCCGGATACTCGAGGAGGTATGGGGCTACGACTTCCCCACCTCCGGTAACGCCCTGGAGGTCTATATCGGCTATCTGCGCCGGAAAACCGAGGCCGACGGCGAACCGCGGCTCATCCACACCGTGCGCGGCGTCGGGTACGTCCTGCGTGAAACGCCCCCGTAGGCGCGGATATGGCACGCACTCCCCGTTCCGCGGCGAAGAAACATTCGGTCGCGCCGCTCGGCGGCCCCTGGCCGGACGAGCCGGCCCCCATGCGCCCCCCGACCCCGCTGACCCGCACCGTATCCCTGCGATGGCGGGTAACCCTGCTGGCCGCCTCGCTGGTGGCGATTTTCGTGGCGATCACCTCGATCGCCGCCTACGCCATGGTCGCCCGCGCCCTCTACGGTCAGGTCGACGCGCAGCTGCGGGCCCGCGCCGCCACCATGATCAGCGGCGATATCGACAGCATGGCCTTCCAGTCGCTGGGCGTGGCGACCCTGTTCTCCAACGATATCGGTGTCGCGCTGATCTATCCGCCCGCCAACCAGGAGTCCACCCAGCGCCCCAGCCTGCCCGCCTATATCCCGCCGCAGCCGACCACCCCGCCCATCGGCACCGAGGAGATCGCGGTGGCGCAGGGCACCCGCGATTCGTCGCTGCGCACCTACAACAATCAGCGGGTACTGGCCGAGCGCATGGATTCCGGCGTGACCCTGATCATCTCGCAACGCCTGGAACCGACCCGGGAGGTGTTGGACCGGCTGGCCTGGCTGCTGTTCGCTGTCGGCGCCTGCGGGGTCGTCCTCGCCGCCGGCGCCGGCACCACTGTCGGGCGGACCGGGCTGCGCCCGATCGCCCGGCTGACCGCCGCCACCGAGCGGATCGCGCGCACCGACGACCTCACACCGATCCCGGTGACCGGTGACGACGAGCTCGCCCGGCTCACCGAGAGCTTCAACACCATGCTGCGGGCCCTGACCGAATCCCGGGACCGGCAGCGGCGGCTGGTCGCCGACGCCGGCCACGAACTACGCACTCCGCTGACCTCCCTGCGCACGAATATGGAGCTCCTCATCGCCTCGAGCCGCCCCGACGCGCCCGCCATCCCCGAGGAGGATATGGCCGAACTGCGCTCGGATGTGGTGGCGCAGATCGAAGAGCTGTCCAACCTGGTCGGCGATCTGGTGGACCTGGCCCGCGAGGATGCCCCGGAAACCGTCTACGAGCGGGTCGATCTCGGTGAGGTGACCGAACGCGCACTGGAACGGGTCCGCCGCCGCGGCGCGTCCGATTTCGCCGCCGAATTACGCCCCTGGTTCGTGTACGGGCACGACGCCGCATTGGAACGCGCGATTCTCAATGTTCTCGACAACGCCGCCAAATGGAACCCGCCCGGCGAACAGGTCCGCGTACTGATGGCCGAGACCGGCCGGGGACTTCTGGAATTATCGGTCGACGATGCCGGACCCGGTATTCCACCGGGCGAACGCGAGCTGGTCTTCGAGCGTTTCTATCGCACCACCGCCTCACGTTCCATGCCCGGTTCCGGGCTCGGCCTGGCGATTGTGAAACAGGTCGTGACCAAACACGGCGGCACTATTGCCATCGACACCTCCGAGCGCGGTGGCGCACTCATCCGCATCGTGTTGCCGGGTGAAAACCCGCCGCCCGAGGAATATCGTCCGGAAAGCGGAGGCAGCGAATAATTCGGGAGGGCCGGAAATATTGTTCGGTTGGCCCGGGGGTGCCGGAAATTGCGGAAGAATACGGGTCGCCTGGAACAAGAACAGGGATGTGGGTGAATGGTGGGCGGGGACGCCGACGGCCGGTGTCGGGTCTGGGGAATGTGCCGCTCGGGGGAAAGGAGAGTGGGCGCGCATGTGGGGTGGGGTTTGTGCGGGGCGGGAGGTGGGCTTGCTCGCGCCGGCGGGATACAAGGCGCGCACGAGGCCCGGCGTGAGCCCTGTGGAGGTGGGCTTGTTTGCTCGGGCCGGATAGAAATGTGCATGTGAGGTCGGCGGGGACCCTGTGGAGGTGGGGTGCGGGCTTCCTCGTGAGGGTGAGAGGTGGGCTTGCTCGCGTCGGCGGGATACAAGGCGCGCACGAGGCCCGGCGCGGACTCTGCGGAGGTGAGAGTGGGCTGGCCCGTTAAAACGTGCCCATGAGGTCTGCGCGGACCCTGCTCATGAGGTCGGTGCGGACCCTCTGGAGGTGGGGTGTGGGCTTGCTCGTGAGGGTGGGGTGTGGGCTTGCTCGTGAGGGTGGGGTGTGGGCTGCTCATGAAGGTGGGGGTGGGCTGCTGATGAGGTTGGATGTGGGCCCGCTCGTGAAGGTGGGAGACGTTGACCTGCTCGTGAAGGTGCTGTGTTTTTGGCGCGCTGGCGCGCGCGGGGTTGAGGCCCCCTTGGTCTCGCCGTTTCGGCCTCGAGACTCGAGCTTCGCTCATACGCTTTCGAGGCCGAAACGGCGAGACGGGCCTCAACCCTTTCAGGTGTCTCGTAAAACTCGACGCATGCGGTTGCGTCGGCATTCGACGTTCGGGTCGCATGCTCGACTCGCCTTCGGAGGTTCGGAGTCCGGGAGCGGGGAGCACTTACAGTGCGGTCCGTGATTTCATCGGGGCTGTTCGAGGTGCGTGTTCGCGCCCTTCTTCCGGTCGTTTCGGTTGATCTACCTCCGTGGTCGGGACCGCGCTGGTTTCTGGGCGGCAGAGCGAAGGAGTACCGGTATCGATCGATGAAGTGTGGAACGGGGGGGCACCGGGGTACCGGCCACATGGCGGCGAGGCGCGGTTATGGGCACCGCAAATTAATGCAGCTCTCAGTTCGTTCTCAGTAGTGGTCGGCAGGCTGGACAGCGGATATGAGCAGAAAAGGGAAACTATGACCGAGGATTTCACCAATCGGCCGGCCGGGCCGGAATCGGGACCGGTGCCGCCCTCGACGCCGCAGCCGCAGGCGGGGCCGCCGAGCTCCGGGCCCGGCGGTGAGCCGGCCGGGCCGCCCGGTCGGGCGCCGGAGGGCGGGATACCGCAGTATCCGGGTGGACCGCAGTTCCCGGGTGGCCGGCCGGGCGATACTGCTGCGTATCCGGTCTCCGGCGGGTCGTTCGCCGGACCGCCGCCCGGCGATTCCGGGCAGTTCTATGCGGCCGTGCCGCCACCTCCGCGCCGGAGCCCGGTGCGTACCGGTTTGGTGGCCGGGGCGGTCGCGCTGGCTCTGGTGAGCGGCGGTATCGGTGGTGCGGTGGGTGCGCTGGTCAGCGATTCGGGCGATCGGCCGGCGGTGACCAATGCGCTGGACGGGCCGGTGCCGAAGGTGCAGAACACGGCGAATGCGCCGGCAGGGTCGACCCAGGCGGTCGCGCAGCGGGTGCTGCCGTCGGTGGTGATGATCGAGGTGGCCAGTAATCGCGGGCAGGGGGAGGGGTCCGGGGTGGTGTTGTCCTCGGACGGTTTGATCCTGACCAACAACCATGTCGCGGCCGGGGGCGGCGGCAACGGCGATATGTCGGTGACCTTCTCCGACGGCAGTACGGCGCAGGCTTCGCTGGTGGGTGCCGATCCGGTGTCCGATCTCGCGGTCATCCGGGTGCGCGGCAAAACGGATCTGCAGCCGATCGAACTGGGTAGTTCGGCGAACCTTCAGGTCGGTCAGCCGGTGGTGGCGATCGGTTCGCCGCTGGGGCTGGCGGGCACGGTGACCACGGGGATCGTCTCGGCGATGAATCGCCCGGTGTCGACCACCGGGGAGGGCGGCAGCGACCCGACCGTGCCGAATCCGGTGATCGACGCGATCCAGACCGATGCCGCGATAAATCCGGGGAATTCCGGTGGTGCGCTCGTCGACGCCGAGGGCCGGCTGATCGGGATCAATACCGCGATCGCGAGTCTGGGGTCCTCGGGGGCGGGAGGTCAGCAGAGCGGTTCCATCGGGCTCGGGTTCGCGATCCCGGTGGATCAGGCGCGCCGGGTCGCCGACGAGTTGATCAAGAGCGGTCACGCGACATACGCGCAGATCGGGATGACGGTGCAGCGGGACGAGTCGGTGCACGGCGCGCGGGTTCTCGACGTGACGCCGAACGGCCCCGCGGCCGCGGCGGGGATCCCGTCCGGGTCCATCGTGACCCGGCTGGACGACCGCACGATCGAATCCGGTGACGCGCTGGTCGCCGCGGTGCGATCGAAACAACCGGGAGACAAGGTGACAGTGACGTATACCGATGAACGTGGTGGAAATACCCGTACGGCCGAGGTGACTCTCGCCGCCGCCGCGGTGGAGGGAGGCCGATGATGCAGAAGGTGGCCGGGGGTGGGCACGCGGCGCTCGCGATCGGCGCTACGGTGAGCGGTATGGAAATCGATGCTCCTGTTGCGGGGCGTGCACTGGTCGTGGTGGTGGACGATCGAACGGCGCACGGCGGCGAGGATTCGCTGGGCCCGCTGGTCACCGAACTGCTCACCGAGGCGGGGTTCCTCGTCGACGCCTCCGTTTCGGTGGAAGCCGACGAGGTGGCGATCCGGAACGCGTTGAACACCGCGGTGATCGGTGGCGTGGACATAGTGATTTCGGTCGGTGGCACCGGTATGTCGCCGCGGGATGTCACGCCCGAGGCCACCGCCGAGGTGCTCGACCGGGATCTGCCCGGGATCGGTGAGGCGCTGCGGGCGTCGGGACGGGTGGCCGGTTCGCTGGACGCCGGGCTTTCCCGCGGGCTGGCCGGTATCTCGGGGAGCACGCTGGTGGTGAACCTGCCGGGTACCCGGGCCGCGATCCGCGACGGTATGGCGACCCTGGGGCCGCTGGCGAGCCGGGTGATCGGTGAGTTGTCCGGGCTCCTGGAATGAGCCGGAGCGGGCAGTATGAGTGAGGGCGAGACCCCTGAGGTCCCCCGTCGGGCGCACCGCCGGACGGGGGACCCGGCGCGTGTGGACCGGATCTTCGGTGACGTGCTGCCGTCCACCACGCGGGACGAGCGGGATGACGGCGCGGTATCCGGTGCCGACGACGAGTGGTGGCGTGCACAGGTGCCACCGCATCACGGCGGCACCGGGTGATCCCGGAATTTCCTTGGCGCCCAACGCTTTTCGGGTGAGTATCGCGGCGTTGGAGTGCTATCCCCGGGAGTAAAGGGGGATATGAATTTCTCTGAAATTCTCCGATATAGGAATGGCGAGTTTATAATGTTCCGACCCCGATGTCGGTGATTTAAAGGGGGCTATTCTTTTGACGAATTCTTTGCGGGGGATTTTCTGGGTTGCCGACCTGTTCGAGGGTTCTCACCTGCGGTTGCCTGCCGATTCGTACCGCTTCGCATTCGGTTGTGAGTTGGATCACATTAACGTATAGCGAAAGCACCCTTTGTCCAACCTGTTACCGACCGTTTAATCTCGGCTTCGTCGACCGCCGCAATGGTGGTCCGGCGTGACTTCACTTTGTGGATCCCGCCGGTCGCATTGGCGTGCATTGTCCGATTTGCGGCGTTGCACCGAAATAACAACAGGTCACCTGTAGGTAACAAACGAGCGAAACACTGGTCGGAGCCGGCGAGTCAGCTGTCCGAGTCTCGTAGGCCGTGCTGTTTGTCCGACATGATGAGGGGAAATATGAGCGAGAACCGCACCGACGGTGTACGTAACGGCGTCAGGATCGCGGGTGTCGGTGCCGCGGCCGCCGTCGCGGTGGGCCTGTTGTCGGTGGGCGCCGCGAATGCCGATGCCTTCGTGGCTCTGCCCGATGGTCTGAAGGCCGGCCCCGGAGTGACCATTACCCGAACGGGTGAGCATGCCGTCGTTTCGCCCTCCATGGCGGCCAACGGCGCGGGCCGGGTGGTCTGGGTCTCCGGAAACGCCATTGCCGACGTCACAGTCACGCCAGAGGGCGAACCGGGTCCGAACAACGGCCCGACCGGTGAGGACGGGACCAACAACTCGTCCACGCACGGTGCCTCGCAGCTCAATACCGGCTATATCGTCGGTTGCCAGGTGAGCATCGGCGAGGACGCGATCGGCCTGGGCGGCTCGCTGGGCCTGTCCCTCGACGGCGGTAGCCTCGGTGGCTCCGTCGGCGTCGAATTGGGCCCGGGTGACGTCAAGTTCGTGCAGATCGACTACAAGGACATCACGAAGCCCGGCAAGTACTCGGTGGAGTACCAGGATGCCGAGATCGAGATCCAGGGTTGCGCGGGTTATGCGCAGGCGCGGTCGTACACGGTCGTCGAGATCATCGGCGACCACTACTCGAAGACCACCCTGTACGGCCAGCCGTTCAGCATCGGCTGAGCGGCCGCGCCCGTCCACGTCGCCTCGAATCGAATCTTTCTCGCGCATTCCGCGAGCTCTCCCCTCGAAGGGTGTCACTCTCATGTTCAACCGTAAGAACCTGGCGCGCCTGGCCGGCGTCGGCGCCGCCACCACCGTCGCGCTCGGCCTCTTCTCCACCGGCGCGGCCAGTGCCGATACGTTCGTGCCGCTGCCCGGCGGCGAACTCGTCAAGACGCTGTCCGACGGCACGGTGGTGACCGTGCGCATGGTCGGCGAGTCGGCGTCCATCAGCCCGTCCATGGGTGCCACACCGGTGCACCGCAACGCGTGGGCCTCCGGTAGCGCGCAGGTCGAGATCGCCGGCGGCGAGGATGTGGGCGGCAAGATCTACCCCGGCTATGTCGTGGGCTGCCAGGTCAATATCGACGGTGGCGGTGCCGAGGGCGGTGCCGGTGCCGAGGTGGACACCGAAGGTGCCGTGAGCCCGAGCGCCGAAACCGGCGGCAACCTCACCGTCGGCCCCGGCCAGGCGAAATCGTTCTATGTCCTCGATATCGAGGGACCCGACGACTACGGTAGCGAAGATCACGCCACCAACAACAAGTTCCGCGGCAACAGCGGGTCGGTGACCTGGTCCGATCAGACCATCGGCCTCAGCGGCTGCGGTGGCTACGCGCAGGCCCGGTCGTTCGTCAAGGTCGAGGTGGAAACCGAGAACGTGATCACCTTCGTCACGCTCTGGGGGCAGCCGTTCAGCCTCGGCTGATATCCGGCCGATCCGACATACTGGCACGAATACGGGCCCGCCGCAGCCGCGGCGGGCCCGTATTCTGTTCCGGCAGGACCGGTCCCGCCGGTGCCCGGCGGGTATTTCCCCAGCACCGGTCACCTTCTGGCTACCTGGCACTCATCCGGTCGACACACCATGTCGGCGGCACGGTACTCGAGTGTTCACCGGTTGTGTGGTTTTTGGTTCATCTGGTGGCTACAGCCGTCCCGCAAGCTCTATGCAGCCTGTTCTCGGGCCGCCCCGACATCGATTCGCTGCGATGCCGGGTGTCGCTGAAAACCTTGATGAGGGGAAATATGAGCAAGAACCGCACCACCGGTCTGCGCTGCGGCGCGCGCGCTTTGGGCGTCGGCGCTGTCGCGGCCGTGGCCATGGGCCTGTTCTCGACCGGTGCCGCGAACGCGGACACCTTCGTTCCGCTGCCCGACGGTGAAAAAATCGGACCCGGCGTGAAGATCACCCGCACCCATGAGAGCGCGCTCATCTCGCCGTCCCTGGCCGCCAACGGTGCGGGCCGGACCGTGTGGGTCTCGGGCAACGCCACCGCCGATGTCTCGGTGACCCCTGAGGGTGAAGCCGGTCCGAACAACGGTCCCACGAACGCGGATGGGACGAACAATTCCTCGACGCATGGTGCTTCGCAGCTCAATACCGGTTATATCGTCGGCTGCCAGGTGAGTATCGCCGATGACGCCATCGGTCTGGGTGGCTCGGTCGGTATCGAGGTCGGCGGCGGCAGTGTCGGTGGCTCGGTCGGTGTCGAGTTGGGCCCGGGCCAGGTCAAGTTCGTGCAGATCGAGTTCAAGGATATCGAGAAGGCGGGCGTCTACTCCGTGGAGTATCAGGACGTGGAGATGGCGATCCAGGGTTGCGCCGGGTATGCGCAGGCCCGGGCCTACACCGTGGTCGAGATCATCGGTGACCACTACTCGAAGACCACCCTCTACGGGCAGCCGTTCAGCATCGGCTGATATCGGCACCGGTCGAATTCACCCATCACATCTCTCGCTGTAGCGAATTCAACCCCAGAGGGGCACACACACATGTTCAACCGTAAGAATCTGGCGCGCCTTGCCGGCGTCGGCGCCGCTGCCTCGATGGCGCTGGGCCTGTTCTCCACCGGCGCGGCCAACGCCGATACCTTCATCCCGCTGCCCGGCGGCGAAATCACCAAGACCCTGTCGGACGGCACCGTGGTGACCGTGCGCCTGGTCGGCGAGTCCGCCACCATCAGCCCGTCCATGGGCGCCACCCCGATCCACCGCAACGCCTGGGCCTCGGCCAGCGCGCAGGTCGAGATCGCCGGCGGGGAGAAGGTCGGCGGCAAGATCTACCCCGGCTATGTCGTGGGTTGCCAGGTCAATATCGACGGGGGTGGCGCCGAGGGCGGCGCCAGCGCCGATATCGACGGCGAGTCCGGTGAGGTCAGCCCCAGTGGTGAGGTCGGCGGGAACCTGACCCTGGGCCCCGGCCAGGCGAAGTCCTTCTACGTCCTCGATATCGAGAAGCCCGACGACTACGGCAACGAGGATCACGCCACCAATAACAAGTTCAAGGGCAACAGCGGTTCGGTGACCTGGTCCGACCAGACCATCGGCGTCAACGGCTGCGGCGGCTACGCGCAGGCGCGCGCGTTCGTGCGGGTCAAGGTCGAGACCGATAATGTGATGTCCGTGGTGACCCTGTGGGGTCAGCCGTTCAGCCTCGGCTGATCCGGCCGTACGGCTTATCCGACCGGGTGCCCGGCCCGGCCGGACCCGCAGCTCGGTGGAGGGACCTGCCGCGTGTTCGCGGTGGGTCCCTTCGTCGTACGTGCGGGCGATCAGTGGAAGATCACGGTGAGTGCGCTGTGCAACGAGGCCGCGGCGACGACCGCTGCCCGGCGGGCGTCCATTGCCACCAGCACGACCCGTTCGGTGTGGCGGTTGCCCGAATCTGCCGGCGGCCCCGACACCAGTATCACCGCGGCGTCGACCGCCAGGGTTTGCGCGAGTGCCGGATCCTCGGTGCCGGCGGCCACCACGTCCACCCGATCGCCGGCCCGCAGGATTTCGGTGATCGCGGTATCGGCCAGGCGGACGGGCACGATCCGGGCATCCGGCCGTCCGGTGGCCGCCTCGGCGAGCCGTGGCCCGACCACACGGACATCGGTGAGCACCTCGCCCGCTCGCAGGGCGGCGGTGAGCACGGCGCCGAGCAGCGGCGCCGGGTCGGCGGCCGCGCCGTCGGGTGTGGCGTCCGGAGGGTAGGAGGCGAGGCGGAGATCCGCGGCGGCGATCAGGTGGCCGGGTGGCAGGTCACGGGAGGCGACCACGACGGAGCTGCGCGCATGGGCCGGATCGCCGCGGAGGAACAGCGTAACGGCCGCGAGTGCGCACAGTACGGCCAGCACGCGGCGCAGCAGGACCCCGTCGGCCCAGGCCGGCCGATCGGCGAACGCGTCGCGCCAGGTGTCACCGGCGCCGAGGGAGGAACGTCGGCCGCCGCTCGTGCGGTCAGGGGGTCGGATGCGGCTCATGGGCCGAGCGTATGAGTACTGCCCGGCCACGAACCCGGGGTTGTGCGTGGTTGTGGACAACTCCCGGGGTGTGGATGGTTTCTTCGGGACGACCGGCCGCTGTCAGCGATCCGTCCGGGCGGGGCCGGGTCGCGAGCCCGCGCTCAGCTGGCCGCGGCGGCGGGTGCCGAGGAGGTACCCGAGGAGCCCTTGTCCGAGCTCGATTTCGAGCCGGACCCCGAAGAGCTCGACGCGGAGCTGTCGGACTTGGCCGGTTCACTCGCGGTCGACGCGCCACTGCGGCTGTCGGTCCGGTAGAAGCCGCTGCCCTTGAAGACGATGCCCACCGAATTGAAGAGCTTACGCAGGGTGCCGGAGCACTCCGAGCAGACAGTGAGTGCCTCATCGGTAAAGGACTGAACGATATCGAAGCGGTTGTCGCACTGGGTGCACGCGTATGAATAGGTTGGCACTGGGTCCTCCGCAGTATTCGAGACTTAGCACTCTACAGCCGACAGTGCCAACAGTGCCAATCGCCGAGTGATTCCCGGATCCCCTCCATTGTGCCGAGTACCACCCCGGCGGTGTCTCACGGCGCTGTCACATCGAGCCGGCGCAGGCCGCCGCCCGGGGTGAGTACCCAGGTCATCCGGATATCGTGCGGTTCCTCGGGCAGCCGCTCGACCACCTCGTCGTCGCGGACGACCACGGTGCGCCGGGCAGTGGGATCGGCCATACCCAGGGTCCGGTCGTAGTAGCCGGCGCCCTGGCCGAGCCGGACCCCGCGCCGGTCCACCGCCAGTGCCGGGATCAGCAGGACCTCGGCCCGCGCGACCGTTTCCGGCGGTAGTACCGGGCCCGCCGGTTCCAGCAGGCCGTAGCGGCCCGGCCGCAGCGATCCCGCGCCGGTGAACTCGCCCCAGCGCAACGGGCCGGGCGCCCCGGTCACCGGCAACAACACCCGGCAACCGGCCGCGCGCAGCGCCTCGGGCAGGGCCGGCGAACCAGGTTCCGCGCGCATCGGCACGTAGGCGCACACCCATTCGGCGGGACCGAGGTCCGCGGCCGCGCCGGCCAGTGCCGCCGCCTCCGTGGCGCGCACGAGTTCGGGTAGTCGCGCCCGGCGGGCACGGATCTCCGCGCGCCAGGCCTGTTTGTCACGCTCGTCGGGCAGAGGCACGGCGACAACCATAGGCTCTCACCGGTGCCGGTTTCGTCGCGAAAGTCCGCAGCGAGCCGGTGTACAGCCGTTTGGGCGGCGCTCCGGGTGGATAGGGTGTGTATATGACAGAAAAGGCCGCAGAACAGGGCAGTGGGGGCGCCTCCGCGCCGGAACCGGGGTTCCGGACGGCCGTCGTGCCCGCGGCCGGGCTGGGAACGAGGTTCCTGCCCGCGACCAAGACGGTCCCCAAGGAACTGTTGCCGGTGGTCGACACCCCCGGTATCGAGCTGGTGGCCAGCGAGGCCGCCGAATCCGGGGCCAGCCGCCTGGTGATCGTGACCTCGCCCGGTAAGGACGGAGTGGTCGCGCATTTCGTGGAGGACCTGGTGCTGGAGAGCACCCTCGCCGAGCGCGGCAAGTTCCAGCTGCTCGAGAAGGTGCGCAAGGCACCGGGGTTGCTCGATGTGAGCTCGGTGGTGCAGGAGGAACCGCTGGGCCTCGGTCACGCGGTCGCCCAGGCGGAAGCGGTGCTCGACCCCGACGAGGACGCCATCGCGGTACTGCTCCCCGACGATCTGGTGCTGCCGTGCGGGGTACTGGATGTGATGAACCGGGTCCGCCGTAAACGCGGCGGATCCGTGCTGTGCGCGATCGATGTGCCCAAGGACCAGGTCAGCGCCTACGGCGTATTCGACGTGGCCCCGGTGCCCGACGCGGTCAACCCGAATGTGCTGCGGGTCAAGGGCATGGTGGAGAAGCCGGGCCTCGAGGAGGCCCCCTCCACCTTCGCCGCCGCCGGGCGTTACCTGCTCGATCGCGCGATCTTCGACGCCCTGCGCCGCATCGGTCCCGGCGCCGGCGGGGAACTGCAACTCACCGACGCGATCTCACTGCTCATCGACGAGGGACATCCGGTTCATGTGGTCGTCCACCGTGGGTCGCGCCATGATCTGGGGAACCCGGGCGGCTATCTTCGTGCTGCGGTGGATTTCGCACTGGAGCGCGAGGAATACGGTCCCGCGCTGCGCGAGTGGCTCCAGCACCGGCTGAGTCCGGAGTGGAACCCGCAACTCACCGCGGACGAATGAGATCGCCTGCGGGGCGAGGACATCGGGAAGGGCTGGATGCGCTCTGTTGAGGATCAGCAGATCAAGGTGACCGCCGCGGCCGTCGCGCCGCGGCCCGTGCGGGTCGCGATCTCCGAGGCCCAGGGCCTGCTGTGCGCCGAGGACGTGGTGACCGAGCGGCCGCTGCCCGGTTTCGATCAGGCCGCCATCGACGGATACGCCGTACGCAGTGTGGATGTGACGTCCGCCGGGGCCGATATCCGCGACGAGGACGGCGAACTGGTCGACCTGACGCTGCCGGTGGTCGGGGAGGTGCTCGCCGGCTCCCGGCAGCCGATCCGGCTGCAGCCCCGGCAGACCGTCCGGGTCGCGACCGGCGCGCCGCTGCCCACCCTCGCCGACGCCGTGCTGCCGCTGGATTTCACCGACGGCGGCCGGGGCCGGCTCAAGGTCTACGAACCGGTGCGGTCGGGTGACTATGTGCGCCGGGCCGGCGACGATGTGCAGCCCGGGGATGTCGCGGTGCACGCCGGGACGATCATCGGTCCCGCGCAGGTGGGTCTGCTGGCGGCGGTGGGCCAGGACAAGGTGCTGGTCCATCCGCGGCCGCGGCTGTCGGTGATCTCGATCGGCGAGGAGCTGGTCGATATCGATCGGGCGCCCGGACCCGGGCAGGTCTACGACGTGAATTCCTACGCCCTGGCCGCCGCGGCGCGTGATGCCGGCGCGGATGTGAACCGGGTCGGCATCGTCGATGCCGACCCCCGGCGGCTCCGGGATGTGGTCGAGGGTCAGCTGGTGCGCGCGGAAGTGGTGGTGATCGCCGGCGCGGTCGGCGGATGGGCCTCCGACCAGGTGTGTGAGGCGTTGGAGGGGCTCGGTGAACTGGAGATCGCCCGGGTGGCGATGCATCCGGGTTCGGTGCAGGGATTCGGCCGTCTCGGCCGCGACGAGGTGCCCACCTTTCTGCTGCCGTCCAATCCGGTGGGCGCCCTGGTGGTTTTCGAGGTGATGGTGCGGCCGCTGATCCGGATCGCGCTGGGAAGGCGGCAGCCGATGCGGCGGACCATCCGGGCGCGGACCATAACTCCGATCCAGTCGATGGCGGGCCGCAAGGGTTATCTGCGTGCCCAGCTGATGCGGGACGAGGCCACCGGTGAGTACCTGGTGCAGCCGCTCGGCAACAGTGCCGGGGCGTCGTCGCACCTGCTGGCCGCCATGTCGGAGGCCAACAGTCTCATCGTGGTCGAACCCGACGACACCGAAATTCGCACCGGTGACAAGGTCCGGGTCGCATTTCTGGCGCAACGCGGCTAGAAAGTGGAGTCCATGAATGTTTTCCGGGCCACCCAGCACCCCGGGTGGCCCGCGCACCTCGGTCCGGTACGGGTATCCGCCGGAGAGGTGACGTTGCGTCCGGTGCGGTTGCGCGACGCGGCGGCGTGGAGCCGGATCAGGATGCGGGACCAGAATCACCTGGAACCCTGGGAGCCCACCGGCCGCGGGGCCTGGGACGCGCGCAATCACGCGTCGAACTGGCCGCCGCTGTGGTCGAGCCTGAAGGCGGAGGCGCGCCGCGGCGCGATGATCCCACTGGTTATCGAAGTCGACGGCGCGTTCAGCGGGCAGTTGACGGTCGGCAATATCGTGCGCGGCGCGCTGCGCTCGGCGTGGATCGGGTACTGGGTGGCCAAGGATCTCGGCGGGCAGGGGGTCGCGACCGCGGCATTGGCGCTGGGGCTCGATCACTGTTTCGGTCCGGTGGGCCTGCACCGGGTGGAGGCGACCGTGCGGCCGGAGAATCTGGCGAGCCAGGCGGTGCTGCGCAATGTGGGTTTCCGTGAAGAAGGGCTGCTGCGTAGGTATCTCGATGTGGACGGGGCATGGCGCGATCATCTGCTGGTCGGGATAACGGTGGAGGAGCCGGCCGGCCGGGTGGTCGATCGGCTGGCGCGGGAAGGACGGTTGACGCTGCGGTGACGTGCCGCCGGAAACCGGCCTGCCCGGACCCGGCTTTGGTGGAAATGTGACTCATGTGGCGGAAGTGCACGGCGCGCCTGCCGTGTTGTACCCCTACTCGGAATTAACCTACGGACGTCGGTGGTGCGTCCTGTGCCACCGGTGGAGAGCTCGTACCACGATCTGCGAGACGTACCCGCGGGGAAGGACTCCGGCGTCGGGGCGCACACGGTTCATGGCGGGGGCTCGGACGACGACCAGGCGGGACGGAGGTGCTGACGACGATGCCGAATTCGATCCTGTGGATCGGGCTGGTCGTGCTGTGGGTCTTCGTCCTGTTTCCTATCCTTGCCGACCGGCATCCCAGAATCCGCCGGACAACCGACACGGCCCTGGCGACGCGGGTACTGCATCGTGGAGATTCCAAAAGGCGTAAGGGAAGTGGGCATGCCCGCAAGAAGCGGACCACGCGGCCTTACCGAAAGCGTCACCACGCCAATGATGCGGAGGATCCGATGAGCACATCGGCCGAGGAGAACGGTACCGCGGCTGACGAGGAGCAACCGGACGAGGTCGTCGGCGATCGGCCCGGGGGCGCCGAGCCGGAATCCGGTGCGGACGGTACCGCGCACGACAGCGAACCCGGCGACGGCTGGGACCACGAGGAGTTCGAACGCGGCGAGGACTGTGACGAGGAGGCCGGGTCGCCCGAGCGCGCCGAGGCCAATGTACCCGCGCGCATTCCTCCGGTGCGCGCGACGACGCGGGCACCGGACCCCGAACTCGAATACGACGAAGAGGATTTCGTGCCGTCCCGCCGCGGGCGCGGTGGTTACGACCCCGAAGCCGACGCCATCGCCCGGGCCGCGCGCTATACCTTCCGGCAGCGCGCCGTGGTCGCGCTCGTACTCGGCGCCGTGCTGTGCGGCGGCCTCGCGGTCGCCGTCGCACCCATTTTCTGGTGGGGCTGCGGTGGCGCCGTGCTGTCCCTGGGTACCTACCTGGGTTATCTGCGCAAACAGGTCCGGATCGAACAGGAGATCCGCCGGCGGCGCAGCGCCCGGCTCGGCGGCCGGGATCAGGAGTCGGCCGGGCACGGTCCCGCCGATGCCGGGACGGCGTCGCCGCGGGGTGCCCGGCCCGGAATGGACCGGGATACCGCCCGGGCGCTGCGTCGCCGTGCCCATCTGCTCGAACCCGACGACGAGGATCCGGCGTTCGAGCATCTGGACGCCTACGACGCGTCCGTCGCCCGGACCGTGCGCAACCGGGCGACCGGCGGTGAGATCCGCCGGGCCGCGGGTGCGTGACCCGTATCGGATCCCGCCGCCCGGAAATGCTCGGAGAATAGAGAAACCGCAGGTCAGGATCCCGATTCGGATTCTGGTAGCCCTGTTTGCTAGAGTGGCACAGCGCGGTTCACCGAGCCGCACGGGGCTATAGCGCAGTTGGTAGCGCGTCTCGTTCGCATCGAGAAGGTCAGGGGTTCGATTCCCCTTAGCTCCACATACATGGTCCCCGGCCCGCTGAACGCGGGTCGGGGACCATTTGTGTCGGGCCTCGTGCAGGCGGCCCTGCGGGTAGTACGCCATCCTCGATGCGAGGGAGTACCCGACCTCGTCGGACTCCGGACGGTATACCGCTACATCGTCGGCCGGATCCACCGGCAGGCCGAAGGCCACTGGGTCGGTTCACCGAGCCGGGGCGTCGAGCACTGCCGCGGCGGCGTCGGCCATGACGGCGTAGCCCGTCGGGTTGGGATGGAGATGGTCGCCGCTGTCGTAGCGCGGGTCCAGGGCATCAGGGTCGGATCCGGCGGCAAGGAGACGTTCGAAATCGATGACGGCGTCGAATTCTCCGGACTCGCGTATCCAGGAATTGACCGTGTCCCGGACATTTTCGCCGCGCGGGCTGAAATACGGGGCACCGCGGTACGGCAGTAGTGTGCCGCCGATGACGCGTAGCCCGTCGGCGCGCGCGAGACGAATGAGTTGCCGGTATTCGGTGATCAGCTGATCGGCGGTGACTTCCGGGTTCGGTCGCAGCCAGGGTTCGTCGAGTTCGCTGGCACCGATGTCGTTGATACCGGACAGCAGGACCACCGTGCCGACGCCTTCCTTGTCGAGTACGTCGCGGCGGAAGCGGGTTGCGGCGCGCTGGCCCACGTAGCCGGAGTCGGACACGATCCGGTTGCCGCCGATCCCGGTGTTGAGTACGGCCCGGGGGCGGCCGTCGGCCGCCAGTCGGGTGGCCAGGGCGTCGGGGTAGCGGTTGTCGGAACCGGTGGTGGCTCCGGCGCCGTCGGTGATGGAGTCGCCGAAGGCCACCACGCCGTCGCGGGTCTCGGGCCCGCCGACCTGAAGATCCGACAGGTAGTACCAGGACCCGTCGGACTCGGTGAAGGCGGCACTGCCGGTGTCGGCGTGATGGTCGCCGTCGGCTCGGTAGGAGGTCGTGTTGCCGAGGTAGTGAAAGGTGGCCGGTCCGGTCTCGTCGGCCAGGTAGAGGGTCACCGTGACCGGCTTCCGCGCGGTCACCGAGAACTCGACGGCGTCGCTGGTGAGTTCGGTACCCTGCGCGATCTCCGCGGTCGATGCCCCGTCGAAGGACAGCGATCGCACCGTGCCCGGCTCCACGGCCGCGCCGTCCGTGGTATTCGCGAGCGTTGCCGCGGCGATTCGCAACGGCCGGTCCCCGAAAAGGTTGGACACAGTGATCCGGGCCTGATCGCCGCCCACGGTGGGACGGACGGTCTGCCGCACGGTCTGGTCGGCGAAACCGGCTGTCGACCAGGTCGGTCCCCAGACGCCGGTGGCGGCCATCTGGGCGGTGGACCAGCTGCCGAGCCACGACTGCCGCTCGCCGGAGCGGTCGGCGACGCCCGCGTAGAGCGCCGTTCCCGCGACGGTCAGTACTGCAAGCAGCACAGTCAGGAGGAGGGTCCTGATCTTTCGCGCGTTCATCGACCGGTCTCCTCGTCGAGCCGCCAGCTGATCCCGTGTGGCGCCAGTCCATCGAGGAACGCGGACGGGTCGAACGCCTCGGCGGCGGCCAGTACCCCCGGTCGCACCGTCCCTTCGGCGAGTTCGACCGCGGCTGCGACCGCCATGAGGCCGGAGTCCCGGTAGGAATCCACGCCGCTGAGAACACCGCGTACCCTGCGGTTGTCGGCGCCGAATGCATCCACCACCAGGTCGTACCGCATGTCGGCACCGGGTGACGGAGCGAGGGGCAGGGTCTCCACCAGATCCGGCGTCACGCCGCCGACGGCCGCGTGGATTTGTGCGTCGAGCACCCCCGCCACGAAACTCACCGGCGTGTGGCGCGGGATGGTCAGCACGGGCGGCTGCGGGAACTTCGTCACCGTGGTCGCCGCGGTGGTGCCGGGAAAGACCATCGACGTGTGCCGGTCGATCGGACCGCGGCGCCGTTCACCGTCCTGGTAATGCCAGCCGCCGTCGCGGAACCAGTCCAGGCTCGCCAGCAGTGTCCGGGCGCTTCCGCGCGATCCCTCGCCGCCGCTGTGAGTGTGGTGACTGATCACGATCTCCGCCGGTGCACCGATCCGCCGCGCGGTCAGGTAACCGAGCAGGTCACCCGGAAGGTTGCTGTCGGTGATGCCCGGGACCGCCGTCACACCCGTGGCCTCGGCGGTCGCGGCGAATTCGTTGAAAACCCGGTCCAGCCACAGTTGTTCACCGGACAGATCCACGTAGTGCGCGCCCGCCGCGAGTGCCGCCGCCAAGACCGGTGCACCATGGGTCACGTAGGCGGGCAGGCTGCTGATCACCGTGTCCACGCCGGTGAACGCGGCGGTCAGTGCCGCGTGGTCGTCCAGCGCCGCGACCCGGATCTCGGTGTGATCGCCGGGGGCGAGGGCGTGCAGCCGTTCGGCATTCCGCCCGACGAGGACCGGGCGCACGCCGCGCCGGACCAACTCGGTGATGATGTGGCCACCCACGTGGCCGGTGGCGCCGTATACCGCGATCCTCATGTCCGAACTCCGCTCTGTCGTGCTGGTGATAAAACCAACCTATGGATCAGCGGTGAGTAATAACATGGGTAGATAGCTCATATTTATGTCCGAAACTCTCACAAGCAGTTGTACGATCGATTCGTGGACATTCTTTCCGACGCCGTATCCGCGATTCGTACCGGCAGCCCCGGCTCGGGCCTGTTCATCCGGCACGCACCGTGGGGGCGTGACTACCCCGTGGTGCCCGGCGCCGGATTCCATGTGGTGCTCGAGGGATCGTGCTGGCTGCGCCCGCGCGTCGGCGACGCGATCGCGCTCGGGGTCGGTGACGTCGTCTTCATGCCCAGGGGCGCCGAACATGTCCTCGCCGATGATCCGGCCACACCCGTCACCGAGGTCGCCCGGCCCGGCGAGCCCCGGGAAATATCAGGGCCCGGCCGCCGCAGCGTGCTGCTGTGCGGTGCGTACGCGCTCGACCGGCGTCATCCACACCCGATGCTGGACGGCCTGCCGGAATTCGTTCATCTGCCCGCCCGGCTGGGCAGGCACCCGTCCCTGCGCAGTGCCGTCGACCTGCTCGCCGCCGAATTGTCCGGCCCACGAGCGGGAACCGATGCCGTGCTGCCGTCGCTACTGGATGTCCTGCTGCTGTACATCCTGCGGGCATGGTTCGAGGAGGACGGCGCCGGCTCCACCACGCCCACCGGATGGATCGCGGCATTCCGTGACATGCCGGTGGCGCGCGCATTGCGGGCCATCCATGCCGCCCCCGGCCGAGCGTGGACCGTGGAGCAGCTCGCTGCCGAAGCCGGGGTATCGCGAGCAACCCTGGCCCGGCGATTCGCTGCCACGATCGGGGAAGCACCGCTGTCCTATGCGACTCGCTGGCGGATGATTCTCGCCGCCAAACGGTTACGTGACAGCGGCGATTCGATCGCCGTGGTCGCCGGGCGGGCGGGGTATGGCTCCGAGTTCGCCTTCGCCAAGGCATTCAAACGCGAATTCGGCATGGCCCCGGGCCGATACCGCAAGGACAGCGCGAACCCGGATCTCATCGCGGTCTGATCCGATACGTCCGGATAGCTGTGTTCCGCGGCGGCGTCGAGACCTCCTCGGTGGCCTCGGGATACGTGCGGAGCGGTTGAGCGGGTCATGGAAGGCGACCGACGCCGTCCCGCGGTTCGCGGGTCGGTGCCGGTGATTTTGCCGCCGAGGCGCCGATCGTATTCGCGGGCAATCGATTCGATGAGAGCTGGAGTGCCTCATGGTCTCGAATCAGCGAACGCAATAGTGCGTTTTGCCGTCGGTGAGTTATGTCCATCGACTATTGTCATCGACTGAACAAATCTGTCCGATATGCGGTACGACCGAATCGAGAGCCGATCATGTTTGAACAGAGTGTGATGGTGCCGGGCGACGTGCGCACGCGGCAGCCGGTGCCCGCGGCCACCACGGGCCTGCCGACGGCGACCCAGTTGCTGTGCAGCTTCCAGGGGACCCGGTTCGAGGATCACGACGTCCTCCGCACCGCGCGGGCACTGGCCGTTCTGCACGGCCATCGGGTGACTCTGCGGGACGCGCGCACGGTCGCCGAGGTGGACAATCGCCGCCGGGAGCTGGTCGAGGATATCGACGAGTGGGTCGACGCGCGGTCCCCGCAACGTGACGCCGACGTATCGATCCACGCCGAAACGCTGGGGGCGGTGATCGATCGCATGGCCTGGGGCTGGGTGGACGCCAACCAAGTGGTCGAGATCGACGGCACACGCGATCACCACGCGCGCAAACGCTGGCACCGGCTGGCCGAAATGATCGACGGCTATACAGAACTGATCACCGAGCTCCTCCGGGGCGGGCGGCGGCTACCCGGCCGGCCGTAATACCTGATGGCGGTGCCCGGTATCGCGAGCGATCCGGTCGGCTCGGCGGCATCAGCGGTCGAGTACCGCGAGCATTCCCGATACGGCCGCGGGCCAGGTGAACTGCTCGGCTCGCCGCCGGGCCGCGCCGCGCCGCTGCGCGGTCGGGCGGGCCAGGACGTCGGTGACCGCGTGCGCGAACGCCGCCGGATCGTCGGCGGCGACCGCGCCACAGTCGGCGGTGACGATATCGGCCAGCGCCGAGGACCTGCTCGCGACCACCGGCGTACCCGCGGCCAGCGCTTCCAGCGCGGCCAGCCCGAAGGTCTCGTGCGGGCCCGGGGCCAGCGAGATATCCGCGGTCGCCAGCAATCTCGCCACATCCGACCGGTCGCTGATGAACCCGGTGAAATGTACCGCGGGCAGGCCGCCCGGCAGTTCCGGCAGTAGTTTGGCCCGGCGTTCGAGCGCGTCCCGGCGCGGGCCGTCACCGGCGACCACCAGACGCGCGTCGAGCCCGTCCCGGCGTAGTTCGGCGAGCGCTTCGATACTGCGATCGGCGCGTTTCTCCACCGACAGCCGGCCGCAGTGCACCAGCAGGGGCTGTCCGGGCACCCCGAGGTCGGCCCGCAGACCGTGGTCGTGGCGGCGCGGGCTGAACAGGTCCAGATCCACGCCCAACGGCACCATCTCGACATTCGGGGCGCCGATACGCCGGAACTCGGCCCGCGCGAATTCGGTGGTGCACACCACCATGTCGTATTCGGCGGCGGTGTGCCGGTTGGCGATATCGGCGCAGCGCCGGGCGATCCGGTCCGGCATGATCTGCCCCAGCAGCCGGTCCAGGCGTTCGTGCGAGATCATCACCCCGGCCACGCCCCGGCGCCGCGCCCAGCGGCCGAATCCGCGCAGGGTCAGCCGGTCGGAGACCTCCAGCACATCGGGCCGCAGGCCGTCGAGGATATCGGCGACCCGGCGCGGATCGGCCGCCCGGTAACCGCCCGTCCACGGGATCCCGACCGCGGGCAGAGTGATCCGCAACGCTCCGCTCGGCAGTACTTCCTCGGTGCGCCGCGGCCCGGGCACAATGAGCACGACCTCGTGGCCGGCGGCCACATAGCCCGCACCGAGATGGTGCAGCGCGGTACGCAGACCCCCCGAGCGTGGGCCGTAGAAATTCGCCAGTTGCACGATGCGCACGTCGCCGATCGTGGCGCGAGCCGGGTTACCACCGGAACCGGGGCGTTGAACTCGCGGTGAAGGCCGCGTGTTATTTGGACCTCGAGTGGCTACGGGGCGGGCATACCGCGGCCCACCCGCGGCAGGTCCAGATTCAGCGGGATCCGTCCGAGGGCCAGATGTTCGCCGACCTCGTCGGCGGGCAGCGGGCGCGCGATGAGGAAACCCTGGGCCCGGTAGCAGCCCAGACCGACCAGGGTGCGGGCCGCGACCGGGGTCTCGACCCCTTCGCCGACCACCCCGAGACCGAACGATCCGGCCAGCCCGATAATCGATTTCACGATGGCCAGGTCGTCGGTACTGGCCCCCAGCCGCTGGACGAAGCCCCGGTCGATCTTCACCGCGTCCACCGGCAGCGCCTTGAGATGGGAGAGCGAAGAATAACCGGTACCGAAGTCGTCGATGGCGATCTGGACACCCATCCGTTTGAGCCCGCGCAGCGTGACCTGGGTGCGGGCCAGATCCTGGACCACCACGTGTTCGGTGATCTCCAGGCAGATCGAACTCCCGTCGATTCCGAAATGCCGGAGGATGTCCTCGATACGCTCCACGAAATCCAGGCTCACCAGCTGTACCGGCGACACATTGATCCGCATGACCATATTCGTCGCCAGGCCCTGCCGTCGCCACTGCGCGAACTGCGCGCAGGCGGTGCGCAGCACCCAGCGACCCAGCTCACCGGCGAGGTTGGTGGCCTCGGCCACGGTCACGAACGCACCGGGCGGGAGCAGGCCGCGGGTCGGATGCATCCAGCGGACCAGCGCCTCCATGGCCACGATCCGGCCGGTGCGCAGATCCACCTCGGGTTGGTAGTGCAGGATCAGCGATCCGTCGGCCACCGCGCTGCGCAGGTTCAGTTCCACATCGTCCTGGAGTTCGAACTGGGCCCGCATGGCGTCGGTGAACAGGGCCACTCCGTTGCCGCCGCCGGATTTGGCCGACAGCAGCGCGTGGTCGGCGCGCCGCATGATGTCGGCGACGGTGGTTTCACCGGGGATACCGACGGCCACGCCGACGCTGGCGCCGCGGCTCACCGACTCGCCGCCCACGGTGACCCGGCGGCTGATCAGTTCCTGGATCCGGGTCGCCTCGTATTCGGCGGCGACGGTGTCCATGGGTTTGGCGGGGACGATCACGAACTCGTCGCCACCGAGGCGGGCGATCATATCGTTGGGGTCCAGATTGTCCCGTAGCCGCTCGGACAGGGTCCGGATGAACTTGTCCCCGGCGGTGTGGCCGAGGAAGTCGTTGAGGGCCTTGAGCCGGTCCAAGTCCAGGAAGAAGGCCGCGACCGGGCCGGGACTGCCCGGTTGCAGCCGCTGCTCCATATGCTCCAGCAGCGCGCGGCGGTTGGCCAGACCGGTCAGGTCATCGTGCAGGGCGATGAAGCGGAGCTTCTCCTCGGCCTCCACCCGGGCCTGCAACTGCGCGAACAGGGTGGCGATGGCTTTGAGCACGTTCAACTCCCGGGTACTCCAGTCGCGGTCGCCGACCTTCACGAAACCGAGCAGACCGGTCGACCGGCCCCGGGACACCAGCGGCACCGCCGCGGAGCTGATATCGCCCAGCCCGGACGCGGAGTGGATGGTCTGCTGGTAGTCGGCGGCGCTGGCCGGGATGAGGAACGGTTCGGTGGCGTGCTCGAGTGATTTGAAAACCGAATCCGCCTGATCGAAATACACGATCTTGAGCGGATCCGGTTCGGGCACGTCCTGGCGCGGCGGCCACTCGGCCACCAGCACCGTGGATCGGTTCGCGGGATCGTTGTGCCGCAGGTAGCTGAAGTCGACATCGAAATAGTCGATCAGCATGGCCAGCACCTGCTCGGTCGCCGACACCATGGTCGCCGAATCGACGCCCATCAGCTCCGCGGCGACTTCGGTCACCAGCGAGTCGAGTGTCCGCCGAGGCACCTGATCTCCGATCACACTATCTGCGGCTGTCCGCGCCCGGTGCCGGGCGCCGTCGGCTCCGCACGCTGGCAGCTGCCGCGTAACTCAGGCGTAGTACCAGCGCCACGCTGTCCTGTTCCGGCACTTCCAGTATTTCCAGGAAACGACCCTGAAGTGTGGACAGTCTATCCGCGTATGCCGGGGAGAGCGCATCCAGTTCGGTACGGGATCGGGAAAACAGGAAGACGGGGGACATCGGCTGGACGGCCAGGCCGGACCGCTGCGCCTGGATCCACAGCCGCTGTACCGCGGCCCCGGCACGGGCGTAACCGGTCAATGCCCCGGGCTCGGCGCCCGGTTCCGGGGTGAAGGTCAGGGCGACGACGGCCGAACTCGAGCGCACCCTGTCCCGGGCGTAGTCGCCCAGTGCCGCACCCGCCGACCAGCTGTGCAATTGGGCCATCACATCGGCGCGTCGCCCGATCTGCAGGGCGACCCGCTCATCGGGCGCCAGTTCGAGCGACCGGGTGTCGATACCGTCGGTCAGGTCCTCGCCGGGCCAGCGCATCTCCGCGAACATCTCGCGGTGCAGCAGCGGTGTGAGGTAGCGGATCCGGTCGGATTCGGCCAGGACGGCGGCCAGGGTGCGGATCCCCGGCGAATCGGCGACGGCCCGCATCCGGGCGCCTTCGGCCGCCGCGGCCGCGGCCAGCCCGGCCAGGACGCCGGCCGGGATCTGCCCGCCGTAGCCGAGCCGGCGGTTGGTCTCCCGGGCGAGTGCGTAGGGATAGTCCGCCGCCAGCGCCGGGTCGGTGTCGCCGCCGTGCCGGAGCACCGCGGTGAGCGGGGAGTCCGGTTCGGTGCCTTCGAGGTATTCGTGGGGGCCGAGTACGTCGTAGGCCGCGGCCGCGACCCGGGCGTTGTAGAGGGCGGCGCCCAGGGCCACGGCGCTGCCCCGGTAGCCGATGTCCATGGCGGTGGTGTGGCGGGGCTCGAGTGCGATCCGCAGCTCCTGTGGCCCGGTATGCAGCGACCACGGCTGGACATTGCCGCCCGAGGGCGCGCGTTGCGCGCAGACCAGGATGCGGTCGATGGTGGTGCCGGCCGGGTCGTCGGACTCGGGGTCGGCGAGATATTGCTCGGTATCGATATCCGGGTCGGCCAGCGCGTCGAGCGCCTGCTCCACATCGACACGGGTACGGCCCGACCGCAGCGGCCGGCCCAGCCCGATCCGGCGGATCGCCGTCGCGACACTGGCCGCGCCGAGCACCACGTCACCACTGAGTTGTGGCCAGCTGTTGAGGGTCTCACCGACCTCCACGAGACTGCCGGCCATCCGGGCCGACAGATCGCGCGCGCCGAGCAGACCGACGACGTAGGGCGCTTTGTCCCGGGTGGACAGGCCGCGCAGTTGTTCGGCCCCGGTATCGCCGAGCAGGCCGTGGAACGGGGCCCGGTCCGGTTCGAGGTCGAAACGTTCGACATCGAGCAGACCGCGGTCACTGGTCTCCATGATCAGCGGCAACCGGCGGCGCCGGGCCGCTTCCCGGATGAGTAGTTTGATGTCCAGGGAATCACATTCCTCCACAACGATTCCCAGACCGTCGACGAAATCGTCCGCGGTTTCGGCGTCCACGCCGCCGCCGCGCACTTCCACGGGCAGGTACGGATCGAGTTCGGCGATCCGCCGAGCGGTGACGATCGCCTTGTTCACCGCGATATCGAACAGCGTGGCGGGTACCCGGTTGAGGTTGGACAGTTCGAGTTCGTCGAAATCGGCGAGCCGCAGTTCACCGCATACGCCTTCCTGCGCCAGGGTGTACGCGATGGCGTGACCGACGCTCTGACCCACCACGCCGACCGTCACGGTGCTCAGCCGGTCCTGTTCGGCCCGGGTCAGCTTGTTGCGGTTGCGGTCCAGGCGGATCGCGCGGAAGGTCCGCGGGCCCGGCAGCACGAGCACGCTGCGCCGCCACGGGTAGTAGACCCAGCGGTCGTCGGCCGCGCTCTCCCCGGTATCGGGGGGATCGTTGAGCCGGCCGAACTCCGCGGCCAGCAGGCCTCGTAGATCGTTGAACTCGGTATGCGGGGTGGCGCGAAGCCCCGCGAGGGCGTGTTCGTCATCGGGATCGCTCGGGTCCAGGATCAGCGGCCGGTACTCCACCCCGAGATCTGCCTCACCGACCATATGTGTAGCAATCCTCCCCGCCGTGCCCGAACAGTCGATTCGACCGCCGCGACCTCGGTTCAGCTAATCCCATAGTGCGAAGTTCACCACGCATCAGCAGATACTGCAACTTGTCAGCAAATACATGGTAGGTCCGGGTATCCCACCAAATGGGCAGGGTCCGATAGCGCTCGTCGGGGTAGGGCACCGGCGGGATCGGCTGGGCCGCCCCCCCGCCGCTGGCGCGGTGCCGTTCGGTGGTGAAGGAGGCGACCGTGGCGAAGCCGTACCGGGCGTTGAGCAGGCGCGGCGCATGGGCCATACAGCGTGAGATCGCCGCGGCCAGCTCGTTGCGCCGGGGCGCGTCCCGGGCGACCCACACCGCCCGGGATTCCACCACCCCGCGTGGAATGCGCCGGGCCATCATCAGACCCAGTTCGGCCGCGCCCGCCCGGCCCGCCCACGGGGTGAGCGAGCCGACCTCGGACACCCAGGTGTAGGGACCTTGGACCCGTAGTCCGCCGACCACTTCGCCGCGGGCGTCGGTGGCGGCGAAGAACAGGGCCGTCGAGGACCCGTCGAGTACACCGTCGTAGTCCAGGGCCGATTCGTTCCCGAAGTGGCGGTACGCTTCCCGCGCTCCCGCGAGATATCGGCGCCACAGGCCGGGGCAGAGATGTGGGGTGGTTACGCAGAGGGCGTATCCGGAAACGTTGTCGCGAAATCTCACAGTGCGGCCGCGGCTCGGGTCTTCCTGGCCGACTGCGATCGTTTCGACAGTCATGCAGTTCCTACTCTTTCGCCGCACGACGCGAGGGCCGTGCGGGATTTGTTGTCCAGCAGCCCGACCGACGCCCCGGCTCGTCGGCGTGCCCAGTGCAGTATCCGTCATCAGAAGACAATTGACCAGAACTCTGGTTAATCTTCCGGAAACCGGCTCGGTGTGCGATCGTTATCGCAGGTCAACCCGGATGAAATCGGCACGCGTCGTTACCACCAGACCGGTTGGTACCGAGTTGGTTACCGGCAGGCAACGACCTGTTCCGCCCGCGGTCAGGGGGTGATGGAGATGAACAGCTCCACCGATTCCGAACCGTGCCAGATCTCGATCTCCTCGCGGTAGGCCCGGGTGATCTCCGCCGACGCGGTCGCGTCGTCGACCTGGGCCCAGACATCCTCGACCGGATCGTGGTAGTCGCCGTTGGGTACGAACCGGGCGTAGACGCCCCGGGGAACCCGGACCAGTACATCGCCGACCGGGGCCCGGCCCGGGTCGGTGTACTCGAAACACACCAGCGCGTTGTAGGTTCCCGTCGGCGTCCGGACGTACACGGTGTACATGGGCCGTTGTCCGTCGGCCGATCCGGCGGCGGCGTCCAGCCGCTCCCGCACCCGGTCCTTCAGGAACTCGATGAGCTCGCTGTTGCTGACCTTGAAACTGGGCCGGACCTTCGGGAAGACGAGTCCGGCGTAGACGGATTCGCCGCGCACCACGATCGTGTAGGTCATCGGGCCTCGACCGCCAGATACAGATCGATCTTGTAGGCGTGCGGGTAGAACTCGAAATCACCGGAAAAGGTCCGGTTGATCTGGTGGTGCTCCTCGGCGTAGGCGATCTGTGTCCACAGGCTCGTCATGATCTGCGGGAAGTTACCCACCGAGGAGAATTTCGCATAGGTGCCGCGCGGCAGCCGGGCGACCAGATGCCCGCGGGTGACCTCGTCGAACGAACTGCACCGATATCCCACGATCTGGGTGTTGTAGGTGCCGAGCTCCGTCGAGTAATCCGTGTACGCCGTGGCGAGGGGGCCGCCCAGCTCGTGATGGAGTACCGATGCCCAGGCGCCTTCGAGGTCGCGGTCGTACAACTCACCGAGCGCACGCTTGGGACTGCGTACCGGGAGTCCGGCCACCCACGTCTCGTCCCGCTCGACGAATTCAAACTGCATGGAACGACTCTTTCGAGATGTGTCCTGGTCGGCAAGCCGACCGAATGGTCGGCTGGATCCGCCATGCTATCAACCGACGGCGATACCGGCCGGTTGCCCGCGCCCGGCGCCGCCGCCCGGGGTGGCGAGCGCGGCACCGCGTGCTCGGCCGAGTTCCTACGGTCCGATCCGGAACCCATTATCATGGGATGAAATTTCTCCGGACGCCACAGCCGGGCAATTCGGGAGTAATCGGTTTTATTACCGAATTCCGCTCACCGTGAATTGAATTCGGCATTTTACTCCTGTTCTCAGGGCTGGGGATTTTTCCGGGTATTATTTCGTAATTCACCGCGGTAGGCCCGATCCGCCACTGCCAGTTCAGCTGAATTTCATTCGGCGTCGATACCAATGCCAGCATGATCGGCAGACCAGACCGGCGGGCCGTGCCCGCATTCGGCGAGCGCGCGAAACGCGCAGCCCAGTAGCCGGATCTACGGCCATGCGCCTGTGGGGTGAGCGCGGAAGCAGTGCACCGCGGACAGCAGCGAGATGGGGGCGCCGCCTCCTCTGGTGCCTCGCCGGCCTCTTCGTGCTGACCGTACTGCCGGGTGCGCTCGGGGCGGTGGCCATGGCACAGGACGGCGCCACCGGATCGAGCCGGATGGACGGAGTGGCCTGGATGAACGTCCGGGACTCCTTCGGTGTGGCGCTCGCCGATTACACCTACATCAGTGACAACGGCGGGTTGCTCGACCCGGGCGGCACAATCGTGTGGACCATCGTCGGCCTGGAATTCGTCGGTTACATGATCATCGTGACCACCGCGATCTGGTTCATCGGCTTCGCGCTGAGCTTCGCCTGGCTGGAATTCTTCGCCGACGCGCTGCGCGGTACCGCCGGCGCGCTGGCCGGCCAGCTCGCCACGCCCGCTGTCCTGGTCACCGCGGCCACGATCGGCGCCTTCTTCGTGGCCTGGTTCATCGTGCGAGGTTTCCATGCTCGCGCGGTGATCCAGACCGTGACGATGCTGGCCGTGGCAGTGCTGGGCCCGCTGTTCCTGGCCGACCCGCTGGCGGCCGCACTGGGCTCCGACGGGGTGCTCGCCCAGGGCCGCGACGTCGGTCTGGCGGTCGCGTCGGGGCTGAACGGGTCCGCGAACCGGAACCCGGATCTGGCGGTGAGCACCCTGCAGGGCGATATGGCGGACAATTTCGCGCGCCGTCCGGTGCAGGTGTGGAATTTCGGCCATATCGTGGACAACCAGTCCGCGTGTGCCGCGGCGTGGTCTTCCGGAGTGACCACGGGGGACGCCGACCGCGCCCAGCGCGCACTGGCAGCCTGCGGGGACACCGCGGCGGCCGCGGCCGCGGCCCACCCGAGCATGGGACAGATCGGCACCGGTCTGTTGCTGTTGGTCTCGGCAGCCGTACTGCTGTTGTTCGCGGTGGTCCTGTCCTATCGGCTGATGCGGGCCGCGCTGGACGCGGTCATGCAGGGGTTCATGGCGACCTTCGGTTTCGCCGCGGGCGGTTTCGTCTTCGGGCCCACGCAGACCTTTCTGGTGCGCAACCTGGTGAACACGGGTATCGCCGCGGCCCGGATGTGCGCTTACACCGTCTTCATCGGGGTGTACCTGCTGATCCTCGGCAACCTGTTCCAGCAGGCGCGCGGACAGGTGCTCGCCGTCCTCGTCATCGCGGCGGTCGTGGAAGTCGTCGCGATCCTGCAGTTCGGCCGGCTGACCAAGGGATTGACGCGCGGTTCGGACTGGATGGCCAACCGGTTCTCGCTCACGATCCAGGGCGCGCGCGGCGGGTCGGGCGGTACCGCGCTCGGTATGGGCGGCGGCGGGAAGAGTTCCGGGGGCGGTTCGGGTGCCGGCACGATCGCGAGCCTCGCCGCATTGAACACCGTCAACTCCTCGCCGCTCACTGCCTGGCTCGTGGGGCGCACGGTCAACCCGCTCAGCCCGTTGGCGTTCGGCAAGATGCGCAGTGACCGGGTGAACGCGGCCACGGCGGCGAGCCGGTTGGAAGGGCACGAATGGGCGTCGATGGCCAGGCAGAACTGGCGCCTGCTGGCGCGGCGGGAAGCCGACGCGTGGGGCGGAATCCACACCGAGCTCGGACTCGCGCGCGCTATCAAGTATCTCGACAACAACCGGGTGCCCTATCAGCACATGGTGGCTGTGCTACTGGACGCCGGGTCCACCCACAGCAGCGTGAACCATGCGTTGCGTGCCCGTTCGGTCCGGAACGAGACCCGATCGCGCAATCCGTACGGCTTCGGCCCTTTGCAGAAGGCCGTCGCCTCCGGCAATGCGGTGATGAACCATGCCGGAACCGACGCGCAGGCGGCCTTCGCGGCGCAGGCGGTGGCCGATGCCGACAGCCTGGCCCGGCACACTCTGGCGCCGGACCCCGCTGCGCAGCTCAACCGCGACTTCATCGCACGGGTCGAACAGCACTGGGATTCCGACCGCGCCCTGCGGGCCAATATCAGCCCCGAAGAATGGAACTCGGTCGGCCGCGCCACTCGAACCGCCATCGCCGATCGGCTGGCCACCGATCACTTCACGATCGCGAGGGCGTTCAGCGATCGCCCGACCCCAGCGAATCGGGAAGCGCTCATGGCGTCGGTCAAGCGGCTCGCCAACCTCGACCACACGATTCCCGAGTTCGGCCTGGACCCCTGGGACGTGTGACCAGGGCGCAGGCCGCGCATGCCTGCTGCCCCGGGCATTGTGGTCATCGCGGTCGGCGCAGTGCGGTCGCCAGCCAGTCACCGGTGAGGTCGACTACCTCGGCGCCGCTGCGGTCGCTGAGGTGGATGCTGTCGACGAACAGGTCCGAGCCGCGGCTGCGCGCCACCTGATCCCAGCTGCGCCCGAACAGGTAGTGCTGCGCGGCGGCGGTGAAGGCGAGGGTGAAGCCGAAGTCGTAGCGCGCGCTCGGATCGCCGTGTTGCCGGACGAGGCCGGCGATCCGTTCGTGCAGCGGCAGGTAATCGCTGCCGGTGCGAGTGGCCGTTTCGGCGATGACCCGGTTGTATCCGGCCAGCCGGCGATTGATCTCGTCCCCGGGGTCCTCGCCGAGCGGTGGTAGTGACATCAGCGCCACCCGTGCCGTGCCCGCGGCGGCGATGCGGTCCACGATCGCGGTGAGGTTGTCGCGGTAGGTGTCCAGGCCGATATCGCCGCGGACGTCGTTGGTGCCCACCAGGACGATGACCGCGTCCGGCCGGCAGGCCAGGACATCGGTGTCGAGCCGGTCCCGCAGATCCGCGCTGGTGTTCCCGTTGACCCCGGCGTTGACGATCCGGTGGCCGCCGAATTCCGCGCTTTCCCGGAGCGCGCCGACCCAGTCGGCGCCGAGGGTCCCGCGGGTCATACTGGCCCCGGCTGCTACGACAACGGGCCGGTCGTCGCCCGGTTTTCCGCCGGCGCACGCCTGTGCCGGGGAGTCGGCCGGGGACCGTACGAAGGTCAGATAGCCGACCGTCCCCGCGGCACCGAGGACGGCCGCGAGTGTGACGGCGAGAGCGAGCAGCAGCCGCTTGCGGGTGAGCCGTGGTCGCATATCAGTACCCCAGGGAGAGCGAGTGCCCGATGGTGGCGGGCTCGGCCGGTGCGGCGAGGACGGCCGGCCCGAGTGCCGGAACGGCCGCGTCCGGATCGGCGACCGCCGGGCCGATCGCGTCCGGGGCCATCGCCTCGCCGGTGCTCGCGCCGAGTCCGGGGCGGTTCGCGCCGGGCGGGACTGCCGGATCGTGAACTACCGCCCGGTCGTGGCGCCCGGCGGCGAGCGGGCGCTGTACCAGATGACCGGTGCCGCCCGTGGCGCCGAAGATGCCGACACGCATTGCTGAACCTCCAGAAAGAATGGGGTTAGTAATCACTAACCCCAGAATGATCTAGTGTTTACCAACCTGTCAAGCGCGGCACGAGGAGACCGAGATGAGCACGCGCGAGCGGATTCTGGACGCGGCCGCGGACATCCTGCGGACCCGGGGCGTCGTCCACGCGACCACGAAGGAGATCGCGCAGCACACCGGCGTCTCGGAGCCGACGCTCTACAAGTACTTCGGTGACAAGGAGAAACTGCTGCTGGCCGTGCTCCGGGAACGGCTGCCCGGGCCCGCGCGGGTGGGTGTCGCCCCGGGCGACGGCGAGCTGACAGACAATCTCACCCACCTGGCCTGCGCGGCGCTCGACTTCTACCGGCAATCCATTCCCATGCTCGGCGCGCTACTCGCCGATCCGCGGCGGATGGCGACCCATCGCGCCGCCATGGCCGAACACGGCGCCGGTCCGGAGAAAGCGGTCGGCGCCTTCGCGGCCTATCTGGCGGCCGAGCGGGAGCTCGGCCGGATCGCCGCGGACACGGACCCCGACGCCGTCGCCGCACTCCTGGTCGGCGCCTGCTTTCAAGAAGCCTTTCTGGACTACTACAGCGGCGGAATGTATTCGACCGCCTCGTCGCGTGAAACGGCCGCGGGGCTCGTCCGGGCGCTCGTGCGCCCGCTGCTGTAGCGGCGTTCCGTCCGGCCGCCGTTTCCGCCGTGCCCGCCCGCCCCCGGGTCGGTAGGCTGCTGCCGACAGCGCAGTCGGACGATCGGGAGTGGCAGCATGGGGCGGGTCGACCGCAGGAAATCGGTGCAGGACGCGAAAACGCTGATCACCGGCGCGGCCAGCGGTATCGGCCGGGCGACCGCGCTGGCCTCGGCGGCCCGCGGGGCGCACTTGGTGCTGACCGATATCGATGCCGACGGGCTGGCCGATACCGTCGCCGAGATCGAGCGGGCCGGCGGCACCGTGCTCATCGCCGAGGCGTTCGACATCTCGAACCACGACGCCGTGGCCGAGTTCGCGGCCACCGTGCACGAGCGGTTCGGCAGCCTCGATGTGGTGATGAACGTGGCCGGGACCTCGGTCTGGGGCACGGTCGACAGTCTCGAGATCCGGCACTGGCGGCGGATGATCGATATCAATCTGCTGGGCCCGATCAATGTGATCGAGCGGTTCGTGCCGCCGATGGTGCGTGCCGGTCAGGGCGGCGCGCTGGTGAACGTGTCGTCGGCGGCCGGTCTGCTGGCGCTGCCGTGGCACGCCGCGTACAGCGCCAGCAAGTACGGGCTGCGCGGATTGTCCGAGGTGTTGCGCTTCGAACTGGCCGAGCATGGGATCTCGGTGCACGTGGTGACCCCGGGCGCGGTCGCCACCCCGCTGGTGCGCTCGTTCGACCTGGTCGGCGTCGACAAGGAGCATCCGCGGGTGCAGCGGGTCACCTCGCTGTTCACCCGGCACGCGGTGGCGCCGGAGAAGGTCGCCGCGGTGATCCTGAAGGGCATCGAACGCAACCGGTTCCTGGTGTACAGCTCGTTCGATATCCGGTTCGGATACTGGTGGAAGCGGAAGTTCGCCTTTCCCTACGAATTGCTGATGCGGCAGGCCAACCTGCAGTTCAGCACGCTGAAGCAGTCGGTGAATCGGGATCGGCCAGCGGGGAACACAGCGAGTCCGGACTCTCCGGCACCGCGCTGAGTACGTCGTCGCAGCCGTACTCCGGGCAGTTCAGGTGTACGTCCAGCACGCGCGCGCCCGGGCCCTCGGCGCCGAGCCGGTCGTTCTCGTTGACCAGTTTGCAGCTACCCAGGGACAGGCAGCCGCAGCCGATGCATCCGGTCAGGTTGTCGCGCAGCCGGACCAGCTGGGTTATCCGGTCGTCCAGATCCTCGCGCCAGGCCGTGGACAGCGTCTCCCAGTCGCGCCGGGTGGGTGTGCGACCTTCCGGCAAACGGTCCAGGGCGGCCCGGATATCGCTCAGTGGGATGCCGACCCGTTGCGAGATCCGGATGAACGCCACCCGGCGCAGCGTCTCACGGGTGTAGCGCCGCTGATTTCCGCTGGTCCGGCGGCTGGAGATGAGGCCCTCGCGTTCGTAGAAATGCAACGCGGACACGGCTACTCCGCTACGCTCGGAAAGCTGGCCGGGGGTCAACTCCTTGGTGGTCCAATCCGCTGTCGGCATCGATATTCCTCCTTTATCTGAACAATACTTCAGGTTGCTGGAGCCGGGGGCGGAATCGGGGCAACTGCCCCGCGAACGGGTGGACGTCGCCGTGCCCACACCGCGTTCGCGCATTAGTGTCGGGACATGGGACCAGATGCCGTACCGGATCCGACATCCGCCCGCGACCACCGGCCTTCCCCCGCCGGCTACGGGGTGACCAGCGAAGTCGGCGCGTTGCGCGCGGTACTGCTGCACCGCCCCGGTGACGAGTTGCGCCGCCTCACCCCGCGCAACAACGACCAGCTGCTCTTCGACGGAATCCCCTGGGTGGAACGCGCGCAACAGGAACACGACATCTTCGCCCAGGTGCTGCGCGACCGCGGAGTAGAGGTCGCGCTACTGGCCGATGTGCTCACCGAAACACTCGAGGTGAGCGGCGCCGCCCGCATCCAGGGCATCTCCGCCGCCGTGCACGCCCGCCGTCTCGGGCACGCCCTCGCCGACGAACTGTCCGGCCACCTACGCGGGGTCCCGGCCGCCGACCTGGCCCGAATCCTCATGGCCGGGATGACCTTCGACGAACTGCCCTTCGCCGCCGACAACACCTCGCTGGTCCGCCGGATGCACCACGGCGGTGATTTCGTCATCGACCCGCTGCCGAACCTGCTGTTCACCCGGGACTCCTCGTTCTGGGTCGGCCCCAAGGTCGCCATCACCGCCCTGGCCCTGCCGGCCCGCGCCCGGGAAACCTCCCTCACCGACCTGATCTACGCCTTCCACCCGCGTTTTCTCGGCGTACGCCGGGCCTACGAATCACATACCGCGCCCATCGAAGGCGGCGATGTGCTGCTGCTGGCGCCCGGAGTGGTGGCGGTCGGCGTGGGCGAACGAACCTCACCGGCCGGCGCGGAAGCTCTGGCGCGCAGCCTGTTCGACGACCGGCTGGCGCATACGGTGCTGGTGGTGCCGATCGCGCAGAACCGCGCCACCATGCACCTGGACACCGTGTGCACGATGGTCGACACCGATGCCGTGGTGATGTACCCGGGAGTCCGCGAAACCCTCACCGCCTACACGATCAATCGCGACGGCACCTCCGACGACTGTGTCGTCACCGGTCCCGAACCCTTCCTGCCCGCCGCGGCGGCAGCCATGGGGATCGACAAACTCCGCGTGATCGACACCGGGCTCGACGGGGTCACCGCCGAACGCGAACAGTGGGACGACGGGAACAACACCCTCGCACTGCGGCCGGGCGTCGTCGTCGCCTACGAACGCAACGAAATGACCAATGCGCGGCTGGAGGATTCCGGTATCGAAGTGCTGCGCATTCCCGGCTCGGAACTGGGTTCGGGGCGCGGCGGGCCGCGCTGTCTGTCCTGCCCGCTTGCCCGGGATCCGGTATGAAATCCGACCGGATGCGGTAAGAACGAGCCATGCTCGAGATCACGGTGTCCCACGATTCGGGCGTCCCGCCGTACGAACAATTGCGGCTCGCCGTCATCGCCCGGGTCCGCGCGGGCGAACTGGCCGCGGGCACCAAGATCCCCACGGTGCGGGCCCTGGCCGCCCAACTGGGCCTGGCTCCCAACACGGTGGCCCGCGCCTACCGTGAACTGGAACAGGACGGGGTCCTGGAAACCCGCGGCCGGCTGGGCTCGTTCATCGCCTCCTCCGGCGACCCCACCGCCGACGCGGCGGGGCGGGCGGCCTCGGAGTACGTGGCGGCCATCCGGCGGCTGGGGTTGGACGGGGACGACGCAGTCCACTACGTGCGGGTCGCGCTGGGCGCGGCTGCGGACTGATTCGCGAAGGTGGGGTGTGGGCAGCTCATGAAGGTTGGATGTGGCCCGCTCGTGAAGGTGGGAGATGTTGACCTGCTCGGGAGGTGGGAGACGTTGACCTGCTCGGGAGGTGGGAGACGTTGACCTGCTCGTGAAGGTGCTGTGTTTTTTGGCGCCGCCTGCGATGTGCGGTGGGCCGTTCATAGAGTGCGACCTTTGAGCACCTTCGGCCCAGGGGCGAGACGGGCCTCAACCCTTTGCGGTGTCTCGTAAAACTCGACACATAGGGGTTGCGTCGGCATTCGACGGCTTGGTGGCGGGTGTGCCGGTTATCTCCAGCTGGGGAGCCACAGGTGGTCTTGCCAGTTGTTCGTTGTTATGGGTAGGCCGGTGAGGATGGGCCAGAGCCAGATGAAGTTCGCTATGACGAGGGCGAGATAGAGGCAGACCAGCAGGAGACCCAGGCTGTGGCGTTCGCTGGGTCGGGCGGGCCGGAACTCACCGCCGGATCCGACGGGGGCCGGGCGTCTGGCGGTGCCGAGTATGTCGCCCAGCACCAGTGCCACCGCCATCACCAGGAACGGGGCCAGGGTGACCGCGTAGAAGTAGTACATCTGGCGGTCGAGGGTCAGGAACCAGGGCAGCAGGGCGGCGCCGTAGGCGGTGAGCACGGCCGCGTACCGCCAGTCCCGGCGGACGATCCAGCGCCAGATACCCCACGCGAGGACGGGCAGCGACACCCACCACAGGGCGGGTGTGCCGACCAGCATGACGGCTTTCACGCATTCCGTCTGCCCGCAACCGGTGACCCCGTCGTCGGCGTAGTAGTACAGCATCGGCCGCAACCCCATCGGCCAGGTCCACGGTTTGGATTCCCACGGGTGATGGTTGCCGGCGGAGTTGGTGAGCTCGGAATGGAATGTGAGGGTGCGGGAGTGGAAGTACCACAGCGACCGCATGGCATCGGGCACCAGATGTGACCAGAATCCGCCGGTGCCGATTCCGTCCTCGGGCGCCGACGGATTACCCGCCATATAGCGGTAGACGGCGGTTTCGCTGCGGAACCAGGCGGCGTAGCTCGCCAGGTACACGCCCAGCGGGATCAGCACCAGCGCGTACAGCGCGGGGCCGAGATCGCGGACGGCGGTGCCGTACAGCGGTTTGCGCACACCGTAGGTGCGGCGCGCGAACAGATCGAACAGGATGCTCAGCACCCCGAACGCGGCGATGAAGTACAGCCCGGACCATTTGGTGCCGCAGGCGAGTCCCAGCAGGAGTCCGGCCCCGAACCGCCACCAGCGCACACCCAGGCGCGGACCCCACGGAGTCTCGCCGATCCGGCCTTCGGCGTCGGCGCGCGCGAGCCGGGCCCGCACCTGGTCACGGTCGACGATCAGGCATCCGAACGCGGCGGTGACGAACACTGTGATGAAGATGTCGAGCATCCCGATCCGGGACGAGACGAAGGTGGTTCCGTCCGCGATCAGCAGGATCCCGGCCAGTGCGCCCAGCATCGTCGAGCGCGTCATCCGCCGCACGATCCGGATGACCAGCAGGACCAGCACCGTACCGGCCAGCGCGGCGGAGAACCGCCACCCCCAGCCGTTGTAGCCGAACAGCGCCTCGCCGATCGCGATCATCTGTTTCCCGACCGGCGGATGCACCACCAGCCCGTAACCGGGGTTGTCCTCGATACCGCCGGTGAGGAACTGCCAGCCCTGCGGGGCGTAGTGCTTCTCGTCGAAGACCGGCGTTCCCGCGTCGGTCGGATAGTTGAGCATGGTGAAGCGGGTGATGGCCGCGATCACCGTCAGGAACAGGCTGACCACCCAGCCGCGCGCGGTATCGGTGGGACCGAAATCCGGCGCCGGCCGCAGCGGAGCCGGGCTCGACCAGGTGCGCGGCGGCCGCCAAGCCGCGCGGCGGCGGCGCGATTCGGTCAGCTGATTGGCTTGATCTCCGCCCCAAAGGCCGGGGACCTCCGGCCTCACGGCCGGATTTTCCTGTTTCATCGACGGTTGCCTTCCCGCATCAGCTGCGGGACGGTCTCACACCATCTCCGCAGGCGAGCACCGCAAGCCCTGCGGCAAGGATATTCTCGGCGGCATTGATGTCCCGATCGTGGACCGCGCCGCATAAGCACACCCACTCGCGCTTGTGCAACGGCAGCGAGTCTGCGATTCGTCCACATACGGAGCATGTCTTGCTGGATGGATAGAACCGATCGACGGCGATTACGGTCCGCCCGTACCAGTCCGCCTTGTACTCCAGCATGGCCCGAAACTGCGACCAGCTCGCGTCGGAGATCGCCCGCGCCAGCGAACGATTGCGAACCATGTTCCGCACACTCAAATCCTCGATGGCGATCACTTGGTTTTCGCGCACCAGTCGAGTGGAAAGCTTGTGCAGATGATCGCGGCGCCGATCCGCGATACGCGCGTATACCCGCGCGACCCGTAACCGTGCTTTTGCCCGATTCTTCGACCCCTTCTCCTTCTTTGCCACGACGCGTTGTGCTTTCGCCAGGCGGGCTCGATCACGCTTCTCATGCCGGGGATTGGAGACCTTCTCTCCGGTCGAGAACGTATACAGCGAGGTGATCCCGGCATCCACCCCTACCGTAGCGTCCGTAGGAGCATGCTCGGTGATCGCGTCCTCGACCAGGATCGAGATGTGGTACCGGCCTGCCGCATCTTTCGATACCGTTACCTGTGACGGGCGCGTTCTGTCGGGTAGCGGACGTGACCACTGGATATTCAGCGGATCGGATTGCTTGGCGAGCGTCAACCGGCCGTCGCGGTAGCTGAAGCAGTTCGAGAAATAGGTGGCCGAGTCCTTCGATCGGCCTTTCTTCTTGAACTTCGGATAGCTGGCGTGCTTGCGCCAGAAAGCGTCGAACGCGCCCTGCAGATGTCGCAGGGTCGCCTGCAAAGGGCCCTTCGAAGGTTCGGTCAGCCATGCGGTCTCGGGATCACGTTTCCACGCGGTGAGCATCTTGTCCGATTCGGCATACGAGATGCGGCGTTGTTCATGCGACCAGGCGCGGGAGCGCTCCGCCAGTGCCCGGTTATACACATACCGAACGCATCCGAACGTACGAGCAAGGTACTGCTCCTGTTCGATCGTGGGATAGAACCGGTACTTGTATGCCCGCTTCACCACCTTCGAACCCATGGTGGCATGGTAGATCACTAGTTTGTCACCGACTCGTTCGGGTTTGATTTCGAAAAACTGTGCATGCGGACCCGTTCGCCAACCGAATTCATCGGCAGCCTACGGCGTTGAATACCGGGCCCAGCGATGTGTCCGGCTGCTCCAGTAGAGCCGCGGTGCGGGCGCCCGTTCCAAGATGCACCCGCGCTGACGTGGGGTCGAGTGTCGCCCTGCTCTGGGGCTCCATAGACTCGGTTCGATGACAAATGGTGGGCTGATCTTGGCGGCGACACCGCTGGGGGCGATCGGGGATGCGTCGCTGCGGCTGCGGGAGGCGCTCGGCAGCGCCGATATCGTGGCAGCGGAGGACACCCGGCGGACCCGGTCGCTGGCGGACGCGCTCGGGGTGGAGATCCGGGGGCGGGTGGTCAGTTTCTACGATCACGTCGAGGAGGCGCGGATTCCGGCGCTGCTGACCGAGATCGCGGACGGCCGGACCGTGCTGCTGGTGACCGATGCCGGTATGCCGTCGGTGAGCGACCCCGGCTACCGGCTGGTGGCGGCCTGTGCCGAACGCGGCCTGCCGGTGACCTGTCTGCCCGGGCCCTCGGCGGTGACGACGGCGCTGGCGCTGTCGGCGTTGCCGGTGGACCGGTTCTGTTTCGACGGTTTCGCACCTCGGAAGCCGGGCCGGCGCAAGGAGTGGCTGGGCACGCTGGTGGGGGAGAAACGGGCCTGTGTCTTCTTCGAGGCGCCGCACCGATTGGCGGATTGCCTGGCCGACGCGGTGGAGGTGCTGGGCGGCGACCGCCGGGCCGCGGTGTGCCGGGAGCTCACCAAGACCTACGAGGAGGTCGTGCGCGGCACGCTGGCCGAACTCGCCGACTGGGCGGTGGACGGGGCGCGCGGTGAGATCACCGTGGTGCTCGCGGGCGCCGCGGGCACCGTGGTCGATCCACAGGATCTGGTGGCGCAGGTGGAGGAGCGCGCCGCGGCGGGGTTGCGTCTCAAGGACGCGAGCGCGGAGATCGCCGAGGTCGCCGGGGTTTCCCGGCGGGAACTCTACGATGCCGTGCTGGCCGCCCGCCGCGCCGCGGTGGACTGATCCGGCGCCGGATCAGTCCTCGGTTTTCGGCTCCACATAGCGCGGGAACACCGGTGCGGGAGCCGGGAGCGCGACACCGGATACCAGCGGGGTGGCGAGCGCGGCGAAATCGCGGTCCTGCTGGGCGAGCAGGTCCAGGATCCGCGCGGCCGAGCCGGGCAGGACGGGCTGGACCAGGATCGCCACGATCCGGACCACCTCGAGAGTGACGTAGAGGACCGTCGCCATCCGGGCGAGATCTTCCTCGGTACCCGATTTACGCAGCGCCCACGGCGCCTGGGCGCTGAAGTAACGGTTGGTCTCGCCGAGGGTCAGCCAGATCTGCTCCAGCGCCAGATGCATCTGCTGCACGTCGAATTCGGCCCGGCAGCGTTCCAGCAGTCCGTTCGCACGGTCGAGCAACGCCCGGTCCTCGGCAGTGAACTCGCCCGGGGTGGGGACGGCCGCGCCGCAGTTCTTGGCGACCATGGTCAGGCTGCGCTGCACCAGGTTGCCGAATTCGTTGGCGAGGTCGGCATTGATCCGGGAGACGATGGCCTCGTGGCTGTAGCTGCCGTCCTGGCCGTAGGAGATCTCGCGCAGCAGGAAGAAGCGCACCGCGTCCAGCCCGTAGGTGTCGACGAGATCCAGCGGGTCGACCACATTGCCGACCGACTTCGACATCTTCTCGCCCTTGTTGTACAGGAAGCCGTGCACGAAGACCCGGCGCGGCAGTTCGATTCCCGCCGACATCAGGAACGCCGGCCAGTACACGGTGTGGAAGCGGGTGATGTCCTTGCCGATGATGTGCACATCGGCGGGCCAGTACTTACGGAACGCGGCCGACTCGGTGTCGGGGAAGCCGGCGCCGGTGAGGTAGTTGGTGAGCGCGTCCACCCAGACGTACATCACGTGGTCGGGGTGGCCGGGGACCGGTATGCCCCAGTCGAAGGTGGTGCGGGAGATCGACAGGTCCTTGAGACCGGCCTTCACGTAGCTCACGATCTCGTTGCGCCGGGTGGCCGGGGCGATGAACTCGGGATGCTCGTCGTAGAGGGCGAGCAGTTTGTCCTGATAGGCCGAGAGCCGGAAGAAGAAGTTGGATTCCTCGGTCCAGGTGACCGGTGTTTTCGTATCGGTGGAGATACGGCTGCCGTCGTCGAGCAGCGTGGTCTCCTCCTCGGTGTAGAACGCCTCGTCGCGCACCGAGTACCAGCCCGAATAGTTGTCGAGGTAGATATCGCCGTTGTCCAGCATCCGCTGCCAGATGGCGGCGCTGGCGAGCTGGTGGTCGGCGTCGGTGGTGCGGATGAACCGGTCGTAGGAGACGTCGAGGGTCTTGTCCATCTGCTCGAACACATCGGAGTTACGGGCGGCCAGCTCCTCCACCGGGATGTTCTCGGCGGCGGCGGTCTGCTGCATCTTCTGGCCGTGCTCGTCGGTTCCGGTCATGAAGAACACGTCGTACCCGTCGAGCCGCTTGAACCGGGCGAGCGCGTCCGAGGAGATGTACTCGTAGGCGTGCCCGATATGCGGCGCACCGTTGGGGTACGCGATGGCCGTGGTGAGGTAGAAGGCGGGACGATCGACTGCGCTCATGGTGTGTCGATTCCATCATGCGGACCGCAGTGAAGCCGACTCGACTGCGTGTTCATGCCATCAGAGGGTACTTGCAGGGCTCCGCCGGCCGGGATCGATGCGGCAGTGACCGCCCTTGTGCGGCCGGTATCGCGGGGCGCGCTGCCCTCCGTGCGGCCGGCCGGGGGTCTCTAGTGTGGTGCCCGTGCCTCTTCTCGATCGTGTGCGTGAATCCCGCCCCGCCCGCGCGGTGGGCCCCGTCCCGCGTCTGCGCCCGCCTCGACGATGGGTCGCGAACCGATGAGCGCAAAGCGTCCCGCGCCGCCGTTGCCGGAGCCGCTGACGCCGCTGGTCGACGCGCATACCCATCTGGACGCCTGCGGCGCCACCGACGCGGCGTCGGTGGCGGAGATGGTCGACCGAGCGGCGGCGGTGGGTGTCGGCCGGGTGGTGACCGTCGCCGACGATCTGGACGCCGCTCGCTGGGCGGTCCGCGCCGCGAACTGGGACGACCGGGTGTACGCCGCGGTCGCGCTGCACCCGACCCGGGCGAACGCGCTCGACGACGCGGCGCGGACCGAGTTGGAGAAGCTGGTCGCCGACCCGCGGGTGGTGGCGGTCGGTGAAACCGGGCTGGACTACTACTGGCCGGGCAAGCTGGAGGGGTGCGCGGATGTCGAGACCCAGATCGAGGGTTTCCGCTGGCATATTGACCTGGCGAAGCGCATCGGCAAACCGCTGATGATCCACAACCGGGAAGCCGATCACGACCTGTTGACCGTGCTGCTCGACGAAGGCGCCCCGGAGACGGTGATCTTCCACTGTTTCTCCTCGGACGCGAATATGGCGGTGTCGTGTGTGGCCGAGGGCTATGTCCTGAGTTTCTCGGGGACGGCGAGTTTCAAGAACGCGCACGAATTGCGGGAGGCGGTGCGGGTGGTGCCCGACGAGCAGCTGCTGTTCGAGACCGACGCGCCGTACCTGACCCCGCATCCGTATCGTGGCGCGCCCAACGAGCCGTACTGCCTGCCGTACACCGTGCGCGCGGTGGCCGAGATCCGTGGCCAGGACCCGGGTGAACTGGCCGAGATCAGCACTGCGAACGCGCGCCGGATCTATCGATTCGGCCGCGGCTGAGCTCCGCTGATCTTGAGTGATCTGAATCACAAATCGGCCTGCCGGGATTTCGTCTACCTGGGGTGCGAGGGTCTGCCGTGGATGTGAAGAATCAGTGGGTCGGTTCGCAGCGGTTGTCGGGGGCCACCGGCTTCGTTATCGTCTCGTGACCGTGTCACCCTTTGCGAGGATCAACTCCTCACGCTCGCCCCTGCTGTACCTGGTCATCGCCGCCGTGCTGCTGACCTTGATCGCCGGCGCCGGTGCGGCCATCGCCACCCACGACTCCGGGGGCGAACGGGCCCATTCCGCCCCGGTGGGCGTGTCGTACGCGCCGGCCCTCGACGCGGCCTGAGCTTCCCGCCCGCGTGGGCGGCCGGGCCCGGGTTGGTAGGTTCTCCCGGTGTCCGATGCCGAGATGATGGTGCGTGGTCAGGCCGAACTGCTGGGCCCCGCGCAGGTGCGCGAACTGGCGGAACGGCTGGGTGTGCGCCCGACCAAACAGCTCGGCCAGAACTTCGTGCACGACGGCAACACCGTCCGGCGCATCGTGGCCGCGGCCGGTGTCGGGCGGGCGGACACCGTACTGGAGGTCGGGCCCGGTCTCGGTTCCCTGACCTTGGCGTTGCTGGATGTGGTGGATTCCGTCCTCGCGGTGGAGATCGATCCGGTGTTGGCCGGGCAACTACCCGCGACGGTGCGGGAGCGGGCGGCCACGCTGGCCGAGCGGCTGACCGTGATCCCGGGTGACGCACTGCGGATCGGGTCGGCGGCGCTGGCGGTGGCGCCGACCGCACTGGTCGCGAATCTCCCCTACAACGTGGCCGTGCCGGTACTGCTGCACCTGCTCGCCGAGTTCCCGAGTATCACCACCACGCTGGTGATGGTGCAGGCCGAGGTGGCCGACCGGCTCGCCGCGAAACCGGGCGGCCGGGTCTACGGGGTGCCCAGTGTGAAGGCGGGTTTCTACGGGGCCGTGCGCAAAGCGGGCGCGGTGGGCCGTCAGGTTTTCTGGCCGGTGCCGCAGGTCGAATCGGGCCTGGTGCGCATCGATCGGTTCACCGAATCGCCCTGGCCGGTCGACGAGGCGCACCGGCGCCGGGTCTTCGAGGTGGTCGATCTGGCGTTCGCGCAGCGTCGCAAGACACTGCGTGCCGCGCTGGCGGGGTGGGCGGGTAGCCCCGCGGAAGCCGAGCGGCGGCTGCTCGCCGCCGGGATCGCACCGACTGCCCGCGGGGAAACCCTGGACACCGCGGCGTTCGTCCGCCTCGCCGCGCAGTCCTGATCCATTCGGATCAAACCTGTTCGCTCGATTACCGGGCGATCTCGTAACCCGCTTCGTCCACCGCCGCGGCGATATCGGCCTCGGCGATGGGAGCGCTGCCCTCGACGACGACCCGGCCGGACGCGAGGTCCACGTCGACGCCGGTGACACCGTCGATCTTGCCGATCTCGGTCTGTACCGACTGGACGCAGTGCCCGCAGGTCATACCGGTGACGGTGTAGGTGCTGGTCGTGGCCATGACATCTCCTTCGTGCTCGTTCCCGTTCGGGAGTTCCCGCGGTCAAATATACCCCCCGGGGGTAACTGCGGCAACGGTGTGTTGTCCACCGCACCCTCTGTACGGGCCCGCCCGCCCGCCCCGGCCGTGAGCCGTGGTGCTGAGGTCCCCTTTCGCGATGTCCGCGGGCCGGGCCGGCATCCGGCGTACCTCCGCCTTCGCTCCGGCCCTGTGCGGGCCGGCGATGGGCTCCGCCCAACTGTGCCTATCCGGCCTACCTCCGCATTCGCTCCGGCCATGCGCGGATTGTGGATGGGCTTCGCCCAACCGTGCCTATTAGGCTGGGTCACCGTGCTGTCCGTTGTGCCCAGTCCCGTCACCGTGCGGGCTCCTTCGAAGGTGAACCTCCATCTGGGAGTAGGTGACCTGCGCGCCGACGGCTACCACGAGCTCACCACCGTGTTCCAGGCCCTGTCGCTCGCCGACGACCTGGAGATCACTCCCGCCAACTCGCTCACCCTGCGGGTCACCGGCGAGGGCGCCGCCGAAGTGCCCACCGACCGGACGAATCTGGTGTGGAAGGCGGCGGTCCGGCTCGCCCAGGTGGCCGGACGCGCGCCCCTGGTGGAGATCGCCATCGACAAAGGCATCCCGGTCGCCGGCGGTATGGCCGGCGGCAGCGCCGACGCGGCCGCCACGCTGGTCGGCCTGAACGAGCTGTGGGAACTGGGGATGAACCGGGACGAACTCGCCGCGGTGGGCGCCGAACTGGGCAGCGATGTGCCCTTCGCCCTGCACGGTGGTACCGCGCTGGGCACCGGGCGCGGGGAACGCCTGCTTCCCGTCCTGTCCCGCAATGCCTTCCACTGGGTGCTGGCGCTGGCCAAGGGCGGGCTGTCCACCCCGGAAGTGTTCACCGAACTCGACCGGCTGCGGGTCCAGGGCGACCCGCCCCGGCTCGGCGCACCCCAGGAGATCATGCAGGCGCTGGCCTCCGGTGACGCACACCAGCTCGCACCACTGCTCGGCAACGATTTGCAGGCCGCGGCGGTCTCGCTGCGCCCCGAACTGCGTCGCACACTGCGGGCGGGCGTAGAGGTCGGCGCCTTGGCCGGATTGGTCTCCGGCTCCGGGCCGACCTGCGCGTTCCTGTGTGAATCGGCGGAATCGGCGGTGGCGGTCGCGGCGGAACTGTCCGGCGCGGGAGTGGCCCGCAGCGTGCGCACCGCCACCGGCCCGGTACCCGGCGCCCGGGTGATCGGTCACGAGGAACCACACCCGCCGGCACCCGAACCCGGACCCGGCCCGCGCCGCGCCTGATCGCCGGGCCCGGACCGCTGCCGGGCACCCACCGGGCGGCTCGATAGGCGTACCTCCGCGTTCGCTCCGGCCGTGCGCGGACTGTGGGTGGGCTCGCCGAGCTGCGCCTGTAGGGCGTACCTCCGCGTTCGCTTCGGCCGTGCGCGGACTGTGGGTGGGCTCGCCGAGCTGCGCCTGGTGGGCGTACCTCCGCATTCGCTCCGGCAATGCCCGGGCTGTGGCTGGGCTGGGCCCGACAGTGCCTACAGGGCGTACCTCCACGTTCGCTGCGGTCGTGCGCGGGCTGCGGGTGGGCTGTGCCCAGCAGTGCCTATTAGGCTGATCGGGGCCCCGTAGAGGCGTGGCCGGCAGCCGGAGGCGGAAGGATCCATGTCCAACCTGATCAACCTCGAACAGGTCAGCAAGAGTTTCGGGATCACACCGCTGCTCGACGGTGTATCGCTCGGTGTGCACGCCGGTGACCGGATCGGGGTGGTGGGCCTCAACGGCGGCGGGAAGACCACTCTGCTGGAGGTGCTGACCGGTATCGAGGAGCCCGACAGCGGCCGGGTGAGCCGGCTCGGCGGGCTGCGCATGGCGGTGGTCACGCAGCGGGGCGTACTGCCCGAGGGCGCCACCATCGGCGAGGTGGTGCTGGCCGGACTGGCCGACGACGCGCCCACCGGCGATATCGCCGAACACGAATGGGCCGCAGATCCCCGGATCCGGTCGGTGCTGGACGGTATCGGGATCGCGGATCTCGGCCTGGAAACGTCGGTCACCAACCTGTCCGGTGGCGAACGCCGCCGGGTCGCGCTGGCGGCCGCGCTGGTGCGGGAACTGGATCTGCTGGTCCTCGACGAACCGACCAACCACCTCGACGTCGAAGGCGTGGAATGGCTGGCCGGCCACCTGCTGGCCCGGCGTAGCGCGCTCGTCGTCGTCACCCACGACCGCTGGTTCCTGGACACGGTCGCCACCCGCACCTGGGAGGTGGTGGGCGGCCGGGTCGAAACCTACGAGGGCGGCTACGGTGACTGGATCTTCGCGCGGGCCGAACGCGCCCGCCAGGCCGACGCGACCGAGGCCCGCCGCCGTAACCTCGCCCGCAAGGAACTGGCCTGGTTGCGGCGTGGGCCGCAGGCCCGTACTTCCAAACCGCGTTATCGGGTCGAGGCCGCCGAGGCGTTGATCGCCGATGTGCCGCCGCCGCGCGATTCGGTCTCGCTGGCCGCGTTCGCCAAGAAGCGCCTGGGCCGGGTGGTGGTCGAACTGGAGGACGCCTCCCTCGCCACCCCGGACGGCCGGGAACTGGTACGCGATCTCACCTGGCGGCTCGCCCCCGGCGAACGGGTCGGTCTGGTCGGGGTGAACGGATCGGGCAAGACCACGCTGTTGCGCGCGCTCGCCGGTGATATCGACCCGGTGTCCGGGAAACGGATCCAGGGCCAGACCGTCCGGATCGGCTGGTTGCGCCAGGAACTCGACGATCTGCCCACCGATATGCGGGTGCTCGAGGCGGTGCAGGAGATCGCCATGCGTATCACGCTCGGGGAAGGCAGCAAGGCGCTGGAGCTCTCGGCCGGGCAACTCGCCGAACGGCTCGGTTTCACCCCGGCCCGCCAGCGCACCCCGGTGCGCGATCTGTCCGGTGGCGAGCGGCGCCGCCTGCAACTGACGCGCATTCTGATGTCCGAGCCCAATGTGCTGTTGCTGGACGAACCGACCAACGACCTCGATATCGACACCCTCCAGCAGCTCGAGGATCTGCTGGACAACTGGGCCGGAACCCTGGTGGTGATCAGCCACGACCGCTACCTGGTCGAGCGGATCTGCGACAGCACCTGGGCGCTGTTCGGCGACGGCGCGCTCACCAACCTGCCCGGTGGGATCGCCCAGTACCTGCGCCGCCGCGCCGAACTCGCGGCGGGCGGTTCCGCCCGGGCGACCACGCAGTCCGGCCCGCAGCCGGCGGCGGCGCAGACCGATTCCGCGGCCTACCGTGCGGCCCGTAAGGAACTGACCCGGCTGGAACGTGCCATCGACAAACTGGGTGAGCGGGAGACGGCCCTGCACGCGGCACTGGCCGAGGCCGCCACCGAGCCCGGCAAATTGGTGACACTGGGCGCCGAACTCAAGGACGTCCAGGCCCAGAAGGAAACGGCCGAAGAGCGCTGGATGGAACTCGCCGACCAGGTCTGAGCGGCCCGGGGTTCAGTGGTTCTCGGCCGCCGGGCCGCTCTCCCCGGTGATAGGGAGGCTCGCCTGGACGAACTCGCCGCCGAACGGGGTGAGCGCGATACCGCGGTGCTGCAGTTTGCCGCGGCCACCGGCCTGCTTCAGCAGTTCGATCGCGGGCGCCTGGGCCTCCAGCAATTGGTAGCGCTCGGGCGTGCCCACCGGTTCGGGCAGCAACTCGATCAGCCCGATCCGGCGCAGATTGGCCAGGTAACGCTGGACCCGGTCGGGATGGCGCAGCCCGGCGTGCTCGCCGATCATGCTGACCCCGATCTCGGCCGTACCGGACGCCTGTTCCGCCTTGCGGGAGCCACGCCGGGTACGGCGGCCGCCGCGGACGGTCACGGCCGGTTGCGGCCCGTCGAGGCGTAGCAGGCGCAGGATGCGGGCCTCGTCGGAGGTGAGTTCGGCCAGAATGCGGGCAAAGGCCGGATGGCCCTCGTCGGCGGCCCGGGGGCTGGCGGCCAGGCGCAACAGCGCGGCACCCTGCTCGCGTAGCGAACGTTCGGTCGGGTTGTCGAGAGCCGACGGCTCCGCCGCCGCGACACCCAGCGCCCGGCGCAGCGCCTCCTGGGCCTGCGCGACCGCCTCGGTGCGGATCTCGGCCGGGGGGAGCCCGGCCATACTGCCCCGCACCACCGTCTCGGTGATATCGAGGGCGGTGTGCACGCCCCAGCGGGTGGTGCCCGATACCGCCGAGGCCGCGACCCGCGCGACCCCGCTCACCGCCCGCACGGTCGCGGCGGGGCCACCGGACCGCCTGCTCTCGCCGGCCCGACCGCTACCGTCGCGCCGCTCGGGCTCACCGCTGTCCCGCGTTTCCCGTTTCACAGCCATGTCGTCGCCACCCCCGTTCCGAAGACCAGGATATGCGCGTATCCGGCGAACAGTCCCAGCACGCCGCCGTGCACGAACAGCAACCACTCGTCCTGTTTGATCGCCGCCCGCAGCATATCGACGAAATCGTTGGGCGACAGTTCGGACATCTGCTTGGAGATATAGGCGCCGATCTGTTTGCCCTGGCGCACGTTGAAGTCCTCGTCGGCGAAGGCGAGCGGCGCGATGGCCATCGCCTCGGTGGTCAGGGTCTCGGTCAGCGTCCGGTAGTCACGGCTGCCGAGAACCAGTTTCACCGCTCCGCGGGCCGGTCCCAGCGCCCGGTCGGCGGCGGGGCGCAGGGTGTCCTCCAGCATCTGCAGGGTGCGGTCGGATTTGGGGCCGTTCAGGAGTTCGTCGCCGATATTGGCCACCGTCATCACCTGGGTCGAGACCAGTTCCGCGTATCCGGTGGTGATCTCGTCCTGGCGTTTGATCAGCAGGCCCTGCCGCCACGGGCACCACCATTTCGGCTCGGCGGGCGCGAAGATCATGTTCAGGCCGACCCAGTTGACGACCCAGCCGATGATCACCCCACCGATCGGCAGCACCGCCAGTGACGGCCAGCCGGTGAACTGCAGTATCGCGACCAGCACCACGCCCATCGGGGCGCCGAAGTAGAAGCCGAAATTCTGCATGAACCGCAATTCCTTGGCGCCGAGTACCTGGAACAACTGATTGAGCAGTTGCGGCCGGGCCTGGAAATAACGAATGACCATCTGTTTGACATCGAGCAGCTGATCGATGTTCGCGCCGAGTTCGGTGGTGAGTTCGCGCAGAATATCCGGCAGTTGCTGGCGCACTCGTTCGTGCACCATCTCCCGTACCTGGGTGGGCAGGTTGTACCAGAGTTGCGGATGTTCGCGGCGCAGGATCGTCTCGACGATATCGCGGATCTGGGTCTCCGCCGTCCCCGCCAGATGCTCGGCGAGGGCGTCGGGTTCCAGTTCCCGGTAGAAGTCGGCGACACTGCCCAGTTTCGAAAGGCCTTTGTCCACCGCGATACTGGCCATCTTGTCGGCCCGTGAGGGGACGATGCCCTGCCAGCCCAAGCGGCCGTCATGGCGCAGCAGCGGCAGAATCTGGATCCGCTTGGGCAGGTACGGGTACACATACCGCAGGCCGGGTAGTCGGACACCGTGAAATGCGATCGGCCGGAACAGCATCAGCACACCGGTCCAGTTGGTGACGTAGCCGATGACTCCGGTGAACAGAGGAATGGTCAGCAATTCCAGGAGGATCGTCGGGTGCACCCCGAATACACTCTCCAACACGACACACCCTCCTGCTCCGGTGATCGCCGCCTCACCGGGACCCTCAAATTAGCACCACTGCCGAACGACCACCGCGCCGCGGCGGACGTCCCGGCGGCAGCGCGTTCGGGCCCGGCACATCAGTGTCCCAGACGAGAGCCGGATTGATGGTCCGGCGGCGAGTGATTGCGGCGAATGGGCAATAATCGGTGAGCAGATTCGTTCATCTGGCGATATCGGAGTAGACGTGGCAGACGACAGGCCCGGACAGGAGATCCCCCGGACCGGTTCCCGTGCCGTGCAGCGCAGCGGGTCCCCGGAGGCCGTGCGGGCGCCGGGAATCGCACGCGGTGCGTCGCCGAACGGTGCGCGCCCGTCCGCCTCGGATGTCGAACGCCGGCCTCCGTCGAGTGTGGAACGCAGCGCCGACGTCGAACAGCGGCAGATCAGCAACGAGGCCCGTCTCATCCGCGGGGTGTTCCGGGCGGCCGGTCTGGCGGCGGGCGGTGTGGTGCGCGGCGGCCAGTGGGCGGTCAACACCTCCTACGAGGTGACGCGGGAGATCACCCAGGCCGCCCTGGACGGGGAATCCTCGGCCGAGATCGCCGAGCGGACCGGTAACGCGCTGCGCTCCATCGCGCGCAGTGCCCTCGGCGTCACCGAGGGGTCGGTGCGCGAGATCGTCAGCTACGTCCCCACCGGGCAGACCCCGCCCCAGCAGACCGTGGCGGTCGGTTCCTATCTGCGCTCGGCCAGCGTCGCCGAACTGCGCCGGCGCGGGGACGCCCTGCTGGCCCGGTCGGCGGATGTGTACTTCACCGAAGAGGTGCATCCGGCCTATGACCGGATCCTGGACGAACTGGCGCCCGACGAGGCCCGCATCCTGCGCTACATGGCCCTCAACGGGCCGCAGCCGACGGTCGATGTGCGCACCAACCGTCCGCTGGGTATCGGATCGGAGTTGATCGCCGGGGGGTTGACCTCGGTACCGGAGCAGGCCGGGGTGCGGTACATGGATCGCGCGCGCTCGTACCTGATCAACCTGAGCCGGTTGGGCCTGACCCATAATTCCGAGGATCCGGTGGTGCTGAGCCGCTATATGGTGCTGGAGGTCCAGCCGATCGTGGAGGCCGCACTGAAAAAAGCGGGCCGCGCACCGAAAATTGTCCGCAAAAGTTTGCGTCTGACCGAGTTCGGAGAGGATTTCTGCCGGACCTGCTTCACCATCGGCAACGGTGAACGGCCCTGATATCGGCCCGTGGAACAGGCCCCCCGGCGGATCTGCCGGGTCCCTTTCGTAATCGGTGATCTGTGCCCGCGGTCCGTGATATCGCCGACGCAGGATAGCAATCCGATACAGATCTGAATTACCTCCCAAATTGTCCATTTCAGGTGGGATGGTGGAGAGATGGACCAGGGCGAAGAGCGCAACGATCCCGGGCCGCGCCCGGGTGGTTTTCCGCGGCGGCCGGGCCAGAGCAGCGACACCATGGCCTTCTCCGGCGCCGCACTGGCGGCCGCATTGGGGGCCGGACTCGATGTCTCGCTGCCCCCGCGGCTCGAGCCCGAGGGCGATGTGCCGCTGACGATGGGGCCGATGCGGCCCGGTGAAGGACCTGGGGTGACCGCTGTGGCGACCGACGACGTGCTGGCGATACACCGCCTGAAATACCGGTACCTGCGCACCCTGGATACCAAACTCTGGGACGACCTCGCCGATACGCTGATACCGGAGGCCACGGCCACCTACAGCGAATACCTGCAGTTCGAATCCCGGGAAGCGTTTCTCACATTTCTGCGTAATACGCTCGGGCCGCACGTCATCACCGAACATCATTGCGATCACCCCGAGATCGATATCGACGGGGACCGGGCGACCGGAGTCTGGTATCTGTCCGATACCGCGCTGATTCCGGAGAACAATATGCTGATGCGCGGTTCCGCGTTCTACAACGACGAATACGTCCGTTGTGACGACGGCCGCTGGCGGATCGCGCATACCGGATACGAACGCACCTACGAGGTGGTGCTCTCCCTCGGAGATCTGCCCAGTCTGCGGCTCACCGCCAACCGCTGGGGCCTGATCCAGCAGGCCACCGGGGTCGAAGCGGTCGAGCGCGTCCCACGCGACTACCCGGAGGCGGGGGCGCGGACGGATAACGGCGAGGTCGACACCGACCGCGAGTACCCCGGCCCGGAGGACCGGGCGGCCGGTTGAGCCCGGTCAGTCGGCGGCCGCGACCAGCGGTTCCAGCGTGAGGTCGGGCATCTCCTTCCGGATGTACTGCAACCGCCATTTATCGCTGAACACGGCCAGGATCGCGCCGTCGGTGCGGGTGAACACCTCCACCCCGCGCTGACGGTCGAGTTCGGGCGCCGATTCGGCGTCGGTGCGCCGGGCGATCGTATAGGCGAGGTGGTCGAGTTGGGTCTCGACACCGAACTCACCCTGCATCCGCGCCGTCACCACTTCGAACTGCATGGGGCCGACCGCCGCGAGGACCGGAGAGGCGTCACCGCGCGAATCGTTGCGCAGGACCTGCACCACTCCCTCGGAATCGAGCTGGTCGATTGCCTTGCGGAACTGCTTGTACTTGCCCGCGCTCTGCGCCCGCAGCGCGGCGAAATGTTCCGGCGCGAACGACGGGATGGGCGGGAACTCGACCTTCTTGTCCACGAACAGCGTGTGACCGGGGGCCAGCGCGGTCGCGTTCACCAGGCCCACCACATCACCGGGGTAGGCGGTGTCCACGGTGGCACGTTCCCGGCCGAACACGGTGAGCGCGTATTTGGTCGCGAACGGACGACCGGTCTGGGCGTGGGTGACGACCATGCCGCGTTCGAATTCCCCGGACACGATCCGCATGAACGCCAGCCGGTCGCGGTGGGCGGTATCCATCCCGGCCTGCACCTTGAACACCACCGCGCTGAACGGATCGGCGGGCTGCCGCGGGGTGCCGTCCACCGCGGCCCGGGAGCCGGGGGCGGGCGCCAGCTCCACCAGGGTTTCGAGCAGCTGCCGGACCCCGAAGTTGAGCATGGCCGAGGCGTAGATCACCGGGGAGGTCTGCCCGGCGAGGAAGAGTTCCTGGTCGTGGTCCTGGCCGGTGGCCGAGAGCAGTTCGCTCTCCTCCGCGGCGGTACTCCACGGTTCACCCTCCCGGGCCTCGGCGGCCTCGGGAGTCAGCGACTCCTCGGGTGCGATCGTGGCGCCGCCGGCGGTACGGGTGAAATGGATGTACTCGGCGGGGGCGCCCTCGGGCCCGCGGCGCAGCAGACCGCGGAAATCGCCGGCGATCCCGACCGGGAGGAACAGCGGGGTCGGCGTGAGGCCGATCCGTTCCTCGATCTCGTCGAGCAGTTCCAGCGGGGCGCGGCCCGGCCGGTCCCATTTGTTGATGACGGTGACCACCGGGATACCGCGGTGCCGGCACACCTGGAACAGTTTCAAGGTCTGCGGTTCCAGGCCTTTGGCGGCGTCGATCAGCATCACCGCGGCATCGACCGCGGTCAGCACGCGGTAGGTGTCCTCGGAGAAATCGGAGTGGCCGGGAGTGTCGACGAGATTGATCACATTGTCGATCTCGGAGCCGGCGGCCCGGTAGTTGAATTGCAGCGCGGTGGAGCTCACCGAGATACCGCGCGCCTTCTCCATCTCCATCCAGTCCGAGACCGTCGATTTACGTCCGGCCTTGCCGTGGATGGCGCCCGCCTCGGCGATCTTGCGCGCGTGCAGCGCGAGAGCTTCGGTGAGCGTCGATTTACCCGCGTCGGGGTGGGAGATCACGGCGAAAGTGCGGCGCCGCGACACCTCGGCGGCCAATCCGCGCGCCGCGGGTGCGACGGAGCCCTCGGTGGAGGCGGTCAACGGAAACAACCTTTCGAACGATCGGGACAACCTGTCCAGGCTACGTGACGGTGCTGACCAGGCGTCGACGTGCCGCCCCACTACCCGATTCAGGAGTTATACGGGGACTGAGTTACAGTATTCGGGTTGTCTCGGCGAGGGTTCGCATTTCTGCGGCACCGTGATCGACGCGGCGCGGCTTCCGGCCGCCTCCGATCGGTCTTCGCCTGACGAGCAGACCAACCGACCAGGGGCGCGATTACCCTGGCACCGCCCACCAGCCCGGTAGAGCCGTAGGAGTTATCCAGTCATGTCCGACGTCAACCTTCTCGAAGCGCAGATCCGCACCGAGTTCGGCAAGGGCGCCGCGCGCCGCACCCGCCGGGCGGGCAACGTGCCGGCCGTGCTGTACGGGCACCAGTCGGACCCCCAGCATCTGTCGTTGGACGCGCTGTCGTTCGCGGCCATCCTGCGTCAGCACGGCACCAACGCGGTGCTGAACCTGAACATCGAGGGTAAGAAGCAGCTCGCGCTGACCAAGTCGGTCGTGGTGCACCCCATCCACCGCTACATCGAGCACGCCGACCTGCTGATCGTGCAGCGGGGCGAAGCGGTCACCGCCGATGTCCCGGTCACCCTCACCGGTGAGGCCGGCCCCGGCACCCTGGTCACCCAGGAGGCCACCACCATCTCGGTATCGGCCGATGCCCTCAACATTCCCGAGTCGATCGAGGTCTCCATCGCCGGCGCCGAGGTCGGCACCCAGATCACCGCGGGCGCCATCGAGCTGCCCAAGGGCGTCACTCTGGCCGGTGACCCCGAGGCTCTCATCGTGAACATCGTCGAGCCCCGTACCGCCGAGCCCGAGGCCGGCACCGAGGCCGCCGAGGGCGAGAGCGCCGAATAAAGAACCGGCCTCCTCTCGATGGCCGATACCGCGCCGGCGCTCGTCGTCGGCCTGGGTAATCCGGGTCCTGCCTATGAGCGCACCCGGCACAATGTGGGCTTCCTGGTCGCCGACTCGCTCGCGCAGCGGGTCGGCGGCCGGTTCACCGCCCACAAGAAGTCGGGCGCCGATCTGCTGCAGGCCCGTTTGGACGGACGGCAGGTGCTGATCGCGAAACCGCGGTCGTACATGAACCTGTCCGGTCGGCCGGTGGCGGCGCTGGCCCGGTTCTTCTCGGTCCCGCCCACCGAGGTCGTGGTGATCCACGACGAGCTGGATATCCCGTTCGGTGAGATCCGGCTCAAACGTGGCGGCGGTGAGGGCGGGCACAACGGCCTGCGGTCGGTGTCGGGGGCCCTCACCAGCAAGGAATATCTGCGGGCCCGTATCGGTATCGGGCGACCGCCAGGTCGGCAGGACCCGGCCGATTACGTGCTGAAGCCCTTTTCGTCGGTCGAGCGCAAAGAACTCCCGATCGTGGTGGAGCAGGCCGCCGACGCCGTGGAACTGCTGCTGCGGGTGGGGCTGGAAGCCGCGCAGAACCGACTGCACTGAGTTTTCCGGCCCCACCTGCCCTGGCCGCGAATATCGACCATTCGATCCGGCGGCCCCGGCTCAGACCCGGGCCGCGAGAACGAGGGCGAAGCGGTTGTCCGGATCGGTCCATGCGTGTTCGGTGGCGAAACCGGCGCTGCGCAGTTCGCCGTCGAGTGCGGGCAGCCGGAACTTCGCGGAGATCTCGGTGCGTATCTGCTCGCCCCGGCCGAAACGCGCGGTGAAACCGAGATCGGCGACCGTGACCTCCATTTCGCGGGTGGCTTCCAGCCGCATTTCGATCCATTCGTTGCCGGTATCCCAGTGCGCGATATGGCGGAAGGCCTCCGGGTCGAAATCGGCGCGCAGCCGGGAATTGAGGACCCGCAGCACATTGCGGTTGAATTCCGCCGTGATGCCGGCGGCGTCGTCGTAGGCGGGGACCATGATTTCCGGATCCACCACCAGGCCCGCGCCCAGCAGCAGTTGTTCGCCCGGTTCGAGGACATCGTGAATACCGGTGAGGAATTCGGCGCGTTCCTCGGGGACCATATTGCCGATGGTTCCGCCGAGGAACGCGATCATCCGGCGTCCGCCGCGCGGCAGCGTCCCCAGCGTGTCGGTGAAATCACTGACCACCCCGTGGACCGCCAGGCCGGGAAACTCCGCGGCCACCTCGTCCGCCGAAGCCCGGAGGGCGGTGGCCGAGACATCCTGTGGGACATAGGTTTTGAGTGGGCCCTCCGAGGTGAGGGCGTTCAGCAGGATGCGGGTCTTGGCCGCCGACCCCGACCCCAGTTCGACCAGGACCTCCGCCTGCGCGGTACGGGCGATCGCCGGAGCGACCGATTCCAGCAGAGCGCGTTCGGTACGGGTGGGATAGTACTCGGGCAGCGCGGTGATCTGCTCGAACAGTTCGCTGCCGCGGGCATCGTAGAACCATTTCGGCGGCAGCCATTTCGGGCTGGCGGTGAGGCCGCGCCGCGCGTCGGCGCGCAGCGCCTCGGTCAGGTCGGCATCGGTGAGATGGACTTCCACGATCGGCTGGGTCATATCGGAAGGCTTTCGGTCGCGGTGGAGCGGCCGAGGTCGAGGGTTTCGACACTCAGCTCGCCGGGTTCGGCACAGACGAGACTCCGATCCGGCAGCTGCTGCCACCGGGCGTCGTCGTCGTAGGGTTCGGAGGACAGCACGGCGAATTCGTCGCCGATCAGCGCGTACAGCGAGTGGTAACAGGTCGTGGCCCACAGCGCCGTGCCGTTGCCGAGCAACAGGTTCACCCGGGCGTCGGGCGCGTGGTGCAGCACCCCGGTGACCAGCAGGCGCAGTGCCGTGGCGGGAGTTTCGGCCAGGCCGGCCGGGGGTTCGGGGTCGAGCAGCCGGCGCAGCAGTACCCAGAGTGCGGCGGAATCGGTCAGCGCCTCGGCTTCGAGGAGATGACTGGTCTCATAGCGGCGGGTCATCCCGGCCCGGGTCGCGGCCGTATCGAGATCGGACAGAACCGCGGTGAGCACCGAACGCCACCCCGGCACCACCCCGTTGTGGCTGAACGCCCAGGTCTCCCAGAGGAACGGCGCGCACGCCGCGCGCTCCACCGGCATACCGACCGTGGCCGAGCGGACCGATCCGAGAACCGCGTGCGCGGTCAGTTGCGGCAGGACCTCGTCCACCGCGGGATCGGTCCATATGGGATCGGCATTGCGGTAGCGGGTCACCGAGGCCGCGTCCCGACCCCACCAGGCGACGCCGAAGCCGTCGGCGTTGATCGTGCCGCCGCCGCGCATCTCACGGGGCGCCCAGGCCTGGGTGCGCAGCGAGTGTGGGCCGCGGGTGAGCACTTCGCCCACCGGCACCGGTGTGCCCACATAGCCGATGTGCCGGCACATCAGGCCTCTTCCGGGCCCACGGTGCGGGCCAGCCGGAAACCGGAGAAGATCTGCCGGCGGATCGGATGATCCCAGTTGCGGAAGGTGCCGCGGCAGGCCACCGGATCGGTACCGAAGGAGCCGCCGCGCAGCACCCGGTAATCGCCGCCGAAGAACACCTCCGAATACTCGCGGTACGGGAAGGCGTGGAAGCCGGGGTAGGGCTGGAAGCCGGAAGAGGTCCACTCCCAGACATCGCCGATCAGCTGGTGTACCCCGGCGGGTGAGGCGCCCGCGGGATAGGCGCCGATATCGGCCGGCTCCAAGTGCCGCTGGCCGAGGTTGGCGTGGGTGGAACGCGGTTCCGCATCACCCCACGGGTAGGCGCGGGTGCGTCCGGTATCCGGGTCGTAGCGGGCCGCCTTCTCCCACTCCGCCTCGGTGGGCAGCCGTTTACCGGCCCAGTTCGCATAGGCCTCGGCCTCGAACCAGCACACGTGCACCACCGGCTGCTCCGGGCGCAGCGGCCGCAGCGCCCCGAACACCCGCCGCCACCACCGGCCGTCGGTATCGCGTTCCCAGAACTGCGGCGCCGTGAGCCCGGCCTCGTGCCGATGCGCCCAGCCGCGCTCGGACCACAGCTCCCGCCGCTCGTAGCCACCGTCGGCGACGAATGCGAGATACTGCGCGTTGCTGACGGGGGCCGCGTCGATCGCGAACGCCGGGACGTGCACCGGATGCGCCGGTCGCTCGTTGTCCAGCGCCCAGAGGTCGGTCGAGGTGCCCATCACGAACTCACCGGCCGGGATCACCACCTCACCGCGCACCACCGTGCGGGCGGTGGGCGGGGCGGGAGCGGTCAGGGCCGGTGCGCCGGTGCGCAGCTGGTGCGTGGCGAGCATGGTCTCGTCGTGCTGCTGTTCGTGCTGGGCGATCATCCCGAACGCGAAACCGCCCGCGACCAGCCGGTTGCCCTGGAGCGGGCTGCGATCCAGCACATCCCATACCTTGTCGCGTACCGTGCCGACATAGCCGCGGGCCTCGTCGGGGCCCAGCAGCGGCAGCTGCGGCCGATTCGGGCGCGCGTGCTTGAACGCGTCGTACAGTTCATCGATATCGGGGCGTACCGGGTCCCGGCCGCCGACATCGCGGACCAGCCACAACTCTTCCTGGCTGCCGATATGGGCCAGATCCCAGACCAGTGGGCTCATCAACGGCGAATGCTGGGCGCGCAATTCGGCTTCGTCCACGCAGTCGGTGAGCGTGGCGGTCCGTCGCCTGGCCCGGATGAGGGTGGCCGCGATGTGCTCGCGCAGGCGCTCGGTCTCGAGGAGGTCGGCGTTCGGCCGGGTGAGGGTCACGGTGCTGCTCCGCTCGTCGACGGGGGATCGGTGGACTCGGTGGAATGCGCCGGTACGCCATGACCGGTCTCGTCCTGTGGTGGCCGCCCGGCGGCACACCGGCGGATCGCCGCATACAGCCGGGGCTCCGGACGGGTGCTGTGGGCGGCGGCGGCCTCCAGGACGGCGACGGCCGCCGCCCGCAGCTCCGGCTCGGCGAGGCCGTGCCGGGCGGCGTCGTGCCAGCGTCCGGCCGTGGCGCCCGCCGCGGCCGTCGCGTCCGCGACCGCGGCCGGGCCGGACAGCAGGGCGTCGACGACGGTGATCGGGACCGTCCAGCCGTCACCGGGCTGCGCGTCGAGATAGCGGACCTCGAAGTATCCGGCGGGACGGACCGGTGGGAACAGCGTGGTCAGGTGGTATTCGAGGTCGCCGATATCGGGGCGGCGGCCGATCACCTCGTCCACGGCGCCGGATAACCAGTCGGCGAAGGTCACATCCGGCGGCGCCGCCCAGGCGACCCGTTCGGCCGGCGCCGACCGGCGGACACACAGCAGCGGGGCGTCCAGCGCCCAGCGCGCGTAGCCGGTGACCGGATCGGGCCAGTCGGCGACCGGCGGGCAGGCGCGGGCCGGATCCAGGTGCAGCCAGGTGCGCATGCGCTGGGAGGCCCACTCGCCGGTGGGCGCCCCGCGCAGCACCGGCGAGCACGCGAAAGCGGCGATCAAGGCGGGACCGACGGCGTGCAGGGCGGTCCAGCGGGCGGTGAGGTCGGCGTGGTCGGCGCCGATATCGACGCTGACCTGGGCTGCCGCCGTATTGCTCATCATCAGCCGCCCGTAGGGGCCGATGCGGGTGAAATAGTGCTCCATCGCCCGGTACCGCGGTAACCCCAGCCGACATCGCGGGGTACGGGCCGGATCGGCGGCGGCGGCGACCATCCGGATGGATCGGGTGCCGAGGAGTTCGCGCAGCCGCTGCTCGTCGGCGCGGAGCCGGGCACAGAGATCGGCGGCGTCGGGGACGGCGATGCTGGAGAGTTCGATCTGCCCACCCGGTTCGACGGTGACCCGGCTGCCGCCGGGCAACGGGAGGGCGGGGGAATCGGGCGCGATGGCGCGGGGTGCGTAGGGGCCCAAAGCCTGGGCCAGTAGTTCGGTCGTGGGCCGGGGCCCGGTCAACAGATGGTGGGTCTCCTCCGGGGCCGGCCGTCGTGCGCCGCGGCGTGCCGTACGACCGGTACGGCAGACGGTGAACCATTCGAGTTCGGCGCCGATGAGCCCGGGTGGGCCCACTTTGAAACAGACGCCCCCGAGAAAGGCTTCCGCCGCCGCGCGGCTGGACAGGGCCGGGTGCGCTGGTAGGTCGCTGGTCGATTCCGGATGTTCGAGCGTGACCGCCATACCAACCTCCGTGCGGCTTCTCGCTGCTTCGTATCTCGTGTTCGGTGCGGGTGCTGCCCGATCAGGTGTTCGATTGTCGGTTCGTCTTCGATCGACGGCGGGGCACCGGTCGGGCCGGAGGGCCGGTCGGGCCTCGCGTGGAATCCAGAGTAGCGACGGGGGCGGACACGTTTGCGCCGCGAAGGGGTCACGAATCCGGCATAGGCTCGGGTGCATGGTCGATGAGCAGCGAGTACGTGACGATACGCCCGGGGTCGGGGCCGGAGCGGTTTTCCTGGACAGCGCGGGGTCCTCGCTACCGCCACGGGTGGTCACCGAGACGGTGATCGCCCATCTGCGCCGGGAGGCCGAGATCGGCGGGTACCGGGCCGCGAACGAACGCCTCGCCGATCTGGCCGGGGTCAAGGACGCGATAGCGACCCTGCTGAACACCACCCCCGACACCATCGCTCTCGGCGACAGCGCCACCCGCGGCTGGTCGGACTTCTTCTATGCCGTTCCGCTACATCCCGGCGACCGGATCCTGCTTTCCGGGGCCGATTACGCCAGTAATGCCATCGCCGCCCTGCAACGCGCGCGGGCCACCGGCGCCCGGGTGGAACAGATCCCCAGCGACGAAGTGGGCCGGATCGATCTCGACGCACTGGCCGCCATGATGGACGACCGGGTGCGGCTGGTCTCGCTGTTGCACGTGCCCACCAACGGCGGACTGGTGAACCCGGTGGCCGCTGCGGCGCGGATCGCCCGCGAGGCGGGCGCGTTCGTCCTGCTCGATGCCTGCCAGTCCGCCGGTCAGCTGCCGCTGGATGTCGCCGAACTGGGAGTGGACGCTCTGTCGGCCACCGGACGCAAATGGTTGCGCGGACCCCGGGGTACCGGGTTCCTCTACCTGCGGCCCGAGTTGGCGGCGGCGCTGGAACCGGGCCGGCTCGATCTGCACAGCGCCCGGTGGACCGGTCCGCAGGAGTATGAAATGGCTCCGGACGCGTCCCGTTTCGAGTTCTGGGAGCACGATGTCGCGGCCCGGCTCGGGCTCGGTGCGGCGGTGCGCTACCTGCTCGAACTCGGTCCGGAGGAGGTGTACGCTGCCGTCGCCGAACGCGCCGAGTACCTGCGCGGCGCGCTCGGTGACCTGCCCGGGGTGACGGTGCGCGATCTGGGGGTGGAGCACAGCGGCATCGTCTCGTTCACGGTGGCCGCAGCGGCGCCGGTGGAGGTCCGGGATCGACTGCTGGGCAAAGACATCACAGTGACGGTCAGTCATCGCGCGTCCACGCTGCTCGATATGTCGGCCCGCGGTCTGGATTCAGTGGTGCGCGCCTCGCCGCACTGCTTCGTGAGCCGTGACGAACTGGACCGGTTCGTGGCCGCGGTCGCCGCGCTCTGATCGGTGCGCACGCCGGTGAACCCGCCCCCGAGCGGGGAACGGGCTCACCGGGTCCGCGGTTCACGCGTTGACCGGGATCGACAGCACGACCTCCTTCTCGTTCTCGGGCAGATAGTGCGCCGTGACGATCCGGCCCACCTGCACGTTCCCGATCGCGGTCGGCGGCAGGAACTTCTCGGAGCAGGTGGCGAATGTGCTGCCGTCAGGTCGGGTGACCACCAGCCCCACCGCGACTTTGGAGTATCCGTCGCGGATCTCGCCCGGGACGGTGAGCGACTGGACCACTGCCTGCGCGGCGATACCGCGAGCGGCGATATCGACCTTCGCCCGGGTGGTGAACCCCTTGCGGATCATGGAGTCGTTCATCACCCGCTGCGCCGCGGCGCTGTCGCCGGACAGATCCAGCTCGACGATGCCGGGCCGGTCCGGCCGGTAGCGGACGGGCAGCACCACACCGGGGGCCAGCAGCGCGAGTTCGGTGAGCGGAACGACCGTTTTCGCCGTGGCGTCGAAACGTTCGCCCTGCGCGCCCTCGACACCGAACTCGATCCGGATCTGCGGCTGGTCGTTCAGGGTGTCCCCGGTGGGGGCGAACGATCGCACGGTGCCCAGACCCAGCGGGGCGTCGCGGAATTCGCCGGTGTTACGGCCGGTGAGCGCGCTGATGATGCCCGAGCCGGTGAATGCGAAGACCATGACGACGAGGGTGGACGCGATGATCGGCAGGGCCAGGAAGCCGTTGAGCCAGGCCATGGCGGCCGGTTCGTAGACGCTGGTGGGTTCGTAGGTCAATCCGTGCCAGAGGTAGCAGGCGATCGCGAGAGCTTCGACGGCGAGGGCGGTGGCACGCAGGGTGCGGATCATGGTTCTCTCCTGAAAGTTGTGGTCCGGATACCTGGCCACCTCGTCGCCCCGGACGTTCGGCCGCGGGGCCGAGGTGTGGGGCGACGGGGAGCCGGATGTCCGGGCCGATCAGCCGCCGACGACGGTCGAGCAGGCGAAGGTGATCTCGAAGGCCGCGGTGGCGGGCCCGGCGAGCGGATTCGCCATATCGGGGGCACTGATGCCCTCGCCGGTCACGGTGAAGGTGTCGCCGTCCTTGGTCACTTGGGCGGACCCGCCGGGCTGGCCGTTGCCGTAGCCGACCGCGTAGGGCATCCCGGAGGAACCGCCCTGGCTGCCGGCGATGGCCACCGCCTGCACGGTCTTGTCGTCGACGATGCTGGCGCTCACGCTCAGCTGCCCGTACTGGGCGTTGTTGTTGTCGGTGAGTGCCAGCGCCAGAGTGTTGCCCTGCTTCGCGCACGTGGTCTCGAAATCGCCCGGCAGCGCCTTTCCGTCGACCAGCGCGGCCGATTCGCCACCGGCGGAGTCCCCCGCGGGGGACGCGACCGGCGAGCTCGGCGCCGCCGGGGCGGCGGTGGTGCTCGCGTCGTCGCCACAGGCGGACAGCAGCAGGGTCGCGGAGGCGGCGAGGGCGACGGCGCCGAGGCGGAAGATCGTGGTGCTCATGGTGTGTCCTGTTCTCTCGGTGTTCCGGCCGGTGTGCGTGGCCGTTACGAGAAAAGTAGGAATCGCTGCGCGCCTACCGATCCCAACTTTCGGCACCGCCATACCGGCGAAACTCCGATAACCTGGGCACATGCGACGACCGCGGGCCATGGTGCTCGATGAGGTGTGGCGCGGTCTCGAGGGCGTCGAGGCGTTGAGCGGCCCGCAGGGCGGGCCGTTGCGCCGGACCGTGAAATCGATCCTCGACCCGCTGGTCATCCGGCCGGTGCAGTACCCGAGCTGCGGGGGCGCGGTGCTGACGGCCGACGGCGCGACTCTGCTCGCCGCTCGCGTCTACGCGCACGCCGATGCGTTGCGCGCGACCGCGGCCTGGTTCACGCTGCTCAAACAGGTGCGCCGGCGGTTGCGGATCACCGAGGGCACCGCGCAGGATCTCTACTTCCAGCGCTGTTTCGAGCTGGCCGCCACCCGGGGCCATCCCGATCCCCACCGGGACCGAATGCGTGCCGAGGCGGTGCTGCGCGAGATCCACGGTGTCGCGGCCGGGCGTACCACCCAGGCGCTGAAAGATCATCTGACCGATCCCGCCCGGGCCGCACTGCTCGACGACCTGCTCACCACGGCCTGGGGGCGCCGTCCGCCGCCGCCCGCGGTACCGGTCGAGCACAGCGCACAGCTGCGGCAACTGCTGGACTGTGCGGTCGCCTCCCGCACCGACACCGACACCCGCGCCGGCCGGCGCCTGCTCGACCTACTGACCGCCGCCAACGCGGGGACACATACCGGGATCGAGTTGTGGCACGCGGCAACCCGCGTCGCGGCCACCGACCTCGCGCGGTATCGGGCGCACGAACTCGGCCTGACCACCCATTCCGTTCCGCGCCGCCCGGCGGTGGGGGATTCGGCATCCACCGCGACGCTGGGGTTGCCGTTCGATCGCACCGTGCACGAACGGGTATTCACGGTGCTCCAGGTGTCCACCGAACGCGCTGAACTGCCACCGATCCCGGACCTGGTCACCACGGAGATCGCCCGCAGTTGCGCACCGTGGGCGCTGCTCGGCGAATCACTGCGCGTCACCGCGGCCGCCGGGGTCGAGCTGGCACTCGGCCTGGCCCCGATCGCGCCGCCGGACCCGCGCCGATCCCGGGCGGATACCGGCGCGTCGGCCGCGCAGCGGCTGGTGAACGGCCGCTGGCAGCGCGAAGCCTATGTGCTGCAGGCCCGGCGGCTGGCCGTCCATCCGCTGCCCGGGGACGGCAACCCGCTCGCCGTCATCGCCGCCGAACTACGGACCCCGTGGCGTCCGTACCTGCGGCGCCTGTGGGTGCGGTTGCACGGGCGCGATGTCCGGGAACTGCCGGTCACCGAGCCCGACGAGCTGTGGGATCTGCTCGACGGGGTGGCCCGCTCGGTGGTGCTCGATCACCGCACCCGCGTCCGGAAAGCCCTCAGCGCGCAGGCGGTGCGGACGCCGGATACGGCCGAACCGAGGGCGGTCTGATGGTCGACAGTGTGCGTATCCAGCGAATCGGGCCGGGGCTGTGGCGTATCGCGCCACCCGGTGCGCCGACGCCGGCCGATGCCGATCCGGGTCTGGACACCGCCGTACTGGAGGTCGGCGGCGGCCACCTGAGCTGGAGTGTGCTGACGGACCGGCAGGTTCCGGCGGCGATCCTGCATGATCTGGACACCGCGCAGGAATGGTTGTGGGCGCTCTACGGCGCCGAAGTCGCGGTGGCGGCCGACGCGTACACCGAGCCCGTGGAGCTGCCGGCCCGGCCGGAGCGGCCCGAACTGGCGGCCGCGGTGCGTCGGCTCGGTTACGCGCACTGGGCGGCGCGCTGGTGGCCTGCCTCGACGGTGGACGGTATCCCGGCCCTCGACGCGGCCGAACTCGAGCGCGAGATCGCGGAACTGAGCGAATTCTGCGAGAGCGTGGTCGCCGGTGCCGATGCCGCGGTACCGGACGAATTCGAGGAGGTCAGCGAGGCGGCGGACCGCCTCGGCGCCGAGGATGCCGGCCGTGCCGCCGACTATGCGCTGGCCGCGGGCGGGCAGCGCGATCCACAGGCGGCGCTGGTTCTCGGACGGGGAACCGCGGGCTGGGATTGGCGGTACTGCCCGCCCGGCGTGGTCGACGCCTCCGAACGTGCGGTCAGGTGGGAACTCGTGCGGGTCGCGGGCGTCAATTCGCTGCGGATCCGGGCCGGCGCCGCGCCGGGGCTGCGTGGGGAACCGCCCGAATATCTGCGCCCGCACGCGCTGGTCCGCACCCCGGCGGGCGACCACGGTGCCGTGCTGGTGCTGGCCGGGGACGACTGGACGGCCGCGATCGCCGGGACGGCCGGCACGGTATCGGGGGTGGAGGTCTATGTGCCGGGGGTCGGCCCGGCGGCACCGGCGGGGGCCGCGGCGTCCGAGTTCGAGGTCGGCGCGCCCGGACCGCGCGACCCCGCGGCCCCGGCAGCGGATGCGCGGCAGCGCGAGCGCATCAGGGAACTCGCGCATGTCCGGCTGCGCCGCGCGGTATCCGGACCCGGTCCGGCGCCCGGTGCCGGGCAACCGGCCGAGGGACTCGCCGACATCACACCTCTGCGGGCCGAGATCATGGCCGCCGAAACAGATTCGGATTTCTGAGATGAGCGCGGAAGAACCGCCCGGACTGGAACTGTTGTACGAGGGCGCGGCCGCCTATCAGCGCGGCGATATCGCCGAGGCGCTGCGGATATTCGAGCACGCGGCGGACACCAGCACCGACGGTGTGCGCACCAGCGCGCTGATCAATGTCGCGAGTATGTACGACGAACTCGGTGACCACCACGGCGCCGCGGTCCGGTACCGCGCGGCGCTGGAGCGAATTCCGGCGGACGCCCGCGAGAAGCGGGCCTCCACCCTGATCAACTATTCGCAGGCCCTACAGCATCTCGGCATGCTCGACGAAGCCCGAGAGGTGCTGGAGCAGGCGCGGGATCTGCTCGCCGACGCTCCGGATCTGGGTGTGCTGCGGGTGTCGTGCCTGCTCTCGCTGAGTGCCGTCGCGGTCCATCGCAGTCAGTGGATACGGGTCATCGAAACGGCCACCGAATCCCTCGACGCGGCTTTGCGTTTCGCACCCCACCTGGCCGGACACCCGTTGATGAACCTGGCCGGGGCGTATTTCGAAACCGGTCGCCGGGAGCTCGGTGTGGATTTCGCGCAGCAGGCGCTGGCGGCGTTCACCGCGGCGGGGGACCGCAATGCCGTCGCCGATACCCAGCAGAATCTGGCCCAGCTCTTCAGCCGGCTCGACCGGCTCGACGAGGCGGAGGAACTGGTGGTGGCCAGTCAGGACTACTACGAGCGGGCCGGACTCGGGTATCGGGCGGGAGTCGGCTGGAAGATCCGCGGTTTCCTGGCCGAATGCCGCGGGGAGGTCGATCGGGCCGACGAATGGTATCGGCGCGGCCTCGACTGCTTCCGGGACTCCGGGGCGGTACTCGACGCCGCCGCCGTGCAGTGCCGGCTCGCCACGGTGGCCTATGCGCGTGGGCTGGTCGGGGAAGGACAGGGGCTGCTCGACTCCGCGTTCACCGTCTACGCCGAACGCGGGCTCGGCCTGCAGTGCGCGCAACTCGACTACTGGCACGCGGTACTGGTGCAGATGGTGGTCGACGATATGGAATCACCGCCCGCCGAACTCCTGGCGCTGGGTCGCGCCCTGGCGGTTCCCGCCGCGATCGCCATCGATGCGGTGCGGTACACGCTGCCGGGCGGTAGCCAGCGCGATCAGTGGAACCGCGAGGTCGCCGACCCCGCCGTCCGGCTGGCCTTCCGATTCGCCTACCTCTGCGGCGACGGACAGTTGCTCGCCGACCTCATCGAAACACAGTGCGCAGGTACGACACTGGACCCGACCCCTGGTGCGCGCACCGAACGCCCGCAGTTCCCGCTGGACAGTCCCGTGCCGCCGGCCGGCGGCGAACCCGGCACCGGCCCACTGCATCTGGGCGCCGCCCTGGCCCGGGTCGCGGCGGCGGCCGGTCTACCGGTGGCGCCGCCCGCGCGGCTCGCAGTGGGGCCCGAGGCGCGTATCGCGCTCGGGGACTACATCGCGGCCGCCGAACAGCGGTACGGGCAGCGCGTCCGGGAGGATCGGGTGATCGCGGTATGAGCGGCGATCGGAGTACGGGGGAGTTGTGCTGAACGATCAGCCCACCGTGGTGGTGCGGATGGCCGACGCCGGCGATGTGTACATGTCCTGGCGCTGGATCGGAGACGCCGCCGCACCCGGTGTGGCAGCGCTACCCGGCGCCGATATCGACGCGGTGGTCCGGGAGCTGGCGGCCGCGCTCCCGGATCCGATCGTGCCCGGCGGTCTGGAACGCACCCTGACCACCGCCGCCTTCGCCGCGCCCGATACCGAATACCTGCTTGCCCGCGATCTTTCCCGCGCGCTGCTGCCCTATGACCTGGCCGGACAGTTGCATACGCTCTATCGGCAGGGGATCCGGCCGCTCATCAGGTTGCAGCCCTCGCCCCGGGTCGCCCAGGTGCCGTGGGAGATCCTGGCCCCGGCACCGGAACTGCGGCTTATCGATATCGCCGATATCGGGCTGCTCGCACCCGCCGGTGTCGTGCACGGGCCCATGCGTATCGCGCGCCGCTGGGCCGAAACCCGGAAACTGCCGATGGTCGCCGTACTCGACCCGCGGATACCCGGCTTCCGCGCCGATTCCGAACTCGGTTCGGTCCTGGGCCGGATGACCCATCCGACACCGCTGACCCGGCGGATCGCCGGCCATATCGATTCCGGCCGTCTCCGCCCGGAGGTCACCACGCCCGCCGAGATCTTCCGCCGTACCGATCTCGACCGCGACTGGCTCTCCCGCACCTTGCGCGCCGGGGCCGCCCGTCTGCTCTACGTCGGCCACGTCACCGCGGCGCCGCCGGAATCCGGTCAGAGCGAGAACACCGAACTCCATCTGGCCTGCACCGCCGAGACAGCCGGTTTCGCCGAACCGCAGCGCACGCATCGGCCGCTCTCGGCCAAGGACCTGCTGCTCGGCACCCATACGCTGGCCGCCGACCCCGTATCGGGCCAGGAGTTGTGGCCGGTGCCGAGCCGGGTCGCGCTCATCGCGTGTGAAAGCGGCGGCGATCTGCGGTTCACCGAGGCGCTGGGCCTGGTCGCGGCCATGATCACCGGTGGCGCCGAACTCGTCACCGCCACCCGCTGGCCGCTACCCACCGACCTGGCCTTCCAGCGCTGGGGCGCGGCGGCGGACGCGACTCCACTACAGGAGGTCGTGCGCGCGGTCGATACGGCCCACGAGGCGGACGATCCGGTGGCGGAGCTGGCCGAATGGCAGCGCGACCGGTTGCGCGCCTGGCGCGCGACCGGCGCGGTCGAGGACTCTCCGGTGCTGTGGTCGGCATTCGCCACCTTCACGACCTGACGCCGGGGAACCGGGCCGTGTCGCACTCGAGTAATCGCCGACCCGCCGCACTGTCCGGAGCAGTACATCTCGGCCGTATTCCGCCACTACAGGGCGGTTTCGCCGCCGCGCCCGGCGGGCGGACCGCCGGACGTCGGCTCGTTGGTGCGTTTCACATTGCGCCGCAGGAGATTTTGTTCGGGTATACGATCGCATCGGGTATGGATTCCGCCTTTCAGGTGAGCGGATACATCCCGACGCAGGGTCCGATGTGCTGTGGCGGCCGTGATCGGACCACCGGTGGTGCGGCTTCCCGCCGTGCCGCCGGTGTCCCCGAAGGGTCCGGGGGCCTCCTGCGCCGCCCCGCTCTCCGGTCCCGCGCCGAGCCCGAATCGAAACGGTTCAGGGTTGCAGGACGTATTTCCCGCGCACCCCGCCCCGGGCGAGTTCCCGGTGGGCGTCGGCGGCCCGGTCGAGCGGTAGGACCGCATGCACCCGGGCCGGAAGACGGCCGCTCGCGGTATCGGCGAGGAACCCGGCGAGGCGTTCGCCGTCGGGCTGTACCGCGACGGCACGGACGGTGATACCGCGTTCGGCCGGCGGTTCGGCGCCGGGCCGCACTCCGACGAACAGCCCGCCGTCGCGGACCAGCGGCACACCCGCTTCCTGAAGGGTGGCGGCATCGGCCACCGCGTCCCGGCCCGGTGTGGCGACGGCGGTGAAATCGGCGCCGAGACCGCGCACGAACTCTTCGTCGGTGGCGCGGGCCAGCCCGGTGACCCGCCAGCCGCGCTCCTGCGCGAACCGGATCACATAGCCGCCGACCGCCCCCGCGGCGCCCGTGACCAGCAGGTCACGCCCATCACCGGCGCCGAGCAGATCCACCAGCTGGGCCGCGGTGAGACTGTTGAGTGGGACGGTCGCCGCGGTGGCCAGATCCAATTCGTCGGGTACGCGGGCGATATCGCTCACGGGGACGATCACCTGCTCGGCATAGGTGCCGAAATCGCGGTCGAAGCCACCGATCAGGCCCGCGACGCGGGTGCCGAGCGGCAGCTCGACACCGGGCCCGGCCGCGGTGACGGTGCCGGCGAAATCCGTGCCGATCCCGGTGTACTCCGACCGGGTGATCAGGCCGAGGGCGTGGAAAACACCCGCGGTCAGCGCGAGGTCGACCGGGTTCACGGTGGCGCCGGCTATCGCGACCCGTACCTCTCCCGGGCCGGGCTCGGTGACGGGTACATCGATGATCTCGATGGAATCGGGTCCGCTCGGGGTACGGACGATCGCACTGCGGAAAGTACTGGCCACGGTGACCTCCTGTGGTGATTTCTGTGCCATGCCTCCACAATGGAGCGGTAACTCTCCATCGGGAAGTAGGCACCTGAAAGTGCGTATCGCACCGCCGGGTAGGAAGGAGCCGGTCATGGCGACGACGACGGCGGCCCGGCAGCGGGCGCTGCGCAAGGTGGACTACGACGCGTTCTTCGCGGGCTGTCCCAGTCGGCAGCTGCTGGAACGGATCTCCGGCAAATGGGTGGCGCTGGTGCTGTCCGCCCTGGGCAGCGGCGGTCCACATCCGGGTACGGAGTGCGCCGGCGAGCCGCAGCCGCTGCGCTACTCCGAGCTGGCCCGCCGGCTGGCCGGGGTCAGCCAGAAGATGCTCACCCAGACGCTGCGCACCCTGGAACGTGACGGCCTGGTCACCCGCACGGTCACGCCGACCGTGCCGGTCACCGTGACCTATGAACTGACCGAACTAGGGCTCTCGCTGCACGGGATCATGCGCGGTATCAAAACGTGGGCGGAGGCCCATATGGACGAGGTACAGGCCAATCGCGAGAAGTTCGACCTCGGCTCGTCCGTGCGTGAAACCGTCGGCGCGAACGATCCGTCCTAGGCCGGCTCCGGCCCGATCAGGCCGCTGATCAGGGCCCGGAGCCCGAGCAGGTAGGTGTCCTCGGTCGTGAGCCCGACCCAGCGCGGGCCGAGTTCGGCCAGGCGCGGCAGGGTTTCCGGGTCCAGATCGGCGAAGACCTTTTCGCGGAAGGTGGGGCGGCCGGCGGCGGCGCGGCGGGTGGAACGGGCGCGGATGATGATCTCGCCCGCCGTGTAGTGCCAGATGATCCGGTAGGTGCGGGCCGCTTCGTCGAGGGTGAGCCCGCAGGCGACGGCACCGTCGATGATCGCTTCGGGGGCCCAGAGCGCGGCGATGCCGAGCAGATCGTCGGCGGCGAGGATTTCGACCATCCAGGCGCGGGCGGCGAGCACATCGTGCATCGCGCGCGCGGCGGTGATCACCCGCTCGCGCGGATTCTCTGGTAGCGGTGGCCATTCCACCTGGTCGGCGTAGTCCTCGAGTAGTAGTCGCAGCAGTTCGTCCTTGTCACGGACGTGGTGGTAGAGGGCCATCGGGGTACAGCCGAGCTCGGTGGCCACCCGGCGCATGGTGAGCGCGGCCGGGCCGTCGGCGGCGATCACCGCGTCGGCGGCGCCCACGATTTCGGCGCGGGAGATCTTCGGCGGTCTGCCGGTGCGCGGCGCGGACTCGGTCATGGGGTCATCTTGGCGCATCCTTGCTCGTGCGCTGGACACGGCCTTGCTGTGGAGCTACTTTTTATACGTGTATAAAAAGCTTCCCGGCCGATCGTCGCTCGCCCTCGTGGCCGTGGCGACGGCCCAGTTCATGGTCGCGCTGGATATGGCGGTGATGAACGTCGCACTGCCGTCCATCCGCGCCGACCTCGGCTTCGCACCCCTGGACCTGGCCTGGGTGGTGCATATCTATGCGCTCACCTTCGGCGGGTTCCTCCTGCTCGGTGGTACCGCGAGCGACCTGTTCGGCCGACGGCGGCTGCTCACCGCCGGACTCGTCGTCTTCGGTATCGCCTCGCTGGCCGGTGGGCTGGCACAGCTTCCGTGGCAGCTCGTGGCCGCCCGCGCCGTCCAGGGTTGCGCGGCCGCGGCCCTGGCCCCCGCCGCGCTGGCGATTCTCACCACGACCTTCACCGCCGGCCCCGCCCGGGTTCGCGCGCTCGGCGTCTGGAGCGCGGTGAACGCGGCCGGGGGCGCCAGCGGTGTGCTGGTCGGCGGGCTGCTGACCGAATACGCCGATTGGCGCTGGGTACTACTGGTCAATGTGCCGCTGGTGGCCCTGGCGCTGGCCGCCGGCGTGGCCGGGATCGGCGCCGAGAGCCGGCGCGCCACGGGACACCGGCTCGACCTGCCGGGGGCGATACTGGCCACCGCCGGAATCGGTCTGGTGGTCACCGGCGTGATCCGCACCGACCGTTACGGCTGGTCGGCTCCGGTCACCGTGGCGACCCTGGCGGCGGGTGTGCTGTTGCTGGCCGGGTTCGTCCTGGTCGAGAAGTATTCGGCCGCACCGCTGGTCCGGCTCGGGTTGTTCGCCGATCGCTGGGTCCGCGGTGCGAACCTCTTCGTCTTCCTCGCCGCCGGTGGACAATTCGCGGCCTTCTACCTGGTCTCGCTCTATATGCAGCAGGTCTTGGGGATGGGCGCGGGCGCCACCGGGGCAGCCTTCCTGCCCTTCTCGGTGACGAGCGTGGCCGGCATCGTGCTCGCTACCAGAGCCGGGGCGGGCATATCACCCAGACCGATCCTGATCGCCGGTGGGCTGATCACCGCGGCCGGGTTGCTCTGGTTCGCCGCGATCGGCCCGGACGGCAGCTTCCTCACCGATGTCCTGGGACCGTCGATCGTCACCGGCCTGGGAATCGGACTGTGCCTGGCCCCGGCGGCCGTGGCGGCGTCGACGGGAGTGGACGCCCGGGAGGCCGGTACGGCGTCGGGTGTGTTCAACAGTTCCCGTCAGCTCGGCGGATGTGTGGGAGTCGCGGTACTGGCGACCGTGGCCGCGAGCCGGACCGGCACGGCCACCGACCCCGCCGCGTTCAGCAGTGGTTACGCGCTGGCTCTGGCGTGCTGCGCCGCGGCCTTCGTGCTGGCGGCGGGAGTGGCCGCCGTGATCCTGCCCCGGCGCACGAAGCCGAGCGCCGGCGAGACCACTCACCCCGGTGAGCCGCGCGACCAGGTACCGGCCTGATGGCTCGGAGCGCCGATCCACTCCCGGGCACAGACGCCGGCAAGTACTTCCGCACAACCAACTGTTCACAAGAACACCGACGAGAGGAATCGACCATGACCACCGCCATCGACCTGTTCGCGCGCGCCCTGAACTTCCACCCCGAGGGCCGGGTACGAACCGGCGAACGACGGATGCGCGACGGTACGGACGGCTGGCAGCTGGCCGCCTTCCACGTCGAAACCGACGCCGATGTCCACGCCGACCACTGGGAGATCCACCCCGGATCGGAGGAGGCCGTGTGCTGTCTGTCCGGTGCGCTGCGGCTTTATCTGCGTCCGGACCACCCCGGTGACGCCGAGACCGAAGTGCGCCTGAGCGCGGGCACGGCGTTCGTTGTACCGCGTAACCGCTGGCATCGGATCGAGCTCGACCAGCCGTCCGACATCATGTCGATCGGGTTGCGGGACGGGACGCGAATCGAGCCGGTAGCCGGACCGTGACGGCCGGTCTCCGCCCCTGGAGGGGGTCAGCGGCGGGATGGGAACGGGATACGGTCCAAATCCGCGGCGATCACTATCTCGCCCCCGAACTCCCGCCGCGCCTCGGCCAGATGCTGGTCGAGGCCGGGATACCGCTGCGAGAAATGGGTCAGGACCAGGGTCCGCGCCCCGGCATCGGCGGCGATCCGGGCAGCCTGCCCGGCGGTGAGGTGACCGTGTTCGGCGGCCAGCCGGGCATCGGCCTCGACGAAGGTCGCTTCGATCACCAGCATGTCCACTCCCGCGGCGAGTTCCCGCGCGCCGGGGCAGAGGCGGGTGTCCATGACGAACGCGAAACTCTGGCCGCGCCGCAGCGTACTCACCTCGTCGAGGGTTACGGTCCGGCCCTGCCAGGCGATTTCGCCCTCGCGTTGCAGACGGCCCACCATCGGGCCGTGCAGGCCGAGCTCGGCCAACGCCTCCGGCCGGATGGTCCGGTAATCGGGTTCGGTGAGCCGGTAACCGAACGCCTCCACCGGATGGTCGAGCCGGGCGGCGGTGATCTCGAAGGGGGCGCCGGGGGCCGGTAGTGCGCCCGGTTCGGTGATCGGCCGCTGGCGGAGTTCGATCGTCCGGTGGTAGGCGGTCGCGTCGCAGAGGTTGGCGAAGAATCGCCGGCCCGACGCCGGGAAGTAGGTGTCGATCGGGTGCGGGACCTGATCCAGATTGATCCGCTGCACCACCCCGGCCAGACCCAGACTGTGGTCACCGTGGAAGTGGGTGATCGCGATCCGGGTCAGATCGGTCGCGGAGATCCCGGCGCGGATCATCTGTCGCTGGGTGCCCTCGCCGGGATCGAACAGTACGACCTCACCACCCCAGCGCAGTGCGTATCCGTTGTGATTGCGCTGGGTCGTCGGCACCTGGCTCGCGGTGCCCAGTACGACCAGTTCCCGCTGTGACATCTATCCGCACCACGGCGGCGCGGCCGCCCCTGTCGCCGCCGCGAATCCACCGGCGCCTCGTTCCTCGGGCATGGGCCAGACGATATCCGCCCCCGCGGCACCGCGTAGTACGTGGGCGCATGTGCGACCGGAACGGGCCCGCGGGGACGCGCCGAATTCGTCAGCCGAACGATTCGTTGGGCACGATCTCGGTCCCGGTGAGCAGCAACCCGATCACCACGCCCACCACGAGACATATCGCGGCCGCGATGGCCGCCCATTTGCCCAGGGGCTCGCCGCGGATATGCCCGATGACTCCGAGCACGATGCCGGCGGCACCGAACACGATCGGGCAGAACAGCAGCGAGACCGCGGCGCAGACGAAACCGATGATGGACAGCACCTGCGGGCCCGAGCGTTCCGGCTGCCGGTCGGCGCCATAGGGCTGGTACTGCTGTTGTTCGGGGTAGGCGGGATAACCACCGGCACCGGGCGTCCCGCCCGGCCGGCCGCTCTGCTGTCCGCCCGGTGCGCCGCCGCCGGACCATCCGGGAGCGCCACCCCAGCCCGCCTGTTCCTGCGGACCCCAGCCGGTCTGCCCCTCGGCGGCCCACCCCGACTGTTCCTGGGCACCCCAGCCGGACTGTTCCTGGGCACCCCAGCCGCCCGGACCGCCGTATCCACCACCCGGCTGTCCGCCGTACCCGCCCTGCGGCGGATACTGCCCACCCTGCGGCGGATAGGGCGACCCGCCCTGCGGCTGCCCGGACCCCGGATACCCGCCGGGTGACTGCTGCTGCCAGGCCTGCCCGGGGGACTGCTCTTCGGGCCGGGCCGACCACGCCTGCGGGGGCACTTCACCGCCGGGCGGCCGCTGCTCCGGGGTGCCGGGGTACCGGCCGTGCTCATAGGCTCCGGCACCTTCGCCGGACCCCGGCGCGGGCTGTTCCGATCCGGACGGGGGCCGGGGTCCACGGCCGAGCAGTTTCGGCAGGTACTCGGTGGGTGGGTCGTCGGACCGTGCCGCCTGCGCACCATACGGTTCGCCGGCCTCCGGCGGCTGCGGGGCGCCGGACCCCGTATCACCCGGCGGGGGCTCCGGAGCGTTATCCGGGGTCTGCGTGTCGTCGGGAGGTTGCGGGGCGCCGGGGGTGACGTACGGCTCGTCCGGGGTTTCCCGCGGGTGGTCCGCCGCAGGCCCGCCGGTGGCGCCGGAATCGGATTCCGGCCGGTCTGTGCTCCTGTCCTCCGGCCTGTCGCCGGAGTTGCGCGGGTCCTGCGGTGTGCTCATCACGTCTCCTCGTTCGTATCGTCGAGGGCTCGTAGGCCGGTACCGCGGTGCGGGCGCAGCGTCAGCTGCCGGGGCGCGTCCCCTATTCGGGTTCTTCCTCGATATGGATGGCGGCGGCCTCGGCCGGCCGGTTGTCGTCCGTGGCGCGGTCGCGCCGGTCCGGTTCTTGCCGCAGTTCCTCGGCTATGCCGAGACGGCCGTCGTCATCGCCCTCCCGATTGCGAATGCGCAGGTCCGCGGGCGGGTCCTCGATATAGCGTTCGTAGGCGCGGACCTCGTCCTCCTGGTCGTCGTCACCCATATCGGGCTCTCGTGGTTCGCGATCCATACCAACCAGTATGCGCCGCCGCGGGGCCGCTCGGCGGGACCGTGACCAGCGGTGTCGGCTCCCCGCCCCGAACGCCGAACGGCCCCGGACCAGCAGGTCCGGGGCCGTTCGGGAAAAGGGTCAGGCGTTGCCGTTGAACAGTCCGGTCACCGAACCGTTCTCGAACACCTCACGGATGGTGCGGGCCAGCAGCGGCGCGATGGACAGCACGGTGAGCTGCGGGAACTTCTTGTCCTCGGTGATCGGCAGGGTGTTGGTCACCACGACCTCCCGGGCGCCGCAGGATGCGAGCCGCTCGGCGGCCGGGGCGCTCAGCACGCCGTGCGTCGCGGCGATGACCACATCGCCGGCACCGGCCTCACGCAGTACGTTCACCGCGCCGGCGATGGTGCCGCCGGTGTCGATCATATCGTCGATAAGGATGCAGGTGCGGCCCTCGACGGAGCCGACCACCCGGTTGGACTTCACCTGGTTCGGCACCAGCGGATCACGGGTCTTGTGGATGAACGCCAGCGGCGCGCCGTCCAGCGAATCCGCCCACTTCTCCGCCACCCGGACGCGGCCGGAATCGGGGGAGACCACGGTGATGTTGTCGAGGCTGTAGTTGGTGCGCACGTACTCGGCGAGCTGCAGCTGGGCGTGCATATGGTCGACCGGGCCGTCGAAGAAGCCCTGGATCTGGTCGGTGTGCAGGTCGACGGTGACGATCCGGTCGGCGCCCGCGGTCTTGAGCAGATCGGCGACCAGGCGGGCCGAGATGGGCTCGCGGCCGCGGTGCTTCTTGTCCTGGCGGGCGTAGGGGTAGAACGGCAGGATGGCGGTGATCCGCTTGGCCGAACCGCGCTTGAGCGCGTCGATCATGATCAGCTGTTCCATCAGCCACTGGTTCAGCGGCGCCGGAAAGCTCTGCAGGACGAAGGCGTCGGAACCGCGAACCGACTCCTCGAACCGGACGAAGATCTCCCCGTTCGCGAAATCACGCGCGGTCTGCGGGGTGACGTGAACGTCGAGTTCCTTGGCGACCTGCTCGGCTAGTTCGGGGTGCGACCGTCCGGCGAAGAGCATCAGGTTCTTCTGGTTGTCGATCCATGACGCGGTCACTGCTGGTTGCCATCCTTAAGCTTTGTTGCCCGACCTGGTGTCTCTTCGGCCGCGAGAGCTTTCGCCGCCGCATCTGCTGCAGCGGTTCCCGGTCGTTTCCGCTGCACCCAGTTCTCGATATTGCGCTGCGCCCCGCCGGACACTGCCAACGCGCCCGGTGGAACGTCTTCCCGCAGTACAGTACCTGCCCCGGTATAGGCGCCGTCACCCACGGTCACCGGGGCGATGAACATCGTATCGCTGCCGGTACGCACGTGTGAGCCCACGACGGTGCGGTGCTTGCGCACCCCGTCGTAGTTCACGAACACACTGGATGCTCCGATGTTGCTGTGCTCGCCGATGGTGGCGTCGCCGATATAGGTCAGATGCGGGACCTTGGTGTGCCGGCCGATCTCGACGTTCTTGGTCTCCACGAAGGCGCCGATCTTGCCGGACTCGCCCAGCACCGTGCCCGGCCGCAGATAGCTGAACGGTCCGACCGTCGCCCCCGCGGCGATCGTCGCGGCCTCGCCGTGGGTGCGGATCACCCGGGCGCCGTCGCCGACGGCTGTATTGGTGAGGGTGGAGTCCGGGCCGATCTCGGCATCCTCGCCGATCACCGTGGTGCCCAGCAGCTGCACCCCCGGGCGCACCACGGTGTCGCGGCCGATCCGGACATCGGTATCGATCCAGGTGGTGGCGGGGTCCATGATGGTCACGCCGGCGCGCATATGGCGTTCCAGAATGTAGCGGTTGAGCGTCTGGGCCGCGGCGGCCAGCTGCACGCGGTCGTTCACGCCGGTGACCTTGGCCGAATCGACCAGGCGGGCGCCCTGCACTGGGTAGCCGGCCTCGCGGGCGAGTCTCAGGACATCGGTCAGATACAGCTCGTGCTGGGCATTGGCGGTGGACAGCCGGCCCAGCATGGTGCGCAGCACCCCGGCGTCGAAGGCGTACACGCCGGAATTGACCTCGCGGATCGCGGCCTGCTCCGGAGTCGCGTCGGCGTGCTCGACGATTTCGGCGACCTCACCGTCGGCGTCACGCACGATCCGGCCGTAGCCGTTGGGATCGTCGGGTACGAAGGTGAGGACCGTGACAGCGGGGCGCTCGGCATAGCTGCGATGCTCGTCGAGCAGGGCGGCGAGGGTGTGCCCGTCCAGCAGCGGGACATCCCCGGACGTGACGATGACGTCACCGGAGAAATCGGCGGGCAGTCCGGTGAGCCCCACCTGCACGGCGTGCCCGGTGCCCAGCTGCTGCTCCTGCACCACCGGCACGATCTCCCGGTCGAGTTCGCCGGCCACCGCGGCCGCGGCCGCCCCGACCTGCTCCCGGTCGTGGCCCACCACCGTCACCAGATGGCGCGGGTCGATGGCATGGGCCGCGTACAGCGCGTGCGCCAGCATGCTGCGCCCGGCGAGCGGGTGCAGCACCTTGGGTGTCTTCGACCGCATTCTCGTACCGGCACCTGCGGCTAGCACGATGACGGCGGTCTGCTCCTGCATGAATCTCCCTCGGGCCGACGATGGTCATCGTGCACGCGAGCTGCTCCGCCGCCAGGACTCGAACCTGAACTATCTGAACCAAAATCAGAGGTGCTGCCATTACACTACGGCGGACTGTCACACCGGCAGGTACCCGAAACCCGCCGCTGTGCCCCGGCACGGGAACGATACTCGCATGCCACCCCGGGATACGTCGAACCGTGGTGGTGGCGACACGCCAGCGGCCCCGGTACCGCCCGGGTGTCTCCGGCCGCCACGGGTCTGGGACAGTTGATCTCGATGGTTCTGGTCGCAGGTCCGGCTCCGGCACCCGCGGCCCCGATAACCAGGGAGGCGGGAACGTGGCGTCGGGAGAACCGAGAACAACCGAGGAGTTGCGGGCCGCCGGAGAGGCCGCCGAGCAGGTTCCGGTGGGCCGGCAGCGGATGACGGGTACCCAGCGGCGCCAGCAGTTGATCGAGATCGGTCGCGCCCTGTTCGCCGAACGCGGCTACGACGCCACATCCATCGAGGAGATCGCGCAACGCGCCCTGGTGTCCAAACCGGTCGTCTACGAGCATTTCGGCGGTAAAGAGGGGCTCTACGCGGTCGTGGTCGACCGGGAGATGTCGATGCTGCTGGACATGATCACCTCTTCGCTCACCAACAACAGGTCGCGGGTGCGGCTCGAACAGGTGGCGCTGGCCCTGCTCACCTATATCGAGCAACGCACCGACGGGTTCCGCATCCTGGTCCGTGATCAGCCGGTGTCCTCCACCGACGGCCGCTACTCGAGTCTGCTCAACGAGGCGGTCAATCAGGTGGCGCATCTGCTCGGCGGTGATTTCGAACGCCGCGGTTTCGATATCAGCCTGGCCGGCCTGTACGCCCAGGCGCTGGTCGGGATGGTGGCCACCACCGCCACCTGGTGGCTGGATGTGCGCAGCCCATCCAAAGAAGTCGTCGCGGCCCATCTGGTCAATCTGTGCTGGAACGGCCTGAGCCATCTGGAGGCCGACCCCCAGCTCAGCTCGGAATGGCCCGCCCTGCCCGGGCAGCCTCCGGCGAACTCGCCGGGCGGGCAGCACAGTTCGGGCAACCACCGATGAACTACCGGCGAACTCGGGCGGGTCGATGAATCGAGAGACGTAGCGAACACGGATGGTACGGTTCACCCATCCTTTGGGTGCTGTTCGGGCGGTAAGTCGGTCTACTTCGACAATGTCGGTCTACTTCAGGATGGCTGGTTATTGGGATGACAGGCGGAGCTGATGGCTAGGCAAGCGCGCGCGGAGATCACTCGCGATTCCGTTCTCGCGGGCGCTGCCGATGTCTTTCTGCGCTTGGGCTACGCCAATGCGAGCCTCAGCGAGATCATCGCGCAGTCCAACGTGACCAAGGGCGCCTTGTACTTTCACTTCGGGTCCAAAGAGGAACTGGCCCGCGCTGTGGTCGACCAGGGCAACGAACGCCTCATCGCGTCCTGCAAAGGATTCTTCGATTCCCGGGTCCCCGCCCTCGAAGCCGCCATCGGCATCACCTACGTGGTGGCCGACCTGTCGATGAACGACCCGATGGTCGGCGCCATGCTCAAACTGACCCACCAGATCGGCGACTACCGCGGCGCCAACGGCGACAATATCGCCAAGACCTGGGGCGAGACCTATCGCCTCCTCGCCGAACGGGCGATCACCCAGGGCGACCTGCTCCCCGACCTCGATCCGGAGACCGTCGGCCTGCTGCTGTACGGGCTCACCACCGGAATCCACATCGTGGCCGTCGGCACGGAATCGGTGGACCAGATGGCGTCGCGCATGGAACGGGCCTGGTATTTCCTGCTCCCCTCCATCGTCCCCGACGACAAGGTGTCGTACTTCCGCGAGTTCGCCGCCCGGCGGTTGCGGCGCTACGTGCCGTAATCCCGGCGCCGCCCACCGCCGATCCGCGGTGCTCGCCTTCGCGTATCGGCCCGCCTCGTTTTCCGTGAGCAGACCGATACGCACATCCGCTCCCGCCGTTCATGGCTGCTGATTGTCTGACCTCGGCAGATCGGCGGAGCTGTCCTCCCGGACCGCTGATAATCCGCTGGACGCTCGTCGATACACTCGGCTGGCCCGGTGGAATTCTTTCGTTCGGCGTTCAGGAGAGAACATGTCTGCCCCACGTCCACCACTGGCGGGACTGGCCGCCGCGGCCGGTGCCGATACCGCGTTGCGGACCGTTTCCGGGATGCTCGGGCGATCGCCGGTGGAACTGGTGGCGCCGGCGGCGGCGCGGTCGTTCGTCGCGGCGACCATGGCCGTCGAGCAGCCGGTGGTGGTGGTGACCGCGACCGGCCGGGAGGCCGATGATCTGACGCTGGAACTGGGCGAGATGCTGGGATCGGCGGTCGCGCAGTTCCCCTCCTGGGAGACCTTGCCGCACGAGCGGTTGTCGCCGGGCGCCGATACGGTCGGGCGCCGGCTCGAGGTGTTGCGGCGGCTGGCGCATCCGGACGATCCGGTGTTCCCGGAACCGTTGCGGGTCGTGGTGACCACGGTGCGCTCGCTGATGCAGCCGATGGCGAGCGGTCTGGGCGATATCGAACCGATTGTGCTGCGGATCGGCGGGGAAGCCGATTTCGACGAATTGGTCGCGCGGCTGGTCGAATTCGCGTACACGCGCGTGGATATGGTGGGTAAACGCGGCGAGTTCGCGGTGCGCGGCGGCATTCTGGATCTGTTCCCGCCGACCGCGGATCATCCGGTCCGGGTGGAGTTCTGGGGCGATGAGATCACCGAGTTGCGGCCGTTCTCGGTGGCCGATCAGCGTTCGCTCGGGGAGACCTCGCTGGAGACCGTGGTCGCGCCGCCCTGCCGGGAACTGTTGCTCACCGCGGCGGTGCGCGAGCGGGCCGCGGAGGTGGCGGCGGCGAACCCGGCGGATGCCGCGCTGGTGGAGATGCTGGCGAAGCTGGCCGAGGGTATTCCGGTCGAGGGTATGGAGGCGCTGCTGCCGGTGCTGCAGCCCGGTGAGCTGCGCCTGCTGACCGAGCAATTGCCCGATCGCACCCATCTGCTGGTGTGCGATCCGGAGAAGGTGCGCACCCGGGCGGCCGATCTCATGCGCACCGGTGAGGAGTTCCTGGAGGCGTCGTGGACCGCCGCCTCCTTCGGGGGTGACGCGCCGCTGGGTGCGCACGGGCTGGATCTGGCGGCGTCGGCCTATCGCCCGCTGTCCGATATCCAGGCGAGCGCCGAGGCGCGGGAACTGCCCTGGTGGACGTTGAGCCCGCTGGCGTCCGGGGATCCCGCGGAGGTGGAGTTGCCGGTGCAGTCCGGCCCCACCGCGCGGGGGTCCGACGAACTGGTGGCGACCATTTTCGCGTCGCTGCGCGCGCATGTGACGACCGGCGGTCGCGCGGTGGTGGTGCTGGCCGGGCACGGTACCGCCCAGCGCACCTTGGAGCGTCTCGGTGAAGCCGAGGTTCCCGCCGCGCAACTGGAGGCCGGTGCGGAACCGGCGCCCGGGGTGGTCGGGGTGCTGTGCGGGTCGCTGCACGACGGGGTGATCTTCGGGGACGCCGGCCTGGTGGTGGTCGCGGAATCCGATCTCACGGGTAACCGGGTCACCGCGCCGGCCGACGGGAAGCGGCTGCCGGCCAAACGCCGCAACCAGGTCGATCCACTGGCATTGAACGCCGGGGATATGGTCGTGCACGACCAGCACGGCATCGGCCGGTTCGTGGAGATGATCGAGCGCACGGTCGGCGGTGCGCGGCGCGAATATCTGGTGATCGAATACGCCCCCGGGAAACGCGGGCAGCCCGGCGACCGGTTGTACGTGCCGATGGAATCGCTGGACCAGCTGTCCCGGTATGTGGGCGGGGAGATGCCGAGCCTGTCCAAGCTGGGCGGCGCGGACTGGGCGAACACCAAGCGCAGGGCGCGTAAGGCGGTCCGGGAGATCGCCGGTGAACTGGTACAGCTCTATGCCGCCCGGCAGGCGGCGCCCGGCCACGCCTTCGGCCCGGACACCCCGTGGCAGCGGGAGATGGAGGACGCGTTCGCCTTCACCGAGACCGTCGATCAGCTCACCGCCATCTCCGATGTGAAGGCGGATATGGAGAAGGCCGTACCGATGGACCGGGTGGTCTGCGGCGATGTCGGCTACGGCAAGACCGAGATCGCGGTGCGCGCCGCGTTCAAGGCCGTGCAGGACGGGAAGCAGGTGGTGGTCCTGGTGCCGACCACCCTGCTGGCCCAGCAGCATCTGCAGACCTTCTCCGAGCGGCTCGCCGGTTTCCCGGTGACCGTGAAGGGTCTGTCCCGGTTCACCGATCCGGCGGAATCGCGGGAGGTGCTGGCGGGGATGGCCGAGGGGGAGGTCGATATCGTGGTCGGCACCCACCGGCTGCTGCAGACCGGTGTGCGCTGGAAGAATCTCGGCCTGGTGATCGTGGACGAGGAGCAGCGTTTCGGGGTGGAGCACAAGGAGCACATCAAGGCGCTGCGCACCCATGTGGACGTGCTGACCATGTCGGCGACGCCGATCCCGCGCACGCTGGAGATGAGCCTGGCCGGTATCCGGGAGATGTCGACCATCCTGACCCCGCCCGAGGAACGGCATCCGGTGCTCACCTATGTCGGCGGCTACAACGACAAGCAGGTCACCGCCGCGATCCGGCGTGAGCTGCTGCGCGACGGCCAGGTGTTCTATGTGCACAACCGGGTCTCCTCGATCGACAAGGCGGCCAAGCGGATCCGGGATCTGGTCCCGGAGGCCCGGGTCGTGGTGGCGCACGGGCAGATGAACGAGGACACCCTCGAACGCACCGTGCAGGGTTTCTGGCAGCGCGAATTCGATGTCCTGGTGTGCACCACGATCATCGAGACCGGCCTGGACATCTCCAACGCCAATACGCTGATCGTGGAACGGGCCGATGCGCTCGGCCTCTCCCAGCTGCACCAGTTGCGCGGGCGGGTGGGGCGCAGCCGCGAACGCGGGTACGCCTATTTTCTGTATCCGGGGGAGAAACCGCTCACCGAAACCGCCTACGACCGGCTCGCCACCATCGCGCAGAACTCCGATCTCGGCGCGGGGATGGCGGTGGCGATGAAGGACCTCGAGATCCGCGGCGCGGGTAACGTGTTGGGCGCCGAACAGTCCGGCCACGTGGCCGGCGTCGGGTTCGACCTCTATGTGCGTCTCGTCGGCGAGGCGGTGGAGGCCTACCGCGCGGCCGCGGACGGCAAACCGATCACCACCGAGGAGACCAAAGAGGTCCGTATCGATCTCCCGGTGGACGCGCACATCCCGCCCGACTACATCGCCAGCGACCGGCTCCGGCTGGAGGCCTACCGCAAACTCGCCGCCGCCCACGACGATCCGGCGCTGGCCGCGGTGGTCGAGGAACTCACCGACCGCTACGGTCCGCTGCCGGTGGAGGTGGGCCGGCTCGTCTCGGTGGCGAAACTGCGGCTGCTGGCGCGGGAGTACGGGGTCACCGAGATCGCGGTCACCGGGACCACGGTGAAGGTGTCGCCGCTGTCGCTACCCGATTCGAAACAGATGCGGCTCAAGCGGATCTACCCGAGCGCGAACTACCGCGCGGCCAGTTCGGTGGTGCAGCTGCCGCTGCCACGGGTGCAGGACAGCGTCGGCGCCGACCGGCTGCGTGATGTCGCGCTGCTGCAGTATCTCGCCGATCTGTTGCTCGCCCTCGACGGCAAGGCCGCCGGAGCGGTCGATCTCACGGTCGCGACCGAGGTGAGTCCGGCGCGATGAGCGATGCGCGCGCCGACCGGCCCGAGCCGGGTGTGCTCGAATCGGAAACCGCTGCCGTGGCCGCCGGATTGGCCGAAGCGGTCGAGGTGATGGACCGGCTGTGGCGGTTCGGCGGCTGGGAGGTCACGCAGACCCACGATTCCCTGCGGCCGTATCTGCTGGAGGAGACCTACGAACTGCTCGACGCGATCCAGCAGGAGGACGCCGCGACGATCCGTGAGGAACTGGGGGATCTGTTGCTGCAGGTGCTCTTCCATTCGCGGATAGCCGAGGCGGCGGGCGAATTCACCATCGACGACGTGGCCGCCGCGCTGGTCGCCAAACTGGTGAACCGCAGCCCGCATCTGGCCGCGGGCCCCGACGAATACGGTTTCGGTGCGGCGGTCACGGTCGAGGAGAAAGTGGCGGCGCAGGAGAAGGCCTGGGAGGAAAAGAAATCCGCGGAGAAGACGCGGCGTTCCTGCCTGGACGGTATCGCCTCGGCGCAACCGGCGCTGGCGTTGGCGGAGAAGATCTGTTCCCGCAGCGTGCGGGCCGGTCTCCCGGAGGAACTGATCCCGGACGATCTGCGTACCGTCCACCTGGGCGGTCCGGAGAGCGCCGAAGAGCGCTTGCGCAAGGCCGCCCTCGCCTTCGCTACCGCGATTCGGCAGGCCGAGGACGCCGCCGAAATCCGCCGGGGCGCCCGCCTTCCGTTGTCTGCCGACGACTGGCTCGAGCACTGGCCGGCCGGTGCCCGGCGAGGTCGTTGATCGGGGCCGTCCGCCTGCCCGACAACGGGATCGGCGGTCCCCACGAACCGAAATCCGCCGACTCGGGCGAAGCGCTCAGGATTCTTCCGGCGCGAGGATCGGGCCCAAGGCCCCGGCGAGTGCGCCCATGCAGATGTCACGGAGCCGGTCGCGGGTGCAGGAGCGCTGCTCCAGCCAGTCGACCGTGAGCACCCGCACGAAGGTCAGCCAGCTCATGAGCACCGAGGACGCCAGTTCGCGGTCGCGGCCGGTGAGACCGGTGACATCGACCATGCGGTGACGGAGTTCGCCGAGTTCGCCCCAGATGATCGCCTGGACGGTGGGATCGCCCGCGAGCTGCCGGTTGGCGGCGATCACCGAATGCGCGTTGGACTCGAAATAGTCGAAATGGATATCCAGGGCGGCGGCCAGTTGATCGGTGAGCGGCCGTTGCGAGTCGAGGACAGTGTCCGCGAGCAGCTGTGTCGTCGCGCGGCGGTAGATCTCTGCGAAGAGTTCGCGCTTGTTGGGAAAGTGGCGGTACAGCAGCGCTCGCGAAACCCCGGCGGCGGCGGCCACGTCCTCCATCAGAACATCGTCGTAGGCCCGTTCGGCGAAGAGGCGCTCTCCGGCGTCCAGGAGTAGCTCTCGACGTTCCTCCGGGGCGAGTCGGCGGCGGGTGCTCATTTCGCCCAGGTTAGTTGACGTGTGTCTACTGCCGGTCGTATGGTCTTATTAGACACACGTCTACTAACTCGGAGTCGCGCGAAAACTCGCGCCGTGCAGGGAATTCGATGGGGAGTGCTCAGATGGAAAAGACATTGCGGTGGCTGTGCTGGACCATGGGCGTCGTCTGCGTCCTGATCGGGATCGCGCATATCGTCATCGGCCCGGAGGCCGTCCCGGATACGGGGGCCCTCACGGCTACCGACGACAACCAGAGCCGCTTCTTCGGCGCGATTTTCGCGGGTTACGGACTGGCCTGGATTCAGGCGGTACGCCGGTCGCCGCTCGACCGGAGCGCCGTCCGGTGGCTGGCCGGAATCATGTTCGTGGGCGGCCTCGCCCGTTTCTTCTCGGTGGCCGCACACGGCTGGCCGCACGGGTTCGTCATCGGGCTGACCGTCCTCGAACTGGTCCTGCCCCCCGTGTACTTCTGGCTGGCCCGCGGCATCGAGACCCGGCCGATATCGGTGACGGCACCCGCCTGAGCGTGCGACCGCCCCGTCGTCGGCTACCCGGCTGACCATCCGCCCCGGATGTTACAGCCGGGCGTTGCGGTGCAGAGTGAACCAGAAGGTGGGCACCGAGTTGGTGCCCGGTGTGACGTCGAGTAGTTCCCAGCCGGGGAACCTGGTGCGGAGTTCGTCGGCTGTGACACCCGCCGCCCACGATGTGACCTCGGGGACCGGATTGCCGAGCGGCTCGGGGCCGTACCCGAACATCAGCAATCGCGCGCCGGGGGCGGCGCGGTGGGTGAGCCCGGCGGCGTAGGCATCACGGCGGTGCAGTGGGATCCCGCAGTAGCAACTCAGGTCGAAGAACAGATCGAACGGGCCGGGCACATCCAACTCGTCGAGGCGGGATGCGTCACCATGCAGGAGGCGTACCGCCACTCCTGCTGCCTCGGCCTTCTCTCTGGCCTGACCGACGGCGCTGTCGATCAGGTCGACCGCCGTCACCTCCCAGCCGTGCCGTGCGAGGTAGGTGGCATTGGTTCCGGTACCGCAGCCGAGTTCGAGGGCGCGGCCGGGCGGCAGTGTCCCCGGCCCCTCTATCAGGTCGACCAGCTCTGGCGGCGTCACTCCGGTGTCCCACGGCGCCTTGCCGGCGCGGTAGTAACCCTCCAATGCGCGGTAGACGGACTCCTCTTCCCGGTCTTGCTGGGTTGTGGTCGAGTCCGGCTCGGGTTGCTGGGTGGTGTGGGGACGGTTCATCGCTTCCTCCAACAAATTAGAGTCATACTCTAGTTTCAGTATCTAGAGATACACTCGCAGAATGGACAGAGTCAAGCGGCCGGACAAGCGGGGCGAGCGCTCGCGCCGCACCCACCAAAAAATCGTCGAGGCGGCTCGCGAGCTGTTCCTCACCCAGGGCTACGGGGCGACAAGCCTGCAGGAAGTCGCGGATCGGGCGGGTGTGGCCGTCCAGACGGTCTATTTCGTCTTCCACAACAAGCGCACGCTGTTCAAGGACGTCGTCGACACGTCCATCGCCGGGGACACCGAGCCGGTCGCCACCATGGACCGTGCGTGGTTTCGCACCGCGTGCGCCGAGCCCACCGCAGCCAGGCAACTGCGCGCGCACGTCCGCGGCACCTGCGAGATCCTGGGCCGGGTCGCCCCGATCATGCCGATGATCGCGGCTGCCGCAGCCACCGACCCCGAGATCGCCGCGCAATGGCCGGACGGCCCCGACCCGCGTTACACCGTGCAGTACGCAGCGGCAGAAGCCCTGGTCGGCAAGCCTGACGTTCGCCCCGGCCTCTCGGTCGAGACAGCGGCGGACGTGCTGTTCGGCTTGCTCAGCCCGCAGCTCTACCTGATTTTTGTCCGCGACCGCGAGTGGTCACCGCACAGGTGGGAGGAGTGGGCTCGTAACGCATTGGTCTCTCAACTCTGCGCCGATCTCGGCTGAGCAGGCGAAGTCACGATCGTCATCCGGCTCGCGGGGGCGGTGATCAACCGCCGACCGGCACCGGGTGGGCAAACGCAGATTCGCGCGCTGAGGTCGCAATGGTCCGGCTTCGACGCCATCGCCCCTCGGCTCAGGCTCCGCTGCGAACGTATCCACGCATAACGCGGTGCAACAGAACAGGTCTGAATGGACTGTGGAGTCCGGGGGCCTGCGCTGCTCGAGAGTTAGACGTTTACTCCGTAGTCGCGCGCTATACCGGCCAGACCCGAGGCGTAGCCCTGACCGATCGCGCGGAACTTCCATTCGCCCTGCCGGCGATAGAGTTCGCCGAACACCATGGCGGTTTCGGAGGAGGCGTCCTCGGAGAGGTCGTAGCGGGCGAGTTCGGCGCCGGTGTTCAGATCGACCACCCGGATATAGGCGTTGCGGATCTGGCCGAAGGACTGGCCGCGCTGATCGGCATCGTGGATGGAGACCGGGAAGAAGATATTGGTGATCGTCTCCGGCGTATTGGCCAGATCGACATTGATCACCTCGTCGTCACCGTCGCCCTCACCGGTGAGATTGTCTCCGGTGTGCTCGATGGAGCCCTCCGGGGACCGGAGGTTGTTGTAGAAGATGAAATGCTCGTCGGAGAGGACCTTCAGATTCGGCCCGGTGGCCAGGGCGCTGGCATCCAGGTCGTAGTCGGTGCCCACGGTGGTGCGCACATCCCAGCCGAGTCCGACGGCGATCTTGGTCAGGTTGGGGGCCTGTTTGGACAGCGAGACATTGCCGCCCTTGGCCAGGTTGACGCTCATGTTCTCCTTCCCGCGGCGCCTGGGCGCCCGATGATCACGGCGCCGTGCGCCCGGAACCATCGGCGCCGTCGCGCCCGACGACGACCGCGCCGGGGGTCATCCGATGGGGAGCGCCCCGAGCGCGAGGGATGTTGCGGCGCCGGAGTGATCCGGCGATCGGGTGTCGTACAGCACCGCACCGAGCGAAGTGCCGGAAACACCCGGGGTGGTGAGCCGGTCGGTCCGGCTCAGATCTTCTCTTCGTTCTCCGCCCAGGACTTCAGCGTCGACACCCGGTGTTCCAGGGCGCGCAGTTCGCTGTCGTCGAGTACTGTGCGCTGGATCCCCTGCGCGACCGCGAAAGCCGACTGCCGGTGATCGTCGATCACATCCACATCGAGGCGTACCGCCACATAGTCGTCGGCGCCGGGCATCTCCTCGGCGATGACCTTGGCCGCGCCCCGGGCGCACAGCGCCACGTTCCCGCCACCCAGGATGAGCAGCGCCACCTGCGGCCGCTCCCGCAGCCGGGCCAGTGAGCCGCGATCGAATTTGAGACTCAGCAGGATTCGCCGGTCGCCGGCACGTACCGGCCACGACACCGGGATGGCATGCGGCGCGGGATCGGTGGTGACCAGAACCGCGATGGTCTCCTGCGGCCATTCCGGCAGCGCTTCCAGCTCGGGATGGTCTGTTGCGGGATTCTCCGCAGGACTGATTGCGGCTGCCATATCGTCCCCTCCTGGATCGACGTGGTGCGGCGGGGGTGTGCCGTACCATGCACCAGTCTAGAGGTCGGCGCCGACACGCGCGGAGGAAGTACCGGCCCCCGACCTGCGCTGAAACACCGTGGTGCCGACCGGAAACCGGGCGGCTCGGGCAAGGCGACCCTCAGAAGGGGAGGTGGAGAAGGCCCTTCGGAGATCCCGGCGGTCGGCGGCGGGGTGTCGTCGGGGGCCCACGGGTTTCCGGGATCGGCGGGTCACGCGGGGGCGAGGGTCGCGGTCTCCAAGGGGAGGGTCCGGACCCATGCACGACCCAGCACGGCGGCCTTGGTCTCGCCGGACGCGTCGTGGCGGGCGTGCTCGCCGATCTGCGCACCGCCGAGCTTGGTGAGCTTCTCGGCGGCGATCTCCCCGCCCCGGTTGAAGGTGTGGTCGTAGACCGAATCGCCGAGCCCGAAGACCGCGAAGCGCAGCCCGGTCAGATCGGGTCGATGCGCGTCGAGGGCCTCGAAGAACGGTTCCGCCCCGGTGGGCAGATCGCCCTCGCCATAGGTGGAACACACGATGACGTGGAATATCTCCGGGTCGAGTCCGGTGATATCGAACTCGCTCATATCGAAGACGGCGACCTCGTGTTCGGTCAGTTCCTCGGCGATACCCTCGGCCACCGTCTCCGCCGTGCCCATCTCCGAACCGAACAGGACGACGATACGCACCGCGTGCTCCTTCCGCTCAAACTTTGGAGAGGCAATCCTAACTTACTGGCTCCCGTCGGCGGGGAGCCAGGAGTACGTCGTGCTCGTCCAGCAGGCGGAAGTACTTGCGCACCATGAGTGCGGCGGTGGCGGCCAGGCCCGCGGTCAGTCCCCACCAGACCCCGGCCGCGCCCAACCCGGCGGGGTAGGCCAGGAGCAGCGCTGCCGGGAGCCCGACGATCCAGTAGCCGACCACCGACAGCCGGAAACCCGCGTTGGTGGCCTGCAGACCGCGCAGCAGCCCGGTGCCGATGTTCTGGGCCGCGTCGAAGAACTGCAGCACGATACCGATGAGCAGCAGCGACCGGGCCAGTTCCACGGTCGCGGAGTCGGTGGGATCGAGGAACGGGCGCAACACCAGGTCGGGGATGAACACATAGGCCAGGCCGGTGACCAGCGTGACCACCCCGGCGAACCGGAGCGCCAGCCGGGCCAGGCCCCGGGCGTCCGCGGTCTCGTCCCTGGCGACACTGTGGCTGACCAGGACCGACGCGCCGTGCGAGATACCGATGGCGATCTGGAACACGATGTAGATCACCTGGTACACGACATTGTGGGCGGCCAGCGCCGCGGGGCCCAGCGCCCCCATGACCAGCGCGAGTACCGAGAACATCCCGGCTTCCGACCCGTAGGTGAGAGCGATGGGGGTGCCCAGCCGCAGTTCGCCGCGTACGGTCGTCATCCGCACCGGCCACGGCCGGATCGGCAGGGTGGCGCCGAGTTCGGGATCGCGGCGCACCATCGTCCAGAACACGGCGAACATGAGCAGGAAGACCAGCGAGGTGGCCACCCCGACACCGGTCGACCCGAGCGCCGGCAATCCGGCCCAGCCGTGGATCAGCGCCAGGGCAAGCACGAGGTTGACCGCGATGGAACCGAGAGTCACCGCCAGCAGCGCCTGCGGCCGCTGCATCCCCACGGTGTACTGGCGCAGCACCTGGAACCACAGGCAGGGCAGCAGGCCGGGAGCCAGCGCCACCATCAACGGCCGGGCCTCGGCCAGCACTCCGGCGTCCTGGCCGAGCCATTGCAGCGACCAGCCCAGCCCGATGAGTACCGCGCCGCCGAGCAGGCCCGCGACGGTGGCGATCAGAAAACTCGACCGCACCACATCGCGGATCTCGGGGTCGGGATCGTCGCCGCGTTTGCCGGCGGCGCCCACTGCGGCGGCGATCTGGTTGCCGCTACCGGTGATCAGTCCGACGCACATGGTGCGGATCTGGTTGAACAGCACCAGCGCCAGACCACCGGCGGCGACCGCGCGCACACCGAGGCTGCCCATCAGGGCGATATTGGTGGTGGATACGGCGACCTGCGCCAGCTGGGTGAGCGCGATCGGAGCGGCCAGGGCGGCCAGACCGGCCGGGGCGGCCGGGCGCCGGCCGTCGGGACGAATTCGCGAGAGGGGTGTGCTGATCACCGGGCCCGCACCATAGTGTCCGATTCCTCCGTATGTTCGTGTTCGTCCGGTCGGCCGACTCGGACGGCGTGGGTATTCCCGGCCGCGGCGTCGTTCAAAACGGCCGCCCCCACCGGATGTTTGCCGCGGCTCGCGGGGGCGTAGCGCGTCAGCATGGCATGGACTTCGCGTTCGGTCTCGATATCGAGCAATTCGCGGGCGGCCATCCAGTCGTCGTCGAAGACGGTGTCGAGATATTTCTCGCCGCCGTCGCAGATGATGGTGACCACGGTGGACCCGGCCGGGAACTCCTCGAGCCGGGTGAGCGCGGCATGGACCGAACCGCCCGCCGAACCGCCGAGCATCAGGCCCAGCCGCCGCGATACCGCGCGGCAGGTGGCGAACGCGGCCCGGTCGGTCACCTTCACGCCTTCGTCGAGCAGGTCGTAGTCCACGGCCGTACCGATGGTGGCACCGGGCGGGGTGCCGGTGCCCGACTGCCAGTACGGCCCACCCGGTCCGCCGAAAGCGATCGAGCCGACCGGTTCCACGCCGATCACCCGCGGGACACACCCCAGCTGCCGCAGTCGCGTCGCGGTACCGAACAGGGAACCGCCGGTGCCGACCGCGGACAGCAGGATATCGACCCGGTCCACCTCGGCCAGTAATTCTTCGGCCACCGCGTAATAGCCCACGGCATTGGCGTCGTTGTTGTGCTGTTCGGTGAAGAACGCGTCGGGCTGCCCGGCCGCCAGCGCGGCGGCGTAATCCTCACGCGCCGAGGTCGCCAGATTGTCGTCGCCGTCGTCGGCGACGAAAACCAGCTCCGCGCCCATTGCCCGCATCGCCCGTAATTTGTCCTTACTCGCGTGATGGTCGACCACCGCGGTGAAACGATAGCCGCGTTCGGCGGCGACCACAGCGAGACCGAGCCCGGTATTTCCGGATGTGGATTCGATGATATGTCCGCCCTCGCGCAGCAGACCCCGACGCTCCGCGTCGAGAACCATTTCCCGCGCCATCCGGATCTTGGCGGCGCCGGTCGGATTGAACTGTTCCAGCTTGAGGAGTAATCGAGTGCCGGACCCGGTGGCGGCCAATTCGAAGAGCGGGGTTCGGCCGATCAGGTCCGTGACACGGGTGACGAGGGACATGGCGGATCTCCTGGGCGTCGATAACGGGCAATGCGAAGAGACCGGGAGCTGACGGTCTCAGTGACGGGATTGATCGAGAGCCCAGCGATACCGGCCGCCCGGCGCTTCGGAGAGCACCACCTTCGGCGGGAGAGGCAATTCGTGAAAGGGCGATTCGTTGGAATCCATCTGGTATCCGGCGGTATTCGGGTAGATCAGCAGATCGCCGGCCTCGGCCGCGCGGGGCAGCGGGATCCGGCGCCAGCTCAGCATGTCCGATTCGAGACAGGTGGCGGCGCCGACGACCGTGGCGGTCGTGGTCCCGGGGCCGTCGGGCCAGAGCACCGGGTCGGGAAGGTATTCGCTGTCGAACCACTGTTCGGAAAGGCTCAGGCTCGTACCGTCCACGGTCAGGATCCGGTAGGGCTGCCCGTGTTCGTGGCGGGTCTTGCCGCCCTGCACCCGGAAGACCGTGCTGCCCGCCCGGTCCAACAGGGCCCGGCCCGGTTCGACCGCCAGGGTCGTCTCCGTGCGCCGCAAGCGGCCGGCGAGATCGTCGCGCCCGAGAATCGCGGCGAGCATGGCGGGGCCGGGTTCGGGAAAGGAATACGGATAGTACGACTCGAACGCTTTCCCGGAATGGAACCAGCGGCGGGTCACGTGTTCCCGGAACTCCTCCCAATCGGCGGCGGGAACGTAATCGACACCGAACCCGCCCCCGATGGAAACGGTGGTGGCCGGATGGCCCAGCGACCGTGCGGCGCGACACCGGTCGAGCAATTGCCCGGCCATTTCGGCGCGGGGGATCGGGTCGTAACCGGAGAGATGGAAACTGAACCCCTGCAGAGTGATCGACGGATAATCGGCCGATTCGGAAACGGCGTGATCGAGTTCCTCCGCCGACATACCGAACCGGCTTGCCGAGGCCGCGGGCAACGCCCGCAGCAGTATCCGGACCGGGATGTCCAGGGCGGCCAGGCGTTTCAGCTCGCCGATACTGTCCACGGCGACCAGGCATCCGTGCCGGGCGGCCAGCCAGTGCAGATCGTCGGTCTTCTCGGGCCCGGTGACCAGCAGATCCGCGCCGCGGATGCCCTGTCCGAGTGCGGCGGTGAGTTCGCCGGTACTGGATACATCGATACCGGCCCCGGCGGTGGCGCAGGCCCGTGCCACACAGGCCGCCTTGTTGGCCTTCTTGCCGTAGTACACCGCCCCGGTGACCCCGGACTCGGTGAACGCTCGCTGGAAGCCCCGGATATTGTCGACCACCCGGGCGGGATACATCAGATGGAAGGGGCCGCCCACCGCGAAAGCGATATCGCCCAGGAGTTGCGGATCGGCGAGGATACGCCGCTCCCACTGATCGCGATGGGCGGGGACCGGTGCCGCCACGGTGCCCGCGTACCGGCCCGATGATCCCGATCCGGCTCCGGTGGGGGCATCGGCTCCGGTCAATCCCATAGCGAGACCTCCGTGCCACGACCCTCGGCGATGGCCTGTTCGGCCAGGGCATGGGCCACCGCGATATCGGTGAGCACCAGACCGCTGTTGTAGACGAAGATCTTCTGGTCCGCCCGCTGCCGGGCGACGGCGCGCCGGCTCAGTATCTGCGGCAGCTCCGCGTCCACCCGGCGCAGTTCGCCGTGGTCGTCGGCCATATCGGTGCCGGTCACCGCCATCTGCTCGGCGCTGGTGGCGATCACCCGGTCGGCGGCATGCAGCGTGGAGGGAGCCAGTCCGTAACCCACCAGCACCACCACCGAACCCGGTTTGAGGTGCTCGGATTCGATGGCCACCTCGGTCCCCGGTCCGGCGGTCGCCAGCACCACATCCGCGGTCCGCGCCGCGGCGTAGGGGTCGTCGACATTCTCCAGCAGTGCGTGCGGGGCGTACTCGGCGAGCTGCCGGTGCACCGCCTCGATCCCCTCGGGATGGGTGCCGTACAGCATCAGTTTGCGCAACTGCGGGTTGGCGGCCAGCAGATGCGGTAGCGCGTTGCGACCCTGGGTGCCGGTGCCGACGAGCAGCACGGTATCGGCGTCACGGTGCACCGTCTCCCGCACCAGCAGCGCCGATACCGCCGGGGTCCGCAGCGCGCCCACCCGCGCACAGTCCATCATGGCGATGGGCGCGCCGGTGGTGTCGTCGTACAGCGTGATGGTGGTGTAGTAGCGCTTGGTGGTGCGATCGTGCCCGGGGTCGAACTTGTAGGACGTCTTCATGGCGACCACCCGGCGCCGGCCGTCACGGCCCAGCATCGCGTAGGCGACCGACCAGCCGTCCGGATTGGCCACGCTGAGCTTGCGTGGATTATCGGAATCCCCCGCGGCCAGTGCGATATACGCCTCTTCCACCGCGCGGACCACCTCGGCCGGGGCCACCGGCACATCGGCGAGATCGCCGCGGCTCAGGACACGCAGGGGGGTCGGCCGGTCACGTGTGCTCAACGGATCCTCGATCATCTACTGCACCGTTCCGCTCTGCCCGCACCCGTGGCGCCGGTAGCGGCGCGAAGGGCGCGATGATTCGCTGACCGTATCCATTCTCCTCGGATTCGGCTGCGCGGCGGGGTCGTTCGGGTAGCCGGATGTTCACTCGTTTGAGCCAGCGGTCGGTGCCGTCGTAGCGCGCGGTGAACGGAACCCGGCCGTGAACTGCGACATCGTTGTCGACCAGGAGCAGTTCGCCGGGTTCGAGACAGGCCAGTACACATACTCGTTCGAGTTCGTTTTCCAGCCGCTGGTAAGCCGCACGGTAGTGCGGGCCGGCGTCGTCGAGCGGGGTGTAGGCGGGGTCGAATCGCATGGTGAGGGCCTCGGCCCTGCCTTCGTCTCCGGGTTCGCACCAGAGGGTGGGCACCGGTACGGCGGTTTCGCGGTCGAAACCGGAGCCGTAGGAGACGTCCGGCAGGATCGGCAGAGTGGGGGTGCGCAGCGCGTCCTGTTCCGCGGCCGTGAGGTCGACCCGGCGCACCGACGAGACGGTGGTGCCGACGCGGTCCGGATTGCGCACGCAACCCAGCAGCAGCAGATTCGCGCGCAGCGGGTGGAAGGCGTCCTCGGTGTGCGGGCTGAGCAGGATGGTGCTGCTGGCCCCGGACTGCTCGAACTCGTGCCCGGCCGCCGGCACGATGTTGTTGACCAGCCGGCCGTCCTGCTGCCCGGCCCAGCCGAACGGTTCCCCGGCCGCCGCGGCCAGTAACAGCATGGCGATATCCAGCTCGAATGAGCAGCCGGCGCGCTCGGGCTCGGTGGTCCACGCGGTCGCGCTCTGCCAATCCGGTGGGGTGGGGCCGATTTCGTCGTCGCGCAGGGGCAACCGGCGCAGCACACACGCGCCGGCCGTGGTGGCGGGCGGGCGCATCGCGGTGCGGACTGCCGTGGGGAGTTCGCCGGCGCGTGCGGTGATCAGATGAATCAGGTCGGGGTCGGCGAGGGTGCGCGCGGCAGCTCCCGGCGCGGGATCCAGTGTGAACGCGATCTCAGCGGCCAGTTCACGCACCGCCTGTCCGGCGGTCTCGGGTAACTCACGGTGCTCGATATCTTCGCTGCTAGGAGGGTGAAGCGTCTTACGTTCGGAGAGAACGCTTTTCACCAAAATTTCCCTTCTCGGAAGCGTTGTTCGGAGTACCGGTGGTGGAGAGTCGATGCGAAGTTAGTGCGTTCGCGCACCCGTGGCAAGGGTAGCCTAACTAAGGCGTGTGATAGCTTTTGCGTATTGCGCGCTCGAAGTGCAGGTGGACGGGTGCGCGGGCGCCGATCGCTCGCGTCACGATGAGACGCAGAACACGGTAAGGCTAGGCTGCCCTTGCGGCAAAATCGGCGCGCCGCGCCGGGGAACGAGAGTGTCCGTGCCGCAACGAATTCGGCCGGTCCGCCGACCGGCCGACCGGGGTCAGAGACTGTTCGCGAGCAGGGCGTACTGGGCCGCGGTCTTCTGCTCGATCTCGCTCTCGCTGTCGCTGGACACCACGCCCACATACCGCTTGTACTGCACGAAGCAGCGGAACCGGTACTGATGCTGCGGATCGCCGGAACTGTTGAGCTGCAGGCATTTCGCGCCCGGAATATCGGCCGGGGCGGGATGGGCGTCGTAGGCCGCACCCGTCGATTCGACGAAACCGTCCACCAGGATCGGCGCACCCGCCGGATCGCGGACCCGGGCCACCGAACTGCCGTCGGCATAGGCGGTGGCCTCGAATCCGGACTCGTCGAGCAGCCGGGCGCGGGCGGGCTGATCGTCGGCCGAGTTGATCAGATAGTTGCGGCCGTAGACGGCGAACTTGTCGGGATCGGGTACCTGACCCGAGCGGTCGGCGACCACCACCCGCGCGAGCAGGTCCTCCGGGTCCACCCGGAGATCGGCGATATCGGCGAGGGGAGTGGGACTGAACCGGCCGAGCTGGGCCAGCTGCGCGGTGAGGGTTTTGTCCACCCAGGACACCAGATCCTTGCTATCGGCCTTCGGTCGCTGCACGAACAACGAGATCACGAACTCGTCGTGGGCCAGGAAAGCGCCGACATTGGCGATACCGGGCCGCCAGTGCACCAGCGCGTCGGGGTGCTTCTCCGACTTCAGCCGCCGGTTGTCCGGCGAGACCCCGATATCGGCGTCCTCCAACTCCTTGGCCGCCTTGGCCGCCGCCGAGGTATCGGGAAAGCGCAGAGCCACCACTGTGATCGCGGTGGCGTCGGCCTCCGGGCGGGTCTGGCCCTCCGGATCGTCGCGATCGGCCCCGCTGGCCGCGTACCCGACCACCATCCGGCGATTCTTCAGCACCGGTGCGGACACATTGGCCAGGAAATCGGTCGCGGCATCGGTATCGGGCAGCACCTTCGAACCGCGGCCGTATTTCAGGGAGGGATCGACCTGACTGCTGGTGACGACCGCCTCCGACATGCGGATACCCTCCAGCATGGGCCCGTGGTCGCCCGTGGCGGCGGGGTAGCTGAACTTGTCGACCGGGAAGTCGCCGACCGCCAGGGTGCGCACGTCGATCTCGCCCGGGACCGGCGTCCCCACCAGGGCACCGCATCCGGACAGTGCGGCCGCTACCAGAGCGACGACCGCGGTGACGGTGCTGGCACGCGATATCCGAACCATGGGCTGGCCCCTCGTTCCGATCGAAACTGCGGTGTCGAAGTTACCCGACGTACAACGATCTCGGGGAGGGGCGTCGCACGCCGTGCCATACCCTGGACCGGTGGCAGGCCAACCGCAGCACGACTCCGACGGAGGCTGATCCTCGTGCGGGATCAGCAGGTCGAAGTCGTCGCCGGAGCGCATGCGGCGGCCCGGGTCGCGGGGGCGGTGGTGCTGGTGGCCCATCGCGGTGCGGGCCGGCCCACCGAGCACGCCCCGGCGGTGCGGGCCCTTGTCGAACTGGCCGAACTGGTGCACGAGGCCGCCGTACGCCGGCCCGAGGGCCCGGGCGCGCTGATCGCCCGGGAGGCGACCAGATGGCTCATGGCCCGGGCGGACCGGACCAGCCCGGGAACCGCCGTCGATTTCGGCATCCTCTCCGCCGCGGGCCCGGGCCGGGTGGCGATATTCCTGCACGGTGCCGTCACCGCAATCCTCGACGGTGCGGACAGCGAGTACTTCCACGGCCGCGACGCGGTCTTCACCGTCGACCGGGCGGCAGCGATACCGGACCGCGCGGTCGCGCTGTTCGTCGACGACACCGCCGGCGACCCGGAGGAGGATTTCCGGCCCGTACTGCCGGCCACCCGGGGTATCGGTCGGCTGGTGGAGGGCATTGCCGAGGCCGGCGGGGTGATCGCCTGGACGCCCCCCACCGACGCCGGCGGGACGCCCGGCTCCCGGGTGACGGCGACCGGGAGCCGGACGACACCGGAGCCGACCGCGGAAACCGCGGTGACCGGCGGCACGGTGCGGCCCGCGACACCGCTGGACCCCGATGCCGTGGCCACCGCCGTATCGACGCCACTGCTGGACACGGTCGAACTATCCGAACGGGGGAGTGGGTTCCGCGGTGCCCCGGGGGATCCGGAACCCACCGGCGGACCGCGGACCGCGGTCCCCGCCACCGATCCGCATCGGGCACAGACCGAGATCAGCGGGCGGCAGCCGCCGCGCGGCGGTCCGGCGGCCGGCCCCGGGCCCGACGAGACGGCGGACTCCCGGAAGCCGGAGCCGGATGGGCTGCGCCGGACACCCGCACATCCCACCCCGCGTCAGCACCAGCCCTACGCGTCACCCGACGCGCTGCCCGGTCCGCCCGAACGCGGGACACCCCCGCTGGACCCGGAACTGCGGCGCCGGACCGAGGCCACCGCGAAGGGCACCGCGCTCACCGTGAAGGTGATGGGGTTCAAATGCGCGCGCGCTCATCCCACCGATCCCCGGGCGGCCTTCTGCAGCGTCTGCGGTATGCCCGTGGACCAGACCCAGCCGCTGATCGAAGTGGTGCGTCCGCCGCTGGGCATCCTGGTCCTCGACGACGGTGCGACCTATCTACTGGAAAGCGACTCCGTGCTGGGCCGCGATCCGGAACATTCCGAACCCGCGCGCCGCGGGCTCACCCCGCTACAGGTGGTCGACAATTCCGGCGGGATGTCCCGCGCGCACGCGGAGCTCCGGCTGGTGAACTGGGATGTGACGCTGGTCGACCGGGGATCCACCAACGGTACCCGCACCCGGGCCACGGGCTTCCGGGACTGGGTTCGTATTCCGCCGCATCAGCCCGTGGTGCTGGTGCCGGGCACCGAAATTCTGATCGGCCACCGGATGCTGCGGTACGAATCCGCCGCGCCGCCCCCCTTCGGTCTGTGACGCGGGGTTCGTCGCCGCGTTATTCGTACCTGGCGCTGCAGGTGTCCTCACCGCCGAGCACTCCGGCACGGAAGGCATCCACGCGGGAAAACCCGCTCGGCACCGTTTTACCCTCGACATCGCTGGCGGCCAGACCGTCGGTCAGCAGGCCCGAGACCGCCTCGTCCAGATCACCGGCGGCCAGCGTGATATCGCCTTCGGCCCGACCGGATTCCGCCAGCTTCCCGGTGGCAACCCCGGACAGGCAGGCCGCCCGCAATCCCGTTTTCGCCCCCACCAGGTCCTGGTCCCGGCTCTGCTGCACCGACAAGGTGTAGCGGGAGATGAACACCACGTAGCCGTTGTAGTCGCCGGTGACCTTCACCGGCAGCGGGACCTCCGAGTCATCGGTGGCGGCCCCGCGCTCGGCGAGTCCGCCGATATTGGTGGCGATCGTATTACTGGCCGGGCAATAGGTGACAGGCTCGGTGGAAACGCCGTCGCTGCATTCGATCTCGGCCCCGTCGTAGCGGTAGGTCGGCTCGTGCGGGGTCGGCAGGATCACCGACAGGGCCTTGCTCAGTTCCACCAGGCTCCGCTCGGTGATCTCGAACTCCCCGGATGTGCCCTCGAAACTCTGGGGCAGATCACCCCGGCGCTGGTCGATCTCGTCCATATCGATCCCCTTGCACCCCTTGGCGCCGTCGGTGAAACCGATCTGCACCGCCGAAACCCGTTCGAAGGCCGAACCGTGCACGCTCTCGGGATCGTCGGGGTCCGAATCGCGGATCGCCACCGTGGCGGCGAGGACCGAGTTCAGTCCGTCGGAGGTGTTGATGGTGAAGTAGTCCGATTCCCCCTCGGCCACCCAGCGCATGTACGCCCCGGCGAAACAGTCGGCCTGCTGTTCTTTGACGATCACCGGATCGTCGCGGTCGACGATGTTCGCGTTGTTCTGGATGGCGTGCCCGTATTCGTGGGCGATCACCATCACCACCGACATCTTCCCGAATGTCTCGGTCATGGTGGGCAGCAGCAGCGCCCGGTCCCAGCCGATGGAGTTGTCCAGCCGGCAGTAGGCGGCATTCACCATCCGATAGGTCGATTCGGTACAGAACTCCACCGATTCGCGCCGCGACTCCCGGGCACTCCAGGAGATCAATTTGTCCACCGGTTCGAACTCACCCTCGAACTCGGCGTCGTAGTGCTGCTCCCAGTACGCCTGTACATCGGTGACCGCGTTCAGCGCGAGGGTATCGATCTCGCCGCCGTCGCCGTGCTCGGCGACGAGGTCCGAGGCCGGCGGGTTCTCCCGGGGACCGCTGGGACCGCTGGTGGTCGGCAGGCCGGCGACCTGGAAGGGATTGTCGTAGATCGATACCGCCCGGCCGTCCACGAAACGGGTACACCCGGTGACCAGCAACAGTGCGCACAGTGCCGAGACGACGACAGCGGCGGTCGTGAGTTTCGGCATGGATCCTCCCCCATTTCGGCCGGTGCGGGTGCTGCTCGTTGCCTCCGGAGCGGGGAGTTCGCCCCCGCTCGGGGGCACCTCCGATGCCCGGGTAATGGAATAGTATCCGCTGCATGTCTGCACCGGGGGTGCGCACCATCACGGTGCGCCATGATGGAACTGAACGAGTCTTCGATTCGAATCAGCAGATCACTCTGGGCCGTGCGCCCGAGGTGACGCTGTTCGTCGACAGTCCGCTGGTATCACGGGTCCACGCGATACTGGCCTGGCAGTCGGGAGCCTGGGTACTCACCGACAACGGAAGTACCAACGGGGTGTTCGTCGATGCTCGCCGGGTCGGCGGACCCGTCCCGATCGACCGGCCCACCCAGGTCCGGCTCGGTGACGCCATCAGCGGCCCACTCCTCTGGCTCGTTCCCTCCGGAGTCCCGCAGCAGCAACAGCAGCCGGCACGGCCGTCGTCGCAGGCGCGTCCCGCCCCGCCGCAGCGTCCGGCGCCACCGCCGCCGCGGCCGCAGTCCGGTCCACAGCCGCAGGTCGGACCACACGGCCAGCGCGGTCCGACCCCCAGCCAGCCGTTGCCCGCGCAGCGTCCGGCGCCGCAGCAGTGGCCGCCGCACGGTGGCCGGCCACCCCGGCCGCCGCAGATCGCCACCGCGGCCCAGCCGCCTGTCGTCCCGCCGCAGCCCGCCAATGTGAATATGACCGCCAAGGCGAGCGTGGCAGCCGTTCCACCGGTCCGCCACCGCAATACCGAGGGGCCCATCGCCCGCGCCGACCGGATCCCGCCGGGGGGTCTGGCGATCGGGCGGACCTCGGACAACCAGATCGTCGTCAACGATCCACTGGCCTCCCGTAAACACGCGCGCCTGATCGCCGGGCCCGACGGTCTCGCCATCGAGGACCTCGGTTCGGCCAACGGAACATTCGTCAACGGTGTCCGGCATCAGCACACGGTGCTGCGCGAACGCGACATCATCACCATCGGCAACATCGACTTCGAGGTCCAGCAGGGCACGCTGGTGCACCGGCAGCGTCCCGTCGCCGAACAGGGCCTGGCCGTGCACGGGGTCGGGTTCACCGTCGAGGGCAACAAACAACTGCTCGTCGATGTGAACATGCAGGCCGCGCGCGGCACGCTGACCGCGCTGATCGGTCCCTCCGGGGCGGGTAAGTCGACGCTGTCGCGGTTGATCGCGGGTAGCACTCAACCCTCCGGCGGTGCCGTGACCTTCGAGGGCCGTGATCTGCACGCGGAATACGAGGCGCTGCGCTCCCGTATCGGCATGGTGCCCCAGGACGATGTGCTGCACCGGCAGCTCACCGTCCGGCAGGCCCTGGGTTTCGCCGCGGAACTGCGACTGCCGCCCGACTCCTCCAAAGCCGATCGCCGGGAAGTGATCGACGGTGTGCTGCGCGAACTCTCGCTCACCGAACACGCCGATACCCGGGTCGACCGGCTCTCCGGTGGTCAGCGCAAACGGGCCTCGGTGGCATTGGAGCTGCTCACCGGGCCCTCCCTGCTGATCCTGGACGAACCGACCTCCGGCCTGGATCCGGCATTGGACCGCCAGGTCATGATGATGCTGCGCGAACTGGCCGATGCCGGCCGCGTGGTGATCGTGGTCACCCACTCCGTGGCCTGCCTGGACATGTGCGATCAGGTGGTGCTGCTGGCGCCCGGCGGTAAAACCGCCTACGCCGGAAACCCGGCCGGTGTCGAATCCGCGCTCGGAACGAGCGATTGGGCCAAGATCTTCGCCGATGTGGCGGCCAATCCGGATGCCGCGTTCGCGCACTACCGATCCCGCCAGGCGGCGCTACCGCCTCCGCCGCCGCCCGCGGCACGGCAGGGCGGTGGCGGTTCGCCCCCGCAGTCCGGTGCCTGGAAACAGTTCTCCACGCTGGCGCGCCGGCAGCTGCGGCTGATCCTGGCCGACCGCGGCTACCTCGCCTTCCTGGTGCTGTTGCCGTTCGTGCTCGGTGGGTTGTCGCTGGTGGTGCCGGGACAGTACGGGTTCTCGCCGCCGCCGCTCACTCAGACCGACGACGGGAACTTCGTCCGCGCCGGCAGTTCCGAACCGCAGCAGCTGCTGGTGGTGCTGATTCTGGGCGCCTGCTTCATGGGATCCACGCTCACCGTGCGCGATCTGGTCGGGGAGCGGACCATCTTCCTGCGCGAACGCGCGGTCGGATTGCGGTCGGGGGCCTACCTGACCGCGAAGATCGTGGTCTTCAGTGTGGCCGCGCTGCTGCAGTCGGGTGTGATGATCGGTTTCGTGCTGCTGGGCAAGAAGCGGCCGGAGGAGGGTTCGGCGCTGGCCATCGGTGGCGCCGAACTCTATATAGATATCGCCCTCACGGCGATCGCGTGTGTGGTGTTCGGGCTGCTGCTGTCGAGTCTGGCGAAATCGAGCGAACAGGTGATGCCGCTGCTGGTGGTGGCGATCATGGGCCTGCTGGTGATGGCCGGTGGCCTCATCCCGGTGACCGACCGGGTGGTGCTGGAACAGATCTCGTGGCTGTTCCCCTCGCGCTGGGGCTACGCCGCGGCGGCGTCGACGGTGGATATTCGCTCACTGTTCGTCCAATCGCAACAGGACGCCTTCTGGGAACATACGCGTAGCGCATGGTTCCTGGATATCGGCCTGGTGGTGGTCATCACAGTGGTGCTCGCGCTGCTCACCTGGACCCGGCTGCGGCTGAAGAAGTCCGCGAGATGAGACAGGTGAACGGGCCGATCCGCTGCCTTCGCCGCTGGTGGGTGGGGGCGGCGAGCGCGTCGACCGCACACCAGGCACACTGATGCCTGTGATGGTGCGAGTTGGGGCGGTACATCTCGGGTGGGATGTGGTGTCCGTGGCCGCGGGCGGATCCGGCGTGCCCATCCGCCCCGTACAGGTCGAGGGAAGCTACAACCCCCCCGCCTATCTGCTGGCCGACGCCTCCGGCCGGCTCTACACCGCCGGCGCGGACCGGCAGCGGCCCGATCTGGGGATGGCGATCCCCGATGTCCGCGACATCCTCGGGCATTCGCAGATCGTCATAGCCGGGGCGACCTGGCCCGCCGAGCTGGTGTTCCGGGCCCGTCTCTACAACCCGCTGGCCGCGGTGGGGACCTATCTGCGGGGTAAACCCGATGTGGTCGCGTTGCCGTATCCCGACGACTGGCCGGACGCGAAGATCGACGCCTACGCCCGGCTGGTCGAGCAACTCGACGTCGAGGTCGAGCCGATCCCGGAATCGATCGCGCTGTCGGGCTATGTCCGCGCGCTCGGCCTGGTCCGGCCGCCCGATCCCGCCCTGCCCGAAGGGGTGGGGGCCACCGCGGTCCATTTCGACGGGCACGTGGTGGACGGCCGGGCGAATGTGCTGGTGGTCGCGGTACACGGGGACGAGGAGCGACCCACCGAATCGGTGTACGTGCCGATCGACCCCGAATCGACCCGCAACGCCCGCGCCGCCGACGACACCGTGATCGAAGTGATGGCCGCGGCCCGCTCCATCGGAGCCGACAATTCGACGGTCCTGCTCGCCGGGCAGGTGGTGTTCAACGAGACCCTGCGGTTCGCCTTCCGTAACCATCTGGGGCAGCGCCTGAAGAAGGCCGAACATCCCATGCACGCCCTTGTTCTCGGTGCCACACACCTGTTGATCAGCGAGAACGAGGACGACGAGGAAGAGCCGGCGCCCTACCCGCAGCCCGGGCCGAATACGGCGCCGCCGCCGGAGTCCGCCGCGAACTATGCGGTTCCCGGTCGGCCGCCGGCCGGAGCCGTCCCGAACGGGTCCGTTCCGGCACAGAACCCGCCGCCCGGGGCGTACCAACCCGCGCCGGGCCCGCACCCGCCGGGTCCGAACCTGCCTGCGCCCGGCCCGCAGGCGGCGCCACTACCGGCCCGGCCCGAGCCGACTCCGCCGCCGCCCGGTCCGGAGCGGCCCGGGCCCGACGGCCCGGGACCGGGTCCGATGACGGGTGGCCCGGCGGCACCGCCGCCGGGGTGGCCCGGCCCCTCGCCGTACAGCGTGCCGCAGCCGGACCAGGACGCCACGGTGAAGGTCGACCGCGGGGAGTTGCCGCCACCGATCGCGGGGCCGGCCAGCCGGTTCACCCGGCCACCGGATCCGGAAACCGGTGCGCAATCCGCGGTGCCCCCGCCCGCCCGGCCCGGTCCCGCCGGTGACCCCCGGACCGGCCCGGGGCCGGAGGGCGACCGGGGCAAGGGCAAGCTCTGGAACAAAATGAAGGACAATCTGTTCGGCGCCCACGCCGTCATCGGCGTGGCCGCGCTCGCCGCCACGGCGTGGGGCGCGGATGGGGCGGGCACCGCGCAGGCCCATGCCGGAACCGAGCCGGTGCTCAACGCCCCGGCGGCACCCGACGCCGCGGTGTCGACCGCGACGGCCGGATGTGTGCCGATGCCGCGGGTCACGATCGAACCGCGCCGCCGGTCCGCCACCGGCGCCGAGGACGCGGATGATTCCGGCGGTCACCCGCTCTACGCCCGCGTTCCCACGGCCCCCGCGCCCGGGGATTCCGTGCGCCAGGCGACGCCGGACCCCGGAGCGGCCGAGGATAGGGACCCGGCCGAATGCGCGGAACCGGGTATCGACACCCTGCGCTATCTGGTGCCCGGGCTGCCGGGGATCGCCGATCCGGGCCCGCCGATCGATATCTGAGCAGCGTCCGGGCGGTTTCCGGGTGACGGCACCCGGCTGGTATCGTGACCGGCTGGTGTGTGGAACGCCGAGGCCCGGGTCTCAACCGGCCGCCGGGAACCCCTCGACCACGCACTGGGCCGGCAGCATCGACGACAGACAGGGAAGCACTGTGCCTACGTACAGCCCGAAGGCGGGTGACGTGACCCGGCAGTGGTACGTCATCGACGCCACTGACGTAGTGCTCGGCCGTCTTGCCGTGCAGGCAGCGAATCTGCTGCGCGGTAAGCACAAGCCGACCTACGCACCGCATATCGATGGTGGCGATTTCGTCATCATCATCAACGCCGACAAGGTCGCCATCAGCGGCAACAAGCGGCAGAACAAGCTCATCCACCACCACTCCGGGCATCCCGGCGGCCTGAAGTCCCGCACTGTCGGCCAGGTGCTGGATACGCGCCCCGACCGCCTGGTGGAGAAGGCCGTCAAGGGCATGATCCCCAAGAACAAACTCGGCAACGCGATCGCCGGCAAGCTGAAGGTGTACGCGGGCCCGACCCATCCGCACGCCGCTCAGCAGCCCGTTCCGTTCGAGATCAAGCAGGTGGCCCAGTGACCGCTCCCGAGGAATACACCGAATACGACGAAGCGGTCGTCGAAGACGCCGCCGCCGAGGTCCTGGACGAGGGCGAGGTCTACGAAGACGACGCCGAGTTCGTCGAGTACGCGGCCCCGCTGGACCGTCCGGTGCAGACCGTCGGCCGCCGTAAAGAGGCCGTGGTTCGTGTGCGCCTGGTGCCGGGTACCGGCAACTTCGTGCTCAACGGCCGCTCGATCGAGGACTACTTCCCGAACAAGGTCCACCAGCAGCTGGTGAAGTCGCCGCTGGTCACCGTCGAGCGCGTCGAATCCTTCGATGTGTACGCCCGCCTGCACGGCGGCGGCCCCTCGGGCCAGGCCGGCGCCCTGCGCCTGGCCATCGCCCGGGCGCTGACCGTGGTCAACGCGGACGACCGTCCCGCGCTCAAGCGCGCCGGGTTCCTCACCCGTGACCCGCGTGCCACCGAGCGCAAGAAGTACGGCCTCAAGAAGGCCCGTAAAGCGCCGCAGTACTCGAAGCGCTGATATCGCCGATGCCGGCTGTCCACCTGCCGCGTGCGGGTGGGCGAGCCGGTGTCGGTTCCGAGAGCAGGCGACCGGCCGGAGTCCGGTCGCCTGCTCTCGTGCTATATCTACCGCGGTGTTCGTCGGCCGGCCGTTCCGAGGGCAGTTTCGGCAGGCGTCGTCGTGCGCTGTGGACTCACTGACGAGGGGCAAGGTATGGGACATCTGTTCGGCACCGACGGCGTGCGCGGGCTCGCCAACGATTCGTTGAGCCCGGAGTTGGCGTTACGGGTTGCCGGGGCGGCGGCGCAGGTCCTGGGTGTGGACCTGCACACGGGTCACCGCAAGGTCGCGGTGGTGGGGCGGGATCCGCGCGCCAGCGGGGAGATGCTGGAGGCCGCGGTGACCGCGGGCCTGACCGCCGCGGGAATGGATGTGTTACCGGTGGGCGTGCTGCCGACCCCGGCCGTCGCCTACCTGACCGCTCTGTACGACGCGAGCCTGGGCGTGATGATCTCGGCCTCGCACAATCCCATGCCGGACAATGGAATCAAGATCTTCGCGGCGGGCGGGCACAAGCTCGAGGACGCCGTCGAGGAACGAATCGAGGCCCGGGTGGCCTCCGGTGGGACGGACCGCCCCACGGGCGCGGCGATCGGCCGGGTGCTCGGCGCCGACGGGGCGCGGCAACCCGGTACGGATCTGCCCGACCAGTTCAGTGTGGGCGGGACCCACGAGCGCTATATCGAGCACCTGGTGGAGGCCACCGGCCAGGACCTGAGCGGACTGACCGTCGTGGTGGACTGCGCGCACGGCGCCGCCTCGGAGGTCGGTCCGGCGGCCTACCGGGAGGCCGGCGCCCGGGTCATCGCGATCAACGCGGACCCGGACGGGCTCAATATCAATGCCGGCTGTGGGTCGACCCATCTCGAACAGGTGCAGCACGCGGTCCGGGAACACGGGGCCGACCTGGGTCTGGCCCACGACGGCGATGCCGACCGCTGTCTGGCGGTGGACGCCGCGGGCGAGGTGGTGGACGGTGACGCCATCATGGCGATCCTGGCCATCGGTATGCGAGACGCCGGAACTCTGGCCGGGAACACTCTCGTCGCCACCGTGATGAGCAATCTGGGGCTGCATCTGGCGATGCGTGCGGCCGGGATCACCGTCCGCACCACCGGTGTCGGTGACCGTTACGTCCTCGAGGAACTCCGTGGCGGCGGTTACACCCTCGGTGGGGAACAGTCTGGCCACGTGGTCTTCCCGCGCCACGGCACCACCGGTGACGGCATCCTCACCGGCCTGCAGTTGATGGCGCGGATGTCGCGCACCGGCGCGCCCCTGACCGAGCTCGCGAGTGTGATCCAGAAGGTCCCGCAGGTTCTGGTGAACGTCCCGGTCACGGACAAGGTCGCGGTCACCGCCGATCCCGGGGTCCTCGAGGCCGTCCGCGCCGCCGAGGGGCAGCTCGGAGATACCGGGCGAATCCTGCTGCGTCCCAGCGGAACCGAACAGCTGGTCCGGGTGATGGTGGAAGCCGAGGATCACGAGCGGGCCGAGCAGCTCGCCGAGGATCTCGCGAAGCTGGTCGCGGCGGTCTGAACCGGTCCGCGGCTCAGGGATCCACCCTGAGCCGCGGACCCCGGAAATCAGGGTGCGGGTCGGTAGCGCTGCCGATGCGGGCCGCCGGCCGGGTGCGGATAGTGGACGGTGTAGCAACCGCGATCGAAAGGACCGCCATGACCGCCCCCGCACGCCGTTTCACCCGCTCCACCGCCGACAAGTGGATCGGCGGAGTCTGCGGCGGTATCGCCGAATACTTCGGCTGGAGCTCCGGCCTCGTCCGGCTGCTGTTCGTCGTGTCCTGTGTGCTGCCCGGCCCGCAGTTCCTGATCTATCTGGCGTTGTGGATCTTCATGCCGAAGCGGTGACACCGGCGGTGCGCAGACCGCCCCCGGTGCACCCCTCTGTGCCCCATAGCCACCAGCAGCCCCGTTCCTGCCCGGGAACGGGGCTGCGCTGTACCGTCGGGGATGGAAGGATGAACCGGAATATTCCCGCGGTCGACCAGTGGAAAGTAGGGGAGTGATCGGGCGCCGGACGCGCGGAGCGGGATGGAACCGATGCCCGTGCGGGCGCGTCGAATCGGGTAGGACGAGCACCGCAGGGCCGATCGGGGGCCACCCGGGAGGGGCGGGGACACGGAGGGGAGACCCATGAGTACGGGTGATCAGACGGTCGGGATGCAGGGTGACGCCCTGGTGGGTCTGGCGAACAATATGCGTACCAGCGCCGATATGGTGAAGGGGCAGGCCGGTGTCGTCGCCGGAAGCATGATCGCTCCCGCCGATACCGGAGCCGAGTACAAGAAGCAGGGGGATGCCGTTCACGCCGGCCTCGAGGCGGTACAGCAATGGCTCAACGATTGGGCCGAGGCCACACAGCTCACCGGTGATGCGATGGGGCAGACCGTGATCGATTTCTCCACGGTGGACAAGGAAAACGCCGCCGACACCCAGCAGGCGGCGAGCTGAGCAATGGCCGACAACCCGAGCGCGCCCGCGGCGGAGAATCGCGGCTGCACCGAACTACTCGAAATCGGATCGAAGGCGCTGCGCTACTTCGAGATATTGGAGGTCCGTTACCTCCGATGGGTGGGAGACGCGACCCTGCCCGATTTCAAGCGTTATACAGACCTGCACAAACTCTTCTATCACCAGAACGGCTTGAACGAGAACGCCTTCCGGCAAGCCGCCGATACGCTGAAGACCGTACTCGACCGGGTCGCCACCGAGCGCAATCAGCAGGCTGTGCTCGCCCGGACGCTCCCCACGGTGTGGTCGGGAGAAGCGGCGACCCGGGCGGCGAGCATGATCGCCACGCAACTCCAGCTGTCCGAGGCCGATATCAATATCGTGCGCAAGGTCCATGAGGAAATGGACCCGGCACCGCAGGCTCTGCGACAGGCGGTGGCGATCAAGGCCAAGGCTGCCGAAGGCATTCTGCTGGACGGTGATCCCAAGGTGCAGGGTAAGACCGCCCAAGATATAGACAGCATCATCACCGCCGCCCGGGGATGGGGCTGGAGTAACGTTGCCAGCGACGATAGCCTGGTGGGGAAGATAAAGAACATATTCCCGGAGCTTGAAATCAGCGCATGGGATAGTCTGATCATCGCCTCGGGCGACACCAAACAGAAGAAGATAAGCGATTTCTGTCATAAATGGCTCGATGAGACCTTCCGGGTCGAATACGAGTCGAACCTCAAAGAATTCGTGGATGCCTGCAACCAGACGAATGACAAGGTCTCGGGTATCTACGACGAACTGGTCAAGGCGTTCGCCGGCCTGAACGTGACGAAGTATCCGTGCCCCAAGGTTTCGACGACCTCCCCGTCGCAGCCCACGAGCCCCGCCGGCACCAACCAGCCCAGCAGCACGGGGACCCCGTCCACCACCGGTACTCCGTCGACCACGAACACCCCGTCGACCACGAATACCCCGTCGACCACGAACACTCCCTCCACGACCGGTACACCCTCGACGAACCCGACCACCACGGACAATCCGTTGTCCACCCTCGCGCAACTGGGCACCCAGCTCGCTTCGTCGGGCCTCGGAACACAGCTGTCCGAGGGGCTGAGCAACCTGGTGAGCTCGGCGAGCCAACAGATCGGCAGCACGCTGGAGCAGCTGCGGGAACAGGCCGAGCAGGTGCTCGATCCGGACGACGAGGACGCTCCCGAGAAGGATCTCGACGGTGACGGAAAACCGGATCAGGATGCCGACGGTGAAGGAAGGCCCGATAAGGATCTGGACGGCGACGGCAAGCCGGACGCCGATGTGGACGGTGACGGAGAGCCCGATCGGGATCTGGACGGTGATGGGAAGCCGGACGCGGATACCGACGGTGACGGAAAGCCGGATACCGATAAGGGGGTCGAGTTCAACGGTAAGAACTACAAGCTCGAAGTCGGTTCCGACGGTCAGTTGAAGCTTGTGGTGGACGATGCCGCGGGTGAGCCGGTCACCTACAGGGTGGAGGTCGGGCCGGACGGCACCCCGGTGATCGTCGGCGAGAATCAGCCCGGTGCGACCGCTCCGCCCGCGGCCGAGGAACAGCAGCCCGCCGGCCGCCCGGCGGGGGTGCCCGGCGCCCCGGCCGGAACGAAACAGGAAGACGGCGAGCATCAGCCGCAGAGCTACCCGGTGCAGCAGCCCGAAGAAGACGCCGCCGAGCCCGAGGAACCCGCGCCGCCGCCGGCACCCGCGGTGGATACGGGCGCGCAGCTGGCCGAGGCGGGCCCGCTGTGACCACGGGCAGGGCATGGTTGACGGTTCCCCGACACGATCGGCGAGGTGGGCATGGCGAGTGAAGTCGAACGGATCGGCGAGGAATGTCGACGGTACGCCGACCACATGGTGGAACGGATGGCGGAGACCAAGCGGCGGTCCGAGGCCCGCAGCCGTGAATTGACCGAGCAGGCAGCCGCCGAGATGCGGCAGCTCTGGCGGGAATCGGCGGAACGCGTCGACGACACAGCAGCCCGAGGAGACGCAGCAGCCCGGGAACAAGGCGGGCAATCCGGCTCGAACGAGCAGGTGATACCGGTGGACGAGCAGTCGCGCGGTGCCGGGCGGCAGCCCGGAACGGAGTCCGGCCGGGTGCGGGAAGCCGGTACGGCGCGGCTCGACGATGAGGAACTACGCACTCGCCGGGAAGCGATAGCGCGATCGGCGGCGGCGCGGCGGAATCAGCGGGTCGTCACACCCGTGGACGACGACGGAGACGACGAAGCCCAGTACTACCGGCGTAACAGCTGGCTGGTCTGAGCAATCAGGAACTGTGCGGGCTCATCTGGCGCAATCTCGATGGACGCCGACCCCGGGCGCTGGAGGGCCGCGTAGCGAACAGTCGGGTCCTCACTATGCGATCGAACCCGACTAGGTCGCCGCGGCTTGCCCGGTTGCCGTGTCACCGGAATTCCGCCAACTCATATAGTTCTGCAGGATTCTCGCGAGTGGTTCGGTGTACGTCCCCCATGACCAGATCACGTCGTTCAGTTTCTTCAGATAGGTCATTGTGTCCAGGCTGCTCTTCGCGAGCTTCGCCAGGAACGAGGCAATGACATGCCCGGCAGCCGCGCCTGCGGTCACCGCGAGCTCGATCGTATATCCGATGGCCGCGCCGAGCAGGGCAGCGATGATATCGCGCACCAGATCCCGGACTATGGCAATGACTTTGGATGCCTTATCCATCAACTCGCCGAGAGCGGCCGCTGCCGCCGCGGCGGTGTCGATTGCGGTGAGAACCTCTCCGGCATGTTTGCGGTATGCGTCGCCCGAGCTGCCGGACCAGGTGTTGATGTCCGTCTCGATGGTGCGCTGCCATTGGGCCTTGGTCGCGGACAGTTCGGTCGAAATGGCATGCCAGGAAGCCGAATATGCCTCGACGATCGCGGGGTTGCCGGTGAGTTCCTCGTAGGCCTGCCGGAGCGGTTCGATATGCTCCAACATCCATTTTGCGATCTGGGTGCCCGTAAAACCGAACGGATCCTTGACGGCCTCGACCGCCGTCGCCACGACCCCGGCTGCACCGAAAACTGCCTCACCGGTGTTGTCGTTCCGTAGATTCCCGTAGATATCCCACGCGTCACCGGCGGCGGTGCCTTTGAGTACACCCAGGCCGCCGGTCTCTTCGTCGCCTTCGAGCCCGACATTGGACAGCCAGGAGACATCCTCCTGGAAGTAGGCATTGCTGTAGTGGGACTCGTCGTCGATGAGATCGTTGTCAGGTGGCGCGGCGTCGTCGAAGCTCATTCGGTTTCCCCTATCGCCGCCTGCAGTCCCTGTAGCGTCGTGGCGAACGACCCGTCCGCGTCTTCGAAGGATGTGGCAGTCGCCTTCAGCTTCTCCGGTACCTGGGCGGTGCGCTCACCGGCCGCGCGAATCACTTCGATGGTCGACCGGTGGTTGTCCTCGAACAGCCCTCTTATCGCCGGTCGTAGCCAGTTCCCGTACCCATCATCTGCCGATGCGAGGTAGTTGGCGGCTTCCAGGCATTTGTCCAGGCTGCCCATGAGCGCCTCGACATTGTCCGCGTGATTTCGCACTTCCTCGGGATCGACCGAGACGCTGTCAGGATTGTCGGTCATCGATCACTCCAACCACGATTTCCGGCGGTAGTACTCGGTCTCTTCGTCGGGTTCCTCCGGAGTGACGACCTGATCCTTGCCGGATGTGCGTGATGCCGAAGGTGATGTGGAGTCCCACGCAGGTGGCGTCGGACGAGGCCGGGAGGAATACGGGTCGGTGGCCTGCTGGGGAAACATGGAGCCCCAGGTGGGTGGCGCCGGAACATCCCGAGGGGACGGCGGGACGGCAGCCGGCGGCGATGAATGGGCGGTCTGCGCCGGATCGAGATCCGGCGCCGTCGTCGCATTTGTCTCCGGCTCCGGGAAGCGCCGGTCGAAACCGTCGACGAGTGCGGCGCCGGCCGGATCTTCGCCCACGATATCGTGCACCAGTCCGGCAATGCCCGGCCGGAGCTTCCCCTGCGCCCGCCGCATACACGCCAGGATCTCGGCGGACAGCACACGCGAATCCATCTCCCGTACACCCGGTGCCAGATCGATCGCGATCGGAACGCCGCTACTGTCCACAGTGACGCCGACTCGACCGCCGGCGCCCGATTCGGTCGCCGTCAGAGCTGTCATCCGCTCCTGTAGCTCGGCGAACCGCTGAGCTCTGCGCTCCGCATCGGCGGCCATCTGCGCGAACCCCTCTATCGCGCGGTCCAGATCCATCTCGGCGGCCATCGACACCTTCCCCTGACAAGAACACCCAGCTCGCCCGATCCGCCAACGAAAGACCTTGGGCGCGAATCGCTCCGGCATCCTACGTCGGGTGTCGGAACCGATTCAATTTCTGGTGGAACCGGTCATCCCGTCGAAAGAGGCTTCGCCGGGTGTGTCACCATCATCCGATGAGTTCGGGGGATGCCTTCGGGTCGACGAGTACGCCTCAGTTTCTGCCGGGATACCACGGGTCCGACGGGGACAAGCGGTATCCGTCACCACGCAGGCTGCGGTCGACGGGTGCTGCGTTCATCGACTTTGTCCTGCTGTTCGGCCCGGCTCTCGTATTGAGCGTGCTTGTGGTCGCGGTGGAAATACCGAGAACGTACAGCTATGTGCTGCTGCCGATACCGTTTGTCATCATCGGCGCCAACCGGATTCTGCTGCGAAAGTGGGTACATGCGAGTGTCGGGGAGTTGATCTTCGGGTTGGTGGAGATTCGCGGTCGCGACGGGGCGTGGCCTGGCTGGAGCGAGCTGTTGTCAGGACGTGCGCCGGGTCATGACGGTGTGCCTAATATAGTGGCCGTCCGCCGCTGCGATATCCGAGGTCGCGGCCGCTGAATGGATCGATAGGTGGGCGGGGCCAGCCCCTCGTGCACATTGCTGCTGTCATCGTCGCGTACGAAACGCTCGGCTCTCGCGCTGGTGATATGTGCGCGGCGGCGTCCGGTGGGCGCCGCCGCGAAGTGTCCTATACGACCGATGCCGCCGTGTTGCCGCGCTGGGCCTGCAGTAGCTGCGGCCGGTGTTTGCCGTCTTTGAACCAGTGGTGTGAACCCGGCTTGTGCGCCTCGGTCGCCAGATGCTTTATGCCTGCCTCGCAGGCGAACTCTTTGAGTTTCTTGCCCACGAAACCGCTGAAGTACAGCCGCATGGCGGTCTCGTCCTTGTGGCCGAGCTGGTAGATCCCGGCCTCCCGGCCGAAGCTGAGGCACATGGCGGGGAAAGCCAGGTCGATGGGGGAAGGCTGTTCACCCGCGATGCGGTGCAGCAGTGTGTCGGCAGCGTGCGCTCCGAGGCAGTACGCGGTGTACGCGCTCATCCGGAACGGCAGATCCGACGGAGCCGATGAGTCACCCGCCGCGACAATGCGCTCGTCGTCGACGCTGGTCAGTGTCTCGTCGGTGAGTAGACGCCCGGCGGCATCGGTGCTCAGCCCGCTACGACCGGCCAGGTCGGGTACCCCGAAACCCGCCGTCCAGATCGTGACCGCGCTCGCCAACGTCCGCCCGTCGCCGAGTTCTACGGCGTCGCGCGTGACGGCGGTGACCAACGCATCGGATCCTTCGATAACGGTCGCTCCCAGCCCGGCAAGGTACTTGCGGGCCGTGCGCCGAGCCTTGGGGTGCAGGTAGGGGCCGAGAACACCGCCGCAGACCAAGGTGACCGGGCGGCCCTGCTCGGCCAGCTCCGCGGCGGTCTCGATACCGGTCGGGCCTCCTCCGACGACCGTTACCGCCGCCGTCGACGGTGTATCGAACAGTTCCGACCGGAGTTTCTGTGCCGCTTCCAGCGTCGCGACCGGGTGGGCGAATTCGGCCGCACCCGGCACCCGCGGCCCGGCGGCGGCGCTGCCCACGGCGTAGACAAGGTAGTCGTAGCCGATCGCGCTGCCGTCGGTCAGTGTCACGTTGCGCTCGGCGGCATCGATCCTGGTCACACTGCCGACGACCAGCCGGGCGCCGTCGGCCAGGACATCCCGATAGTCGACGACCGCATCGTGGGTCCCGCCGACCAACTGGTGCAACCGCAGCCGCGGGACGAAGGCCTCGCGCGGATTGATCACGGTCACCGCCACGTCGTCGCGCTGCGTCAGGCGATTGGCCGCCATCACTCCCGCGTACCCGCCGCCGATCACCACCACGTCGATGTTCTTGTTCACGGTGTCTCCTTCGTTTCGAGGGGTTCGAGTACAAGACATCGCAGCTCCGGAAAACCTGACAGTGTGTGATGGGCGTCACTATCGGCCGAGTCCGTGGTTCATGCGCGACCGTGATCATCTCCGATCTGTCCCGGGGTGAAGTGCGCGCAGGAGCCGCTCTCTACGCCGGGGCGTTCACATAGTGCGAAAAGCGAGATCACGGTGCCGGCGTAGGGCATTCACTGCGGCCCGCCGGAGAGCCGTGCCGGGGCTCGAGCGGGCGATCGCCGCTTCGACGGCCGACCTCGGCAGTGGGGGCGACACCACCCATGTTGTCCCGGCGCGGTCGACGCGGCGAAAACTAGTGGACCGCAGCATATTTCGGATGCGCCGGTGTGTCCCGCCCTCGGAGCCCTCGGAGCCCTCGGAGCCCTCGGAGCCCTCGGAGCCCTCGGAGCCCTCGGAGCGTCGCGGACCCGTCCCGGTCTGTCCTGTGTCGATTACGCTCTGCCGGTGGACGACGACCGGACCGTTCGTCTCCGACGGGGTGCCGGCGTTACTTGCGGAGTGTCCGGACGAGTTTGCCGACCGCCGCCGGGTCGGGGGTCGCGGCGGCTCTCCGGCTCTCTTCCCGGCTCAGAAGGGCGGCTGCCGGGTCGATGACGTGGGTGTGGCGGATCGAGGTCTCCGGGTCGGCGAACGGCTTGTAGGTCTTGTCGCCGAGCAGGGTGTGCAGCAGGTATCCGGTGAGCAGCGCGCGGGTGGCGCGGGACGTCTTTTCCTCGTGTTTGCCGCCGCCGAGCGCGGCCAGCAGCCGGCGGCCTTCGGTGAGCCCGTTGTGGCCCGCGCCGTCGAGTGTGCGCAGGATCACCGGGCCACCCCAGGTCGCGGCGAGGGGGACCGCGTCGGAGTTCGGGGAATCGATATCGCTCACCCCGGCCAGGATCAGTGCCGGGGTGGTGAGGTCACCGGCCACCGAGGTGGCGGCGGGGGCGGTGGGCGCCGGGAACAGCGGGGCCACCGCGGCCACCGGGCGCTGGGCGGCGGCGAGTACGGCCGCGCCCGCGCCCATCCCGTGGCCGGCCAGCGCCAGGCGTTCGGGGTGCACGGTGAGGGTGCCGTCGCCCAGGCGGACCCCGGTGCAGATATCGAGGGTGGTGAGCAGATCGGTGGCGAGGTTCAGGTGGGAGGGCAGCGGGCCGCGCTCGGTATCGGGGGCGGCCGCCACGATGCCCCAGGACGCGAGGTGTTCGAGCAGCGTGCGGTAGTTGCCGGCGCCGTTCAGCCAGCCGTGCCCGAACGCGACCGCGGGTAGATCGCGGCCGGTCTCGGGCGTGTACACCACCCCGGGCTGACCCGCGATGGCAAGATTGCCGCGGAGCACCCGATGCGGGCCGCGGCTGGTCAGAGTGCTCAGAAGTGATTTCACAGACGCCGACACGACGAGAACGTTAGCCGATAAGTAGGCTGGGGAGCCATGTGCGGAATCGTGGGGTACGTCGGGTACCGGGACGCGTTGGGCGTCGTCGTCGCTGCCTTGCGCCGCATGGAGTACCGAGGTTACGACTCGGCGGGCGTGGCGATTCTCGACGGCGCCGGTGGCGTGGCGATCGAGCGGCGCGCCGGGCGGCTGAGCAATCTGGAAGCGGAGTTGGACACCGCGGCCCCGGACGAGTTCGCCGGCACCACCGGTATGGGGCATACGCGGTGGGCCACCCACGGCGCGCCGACCGACCGCAACGCCCATCCGCACCAGGATGTGAGCGGCAAGGTCGCGGTCGTGCACAACGGCATCATCGAGAACTTCGCCCAGCTGCGGCGGGAACTCGAGGACGCCGGTGTCGAACTGCGCAGTGAGACCGATACCGAGGTCGCCGTGCACCTGGTCGCCCGGGCCTACGCCGCGGGGCCGACCGCGGGCGACTTCGAGGCCAGCACGCTTTCGGTACTTCGGCGGCTCGAGGGTGCGTTCACGCTGGTGTTCACGCACGCCGACCATCCGGGAAAGATCATCGCGGCGCGTCATTCGACTCCGCTGGTCGTCGGTGTGGGCGAGAACGAAATGTTCATCGCCTCCGACCTGACCGCGTTCATCGAGCACACCCGCGAGGCGGTCGAGCTCGGCGAGGGCCAGGCCGTGGTGATCACCGCCGACGGCTACCGCGTCACCGACTTCGACGGTTCCACCGAAGGCGTGAGCACCCGGCCGTTCACCATCGACTGGGATCTGGCCGCCGCCGAGAAGGGCGGTCACGACTACTTCATGCTCAAGGAGATCGACGAGCAGCCCGGCGCGGTCGCCGATACGCTCATCGGTCACTTCGATCAGACCCCCGGCCGGGACGGTCGGATCGTGCTGGACGAGCAGCGCCTCTCCGATCAGGAGTTGCGTGATGTGGAAAAGGTTTTCGTGGTGGCCTGCGGTAGCGCCTACCACTCCGGCCTGGTCGCCAAGTACGCCATCGAGCACTGGACGCGGCTGCCGGTGGAAGTGGAGCTCGCCAGCGAGTTCCGCTACCGGGACCCGGTACTGGACCGCTCGACCCTGGTGGTGGCGGTCTCCCAGTCCGGGGAGACGGCCGACACACTGGAAGCCGTCCGGCATGCCAAGAGCCAGAAGGCCCGGGTGCTGGCGGTCTGCAATACCAACGGCGCGCAGATCCCGCGCGAATCCGACGCGGTCCTCTACACCCGGGCCGGGCCGGAGATCGGGGTCGCCTCCACCAAGGCGTTCCTCGCGCAGGTGACGGCGAACCTGCTGGTCGGGCTGGCGCTGGCCCAAGCGCGCGGTACCAAGTACCCCGACGAGGTGGCACGTGAGTTCGCCGAGCTGGAGGCCATGCCGAAGCTGGTGGAGCAGGTGCTGGAAACGGCGCCGCAGGTGCGGGCGATCGCCCGGGAACTGGCGCGCGAACGCACCATCCTTTTCCTCGGCCGCCATGTCGGATACCCGGTGGCGCTCGAAGGGGCGCTCAAACTCAAGGAACTGGCGTATATGCACGCGGAGGGTTTTGCCGCGGGTGAGCTCAAGCACGGTCCGATCGCGCTGATCGAGGGCGGGCTGCCGGTGATCGTGGTGATGCCCTCGCCCAAGGGGCGCGGGGTGCTGCACTCCAAACTGCTGAGCAATATCCGGGAGATCCAGGCTCGCGGGGCGCGCACGATCGTGATCGCGGAGGAGGGCGACGATCTGGTGCGCCCGTTCGCCGACGATCTGATCGAGATCCCCTCCGCACCGACCCTCTACCAGCCGCTGCTGTCGACGGTGCCGCTGCAGATCTTCGCCGCCGAGGTGGCGCAGGCCCGCGGCTACGACGTGGACAAACCGCGGAACCTGGCGAAGTCCGTCACCGTGGAATAGCCGACGGGGTAACCGGTGCCCCGGTTGCCCCGTCTACTCCTCGACCGTGATGGTGCCGCGCATATCCGGGTGGATCGGGCACAGGTAGCGGTATTCGCCCGGCTGGGTGAAGGTATGGCTCCAATCGCCCACCTCGAACAACGGGCTGTTGATGCTCATCGCCTTGTCACCGATGCCCTGTACACCGTGTGGCAGATCGCCGTCGAAATGCCAGGACACCGTATCGCCGGCGGAGATGGTGATATCGCCCGGCGAGAAGTGGTCGTCTTCGACCTCGACGGTGACGGTGGCCTCCGGTTCGTGCCGCGAATGCGCGCCGGAGGTATCGGTTTTCGCTACCTCTTCTGTCGCATCACCGGAGCCGCAGCCGGACAGCAGTGCCGTGACGAGGGTGAATCCGGCGGCCGGGACGAGTACGGCGCGGTGAACTCTGGACATGGAGGTCAAGCGTAGTCTGCTGGCATCGCTGCCCGTCCGTCCACGGAGGTGTGTTCGGTGACCCAGCCGCTCGGCTATTACACCCCCGACGAGGTGCGCCTCGCCGAGGCCGAACTGTTCACCAGAGTTCCCGACGGAGTGCCCATGCGCCGCGCCGCGTACGGCCTGGCCACGGTGGTCGCGGCCGAATTGCGGGCGCGCAGCGGTGGGGTCGCGGGGCGGGCGGTGGCGTTGCTGGTGGGCTCGGGCGACAACGGCGGAGACGCATTGTGGGCGGGCGTGACATTGCGCCGGCGGGGTGTCGCGGTGACCGCGGTACTGCTGAATCCGGCGCGGGCGCATACGGCCGGGCTGGCCGCCCTGCGCCGCGCCGGCGGGCGGGTGTGCGCCGACCCGGTGACGGCGGTCACGGAAATCGCCGACGCCGATCTGGTGATCGACGGGATCGTCGGTATCTCCGGCCGCGGCCCGCTGCGCCCGGCTGCGGCGAGAATCGTTGCGGAAGTGCATGTCCCGATCATCGCGGCCGATCTGCCCAGTGGGGTCGACCCGGATACCGGCGCAGTGTCCGGGCCCGCGGTCCGGGCGGCGGTCACCGTCACCTTCGGCGCCCGTAAACCCGTGCACGCGCTGGCCGCGGACCGATGCGGCCGGATCGAGCTGGTGCCCATCGGTTTACGGCTGCCCGAACCCGGCCTGGCCGCACTGGATCCCGCTGCGGTGGGCGCGGCCTGGCCGGTGCCGGGGGCCGCGGACGACAAGTACACGCAGGGGGTCACCGGGGTGCAGGCCGGCAGCGCGACCTACCCGGGCGCGGCCGTGCTCTGTACAGGCGCGGCGGTGGCCGCGACCTCCGGGATGGTGCGCTATGCGGGTACCGCCGCGTCCGCGGTGCTCGCGCGGTATCCGGAGGTGATCGCGGTAGCCGATCCGGCGGATGCGGGCCGGGTGCAGTCCTGGGTCTTCGGTCCGGGCTCCGGGACCGACTCCGGCGCGCGCGCTCACCTCGCCGAGATCTTGGCAACCGACCTGCCGGTCGTCGTCGATGCCGACGGTCTGACCCTGCTGGCGAGCGAACCGGAGCTGGCCCGGGGTCGGCGGGCTCCCACCGTGCTCACCCCGCACGCGGGTGAGTTCCGCCGGCTCACCGGTGCGGAGCCGGCGCCCGACCGGGTGGACGCGGTCCGGGAGTTCGCCGAATCGTGGCAGGTCACCGTGCTGCTGAAAGGCCGGGCGACCCTGGTCGCCGCCCCCGGGCGGCAGGTGCTGGTCAATGAGGCCGGCGGTTCCTGGGCCGCGACCGCCGGCGCCGGTGACGTGCTCTCCGGGGTGATCGGGGCGCTGCTCGCCGCAGGCCGCGATCCGCTTTTCGCCGCGGCCGCCGCGGCCCGCGTGCACGCACTCGCCGCGGGGCTCGCCGCCCATGACACCCCGGGCGGAACCGCCGCCCCTGTCTCGGCGACGCCGCTGCTGCGTCATCTCCCCGCCGCCATCGCGACGGCCCGCGCACTGACTGCCTGAGATACGCACGCCCGGGCCCCGCGGGTGGCCGCCGTCGCGTCCGCGCGCCGGGATGGCAGTATCGGCAGGTGTGAACGGTCAAGTGGAAGCAGTCGTCGACCTGGACGCCATCGCACACAACGTCGGAGTGCTGCGTGCGCACGCAGGCGACGCCGCGGTGATGGTGGTCGTCAAGGCGGACGGCTACAACCACGGCGCCGTCGAGGTCGCCCGGACGGCGCTGGCCGCGGGCGCGGCCGAACTGGGGGTCACCACGGTGGCCGAGGCGGTCGCGCTGCGCGCGGCCGGAATCGAGGCGCCTATCCTGTGCTGGCTCAATATCTGTGACGCGGATTACGCCGCCGCCGTCGCCGCCGATATCGAAATCGGTATCTCCTCGGCGGAGCAGTTGGACACCGTCGCCGCGGCCGCCCGCGGCCTGGGCGAACAGGCTGTCGTGAGTCTCAAGGTCGACACCGGGCTCAATCGCAACGGGATCGAGCAGGGGGTCTACCCCGTGGTTCTCGCCGCCCTGCGGAAGCTGGTCGATGAGGGGGTGGTGCGTTTCCGGGCGATCTTCTCCCATCTCGCGCATGCCGACGAGCCCTATCACCCGACCATCGACCTGCAACGCGACCGGTTCCTCGACGCCATCGCGGCGGCCAAGGAATACGGTCTGGAGCCCGAACTCGTGCACCTGGCCAATTCCGCGGCCACGCTGACCCGGCCCGATCTGGCCTTCGATATGGTCCGTCCCGGCATCGCCGTGTACGGGCTCACCCCGGTCCCCGATATCGGCGAATTCGAGCTGCGGCCCGCGATGACCTTCCAGGCCGAGGTGGCGCTGGTCAAACAGGTTCCCAAGGGCGAAGGGGTGTCCTACGGGCACGAATGGATAGCCCCGGCCGATACCACCGCCGCGCTGATTCCCGCCGGATACGCCGACGGTGTATTCCGTACCCTGGGTGGACGGATGCAGGTGTGGGTCGGTGGACGCAACCATCCCAACCGCGGCCGGGTGTGCATGGATCAGCTGGTGGTGGACCTGGGCGACAATGCCGAGGGCGTGGCCGAAGGCGATACCGCGATCTTGTTCGGACCGGGTTCCCACGGTGAACCGCGGGCCCAGGACTGGGCCGATCTGCTCGGCACCATCCACTACGAAGTGGTGTGCGCGCCCCGTGGCCGGGTACACCGGCGGTATCGAGGGGGTACCCGATGAAACGAGGAACGACCCTGTTGCGCGGTGGGCTGGCCACCGCCGGGGTGGTCGGCGCCATGGCCGGCGTGCACGCGCTGCGCCGGGCCGGTGCGAAAGTACTGTGGCCGCCCGTCCGCGACGAGTACCGGGACGAGAACTTCGCCCTGATCGATCTCGACCGGGCCGGTGAAGTGCTCGCCGACGACGGTGTGTGCCTGGCCACCCGGGAGTGGGGTTCCGGCGACGCGGACGCCACAGTCGTTTTCGTGCACGGTTTCTGCAACAGCATGGAGTCGTTCCATTTCCAGCGTCGCCACCTTGCGCAGCGCTGGGGTTCGCGGTTACGGCTGGTGCTGTTCGATCTGCGCGGCCACGGCCGCTCGGGAACGCCGCAAACCGACAGCTGCACGGTGTCCCAGCTCGGCCGCGACCTGCTCACGGTCATCGACGCGCGCGCGCCGCGCGGGCCGTTGATCCTGGTCGGGCATTCGCTGGGTGGGATGGCGGTACTGGCCGCGGCCGCCCATGCCGGCGGTCTCTTCGCGCAGCGGGTGCACGGTGTCGCGCTGCTGTCCACCGCGGCCGCCGAGGTCGCCTCCTCCGGTATCGGGCAGTTACTGCGCAATCCCGCGATCGACGGATTCCGGTTGGCCGTGCACACCGCTCCGGCGCTGGTACAGGCCGGACGGGTCACCGCCCGCCATGTGATCACGCCGATCCTGCACGTGAGCTCGTTCCACGGGCCGGTCAGTCCGACGCTGTCGCGGTTCACCACCATGATGATCGACCGCACCCCGGTGGAAACCGTGGTGAAGTTCCTGAAGGCCATCGAGCTGCACGACGAGGCGGCGGCCCTGCCGGTGCTGCGCGAAACCCCGACGCTGGTCCTCGGCGGCACCCGGGACCTGGTCATTCCCTTCCGTAATTCCCGTGTGCTGGCACGCGAATTGGCCGATTGCGAACTCGTCCGGCTCCCCGAGGCGGCACATATGCCGCAGCTGCAGTACCCGGAGGAGACCAACGCCGCGCTGGACCGGTTGCTGGTGCGGGCCGGAGTGGTCGGCGAGGACGATCGGTGGGAGGCCACCGGTGGCTGACCGCGGCGAACGCCTGCTGCCGGAAGTCACCGATACCGAGGCGCTCGGGCGGGAACTGGCCGGCGGGCTGCGGGCCGGCGACCTGGTGGTGCTCGACGGACCGCTGGGTGCCGGTAAAACGGCCCTGACCCGCGGTATCGCGTCCGGGCTCGGGGTCGGTGGGCGGGTGAGTTCGCCGACCTTCGTCATCGCGCGCCGGCATCCGGCAGGGGAACGTGCCGATGGCCCGCCGGTGCCGCTGGTCCATGTCGACGCCTATCGGCTCGGCGGCAGCCTCGACGAACTCGACGCACTCGATCTGGACACCGAACTCGACGACGCGGTCGTGGTGGTCGAGTGGGGCGGCGGGATGGCGGAGCGGTTGACCGGCCGGCATCTGCTGGTGCGGATGTCGCGGGAGCCGGAATCCGAAGTCCGCACGGCATCTTGGGAGTGGGTGCACACCGGGGCGGCGCACTAGGTCGCACGAAATCGGCAACCTCGCTGCTGGGGCGCCGTGCGCCACCGCCGTGTGAAGCGGGTCACCCGGTATCGTTGACCAGACCATGCTTGCACTTGCTGTCGACACCGCGACGCCTGCCGTCACGGCGGGTCTCGTCGAACTGGAGCAGGCGGCCGCCGGTGCGAACACCTCGGACGCCGCCGCACCGCGCACCCTTGCCGCCCGCGTACTCGTCGACGCCCGCGCGCACGCCGAGGCACTCACCCCACAGATTCTGGAATGCCTGGCCGAGGCCGGGGTGTCGCGCGCCGATATCGGGGCGGTGGTCACCGGGATCGGTCCGGGGCCGTTCACCGGGCTGCGGGTCGGGATGGCCACCGCGGCCGCGTTCGGTGATGCGCTGGGTATCCCGGTGCACGGTGTGTGCAGTCTGGACGCGATCGCCGCCGAATGCGCGCCCGAACTCGGGCCCGACGATGAATTGCTCGTGGTCACCGATGCCCGCCGGCGCGAGGTCTATGCCGCGCGTTATCGCGACCGCGGCCGCACCCGGGTCGCCGGACCCGAGGTGTGCAAACCCGGCGAACTGCCGGTGGCCGGTGCGACCAAGATCGCCGGATCGGCCGCGCACACCGCGCTGTTCGCACTTCCCGCGCTGGCCGTGCAGACACCCTCGCCGGCCGCGCTCGTGCAGGTGGCGGCGGGCGCGCTGCGGTCGGGCGTCATCCCCGAACCGCTGGTCCCGCTGTATTTGCGCCGCCCCGACGCGGTCGAACGCAGCTACCGCACTCTCGACCGGATGGGAGCGTGACAATGGGAGTTCGTACCACGGGAATTCGTATCGAACCCATGGAGCCGACCGATATCGCGGGCTGCGTGGAATTGGAGCAGGTGCTGTTCCCGGAAGACGATCCGTGGCAGGCCGTGGCATTCCGCTCCGAACTGGCCGCGGGATACAACCGCTACATCACCGCCCGCGACGACGCCGGGAACATGGTGGGCTACGCGGGAATCGCGCTGCTCGGTGACGCCGAGCACCCCGAGGCCGAGGTGCACACCATCGGGGTGGACCCGAACTGTCACCGGGCCGGTATCGGCACGCTGCTGCTGGAGGCGCTGCTCACCGAGGCCGGGCGGCGGGGCGGGCCGGTGTTCCTCGAGGTGCGCACCGACAACACCGCCGCGATCTCCATGTATGCCAAGCACGGGTTCCACATCATCGGCCTGCGCAAGAACTACTACCACCCCAGCGGCGCGGACGCGTACACGATGCGCCGCCCGGCGCTGGAGGACGTCCCGGTGGTCTTCGGCGCCCGGACACCGGACGGGGTGCTGTCGTGATCGTCATGGGCATCGAGAGTTCCTGTGACGAGACCGGGGTGGGCATCGTGCGCCGCCGTCCCGACGGCAGCTGTGAACTCCTGGCCGACGAGGTCGCTTCCAGTGTGGCCGAGCACGCCCGGTTCGGCGGGGTGGTGCCCGAGATCGCCTCGCGGGCCCACCTCGAGGCGATCGTGCCCGCCATGCGGCGCGCTCTCGCCGCGGCGGGGATCGCCGCGCCCGATGCCCTGGCGGTGACGATCGGTCCCGGTCTCGCGGGAGCGCTGCTGGTCGGTGTCGCGGCCGCCAAAGCCTATGCGGCGGCCTGGGATATCCCGTTCTACGCGCTGAACCATCTCGGCGGGCATGTGGCGGTGGACACCCTCGAACACGGCCCGATGCCGCCCTGTGTGGCACTGCTGGTCTCCGGAGGTCATACCCATCTGCTGCACGTCGAGGATCTGTCGAAGCCGCTGATCGAATTGGGCAGCACGGTCGACGATGCCGCCGGCGAGGCATTCGACAAGGTCGCCCGGCTACTGGGTCTCGGCTATCCGGGCGGTCCCGCACTGGACGCGGCCGCGGTCACCGGCGACCCGGCGGCGATCGCCTTCCCACGAGGTATGACCGGACCGCGGGACCCGCGCTACGACTTCTCGTTCTCCGGATTGAAGACCGCGGTCGCCCGCTATGTGGAGGCGCAGGCCCGGCAGGGTATCGAGCCGGAGCAGCTGCCGATTCCCGATATCGCGGCCTCGTTCCAGGAGTCGGTCGCCGATGTGCTCACCATGAAAGCGGTGCGCGCGGCGCTGGATGTGGGTGTGGACACCCTGGTACTGGGCGGCGGCGCGACCGCCAATACGCGGATCCGCTCGCTGGCCGAGGAACGGTGCGCCGCGGCCGGTCTGACACTGCGCATCCCGAAACCCCGGCTCTGCACCGATAACGGCGTGATGATCGCGGCGTTGGGCGCGCATGTGATCGGCGGCGGCGCGGCGCCGTCACCGCTGTCGGTGGCCTCCGACCCCGGGTTGCCGGTATCGGTCAGCCAGGTGGGCTGACCGGCTATCCCGCCGAACCCGAATTCGGCAATCGAGGGGGTTGCGGAGGCGGAACCTCCAGGGTCGTCTGGGTTTGCAACGATCCGGACGGCGGCGGTACGTCCGAGGTGGACGGCTGATCCGTCGGTAGCTCACCCGGCGCGGGTGGGGGGACCGGCGTGCCCGGACTCATCCCCTCCGGGAACGGAATATGCGGCAGGTTCGGATCCGGCCGCAGGGTGGGCGGAGACGGCTCGGTGCTCGGGGTGGTTGTGGACGGTTCGCCCGAGGTGGACGGGATCTCGTCCGTCGACGGGTACTCGCCGGTGCCGGGGTCGCCGGTCACCGGCGGCTCGGCGCGCGTCGTACTCGGCTCACCGGCGTCGGCAGGCTCCTCGACGGGCTGCTGGGGGATCTCCTCGGTGGTGCCGGGCACCACGGTGGTGGTCGTCGGCGCGATGGTGGCGGTGGTCGGCAGCTGAGCGCTGCTGGTGGTACCGGCCGGGGAGACCTCTTCGTCGGAACTCGGGGCCATGGTGTTGACCCCGTACCCGACGATCAACCCCACCACCACGATGGCGCCGGCCACCGTGCCGAACGCCTTGAGCAGGGTATTGCCGGACTTGGCCGGGGTGAGCGCGCCGATCGGCGCGTTGGAGCGGGCGGTATCGGCGAGCAGCGCAGCGCCTTTGGCGATCACCGCGTCCGGGTCCGGCACCGTCAGCACCGGAAGCTCCAGTGCACCGCGCAGGGTTTCCAGTACCGCCGGGATGTTCGCGCCGCCGCCGATCACCACCACCGCTTCCGGGGCGCGATCGGCCAGGCCGAAGGTCATCGACGCGAACCGCGCCATCTCGCGCCACACACCGGCGGTGAGCGATTCGAAATCGGCGCGGGTGAGTTTGAGCGGTTTGCCCGCGATGTGGTCGATGGTGACGGCCTGGGTCACCGACAGATGTTCCTTGGCGGTGCGGGCCCGGTTCACCAGCACACTGCGATTGGGCCGGGTACCGCGCCGGGCGTAGTGCTGATCGACCAGATGCCGGTGCAGCAGGTCGTCGATCGCGCGGCCGCTGACCGTGGTGGACCGCGCGGTGTGCAGCACGGCGCCGTCGGCCGGGTCGGCCACCGAGATGGTACAGCCGGAGGCGCCCAGGTCCACGACGGCCACCGTGCCGTAGCGGTCCAGCAGGCCGGTGTCGCGCAGGAAGGTGAGCGCCGCGGTGGTCTCCGGAACCAGTTGCGGTTCGCGCTGTTTGCCGGTGGCGAGCCGGATCGCGTGCGCCTGCTCCTTGCTCCGGTAGGCGACCGCGACACCGGTGGGTGGGCGGTCGGCCATCACGTCGAGCCCGGAAGTCTGTGTCGCGGGCAGCTGGGTGCCGAAAACCGCCTCGTGGGAATGGCTCGCGGGGAGCTGAGTGGTCATCAGCTCGATGGAGGAGGCGACCAGATCCCCCAGATCGGAATGCGCGTCCGCGGAGACCACCCGGTAGTCGAAGGTGCGGGCGCCGTTGGCCGCGGTGGTGACCAGGGCGGAGCACACCACTTCGTTCCCGGCGGAGATGCCGAGCGATGTGCGCATACTCTCTTCACCTCCCTTCGAGTGGACGCGGCGGCCGTGCCGGATGGTGAGGTCCGGACATGCCGAAAGGTGTTCGCGAAACCGCCGTCGTCTGCGGTGAACGGTGGTTTCGCGAACAACCATCACACATGGTGTCACGATCTGTTATCCGAACGTTACAGAGTCGGAGAATTATTGGGAAGCCCTCTTCCGTTCGGTCTACCCGGCTTTCGGCCTCCTAACCCGGCGACCAGCGAGCACGGCGGATGGCGTCTTGGTGACAGCGTGACCGAATCGTTTCGAATCGGTCCCGCATTGGCAGCGCCTGCCCTTGAGCGCTGGCACTCTCATGTATAGAGTGCTAGTCGGCACCGATTGTTGCCCGGTGCCAGGCTTGACCACTGAGCAGGCGGTCCCGGCACCCGCGACGACGGGGCTTTGCGCAGGGTCAGCATCGTGACCGAATCGATGGTCCGGGACAACAGTTCCGGACGACCGTTATCCCCTGAAAGTGGAGGGCTCAACGTGGCGAGCGTGAACATCAAGCCGCTCGAGGACAAGATCCTCGTCCAGGCCAACGAGGCCGAGACGACGACCGCCTCCGGCCTGGTCATTCCCGATACGGCCAAGGAGAAGCCGCAGGAGGGCACCGTTGTCGCCGTCGGCCCCGGCCGGTGGGACGACGAAGGTGAGAAGCGCATCCCGCTGGATGTCCAGGAGGGCGACACCGTCATCTACAGCAAGTACGGCGGTACCGAGATCAAGTACCAGGGTGAGGAATACCTGATCCTGTCCGCGCGCGACGTGCTGGCTGTCGTCGGCAAGTAATCGACTGCCGCGCATGCGTTCCGCCCCGGTGTCGCACGGTGACCCGGGGCGGAGTGCTTTGTGCCACACAACTCGAAGCGCACCAGATACAGGAGCGAAGACATATGGCAAAGCAGATCCAGTTCGACGAGCAGGCTCGCCGGGCGCTGGAGCGCGGTGTCGACAAGCTCGCCGATGCGGTCAAGGTCACTCTCGGCCCGCGGGGCCGGCATGTGGTGCTGGCCAAATCGTTCGGCGGCCCCACCGTCACCAACGACGGTGTCACCATCGCGCGTGATATCGATCTCGAGGATCCGTTCGAGAACCTCGGCGCCCAGCTGGTCAAGAGCGTCGCCACCAAGACCAACGATGTCGCCGGTGACGGCACCACCACCGCGACCGTGCTGGCCCAGGCCCTGGTGCGCGGCGGACTGAAGAACATCGCGGCGGGCGCCAACCCGATCGCGATCGGCGTGGGCCTGGCCAAGGCCGCGGACGCGGTGTCGGAGGCCCTGCTGGCCGCGGCCACCCCGGTCAGCGGCGAACAGGCCATCGCCCAGGTCGCCACCGTCTCCTCGCGGGACGAGGTCATCGGCGAAATGGTCGGCAAGGCGCTGACCACCGTCGGCAAGGACGGCGTGGTCACCGTCGAGGAATCCTCGACCCTGCAGACCGAACTCGTGGTCACCGAGGGCGTGCAGTTCGACAAGGGCTACCTCTCGCCGTACTTCATCACCGACGGCGACAGCCAGGAAGCCGTGCTGGAGGACACGCTGGTGCTGCTGCACCGCGAGAAGATCAGCTCGCTGCCCGACCTGCTGCCGCTGCTGGAGAAGATCGCCGAGTCCGGTAAGCCGGTCCTGATCATCGCCGAGGACGTCGAGGGCGAGGCGCTGTCCACCCTGGTCGTCAACTCGATCCGCAAGACCCTCAAGGCCGTAGCGGTCAAGGCGCCGTTCTTCGGTGACCGCCGCAAGGCGTTCCTCGACGATCTGGCCGTGGTCACCGCGGGCACGGTCGTCAACCCCGACCTGGGCATCAACCTGCGTGACTCGGGTCTGGAGGTGCTGGGTTCGGCGCGGCGCGTGGTGGTCACCAAGGACACCACCACCATCATCGACGGCGCGGGCAGCGGCGACGATATCGCCGCCCGCAGCGCCCAGCTGCGCCGCGAGATCGAGGCCACCGATTCCGACTGGGATCGGGAGAAGCTCGAAGAGCGGCTGGCCAAATTGGCCGGCGGTGTCGCGGTGATCCAGGTCGGCGCGGCCACCGAGACCGCGCTCAAGGAGCGCAAGTACCGGGTCGAGGACGCGGTCAGCGCGGCCAAGGCCGCTGTCGAGGAGGGCATCGTCCCGGGTGGCGGTACCGCGCTGGTCCAGGCGGGCGCCAAGCTCGACGGGCTGATCTCCGGTCTGTCCGGGGACGAGGCCGTCGGTGCCGAGGTGCTGCGCGGCGCGCTGCGGGCCCCGCTGTACTGGATCGCCACCAACGCCGGTGTCGACGGTGCCGTCGTCGTCAACAAGGTCGGCGAGGGCAAGGAAGGCTTCAACGCCGCCACCCTCACCTACGGTGATCTGCTCACCGACGGTGTCGTGGACCCGGTCAAGGTGACCCGTTCGGCCGTGATCAACGCGGCGTCGGTGGCGCGGATGGTGCTGACCACCGAGAGCGCCGTGGTGGACAAGCCCGCCGAAGAGGAGAACGACCACGGGCACGGCCACGCCCACTGATCGCGATCCGGTTCGCCGGTTCCCGCCGCCCCGGTGAGAACCGGCCGCCGAACCGGAACGGGCCGTTCACATCCGCTGTGGAGTGTGAACGGCCCGTTTTCGTATCGGTCGCCGGTCGCCGAGGGAGGCCGGCCCTCCCATACTCTTCTTCAGCCTCATCAGGCCGTCGCGGATACGGGATTTGACGGTGGGTAGCCCGATATCCAGGTGACGGGCCACCTCGGCGTAGGTCCGGCCGTCGTAGTAGGCGAGTGAGATCGCCTCGCGCTGGGTCTCGGTCAGGGTGCGTAGCCCGACGACCACGGCCTGATGGTCGAGTTTGCGCTCGACCTCCTCGATGACCTCGTCGTATTCGTGCCCGAGTACCCGGGCGCCGTAGGCGATCTCGCGCTGGGTGTGGGCCTGCTCGGCGCGTACCCGGTCGACCGCGCGGCGATGGGCCAGTGTCATCAGCCAGGTCACCGCCGAGCCGCGCGCCGGATCGAAACTCGCCGCCGTGCGCCAAGTCTGCAGATAGACCTCTTGAGTGGTCTCCTCGGCGAACCCGGAATCCTGGAGGACACGCAACACCAGACCGAAGACCCGGGTGCGGGTCCGGTCGTACAGTTCGGCGAAAGCCTCGGCATCCGAGTGGCCGCAGCGCTGCAAGAGCGCTGAGAGCTCGATACTCTCCTGTGTCATCGGTCATAACAATAACCGCAAGCTATAACCGAGAGCGTATGCGGCCCCGCGGAACACATGGTGTCGCACCGCCGGGTAGCGGCACGGAGCCGCTACCCGCGACCCATCAGACCGCCATTCGGCGCCGGTTGCGCCGGGCGTGCATCTCCCGTTCGGTTTCCGACATTCCGCCCCAGATGCCGTAGGGCTCACTGACCTTCAGCGCGTGCGAACGGCACTGCATCAGCACGGGGCACGACCTGCAGATCTCCTTCGCGCGCAGTTCGCGTGCCGCCCGTGCTCTGCCGCGTTCACCGTCGGGATGGAAGAACACCGCCGAGTCCACACCCCGGCAGGAACCGCGCATCTGCCAGTCCCAGACATCGGCGTTCGGTCCGGGAAGGTGGGTGGGCATGGGCATGGGGGAACTCCTCGTAGACGCGAGCTCGTCGGCATTGTCGAGCGAGTGATGAGTACAGCTGTCCGGCGGTGCCCGGGCGTTCGGGCGACCGCGCGGGGCCACATGCGTCGGCCGATGTGCACCGCTGCCGTCGGCATCCGTTGCGTTTTCGTCCGGCGCCGTCCGTGGCGATGAGTTACGTTAGGGGTACCGAGGAAATTCCGTCAACAGTTTGACGCCCTGATTTATCGGGTCTTTTTCGCGCTGAATTTAACCTCGATGGCTGTTTACTTTCGCTAATCGCCCGGCGATACTGTGAGGTTGGCCTGTTGCCGGTGCTCCCGACGTGTCCGTGCTGGTCGACGTATTCGCAGGTGGGCGCGACCCTTTCGGAGTCCCTCGATAGGTCCGGACCGAATTCTGCCCCACGGACCGTCCCGGTGGGTTAAGGTGCCCCGATCTCGATACGATCACAGATGGCCGGTGGAGGGCCTCCAGGTTAATTAAGTGAAACGTCCTCGAATTCGATGCGCGGTCGCTCATGGATTGATGGCGGAGATTAACCTGATAGAAACACTGCCCGTTCGGATCAATGCTGAAAGATAGCTGGGTCGCCGGTGATCCGCGGGGCCCCGCCTGTTCCGTCCGGCGGTGGATCCGGCGGCCGGTACAGTGCGTCGGTGATCGCCCCCGGCACCCGCCTCGAATCCGATTCCCGCTCGGCCGCCGACGCCGCGTTCGGTGCGCGAACGGGCCGCACCGCTGCCGAGTTGCCGGAACCGTTGGAACCCCTCGAAATATGGTGGCGAGCGGTCGCTCTGGGTGGTGCGGGTCACTACGCCGCCGCCCGCACCGCGCTGCGGCGCCTGTCCGCGGCGACCACCGATCCGGTGTTGCTCTCACTCACCGCCTCGACACAGGGGTCGCTGTTACGTCAGCTCGGCTGGCACCAGCGGGCCGCCGGATACGACGGCCGGGCCGCGGCACTCGTCCTCCCGGCGGCGGCCGCCCCTCCGGCCACGCCCCGGCCGACGGCTCCGGTCCCGGACCGTGGACCCGGCCCGGGTTCCCGATCCTCGCGTCCGGCGAAAGCTGCGGCGGCCGGGCTGGGCGATTACGGCCGCCGGCCCGATGCGGTCGATGCCGCCGCCGACGCGCTGATCGGCCTGGCGGCCGATGCCCTGGGCGTCGGCCGGACCGCCCTGTCCAGCCGGCTGCTGGATCGCTGCGTGGCCCTGCTGGATCGCCCGGCGGCCGAATGCGGCGCGCTCGATGCCGATATGCCGGAGCGGTCGCGGACCCGGGTGCGGCTGTACTGGGTCCGCGCCGAAACCGCGCTGGCCGACGGTCACGGCGCGCCGGCGCTGGCCGCGGCGGAGGCCGCGCTCACGCTGGCCGAACAGGGTCCCTCGGTCCGGCATCGGATCAAATCGCGATTGCTGGTCGCCGCGGCCGCGAGCGCCACGGGGCAGCAGGCCCGCGCCCTCGCGCTGGCGGACCGTATCGATGAGGAATGCCGTGTCTCCGGTTCGGTTCCGCTGCGGTGGGCCTGTGCCATGCTGCGCGGCGGTTTGGCGGCCGGACCGGGCGACCGCGACACGGCGGCCGCCGACGCCGAGGCGTGTCGCGCACTCATCTCCCGGCGTGGCGGGCGATTTCGCGATGCGCGTGGGTAACCCGAGTTCCACCGTCTCGACCCGTACCGCCGCCGGTGTCCTATTGTGGACCCGTTCCGCTGGACCGGCGGAAGCACCGGTCATCCCAGACCGTGCCACTTTGTAACGCCAGGAATTCCGCTGACGATGACGCACACGGGCGAAGAGTTGGACCGCGCCGTCGCCGCCGCTGCGCAGGGCGACAGGTCTGCTTTAGCTCAGGTACTGGAAATGGTCCGCCCGCTGGTGATGCGCTATTGCCGCGCGCGGATCGGTGTCGCGGAGCGTGGACAACTCTCCGCGGACGATGTCGCGCAGGAGGTCTGTCTAGCGGTCATGACCGCGCTACCCAGGTATCAGGACCAGGGTAGGCCGTTCATGGCCTTCGTATACGGAATCGCATCGCACAAGGTTGCCGACGCCCATCGCAACGCCTCCCGTAACAAGGCGGAGGCGATGGCCGAAGTACCAGATGTCATATCCACCGACCACGGCCCGGAGCAACGAGCTCTCGAATCGGAAACCAGCCGGCAGATGAACGCTCTGCTGGCCACTCTTCCGGAGAAGCATCGAGAGATCTTGATCCTGCGCCTGGTCATGGGTCTGTCAGCAGAAGAAACCGCAACCGCCGTGGGCAGTACGGCGGGCGCGATTCGGGTAGCCCAGCACAGGGCGCTCGCAAAATTGAAGGCACAAGTGGCGAGGGCAGGTGAAATGTATGGCTAGGGATGGCGGGCGCGGTCGGGGCGACAAATGGGCGCGGCGTGCATCGCGAAACACCGATCCCTATGCCGAGGGCTCCGGTGCCGGATCCGAACCGGTGGATATCGTCGCAGTTCGTCGTGATGACGAACTGATCGACGCTATCGCCCGTGGCGGACCCGTCCCCACCGAGAGCACCGAGGAACTCCAGCTGGCGACATTGCTGGCGGATTGGCGGGCCGAGATCGTGGCACCGCCGCTACCCGACGCGCCCGACCTCGATACCGTGGTCGCGGCGGTCAACCAGGAGATCGGTGCCCGGCAGGCGCGGATCGGCGCGCAATCGGGAGGCCGCTTGCGGCTGCTCCGCCCGATCGCGACCACCGCCGCCGCGCTGGCACTCGTATTCGGTGGGCTCTCCGCGTTCTCGTATCAGGCCGAACCCGGCGACGCGCTGTGGCGCGTCAAAGAGGTGGTGTTCAGCGAACAGGCCCAGAGCACCGTCGTGCAGTACGCCGGTGACGATCTGGCCGCCGCGCAGACGCTGCTCGACCAGGGCAGGCCCGACGAGGCGCGGGAACGGCTGGAGCAGGCTTCGGCCAATACGACCCAGGTCAACGACCCGACCAAGCGCAACGAACTCGTCGAACGCTGGAATCAGCTGTTCGATGAGGTCCGGAAGGTGATACCGCCGGACGTCGCCGCACAGCTGGAGCAGATCGCTCCCTCGCCCGATCCGGGCGCACCGGTGCCGCCGTCGCGTCCCGGTGGGACCACGGAACGGCCTGGGAGCACGGTGACCACCACTCCGGGCCCGGGCAGCGAATTGCCGTTCGATCGGCCGAGCGGCCCAGGCGGCAGTGACAAGCCGAGCGCTCCGGACGTCCAGGCACCCGATCGGCCGGGGCCGGGCACCGACCGGCCGGATACGCAGGCACCGGGCACCCACACTCCGGACACCCCGGCGCCGGATACACAGGCGCCCGATATCGCCCCGGACGGCACCACCGTCCCGGGCGTTCCGGGTACCACCACTCCGAACGGACCGGGTGTGGACTCGGTGGAGCCGTCCACGCAGGCGCCGCCGTCCACGATCAGCACACCCGGCCCGGCGCAGCCGTCGACCCTGCCGGTGCCGCAGACCGTCGTGCCGGCCCCGTCGGTTCCCCAGCAGGCTCCGACCACGTTGCCGCTGCCGGGAGGCGCCACCAACTGAACGCCGACACACCGATGGCCATCCACCTGGAAATTGTGGATGGCCATCGGTGTGTTCGGCCACAGTCGGTGTGAGTGCCGGGGAACCGGGCGTAGCCATGAAAAGTCGATCGGCCGCCTGGTGCGGCCGATCTGCCGGGCGAACCGGCTACTCCGAAGTCAGCTGTCGAAGGCGTCGAACCCGTCGCCGTGGAATGCCTCGTTCATCGAGGCGTCCGCGTATCCGCGACAGTAATCCCAGGTGACGTAGGCTTCCGGAGTCGGGTCGTAGGCGGGCTCGTGCGGGCGGACCGTGCCGTCGACGAGGAGCTGTAACAGATTGGCGCGCAGCATGTCCCAGTCGTGATAGTGATCCTGCCGACAATCCTCGCAGCTCACCACCAGCCCGCGGATACCGCGGTGCGCCAGTAGCGCCTCGTAGACTGCGAGATCGGCGAGATCCTCCTCGACCGCAAGGCGCTCGTGAGGATCCAGCGGTTCCCCCGGCTCGATGGCATCGAGCGCGGCGGACGGGTCGGCGGGGTCTCCGGCGAACGGATCCGGCGGCAAGCCAGGTGGTAGATGGTCACGCACATCCCCACGGTACGCAGAACAGGGTGGTCTGCGCCAGCCGTCCGCGCCGTCAGTTTCGCCGATGCCCTCAGTTGATCCACGGTCCAGGCGGACCGATACCATGGTGACACGGCGCCGACGAGTACCGATCACCCGGCCACCACCGGTCAGAACCGAACCGGTGCCGTAGTCCAATCCCAGTAACAGTTCGCTATCGGGTCGCCGCACCCCGTTAGCTCTGCCGACGTCCAGGAGGGGTCGATCCGAATGAGTAATCCCGTACCGGGCGAGCGCACCGTAGTCCGCCCTCATACGGGTGGTGACGATCCGAACAAGATCGCCATGCTCGGCCTCACCTTCGACGATGTACTGCTGCTCCCCGCCGCTTCGGATCTGATCCCCAGCTCGGTCGAGACATCCAGCCGGCTGACCCGGGAGGTCCGCCTGCGGACCCCGCTGGTGAGCTCCGCCATGGACACCGTCACCGAAGCCCGGATGGCCATCGCCATGGCCCGGGCCGGAGGCATGGGTGTCCTGCATCGCAATCTGTCGGTCGCCGATCAGGCGAGCCAGGTGGAAACCGTCAAACGGTCCGAAGCCGGGATGGTCACCGATCCGGTGACCTGCCGCCCCACCGATACTCTCGCCGAGGTCGACGCCATGTGCGCCCGGTTCCGGATCTCCGGCCTGCCGGTGGTCGACGAGACCGGCGCGCTGGTGGGCATCATCACCAATCGGGATATGCGCTTCGAGGTCGACCAGAACCGGCGCGTCGCCGATGTGATGACCAAGGTGCCGCTCATCACCGCCCAGGAGGGTGTCACCGCCGAGGCCGCGCTCGGCCTGCTGCGCCGGCACAAGGTGGAGAAGCTGCCGATCGTGGACGGCGAGGGCCGGCTGCGTGGGCTCATCACCGTGAAGGACTTCGTCAAGACCGATCAGTTCCCCGACGCCACCAAGGACCGCGACGGCCGCCTGCTGGTGGGTGCCGCGGTCGGTGTCGGAGACGACGCCTGGTCGCGTGCCATGACCCTGGCCGACGCCGGAGCCGATGTCCTCGTGGTCGATACCGCGCACGGTCATCAGCGTCAGGTGCTCAGCATGGTGAGCAAGGTGAAGGCCGAGGTCGGTGACCGCATCCAGGTCGTCGGCGGCAATATCGCCACCCGGGCCGGTGCCGCGGCACTGGTCGAAGCGGGGGCCGACGCGGTGAAGGTCGGCGTCGGACCGGGCTCCATCTGCACCACCCGCGTGGTCGCCGGTGTCGGCGCCCCGCAGATCACCGCCATCCTCGAGGCCGTCTCCGCCTGTAAACCCGCCGGGGTCCCGGTCATCGCCGACGGCGGTATCCAGTTCTCCGGTGATATCGCCAAGGCGATCGCCGCGGGCGCCTCCACCGTGATGCTCGGCTCGCTGCTGGCCGGTACCGCCGAATCCCCGGGCGAACTGATCCTCGTCGGCGGTAAACAGTTCAAGAGCTACCGCGGAATGGGTTCGCTGGGCGCCATGCAGGGGCGTGGGCAGGCGAAATCCTTCTCCAAGGACCGCTACTTCCAGGACGACGTCCTGGCCGAGGACAAGCTCGTCCCGGAGGGCATCGAAGGGCGGGTGCCCTTCCGCGGCCCGGTCAACCAGGTGATCCACCAGCTGGTCGGCGGCCTGCGTGCCGCCATGGGTTATACCGGTGCCCAGTCGATCACCGACCTGCAGGAAGCGCAGTTCGTACAGATCACCGCCGCGGGGTTGAAGGAAAGCCACCCGCACGACATCACGATGACCGTCGAGGCGCCCAACTACACCGGTAGGTGAGGCTCGGGCGAGGGCGCGCACCGGCGGTGGGCGCCCTCGACCGCCAGCCGCGACCACAGGAACCTGGGTTCTGCGGTCCGCCCGGATCGGTTCGACAGCGGATGAATGTTTCGCCGACGCCGCAACGGTTGATGCCGATCACCCCTCACCGATGCCGCAGCGTTGCCGAGGATCGGCGCGTCCAGTGTTCCGCCGCGTCCGCATGGCGACCCGGACCTCGAATGCCGACGCAACCCGCATGCGTCGAGTGTTGCGAGACACCTCGAAGGGTTGAGGCCCCGTCTCGCCCCTTGGCCGAAGATGCTCAAAGGTCGCCCTCCATGGACGGCCCACCGCACATCGCATGAGCCGAAGGCTCGAGTCTCGAGGCCGAAACGGCGAGACCGAGGGGGCCTCGACCCCGCGCGCGCCAGCGCGCCGAAGACACAGCCCCCCGTGCGCCGGAGGCGCGCCGGACAACACTGTAAGGTCTACGTGTAATTACGCGGTTCACCAGGTGAAACCATGACATCGGCGCCTCGTTTCGCGAGGCCCACACCGGGGCGCTGCCCGTTCCGCGTTTTCGCTCTCGAAACGTAGGCGCGGCAGGCGTGGTTTCGCGAGCGGGGAACGTGGGGCGAGGGGGCCGAGAACCCACGCGCGGCAGCGTGCCACCGACACAGGAGTTATTTTCGTGCGCGATATGGTCGAGATCGGAATGGGTAGGACGGCTCGCCGGACCTACGAACTGGACGATGTCGATATCGTTCCGTCGCGCCGGACCCGTTCGGCGAGCCAGGTGTCACTGGCTTGGCAGCTCGACGCGTACCGGTTCGATATCCCGTTCCTCACCCACCCCACCGACGCCCTGGTCTCGCCGGAATTCGCCATCGAGATGGGCCGGCGCGGTGGGCTGGGTGTCATCAACGGCGAGGGTCTGTGGGCGCGGCACGCGGATGTGTCCGCCAAGATCGAGCAGCTGCTGGAGCTCGCGGACAAGGGCAGCTATCAGCGGGCCGTGGCCTTCCTCCAGGAACTGCACGCCGCCCCCATGCAGCCCGACCTCCTCGCCGCCGCGGTAGCGCAGGTACGGGCCGGCGGGGTCACCGTCGCGGTGCGGGTCAGCCCGCAGAATGCCCAGAGCCTGACCCCGGGCCTGCTGCAGGCCGGAATCGACCTGCTGGTGGTGCAGGGCACCATCATCTCCGCCGAACACGTCGGTGACGGCGAACCGCTGAACCTGAAGACGTTCATCGCCGAACTCGATGTGCCGGTCGTGGCCGGCGGGGTGAGCGATCACCGCACCGCACTGCACCTCATGCGAACCGGTGCCGCCGGGGTGATCGTCGGCTACGGATCGCAGGAGGGCGCGACCACCACGGGCGAAGTCCTCGGTATCGGGGTACCGATGGCCACCGCCATCGCCGATGCCGCCGCGGCCCGCCGGGACTATCTCGACGAAACCGGTGGCCGCTACGTGCACGTCATCGCCGACGGCGATATCCACACCTCGGGCGATCTGGCCAAGGCCATCGCCTGCGGCGCGGACGCCGCCATGCTCGGCGCGCCGCTGGCCCTGGCCACCGAGGCCCCCGGCCGCGGCTGGTACTGGCCGTCCGCGGCCGCCCACCCGTCGGTGCCGCGCGGTGCGCTGCTGTCGCTGGACGAACCGTGGGACCTCGCCGACGAACTGCTCAGCGGGCCCGCGGCCCGCCCCACCCCGGTGCGTCCCAGCCTCGAACAGGTCCTCACCGGGCCTTCCGATGATCCGTTCGGCTCTCTCAACCTGGTCGGCGGCCTGCGCCGGTCCATGGCCAAGGCCGGCTACTCCGACCTCAAGGAGTTCCAGAAGGTCGGGTTGAGCGTCCGCGCCTGAGCGGTGCGTCCGTCGGGGTCCGAGCGGGGCGCACGGTGGCCGGCCGGCCCGGGCTCCGGCTCGGTCGGGACGTCGATCGCCGCCCGGCGGCCGCTTCTCGCCCGTCTCGGTGAGTCACCGCGGCGCCTCCGGGAAACGGCAGGTCGGCGCGGGCCGGGCCGCGAGGTGACCGACCTCGAGGGCTCGCGGAGCCATCACTAGAATCATGCGGGTGACGCATTCCCAGAGACCCGTACTCGTTGTCGACTTCGGTGCGCAATACGCGCAGTTGATCGCCCGCCGGGTCCGGGAGGCGAAGGTGTACTCCGAGGTGGTGCCGCATACCGCCACGGTCGCCGAGATCGCGGACAAGCAGCCCCTCGCGGTGATCCTGTCCGGTGGCCCGGCCAGTGTGTACGCCGAGGGTGCGCCCTCGCTCGATCCGCGGCTGTTCGATATCGACGTGCCGGTCTTCGGGATCTGTTACGGATTCCAGGCGATGGCACAGGCGCTGGGCGGCACCGTGACCAACACCGGGACCCGCGAGTACGGGCGCACCGAACTCGATATCGACGGTGGCCTGCTGCACGAGGGTCTGCCGGGCGTACAGCCGGTGTGGATGAGCCACGGCGACGCGGTCACCGACGCGCCGGAGGGTTTCACGGTCACCGGTACGACAGTGGGCGCGCCGGTCGCGGCGTTCGAGCACCGGGCGCGCCGGCTGGCGGGAGTGCAGTACCACCCCGAGGTGCTGCACTCGCCGCACGGCCAGCAGGTCCTGAGCCGCTTCCTGCACGAGATGGCCGGGATCGCGCCGACCTGGACGGCGGCCAATATCGCCGAGGTCATGATCGAACAGGTGCGGGAGCAGATCGGTGACGGGCACGCGATCTGCGCGCTTTCCGGCGGGGTGGACAGCGCGGTGGCGGGCGCCCTGGTGCAGCGCGCCATCGGCGACAGGCTGACCTGTGTGTTCGTCGATCACGGGCTGCTGCGCGCGGGCGAACGCGAGCAGGTGCAGCGGGATTTCGTGGCGGCCACCGGGGCTCGGCTGGTCACCGTGGACGCGGTGGACAAGTTCCTGGGCGAGCTGAAGGGCGTCACCGACCCGGAGGAGAAGCGCAAGATCATCGGCCGCGAATTCATCCGGTCCTTCGAGGACGCGGTGGGCGAGGTCGTGGGCGAACAGACGGCCGGCGATGCGGCCCCGACGGTGGAGTTCCTGGTCCAGGGGACGCTGTATCCGGACGTGGTGGAGTCCGGTGGGGGTAGCGGCACGGCGAACATCAAATCGCATCACAATGTGGGCGGGCTGCCCGAAGACCTGGAGTTCGAACTGGTCGAACCGCTGCGGCTGCTGTTCAAGGACGAGGTCCGGGCGGTCGGCCGGGAGCTCGGGCTGCCGGAAGAGATCGTGGCCCGCCAGCCGTTCCCGGGCCCGGGTCTGGCGATCCGGATCATCGGTGAGGTCACCGAGGACCGGTTGCGTACCCTGCGACAGGCCGACGCCATCGCGCGCGAGGAACTGACCGCGGCCGGTCTGGACGGGCAGATCTGGCAGTGCCCGGTGGTGCTGCTCGCGGATGTGCGCAGTGTCGGTGTGCAGGGCGACGGCCGCACCTACGGGCATCCCATCGTGCTGCGGCCGGTGTCGAGTGAGGACGCGATGACCGCGGACTGGACCCGGTTGCCCTACGAGGTGCTGGAACGTATCTCCACCCGGATCACCAACGAGGTAGCGGAGGTCAACCGGGTGGTATTGGATGTGACGAGCAAGCCCCCGGGCACCATCGAGTGGGAGTGACGACGAACCGGCCGGACCTGTAGAGGTCCGGCCGGTTCCGTTCGTCCGGAGTGTCCGGTGCTCAGCGGCGCCTCCGGGGCGATACGACCAGGGCCAACCCGGCCACTATCGCGACCGCGACGACGATCCAGCCGATCGGGACGACCGTGGTGAGTCCCCACTGGGTGGGTCCGGCCAGCGCCCAGGCGCTCAGGCCGAGCGCCAGCAGGCCCACGAAGAACAATCCGGGGGAGAAACCGCCGCGCCGGGCGTGCCCGCAGGTCGCGCGCCCATCGGTTCGCTTATCGGTCTGCTGGTCAGCCACGGCGCACCTCCGCATCGCCCATCCGCACGTGCACGTTCAAGTTCAGCACCGGCGCGTCCCCGCCGGGCCCGGTCAGCCCGTCGGGGCAGGTCGCCTCGCCCATCCGGACGGTGCAGTCGGTGCGTACGTTCATGTTCTCGGGTAACAGGACCAGCGCCTGGCCCATCTGCACGTCGACATCGACGGTCCGGTCCGCGGTGAGGTCGGTACCGCGCAGGTCGAGCGTGCCCGACCCCATGGTGACCTTGTACTCCGGCCGTATATCGGTGGCCGAGGCCGGCGCCCAGGTGCGGTCTCCCATGGTCGGGCTCTGCAGGTCCACCGGTCCGATCACCGCGGCGAACAGCACGAAGGCCGCCAGCGGAGCGGTGACCAGTAGCAGGCCGTGGCCGCGGCGCCGGAACGAACCGAACACCAGCCCCAGCCCGATCACCGCAAGGGCGATCGCGCCGATCCGCCCCGGAGTCATCCATTCGCTGCCCGCCACGGCTGTGGCACCCGCGGCGGCCGCCGCCAGGACCGCGAGGCCGAGGACGACCGGAGTGAAGCGGGAACGTGGACGCGGCTCGACGGCCGGTGCGACCATCGTGCGGGCCGGTGCGGGTTCGGGCAGATCCCAGGCCAGCGGCGCGACACCCAGGGGGTCCCAGGAGGGCGGGGTGCGGTGTGCGAATTCCGCGGTGCCGGGCTTGTTCATATCGATCGTGGGGTGGGCGGCCCGAAAGGTAGCCGTCCCCGCGGTGGGCCGGTCTCCGGCCGGGTCGGCGGGAGCCGCCGACCCGCCGGGCGAGCTCTCGGCCTGCGCGGAATCGCCGGCCGCGGCGGTCGCGGAATCGCCGGCCCCGCCGCTCTGCTCGGTTCCCGTGACCCGCGCGGGGCCGGGGGCCGCGTCATCGCTCTTGGTGAGCAGTGGGCGCGCAGGTTGCGAGGGATCGGCGGCGGTGCCGCCCGAGGCCGACGGGGGCTGCGGGATGTCGGCCGGCGGGTCGGGGATGTAGCGGTCCGGCAGCCTCGTGTACGGCGTGTACACATCCGACGGGGGCGTGTAGGGGTCGGCCCCGCCCTGCGGGAACATGGCGCCCGGATATCCGGTGGTGCCGGGGTGACCCAGCGACTCCGGTTCGACGGTGCCGGGCGGTAACGGCGGTGGTTCGGGGGAGCGCATGTGCAGCATCCACCAGCCCGCGAGCATCAGCGCCAGCGAGATGACACCGGAGCCGCCGAGCCCGATCCCCACCGGGCCCATCGTGCTCACCGCGATCGCCAGCGCCACGATCAGCACGATGGTCTTGGTCTGATTCGGTGCTTCCCGGTCCTTGCGGGTGAGCGACTCCGCCATGGAACCGCGGCCCCCGGGCTCCGGGAACAGTAGCCATCCCGCCAGGTAGAGCACGATTCCGGCGCCCCCGAAAATGGTGGACACCACGAACGCCACCCGGACCAGCACCGGATCGATGCCGTAGCGATGGCCGAAACCCGCCGCGACTCCGGCGATCGGGCCCCGCCGGGGCAGCCGAACCGGCCGGGTCTGCCACATCTGCTGCAGCTGATCGCCGAAGCTCGTTCTCGTCATGGACCCCATGGTCCGCTCGGGGCGCCCGCCCGCGCATCCGGGTGAACCCTGAAGTTGGACCGGAAAACCTCCTGAGCACCGTCGATGGGGGCGACCCGAGACCGATATCAGGGTGTTTCCCCATGGCTGCCGGTATGGCTCTCGTGCCAGTATCGAGGGTATGTGCCCGTTCGGACCTGCCTTCTACACGCGGGGGGCCGCTGCCGGGTCCGGGGCGGTTCCCGGTGCCGATACCCCGCGCCTGGTGCGCCGTTCCGGCGGCCGGATCGTCGGCGGGGTGGCCGGCGGTGTCGCCGACCACCTGGGGATCGATGTACTCAAGGTGCGGATGGCCTTCGTCCTGCTGTCCGCGCTGGCCGGGGCCGGGATAGTCGCCTACAGCCTGCTGTGGATCTTCACTCCCGACGGCACCGATTCGGGACGCCCGTCGGGTACCGAGCGGCGTCAGGCGATCGGGCTGGCACTGCTCGGGCTGGGTTTGTCGGTGGCGGTGTCGTGGGCGTTCAGTGGCGCGGCGGCGCGGGTGATCGCGCCGATCGTGGTCATCGCGGTGGGCGCGGCACTGGTGTGGCGCGAATACGACGCCGACGGTCCGCGGTCGCTGATCGGAATACCGGCGAAACCGTCGGTGGTGACCTGGTCGCGCATCATCGCGGGCGTGACGCTGGTGGTCACCGGACTGGCGGTGGTGGTGCTGTCCCAGCTGGACTGGGGTTCGCTCGGTTCGGCGCTGCTGGCGGTGGCCGCGACCCTGATCGGGGTGGGTCTGCTGACCGTTCCGCTCGGGCTGCGGCTCATGCATTCGCTGAATGCCGAGCGCGCCGCGCGCATCCGTAACGAGGAACGCGAGGAGATCGCCTCGCACCTGCACGATTCGGTACTGCAGACGCTCGCCCTGATCCAGCGGCAGGCCGGTGACCCGCAGGAGGTGCTGCGGCTGGCGCGCAGTCAGGAACGGGAGTTGCGCCGCTGGTTGTTCGCCGATTCGGGACCGGCCGAATCCAGCCTCGCCGCCGCGCTGCGCACCATCGCCGGTGAAGTGGAGGACCAGCACGGGGTGAAGGTCACTCCCGTGACGGTGGGCGATGTGGCGATGGACGGTACGGAGAGCGGCGCCGGCCTGCCGAAGGAGCATTTCACCGCGGTGCTGGGCGCGACCCGCGAAGCTCTGGTGAACGCCGCCAAACATGCCGGGGTCTCCGATATCGACCTGTTCGCCGAGGCCGAACCGCACCAGGTCAGTGTGTTCGTCCGCGACCGCGGGACCGGTTTCGACCCCGATTCGATCCCCGAGGACCGTCACGGCCTGGCACGTTCGATCCGCGCCCGGGTGGAGCGCCGCGGGGGGACGGTGGAGATCGTCTCGGAGCCCGGCCGGGGTACCGAGGTCCGCATCATCATGCCGCGAACCGATTCCGGGTCCTCGGAGGCGGAAGAGCAAGTGAACGAAGTCCGGGACGAAACCGTGGAGTCCGTCCCCGCGCAGGCCTTCCGCCGGGCCGCCGCGCCCACCCCTGCCCCCGAACCGCAGGATCTGTCCCGGGTGGACGCCACCGAGGTCGTCACCGCAGGCCTCACCCGACCGCACCGGGCCGCCTCCGATCCTGCGCGCCCGAATGGTCACCGCTGATGAACTCTGCGGTGACGGGCGCGCCGAACTGCCCGCCCCGCTGCATCTACCCACCGGCCGGCCGCGCCCGCCGGCCTCGCCCTACGCGGGCGCCAACACGCCGATCGAACTCCACGCGAAACCGGAACGCGTCGCCCCTGCCGACGGGTCGGGGGCCCGATCGCATCCGAACCGACCCCGCCGCCCTGTCGCCCGCAGCGTGGATGTACTCGTTCGTCCGGGCCGGTTCGACTTCGAACTCGGTACCTTCCCGCGGCTGTCGGCGGGCGTGCATACCGGCGCGTGCTAACTCCGTCAGCGGCGTGGGGCAGGGAAGATCTGATCGACCCTCCGGGACCGCGGCCGAAACCTCCGTCTACGGAATAGCTGCTGTGCCTGGGGACCGGGCGGCACTCGCCCTCGCCGCCGGCCGGGTCGGCCGCACCCGGATCTCTTCCTCCCCGCGCATCTGGAACCATGTATCGCACGGTAATCGGCACTGGTGCCCCGCCCTACCCGGCCGCCTCGCCCGGCGCCGAGTCCGGCGAGGCCCACAAAGGGTTGAGGCCCGTCTCGCCCTTGGCCGGAGGTGCTCAATGGTCGTATCCTGCGGTCGGCCAACCGCACGTCGCATGCGGCGAAGCCGCGAGTCTCGAGGCCTGAACGGCGAGACCCTAGGGGGCCTCAACCCCGCGACGCCGCAGGCGGCGCCATGAATACAGAGAGGGTGGGCGTGCGGGTTTTTCTGGTGGATGATCACGCCGTTTTTCGTTCCGGAGTGCGGGCCGAGTTGAGCCGGGAGACGGATATGGAGGTGGTCGGGGAGGCCGGTGGGGTTGCCGAGGCCGTGGCGGGGATCAACAGCGCGAAGCCCGATGTGGTGTTGCTGGATGTGCATATGCCCGAGGGGGGCGGGGTGGCGGTGTTGCACGGTATCGACAGCGGTCCGGTGTGTCTGGCGTTGAGTGTGTCCGATGCCGCCGAGGATGTGATCGCGGTGATCCGGGCCGGTGCCCGGGGTTATGTGACCAAGACGATTTCCGGTGCCGAACTGGCCGACGGGATCCGCCGGGTGGCCGGCGGTGACGCGGTGTTCAGTCCGCGGCTCGCCGGTTTCGTGCTGGATTCGTTCACGGGGAAGTCTCCGGTGCCCGAGCCGCCGCTGGATCCGGAGCTGGATTCGCTGACCCCGCGTGAGCTGGAGGTGTTGCGTCTGCTGGCGCGCGGTTACACCTATCGGGAGATCGCCGAGAAATTGTTCATCTCGGTGAAGACGGTGGAGACCCATGCGTCGAACGTGCTGCGTAAAACGCAGCAGTCCAACCGGAACGCGCTCACCCGCTGGGCGCATCGGCGGCGTATCGACTGAGCGGCGGCGTCAGGGGCGGGTGGGGTCGTGCAGACCCCGTACCGAGCGGGTGACGGTGAATTTCCGGTTGCGGCCCATCACTTCGGTGCGTCCCACCATGCGTTCGACCACCGTGCGATGGTTGAGATGGTTGTTGTAGACCGTCCACAGCTCGCCGCCGGGGCGCAGTACCCGGCCGGTCTGGGCGAACATCTTGATGGCCGATCCGGTGTGCACGGCGGCGCCGACGTGGAACGGCGGATTACATACGACCAGGTCGGCGCTGTTGTCGGGGGCGCCGGACATGGCGTCGTCGCGGACCACCCGCACCCGGTCGGTGAGCTGATTGGCGGCGGCGGTGGCGGCGGCGGAGGCCACGGCGGCGGCGGACTGGTCGGTGCCGACCACCGCCAGCCCGGGCCGGGACCTGGCCAGTGCCACCGCCAGTATCCCGGTACCGCAGCCGAGGTCGACGGCGTCGCGGGCGTCGGGTTTCATCGCGCGCAGATGTTCGAGCAGGAACCGCGTGCCGATATCGAGGCGGGTGCCGGAGAACGCGGCGCCGTGCGCGACCACTTCGATTCCGAACTCATCGATGTGCTCGTGTACCGGGAAACGGGGCGCGCCCACCGGTTTCGGGCCGCGGACCAGCAGGGTGCGCGATTTCTGCCGGCCGCGGCTGGCCCGCACCTCGGAAAACGATTCGGCCAGTACCTCGTTCATGGCCTTGGTCAGGTATTTGTCGCGGCCGCCGGCGAAGACGCGGACCGCGGGATGGGCATAACGGGCGACGGCCTCGGCGATTTCGGCCAGACCGGCCAGGACGCGCGGTAGCCGCAGCAGGACGACGGTCGCACCGCGGAGCAGGGTCTCGTCCAGCGGATGGGAGGTGTAGCGGTCGGCGAGACCGTGGGCCCGGGCGTTGGCGGCCAGGGCGAGTTCGCCGGTGAGCAGATCCTGGTGGACGCGGATTCCGTGCAGGTCGTGGGCGGCGGCGGCGCCGAGGGTGAGGGCGCCGTAACCGTCACCGATCACCGCGACCGTTTCCCGGGCGGCGGCGGCTTCGGTGAGCGCTTCCGCGGCTACGTCGAGAATCAGGCGGTCGGCGGCATCGACGGCGTACAGGTTGGCGGCCTCCACATCCGGATAGCGGCGCAACCGTTCCAGTAGGTCCTCCACATCTCGCACAGGTCAAGTGTGCTAGATCGTTGCCGCGGCCCGCCGGCCGCCCCGCCGGATGGCCGGTGAACCCGCTGCGCGCGCCCCCGCGGGCCGGTCGGGGCGCGGGCCGGCCGTGGCACACCGGGAGAGAGCATATTCCCGCAGGACAGCGGTTACGCCGGTTAGCATCGGCCGCATGCGTACCGGGCGTGTTCTGGTAGTGGTGGCAATGCTGGGTTTTCTCGCGGGATGTGCCCACTCCGGCTCCACACCACCGGTTAGCTCTCCGGAGCTGGTGCCGGCGGTGCCGAGTTCGGAAGTGGCCACCCCCGGTGTGCCGCCGCCACCCGTCCCGTTGCCGGGTGAGCCGGTGCCCGCGCCCGACGATACGGTCCCCAAACAGGCCGAGGCCTCGCCGGGGGCCGCGCTGACCGTGACCGATATCAGGCTGAGCAGGCATGCGGGGTTCGATCGCGTGGAATACGACCTCGGCGGGGAGGGCACTCCGGGCTGGAGTGTGTGGTACACCGGCCGGGCGGTCCAGGACGGCAGCGGCCGGGAACTGGAGGTGGCGGGCGAATCGGTGCTCGAGGTACGGATCACCGGGTCGGCCTATCCCTTCGACAGCCGGGTGGCGCCTTACTCCGGTCCCGACCCGGCCACCGATCCGGCGGTTCCCGGGATCGCGGGGGTGTACCGGACCACGGTTTTCGAGGGGGTCACGCAATCGTTCGTCGGGGTTGCCGGCGACCGTCCGGGCTTCACGGTATCCACCGCCACCATGCCGAATCGCCTGGTCATCGACATCGCCACCGGGTAGCGTGTGGTGCGCCCGGTATCGGTTGATGATCAATGACGAGGCTGGGCGGTCGAAATACGACCCGACGCAGTACGGTTGACAGCACCGGCGGCTCAGATGTCCGGCGCGCCGGGGCGAAAATACGGGGTCGTGGGCATCCGAGGGGAGTTCAACACCTATGCGACGACTCGAACGAGCCGGTCTCGCCACCGCTGTGACCGTGCTCATCGCGGGTGGTTTCATCGCTGCCTGCTCGAACACCGTGACCGGTACCGCCCAGGTGAACCAGTCCGAGTTGCAGCTGTACACCTCCGAGGTCAAATCGTCGTCGGCCGCGGCGTCCTCGTCGCGAGCCGCCGCCGCGGCGGCCGCCGCCACCGATGTGTGCGAGGCGCTGCGCGACAACAACAATCCCGCGGTCGACGCGTTCAACGCCTATATCGATGCCAGTGACGCGAAGGCGCCCGATCTCGAGCCCAAGAAGCAGGCCGCGATCACCGCGTTGCGCGATACCGCCAACAAGATCGATCAGAATCTGAACCCCGATGTGCCCAACGATGTCTCCACTCCGATGCGCACCTACCGCGACAATCTGAGGTCACTGGCCGACCTGCTGGAACGCAATGCCTCGGTCGACGAGGTGAACGGGCAGATCGATACGTTCAACGCGGACAAGGACGCGGCGTTCGACGCCTGCGACGGGTACTGACAACCGCCCTTCTCGGGCGTCCTCGGCTCACACCCGATCCAAGATCTCGGACACCCTCTGAGCGCGGCGTTCATTCGTAGAGCCCTTCCACGTACCACCGGTCGTTCTGGGCGAACAGCAACAGACTGTGCGGGCCGGGTAGTTCCACCTGCGCGCGGGCACTGGGCGCCGTGCCGGACGACCACCACAGTTCGTCCAGGAGCCAGGGGCCGGCCCAGGCGGTGAGCCGCCAACTGGATCGCCCCCAGCGCAGCCGTGCCGGGGGTCCGCTGAACCCGCCGCGCTCGGTGATCCGCACCGGGGCGCCGTCGGCGGATTCCAGGGTGACCGGTGGACGGTCGAGCATGATCACGGCGGGGGCGGGTTCGGGGATCCGGCCCGGCCAGGGCGGCGCCGGATCGGTATGCGGGGCGCGTTCGTCGCCGAACGCGACCATGGTGACCCGTTCGGCCGGCCCGCGTCCGCCGCTGAGTACGCCCACCTGCACCGCGTCTCCACCGAGCAGGCCCTGGACGCGGACCAGGGCGCGCAGCGCGCGTTCGTCACCCGATCCGGTATCGCCCCACAGACCCAGTTGCAGGGCGCCGGCCGGTACCACCTCCACCGGCACCAGGTGCAGCAGGATGATCGGGCCGGCTGGACGGCCGTCCGGGGGACGGGTCAGCCAGCCGTCCAGCTGCCAGCGCACCCGGTCGGCGACGCCGTCGGCGGTCAGCGGTTCGGCGCAGCGCCAGACCCGGGACAGGTTTTCGCCCGTTTCGGTTTCGGCGCGGATCTCGAGCCGGGTGCAGGCCAGTGCGGCGGCCGACAGCGCCGCGGTGAGGCGGGTGGCAAGTAGCCGGCCGGCGAACGCGGCCCGGTCGACCCGGTCGATGGGTGGATCGCAGGGGAGCCGGACCTCCAGATCCGGTGCGGGCCGGCGCGGCGCCGGCGGGCGTTCCGGTAGGGCGCGGGCGGCGCGGTGCGCGCGGATCGCGTCCGTGCCGAACCGGGAGGTCACCTGGGCCGGTGTCAGCTCGGCGAAATCCCCGATCCGGCGCAGGCCCAGCCGGTGCAGCAGATCTATGAGCGCGGCCCGTTCCGCGGCCGCCGGGCCCGGTTCGGCCGCCAGCTCCGTGATCGGCAGCGGGGCCAGGAACCGGGCGTCGCCCCCCGGGGCCACGAGGGTCCCGTGCCGGGCGGCGACGATCGCGGTGGGTAGTTCGTCGGCGATACCCACCCGCGCCTCCACCCCGGCGGCGGCCAGCGCGGTGAGCAGGCGGCGGGTCGCGGCCTCGGCGGAACCGAAGTAGCGGACGACACCGCGGGCGGATAGGGCCAGCAGGCCGGGGCGCAGCACTTCCACGCCGGAGGCGAGGGTGTCCACGGTGGCGGCGACCGGTTCGAACAGCCGGGCATCACGGTCCGTGTCCTGGTGTGCCACCACGAGTTCCGGGCAGCGGCCCTGGGCTTCGCGTTTGCGCATACCGCGGCGCACCCCCGCCTCGCGGGCGGCGGCCGAGCAGGTGACCACCCGGTTCGCGTGGAGTACCGCCACCGGTTGTTCCGGCGGCAATCCCGCGCTCGCCGCCGCCGCGACCGCCGGCCAGTCCGGGCACCACACCGCCAGGACCCGGGGACCGCCGCGGGCGGTGCCCGGTGCGGTCCGGTCAGGAGGCAACCGACCGCTCCTGTCGTTCCGGTGCGCGGCCCTCGCCGGCTTCCGTGCCGGCCGGCGCGATCCACTCCACCCGGCCGGCGAGTGGGCGGGCGGCCAACCGGCCCCGGTGCGGTACACCGTCTTTGGCGCGGACCTCGACGTCGAGGCTGATGGAACGGATACGCCCGCTGCCCGTCCCGAGCCCGGTGTAGCCGGATACCTTCGCTTCCAGGTTCAGGTCCGGAGCCGGCCAGGAGCCGCCGGTGACGATCATGGTGGCGTTCTTTCCGCGGGCCTTCGCGGTGAGTACCCGGGCGCGGGCCGGGGGGATCGCGGCGCCGCCGAGGCCGAGCACCACCAGTTCCATACCGTCGAGCAACACCGCCGCCACCTCCGCCGGGTCCCGGCCGGCATCGGCGACCACCGCGATCCGATCCAGCCGGGCACCCATCTCCGCGGCGGCGAGCAGACCGAGCCCGGGCAGCCCGACGGTGGCCGCGTGCCCGCCCGGTTCGGTGACGGCGGCGAGCAGTCCGGCCAGCAACGATCCGGCGCCGGTGTAGGCCACCACGCTGCCCTTGACCAGGCCGCCTTCGGGCAGCAGGGGCGCCAGGGCCGGAGGTACGGGCAGGATCTCCCGCCGCAGGCCCGTCGCCGGCGCCACCGGTGCGGACAGGCCGTGCTCGCCGCGTGGCGCTGCCGGGGGGCCGGGTAGGCAGCCGCCGCCCGCCGCCCGGGCGCGCCGCAACCGGGCCAGTTGCCGCAGTTGGGCGCCGCTCGCCTTCGGTGGCCGTGCCGTCATACCTCACCCACTTCCGCGACGGACGCCGGACGGACGGCCGGTCGCACCGAAGTGGCCGGCACCGATCCAGCTAACTCCTGGTTCGAACATACATTCGACAGACTATCGGCTGAAACCCGCCCCCGGAAGTACCTCCGGCACCGCGGCGACCCCCCTACGGTGAACGAGGTCACGTGTGGCGCGGTCCGGCTCCGAATCCGGCCAGCTACCACCGAATTCGGCTAGTCTCACACCCATGATCGATCGCCCCCGTCCCATCGTCGGCCCCGACTATCTGGTGGCCGGCCGATACCGCCTGCAGTCCAAGCTGGGCGGTGGCGGTATGGGAGCCGTATGGGAGGCCCGTGACCGGCTGCTGGACCGCGACGTCGCCATCAAACAGGTGCTGTCCACCGCCGGTATGGACGAGGCCCAGGCCCGGCGGGTTCGCGATCAGATCGTGCACGAGGGCCGGGTCGCGGCGAAGCTGTCCCACGAACACGCCATCGCCGTGTACGACGTGGTGATCGAGGCCGGTGAACCCTGGCTGGTGATGGAGCATCTACCCTCGCGCAGCGTGGCCCGCGCGCTCGCCCTGGTGAGCGCCCTCCCGGTGATCGAGGTGGCCCAGATCGGCGCCCAGGTCGCCGACGCGCTGGCCGCCGCGCACCATGTCGGGATCGTGCACCGCGATATCAAACCGGGCAATATCCTCGTCGCCGATCGCGGCCCCGGAGTCGGGATGGCGAAGCTGAGCGATTTCGGTATCTCCCGAAATATCACCGAGGCCGCCGACGAACCGGACGGAATGATCACCGGTACGCCCGCCTATCTGCCGCCCGAGGTCGCGCGCGGCGCCCAGCCCACCGCGGCCAGCGATGTGTTCTCCCTCGGCGCCACCCTCTACACCGCCATCGAGGGGCAGCCGCCGTTCGGGATGGACGACGACACCGGCGCCATCGTGGAGCGCGCCGCCATGGCGCAGATCATTCCGCCGAGTCGCAGCGGCGTGCTCACCCGGGCGTTGCTGCACATGATGGAACCGGCCCCGCAGCGTCGTCCCACCATGGCCGAGGCGCGTGACGAGATCCTCGCCGCCGCTTTCGGTCCCGGCGCCGCGAGCAATATCCTCGGCGCCCCGGTGCGGACCGAGGACGGCACCATCCCCGCCTGGGCCGCCCGCAACTCCGCCGCCGGCCTGCGCAGCCCCCGCTCCGGCCCCCTGCCCCGGCGTGCGCAGCCGCAGCCGCCACGGCCCGCCGCGGTCGCGGCGCCCACCCCGCGGCCCGCTTCGCGGCAAATCGGTCCGACCGTGGCCGTCACCATCGGACTGCTGATCGGGCTGCTCATCATCATTGTGATCCTCGTGATGGTGATGTAGCGCTCCGCCGCGGATCAGCCCGGTAGTGGCCCGCCGCCGCTACCGGCTTCATCGAGCAGCGATGCCAGTATTTCCCGGAATTCGTTCGCGCGCCCGGCGCCCAGGATCCGGGCCCAATCCTGTTCCACCGTGATCATGCTGTCGCGCAGCGTTCCGAACGCCGCGCGTCCGCGATCGGTCAGGCAGATGAGTTTGGCCCGCCGGTCGGTGGGGTCCGCGACGCGTACGAGATAGCCGCCGCGTTCCAGCGTGCCAACCACCTGCGCGGTGGCCTGCCGGGTGACCCCGATCTGTGGCGCCAGGTCCGAAACCCGCTGCCCGCCCGCGAGCAGCGGCGGGAAGAATTGCAGAGCGTGCCGTGGATGGAGGTCGGGCATACCCGCGGCGGCGAACGCGGTGGCCAGCCGGACGCTGGTGGCGCGGGTCAGCCGGTACAGCAGCACGGCCGACGATGATGCCGCGGCGGTGGACTCGGTCATGGCGACGATTCTCGCCGAGCCGGTTGCTCACCGAGCGCGCCACCGGTGGCCTCGGCGCGGGCGAGGTCAGCAGAGCCCGGCCGTCTCACCGGTAGCCGCCGCGTAGGTGAGTGCCGGATAGTAGGGGCCCAGCCCCGGTTGCGGGTCTTCCGGATCGGCGTTCTGAACCGAACCGGTGAAGTTCGCGGCGGGCAACATGTTCCGCATGATCAGCAGGGTCTCGCCGGAGTTCGCGGGTAGCCAGGCGAGGTGGCAACTCGGGTCCGGCCGGTGCTCCGGGGCGGACACCACGATGGTGAACTCGCCGTTCTCGTCGACCGGGATCTCGTCGTCGACCAGGCAGCCCAGTGTGCTGGTCGATGGGACGTCGCCGCTGCACATCGACCAGTACCGCAGTTGGGCGGGCGCCGTCCGCGCCGCACCGGAGAATGTATCGGGAGTTTCGGGTAGCCGGCCGCGGATCACCGCGGCCCGGCCGGAATCGACCAGGGTGGCCAGGTACTTGTTGTCGGGATTGGGGAACAGTCCCCCGCCTTCGCGTCCGGCCCATTGCGGCGCGTGCGGCAGTGGTGTGGTCCGCCCACGGCCCAGCCGGGCGCGGCCCTCGGCGAACACGCCGTGCGGGTCGGAATCGCTGGTGTTCGTCCCGCAGTCGGCGAGTTCGACCGCAGCGCCGCCGGAGGTGTGCACGGTGGTCCGCGGTAGTCCGGTTCCGCCCATCGAATCGCGCCCGGCATCGGGCCGGTATACCCGGTAGATCACCGGGATCACGCCGTCGGTGGCGCGGGCGTAGAGGGTATTGGGTTCGGGGTTCGCCGGTCGGTCTCCGGCGACCACCCGGATCGTGTAGGAGCGGTTCGCGCTCTGCCGGTCGGCTCCGGCGGGGAAGGGATTCACCGAGCCGGCGTCCGGCACGATCGCCGCATCGGTCAGGACGTCTGTGGCCGCTCCGGCCGCGTACGAGACGAACGACATGTACCGCGCGTGCGGGTATTCGCCACGCATGGTCACGCTCGTTCCGGGCGCGGCGGGTATCAGGGTCATCCAGTAATTGGCGAAGGTGTCCGGGAAGGCGATGTTGAATGTATCCGCCCCGATTCGCGGGCTCCAGCCGCAGGCGATCTCCGGTGGTGCCGCGGTGGCGGGGGTGGCCGGCGCGGGGAACGCGGCGGCGCAGCCGGCGGCCACGCTCAGTACGAGTGCCCTGGCGCCGCGAATGTGGAGAAGAGCCCTTGTGGCCATGTGATCTCGTTTCCGTGTTCTGCCGAGTCGAAGGTGTGCGCTGTCGGGGCGCCTCGGGATTATAGGCAAGATCCTTGCGTAATTGCATCGGACACTCCGTGAATCGCAGGTAGCGGCATCCGGCGAGGTCGTGCGCGGCATCCGGTCGTCGGCGGTATTGCGGTCCGTGGTCCATCCGGGCCCGACCGGCGGTAAGGTCCGGTTTGTCTGTCTTGTCGTCCCGCCCGGGAACTCCACCGGGGGTCGTGATCGTTGGACGGACAGTTGGATATCGAGTAACAGCTCGAGCCGACGGTCGTGCTCCGGTATGGCCAACGAACTCCGAGAAAGGGATTTGCGGTGCGCGCCACAAGCAATCCGGTATTCAAGAATCTGCCGCGGCAGGAAACCGGCTACGCGAGCTTCGGCTCGGCTGCCGCCGGCGCGGGGCAGCTGGGCTACCAGTACGGCAACCAGCAGCAGTACCCGCAGCAATATCAGCAGCCCTACCCGCAGGCGCCGACCCGGTCGCTGACCATCGACGACGTGGTCACCAAGACCGGTATCACGCTGGGTGTCCTCGCGCTGTCCGCGCTGGTCACCTACCTGCTGACCAGCGCGAACAACGGCCTCGCGCCGCTGTTCGTCATCGGCGGCGGTCTCATCGGCCTGGTTCTGGTGCTGGTCGCCACCTTCGGCAACAAGGCCGACAACCCGGCGCTGGTGCTCTCCTACGCGGTCGCCGAAGGCGTCTTCGTCGGCGCCCTGTCGTTCATGTTCACCGATATCAGCTTCGGTGGCGCGGGCGGCGCGGGCATGATCGGCCAGGCCATCCTGGGCACCTTCGGTGTGTTCGCCGGCATGCTCGTCGTCTACAAGACCGGCGCCATCCGGGTCACCCCGCGTTTCACCCGCATGCTGATCGGTGCCATGATCGGCATCCTGGTCCTGGTGGTCGGCAACCTGATCGCGAGCTTCTTCACCGACGGCGGCTTCGGCCTGCGTGACGGCGGCCCCATCGCCATCATCTTCAGCCTGGTCGTCATCGCCATCGCGGCGTTCAGCTTCCTGCTGGACTTCGACGCCGCCGACCAGCTCATCCGCGCTCAGGCCCCGCCGAAGGCCGCCTGGGGTGTGGCCTTGGGCCTCACCGTCACCCTGGTCTGGCTCTACGTGGAGATCCTGCGCCTGCTGAGCTACTTCCAGAGCGACTAGTAGCGACCGCGACCGAGTGAAAACGGCTCCCACTCCGGTGGGGGCCGTTTCGCGTCCGGACGCCGATCAGCGGGTGTTCCACTGCCGAACCCCGGCGCGACTTCCACCCTCGGTCACGGCTCGGGCCGTTCGTGGACGGTGAGCAGGAGGTGGTCGAAGCGGGTGCGGGTGGGGGTTTCGGCGCCGCCGAACTCGCCCACCCCGGCGACCAGTTTGGCGGCCAGATCGCGGAGTTTGGTGTTGGTCTCCTGCGACCGCCAGATCAGCACCCGGAACGCCTGTTCGGCCGAAATCCCGTAGATCACCATCACCGCGCCCTTGGCCTGCTCGATCAGCTCCCGCGCCGCGACCATCCCGGGTATCGCGGCGTCGAGGGCGTCCTGGCGCTCTTCGCCGAGGGTGTCGGTGATGTCGATGTAGTAGCCGGTGGTGCCGGTCACCGCGCCGTTGTCGTCGAGCATCTGATCCCCGACCACCAGTACGTGGTGTACCTGGTCGGCCGTATCGATGAGGCGGTGGCGGCTGCTGAACGGCGCACCCGCGCCCACCACCATCGCCAATGTGTCGGAGACCTCACCGCGGTCCTCGGGATGCTTGTGCGCCAGCAGCAATTCGGTGGTCGGTTCCACCTCGCCGGGGGCGTAGCCGTGCAGGGCCGCGACCTCGTCGGACCACTCCCAGCGCTGTTCGGCCAGCCAGAACCGGAAACTGCCCGTGCGCTGCGACGCCGGAACCATCGGATCCGGGCCCTGTGAAACACTTTCCTTCCTCACCCGCTCATTCTCCTGCATGGCCGCGCGGGATGAGAACACGATCGACGAGTTGTCCGCCGACAACACCCGCCCTCTGCGATTTCCGGACAGAACGCGAACCGAGCTGCCGGCAGACGCATCACGCATCCCGCTGTTCCGGTCGGTCACCCGGCCGGAGGCGTCCCGGGGATGATCTGCTGGGCGCCGATGACGGAGAGAAGCCGGAGTTTCTCGTAGCTCTCGCTGCCGGGGACGGCGGTGTAGACGAGGAGCAGGTGGGACTGTTCGGGATCCAGCAGTGTCTGGCAGGTCAGTTCCAGGGCGCCGACCTCGGGGTGTGCGTAGCGTTTGACGCCGTTGTAGTGGATGCCGATCTCGTGCCGGTTCCAGACGGTGCGGAATTCTTCGCTGCGGTCGAGCAGGAGGTCCATGAGGTGAGCGGCCCGTGATCCGGGCCCCCGGAGCGTGACCATTTTGCGTAGTCCGGCGGCGAAGACGCGGGAGTGCAGCGCGTGGTCGTCCGGGTGGTACAGGGCCCGCGTCGCCGGGTCGGTGAACCACCGGTAGCCGATGCTGCGGGCCGGGCCGGTGTATCGGGTCGTGTCGCCGGTGAGCGCGACGCCGAGCGGGGTCTGCCGGAGTGTCTCGCCGAGTTCGGTGACGATCTCGGCGGGTGTATCGGGGAGCCGGTCGAAGATACGGAGCAGGCCGGGACTGATGTGCTCGCTGGTGGCGCCGCGCGCGGGTGGATTGTGCCCGGCGAGGCGAAAGAGGTGGTCGCGTTCGTCCAGGGACAGATACAGGCCCTGCGCGATCGAGGCGATCATCTGCTCGGACGGGTGCGGTCCGCGCGCCCGCTCCAGCCGGCTGTAGTAGTCGGTGGAGATATGGCAGAGCGTGGCGACTTCCTCACGACGCAGACCGGCGGTTCGACGCCGTTGCCCGCGTGGGAGACCGACGTCGTCGGGTTGCAGTGCTTCCCGGCGGCGGCGAAGGAACTCGGCGAGTCCCGCTCGATCGATCACGACTGTTTCCTCCTCCTCCGGTCCGGTGCTCTTCAGTCTGCCCGCGGGGCCGTATCGCTACCTGGGATCGTCGATCCCCCCTTCGAGCGACGGCGCACCGGCCTGGTCTGCCTGGGATCGAGAGGCCGTGGATATTACCGTGGGGCGCGCGCAACCTGAGTTCACATCCACCACCGAAATCAGGAGCAGCACATGCCACGCACACGACCGGACATCACCGTTCCCGACCTCTCCGGGAAGCTCGCCGTCGTCACCGGCGCCAGCGACGGTGTCGGGCTGGCCCTGACGACCCGCCTCGCCGCCGCCGGTGCCGAGGTCGTCATGCCCGTCCGCAACCGGCGCAAAGGCGAAGCGGCGATCGCGAAGATCGAGCGGCGGCATCCGGAAGCGGCCGTATCCCCGCGGGACCTCGACCTGTCGTCGTTGGACTCGGTGGCCGCGCTGGGAGACACCCTGCGCGGCGAGAACCGTCCGATCCACATCCTGGTCGACAACGCCGGCGTGATGACCCCACCGGACCGGCAGACCACCACCGACGGCTTCGAGCTGCAGTTCGGCAGCAACCACCTGGGGCATTTCGCCCTGGTCGCCCACCTGCTGCCCCTGCTGCGCGCGGGCCGTGCGCGGGTGACCTCGCAGATCAGTGTCGCCGCCAACGAGAACGCCATCAACTGGGACGACCTGAACTGGGAACGGTCCTACAACGGCCGCCGCGCGTACAGCCAGTCCAAGATCGCTTTCGGCCTGTTCGGGCTCGAACTGGATCGGCGGAGCCGGGCCGGGGGTTGGGGGATCACCAGTAATCTCTCCCACCCCGGCGTCGTCCCCACCAGCCTGCTGGCCGCGCGTCCCGAGGTCGGCCGGACACAGGACACCGTCGCGGTCCGTGCCATCCGTGCGCTGTCCCGCCGCGGCATTCTCTTCGGGACGGTCGAAACCGCCCTGCTCCCGGCCCTCGTGGCCGTGACCGCACCGGACGCGGGCGGCGGCCTCCTGTACGGTCCCAGCGGCTTCCGGCACCTGTCCGGCCCACCCGCCGAACAGGCCCTCTATTCCCGGCTGCGCGGTGCGGACGACGCGAAACGCATCTGGGCGATCTCCGAGCAGCTCACCCGCACATCCTTCCCGGTCGTCGAGCCTGCCCGGCCCGGCCCGGCGCCGACGGGTTCCGGGAGTCCGCGGACGCGGTGATCGGCGTGCGCCCGCGCTGTGCGCCGTATCCGCGCAATGTCTTTCCGCTGCTCGGCCGGGGTCCGGGAATACGGCGGCGAAGCACGCTCCGGTGCGGTGCGGAGCGAGCTCAGTGCGGCAGTTCCGCTCTGGCGTAGACGAGGGCGTAGATGATCAGTGCGGCGCCGAGCACGGCGAACAGGACCCGGACGGTGACGGGGCCGAAGCGGGCCAGGGCGCGTACCACCCACCGATAGATCCGTTGGGCCCGCGGCGTGCGCCGCAGCGCCAGCGCGAGGACCAGCAGCGGTGGGACCAGGGCCAGGGCGCAGTAGACGAGCACGATGACCGGCCAGCCCGAGGGCGGCGGCCGGTGCGAGGACAACATGGCCAGCGCGGTCAGATAGGGGATGGCGGTCGGGGCCTGAGCGAAGCCGATCGCCATTCCGGCCAGCGCGAGCATTGCGGGGCGCCGGCGCAGGGTGATCGTCCATTCCGGTGGGTCGGCGGTGCCGGTGGTGCGCACGCAGGCCAGGGCGAGCAGCACAGTGCCGGCGGCGAGTTCACCCCAGAAGCGGAGGGTGGGAGTGAGCTGGAAGTCGAGAAGTTCGGTGAGCCAGTTCAGTCCCAGGACCGTGGCCAGGCCGAAGGTGGTGGTGAGCACGAACACACCGCCGAGGAAGGCCAGTCCGCCCGGAAGGGGTGAGCGCCGGGCGAGCCGGCTGTCGATGATGACGGCGGTGGTGACTCCGATCAGCAGCACGTCGAGAGAGTCGAGGAATGCCAGCCCCGCCATCGCCAGCAGAAGAGTCGTCATATCCCGACCGAACATACGGCACCATTTCGGAAGCGCCGAGTTCCGCGATCGTCCGCGTACGGCGATCAGGGCCGAGGATCGAACGATCGGCCATCCCGATCAGGTGATACGCCGGGTCGATTCCCCGAATCGCCCCGGCGGGCGTAGCGCTGGTGCCGGTCGGAGCCGGTTTCTTCCTGATACGGCGCAGTTTCCGGAACCGCTCAGGACCCGCCGGGCGTGAGGTCGGTGCAGGTGGCGGCCTCCGGTAGCGCCCGGGCGAGGAACACCGTCTGGGCCATCATCTTGTAACCCGCCATCCCTTCACGTAGGACCTCGATCGACTCCTCCGGGTGCACCGAATCGATCACCGCGTTCGGGCCGACGGCATTGAACTGGTGGCTGACCCCGCGGGGGATCTGCATATCCACGAACGAGCACGGCGGCACGATCAGGTTGTACCGGGTCCGGTGCACGCCGGGCGGGGTGTCGGGCAGGTCGTCGGTGAAGCATTCGGGCCGGAAAGGCGTCACTCCGGAAACATCGGTGACGACGAAGGGGGACAGCGCACCGACCCGGATATGAGTGCCGGGACCGGTCATCATGCGGACGAAGCGCAGCCCGGTGTGCAGGTGCATCCGCGAGCAGATACCGCGTTCGGCGGCGTCGTAGAAATCCATGAGGTAGCGATCGGCGAAGAAACCTTCGAAAGGGGTTTCCAGCAGGTAGACATCGCCTTCTTCGAAGGTCTGCGCGCGCACGATGCCCTGGGCGTCGGGTGTGCTCGCCGCCCGGGTGGCCTTGGCAGTCCGGACGATCTGCGCGAACGCGTCCACCACTACCCCGGCCACCTCGGGCGCGAACCGTGCCACCGGTGTCACGACATTGCGGCCCGCGTCCCGGAATGCGGCGAGATCGTGGATCTCGTTCTCGTCGTCGGCATGGTTCTTGATGCGCGGCTCGGTCATCGGGCCGACTCCTCGGTACTGGAGGCGCGGCCGGCGGTCACGGCCCCACCTCGAACGAACGAAGCCATAATTCCAGCGACAGCACCAGCCACAGTTTGCCACCCTGCCGGGGGAGCAGCGCCCCCTCGCCGCGCAACCAGGCCCGCACGGTGTCCTGCCGGAAGAGTCCGCGGGCGCGCGCGGCGCGGCCGAGCAACAGGTCGTGGACCGGATCGCGGAGCGGACCGTCCAGCCACTGCTGAACCGGAACCCGCATACCGCTCTTGGGGCGGTCGACGATCGTGGGCGGCAGCAGATCGCGCACGGCCTCCTTGAGGATCCATTTCTCGCTGGTGCCGGCAAGTTTCGCGGTGGGTGGGACGGCGAAGGAATGGTCGACGACGGCACGGTCGAACAGTGGTGCGCGGCCCTCGATCCCGCTGGCGGCGGTCAGGCGTTCCACCTTGGTCAGGATGTGGTGGGCGCCCTTGGTGCGCAGGTTGGTGTGCAGTAGCCGGTTGAGCAGGCCGGTCATCCGGTCCCCGCGCAGGTAGGGCGCGACGTGTTCGGCCGGGGACGGCGCTCCGGCCAGCGCGGCGAGTGTCTCCGGGGTCAGCAGGGTGGGCAGATCGCCGTAGCATTTGCGGTAGCTGTCCAGATACGCGCGGGCGCGGGCATCGGGATCGGGTTCCTCACGGGACAATTCGAAAATCAACATCGCCAGGTTCTTGGGGCCGCCGAAGACCGGGTCGCCGCCTTCTCCGTTGAGCGCGACGCGGATTCCGTCGGCGGCGACGGCTTCGGCGAGCATCAGGTTCGGCACGGTGAGAGGATCACCGACCGGACAGTCGAGCAGGCCCACCGTATCCGCCAGCCGGGCGGCGATCGTCTCGCCGGGCACCGTGAGCACGCGGTGCTCGGTACCGCAGTGCGCCGCAACGAGCCCGGAGTAGCCGAGTTCGTCCGGGGCGGTGGCGCCGAAACTGATCGAGTAGGTATGCACGGCCCGGTCGTGCGCTTTCGCGGCGAGCGCGGTGACCAGACTGCTGTCGATCCCGCCGGACAGCAATACGCCGACGGGTTCCCCGGGCGGAAGCCGCCGGGCGACAGCGTCTTCGAGCAGGAGGCGGAGCGCCGCGATGTGTTCGTCGACGGATCGCTCGTCCGCGGTCTCGCTCGGCTCCCAGAAGGTGTGCTCGTCGGAGGTGCCGTCCGGGCGCAGCCGCACACAGCGCCCCGGGAGCACCTCGTGGATATCGCGCAGGAGGGTTTCGCGTCCGGGCAGGTAGGCGAAGGTCAGGAAGGATCGCACCGCGGGCAGGTGCAGGCCGGTGCGCAGCGCGGGCCAGCGGCTCAACGCACGTAAGGAGGTCGAAGCGGCCCAGCCCGCCGTCGAACGGGCGTGGAAGAGGGTGCGGGTGCCCAGATGGTCGCGCGCGAGAACCAGATCGGGTCCGTCGGCGATGGCGAGGGCGAACATCCCTTCGGCGGCGGCGAGGCCCGCGGTGCCGAAGCGGGCGTAGCAGCGCAGGAGCAGTTCACCGTCGGACCGGCCGGGCGGCGGAGCCTCCGTACCGAGGCGGGCACGCAGCCGGTCGGCGTTGAACAGCGTGACCACGCCGACCGCGCTCAGCTCGCCGGCGACGAAGGGTCCGTGGGCGGTGCCCGGCCCGTCGATCAGGCCCAGGGCGTGCCCGCCGCGGGTCGTAACCGGCTCACCACCGACGGCCCGCAAGTGGGCGGACGGATCGTCGCCGGTCAGCAACGCACACCATCGAGACATTCAGCACTCACCCGAAATCGTCGTCGTCACCGTATCCGTCGCCCCAGTCGCCGTAGTCGCCGTCGGCTCCATCGCCACCGCTGCCGGATTGCGCCGCCTGGTTGCGCAATTCCTCTTCCTCCTCCGGGGTCAGCGACGGCGGGGGCATCACCAGCGCGCCGAGCAGGGCGCCACCGGCGACGCCGGCGAGGATCGTGCCGAGTCTGCCGCCGAAGGACGAGCGGTTGACCGTCAGCACGTTGTCGCTCCACAGGGTCCGGCCGTAACCGGATTCGCGTCCGTAGCGGACCGAACCGTCGCGCAGTGTGCGCTTGACGATCCTTCGGCCCAACGGCTCGTCGACCCCGGAACCACCCCTATCGTCCTGCCAGGTGACCGTGGCGCCCGGGCCGCGGCGCCGCCACTCCTGCCTCCCGTCGGCGTAGCGCCGATGGACGGTGTCGTCGGCGAGCAGCTCATCGGTATAGGCGAGCTGCTGGTATCGGGACACAGTGGCCTCCTCTCGTGCGGCCGGTGCTCAGGCGGCGGGCCAGGTCAGGAACCCGCTGCGGCGGGCGTGCCGCAGCTGGGCCAACGGCGGTGGCGGGGTGCGTACTCCGCGGACCAGACGATGCACCGAGCGCAGCAGTACGGCGGGAGGGACCGCCTCGAGTTCGACGACCCGGCCGCGACGCAGCCAGGCTTGTTCCCGCTCGTCCAGGAAACCGGGGCCCGGCTCGTCGCCCGGGCGATCCTCGGCGAGCAGCCGGGCCGGCGATGCTACGCCGGTCACTTCCGGCGGTGTGATCACCTCCGGACCTCGCCGCACCGATTTGCGGCCATCGAATACCGGGCCCGGCGCATCCGGCGCCGAGTGTGCCTTCGGTGGTCGTCCCGGATCGACGGCGGGGCCGTCGATGTGAAAGAGATGCAGTCCCATGGCCTGCCGGGGCCGCAGGCCCAACGGCACCACGCGCAGATCCGGGGGAATCCCGGTGAGTTCGGCCGGCCGGGCGGGAAACGCGACGCCTGTGGCGCTCGCTTCGTGCAGTACGTAGACCTCAGCCCCGCCGCGGTCGAGCATCGCCGTCACACCGGGGTGTAGCGGCAGTTCGGCCGCGCCGAGCACCGGTGTCGCCGATTCCATCGGGAGACCGTTGGCGCGCAGCATATGCGCGACGGTGTGCGATTCGCAGATCAGCAGGCGCGGTAGGCCGTAGTCGAACAGGTCGGGTTCGGGAGTGTGCGCTCCCGGGGGCGCGGTCCGGGGCGGTGCCGGTGTGAGCAGGCCGGGAATCTCGGCGTGCCGGGCGAGGGTGGCTTGAAAGGTGGCGAAGGACAGCGGTGCCGGGACGGTGAACGCGATCCGGCGCGGCAGCCGGGGGGCCGGGGCGAGCAGCCGGCAGAGTTCGTAGTAGAGCTGGCGTTCGGTGAACCGGATCCCGCCCGGCGCGGCGGCCCGGGACGCCGCGACCGGTAGCAGCCGATCGAATACCCGCTGTGTCCACCGGGCCGGTGTCAACTGCTCGGCCACGTCAGGAAACCCATCTCGCGGGCGCGCTGCCGGTCCGGGTCGGCGGCCTCCTGGACTCGTTCGATACCGCGCACCACCACGCCGAGCAGCGCCGCGGGCGGCAGCGCCCCGACCGGTGACCACCAGCCGTCGGCCAGCCAGTCGCGCTCGGCCGCGGACCCGGCGGCCCATTCCGGTACGGGTGGCGCCGCCGGGTCCGGCAGCTCCCGTAATCGCACCGCCGAGCGGGCCGTGAGCGCCGATTTCGCGGACAGTCCGATCAGGATTGCCCGGGAGCCCAACGCGTCCCGGGCGCGCGCTCCGAATACGACGCCGCGCAGACCGGCGTCGTGCAGGACGAGGACCGGCACCTCCGGTGGCAGCCGGCCCACTCGATCCGCCAGTGCCAGCTCCCATACCTCGGCGGCCTTGTTCGCGGCGAGGCAGGCGAGTACCGAACGATCTGCGCACAGTAGGGCCGCCCGCGGTTGCCGCACCGCGGGCAGCGGAATGTCCTCGGCCACCATTCCGGACGGTGGCCCGCCGTAGATCTGCGTCCAGCGGTCGAACACCCCGGTGCGGAATTCTCGCGGTGTCACCGGTATCCGCACCGTCGTCCGCTGCCGGAACCACGGTTTGGCCAAGACCAGCAGCAGCGGGACAACGACCAGCAAGAGCAGCCCCGTGCCGATGCCCGGTAACACCGGAACGAAACCGCTGACCACACAGATGAACCCCACCACCACGATGATCCCGCACGTCCAGCCGAGCGCCGCGTGGTAACCGCGGTCCACACTCGGCACATCCCGGCGTGTGGCCGCGTACCACAGCTGGGTGGGGGTGTAGCGCAGATTGCCTTCATCGCTCAGTTTTTCGGCCAGGCGACGCATCCGCAGGTCGTGCATCCGCGCCGGGCTCTCCTTCGGCTCCAGCGCGAACTCACGCCGGCACGCCGGACACCGCCGTCCGGTGCGCTCGCGGCGCAGCAGACTTTTCGCGCAGTGCGGGCAGATCACCTGTCCAATGGTCGTCGATCGGCCGGGATCGCGCGAGTGGTATGCGCTTTCGCATCCGGATGACCTCGGTGTTCGGTGCCGCCGGTGCGCCGAATTCACCGACCGTCAACTCGGCGGTTCGACGATGGTCGCCGAGCCCGGCCGCACGCCGGCGGATCGATCCTCGTCGTTCGAAGCCGGCACATCCGGCTTCACCCCACCCAGGGGGCGCGGGAGGCAAGGGAAACACCGGGACACGGTGGCAGGCCGGCCGGATCGCCGATCCGATCGTGGGGCCATGGGTACTTCCGGTTCTAGGCTGTATCCCGAATCCGAGAGGCAGGAGACCGAGGTGACCCCCACGACGCCGACCGAGACGACCGTGGCCGAGGTGCTGGCCGAACTGGCAGACCTCGAGGACCCGAAGACCCGCGCGGTGAACGAGAAGCACGGTGACGATCACGGCGTGAACCTCACCCGGCTGCGCGCGGTCGCGAAACGGCTGAAAACCCGGCACGAACTCGCGCGCGGACTGTGGGAGACCGGCGATACCTCGGCGCGCCTGCTGGCGCTGTTGATCTGCCGCCCGAAAGCGTTCGGACGCGACGAGCTGGACGCCATGCTGCGCGACGCGCGGACGCCCAAGGTGCACGACTGGCTGGTGAGCTATGTGGTGAAGAAGAGCCCGCATACCGAAGAACTGCGCCTGGCCTGGTTCGACGATCCGGACCCGGTGGTGGCGAGCGCCGGGTGGGGGTTGACCGCCGAACGGGTGGCGAAGAAGCCCGAGGGGCTCGATCTGTCCGGGTTGCTCGACACGATCGAAGCGGAGATGAAGGACGCCCCGGACCGCCTGCAATGGGCGATGAACACCTGCCTGGCCCAGATCGGCATCGAGCACCCCGGGTATCGCGACCGGGCGATCGATATTGGTAAACGCCTGCGGGTGCTCGAGGACTACCCGACCTCCCCGGGCTGCACCTCCCCGTTCGCACCCATCTGGATCGCCGAGATGGTGCGTCGGCAGCAGGAAGAACCGGGTGTCCGTTAGCTCTCGGCCATCTGGACCAGAGTTTTGCCGTGGGGTAGCCGGATCACGTTGTGCACGAGAAACGCTGTATCGCCGAGGAACGGTGTCGGCCCACCGTTGCTCGACGGGCCGAAATCTACTGCGGATCCTCACCGACACGACGGACGGGCTCGGCCATCCGGATCGGACGGCCGAGCCCGTGTCCGAGACCACGAAGTCCCGGCCCGCGCGGCCGGGACGCCGCAACTCAGCTCAGGCGCTCGATGATCATCGCCATACCCTGCCCGCCACCGACGCACATGGTCTCCAGGCCGAACTGCTTGTCGTGGGTCTGGAGGTTGTTGAGGAGGGTGGCGGTGATGCGGGCGCCGGTCATCCCGAACGGGTGGCCCAGCGCGATGGCGCCGCCGGACACGTTCAGTTTGTCCAGGTCCATGCCGAGTTCCCGGGCCGAACCGAGCACCTGCACCGCGAAGGCCTCGTTGATCTCGTAGAGGTCGATATCGCCGATGGTCTTGCCGGCCAGCTTCAGCGCCTTGCGCACCGCTTCGATCGGGCCCAGACCCATGATCTCGGGGGAGAGGCCGGAGACCCCGGTGGACACGATCCGGGCCAGCGGGGTCAGGCCCAGTTCCTTGGCCTTGGTATCGCTCATGACGACCAGGGCGGCGGCGCCGTCGTTGAGCGGGCAGGCGTTACCCGCGGTGACCGTGCCGTCCGGGCGGAAGACCGGCTTGAGCTGGGAGATCTTCTCGTAGGTGGTGCCGGCGCGGGGGCCGTCGTCGGTGGAGACGACGGTGCCGTCGGGCAGGGTCACCGGGGTGATCTCGCGTTCGAAGAAACCGGCCTTGATGGCCTCTTCGGCGCGGTTCTGCGACCGCACGCCCCAGTGGTCCTGGTCTTCCCGGGAGATCCCGGTGAACGAGGCGACGTTCTCCGCGGTCTGGCCCATGGCGATGTAGATATCGGGGATGTTGTCGTCCTCGCGCGGGTCGCGCCAGCTCACGCCGCCCTGCGCGGTGGTGGCGGTGCGTTCCTCGGCGGTGGCGAATTGCGGGTTGTGGGTGTCGGGCCAGCCGTCGGCGGTGCCCTTCGGGAAGCGGGAGACGGTTTCCACGCCGGCGGAGATGAACGCGTGGCCCTCGCCGGCCTTGATGGCGTGGAACGCCATCCGGGTGGTCTGCAGCGAGGAGGAACAGTAGCGGTTCACGGTGGTGCCGGGCATGTAGTCGTAACCCAGCTGGGTGGCGACGACCTTGGCCATGTTGAACCCGGATTCGCCGGCGGGCTGGCCGCAGCCGAGCATCAGATCGTCGATATCGGCGGGTGACAGGGCGGGGACCTTGTCCAGTGCGGCGCGCACCATCTGCGCGGCCAGGTCGTCGGGCCGCATGCTCACCAGCGACCCCTTGTTGGCCCGGCCGATGGGGGAGCGAGCAACGGAAACGATGACGGCCTCTGGCATGAGGACTCCTTTGTCGGGGAGTGTGCACGGCCGGGCCGAACACTACTCGCGGGTACGATCCCTTCGAATCTACGTCGCGCCCGGCTACTAGGAAATATCCGCCGTGGCCATATCCCGTTCAGCGAGCGCTCTCATCAATTCGGGCAGCAGATGGGTGGCCGCCAGCGCGTAACCATCGGCGGAGGGGTGGAAACCGTCGGCGGAGAACAACTGCTCCGGGGCGGCCCGGAAATCCTTGCTCAGCAGGTCACCCATGGCGACGGCGCGGCCGCCCGCCGCCCGGGTGGCCGCCGTCTGGGCCCGTGCCAGCCGGACGCTCCACCGGTGCACCACCGAGCGCAGCGGTTCCGGGATGGCGGTAACGCTGCCCAGGTCCGGGCAGGTGCCGACCACGACGACGCTGCCCGCCCCGTGCAACCTGCCGACCGCCGCGCCGAGGCGTTCGGCGGACCGGCCGATCGAATGTTTCTTGGTGACATCGTTCGCGCCGACCAGCACCACCGCCGCGTCCGGCGGCGGGCCCGCCACGAACATGGCGTCCACCTGCCCGGCCAGCCCCTTGGAGGTGGCACCGGAGATCGCCTTGGTACTCAACCGGATGCGCTGCCCGGTGGTATCGGCCAGACCGTGCGCGATGCGGACCCCGGGCACTTCGGCGGCGCTGTGGCAGCCCAGACCTGCGGCGGTGGAGTCACCGAAGATCATGAGGTGCAGGTCGGCGTGTTTACCGGTGCGCCAGAGTTCGTATCCCAGCGGGGAGTAGATACCGTCGGCTTCCGGGGGTTTGGAGGTGTCGCGGCCGATCATGCCGCGGGCCGTGCCCGCCTGGGTGGTGAGCAGCCGATAGGCCGCCCAGGACGCGGTACCGGCCCCGGAGCCGACCAGAACCGTGGCGGCGCCGGCCACCGCGGCCGTCCGCCATCCGATCCGAGTTTCGCCCATGTGCCGGGAGTTTACGAGCGGTGATGATCTCGTGCGACCGTGCGCCGGGACCGGTCGCGCACGGGTAGACATCAGGCCGGGACGACGAAACTGCCGTACGCCGGGATACTCGCGTGGTTCGTGGTCACCACGACCTCCACCCGGCCGGGGCCGGTGTCCTGGAACAGCGAGTACTGGATACTGCCGTAGATGCCGGTCACCACATTGTTGATGTAGGTGCCGGTGGCCCCGGTGTCGAGGTTGCGCCAGGCCACCGTGGTCAGTACCTCACACAGTGGCGCCAGCGGGTAGTCGCCCGGCCCGATGCCGGCGACCGGGTTGGCCCGGACGTTCAGTACCGCGCGGCCCGGCCACTGCGGACTGGTATCGGCCCAGGTGCGGATGCTCGTCCCGCACAGTCCGCCGTAGGTCAGTGTCGGGACATCGGCGAACGCGATGGTGGCGGCGCCGGCCGTGGCCCCGGACGCGGCGACCAGCGCGAAGGCGGACCCGGCCAGGAGCACGGTGACACGTGCGAGCTTCGGCAGCCTCATAGGTCCCAGATCCTAAAGGCTCGGCAGCCAGGGCGTCGGATTTGCGCGGTGGGGTGGCGGACCACACGGAGCCCTCCGGCAACGTCTCTGCAACGATGGGGGTATGCGCATTGCGGATCATGTCGTGGACCTCATCGGCAACACCCCGCTGGTCCGGTTGAACTCGGTGGTGCCCTCGGGCGCCGGGCTGGTGGCCGCCAAGATCGAGTATCTGAACCCCGGCGGCAGCTCCAAGGACCGGATCGCGGTGAAGATGATCGAGGCCGCGGAGAAGTCCGGGAAGCTGGCTCCCGGCGGGACCATCGTCGAACCGACCTCGGGCAATACCGGTGTCGGCCTGGCTCTGGTGGCCCAGCAGCGTGGCTACCACTGTGTCTTCGTCTGCCCGGACAAGGTGAGCGAGGACAAGCGCAATGTGCTGCGTGCCTACGGGGCCGAAGTGGTGGTCTGCCCGACCGCGGTGCCGCCGGAGCACCCCGACAGCTACTACAGTGTCTCCGACCGCCTGGTCGAGGAGATCGAGGGCGCCTGGAAGCCGAACCAGTACTCCAATCCCGGCGGTCCGGACAGCCACTACGAGACCACCGGGCCGGAGATCTGGCGCGATACCGAGGGCACGGTGACCCATTTCGTCGCCGGTGTCGGCACCGGCGGCACCATCACCGGCGTGGGCCGCTACCTCAAGGAAGTATCGGGCGGCAAGGTGAAGGTGATCGGCGCCGATCCGGAGGGATCGGTGTATTCCGGCGGTACCGGGCGCCCGTATCTGGTCGAAGGGGTCGGCGAGGATTTCTGGCCCTCGGCCTACGACCCGGCGATCCCGGACGAGATCATCGCCGTCTCCGACGCGGATTCCTTCGATATGACCCGGCGCCTGGCCCGGGAGGAGGGGCTGCTGGTCGGCGGTTCGTGCGGGATGGCCGTGGTGGCGGCGCTCGAGGTGGCCCGGCGCGACCCGGATGCCGTCGTGGTGGTGCTGCTTCCGGACGGCGGGCGCGGCTATCTGTCCAAGATCTTCAACGACCGGTGGATGAGCTCCTACGGCTTCCTGCGCACCCCGCTCGACGGGTCGACCGCGGAAACGCTGGTCGGCGATGTGCTGCGCGGTAAGTCCGGCGAACTGCCGGATCTGGTGCACACCCATCCCTCGGAGACCCTGCGCGACGCCATCGAGATCCTCCGGGAATACGGCGTGTCGCAGATGCCGGTGGTCGGCGCGGAACCGCCGGTGATGGCCGGTGAGGTGGCCGGCAGTGTCTCCGAACGGGATCTGCTCTCGGCGGTGTTCACCGGTCGCGCGAACCTCACCGATTCGGTGGCCCAGCATATGAGCCCGTCGTTCCCGCTGATCGGGTCGGGCGAGCCGATCTCCGCGGCCACCAAAGCGCTGTCGGATACCGATGCGCTGATGGTGGTCGAGGACGGGAAACCGGTCGGCGTGATCACCCGGCACGATCTGCTGGCATTCGTCAGCACGGATCGCGTGGCGCATTAGCAATTATTCCGCAATCGCAGGTTCAACCTGCTCTACCGGGGTATAACGTGGTGTAGTGCCGTTCGTGGCAAACGCTGCGTCCGATCGGAGAGCGAAGGGAAGGGCTTGTGCAAACCTCAAGTTTGGCAATCGATTTCCAGCAGGGTTTCTCTGATGCGTGGAGTTCGATCGCGACATTCGTACCCAAGCTCATCGGCTTCCTGGTCATCCTGGTCGTCGGCTGGATCATCGCCAAGGTGGTCGAGAAGATCGTCGACAAAGTGCTCGAGCGGGTGGGTTTCGATCGGCTCGTCGAGCGGGGCGGAATCCAGCGGATGCTCGAGCGGAGTAAGTACGATGCGTCGGATCTTCTCGGAAGGCTGGCCTTCTACGCGATCCTGCTGATCGCCTTGCAGATGGGTTTCGGGGTCTTCGGGCCCAACCCGGTCAGCAACCTGATCAACGGGATCGTCGCCTGGCTGCCCCGCGCGGCGGTGGCCATCCTGATCGTGGTGGTCGCGGGCGCCATCGCGCACGCGGTGAGCGATCTGGTGCGCAACGCGCTCGGCGGGCTGAGTTACGGCCCGATGATCGGCCGGATCGCGGCGGTGTTCATCTGGGGTATCGGTATCGTCGCCGCCCTGAATCAGATCGGTGTGGCGACCACGGTCACCACACCGGTGCTGATCGCGGTTCTCGCCACCCTGGGCGGCATCCTGGTCGTCGGTGTCGGCGGTGGTCTGGTGCGGCCGATGCAGCAGCGCTGGGAGGGCTGGCTGAGCGGGCTCGAAGAGGAGATGCCGTCCGTGCGCGGTCATGCCGAGGCGTATCAGCGCGGCCGGGAAGACGCCTCGCGGGAGCGGGAGCGGATGGGTGCCGAGCAGGCGGGACGCGGTGCCACGGCCGCCGGACGTGACCCGGAGCAGTGGGACGAGCCGCAGCCGGCCCACGGTGGCGGTTTCCGGCGGGAACCGGACGAGCCCGGTGGTGGTTACGGGCAGCAGATGTCCGGTGGCGAGTACCGGCAGTACGGCAACCCCTATCGCGGCGGGCAGGCGCCTTACGGCGGCGCGCAGACGCCTTACGGTGGCGGCGGTCAGCAGCCCTATGGTGGTGGTTACGACGAGGGTGGTCGGCCGCCCTACGACGGCGGTGAACCGCGCCACCTGCGCTGAGCGCCGCTTTCCCGACTCTCGTCCGCCGTGCACCGGAGCTCCGGTGCACGGCGGAAGTCGTTCATCGGGCCGAGTACCCGGCCTGCAGGCAGGCGCCGGCCAGCCGCAGGTGCAGCCATTCGGCGGTGGCCCAGTCGGCGGGTTCGGTGACCGGTGCGGTCCGATCCTCCAGTAGTCCCCGCATGTATCCGGCCAGCAGGACGGCCGGGGGTATCCGCCCGGCCGTATCGATCCCGAGGTCCAGAATGTCGCGGACGGCGGCAGCGTGCTGATCCAGCTGTGCGGACAGCCCCGGCAGTGCGGCGGCAGCCGCGAAGGCCGGCGCCCCGTGGGTCCGGTGGATACCCTCCAGATAGCGGCGGGCGGAGATCTCGAACACACGGGGACCCAGGGCGAACATAACCCAATGGTAACAACGCGCCGTCATTTATCGAATTGTGATCTGCCGCGCATTTCTGCAGGTGATAGGCCCCGGGGCGACTCAGGCCCGGCGCCGGACCGGCTGGGCCCCGGCCACCAGATCGGTCCATTCGTCGGCCAGTAGCGCCAGCCGGTACCAGGCCGCGTGCACTCGGTCGTCGGAGACACGTTCGGCGTGGTGCAGCAGATGGTTGGCGTGTACGTGGGCGGCCGCCATGCGGTCGATCGTGGCGCCGAAGGAATCGTCGCGCTGTCGCCGGACCTGCCGTCCGGGCGGCTCGGTGCCGATCCAGTGATCGATCAGCGCGACGAGTTCTGCTCGGCGGCAGTCTATTCCGGCAGTCGCCAGCGGGTCGCCGTGCCGGCGGCGATGCAGATCCGCGAGGCCGGTCGCCCAGGTGAGCAGGGGCTCACCGGTTTCGCGACCCTCGGCCTCGGTGAACGCGGCCACCAGCTCGCGTTGATCGGGTAATCGACAGGCGGTGGCGCGTTCGCGTGAATTCCGCGCGGCTTTCACGCCGGGGGCGGATCTGGCCGGGGTGGACGGTCGACGATTGCCCGGGCCGGGCGATTGCGAGTTCATGGCGCACCTCCCTGTACGGCACCCGGGCGTTTTCGGATCCGCGCCGGGCGCAAATATCAGAGTGCGCCGCCGGACCGGCTCATGGGTGACACCGAGATGGCTCGCCGATGACGGTTGGTAACAATGTCCTCCGCGCCTGCGGGATACATTGTGAGGCAATGTATTCGCCGGAAACGGAACGTTGCTGCGCGCGAAATGACAAGTGGCGCCTACCCACTCGTAACGTCAGCGGAACGCCGACGCATCGGTGAGCGCCTTGCCGAGCACCAGCTGGTGGACCTCCGCGGTGCCCTCGTAGGTGAGGACCGATTCGAGGTTGTTCGCGTGCCGCAGCACCGGGTAGTCGAGGGTGATGCCGTTGGCGCCCAATACGGTGCGGCACTCCCGGGCAATCGCGAGGGCCTCGCGGGTGCTGTTCAGTTTCCCCGCGCTCACCTGCTCCGGGGTCAGTTCGCCGCGATCCTTCAGGCGCCCCAGGTGCAGTGCCAGCAGCTGGCCCTTACCCAATTCCAATGCCATATCCGCCAATTTCGCCTGGGTGAGTTGGTAGGCGGCCAGCGGTTTATCGAAAACCTCGCGAGTGCGCGAATATTCGATGGTCGCACTCAAACAGTCGCGGGCGGCCCCGAGCGCGCCGAAGATTATTCCGAACCGTGCCTCACCCAGGCACGCCAGCGGGCCCGACAGACCGGACGCCCCCGGTAGTATCGCGTCGGCCGGCAGCCGTACCTCGTCGAGATCGAGTTCGGATGTGACCGAGGCACGTAGTGAGAGCTTCCCCTTCATTTCCCGGGCCGTGAACCCGGGCGTACCCGCGGGCACCAGGAAACCGTGCACGATATCCTTTCCGCCGGTCTCCGCCCGAGCCCACACCACGGCGATATCGGCCACCGACCCGTTGGTGATCCACATCTTCGATCCGTTGAGCACCCAGTCGCCGCCGTCGCGGCGCGCCCGCGTGCGCATTCCACCGGGGTTGGATCCGAAATCCGGTTCGGTCAGACCGAAACAGCCGATCGTGTGCCCGGCCGCCATATCCGGTAACCACTGTTGTTTCTGTTCCTCGGAGCCGTATTTGTGCAGGGCGGTCATCGCCAGCGATCCCTGGACCGACACCAGCGACCTGAGCCCGGAGTCGGCCGCTTCCAATTCCTGGCAGGCCAGCCCGTACGCGGTGGCAGGCAGGCCGGCGCAGCCGTAACCCTCCAGGTGCATCCCGAGTACGCCCAGCTTCCCGAGTTCCGGCGCGATATCGCGCACCGGGAATTCCCCGGCCTCGAACCACTCCGCGATATGCGGCCGGATATGCCGGTCGGTGAAGGCCGCGACCGTATCGCGGATTTCCCGTTCCTCCCCGGTCAGCAGTGAATCTGTGGCGAACAGTTCGGCGACGGTCCTCATGGCCTCAGGGTAATCGCCGACGGCTGTCGTGCGGACGGCTCGGACCAGGGCGCGAGCCTGCTCACACGTCGGCCGCCCGGCGTGCGGCTGTGCGGCGTAGGACCTTTATGGTGGGGGTATGAGCGAACTGGGATTCACCACCAGGGCTGTGCACGCCGGTTACGATCCCGACCCCCGGACCGGCGCGGTGAACGTGCCCATCTATGCCAGTTCCACCTTCGCCCAGGACGGGGTGGGTGGACTGCGGGACGGCTATGAATACGCGCGCACCGGCAACCCCACCCGGACGGTGCTGGAGGCCAATCTGGCGTCCCTCGAAGTCGGCCGCTACGGCCGGGCATTCGCCTCGGGGATGGCGGCCACCGACTGTGCGCTGCGGGCGATGTTGCGCCCCGGCGACCATATCGTCATCCCCGACGACGCCTACGGCGGCACCTTCCGGTTGATCGACAAGGTGTTCACCGAATGGGGAATCGAGCATTCCCCGGCCGCGATCACCGATATCGACGCGATGCGCGCCGCGATCCGCCCGAACACAAAACTCATCTGGGTGGAATCGCCCACCAATCCGCTGCTCAATATCGGCGATATCCCGGCACTTGCCGATATCGCGCACACTTCCGGCGCCAAATTGGTCGTCGACAACACGTTCGCCACCCCGTACCTGCAGCAGCCGCTGCTGCTCGGCGCCGATGTCGTGGTGCATTCGACGACGAAGTATCTGGGCGGGCACTCCGATGTCATCGGCGGCGCGCTCGTCACCGACGACGCCCAGCTCGACTCGGCCTTCGCCTTCCTGCAGAACGGCGCCGGCGCGGTACCGGGCCCCTTCGACGCCTACCTCACGATGCGCGGTACCAAGACGCTCGCCCTGCGGATGGACCGGCACTGCGACAACGCCGAGACCCTGGCCGAATTCCTGTCCCGGAATCCCGCGATCAGCCATGTGATCTACCCGGGGCTGCCCGAGCACCCCGGCCACGCCGTCGCCGACAAGCAGATGCGGCGGTTCGGCGGAATGATCTCGGTGCGGCTGGCCGGTGGCCCCGATGCCGCCCGCGATCTGTGCTCGCGGACGAAGGTGTTCACACTCGCCGAATCGCTGGGGGGAATCGAGTCGCTGATCGAGCATCCGGCGGCCATGACCCATGCCTCTACAGCAGGGTCGCTTTTGGAAGTGCCCGATGATCTGGTAAGGCTGTCAGTGGGAATCGAGGACATCAGCGATCTGCTGGCCGACCTCGAGCAAGCTCTGAGCTGAACCCGCCGGGGCACCACCGAGTATTCGGGAGACACGCAGGACATGAACGAGCGGCCGTATCCGGGAAAACGGATGCGGCCGCTCGCGTCGTCATGCGGTCCGGTGCCGGCGGAGTGCGCCGCGCCCGGACCGGTGGTCTCAGCTGTGGTACGGCTCGGCGCTGACCAGCGTCACCTTCATGAGGTTGCCGTTCGGCAGGGTGTATTCGCGGGTCTCACCGACCTTCGCATCGATAAGCGCCTTACCGAGCGGGGAACTGGGCGAGTAGGTCTCCAGGTCGGGATTGCCCAGGCCCTCTTCGCGGGTCGCGATGAGGAAGGTCTCGGTATCGGACTCGTCACCGTCGTAGTAGACCTTCACCACGGACCCGGGCAGCGCGACACCGGACTTGGTGGGCGCCACGCCGACCTTGGCATTGTTCAGCAGTTCCTGCAGCTGCCGGATCCGGGCCTCCTGCTGGCCCTGTTCCTCGCGCGCCGCGTGGTAGCCGCCGTTCTCCTTGAGGTCGCCTTCTTCGCGGCGCTCGTTGATCTCGGCGGCGATGACCGGACGATTGGCGATGAGCGCGTCGAGTTCGCTCTTGAGCCTGTCGTGCGACTCCGGGGTCAGCCAGGTCACTTGGGTCTCAGTCATCTCGATCACTCCCTAGTAGTTGTCCCCGGCAGGCCGGGATTCCTGATCACTGCGGCACGGCCCACCCGCAGGCAGGCATGCTTCAGCAGACGGCTATCGCGATCTGCGGGAAGTTCAAAACCCCGACAGTCCGACTCCGGGACCCTCCCCGGCATCGACCGCTCCGGCCGCCAATGCAGCAAACACGGCTCCGAGCCCCGGAACCGTGTGTGAAGCCATTTTAGCATGATTCACAAAGATGCAGGTCGGGCCAGTTTTTACCAGCGGGTCAACTTTGCTCGGCCTACTTCCACGACCCTTGCGATACCCAGGCGGGCCGGGTCCTAACCCGTGCTCACTCGGTTTTCAGGTAGCCGGGCACCTTGTCGGTGCAGGTGTAGATCGCCGCGGAAGCCGGGCGTTCGGAGGCCTCCACGACCGTGGAGAGCCGCACCGTCTTCTCGCCCGCCGTGGGCTGCACCAGCACCTCACGCCGGCCCACCTCGGTGAGGTCGCGGGACATGGCCCGCACCAGGCACACCACCGGTTTCGACGGGTCGGCCCGGGTGAGCCGGATCTGCACCTCCACCGAGGAATCGTCGAGCACGGTGTAGCCGAGTTCCTCCGATTCGATGTCCTTCGGACCGAACTTCGCCCAGCCCAGATAGGCGACCCCGACCCCGGCGAGCAGCACCACGGCCGTGAGTACCACGCCGATCAGGCGGCGATCCGGCCGCGCGGTGCGCCGGCCGTAGCGGTCGGCGTTGCGGTCCCGCGCGGAATCGGCGGCGTCCGGAGAAGCCGCCGCGGCAGAGCCGGGGGAGTCCGGGCGGCCGGGTTCCGGCGTGGGATCGGTCATGATTTCGTGCTCCCGGGGGGTAGGTCGGAACAGAATCGGTCCAGATGGAACTATAGGTAACGAAGTCCGAACACCCGCGACCGAGAGCGACGGTGAACGAGAAGTGAGTGGCCTTCGCCTCATGGCGGTGCACGCCCACCCCGACGACGAATCCAGCAAAGGCGGTGCGACCACCGCACGCTACGCCGACGAGGGACATGATGTCCTCGTCGTCACGCTGACCGGCGGGGAACGCGGCAGCATCCTCAACCCGGCCATGGACACACCCGGGGTGCTGGAGCGAATGGACGAGATCCGGCGCGAGGAGATGGCGGCCGCGGCCGCCGCGCTGGGCGTCCGGCAGACCTGGCTGGGTTTCATCGACTCGGGACTGCCCGAGGGCGACCCGCTGCCGCCGCTGCCGGAGGGTTCCTTCGCGCTGGTCCCGCTCGAAGAGGCCACCGAGGCGCTCGTCCGGGTGGTCCGCGAGTTCAAACCGCACGTCATGACCACCTACGACGAAATGGGTGGCTACCCGCACCCGGACCATATCCGGTGCCATGAGGTATCGGTGGCCGCGTTCGAGGCCGCCGGCGATCCGGAGAAGTTCCCCGACGCGGGCGAGCCGTGGACTCCGCTGAAGCTGTACTACGACCACGGCTTCACGATCAGGCGGATGGAGGTGTTCGCCGAAGAGTACGAGAAGCTGGGCGAACCGTTCCCCCTGCAGGAGTGGCTGGACCGGTCCCGCAAATACGCGGTGGAACGCGGCGACATCATGGCCCGGGTCACCACCCAGGTCGAATGCGGTAAGTACTTCCCGCGCCGCGACGACGCACTGCGTGCCCACGCCACCCAGGTCGATCCGAACGGCGCGTTCTTCGCCATTCCGCTGGAGATGCAGCAGCGGCTGTGGCCGACCGAGGAGTTCGAACTGGCGCGTACCCGGGTCAGCACCGATATCCCGGAGACCGACCTGTTCGCCGGTATCACCGACGAGTACCGCTGATGTGGGCCGCTGCTCTCCCGGTATCGGCGACCGTGCTGCTGGCACAGACGCCCGGTACGCCGACCGGCCCGGAATTCGGTAAGGCGTCCCCGCTCGGGCTGGCGATCGTGCTGATCCTGCTGGCAGGGACGTTCCTGCTGGTCCGTTCGATGAACAAACATCTGAAGAACCTGCCGGAGACCTTCGAACCCGAACATCCGGAACCCGATCAGGAAGCCGACGAGGGCACCGAGCCGGGCGTGCCGCGGCGGCCCGAGTCCGCATCGAACGGCGGCGCCGAGGACCGCGACCGTCCGATGTGACGTACTGCGACCGTGAGTGGTCGCGCGGGCTACCAGTCGACGAGGCCCAGCCGGTGCAGGTGCTCGAAAACGAGCAGTGAACCGGGCGCGACCTCGGGCATGGCAGCGTACTCCGCACCGGTGAAGTAGCGGAATTCGGCGATCTCACCGAGCGGGCTGGGTTCGGCGGTGACCTCGGCGAGGAAACAGGTCATATGCAGCCGTGTCCCGGCGGTGTGCCCGTAGGCGTCGGCCTCGAAGACGCCTAGTTCGCTCACCTCGGTGACGCCGACGCCGAGTTCCTCCCGGACCTCCCGGTGCAATGCCTGCAGCGGGCTCTCCCCCGAATCGATTTTCCCGCCGGCCATGTAGAAGACGGTCTTCCCGGTCGAACGGGTCTGGATCAGGCGACGGTCGCGGATATGGGCCAGGGCGGCGGTTCTGATCACGGCTCCACCGTAGAAGTGGGTGCGGACGCGGGGCTCGGCAGGGCGGCGGCAGGCGTGAGAGGGTGGAAGTGTGAATCGTCTGGGACGCGCGACCTCACCGTACCTGCGTCAGCACGCGGACAATCCCGTGCACTGGCGGGAGTGGGACGCCGACGCGCTGGCCGAAGCCGCCGCGCGTGATGTGCCGATCCTGCTGTCCATCGGGTACGCGTCCTGTCACTGGTGTCATGTGATGGCCTACGAATCGTTCGCCGACGAGGCCACCGCCGCGCAGATGAACGCCGAATTCGTGTGTATCAAAGTGGATCGGGAGGAACGCCCGGATCTGGACGCGGTGTACATGAACGCCACGGTCGCGATGACCGGTCAGGGCGGCTGGCCGATGACCTGCTTCCTCACCCCGGCGGGAGAACCGTTCTACTGCGGGACCTATTACCCGAAGGTGCCGCGCGGCGGGATGCCGTCGTTCACCCAGTTGCTCACCGCGATCACCGATACGTGGCGTAACCGCCGCGCCGATGTGGACACGGCGTCCGAGCAGGTGGCCGCGGCTTTGCGCGAGCAGGCGGGCGGGATCCCGAAATCCGAGCTCACCGTCACCACCGAACTGCTCGACCACGCCGTGGCCGCGGTGCTCCGCGATTTCGACGAAGCCCACGGCGGCTTCGGCGGCGCGCCGAAGTTCCCACCCTCCGCGCTGCTGGAGGGTCTGCTGCGCAGCTGGGAACGCACCGGCGACCCGGCGGTGCGGGCAGTGGTGGACCGCACCGCGGCGGCCATGGCCCGCGGCGGCATCTACGACCAGCTACGCGGTGGTTTCGCCCGCTATTCGGTGGACGCGGCCTGGGTGGTCCCGCATTTCGAGAAAATGCTCTACGACAATGCGCAATTGCTGCGGTTCTACGCGCATCTGGCGCGCCGGACTCCCGCGGATCCGCTGCCGCGCCGGATCACCGAAGAGATCGTGCAGTTCCTGCTGGACGATCTGTCCACCGCGCACGGTCTGGCCTCCGCCCTGGACGCCGACACCCACGTCGAAGCGGGCAAACCCGGTGTGGAGGGCGCGACCTACGTCTGGAATCCCGCCGAGCTCGTCGGCGAACTCGGGCCCATCGACGGCGCCTGGGCCGCGGAGGTTTTCGGGGTCACCACCGCCGGGAACTTCGAGCAGGGCTGTTCGGTGCTCACCCGAGGCGCCGATCCGGAGGACAGCGAGCGGCTCGAACGCGCCCGTACCGCGTTGCGCGCCGCCCGGCAGCGCCGCCCCCAGCCCGAACGCGACGACAAGGCGGTGACCGCCTGGAACTGCATGGCGATCACCGCGCTCTGCGAAGCCGCCCGCGCCCTCGACCGGCGCGACTGGTTCGACGCCGCCTACGACCTCGCGCGGGTGCTCTTGGACCTGCACGTGGTGGACGGCCGGGTGCTGCGCGCCTCGCTCGGTGGGGTCGCCGGTAGCGCGCCCGGCGTACTCGAGGACTACGCCTGGCTGGCCACCGCCCTGCTGGCGCTGCACCAGTATTCGGGTTCGGCCGGCTGGCTGCCGGATATCCATCGCGTCCTGGACGCCGCGATCGCGCATTTCGCCGACCCGGACGAGCCCGGTAGCTGGTTCGACACCGCGGACGACGCCGAAACTCTGATCGCCCGCCCGCGCGACCCCATCGACGGCGCCACCCCCGCGGGGGCGTCCGTGCTGGCCGAAGCGCTGCTGACCGCCTCCGCTGTCGTCGAGCCCGACCGCGGCGCACGCTACCGGGAACTGGCCGAACATACGCTCGCCCGCGGCGCGATGGTGCTGGCGAAAGCGCCGCGCTCGGCCGGCCAGTGGCTGACGGTGGCCGAGGCCGCGCTCCAGGGCCCGTTACAGATCGCCATCTCCACGACCGGCTACCAGCCGGTGGGCGATGCCGAACTGCTGGAGGTCGCGCGGGCCTACGCGCCCGGCGGTGCGGTCGTCGTCCGGGCGGAGGTGGACACCGTCCCACTGCTCACCGACCGGCCCTCGATCGACGGCACCGCGGCGGCCTATGTGTGCCGCGGATCGGTCTGCGACCTGCCGGTGACGACACCGGACGCCTTGCGCGCCGCCCTCACTGGGTCCGCGGCCTCCGCCCCGCGGTAGGAGACCCCGACGCCGCCTACCGGCGGCCGCGCGGAGGCGGCGATACCGGGCTCAGTCGACGGCGGTCCCCTCGAGCTCGACCAGTTGGCCGGGAATCGCCAGCCGGGTGACTCCGAGCATCGTGGTGGCCGGTGCCACGCCGGATGCACCCAGCCGCGAGACGAGTACGCCGTAGTGCTGGAACAGCAGGTCGACATCGGTGGTGTAGACGTTGAGCCTGACGAGGTTCACCAGGGACATACCGGCCTCGCCGAGCACTGCCGCCAAGTTGTCGAGGCTCAACGCCAGCTGGGCTGCCATATCACCGGCATGCTGCGGTCTACCGTCGCCGTTCATCGCGGTCTGCCCCGAGCAGTACAGGGTCCGGGTGTGACCGGAGACGAGTTCGCCCTGGTTGAAACCCATCTCCGTCGACCAAGCCACCGGGTTGACCGCTGTTCGTTTCACTGCCACATCTCGTTTCACTGCCACGTCGAGCTCCGTTCGATTCGGTGAAGTACGTACGCCCATCGGCGCGGTAGCCGCGGTCCGGGACGCCGTGGTGGCAAGCATGCCGACCAATCACGACATCCTGTGTCGTGTATTCGGGTTACAGTTCCCGGATGCGCGCGGACCGGTTGGTGTCACTGGTGCTGCTGCTGCGTCAGCGCGGCCGGCTGACCGCGACGGAGCTGGCCGGCGAGCTGGAGGTGTCCACCCGCACCGTGCTACGTGATATCGAGGCGCTGTCCGCGGCCGGTGTCCCGGTCTACGCCGAACGCGGTCGGCACGGCGGTTTCGCGTTGTTACCCGGGTTCCGGACCGAACTCACCGGGCTCAACCACGACGAGGCGCTCGCCCTGCTGGTCGCCGGATCGCGGCGCGGCGCGCAGGCATTCGGTCTCGGCTCGGCGCTCGCCTCGGCCATGCTCAAGGTGGTCGACGCGCTACCCGAAAGCCATCGGAACACCGCCGCCGACGTGGCGCAGCGACTGCTCATCGACCCGGAGATCGATCTGCTGGCGCGCCGGTCGGTCGCCGAGGAGGTGCCCGGCAACATATCGGCCGAGATCCGGCGTGCGGTGCTCGCCGGACATAAGCTGCGCATCCACTATGCGGCTGTCGACCGGACCCCGGCGTGGCGCACAGTGGACCCGATCGGCCTGGTCACCGTGCGCGACCAGAGCTATCTGCTGGCCACGAGATCCGGCGCGGAACGCACCTACCGGTTATCGCGGGTCTCGGCGGCAGAAGTACTTCCCGAACCGGCCGAGCGCTCGGACCGGGTCGATCTGAGCCGTGCCTGGCGGGAACGCAGTACCCGATTCCGCAACGGCGGTGACCGGATCGCCATCCTGGTACGGGTGAACCCGGCGCGGCGGGACGAGCTGGTGCGCACCGCGCTGACCGTCGGCACCGAGGAAGCCGACGCGGACGGCTGGTTGCGGCTGGAGGTGACCTTCCAGGATGCGCGGCACGCCGAATGGGCGCTGTGGCAGCTCACCACGGACGCGGAAGTACTGGCCCCGCCGTCGATGCGTACGTGCCTGCGCGACCGCGCCGCCGCCATCGCCATTCGCTACGGAGCGCCCTAGCCCAGCGCTCAGGGCGGCGCCTCGTGTTCGCGGTCGGTCCAGGACGGGGTCGGTGCGTCGATACCGCGCAACGCGACAGCTCCGTACTTCACCCACTCCGCGCGCTCGCCCGCCGCGGCGGCATCGACCACACTCTGGGAGACCAGGATGCGCCGCGGTACCTCCTTGGCGCGGCTGGTGAGCCGGGCCGCCGCGTTCACCGCGTCCCCGATCACCGTGTACTCCCGGCGGGTGTCGGTCCCGACGTCCCCGGCGAACACCCGGCCCCGGGCCACGCCGATACCGATATCGAGTTCGCCCGCCGCCAGGACCTCGTCGCGGATCCGGCGCGCGGCGCGCAGGGCCGGAGTCGCGTTGTCGGCCAGCGCGATCGGGGCACCGAAGATACACAGCGCCGCGTCACCTTCGAACTTGTTCACCAGCCCGTCGTTGTCCTCGGTCGCGGCGACCACGGTGGCCATGAGCCGGTTCAGTTTGGCCACGAACTCCTGCGGCGGGAGGCCGGTGGAGATCGCCACCGATCCGGTGACGTCCACGAACAGCGCCGAAACCTCCCGCACGTCACCGGTGAGATCGATACCCCCGGCGAGTGCCCGCTCGGCCACCTCCTCGCCGACGTGCCGGCCGAACACGTCCCGCATGCGCAACCGCTCGCGCAGGTTCGCCGACATCTCGTTCACCGAATGTTCCAACCGGCCGATCTCACTGGCGCTGCCCACCGACACCCGTACATCCAGATCGCCCCGGGTGATCCGGTCCACCGCTATCCGCAGCGTCCGCAGGGGCGAGGCCACGGCCCGGGTCAGCGCCCAGGTGGCCAGCACCCCGACGACCAGGCTGATCGCGGCGAGATAGATACCGGTCCGGATCCGGTGTTCCATGGAGGTGGCCGGATCGGCGAGCACCACGATCAGCGCGCTGAGCGGCATGGCGCCCGAGACCGCCCAGGCCAGCGCCACCCGGACGAACACCGACGAACTCCAGTGCATGGTCGCGCCGAGTACTCCGGCCACGATCGGCACCACCGGCCGGATGACCCGGTCCACGATCAGGTAGGTCAGGCCGGCCGATTCGAGTCCGCCGACGGTGAACATCGCGAGCAGGACGGTGAGGTCCTTCTCGGTGGTCAGGCCGGCCAGCAGGATCGCCGACAGCGCCACCCCGGGCGCCCACATCACCAGCGAGCGCAGAGTGATGGCGAGCGGCAGGTGCAGGATCCGCCGCGCTTCCTCGGGGGTTGGCTTGCGGGAACTGTCCAGCCAGGCGAAATAGCTCATCCGGTCGCGGACGGCCAGTGCGATTCCCAAGAGCGACGCGACGATGGGGTAGACGGTGACCAGCATCAGCCCGCTCAGCTGATCGGCGCCGACGCGACCGGGAAAGCCGATGAGCACCAGCTGGGTCACGATGACCGCGAGACCGCTGAGGTGGGCGGCGATGACGACCGACGCCAGTCCCCAGCGGGCGAGGACGGTCCACTGCATCAGCCGGGTGACCATCCCGGCCCGGGGCCGGGATCCGACACTGTAGGCCATCGGCGGGTTACCCGCGGTGGCCGCTGGAGCGCGGGCGGCCGGAATCGAAGGACACGACTCAGCAGCCTAATCGACGTACCTGGTCAGCGGTCCGGGAACGAGCTCGCTCAACCGAGCAGCACCAGCCAGACCGCCGCGTAGTGGCAGAGCGCGGCCACCACGGTGGCGGCGTGGAAGAACTCGTGGTGGCCGAAGGTGCTCGGCCACGGGTTGGGCCAGCGGGTGGCGTAGAGGACCGCGCCGATGCTGTAGGCCAGTCCACCGGCGACCAGCAGCAGTACCGCCGGCAGGCCGACCGAACGATAGAGTTCGCCGCCCACCGGCACCACCGCCCAGCCGAGCAGCAGGTACAACGGCACCCCCACCCACCGTGGCGCGAGTGGCCACAGCAGCTTCAGGGCGACGCCGGCCAGCGCGCCCGTCCACACCACGGCGAGCAGGATCTGCCCGGTCGGCTCGGGTAGGCCGAGCAGCGCGAACGGGGTGTAGGTGCCCGCGATGAACAGGAAGATCATCGAGTGGTCCGCGCGTTTCATCCGCGTCCGGGCCTGGACCGTCTGCCAGGTGATGCGGTGATAGACGGCGCTGATCCCGAACAGAGCGCAGATGGTGAGTCCGTAGATCAGGGTCGCCACGACCGCTGTCGCCGAGACGGTGGCCGCCGTCGCGACCAGCGCGATCACGGCCACCGCGGCGATGCCGGTGGCCCAGGTGTGGATCCAGCCGCGCATCCGTGGTTTGACCAGCGCGACCAGTGAGTCGGCGGGGTTGGGGAGCGGATCGTCGCTGTTCGGGCCGGTCCGTGGGTCGACCGCGGCACCGGCGAGGGGGCCGGTGGGATCGAGGTCGCCGGGATTCGGGGGACCGCCGGGGGACGGGTCGGACACGTTGCCTCCTGGCTCGAGTATGCGCTGCTCGCCTTCCGGCGGCAGCGCGACGGCCCGCCGCCGGTGCGGACCGCGGATGCCTCCGCGGCCCGCTCGCGGGGCGATACTTGACTCGTGGGTAACCTACGGCGGCGTAGGTTTCTCTCGTGGCTACTGTACCGGTTCACCCGCCGACAGGGGCTGTCTCCGCCGCGGCCGTGATCGCCATCGCATTCCGCCACAACTACGGACCCCGACCGGAAGAGGCGTACTGTTGGTCGTCGTGGAATTTCCGAGTCGGCTGCGGGGCTTTCCCTATCGCATCTACGAGGCCCGTCTGGCCAAGCAGCTTGCGGACAAACAGCATCCGCGCCATGTAGCGGTGGTGTGCGACGGCAACCGCCGCTGGGCCCGGGAGAACGGGTTCACCGATATCACCCACGGACACCGGGTCGGCGCCCTCAAGGTCGCCGAACTGGTCAGCTGGTGCGAAGCCGAGGGAATCGAGCTCGTCACCGTCTACCTGCTCTCCACCGAAAACCTCAGCCGCGGCCAGGAAGAACTGGAAACCCTCTTCGAAGTCATCACCGACGTCGTCGAGGAACTCGCCGCCCCCGAACAGAACTGGCGGGTCCGCATCGTCGGCACCCTGGACGGCCTGCCCGAGTTGGTCGCCAAACGAATGCGCACCGCCACCGAACGCACCCGCGAACGCACCGGCACCCACGTCAACGTCGCCATCGGCTACGGCGGCCGGCAAGAAATCGCCGACGCCGTCCGCCAACTGGTCCGCCAGGAGATATCGGCCGGCGAAACCGGCGAAGACCTGGTCCAGTCCATTACGGTCAGCGCCATCGGCCAGCACCTCTACACCTCGGGCCAACCCGACCCCGACCTGGTGATCCGCACCTCCGGCGAACAGCGGCTCTCCGGCTTCCTGCTCTGGCAGAGCGCCTACTCCGAGATCTGGTTCACCGAGGTCTACTGGCCCGAGTTCCGCCGCGTCGACTTCCTCCGCGCCTTACGCGACTACGCCGCCCGCCACCGCCGCTACGGTGTTTGATTTGCGTGCCTGCGGCGCGCGGGGTTGAGGCCCCCTTGGTCTCGCCGTTTCGGCCTCGAGACTCGAGCCTTCGGCGCATGCGCTTTCGAGGCCGAAACGGCGAGACGGGCCTCAACCCTTTGAGGTGTCTCGTAAGACTCGACGCACTGGGTTGCGTCGACATTCGATGTCCAGGTTCTTTGCTCGCCCGTCGACGTTGCCGGCCTTGCGCTCGCCTGTGCGCATAATCCCGGCCGCTACCCTCACAACTTCCGCAAGCGCAACCGGTTGATCGTATGGTCGGAGTCCTTGCGCAGGACCAGGGTCGCGCGGGGGCGGGTGGGCAGGATGTTCTCCACCAGATTCGGGCGGTTGGTGGAGTTCCAGATGTCCTTCGCGGCGGCCGTCGCCTCGGCGTCGGTGAACCTCGCGTAGTGATGGAAGTGGGCTTTGGGATCGGCGAAACCGGTGGCCCGCAGGCTCAGGAACCTTCGGACATACCAGTTTTCGATATCTTCGATCCGCGCGTCCACATAGATGGAGAAATCGAACAGATCCGAGACCATGAGCCGTGGCCCGGTCTGCAGAACGTTCAACCCTTCGACGATGAGGATATCCGGCTGGCGTACGCAGTGGAATTCGCCGGGGACGATGTCGTAGGAGATATGTGAATAGACCGGTGCGCACACTTCTTCGGCACCCGATTTCACTTCGGTGACGAAGCGAAGCAGTTTGCGGCGGTCGTAGCTCTCCGGGAAGCCTTTACGGTGCATGAGCCCGCGCCGGGTGAGTTCCGCCGTGGGGTAGAGGAATCCGTCGGTGGTCACCAGGTCGACGCGGGGATGGTGGTCCCAGCGGGCCAGCAGTGCCTGCAGTACGCGGGCCGTGGTGGATTTGCCGACCGCCACGCTGCCGGCCACACCGATCACGAAGGGGACCTGCTTGTCCGGATGTGATTCCCCGAGGAAGGTGGCGGTGGCCGCGAACAAGCGCTGTCTCGCCGCGACCTGCAGGTGGATCAACCGGGCCAGCGGCAGGTAGACCTCGGCGACTTCTTCCAGGTCGATCTGTTCACCCAGACCCCGCAGTCCGATCAGTTCCTCTTCGGTGAGCACCAGCGGAGTCGATTTGCGCAGTTCCCGCCACCGTTTCCGGTCGAATTCCACATACGGACTCGGCTCGCTCGCCTTGGCCATCTACTCAGCGCTCCACTCTGCCGGACACTCGTGCTCGCGGTGCCTTGCGCGTGGGATTCCGCCGCTGCGGCTGTCGCGACCCCGGCAGGTCCGGCGCTCTGGCTGTGCCCTCATGGCTGAATTCTGCCCCTCGGCGGGGAGCGGGGGGATCGGGGGGTCCATTAGGGTCCTCCCGTTAGGGTCGAGGCCATGGAAGCCCATCCCCTGGTGATCGAATACCTGCGGCTCGGTCTGGCATTCGACCGGATCGAAGAGGGGTTCGTCGACGCCTACACGGCCGACCCGCGGCTGCGGCAGGAGGTCGAGAACGCGCCGAAGCCCGAACCCCGGGACCTGGCCCGGACGGCCGCGCGCTTACGTGCGGAACTGCCGAACGCCGGTCTCACCGCGGAGCGGACCGAGTTCATCGATGTGCATCTGCGGGCGCTGGAATGCTCGGGCCGCAAGTTCGCCGGGGACGATATCGGTTTCGTCGATGAGGTCCGTGCCTATTTCGACGTCGAGATCGCGCCCGGTGACCCCGCCGACTACCAGGAGGCGCACCGCAGGATCGACGAGGTTCTGGCCGGATCGGGTCCGCTGACGGAGCGGATGGCGGCCCATCGCAAAGCCGATGAGATCCCGCCGGACAAGCTCGAGGCCTGCGTCGCGGCGTTCTCCGGCGCACTGCGCGAACTGGTCCGCGCCCGATACCCGCTGCCCGACCACGAACACGTCACCTACGAGGTGGTCGGTGACAAGCCGTGGTCCGGTTTCAACTATTACCTCGGCAACTACCGTTCGACGGTCGCCATCAATTCCGACCTGCGCCAGCATATGGCGAATCTGCCCCGGCTCATCTCGCACGAGTCCTACCCCGGGCACCACACCGAGCACTGCCGCAAAGAGGCCGGCCTGGTGGCCGCCGGGCAGGCCGAGCAGACGATCTTCCTGGTCAACACCCCGCAGTGCCTGATGGCCGAAGGGTTGGCGGATCTCGCGTTGCGCTCGATCGTCGGGCCCGGATGGGGCCGGTGGGCCCAGGAGATCTACGCCGACCTCGGACTGCGGTTCGACGGCGAACGTGCCGAGCGGCTCGCCGAGGCCTCCGGCCAACTCCTCGGGGTCCGGCAGGATGCCGCGCTCATGCTGCACGACCAGGGCAAGGACGCCGACGACGTGGCCGCCTTCCTGGAGCGCTGGTCGCTCACCACCCCCGATCGCGCCCGCCAGTCGCTGCGCTTCCTGTCCTCACCGCTATGGCGCGCGTACGTCAGCACCTACGTGGAGGGCTACCGGCTGCTGGGCGGCTGGCTCGACCGTGCCACCGATGAGGACGACCGTGTCGACCGCTTCCGCCGTCTCCTGGACGAACCCCTCATCCCTTCGGCCCTCCGCGCGGCCTGAGCGGGGCGCCACGTTCACGGCGTCTTTGCGAGCACCGGCGGGTGTCGTGGGTTACCGACGCCGATTGCGGGCACCTCGGAGGTACACCTCCCATCGTTTCCGGTGGCCCGCGGCCGGGGTCGGTGCCCGGCCCGGCTCCGGAGCGACACGGGGAAGGAGCGCAGCGACGCCGACGGTGGCGTGGAGAACCGGGATCACGCGGCTCCGACCCCGCCTCGCCGAGGACGGGGCAATTGAAGGTCGGCCGGGGCTGACTCATACACTGGCGTGGTGACGCAGACGACCGCCTCTGTCAATACCCAGTCTCTCGGTGAGCTCGATCCCGAACTCGCCACCGCGATGGCGGGTGAGCTCGCCCGCGAACGCGACACCCTGGAAATGATCGCGTCGGAGAACTTCGTGCCGCGCGCGGTGTTGCAGGCGCAGGGCAGTGTGCTCACCAACAAGTACGCCGAGGGTTATCCCGGTCGTCGCTACTACGGCGGCTGCGAACACGTCGACGTGGTCGAGAACCTCGCCCGCGAGCGCGCCAAGGCGCTGTTCGGCGCAGATTTCGCGAATGTGCAGCCGCATTCCGGCGCGCAGGCCAACGCCGCGGTGCTGATGTCGCTGCTCGATCCGGGCGACCGCCTGCTCGGCCTGGACCTGGCCCACGGCGGCCACCTCACCCACGGCATGCGGCTGAACTTCTCCGGCAAGCTGTACGACGTCCACTCCTACGGAGTCTCCAAGGAAGACCACCGCGTGGATATGGACAATGTGCGGGCGATCGCGCGGGAGGCGCGGCCGAAGGTGATCGTCGCCGGATGGTCGGCGTATCCGCGGCACCAGGATTTCGCGGCGTTCCGGGAGATCGCCGACGAGGTCGGCGCCTACCTGTGGGTCGATATGGCGCATTTCGCCGGGCTGGTCGCCGCCGGTCTGCACCCCTCCCCGGTCCCGCACGCCGATGTGGTTTCCTCCACCGTCCACAAAACCCTCGGCGGCCCCCGCTCGGGCCTCATCCTGGCGAAACAGGACTACGCCAAGAAGCTCAACAGTTCGGTGTTCCCCGGGCAGCAGGGCGGCCCGTTGATGCACGTCATCGCCGCGAAGGCGGTGGCGTTCAAAATCGCCGGCACCCCCGAGTTCGCCGAACGCCAGCAGCGCACCCTGACCGGCGCCAAGATCCTCGCCGAACGCCTCACCGGCGCCGACGTCGCGGGTAAGGGCATCAGCGTCCTCACCGGCGGCACCGACGTCCATTTGGTCCTGGTCGATCTGCGCAACTCCGATCTCGACGGCCAGCAGGGCGAAGACCTGCTGCACGAGGTCGGGATCACGGTCAACCGTAATGCCGTCCCCTTCGACCCGCGCCCCCCGATGGTCACCTCCGGCCTGCGTATCGGCACCGCCGCGCTGGCCACCCGCGGTTTCGGCGATACGGAGTTCACCGAGGTCGCCGATATCATCGCCACCGCCCTCGCGGGTGGTGCCGACCTGGACGCGCTGCGCGGGCGGGTCAAGAAACTCGCCAACGATTTCCCGCTCTACCAGGGCCTGGAGGACTGGAACCTGTTGTGATTTCCGATGCTGTGTTTTCGGCGCGGCCGCGCCGAAAACACAGCACCCTGGCTCCTGCCGGGGCGGCATCCTAGGCTCGAACAATGGATACCGAGCTGAATCAGGACGCGGTCACCACGGTCCGCGAGTTCTTCACCGCGATGGAGATCGGTGCGCTCGACGAGGCGCTGGAACTGGTGCACCCCGATATCGTCTGGAAGAACACCTCGCTGCCGGATGTGCGCGGGGCACGGCGGGTCGGGAAGTTGCTACGGGGCCTGGACCGGGAGCAGTTCGGGTTCTCGGCGCAGATGCACCATATCGCCGCGGACGGATCGGTGGTGCTCACCGATCGCACCGATGTGCTGCGGTTCGGGCCGGTGCGCATCTCGTTCTGGGTGATGGGGACCTTCGAACTGCGCGACGGCCGAATCGTGCTGTGGCACGACCATTTCAGCTGGGAGAACTTTCTGCGCGGCACCGCGATCGGGGTCGTAAAGGCGCTTTTCGGCCGCTGACCTGCCGGGTCGCGATCGCGCGGACGCCGTCCGAGAGCGCCGTGGCGCGCTCTCGGACAGCTGCGTCGTGCGCCGGGCCTACGCGTTGGGCCCGTATTCCTCCAGCATCTCGGTGACCAGTGCGGCGATCGGCGACCGCTCACTGCGGGTCAGGGTGATATGCGCGAACAAGGGGTGACCCTTGAGCTTTTCGACCACCGCGGCGACGCCGTCGTGCCGGCCGACCCGCAGGTTGTCGCGCTGGGCCACATCGTGGGTCAGGACCACCCGGGAACCGCTGCCGAGCCGGCTCAGCACGGTCAACAGGACATTGCGTTCCAACGACTGGGCTTCGTCCACGATCACGAACGAATCGTGCAGCGACCGGCCTCGAATATGGGTCAGCGGGAGAACTTCCAGCATATCCCGGCCGAGTACCTCCTCCATGACCTCGCGGCTGGCCAGCCCGTCCAAGGTGTCGAAGACGGCCTGCGCCCAGGGGCCCATCTTCTCGTTCTCGGTGCCCGGCAGATAACCGAGTTCCTGACCGCCCACCGCGTACAGCGGCCGGAAGACCACGACCTTGCGCTGGGTTCGCTTCTCCAGCACCGCTTCCAGGCCGGCGGTGAGGGCCAGCGCGGATTTACCGGTGCCGGCGCGGCCGCCCAGCGAGACGATGCCGACACTCTCGTCGAGCAGCAGGTCCAATGCCACCCGCTGTTCCGCGGAGCGGCCGTGCAGCCCGAACGCTTCCCGTTCCCGCACCAGCTGCACCCGCTTGTCCGGTGTCACCCGGCCGAGTGCGCTGGAATTGTTGCCCAGGAGCCGGATCCCGGTGTGGCAGGGCAGTTCGCGTGCCTCGTCGAGATCGACGACCGATTCGCTGTAGAGCCGGTCGACGATTTCGGAGGCGGTGTCGATCTCGACCATGCCCGTCCAACCGGAGGTCACCACATCCTGTGCGTGATATCCCTCCGCCCGTAGACCTACCGCACTTGCCTTCACCCGCATCGGGATGTCCTTGGACACCAGCACCACCTGACGGCCTTCGGCCGCGAAGTTCAGCGCGCAGGCCAGGATGCGGGAATCGTTGCTCTCGGTGCGGAAACCGACCGGCAACACCGACGGATCGGTGTGGTTCAGCTCCACCTGCAACGTGCCGCCCTCGGTGCCGATCGGCAGCGGTTCGTCGAGCCGGCCGTGGGCCACGCGCATATCGTCGAGCATGCGCAGGGCCTCGCGGGCGAACCAGCCGAGTTCGTGATGGTGTCGTTTACCTTCGAGTTCGCTGATCACGACCAGCGGCAATACCACATGATGCTCACCGAACCGGGTCACTGCCCAGGGATCCGACAGCAGCACCGAGGTGTCGATGACGAAGGTTTTCAAACCTTTCTCAATGAAGCGAGAATTCGCCGAAGGGGCGGATACGGAGCGATTATCAGTCACGGTAGGCTCCTATGGTCTGCGCGGCACCCACACAGACAGTCTCGCTGGGCCGGTAGGTCCGGATGGCTGCTGACGTGGTGCGTCAGTGGCCACGAGGACCGGGTGCCGGCCCCCTCGTACTGAGTTTCTCAGTCACGGTCAGGACCTCCCGAGCGAACCGCAACGTGCGACCCGCCACTCCGAAGCTACCTCCTCACCACCCCTGTGCGCTCGGAGAAATGCGGGAGGCTTTGGTGAATTCGCTGTGAACTGGCCCCGGTTCGGCCGGTTTCGCGCAGGTCAGCATGGGTATCGACGGCCTGCGATCGATTCGGATCAGGTATCGGTGGAATTCACGCTGTCCCGGTACCGGGGCGGCGTGTTCGCTCCGGGTTCGCCTTCGTGTCGCCCGGCGCGGGTCACCTCACTCGCGCAACTGCTCCACGAGTACCGGAACATGGCTGTGACCCGGCTCTTTGACCGCGGTGACCAAAGTCACCGGCGGGCTGCTGCCGGCGCGCTCCTGTAACCGGTGGAGTACCTCGCGGGCCGCCGGTTCGGCGAGCTCGGCCCGGTAGCGGTCGGCGAATTCGGTGCGCCGGCCGTCGGGGTCCTCGTGGAACCACCGGCGCAACTCGGTCGAGGGGGTGATCTCCTTGGCCCATTCGTCGATCCGGGCGACGGCCTTGGCGAGGCCGCGCGGCCACAGGCGGTCGACGAGCACCCGGTATCCGTCGTCGGCCGCGGGGGCCTCGTAGACGCGTTTGACCTGGAAGCCGGGCGGTGGGGTGAGGGTTTCGTCGGTCATCGGGTCATCGCAGCACGGTATCGGCCCGGCGTGGGTACGCCACGCGGCGTCGGCCCGGCGACCCTCCCGGAAACCGGGCCCGGAACCCGGCGCCGGGATTAGAGTCGGCGATATGACCCAGTACGAGGAGTTGGACAAGCTCTCGTCGAAGGAACTGCACGACCGCGCGGTGAGGCTCGCGGTGCGGCACGGTGATATCCGCTTCCTCTGGGAACTGCTGACCCGGATCCCGGCGGCGGAGGCCACGGCGGGCCGGGCCGGAGAGAGCGAAGCCGATATCAAATGGGTGGTGCCCATGCTCGACGACTATGTTCACGCAGGTGACGGCGAACTCGCCGAGGCGCTGCGCGGGTTCTATCTGGAGTACTTGAAGGAGCATTCCTGACCGTTTGCGCAGCGATGTGCACCGCGGACCCGCCGCGGTGCCGGATCGCTACGGCCGCGGCTCACCGGCCGCGGTACTCGCCGAAGAACTCGGTGATCTCGGCGGCCATGAGATCCGCCGCGACGTGGTGCAGGTAGTGGGTGTGCACGTCGTGTGTACGCCACGACACGATATGGTGATCGCGCTCGGCGAACCGCCGGATCCCGTGGAAATCGCCGGTAGAGCCGCACAGCGCCAGCGGCACCGTCGACGGTGCGGTGGGGGCGGGGGCCTTGTCCTTCTCGAAGTAGTGCCGGATCGCCGAACCCGCCGTGCCGGTGAACCAGTGGACGGCGATATTGGCGATCACGAACTCGTCGTCCAGGTCCGGGCCCAGGAGCTGTCCGTTCCAGCCGAGCAGGCCCGACGGTGAGTCCGCGAGGGCGTGCGCGAGGGTCTGCGGCTGCTGTGACTGCAGCACATTGAAACCCATCTTGTTCGCCACGAACCAGTTCAGTGTCTCCAGCGACCGCTGCTCGTCGGCATCCAGGTCCGCCAGCTCGGCGGGGTCCCCCGACGGGAACGAATACACCTGGGCCACATGCAATCCCACGACACGGTCCGGTGCGAAACGACCCAGTTCGACCGAGATCGACGATCCGCCGTCGTTGCCCACCGCACCGAAACGCTCGTAGCCGAGCCGGCTCATCAGCTCGGCCCAGGCGCGGGCGATCCGCTGGTCGTTCCAGCCCTTCTCGGTGGTGGGTCCGGAGAACCCGTAACCGGGGACCGAGGGGACGACGAGATCGAAACCCGCGGCGGTCAGCGGCTCGATCAGGCGCAGGAATTCGATGAAGGTGCCGGGCCAGCCGTGGGTGAGGACCAGCGGGAACCCGGTGCCCTGCTGTGCGCGGACGTGCAGGAAGTGGATCCGTTGACCGTCGATCTCGGTCACGAAGTGGGGGTGGGCGTTGAGCTGCTCCTCCAGCTTCCGCCAATCGAGCCGGAGCCAGTGCTCCGCCAGGGCGCGGACCCGGTCGACGCTCACGCCGTACTCGTCGCCGGAGCCCGGAATCTGATCGGCCCAGCGGCTGCGCTGCAGCCGGTTGCGCAGCTCGTCGATATCGGCTTGGGCGACCTCGATGCGGAAGGGCTGGATGGCGGCCATGTCGGATCCTTTGTTTGGAACGGAATGATTTGTTCTATTTAAAGATAGCAGAACGGACCATTCCGTTTCAAGTGATGTGTTCTGTGCTTGCCGAAATCAGCGGAAACACCTGCTCATAAGCCTCTGGGCGGCCGTCGAGCACAGGCCGCCCGCAACGACAGCCTCGTCCTGGAAGCCGCCCAGGAGGTATTCCTTGCCGGACCGAAGGCGCCGATCGCCGCGTTGGCCGAACGGGCGGGCGAGGTGATCCACGCGGACTATGCGAACACGGAGTTGGTGCGGCGGGCGCAGGCGACGGGCCGGCTGCGAGAGGGGAACGCCGCAGGGTAACGGCCTGGTACTGGAAGCAGCGCGGCGGTTTCGACACCCGACCGGCAGCGCACCGCGCAACAATCAGCCGGCCGCCGGAGTCGTGCGCCAACTGCACCGCCGGGTGCTCGCAGTCCTGATCGCCGGGTTGGCGTCCGAGGGGGAGCTACGGGCCCGCCACCGCGGCCGGGTGAGTTCGCCTGGGGCCGGCAACGCGCCGGAACCCACCCGGCGCGGCCGCCGGAAGCGGATCAGCCGGCGTAGGCCTCCCGCATGACCTGCATGTCGATCTTCTTCATCTGATACATGGCCGCGAGAGCGCGGTCGACCGCCACCGGATCGTCACCGGAGAGCAGTTCGTTGGCCTCGCTGGGCCAGATCTGCCACGGCACCCCGTACTTGTCGTTGAGCCAGCCGCGCTGCACCTCCTCGCCGCCGTCGGCGAGCAGCGCCTCCCACAACCGGTCCACCTCGGCCTGATCGTCACAGTTCACCAGCAGCGACATGGCGTGGGTGTAGTGGTAGTCGCCGCCGCCGTTGATCGCGGTGAACTGCTGGCCGGCGAGCTGGAAATCGACCAGCATCACCGTCCCCGCTTCCCGCATACCCGATTCCGTATAGCGCTGCACCCCGGTGATCTTCCCGTCCGGGAACAGGGAACAGTAGAACTCCGCGGCCTCCTCGGCCTGAGTGTCGTACCAGAGATTGGTGACGATCTTCTGCATGACGATCCTCCTCGGCTGACGGCTGGTATGCACTGACGACGGATCCCGGAGCCGGAATTGATCGGCCCCGGCCGGATTCGATCGATGATCCGATACCGGGGCTGCGCATGCCGCCCGACCCGCCGGGCCCGTTCGGCGGTAGGCCGACGCTGCGGCCGCCGGGCCCGCTCGGTATGAGCCGAGGCCGGGCGGGCCGGGCGGCGATCAGTCGGCGATATCCGCGCCCGTAGGCGGGGGCGGCGCGGCTTCGAGCCGGAGGAACTCCTCGTCGGTGAGCAGCCGGGACCGGATCAGGAACCGCACGCCCTCCGGGGCCTCCAGGGAGAATCCGCTCCCGCGCCCGGGCACCACGTCCACCGTCAGATGGGTGTGCTTCCAATACTGGTACTGGTCCGCGCTCATCCAGAACGGGGTGTCCACATCCACCTGCCCCAGCAGCACATCCTGCGCCCCGACCCGGAACTCGCCGCGCGGGTAACACATGGGGGCGCTGCCGTCGCAGCACCCGCCGGACTGGTGGAACATCACCGGACCGTGCCGTTCGATCAGCTCGTGCAGCAGATCGGCGGCGATCTCGGTGAGTTCCACCCGGTTCGGGTCCGGCATCAGAAGAACCCGAGCTTCTGCGGTGAATAGCTGACCAGCAGGTTCTTGGTCTGCTGGTAGTGGTCCAGCATCTGCGCGTGATTCTCCCGGCCGATACCCGACTTCTTGTAGCCGCCGAACGCCGCATGCGCCGGATAGGCGTGATAGCAGTTCGTCCACACACGGCCGGCCTTGATACCGCGACCCAGCCGGTAGGCGGTATTGCCGTCCCGGGTCCAGACGCCCGCGCCGAGACCGTAGAGGGTGTCGTTCGCGATCTTCAGGGCCTCCTCGGTGGAATCGAAAGTGGTGACCGAGACGACCGGGCCGAAGATCTCCTCCTGGAAGATACGCATATCGTTGCTGCCCTTGAAGATGGTCGGCTCCACGTAGAAGCCGTTCGGGTAGCCCTCGACCGAACGGGAACCGCCGCCGGTGAGCACCTCGGCGCCTTCTTTCCTGCCGATATCGATGTAGGAGAGGATCTTCTCGAGCTGGTCGTTACTGGCCTGCGCGCCGATCATGGTCGCGTCGTCGAGCGGATCGCCGCTCACGATCGCCTTGGTGCGCTCCACGCAGCGGGCCATGAACTCGTCGTAGATCGACGAATGGACCAGCGCCCGCGACGGGCAGGTGCAGACCTCGCCCTGGTTCAGCGCGAACATCACGAAACCCTCGACAGCCTTGTCCAGGAAATCGTCATCGGCCGCCATGACATCAGGCAGGAAAATGTTCGGGCTCTTCCCGCCCAGTTCCAGGGTGACCGGGATGATGTTCTCGCTCGCGTACTGCATGATCAACCGGCCCGTGGTGGTCTCCCCGGTGAACGCCACCTTCGCCACCCGCGGACTCGACGCCAGCGGCTTACCGGTCTCCACCCCGAAACCGTTCACCACGTTCAACACACCCGGCGGCAACAGGTCGCCGATCAGCTCGATCACCTTCATGATCGACGCCGGCGTCTGCTCGGCCGGTTTCAGCACCACCGCGTTACCGGCCGCCAGAGCCGGCGCCAATTTCCAGGTGGCCATGAGAATAGGGAAATTCCACGGAATGATCTGACCCACCACGCCCAGCGGCTCATGGAAGTGATAGGCGATGGTATCGGCGTCGATTTCGCTGATCCCGCCCTCCTGGGCGCGGATGGCCCCGGCGAAATACCGGAAATGATCCACGGCCAGCGGCAGGTCCGCCGCCTTCGTCTCCCGGACCGGTTTTCCGTTCTCCCAGGTCTCCGCGACCGCCAGCGCCTCCAGATTCTCCTCGATCCGATCCGCGATCTTGTTGAGGATATTCGCGCGCTCGGTGGTGGAAGTGGCCCCCCACCCGTCGGCGGCCGCATGCGCGGCATCCAGTGCCAGCTCCACATCGGGAGCGGTGGAACGCGCCACCTCGCAGAAGGTTTCGCCATCGACCGGAGACGGATTGTCGAAGTATTTACCTTCGACGGGCGCGGTCCACTCACCCCCGATGAAATTGTCGTATCGGCGGGCATAGCTGACGATGCTGCCGTCGGCACCGGGCTTGGCGTAGGTCATGAGGTACTCCTCGAAGTGGATTCATGCGGTGCGCGGAGGCCGAAGCGAAGGCGGAGGTATCGCATCATGACGAACTCCTCGGTCGACTCGGGCGCTGAACGCACGCCGGGTAGAGCGTGATATACCTCACTATGCCGCGTACCGGACGGTAGTACGCCGTGTTCGCCACGAAACGTGGCATCGATTCCGGTGGGTCCCGGATCGACGCTGGTCGAGATGGTGAAAGTCGGAAAACCGACGTTGACGGCGGGGATGCGTACCCGGAATCGCGCGCGCCGGGCGTGATGTCCTGGTGACCGAGTATCCGGGATATAGCGCCGACCGATCGGCAACAGTCGGCAGGCCGGGGTACTCCGTCCTGCGGCAGCAGTGGTGGCGCGGGAAGCGACGCTGCGTGTGCAGATAGGCAAGACGCTGTCCATCCGGCAAGGCTCTGTGGGCGCGCACGATCGTCGGCCGAGGTTACCCGCGGCAATCGGCCTGATGAATCGTGGACGTCACAACTGTTGTAACCGGCCTGGGTCCGAGCCGAGATCGAGAACCACGACCACGACCTGCCATGCCGGGGACATCGTCCTCCGGCGCGCTGAGGACCACCTTCCGGGTGGCACTGCGATGACCCAGGTCATCTGTGAACGGCGGCCTGGGTGTCGAACGGGCGAGGGAACGAAACGGACTGTCGCGAGGCGATTTCGCGGTTCCCGGGTCCGGGTGGAACCGGAGTGGGGGCGGGCGCGTCCAGTATGGTTAGTGAAGTTTACGGAAGGGTGGGCCGAGCGGGATGGACGTGGGGCAGGGGACCGCGAACACGCTGTATCAGCAGGCTGTGGCGGGGACATTCCGGATGGAGCGGGGGGCCGCGGAACGGTGTGCGGCGGTGTACACGCGGTTGGTCGACACGTGTGTGGACCAACAAGCATCTGCGATACAGCGCATCTATCGCCTGGAAGGCTTCGGTGGATTCGACTCGGCCGCGCAACTCCAGAAGGGCTTCGAAAACAAGCACGTTCTCACGATCCAAGCGTTATCTGATCTGAAAGAGGCCGCGTACCGGATGGCTGCGGCCTTTCTCCAGGCAGGTGGTGCGTTCGAAGATGCCGATGAGATGAACAGGCGTGCAATCGATGCGGCCGCGGAGGTCCAGGCGTGATGAAAGTATCCAAATTGGTGACTGCTGCTGCAGTTGGTGCCCTGTTGGCATTGAGCGCTGGATGCGCGCAGCATCCCGATGCCCCGGCCGAGCCGGTACCTACGTCAGCTGAATTGCCGAAGGGTCCGGAAGGCGTAGCCTCTCGTCCGACCCTCACAGCTCCGCATCTGCAGCCGCCCTCGCAAGAGGGTCGGTACGCCAGTGGGGAACGTGCGGAGGTGGTATTCGACCCGTGCACGTGGATCGGCGACGACGCGGTCGCGCGCGCCGGTCTGGATCCGGCCAGCCGACGGCGAGGTCAGGATCTGATCACCGAGTACACATTCTTGACCTGCGATTTCGACGGCCTGCACTGGGACTTGCAGATCGATTCGGGGAACGCGAGCTGGCAGGAGGATCTGGACAAGAACGGAGAGATCAGCGAGCCGCTGGAAGTCAACGGTCGTGAAGCGATGTGGGTTCGCGACCCGCATTTGGTGAAGACCTGCGATATACACGTACGGACCAAGGTCGGATTTGTAATCTTCAATGCGACAAGAACTTTCGAAGGCTCAGAGGCAGGCTTGGAACGGTGTGACGGAGTTCTGCACATCGCGGAAACCCTCGAACCGTCGATCGGGGCGGAGAATTAACCATGAGCGGGGAGCAGCAACCCTCTCCATTGGGGATCTTCGGTCCGGCACTCGGGATTGATCCCTCCTCGGTCCAGGATCGACTTGCTGGACAACAGAGTCAATCCGGTGCGGAGCACTTCGGAGCACAGGTCTCCCATGGCGATAGAGATCCCTCCTACATCACCGCAATGGAGCAATTCGAAGGGATATCCCACGAAGAGATCTATGCGAAGGTAGGAGAAATGGCCCCTGGCCTCATGCATGCCTTCGCCGATATATATGACGCGGCGGCTATTGCCCTCAGCGGTGGCTTGCTGGGAGCCCATCTGGCCATTCAGCGCGAACTCTCTGACGGCCTGAACGGTCAGTTCGCCGACGCTGCGGTCCAGGCCGCTCGGAAGTTCTACGATCAGGCAACCGATGTACAGGAAGTGATCCGCTCAGTGGGTTTACGGGTCAAAGCCGTTGCCTACGGGGCCGAAGTAGTCAAAAAATCGGTCCCACCTCCTCCTTCTCAGGCTCCGGTAACAAACCCCGCGATTACCACGTCCGTGGTCGACCCGGCCCAGATCGCGCAGACGGTTGTCGGCGCAACGGACCCCGCTGCTGCCGCGGCACTCGATCGCTACAAGGAAGAGCAACGGCTGGTCGCGGTGGAGGCCATGAATATGGCGTACAAGCCGACCTACCAGCCCGCGGGCGACGGCGTGCCGACCTTCGTGCCGGTCCAGGGGCCGGGTGACGGACCGGGGCCGTCTGTTCCGGGTGGGACGTCCACCACCGGGCCCGACGGCACCACAACGACCTCCGCCACTCCCGGTGGTGAAACTCCGGGCTCCGAAGCGCCCGGAGAGAACGAGGCCGAGGGGGAAGGCACCGAAACCGCCGGTACGGAGGAGGATTCGCAGACCACCACCGCCGGCACGGACGGGAACCCGACCACCCAGCAGCCGAACACGACGACAACCGGCACCCCGACCGGCGATCCGCAGCGCACCACCCCGTCGACCACCACCACCGGTTCGCCCTCTGTATCCACCGGGAATCCGGCCGGGATGCCCGGCGGTACTCCGCAGGCGCAGACTCCGGGCAAGACGGTCACCGGAACTCCCGGTGGGCCCAATACCTCCACCGGGTCGCCGAGTGCGGCTTCCACGGCCGCTGGTAGCAGCCGGGGAATGTCCGGGATGCCGGGCATGATGTCCTCGGGTGCGGGCAAGCGTGGTGAGGACGACGACGAGCACAAGACTCCCGACTACCTGATCCAGGATCGTGAAGAGGAGTTGTTCGGTCCTCGGATCAGCGCCTTGGGCGGGGTTCTCGGGGCGGACGCCCCTGCCGCGCAGCCGGCCGATGATCGCGGTGACCGGCGGTGAAGTGGGAGTTCACCCCGGACGAATTCATGCACGTCTGGAAGGAGACCGGTAAGGACCGGTATCCGTATCCCTTGGAGGTGCGGTCGTCGGTGCGCTGGGAGGACGAGTTCCAGCGGTTGGCGGCCGGTATCGCGTCCTCGTACCCGCGCGGTGGCGATCCCGACCTCACCGCCGCGTTGCGCGTCGCCGCCGATCCCGAGTACACGCTCACTCTCTCGGGTAGCCGCCGGCACCGGATCCGCGCATACGGGGCGTTCGCTGGGCAGGTGGCCGTCACCGTCGTGCAATTCCCCGGCACCACTACCGATTTCGACGGCAAGTTCGTGCTGCAGATCGGCTCGTCCTCGCTCGTCTCCAGAATCTTTCTACAGATACTCGGGGAACAGCCCACAGGAAGCCGGGCACCGCTGGTGGAGAGTATCGATCGGCTCCGCGACACCTATGAGGTGTGGAACGGCGGCAAACCCCAGCCAGCCGACCGGATGCGCCGACTGCTGAAGGCGCCGCGCGCGGGGTCCGGGTTCCTGGAGGCGCGCCACCGGTTGCGTGAGGCGGACCCGCCGCCACCTCGCTACCTGAGCTGGTTCGATGTCGCCGACGACGGGCGCTACATCTATCGGCACCGCTACCAGGATTTCCATATCGACCCGATCTCGCACGCGGAGTTGAGCCGCGAGATCGACCGGCTCGCCTCCACCGGACACGACTGAGCGGTGGTGAGCTCTCCCGGCTATCGGAGAATCTCGATCGAGGGATAGCTGCTTCGGGGGAGTGCAGGTATCGAGCAGGCGTTTCGGCTCCTCGCGGGTGCCGGGGCAGGATTCATCGAGGGCGATTCCGGTGACCCAGACCTCACGCGTGGCACGCCGACATCGCCGGGCCGCGGCATAGGGTCGGGAATATGAGCGAGGAGAAGCAGTACCGCATCGAGCACGACACCATGGGCGAGGTCCGGGTTCCGGTGGACGCGCTGTGGCGTGCCCAGACTCAGCGGGCGGTGGAGAACTTCCCGATCAGTGGGCGGGGGCTGGAGCGGGCGCAGATCCGGGCGCTCGGGCTGTTGAAGGGGGCCTGCGCGGTCGTCAACCGGGATCTGGGGTTGCTCGATGAGGAGCGGGCCGCGGCGATCGTCGCGGCCGCCACCGAGATCGCGGCGGGCCGCCACGACGACCAGTTCCCGATCGATGTGTTCCAAACCGGGTCGGGGACCAGTTCCAATATGAACGCCAACGAGGTGATCGCCTCGATCGCGGCCACGGGCGGGGTCACCGTGCACCCGAACGATCACGTGAACATGTCCCAGTCGTCGAACGACACTTTCCCGACCGCGACCCATCTGGCCGCCACCGAGGCCGTGATAAAAGATCTGCTGCCCGCCCTGGAGCATCTGCGGCTGGCGCTGCTGGACAAGGCGACCGAATGGCGCACGGTGGTGAAATCGGGGCGCACCCACCTGATGGACGCGGTCCCGGTGACGCTGGGCCAGGAGTTCGGCGGCTACACCCGGCAGGTCGCGGCGGGTATGGAGCGGCTGCTGGCGACGCTGCCGCGGCTGGGTGAACTGCCGATCGGCGGTACCGCGGTCGGGACCGGGTTGAACGCGCCCACCGGGTTCGGGGCGAAGGTGGTGGCGGAGCTGGTGCGGGCCACCGGGATCGACGCGCTGACCGAGGCCGAGGATCATTTCGAGGCGCAGGCGGCGCGGGACGGGCTGGTGGAGGTCTCCGGGGCGCTGCGCACGGTCGCGGTGAGCCTGACCAAGATCGCCAACGATATTCGCTGGATGGGTTCGGGTCCGCTCACCGGGCTGGGTGAGCTGCAACTGCCCGACCTGCAGCCGGGTAGTTCGATCATGCCGGGAAAGGTGAATCCGGTACTGCCGGAGGCGGTCACCCAGGTGGCGGCGCAGGTGATCGGAAACGATGCCGCGGTCGCTTTCGCGGGTGCGGGCGGCCATTTCGAGCTGAATGTCTACATCCCGGTGATGGCGCGTAATGTGCTCGAATCCATCCGGCTGCTGGCGGCGGTGTCCCGGCTGTTCGCCGACCGGTGTGTGCACGGGCTGACCGCCGACGCCGAACGGCTGCGTACCCTGGCCGAATCCTCGCCTTCCATTGTGACTCCGCTGAATTCGGCGATCGGTTACGAGGAGGCGGCGGCGGTGGCCAAACAGGCGTTGCGGGAGCAGAAGACGATCCGTCAGACGGTGATCGATCGCGGACTGATCGGAGAGGCGCTGAGTGAGGAGGAACTCGACCGGCGCCTGGATGTGCTGTCCATGACGAATATCGACAACGACTGATGCCGCGCCGCCGTGGGGGCCAGAGGTGATGCGGCATTCGCTGCGACGCGACCGTCGATCAACGGTCGCGTCGCACCATGGGTGGACTCAGGACCGGAACCGGGCCAGCTCTTCGCGGGCCGCCGCTCCGGATTCGCCGAGGTCGGTGCGGCCGAACACGTCCCAGCGCCGCAGCAGCGGCGCGAAGATCAGCTCGTCCTGTTTCTCCGGGTCGTAGATACCGGCGTCGGCCAGCGCCTCGTCGCTGCTGCGCCCGTCGGGCAGGGTGACCGAGGGGACCCGGAACGCGGCGACCTGGTCGGCGACGGCGCGCATGGTCTGGTCGGGGGTTTCGTCGAAACCGGCGGCGACGAGGTCGGCGAATACCGCGGCCTGCCTCTCGTCGTCCTTGGCGATCTGTTCGCTGATCGCGGTGATCAGCGGGTTCTCCCCGAGCGCGGCGGTATTGCGATGACGCACGGCGGCGGCGGTCTCCTCGAACGCGCAGGCGGCCAGTACGTCCAGCAGATGCAGCGGCTCGCGCCGGAAACCGTCGGTCATCTGGCCCATGCGCAGCCGTTCCAGCTCCACCGGGTCACAGGCGCGGGTGACCATCAGGTAGTTGCGGATCACAATGGAGTGCCGGGCCTCCTCGGCGGTCCAGCGGCCCACCCAGCGCCACCACGCGCCGGTGCGTAGGTATTTGCCGATCTCTCGGTGGTACGAGGGCAGATTGTCGGCGATCAGCACGCTCACGGTGAGTGCCAGCCGGGCGGTATCGCTGAGCTCGGACTGCGTGGGGTCCCAGTCCTCGCCGCCGAGGAAGGCGAAGTTGCGGCCGTCGTCCCACGGGACGAAGTCGTGCGGCTGCCATTCATCGGCGATCTCGGTATGGCGCCGCATGGTCAGTTCCACCTCTACCGCGAGCGATTCCAGCAGGTCGCGGTCGGTCAACAGTTTCTGCACGCACACACGGTAGCGGGTCGGACCGGGTACAGGGTGAGCGCCGGGGTCGGGTTGGGGAATATCGGCGAACCGGCCGGTCCGAGTGGGGTGCGCGCACAATCGGGCCCGTTTCCCGGAAGTGAACGGAGATTCCGGACCGGGTGGTGTGCGGGCTCCGGACAGCGCTCGGGGCGCCCACCCAGTGGGCGCCCCGAGCGCCGGATCTCACTTCTCGGTGACCGTGGTGGAACGGTCCGAGGAGTTCCAGGTGATGGTGCCGCCCTCGAACTCGCTCTTCTTGCCCTCCGGAGTGGTTTCCTCGTCGGAGGTGGGAAAGCCGAGTTGGCCGTCGGCGCCGCCGTTGGCCTCCCATGCCTCGCGGATATCGCCCCAGACGATATGGGCGCCGGTCTCCTCACTGAAGAAGACGGTGCCCCCGGAGAAGTTCTGGTAGCGACCGCCGTCACCGGCGACCTGCTCCTCGCCTTCGGGCATACCGAGCGTGCCGGTCGGACCACCGGCCTCGGTGTACTTCTGATAGATGCTGCCCTTCACGGTGACTTCTTTGCCATCCGGGGTCTGCACGGTGGTTTCGCCGGCGTTGGCATTGGGGTCCTCATCGGGAGTGGCCGAGCCCTCGGCGCCTGTCGTCTCGGTGGCCGAGCCCTCCGCACCCGGAGAGGCGGACGGGGCGCCGGTGCCGCTGTTGCCGCCCGGCATCACCGCCGAGGTCAGGGAGCCGACGGTATCCGACACCGAGTTGTCGTCGTCACCGCAGCCGGCGACGAGCAGTCCCGCGGCGGCGAGTGCCATGGTGAATCCGGCCGAACGTCGAGCGAAGTGGTGCATGTCCATCCTCTCGCGACAGGCCGATGTGATGGACGGGCGGGTCGTGGTGGTTCATCACTCCGGCTGTGGGTTCGGCAACGCAGCGGTTACCGGACACGAATATCCGTGACGTTGCCAGTTCGGTGGCCACGCGGATATTACCCGCAAAAACCGGGGATATAGTCCGGATGCCGGAAAGTTGCTGGCCACGGTAGGTGTGTGCCCGGCGCGCCGGGGGCCCGTGCGGTCCGGCGGAATGCCCGGACCGCACGCGCGCCGATCAGGGCAGCGGTGGGGCGGCGTGCTCGTCGCCGTGGAAATCGACCGACGAGTACTCGCGCAGTTTCGTGAGCCGGTGGTAGGCGTCGATCATGCGGACCGTGCCCGATTTCGACCGCATCACGATGGACTGGGTGGACGCGCCGCCGCCGTAGTAGCGAACCCCGCGCAGCAGATCTCCGTCGGTGACGCCGGTGGCGCAGAAGAAGACGTTGTCCCCGGCCACCAGATCTTCGGTGACCAGGACCCGATCCAGGTCGTGTCCGGCGTCGAGCGCCTTCTGCCGCTCGTCGTCGTCCTTGGGTGCGAGCCTGCCCTGCAAGGCGCCGCCCATACAGCGCATCGCGGCGGCCGCGATGATGCCCTCGGGGGTGCCGCCGATACCGACCAGGATGTCGGTCCCGGAATCGGGCCGCGCGGCGGCGATGGCGCCGGCCACGTCACCGTCGGAGATCAAGCGGATCCGGGCGCCGGCGTCGCGGACCTCCTGGATCAGGTCGCCGTGGCGGGGGCGGTCCAGGATGCACACGGTGATATCGGAGACCGAGGCGTGCTTGGCCTTGGCGACCTTGCGGATGTTCTCCCCGATGGGCGCCGAGATATCGATCACGTCGGCCGCGTCGGGGCCGACGGCGATCTTCTGCATGTAGAACACCGCCGACGGGTCGAACATGGCGCCACGTTCGGCGACCGCCAGCACCGAGATGGCGCCGGGCGACCCCTTCGACATCAGGGTGGTGCCGTCGATCGGGTCGACCGCGAAATCGACCTCCGGACCGGTGCCGTCGCCCACATTCTCGCCGTTGTACAGCATGGGCGCCTCATCCTTCTCGCCCTCGCCGATCACCACGACGCCGCTCATGGATACCGAGCTGACCAGCTGCCGCATGGCATCCACGGCCGCCCCGTCGCCGCCTTCTTTATCGCCCTTGCCCACCCAGCGTCCCGCTGCCATGGCGCCGGCTTCGGTGACGCGGACGAGTTCGAGCGCGAGGTTACGGTCGGGCGCCTCGCGGCGGCTCGAAGCGGGCGAAGATGCCGTCATAGCGGGTGCCTCCTAGGTTGTGTAACTTGCCGTAATTGTCGCATCGCCGGATTGCGTGCCGGTGATCACCTGGTACGGCAGTACCGGGGGCGGCGCGGGGTCCCGCCGCTACCACGATGGATACTGGGAGCGTGCCGAACAAGAAGCCACGCATCATGAACGACTACCGGGATCTGTTCTGGTCGTTGATCCCGTTGGTGCTGATCGCCGTGGTGTTCGCCGGATTGACCAGTCAGTGCAGTCTTTCCACTACCGGCCCCACCCAGGGCACGATACCCAGTTTCGATGCCGCCGCGGCCCTGCGCTCGGATGCGCAGAACCTGTCGTTCCCGATCCGGGAACCGGCCCTCCCGCAGAACTGGCAGCCGAACTCCGGAAGCCGCGACACCATCACCGAACGCGGCGGCGGCACGGTCAGCACCATCGGTTATGTCACCGGTGCGGGCACCTATATGGAACTCGACCAGAGCGACGCCACCGAAGAGGTGCTGGCCGGACATATCGCGGGCAGCCGATATGCCACCGGTACCCGGGATATCGCCGGGCAGAAATGGGTGGTCTACCAGGAGCCCGGCGCCGAACCCGCGTGGATCGCCGATCTGGGGGACAGCCGGGTGCTGATCCGTGGCGCCGGTAATGGCGAGGCCTTCGAGACCCTGGCCGCCGCGGTGGTGGCCGCCCGGCCGCTCCCGGCGGCGTAACCGGTCAGCGGGGGGTGGGCGCGGGTCATTCCGCGTCGTCGGATTCGGCCAGCGCCTTCTCGATCCGCTGCCGCGCCCCGGCCAGATGTTCTTCGCACCGGTTGGCGAGCGCCTCACCGCGTTCCCAGAGCGCCAGGGCGTCGTCGAGGTCCATACCGCCCTGCTCCAGCATCTTCACCACGCCGGCCAGCTCGTCGCGGGCGCGTTCGTAGCCGAGGCCGGCGATATCGGCCAGGTCGTCGGTGCCGGTGTCGGACACGGTCAGGTCCTCTCGGAGTCGTCGGAGCGGGTGGGGGCGCCGCGTTCGCCGAGCCGCTCGGTGCCGAGGGCGGCGGCGGAGATCGCGCCGTCACCGACCCGGATACGCAGCTGACTACCCGCGGGTGAATCGTCGATCGCGCGCACCACATGGCGTTCGGGTCCGGTGACCCGCTGCACGACAGCGTAGCCGCGGGCCAGGGTGGCGGCCGGGCCGACCGCGGTCAGCTGGCGCCGCAGATGATCGGTGGTCACCGCTTCGGCGCGGACCAGGCCCTCGGCGCAGCGGCGGGTCGCGGTGCGCAGGCGTTCGATCTCGTCGTGCCGGTGGCCGAGATCGCGCAGCGGATCGGCCAGCACCGGGCGTGACCGCAGTTGCCGCAGCGCCGCCGACTCCCGTTCGACCCAGCCGCGCAGTGCCGCCGCGGACCGGGCGCGCAGTTCCCGGACGAGCGCGGTCTCGGCGGCGGCGTCGGGCACGATACGTTTGGCCGCATCGGTCGGGGTGGCCGCGCGCAGATCCGCGACCAGGTCGGAGACCGGGGAATCGGGTTCGTGGCCGATAGCGCTGACGATGGGGGTGGTCGCCGCGACAATGGCCCGGCACAGTGTCTCGTCGGAGAACGGCAGCAGATCCTCCACGCTGCCGCCGCCGCGGGCGAGCACGATCACCTCGACCGCCGGGTTGCGATCCAGCGCTGCCAGCGCGTCGAGGATCTGCGGGACCGCGGACGGGCCCTGCACGGCGGTGTTGCGGACCTCGAACCGCACCGCGGGCCAGCGATCCCGCGCCACGCTCAGCACATCGTGTTCGGCGGCGCTGCCCCGGCCGGTGATCAACCCGATGGTGCCGGGCAGGAACGGGACCGGGCGTTTGAGCCGCGGATCGAACAGGCCCTCGGCATCCAGTAACGCCTTCAACCGTTCGATCCGTGCCAGCAGTTCGCCGACACCGACCGGACGGATCTCGGAGATGCGCAGCGACAGGGTGCCGCGGCCGGGGAAGAAGGAGAGTTTGCCGTAGACCACCACCCGGCTGCCCTCCTGCAGCGGGATGGGGGAGGCGCGCAGCAGGGCGGGGTCGCAGGTCACCGACAGCGACATATCGGCGGCCGGATCGCGCAGCACCAGAAAGGCGGTGCGGGTGCCGGGCCGCAGGTTGATCTGGGTGAGCTGGCCTTCCACCCAGATACTGCCGAGCCGGTCGATCCACTGGGCGACCTTCATCGACACCGAGCGCACCGGCCACGGCTGCTCGGCGGAATTGGCGGGGGCGGGTGCCTGCCCGGGCCGGCCGGAACCGCTCCGGCCGACCGCGGGCGCGGGATCGGCCTCGGTCACTGGGCTCGCACGGTGGCGATCCGGTTGGTCAGCATGGTCACGTACGCGGCGCGATCGAGGGTGCGCTGTTCGTAGTCGAGCAGGGCGACCAGATCGGCGACCGTGAGCGTGCGCAGCCGTCCGCGCAGCTGGGCGAGGGTCATGTTCGGGTAGTCGTAGCGGGCACCGACCTCGGGGAGGACGGCTTCGGCCGCCGGCTCGGGTTCGGCGACGGGCTCGGGATCGGCCGTGGCGGCGGATTCCGGCCCGTCCACCGCGGCCGCGCCGGCCGCCGCGATATCGTCGGCCGCGTCACCGGCGGCGCCGAAGGTGGCCCCGGCGTCGAAGGTGTGTGCCGCGGGCACGGGGTTGCCGTTCTGGATCGCGCGCAGGCCGTCCAGCGTCTCCTGCAGGGCCAGTTCCACCTCGGCCGGATCGGCGTCGAAGCGGTCGAAACCGCTGTTGCGCCGGCGCGGGGTGGCGCTCGTCTCGCGCACCGGCGGGTCGTCGTCCTCGTCGAAGGTGGCCCATTCGGGCTGTTCCTCGGGACGGTTGATGATCCGGTCGAAAACCGAATCGCCCTTGATCGCGAGACTGGTGACGAACTGCTGGACGTGCATCCCCGTCTGCAGTAATTGGCTCACCGCGGTGAGCGGTAGTTTCGCCGCGGCCGAGGGCAGCCGTCGCGTCTCCTCGAGAACATAGACGGCGGCTCCGGCGGCGACGCGGGCCAGGAACGGTGGTCGAAACATGGTAATAGCCTGCCCGATATAGCGGGGTCCGCAAAAGAGGGTGCGCGTACCCGGCAAGCCGCGGCGGGATCGGCAGGTTTCCGGGCGTTCGGCGGGCGGCGCCTCCGCGGGCGCAGCGTGGAAATTCGTCTCCGCGCCGGTCGGGATCGGCGGGTGAACCTGCACACCTCTCCCGGACGTGGTGCCGCCGGGGGTGGCCGCCCAGGGCCGCCGGTGAGCGGGGTGAACGGGCCGAACAGGTGGTCGGGGCGTGGCCGCGGCGCCGGGGTGCACGGCCGCAGCGGTCACGGAGGTACGCACGTACTCTATGGGGCATGTCCTCGGCAATACCGTTGAATGTCGGAATCGCTCGCTCGGCCGGCGCCGCGACCGCCGCCCCCGAAGGAAAACGAGTGCTGCTCGCCGAACCGCGCGGGTACTGCGCGGGTGTGGACCGTGCCGTCGAAACCGTGGAAAAGGCGCTGGAAAAGAACGGCGCGCCGATTTATGTCCGCAAGGAGATCGTGCACAACCGCCACGTGGTGGAAACGCTGCGCGAGCGCGGCGTGATCTTCGTCGACACCACCGACGAAGTCCCCGAGGGGGAGTTGGTGGTGTTCTCCGCGCACGGTGTCTCGCCCGCAGTGCACGCGACCGCCGCCGAGCGCAACCTGCGCACCATCGACGCGACCTGTCCGCTGGTCACCAAGGTCCATCAGGAGGCCAAACGCTTCGCCCGCGACGACTACGACATCCTGCTGATCGGCCACGAGGGCCACGAGGAGGTCGAGGGAACCGCCGGCGAGGCCCCCGAGCACGTACAACTGGTCGACGGTCCGGACGCGGTCGAGAAGGTGACCGTGCGCGACGAGTCCAAGGTGATCTGGCTGTCGCAGACCACGCTGAGCGTGGACGAGACCATGGAGACGGTGTCGCGGCTGCGGGAGAAGTTCCCGGCGCTGCAGGATCCGCCCAGTGACGATATCTGCTACGCCACGCAGAACCGGCAGGTCGCGGTGAAGGCGATGGCACCGGAATGTGATCTGGTGATCGTCGTGGGCTCGCGCAACTCGTCGAACTCGGTACGCCTGGTGGAGGTGGCTCTCGGCGCCGGGGCCCGCGCGTCGTATCTGGTGGACTACGCGCGGGAGGTGGACCCGGCGTGGCTCGAAGGGGTCACCACGGTCGGGATCACCTCCGGCGCGTCGGTCCCCGAGACCCTGGTGCGCGGGGTGCTGGACATGCTCGCCGAACACGGGTTCGGCGAGGTCCAGCCGGTGACCACGGCGAACGAGACCCTCGTGTTCGCGCTGCCGCGGGAACTGCGGGCCGCTCGGCGCTGACCCGCGCTCACCTCCGGCGACGGCCCGCGCTCAGCGGCGTTCGGGTCGCCGCCGTTCCGGGATCGGTTCGCGGACCCGGGCGGTCTGCGGCGCCCGGGCCGGTTCGCCGCGGCGGGCGTTCGCGCGCACCGGCTCGTCGGGTACCGGAGCCGCCGGGCGGGCGGGCCGGTGCTGGCGCATCTCGCGGGTGCGGGGTGCGGCGGCGCCCCGCGCGGCCGGCTCGGCGGGCGGACGGCCCCGGCCGCCGCGGCGTGGGGGTTCGTCGAACGATTCGTGGGTGTAATCGGGTTCGGGGTTCTCGGGCCGTTTCGGCCGCGCTTTCGCCTTGGTCCTGCCGTTGGCCTTGGACCGTGCCGCCAGGGTTTCGGCGCGCGAGGGCTTGCTCCCGCGGGCCGTCTTGCCCTCGCCCACGGAACGCTTCGCCTGGCCGCGGCTCGGCCGCTTCGCGGTCTCGCGGCGGGGCCGGTTTTCCGCCCGTTCCTTGGTCTCGCCGCGGGTAGCGCGCCGTTCGTTACGGCCCCAGCTCGTGCCGCGCCGGGCGGCGGCGGTCTCGTGGGCCGCGTTTTCCGAGCGGAACTGCGCGATCCGGATCCCGGCGATGATCAGCACCAGGACGGTGGCCAGCATCATCGGCGGGAAACGGTGCACCAGTGGGATCGCCAGGTTCAGCAGGATGTCCTTGAGGGAGGCGGTGCTGGTCCCGGTGAGCTGGCGGTATGCGATCGGCACGGCCACGAACAGCAATAGCGGCGGTAACACCATCGTGGTGAACAGGCCGCGGAACCGCACCGCCGCCACCGCCGCCAGACATCCGAGGATGTAGAACGCGCTGAAGGTGCCGGTGAGGTCCGTGACGTCGCCGAGGGCATCGATGAGGAAACCCAGGAAGGTGCAGGCCGCAGCGATGAGAACCGCGGCATAGGCCGGGACACCCGGCACCGTCGGCAATAACGAACGTTGCGGCGCGGGCACCCGGGAATTCACTCGTTGGGAAGCAGCCACGTACTGAACACTATCGTCCGGAAGGGTCGACTGTGTTACGGCACGGCGGGTCCGGTTCCACGATTGTGCGGAAACGGTGGTCGGCGGCGGTATTCATACCGTCAAGGGATATGGGTGGCGCGCAACACGATGGCGCAATGGAGACACTGTCCGCGGAGGTCACGCGTCCGCCGGGCCAGGGGCGGTAGAGGTCTCGGCGTGTTGCCGGTGTGGCGTCCCGGGTATCGGTACCGGCATTGAAGCTGTCGGTGCGGTGCCCTAAATTCGCCGTCATGCGAATCCTGCATACGTCGGACTGGCATATCGGTCGCACCTTTCACGGCGTGGACCTGCTGGCCGACCAGTCGCGGGTACTCGAAGCGATCGCCGAGCTCGTCGCCGCCGAAGAGGTGGACACCGTCGTGCTTCCCGGCGATGTCTACGATCGCTCCATCCCCAGCGCGGACGCGATCGCGGTCTGCAACAGGGGGTTCGAGGCCATCCGCGCGGCCGGCGCGCGCATCGTGGCCACCTCCGGTAACCACGATTCGCCGACGCGGCTCGGGGCGGGCGCGAGTTTCGCGGCGGCCGGCGGGCTGTATCTGCGCACCACGGTGGCCGATTCGGCCCGACCGGTGCTGCTGTCCGATGAGCACGGTGCGGTCGCCTTCTACGGCATCCCCTATCTGGAACCGGAGATATGCCGGGGCGAGCTCGGCGTACCGCAGGCGCGGTCGCATGCCGAGGTGCTCGCGGCGGTACTGGAACGGATCCGGGGGGATATCGCCCAGCGGCCGGACACGCGGACGGTGCTGCTGGCGCACGCCTTCGTGGTGGGTGGCGCGGCGACGGGCTCGGAGCGGTCGATCTCGGTGGGTGGAGTCGAGACGGTGCCACTGGGGATGTTCACCGAGCCGGGGTTCGACTACGTCGCGCTCGGCCATCTGCATTCGCCGCAGACCCTCGCCGAAACGGTGCGCTATTCGGGTTCGCCGCTGCCGTATTCGTTCGGGGAGAGCACCCACCGCAAACAGGCGTGGCTGGTGGACCTCGGTGATACCGGTCCGGCTCGGGTGCGAGGGCTCGAATTACCGGAGGTCCGCGGGCTGAGTCACCTCACCGGGACACTGGAGGAGCTGCTGGCCGACCCCGCGTGGGAAACGGCCGAACAGCACTACGTCTCGGTCTCGCTCACCGACTATGCCCGGCCGGTGGATGCCATGCGCCGGTTGCGCGAGCGTTTTCCGTACGCGGTGCACGTGGAATGGGAACGACCCCAGGGCGACCCGGCCCTGCGGTACCGGGAGCGGGTGCGGGGCCGCGACGACACCGATATCGCCCGCACCTTCCTCACCGATGTGCGCGGCGAGCCGAGCACCTCCGAAATGGACTGGCTGACCCGCGCCATGGCGGCGGCCGTCCGGGAGACGGAGGTGGTCCGCGACGATATCGGTGCGTCCCCGGCGGCCGATACGGAACTCACCGCATGAGACTGCACCGGCTGGAGATGACGGCCTTCGGTCCTTTCGCCGAGACGGCGTCCATCGATTTCGACGAACTGGGCGCGGACGGGCTCTTCCTTCTGCACGGGCAGACCGGCGCCGGGAAGACCACGGTGCTCGACGCCATCGCCTATGCCCTGTACGGGCGGGTGCCGGGGGCTCGGGGGGACAAACGGCTGCACTCCGATCACGCGCCCGCGCATATCCGCCCGGAGGTGGTGCTCGAGGCCACGCTGGGCGGCCGGCGACTCCGGCTCACCCGGCAGCCGGAATTCGAGCGGCCGAAGCTGCGCGGTAGCGGGACCCGGCTGGAGAACGCCAAGGCCACGCTGGCCTGGCTGGACGGACAGGGCACCAACCTGTCGCGGATCAACGAGATCGGCGACGAGATCGTGCGGCTGCTGGGGATGAGCGCCGATCAGTTCTTCCAGGTGGTGCTGCTGCCGCAGGGGGATTTCGCGAAGTTCCTGCGCGCCGAGAACGAGGATCGCGAGCGACTGCTCGAGAAACTGTTCGATACCGGGCGTTTCGGGTCGGCCGAGCAGTGGCTCACCGCCCAGCGCAAATCGTCGGGGGAGCAGATCGGCGCCCAGCAGCGCAATGTGGAAGACCTGATCACCCGGGTCGCGGTGACGGCCGGGATCGACCGCACCGAGCGGATCGACATTCTGGACGCGGTCGAGTGGTCGCAGGACCTGCTGGCGGGGGCGCGCGGCGAGGTGGAGAAAGCACAGCACGAACTCGATGAGCGGCGCGCGGAGTCGGCGCTCGCCGACGAACAGGCCGAACGGGAGCGGCGGGCGGCCGAGCAGCGGCGTCGGCTGGAACTGGCCCGGCAGCAGCTCGAGCAGTACGCCGCCGACGCCCGGGCACGGGCCGCGGATCGTGGCGAACTGGATCGTGCGCGCCGCGCCGAACCGGTGGCCGCGGCGCTGGCCGAGGCCGAGGCCGCGGTCCGCGCGGCGCGTAGCCGTGAAGACGAGTCCGTGGCCGCCGCCGAACACCTGGCCCGGCTGGCGGCGGAACCCGACAGTGCGGATATCCCGGGTATCCGCCTGGTGTCGGTCCCGTCCGCCGGGCGAGCCGGGGACGGGGTCGACGAGTTGCCCCCGGAGGACGCCGCGCCGGAGAGTTCCCCGGCGGAAGACGAGTTCGCGCTGTTCGACATGGCTCCCGGCGGGTCTCGGCAGAGCCCTGCCGAGACCGGTGCGGACGAGTCGGACCGGTTGGACGACCGAGCCGGCTACGACGAAGACCTCGGCCTCGATACCGCGATCCGCGGCTGGAGTGCGCTGCTGGGAAAACTCGGCGAGATCCACGCCGACGCGGTCACGGCCGACACATTGCGCGGGGAACTGGCCGAACTGCACGCCGCGGCGGCCGAACTCGGCGAGCGCTCGGCTGCACTCACCGAACGCCGGGCCCGGCTACCCGAGATCATCGCCGGCGCGCAGGCGCGGGCGCGCGAAGCCGACGAGGCGAAAGCGACGCTGCCCGGTCTGCGAACCGAACTCCGGCGCTTGCAGGAGTCCGCGACCGCGGCCGTGGAACTGGCCCGGGCGCGCACCACGCTCGACCGGGCCCGGGTGGATCTCGATACCGTGCGCGCCCGGCACCTGGAGGCCCGTGAGCACGTGTTGGACCTGCGGGAGCGCCGGCTGGCCGGAATGGCGGCGGAGCTGGCCGGGCGCCTGGTCGACGGGCAGGCGTGCGCGGTGTGCGGTTCGGCCGAGCATCCCCGGCCGGCGCGGCAGGCGGCCGGGGCGGTATCGAAAGAGGACGAGGCGGCGGCGGCCGCCGCCGAACGTACCGCCGAGGTGGCACGCGAACGCGCGCAGTCGGCGCTGGCCGAGGTGGAGCGGGAGATCGAGGCACTGCTGGCCCGCGGCGGCGATACCGGCCGCGTGCAACTCGCGGCCGCCCTGCGTGCGGCCACCGAGAAGTGCGGGGACGCGGAGGAACTGGCCGAATCGGCCGATGCGTGTGCCGCCGAACTGACCCGCCTGCGGAGCGATGAGAGCGGGTTGCACGATGCCCTGCGCGATACCGAGACCCGGGCGGGAGCCGTCGCGGCGCGGATCGAGTCCGCGCGGACCCGGCTCGCCGAAATCGAGGAGAAGCTGCGCGCCGCCGCCGGACGGGACCGGACCATCGGTCGTCGCCGGGAGCGCCTGCACGCGCTGATCGCCGCCGCGGGCAACCGGCGTGACACCTACGCCGCGGTCCGCGCGGCGTGGGAACGGGTGGCCACCTGTGTGCTGCGGGTCGAACGGCTGGCCGGATCGGCGGGCCTGGTCCCGCCCACGAGCGCCGTCGGCACCGCGCCGGATTCCGTGGCCGGTGGTCCGGGCGACGCGGGCCGGGACCCCGGAGCCGGCTCGGGGGAGATGCTGGCGACGCTGCGGATCTATTCACCGCTGGTCGGTGCCGCGACCCGGACCTCGCAGCGGCAGGACGCGCTGAGCGCTGCTCTGGCCGCGGCGGACGAGATCCGCGCGGCCGCTCGGGCCGTATTGGACGAACCCGAGATCCGGGCCGCCGCCACCACCGCGCCCGGTGATCCGGAAGCGCTCGAGGCCGCGGTGCGGGCCGCCCGGACCGCGCTGGACGCGGCCGTCGCGGCCCATTCCGCCGCCGTGCACCGGGCCACTCGGCTGGAAACCCTGTGCGGGCAGTTGTGGGCGGCAGTGGATCTGATCGCCCCTGCGCAGCGGTCCCACCAGGAACTGGCCGAACTGGCGGAGGTGGTCGCGGGCCGCGGCGCGAACAACCGGCGGATGTCGCTGCGCTCCTATGTGCTCGCGGCCCGGCTCGAGGAGGTCGCGGTGGCCGGGTCGGCCCGGCTGCGCCGGATGTCGGGCGGCCGATACGAATTCGTGCACACCGACCGGGCCGGGACGCACGGCCGGCGCGGCGGTCTAGGGCTGGATATCCGGGACGACTACACCGGCGCCGTCCGGCCCGCTCGCACACTCTCCGGTGGGGAAACCTTCATGGCTTCACTGGCGCTCGCGCTGGGTCTGGCCGATACCGTCGCGGCCGAAGCGGGCGGGATCATCCTCGACACCCTGTTCATCGACGAAGGCTTCGGCAGCCTGGACGCCGATACCCTCGACGCGGTGATGGGCGTCCTCGACGAACTCCGCGCCGGAGGCCGGGTCGTGGGGCTGGTCAGTCACGTCGACGAGATGCGTCAGCGCATACCCAGCCGCCTGCACGTGGTGCGCGGCCGCAACGGTTCCCGGTTGCACGCCACCATCGCCTGACCCCGCGGATTCAGCCCTCGAGATCGAGCAGCCGCCGCTTGATGTCCAGACCCCAGCGGAACCCGCCGAGTGTGCCGTCGGTGCGCACGATCCGATGGCAGGGCACGAACAGTGCGGCCGCATTGCGGGCGCAGGCGCTCGCCGCGGCGCGGGTGGCCGCCGGCCGGCCGGAGCGGGCGGCGAACGCGGTGTAGGTGATCGGCTGCCCCGCGGGCACTGTGCGCAGTACCTCCCACGCGTGCTGCAGGAATTCGCCGGAGCGCTGACGCACCGGGACGGAATCGATCGCGGCCGTGTCGCCGCGGTGGTAGGCCGTGACGGCGTCGGTCACCGCACCCAGTTCACGGCGGGCGCGCAGTTCCGCCGGGCGCAGGCCGGGGTGGACCAGTGTGCGGAGGTCTTCGGGCGCGGCGGTCCACCCGGATGCCAGGACCGCGCCGTCGGCGGCCACGATCGTGGTGAACGGGCCGAGCGGGGTGTCGACGGTGGCGACGTCGGCGGTGCCGGTCGCGGTGGTGGCAGCGGCGGGCAGGGTGGCGGTGGACATCAGTCGGTACTCACTTTCGCGTCGGTTTCGGTACTGGGCGCGGCGGGCTCCCGGGATTCGGCCCGGGTGCGCAGTTCGGCGCGCCACAGGTGCATGCAGAGATAGGAACGCCAGGGCGACCAGCGGGTCGTATCGGTCAGGTCGATATCGCGGCGGACGGCGCCGCGGCGGATGACGAGATCGGTGTGCAGCATGATGTCGGGGTCGGCGAGTAGCCGCATGGTGACGTAGTCGGCGGTCCACGGGCCGACACCGTCGAGCGCGAGCAGATCGCGGCGCAGGTCGGCGGCCGTACGGCCCTGGTGCAGGACCAGGTCGCCGGAAGCGATCGCCGCCGCGGCGGCGGTGATGGAACGGATCCGCTGGGCGGGGCCGGTCAGTACTTCGGCGCCGCGTTCGGCGATCACCTCCGGTGCCGGGAACAACCGGCCGACCGGCCCGTCCACCGGGTCGCCGAGGGCGGCGACCAGCCGAGCCGTATGCGTATTGGCCGCCGCCACCGAGATCTGCTGACCGATCATGGTGCGCAGCAGCAGTTCCGGTCCGTCCACACATCCCGGTACCCGGATCCCGGGAGCGAAATGAGCGTTCGGTTCGTGCGGTGCGCCGGTGCTCTCGTGGGCCCGGGCGAGTGCCTCGTCGATGGCCACCGGGTCGGCGTCGAGGTCGAGCAGATGCCGGACCCGGGCCACCGTGGGCGCGAGGTCGCGCATATCGCGCAGCGTCAGTTCCGCCTGGACGTGCCCGGGCAGTACCGCGAGCCGGACTCCGGCGTAACCGTGCGGTGTGCGGATGGTGCGCAGGTAGTGGTTCTCCCCGCCCGATGTGGTCTGCCAGAGTTCCAGACCTGGTGCCACATGGGCGGACAGGAACCAGTTCAGCCAGTCGCGGTCCAGCGGCGCCCGGTAGGGCAGGCGCAGCGACAGGGTGCCGTTGGCGGCCGGGCCGGTACGGTTGCGGCTGCGCTGCGCTTCGGTGCGCATGGTGCTCGGACTGACCGCGAAGACCTCGCGCACGGTGTCGTTGAACTGCCGGATACTGGCGAAACCGGCGGCGAAGGCGATATCCGACATGGGCATGGCGGTGGTCTGGATCAGCAGTCGCGCGGTATGTGCCCGGTGGGCGCGCGCCAGCGCCAGCGGGCCCGCACCGAGTTCGGTGGTGAGCACCCGGGTGAGCTGACGTTGCGAATAGCCGAGCGCCGAGGCGAGCGCGGGGACCCCGCCGCGTTCCACCACACCGTCCCCGATGAGCCGCATGGCCCGGGCGGCCAGGTCCGCGCGGGTGTTCCACAGGGGCGACCCAGGCGCGGCGTCGGGCAGGCAGCGGCGGCAGGCGCGGTAGCCCGCCTGCTGGGCCGCGGCCGCGGTCGGCAGGAAGGTGACATTGGTGCGCTTCGGGGTGATCGCCGGGCAGGACGGCCGGCAATAGATTCCGGTGGTGCGCACGGCGGTGTAGAACTGCCCGTCGAAGCGGGAGTCGCGGGCCGACACCGCGCGATAGCAGCGTTCGAAGTCCAGGGCCGTGATGCTCACCCCACACACGATGTCAGCTCGGGAAGCCTCGGGCTAGCGGAAAACAGACATCGGTGCCGAGTGTCGCCCAGGGAGGCCGCCGGGTGCTGTGCGACGGCCGCGAAAACTACGGCGGTGCGGGGCGGGCCGCGAAGTCCCACGCGGTGCGGGGGTCCTTGCTCAGCAGCAGCGCGCGCCCGGGTTGCGTTCCGCGTCGGCGTACCGCTCCCGCCAGTAGTCCCGCTCACTCATCACCGGGCGACCGGGATGCACCCTGCGCATATGCGCGAGGTAGCGCTGGTAGTCCTGCCCGCCGACGACGGAGTCCAGGTACCGGAACACCGCCCGCACTCCGCGGGCGAGCGCCCGTGCTCCGCGGGCCGGCGGCGCGGGCACCCCGCGCAGACCGGACCGCTCGGCACCCACGGCCCCGGCGCGCATACCCGGCACCGCCGCGAGCCGCCCGGTCAACTCCGCACCTCCGCGTGTGCCGCCCCCGGCACCGCGACATCGCCTTTCGCGATCCGCTCGTCCCACTGCCGCTGGACGTCCTTCTCCGCCGAGGTGATCAGGAAACCGCTGGGCGCGAAGATCTTCGACGGTTCCTCCGGCGATTCGGTGGTCGAGGTATCGCCCGATTTCACGGTCCGGTAGCAGACCCATACCGCGGCGAGCACCACGATCAGCACCAGCACCGCGAAAACGATGGACAGCGCACCCTGGATGAACGTATTGCGGATGACCGCGTCCACGTCGTCCGGTGTTTTCGCCGTCAGGCACAGCTCACCGGCATCGCGGGCGGCCCGGCAGATGCTGTTCTGTTTCCAGTAGCCCACCTTCGGGTCGGCCGAGAAGATCTTCTGCCAGGACGCGGTCATGGTGACGATGAGATCCCAGGCCAGGGCGATACCGGGGATCCAGGCCCATTTCGTCAGGCCTTTCTTCACCAGGATCGTCAGCACCACCACCAGCGCGATCGCGGCCAGCAACTGGTTGGCGATACCGAACAGCGGGAACAGCGCGTTGATTCCGCCCAGCGGATCCGTCACACCCATCAGCAGGATCGATCCCCAGGCCGCCACCACGACCGCCGAGCACAGCCATGCGCCCACTCGCCATGACGGATCGGCGAACTTACGCGCCGGACCGCGCAGGTTGCCCAGCGAATCGGACAGCATGAACCGCGCCACGCGGGTACCCGCGTCGATGGTGGTCAGGATGAACAGCGCCTCGAACATGATCGCGAAGTGGTACCAGAACGACTTCATCCCGGCGCCGCCGAGGAACCCGGAGAACACTTCGGAGATCCCGATGGCCAGCGTCGGGGCGCCGCCGGTGCGGGAGATCACCGACTCCTCACCCACATCGGTGGCGGCCTGGCTCAGTTCGGCGCCGGTCGTCGGTGGACCGGACAAGCCCAGGCTGTTCGTGTAGGCCGCGGCGGTTTCCGCGGTGCCCCCGGTCGCGCCGGCGGGGGCGTTCATGGCGAAGTACAGGTGCTGATCGATGATCGACGCCGTGATGATCGCCATCACCGCCACGAACGACTCCATCAGCATGCCGCCGTAGCCGATCACCTTGGCATGCGATTCCTTCTCCAGCAGTTTCGGTGTCGTACCCGAGGACACCAGCGCGTGGAATCCGGACAGCGCACCGCAGGCGATGGTGATGAAGAGGAACGGGAACAGGCTGCCCGCGAAGGCCGGGCCGGTGCCCGAGGTGGCGAATTCCGAGACCGCGGGCGCCTTCAGCACCGGCAGGGTCACCAGGATGCCGACCGCCAGCAGGCCGATGGTGCCGATCTTCATGAAGGTCGACAGATAGTCGCGCGGGGCCAGCAGCAGCCACACCGGCAGGACCGAGGCGACGAAGCCGTAGCCGATCAGCATCCACGAGATGGTGACGGGATGGAAGGTGAACCACCCGGCCCAGGTGTCGTTGTGCGAGACCCAGCCGCCCGCGATGATCGCCAGGATCAGCAGGACGAAACCGATCGCCGAGATCTCACCGACCCGGCCCGGTCGCAGATACCGCAGGTACACGCCCATGAAGAGGGCGATCGGGATGGTCATCGCGATGGAGAAGACACCCCACGGGCTGTGCGCCAGCGCGTTCACCACCACCAGTGCCAGCACCGCCAGCAGGATCATCATGATCACCAGGACGCCGATGATGGCGGCCACACCGCCGACCACGCCGAGTTCGTCGCGCGCCATCTGCCCGAGACTGCGCCCGCGCCGTTTCATCGACACCCACAGCACCAGGTAGTCCTGCACCGCGCCGGCGAATACGACGCCGACGATGATCCAGATGGTGCCCGGCAGGTACCCCATCTGCGCCGCCAGCACCGGCCCGACCAGCGGTCCCGCCCCCGCGATGGCGGCGAAATGATGCCCGAACAGCACCCGCCGGTCCATCGGCATGAAGTCCTTGCCGTTGTCCAGGATCTCGGCCGGAGTCGCCAGGTCGTCGCGGGGTTTGACGACCTTGTATTCGATCAGCCGCGCGTAGAAGCGGTAGGCGACGATGTAGGTACACACCGCCGCGATCACGATCCACACCGCGTTCACGGATTCGCCCCGCGCGATCGCGAGAATCGTCCAGGCCACGGCGCCGAGTAGCGCGATGGCCGCGAAGATCGCCTTCTTCGCGGGCGTGATCGGGGACCGGTCGACCACACCCACGGGTGGTAGGTCGGGGTCGGTCTTGAGATATTCGATAGTCCCCATCGGGCAACTCCTGTACAGCGAGCTGGAACATGCCGGCCACACGAACGTAACCGATGGCCGTTCGGCGCTTCGACGGTTGCGGTGAACGGTCGCTGTGGTGCGCCGAGCGGAATGTTCCTCTCTTTCCCATTCGGGTAGTTATGGGAATCCCGAATGGTATCTAGTTTGGTATCATTGCGTATGGCCTGGACAATGCGTTTACCCGATGACGAAGAGCAGGCGCTCAACGCGCAGGCCGATGCCGAGGGACGTTCGAAGCACGAGATAACCCGGGATGCCGTGCGCGCCTATTTGTTGCGCCACCGCCGGTGGGATACGCCCCTCCTGACAGACGAGGAGACCTTCGACCTCGGTGGGCCGATCGGTAAGGATGAGATCCGCGATGCCATGAACCGGTCGGCGTGATAATCGTCGCGGATACTTCCGGACTCCTGGCTCTTTTCAACCGTTCCGACCCTGAACACTTCGCGGCGCGCAGCGCTGCTGATTCCGCCGGTGCCGTCGTGGTGAGTCCGCTCGCGCTGACAGAGGTACACCACGTGGCGAGTATCCGAGCCGACCGCCGCGTAGCGGACGGAATTCTGCGGCTGATAGCCGATCGCATCGCCGCGGGTCGTATCGTCGTGCCAGAAGTCGACGCCAGGGCGATCCGTACGGCTGTCGAGATCCGCGGACACTACGCGGCGATGAACCTCGATCTGGTCGACGCGATGTGCGTGTGTCTCGCGGAGGCGTTCGATACCGATGCGGTGCTCACTCTGGACCGCCGCGATTTCCGGGTGCTGCGACCGCTGACCGGATACTCGGCCTTCAGGTTGCTGCCCGATGATCTGCAGTAGCACCTCCTCCCGGTCGGACGGCAACCGCGCGAACCCGGTATATCGAGCAATTTCGGTCAAACGAAACACGGTCCGGCGCGCATACGGTGGGGCAATGCGCGAAACCCCCGAAGAACTGGCCGCCCTGCAGACCCTGCTCGACACCTCTCTCGCGGGTGCCACGGGGCATCTCCGCTCGATCATCGCCGCCGACCGCACCCTGACCGCCGCGCAGCTCACCTCGGTTCTCACCGGTATGTGCCTGCTCACCCTGTCCACCGTGACCGCCAAGGGCGAGCCGCGGGTGAGCGGGGTCGACGGGCATTTCCTGCACGGCCGGTGGTATTTCGGCACCGCGCGCACCGCCGCCAAGGCCCGCCACCTCGCCGCCCGCCCGGCCGCGAGTGTCGCGCATATGCGTGGTGAGGGATTGGGTGTGTTCACGCACGGCACCGCCGAGACCTTGAACCCGGCCGGTGGTGAACCGGATGCCGAGTGGCCGGAGCTGCGCGCCTACCTCCAGGATTTCTACGGCGACGACGCGTTCGACTGGGACAACGATGTGGTGTTCTTCCGGCTGCGCCCGCACTGGACGACCGTCTACGCGCCCGATTTCGCCGAGCTCATCGCGCAGTGATCGCCGCCCCGGCCGATCGGTGCCGGCCGGGGCCGCGCGGTAGCCGCGGGGAACGGTGTCAGGAACGCGGGCCCGGCGCGCTCGGTCGCCGCTCGGTGGACCGCCGGGTGACCGCGTCGGCCACCTCGTCGAGCGCGGTGCGGATCATCGCGCCGTAGGCGTCGTCGGAGAGGGCGTCCAGCCGTTCGCGTGCGGCGGCGAGCTGTTCGGCGGCGGCATCCCACGATCCCAGCCGTCGATAGTTGTCGGCCAGGTTCAGGTGCAGCGACGGATAGAACCCCGCGACGTGCAGGCTCGCGTGGTGCCGCTGCACCCGGTCGTCGGTGAGGGCGTCGGCCGCGTCGAGGGCGCGGATATCCCAGGCCAGCGCCTGGGCGGGATCGTCGTGGAGATCGGCCAGGTAGTGCGCGAGGGTGCAGCGGTGGAAGGGGTCACCGGCGACGCCGATACCGCGCCAGATCTCGAGGAGACGGGCGCGGGCGGCGGCGGTGTCCCCGGATCGGCCGAGCGTGACGGCCGCGGTGATCGCGTCCATGGTGGTGTCGGGGGAGCGCTGTTCGGTGGAGGTCATCGGGGGGATCCGTTCTGGTCGACAACTGCGGGGTCGGCCGGCATGGCCAGGGTGGTGAGGTCGCCGTTGTCCGCGGACCGGACGACCATCGGATCGGTGCGGCCGCCGATATCCAGCCGGACATCGGGTCCGATGGCGGTGGCGACGGCCGGGTGCAGGATGGTGAACCCGAAGACGAGTTCGCTGTCGGGGCCGGTGACCCGCGCGGCCAGTTCGGCCGGCGGCTCGCCTCCGGCGCCCGAGATGCTGAGGGTGCCCGGCACGGTCCGCACCCGCAGGTAGCGGTCGCGCTGCTGTTCCAGCGCGCGCATCAGGTCGTGTTTGGCGACCACGGCGTGGGTGGGTGCCGCCGGCAGGGCGGCCAGCAACCTGCGGTGGTCGGGGAACGGTTCGGCCAGCGTCCGGCAGGTGCGTACGGCGCCGTCGGCGGATCGGAACCGGACGCTGCGTTCGCCGGCTTCGATGTCGATGGTGTGGGCGCCGCGGATCTCCGGCAGCGCCGCGCTCAGTTCGACGCCATCGACCGTGGCGGCCCACTCGGCCGATCCGGGTTGTTCGGGAACCATCGTGCGGGTGGACAGCCGATAGCGGTCGGTGGCGGTGAGGGTGAGCGATTCGGGTGTCGCCTCCAGCCGCACTCCGGCCAGCACCGGCAGGTCGGGGTCGGTGCCGGTGGCGGCGAGTATCTGCTCGACCGCCGCCGCCAGCACCGGCCCGCGGACTGTCGCCACCCACCAGCCGGAGGGTTCGCCGAGCGCGGCCTTGACCACTTCGGCGGTCCGTCGTGCCTGCTGGGACCGCTGGAGCATCCCCGCCACATGGTCGTCGATGAGCCGGGCCGCGGTGTGCGGGTCGGTCGCGAGCACGCGGGCGATCTCGTCGAGCGGCATATCGATGGCGCGGAGGCGGCGGATCGTCACCGCGCGCTCGACCTGGGCGGGAGCGTAGTAGCGGTATCCGGTGGCCGCGTCGACCCCGGCCGGTGACAGCAGGCCGGAGTCGTCGTAGAAGCGCAGCGCACTGGCCGTGATACCGCACGAGCGGGCGAACGCGCCGATGGTGATCAGGTCGGATTCGGGCACGCGCCCATCATCGGGCTTCGAGCAACCCGAAGGTCAAGCCACGACGGCACGGCCCGTTTCGGAAAGGCGCCGCGGCAGGGCTCGACACCGCCGCGGCCACCGGGAACAGCGAACCATGTGCCGGCTCCGAACCGGCGCAGCGACGCGGTTCACTGCCCTCGATAGGTTCCGAAGCTCCAGTAGTTGCCCTCCGGATCGGCGACTGTGAACCCGCGCGACCCGTAGTCCTCGTCCTTCAGCCCGGCGACGGTTTCCGCGCCGGCCGCGGTGGCTCGCTCGTACAGCGCGTCCGGGTCGGCGCAGACCACATAGATCGATTCGGTGCCCGGTGTGCGCCGCTCCGGCAGCCCACCGCCTTTGTCGGCGGTGCCGAACATGATTCCGCCGCCTTCCGGCCAGCGCATTTCGGCGTGTTCGATTACCGACGGGTCGTTCTCGCGGGCGTACATCGCCGTCAGTTCGAAGCCGAACGCCCGGACCAGGAAGTCCGCGGTGCCGCGGGCATCGGTGAAGGCCAGGCACGGCCAGACGGCCGGTGCGGTGGTGGTGGTTGTGGGAGTGTTCTCGGTTGCGGTCATGGTTTCAGCCTGGTCCGCCGGCCATCTCCGGGTCTTGGACGGATGGAATCTCCTCGGCCAGCCACCGGGTGGGGCTGCATCCGGCCAGCCGGGCGAATTCCCGGTTCAGATGTGGCTGGTCGTAGTAGCCGCAGGTGGCGGCGACCTGGGCGATCGAGACGAACGACGGCGTGTGCAGCAGCATCTGTTTGGCCCGCTCGAACCGCGCCACCCGCCCCGCCACCTTCGGGCTCGAGCCGAACTCGCTCGTGAAACGTTTGGTGAGGTACTGGCGGCTCCACCCGATCCGTTCGGCGAGGGGTTCGACGCCCATCGTCCCGTGCGACCCCGTCACCGCCCGCCACGCCCAGCTCAGTTCCGGTCCCACCGACCGTTCGGGCACCAGCAGCCGGGTGAGTACCCGGTCGCACGCCGCGAACCGCTGCGGCCATCCCGGCTGTTCCTGGAGTTCCTCCCACAGCTGCCGTCCCGGCGCGCCGATGAGGTCGGCGAACTCGATCGAGGTATTCCACAGTTCCGCCGCGGGCAGCCCGAACAGGGCCCGGCTGCCCAGCGGGGTGAGCTTGATGGCCACACCTTCCTGGGTGCCGTCGTGCGCGATCATCGCCGGGCCGTCCTGGAGCCCGCTGAGCACACAGCGGTAGTCGTCCGGCGACTGGCGGGCGTCGGTCTGGCTGATCACGTCGATGGACGGTCCGATGGCGACGATGAACGTCATATGCCGCGAAGGCAGCCCGCGGTGCAGACCCGCCTCGTACCCGGTCATCCGATATCCGATGTACCGGTCGATGAAGGCGGCCAGTGCGGGGGCCGGGTATGCCGTCACCACCTGGGAGTTCGGCTCCATGAGGTCACGCTACGCTGCCCGGCCGACACATCAACGCTTTGACACGATGAGATAAAATCATTTCATTACTCTCAGGTTCTGGTATTCCGGGGCCCCGGTCGAGGAATTACGCAATGACGAGTTCGCAGGCGCCCGCGCAGCGGGAAATCGCTCACCACTCCCTGCTGCGCAGATATCTGCCCGACCGCCGCTTCCTGCTGACCCTGCCCCGCGCCGTCGCCCTGCAGATCCTGCACCCCGCGATCGCCGCGTCGTTCACCGAGCACGTCCACACCGGTCTGTGGGCGCACAAACAGCGCACGGTCGACCACATGATCGGTCTGGCCTGCCACGACCACCCCGACCCAGCCCGCGTCATCCGCTACGCCCACGAGCACGTCAAGGGTCGCGACCACACCGGCGCCCGCTATCACGCCCTGACCCCCGACCTGTTCCACTTCCAGCACGCCACCTACGTCGACACCCTGGTCACCGCCGTCGACACCTACGTCCACCCGCTGACCCCCGCCGCCCGCGAACGCCTCTACCAGGACTGCTGCGACTGGTACCGCCTCTACGGCATCTCCACCCGGCCCCTCCCCGGCAGCTGGCCCGAGTTCACCGAATACTTCACCGACGCCCTCGCCACCCGGCTCCAGCGCACCGAGGCCGCCGACCGCCTGGCCGCGCAGGCCCTGAACCCGCCGTGGTGGGCGCTCGGCGTCGTCCCCGGGTTCGCCGTCCGCGCCGTCCAGCACGAACGGGCCACCGAACTCCTCGGCATCACCCGGCAGCCCGGCGACCGTATGAAGTTCGCCGCCTTCTCCGCCGCCCTCCGTGCCGGTGCCCGCGCACACGCCCCGGCCGACCGTCGCCCTCGGCACTCACCCGCGTAGACTGCTGTCCTCGTGAGTCTCACCCTCGGAATCGTCGGCCTGCCCAACGTCGGAAAATCGACGCTGTTCAACGCGCTGACCCGCAACGACGTGCTCGCCGCGAACTACCCGTTCGCGACCATCGAGCCCAATGTCGGCGTGGTTCCGCTGCCCGACCCCCGCCTGGACAAGCTCGCCGAGATCTTCGACTCCGCCCGCACCGTCCCCGCGACGGTCTCCTTCGTCGATATCGCCGGCATCGTGAAGGGCGCCTCCGAGGGCGCCGGCCTCGGCAACAAATTCCTCGCCAACATCCGCGAAGCCGACGCCATCTGCCAGGTCGTCCGCGTCTTCGCCGACGACGATGTGGTGCACGTGGACGGCCAGGTGAACCCGGCCTCCGATATCGAGGTCATCGAAACCGAACTGATCCTCGCCGACCTGCAGACCCTCGAGAAGGCGGTCGTCCGCCTGGAGAAGGAAGCCAAGGTCAAAAAGGACCGCAAGCCCTACGCCGACGCCGCCAAGCAGGCCCAGGAAATCCTCAACGGTGGGCGGACCCTGTTCCACGCGGCGAAGGAGATCGACGGCGAACTCCTGAGGGAACTGTCGCTGCTCACCACGAAGCCGTTCCTGTACGTCTTCAACGCCGACGAGTCGGTGCTCAGCGACGAAGCCAAGGTTGCCGAACTGAAAGCCTCGGTGGCCCCGGCGGATTCGGTGTTCCTCGACGCCAAGGTCGAATCCGAACTCCTCGAACTCGACGAGGAATCCGCCACGGAACTGCTGGAATCCATCGGCCAGACCGAACCCGGCCTGCACGCCCTGGCCCGCGCCGGATTCCACACCCTCGGCCTGCAGACCTACCTCACGGCCGGCCCGAAAGAGTCCCGGGCGTGGACGATCCACCAGGGCGACACCGCGCCGAAGGCGGCCGGGGTCATCCACACCGACTTCGAACGCGGGTTCATCAAGGCCGAAGTGGTGGCTTTCGACGACCTGGTCGAGGCGGGATCGATGGCAGCGGCTAAGGCGGCGGGCAAGGTTCGGATGGAGGGCAAGGACTACGTCATGGCCGACGGCGACGTGGTCGAGTTCCGCTTCAACGTGTAGAGCTCTCGTGCCGGAAGAGTGGTTTGCTCTTTGCCTCAAAACCCTGACAAACAGCTCATGTTGCGCTTTGCATTGCTAATGCATGATGATCAACCTCGGCAGGGGGCAAAGTCTCTCTTCATCGAAGTTTGCTTCTACTGGGGGTAGACGTGTCCTTCACGGAAAACCGGACTCATCGGTTCGCTGTCGAGTAAAGGCACGTTCCAGATAGCAGTCCGGGCCTGACCGGCAGTTGATCAGTTACAGCGGATAGAACTCACTGAGGAGCCAGATGGACCCGCTCGTCGCCGGGCTTTTTAAGAGTTCTCGCAAACGGCTGATCCCCCGCGGCTACGCCAGAGTGCTGTCGGCGGTTGGCTCCCCACGGATTGATCATGGTGGTGTCGGTGGACGGCGAGCCCGCTGAATGACCGTACCTGCCGGAGTCGGTGGCACTTCACTGCCGATGGTTCGGTGATCAAGCAGCCCCTGGAGTCCGGTGAGCCTCAGACATCGACCGCGAATCCCAGATCGACATCGCACGCGGCCTGGCCGCCGCGGATCCCCCAGTTCTCCATGGGAATGTCCCGAATAGTGATCGAGACATGGTCCCGCGGGATCCCGATCCTGGAGAGACGCTCAACGATCTCGGCGTAAAGCCTTCGCTTGGCGTTGGTAGAGCGGCCCTCGAAGCAATCGATGTGGACCAAGGTCAGGAGGTCCGGCCGGGCCAGCGTCGAAGGGTGCGCGAAGCGATGCGGCTCATGAACGACCAGCCTCACGTGCTTGTCCTCGACAGGAATTCGGAAGGCGGCGACGAGGGCCCCGTGCACCGCATCGATGATGGCTACCTCCTCGTCGGTGGACCAGTGACGACGGACCTCGATCTGTGCGTGGGGCATTGCTGTGCGCTCTCCTTTTCGTTCGGTTGTCCGAGCCCGATCTTCTCCACCCCGGGCCGAGTCGTCGACCCATTTCCCGTGGGGAGGGAATTTAGGCGGTAGCCCGGAAGGTACCGCGTCGCCGCCGGGGCGATAGGCGTCGTCGTGGCGACGGCGCGGTTGGATGTGGCCCCATGGCGCGGGTCGATATATAATCGGTCATATAATACGGAGGAGGGGTAATCATGGCAGTCACCAGCGTCGACCTGGATCCGCAGCTCATCGAGCGTGCCAGAGAGCTCACGGGCGAGCGATCGAACCGGGCTGTGCTCGACCTCGCGTTGCGTCGGCTCATCGCCTCGAAGCAGAAAGGCGCGATGATCCGCGGCATCGCGGGACTGACCGACCTCGATAACGAGCTCGGCGCGCCAGTGGTCTCTCCGGGCGAGTCTCAGTCCGCGTGACCGACTACCTGGTCGACAACTCGGTGTGGGCAAGGCTGGCTACTGGAGACCCGGCTATCACTGCGCGCCTGCGGCGAATCGAACGAGCGCCGGCGGACCTGTTCGTCACGTGCCCGCCGCAGGTGCTCGAGTTCTGCCACAGCGCTCGGACGCCCGATGAACACGCGAACTACCGAGAGCAGATCTCTCTCGGGTTCCCGCTCGAGCGCGCACCGGACGAATCGCTTGTCCTCGATATTCAGGCAGCGCTATGGAACGCGGGGCTCGTCCGGGCGGCCGGCTCGCACGACATCCTCATAGCCGGCTACGCCATCGTGAACGATGCGACCGTGCTTGCCGCAGACCACGACTTCGAGCACATCGCAAGGGTGTCCGACCTGCAGTGCGAGTACATCGCGCCGTCGCCGTGACATTGCTTCGTACCGGTACGGAGTCGAACGTGGAGCGTTTCGCGGCTGTCACAGGATCGGCGAGCTTGCATGGTGGATTCCTGAACCATGCGGAGAGGTATCGGCTAGAGGCGTATTGCGGTGCGGACGAGGGCGGCGACGGTTTTGGATCTGCTGTGTGGTGGCCAGGCGATGACGGTCGTGACTGCCGGCGCGTCCGGTACCGGCACGATGGCGTGCTTGTCGTGCAGGTGAGTTCGGACGGACTCCGGCATGACCGCACAGGTCCGGCCGAGCGCGATCAGCTGGGTCAGCTGGGTATGGTCGCGGACCTGTGGGCCGGGGCCGTCCGGATAGCTCCCGTCCTGTCGAGGCCAGCGCGGCAAGGGCAGGTCCGTCAGGGCGGAGACCTCGGCCGAAGACATATGGGCCCGGTTGGCGAGGGGATGCCCGGCGGGTAGGACCAGGACCTGCTGTTCGGTGTGCAGGTCCTCGGTGTCGAATCCGGCCGTCGTGTCGAAGGGGCGGTGGAGCAGGGCAACGTCGGCACGACCGTCGCGCAGGAGTCTTTCCTGTTCGCCGGGCCCGCACAGCATCACTTCGACGGCGACCGCGCCCGGTTCGGCGGCGTATGCGTCCAGCAGCTTCGACAACAGTTCGCTGGACGCCCCGGCCTTCGTGGCCAGCACCACGCCCGGCCGATCGGCCGCGGCGCGGCGGGTGCGGCGCTCCGCGGCTTCGACCGCGTCGAGCACGGCGCGGGCCTCGAGCAGCAGCACGGACCCGGCCTCGGTCAACGCGATCGCGCGAGAGGTGCGGTGCAGCAGCACCACGCCGAGCCGCCGTTCGAGCTGCTGGATCGCCCGGGACAGTGGCGGTTGCGCCATGGCGAGCCGCTGTGCCGCCCGCCCGAAGTGCAACTCCTCGGCGACCGCGACGAAGTATCGCAACTCCCGCGTCTCCACCGTGGCATCGTATCCGGCGCTGACCGCGACCGATACCCGTGCGGTATCGCTGGCCACCCGGTCGGTCTTGGACGCGCTACCCGAGGCCGCATCAGGATCGACGGTATGAGTGCACAGACGATCGCGCTGGTGACCGGCGCGAACAAAGGAATCGGATATGAGATCGCGGCGGGCCTGGGTGCCCTCGGCTGGCGGATCGGTGTGGGCGCGCGGGATTCACAACGTCGCGACACCGCGGTGGAGAAACTATGTGCGGCCGGAGCCGATGCGTTCGGTGTCCCGCTCGACGTGACCGACGACGCGAGTGTGGCCGCCGCGGCCGAGCTGATCGCCGAGCGAGCCGGAGGTCTCGACGTGCTGGTCAACAATGCCGCGATCACCGGCGGTACGCCGCAAGAGCCCACCATGGTCGATCCCGCGACCGTGCGAGCTGTGGTGGAAACCAATGTGATCGGCGTCATCCGTGTCACCAATGCGATGCTGCCCCTGCTGCGCGGCTCGGCATCACCGCGAATCGTGAACATGTCCAGCAGTGTCGGCTCGCTCGTCCTGCAGACCACGCCCGGCGCCGAGACCGGCCCGATTTCCGCCGCGTACTCGGCGTCGAAGACATTCCTCAACGCCGTAACCGTTCAATACGCAAAAGAGCTGAGCGACACCGATGTCCTGATCAACTGCGGCTGCCCCGGTTTCACCGCTACCGACCTCAACGGCTTCCGCGGCCACCGCACCCCCGGACAGGGCGCGGCAATCGCGATTCGCCTCGCGACCCTTCCCGATGACGGACCGACCGGCGGATTCTTCGACGACGCCGGAACAGTGCCCTGGTGACAGGCTCAATTGTTTCGCATCCTCCGGCAGCGGTGCGTTCTGCCCTTTGGGCAGCGTCGGAGGAGTCACAGCCCATCTTCTGCAGCTGACGGAAGCAGCTCGGGGAGTACCGATCTGTTGGCACGTGGGGTCGAACGGTCGAGCCTGCAGGCAATGTCGTGGCACTGCACGGATATTCGACGATTCGGCGAAGCTTGCTGCCGGTTGGTTCCGAACTGCTATGCCAGAGTGCTGTCCGGGGTCGGCTGCCATGGGTTGATGATGGTGATGCCGAGGTCGGTGAATTCCTTGACGTTGCGGGTTGCCACCGGGCAGTCGTTCACCAGGCAGATCGCTGCGATCTGTGCATCCGCGTAGCCGATCGGGCGGCCGATGCGTCGGCGTGTGGCAACGATTCGGCCGTAGGCTCGTGCTGCCCGGGAGTCGTAGGTCTCGACCTCGTCGCCGAATTCGTCGAACAGGTCGGTAGCCAGCGTAACCAGGCCCGCCTTGCGCGTGCCCTCCGGTAGATTTTCGATACCGGCCCATATCTCGCCGATGGTCACGGTGGTGATCGTGATGTCCGTGGACTTTTCCAGCCAGCTGAGCACGCGGGTGTCCGGGGTGGGTTTGAACAGCTCCGACACCACATTCGTATCGGCGACGATCACAGTTGAGCTGCCCCGGCCTCCGGCTGTTCGGGAATATCCAGTTCGGTCGCGTAGGGGCGGCTGCGTTCGTAGATTTCGTGCAGCAACCGAGTCGGGCGTACTGCGGCGGCAAGGATATCCCGGGCTTCGGCTTCCATACTCCTACCGTGCGCGGCGGCCCGGCGCCGCAGGCGCTCCTTGACGTCGCGGTCCAGATCGCGGATGGTTATGCTTGCCATGCAATCAATGATAGCACTGGTTGCATAGTGGCCTGGGTGAAACCGCGGGACATCTGCCGAAGCGCCGTCCCTCTCGACACGGTCTACGGCCTGGCCGACGAGGTGATCGGCAGCCCGGTCGGGGCCCCGGAGTCCGGTATCCCCGCGTAGTCGGGCAGCTCGACGCCGTTGATCGCGCGCTCGACCAGTTCGGTGAACCATTCGCTGCCGAAATCGATGCTCGACTCGGGGACGTCGCGGCTGCGTACGTGCAACCGGCCGATCTCCTGGTTCGCCTCGACGAACGAGCGCATCCGCCGCTCGTAGCCGGCGAATCCGGCTTCCGGCTCCCACCCGGCGGCGGCCAGCTCTCCGGCCAGGAGGTAGGCGCCGACCAAGGCCAGCCCGGTGCCCGCTCCGGACATCGGCGACGAGCTGAACGCCGCGTCCCCGAGCAGCCCCACCCGTCCGATCGACCAGCGGTCCATCACCACCTGGGCGACCTGGTCGAGGTAGAAATCCGGGGTGTCGTCCAGGTGCGCGAGGATGCGTGGGGTCCACCAGCCCAACCCGGCCATCTGCTCGCGCAGCAGGCGTTTCTGGGCGGCGATGTCGCGGTGGTCGACGTCGAGGTCGGCCGCGGGGAAAGAGAGCATGGCCATCGCCCGGGTGGCGTCCCGGAGGGGCCGCAGGCCGGCGGAGCGCCCGGACTCCTGGTAGTCGAGCAGCCAGCGGTCCAGCCCGAACTCGTTGGGCACACTGTAGAAGGCCAGCACGTGCCCGAGGTGGCGGATGAACCGCTCATGCGGCCCGAAGGCCATCGCTCGCAGCGCCGAGTGCAGCCCGTCCGCCCCGATGACCAGGTCGAAGCGCCGCCGGTCGCCGCCCTCGAAGGCCACGTCGACCCCGTCGGCGTCCTGGGTGAGTTCGGCGATCCGGTCGCCGAAGATGTACTCGACCCTGTCCCGGGTGTCCTCGTGGAGCACCCGGGACAGGTCACCGCGCAGGATCTCGATCTCCGCTATGTACCCGTCGCCGCCGTTGTCGTCCGAGCGGTAGGTCTCCAGCACGTTCCCCTCGGCGTCCACGGTGTACGCGCCGGCGGTCTCGGTACGGGCCGCGCGCACCGCCGCGTCCAGCCCCATCCGCGCGATGACCTCCTTGGCGATCCCGCGCGCGTCCACCGCCTGCCCACCGGGACGCAGCTCGGGGGCCCGCTCCACCACGGTCACCTCGGCCCCCCGCCGGCACAGCCAGTGGGCCAGTGCGGGCCCCGCGATACTCGCCCCTGTCACCAAAACCCTGGTATCGCTCACTGCGCCACCTGCTCACTCGTCCGGATCGGCTGCTCCTGCTCGGGGCGCACGATGCTCATCCGGGTGTCCCGGATCCCGTGGTCCACCCGAGCGCTTCCGTCGTCGAGCGAGATGTAATGGCCCGGAATCGACTTCCGCATCCCAATGCCTCCGTGTGTTATTCCGCGCTGGGTCGGTCTCGGCACAGGCCCACCGCCATCGGTTCGTTCAGAGGTATCGACCGGGGATCCGTCCGAAATTCATCGGTTCGGCTGCACGTCGATCACCGGACCGACCGAGTGCAACCACCAGCCGGTGGCAGGATCGTGTGATGACAACTGCCAGGAGCGACCGGCACCGGGAACTCTCGGCTTTCCTGGCCGCCCGCAGTGACAGCGAACTCACCGAGCTCGTGGACAGGGGCCGACCGAACACCGTGGGAGTGGGCGGCGGTACGGCCGTCCTCGACATCGACGGTGTGCCGGTGTTCGCCAAACGAATTCCGCTGACCGATCGGGAACTCGCGCACCAGGGCTCCACCGCGAATCTCTTCGACCTGCCGGTGTTCTGCCAATACGGCATCGGTGGCCCGAGTTTCAACGCATGGCGTGAGCTGGCCGCGAACATTCTCGTCACCGACGGAGTGCTGGCCGGTGCGACACAATCGTTCCCGATGCTCTACCACTGGCGAGTTCTCCCCGGCCGCTCGCCGGTCGCCGCCGAACACGCGGACATCAACGCTGTGGTCGCCGCCTATGCTGGGTGCTCAGCTGTGCGTGCGCGTCTCGAGGCACTGGCCGCCGCACCGTCGAGCCTCATACTGTTCTGCGAATACATTCCGCGCGCATTGCCGGACTGGCTGCGCGAGTGCCCGGCAGGCAAGGCCACCGTGGTCGAACAGCAGTTCTCGGAGATCGTGACCTTTCTGAGCGATCGGCAGCTGCTGCATATGGATGGCCACTTCGGCAACCTCCGCACCGACGGGCGGCGGATCTATCTCACCGACTTCGGGCTCGCCACCTCGCCGCGTTTCGATCTGTCGCCGGCCGAACACGACTTCGCCGAACGCCATATCTCGCATGACTCCTGCTATGCCGCCATGCGACTGGTCAACTGGCTGGTGACCGACGTCTGTGGAATACCGGCGCCGCTCAGCGGCGGCCCCGTCACCCGCAACGAGTACGTACTCCGGTGCGCCGGCGGTGACGTCCCGGAGGACGTATCGCCGGTCGTGGCCTCGATCCTGACCCGCCACGCCCCTGCTGCCGCGCGGATGAACGCCTTCTACTGGAGATTGTTCGGTGGCGATATACGCGCGGAATACCCGGGCGGGTAACGCAGATCGGGTCGGCACCCCTCGCTTACAAGAATTTGCTGAGCGGGTGCCCGTAGCCGGCGCCGCTACTGATCCCCATCGAGAGACTCGGTGGGGAGCGGTCGTAGGGTCGGAGTGCTCGCTGCGCCGGCGGGAGTCGATGCGTTCGGGAAAGTGGGTACCGCAGACCGGCCTACGTTCAGGCCTGGATCACTTCGATCCTCGTCATTGCGTTGAACGAGTCGCAGCTGGCCCAGGACTGGTTCTGCCCGTACTGCACCGGGCCGTACTTCCAGTAGGTGAACGGGACCGGCCACGCGACGCAGGTGAGCTTCACCTGATGCCAGGTCGGCAGCTCGCAATTGGCCATCCCGCCGGTATTGAAGACGTTGTAGACATGACAGTTGGCCTGCCACACCGGTACGTCGGCCTGGGCCACGCCACCACCGGCGAGCACAGTGGCCGCAGTCGCGCCGGCGACGACGATGCCGGCGGCAAGCCGCTTCGCAGAGAACATTTCGAACCTCCTGATTTGATGTTGTATGAACACATCGCACAGGAATCGCGCTCGTTACTCGAACCGTTCATCACGTTAACTCCCGGATCGCTGGCAAGCCTGAATGCGCCCTGCGCCGCCTGCGAATATCGCTCGGCCGAAGAAGGCTTCGGGCGAGGATCCGTCGAGGCCGATGAGGGCCCGAGTTCGAGGCGGTGTCCATTGCCGCGGCGAGGTAAGCAGGCAAGGTCGGAGGGAGGTGAAGGAGCACGACGCGGCCGATGGTGACGTGGGGGCGTTGGGCCGGCCGGCAGCGACGTGATGGAGTTCCGGTATGGATGAAAAGAGTCTGCGGGCGGAGGCGAGCCCGTCGCCGCGATCACACCTGCGTGACTGCCTCGGGGCAGCCGAATACGGCCGCTTGGTCGGTGTGTGGCGCAGCGCGGTGAAGGCGACCCATCACTTCCTGGCGGAAGCCGACCGCGTGGATATCGAGAGTCGGTTGATCGATGCCTACTTTCCCCAGGTCCGGCTCACGGTTATGGACGTCGGCGGAGAGGTGATCGCCTTTTCGGGGACGGCCGGGGACAGCCTCGAAATGCTGTTCGTCGCGGCCGACGCCCGGGGTCGCGGTGCCGGGAGCGAGCTGCTCGCGCACGCGGTCCGCGAGCAGGGGGTACGGCGGGTGGACGTGAACGAACAGAACGAGCAGGCGGTGCGCTTCTATGCGCGGCGCGGGTTCGTCGTCGTGGGACGGAGCGATCACGACGAAGCGGGGAGGCCGTATCCGCTGCTGCATATGACGCTGGAAGAGTGAAGGTGGGGTGATCAGTGCTCGGGTCGCGAAAGCGCGCGATTCGAGGGATCGCGCCGTGGCCGGGCTCCTCCTCGAGCACCTGAGGCCGGAGCGCGGCTCGGATGGACGCCGGGCTCCGCTGCGGCCAGGTCGACGATGGTGCCGACGTTGCGCGGATCTCCGGTCGGGAGGCCGTTCCTCGAGGTAGCGCGGAGTCGCGGGCGGACCGAAGTCGATGCCGCGGTGCGCCGCTGACATTTCTTCAAGACACAGGTAGTTGCCGCCGCGCAGAGTAATCCTCCGGATCGTCGCCCGATGTCCGACCCATAAGCCCCGGGGCAGGTCGGCCTGCCCGGGCCCGATGAACGTGAGGCACACAATGCGGATCCTGATCTCCGGCGCCAGCATCGCCGGGCCGGTACTGGCCTATTGGCTCACCCGATACGGTTTCTCCGTCACAGTCGTCGAGCGAGCGCCGGAGCCGCGCAAGACCGGTGGCCACGCGGTCGATCTGTTCCGGCCCGCAATGGACATCTCGGAGAGGATGGGCGTACTTCCGCGCATCGAGGAGCGGACCACCGGCACGAACCGGATGGTCATCTTCCCCGAGGGGCAGCGGCGGCCCGCCCGGGTGGACCTGTCCAAGATCTTCGGTGCCGCCTCGGACCGGCATGCCGAGATCATGCGCGATGATCTGAGCGAGATCTATTACGCGGCCGCGTGTGACGAGGTGGAGTATCTGTTCGGGGACTCGATCACCGCGATCGCGCCGGACGGCGAGGTGCTGTTCGAAAACGCCGCGCCCCGTCGCTTCGACCTGGTCGTCGGCGCGGACGGGTTGCACTCCACCGTGCGCCGCCTGGTCTTCGGTGACGAATCCCGTTTCAGCACCTTCATCGGGGCCTATCTCGCGGTGTTCCCGCTGCCCGAAACCTTCGGCGTCGACGGCGAACTCCGCATCCACGTCGGTGTCGGCCGCACCGCCGGGATGTATCGCGCGCGGCACGTCGGCGAAGCGCGCGCCCTGTTCCTGTTCCGTAGTGAGCGCGAACTCGAATACCACCATCACGATGTGGCCCGGCAGAAAGAACTGCTGCGTACCGCGTTCGGCGGTGTGGACCCGGAGGTGCGGGGTTGGCTGGAAGCGCTCGACCACAGCCCGGCCTTCTACTTCGATTCGATCACCCAGCTCCGCATGGACACCTGGTCACGGGGGAGGGTGACGCTCGTCGGTGACGCGGGCTACTGTCCCGGCCCCGCCGTCGGCGGCAGCACCAGCCTGGCCGTCGTCGGGGCGTATGTGCTGGCAGGTGAACTGGCGCGGGCGGGCGGCGACCCGGAGCGTGCCTTTCCCGTCTACGAGCGTGCGATGGCCGAGCATGTCCGGGGCAGCCGGGCGGTGGGGCTGAGTGCGGCGAAAACCCTGATTCCCACGTCCCGCCTCGGGGTGCGGGGCCTGGTCATGGGCACTCGCCTGCTCTCGGTCCTGCCCGCGGGGGCCGGTCGGGCCTTCCTCCGCCTCACCACCGAGAGCGCCCGCGTCCACAACTCCATGACCGTCGACGACTATGCGTCGCTGCCGGAACCGTCGGCCTAACCGGCAGTGGCGGCGGGGCCACCGGGCCGAGCCCGCTTCAGGGTGCCGACACTCAGCGATCCACTCGCGGTGGTCCGCAGCTCTTTCTCCGCTGTGCGGACGTAGCCGACGGGATCCTTGTCGACCGGGCGGACACCGGCGTAGTTCCGCGCCTCGTACGCGGCGAAGGCGACGGCCAGCCGATGGCGGTGCGACAACCCCGCCAGACGACGGAAATCGGTCAGGCCCTCGCGCTCTTCCTCGGCCATATGATCGCTGTTGGCCGTGTTCGCTGCCGCTACTGCCGTGTACCAGTCATCGCCGCCGACCCGATGACGTGCCACGTCGGCGACCGCGTCCCTGATCTCGTTGTGGTCGTGGACGGCGTCGATGGTCTCTGCCTCCACCCCGGCCGCGCGCCGGGCCGCGATACCCACCTGGAGCAGCGCGGGATAGAAGATCTCCTCCTCCGCCTGCGCGTGCAGTTCGAGGAAGGCCGCCAGTCTGTCCCAGATCGCGGAGAGTACGCCGGTCTCCCGGCGATCGATCTGCTCCAGAATCGCGAACAGCCGCCGCTGCTCGTGATGGTCGTCGAGGATCAGCTGGGTAATGTCCATAGGCCCTCCCTGCTACCGCGCTTCGGGTCGGTACAAACGGTAATGCCGGCTGTCTCTCGGGCGGCCGGTATGTCCGTCAGGAGAGCCGACGATAACGCATCACCCAGCCGCCTCGTTGTGAACGCGCCGGTGAGCGGGCCGGTGCGGTGTCCGGCTCCGAGACGGGTGTCCGCTCGGGACTATCCGATTTCTCGATCGAGCCGCGTTTCGGGCCGCCGACTCGGCTACCCGCCGGAACCGCTGGACGAACCGCTCTTCAAGCCGTTCGCCGATCCAGAGGGTAAGCGGAGGTTGGCATCGGGAACGCCGGTTCCGTCTTCGGCCGGCACCCCGTCCTGATCGGCGTGGTGATGGTCAGGGTCCGGCCGTCTCCGGAGATCTGCCGGCGCAGCGGCAATGCCTGGCCGTCCAGGGAGTATGTCAAGGGCAGCGTGTCGACGATTTCGGCCGCGGTGTTGCGGATGGCAATCGAGTCGCCGGCGTCCGTGCGGGCGAACGTGCCGTGGTCCAGAGTCGTGACCACGGATCGTTCGACCAGCGCCGCGCGATAGGACACGATGGGCGCAGGCCGGTCCGGGTCGGCGTATGCGGTCGCGGCTACCGAAATGACGCCGATGGCAGTGAGCGCCGCGGTGAAGGTCGATCGGCCGAGTTTCATCGTGCCTGCCCGTCTGCGAGTTCGCGGATCGCCGTAGCGATGGGTTTCCATGCGTGTTCGGGTAGGTCGTGTCCGACTTCGGGCAGTAGTAGCAGGCGAGAGCCGGGAATCCGTGATGCGATGGTACGAGCGGCGCGGGGTTTGATCAGCGGGTCGTCCTCGCCATGGACGACCAGGGTGGGCCGGGTGATCTCGGTGATCGCCGGACCGTTCCACTGGGCCCCGATCTGCCGGCTCTGCGCCTCGTGGTCGTGAATCCCGCTGTCCGGGTTGCGCTCCAATTTCGCTCGTACAGCGGGCTCGTCGAATGCGCGCTTGGGAGAGGCAAGCAGTTTCGCGACCGCGACGCCTGCCTCGATCGCGCCCTCCTGGGTGTCGGGAAACTTCACCCTGGCGAACTTCGTGAGCGTACCCAACCGGATGTAGCGCAGGGTGCTCAGTCCGGTGACATCTCCAGGGATCGCGTCGGCCGATATGAGGGTTGTTACGCGGTCGGGGTGCCGGAGGGCGACGCGCTGGGCGACCGCGCCGCCGAGGGAAACCCCGAGTACATGAGCCGAGTTCCAGCCCAGTTCGTCGAGAACCGCTACTGCGTCGTCTGCCATGTCCTCTGCGGTGTACGCCTCACCGCGCCGGCTCAGGAGTGCGGTGATCGGGTTTCGCACGGCTATCGGTGGCAGGTGGGTCGATTCGCCGCCGTCGCGTTGGTCGTATCGCGCTACGGCGAAACCGTGGTCGACGAGTTGCTCGCAGAAGCCGTCGGGGATCCAGTGCCGGTTCGCGCCCAATCCGGTGGCGATAAGCAGCGGCTCTCCGCCTCGCTCCGGCGCGAACCGATCGAACGCGAGGCGTACCGCTCCGTTGTGCGCCCATCGTCGCGGTCCCCATGCGTCGTGGGACATCATCCCGAAACCTCCTTAAATAGCGTTCATCGAACGCAGTTTTAGAATAGGGCATGTCGGCGTCGGCGAGTGGAGGGGTATGGCGAGTGGAACAGCTCGGGAGGGCGGACCCGACGGTGTGGGAACGCACCGACGGTAAGCGCGGTCCGGCCCCGTCACGCAGCCGGGACGAACTCACCGCCGCGGCGATCGAGCTCGCCGACCAGGGCGGTTTGGCGGCTGTATCCACGCGCCGGATCGCACGTCGGCTCGGGGTGAGCCAGTCGGCGCTGTACCGCTATGTGTCGGGTCACGACGACGTACTGGACCTCATGGTCGACGCCGCTGCCGGCGAGATCGATGTCGACGTACCGCTGAGCGGTTCGGCGATCGACGACCTCATTGCGTTGGGAACCCGGGCGAAGGACGTCTACACGAGGTATCGGTGGTTGCTCGATATCCCGATCGAGCCGCTACGTGTCGGACCCCGGGGAATCGACTACCTCGAGTACGCACTGCGGGCAATGGCGGACGTGGATGTGCCGGGGCCGGTGAAACTGCAGACAGTCGCGGTGCTGAATGCGCTCGTCCAGCAATTCGCGCGCGCCGAGCTCGCTGGGAGGACAACGAGTCGGTCACGCCGGATCACCCACGCGGCCTACGTTCACAAAACCGCCGAGGCAGGTCATCATCGGTATCTCGCGCAAGCGCTTGCCGCTTCGACTCGCGACGCGGGCCCGGAGAATATGTTCGAGCACCTGCTACGCCGGGTGCTCGAGGGTGTGCTGACACCAGAGTGAAAACACCACCGCGTGCTTTCGATCCGGTCCGAGCGGTGAAACACCGTCGGCGGGCCGCGGCCGTGCTGACGGATCGGGTTTTCGGAAACTGGTCGGCGACGCCGAGCCTCAACGTATAGCTGGACTGGGGGCCGCCCAGACCATATGGACCCCGGCCGGCCCGGCGCCCCGATCGGTCGCGACGATCAATGCCACGCAACCGATTCCCGACAGCACCAGGCTCGACCCGAACAGCGCCGGATACCCGAGCAGCTCGCCGACCGTCCCCGCCGCGAACCCCGCGATGCCCTGCACCACCACGATCGCGCAGGCCAGCAGCGTGTAGTCGCTGCCGGCATGGTCGGGGTCGGCGGCGTCCATCATGAGGGTGAACACCGCTACGGTCGCGGCGCCGCCGAGAATGTGTTCGGCCAGGCTCGCGGTGACGATCAACTCGAAGCCGCCGATGCCCAGCGCGACGAGGAGGTAGAGGGCCAGGCCGAGGGTCTGCGTGACCCCGCCGATCAGCAGGGCGCGCCGCCGGCCGTGCCGGTAGCACAGCCAGCCGCCCAGGGCCGCGCCCGCGAGCGCGCCGGCGGAGGACAGAACCCCTTTGACCATTGCGATCTGCCCCAGGGTGAGTCCGGTGTCGGACATGAACGGCCCGACCATCGCCGAGCCCATCGAATCGCCGAACTTGAAGCCCCCGATGAGCAGGATGAACGCGAGCATCCCGGGCCGGCGCAGCCGCTGCCACCATCCGATGGTCAACCGGCTCGGGCTCGACGGCGTCTTCTCCGAGGTGCTGCGGAGCGTGGTACGCGGTGACCACCACACCGGAACGGCCGTGAGCAGCAACAGAATCGACATGGCGACGAACAGGACGCGCCACCCCGCGAGCGCGAAGAGCCACAGCAGCGCGCCGCCGCCCACGATCATGCCGATCCGGTACGCGCCGACCTGGATTCCGTTGCCCAGGCCGCGTTGCCGAGGTCCGAGGAGTTGGACGGCGAGCCCGTCGGTTGCGACATCCTGGGTGGCCGATATCGCGTTGACCACGGCGATACCCACCAGCAGGACGCGCAGTGACGCCGACAGGTCCATGCAGGCGAGCGCCAGTGTCACCGCCGACGCGGTGAGTTGCAGGGTCAGCAGCCACTGCCGGCGGGTGCCGTAGTGGTCGACGTAGGGCGCCCACAGGAACTTCAGGGCCCACGGCGCGAAGAGAATTCCGGTGGCGCTGATCTCGATGAGCGAGAAACCGGATTCGCGCAGCACCACCGGCAGTGCCTGGGTGAAGAACCCGTACGGCAGTCCCTGGGCGAAATACAGGGCGGACAGCAGAACCAGAGTCCCGGCGGAGATCGGCCCGGGGCGGGTCATGGTTCTCATGCGGTCATCCTGGCAGATCTTCGGAATCACCGGCTCCGGTGCACTCACCGTCTCGATCCGGTCGCGCGGCCCAAGGTGTACGAAAACGATTGCCGGTCTTGTATCTTGACCGGTATGGATCGGTCCGGCCTGAACCCGCACGAGCCGCATATCGCCCGCATGTACGACTACTACCTCGGTGGTAAAGACCACTACCCGGCCGATGCGGAAGCCGCGGAGAAGGTACTGCAGGCACTGCCCGACGTGCGGCTGGCCGCGCAGGCGAATCGGGGGTTCATCCATCGCGCGACCCGGTATCTCGCCCGGGAGGCCGGGGTGACCCAGTTCCTCGATATCGGTACGGGAATCCCGACCGAGCCGAACCTGCACCAGGTGGCCCAGGAGGAGGCACCGGCATCGCGGGTCGTCTATGTGGACAACGATCCGATAGTGCTCGCGCACGCCCGCGCCCTGATGGTCGGCACCTCGGAGGGGCGTACCGATTACATCCAGGCCGACGCGACCCGGCCGGAGGAGATCCTGGCGGCCGCGCGTCGTACCCTGGATTTCGATGAGCCGATCGCGGTGTCGCTGATCGCCCTGCTGAACTTCGTGCCCGGCGCCTACGAGATCACCGAAACCATCATGGCCGCGGTGGCTCCGGGTTCGTATCTGGCGATGACCCACCTGACCGCCGACTTCGACCCGAAGGGGATCGCGGCCACGGTGAAGGTGTACGAGGAGCGCGGCATGCACTGCCATCCGCGGACCCGAGCGGAGATCGCGAAGTTCTTCGACGGGATGGAAATCCTGGAACCCGGTGTGGTGCCCATCCACCGGTGGCGGCCGCCGATCGAACCGGCGAAGTCGATGGACACGAAGGTGCCCGGCTACGCCGCGGTCGGCCGCAAGTCCTGATCTGCGCGGCGTCGCCGAGCTATGAGCGACTGGAAGGTCGATCGCGTGCGGTCCGCGATCGAGGGCCGGAATCCGACCGTCTTCGCCGAGCTCGACGCGGCGTTCGCGGTGATCGGCGATGTCCAGTTCCTGCCCGGCTACTCGCTCGCCCTGACCAGAGTGCCGGGCGTCGACCGGCTCACCGATCTGCCCCGGGTCGAACGGGTGCGGTTCCTGGCCGATGTCGATCTCGTCGCGACCGCGGTCGAAGCGGTGTGTACGGCGCGGGACCCGGGGTACCGGCGCACCAATGTCGAGATCCTGGGCAATACACACCATTTCCTGCACGCTCATCTCTGGCCCCGGTACGACTGGGAACCCGAGGAGATCGTCGGCAATCCGGTGTGGCTCTATCCGCCCGGACGATGGCACGATCCGGTGACCGCGCTCGGGCGGCGGCACGGGGAATTGCGGACGGCCCTTGCCGCGGAGGTCGCCCGGCTGCGGGCCTCGGCCGAATACGGGTACGGCGCATAGATGTGGACTCGGTGGTCGTGCGCGCCGCGGTGGCCGGATTCGGCGGGAGTTGACCTCAACTTTTGTTGAGGTCATAGCGTCGCGTTCGGAAGGGAGTCGACGTGACGGTATTGGTAACGGGCGCAACCGGGAACACCGGCAAACACGTGGTGTCGGAGTTGCTGCGCAGGGGCAGGAAGGTGCGGGCGTTGACCCGTGATCCGGGGCGGGCCGCGGCGCTGCTGCCCGCGGACACGGAACTGGTGGCGGGTACGCACACCGAGCCCGCGACGCTGGACGCGGCGCTGGACGGCGTCACCGGGCTGCACATCACCGTGACCGCCGGCGTCGCCGGGACCGGACCCGAACTGGTCCGGCGCGCGGTCGCCGCCGGGGTCGAGCGGATCACCATCCTCTGGGGTGGTTACGTCGGCCCGGCCGAGTCGGCGGTGGAGCGGTCCGGGGTCGCCTGGACGCGGCTGGAACCGCAGGAGTTCATGTCCAATGCGCTCACCTGGGCGGAATCCGTTCGCGCGGAGGGGGTGGTGCGGGAACCGTTCGATCTGCCGAGCGCGGTGGTCCACGAGGGCGATCTCGGTGCGGTGGCGGCGATCGCGCACACCGAGGAGGGGCACGCGGGCCGTGCGTACAACCTCAACGGACCCGAAGCGCTGACCACCGGAGAGCGGGTGGCGCTGCTCGCCGGTGCGCTCGGCCGCGATATCGCCTTCGAGCAGATCGGTCGCGACCGGGCCATCGAAAGGCTGCTGCGCGAGGGGGTCTCGCGGTCCGATGCCGAGTACGTGGTGGGCTGGCACGCCGACCCGCCGCCGGAGGCGCGGATCCCGGACGGGACCGTGGATCGGATTCTCGGCCGGCCCGCGCGCACATTCGCCGACTGGTTGGTTGAGCACAAAGACCGGTTCTGAGCGGTGGGACGCGGCGGCGGACCCTCGGACGGCACCGCGGCCTCGGCCCGGGGCGATGAGATGCCCGGCGCACCGCCGATCGAGTAATGCCGAAGTCGACGCGGTGCGCGATCCCGGGCGCGGATTCCCGCGGGGACTCCGCGCCCGGGCGCCGAGGACTCGGAAGTGCCAGGGGAATCAGTCCTTGTGCTCCGCGATCTGGATGAGGTTGCCGCAGGTGTCGTCGAGGACCGCGGTGGTCACCGGGCCGTGGTCCACCGGGGGCTGGGTGAAGCGCACGCCCAGCCCTTGCAGCCGCTCGTACTCGGCGTGGATATCGTCGACCGCGAAGGAAGTGAACGGGATTCCGTCCTCCACCAGCGCGTTCTTGAAAGGTTTGGCGGCCGGGTGGGCGTCGGGTTCCAGGAGCAGCTCCACCCCGTCCGGCGCCTGCGGTGAGACGACGGTCAGCCAGCGGTACTCGCCGGTCGGGACATCGGTCTTCTTCACGAAGCCGAGTGTGTCGGTATAGAAGGTGAGTGCCTTGGCCTGGTCGTCGACCCAGACGCTGGTCACGTTGATCCGCATTCCTACTCCTTCAGCCAGCGGTCGGTGAGATTCCGCAACGGTTCTCGCTCGAGGTAGTGGAACTTGTACCGGCCTTCCCGGCTCGTCCGGATCAGACCGGCGCCAGCGAGTACGTCGAGATGCTGGGAAATGGCCTGCCGGGTGGACGACAACTGGTGGCGCATCGTCAATCGGCCGCACAGTTCGAACAGTGTCTGTCCGTCCCGTTCGGCGAGTTCGTCGAGGATCACCCGCCGGGTCGGGTCGGCCAGTGCGCGGAACACATCGGCCGAGTCGGTACTTTCGTTCACGCCACCACTATAGGCAAGTATTTACTTGCATGTCACGTCGCGGCCTCCACCGGCGCCTTCCTCGCCCGATCCGGGTTCCGGTCGTCGGGGGCTGTCGTCACTCGGGCCGGGAGCCGGGGGCGCGTGCCGCGGACGCGGTCACCATCTCGTGTTCCAATACCTCCTCCGCCGCCCGCTCACCCGACCGCACGGCGCCGTCGACCCACCCGCACATCACCGCGGAACTCTCGGTGCCGGCCCAGTGGATGCGTCCGCACGGTGCGCGCAGGGCGGGGCCGAACTGGGTGAGGACGCCGGTCGGCGCGTGGCTGAGCATCCCGCCACCGGAATAGCGTTCGGCGCTCCAGTTCTGTTCGATGTAGTCGGCCGGGGTGCGGGCCTTGTCGCCGAAACGTTCGGCGAGGGCGTCGAGGATCGTGTGCCGCCGCTCGGCGGGGTCGAGCCGGCCGATCTGCCGTGCGATGGGCCCCTCCACGATGACGCACAGGACGCCGGGACGGCCGGTATCGGTACAGGCGTCGAGGGTGATGGTGGCCGGCGAGCCCGGCGCCGCCGACTGTCCCGACAACCCGTCCGCGCGCCAGAACGGTTCGTCGTACACGAGGGAGATCTTGATGATGGCGCCGCTCGGCATCCGCTGGTGCAGCAGCGACCGGTCGACCGGCAGTATCGGCTCGTAGCGGATCTGGCTCGCGATCGCCAGCGGAACCGCCACGATCACCCGGCGGGCACGCACCGTCGTCTTGCCGGAGAACACCGTGACGCCGTCGGCGTCCTGCTGGATGCGGCGGACGGGCTGGGCGAGCATGACCGCGTCGCCGAGTTCGGCCGCCATCGGGCAGTAGATGGCGCCCATCCCGCCCACCGGCCGGGAATCCTGGGCGCCGTCCTCGATACCCAGGACGAAACCGGGTCCGCCGCCGGATGCCATCTGATATAGCGCGAACAGCAGCGACACCTCGGACGCGGCGGACGTGTAGGCGCCGGCGATCGCGGTTTCGAGCAGTTCGTGCGCGGCCTTGGAGACGACGTGGGTGTTCAGCCAATGCGCCAGGGTGAGGCGATCCCAGCGGTCGGCCTGCTCGGCCGTCCATGGTGCGTCGAGCGGTATGGACTTGCACAGATGACCCAGGTCGAGGAGCGCGGCGCCGAGGTTCATCGCCACCCACGGGCTCATCGACCACGGGATCGTGCCGGTGTAGCGATACTGCTTGCCCTCGACGAGCATCATCGCCTCACCGTCGGTGTACTGCTTGTAGCTCGCCACCCCGTAGTCCTGCATCAGGGCGCGGATCCGGTCCTGGCCGGGGCCGATCCAGGCGCCGCCGCGATCGATCCACGACCCGTCGGGCCGGGTTTCGGTGAACGTACGCCCGCCGAGCCGGTCGCGGGCTTCCAGTACGCGCACTGTGCGGCCTGCCTGTTTCAACCGCCGGGCGGCGGTCAGGCCGGCGAATCCCCCACCTACTACGCAATAGTCGACGTCTGTCATGAGCGCCGCCTCGGATCGGAGTTTCGGTGCGAAGCCGCCGCGCGGGCGGACGCACTCGTTCGCGCACCACACGGTGACGGTGCGCATCGCGGGAAGAACGGGTGAGCGCTTCGAGTTGTAGGGCAATTCTAGGGCAGGACGGGGTCCGGGGGCCGTCGCGGCCGCCCACGATCGGACGGTTCGCCGTAGAAGATCCGCAACGGAACTATCATGGGCGTATGACCGCAATGGCTCCCGTCCGCGCCGAAGCGGACCTGTCGTTTCTGCTCGACCGCACCAGTCACGCCCTGCGCACCCGGATGGCGGCGGCGCTGGCGGAGATCGGGCTCACGGCCCGGATGCACTGCGTGCTCGTCCACGCTCTGGAAGAGGAGCGGACCCAGGCGCAACTCGCGGTGCTCGGAGATATGGACAAGACCACCATGGTGGTCACCGTCGACGCGCTGGAGCAGGCCGGGCTCGCCGAACGGCGGCCTTCCACGGCGGACCGCCGGGCTCGCATCATCGCCGTCACCGACAAAGGGCGGGAGATCGCCGAACGCAGTCAGCGGATCGTCGACGGCGTGCACAGCGCGGCGCTCGGCTCGCTGCCGGCGGGGGAGCGGGAGGTTCTGGTGCGTGCGCTGCGGCATCTGACCGAGGGCCATCTGGCGGAGGCGGTGGAGGCGCCGTCGGCGGCGCGCCGCGCCCGCCAATAGATCTCCAATAGATTGTCTGCAACAAAACTATCTACTACAGTCTCTCCTGTCGGGTTCCGGACAGGAGAACATCATGAACACCCACGCACGTCTCGCCCTCGCCGTGCTGTCGGCAGCCACCCTGATGACCGTCCTGGACGGCAGCATCGTCACCGTGGCCCTCCCGGAGATCCAGCGTGACCTGGGATTCGGCTCGGCCGGATTGAGCTGGACGGTCAATGCCTACCTGATCGCATTCGGCGGGCTCCTGCTGCTGGGCGGACGCCTCGGCGACCTGTTCGGCCGCAAAACGGTATTCCTGATCGGGAACGCGGTGTTCACCGCGGCCTCCCTGATCGCCGGCGCGGCCACCACTCCCGCGCTGCTGATCGGCGCCCGCTTTCTCCAAGGCGTGGGCAGCGCCTTCGCCTCCGCCGTCGCGCTGGGCATTCTGGTCACCCTGTTCACCGACAACCGGCAGCGCAAAGTGGCCATCGGGGTCTTCGGTTTCACCGGCGCCGCCGGTGCCGCGATCGGGCAGGTCCTGGGCGGGGTGCTGACCGATGCCTTCGGCTGGCACTGGATCTTCCTGATCAATCTGCCGATCGGGCTGGCCACCGTGGCCCTGGCGGTCGCGGTGTTGCCGGCGGACCGGGCCGGCGGGGACGTACGCCGCGCGGATCTGATCGGCGCCACGCTGGTCACCGCCGGGCTGATGCTGGGTATCTACACGGTGGTCGGGATCGAGAGCCACGGCTGGACCTCGTCGCGCACGCTCGGTCTCGCGGCCGTATCTCTGCTCCTGCTGGCCGCGTTCGTCCTCCGGCAGTCCCGGGTCGCCCACCCGCTGCTTCCGCTGCGGGTCTTCCGTTCGCGTGCTGTCTCCGGGGCGAATCTCGTGCAGATGCTCACGGTTTCGGCCATGTTCGCCTTCCAGGTGTTGCTCGCGCTGTACCTGCAGCGCGTCCTGGGCTACGCGGCCCTGGAGACCGGGCTGGCCATGCTGCCGGCGGCCGTGGCGATCGGCGGAGTGTCGCTGTTCGTCTCGGCCCGCCTCATCCTCCGCTTCGGTGAGCGCGCCGTGCTGATCACGGGGCTGCTGCTCCTGCTGGCCGCCATGGTCCGGCTCGCGAGCGTGCCGGTGCACGCCTCCTACCCGGTCGACGTGCTGCCGGTGATGGCGCTACTCGCCGGATTCGGGCTGGTACTCCCGGCGCTCACCGCGCTCGGTATGTCCGGTGCCGCGGCCGACGACGCGGGGCTGATCTCCGGACTGTTCAACACCACCCAGCAGATCGGTATGGCGCTCGGCGTCGCTGTACTGACCACCCTCGCCGCGTCCCGCACCGGCGCCCTGGCGGCCGCCGGCGCCTCCGATGCCGAGGCGCTGACCGGCGGCTACCGAACCGCCTTCGCCGTCGCCGCCGGCCTGCTGGTGGCCGCACTGGCGGTGACGGTCACCGTGCTGCGCCCCGCGGCGACAGTCCTCCCGGCCACCCCGCCCGCCGCGGCTCGTCCGGCCTGACCCGGGCCGCTGCTCCCGCACGACCTCCCACCGAACCGAAACACCACGAAGGAACCGATATGACGATCGAATTGCCCGCAGAGGCCCGCCGCCTGCTGGACGGGAAGAATTTCGCCACCGTGGCGACCATCGACCCGGACGGCCGCCCCCAGACCTCGGTGGTCTGGATGGACCGGGAGGGCGACACGATCCTGTTCAGTTCGACGACCACCCGCCGGAAGGTGCGCAATCTGGCGCGTGATCCGCGGGTCGCGCTCACCGTTCTCGATGCCACGAACCCCTACCGCTCGGTGGATATCCAGGGCACCGCCGAACTGATCGAGGATCCGGACAAATCGTTGCCGTTGCGACTGTCCCGGAAGTATCTCGGCGAGCAGCCGCCCCCGGAGTCCGACAGTATCCGCCGGTTCATCGTCCGCGTGACACCCGAACGGGTCACCGGGTTCTCCCTGCCGGACCCGTCGAAGCCGGATGCCGGCTGATCGGCGCGGTGACCGAATCGGCCGGACCCGTCGAAACCCGACGCGGCCGAGGGCCCGGTGAACCGAATCGGCCGGTCGGGCCGACCCGGCAGCGCGGTCGCGAGGACTCCGCCGCGACCGCGCTGCTGTTCCTCGCTCCCGTCCAGGCCCGAACACGCCGGGTTCAGATGCCGGCCTCGGCCCGACCCTTCAACCGCACGAGGCCTTTCTCGAAGTCCGGGCCGATGAAGCGATCCATGGGGAACAGGAAGCCGACCACTTTGAAGAACAGATTCTTGCGGCCGGTCATCCGCCAGGTCACCTCGGTGGTTTCACCGGAGGCGACCAGCAGGAACGTCACCTCGTTCCGGCTCTCGAACGGTTTGCGGAAGGCCAGGTCGATCCCGACCCGCCCGGGCTCCGAGGCGGTGATCGTCATCGTCCCGGCGCCCGCCTTCCGGTTGCCCTCCCAGTCGTAGCGGGCGCCCACTCCCGACCCCGGACCGGAGTAGGTGCGCCGCAGATCGGGATCGGCGTCCTCCCAGGGCGACCAATCACGCCAGTGGTGGAAGTCGTCGATGAGGGCGCGGATCCGGGGCTCGGGCGCGGCGATCCTGGTCGCGCGTTCGACGAGGTACGTGCTCGAATCGGACATACCCACTTCTCCTGCGGGAAGGGAGGCGCGACGTCACGGGAATGCGCCACGGTCACCGGAATTATGCCCCGCGCACACCGCGATGTGCGGCTGCCACGGTTCACCCGTTTCAGGTGAATCCCATGGACGGCTCCCAGGCTCTGAGGTACGGGAACGTCCGCGTACAGCCGAGCGGACCGGGTTCGGTCCGTGACCCAGGGAACAGCGGCGCCACCCGGTGGTCGTGCGGTGCCGGCGGGTGAGGAGGCTGGGTACCGTTCGATTCGGTATCGACCGTGGAGGTGGATCGTGTTCGGATTCGGAGATCTCGCCGTGCCGATCGTGGCGGCGCCGATGGCGGGTGGGCCCTCGACGCCGGAATTGGTGGTGAGCGTCGGGGAAGCGGGCGGACTGGGTTTTCTGGCGGCCGGGTACAAAACCCCCGAGGCGGTGGCCGAGCAGATCCGGCAGGTGCGGGCCGGTACGGACGCGGCGTTCGGGGTGAACCTCTTCGTGCCGCAGCGCACTTCCTACGACGCCGCGGCGGTGGAGCAGTACCGGGACAGGCTGCGGGAGACGGCCCGGCAGTACGGGCTCGAAGTACCCGCCGTCCGGGAATTCGACGACGACCGGTTCGACGAGAAGGTGGATCTGGTCGTCGAACAGCGGGTGCCGGTGGTCTCGCTGACCTTCGGCCTGCCGCCGGTGGACACCGTGCGGCGGCTGCGTGCCGCGGGATCGATGGTGGTCGCGACAGTGACCGGCCCGGAGGAGGCCCGGGCCGCGGTGGAGGTGGGCGTCGACGCGCTCTGCCTGCAGGGGCCCGACGGCGGGGGTCACCGGGGCACCTTCCGGGTCGCGGACGAGCCGGGTACGACCTCGCTGATCGACCTGCTCGACGAGGTCACCGCGTGGTGCCCGCTGCCGGTGGTCGCGGCGGGCGGCATCTCCGACGGGGCGCGAATCGTGGAGGTGCTCGCGCACGGGGCGGTCGCGGCCCAACTGGGTACGGCGTTCCTGCGCAGCGCCGAATCCGGGGCGAAAGCCGCACACAAGAACGCGCTCGCCGATCCGCGGTTCGACCGGACGGTCGTGACGCGCGTGTTCTCCGGGCGCCCCGCCCGCGGGCTGGCCAACGGTTTCATCGCCGAGTACGGCACAGCGCCCGCCGCGTACCCGCAGATCCACCACCTCACCAGCCCCATCCGGGCGGCCGCGGCCGAGCGGGACGGCGCCGACGATATGGCGCTCTGGGCGGGGACGGGGTTCCGAAAGGCGGTGCCGGACCCGGCGGGGACAATCCTGCGGCGGCTCTGGGACGAGGCGCGGGCGTCGGGCGCCGCACACGACGACCGCTGACAGTCGAAAGGTCGTCCGCAAGCGAGGATCGACAGCGGCCCGGCGATCGACCGCCACCGGCGGAGCGCCGTCGGCGATGGCATCCCGACACCTGCCCGACCAGCCCGCTGAGGCCCGGTGGTATCGGCAAGCTCCGGTTGGTGCCGGCCGTCGCCGCGGATCCGGCAGGTGAGTTCGCCGACGGTTGTCCTCGGCATAGGCCGGCATGCCGAACCAGAGCTTCGGGGATGGTCCGGGTCGGACGATATGTCGGTGCCGATCCGTAGTGTGCGGTTCGTCACCCCCGATCCGGGGGTCGAGCCGATCTGGAGGAATCGTGCAAGACGTGTGGCCGACGGTCCGGTCCGAGAGACTGGCGCTGATCGCGGATCTCGACGGGCTCACCGCCGAGCAGTGGGCGACGCCCTCGTTGTGTTCCGGATGGACGGTGCACGATGTGCTCGCGCATATCGTGGCGACCGCGAAAACATCCCGGCTCGGTTTCGTCCGGCAGTTCGCCCGGGCCCGCTTCGATTTCGACCGGTTCACCGCGAACGGTGTCGAACGGGAGCGGGCGGCCACCCCCGCCGAAACGCTGGACCGGTTGCGTGCGGCCCTGGACCGGACGGTCACTCCGCCCGCCCCGCTCGACAGCAGACTGGTCGAGATGATCGTGCACGGAGAAGACATCCGGCGACCGCTGGGGATCACCCGGGAATACCCGGCCGATGCCGTCGCCGACGCGCTGCGGCTGCAGATCCGCACCACGGCCGGGTTCGGTGGCGGGAAGGAACTCGTCGCCGGGCTCACACTGGTGGCCGACGACGCCGAGTTCTCCGCGGGCTCGGGGCCGCAGGTGCGCGGTCCGCTGCTGTCGCTGCTGCTGATCGCCTCGGCGCGCGGTATCGCGGCCGCAGACCTGCGCGGGGACGGTCTCGATACATTGCGGCGGCGGCTGGGCTCCGGGGTCGCCTGAGGCCGCCGCACGCCGGCGAACCCACGCAGAGCGGGGGATACGGCGCGCCATCTGTCGACCGATGGGGGAAATCGTCGTAGCGTCGATGAGGTGACTGTGTCCTCAGAGCTGCCCGCCACCGCGGGCGCGTTGCGGGCGGCCGGGTACGCGCCGCGGAGTGTGAAAGCCGAGATCCGGGAGAATCTGCTGGCCCGGCTGGGCTCGGGCGAGGATCCGTGGCCCGGGATAGTCGGCTTCGAGCGGACTGTGCTGCCGCAATTGGAGCGCGCGCTGCTGGCGGGTCACGATGTGGTGCTGCTCGGCGAGCGGGGCCAGGGCAAGACCCGGCTGCTGCGCACCGTCGTCGAACTGCTCGACGAATGGACCCCGGTGATCGCGGGCGCCGAACTGGGCGAACATCCGCTGGAACCGATCAGCCCGCAGGGCCGGCGGCTGGCGGTCGAACTCGGCGACGACCTGCCCGTGACGTGGCGGCATCGCAGCGAACGTTACGCCGAGAAGCTCGCGACCCCCGACACCTCGGTGGGCGACCTGATCGGCGATGTCGATCCGGTGAAGGTCGCCGAAGGACGCAGCCTCGGCGATCCCGAGACCATCCACTTCGGCCTGGTGCCGCGGGCGCACCGGGGCATCGTGGCCGTCAACGAGCTGCCCGACCTCGCCGAACGTATCCAGGTCGCGCTGCTGAACGTCATGGAGGAGCGCGATATCCAGGTGCGCGGCTATACGCTGCGGCTACCGCTGGATGTGCTGCTGGTGGCGACGGCCAACCCCGAGGACTACACCAATCGCGGCCGGATCATCACCCCGTTGAAGGACCGTTTCGGCGCCGAGATCCGGACGCACTATCCGCTGACCGTCGAGGCGGAGATGGCGCTGGTGCGCCAGGAAGCCGAACTGGTCGCCGAGGTGGGCGACCCGCTGATCGGGGTGCTGGCCCGGTTCGTGCGCCGGTTGCGCGAATCCCCGGCCATCGATCAGCGCTCCGGGGTTTCGGCCCGGTTCGCGGTGGCGGCCGCGGAGACGGTGGCCGCGGCGGCGCTGCGGCGTTCCGCGCTCACCGGGGAGAACCCCGCGGTGGCCCGGCCCGTCGATCTGGAATCGGTGCCGGCCGTCCTGCGCGGGAAACTGGAGTTCGAATCCGGCGAGGAAGGCCGCGAAGAGGAACACCTCACCCATCTGCTGCGACGGGCCTTCGCCGATACCGCGCGGGAGCGGCTCGGCGGATTGGATCTGCGGCCGCTGGCCGACGCGGTGGGCGAGGGACATTCGGTGACCACAGGTGAGCGGGTGCCCGGCGCGCAGGTCCTGTCCGCGCTACCGGAGCTTCCGGTCCTGCACGAGGTGGCGCTGCGGCTCGATGTCGCGGCGGGCGATCCACCGCAGCGGATCGCCGCGGCCGTCGAATTCGCCCTGGAGTCCCTCTATCTGGCACGCCAGGTGGCCAAGGACTCCGACGACGAGGGCAGCGCGGTGTACGGCGGATGACCGCGGCAGCCGGTTTCGAAGAGGTGCGATGACAGGGGCGGACCGATACTCTTACGGGCCCTACCATGAGGGGCCCGATCCGCTGGCGCCTCCGCTGGATCTGCGCGAGGCGCTGTCGGAGATCGGGCGCGAGGTGATGGAGGGTTCCTCGCCGCGTTCGGCGCTCGAGGAACTGTTGCGGCGGGGGACGTCCGGTATGCCCGGGCTCGAAGAACTCACGCGCCGCCTGTGGGAGCGGCGGGCCGAGATCCCGCGGTCCCACCGCCTGGACGGCACCCTGCAGCAGGTGCGGGAACTGCTGGACCGGGCCCTGGAGGCCGAACGGCGCGCGCTGTTCCCGGACCCCTCCGACGATGCGCGGTTCGCCGAAATGCAGTTGGACGCACTCCCGTCGAGTACCGCGAAAGCGGTGAACGAACTGAGCGAATACTCCTGGCGTTCGGAAACCGGCCGGGAGAACTATCAGAAGATCCGTGATCTGCTCGGCGAGGAACTGCTGGAATCCCGTTTCCAGGGCATGAAACAGGCGCTACAGGACGCGACACCGCAGGATGTGGAGCGGGTCCGGCAGATGATGGCGGATCTCAACGATCTGCTCGCGGCCCACGCCCGCGGCGAGGACACCACCGAGCGGTTCGCCGAGTTCATGGACGAACACGGCGAGTTCTTCCCGGAGAACCCGCGGGACACCGAAGCATTGATCGACGCGCTGGCCGCGCGGGCCGCGGCGGCGCAGCGGATGATGAATTCGATGTCGGCTCAGCAGCGGGCGGAATTGAACGAGCTGATCGGACAGGCCTTCGGGGATCCTCGGATAGCGCAGCAGATCGCCGACCTGGACGCGAATCTGCGTACGCTACGTCCCGGCGAGGACTGGGAGTCGGCGCGGCGTTTCCGCGGCCAGGACCCGCTGGGAATGGGCGAAGCCGTGGCAGCCATGCAGGACCTGGGTGAACTCGACGAACTCGCCGCCCAGCTCGCCCAGTCCTATCCGGGTGCGCGGCTGGAGGATATCGACCTGGAAATGCTGGAGCGTCAGCTCGGCGCCGACGCCCGGGTGGATGCCGCCCGGCTGGCCGAGCTGGAACGAGAGCTGCGCCGCCAGGGCCTGTTCGAGCGGGCCCCCGACGGCTCCCTGCGGCTCACCCCGAAGGCGCTGCGGCGGCTCGGGGAAGTCGCGCTCCGGGATATCGTCGGTAAATTGCGCAGTCGCAAGGGGCAGCGGGACACCGCGCTCGCCGGGGCGGCGGGGGAACCGACCGGCGCGAGCCGGCCGTGGCAGTTCGGCGATACCGAGCCGTGGGATGTCTCGCGTACGGTGCGCAACGCGGTGCTGCGCTCGGCGTCCACCGGAAGCCGGACGGTATCCCTGGATGTGGCGGATGTGGAGATCGCCGAGACCGAACAGCGCTCCCGGGCGGCGGTCGCGTTGTGCGTCGACACCTCGTGGTCGATGGTGCAGGACGGGCGCTGGGTGCCGATGAAGCGAACGGCGCTGGCCTTACAGCACCTGATCAGCACCCGGTTCCGGTCCGACGCACTGGAGCTGATCACCTTCGGCCGCCAGGCCGGCACCGTGGACATCGCGGAACTGACCGGGCTGGAACCGGTCTGGGAGCAGGGCACCAACCTGCACCACGCGCTGCTGCTGGCCGGCCGCCATCTGCGCCGGCATCCCGACGCGGTACCGGTGGTGCTGGTGGTGACCGACGGGGAGCCGACCGCGCACCTGGAGCCGGACGGCACCTCCTATTTCAATTGGCCGCCGGATCGCCGCACCCTGACAGTCACCATGACCCAGGTGGATTCGCTGGCCCGGCTGGGCGCCTCGATCTCGGTGTTCATGCTGGGTGAGGAACCGCGGCTGGCCGCGTTCGTGGATCTGGTGGCCCGGCGCAGCGGCGGCCGGGTGGTGGCGCCCGACCTGGACGGGCTCGGCGCCGCGGTGGTCAGCGATTATCTGCGCGGCCGGCGCTGAGTGCGCCGGACACGGGACCGGAGCGAGGTGTACATATGCGGCTGGACCGTGATCGGGCGCGGACGCGCTTCGCCGCAGCCCGGGTCGCCCGGCTCGCGACGGTGACCACCGCGGGCGCGCCGCATCTCGTCCCGATCGTGTTCGCGCTCGCCGGCGACACCGTCTACACCGCGGTCGATGCCAAACCGAAGTCGACCACCGCCCTGCGCCGGCTGGCCAATATCGAGGCGAACCCGGAGATCGCCGTACTGGCCGATTTCTACGATGAGGACTGGACCCGCCTGTGGTGGGTGCGTGCCGACGGGCGGGCGCGCATCGTGACGGGCGACGAGGCGCGCCACGGCCTGACGCACCTGACCGCCCGCTATCCCGTCTATGTGACGGAGCCGCCGCCCGGACCGGTCATCGCGCTCGATATCGCGCGCTGGTCGGGCTGGGCGGCGAGCTGATCACGTGCGGCGGATCAGGAAGCGCCGCCGCCCATGGCGAACCGCAGCAGCGCCTGCTTGTCACCCTGCTTGATCTTGCCTTTGCGGTTGAGCACCTCGAGCTGCCAGACATCACCGTTGCGGAAGGCGCGGGCCACGGCGTTGGCATTGTCGTTGCCCAGCAGCGACGGCCAGATATCGGCCACCTGCTGGCTGCTGCCGCCGGTCGCGTCGTAGACCTTGAACGAGATGTTGTTCGCCTTCTCGAAGGAACTGCCCTTCTTGAAGGCGGCCGCGACGAAGACGATGGCGTCGATACCGCCGGGGACCTCGGCGAAGGTGACATGGACGGTTTCGTCGTCACCGGCGGCCGCGCCGGTCTGTTCGTCGCCGGAGTGCTGGACCGACCCGTTGCCCAGCGGGTCCAGCGAATCCAGTCCGGCGAAACGGACCGGTTCGCTGCCCTGCATGAGGATGGCGATCAGGTCGAGGTCGACGCCTTTCTTGCGGCGCGCCCAGCCGAGCGCGCCACCGCTGGCGCCCGCGGAGGGTTCCCAGCTGACTCCGACACTCAGCTTGGCGATCCCCGCGAGATCCGCTGCGCCGTCTTCCTTTTTGAGCGTGATCATGGCTCAACGGTACCGGCTGCCGGAGAACACCGGGTGACCACTGGGTTCTCGGTCAGTGGACCGGGGAACCGGTGGTCCGATGGGGGCGCGGCCAGGGATGGCGGGCCAGCCCTTCGACCCCTTCGTTGAACCGCTCCAGGAGGCGGACCAATTGCTCGACCTCCGCGTCGGGCCAATCGGTGAGCACGGAGCCGACACCGCGGCGTTGCAGGGCCAGATCGGCTTCGAACAGCCGGAGCCCTTTCTCGCTGGGCCGGACCTTGCGGGCGACGCCGCCTTCGGGGTCCGGTACCCGCTCCACCAGGTCCTGGTCGAGCATGGCGGCCACCTGGCGGTTCACCGTGGACACGTCCAGACCGAACGCTTCGGCCAGTTCGCGCAGGGACAGCGGATCACCGAGACGGAGCCGGGTGAGGATCAGGTACGCGGATCTGTCCAGCTGGAACGGCGAATTCCGGCGGGCGGCCGGATACTGCCGGGACAGCAGGTTCAGTTCCAGGACGAGCCGCGCCAGGACGGCGGGGTCCCGGCGGTCCGCCGCGGAGGCGGCGAGCGGTGCAGCCGAATCGGACATTCGGACACTATGTCGTCTGTTTCGCCCGAATACAAAATTGTGCACCATACACAGGCTATGTAACGTGCATATGCGTGACTGCCGTGGCCGACGACCCTTCCAGATCCGGCGAACGCGATCGGCACCGCACCGCACCGACAGTGCTGGTGGCCACCCTGAGCACCATCGGCATCGTCGTCTCACTCATGCAGACTCTGGTCGTTCCGCTCATCCCGAGCCTGCCCACCCTCCTGGACACCACCGCCACCAACGCGTCCTGGGTGATCACGGTGACCCTGCTGGCCTCCGCGGGTCTGCACCCCGATCAGCGGCCGGCTCGGCGATATGTTCGGCAAACGCCGCATCCTGCTGTTCGACCTGCTCGCCATGATCATCGGCTCGATCCTGTGCGCGATGTCCTCCTCACTGCTGCCCTCGGTGGCGGGCCGCGCCCTGCAGGGCGTCGCGATCGGGGCCATTCCGCTGGGTATCAGCATCCTGCGCGACGAACTGCCGCCCGAACGCGTCGGTTCGGCCATGGCCGTGATGAGTTCCACCCTCGGGGTGGGCGGCGCGATCGGACTGCCGGTCGCCGCCCTGATCGCCGAACACGCGGATTGGCACGTCCTGTTCTGGGCGGCCGCGGCGATGGGCGGCGCGGGTGCGCTGCTGATCTTCCGGTTCGTCCCGGAATCCCCGGTGCGCACCCCCGCCCCCTTCGATTTCGGCGGCGCCGCGGGACTGGCGACCGCCCTGCTCGCGCTGCTCCTCGCGATCACGCAGGGCGCGCAATGGGGATGGGCCAGCGCCTCCATCCTGACCCTGTTCGCCGTGGCGATCCTGGCGTTCCTCGGCTGGGGCCGTTACGAACTCGGCCGCCGGCATCCGCTCGTCGATCTACGGGTCTCGGCGCGGCCGCGGGTGCTGTTCACCAATATCGCGTCGATCGCAGTGGGTTTCGCGCTCTACGGTATGTCGCTGAGCTTTCCCCAACTGCTGATGGCTCCCGCGGAAACCGGCTACGGCCTCGGATTGACGATGGTGGCCGCCGGACTCGCCCTGGCACCCAGCGGTTGCGTGATGATGCTGCTCTCGCCGGTCTCCGCCCGGATCTCGGCGCGCTTCGGTCCCAAACCGACCCTCGGCGTGGGCTCGGCGGTGATCGGCCTCGGCTATCTGTGCGCCGCGGCGATGATGGACACCGTCTGGCAGATCATGATCGCCTCGGTGCTGGTGGCCGGTGGTGTCGGCCTCGCCTACGCCGCGATGCCCGCGCTGATCATGGGCGCGGTACCGATCACCGAAACCGCCGCGGCCAATGGACTCAACGCGCTCATGCGCTCGGTCGGCACCTCCACCTCGGCGGCGGTGATGAGCGCGGTACTGGCCACTATGACCATCACCCTGGGCACCCGGCAGCTACCGTCACGGGACGCGTTCCAGACGGCCTTCCTCATCTCGACCACCGCCGCCTGCGTCGCCATCGCGCTCACCGCCCTCATCCCCATGCGAACGGCAGCCGCCGACCCCCGATGACTCCGCTACCGAAAATCGTTCGGCATCGTCCCCGCGAACGGGCATGCTGGACAGCGCCGGTCGATCACCGGAAAGTTCTGCCGAGGCACGGGGTGTGGGAATGGTCGAATCTTCGGAACAGGTACGCGCGCGGAGGAAGCCGGTGCGCGGCATCGCGCTCCTGCTGGTGGCCGCCGCGCTGTGTCTGTGTGGCTGTTCGTTCTTCTCCGGTTCCGCCGAGGGACTCGTCGGTGAGCAGCTGACCTCCTTCCCGGTGATCGACCGGGCCACACTCACCGCCGCCCAGGCGCGGGTCGTCGACGCCGCGGCGACCGAATTCGCCGATCCTCGCGAGGGAGTGGGCTACTCCGAGGGCAATACCGAACCGTGGTGCGCCAACTTCGTGAGCTGGGTGATGCGTGCGGCCGGGCTGCCGCTGGCCAACCCGAACTCGGGATCGTGGCGGATCCCCGGCGTCTACACCTTGCAGGAGTACTACGAGACTTCGGGCCGCTTCGCCGCCGCCGGGTCGGGATACCGGCCGGTCACCGGTGATGTGATCCTCTACAGCCCGGAGAGCAGATTCGGCCAGCACACCAATATCGTGCTGGCCGAGGACCACGGCACCCTCACCACGATCGGCGGTAACGAGGACGATGCGGTCGGTATCGAACGCTGGGACCCCGCCGCCGTCCCCGATATCCACATCGTCGGTTACGGGCGGCTGTCGCCCGGGTGGTGACGGGCCTGCCGGATCGATACCTTCATCGCGTACCGTGACGCTTATCCGGTGGAGGTAGAGGTGTCGGAACGACTCATGGAACCGATCGAGGTAGGCGACCCGGGGCGGATCGACTACGCCGAGTTCGGCAGGCGGTTCGTCACCCACGCGGTGACCGAGCGGCGGATCGAGAAGGCGGTCGCCGGTATCACCGGGCGTGGGCTGACCATCGGTCCGGTCAATCTGGCGCCCGCCGGACTCGCCGGGTTCCTCGCCGAGGGCCGGATCGACCGTCCCGTGGTGGTGCGCCGCGGCTCCGAAGTCGCCTTCGACGTCCGGATACCGGTATCCCTGCGGGCCAAGATCCTGCTCGGCGGCAAACCCCTACGGTCGGAGACGGTGGTATCCATCGGACTCACCTTCCACGCCCGCACCGCCGATCCGCTGCTGATCGTGATCGATATCCCGCGCGTCGAGCCCGCGGATGTCAGTGTGCTGGTGCGCCTGTCCGCCGCCGACTCGGTGGCCGAATGGCTCCTCGACCCGATCGCCGGCCTGTTACAACGCGAGGTCGCCAATCGGGTGAACGGTATGCTGCGCGATCCGGGCGTGATGCGCAGCCGGATCTACGATATCGAGGCCATCGTCGCCCGCGAACGCTCCCCGCACCGCAGCCGCACCCGGTTCGACTGGATCGACTACGCCGAATTCGGGCGGCGGTTCTTCCCGCGCATCGTCACTCGCGATCGGCTCGAACAATTCGTCACCCATCTCGCCGACCGGCAGATCGAGATCGGCCCGCTGCGCGCCGGCCCCCGGGCGGCGGCCGAGGTCACCGTGCGCGGCGAGGTCGGCCGGCCCGCACTGACCGACCGGGTACCCGAGACCGCCACGGCCGACGACGATCCGGCGCTGGTCCGCTTCGACCTGATCGTCCCGGTCACCCTCGACATCACGGTCAGCGTGCTCAAGGACAACCACTACCGCGCGGACGTGGAGATTCCCCTGCAACTCACCGCGCACGCGGCCGAACCCCTGCTCATCGTGGTGGAAGTCGTCCCGCCGGAACGGGATAAGGTCCGCCTCGACTACGCCGCCCAGGGCATGCGCGCCGCCGTTCTCGGTGTCCTGGCGGGCATCAAGAAACAGATCGTCGCGCAGGTGGTCCGCGTCGTCCGCACCGAACTCGCCGATCCCGCCATGCGCACCCTCGATGTAGGTGAACGCATAGACCGGCTCTTGTAATTCTGTCTTTTTGGCGCCGCCTTCGGCGTCGCGGGGTGGCGGCCCCCTTGGTCTCGCCGTTTCGACCTCGGGACTCGCGGCTTCGCCGCATGCGATGTGCGGTGGGCCGTCCATAGAGTGCGACCTTCGAGCACCTTCGGCCAAAGGGCGAGACGGGCCTCAACCCTTGGGGTGCTTCGTAAGTCTCGACGCATGGGGTTGCGTCGGCATCCGGAACTGCCCGCTGGATGGGTAGCGCATCCGACCATGTGACCACGGTCTTTTCTCGCGCCCGTTCTGTCTGTCTCGGGCGGAGTTCCGGGCCCGCGGCGACGCGTGCAGTCGTCGGTCGTGGTGGTTGCGTTGTGGATGTGGTGGAATTACCCACGTTCGAGGCTCCCGGCGCACGCAGTGCTGATGGGGAAGGTGCGCCGGGCACGCCGTTGCTGTCCACCCGGGGTGTGCGAAGGAGTCTCGATGGTTTCTGCACTGTCTCGCCGGGCTCTGCTCGGATATACGGCCGCCGCTGTCGCCGCGGGTGCGGTGGGGTCGGCTTTCGGAACTCCCCGCGCCGGTGCGGCTTCGCTCGGGACCCTGCTCGATTACGCGGCGGGTGTGCCGTCCGCGGCGGCCATCAAGGCGGCCGGGCACACCGGGGTCATCCGGTATGTGTCCGACCGTCGGCCGGGCGCGGAATGGATGGCCGGGAAACCGCTGCTCGCCGGGGAAGTCGAGGATCTGCGGGCCGCCGGGCTGGCCATCGTGTCCTGCTACCAGTTCGGCAAAGGGCCCACCGCCGACTGGCGCGGCGGATACGACGCGGGTCGGCGGCACGCCGAGCGTGGGCTGGCGCTGCACCGCGCCGCCGGAGGACCGGACAACCGGCCGATCTACGCGTCTATCGACGACAACCCGAATCCTGTGGAATTCGCCACCATGATCCTGCCGTATCTGCTCGGCTGGCAGGCGGTGATCGGCCGGGAGAACACCGGCGTCTACGCCAATGCGCCCACTATCGATCTGGCCCGGACGGCCGGGGTGGGTGGGTGGTTCTGGCAGCACGATTGGGGAACCGCGCCGGGGTACGTGCATCCGGCCGCACATCTGCACCAGTTCGAGATCGACGACCGCACGGTCGACGGGGTGGGCGTGGATGTGAACGATATTCTCGCCGCGGAGTACGGAGCCTGGTGACCCTCGCCGACCGGCGGACCGGTCAGCCCGCCGGGCTTCTCGTCCGGTTGGCGGCCACGTACAGGTAGACCAGCGGCGCCACCGCCCCGCACAGGAACAGCAGCAGCGTCGGCAGATCGCTGCGCAGCGGGACATCACCGCCGGGGCCCCGGCTCGCCGCGATCAGGAAGGCACCCAGCCAGGCGGCGATCGGCAGGAACAGCACGGTCGGCCGGGTGGTCACCGTGGCGGCCGCCCAGACCAGGGCCACGTTCACCGGCGCGGCGATCAGCGCGGCCAGCGGTACGGCGACGCTGCCGAGATAGGAGGGCAGGTAGAGCACCTCCAGCGCCAAGGTGATCACCGCGTCCACGATCAGAACCGCGATAAGCACCGGGCCGAGTGCCGCGGTCGCCAGTGCGGTCCAGCGGGCGCGGGAATCCGCACCGGCGCGATCGTCCACGGCGGCGGTCATCCGTGCGACCGGGTCGCCGAACACCCTCGGGCGGTCGCTGTGGGTCCGGTCCCGCTCTCCGATTCCGAGTGCTGCATAGTGCGAGTCTATTGGTGCTTGGGCGTCGCTCGGCTACAGCGAACCGGCGAAGAGGTCGTCTTCCCGGCCGTCCGGCCCGCCCGCCCAGGCGCGACCGCGGACCAGAATGTAGTGCTCCTCCGGCAGGATCGGCTGGGCGATCATATTGGTCAACGCGAATTCCCGGCCCGACGGCGCGACCGTGAGCTGGGTGGCGTGGGCGCGCAGCGCGGCGCGTTTCCGGGGTAGCGATTCGGTGACATCGATCGCCGTGGTCACCGAACTACTCGGTACGCACGCCAACTCGTCCTCGGCCGGCAGCCGCCAGCCGGGAGGGAGCGCGCCGGGCAGGCCGTCCACCGTGCGGCGGGCCAGCGCCCGCAGATGGTCGCGCAGGATTTCGGCGTCGGTCACGGTCCAGTAGAACTTGGGCGTGTCCCAGCCCTGCCCGGCCGCGGCCTCGACGGCTTCGGTGGTCACCCGGTGGGCACGGATATGGTCCGGGTGGCCGTAGCCGCCGTGCGGGTCGTAGGTCACCACCACGCGGGGCCGCAGGTCGAGGATCACCTCGGTGAGCGCTCGGACCGCCGCCGGACCGGACTCGACGAAGGCCCGTGGATGCCGCGCCGCCGGAGTCCCGGCCATACCGGAATCGCGCCAGCGGCCGGCGCCGCCCAGGAAACACGGCGGTCCGGCACCGAGTTCGGCCAGGGCGCGGGTGAGTTCACCGATCCGGTACCCGCCCAGTTGATCCGCGCGGTCGGCGGTCAGGCCGGCCCAGCGGTCGCCCATCACCTCGCCTTCTTCACCGAGTGTGCAGGTCACCACCGTCACCGGAACACCGAGACGCCGGTAGTGGGCGATCGTGCCCCCGGTGGTGATGGTTTCGTCGTCGGGGTGGGCGTGGACCAGCAGCAACCCGCCTGTCCGGCCGGCACCGGGACCGGTCACGGGACGCGCCGCCACATCGCCGCGTCACCGAATATCCCGGCCTGGATCGCTCCGCTCAGCGACGCCCCGTCCACCGAGGGGCCGGCCGCCGCCACCACGTTGTCCTGCACGATCGGCAGTACCGTGGACGCACCCCACATCCGGGGTTCGGCCTCGCCCAGGGTGCGCGGTACTTCCACGCCGTGCAGTGCGCCGTCGATCGACGGCTGGAACTGCGGATCGCAGATACCGGACAGATTGCTCGGCGCCCGGCGCGCCGCCTCCACGGCGGCCGGAACCTCGGTCTGTTCGCCGTCGGTCGTGGGCAGGACGGGCGCCACGGGCGGGCAGCCGTAGCGGGAGGCCAGCGCGGTGGCGGGATCACCGCCGGTCGCCTCCCAGCCCACCACCGCGTCGACGGAGTTCTCCACCAGACCTTTGCCGTACAGTTCGTCGGCCGCCAGATTGAGCACGGACGCGTCGATCCCGGCGCTGCGCAGCTGGTCGGCCGCGGTATTGGCCACCGCCAGAGCGGTATCGTCTCCGGTCACCGCACCGATCCGCAGGACCAGCGGTTCGCCGTTGCGGGCCAGCGAGCGGGGCCGCGGGGCCGGTGAGGTCGCCGAGACCGGCGGCGGCTCCGGGGCGCGGCCGAAACCGGCCTCGGCCAGCAGGCCGAAGGCCTGGTCGGGGTTGAGGCGCGGCGGTTCGGTCGGTGTGTAGCCGGGATCGGAGGGGGAGAGCACCTGCGCGCGCACCGGTTCCACCCAGTTACCGGTCTGCGCGCCGACCGTGGCCAGCAGCGCGGGATCGAGCAGCGCGAGGACCGCGGTCCGGACCCGGTGGTCGCCGAGCACCCCCTCGCGGCCGTTGAGGGTGAGTCGCAGCTGCCGGGACTGCGGCATGATCGCGGTGCGCACCGACGGGATCGCGGCCAGCTGGGCCTGGGTGGCGACCCCGCCGTGCACCAGTGCCATCTGGGTGTCGCCGGTGCGCAGTGAATCCGCCAGCTGGGCGGGGGTGCCACCGCGGCGCAGCAGGATCTGGTCGGGGCGGGCCGGGGTGCCCCAATAGCGGTCGTTGCGTTCCAGCAGGATCTCGTCGCGACCGGGATCGGCGGATTCGATGGTGAAGTTCCCGCCGGAGACCGGTATCTGCTCGACCAGCGTCCGCTGGAAGCCGCCCGGCGAATCCTTCATCAGATGCGACGGCAGCAGGTTCGCGAACAATTGCGGCCAGGCCGGATAGGGCTTGTCGAACACCACGGAAACCGCTTTACCGCCGCCCGAGGAACGGACCTCGGAGATGAGGCGGTACCCGGCCGGGTCGATCACACCCGGCTGCGTGATCATCTGCTGCCACAGGTAGTGGAAATCCTCGGCCGCGATCGGGGCGCCGTCGGACCAGTTCGCCTGGTCCTTCAGCTTGTAGGTGACGGTGAACGGGGCCTCGGCGGTCACCGTCGCCGAATCGACGAGCGCCGTATCCGGAACCCACAGCGTGCCGCCGGGCAGGGCCGGGTCGGGCGTGGGCCGGAACGGACTCGGCAGCACCATGGCCGCCACCGCGGCGGTCGCCGGGGACTGGTTCGACCGCAGATGCGGGTTGAAACCGATCCCGATGTCGTCGATGGCGACCACCACCGTGTTCTTGGTCGGCTGCGCCGGCTCGGTCTTCGGGCTGTCCGTACTGGCGATGGGCGGCGGCGGGTCGGCAGTGCATCCGGCAAGCACCGGAACGAGCACCGCCACGAGTACCAGCAGCCCGCGCCACACCGCGCGCCTCCCCGAAATCACGTTCGGCACTCTACCCAAACCCGTGCCGGGCCGTCCGGGGGCGAAACCGCTTACAGCGCGGCCCGGTCGCGCGCCTTGCGGCGCGACAGCTCCCGGGCCCGCTCGTTGGCGGCCAGGGTGACCTTGCGCACCCGTACGAACTCCGGCGTGACCTCGACGCATTCGTCGGCGGCGCAGAACTCCATGGCCATTTCCAGATCGAGCTGCAGCGGCTTGGCCAGCGTCTCCATCACATCGGCGGTGGAGGAGCGCATATTGGTGAGCTTCTTCTCCTTGGTCACATTGATATCGAGATCCTCGGCACGCGGATTGATCCCGACGACCATGCCCTCGTAGGTTTCCGCGCCCGGCTCGACGAAGAACTGCCCGCGGTCGGCGAGCTGGATCATGGCGAAGGGGGTCACCGAACCGGAGCGGTCGGACACCAGCGAACCGGTGTGCCGGGCCCGGATCTCACCGGCCCACGGCGCGTAACCGTGGGAGACGGCGTTGGCGATACCGGTGCCGCGGGTCTCGGTCAGGAAGTCGGTACGGAAACCGATCAGACCGCGCGAGGGCACGATGAACTCCATCCGCACCCAGCCCGCGGCGTGGTTGTTCATCTGCACCATCTTGCCCTTGCGGGCGGCCAGCAGCTGGGTGATGGCGCCGAGGTACTCGTCGGGGCAGTCGATGGTGAGTTCTTCGTAGGGCTCGTGCACCTTGCCGTCGACCTGCCGGGTCACCACCTGGGGTTTGCCGACGGTCAGCTCGAAACCTTCGCGCCGCATCTGCTCGACCAGGATCGCCAGCGCGAGCTCGCCGCGGCCCTGGACCTCCCAGGCGTCCGGGCGGCCGATATCGAGTACCCGCAGGGAGACATTGCCCACCAGTTCCTGGTCGAGCCGCGACTTCACCATGCGGGCGGTGAGTTTGTGTCCCTGGACCCGGCCGACCAGCGGTGAGGTGTTGGTTCCGATCACCACCGAGATGGCCGGTTCGTCCACCGTGATGCGAGGCAGCGCGACGGGCTCGTCCGGGTCGGCGAGGGTGTCGCCGATCATGATGTCGGGGATACCGGCGACGGCGACGATATCGCCGGCCACCGCGACCTCACCCGGCTGCCGTTCGACGCCGATCGTCTGCAGCAGTTCGGTGATCTTGACGTTCTTCACGCCGTCGGCGTGCATCCACGCCACGTTCTGCCCCTTGCGGAGTTCACCGTTGTGGATGCGGACCAGCGCGAGCCGGCCCAGGAAGGCCGAGGCGTCGAGGTTGGTCACATGGGCCTGCAGCGGCGCGGACGCGTCGCCCTTGGGTGCGGGGATGTTCGCCAGCAGGACGTCGAACAGCGCGTCCAGGTTCTCCGCGTTCGGTACCTCGCCGTTCTGCGGCTGCTCCTTGGACGCCTTGCCCGCGCGACCGGAGGCGTAGAGCACCGGCAGGTCGAGGGCGAGTTCGGCCGCTTCGGCGGCGTCGTCGTCCAGATCGGAGGCCAGGTCCAGCAGCAGGTCGTGGCTCTCCTCGACCACCTCGGCGATCCGCGCGTCGGGCCGGTCGGTCTTGTTGACCACCAGGATCACCGGCAGACAGGCCGCCAGCGCCTTACGCAGCACGAACCGGGTCTGCGGGAGCGGGCCCTCCGAGGCGTCGACCAGCAGCACCACCCCGTCGACCATGGACAGGCCGCGTTCCACCTCGCCACCGAAGTCGGCGTGACCCGGGGTGTCGATGACATTGATGACGGTGACGCTGCCGTCCGGATGGTGCCGGTGCACGGCGGTGTTCTTGGCGAGAATGGTGATGCCCTTCTCGCGCTCCAGATCGCCGGAGTCCATCACCCGGTCGACCGGTTCGGCCCGTTCGGCGAATGCGCCGGACTGCCGCAGCATGGCGTCGACGAGCGTCGTCTTACCGTGGTCGACGTGCGCCACGATGGCGACGTTGCGAAAATCGCGTGCAGACGACACGCCGGTTCCTCCTGCTGTTAACTGTTGCTTGCGGCCGGACCCTGCCACAGGGACATTCGAACTCACCGGGCATCTGGGCCGGTTACACCCTACCGGGAACTCGGTGGCCTGCTGGCGCCGCCCAGAGGTAAGGGTATGCTAACCCGCATGGGCAAGGTCAAGGCGAGCGAGGTTTCGAGCCTCAAGCCGAAGAAGAAGTGCTGTCGTAAGAAGACGCGCTGCGTGAAATGCCCTGTGGTCATCATGCGGATGAAGCGCCTGGAGGCCACGGGCGCCTCCGGTAAGGAACTGAAGAAGGGCCTCAAGAAGGCACGTGCCGCCTGAGGGGGAGGCGACCTCCGCCTTCGCTCCGGCGTCCGCCACGGATGTTGGACAGTTCGTAATTGGGGGAGCGCGCGGTTGTAGACGACGGGGTGCGGTTGTAGGACCGTGGTGGCGGGGTATGTCCGCGGTATGACCACATCACTGCTCTCCGAATCAGAGATCACGGCGGCCCTGGAGACCCTGCCGGAGTGGAGCCGGGCCGGGGACGCGCTGACCCGCACGGTCCAGGCGGCCACCTTTCCCGCCGGCATAGAACTCGTCCGGCGGGTGGCCGATATCGCCGAATCCGCGAATCACCATCCCGATATGGATATCCGGTGGCGCAAGGTCACCTTCACCCTGTCCACGCACTCCGCGGGCGGGCTCACGGCACAGGACGTGGCGCTGGCCCGGGAAATAGATCGGCTGGCGCCGTAGCGGTCCGGGCGGTGGTCCGGCCCGCCCAGGCGATCCAGCCGTAGCAGACCAGCGCACCGAGCACGTACACCGTGCCGAGCCAGGACCACACCCCCCAGCGGGAGATGGTCCAGATCGAATCCTGCAGGAACGAGAGCACCCACGGCGCGCCGATCAGCGCCGTCACCAGCCAGTATCCGGCCAGTGTCTTCGCGCCGGGCACCGCCCGGTACGGCCCGTGGAGCAACCAGAGGACGGTCGGCAGCAGCCAGCCCCAGTGGTGCGACCAGGAGATGGGCGAGACCAGCAGTCCGAACAGTTGCACGATCAGCACGGTGCCCAGCAGATCGTCGCGGCGCAGCGCCCGCCACGCGCACCACCCCAGCGCCGCCGCCACCGCGACCCCGGCAATCCACCACGGCCCGGTCCCCACATCGCTGCCCAGCAGCCGGCTCAGCGCGCCGCGCAGCGACTGGTTCCACACCGAGCCCACCGGCCCGATCCGGTCGGCGTCACCGAGCAGGGTGCCGAAATAGCGCCGGGTCTCCTCCGGATTGATCAGGAAACTGGCCGCTACGGTCAGGCCGAACACCACCGCCGACCAGACGGCCGCGGCCCAGCGGCGCCGTGCGACGAAATAGAGACCGCTGATGGCGGGCGTCAGTTTGATCCCCGCGACCGCGCCCACCAGGGTTCCCGACAGCCACCACCGGGAACTGCGGATCGCGACCATCACACCGAGCATCAGGAAGACATTGACCTGGCCGTAGTCGATCGTGGTGCGTACCGGCTCGAACCAGAGGCCCACCGCCGTCCACGCCACCATCGCGGTGCGCCACCGCGCTTCGCGCAGGGCGTCCCGTCCCAGCATCAGCTCGAACGCGATTCGCACCACCCAGTACAACGCCGCGACGATGGCGAACAGCCACAGCATCGCGACCACGGTGAAGGGCAGGAAGTGCAGCGGAAAGAACACCACCGCGGCGAACGGCGGGTAAGTGAAGGGCAGCGGGAAATCCGGTGTCTTCTCGGCGTAGGTGAAATCGTAGAGATGGTCGGTGAGCAGGGCTGCCGACCCGTCGACGTAGACGTGCAGGTCGACCAGGTTCATCCCGTTCGGGGTCAGCAGCATCCACAGCAGCCGCGCCAGTACGGTGATCCCGAGCGCCACCAGGGCCAGGCGAAACGGTACGAACCCCCGAATGTCGGTCCGGGCGCCGCTGGGCTGATTCAATACACGAGCTTTCGAGTCGGTCCGGGCCGGCGGCCGGACCCGGTGCTGTTGGGCGCGTCGCCGGTTTTTCCGGCCCGGAATACATTAACCCCACCGGTTTCCGGACGGACGCGAGCCTTGCGCGCGCTCTGCGCCGTGGGCGGCAAACAGTGCGCAGTGGGCCCGGTAACCATCGAGCAACCGATGAGTCACAAGTTCACATAAGACCCAATTTTCACACCGGTCACTCGCGTTACCCGCTACTGTCCAGTAGCACAGCGAATTGGGGCTCGCAATCCCTACCCCGGTGCTGTACAACGCGCGTCAGTGTCCTTAGAGTGACCCCGAAACGACGGCTTTTCAGCGTCGCCCAGATGTACCCGAGGTAAGGACGGCTAGACCAGTGCTTCGCACCCGAGGATCGCGGATCGCAATGTCCGCGCTCGCCATTACGGCGGGCGCCTCCCTCGTGGCGCCCGCGACGGCCGTCGCGGCTCCGGCCACCGAGGCGTCGGTGAGCAGCGTCCCGATGGTCCCCGAAGGGGTTCCCGTCGACGTTCTCGCCGCCCTGGCCCCGGCCATCGTCAACGCACCGGCTCCGGCGGCCAAGGACATCGCCGCGCCGGGCAGCCCGCAGGAGGCCATTCTGTCCCAGGCCCGCGCGCTGCTGGCCGCGGTGAATCTGCCTCCGCAGATCAAATCCACGCTGGAACGGGTCATCACGTTCCTCGACGGCAGTGGCGGCGGTGGCCCCGAGATCCCCGAATCCGGGCCCGCGATCGCCCAGTTCCTCTACCCGACCATCGGCCAGGGTTGCATCGCCCCGTCCGGCGATTCGGTCGGTACCGCCCTCGCGGTGCCCGGCCCGGCGCAACTGCCGCCGCCCGGACCCGCCGCCGGCCAGACCGGTTTCGTGTTCACCGCGCTGGGCACCGAACGCCCCACGGCCGAGCAGGCGCAGCCGATGACGGTGCAGTGGCGGAACCTGGACACCGGCGAGGCGGGCTCGCAGCCGCTGACCGATGCGGCCAAGATCAACCCGGACGGCCCGGCCACCCTGTCGGCCATCGCGAACACCGGCACCGGCCGTATCGTCGCGGTGATCGGCGGCGGGCTCACCACCCAGGCCACCGAAACCGAGGCCCGCAGCTGCACCTTCATGCCGACCATCGGATTCTTCACCGTCGGCTGACCATCGGCCCCGCCTCCGGCGCGGTGGGCGGACCTCGGCAACTCCGAGCCCTCCCGCCCTCGGTCGGCCCGGATCCGGGCCCGACCGTTCGGACGCGAGGTGTACGCGGACACACACCTCGACCCGGCTGAGCAGACTCACAGCACTATCGGCGCGATAGCTGTCCGTTCCTGTGGACGCCCGCCGCATGCGCTCGATTGCTTGTTGTTGCAGAACTGCGGCGGGCCTCGACCACAGCGGCCGAATATCCGCGGGAAGCGTGTGGTCGTGTGCCCTGTTCATCCTGGGTAGGCTCACAGCACTGTAAGTGCTCAATGGTTGCCGATCTATGGACGAGCCAACCGCACGCCGCGCGTGGCGCCCGGCTGTGGTAGACCGGGTTGATGGCGACTGTCCGAAGTTCGCGCAAGTCCGGCATCCATAGCCGACGCTCGTCACGGTCGATTCTGTCGATTCGCTCCGAAGGGTCGATCCTGTCCATCGGCTCGGCGTATTCGATTCTGTCCATCGGCAGCGTGGGGTCGGTGCTGTCGATCGGGTCCATCGGATCGTTCGGCTCGGCGATCTCCAGCGGGTCCTTCCTGAGTCTCGGCTCGGCCCTGTCCGGTCTGTCCCGGTGGTCTCTGCTGTCGTGGATGGGTGATCACGCCAGTCCGGACACCCGTCCCGGCCTGCGCGTGGTAGCCGACGAACCCGACCTGCGGGAGTCCGCCACCTGCCACTGCCAGACCTGACATCGGCGTACTACGGCTCCCTGCCCACCATCCGTCTATTCCGGATGGTGGGCGTCCGTGGCCGGGCCTCGCCCCGCGACGCCGACGCGATCCAATATCGCCCAGGCGCGATCCTGCGGGATGTCCTGGACCAGGTAGAGCTTCTTACCCGCTGCCGTGGCGGCGCCCACCGTGGCCAGGCCGGCTCGGCGTTGCCAGAAGGTCTGCCGCACAGTCCAGCCGATGATGCCGGGCGCTTCGAGGCAGGTGCGTTCGCGGTCCAGGGAGCCGGAACGGACGACCAGCCAGGTCGGAGAGCCGGCGGTGGCGGGGACGACCGCGTGACCGAGGCCGCGGTAGCGGTCCTCGGCGAGCAGCGCGCAGACCGGCGCCAGGCCGGCCGGCAGCAGCCACCACCACACCGTGACCTGCCAGTCCGCCGCGGTCAGGAGGAGCAGGGCCACCGCGGTGAGCGGAACAGGCCAGCAGGCCCGGACATATCGGCGGCGCCGGGCGGCCGGACCGTGCCGGGTCAACGGGATATCGGCGAGAGCGGCCGGTTGTGCCGTTGTCGCGGAGGTGGTCGCGTTCCGGTGGGGACTCGGCAGCCGGGCCAGCGTTCGGTCGACCGCCGCGCGGGGGGATTGCGGCAGGATCTTCTGGCGCGGATTCTCGCCGGTCATCACGGCTTCCAGTTGCGCGGCTCCGGCGAGGCGCAGCAGAAGTGGTTCGCGGATGGTGGCGCCGCGCAATCGTGCGGTGTCGAAGGTGATCCGGCGCAGCGTGAACAGTCCGCGGCGGATCTGCAAGGTGCTGCCGTGATCGGTGACGCGGAGTCCGTAATACGTGGCGAGGTAGTGCGCGCACGCCGCCACGCTGACGACGACCACCAGGGCGAGCAGCGCCGCGAGGCCCGTCAGTAGCAGCGACAGGATCCCGAAACCGCGTACGGTGTCGACGGTGTCGTGGCCGATGCCGATCTCGGCGGCGCCGAATCCGAACTGGGCGGCCAGGCCGAGGGCCGAGGCGGCGAGCGCGAAACCGGTCAGCGACAGAGGCGCGTACCGGACCCAGCCCGGCTGCCAGTGGCCGATCTCGGTGCCTCGCTCCGCCGCGGGGACCTCCGGCCCGGTCTCCGGGCCGATGGCGGCGAAGCGGGCGGGAGCGGCATCGCCGGCAGTGGTACGCAGGGTATGGGCCAGGAGTTCGGCGCGCAGCGGCCGGACCTGTCCGGCGGCAAGTGCGTCCAGTCTGAATCGGTCGCCGGCCTCGGCTTCCTGGCCGGTGCCGATCACGATTACGGCCAGGCCCAGGATCCGGTGCAGCGGGTCGGCCTCGATATCCACCGATCGGATTCGCGCCCGCGGCACCGCCAGCCGTTTCCGCCGGATCAAACCGGTGCGCAGTTCGACATGGGTGGGTCCGACCCGGTAGCTGGTGGTGAACCACAGGGTGAGCGCGTACGGGACCACGAATACCAGGCCCAGCAGGCTGTAGAGCGGGTTACCGGAACTGACGCCCAGGACGACCGCGCCGATCACGGCGGGCAGGAACTTCACGATCTCCTGAATCGGATGGACCAGCAGCATCCGGCGATCCAGGCGTAGCCACGGCTCGTCGTCGCCGGGAACGAGGGTCTCCGGCTCGGCGGCCGGGCAGGGCCCGCCCGCCGGACGCGGTCCCGTCATGTGGCGTCCTCGCGGTGACGCGCCGCGATCTCGGTCAACCGGGTCACTGTCTGCTCGGCCACCGCGCGGTCCAGCAGGCTGATGTGCACCGCGCCCGCGGACGAGGCCGTGGTCACCGTGACCGTCGACAGGTCGAGAATGCGTTCCAGCGGGCCGCGTTCGGTGTCCACGGTCTGCACCCGGGAGATCGGCGCGACCCGGCTCTCCTGGGTCAGCCAGCCCGATCGGGAGTAGACGGCGTCGTCGGTCACCTCCCAACGGTGCACCCGGTACCGCCAGCGGGGCACCACGATCGCGGTGAGCGTGGCCGTCAGTACCGCGACCACCGCCACCGCCGCCTGCCACGTCCGGCGATCGGGGTCGAAGACGACCCACCCGAGCAGCACGGCGAACACACCGAGCCACGACAGCACGATCTGCACGGTCCACAGTGCCTTCGCGCGCGGACTGGGCCGCCACGACGGATCGGCCAGAACATCGGGTGGGCGTGGCGGGCTGTCCGGCGACATATATTCATCGTCGCACGGCTCGACGTGCTGCCCGGCCGACCATAGATGGCGACCACGGAGCACTTAAGTGACGTGAGCCATCCAGGTTTGTCGAGCACATGCTCTCCGCCTGCCCTTCCGGCCCGCCGGATGGTCGACATCCGTGGTCGGGGGCCCGCCCCCGGTTCCGGAGCGTGTGCCGCCGCTCTGTCCATAGATCGGTGACCGTTGAGCACTTACAGTGATGTGAACCTCCCAGGCTGCTCGAGGCGCACGACAGCATCCACCTTTTGCCTATTCCGGACAGCATGCACCTTTTGTCTATTCCGGATGGTCTACCTCAGTGGTCGGGGCCCGCCCCCGGTTCTGGAGCGACAGAGCGAAGGAGCGCAGCGACTGAGCGGCGGAGTGAAGAACCGGGGTCACAGGGCCCCGACCCGCCCCGCCGGAGGCGGGGCAAATGAACACAGTCCCGACCTGCACGGAATAGCCCGAGAGGCACGGGGGTTGTGAACGCTCAACGACCTGGGAGGAGACAGTTCCGGATGTGTGCCGCATGATCGAGGGCGTGACCGAACTACCCGAACCGACCGTCCCGACCCCCGTGCCGCCCCCGTCCGCCATGCGCCGGGCGCTGCGCCGGGCACGTGACGGGGTCACACTGAATGTCGACGAGGCCACGGTGCTGCTGCACGCGCGCGGCGACGACCTCGCCGACCTGTGCCGCAGTGCCGTCCGGGTACGTGACGCCGGGCTGGCCTCGGCCGGACGGCCCGCCACGATCACCTATTCGCGCAATGTCTTCATTCCGCTGACCCATCTGTGCCGCGATACCTGCCACTACTGCACTTTTGTGACGGTGCCGGGGAAGTTACGGGCACAGGGTCGCGGGATGTTCCTGGAACCCGACGAGGTGCTCGATATCGCGCGCCGGGGCGCCGAACTGGGCTGTAAGGAAGCGCTGTTCACCCTCGGCGACCGGCCCGAGGCCCGCTGGCCCGAGGCCGCGCAGTGGCTGGACGAACGTGGCTACGATTCCACCCTCGACTATCTGCGCGCGGTATCGATCCTGGTACTCGAGGAGACCGGGCTGCTGCCGCATCTCAACCCCGGCGTCATGTCGTGGGAGGAGATCTCGCGGCTGAAACCGGTGGCGCAGTCGATGGGCATGATGCTCGAGACCACCGCGACCCGGCTGTTCACCGAGAAGGGCAACTGCCATTACGGCAGCCCCGACAAGGACCCCGCGGTACGGCTGCGGGCCATCACCGACGCGGGCCGGCTCTCGGTGCCCTACACCACCGGTGTCCTGGTGGGTATCGGCGAGAACATGGCCGAACGGGCCGATACGATCGCCGCGATCCGCAAGCAGCACAAGGCGTTCGGTCATATTCAGGAAGTGATCGTCCAGAACTTCCGCGCCAAGGACGACACCGCCATGCGGCACGCGCCCGACGCGGACTTCACGGAGTTCCTGGCCACCATCGCGGTGACCCGCCTGCTGCTCGGACCCGATGTCTCGGTGCAGGCGCCGCCGAACCTGGTGTCCGGGGCGGAATGCCGGGCCCTGCTGGAAGCCGGGATCGATGATTGGGGCGGCGTCTCGCCGGTCACCCCCGACCATGTGAATCCCGAGCGGCCCTGGCCCAACCTGGACACTCTGGCCGAGATCACCGCGGCCGCCGGTTTCGAACTGGTGGAACGCACGTCGGCGCATCCGAAATATGTGCGGGCGGGTAACCCGTGGATCGATCCGCGGATCGGCGCGCATGTCGCGGCCCTGACCGACGCCGAGACCGGCCTGGCGAAATCCGGCGCGCTCCCGGTGGGTCTGCCCTGGCAGGAACCCGACGAGTCCTGGGAGTCGGCGGGTCGTACGGATCTGAACACCGAGATCGATACCACCGGGCGCAATACCGATACCCGCAGCGATATCGACAACGCGTTCGGCGACTGGGACACCATCCGCGAGCAGGTTCGCGATCTCGCCGCCGCCCCCCAGCGGCTGGACGCCGACGTACTGGACGCGCTGCGTGCCGCGGAACGGGATCCGGCCGGTCTCACCGATGCCCAGTACCTGGCGTTGGCCACCGCCGACGGACCCGATCTGGAAGCCGTCGCGGGTCTCGCGGACCAGTTGCGCCGCGATGTCTGCGGCGACGATGTCACCTACGTGGTGAACCGCAATATCAACTTCACCAATATCTGCTACACGGGCTGCCGGTTCTGCGCGTTCGCGCAGCGCAAGGGTGACGCCGACGCCTTCACCCTCAGCACCGAGGAGGTCGCCGACCGGGCCTGGGAAGCCTATGTCGACGGCGCGACCGAGGTCTGCATGCAGGGCGGTATCGACCCCGACCTGCCCGTCACCGGCTATGCCGATCTGGTGCGCGCGGTGAAGGCACGGGTGCCGTCCATGCATGTCCACGCCTTCAGCCCGATGGAGATCGTCAACGGGGCCTCGCGCGGTGGTGAAAGCGTCCGCGATTGGCTGACCGCGCTGCGCGAAGCCGGGCTGGGCACCATCCCCGGTACGGCCGCCGAGATCCTCGACGACGAGGTCCGCTGGGTGCTCACCAAAGGCAAATTGCCCGCCTCCGCCTGGATCGATGTGGTCACCACCGCCCATCAGGTCGGCATCCGGTCGAGCTCGACCATGATGTACGGACACGTCGACAACCCGAGCCACTGGGTCGGGCATCTGCGGGTGTTGCGCGGTATCCAGGACGAGACCGGCGGTTTCACCGAATTCGTCCTGCTCCCGTTCGTGCACCAGAGCGCCCCGCTCTACCTGGCCGGCGCCTCCCGCCCGGGTCCCACCAACCGCGACAACCGCGCCGCGCACGCCCTGGCCCGGATCATGCTGCACGGCCGGATCGACAACATCCAGACCAGCTGGGTGAAACTCGGCACCACGGGCACCCGGGTAATGCTGCGCAGCGGCGCCAACGACCTCGGCGGTACCCTCATGGAGGAGACCATCTCCCGGATGGCGGGTTCGCAGCACGGGTCGGCGAAGACGGTGGCCGAACTCACAGAGATCGCCGAGGGTATCGGCCGGCCGGTCCGGGAACGCACCACCACCTACGGTGTTCCGCCCCGGCGGAGTGCGGCAGCCCCAGGTCTGGAACTCGTCTAGGCGCGTGGCCTTCGAGTGAAGGCGCGCAGCGACCGAGCGCAGTAGTGGAGTACCGGGGCCACGAAGCTCCGACCATGCGACGCCGGAGCCGGCGTCGGGTATTAGGGCAGGCTCACCGGGCGTAGCCTGTGGGGCGCCAGGGATACTTGTGTGCGGGCGCAGTTACCCGGAGAAGGAAGACTTAGGAGCGGGAGTGACGTACATCATCGCCGAACCGTGCGTTGACGTGAAGGACAAGGCATGCATCGAAGAATGCCCTGTGGACTGCATCTACGAGGGCGGCCGCATGCTCTACATCCATCCCGACGAATGCGTTGACTGTGGTGCGTGTGAGCCGGTCTGCCCGGTGGAGGCGATTTTCTACGAGGACGACACGCCCGATCAGTGGAGCGGGTACGTCAACGCCAATGTCGACTTCTTCGACGAGCTGGGCTCGCCGGGCGGTGCCACCAAGCTGGGCAAGGTCGATTCCGATCCGGCGTTCATCAAAGAGCTGCCGCCGATGGCGGGCGAGTAGAGCATTCGCACGATGAGCGCCGAGGTAACCGAACGTCGCCGGGTGAGTGCGGCCCTGCCCGATTTCCCGTGGGACACCATCGCCGAGGTGAAGGCGCGGGCGGCCGCACATCCCGGCGGACTCGTCGATCTGTCGGTGGGTACGCCGGTCGATCCGGTCGATCCGCTGATCCGCGCGGCGTTGAGTTCGGTCGCCGAGGTGCCCGGTTACCCGACCACGCACGGCACGCCGGAGTTGCGTGCCGCCGCGGTGGCCGCGCTGACCCGGCGTTTCGGTATCACCGCGGTGCCCGAGGCGGCGGTGCTGCCGGTGATCGGCACCAAGGAGCTGATCGCGGGGTTGCCGCGGCTGCTCGGGCTGGGACCCGCGGACCTGGTGGTGATCCCCGAGGTCGCCTATCCGACGTACGAGGTGGGCGGACTGCTCGCCGGGACCCGGATTCTGCGTGCCGACGGACTCACCCGGCTGGGCCCGGAGACTCCGGCACTCATCTACCTCAACTCACCGTCCAACCCGACCGGCAGGGTGCTCGGCGTGGAGCATCTGCGGAAGGTGGTCGGTTTCGCGCGCGAGCGCGGGGTGATCGTCGCATCCGACGAGTGCTACCTGGGGCTGGCCTGGGAAGAACCGGCCGTGTCGATTCTCGACCCGCGGGTCTGCGACGGAGATCACACCGGCTTGCTGGCGGTGCATTCGCTGTCGAAGACGTCGAATCTGGCGAGTTACCGGGCCGGATTCGTGGCCGGTGATCCGGAGCTGGTGGCCGAGTTGCTGGAGGTGCGCAAGCATTCCGGCATGATGGTGCCCTTTCCGATCCAGGCGGCGATGGCGGCGGCGCTGGGCGACGACGCGCATGAATCGGTGCAGCGGCAGCGGTATCGGGCCCGCCGCGAGATCCTGCGATCGGCGCTGCTGGATGCCGGGTTCCGGATCGACCATTCCGAGGCCGGGCTGTATCTGTGGTCGACTCGCGGTGAAGCGTGCCGGACCACGCTCGAGTGGCTGGCCGAGCGCGGCATCCTGGCGGCTCCGGGCGAGTTCTACGGTCCCGCGGGCGCCCGGCATGTGCGGATCGCATTGACCGCGACCGACGAGCGGATCGAAACGGCCGCACAACGGCTGCGCGGCTGAGCACGCTCTGCCGCCGCTGTGCGGCAGTGCGGTAACGACTCCGCAGAGATTCGCGCGTCGAGTTCGGGCGGGGCCGGGCGGGCGGCGCTAGCCTGGGGTATGGACGCTGTCACAGTTGTCCCCACCCCCGGTAACGAGCCGGTGCACACGTACGCGCCCGGTAGCCCCGAGCGGGAACGGTTGCTCGGCAGGCTCGCCGATCTCTCCGACAGCACCACCGAGATCCCCCTGGTCATCGGCGGTAAGCATCGTCCGGGTATCGGCACGCGGCGGGAGATCGTCGCACCGCATCGGCACCGGCAGGTACTCGGGACCTATACCGACACCACACACACCGAAGCCGCCGCGGCGATCGACGCCGCGACCGCGGCCGCCCCCGGATGGCGTGCGCTGCCGTTCGACGAACGCGCCGCGGTGCTGTTGCGAGCCGCGGACCTGCTGGCCGGACCGTGGCGGGAAACTCTCGCCGCGGCGACCATGCTGGGCCAGTCGAAATCGGTGGCGCAGGCCGAGATCGACGCGCCGTGCGAGCTGGTCGACTTCTGGCGGTTCAATGTCTCCTTCGCCCGGGGCATCCTGGCACAGCAGCCGCAGTCGAGTACGGGGGTGTGGAACCGGCTCGACTACCGCCCGCTGGAAGGCTTCGTCTACGCGATCACCCCGTTCAATTTCACCGCGATCGCCGGCAATCTGCCGACCGCGCCCGCGCTCATGGGCAATACGGTGGTGTGGAAACCCTCGCCCACCCAGACGCTGGCCGCCTATTACACGATGAAACTGCTGGAGGCGGCCGGACTGCCGCCCGGCGTCATCAATATGGTCACCGGTGACGGGCGGGAACTCTCCGAGGTCGCCCTGGCCGATCCCCGGCTGGCCGGTATCCATTTCACCGGGTCGGGCGCCACCTTCCAATATCTGTGGAGCCGGGTGGGCGCCAATATCGGGCGCTATCACGGATATCCACGGATAGTGGGGGAGACCGGGGGCAAGGATTTCATCGTCGCGCATCCGTCGGCGGACCCTGCCGCATTGCGGACGGCGCTGATCCGCGGGGCCTACGAGTATCAGGGCCAGAAATGTTCGGCCGCCTCGCGTGCCTATCTGCCGCGCTCGCTGTGGCGGGAGATGGGTGACGATTTCCTCGGTATCGCCGAGAGCCTGAGCTACGGCGATATCGCAGATCTGTCGAACTTCGGTGGCGCGGTGATCGACCGGCGGGCCTACGACAAGAGCGTGCGGGCGATCGAGCGGGCGCGGTCCGCCGGGGTGGACGTGCCGGTGGGCGGCACCTACGACGACAGTGAAGGCTGGTTCGTCCGGCCGACCGTGCTGCTCGCCGACGATCCACGCGACGAATCGTTCGCCACCGAATACTTCGGCCCGATCCTGTCGGTGTACGTGTACGACGATTCCCAGCCCGACGCCTACCGGACGATCTTGGCCGAGGTCGAATCCACCGCCCCGTACGCGCTGACCGGCGCGGTCTTCGCGCAGGACCGGCATGCCGTGGAAGAGGCCGCCCAGCTGTTGCGGTTCGCGGCCGGCAACTTCTATGTCAACGACAAACCCACCGGCGCGGTCGTGGGGCAGCAGCCTTTCGGCGGGGCACGCGCTTCGGGCACCGACGACAAGGCCGGGTCCCCGCTGAACCTGCTGCGCTGGGTGGCCCCGCGCACCGTGAAGGAAACCTTCGTCCCGCATACCGACCACCGCTATCCCCATATGGAGCAGGGATGAGCGCCCCGCCCCGCCGCTACGCATGGCGCCTGGACCAGCCCCGTCCCCGCGGGGAGTCCCGGTGAACCCGCTGCGTCCGGCGATCCTCGCCGTCGCCGGGTCGGAGCGGGTGAAACGAACTCTTACCACGAGCCCGGCCACCGCGGCGATGGTCCAGCGCTTCGTACCCGGGGAATCCCGGCCGGATCTGATCGCCGCGGCCCGCACACTGTTGATGAGTGGGCGGGCGGTGAGCGTCGACTATCTGGGCGAGAACACCACCGACCGTGCGCAGGCCGACGCGGCGGTCGCCGAATATCTGGCATTGATCAACGATCTGGCGGCCCTGCCCACCACCGAGGTGCCCGCCGGCGCCGCACCACTGGAGGTGTCGGTCAAATTATCCGCGCTCGGGCAGGCGCTGGGCGCCGACGGCCCGGCGATCGCCACCGAGAACCTGCGCACGGTGTGCACCAAGGCGGCCGAAGCCGGGGTATGGGTGACCGTGGATGCCGAAGACCACACCACCACCGCCGCCACCCTCGCCGTCACCGGGCAGGTCCGTCCGGATTTTCCCTGGCTGGGCACGGTGATCCAGGCCTACCTGTACCGCAGCGAGGACGATTGCCGTGACCTCGCCGACGCGGGCGCCCGGGTGCGCCTGTGCAAGGGCGCCTACCGGGAACCGGAAACCGTCGCCTATCAGCGACGTGTGGATGTGGACCGCGCCTATCTGCGCTGCCTGCGGGTGCTCATGCGCGGCGCGGGCCGTCCCCTGGTGGCCTCCCACGATCCGGTGGTCCTCGCGGCGGCGGCCGACCTCGCGACGATCACCGGCCGTCGCCCCGGCCGGCTGGAATACCAGATGCTGTACGGCATCCGCACCGACGAGCAACTCCATCTCGCCGACCGCGGCGATTTCGTCCGGGTGTACCTGCCCTACGGCCACCAGTGGTACGGGTACCTCATGCGCCGGCTCGCGGAACGGCCCGCCAACCTGGCGTTCTTCCTCCGCGCGCTGGCCGGGCGGTAACTCAGACCAGGGGTTTGCCCTTGCGGATACGGCGGCGCATATCCCATAGGTAGTAGTTCATCGGGAACTGGCGTAGGACGCGGGGCTGGATCCTCAGGCCCACGCCGATGAGCTTCATGGTGCGGTCGAACCAGCGCTGGTTGCCCGCGGTCCAGGTGAGATGCATTTTCTCGCGGATCTGCGGCGGCAGGCAGCCGGTGACGACGAACCGGTGGAATCGTGCCGATACCCACTGGATCGGGGGCGCCACCATCTTCAGGTCGATGAGGTCGTTGAAGTAGGCGCGGGTGGTGTCGTCGATTTCCAGGGCGTCGAGGTTCTCTTCCCAGAACTGCCAGAACGCGGCGCGGTTTGCCGGCCACATCTCCGGTCGGACCTGCAGGGTGGTGCCGAGCCGGATGCTGTGGGCGTAGAAGGTGTCGGCGGTCGCCTCGTCCATCGGGCCCTGGACCTTCTCCAGCAGGTCGACGAAACCGAAGTACAGGCAGGCGGCGACCCACAGCTGGAGTTTCGGATCGAAGGCGTTGTACTTCACCGGGCTGGTGGGTTTGGTGCGGATATGGCGATGGGAGGTATTGACCGCGAGGCGGTAGGCGTTGCGTTCTTCGTCGGTGCCCAGCATGGCGACGGCGAGGTAGGTGAGGGTGGTGCGGAGCCGTTTGAACGGATGCTCCATGACATTGCCGCTCTTGACGTCGCTCTCCATCACACCGTAGGCAACCGGCCGCAGACCCAGCTGCATGATGACGTTCGCGGTGCCGCCCAGGAACGCGGTGACTCCGACGATGTGATCGTTCATATCGAAGTCTGGTGCGTACAGCCGCTGGGGTTCGGGATCGTTCATCGGAGTGGGCCGGGGAGCGGTCATCGGTGACCTCTTTCCTATGAGAAGATTATATGATAACCATCTCATTCTCTCGATGTTGCGTCAACCGGCCCCGTGATTGTGCGATGCTTACCGTGTCATTGCATCGCCGAGCGCGGGAAGGTGCCGAGATGGGTGCGCTGGCTCAATTGTTGCCTCTGGTGCGAACACCGCGCCGAGATCAAGATCAATCCGTGCTGTCCGCGGCGTTGCAGGCTTTTCTCGACTTCGGGATCAAGCGCACGAGCATGGTGGAGGTCGCCCGGCGTGGCGGCCTCTCCCTGGCCACACTGTACCGGCGGTTCTCCAGCAAATCGGACTTGATCCAGGCGGTCGGATTGGCGCAGACCCGCGATTTCATCGAGGGTGTCGACGCCGCGGTGCAGCAGCAGATCGAGCGCGACGCCGGCGCCGAGGATCAGATCGTGGAACTGTTCGTCGCGTTCCTGGCCGGTCTGCGCGGTAACGAGCTGCTGGATCGGCTGCTGAACACCGAACCGGAGATCGTGCTGCCCTATCTGACCACCCGGGGCGCCCCGGTGATCGAATTGGGTCGCGATTACGTCGCCGAATTCATCACCCGACTCCAGGGCGAAGGCAAGCTCCCGGAATACGATCCGCTGCCGCTGGCCGAAATGATCGCGCGGACCGCGCTGTCGCTGGCGCTGACGCCGCAAACGGTGATCCCCCTGGATGACGATATCGCGGTGCGCAGATACGCGCGTGATCATGTGGCGGTCTCGTTCCGGGTGCCGGGCCAGGTCGCCGAATCCTGAAATTCGAACAGGCTCGTTTTCATATCCGCGAATTCGAATCAGACGAGTTTCAGTCCGAACCTGCGGCGGATCCGGAAATCGACCAGATAGGCCTGGATGGGGAAACTGCGCAGCGGTGCCGGCAGCGTCGCCGAGATCCGGCCCAGTCCACGGAGCATGCGCCCGAAGCGGCGCTCGTCGCCGGCCGACCAGGCCATACCCATCTCCGCGCGTAGATGCGGCGGTAGGAGGCCCGCGGTGACCCATCGGTTGAAGCGGCCGCCGAGGAATTGGACCGGGCGGGGGAACATCTTCAGATCGACGATCTCGTTCAGCATGTCCCGGACCGGTGGGTCGATCTTGGTCGCGGCCAGGTTTTCGGTCCAGTAGCGGTCGAATGCCGCCGGGTCGGCCGGCCAGGCCTCCGGCGGCACCTGCAGGGTGGTGCCCAATCGTGCGGAATGGCGATAGATCGTCTCTTCGAGGTCGGCGTCCGCCCGGCCGTGCATACGCTCCCGGATATCGCGTGCGCCCCAGTACAGGCAGGCGGCCACCCACAATTGCAGATCGCGGTCGAATGCGTTGTACCGCACCGGGCTCTGCGCGGTGGAGCGCACCTGGCGATGCGAGGTATCGACGGCTGCCCGATAAGCGGTCCGCTCGGCGGGGCTGCCGAGCAGCGCGACCGCCAGATAGGTGAGTGTGGTGCGCGTGCGTTTCACCGGATGCAATGTCAGCCTCCCGCTGTCGACCGGGCTTTCCAGAACTCCGTAACCGACTCCGGGAACGGCGAGCTGCATGATGACATTGGCGGCGGCCCCGAGTATCGCGGCGCCGTCGATATAGGGCCGGAAGTCGAATTCCTCGTCCTGCACCGAATGGGCCGGTCCGGCGGCGGAGCCGGATACGGGGGGACCGGCGGCGGGTGTGCTGGTCATGGAAGCCACCGTTTCGAGGGCTCGAGAAAGCTGACGATTCACCTTCTCGCCGCTGCCCATATGTGTCAAGCGAGGCCGCAAACAATTCGGTCTCGTGTGCGTCGGAGCTCGCCCGTGGTAAGTGTGATTTGAATCGATGAAGTTTCACCAATGGGTGTGGAATTCCCGCGCAACGATTACGCGCACCTCCTACCGCCGCATTTGCCGGGATTATCGGGCAGGTGCCCGACCGCCGAACGAGGCCGGGGCAGTAGTTTGGGCGCATGTCCTACGGCCACCGTCTGCTCAGCTCCCTCGACCCCCTCGCCGTCGCCGCGGGCGCCGATATCCCGGACGCCGTGACCATCGACGGTGTGACGCTGTCCCGCAGTGATCTGCTCGGGGCGGCCACCTCCGTGGCCGAACGTGTCGCTCGCGCCGAACGAGTCGCCGTGCTGGCCCGGCCGACGGCGGCGACCGTGCTCGCCGTGGTGGGATGCCTGATCGCCGGAGTCACCGTGGTGCCGGTACCGCCCGATTCCGGAACGGCCGAGCTCGACCATATGCTCGCCGATTCCGGCGCCCAGGCATGGCTCGGCGACGCGCCGGAGGGCACCTCCCTGCCGGTGGTCCCGGTGCGGCGGCACGCCCGCTCCTGGCACACCTATCCCGAGCCCGATCCGGGCGCACCGGCTTTCGTGCTCTACACCTCCGGCACCACCGGCGCCCCCAAAGGTGTGGTGCTGAACCGCCGGGCCATCGCGGCCGGACTCGACGCACTCGCCGACGCCTGGGCCTGGACCGCCGCCGATGTGCTGGTCCACGGCCTGCCGCTGTTCCATGTGCACGGGTTGATCCTGGGCCTGCTGGGGCCGCTGCGGGTCGGTAGTCCGCTCGTGCACACCGGGAAACCGACTCCCGCGAACTATGCGGCGGCCCCGGGCACGATGTACTTCGGCGTACCGACGGTCTGGACCCGGATCGCCGAGGATCCGACCGCGGCCAAGGAGCTGGCCGCGGCCAGACTGTTAATCTCCGGTAGCGCCCCGCTGCCGGTACCGGTGTTCGAGCGGCTCGCCGAACTCACCGGGCATCGGCCCATCGAACGCTACGGCATGAGCGAAACCATGATCACCCTGTCGGCTCGGGCGGACGGTGAACGGCGGCCCGGTTGGGTGGGCGTACCGGTGCGGGGCGTCGAGACCCGGCTCCGGGACGAGGCAGGACAGCCGGTACCGCACGACGGCTCCGGTATCGGCGGCCTCCAGGTGCGCGGGCCGATGCTCTTCGACGGCTACCACGGCCGTCCCGAGGCCACCGCCGACTGCTGGACCGAGGACGGGTGGTTCCGCACCGGCGATGTCGCCGCCATCGACGCGGACGGTTTCCATCGGATCGTAGGCCGTGAATCGGTGGACCTCATCAAATCCGGCGGCTACCGGATCGGCGCGGGCGAGGTGGAAACCTCCCTCCTCGGCCATCCGTCGGTCGCCGAAGTGGCCGTTGTCGGCTTGGCCGACCCGGATCTGGGGCAGCGGATCGTCGCCTTCGTGATCCCGCGCGGCCCGGCGCCGGCGGAACAGGAACTCATCGACCATGTGGCCGGGGAACTCTCGGCGCACAAACGGCCCCGTGAAATCCGGTTCGTGGACTCGCTCCCGCGAAACGCCATGGGCAAGGTCCAGAAGAAGCTGCTCGACCGGCCGCGCCCGCGGCACGAGCCAGGGTCTTGACCTGAACGTGGATCGAGGTTTTACCGTTCGATCATGAACACCACGCTCACCCGGGACCATATCGATTACCTCGCCGGACAGCGGCTCGGCCGGCTGGCCACCGTGGCGCCGGACGGGGCGCCGCAGAACAATCCGGTCGGCTTCCGCTACAACCCCGAACTCGGCACGATCGATATCGCGGGCTGGAATATGGGCCGGTCCCGGAAGTTCCGCAATCTCGCGCGGAACAACCGGGTGGCCTTCGTGGTCGACGATATCGCCTCGGTCCAGCCGTGGCGGGTGCGGTGCCTGGAGATCCGGGGCGCCGCGGAAGCCCTGACCGATACGGTCACCTACATCGGGCCGGAGGAGAGTGAACTCATCCGCATCCACCCCGAACGCGTGATCGCCTTCGGCCTCTGAGTGCCGCCGGCGGACCTAGTTGTGGGCGTGCAGGGCCTCGTTGAGTTCGATACCGGTCCCGGCGCGCGGCACCACCTCGACGGCTCCGGTGCGCGAGTTGCGGCGGAACAGCAGGTTGTCCTTGCCGCTCAGTTCGGCCGCCTTCACCACGGTGCCGTCCGGGGCGGTGACCTTGGTGCCGGCGGTGAGGTAGAGACCGGCCTCGACCACGCAGTCGTCGCCGAGCGGAATGCCCAGGCCGGAGTTGGCACCCAGCAGTGAGCGCTCACCGATCGAGATGATGGTCGTGCCGCCACCGGAAAGGGTGCCCATGGTGGAGGCGCCGCCGCCGATATCGGAGCCGTCGCCGACGAGCACCCCGGCCGAGATCCGGCCCTCGACCATGGAGGTGCCCAGGGTGCCGGCGTTGAAGTTCACGAAGCCCTCGTGCATCACGGTGGTGCCGGCGGCGAGGTGTGCGCCCAGCCGGACCCGGTCGGCGTCGCCGATACGGACACCGGACGGGACCACGTAGTCGACCATGCGCGGGAACTTGTCGACGCTGTACACCGTGACCGGGCCACGCGCGCGCAATTTGGCGCGGGTGATCTCGAAACCCTCCACCGCCGCCGGGCCGTGGTTGGTCCACACCACATTGCTGAGCAGGGCGAACTGGCCCTCCAGGCTCACGCCGTGCGGCCGGACCAGACGATGGGAGAGCAGGTGCAGCCGCAGATAGACATCGTGAGCGTCCACGGGGGCGGCGGAGAGATCGGCGATGGTGGTGCGCACCGCGACGACATCGACGCCGCGCGCCGGGTCCGGGCCCACCAGCTCGGCGAATTCGGCGGGCACCGTGGCGAGGCGTTCGGTGCCGGTGTCACCGAACTCACCCAGCTCCGGGCTGGGAAACCAGGTGTCCAGGACGGTCCCGTCCGAGGTCACGTTGGCGATGCCGATGGCGGATGCTCCCTGAGTGCTCACGACACGGAAGCCTACCCACCGGCGGTCTGTCACGGTGGGGCCCCTCTACGCTCGTACGCTGTGACACTCGACCTGCACGCCGATCCCATCGCCCTCACCGCGGCCCTCGTCGACATCCCGAGCGTTTCTCGGGGCGAGGCCGCGATCACGGCTGCCGTGGAAACGGCGCTGCGCACCCAGACCAGCGGTTTCGAGGTGCTGCGCCGCGGCAATGTGGTGCTCGCCCGGACGAACCGGGGACTGCCGACCCGGGTCGTGCTGGCAGGGCATCTGGACACCGTGCCGATCGCGGACAATGTGCCGGGCCGGTTCACCACCGAGAACGGCGCCGAGGTCTTCTACGGTTGCGGTTCGGTGGATATGAAATCGGGCGACGCGGTGTTCCTGCATCTGGCTGCCACCGTCGCCGAACCGGTCCACGATCTGACCCTGATCTTCTACGACTGCGAGGAGATCTCCGCCGAATTCAACGGACTCACCGCCATCGAGCGGGAAGTGCCGGAATGGCTGGACGGTGATCTGGCGATCCTGGGCGAACCCTCCGGCGGCTGGATCGAGGCCGGTTGCCAGGGCACGCTGCGGGTCCGCTTGCGGACCACCGGGGTGCGTGCGCATTCGGCCCGCTCCTGGCTCGGCGACAATGCGATCCACCGATTGGCGCCGGTCCTGGCGCGGCTCGCGGAGTACCGGGCCAGGGAGGTCGAGATCGACGGTTGCCGTTACCGGGAGGGGCTGTCCGCGGTCCGCGTCGGCGGCGGGGTCGCGGGGAACGTGGTGCCGGACGAGGCCGAGGTCGAGGTGAATTTCCGGTTCGCCCCGGACCGTTCGGTGGAGCAGGCGATCGACCACGTGCGCGAGGTGTTCGCGGATATCGAACTCGACCTGGAGGTCACCGACTCGGCTGCCGGCGCGCTGCCCGGCCTCACCGCCCCCGCGGCGCGCGGGCTGGTCGACACGGTGCGGGCGCACGGGTCGGCGGGCGTGCGGGCCAAATACGGATGGACCGATGTCTCCCGGTTCGCCGCCCGCGGTATCCCCGCCGTGAACTTCGGCCCCGGCGACCCCAACCTCGCGCACAAACGCGACGAGCACGTCCCGTTGGCCCAGATCACCGCGGTCACCGAGATGCTGCGCCGCTACCTCACAGCTTCGCCCTAGCCCGCTCCGGCGTATCGGCGGCGCCGGCCGAGCCGGGACCGAGCGAGCCGGCCGGCCGTACGAGGCATGCGCGCAGCGCACGGCCCGCGGGCGCGGCGGGGGGACCTCAGGGGCCTCGACCCCGTGCGCGCCCAATACACTGCGGCCATGTCTACCGACGCCGCCGAATCCGGGATGGCCGGCAAACCCAAGACCCGCTACCGCGGGCCCATCATGTTCCGCCGGGAACGGACCCCGCGGGGCACCACCGCCGACCAGCATCTGCTCGATCAGCGCAGCGACAGCGACTGGGTACACACCGACCCGTGGCGGGTGCTGCGGATCCAGGCCGAATTCGTCGAGGGTTTCGGCGCGCTGGCGGAGGTTCCGCGCGCGGTGAGCGTCTTCGGTTCGGCACGTACCGAACCCGGTAATCCGGAGTACCAGGCCGCGCGGGAACTGGGCGCGGCCCTGGCGACCGCCGGTTTCGCGGTCATCACCGGCGGCGGTCCCGGGGTGATGGAGGCGGCCAACCGCGGAGCCTCCGAGGCCGGCGGCTACTCCATCGGACTGGGTATCGAGCTGCCGTTCGAGCAGAGCCTCAACGACTGGGTCGATCTGGGGATAAACTTCCGCTACTTCTTCGTGCGCAAGACGATGTTCGTGAAGTACTCCCAGGCCTTCGTCTGTATGCCCGGCGGATACGGCACCCTGGACGAACTGTTCGAGGCGCTCACCCTGGTGCAGACCCGCAAGATCACCCGGTTCCCGATCATCCTGTTCGGCAGCCGGTACTGGGCGCCGCTGGTGGACTGGATACGCGGGTCCCTGGCCGCCGACGGTCGTATCTCCCCGGGCGATATCGATCTGCTGCACGTCACCGACTCGGTCGAGGACGTGGTGCGCATCATCCAGGAGTCCGAACCGGGCGCCGCCACCATCGAGAAGGTCGGGACGGAGGACGAATGGTGACTCCGCGGCCCTTCGCGGTGTGCGTGTACTGCTCGGCCGGTACCACCGACCCCGATCAGCTCGAATTGGCGGCCCGGGTCGGCACCGAAATAGCCCGGCGCGGGTGGCAACTGGTATCCGGCGGCGGGCACGTCTCCATGATGGGTGCGGTGGCCACCGCCGCCCGCGCCGGCGGCGCCAATACGGTCGGCGTCATACCGAAACACCTGGTCCACCAGGAGGTGGCCGATGTGGACGCCGACGAACTGGTCGTCACCGATACGATGCGCCAGCGCAAACAGGTGATGGAGGATCGCTCCGACGCCTTTCTCACCCTCCCCGGCGGAATCGGCACCCTCGAGGAGTTCTTCGAAACCTGGACCGGCGGCCACCTGGGCCAGCACAACAAGCCGATGGCGATCCTCGACCCCACCGGGCACTACAGCGGCCTGTTCACCTGGCTCTCCGAACTCCACGACCGCGGCTTCGTCCCGCGGGCGGCCCTCGACCGCATCACGGTCACCCCCGACCTCACCGAAGCCTTCGCGGCCCTGAGCAAGGATTCGGATCAGTGAGCTGATCCGGGGCAGTGTTTTTCGGCGGCGCCTTCGACCCTTTCAGGGCCTCGTAAGACTCGGCACCGAGAGGGTGGCTGTTCGTGAAAGGGATCAGACGCCAGGCCGCCCGGGCGGTCGAGTCGGCATCCGACCCGAGCGTCGAATGCCGACGCGACCGCATGTGTCGAGTGTTGCGAGACACCTCAAAGGGTTGGGGCCCGTCTCGCCGTTCAGGCCTCGAAGTGCATGCGGCGGAGCCGCGAGTCTCGAGGCCTGAACGGCGAGACCAAGGGGGCCTCGACCCCGGGCGCCGAAGGCGCGCCATAAACTGAGTTCATGTTCGAGCCCGTCCGGCCGTTGCCGACACTCTGCGGCCGGACCGTCGCGACGGATCGCGCGCTGGTGATGGCCATTGTGAACCGCACCCCTGATTCCTTCTACGACCGTGGCGCGACCTTCAGCGATTCCGCCGCGCTGGCCGCGGTGGCCCGGGCTGTGGACGAGGGCGCCGATCTGGTCGATATCGGTGGGGTGAAGGCGGGGCCGGGGGAGCATGTGGACGCGGCCGAGGAGGCGCGGCGGGTGGTGCCGTTCGTGGCGGCGATCCGCGCGGCCTATCCCGGCCTGTTGATCAGTGTGGACACCTGGCGGTCGGAGGTGGCGCGGGCCGCGGTGGCCGAGGGGGCGGATCTGATCAACGACACCTGGGCGGGTGCGGATCCGGAGTTGGTGCCGGTGGCGGCCGAGACCGGGGCCGGGATCGTATGCAGTCACACCGGCGGGGCGGTGCCGCGCACCCGGCCGCATCGGGTCCGGTACGGCGATGTGGTGGCGGAGGTGACCGACACCGTGGTGCGGGCGGCGGAGCAGGCCGCGGCGGCGGGGGTGCGCCGGGATTCGATTCTCATCGACCCCACCCATGATTTCGGGAAGAACACCTATCACGGGCTCGCACTGTTGCGGGCAGCGGACGTTCTTGTTAAAAGCGGGTGGCCGGTCTTGATGGCGCTGAGCAACAAGGATTTCATCGGAGAGACATTAGGTGTCGGACTTTCCGAACGACTGGAGGGCACATTGGCGGCAACAGCATGGTCGGCCGCGGCCGGTGCTCGCGTTTTCCGTGTGCACGAGGTTGCCGCGACCCGTCGCGTCGTGGACATGATCGCCGCGATCCAGGGCATCCGGCCCCCCGTGCGAACTCTGCGAGGTCTCGTATGAAATTTCCCCATCACGAGCCCGACTGGGCGTCGACCCACACCTGGGATGCCCCCGACTGGTCGGTGACCGATCTCGTCGCCGCCAAGGCCGGCCGGACCGTATCGGTGGTGCTGCCCGCGCTGAACGAGGAGAGAACCGTCGCCGAGGTGGTGGCCAGTATCCGTCCGCTGCTGGGCTCCCTGGTGGACGAGCTGGTGGTGCTGGATTCGGGGTCGACCGACGCCACCGCCGACCGCGCTCGCGCGGCCGGCGCGGAGGTGATCACCCGGGAGCAGGCCGTACCCGAGCTGGAACCCTTCCCGGGTAAGGGCGAGGTGCTGTGGCGTTCGCTGGCGGTGACCACCGGTGATCTGGTGGCGTTCGTCGATTCCGATCTGATCGACCCGGACCCGGCATTTGTGCCGAAGCTGCTCGGTCCGTTGCTCACGACTCCCGACCTGCATCTGGTGAAGGCCTACTACCGGCGGCCGCTGCGGCACGGCGGCGGGGTCGACGCACACGGTGGCGGCCGGGTGACCGAGCTCGTGGCCCGGCCCCTGCTGGCCGCGCTGCGGCCGGGGCTGACCCAGGTGTTGCAGCCGCTGGGCGGTGAGTACGCCGGGACCCGCGAGTTACTGACGGCGGTGCCGTTCGCCCCGGGATACGGCGTGGAGATCGGGTTGCTGCTCGATACCTACGACCGGCTGGGCCTGAGCGCGATCGGGCAGGTCAACCTGGGTGTCCGCACCCATCGCAACCGTCCGCTGGCCGATCTCGGTGTGATGAGCAGGCAGATCCTCGGGACGGTGCTGGGTCGCAGCGGGGTCCCGGATTCGGGGGCGGCGCTGACCCAGTTCCCGCTGATCGGTGGCGAGTTCACGCCGCACAGCACCGCGGTGGATCTGGTCGATCGGCCGCCGATGAACACCATCCGGCCGGACGTCGCGGCCGCGTGAGCGAACGGGCCCGCACCGCGGCGCCCGCCGGCCTCAGCGGTCCGGGTCCGGCTTTTCCGCCGGTGGTTCGTCTCCGGTTTCCGGGGGCTGCTGCTCGTCTCCGGGCTTCTTCGCCGGGCGGCCGACGGCTTCGGTTTCCGGTGGCGGTTCGGCTCCTGTCTCCTTCGCTGTCCCGCCGGGAACTCCGGGTTCGACGCCGCCGGCGCCGGGCGTGGCTTCCGCGATGGGCGGTATCTCGGGTCCGGCGCCGGTCGCCGTGGGCGGGGTGACGACGGCCGCCGCGGGCCGGTCGGCGTCGTCTACCGGTTCCGGTGCGGCCCCGGTTCCGCCGGTTTCCGGTCGGTCTTCGCCGGGCTCTTCGGCCGTTTCCGCTTCGGTGGGTTCCTCTTCGGCCGCTTCCTGCTCGACAGGTTCCTGTTCGTTTTCCAGACGCGCGCGGAGTTCGGCGACTGTCACGTAGTCGCTTTCGGCGGAATGGGGGGCGCGCAGCCACAGGACGAGGGTGATCAGCAAGCCCACCGCGACCAGGGCCACCGCCAGGATGATCAACGCGTTCACCTGAGCCTCCACGAATTATCTTTCGGAGCCGACAATCGCCATGTGCACCGCATAGGTACCGAGTAATGCTCTGGCTATCGAATCGTCGGGCCCGGGTAACCGGTCGCGGTAATAGAAATCGGCCTACTGCGCACCACAGTAGCAATTCTTCGACCAGCTAATATTCGCTGTCGCTATCGGTGTTCCGGCGTGTCGGCGGTATCGGCCGCGGATCATTCGCGGTCGGCGCGGCTCGCGGTCAGCGCCGCTGGCGTACGGCCTGGGGGCGGGAATCCACCGGTTCGTGGAGATAGACGGGGGTGAGCAGATCGGCGTCCACGGGTTCACCGGTGGTGCGCTCGTAACGGACGCCGATCAGTACGGAGAAGCGGCGGTTGGCCGCTCGTTCGTGCAGGGTCGCCAGCCGGGTGGCCAGCAGCCGTACCGCGCCGAGCGAACCCGGTGGGTGCAGGCCGTCGAGAACCAGGATCGAACCGCGGCCGTCCGGGCGCGGTAGCCGTGCGAGATAGGCGATATCGTGCGGTTCCGGGCTGGCCGGCCGGTAGATACGCCGGGCGGCGCGATCCTCGATACCGCGCCGGCCGTCCCCGGGGCGCGCCACGGCGCGGCGCAGGCGTGGGTCGGCGGCGATGAGATGCCGCAGGCTCGGGGACAGTTCCGGACCGCCGATCACGATGAGGCCGTCCCGCAGCAGATCGATCGGGCGTCCCGGGGCGAAGGGTTCGATGGTGACCGCGAAGCCGAGTTCCCGTAGCTGTTCGGCCAGCCGGGGCGCCGCCGCCGGGTCCGGAGCGCCGATCAGCCTGCCCGCGCGGGTATCCGGGACCAGCAGGGTCAGCGGCCCGTGCCCGAAGAACAATCCCTCGGGTGCCGGGCCCTGGGTGCTCACCTGGTGGATCCGGGCGCGGGAAAGGCCTGCTGCGGCACCGATTCTCGCGAAAGTCCACCCCTCGGCGTGTAACTCGCGGATCACCGCGCGCCGAATCCGGGTGAGTTCGTTGATGGTCTGCTGAGCCGCTGCGACACCTTCGGTGGCGGCCTTGAGTCGCTCGACTTTGTCTTCGATCGCGAATATTCGCGCCACGTCATCGGCCGACATGTGCGAAGTCTAGACAGGGAGACGCTGAACTGCGTCTAGCCTGGTTGACGATCAGGTGGCGTCGGTATCGATCGGGGGACGTTCGTTGTGCTCCAAGGGTTTATCCAACTTGGGCATCGGGTAATCTGGCATCCCGCTGTGTGTCCCCAGCACATTCTTGCTGTCCGGCAGGGCGCCGTCGAGATCCTTGAAAAGGGAATCATCGCCGTTCAGGAGGTGTTTCGTCACCACCGAACGCGGTGACATACCCCGTAATTCCTGGAGGTCGGCGAGCGGTTTACGCAACTCCTCGAATTCGGGCCCGAGTTCGGACCGCAATTGTGATGTGGCGCCGGTGGCGTAATCGCGAACTTGGCGCAGGCTGCGCGCAGTCCACCGCGCCGCGCCGGGCAGGCGCTCCGGACCGAGAATCACGAGGGCGGCGACGAGTAGCACGAGCATCTCGCCCCACCCGATACTGCTGAACACTCCTACAGGCTACCCGGCGCCGCGACCAGCGGGTCAGTCGGAGGTCAGCGTCACCGGGATATCCACCTGCCGGCCTTCCCGGATGAGCTGGACGTTCACCGACTGGCCGATTTTATTCATCTGAACCGCCACCACCAGTTCGTCGGGATTGGTGACTTCACGGTCGCCGATCCGGACGATCACATCGCCTTCGACGATGCCGGCGTTCGCGGCCGGGCTGCCCGGCTGTACATCGGCGACCTCGGCGCCGCTCATGACTTCGTTGGCGACGGTCTTCTGCCGGGCGCTCACCCCGATCATCGGGTGATGGATCGACCCGTCGCGGATGAGGGTCTGCGCGACCTGGGTCATCTGGTCCACCGGGATGGCGAAGCCGAGGCCCACCGAACCACCGCTCTCGCTGCGGATGGCGGTGTTGATCCCGATGACCCGGCCGTCCGCGTCCACCAGCGCGCCACCGGAATTGCCCGGGTTGATCGACGCGTCGGTCTGTACCGCGTCGATCACCGCTTTGGTATCGCTGCCCTCGCCCTCCAGTTTCACCGGGCGATGCAGCGCGCTCACGATGCCGGAGGTGACGGTTTTGCTCAGGCCCAGCGGGGATCCGACGGCCAGCACCGCATCGCCGACTTGCACGTCTTCCGATTTGCCGAGCTGGGCAACCGTGAGATTTTTCACATCCACCTTGAGTACCGCGAGATCGGTCTTGGGATCGCGACCCACGATATTGGCCGGTGTCCGGGTGCCGTCGGAGAAGGTGATCTGGATCCGGGCCCGCCCGGACTGGTCCTGCGCGGCCATGGAGATGACGTGGTTGTTGGTGACGATATAGCCGTTACCGTCGATGACCACGCCGGACCCGGTGGCGCCGTTGTCGCCGACCGTGGTGCGGATGGACACCACCGACGGCAGTACCGCGTCGGCGACCTGCGCGATCGGGCCGTGCGGCTGCTCGCCGTCGGTCTGTTCCAGACTGACTTTGCGGGAGGTCAGGGTCGAAGCCGTTTCCGCGGTCAACCGGCCGACCAGGCCCCCGACCAGCCCGATTGCCAGGGCGATCGCACCGAGCGCCAGCAGCGCCTTCGGGGCGACCCGGGACCCGAAGAGAACCTGCCGAGCGGAGAGTTGTTCGGCGCGCGGGAATTCTCGCGCGGCCGGTGTGGCGAGTGCCGGAGCACCCAGGCGGGCCGCCGAATCCGGATCGCGCCAGGGATCGGCCGGGCCGGCTACCGGTTCGCGCTCGTTGTCGGCGTCGGGATCACGCTGGAGCAGTTCGGTGGAACCGGGTGGCCGGCCGAAGGCCTCCTCCAGTACGGCGCGTGGCGGGCCCTTCGGGGCCACCTTGGTCACGGAATCGGCGTCCGGGCGGGCCGGGCGCGCGGCGAAGGATCCGGATTGACCCGAGGGCCGGCGGAAGACATTCGCGGTATGTGAGTCCACATGGGGTCGATAGACCGGCCGCGGAGCCAATACGGGCGCATCGGGCGGGCGCAGAGTGCCGTTGTCGGTCGTCGTGCCGTTTTCGTCCGCCGAATCAGCGTTATCGGCAGGGGAATTCTGCGTCGGTTCGGAACTCACGCGGCAAACTCTACTTGCGCCACCACACCGACCACCGGAAGCTGTCGAAGGTTGCCGAGAAAGATTGGCTCGTGAAGCCGAATACCGCCTCGTTACGCTGATTTCCGGCCGAATTCTGCGATTGTGCGCCGCTGGGCGGTTCGGCGAGGGGAATGCGGGACAGCGTGTCGTGCAGCCCGGTGGGAATCGAGACCTGGGAGGCGCGGCGCAGGGCGATCCGCGCCTGCTGCTGGGCCTCGACCTCGGCCGCGCATTCCGGGCACACCGAAAGGTGCTGGGCCGCACGCAGGTAGGGATTCATCCGCAGTTCGCCATCGACGTAGGCGGCGACTGCCTCGCTCGCCAGATGCTCGGTGGAGTGGAACTGCGGGGAACGACGACCGGGCGTTTCGGAGTCGCCACTCATTCGCTGCCCATCCTTCCCGACCGGTATCACAAACTGCTGTGATCCCGGCGTCATGATCGCAGGATCACCCGAAGCTCGCCTCGGCGGCGAAACGCTCCTGGACTCCATTATGCGCAAGATACTCGCGCAGTGCCTGCCGGCCGCGATGGATTCGACTGCGCACCGTGCCGAGTTTCACGCCGAGCGTCGCGCCGATCTCCTCGTAGGACAGCCCCTCGATATCGCAGAGCACGACCGCGGCGCGGAACTCCGGAGCCAGCGAGTCCAGCGCGGACTGCAGATCCGGATCGAGCCTGGCGTCGTGGAAGACCTGCTCGGGCCCCGGCCCGTCGGCGGGTACCCGGTCGTAGTCCTCCGGTAGCGCCTCCATCCGGATACGGCTGCGCCGCCGGACCATGTCCAGGAAGAGATTGGTGGTGATGCGGTGCAGCCAGCCCTCGAAGGTGCCGGGCTGGTAGTTCGACAGGGACCGGAAGACCCGGATGAAGGTTTCCTGGGTGAGGTCCTCGGCGTCCTGCGCGTCACCGGAGAGGCGGTAGGCCAGCCGGTAGACCCGATCGGCGTGTTCGCGGACCAGTTCGTCCCAGGTCGGCATCACGGTGCGGTCGCCGGTGGCGTCGAAGGCGGCGGTGCCGGTGAGCGGAAGCATGCTGTCGAGCTCGGAGGCCGTATCGGCCAACACGGCCTGGGCGGCGTCGTATTCCTCGGCTCGCTCGTCGGTAATGGACATATCGGGCACCTCCATCAGGGCGTCCGGTGGAGCGGGGTCTTCGGTCACCGGGTCGTGCTGCGCGGCTACCTCCGAAACCGGCCCGGTAAACGGCCGCGGGCCGAATTCGTCCGGCCCGGGTAGACCGTGCCCGGCGCGGGTCGCCGAACGGTCGGCCCGGGACAGTTCGGGCAAGGTGGCGGACTCGCGTGCCGCATCGACCATGTGGATGGTGACAACCTCCTGATCGGGACCGAGGCGTAGGCTCGAATACGCGGCCCGTTGTTCGGGCCGTCGTTCATCGGGTACAACGGTGGATCGGTACTCCGTTGTTCCCGTCCGCCGCGCTCGGTCGGCTGGTCTTGCGTAGCCCACACTCTTCCGTCTCCCGGTGTGGGGCGGTTATGGGGATCCTGAGGGACACCTGAGAATGTTGCGACCGGCATCGCCGCGTTTGGCATAGCCTCTTGGGCGTGGCATCGAACCTGGAGCTCAATCTCGCCTACGTGGAGGAATCCGTCGTCGAGGACGAGGTACTCGTCAGCGCCCGCGAACGGGCCACCGAGCTGGGCGTGGCTCCGGTACCGCCGTCGGTCGGCGCGCTGCTGAGCATGTACGCGCAGCTGCTGGACGCGCGGGCGGTGGTCGAGGTGGGTACCGGTGCCGGGGTCAGTGGATTGTGGCTGCTCGACGGTATGCGCGAGGACGGCACGCTCACCACCATCGATTCCGAACCCGAACATCAGCGGGCGGCCAAGGAGTCGTTCCGTGCCGCCGATATCCCGCTCGCCCGGACGCGGCTGATCAACGGGCGTGCGCTGGACGTGCTGCCGCGGCTGGCCGACGGCGCCTACGACCTGGTGTTCCTCGATGCCTCGCCGATCGAGCATCCGCAATACATTGCCGAGGCGGTGCGGCTGCTGCGGGCCGGCGGGGCGGTACTGCTGCACAATGCGCTGCTCGGGGGCCGGGTACCGGATCCGGCGAATCGCGACGCGGCGACCCAGGCGGTACGTTCGGCGACCCGGTACGTGGCCGAGAACCCGGGTCTGACCAGCGTGCTCATTCCGCTCGGTGACGGGTTGCTCTGCGCGTCCAAGGGCTAGCCCCGCGGCCGGTTCGGCTGCCCGCGCGCCCTGACCTCGTCGCCATCGGACTCCCGGCCGCCCCGGGGCGGTGATCAGACGCGGCGGGCGCGGCAGGCCTGAGGGCCGGAGTGCAGCGGTCGTCGCCGGTGTTGCGCTCGACCGGGCCCCGAAGGGGACTTCGCCGAGGTCGTCGGGGCAGGCCTCGGCGCGGTCCCGGCCGGCGTGATTGCCGGTGCCGCCGGCCGTACTCGTCCGGTCGTCTGTTCCGCCCTGTATCGACGGCCCGCCGAAGATCACGTCCGGCTGCACGGAATCCGGTGCGGTGCCGACGCGCGGGTTGCCGGATGCCACTGGTGGTGGCGACCCGGTTTCGATGCGGTGGCCGACGCCTGTGCAGGGTGGTATTGCTGCGACGTTGCCGCACGGGGGCGGAAACCGTGGTCGGGGTCGCGTTCCGGGGGCGACAGGTTGCTGCGCCGGTCCGGTGGATAGGCCCCTGCTTCGGGCAGGGGCCTATCCACCGACGCTCGAGGGGGAAGGCCGGATCCGGCGCGCCGGCGCACGGCTGTGAGCTGTGTATTTGTGTTCTTCTGCACCAGGTGGCACGCCCGGGCCGGGCGTCTTTACGGAATCTCTACGGCATCCCCTCTTGCGCCGTCATTGAACGTGTGTTTAATGTATTGAACATGCGTTCAAGCGATGATCTGAATACGCGGGCCCGGATTCGGGACGCCGCCCTCGTGCTGTTCGGCGAAGAGGGCTTCGGAGTCGGTGTACGTGCGATCGCGGCGGCCGCGGGTGTGTCGCCGGGCCTGGTCAACCATCATTTCGGGTCCAAGGACGGGTTGCGGCGCGAATGCGACGATCATGTGCGCGCGGTGATCCGCGAATCGAAGATGAGCTACATGAACCGGCCGTCGTCGGGGAATCTGCTCCAGCAGCTGGCCGAGATCGAGGAGTTCGCGCCGATCATCGCCTACGTGATGCGCAGCTTCCAGGCCGGTGGCGATCTGGCGGTATCGATGTTCGAGCACATGGTCGAGGACGTCGAGCAGTATCTGGAAGCCGGGATCGCCTCCGGCGCCGTGCGGAGGCCGCGGGACCTGAAAGCGATGTCGCGCTATCTGGCGAGCGTCAACGGCGGCGGCATGCTGCTGTTCATCCAGCTGCGTGCCGGAGCCTCGGGGGCGGTCGACTACCGGCAGGCGTTGCGGGAGTACAGCGACCAGATGATGTTGCCCGCTCTGGAGATCTTCACCGAAGGGTTGCTACCCGACTCCACCATGCTCGATACCGTCCTGGCCGACGCCGCGGCCCGGGCCGGACAGGGTGCACCGCCGACGCCGGACGCACCGACCACCGGCCGCGTACCCGCGCCGGACGCCGGAGCGGAGGCGGCCGCCGCGCACCCACCAGAAACGCCGACGCCGGCACGAACCGCCGGCGACGCGCACTGAGCCGGCGCGGCGTCCGATCCGCCGCGCCTGCGAACCCTCTCCATCAACGCTCTATCTCTGTCCCACGAGGAGACACGATGATTTCGGCAATTCGGATCCGGGATCTGCACAAACACTTCGGTCAGGTCCGGGCACTGGACGGACTGGACCTGGAAGTGTCCGAGGGCGAGGTCCACGGATTCCTGGGCCCCAACGGAGCCGGTAAGTCCACCACCATCCGGGTGCTGCTCGGGCTATTGGCGCGCACCTCCGGTGAGGTGCGGATGCTGGGGCGCGACCCCTGGGCGGACGCGGTGGCACTACACCGCGAGATCGCGTACGTGCCGGGTGATGTGACCCTGTGGCCGTCGCTGAGCGGGGGCGAGACCATCGACCTGCTGGCCTCGATGCGCGGTGGGCTCGACATCGCGCGCCGGGCCGAACTGATCGAACGCTACGAACTCGATCCCCGGAAGAAGGCACGCACCTACTCCAAGGGCAACCGCCAGAAGGTCGCGCTGGTCTCGGCTTTCTCCTCGCACGCCCGGCTGCTGCTGCTGGACGAACCCACCTCCGGCCTGGACCCGCTGATGGAACAGGTGTTCCGGGAATGTGTCGCCGAGGCGGCCGAGCGGGGGGCGACCGTGCTGCTGTCCAGTCACATCCTCTCGGAGGTGGAGGCACTGTGCGAGCGGGTCACCATCATCCGGTCCGGGCGCACGGTGGAAAGCGGCACGCTGTCGTCCATGCGGCATCTGAGCCGTACCTCCATCACCGCCGAACTCACCGGCGATCCCGGTGATATCGCGGCCATGCCCGGGGTGGCCGATGTGAGCATGGACGACCACACGCTGCGCTGCCAGGTCGACGGTGAACATCTGGCCGAGCTCATCCGCGTCCTCGGCGATACCGGCGTCAGCAGCCTGACCAGCCGCCCACCGACGCTGGAAGAGCTGTTCATGCGGCACTACTCGATCAACGGCCACGAGGCCGGCGAGCTGGAAGAGGCGCGGAAATGACGACCGCCGTCGCCGGGGCACGGCACAGCGTGCTCCCTACGAGTCCCGGCCGCACCGGATTCACCGGGACCACCCGGCTGCTGCGGCTGTACCTGCGCCGCGACCGGATCGTGGCGCCGCTGTGGATCCTGCTGCTGTCCCTGCCGTTGGGCGGGGTCTATGTGGCCAGTATCGAATCGGTGTATCCCACCGCGGCCGATCGCGCCTCCTTCGCGGCCACCATCCTGGCCAGCCCGGCGCAACTGGCGATGTACGGCCCGATCTACAACACCTCGATCGGCGCGGTGGGCATCTGGAAGGCCGGGATGTTCCACACGCTGATCGCGGTGGCCACCATCCTCACTGTCATCCGGCACACCAGGGCCGAAGAGGAGACGGGACGCAGTGAGATCCTTGCCTCCACCTCGGTCGGTCGCTACGCGAACCTGACGGCCGCGCTCGTCCTGGCGCTGGGCGGCTCACTGCTCACCGGACTGCTCGGCGCGGTGAGTCTGACCGCGACCGATGTCCCGGCGAGCGGATCGCTGGCCTTCGGGCTCGCGCTGGCCGGATCCGGCATGGTTTTCGCGGCCGTGGCCGCAGTGACGGCGCAGGTCTGCACCGGCGCGCGGCTGGCCCGCGGACTGGCGTTCGCGGTGCTCGCGGTCACCTTCACCCTGCGAGCGATCGGTGACGCCCGGGCGGGGGCGGGCCCGGTGAGCCCGCTGACCTGGTTGTCCCCGCAGGGCTGGTCATTGCAGGTGCGACCGTACGCCGGTGATCGCTGGTGGGTGCTCGCGCTGCACCTGGCCCTGCTGGTGGTGCTGATGACCGTCGCCTACGCGCTGCTGCGCCGCCGTGATGTCGGTGCGGGTCTCATCGCGGAACGGCTCGGGGAACCGGCGGCGGGTGCGGACCTGGCCGGACCGTTCGGCCTGGCGGTGCGGCTGCAACGCGGCACGCTGCTGGCCTGGACGGTCGGGGTCGGTCTCTACGGTCTGGTGATCGGCAGCGTGGTGGCGGGTATCGGGGACAGCTTCGCCGAGAACGAGACGCTGCGCGATCTGATCACCCGGATGGGCGGCTCCGAATCGATCGAGGACTCGTTCATCTCCTACGCCTTCACCATGCTCGGAGTCGCGGGCGCGGCGTACGCCGTCTCGGCGACACTGCGGTTGTTCGGCGAGGAGAACGGCCACCAGGCCGAATCGGTACTCAGCGGGGCCGTCGGCCGGCTGCGCTGGGCCGGCAGCCATCTGGTGTTCGCGCTCGGCGGGCCCGTGGTGATCATGCTGACCGCCGGGTTGCTCGGTGGCGTGGCCTACGGTCTCGCCAAGGACGATATCGGCGGGGAATTGCCCGGTGTGGTGGCCGCGGCCCTGATCCAGCTTCCGGCGATCTGGTTCTTCGCCGGGCTGACCCTGGCGCTGTTCGGGCTGGTGCCGCGCTGGACTCCGGTGGCCTGGGGACTGCTCACCGCCGCGATCGCGGTGTTCCTGCTCGGTTCGTTCTCCGGCGCGCCGCAGTGGTTCCGCGATCTGGAACCGTTCAGTCACGCGCCCAAGGTGCCGGGGTCGGAGTTCACCGCGACTCCGGTTATCGCGGTCACGGTGATCGCCGCGGTGCTGCTCGCGGCCGGACTCGCCGGGGTGCGGGGACGCGACATCCGCTGACCTGTCGCCGTCGGTGTGGTGCCCCCTTCCACCGGGAGGGGGCACCTCCGTATCGGTCAGACCCAGGTGCCCTTGCCGACGGTCACCACACCGCCGTTGCTGATCGCGAACCGGGAGCGGTCGCGCTCGGAATCCACGCCGATGATCTCGCCCTCGGACACCATGACGTTCTTGTCCAGAATCGCGCGCCGGACCACCGCCCCCCGCCCGATCCGTACCCCGGGCATCAGCACACTGCCCTCGACGGTGGCTCCGTCGTCGACCATCACATTGGCGCTGAGCACCGAATTACGGACGGTCGCCGCGGACAGGATGCTGCCCGCCCCGACAATCGATTCCTGGGCCAGGCCGCCCTGCGCGAATTTCGCTGGCGGAAGATTCTCCGCGGCGCCCCGGATGGGCCAGTGCCGGTTGTAGAGGTTGAACACCGGGTTCACCGACACCAGGTCCATATGGGCTTCGTAGAAAGCGTCGATGGTGCCGACGTCGCGCCAGTAGCCGCGGTCGCGGTCGGTGGCGCCGGGCACCTCGTTGTCGGCGAAATCGTAGACCGCCGCCTGGCTCGCCGAGACCAGGCCGGGAATGATGTCACCACCCATATCGTGGTCGGAATCGGAATCCTCGGCGTCGGCCTTGATGGAATCCACCAGCACTTTGGTGGTGAACACATAGTTGCCCATGGAGGCGAAGGTCGAATTCGGGTCGTCGGGGATACCGGGCGGATGCGCCGGTTTCTCCAGGAAACCGATTATGCGGCCGGATTCGTCGGAATCGATACAGCCGAATGCGCCCGCCTCGCTGCGCGGCACCCGGATACCGGCCACCGTGACCCCGGCCCCCGAGTCGATATGGTGGGCCACCATCTGTTCGGGATCCATCCGGTAGACGTGATCGGCGCCGAAGACCACGATGTAATCGGGATCCTCGTCGTAGATGAGATTCAGCGATTGCATGATGGCGTCGGCGCTGCCGGTATACCAGCGCGGCCCGAGCCGCTGCTGGGCCGGAACCGGAGTGATGTATTCACCGGCGAAACCGGACAGCCGCCAGGTCTGTGAGATATGCCGGTCCAGTGAATGCGATTTGTACTGGGTGAGCACACAGATCCGGAGGAAACCGGCATTGACGAGATTGCTGAGCACGAAGTCGATGAGGCGGTAGGCGCCGCCGAAGGGGACGGCCGGCTTGGCCCGGTCGGCGGTCAACGGAAAGAGTCGCTTGCCCTCGCCACCGGCGAGCACGATTCCTAGGACGTGCGGCTGGCTCCTCACAGTGCCAAACTACCGAACGAGGTGGTCGGCGGGCATCGACCGCTCGGCGGCTACCGTGAATTCGTGAGTTCCGGTTCCAGCGGCGCGGCCGAGTTGTCCGCGGCCGACGAGCTACGGGTGGCCATGCTGACCCGAGAGTTTCCACCCGAGGTCTACGGGGGCGCGGGCGTCCACGTGACCGAACTGGCGGCCCGGTTACGGCGGATGAGCGCGGTGACCGTGCACTGCATGGGAGTACCGCGCGACACCGCACAGGTGCACGGACCCGATCCGGCCCTCGACGGCGCCAACCCCGCCCTCCGGATGATGTCGGCACAGTTACGGATGGCCGGCGCGGTCGGCGCGGCCGACGTGGTCCATTCGCACACCTGGTATTCGGGCCTGGCGGGGCATCTGGCCGCCACCCTCTATGGGATCCCGCACGTGGTCACCACCCATTCGCTGGAACCGCGGCGACCGTGGAAAGCCGAACAACTGGGCGGTGGATACCGGCTCTCGTCCTGGTCGGAACGCAATGCGCTCGAACACGCCGACGCGGTGATCGCGGTGAGCGACTGGATGCGCCGCGACGTACTCGACGCCTATCCCGCGCTGGATCCCACCCGGGTGCACGTCGTGCGCAACGGGATCGACGCCGGCGTCTGGCATCCCGGCCCGCCGGAGCCCGGTAGCCGCCGAATCCTCGACGAACTCGGTGTGCGGGCGGACCGGCCGCTGGCGGTGTTCGTCGGACGGATAACCCGGCAGAAAGGCGTCGGCCATCTGCTGGGCGCGGCGCGCGAGATCGATCCGGAGATCCAGCTGGTCCTGTGTGCGGGCGCGCCGGACACGCCGGAACTGGAGGCCGAGGTCGCGAATGCCGTGTCCGGGTTGCACCGCCGCCGGGGCAATGTGTTCTGGGTCCGGGAGATGCTGCCCACCGAACAGATCCGGCAGCTGCTGGCGGCGGCCACAGTGTTCGTCTGCCCCTCGGTCTACGAACCACTGGGGATCGTGAACCTGGAGGCCATGGCCTGTTCGACCGCAGTGATCGCCTCGAATGTGGGCGGAATTCCCGAGGTGGTCGCGGACGGGCGGACCGGCCGGCTGGTGCATTTCGAGGCGGGGGCGACCGGCGCCTACGAGCGCGCGCTGGCGGCGGCGATCAACGAGCTGGCGCTGGACCGGGCGCGCGCGGCCGAACTGGGCGCGGCCGGCCGTCGCCGCGCCCGGGCCGAATTCGACTGGTACCGGATCGCCGAGCAGACCCTGGCCGTGTACCACACCGTCTGTAAACGCTGAGCCCTCGCCGGCCGTCAGGCCGAGGAGGACCCGGAGGTGATGTCATCGGCCAGTGGGGCGATGGCCGCGATGATCTGGGCGACGGTCTCCTCGCCGACGCCGGCTGCCGTCAGTGAATCGGTCAGGTGACCGGCCACCAGGGTGAAATGGTGCATGGTGATCCCGCGTCCCTGATGCACCTGTTTCATCGGCGCGCCCGAGTAGGGTTCAGGACCGCCCAGCGCCGCCGCGAAGAATTCGACCTGTTTGCCCCGCAGCCGGGACATGTTCGTCCCGCTGAAGAAACCGGCCAGTTCCGCGTCGGCGAGGACCCTGGTGTAGAAATCGGCGACGACCGCTTCGAGCGCTTCGTGACCGCCGATCTGTTCGTAGATGGTGGTGGTGCCGGTGTCTTTTCGTTTGCCGAATGTCGGTATCCGCATAGGACAAGGACATCAGGACGGTGTTACTCGGCGATCAGGCCGATGTCGCGAGCGGATTGCTTTCTGTGCCAGCACTATTGCCCCCTTCTCACCGCGGCGGCGAGTGGCCGGTGAGGTCAGACCGGGGCGTAGGTTCCCACGGTGACCGACGCGGTGACCTCGAAGGGTTCGGGCAGGCGGGCGATCCGGGCCGTCGCGTCGTCGGCGTGGTGCGCGGAGGGGCCCATCGCCACCAGATTCGCGATATCGGCGCGGGAGAGGGTCATCGCGTAGTCGACCGTGCGGTGTTCGCTCCGGGTGAAACGACCGGTCATGGCCGCGGCGAGGCGGCGGTCCTTCGCGGGGTCGACGGTGACCATGCCGACCGGTTCGATGAGCTCGGCCAGATGCCGGTCCGTGGGCGTGACGACGATATAGCGGCCGCCGGGACCGAGGGCCCGGGCCACGGCGTCCGGATTGCGCGGTGCGAACACCGACAGCGCGGTGGTGAGCGTCTGTTCGCGGATCGGCAGGCCCCGCCAGGCGTCGGCCACGACCGCGGCCGCGCGCGGATGGGCGCGGGCGCACCGCCGGCCGGCCGGTTTGGCGATATCCAAGGCGATCCCGCGGGCCGCCGGGACCGACTCGAGGACCCGCGCCAGGTAGTAGCCGGTACCCGCACCGATATCCGCAATGAATCCGCCGGCGCCGGTATCGTGCGCGGCCACCGTGGCCGCCGCGACGGCGTCGGCGATCGGCGCGAAATTTCCGGTGCCCTGAAAGGCCGCCCGCGCGTCGAGCATGGCGGCGGTGTCACCGGTCAGTTTGGTGGCGGCACCGGTGAGCAGGCTGATATAGCCCTGCCGGGCGATATCGAAACTGTGCCCGCGAGAGCAGCGCAGTGTGCCCGGCGCGGACGACAGGCCGCGGTCGCATTCGGGGCAGCTCAGTACCTCGGCGACCGCGGCGAGCGCCGATTGTTCGGCTACCTGTCTAGCCGGTGACACTCTTCAATTCGTCACCGAGTGCCGCGGCTTCGTCCGGCGTGAGTTCTACGACCAGACGCCCGCCACCCTCGAGTGGGACCCGCATGACGATCCCACGGCCTTCCTTGGTTGCCTCGAGGGGACCGTCCCCGGTACGGGGCTTCATGGCCGCCATCCTCTGCTCCCTCCAGATCTGCGCTGTATGCTGCGCACTTGCTCGGAACTCCGGTTGTCGCCAACCGGGCGGTCCGTCGGTTGAGACGACGGACCGCACTCGGTCCATTCTTCCCTATCGCATGAGATGACGGACACTCGACGTCCAAATGTGATCGGTCAGCCGACCGCGGTGTGCCGGGTATCGACCCAGCATTCGGCCAAGTGATCGTCGACCATACCGGTGGCCTGCATGAGCGCGTACGCGGTGGTGGGCCCGACGAAACGGAAACCGCGCCGCTTCAATTCTTTTGCCAGTGCGATGGATTCGGGCGTCGTCGCCGGAATATCGGGCAATGCGCGCGGACGCGGTCGCGACGGCGGGGCGAAGGACCACAGCAATTCGTCGAGTCCGATATCGAGTTCGCGCGCGACTTTCGCGTTGGCGATACACGCGTCTATTTTCGCGCGATTGCGCACAATGCCGGCATCGGCGAGCAGCCGTTCACGATCCGTGTCGCCGAACTCCGCGACCCGGTCGATGGCGAATCCGGCGAACGCCGCCCGGAACGCGGGCCGTTTGCGCAGAATCGTGATCCACGCCAGGCCGGACTGAAAAGCCTCCAGGCACAGCCGCTCGAACAGGGCGTCGTCCCCGTGTAGCGGCCGGCCCCATTCCTGGTCGTGGTAGTCCCGGTAGAGCTGTGATTCCACCGACCACGGGCAACGGATCGGCGTGTCGGTCGCCACGGATGCGGTCACGGCTGGTCCGTACCGTGCTGCGCGGCGGCACCGGCCGCGCGGGCCTCGGCGAGTTGACCCTGCAACTCGTCGATCCGGGCGGCCAGCCGGGCCAGTGCCCAATCGACCTCGCCGGCCTTGTACCCGCGGACCACCTGCTGGAAGCGCAGCGCCCGGACATCCGCGCCGTCGATGCCCTCCACCGGTAGCACCGTCGCCGTAGTGCCCTCGGGGAGCGGGCCCAGCTCCTCCGACCGCCCGAACAGGGCGCTGGCCAGGAGGAACAGGACTGCGGCCACCAAACCGACGATCACGACGTACAGCAGCAGGGTGAGCATGGATCGAGTCTATGTGCGCTCAGAGATGACGGGTGGTGTCGATACCCAGCGACATACCGGCCAGGCCGCGCCGGCGGATGGCGAGCTTGTCCGCCACCGCGCGCAGGGCCACGGCCGACGGGCTCTCCGGATCCTTCAGCACGATGGGCGTGCCCTCGTCACCGGCTTCCCGCAGCGCCTGCTCGATCGGGATCTGACCCAGCAGCGGCACCTCAGCGCCCACCGCCCGGGTGAGACGGTCGGCCACCGCCTGACCGCCGCCGGACCCGTACAAATCCATCCGGGTGCCGTCGGGCAGATCCAGCCACGACATGTTCTCCACCACGCCGGCGATCCGCTGCCGGGTCTGCAATGCGATGGCGCCGGCGCGCTCGGCGACCTCGGCGGCCGCGATCTGCGGGGTGGTGACGACCAGGATCTCGGCGTTCGGGATCAGCTGGGCGATGGAGATCGCCACATCACCGGTGCCGGGCGGCAGATCCAGCAGCAGGACGTCCAGATCACCCCAGAACACATCCGCGAGGAACTGCTGCAGGGCCCGGTGCAGCATGGGGCCGCGCCACACCACCGGGGTGTTGCCCTTGGTGAACTGCGCGATCGAGATCATCTTCACGTCGTGCGCCACCGGCGGCATGATCATCCGCTCGACCTGGGTCGGCCGGGCGTCGGTCCCGAGCATGCGCGGGATGGAATGGCCGTAGATATCGGCGTCGAGGACCCCGACGGACAGGCCGCGGTCGGCGAGCGCCGCCGCCAGGTTGACCGTCACACTGGATTTACCGACGCCGCCCTTTCCGGAGGCCACCGCGTACACGCGGGTCAGCGAACCGGGCTGGGCGAAGGGGATGACCGGCTCGGCGGAGTCACCGCGCAATTGTTTGCGCAGTTCGGTGCGCTGCTCGTCGCTCATCACATCGAGATCGACCGAGACCGCGCCCACGCCCGGGACGTCGGCGACCGCGGTACTGACCCGCTGGGTGATCTCGGTGCGCAACGGGCAGCCGGCGGTGGTCAGGTAGACCTCGACATGCACATTGCCGTCCGGTTCGATCCGGATGCTCTTCACCATGCCCAGTTCGGTGATCGGTTTCCGGATCTCCGGGTCATCGACCTTCGCGAGGGCGCCCCGCACCTCCGCTTCCGTTACCACTGGCATGCTGCCGATGGTAGTGCGGTCAGATCTTGGGGAGTTCCGCGGGCCGCGGTGCGATACCCGTCTGGTACGACTGCTCCCAGGCCATCACGTTCGCGACGTAGGCCATCGAGTTGTTGTAGCGCAGGATCGCCCTGGTCTGCTGGGCGGGATCGCTCATGTCCAGACCGCCGGAGCACAGGTACTTGCCGGCGGTCAGGGTGGCGTCGTAGTAGTTCTGCGGATCGGAGATGCCGTCGCGGTTGCCGTCGGCGGCGAAACTGGTCCAGGTCTCCGGCAGGAACTGCATGGGGCCGACGGCGCGGTCGTAGCCGCCGAAGCCGTCGAGTGCGCCGCCGTCGGAATCGTGGATGACATTGTTACCCGACAGACTGCCGTCCAGCACGGGACCGAACACCGGGGCGAGGGCATTACCGTCGGCATCGGCCCGGCCGTTGTTCATATGGGTGGACTCGACCCGGCCGATACCGGCCAGCATGGTCCACGGCATATTGCAGTCGGGATTCTCGTCGGCCAGGATCTGCGCGGCGCCGATATAGGCGGCCTCGGCGATCCCGGGGATGCCCGAGGCGGCCACGGGGAGATCGTTGCGGGGGCGGTTCGGATCCAGCGCGACCGATTTCACCTCGACGCGCGCCTCGGGCGACTGCTTGGCCATGGCGTGCATCGCGGTGGGGTCGACGGAGGCGGGGGCCGCCGCCTGCGCGGGCGCGGCGCCGAGTGCCGAGATCTGCATGGCCACCGAGGCCGCGGTCGGATCGGTGACCACTGCCGCGGCGGCATTGGTGGCCACGACTCCGGCCGGAACCAGCCCGGTGAGTGCGATCACCGAGCTGCGGGAAACGGTGGCAGGTTGCTGTTTACGGTGACGCCCCACGTACTCAAGCCCTTCATCTCAACGCACAGCCTGCGGTCACGAGTGGTTCGTTGCCGGTCCGTGACCTGTTGTGTCGACAATACCGCATCCGAGATCTGTTTGTTACTCCTCCGTGACCATTATTTCCGCGCGGATGGGAATGGGAAGCGGTGGCGCCGCTTCGGAACTCGGTTAGCGCCCGCCCGGCCGGGCGCGGCGGCAGCCGGGCCCGGCCGGTGCCCGGGCCCGCTGTACCGGCGTGGGTGCGGCTGCCGCGCGTCCGGTGGAACCGCCTGCTCAGGCGGGAGGAACGGGCGTCGGCGGTGCCGCCGGAGCCGCGGGTTCGGGTGCCGCCGGGGTGGTGTCCGCCGGCGTGGGCGGAGCCACCACGGGAGCCGGGGCGAGCCCGACCGGCAACGGGATGACGATCCCGCCGGGGAGCGTGATCGACGGCGGCGCCGGCGGTGCAGGTGCAGGTGCGGGAGCGGGTGGGTTCTGGTTCTCGGCGGGCGCCGGTGCGGCCGGTGCGGATTCGTCCGGTGCCGGTGCGGACGGGGCATCGGGCTCGGGTGCCGGGTCCCCGGGCGCGGGGGCCGGAGCTGCCGGACCGGTACGGCCCGCGGGCCCGTCCGGGACGACCGGAGCCGGATCGGGCAGCGCCTCGCCGACCTTCGGGGCGCCCGGAGCGGGCGGGCACAGCAGCCCGCAGGGAATCGGCGGCAGGCCCGGGATCCGGATCATGGGCGCGGGCCGCGGCGTCTGCGCCGGTAGCGAGGGCGGGGGCGGCGGGACCTGGTTCTCGGTCTGCGCGGCCAGCAGATCGGTTGGGCCGGGCGGGAATTCGGTCGGAATACTGCCCGGCGGGACCAGATCGGGCGAGACGGTGACCGGGGCCGGCCGGCCGCCGGTCCGGTAGGCCGCCGACCAGCTCAGCACATTGGCCGCATACGACATGGAGTTGTTGTAGCGCAGCACCGCCCGCAATTCCTGCTGCGGGTCACGCAGATTCAGGCCACCCGAGCACAGGTACTTCCCGGCGCCGAGGGCGGCGTCGAAGACATTGTGCGGATCGGCGCGCCCGTCGGCGTTGCCGTCCGCGGCGTAGCGTGACCAGGTGCTCGGCAGGAACTGCATGGGTCCCAGCGCCCGGACGTATCCGCCGTCGGCCGCGCGGATGACTTCGTTACCGGGCAACGAGCCGTCCAGTGCCGGACCGAAAATGGGCGGGTTGGTGGTACCGGCGGCGTCCGTGCGGCCGTTGCTCGCATGGCCGGATTCGATCCGGCCGATCCCGGCCAGCAGATTCCAGGTGACACCGCAGCCCGGTGTCGAGGACTGCAGGGCCAGTTCGGCATTGCGATAGGCCGCGAGCACGATCTCCGGAATACCGAGCGCGCCGCCACCCTGGGGCAGGTTGATGGTCTGCAGCGGGACGATGCCACCGAAGGGTGGGATACCGTCGGCGGGGGAGGGGCTGAGCGCGCGAAGTTTCCGGGGTGTCGAGCGCTCGACCGGTAGCATTCCGAGTGTCTGGGTCAGTGGCGCGTCGGTGGTCACGTCCGGGTCTTCGAGACGATCGGTATCGGCGGCGAGCCGAGCCCCGGGAGCCTCCGGGGGAGTCGACGAGAAGGTGGTGTGGGCGGCCGAACCGCTCGCTACCAGGCCCGCCATGACCAGAGCCGACATTGCCACAGGGGTAGGTATCCGCATTCGGCTCCACCATTCCTCTATGTCACAGGTGAGCAACCGTCCCGGACATTCCCGGACGGCGTGCTCGGGACAACGTGATCCAGGTTACCTACCGGTCAGGAGCATATTGCGGATTTCCGGTCATTCGTCCGCGACAGGCGATGAAACAGAGCCCGTAACCGGCCTGTGACCGGAGGTTTTCTTGCGTTTCGGCTTGGCAGATTTTTCCGGGCGCGTCGGCCCCACTCCCGCCGCCGACTCGATGCGATCGAGTGCGTCGCGGATCTCGTCCAGTTCCCGCCTCAGATAGTCGCGGGTGGCCACCTCGCCCACCGCCAGCCGCAGAGCGGCCAGTTCGCGCGCCAGGAACTCCGTGTCGGCCTTGGTCTGCGCCGCCCGTAACCGGTCCTCCTCCAGCGATACCCGGTCGCGGTTGTCCTGCCGGTTCTGCGCCAGCAGGATCAGCGGCGCGGCGTAGGCGGCCTGGGTGGAGAAGGCCAGATTCAACAGGATGAAGGGATAGGGGTCCCAGCGCAGCGCGAGGAAGAAGATGTTCAACGCGATCCAGACGATCACCACCACCGTCTGCAACGCGAGATAGCGTCCGGTGCCCAGGAACCGGGCGATGCGTTCGCTGCCGCGCGCCAACGCCTCGGCGTCCCAATCGAATCGGAACCGGGATTCCACCGGTGTCTCCAGCCGCTGCCGGGCGGCCGCCGCCGCCCGGCTCGCGGTGCTCTTGTCCGTCAATGCCGTACACCCTCGAACAGTTGCTCGTCCGCACGCCAATCCCGCGGCAGCAGATGATCCAGTACATCGTCCACGCTCACCGCGCCCAGCAGATGATTCTGCTCGTCCACCACCGGCGCGCACACCAGGTTGTAGCTCGCGAAATAGCGGGCCACCGCGGTGAGCGGGGCCTCCGGGCGCAAGGTGGTCAGATCGGTGTCCAGGAGCCCGCCCACCAGATGGGCGGGCGGTTCCCGCAGCAACTGTTGCAGATGCACGCACCCCAGATAGCGCCCGGTCGGCGTCGCCGTCGGCGGCCGCACCACGAAAACCAGCGAGGCCAGCGCGGGCGTCAGGTCGGGGTCCCGGACCCGGGCCAGCGCCTCCGCGACGGTTGTCGACGGCGTCAGGACCACCGGTTCCGGCGTCATGAGCCCGCCCGCGGTATCCGGGGAGTGCTCGAGCAGCCGGCGCACCGGTTCCGATTCCTCCGGATCCATCAGTGTCAGCAGCGATTCGGCCTCGTTCTCCGGCAGCCCGCCCAGCAGGTCGGCGGCGTCGTCGGGATCCATGGCCTCGAGGACATCGGCCGCGCGCCCGATCTCGAGCTTGCCCAGCAGCTCCAGCTGATCGTCGCCGGACAACTCCTGCACCACGTCGGCGAGCCGTTCGTCGTCGAGCGCCACGGCGACCTCCAGCCGCCGCTTCTCCGGCAGTTCGCGCAACAGATGCGCGACATCGGCGGCCCGCTGACCCTCGAACTGCTCGAGCAGCGTGCTCACATCCTGACCCGGCCGCCCCAGTTCGTACGGTGTGAGACCCTGCACCCGAGCCCAGTCGACCACGTGCACGGTACGCCGCCGCCCGAGCCTGCGGTGCCCGCGCACCGCCACCCGCGACACCCGCCAGTCCCGGGTCCGGGTGAGCGTCATCCCCAGATCCACCACATACACATCGACCCCCGCCAGATCGGGCAGATCGGGATCGTCCACGCGTACCGCCGAGTCGACGATCTGCGCCATGGCCAGCACCTCACCGGGACGCTGCGCGAAACGCCGCAGGCTCACATTGCCGGTGTTCAAGTTCACCGAACCGGGTTCGACGGCGGTGACGCGCAGCATCGGGACGAAGATCCGGCGACGGGTCGGCAACTCCACCACCAGGCCGTGGACACGCGGTTCTTGCCGGTCGTACCGGACGGCGACCACCACGTCGCGAACACGGCCGATAGACTCGCCGTCCGGCCCCAGCACCGCCAGACCGGTCAGCCTGGCGATATACACCCTGGTAGCTGCCATGGGTGTCAGGCTAGATGTTCCGGGGCCGGACCGGGCCGACCCCCAGGAGAGTTGATGAAGCCGCGCCGTTCCGTGCTCGCCGTGCCGGGCAGCAATCCCAAGATGATCGCCAAAGCCAAGGGCCTACCGGTCGACGAGGTCTTTCTCGACCTCGAAGACGCGGTCGCACCCGAGGCCAAGGCCGCGGCCCGCGCGAATATCGTGGCCGCCCTCAACGACTCCGGCTGGGGTGGGCAGCTGCGAGTGGTACGGGTCAACGACTGGACCACGCAGTGGACCTACGCGGATGTGATCTCGGTGGTCGACGGCGCCGGTACCGCACTCGACGCGATCCTGCTGCCCAAGGTCACCGACGGCGGTCAGGTGCGCGCACTGGATCTGCTGTTGAGCCAGCTGGAACGGGCCAACGGACTCGAACCCGGCCGCATCGGTATCGAACCGCAGATCGAGAACGCGCTCGGCCTGCGCAATATCGACGAGATCGCCACGGCCAGCCCCCGGGTACAGACCCTGGTCTTCGGCCCGGCCGACTTCATGGCCAGCATCAATATGCGCACCCTCGTGGTCGGTGAACAGCCCGAGGGCTACGACACCGGCGACGCCTACCACCACATCCTGATGACCATCCTGCTCACCGCCCGCGCCCACGGCCTGCAGGCCATCGATGGCCCCTACCTGCAGATCCGCGATATCGACGGCTTCCGGCGCGCCGCCGGCCGCACCGCCGCCCTGGGCTTCGACGGGAAATGGGTACTGCACCCGAGCCAGGTCGACGCGGCCAACGAGATCTTCAGCCCCCGGCAGGCGGACTACGACCACGCCGAACTCATCCTGGAGGCCTACGCCTACCACACCTCCGCCGCCGGCGGCGCCCGCGGCGCGGTGATGCTCGGCGACGAGATGATCGACGAGGCCAGCGCGAAAATGGCGGTGGTCATCGCGGAAAAGGGCCGGGCGGCGGGGATGAAACGCACGACCACCTTCACACCACCGGAGTAAGAGTTCGTCCGGCGGGTCCAGGGTCGGCCGCGACCGGAATGGCGGTGATCGAGGGATCGTCCGCGGTACCCGGCGCACGATGCTGTCAACCCCGCGCCGGCCGGCCCGCGTCTCGGTGAGCACCCAGGCCTACCGGTTGGCGGCTTTGTTGCTGGGAATGCTCGTTTGTAAGGTGCGGGCTCGCTCGTGAAGGCGAGTGTGCGGGCCTGCTCGTGAAGGTGATGTGTTTATTTGCGCGCCTCCGGCGCGCGGGCCTCGACCTTTTCAGGGCCTCGTAAGACTCGGCACCGAGAGGGCGCTGCCATTCGTGAAGGCGATCAGACACCAGGTCGGCCGAGTGGCCGAGTCGGCATTCGATCCTGGCCATCGAATGCCGACGTAACCCGCATGTGTCGAGTTTTGCGAGACACCTCGAAGGGTTGAGGCCCGTCTCGTCGTTTCGGCCTCGAAAGCGCATGAGCCGAAGGCTCGAGTCTCGAGGCCGAAACGACGAGACCAAGGGGGCCTCAACCCCGCGCCGCCGCAGGCGGCGCCAAATAAGACAGAATGGACTTATGACGAACCCTCTTGGAGGCTCGAATCGCGGTAGGCAGGGTCTGCCCACGCCCCCTTCCGGGTGGCCGGTCGGTTCGTATCCGACCTATGCCGAGGCGCAGCGTGCGGTGGATCATCTGGCGGACAATCAGTTCCCCGTGCAGAACGTGACCATCGTCGGCGTGGACCTGATGCAGGTCGAGCGGGTGCTGTACCGCTTGAACTGGGGCAAGGTGATCGGCGGGGGTGTGGTCTCGGGTGCGTGGCTCGGGTTGTTCCTGGGTCTGTTGCTGAGCCTGTTCACCACCAACGGTATGGCCGGCCCGCTGGTGGTGGGCCTGGTCGGCGGCATCATCTTCGGGGTCATCTCGACGACCATCCCGTACGCGGCCACCCGGGGTCAGCGGGATTTCGCGTCGACCATGCAGTTGGTCGCGGGCCGTTACGACGTGTTGTGTGACCCGAAGACGGCCGAACAGGCCCGGGATCTGCTCGCGAAGCTGGCCATCTAGCGGATGGACGTGTTCGAACGCGTCCGGACGGCCGTGGCGGATTTCTTCGGGGTGGACGCGGCCGCGGTGGATACGGCTTCGATGACCTTCCTGGGCCTCGAGCCGATCGAGATCCTGCGCATCCCCGGTGACGGTGTGACGCACTATCTGACGGTCGGTGGGTCGCGGCATCCGATGGGCGATCCGGGGGATCTGCACGCCGATCCGGTGCGCGGTCCGCGGGCGGAGCTGGTGCTGACGGTGCGGTCGGCGGCCGGTGCCGGGGCGGGGGTGGCCCGGACGCTGGGGGTGCTGGCGGCGGCGCCCGCGGTCGAAGGTGTTGTGCTGCAGGCGGACGCGCTCCTGGATCTGGGCGAACCGATCTGGCAGGACGCGCCGTTCACGGCGGTGCTGCTGGGCGCGGGGGAGATCCCGGAGATCGAGTTACCGGATCCGGCGGAGCCGGTGCGGTATTTCACGGTGACGCCGGTGACGGCGACCGAGGCGGCCTGGGTGCGGGTGCGCGGGGCGCAGGCGCTGCGGGATGCCTGGGCCGAGGCCGGGATCGATGTGCTGGACCCCGGCCGGGGCGCGGCTTCGCTGTAGCGTCCGGTGCGGGGTCCGGCGGTGGCCGGGCCCGGTCAGAGCCAGTCGTTGCGGTGGAAGAGCGCGAGCAGCGTCAGGCAGATGCCGAGGATGACCACCAGCACCACCGGATAACCCCAGCTGATCCGCAGTTCCGGCATGTGCTCGAAGTTCATTCCGTAGATACCGGCGATCATTGTCGGCACCGCGGCGATGGCGACCCACGCCGAGATCTTGCGCATATCGGTGTTCTGCTGGACGGTGATCTTGGTCAGCGCGGCGCTGATGAGAGCGCTGAGCGAATCGTCGAAATCGGTGATGCGTTCGGCGACGCCGGTGTGGTGGTCGGCGACATCGCGCAGATAGCGCCGGATCTCCGGGTCGATCGGCAGCTCCTCCTTGTGCACCAGCAGTTGTAGCGGCAGCGCCAGCGGATTGACCGCGCGCCGTAGTTCCACCACTTCGCGTTTGAGCTGGTAGATCGCCTCTACGGTGATCCTGGTGCGCGGGGTGAACACCTCTTCTTCCATCGCGTCGATATCGAATTCCACCGCCTGCACGACGTCTATATAGGAGTCGACCACATGGTCGGCGATGGCGTGCAGCACCGAGCCGGTGCCCAATCGCAATCGGGCGGGGTCGGCTTCCAGGTCCCGGCGCACGGTCGCGAGCGGCGAATGTTCGCCGTGCCGGACGGCGATGACGAAATCGGGTGCGGTGAAGATCAGCAGTTCGCCCGTTTCGACGATCTCGCTGACCGTGTGCAGTTCGTGTTCCCGGTAGGCGACGGTGCGCATGACCATCACGAGGGTGTCGTCGTAACGCTCCAGTTTCGGCCGCTGATGGGCCTGGACCGCATCCTCGACGGCGAGGGCGTGCAATCCGAAGGTCTCGGCCACCTCGCCCATCTGCTCGGCGTCGGGGTCGTGCAGACCCAGCCAGACGAAACCGCCGCGTTCCCGGGCGGCGGCGAGCGCCTTCTCGTGGGTGTAGCGGCCCGGGAGCCGGCTGCCGTCCACATAGACCGCGCAGTCGACGACCGCACGCGCGGTGGGTACTCGGATATGCGGTACCGCGGTGGAACGCCGCGTCCGCCCCGGACCATGGAACGGCAGCGGAATCGAAGGCACGCGTCGATGCTACGTCGCGGCAACCACAGCCGGGACCTCCACGGAAAGCTCCGGTCACCGCGTCCCGGAAACGCCGCCACGCCCGCGCTTGCCGCCCCGCACCGGCAGCGCCCCGGACGAGCACTGGAAGACTGGACGGGTGCGCATCGATCTGCATACCCACTCCACCGCCTCCGACGGCACCGACAGCCCGGCCGAACTGGTGCGCAAAGCGGCCGATGCCGGGCTGGACGTCGTCGCGATCACCGATCACGACACCACTGCGGGCTGGGCCGAGGCCGAGGCCGCCCGCCCGGCCGGGCTGACCTTGATCCGGGGCATGGAGATGTCGTGCGTGGGCCGCGGTGTCGACGGCTACCCCGTGTCGGTGCATCTGCTGGCCTACCTGTTCGACCCCGCCGACAGCGGTTTCGCGACCGAACGGGAACGGCTGCGTGCCGAACGGGTCGAGCGACTACGCGCCATGGCCGAACAGATGGCCGCCGACGGGCTTCCGATCGACCCGGACGCGGTGCTGGCCGCCGCCGGCCCCGCCGCGGGCCGCCCCCACCTGGCCCGCGCCCTCGTCGAAGCGGGTGTGGTGCCCTCGGTGAATGCCGCCTTCGCCGATCTGCTCGCCTCGGACGGCCCCTATTACGTGGAGAAGGCCGATACCCCGCTGCGCCGGGCGGTGGCGATGATCGCCGGCGCCGGGGGCGTGAGCGTGCTGGCCCACGGGCGGGCCCGCAGCCGGGGCCGGCTGCTGGACCTGCAGGAGGTGCGCGACCTGGCGCCGCACGGACTGGGCGGCCTGGAGGTCGATCATCCCGACCACAGCCCCCGGGACCGGGCGGTACTGCGGGAACTGGCCGGTGAATGCGGACTGCTGGCGACCGGCTCCTCGGACTACCACGGCGCCAACAAGACCATCGGCCTGGGCGAATGCACCACCGACCCGGCGCAGTTCGAGAAACTGGCCGGCCGGGCCACCGGCGTACCGGTACTGGCCGCATGAGAGTAGTGCGCGGCATCAGCGGTGTGGCGGCGGCCGGGCTGGTGCTGCTGGCACTGGTCGTCGTCGGGGCGGAGATCATGGGCGAGCGCCGTGGATTTCCCGGGCCCGGCGCCGAATCGGTGGCCTGGCATATCGCTGTTGCCGTGATAGCCGTTGTGGCACAGGTGTATTCGGATCGGGTGCGGGGCGCGGCGAGCCTCGGCGCGGCGGTGGTGGTGCTGGGTTCCGGCGCGATTCTGCTGTGGACCCAGTGGTGGGGCTGACCGGCGGCGCAGTACGTTCCGGTCGCCGGGTTCACCCGGCTTCCCGGAACCTTTGAGGTGTCTCACCGGACCGCGGCGCCGTTCGCGAGTTTCCGCTCACGGGAAGGTAATGCTCGCGGCCTACGCTGGCCCCGTGGTGTCCGAAACGCGCAATCCGCCGGGCCCGGTTTGGCGAACGATCCGGGACCTGGCAGAATGTTGCGGATTCCCGATCGTTGCCACCGCCGGGTCGGGGATATCAGGCGCCCGCCGCTCCGCGACGCACCGTCGCGACGGGAAACGGGCACCGGTCGAGTTCATTCGGACCAACCCGTCCGAAATCCACCCGGACAGTAGCTGCCCGAAATCAGCGCCATCATCTATTGCCCCGTGTCCGGGCTCCCGGGTCCTCCGGGTACCGGTTGCGCCAGGAAACATCCTGGTCGCGCCGCCGATGAACGATATGACGCAGATAACACCAAATACCCGGCGGTAACCGTCCACCGGTTACGACCGCAACCAGCAGGAGTGAAATCGTGTCCTCTGTGACTGACGCACCGAACGCCACCGCCAGCAAAGAAGAGGTCCAAGATCTCTCGGCGATCACTCACGAGGAGATCTTCGCGGGTCACCTCGGCGGCAAGCTCTCGGTCGAGCTCAGCTCGCCGCTGGCCACCCAGCGCGACCTATCGATCGCCTACACCCCCGGGGTGGCACAGGTGAGCCGCGCCATCGCCGAGGACGAGAGCCTGGCGAAGCGCTACACCTGGACCGACCGCCTGGTGGTCGTGGTCAGCGACGGGTCGGCGGTGCTGGGCCTCGGCGATATCGGCCCGCGCGCCTCCCTCCCGGTCATGGAGGGCAAGTCGGCGCTGTTCAAGAAGTTCGCCGGACTCGACTCCATCCCGATCGTGCTGGACACCAAGGACGTCGACGAGATCGTCGAAACCCTGATCCGCCTGCGCCCCAGCTTCGGCGCCGTGAACCTGGAGGACATCTCCGCCCCCCGCTGCTTCGAAATCGAGAAGCGGGTCGTGGAAGCCCTCGACTGCCCCGTCATGCACGACGACCAGCACGGCACCGCCATCGTGGTGCTGGCCGCCCTCAACGGGGCCGCCGCCGTGCAGGGCCGTGCCACCTCCGGCCTCAAAGTGGTCGTGTCGGGCGCCGGTGCCGCCGGGGTCGCCTGCACCAACATCCTGCTCGCCGCGGGTGTCGCCGATGTGACCGTGCTCGACTCCAAGGGCATCGTCAGCCGCGACCGCGGTGACCTCAACGCGGTCAAGGCCGACCTGGCCCAGCGCACCAACCCGCGCGGCCTCACCGGCACCGCCGCCGACGCCCTCGCCGGCGCCGACGTGTTCCTCGGCCTGTCCGCGGGCACCATCGCCGAAGAGCTCATCGCCTCGATGGCCCCGGAGTCGATCGTGTTCGCCATGTCCAACCCGGACCCGGAAATCCACCCCGATGTGGCCAGCAAATACGCCGCCATCGTCGCCACCGGCCGCAGCGACTTCCCGAACCAGATCAACAATGTGCTCGCCTTCCCCGGCGTGTTCAAGGGCGCGCTCGACGCGGGCGCCCGGCGCATCACCGAAGGTATGAAGATCGCGGCCGCCAACGCCATCCTCGGCGTCGTCGCCGACGAACTCGCCGTCGACAAGATCGTGCCCAGCCCGCTCGACCCGCGCGTCGCCCCCGCGGTGGCCGACGCGGTCGCCGCCGCCGCCCGCGCGGAGGGCGTCGCCTGATAGATCGTTCCGCCTTACCCGGGCGGTAACCGCAACTACAGCACTCGGCCGCCACCCTGGGCCGGGTGCTGTAGTTTTTGCGGTGTTCTTTGGCGCCGCCTTCGGCGTCGACCCCGCGCGCCGAAGGCGCGCCAATAAACACAGGACCTTCGCGAGCGGGCGCGCATCTCCCACCTCTGCGGCCCGGTCACGTTCGAACCCGTGAGCGTGTAGTCGTGTCCGGGTCCGGTTCGTGCCCATCCCCTGAAGCCCCAGGCGCTTCCGCTGCGCCCCGGTCATCCGCCAGCGGGGACCCTGTAGATTTCTGAGAGTTGTCGGGTGCCCGGTTCGGGTGCGGCGGGCTGGTTACGGAAGAGGTGTCTCGCGCAATGCTGCTGGCCGCGTCGACGCGTGTCGTTGCTCGGGTGCTGGTGCCTGTTCTCGCCGTGCTGACCGTCTCATGTGGTGGGAAAGAGACCGAGCCGCTGGTGGTGGGGGCGCAGGGGGCAGCCGAGTCACGGGTGCTGGCGGAGATCTACGCGCAGGCGCTGGCGCGGACCGGGGCCGCGGTGCGGGTGGAGCCGGGGTTGGATGATCGCGCGGAGGTGTTCGCGGCGTTGGACGCGGGGACCGTGGCGGTGGCCGGTGACCACAACGGCGCTCTGCTGGCGGAGTTGAATACCGGGGCCGAGGCGACCACCACCGAGAAGGTCACGGAGGAACTGAACGGGTCGTTGCCGCAGGGCACGATCACCTCCGATGTGGCCGACGGCGCGGATTTCGAACCGCGGGTGCTGGTCACCACCGCCGTCGCCGAGCAGCGTGGGATCGATTCGGTGGAGCAGCTGGGTGGGCAGTGTCCATCGATGGTCGCCGGTGTCGCCGCGGTTCCGGGATTGTTCGAGCTACCGGAGGTCGCCGGGAAGATCACGGACTGCGCATTCGCCTCGACCGAGGTATTTCCCGAGCCCGAGGAACTGCGGCGTGCGTTGCTGGAGGGCCGGGTCCAGGCCGCGGTGCTGGCCGGTCCGGCCGAATTCCTGCCGGGCGGTACCGAGGGGCTGAAGGTGCTCGCCGACCCGGCGGACGCGATCAGACCGGAGAACCCGCTCGCGCTGGTGCGCAAGGGGGCGTTGGACGATCGGCAGCTGGAGAAGTTGAATTACGTGGCCGGTGAACTCACCACCGATGAGCTCGCGGCCCTGGTGCTGCGGGTGCGGGACGAGTCCGCGGACCCGGGGGAACTGGCCCGCACCTGGCTGGACGCGCACGGTCTCTGAGCAGGACTAGGATCGGTCCGATATGCCCGGAATGTTGGCGCGGCGCCCGGCGTCGTACCTGGAGTTCGGAGTGACCACGGCATGAGCAGGCCGCGGCTGTCGTGCCCCGTCCGTACGGTGGGCCGGTAGTCCCAGGTGGTGCGCCCGTGCGGCGCATCGCGACAGATCCACGAAACGGCGCATCGGGCGCCGCTCGACAGGAACGGAAGCTATGCCCACTCAACGCAATCCGTGGCTCGCATTAGGTGCGCTGGTCGTCGGATTCTTCATGATCCTGCTCGATGTCACCATCGTGGCTGTCGCGAATCCGGCGATCATGGCCGATCTGCACGCCGATATCGCGCAGGTCATCTGGGTGACGAGCGCCTATCTGCTCACCTACGCCGTGCCGCTGTTGATCACCGGGCGGCTGGGCGACCGGTTCGGGCCCAAGAACATCTACCTGTTCGGGCTCGCGGTATTCACGCTGTCCTCGCTGGCGTGCGGGCTGGCCGGTGATATCGAGACCCTGATCGCCGCGCGGGCCGTGCAGGGCCTGGGCGCGGCATTGATGACCCCGCAGACGATGGCGGTGATCACCCGGACCTTCCCACCGGACCGGCGGGGCGCCGCCATGGGTATGTGGGGCGCGGTCGCCGGGCTGGCGACGCTGGTGGGCCCGATCCTGGGTGGGGTGCTGGTCGACGGTCTCGGCTGGGAATGGATCTTCATCGTCAACGTGCCGGTCGGGGTGGTGGCCTTCGCGCTCGCCGTCTGGCTGGTGCCGGCGCTGCCGACGCATGAGCACAAGTTCGACCTGGTCGGCGTGGTGCTGAGCGCGGTGGGCATGTTCCTGCTGGTCTTCGGTATCCAGGAGGGCAATACGAGCGACTGGTCGGCGAAGATCTGGGCGATGATCGTGGCCGGGATCGTGGTGCTGGCCGTCTTCGTGGTCACCCAGGCCCGCGGTTCGGGCGAGCCGCTGTTGCCGTTGCCGCTGTTCCGGGACCGCAATTTCTCGCTGTCGAATCTGGCCATCGCCAGTATGGGTGCGTCCGTCACCGCGCTGATGGTGCCGATCTACTTCTATCTGCAGGCCGTCCACGGTATGTCGCCGACCCGGTCGGCGCTGGTGCTGGCGCCGATGGCCGTGGTCACCGGGTTCGCCGCGCCGGTGGTGGGCCGGCTGTCCGACCGGATGCATCCGCGGATCATTCCGACCGTCGGGTTCTTGGTGTTCGCGCTCTCGGTCTTCTGGTTCGCTCTGGTCATGCGGGATCCGCACGCGAATATCACCTGGATGGTCGTGGCGGGCGCGGTGGCGGGCGCCTCGAACGCCTGTATCTGGGCGCCGCTGGCGACCACGGCCACCCACAATCTGCCGATCTCGCAGGCCGGCGCGGGCGCGGGCGTCTACAACACGACCCGTCAGGTCGGGTCGGTGCTCGGTAGCGCGGCGATCAGTGCCCTGATCGCCGCGCGGATGAGCGCGGCGGGACTGGGCGGCGCCCCCGCCGGGGAAGGGATGGGTGCCGGTCAGGTGCCCGAGCCGGTGAAGCAGGCATTCAGTACCGCATTGAGCCAGGCCACCCTGCTGCCGGCTGCGCTGCTGCTGGTCGGGGTGGTCGCCTCGGTCCTGTTCATCCGCTTCCAGGCCGGTGACGCGCCCGACCGGAGCGCCCTGGATCTGGACAAGGCGGACTCGCTGACCGGTTAGCCCGTCGCGGGACCGAACGCGAACGGCCCGGTGAGCATATGCTCACCGGGCCGTTCGCATTGCGGGGATCAGCCGTAGATCTTGTCCACCTCGGTGGCGTACTGCTTCATGACGACCGCCCGCTTGAGCGACATCTTCGGCGTCAGCTCGCCGGTTTCCTGGGTCCAGTCCGAGGTCAGGATATTGATCTTCTTGATCTGCTCGGCCTTGGAAACCTTCTTGTTGGTCTCGGCGACCGCGGCCTCCACCTCGGCGACCAGGGCCGGGTTCTCGACCAGTTCGGCGATCTCCACCTCGACGGCGATGCCGTTGCGTTCCTTCCAGCCCGGCAGCGCCTCCGGGTCCAGCGTGATGAGTGCGCCGATGAACGGTTTCCCGTCCCCGACCACCATCACCTGGCCGATCAGCGGATGCGCCCGCAGCTCGTCCTCCATGGGCGCCGGGGAGACGTTCTTACCGCCCGCGGTGACCAGGATTTCCTTCTTGCGGCCGGTGATGGTGATGAAACCGTCGGCGTCGATGGCGCCCAGATCGCCGGTCCGGAACCAGCCGTCGGCGAACGCGTCGGCGGTCGCCTGCTCGTTGCCCCAATAACCCGCGAACACCACGGGACCGCGCAGCAGCAGTTCGCCGTCCTCCCCGATCTTGGCGGCGTGGCCTTCGAGCGGACGGCCGACCGACCCGACCCGGATGTGTTCGGGGGTGTTGACCGAGACGGCGGCGGTGGTCTCGGTGAGGCCGTAGCCTTCGAAGATGGTGACGCCGACACCGCGGAAGAAGTGTCCGAGCCGGGCGCCCAGCGGGCCACCGCCGGAGACGGCGGCCTGACAGTTGCCGCCGAGGGCGGCCCGCAGTTTGCCGTAGACGAGCTTGTCGAACAGTGCGTGCTTGGCCCGCAGTACCAGGCCGGGTTTCCCGGCGCCCAGGGCCTCGCTGTAGGCGATCGCGGTGGCCGCGGCGGCGTCGAAGATCTTGCCCTTGCCCTCGTCGTGAGCCTTCTGTTTGGCGGCGTTGAACACCTTCTCGAATACGCGCGGTACCGACAGCACGAAATCGGGCCGGTGCTCGGCGAACTGCTGGACCAGCGTGCTCCAGTCGGAGGTATGCGCCAGGGTGACCTTGGCGTCGAAGGCGGCCAGGCTCACCGCGCGGGCGAAGACGTGCGCCAGCGGCAGGAACATGAGCGTTTTCTTGCCGGGGGTCAGGAACGACGCCAGCGCGATCCGGTCGGCACGGGATTCGGCCCAGAGATTGGCGTGGCTGAGCATGACGCCCTTGGGCCGGCCGGTGGTGCCGGAGGTGTAGATGAGAGTGGCCGGGGAGGCCGCGTTCACCTGGGCGCGCCGGTCGTGGACGGCCTGCTCGTCGAGTTCGGCGCCGCGCCGGACGAGTTCGTCGATCGCGTCCTTGTCGATCTGCAGGGTTTCCCGCAGCGCGGTCAGTTCGGCCGGATCGATCTCGTCGATGACGCCGCGGTGCTTGTCGTTCTCGACGACCAGCAGCGCGGTGGCCGAATCCTGCAGGATCCAGCGCGCCTGTTCGGCCGAGGAGCTGTCGTAGATCGCCACGGTGCAGCCGCCGGCCGCCCAGATGGCGAAATCGAGCAGGGTCCACTCGTAGCGGGTGGCGGCCATGATGGCGACCCGGTCGCCCAGTTCGACACCCGAGGCGATGAGGCCCTTGGCCACATCGGTGACCGCTTTCGCGAACTCCGCGGCCCGGACATCGCGCCAGCCGCCCGTGCCGTCGGGGACGTTGAACATCACCGCGGCGGGGGATTCTTTCGCGTAGCGGAACACGTTGTCCGAATTGTTCGCGTCCTCGGGGATGGTGTAGGAAGCCGGGGCTTCGAACTCGCGCATCATTGCCTTTCCCTGTTTGCCAACTCGTCGGTAATTTACGCCACCGGAACCGGACGGGGCGCGGGCCACCGGTAAACGCCCTGGATCTCACCCTGGAACCAGGGCGGAACGCGTCCCGATCAGGCTTTCATCCTAGGTCGCGCAGCGGTAGCTGATCGACGGCTTGCCGGAGGAAATCGGCCATTTCGGTCAGTGCCGCAGCAGCTGGGCCCACCAGGGCGGCCTGTAGCTGGGCGACATGCCAGAGGCCGCGGCTCTCGGTGAACGAGACGCTGACCCCGGCCGCGCGCAGGGCCGCGGTGAGATCGACGCACTGCGGATGCAGTAGTTCGTCGATATCGGCCTGGATGTACACCGGCGGCAGCCCGGCGAGGACACCGTGCAGCGGGGCGTAACCGGTATCGGCGGGATCGCCGGTGCCGAGGTAGGCCGCGGCGCAGGCCCGCGACCAGGGCCCGTTGACGACCAGATCGCGGGGGCGTTCGGCGAGCTGGTTCGGATCGACCCACGGCGCGATCAGGCCGAGCGCGGCGGGGGTGTGGCCGTGCCGGGCGATGAGCCGCTGGGCGAGCGCAAGGGAGAGTCCGCCGCCGGCCGAGTCCCCGGCGATCGCGATCCGTTCCGGCCGGTAGCCGTGTCCGGCGACCAGTTCGAGGAAGGCGGCCTCCGCGTCGTCCAGTGCCGCCGGGTAGGGATGTTCCGGTGCCAGCCGGTAGCCGAGGGCGTAGACCGGTAGCCCGGTTCCGGCGGCGAGCCGGCCGTTGAGCGAGCGGTGGGTGGCGAGCGAACCCACGGCGTATCCGCCGCCGTGCAAGTACAGCACGGCGGCGGGTTCGGCGGGGGCCGGGCCGGCCGGTGCGAGTCGCTCGGCCGGGCGGCCGCCCAGGCGGATCCGTTCGACTTCGACGCCCGGCGGTACGGGCTGCAACGCCGAACCGGCGTCGATCAGGGCCCGCTGGACCCGCCAGGGCAGCCGGGAGTGCAGAGCCACCCGGTACATCGAGCCCAGGACGGCCCGCGTCAGCGGCAGTGGCAGCGCGATATCTCGCATGTCGTTCCTTCTCCGGTACCGATCAGGGCAGGAAACGCCGTTCGACGCCGACCGCGATGCGCTGGTAACCGGCGGCGGCGGTGCGGACGAACAGGTCCAGCAGCTTGGCCTCCCAGCCGATCAGCACCCGGCCGCGGCCCTTGCGGACACCGTCGACAATGGTCTGGGCGGCCATTTCGGGACTGTGGATGGCGAGGTACTTGTCGAACATCGAGCTGGCGTTCGCGCCGTCGATATCGTCGCTGTAGGTGGCGTTGCGGGCGACGGCGGTCTTGATACCGCCGGGGTGCACACAGGTGACCTTGACCGGTGCGCGGTCCACCAGCATTTCCTGGCGCAGCGCCTCGGTGAAACCGCGGACCGCGAACTTGGCCGAGTTGTACGCGGCCTGTCCGGGCACCGCGATCAGGCCGAAGAGGCTGGACACGTTCACCACGTGACCGTCACCGGATTCGAGGAGGAACGGCAGGAACGCCTTGGTTCCGTTCACCACACCCCAGAAGTCGACATCCATGATGCGTTCGATGTCTTTGAAATCGGTCTTCGCGATATCGCCGTGGTGGGCGATACCGGCGTTGTTGTAGATCTGGTGCACGACGCCGAAATGCTGTTTCACCGCGTCGGCGTAGAGGAGTACGGCCTCGCGTTCCGCCACGTTCAGCCGGTCGGATTTCACCTCCGCGCCGAGTTCTTCGCAGCGGCGGGTGGTCTCGGCCAGGCCTTCGGTATCGATATCGGAGAGGGCCAGTTTCGCGCCGCGCCGGGCGAGGTTGACCGCCAGCGCCCGCCCGATCCCGGACCCGGCTCCGGTGATCACACAGACTTTGTTGCGGAAGTAGGAATCATTGCTCATGGTGCGGTGACAACTTTCAGATCAGGTCGGGCCGCCGTGTCGGCAGCCGTCGTCGTATCGTAGGCGGCGACGTCGAATTTCCTTGTGATCCGGCGGAATTCGAAGGTGAAGTCCGGCCAGAGGGTTGTGTTGTTGCCGTGCTTGTCCAGGTACCAGCTGGCGCAGCCGCCGGTGCTCCAGACGCTCTTGGTGAGCTTCTTCTGCAGGCCGGAGTTGTAGGAGTCCTGCGCCGAACGGCGCACCTCGACGGTGCGCAGACCCTGGCGTTCGAAGGTGGCCAGCGCGTCGGCGATGTAGTTGATCTGGGATTCGATCATGTACACCATCGAGGTGTGGCCCAGGCCGACATTGGGGCCGAGCAGGAAGAACATATTCGGGAAGTTGGCGATCGCCGACCCCTTGTAGCCCTGCTGGCCGATATCGTCGAACACCTCGGTCAGGCTGCGGCCGTCGCGACCGTAGATGGTCTCGTAGGCGGGGGAGTCGGTGACGTGGAAGCCGGTGGCGACCACGATCGCGTCGACCTCGCGTTCGGTGCCGTCGGCGGTGACGATCGAGTTCGCACGGATCTCGGCGATCCCGTCGGTGACCACGTCGACATTGTCGCGGTCCAGGGCCGGGTAGTACTCGTTGGAGATCAGCATGCGTTTGCAGCCGATGCGGAAGTTCGGGGTGACCTTCTTGCGCAGTTCCGGGTCGCGGATCTCCATCGCCAGTTTGGCCTTGGCCAGGGCTTCGAAACCGCGCATCAGCGGTGGAAACTTCGCCAGGCCGACCACCTGGGTCTCCCGGGCGGCGTAGATCGCGGCCCGGGACAGGCGCTGTACGCCCGGGATGTGCTTGAACGCCAGCCGCTCGGGCGGCAGGTAGGGGCGATCCAGCCGGGGCAGCAGCCAGGGCGCGGTGCGCTGGTAGACATCGAGGTGGGCGACGCTGCCGGCGATGGCCGGGACGATCTGAATGGCCGAGGCGCCGGTGCCGATGACCGCGACGCGCTTCCCGGCGAGGTCGGAATCGTGGTTCCACCGGGCCGAGTGGAAGATCTCGCCCTCGAAGCTGTTGATGCCCTTGATATCGGGCAGGTTGGGCTCGCACAGCGCGCCGACCGCGGAGACCACGGTATCGGCGGTGAAATCGCCCTTGCTGGTGGTCACCTCCCATTGCGCGGTCTCGGCGTTCCAGCGGGCGCCGGTGACATCGCAGTCGAAGAGGTGCTTGTCGCGCACGTTGTACTTATCGGCGACGCCCTGGATATAGGCCTGGATCTCGCCCTGCCGGGAGAACGACCGCGACCAGTCCGGATTCAGGGCGAAGGAATAGGAGTACAGGTGTGAGGGCACATCGCACGCGGCGCCGGGATAGGTGTTGTCACGCCAGGTCCCACCGACATCACTACCGCGTTCCAGTACGAGGAAATCCTCGCGGCCCTGCTGGGTCAGCCGGATGGCGAGGCCGAGGCCGGCGAAACCGCTGCCGATGATGATCGTCCGCAGATGACGGGTGGGCTGGTTAGCGACAGCTTTGTCTGTAACCTTGCGACTCATATAATGAGCGTAAGGGCTTATTGAGTCGCAGTCAACAGTATTGAACGGCATTCAGTAGGATGGACAGGTGAGTACGAGCCCGGAAGCACCCGCCAAGCGCGTCCGATTGAGCCCGGACGAACGGAAGACGCAGCTGATCACGCTCGGCGTGAAAATGCTCGGCGAACGGGCGATCGAGGACATATCGGTCAGCGAGATCGCGGCGCAGGCGGGGATCTCCCGGGGACTGCTGTTCCACTATTTCCCCACCAAACAGGACTTCCAGCTCGAAGTGATCCGGCACGCGAACGCCGAACTGCTGGCCCGTGTCGTCCCCGACCCCACGCTGAGCCTGTTCGATATGCTGCGCGACTCGGTGGGCCGCTATATCGACTACGTCAGCGAGAACCGCACCTCGTACCTGGCCCTGCTGCGCGGACCCACCAGCTCCAGCCCGGAGTTGGCCGCCATGGTCGAGCAGACCCGGCACGCGATCGTCGATATCATCCTCTCCCAGGTCCCGCTGTCGCCGGAGGAGCGCGAGCGGCCTCGGCTGATACTCGTGGTTCGCGGCTGGGTGGCCTTCACCGAAGAAACCACCCTGTCGTGGCTACGCGGCGAATCCATCTCCCGTGACGAACTGATCGAACTCCTCGTGGAGTCGCTGCTGGCCCTGGCGATGGCGGTGAACCCGGCCCTCGCCGCGGCATTGCGCGCCTGAGGTTCACCGAGCCGGTACGGCCTCCGGGTTTTCCGGCGCTCGGTCCGGACGGGGCAGCAGCAGTGGTGTTGTCAACAGCAGCACTCCGGCGAGTGTGATCGCCGCGCGGATTCCGATCCATGCGGCGAGCAGTCCCCACAGCGCGGTGACCACCGCGATGGTGACCTTCTTGCTCACCGACCAGGCCGCCAGGGCGCGGGTCGCCCGGTCGGCCGGTAATTGCTCCAGCCGGTAGGTGGCGAAGACCGGGTTGAACACGGCCATGCATACGATCACGGCGGTCTGGATCACCAGGACGAGTGCCAATCCGCCGGTACCGGCGGTGACGAAGCCCAGCGCGACCGGCCAGCACACCCGCAGAATCCCGGATATCCGCAGCACGCGCCCGTGTCCGTACCGGTCGACGAGCCGGGGCGCGAGCCGTGCCCCGAGCAACCCGGCCAGGCAGGGCAGCGCGAACGCGAGCCCGAATTCCCAGGGCGCGAAGCCGAGCTGCCCGAGCATGAGTACCGACATCAGCGGCTGAGTCGCCATGATCAGCGCGCCGACCAGGGCGTCGTTGCAGAGCAGCGGGCGAAGGCCGGGATGGCCCAGGACGTATCGCCAGCCCTCGAACTGCGCGCCCGGACGCGGTGCGCCGGGGCGCGCCGGACGCGGTTCCCGGTCGCCGATCGCGCGCAGGCCCGCCGCCGAGGCCAGATAGCTCAGGCCGTCCGCGACCAAGGTGGCCATCGGGCCCAGCAGTCCGATCGCGGCGCCACCCAGCGGCGGCCCGAGCACGATGGCGGTCCAGTTCGTGGATTCGAAGCGGGCATTGGCCACCAGCAGATCGTCCGGAGCCACCAGGCTCTTCAGATAGGCGCCGGATGCGGCGGTGAAGCCGATATCGGCGGTCGCGGCGATGATCGCGACCACGAGCAGCTGCGGGAACCCGAGTGCGCCGAACGCGAAGGCGATCGGAATGCTCAGCAGCGCCGCGCACCGGATGAGGTCCATGGCGATCAGGACCGGCCGCTTGCGGCGGAACTCGACCCAGGGCCCCAGTGGAATCGCCACCAGGGCGCCGACCGCGAGGCCGGCCGCCGCCAGTATCGAGACCTCGGCGGGTCCGGCGTGCAGGACGAGGACGGCGACGAGGCCGAAAGCGTTGAACGCCAGTGCGGTACCGAAACGGCTTACCGCGTAGGCGGCCCACAGCCAACCGAACTGCCGTCCCAGGGACCGCCCATTCGCCATTCCGGCGCACCTCTCGCTCGTCCGTCCTCGCGGTGACCTGCGCGAGCAAAGCAGAAAGGGCGGGCCGCGATCAAACAACCGCGGTGGTACCCGGGCACAACCGTTCGTTGTATTCCACGGGTGATTTACCGGCGAGACGGACCCCGGTGTATCCCGCAATTATCGGGAACGATATATTTGGGTGGGAAGGTTCGGGAATTACTTCCGGATGGGCGTGGCGCTGATTCATTTCCCACTTGTGGTGCTGCCTGTTCGTACCCTGGATTCGGTGTTCACGCGCGCCTGGCCGGGCGCTGCGAGCTCGGGGGAACTCCTCGACGCCGGGCCCCGTGAGTGCCCTGGTGGCCGAACCCGACCGGGAAGGATGCCTGCGCGCAGCGCGGCCCGTCCTGCCGTGTTCTCCCCCACTCGAACCCGTGACGGCCGATTCCGGCGGTTTTCCGCCATTCGGCTTGACGTGGGGTGGATCGGGGTGTCATTATCAAAATAGAAAGCATCGGAAAACGGATGCTTTATTTTTCATGTCTCTCGACATTCGACGATTTCGTGTGTAATTTAGGACTTCGCGCCGGGGCGCGTGCTGTCCGACTCTCGAAATAAGAAACCACCGTGGAAGCGGCGCATTCTGCGTTTCGCTGCCACGGGTTGTCGTCGAGTCCTGTCCGGACGGCTTCCGCCCGCGGTGCGCGATCCCAATAACGCCCACTGACAAGCAGATACGTGACGCCCGTACCGCGCAGGTATGGGCGGCGTGCGGTGCTGGAAGGACGCATCTTGGCACTCCCTGATCAGAACGAGGTCGCTGCCGCGGCATCCGCCGGGAGCCGAATCCCCGGAAGTCCCGAGCGGCTCTCGTTCGCCAGAGTCCGTGAGCCCCTGGAGGTGCCGGGGTTGCTCGAGATCCAGACCGAATCGTTCGGCTGGTTGATCGGCGCGACCGCCCAGCGGGAACGGGCGGCCGCCCGCGGCGATTCGTTCACCGGCGGCTTGGCGGAGGTACTCGCGGAGGTCGGCCCGATCGAGGATTTCGCGGCGACCATGTGCGGCGCCGCTGTTCGTCACCGCGGAGTTCATCAACAACAACACCGGTGAGATCAAGAGCCAGACGGTTTTCATGGGTGATTTCCCGATGATGACCGACCGCGGCACCTTCATCGTCAACGGCACCGAACGCGTGGTCATCTCGCAGCTGGTGCGTTCGCCGGGTGTCTACTTCGACCATTCCGTCGACAAGAGCACCGAGAAGGACCTGCACAGCGTGCGGGTCATCCCGTCCCGCGGCGCGTGGCTGGAATTCGACGTCGACAAACGTGACACCGTCGGGGTGCGGATCGACCGCAAGCGGCGTCAGCCGGTGACCGTGCTGCTCAAGGCCCTCGGCTGGACCACCGAACAGATCACCGAGCGGTTCGGTTTCTCCGGTGTGCTGATGTCGTCGCTGGAGAAGGACAACACCGCGGGTACCGATGAGGCGCTGCTCGATATCCACCGCAAGCTCCGCCCCGGCGAACCGCCCACCAAGGAATCGGCACAGTCACTGCTGGAGAACCTGTTCTTCAAGGAGAAGCGCTACGACCTCGCGGGTGTGGGCCGCTACAAGATGGACAAGAAGTTCGGTGTCCGGCGGGACGCGCCGGGCGGTCCCCGGGTGCTCACCGAAGCGGACCTGGTCACCATTGTCGAATACCTGCTGCGGCTGCACGCGGGGGAGCGGACGATGACCGGGCCCGGCGGTGTCGAGGTGCCGGTCGAGGTGGACGATATCGACCATTTCGGTAATCGCCGCGTGCGCACCGTGGGGGAGCTGATCCAGAATCAGTTCCGGGTGGGGCTTTCCCGGATGGAGCGGGTGGTCCGGGAGCGGATGACCACCCAGGACGTCGAGGCCATCACCCCGCAGTCACTGATGAACATCCGTCCGGTCGTGGCGGCGCTCAAGGAGTTCTTCGGGACCTCCCAGTTCTCCCAGTTCATGGACGAACGCAACCCGCTCGCCGGTCTCACCAACAAACGCCGCCTGTCCGCCCTCGGACCGGGCGGGCTGTCCCGGGACCGCGCCGGCCTCGAGGTACGCGATGTGCACTACAGCCACTACGGGCGGATGTGCCCGATCGAGACGCCGGAGGGCCCGAATATCGGGCTGATGGGCTACCTGTCGGTGTATGCGCGGGTGAATCCGTTCGGATTCCTCGAAACGCCGTATCGGAAGGTGATCGACGGCACGGTGACCGACGAGATCGTCTATCTGACCGCCGACGAGGAGGACCGGCACGTCGTCGCGCAGGCGAACGAACCGCTCGATGCCCAGGGGCGCTTCGTCGAATCGCGGATCGCGGTGCGGCGCAGATATTCCGAGGTCGAGTTCGTCGATACCGGCCGGGTCGATTACATGGACGTGTCGCCGCGGCAGATGGTGTCGGTGGCGACGGCGATGATTCCCTTCCTCGAGCATGATGACGCCAACCGTGCCTTGATGGGTGCGAATATGCAGCGTCAGGCGGTGCCGTTGATCCGTTCCGAGGCG
>NZ_JOAJ01000003.1 GCF_000720425.1 Nocardia rhamnosiphila NBRC 108938 | reverse complement strand
CGCCGGGCGGGTGTGACCGCGTTGCGCGATTCGCTGTCGCGATGAGGAATCGATAGGTACGACCGGCGATCGGTGGCCCGGCCACCGATCGCCGGTCGTACGTGCCCGGGTCGGATCGCCTGCAGGGTCGGCGGCGATCGATCCAGGGACCCTCCGGCTGCGGCGGTAGCGGGGCCGGCCATGCCATCCAGCGCTGCCGGTCGGCCAGGGGCCGGTCGGGTCGCGCTGCCCGATTCGCACAGCAGGCCGAGGAGCGATCCACCCGCCGCCGCGGACGCCGCGCACCGAGGAGATGTGCCGGGGTCGGCTGCCGCGCCGGCGTCCATGGCTGTCGCCCGGCCGTGCCGATAGTGGCGGCGCCGATGACGGGTGGGTCCTCGACGCCGGAATCGGTGGTGCGCGTCGGGGAAGCGGGCGGACCGGGATTTCCGGCGGCCGGGTACAAGACCCCCGAGGCGGTGGCCGAGCAGATCCGGCAGGTGCGGGCCGGACTGCGCGGATGCGGCCCGGCCGGACCAGCCCGATTACCGGCCCGGGGCCGTCGCCCGGCGGGTGCTGTCCGCGAAATCCCTCCGGGCCGAATCGAGAATCCGGGCGACCTGTTCGGGATGGGTGAGTTGCGGATAATGACCGGCGCCCGCGATCTCGGTGACCGGGGCGGTGACCGCGGTGGTCAGCGGATCGCCGGACCCGGTCACCAGATGGACCGGCACGCGCAGTTCGTCGAGGAGGCGGCGGGCGGTCGCGCGGGCATCCGGCCTGCCGGCGGCGCGTAGCGCCGCGACCGTGCGGCGGGCCACTCCGGGGCGGTGCAGGTTCGCGCTCGCGCTCTCCGCCGCCGGGCCCGCCGGGATCTCCAGGAGCGCGGCCAGTCGTTCGGGCCGCAGGCGGCGCAGCAGCGCGGTGGCGACCGGGGTGCGGGCGAGGCGGGAGCCGCCGCTCTGCAGGAAGGCCGGGGCCACCAGGACCACGCCCGCGACGCGGTCGGGATGGGCGGCGGCGTATCGGAGTACCGGCACACAGCCGAAGGAATGGCCCACCAGCACCGGGCGGCCGGCGACCGGCGCCAAGAGCTCGTCGAGCCACCTGTCCGGCCCGGCCGGCTGCGGCGCGGACCGGCCCAGGCCGGGGAGGTCGGCGGCGAGAGTGCGGGCGTCGAGCATGCCACGGACCTCGCGCCAGGCTTCGCTGTCGGTCGGAAGTCCGTGCAGGAGGACGTATTCCGGCGTGTGCCGTTCGCCGGAGACCCAGAGCCCGCGGTCGAAGCCCGCGGTGGGATCGGCTTCGGTGGCGCCGAATCGGGTGCTCACCAGGTGATCCGCCCAGTCCCGGAGCACGGTTTCGGCCGCGGGGTGGGTGAGCCCGGCGCGCGCGGCCACCGCGTCGGCGGCGGAGGTGTCGTAGCGATCGCCGGAGATGAAGGCCAGGCGTTCGGGGTCCACCCCGGTCAGCCGGCGGGGCAGGCGCGCCACCAGGCCTACGGGGAGGGTGAGGCGCGGCGCGCGGACGTGCATATGCCGGGCCAGCAGCCCGATCAGTTCCGGGAGCGGCGGACTGGCCGGGTCGAGAACGGTGTAGGAACGGCCGGCGGTATCCGGTTGCCGCGGGAGCAGAGTCAGGAAATCGACGAAGTAGTCCAGGTCCAGGATCGGGAGCAGAGTCTCCGCGTTGCCGGGCAGCGCGGGCAGTGCGCCGTGCCACAGATCGCGGACGAGTTCGGCCAGGCCGATGTACTGACCGGGCCCGACGACGGTGCTCGGATTCGCGACGGTCAGCGGGACCGCGGCGGCCGCGGCCTGTTCGCGCAGCACCGCGTCCGCTTCGAATTTGGAGGCGCCGTAGGCGCCGACGGCGTAGTCGTGCTCGGCGGATTCCGGCACGGTGACCCGGTAGCCGGTGATGTGGACGAGCCGGCGCAGCCGCGGGCGGCCGGCGGACCAGTGCAGTACGTGAAGGGCGCCGTCGAGGTTCACCGCGCGGGCCGCCGCGGGATCGAGCCCGAAGGAGAACCGCGCGGCGCAGTTGTAGACATCGCGTACGTCGTCCAATGGTGCCGCGCCCAGGGCGCCGAGGCCGGGATCGGTGATATCGCAGCCGAGTACGGTGAGCCGCTCCCGGTCGAGATCCCGGTTGTCCAGCCAGGACAGCAGCCGTGCCTCGGTCCCGGGGCGGACCGCCGCGGCGACGGTGTGGCCCTGCTGTAGCAGCCGGGCGACGAGGGCGCGGCCGATGAATCCCGCCGCCCCGAAGACGACGGTGTCGGGAGTACTCATATCCACTTCCTAACTAGACTGGTCTACATATTTTGTGAAGATGCCGAAATCCTTGCATGGAACGGGAGTCAGAGCAGGGTGCGGGCGACGCGCGCGGCCCGATCCAGCGGATCGCGGCTGCGGTGGGTCCGGGCGAGCAGCAGTGCGCCCTCGACCAGCGCGAGCAGGGAGACCGCGAGATCATCGGCATCGCGATATCCGGCGGTCCGCAGAATGATGCGCAGCGCCTCGGTCCAGCGCGCGTACACCTGGGCGCACGCCCGCTGGACCGCGTCGTTCGTCCCCGCGACCTCCAATGCGACGGTGGCGACCGGGCATCCGTTCTCCCAGCCGGAGGCCTCGAGCCGCTCGCCGAGCAGGGTGATCAGCCCGGCGACCGCACCGGCCGGATCGGTGAGGTCGGCCGCGTCGAGTGCCGCGTCGACCAGTCCGGAGGTCTGGGTGACGGCCGCGGCGACCAGTTCGTCTTTACCGCCGGGGAAGTGGAAGTACAGCGAACCCCGCGGAGTGCCGCTCTCGGTGAGGATCTGGTTCAGTCCGGTGCCGAAGTAGCCCTGGCGCTCGATCGAGTGCCGGGTCGCCTCGATCATTCGCTGCCGGGTCTCGGCTCCTTTGGCGCCCATGAGGAAAAAAGTAGACTGGTCGTCATAAAAATGTCAAGGGTACGGGCGACGAGGGGGGACGGCGTCGGTCACCGGGTTGATGATCCGCGGGTTCGGCCGGACCGCCCGGCGGCCGTGGGCGCCGCCGCGGGCCGTCATCCGACCCCGGGGACGACCCCCTGCGGCCGGATGAGCGGCAGATCGTTGTAGGTCACGATGCCGGGCGCCGCGGCGACCACGGCGGGAATCGCGTTGATCACCGGCATGGCGGTCATGATGTGGCCGAGGGTCATGAAATCGGCGATGGTCTCCGCCTGGAAATCCGGGGGCGGCAGGAAACTCACCACGTTCTTCACGGTCGGTCGCCCGTCCACCTGCAGGATCCAGCCGTCCTGGTCGATCTTCCAGTCCGGTTCCAGGGTCTGCCCCTTACGCCACCGCACCGTCAGTTCCACCAGGGTGCGTCCGGCGACGATTCCTTTCCAGCTCGCGAACACTCCCGCCACACAACCGGCCGGAATGGTCCACGACCCCAGATCGAGGTCCGCGGTGGTCTGCGCGAACTCCGCATCGCAACGCACCTCGTCGAGCTCCACGTCCAAGGCGTCGCCGATCATCCGCACGGCCTCGCCGAAGACCCCGGTGCCCTCGGCCGCCATCTCCGGCAGGCCGGGGTGGTCGATGGGCTGTCCGAAGCCCACCGGGCGTTCGGTCGCGGGAGAGTCGTAGAAAGTGGTGTCCGCGGCTTCGCTGACGGTCACCTTGTCGACGCGGTCGCAGATACCGGCCGACACAATGGCCAGCAGATCGATGAATCCGGGGCTGATGCCGGAGCCGAAGATCGTCGAACCGCCACGGCGACAGGCCTCGGCGAGCCGGTCGCGACCCGGGCCCTGCCGGTGGCCGGTGATGAACGAGGCGGTGGTGACCACGTCGACGCCGGCCGACAGGATGCACACCAGCTCGTCCACATCGATCCACATGGGGTTGTAGACGACGCAGTCCGGTTTCAGCGCGAGCAGCGCGTCCACGTCGTCGGTCGCGGTGATACCCAGGGGGTCGATACCGCACAGTTCGCCGATATCGCGACCCACTTTCGCCGGCGCCCACGCGTAGCAGCCGACGAGTTCGAGGGTGGGGTTCGCGACGATGGCGCGAACCGAGCTCTTTCCGACATTGCCGGTCGTCCACTGGACGACCCGATACCGATCACGCTGGGGCACCCGCTCAGCATAGGTCCGATTATCGGATTGGGGAAAGTATACTCTGATTTACGAGAATAGTACTCTCGTCATGGAGCTGGAGGGCCCTTCGCGTGTCGGGGAGGTCTCCGGCCAGGGCCCTCGCTTCGGCGGTCGTGCGGATCACCGCCGGGCGGACGGGACCCGGTCACGGCCCCGGCGCGGCGACCGGTGCGGCCGCACCGGCTCCGCCGCCCCCCGCTGTCGTCGACGGCTCCGCTGCGCGGCGGACGGGGTGCCGGTAGGGGTCGGGCGCACACCGCGGCGACCTCTCCGGGGGCGTGGGGCGCCCGCTGTGGGCGCGGGTTCGGCCGCGGTCATCGATTCCGTAACGGCGAGGTGTCCGTCACAAGTGGATGTCATCGACGGCGATCACGGTGAGCGCGGATTCCGCTCGGTCACGTCGTCGGCAACGGTATCGCCGGGAAGTCGTCGGGACGCCGGGATACGTTGTCGAGCAAGTGAATTCACCCGCGCAATTCTCCGGTGCGGATGTGTTTCCCTGCTGCCGGACAGGTGCGGGCGGGCGGTCCGGACGGCACTGTTGTGCAGCTCACTTCGGTCGATCCGCTGTCATCCGATGGTCACGACGCGGTAATATCGAAACGCTCGCCTATGGCGTGACCGAGGCGAGTCCGCCCGATCGAAGGTTGGTGAAACCGCGTATGTCGGTATCCATGTTCGACGAGACCCTGCCACGTGGCGAGCGGGACGGGGTCGGACTGCGGGTGGGTGCGATCATAGACCGGGGTGGGGAAGTCCTGCTACTCGAACTGCCCAGTACCGGACCGATCAGCCCCACCTTGAAACTGCCCGGCGCGACCGTCGAACCGGGAGAATCGGTGACCGGAGCCCTCATTCGCGGGGTGCAGGAGGAGACGGGGCTGACCGTCACGGATATCCGGCACCACATCGGTGATTTCGACTATCTGTCCCCCGCCGGGAAGCCGGTGCGGCGATTGCACTTCGCCGTCGAAGTGGCGGCGACCGGTCCTGTGGTGCTGAGCGCGCACGCCGGCTACGAATGGGCGCCGCTCAACGGCGAGTTGCATGTCACCTCCTCGATCCAGAAGATCCTGGACACCTATCGCGAGCTGGTCTATCCCTGAGCCCGAGCGGAGTCGCCGGTCCGGCTGCGTTCGGGATCCGCGTGCCGGCATCCGGCGCGATGCGCACTCCGTCTTCCCCGAGACCACGGTTCTCCCGGCCGGCCGGCGTCATGGCGCGCGGTGGCCGATTCCGTCGGGGGTCCCGCCGGCCTGTGCGGACGGGTCGGATCACTAGCTGATCATGTACGAGTCGGCATCGAAATTCCTTGTGCGGTAACGGTATTCGAAACTCCAATTCGGATAGAGTCCCGCATTTCGGCCGTCGGGGGTCTGGTAATAGCCGGTGCATCCACCCGATACCCACACCGTGGACACACTGCGGCGCGCCATCTCGTCGAGGAACGCGTCCTGTACACCGGGTTCGACTTCCACCCGGCGCGCCGACCGCTCGCGTGCGGTGCGCAACGCGTCGACGATATAGGCGATCTGGGATTCGATCATGAAGAGGGCGGACTGGTTACCGGCCGTGCCGAACGGTCCCAGCGTGCAGAAGAAGTTGGGAAAGCCGGCCAGTGTGGTGCCGAGATAGCTCTGGGGCTGCTCGCTGTACAGATCCGCGACGGATCTGCCCTCACGCCCGACGAATCGTTCGAAGGCGCTGGGCAGGGCGGCGAAACCGGTACCGAAGATGATCGTGTCGACCGGGTACTCGGCGCCGCCGCGGCTCACGATCGAATGCGGTCCGACCCGCGCGATCGCGTCGGTGACCACCGCGACATTCGGCTCGCCGAGTGCGGGCAGATAGGTATCGGAGAAGATGGCCCGCTGACAACCGATCATGTAGTCCGGGGCCGGCCGCCGCCGGAGCTCCGGATCGCGGACCTGCCGCAGCAGCTGGAGTTTGCCGAAGGGCACATCGCAGGCACAGCCGGGATAGGTGTTGGCGCGCCAGGTGCCGCCCAGGTCGTCGGCTCGTTCCAGGACCAGCAGATCGTCGAAACCGGCCTCGCGGAGCCGGACCGCGAGACCGATACCGCTGAAGCCCGCGCCCACGACGACGATATGCCGGTGTTCGGCCGCTGCGGACATGGTCCGGTCCTTCCGGCTCAGAGGTCGAGAACCAGTGCGTCGCCCGCCGCGCGTGACACGCAGGGGAGCATATGGGTCGTGCGTTCGGAATCGGGTAGTGCCCGATCGCGGTGGTCCACCTCGCCGGCGAGCACCGCCGTCCGGCAGGTGCCGCAGAAACCCTGGCGGCACGAATAGGCGGCATCCGGGACGACCCGGCCGATCGCGGTGAGCGCGGTCTCCCGGGCGCCCACCCGGACCGTGCGGCCCGTCCGCGCCAGGGTCACGTCGAATTCTGTGCCGTCGAGTACGGCGGGCGCGGAGAACTGCTCGGTGTGCAGGGAACCGGTGGGATTCAGCTCGAACATGCTGCGCCGGGCCGCGGCCAGCATCGGCGGCGGGCCGCAGACATAGACGGCCGCCCCGGGCGGGGCGGTCGCGATCAGTTCCGGGATGTCCGGCGGACCGTATTCGTCGTCGGGGCGGATATCGGCTCCGGGCAGGTCCGCGACGAACGGCATGGTGGCGCGGGACCGGCCGGTATAGATCAGCCGGCCGCGCGCGCCCGCGGCCCGGACCATCGGCAGGATCGGGGTGATACCGATACCGCCGGCGATGAACAGGTACGCCGGGGCCGCCACGAAGGTGAAGGCGTTGCGCGGGCCCCGGGCCCGTAGCGGATGGCCGGGGCGGATATCGCGGTGCATCTCCAGCGAACCGCCCTCGCCGTCGTCGATCCGGCGGACCGCGATCCGGTAGCGGAACCGTTCGCGAGGGTTACCGCAGAGGGAATACTGCCGCTGTCGCCCGGAGGGGAGGAAGAGGTCGATGTGGGCGCCCGGTCGCCAGGCCGGGAGCAGGCCGCCGTCGGCCGCGCGCAGGTCGAATCCGCGGACTCCGCCGCCTTCCTCCCGGAGGGCTTCCACCACCAGCCGCAGGTCGAAACCGCCGCGGCGTACCGGATTCGGCCGGGACAGCAGCGGTGCCGCGGGCCCGGAGACGAATATGCTCCGGTAGGCGTCGATGACCGCGCCGAGGACCCGCAGCGGCCGGGGCGCAATGAAATTCGGGGCCCGGGTGCTCGGACTGACCATGCCGGTCAGCTTACAAAGCAACAAATAGGCTTGCAATGTTGAATGCGTCCAGGGTGAGGGGACTCCGCGCGGCGGAAGTACCGCCGCGCGGAGCGGCCGCTACTCGTCCCGCTTCTCGTGCGGGACCAGTTCGAGCCCGATGACCGCGACCACGATCCCGGTCAGGCAGACGACCTTCGCGAGCGTGACCGCCTCGCCGCCCGTGATCATGGCGTAGGCCACCGTCAGAGCGGTGCCGACGCCGGTCCAGACGGCGTAGGCGCTGCCGATCGGAATATCGCGCACCGCCCGGCCCAGCCCGAGCATGCTGGCCGCCAGCGCGACGAAGAAGACGGTCGCCGCCACCGGTTCGGTCAGGCCCGCCGATCTGCCGAGCGCGGTCGCCCAGACCGCTTCGCAGACAGCGCTGACCAGCAGGATGATCCACGCCATGGTCAGCTCACCGCCTTCAGGCCCACCACGGACAGGATGAGCAGCGAGAGCAACAGCACGCGAGCGGTATCCGCGCGCTCGCGGCCGGTGACGACGGCCCACCCGACGGTCAATGTCGCGCCGGTACCCACCCAGACGGCGTAGGCGGTGCCGGTCGGCAGATCGATCATCGCCCAGGCGAGGCCGGCCATACTCAGGACCAGCGCCGCGATGAACAGAACAGTGGGTTTCCACCGGCGGAAACCGTGCGAGGCCGACAGCGCGGCGGCCCAGACGGCCTCCAGCACCCCCGACAGCAGCAGGACGACCCAGGACATGACAAAACCTTCCGAGTCAGTCTTGTCGCGATGCGGGTACTGCTCCCTCGTCCGCGAGCCCGATCGCCGGGCTCCACTGCGGTAACGAACGGGGTGGGCGCGGGATTCCCGGGGGTGAGCGGAACCACCACCATCACCGGACGGCGCGCGCCGGCGTAGTGCTCCGCCGCTGTGCCGTGGACCCGTGATCGGCCGCCGGTTCGGCAGTTCTCGCCCGGTTGCGGCCGGCGAGTGGTACCGAGTCGGTGCGAGCCGGCCCGGAACCGCGGTCGGGTCCGGGGTGCCCGAGCCGGGTCCGCACGGCGCTGCCGGCGCAGGCGATGACCGCGAGCGCGCCCAGCGCGGTCGACCACGTCACGGATTCGCCGAGGAGCAGCGCGGCCCAGCCGAGGGTGAGTACCGGCTGGACCAGCTGGATCTGGCTGACCTGCGCCATCGGACCGTATGCGAGCCCGCGGTACCACGCCAGGAAGCCGAGGAACATGCTGACCACGCCGAGGTAGGCGAACGACGCCCACTGTGCCGGGGAACCGGTCGGCGCTTGGCCGACGACCGCGATAGCGGCAAGCGCGACCATTGGCGGCGCCGACAGAACGAGTGCCCAGGAGATGGTCTGCCAGGGCCCGAGTTCGCGGGCCAGCAGCCCGCCTTCGGCGTACCCGGCAGCGGCCGCGACGACCGCGCCGAACAGCAGCAGATCCGACCAGTGCAGACCCCCGAACCCGCCTCCGCCGAACACCGCGAAGCCTACGGCCGCCACCGCTCCCGCGGCCGCGGCACACCAGAACGCGCGCGGTGGTCGTTCCTCGGTGCGCAGGACCGCCAGGACGGCGGTGGCCGCCGGGAGCAGCGCGATCACCACCGCGCTGTGACCGGCCGAGGTGGTGGTGAGCGCGAACGTGGTGAGCAATGGGAAGCCCGCGACCACACCGGCCGCGACGATGCCGAGCCGGAGCCATTGCCCGCCGCGGGGCAGTGGCTGACGGGTGACGAGTAGTGCCGTGGCGGCCAGGACGGTGGCGACGACGGCCCGGGCGCAGGCGACGAACAGCGGAGACATTCCGCCCCCGGCCACGGTGATCCGGGTGAGCGGGACGGTCAGCGAGAATGCCGCGACCCCGAGCAGCCCCCAGGCCGGGCCGATCCGAGTAGGCGATAGCAGTGCACTGCGCTGATGAGTAGCGCTACTATGTTTCTTCATGTCCGACGATAGCAGTTCGCGGATCGTCGCGGACCTCCGCGCGTGGATCGCGACGGCCCCCGCGGGGGCCAGGCTGCCCTCCACCCGCACATTGGTCGCGCGGTACTCGGCGAGTCCGGTCACCGTCCAGAAGGCGTTGCGTGCGCTGGTGGCCCAGGGGTTGGTGGAGAGCCGGCCGGGGGTCGGCACGTTCGTCCGGGCGGTGCGCCCGGCCCGGCCGGCCGACTACGGCTGGCAGACCGCGGCCCTCGGTACACCGCGCGGCCGGCGCGCCCAGATGTCCACCGTCCTGCGGACGGTGCCCAACGACCGGATCGCCCTGCATTCGGGCTACCCCGACCGGGAACTGCTCCCGGTCCGCCTGGTCCGCGCCGCCTTCACGCGGGCCGCGCGCAGCGATGCCGCGATCGGCCGTCCACCGACCGCGGGGGCCCCGGAACTGCAGAGCTGGTTCGCCACCGAACTGGCGACGGTGACCCCGGCCGGTGTGCTGCCGCCGGTCCCCAGCGATGTCATCGTGTTCGGCGGCAGCCAGAGCGGCCTGAACACCACCTTCCAGTCGCTGGTCGGCCCCGGCCGGCCGCTGCTGGTGGAATCGCCGACCTACTGGGGGGCGCTGATGGCCGCCGAGCGGGCCGGGGTGCGGGTGGTACCGGTGCCGAGCGGGCCGCAGGGTCCACGGCCGGCGGAACTGGCCCGCGCATTCGGACAGACCGGGGCCCGCGCCTTCTACGCGCAACCCCATTTCGCCAATCCCACCGGCGCCCAGTGGGCTCCGCAGACCGCCGCGCGGGTGCTCGAGGTGGTGCGCGAGTACGGTGCCTTCCTCATCGAGGACGACTGGGCGCACGATTTCGGCATCGACTCGGTGCCTGTCCCGCTGGCCGCACGGGACGACAGCGGGCATGTGATCTATCTGCGGTCGCTCACCAAGAGCGTCTCCCCGTCGGTCCGGATCGCCGCCGTGGTCGCGCGCGGGCCGGCGCGCGATCGGATCCTCTCCGATGCGCAGGCCGAGTCCATGTACGTGAGCGGGCTGCTGCAGGCGGTCGCGCTCGATGTGGTGTCTCATCCGGGGTGGCGGACCCATCTGCGCGGTCTGGGGCAGCGGTTGGCCATCCGCCGCGACCTGCTGCTGACCGCGCTCCGGGAGCACGCCCCCGACGCGGTCCCGGAACTGGTGCCGCGGGGCGGACTCAACCTCTGGGTCCGGCTACCCGAGCACACCGAGCTGACCCGGCTCATGCGGGACTGCGAGGCCGGGGGCGTGGTGGTGGCTCCCGGCGACGAATGGTTCCCCGCCGAACCCACGGGCGCCTACCTGCGGATCAACTACTCCGGGCCGAATCCGGGCGCGTTCCCCGACGGTGCTCGCGTCATCGGCCGCGCGCTGGCCCGGCAGCATCCGGGCCGGCGCCCGGCCGGCGGTGCGGACCCGGACCGGTAGCGGCGGATCGTCCCGGGCCGGTAGCGGCGGTGCGGGCCCCGACGGTAGCGGCGGGGGGTCGGAACGACCGGATCGAGCCGATACCGCGGTAGACCGCGGTCCGGTGTCGAGGCGCCGGCAGCCACTGCCGGTCCGGGGTCAGGTGCCGGCGAGGTCGTATCCGGCGGCGTCGACAGCGGCACGGACATCGGCGAGGTCGAGGTCGCCGGTGCTGGTCACCGTGACGGAGTCGGTGTGCACGTCCACCGCGATTCCCGTGACACCGGGTAGGCGTTCGATTGCCTCGGCAACGAATGCGGCGCAGTGGTCGCACGCCATCCCGAGGACTGTGTAGCGGTGCTCGCTCATGGCCGCACATCCTGCGGATGCTGGTTGTCGGTGGTCGCGGTGCGGGTGAGCATATGTGCCTGCCGCATCCGTCCGTCCGGTGCGAAGCTGCCGAAGAAGCAGACCTCGACGGCGAGTTCCTTGCCGCGCTGCCGGACGTGGAGGGTGTAGCGGGCGGCGATCCGGTCGTTGTCGGCGATGGCCTCGTGTACGTCGATGTGGCTGCCGGGGCGGTTCTTTCGTACCGGGCGAGTGTGCGCGATCAGCTTGTCGCGGTCCATCCGGTGCCCGTCGGCGACTTGCACGATGTCGGGGGTGTGGAACCGATCGACGACGACTGCCGCGTCCTCGTCGTCGGCCAGCAGGTGTTCGTTGAAGGAGGTGAAGAAGTCGGCGATGAATCGAGCGGGATCGGTGCCGGTGAAGGCGGGCATGAGTCTCCTGACAGGCGAGTCCACATTAACTCTTACGAGTTGTAAGATATAAATCTATGGATAATTTGACAAGATGTAAGAGATAGTGAGGTATCGATGGCTCGTAAGCAGCGTGCCGACGCCCACCGCAGCCGGGCGGCCATCCTCGACGCGGCCGCGCGAATCCTGAACGAACAGCCCGAAGCCGGCGTCGAAACCATCGCCACCGGCGCGGGAGTGACCCGCCAGACGGTGTATGCCCACTTCCCCTCCCGCGATCGGCTGCTGAGGGCGGTCCTGGACAGGCTCACCGAGTCGACCGCCGCCGCGATGGATGCCGCGGCGCCGGACGAGGGCACGGCCACCGAGGCATTGCTACGCATATTCGAGGCGGCGGCGCGGGAATCCGGGCGCTACCCCGTCCTGCTACAACGGATCAACGCGTTGCCGATCGCCGCGCGGGAGGACCATGCTCGGCACGCGCCGATCACGGATCGCATCGAACGGGTGATCAGGCGCGGACAGTGCACGGGCGAATTCGACAGTCGGCTTCCCGCCGGCTGGCTGGTCGCCGTCGCGATCCACCTTGCCCACGCCGCGAGCGACGAGCGCGTCAGCGGCCGGATGACCGGCTCGGACGTCGACTACGCGTTCACCACAAGTCTGATGCGCAGCCTATCCCCGGGATCGGACCTCCGAGCGAGAACGTCGAATAGTCAGGCCTCGGAGACCGGGGCGAGGTGAACGCCTTCGCGGCGGCCCGCCTCGCCGATCGGTCAGTCCCCGGGTTCGGCTTCCTCCCGCCCGTCCGCCGGGGGCTCCCCGGACAGGACCTTCCCCAAGCGGACTCTTTCCGGGGAGCGTGTCACGACCTCCTCCAGAATGGCGAGGATCTCCGCCTCGGTGCTGCGGCCGTGATTGTCCGCGCGGATCCGCAGGGCGCGGTACACCGCGTCCGGTACATGTCGAACAGATAGCGTCACCATGGTGGGCGTCTTTCGTCGACAGTGGTCGGTGACCCGATTATATTTCGCGTTCCGGCAAACTTCCGGTGCCGGTGGCGTCTCGTTCCGATATATGCCCCGCGGCCTGCTCGAGCGGGCCGGGCCGGGCTCATTCGCGTCCTCATCGTAAAGTAATCGGCCGAAACCCGTTCCGGCGCAGCGAATATGGCGCAAAATCGGAAATCGTCTGTGCGAAGAAAAAGTCCGGACCGGACGGTTCGGCACGGTGTGCGTGTTTCACGCGCATCCGGAAAGTGAGGCGGAAATGAATCACAAGCTCTGGTTGCTCGGCCGGCTCGCCGCGGTGGGCGGGCATATCCTCGGCGAGAAACTCACCGGGCACCGGGCCCGCGCGATCGACGATGTGCCCGCGTCCGGCGCCGCGCTCACCGCCGAATGGCTGACCGCGGTGCTCTGCCGGGACACCCCCGGCGCCGAAGTGGTCTCCTTCGATACCACGGGTGGCAGCAGCGGCACCTCCACGCGGGTGGCGATCCGGGTGGAGTACAACGAGGCGGGCCGGGCGGCCGCGCTACCGGAGGCATTGTTCGCCAAGACCACGACGTCGCTGAGTCAGCGGATTCTGCTCGGCGGCGGCAAGATGATCGACGGCGAGACCCGGTTCTTCCGCGATTTCCGGCCGAAACTGGAGATTCAGGCCCCGCTCGGCTATTGGGGGGCTTCGGATCCGGCTTCCTGGCGGTCGATCGCGCTGATGGAGGATATCGCCGTGACGCGGGGTGCGGTGTTCAGTGAACCGACCGCCCCGATCGGCCGCGCCGAAATGGAGGATCTGGTCCGCAACCTCGCCCGGCTGCACGGGACATTCTGGGAGGACCCCTCCATCGAGGTGCTCAAGACCACCAACGAGGCGTTGCAGGCCTATCTCGCGGCCATCGATATGAAGACCCGCTGCGCGGTGGGTCTGGACCGGGCGGCCGAAGTGGTCCCGGAAAGCCTGCACGGGCAGGCGGACCGGTTGTGGTCCGGGGTCGAGCGTGCGGTCGACCTGGCCACGACCGAACTCCCGCATACCCTCCTGCACGGCGACCCGCATATCGGCCAGACCTACCGGACCGCCGAGGGGCGGATGGGTTATGTGGACTGGCAGGTCGTGATGCGCGGCGGCTGGGGGCACGATTTCGCCTATACGGTCAATTCCGGGTGCGAACCGGAGGACCGCCGGGCCTGGGCCGAAGAACTGCTGCGGGCCTATCTGGAGGAATTGGCCGAGGCCGGTGGTGTGGCGCCCGATTTCGACACGGCCTGGCTGATCTACCGGCAGCAGTCGATGTTCGCCTACGCGGCATGGGCGTTCACGATCGGCCGGGCCGCGTATCAGCCGGAGATGCAGTCGAAGGAGACCTGCCTCACACTTTTGCGGCGGATCACCTCGGCCATCGACGACAATCGATCACTGGACGCGCTCGGCGTGTGAGAAGCGTTGCGTCGGCCGGGCTTCGGATTCGCCGAGCCCGGCCGCGTCGCGGTGGCGGAAAAGTCCGGTGAAATATTCGGACCAGACCGATCGAAAATGTGCGGACTAGTCCAACAACAACGCGAAAAAGACGGCCGTACAACTTGTTTCACAATCGATCAGAGTTCGTGACCATGTCGTACCATCGCCTGGTTCCGGCTCGAGTCAGGAGATTCCTGCAGGAGGAGCCTCGAACCGGGATCGGCCGGTGGAAAACCATCGGCTCCGCCACCGGACGGTATGGAGTTTCGTTCTTGACTACCTCGGATTACCGAAGACACGCACAGGCCCACGTGCACGGTTCGCCGATCGATTCCGATGATCCGCGGATACCGCTGTACCTGCCGGAATTCGCCGCCGACCCACACCGGGCCTACCGCGAGATGCGGGCTCGGTACGGGTCACTGGCGCCGGTGGAGCTCGCGCCCGGCGTGCCCGCCACCCTGGTGATCGGATACAACACCGCCCTGCGGGTGCTCAACGATCCGGATCGTTTTCCCGCCGACCCCCGGGTGTGGCAGCAGGACATTCCGGCCGAGTGCCCGATCCTGCCGCTGCTGGAATGGCGGCCGATGGCCAGCCGTTGCGCCGGGCAGGAATTCGTGCGCTATCGGCAGGCGATCACGGCGAGCATGGACGAAGTGGACATGTACGCGATCCACACGGTCGTCGAGAACATCGCGGGCCCGCTGATCAACTCGTTCTGCGAGGACGGCCGGGCGGAGCTGATCCAGCAGTACGTGTTCCCACTGGCCTTCCAGGTGATCAACTATCTGCTCGGCTGCCCGCCGGAGATCGGTCAGCAGGTCGCGGCCGGGACGGCCGCGCTGCTCGAGGGGGTGGACGCCGAAGCCGGCAGCCGGATGCTGGGCGAGGCCCTGATGAACCTGGTGCTGCTCAAGCGCGAGCAGCCGGGCAGCGATATCACCTCGGTGCTGCTGCAGCATCCGGTCGAGCTGTCCGAGGAGGAGGTCTCCCATCACGTTTCGCAGGTGTACGGCACCGGGATCGAATTCGAGCTGAACCTCATCGTCAACACACTGCTGCTGATCCTCACCGACGAACGGTTCGGCGGCAGCGTCCTCGGCGGGAATCTCACTTCCCGGGACGCCCTGGACGAGGTGCTGTTCAACGACCCGCCGCTGGCGAATCTGCTGATCACCTATCCGCGGATGCCGATCCTGCTGGACGATGTGTGGCTGCCCGCGCACCAGCCCGTGGTGATCAGCATGGCGGCCTGCAACAACGACCCGGCCATCCGAACCTCGGAGCTGACGGGTAACCGCGCCCACCTGGCGTGGGGCCTGGGCCCGCATGCCTGCCCCGCCCAGTCGCTGGCCTATATGGTCGCGGAGGGTGCCATCGATCAGCTACTGGACGCGATACCGGAGATGCGCGCGGATTTCCCCGACGGCGAGGCGGTCTGGCGGCCGGGCCCCTTCCATCGATCGCTGGCGGGCCTGCCGGTGACGTTTCCCCCACAGGCCCCCCTGCCGGGATACGAGGACACCGCCGCCCGGCCCGCCGTCCGCGCCTGAGCACAGCGGTCGGCCGCTCACCACAGGGTCCGGGCCCCTCGGGGTCCGGGCCCTGTGCCGTGCTCTTCCGGGGTATGCCGGTTCCGCGGGGCCGAAGTACTTGAATCCGGATTCAAGTTTGGGCTACCGTCGGACGGGCATCGAGCCGCGCCCCGACGATCGGAGTTCTCGTGGAACTGTTCACCTCGACCGAGCGTGCCCGGGAGTATCGGCGCACCCTGCTCGCGTTCATGGACGACAGCGTGTATCCGGCCGAGCCGGTCTACGCCGCGCAGATGGCCGCGGCGGGCGATCCGCATCATCACCCGCAGATTCTCGAGGATCTCAAGGCCGAGGCCAAGGAGCGGGGGTTGTGGAATCTGTTCCATCCGCATCCGGAGTGGGGCCCGGGCCTGTCCAATCTGGAGTACGCGCCGCTGGCCGAGATCATGGGCCGCAGTCCGGCGCTGGCTCCCGAGGCGTGCAACTGTTCGGCGCCCGATACCGGCAATATGGAAGTCTTCACCCTCTTCGGTACCGAGGAGCACAAGCAGCGCTGGCTCGAACCGCTGCTGGCGGGCACCATCCGGTCGGCGTTCGCGATGACCGAGCCCGGGGTCGCCAGTTCCGATGCCACCAATGTGGAGATGCGGATGGAACGCGACGGCGACGAGTACGTGCTCAACGGCCGGAAGTGGTTCGCCTCCAACGCCATGCACGCCAATTGCAAGGTGCTCATCGTGATGGGCAAAACCGATCCGGACGCGCCCAAACATCGGCAGCAGTCGATGATGGTGGTGCCGATCGACGCGCCGGGCGTCACCGTCGTCCGCAATCTTCCGGTGTTCGGTTATGTCGATCGGGAGGGGCACGCCGAGATCGAGTTCACCGATGTGCGGGTCCCGGTGACCGATGTACTGAAGGGTGAGGGGGAGGGTTTCGCGATCAGCCAGGCCCGGCTGGGCCCCGGCCGCATCCATCACGCCATGCGCGCGATCGGGATGGCCGAACGCGCGCTGGAACTCATGTGCGCCCGGGCGGATTCGCGGACCACATTCGGGCGCAAGGTCAGCGAACGGGCCAATATCCGGGACTGGATCGCCGAGGCCCGGATCGATATCGAACAGGCGCGGCTGCTCACCCTGAAGACCGCCTGGATGATGGATACGGTCGGCAACAAGGAGGCCCGCACCGAGATCGCCGCGATCAAGATCGCCGCCCCGGTGATGGCCTTGCGGATCGTCGACCGCGCCATCCAGGTGTACGGCGCGGCGGGCGTGACCGAGGATTTCCCGCTCGCGAGCATGTACGCCCATCTACGTACCCTGCGGATCGCCGACGGCCCCGACGAGGTGCACAAACTGACGATCGCCCGGGCCGAGCTCGGCAAGGCCCGCGCGGCGGCCGAAGCCGCCGGCAGCTAGTGGTTCCCGCCCGGGCTCGGGGACGTGGCCCGGGCGCTTCGGCTCGCCGCCCGATACGTTGGACATGTCCGGTCGGCGCCCGGCTGTTCCCCCGGCGCGACCCGGGCGGGCACGAGGAGGCAACCCATGACGGTCGAGACCGGAACCGCGCCGCGGCGGCAGCACATCCTGCTGGAGCTGGGCTTCGCGACAACGCGGGCCGGCGACGAGCTGCACGGGTCGGCGACGATCACCCCGCAGATGCACGTTCCCGGCACCGAGCGGCTGCGCACCTCGGTGCTGGCCACCTGGACCGATACGGTGACCGGGCTGCTGGCCGCGCTCACCCTGGGGCCGCGGGTGCCGGTCACCCTCGAACTCGATGTGCACCTGTACCGGCCGGCGCCGGGGTCCGGCGAGGTGCGGGCGGTGGGGCGCAAGATCAAAGCGGGGCGGTCGGTGTTCGTCGCGGAGGTCGAATGGACCGTCGACGGCGAACCGTTCGCCTTCGGTGGCGGATCGTTCATGGTTTCGCCCGACGCGGACCTGCGGCTGCCCGCGGGGTTGAGCGTCGATATGCCGGTATCGGACCGGCTGCTCGAGGTGCCGCTCGCCGAACGGGCGGGGTGTGTGCGCAGCGCCCCCGGTACCGCGGTGCTGCCGCGCACCGACGACGGCCTGAACGCCTCCCGCACCGTCAACGGCGGACTGATCGCTCTCGCGGCGGAGGAGGCCATCCTCTCGCTGGCACCCGGGTCCACGCTGAGCACCCTCGGCCTGCGGTACCTGCAACCCGCCCGGGTGGGGCCGGTGGTCGCCGACGCGACACTACGGGCCGACGTCGGCCGGGCGACGCTGCGCGATACCGGGAACTCCGACCGAATCACCACGCTGGCGACGGGTCGCCTGTTCCCGGCGTGAACGCAGTATCCGAACGTGTTCACGCCGGCCGCCACCCGCTTCCGCATTCCGGCCGACCTGCGGTGGCGGAGTTGATTTGTGCTCGTCGCCACCGGCTTCCGCATTCCGCCCGGCCCGCGATGCCGGAGTTCATTCGCGCTCGCCGTGACCGGCTTCGGCGATCCGGCCGGCCTGCGATGACGGCGAGTGACCGGTGAACGCCCGGCAGGAGCGCGACGGCGGTCGGCCCCAGGGCCCCGTGGTCCGGGTTGGCCGAGTCGTTGAAACCGAGGGTGGCGTAGCGGGCAACACCTCCGCGGTCCGAAAGACCGGCGGCGGAGCCGAGAACGTATCCGCGGGCGGGAAGCCCGGGGAGGGAGTCGCGCCGGAGCTCGCGGTGGCCGGTCGTTCGACCCGGCCCGCCCCGAAGAGCCGCCGCGGGATCCGCACCCGCGCGGCGCTCCTCGCGGCGGCCCGTGCGGTTTTCGAGGCCGACGGGTTCGTGGATGCGCGGATCAGTGACATCACCCGGGCCGCCGGGGTGGCGTCGGGGTCGTTCTACACCCATTTCGACAGCAAGGAAGAAATTTTCGCCGCGGTCGTCGAGCAGGTCCGGGAGGAGATGCTGCATCCGCACGTCCGGGCGCGCGCCGGGAGCGACGATCCACGCGACTGGATCGCCGCGGCGAACCGGGAGTATCTGCGGTCCTATCGGCGCAACGCGCGGCTGATGGCCGTGCTGGAGCAGGTGTCCCGGGTCGACCCGCAGTTCGCCGCGCTGCGCGCCGAGCGGGCCTCGGCGTTCATCGATCGCAATGCGGCGTTGATCCGCGATCTGCAGGAGCGCGGTCTGGTCACGGCGCGGTTGGACGCGCGGGTGACGGCGCTGGCGTTGTCGAGCATGGTGAGCAAAGTCGCGTATCTGGTGTTCGTGGAGGGTGAGCAGATCGAATTCGACACCTTGCTGGAGACACTCGACTGGATCTGGTGCAACGCTCTGCAATTGCCCGAAACTCGCGGCGCGGCAACGGATCCCGATCGTATATAGCGATACGTTGCGCGGTTCCGCTCCGCGCGGCCGGTGGCAGTACGGGTGAGCTGTGGTCGGATCGGAACCGGGTTCCGGAATCCGCGAGAGCCACCACCGTGTAGGCGCCCGGTGGCGGGGACGGTCCGTGGTTACTCCGCACGCGGGGTCGCGGAGAAGCCACGGAACCGGCGCAGGTAGCCGACGATGCGGCGCAGCGGCACCGCGCGTGGCCAATCGTCCGGACGGAAGTAGGCGTCGGTGCCGCCGTCCACGAAAACAATGCTGCCGCACAGGAATTCGGCGGACGGTGACAGCATCATGCAGACCCAGTCGGCGATATGTTCCGGCTTGCCGAAGCCGCCGGTGGGGACCGGGAACGCGTTGATCGCCTTGGCCTCGGTGGGGGAGGCGAGCTGGCGTTCGAGCAGCGGGGTGAGGATCGCGCCGGGGGCGATGACATTGAGCCGGATACCGGCCCCGGCCCATTCCGGCCGGACGGCCCGGCGACGCACCCAGCGACTGACCGCGATCTTGGATGCCGCGTACACGAACGGCGCGGCCTGCTTGCCGAAGATCTTCACCGTCCGGACGGCGCGTTCGGTATCACCGGCCAGGAACGCCGCCACCGTCCGGCGCGGCACCGCGGGGACCGTGGTGGCGGAATTGCTGCCGAAGGCGACGACCCGCGCGGATCCGGTCGCCGCGAGCGCGGGCCGCCAGCCCTCCAGCAATTCGACCGTGCCGAGATAGTTCACCGCGGCGATGACCGGCAATCGGGCGGGATCGGGTACCGGTCCGAGCCCGGCCGCGAGGACGGCGCCGTCGAGGCGGCCGTCCGCGGCGTCCAGTACCGCCTCTATCGCACTGCGCCGGCCCGCGGCGGTGGCGAGATCGGCGACGATATCGGTCTCCTGGATATCCACCCCGATCACACGGTGGCCCGCGGCGGTCAGCTTGTCGGCGACCGCCCTGCCCATCCCCGACGCCGCACCAGTGACCGCGTAGACACCCATCCGAAATCCCTTCGTCCGGCCCGGGACTGCCGTCCCGGGACCATTCGACGGAGTCTGTCAAAAGTACGGAGTCTGTCAAGCGGCCTGGAGTGATCCCGGCGGCGATCGCGACCGGCCGCCGGTCCGTCCCGCCCGTTCAGCCGGGCAGGCTCAGATACTCGGGCAGGGTGAAGCAGACGATGCCGAAGTCGTGCCCCTTCTGCACATACACCTCGGTGCCCACCCCGTCGGCCGATACCGAATGCCGACCGGACACCGTCGGCGCCCAGTCCGCGGTGAACGTGCCGGGGCCGGCCTGCTCGATCGGCCCGAAGGTGCCGCCGGGTTGCCCGTCCACCCGGTCCTCCAAGGTGCCCACCCCGTCGCCGCTGATTGTGACGGTGTAGGTGCAGCCGGTCCCGTACTGAACGAAGCCGAGGCCGAAGCCACCGGAGACGCTCACGTTCGACACCGCGGCCGAGGCACCGGGTGCGGGTCCGAACGCGGTCGCGGCGGCGAGGGCGCAGGCGGTGAGCAGCATGTGTGCGGCGGTCGTCATGGCGCGTGCTCCGGTCGGATCGACGGTGGGGACACGGTGGAACGTCCTGTAAGTAGTGCAGCACTCCGGGGTCGCGCGGCACAGGCCCTGTCGATCACGAAGTAGTTCCGGTTGACGCGTGCGGGCGAGGCCGCCGGACCCGGCCGCCGATTGGCACATTCCGGGGGTGTGTAACACCTCGAGGCCTTCCGGTGAATAACCGGGCGTAAAAGTTATGGCCACTGGACGATTGCCGGCGGAATGCTGCCGGGGCCGCTGCGGGTGCCACGGTGATATCGCAGAGTCGTATAACCGTTGACCTGGGCGAGTATTGCGGAATTACCGCCGAACAGCACGGTTATTGATCAGCAATTTAAAGGATGGATTTTCCGTTTAATTCCTGATATGCACTCGAACTCCGAATATCGGTATGGTCCTGTGCGCGAATGAAATCGCAGCCGCCCGGCCCAGGGTCGGTTCACGTGAGAAGGAATGAACGTAATGAAGTTCGGCACTTTCGCCGCTACCGCACTTCTGTCCGTCGCCGCTGTAGGGATTTCCGCCGGCGTGGTGCACGCCGAACCCGCGGCTCCGGCTCCGGAGATCAAGAGCGAGGGCGTCGACCAGGGCGTCGCCTACGAGACCAGCGTCGACCAGAAGACCCAGACGATCACCACCGAGGTCCACGACGGGCGGTTCGAACTGACGCCGGACGGCGCCAAGGCCGTCCTCAAGGCCGTCAGCGGTGCCGTGGTGGCCGAAGTGCCGCTGCAGTACGAGATCTCGGGCAGTGAGATGGCGGTGGCCCACGAGATCAGCGCGGACGGGACCACTCTCGAGCTGACCCCGACGGTCACCGCCGAGAACATCGGCGAGATGCGGCCGGTCAGCTCGATGGCCCGGCTGACCACCGAACTGCAGGAGAACGTCGTCGGCGTCGCGGCGGGCGCGGTGCTCGGCGGTCTGCTCGGCGCGCTCGTCGGGCTCGGTTTCCTCAGCATCATCACCGGTCCGATCGGTCTGGTCGTGGGTGCGGTGGCCGGCGGTTACATCACCGGTGGACAGCCGTTCGTCGACGCGGTGCAGGCCGTGCTGCGCGGCGAACCGTGACCCAGCCGGGCCCGGAGGAGGACGGCGGGAACCCGCCGCTCTCGCCACAGGACAAACGCGCCCGGGTCGGCGCCACCGCCGCCGCGATCGCCATCGCGGCGGTGGTGACCTCGATCGTGCTGGGCATCGGCGTGGCCGCGCTGCTGGCCACCGCCGGCAGCGACGAGACGACCGAGGACCTCGCCGCGCCGGCCGCCGTCGAGACGACGCCCGCCACCGGCGTGACCGAGACCTCGCCCGCCCCGGTGGCGCCGCCGTCGGTGCTGGTGCCGTCGACGGTCCCGCCGACCACCACCCCCTCCGCGGTCGGTATCGCGGGTTCGGCCAACAAAGAGGCGAAACAGGCCCCGCCGAAGGTCGAGGTCGCGGCGGGGGAGTGCCTGAGCGCGCTGGGGGAGAAGGAGGTCACCAAGGCCACCTGCGGTAGCACGGAATCCCGGTACAAGGTGGTCGCCGCCGGCCCGGCGGGGACCACCTGTCCGTCCGACGCCGACTCGGGCCACACCATCGGCGAGACGACCCTGTGCCTCGATATCGACTGGGTCGTCGGCAGCTGTGTGGATGTCTCGGGCGATCAGCCGCAACGTACGGAATGCGGACCGGGCGGGGTGCAGGTGATCAGCATCCTGCCGGACACGGTGAATGTGAACGCGTGTCCGTCCGCCGACCGCGGGTTCGTCTACGACGAACGCCGGTTCGTGGTCTGTATCGGCGATCGATAGACCGGTCCGGTCGCCCGGTGACCGGACCGGGCGACCGGACTCCGCCACGGTCGTCCCGGCGATTCGGGCCGGGTTAAGCTGATTCATGGCTCTGTCCCGACGTCGGTTACTGCAGGCGGGCACCGCCGGTGCGGCCGCGCTCCTGGCCGGCGCGGGTCTGGCGAGCAGCGCTCCGTACCGGGCGCCGCGATGGCTCGGCGATCCGTTCACCCTGGGGGTGGCGTCCGGCGATCCATTGCCCGACGGGGTCGTACTGTGGACCCGGCTGGCCCCGGACCCGTTCGCGCCCGATGCGCTCGGCGGCACCGCCCGGGCGCCGGTCACCGTCGAGTACGAGGTCGCCGAGGACGAGTATTTCCGCCGGATCGCCGCCCGCGGCAGCGCGCTCGCCACCCGGGAACTGGCCCACAGCGTGCATCCGGAGGTCCGGGGATTGGCACCGGACCGCTGGTACTTCTACCGCTTCCGCGCCGGGGCGGCGATCTCCCCGGTGGGCCGTACCCGCACCGCCCCCGCCGCGGGCGCGCGGGTGGCGCGGCTGCGCTTCGCCTTCGCCTCCTGCCAGCACTGGAGTTCCGGCTACTACACCGCCTATCGGCATCTGTGCGACGAAAACCTCGATTTCGTGGTGCATCTGGGCGATTACATCTACGAGAAGGAATGGGCCCGCGGTCGCGCGGGCGTCGCGATCCCGGAGACGCTACGTGCGGAGGCCGCCGACCTCACCGGATATCGACTGCGGTACGCGCAGTACAAGGCCGAACCCGAACTGCGGGCCGCACATGCCGCGTTCCCCTGGATCTGTACCTTCGACGATCACGAGATCGACAACAACTGGGCCGGTTTCGATCCGGGCGCCGGAATCGATATCCATCTGCTGCCCGCCCTGTTCCGGCGGCGTCGCACGGCCGCGTTCCGGGCGATGTACGAACATCTGCCGCTGCGTATCGACCAGCTACCCGCCGGACCCTACGTCCGGATGCACCGTCGCTACGCGTTCGGTGATCTCGCCGATCTCACCATGCTCGACACACGCCAGTACCGGACCTCGCTGGTCTGCGGTGACGGCGGAAACCTGGTGGTCGACTGCCCGGATCGCTTCGCGGCAGAGCGCACGATCCTGGGTGCGCCGCAACGCGATTGGCTGATCGACGGCCTCACCCGCTCCCCGGCCCGCTGGCAGATCCTGGGCAATCAGGTCGCGATGGCGCAGTCCGACTACGACCCGGGCCCGGCGGTCGCGGTGGGCACCGACGCCTGGGACGGTTATGTCGCCGACCGCGACGCGGTACTCGCCGCGGCGGCGGCGCGCGGGCGCGGGAATCTCGTGGTGCTCACCGGTGACCGGCACGAGAACTACGTGGTCGATCTGCGCGGGAACTACCGCGACCCGCACTCCCCGGTGGTGGCCACCGAGTTCACCGGGACCTCGATCACCACCGGACGCGACGGCGCCGACCTGCCGCCGCGGGGCCGGACACTGCTGGCCGCCAACCCGGATATGAAGTTCTTCAACGGTCAGCGCGGGTATGTCCGGGTGGAGGTCGACGAACGGCTGTGGCGTAGCGACTACCGGGTGGTGCCCTATGTCGGGCGGCCCGGGGCGCCGATCCGCACCCGGGCCACCTATGTCGTGGAGCACGGCCGGCCCGGCGCGCAGGCCGACCGGGACCCCGGCGCCACCGTGCCGGAGGCGGCGGTTCCCGATCCGACTCCGGTGGCCGGGGCCGGACGGTGAGCGGGAAGGGGCCGGGCGCGGGCAGGTTGGCCGAAAGTGCCGATTTCGTGTCCGCGGGTATGTGCCCTCGACGGTGACCCAGGCCATAGTCTCGGAAAGATGTCCAGTTCCGCAACGAGCACCGGCACCGGCGCCGGGCCCGGCCAGACCTTCGACTACGACGTCCTCGTCATCGGCTCCGGATTCGGGGGCAGCGTCAGCGCCCTGCGGTTGACCGAGAAGGGATACCGGGTCGGCGTCCTCGAGGCCGGGCGCCGCTTCGCCGACGACGAATTCGCCAAGACGTCCTGGCGTGCCAGGCAGTACCTGTGGGCGCCGTACCTCGGCTGCTTCGGGATCCAGCGGCTCGCGCTGCTGAAGAACACGCTCATCATGGCCGGGGCGGGAGTCGGCGGTGGCTCCCTGGTCTACGCCAACACCCTCTACGAGCCGCCGGAGAAATTCTTCCGCGACGGCCAGTGGGCCGGTATCACGGACTGGAAAGACGAGCTCACCCCCTACTACGACCAGGCCAAGCGCATGCTGGGCGTGACCACGAATCCGGCGACCACGCCGACCGACCGGGTCTTCCTGGAGGTCGCCGAGGAATTGGGCGTGGCCGATTCCTATCAGCGGACGCCGGTCGGCGTCTTCTTCGGCGGTCCCGGAAGCCGGCCCGGCGAAGATGTGCCGGATCCGTATTTCGGGGGCGCCGGGCCCGCGCGCCGCACCTGCACCCACTGCGGCGAATGTATGACGGGCTGCCGTCACAACGCCAAGAACACCCTGGTCAAGAACTACCTGTACCTGGCCGAGCAGGCCGGTGCCACCGTGCACGCCCTGCGCACCGTCACCGATGTGAAACCCCTGCCCGGCGGCGGCTACACCGTGGCCACGGTGACGACCGGGCGCTGGCTGCGCAAGAAACGCGCCACTTTCACCGCCGAGCAGGTGATCTTCTCCGCGGCCTCCCTGGGCACCCAGCGGCTGCTGCACACACTGCGCGATTCCGGGTCGCTGCCCGAGATCTCCGGCCGGCTGGGCTTCCTGTCCCGGACCAATTCCGAGGAACTGCTCGCGATCCGCAGCCGGGACAAGACCAGCGATTTCACCAAGGGGGTGGCGATCACCTCCTCGATCCATCCCGATCACGACACCCATATCGAACCGGTGCGCTACGGCAAGGGCAGCAATGTCATCTCGCTGATGGGCAGCGTCATGGTCGACGAGGAACCGGGTGTGTCCAAACGCCGGCTGTGGTTACGCGAGATCTGGCGCAACCGTCGCGATCTGCCGCATCTGCACAACCCGCGGGGCTGGTCGGAACAGATGATCGGACTGCTGGTGATGCAGTCGGTGGACAATTCGATCACCACCTACACCAAACGCGGGCTGTTCGGCCGCAAGATGACCACCCGGCAGGGTGAGGGCGCCCCCAACCCGACCTGGATCCCGGCCGGGCACGAGGTGGGCCGCCGGGTCGCCGACAAGATCGACGGTATCGCCGGCGGAGCCACCAGCAGTGTGTTCAATATTCCGATGACCGGCCATTTCATCGGCGGCTGTGTGATCGGGGAGAGTGCCGAGACCGGTGTCGTGGATCCCTACCAGCGGCTCTACGGCTATCCGGGACTGCACGTGATCGACGGTTCGACCATTTCGGCCAACCTCGGTGTCAACCCCTCCCTCACCATCACCGCACAGTCCGAACGCGCGGTGGCGATGTGGCCGAACAAGGGCGAGGCGGACCCCCGGCCACCGCTCGGCACGCCCTATCGGCGGGTCGCCCCCATCGCCCCGGTGTCGCCGGTGGTGCCGGAGTCGGCGCCCGCCGCGCTGCGGCTGCCACTCATCGAGGTGAACCATCGGCCCGCCACTGTCGGCGGCGAGGAGTCGCGCTGAGCAGCCGGGAACACCGGCCCGCGGACGGCCGCCGCAGGCAGGTCCGGGGCCGGTTCTCCCGCGGGTGTGAGCGCGTTCACATACGCTGGTAAGTAGCTGATGAGAGGTGCCCGCTGCCCGGGCTCCGGTGCTGTGAGCGTTTACCCAGGGAAAATCGCGGGTAACGGATTGAGGTCGATACTCGCCGGAACCCGGTCGCCGGCGAGCGCGACGTCATGGGTCGGCCGGGCCGACACGGACGCATGCGCCGGAGAGGACTGACCGTGACGGACCAGAAGCCGGAACCAGACCAGGTCGAAGCACCGCAACTCAAGAGGTCGGTGGCGGCCTCGGCAATGGGCAATGCCACCGAATGGTTCGACTACGGTGTCTACGCCGCAACCGCCACCTACCTGACCGACGCATTCTTCCCCGGGGAACTCGGCACCCTCGGCACCATGCTCGGCTTCGCCATCTCCTTCGTCCTGCGGCCGGTCGGCGGCATGGTCTGGGGTCCGCTGGGCGATCGTGTCGGCCGCAAAGTGGTGCTGGCCACCACCATCCTGCTCATGGCCGCCGCCACCGGTCTGATCGGTGTGCTACCGACCCACGGCCAGGTCGGGGTGCTCGCCCCCATCCTGCTGATCCTGCTCCGCGTGGTGCAGGGTTTCTCGACCGGCGGCGAGTACGGGGGCGCGGCCACCTACCTGGCCGAATGCGCGAGCGATAAGAAGCGCGGCTTCTTCGGCAGCTTCCTGGAATTCGGCACCCTCGGCGGTTTCGTCGGCGGTTCCGCGGTGGTGCTGCTGTGCCAGCTCATCCTCGGCTCGGACGCCATGCACGATTGGGGCTGGCGGATCCCCTTCCTGATCGCCGTCCCGCTGGGCGCGATCGGCTGGTACCTGCGGACCAAGCTCGACGAATCGCCGGTGTTCACCGAGGTCAACGAGCAGGAGCATCCCGAAGGTGGGCTCCGGGTGCTGATCACCACCTACAAGCGGGAGCTGCTGACCCTGTCGGGCCTGGTCATCGCGCTGAACGTGGCGAACTACACCTTGCTCACCTACCAGCCGACCTATCTGCAGAACACCATCGGCCTCGGCGAGTCCACCACCACCGCCATGATGCTCGTGGGTCAGGTGGCGATGATGGCGTGCGTCCCCTTCTTCGGCCGGTTGTCCGACCGGACCGGGCGGCGGCCGCTGTGGCTGTTCTCGCTGGTCGGGCTTGCGGTGCTGGCCGTACCGATGTACTGGCTGATGGGTGTGGGCACCGGCTGGGCGATCGTGGGCTTCGTCGTACTGGGCCTGCTGTACGTTCCGCAGCTGTCCACGATCAGCGCGACCTTCCCGGCCATCTTCCCGACCCATGTGCGCTACGCCGGGTTCGCCCTGGCCTACAACGTGTCCACGGCTGCGTTCGGCGGTACCGCTCCGCTCGTGAACGAGGCGGTGATCGAAGCCACCGGATGGAGCCTGTTCCCCGCCCTTTACATGGTGGCCGCCGCGTTGATCGGTCTGGTGGCATGGTATTTCCTGCGGGAGACCGCCGGGACGTCGTTGCGCGGCACCGAGGTGCCCGATGCCGCCGAACCCGACCCGCCGGCCACCGAAGAGAAGCAAATCGTCGCGTGATCCATCGGAAGGGCCGACCCTGATATGAGTGATGTCCGCAACCCGCCCATCGCCGAGGTCGTGAACTCGGCGCTGGAACAGACCATTCCGGTGGCGCACCGGATGGGGGTGCACGCCGAGGAGGTGCGCCGCGGGTACGCCGCCGCCACGGTGCCCGTCGAAGGCAACGGCAACCATTTCGGTGTCATGTACGCCGGGGTGCTGTTCACCGTCGGCGAGATCCTGGGCGGAGCCATCGCGGTGGCCAGTTTCGACACCACACGGTTCTATCCGCTGGTGAAGGACCTGCGGATCACGTTCCGTAAACCGGCGACCACGGCGGTCCGTGCCCAGGCCACCCTGGACGACGCCGAGATCGACCGGATCGCGGCCGAGGCCGCGGCCAACGGTAAAGCGGATTTCACGCTGCGTGCGGTGCTCAGCGATGCCGACGGCGTGGTCGTCGCCGAAACCGAAGGGCTGTATCAGCTGCGCGCCCACCGGTGACGGGCCGCCGCGGCGCCACCGGCCCGGTCTCCCCCTATCTGGGGAAGCCGGGCCGCGGCCGGTCGCGGGTCAGCGTCCGGCCGAACCGCTCGGCGCCGGCACCGGCGGGACCATGCGCCAGGGACCGCAGTTCTCGGTCTTGAAGCCCGCGTCGGTCGGTTTCACGGTGACCCGGATCGGGCCCAGCCTGGTGTAGTTGTTCTCGATGATGTAGCTCATATCCGTGTTGTCGCCCTCGACCAACCGCAGCCGCCGCCAATCGCAGCTGCGGGCGGGGTCGGCCGGTCCGGGCGATTCCCAGGTTCCGGGCCGGATATCGACACCGACCCGGTAGACGCCGTCGTGCGATATGTGATCCGCGGGCTCGGCCGCCGCGATACCGCCGCCCAGCACGGTCGCCGCCGATAACACCGCACCGGCGATCAGAAACGTGCCTGCACGCATTCGTTCTCCTCGGTATTTCTCTGCTTCTCTATACAGCGAGATCCTCCCGATCTCCCCGGCACGTTTACCAGAGTCGTGCTACCGATTTCGGAGAATCGCAATATTTCCGGGAAATCGCGGAACTCCCGCGGAACCGCGAGTCGGGTGACTTGGTCGGCGTCGTCGGTATTTCGCCGCTATGGGCACGTCCGCGGGCGCAGTCCGCCGCCGCTAAATTGCGGCTACCGGTAAACGATGTTCCGTGTCCGAGCATGCCCGTTCCGAGCGAGTTATCGCGTCACGCTTTCCGAAACGTATGCCATTCTGAAACATGGGCAATTCTGTTGGAATGCGGGCGGGTGGTGCACCGGATGTCCTGAAGTCGGTCGTATCGAGGGCCGAGTCTCACGGGGCATAAAAGGGTCGAGGCCGGTCCCCCTTGGCGGAAGGTGCTCAATGGTCGGCATTCCGCGGGCGGCCGACCGCACATCGCATGAGCCGGAGGCTCGGGTCCCGGAGCCCCTCGGCCCCGCGCGCCGAAGGCACGCCAATACTATTGCCCGGTGGCTGAGCGTATACCCGTGGTGATCGTGGCCGGATTCCTCGGTGCGGGAAAGACCACTCTTCTCAACGACCTGTTGCGCAACAACCGGGGCACCCGGATCGGGGTGGTGGTCAACGATTTCGGTGCCGTGAACATCGACGCGATGCTGGTGGCGGGCCAGGTCGACGCCATGGTGTCGCTGGGCAACGGCTGTGTGTGCTGCGCGGTGGACGTCTCCGAACTCGACGATCTGTTCACCCGGTTGACCGATCCCCGCGCCGGTATCGATGTGATCGTGGTGGAGGCCAGCGGTCTGGCCGAACCGCGCAATCTGGTGCGCATGGTGGTGGGCAGCGAGAACTCCCGGATCCGCTACGGCGGGCTGCTCGAAGTGGTGGACGCCGGGGAGTTCGCCGGGAGCCGGGCGCGGCATCCGGAACTGGCGAGCCATCTGCGTCTGGCCGATCTGGTGGTGGTGAACAAGGCCGACCGGGTCGGTGCGGCCCAACTGGACGGGTTGCGCGCCGAGATCACGGAACTGACCGGCGGCGCACCGGTGTACGCGACCACGCGCGGACGGATCGATCCGGGTCTGCTGTTCGATCCGCGCCGCCGCGGCGAACCCCGGATCGGCGAGCAGCTGAGTCTCGACGAACTGCTGCGCGAGGAGCACGAGCACGACGAGCACGACGGCGATCACCGGCATCTGCACGACGACTACACCAGTGTGGTGTTCACCGAGACCACGGCGCTGCATCCGCGCCGACTGGTCGATTTCCTGGAGAAACCGCCCGCCGGGCTGTTCCGGGCAAAAGGTTTCGTCACCTTCGCCGCGCCCGGGCCCGGCCGCTTCCTCCTGCACCTGGTCGGGCGCGCGATCACCCTGGAACCGGCCGACCGGGCCCCCCGCGGCGCCGGGACCGAACTGGTGCTCATCGGCACCGGTCTGGATACCGACGCGGTACTGGAACGGTTGCGCGCGACGGTGCACAGCGGACCCGAACACCTGGATGAGCAGGAGATGCTGGCGGTCTGGCGCTACGTCCCCGATATCGCGCGGGCGGCGGCCGACGACGACTACCCGCAGGCGTTGACCCATTCGGAGAGTCCGTCGGCGAACAGTTGACGTTTCCAGATCGGCACTTCGTGTTTGATCCGGTCCACCAGCGTCGAGCATGCCGCGAAGGCCTCGGCGCGATGCGGTGCGGCCACCGCCGTCACGATCGCCAGATCACCCACCACCAGATCGCCGACGCGGTGCACGGCCGCCACCGGCAGACCGCTCGATTCGGCGACCGCGGCGCAGCATTCGCGCAGAAAACGGATCGCTTCCGGATGTGCCGAGTACTCCAGCGCCGAAACCGCCTGGCCGCCGTCGTGATCACGGACCACGCCGGTGAACAGCACCACCGCCCCGTGGTGCGGTCCGCGGACGGCCGCGTCGACGACGGCGGGATCCAGGGCCCGGTCACTGATCTCGGCGAGCCGTACTCCGCCGCCCGCCGCGGGGTGCTCGCGGCCGGGGGTTCCGGTGGACAGGTCAGGCATGTGCGCTCTCGTTCCCGATATTCTTCTCCCGCGGCGCGCCGGAGGTCTTGCGCGCACTGTCGTTCTCGTGCGCACCGCCGCCGGCCACCTGCGCGAGCAGATGCGTGAGCAGCGGTTCCAGTACCGCGATACCGTCTTTCACCCCGCCCGGGGAACCGGGCAGATTCACCACCACCGAACGGCCGGCCAGTCCCGCGACGCCGCGGCTGAGCGCCGCGAGCGGAAACTTCGCCGTGCCGCGCTGCCGGATCGCCTCGGCGACCCCGGGCAGTTCCCGGTCCAGCAGGGCCGCGGTCGCCTCCGGGGTGTGGTCGGTGGGGGAGGCGCCGGTACCGCCGGTGGTCACCACCAGGTCGGGGGTGGTGTGCAGCGCGTCGGCCAGGCCGTCGGCGATCTCGGCGTCGGCGTAGACGAGGGGCCCGCGGACGGTGTACCCGAGATCGCGCAGCCAGGACACCAGCCGTGGTCCGGTGGTGTCGGTCCGGGTTCCGGCCGCCGCGCCGGTGGAGGCCACGAGCACCACCGCGGTGCCGCTGATATCGCTTCGGGGAGTGGCCGCATGTGTTTCCGCTTCGGAGTGCGGCACCGGATGCGGGGCGGTCCCGCTCTCGGCCGGTGACTGCGCGCGGGTCCAGTGGCCGCGTTTTCCGCCCTCTTTACTGAGCAGGCGTACGCCGTTCAGCTCCGCCGCCGGGTCGACCGCTTTCACCATGTCGTGCAGGGTGAGTCCGGCCACGGCCACCGCCGTCAGCGCTTCCATCTCCACCCCGGTGGGTCCGGTGGTCTTGGCGGTGGCCTCGATGGTGATGGTGGAGTCGGTGAAACCGAATTCGACCTTCACCGAGGACAGCGCGAGCTGATGGCACAGCGGAATGAGTTCGGCGGTCTTCTTGGCGCCCGCGATTCCGGCCAGCCGGGCGGTCGCGAGAACATCGGCCTTCGGCATATCGTTGGCGCGCACCAGCGCCACCACCTCCGCGGTGGTGCGCAGTTCCCCGCCCGCGACGGCGATCCGCGCGGTATCGGCCTTGGCGCTCACATCCACCATGCGGGCGCGGCCTTCGGCATCCACATGTGACAACTCGCTCATAACGTCCACACTCGCACAGTCGTGCCCGGCGCGAGTTCGGTCACCGCGGCCGGAATATCGATCAGCACATCGGCCGCCGCCATACTCGCGACGAGATGGGAACCGGGTCCGGAAACCACCTCCACCGCGTGCGGCCGCGTGCCGTTGCGGACCAGCCGCCCGCGCAGGAACTGACGGCGGCCCTCGGGCGAGCGGCGCACCGCGCCCAGCAGCGGAAGCTCGTATTCGGGTACCGGGTCCAGCCCGGAGAGGTGCCGCAGGATCGGCCGGGCCAGCACCTCGAACGACACCACCGCGCTCACCGGGTTCCCCGGGAAACTCAGCACCGGCACACCGTCGACGACCGTGAGGCCCTGGGGGCCGCCCGGTTGCATGGCCACCGAGCCGAACTCGCCGCCGAGTGGGATGAGGACCTCCCGGACGACTTCGAAATCGCCTTTGGACACCCCGCCCGTGGTGATCACCAGATCGGCGGCGGCGGTCGCGGAGTGGAGCAGCTGCCGGAAGTCCGCGGGTTCGTCACCGCAGTGCTCGACACCGGTCACCGCGACACCGTTGGCGGTGAGCGCGGCCGCCAATGCGATTCCGTTGGAGTTGTAGATCTGCCCCGGCCGCAGCTCGGTGCCGGCGGGCACCAACTCGCTTCCGGTGCTGATGACGACCGCCCGCACCGGTGCGAACACCGGGACCCGGCCCACACCCGCCGCGGCCAGCGCCGCGATATGACGCGGGGCGAGCACGGTCGCGGCGGGGACGAGTTCGGCACCCGCCCGGATATCGCTGCCCGGCTCCCGGACGAATTCGCCGGCCGAACGGCCCCGGGCGATCCGCACCGAGTGGTCGCCGGCGGTCGTATCCTCCACCGGGACCACACAGTCGGCGCCGGCCGGGAGCGGCGCCCCGGTCATCACCTTGCGCGCGGTCTCCGGTGTCAGCGCTTCGTGGCCGGGATCACCGGCGGCGATCACACCGGTGGTCGGCAGGGTCACCGGGGTGACCGCGACATCCTGCGCGCGCACGGCGTAGCCGTCCATGGCGGAGTTACGGAAAACGGGCAGATCGATCGGCGCGTGCTGATCCTGGGCCAGCCGGCGTCCGAGTGCCTCGGCCACCGGGACGTCCTCCACCGGCCGGGCGGTCAGTGGCCGCAACAGCTGTTCGATGGTGTCGCGGTAGTCGTCCGCCGACCGGGCCGGACGACTGGCGGGCCGAGAAATCATAGGCCCAGACTAGTAGCGCGTACCGGACGATCGCCGCCGGTCGTGGCCTACGGCGACGCGCGGGCCGGGTGCTCGGTACCGGCCGATACCGCGGAGGCTCGATATCGAGGTGGACCCGGCGTACATAATGGAGGCGTGACGCTGGTCGAAATGGGGATTCCCACCGTGCGGTCCGGGCGCCCTTCTTTCGATGGACGTCCGGAAACGCCGCTGCTGGTGGATCGGTTCGGCAGGACCGCGCGGGATCTGCGGGTGTCCATCACGGAGAAGTGCTCGCTGCGCTGTACCTACTGCATGCCCGAGGAAGGGCTGCCGGCCATCCCGCCCGCGGAGTTGCTCACGGCGGCCGAGATCGTTCGCCTGGTCACGCTCGCCGTCCGCGATCTGGGTGTACGCGAGGTGCGGTTCACCGGCGGCGAACCGCTGATGCGCCGCGATCTGGAGGAGATCGTGGCCGGCTGTCACGCGGCGGTACCGGAGGTGCCCCTGGCCATGACCTCCAACGGGGTCGGCCTGCGGCATCGCGCCGCCGGATTGGCGGCCGCCGGGCTGAGCCGGGTCAATATCTCCCTCGATACCGTGGACCGGGCCGATTTCGCCCGGTTGACCCGCCGGGACCGGCTGGACTCGGCGCTGTCGGGTATCCGTGCCGCCGTCGCGGCCGGGCTGGCGCCGGTGAAGTTGAACGCGGTCCTTATGCGGCAGACCCTGCACGGCGCCACCGACCTGCTGCGCTGGTGCCTGGACGAAGGGTGCGAACTGCGGTTCATCGAGGAGATGCCGCTGGACGCCGACCACGAATGGGCGAGGACCGATATGGTGACCGCCGCCGAACTGCTGGAGGTGCTGGGCGCCCGGTTCCGGCTCACCGCCGTCGGCCGCGACGATCCGGCCGCACCCGCGGAGACCTGGCTGGTCGACGGGGGCCCCGCCACTGTCGGCATCATCGCCTCGGTGACCCGCAAATTCTGCGATACCTGTGACCGCACCCGGCTCACCGCCGACGGTATGCTGCGGTCCTGCCTGTTCAGTGATCAGGAGTTCGATCTGCGCGCGAGTCTGCGCGCCGGGGCGAGCGATGCGGAACTCGCGCAGCTGTGGCGCGGCGCGATGTGGCAGAAATGGGCGGGTCACGGTATCGATGCCGAGGATTTCGTCCCCCCGGAACGCACGATGGGAGCAATAGGTGGTTGAGGTCCGCTACTTCGCCGCCGTGGCCGATGCGGTCGGCAAGGACACCGAGACCCTGGACCTGCCCCCCGGCGCCACGATCGCCGACCTTCGTTCCCGGCTCACCGAGACCTATGGTCCCGGCCTGGACAAGATGCTCGCCGTCTGCGCTTATCTGATGGGTGACGAACTGACCCGGGACAGTACGGCGACACTGACCCCGCGCGTCGATGTCATGCCCCCCTTCGCCGGCGGTTGAATGCTGACAGCGATCGTCTGTGATGTGGGTCACCACAATTCGGGCAGCGGTGCTCCCGGTGCGTAGGTGGCCCACTGGCGGTTGGCGTATGCCAGCTTGTCGGGGTTGACGTGGCCGTGCACGGCGGCGATGCCGTCCACGGTGACCTGCAGGACCAGGATGCCGACGACCCGGCCCTCGGACACCAGCACCAGCGCGGGCATGCCGTTGGCGATGGCCGCGAACATCTCGGGCTTGCCGCCGAGCTTGTTCCATGTGCCGTTCGACGACTTGATCGCGATACGCACGAAACGCGCGACGCGCTCCGCGCCGAGCAGCGGCCTGCTCAATGTCGCGATGAACCTTCCGCCGTCGCCGACGATGGAGGCATCGTCGGTGAGCAGGGCCACCAGCGTCTCGGTCTGCCCACTGACCGCCGCGGTCAGGAACTCCTCCACGATCCGTCGAGCGGCGGCCTCGTCGACCTCGATGCGCGCCCGTTCCATCGAGAGATGCTGTTTTGCGCGGCGATAGATCTGCTGGCAGTTGGTTTCGGTGACGTCGAGCAGGTCGGCGATCTCGTGGTGCGGATAGCCGAAGGCCTCGCGCAGTATGTACACCACACGCTCCTTGGCGGTGAGCCGCTCCATCAGCGTGAGCATGGCGATCGATACCGATTCCCGCTGTTCCACGGTGTCGGCCGGGCCCAGCATCGAGCTGCCGGCCAGCACCGGTTCCGGAAGCCACTGCCCCACGTAGGTCTCCCGGCGGGCACGGGCGGAGGTGAGCTGGTTGAGGCAGAGATTGGTGAGCACCTTGGTCAGCCACGCCTCGGGCGTCTCGATGTGCTCGCGGTCGGCGGCCTGCCAGCGCAGGTAGGTCTCCTGCACCGCGTCCTCGGCATCGCCGGCCGAACCCAGCAGGCGATAGGCGATCGCCTCCAGGCGGGCCCGGGAGCCTTCGAACAGTTCGGCCTGGCGCGTGAGCAACATGCGGACATCGTCGGTCATGGGTACCGGGCGCGTCCAGCCTCGCCCGGCCGACCCTGCGATATCACGCGACAGCAAGGTCGACCACTTGCAGTGTGCTTCGAGTAAGCGGCGTTCGTGTCGATCCGAGCGGATTCGCTCAGCGCCACCAGTCGTCGAGCGGGGCGACCGGAACGGCCCGCTTGTGCCGGGTGTTGCGGAAGGTCGTTTCGATACGTTTCGCCACCTCGTCGGTGACATCCTTGCCCTCGAGGTAGTCGTCGATCTCGCTGTAGCGCAGGCCGAGCGCTTCCTCGTCGGGCAGCGCCGGACGGTCGTCCTCCAGATCCGCGGTCGGCACCTTGGACGACAGGCGCGCGGGTGCGCCCAATTCCTCGAGCAGCGCGGCGCCCTGCCGTTTGGTCAGACCGGCGAGCGGGGTGACGTCCACGCCGCCGTCGCCGTACTTGGTGAAGAACCCGGTGACCGCTTCGGCGGCGTGATCGGTACCGATCACCAGCAGGTTGTCCTGACCGGCGATGGCGTACTGGATCACCATCCGCTCGCGGGCCTTGATGTTGCCGCGCACGAAATCTCGTAGTTTGCCGACCTTGAGGGCCGAGGCCACCTCGGCCGCCACGGCGTTGGCGCCCGGCCGGACGTTCACCACCACCGATTCGTCGGGCGCGACGAAGGTCATGGCGACGCGGGCATCGGCTTCGTCGGATTGAACACCGTAGGGTAGCCGCACCGCGACGAAGCGGACCTCGTGACCTTCGGCGCGCAACTCTTCGACGGCCAGCTGGCACAGCCGTCCGGCGAGGGCGCTGTCCTGGCCCCCGCTGATGCCGAGCACGAAACCCTTCGCCGGTGTGGCGCGCAGATAGTCCTTCAGGAAATCGACGCGGCGCCGAATCTCGTCCTTCGGCTCGATGTTCGGCAGCACACCCAGTTCGGAGATGATCTGTTCACGCAGGTTTCCCATGCCGGATCACTCTACTGCTCGGTGGAAACGGCCACGCGACGAACAAGGGCTTCCCAGTTGTCGCCGATCTGCTCGCGCGTGTACCCGAGTGTGCGGAGCTGGTGCAGGACGAGTGCGGCGCCGAGCGCGGCCAGCAGGATGTCGGCCAGCAGTGCGGGATCACCCGGGCTGCCCGCGTCGCGCAGCAGCATCGTCACATGGGTTTTCAGTACGAGGTAGGGCCGGCTGCTGAAATGGTCCTCGGAGGAGCCGAGTTCGGCCGCGCGATGCAGTTCGCCCGCCACTTCGAGATCCAGTAGCCGGGCCCGCCCGAAGGCGACGAGCCGTTCCACCGGCGGCGCACCCGGCCCCAGCGGCGGTGGGCCGAAGATGAACGCCTCCTGCGCCTGGGTCTCGGAATGGTCGAGCAGCGCGTACATCAGGCCGGTCCGGTTGCCGAACCGCCGGAACACCGTGCCCTTGCCGACCCCGGCCCGTTTGGCGAGCGCGTCCATGGTGAGGGCGTCCACGCCGTGGTCGCGGACGAGTTCCTGTGCGGCGTCGAGCAGCCGGCGCCGGTTGCGCGCGGCGTCGGCGCGTTCGGCGGGTTCGGCGGTACCGGGCAGTTCGGGTCCCACCCCTCGGTGCGGCGGCCGCACCCGCAGTGCGAGCGGCTCGGCCGACGCGGGGTTCGGTCGCGGGTCGCCCGAGGGTCCGGATTCGGCGGAATCCGGACTGAGTGTGTCGTAGTTCACGGCGCTGTGCGTCCCTCCGGAGGAATGTAGCGGACCGCGGTCCGGTTAACCTGGGCAGTGCGATCGTCACACAACTAGTACCGCAGGAGTGAACATGAGCCAGACCCGTATCGTCGCCCTCGTCGGCAGCCTTCGCGAGGCCTCGGTCAGTCGGCAGGTCGCCGAGGCGGCGGCCTCGACCGCGCCCGCGGGCGCCGAGGTCTCCCTCTACGAAGGTATCGGTGATATCCCGTTCTACAACGAAGATATCGATATCGCGGGTTCGGTACCGGCCGCCGCCCAGGCACTGCGCGACGCGGTCGCGGCGAGCGACGGTCTGCTGTTGGTCACTCCGGAATATAACGGCACCCTGCCGGCGGTACTGAAGAATGCGATCGATTGGCTGTCCCGTCCCTACGGCGCGGGCGCGATCAGCGGTAAGCCGGTGGCCGTTCTCAGCGGTTCGATCAGCCCCAACGCCGCCCGGTGGGCGCACGCCGACGCGGTCAAATCCGTGGGTATCGCCGGCGGGAAGATCGTGGAGGAAGCGCACCTGCACTATGCCGCGTGGGGCGAGCGCTTCGCCGCCGGCCACCCGCGTGAGGACGCCGAGGCGCAGCGCGAACTGACCGAGTCGGTGAAGGTTCTGGTCACCGCGGCCAGCGGGGAGCTCGTCTCCGCCTGATTCTCGGCGCATCGCGAGGGCCGCTCCGTCGACGACGGAGCGGCCCTCGCGTTTCCGGTCGGTCGGTTTCCTACGGGGCCGGAGGGTCTGCTGGGACCCGAAGCGACTGGTGTGACAGGCGTAGTCTTCTGCGTTTGCTGAAAGAGAACTGGCCTGGTCGATTTGTGATCTGGACCACGGTGAATACGGCGTGTCGAGTTGCTGTCCTGCGGCTTACAGCGGTGAAATCACATGGTTGTGACTCGCAACATCTCGTGTTGTTTCTTTCTGTCGGCCACTAGGTGTAGTGTCATCGATGCCTGGAGACGGCGGCGCAATCGGCCCGCCGGCACCGGGTGGAACCGGCCCGGACGTGGCGTTTCAGGGTCGGTCCTCGGAGTTTGCGCAGATCATCCGATCGTGCCGACACACCGCACAACACAGACGGGTCACCGGCTGGATCAGGCATGCGGTGAGCTCGGCCCGGAGGGCGGCGGACCGTCACCACGAAGGACCGCGAACACCGCACATAGGCACAGGAGAGAGGGACTCGAATGATCACCGTGTACACCAAGCCCGCTTGCGTGCAGTGCAACGCCACCTACAAGGCCCTCGACAAGGCCGGGGTGGAATACCAGGTCGTCGATATCTCCACCGATGCCGATGCCCGCGACTACGTGATGGCCCTCGGCTACCTGCAGGCCCCCGTCGTCGTCTCCGGTGACGAGCACTGGTCCGGTTTCCGGCCCGACCGCATCAAGGCGCTGGCCACCGTCGCAGCCTGAGCGCGTCAGGTCCGCAGGCGGCAGCGCAGCATAACCACGAAGGGCCCGCGCTCAGGCGTGATAGATACAGCCCGAGCGAACAGCGCGCCCGACCGGGTCGGGGAACGGGGAGGTGAGATGTCCGAGTCGCATACTCTGGTCTATTTCTCCAGTGCGTCGGAGAACACCCACCGATTCGTCGAGAAGCTGGATATCCCGGCACTCCGGATCCCCCTGCACACCACCGACTCGCTGCGGGTCGACGAACCCTACGTGCTGATCGTCCCCACCTACGGGGGCGGTCGGCACGTATTCGGTTCGACACGTTCCGACAAGGAATTCGTCCCGCGCCAGGTCGCCAAGTTCCTCAACGATCCGCACAACCGCGCCCTGTTGCGCGGCGTCGTCGCGGCCGGGAACACGAACTTCGGCGACACCTTCTGCTTCGCAGGCGATGTCATCTCGCGTAAATGCGGGGTGCCCTACCTGTACCGCTTCGAACTCATGGGAACCGCCGAGGACGTCGCCCGCGTCCGTGAGGGATTGGGATTGTTTTGGCAGCAACAACGACAGCACCAGCAGGTATGACCGCCCGCCTGGAGCAGCCCCCGCAGCGCGCCGGCGAGCCCGGTGAGGTCCTGGACTACCACGCCCTCAATGCGATGCTGAACCTGTACGGTCCGAACGGCGAGATCCAGTTCGACAAGGATCGCGAGGCCGCGCACCAGTACTTCCTGCAGCACGTCAATCAGAACACCGTCTTCTTCCACAACCTCGACGAGAAGCTCGACTACCTCGTCGAGGAGAACTACTACGAGTCCGAGGTGCTCGAGCAGTACAGCCGGGCCTTCGTGAAGAAGCTGTTCCAGCAGGCCTACGCCAAGAAGTTCCGGTTCCCCACCTTCCTCGGCGCGTTCAAGTACTACACCTCCTACACCCTCAAGACCTTCGACGGGAAGCGCTACCTGGAGCGTTTCGAAGACCGGGTGTGCATGGTCGCGCTGACCCTGGCCGCCGGTGACGAGGTGCTCGCGGGCAAACTCGTCGAGGAGATCATCGACGGCCGTTTCCAGCCGGCCACCCCGACCTTCCTCAACTCCGGTAAGAAGCAGCGCGGCGAACCGGTGTCCTGCTTCCTGCTGCGTATCGAGGACAATATGGAGTCCATCGGGCGCTCCATCAACTCCGCGTTGCAGCTGTCCAAGCGCGGCGGCGGGGTCGCGCTGCTGCTCAGCAATATCCGTGAGCACGGCGCCCCGATCAAGAAGATCGAGAACCAGTCCTCGGGCGTCATCCCGATCATGAAACTGCTCGAGGATTCCTTCTCCTACGCCAACCAGCTCGGTGCGCGCCAGGGCGCGGGTGCGGTGTACCTGCACGCCCACCACCCCGATATCTACCGTTTCCTCGACACCAAGCGGGAGAACGCGGACGAGAAGATCCGCATCAAAACGCTGTCGCTGGGTGTGGTGATCCCGGACATCACCTTCGAACTGGCCAAGAAGAACGAGGACATGTACCTGTTCTCGCCGTACGACGTGGAACGTATCTACGGCAAGCCGTTCGCCGATGTCGACGTCACCGAGAAGTACTACGAGATGGTCGACGACAAGCGGATCCGCAAGTCGAAGATCAAGGCGCGCGAGTTCTTCCAGACCATCGCCGAGCTGCAGTTCGAATCCGGCTACCCCTACATCATGTTCGAGGACACGGTGAACCGGGCCAACCCGATCGCCGGCAAGATCACCCACTCCAACCTGTGCTCGGAGATCCTGCAGGTCTCCACCCCGTCGATCTACAACGACGACCTCACCTACGCGCACGTGGGCAAGGACATCTCCTGCAACCTGGGATCGCTCAATATCGCCAAGGCGATGGATTCCCCGGATTTCGCGCGCACCATCGAGGTCTCCATCCGGGCCCTGACCGCCGTCTCCGATCAGACCCATATCAATTCGGTGCCCTCGATCGAACAGGGCAACAACTCCTCGCACGCCATCGGCCTCGGCCAGATGAACCTGCACGGCTACCTGGCCCGCGAACACATCCACTACGGGTCCGACGAAGGCCTGGATTTCACGAACATCTACTTCTACACCGTCGTCTACCACGCCCTGCGGGCCTCGAATATGATCGCCCGGGAACGTGGTACGTACTTCGGCGGGTTCCCCGAATCCAAGTACGCCTCCGGCGAGTACTTCGACAAGTACACCGACCAGGTGTGGGAGCCGAAGACCGAACGGGTCGCCGGATTGTTCGCCGACGCCGGTATCCGTATCCCCACCCAGGACGACTGGCGGGAACTGAAGGCCGCGGTCATGGAGCACGGCCTCTACAACCAGAACCTGCAGGCCGTCCCGCCGACCGGATCGATCTCCTACATCAATCACTCCACCAGTTCCATCCACCCGGTGGCGTCGAAGATCGAGATCCGCAAGGAAGGCAAGATCGGCCGCGTCTACTACCCGGCCCCGTACATGACCAACGAGAATCTGGACTACTACCAGGACGCATACGAAATCGGCTACGAAAAGATCATCGACACCTACGCCGCGGCCACCCAGCACGTGGACCAGGGCCTGTCGCTGACGCTGTTCTTCAAGGACACGGCCACCACCCGCGACCTGAACAAGGCCCAGATCTACGCCTGGCGCAAGGGCATCAAAACCCTCTACTACATCCGCCTGCGGCAGATGGCGCTGGAGGGCACCGAGGTCGAGGGCTGCGTGAGCTGCATGCTCTGAGAGCCTGAACAGTATTTCCCTCGCGATTGCCGGCGTCCATGTCCCCGTAGTGGTGGGCATGTGGCGCCGGTGGTCGTCCCCGGTAATGTCGATAGCATCAGATAGCGGCGGTCGCTATATTGGGGGTATGACCAGGACGATCAGCCAAGCCGAATTACGCAACAGCAGCGCGGGTGTGATGGACGCGCTGGAAGCGGGCGAGGATTTCGTCATCACCCGCAACGGACGACCTGTCGGAGAGTTACGTCCCATCACCCCCCCGCGCAGTCTGACGACTGCTGCACTGAAACGTCGACTCGCCAGGTTCGCGGACACTGCGAATGCTGTGGACGAGCGCGCGGAAATCGACGCCGCCTTCGGGGAAGAACGATTGGATGACTGAACTCGGCGCGAAGTTCCGCTATCCGGTCGGTTTGTTGGATACCTGTGTGCTCATCGATGTGGCCACCATCGACGACGTGTATCTTCCGATCCAGCCCAAGATCTGTGCGGTAACGCTCGCGGAACTGGGTTTGGGTGTGGCCCTTGCGTCGGATCCGAAAACGCTCGCGCTCCGTACCGAACGACTCCTGGAGATCGAGCACGCCTTCGATGCGCTGCCGTTTTCTCCCACCGCAGCACGACGGTTCACCTCGATGGCAAAACTGGTTATCGCGGCGGGACGAAACCCGAAACCGCGCAGAATGGATTTGATGATCGCCGCAATCGCCTCGGCGAACGATCTCCCGTTGTTCACCCGCAATGCGGACGACTTCAAAGGTCTGGACCCGTTGCTGACGGTCGTCGCGCTCTGATGTGCGGGGCGCCGGCGGGGCGCAATTCCCGGTGCAGCCGGCGGTCGGTGCACCGGGAACCCGCCTCCCGGAATCAGGACAGCGCCGGGAGCACTTCGCGTTCGAAGAGTTCGATACCGCTGGTGTCGTAGGCCGCTTCGGGGAAGTTGAAGATGGCGTAGCCCAGCCCGCGATCACGGACGGCGGACAGTTTCTCCACGATCTGTTCCGGGGTACCGACCGCCGCGCCGCCGTTGTTCAGGTTGTCGACATAGGCGCGGGCCTTCTCTTCGCCCAGGACGGGGGCGATCCGGGCGGCATGCTCGGACTTACGCTGTTCGATCTCGGCCTCGGTGGCGCCGATGGCGACATTGAAGTTGGCGCTGCGCACGATGGCGTCGAAATCGGTGCCGACCTCGGCGCAGTGCGTGCGCAGGATCTCCGATTTGTGGGTGAACTCGTCGGGGTTGTTACCGGCGAAGTTCGTGTAGTTCGCGTATTTCGCGGCGATACGCAGGGTTTTCTTCTCGCCGCCGCCCGCGATCCAGAGCGGCAGGCCGCCCTCCTGGGCGGGTAGCGGGCGCACAATCGCACCGTCCACCCGGTAGTAGCGGCCGTCGAGAGTGGCGGTGCCGGTCTGCCAGGCCTGACGGAAGATCTGTACCCCTTCGTCGAGCCGGCCGAGCCGCTCCCCGGCGGTGGGGAAACCGTATCCGTAGGCGCGCCATTCGTGTTCGTACCAGCCGCCGCCGATACCCATTTCGGTGCGGCCGCCGGAGATCAGGTCCACAGTCGCCGCGACCTTGGCGAGGTAGGCGGGGTTGCGGTAACTGATCGCCGTACACATCTGGCCCAGCCGCACCCGGGTGGTGGTCGCGGCGAAGGCGGACATGAGGGTCCAGGCCTCGTGGGTGGCTTCCTCGCTCGGCTCCGGAACGGTGTGGAAATGGTCGTACACCCACAGCGACTCCCACACCGGGTTCGCATCGGCGCGGGCCGCCAGACCCCGCATCACCTCCCAGTGGGTAGCGGGATCGAGACCGACCAGGTCGAGACGCCACCCCTGCGGGATGAAGATTCCGAAGCGCACAGCACTCTCCTCAGATGTCGGGCCCGGGGGCCACGGCGAGATATCTCCACTTCCACTCTGTCGAGATCCCGGCGTACGGGCAACGGTTGCACGTTGCCCGCGCCGAATTGCGGGCGCCGTCGCCACTTCGTCCCATTCGCCTCCGGATGCCCGCATCCGGGCTGTTACGCACCTCTCCGGTCTGTTGCCGAGGGCTCGTTCCAGCAGTCGGTGGGCTTGTGCGCGTGGCAGCCGGCCCGTCGTGCTCGGTGGGAGTTCGCCGCAGCGGCTACCAGGGCGGGACGGTGGGGTGAGGTTTCGCACAGGTGCGGCGAAAGTTCCCGGTCCGAGTCCGGCGGAGCGCCGAGTTCCGCGTCGTGCTCGGAGGGGATACGGGCAGGAAATTCGGTCGTGCGGACCGGTGCGGACCGGTCACACTGGGGGAGATATGAACAAAGAACAACCGACACTCGGCGTGGATTTCGGCCGGGTGATCCAGGGAGCGGCCCTCGCCGACGGTCCGGGCGATACCGTCTTCCTCTCGGGCGGCGCGGAAGAAGCCATGCGAACCCCGCCCAGTGACCACGCTTTCGAAGTGCTGCCCCGGCTGGTGGACCGCTTCGACGGCCGGGCGTGGGTGATCTCCAAATGTGGGCCCCGGGTGCAGGAACGCACCACGCGATGGCTCGACCACCACGATTTCTACCGCCGGACGGGTATCGCGCGCGGCAATGTCCGGTTCTGCCGCAAACGCGCCGACAAGGCGGTGCACTGCGCGGAGCTCGGTGTCACCCATATGATCGACGACCGCGTCGAGGTCCATCAGGCACTACGCGGCCTGGTGCCGCATCTGTATCTCTTCGGTGTGCAGCGCGGACCGATCCCGGAGTGGGTCCGGCACACCCGGACCTGGCCGGAAGTCGAGGACGCGATTCTCGCCTAGGCGCTGTGCCGATGGGTGCGGCATCGCGTACGCAGAAAATTCGCGCACAGGGAGGGTCCGGTCTCCGATTCCGGTGCTTGACTGCGACGTAGCGTCACACCGGAAGCTGGTGTCATGAGGATCAGCGAAATAGCCACGGCCGCCGGTACGACGCCCCGCGCCGTCCGCCACTATCACCGGCTCGGCCTGCTTCCCGAACCGGTCCGCCCCGACAACGGCTACCGCGACTACGGACTTGCGGAGCTGGCGCGACTCATGCGTATCCGCTGGCTCGCCGACAACGGGTTGCCGCTGGGCGCCGTGGCCGCCGTGTTCGAGACCGAACACGGAGCCTCGGATACCGATGACCTCCGCGCCGACCTGGCGGCCCTGCACGACGAGATCTCCCACCGCGTCGCCCAGCTCGTCCGTAAGCAGGAAGGGCTCGGCCGGATGCTGGCCGCCGTCGATGCGGGCCGGATGCTCACCGCGTTACCCGCGGAGCTCGCCGACGCGTTCGACGCCGCCCGCGAACGGGCCGATGACCTGGAACGCGCCGCACTCGACCGGGAGCGCGATCTGCTGGAGGTCATCGCCATCTCCGGCGACACCCCGGACGAGATGTTCAGCTGGTTCGCGCGCGCGTTCTCCGATACCTCGGCGCGGGAGAGCTACCGCCGGATGCTGCACGGTTGGGAGCGGTTGAGCGGCCGGGCGGTGGAACAGTCGGGGGAGCTGATCGAACAGGTGGCGCAGGAACTCGCCGCCGGGCTGCGTGCTGCCGACTTCGAATCGCTGACGGCTTCCGGTGCTCCCGTCGACGCGAGCGGGCCCGAGCTGTCCCTCCCGGCGCTCGTGCCCGATCCGGCCCAGCGCCGGGCGGTGCTGCGGGCGATCGAACTGCTCACCGGCGCGGACGATCGACCATGACCGGGCGCACAACCGGGTTCCTGCGGAACCAGGGCCGGGCCTACCGCGCGGTCTGGTTGTGGTTGCGCCGGCGCACCGATTGCGACGGCCGCGAATACGCACCGTTGCCCGGCACGCGGGGCGTGCTGGCGATGCCACTGGCCTTTCTGGCGGCGACCTTGCTGGAGATGGCGGTGCTCCACATCCTGATCCCGTGGGCATGGCTGAGTGTTTCGCTGGGTGTGCTGTCGCTGTGGTCGTTGCTGCTGCTGTTCGCGATGTTCGTCGCGGATATCGCCTACCCGCACTACGCCACCGACCGGGCGCTGGTACTGCGCCGCGGCGGCCGCGAGATCGCGACCATCGCGTTCGACCGGATCGCGGCCGTCGCCGAACATCGCCGCTACAACCACACCGGAACAGCTCTCGACGGCGACCGCCTGTTCCTCGCCGGACCGGACGGCACCACTGTCGATATGACACTCCGCGAACCGGTCGATATCCGGGTGGAGTCGCTGCTGCCCAGCGGCCGGATCTCCACCGCGGTGACCCGGATCAGCCTGTTTCTCGACAATCCCGAGCAACTCCGTGGCGCGCGGACACGCCCGGGAGTGTGAAACGCCGTGTGACGAACGTTTCGATGCGGACTTCCCGTGGTCAGGATGTATTCTGATCAAGAATGCGTTCGCATTCATAGACAGTTATCCGGATCGGGCGTGTACCCACGTGCGTAGCGGCGGCCTAAGAGGAGGTGGTGTTGCAATGCGCAGCGAACCTCCCAGTCGAAGGCCGCGCGGCGTCGTCCGCCCGCGTTTCCGCTTGCAGTAGCTGTCGGCGGAGCGGCCCGGCTCGGCGCCTCGCGGTGTGACTTTCCTTCGAAATCACTCGCAACTCACTGCTGTGCCGAGGACTTCTCATGTCGCAGATCGATCTCATCGAAGTGCCGACGACGCTGTCGGAATCCCTCCAGGACGTGGTCGAGAGCCACCGCGTCGATGCCGCGCTGCACTGGCTGGACAACCATCCGCCGCACGTCATCGCCGACGAACTCGCGCGGATGGACGCCGTCGAAGCCGGGGTCGCGTTCCGATTGCTGGACAAGGATCTGGCGCTGGCGGTGTTCGAGGAACTCGAACCCGTCGATCAGCAGCAGATCCTGCAGGGCCTGCGGGACCAGAGTTTCCGCGAACTCGTCGAGGGCATGGCACCCGACGACCGGGCTCGCATGCTGCGCGAAGCGCCGGCGAAGGTGGCGAAGAAGGCCCTCGCCGGGCTGAGCCCCCGCGAACGCCGGATGACCGCCGCGCTGCTCGGCTACCCCGAGGGCTCGGTCGGCCGGTACATGTCGCCCGAGGTCGTCGCGATCCCCGGCACCCTCACCGTCGCCGACGCCCTGCGCACGGTCCGGCTCAAGGGCGGCAACGCCGAAACGGTCTACACCCTCCCCGTGGTCGACGCGGGCCGCCGCCTGCAGGGCATCGTGGAACTGCGCGAACTCGTACTCACCGGCCCCGACACCATGGTCGCCGACCTCGTCGTCACCGAACCGGCGTTCGTCCGCGCCACCGATTCGGCGGAGAAGGCCGCGCGCCTCATGCGCGAGACCAACGACATCAACCTGCCCGTCGTCGACAGCGAAGACCGGCTCGTCGGGCTGCTCACCATCGATGACGCGGTCGAGGTCATCGAGGCCGCCGACAGCGAGGACGTCGCCAAACAGGCCGGTTCGGCGCCCTGGGAAGGCCACTACATGGCCGCCGGGGTGTTCCAGCTCGCCCGCTACCGCGCGCTGTGGCTGATGCTGCTGCTGGTCGCGGCCACACTTACAGTGAGCGTGACCGGGTTCTTCGAGGCCACCCTCGAGCAGGCCGCGCAGTTGGCGTTGTTCATCCCGCTGCTCATCGGTGCGGGCGGTAACGCCGGGGCGCAGGCGGCCACGGCCTGTGTGCGTGCGGTCGCGGTCGGCGAGGTACGCGGCGGCGACCTGTTCAAGGTCATCTGGCGGGAGTGCCGGGTGGGGTTGGTTCTCGGGACCATGCTCGCCGTGGTCGGCGTGATCATCGGCGGACTGTTCGTCGGCCCCCGGGTCGCGGTGGTCGTCGGGGTCACGCTGGTGCTGATCTGTGCCTGGGCCGCCACCATCGGCGGCACCATGCCGCTGCTGGCCAAGCGGCTGCGGATCGACCCGGCGGTGGTCTCGGCGCCCATGGTCACGACGCTGGTCGACGCGACCGGGCTGATCATCTACTTCACCACCGCGAAACTGGTGCTGGGGATCTGAGCGGGGCAGCGTCGGGTCGAGTTCGGCGCTCGGCGCGGTCCGGCGTGTTTGCCATGGGAATGATGGTTCGCGGTGCGCTCGTTCGTCGACAGCGCGGCGAGGCCCGTGCGGGGAATCGAAGGCCTATTCACCGCAGAATCTGCGGTGAATAGGCGTAGTAATCGCCGCACTCGCAAGTGGGCCATCATCACCACATGCTCTCGGGACACCGCGCTGCGGGATATCAACGAACGTGCGAAGCCCTCAAATCAACTCGGCGACCGGCCGGATGAGTAGTTCGGTGACGTACCGGTCGTCCGATTCGAGCCACGCCCCGAAATCTCTGTCACGGTAGGCGGTCGCCAACGTGAGCCACCCCAGGAAGAACCCGGCGCCGCCGCAGGTGGCGCTGCCCCCGTCACCACCACAGACGACGGCCGGCTCGGTGGTGAACTCGTGCCGATACGGATCCTGGCCGATCATCAGACCCCATAGGTTCGCCTCCCGGTGTGGCCCTGCCGAATGATCGAACGGATAGCCGCCGTCCAAGCTGTCGTCACCCCAGCGGAACAGGGTGGAGGCTCCGGCGCCGCAGGCGTACTCCCACTCGTCCGGAGTGCTCGCCCGAACTCCCAGCGCGGCCGTCGCACGCAACGCCTGTTCGTAGGAAACCTGTTCGACCACTTGGGCATGGCGCACCTGCCCCAGCTCGTCGAACTCGACTTTCAGGCCTCCGTCCGCGCCCGACAGCACGACGGTGGCGCCGGGCCGAGCGCCGGATTCGGCGATCAACTCGAGGACCCGCGGATCATCGGCCGGCACACTCACGAGGCACGGATCCAGCGCCTCCACCCCGACAAACATCGCTGGAAGTTCCACTATCCGATCCGGTGAGGTCGTCGTGTCGACGAACTCCGTGATCGCCGGTAGACCGTACTCCTCGGCGCTCGCGGCGAAATCGGCTGCCTGGTGGGGCGACGGGACGAACCGGCCCCCGTCGTAACCGAGGCGTACCCGACCGCCCGGGACCAGCGAGAACCGCGTACCCGCCTTGTCGAACAAGGCAATACGCTGTCGCCGGCCGACGTACTCATGGGAGTGAACACCGACAAGCTCCGCGCTGTTCTCGCGGGCTATGGCACGCGCAACCCGCATGGCCGATTCGTCGGACAGCTCCCGCCACCGCGCAGCGGTCAGATCACCATGGGTCACCCCGGCATTCTCGCGGGAGGCGTCGTACGGTGCCAAGCCAGAAGCGTAGGCCCCGGTGGGAGTGGTATTCGACGTAGGCCACACGACAGGCCGCAGACCTGCTACGCGGGCAAGAAGCAGTGGGGTACACCGCGTTCCGGAGGCGCTCAAAGGATTTGGTCGCCGCCCGACGCGGGTTGGTGAGCAGGGTGACGAATCCGCCGGCGCGTCGACTATGCGTGCAGGTCCGGGAGGCTTGGGCGGTTGCGTCGAGTTTTTAGCGCCGGTAACGTCTGGGCGAGCCGGCAGCAGGGGGCGGAGACGCCGGTCCTCCCCAAGGGTCGGACGACTGGTGGTATCGGCGGTGGAGGTCGGATGGTGGCCGCGGGGAAGCGTAAGGCGTTGATCGCGCTGGTGGGCGGGGCGGTGCTGGTGCTGACGGGGTGTGAGTCTGCTACCAAGGGTTCGACGGCTCCGGATACGCCGAGTGTCGCGGCGGAGGTGCCTACCGGGTTCGACCCGTGCACAGATATCCCACAGGAGACCCTGAAGTCGGAGGGGCTGCGAGATCCTATGCCGGATGATGCAAGTGCGAACGGGATAAAGTGGGACGGGTGCATGTGGATACAGACCGATGGGTATTCGGCTGCCATCCGCACCACTAATATGACCCTCGACATGATTAAAGACCAGGGGTTTCCCGGAACCCTGGAATTCGAGACCGTTGGACGGTCGGCAATCGTCTCGCAGCAAGGAAAGGCCCAAGTCGAAGCTTCGTGCAATGTCAACGTTGAACTTATCGGGGGAAGCCTTGAATTCTTGCTCACCAATCCGCCGTCTCGCAGTAAGACCGGACATCTCGACACTTGCGAACTCGCCCGAAACTTGGTTGAGAAGGTTGCGCCGAACATCCCGGCAGGCGCGTGAGTAAGCCGAGTATCGAAATAATGCTGCGGAAGGACAGAAATGGGTGACGAGCCCGGACCGCGGCCGATGGCCAACATGCTCAATGCGGCTACCAACGGTCAGGCATCGGTGCAGATGACACCGGAAGATTTTATTTACCTTGAACGCGACTGTCAGTTCTTCAAAGATCAGATTGTGCGGATTCAAGGTAGCGCGGAGGAAATCTCTCAGCAGGATCACTGGGGCCTGGGGGAAGCCAACGATGACCTGATGTCCGCCCGAGCCATGGTCGGTCGCTACAAGGTGAAGGCGAAGGGTGCCCCGGATGGCAACGGTGTCTGGGAGATCATGGATCAGCATTACAAGATCGTCGACGACATTCAGAACGTCTTCCGGATCATGCGAGATCAGATGATGCAGGCCGACAGTGAGTTCGCGGCCGCGTTCAATTCTTTGAACGAGACCCTGCCGGAAAGGCCGCCTGCCGGCCCGGTCGTCGACTTGAATGCCTTTCTTGGTGGGCCGGCATGAGCGACACACCGCAGTATGAAGACGCGACCATTCCGAAGGGTGGAGAGCATCCGGACGGCTGGGATCACCCCAAGATCAGTGGCGCGTTCAGTCCGCTCGATGTGAACGATGCGACCGGTCAGGCAGGGAAGTATCTGCTGATGAAACTGATGTGGGAGCAGGGTTTCGAAACGTTCCTGCGATCCACTCAGGCGTCTCTTGCGCAGGCGTGGTCCGGCCCGGCCGCCGAGCAGTCCAAGCAGGCCATCCAGGATTACATCGACAAGCATGCCCGCCCCGTGACTCCTGCACTCGAAGCGCTGGCGAACGGGATCCGGGCTGCGGCCGATGCGATCGTGGAGACGAAAAAGGCCATTCCTGAGCCGATGGATGCCGGGGGGTGGGTCAACAGGCATTGGAACCAGTTCTGGCATGACGAGGAGATCGGTCGGCGGACCGAGCAGGCGCGGGTGGCGATGAAAACCCAGTACGTCGACCGGTTCGGGGAACTCGATACCCAGATACCGGTGATTCCCGTCCCTGTCGGTCCCACCTCCACCACCGATATCCCCGCCCCGCCACCCGGCGGATACAACACCGACACCGGGAACCCCGGCGCTACTTCTCCGGAGAGCCCCGCCGGTACAGCAGGGGAGACGCCTGCGGGCGAGACGCCGGGGACTCCGGAGGGCGAGACGCCGGGCGAGACCCCCGGCGAGGAGACGACGCAGCCGACCACCACCGACCCCGGCGATACCGCCACCGACCCCGCGTCCACGGAAGACCCCACCGGCGCCGCCCCCACCGTCCCGGCGGGCACCACACCGGCCGGTGTGACAACAAGTCCCGGTTCGCCGGGCGGTACACCTTCGGGAACTCCCGGTTCCCCGGGCGCTCCCGAGTCGCAGACTCCCGGCCGCACGGTTCAGGGCGCACCGAATACCGCCGCCGGCGTCCCGGCGGGTGCGTCCGCCGCCGCGGCGAACGCGGCGGCCAACCGTGGGATGACGGGTATGCCGATGGGTGGCGCCGGTGCGGGACGTGGTGGTCAGGAAGACGAGTCGAAGCGTTCGACGCCCGATTATCTGATCAACCAGGAGAACACCGAGGAATTGCTGGGCGATATCCCGCCCACCATCGCCGGTGGCGTGATCGGACGCAACCCCGACTAGAAGCCGAGAGTTTCGCTGTACGAGCCGCTCGGTCAGCCGGCCGCGCGGTACTGGGTGCGGTACCGCAACGTCGCCGATACATCGCGGGAGCTGTTGTCCCGCAACGAAAAAGAGGGATGATCGATGTCCGAGTGGACGTGGGAGCCGGACGATTTCGCGGCGCTGTGGTACAGCGACGCCTACGACCGGTTCCCCAGCCCACTGCGCTACACCAGCCGTTTCGCCTTCAACGACGAAGCCCGGGCGCATCGCCTCGCGGTGCGGGAGCGGTATACGCGGGAGGAACGCGCCACTATCCAAGTGGCCCTGGATACGCTGGGCACCTCGAAAATGCATATCGCGATCTTCGGCGGCACTGTCGCGCACAAACGCAGCACCGGACGCGGCGATATGCGCAACTACCGGATTGTGGGCGCGCGCACCGAGAGTCATGCGGTGACGATGAGCCAGGCCGGTAATGCCCATGACTTCGGGTCGATTCAGGTGCGACTCTTGCGGCCGGAGCAACTGGCGGCCCGGCTGGTGACCGCGTTGCCCGGGTGTGCGCCCGGGACGGCCGGGCCCGAGACCTTCCATCCCGACGATGTGGACTCCCGGCCGGAGCAGTTCGAGAATCCGCAGCGCACCCGCGCGCGGGACCGGTATCGGCGGCTGGTCCGGAGAGAGGCCGACGGTGGCGGTTGCGCGGTGCTCCGGATGGGGCGATTCGACGCGAATGCCGATCCGCTCCGGTTGCTGGAATGGCACGACATCGCCGGTGACGGCCGCTACACCGAACAACGCGGAACCCACGTGACGGTGCGCCCGGCCACCCCGGCCGAGTTCACCCGCCATTTCGGCAGCTGGCTGGAGCTGGCCTGGCGCCGGTTGACGGAGGAGCGCGCCGATGCCTGGTGAGCGCCGGCTGCGGTGGCGGCGGACACGGGGAGCACTCACAGTCCGGTCCGTTCGCGCGGGTTCGTGATCCGCAGCCTCAGTAGATGCGGATGGTTGGTGTCGTCGAGAGCCAGCGCGGCCGTCCACAGGGACGCGTCGATGGATTCGGGTAGGCGCCAATCCCGGGGCGCGACGGCGGGAAACCGCAGGAGTATCGGGTCGGCGCCGCAGTGGTGGGGGCGGACCGCCCACCACTGACGACCGGTGGCATCGATGGTGGCGGCCGCGAGAATATCCGACCCGGCGGGCAGTCGCGCCGCGGCGATACGGACGGGTGCCGGGATATGCCGGGTACCGGCGCGGGAATTCAGTTGATCGGCGAAAACGAGGAAGACGAAACCGAGTCCGAACATGCCGGGACCGAGGACGGCACGCACCCGGGCGGCCGCCACATGGATCGGATTCGGATCCGTGACGCCCCGGCTCGGATCGACCTCGGCGCATTCGGCGTGGATCGTCTCGCCGTCGAAGCGGAAGCCGAACAGTACGGGCAGCGATCCGGCGGGTACGGTCGGCAGGAAGTGCGCGGTGATCTCGGCGACCGACTCGTCGTCGGGGTAGTGGATAGCGCTCATCCGAGCAGTCCCCGCGCGACGGTATGTGTCCAGAACTCGTGGCGGATCGCATCCCACAGGCGGGTGTACTCGGGGAACCGCTCGCGCATATCCGCGAGGTCGGTGCAGGTGTGGTCGGGCAGGGGCACGCCCACACCGGAAGTCTCGCGCACCTCCAGGATCTGGATCGCCTCGCGATCGAGCCGCCAGACGGCCAGCCGGCCGTCGCATTCGGTGTGGCGCGTCGGTGCGTGTGTCTCGGCGTTGCCGTAGGCCGTCGGCAAAGCGTCTTTGCGACAACGACTTCCGTATCTCTCGGACATGCGACTATGTTGCTGCAGGTCACAGACTCGGCGTGGGTCGGCGGGAGGCCGTCACGGGATCGATGGGAAGTCGCAGCACGTTTCCCGGTACCTGCCTACGATTGTTCTCGAACTGAGAAACGCCGGGCGATTCGTTGAGAAACAGGGGAGGCACGATGCCGAGCAAGGCGGATCTCAGCGGCACCACACTGCCGCGGCGGCAACTGGGGAGAGCGTTGCGCGACGCGCGCCATGCACGCGGTTCGACGCTGGAACAGGTGGCCCGGGAGACCGAGTTCAGCCGGGCGACATTGAGCCGGATCGAGCTGGGGCAGTATGAGCGGATCAAGGTCCGGGAGGTCGAATTCCTCTGCCGTTACTTCGATCTGCCCGATGATCGCACCGAATACTTGATGGCTATTGCGGCGCAATCGAATACGAAGGTCTGGTGGCAGAACTATCGGCACTTTATGCACGAGGGATTCAGTTCCTATCTCGAGCTTGAGGCCTATGCCACCGATTTCCGGTTCTTCCAACCGCTTGTGATCCCTGGCCTTCTTCAGACGGCCGACTATGCCAAAGCGATCTACCGCGCCTACGCGCCGGACGACCCCGAGCAGCAGATCGACAGCCGGGTAGAAATGCGGATGCAGCGCCAGCGACGGCTCGCGCAGCGCCGCTCGAGAGCCCGGATGGAGTACTTGTTGCACGAGAATGTGTTGCACACGGTGGTTGGTTCGAAGCGGGTCATGGCGGCTCAGTGCCGGGCAATCGCCGATACGAGCACACACGACAACGTCACTCTGCGGGTGCTGCCCTTCGCCGCCGGGTTACCGACCGGTGATGTCGTCCAGCCTTTCATCGTGCTCGACTTCCCGGACAGCGAACCGGCTGTAGTCCACTCGGAGGGCGCAATCGGCTCTATGACTTTCGAGGATTCCGATGATGTGACGCGGTTTCGCGCACTATACGAAACGCTTCGGTTCGCGGCGCTCGATGAGGTGACCTCGCGGGATCGAATACGGAGAATCGCAAGGAGATACGACCAGTGATGGGCGAATTATCGGGTGTGCAGTGGTTCAAGTCGTCGTACAGCGGGGGTGGCGGGGACTGTGTCGAAGTCGCTTGGCTGGGCTCGAGGCGGGTCGGTGTCCGGGATTCCAAGGATCCGTCAGGTCCCGCGCTGGACTTCGCACCGGAGGACTGGGATGCCTTCATTGCCCACATGAGCGGAGCCTGAAATGATCCCCCGGCGTCTCAGGACGCCGGGAACGGGGCGTCGACATGAGCGCACCCGGCAGTGTGCTTGTCCGCGTGCGCCCAACTCGCATCGGCGGCTACCGGCTACGGTGGGGCACCGTGGAATGGTCGTGCGGCGTTGTCTAGACGTTCTCGATCCGGAACAACACACAGCGGCCCGCCAGGGCGGCGAACTCATCGGGATCGTCGCTGGTCACTACCCCGGATTTGATCATGACCGGTACGCCGGTCGGTACGAGTCGCGGGAACTCCCGGAGCACCGGCTCGCTCTCCGCCGCCGGAACCTCCACCAGGCGCGCGGTCCGCGTCTTCCGTTTCGTCTTCAGTTCGACGGTCTCCGCGGCCTGCACATTCTTCACCCAATCGGCACCGGGAATACCACCCAGAACGTATTCGGCACCATTGAATTCGAACGGGGTCACCGGTGTGGTGCGTGGCTTTCCGGAGATCCGCCCGGGCACCGTGAGCAAGGTCATGGGTAGGGAAACTCCGACCCGGCCGACGGCGATCATCATCCGATTCATCGGCTTCAGCCAGCGTGGGATCTGGACACGGTTGTCATCTGCCATTCGCACACCTCTTTGTACCCGTGGTTCGATGAGCACGTCACCTTCCCGGCGATGACGAGCCGTCCGGCGTCGGCTCGCTGCCGCGACGTGCAGATGCTTGGTGGGCCGGAGAGAGTGGATCAGACCGTGTGGGTGCTCAGGCCGCCGGAGATGGTGAGGGCTTCACCGTTGTAGCGGCCGCCGGAGTCGGAGACCAGTAGCAGGATCAGTTCGGACACTTCTTCCGGCTGGATCAGCCCGCCCCCGGCCTCGAACATCGCCATGGCGTCCTCGCGGGTGGGGTTTTCGTGGTCGGGCATGAGTTCGCGGTAGGTGGCGGGGTTCATGATCATGTCGGTCTGTACTCCCGAGGGCAGGACCGCGTTCACGGTGATGCCGTGTTCGGCGACCTCCTCGGCCAGCGATTTCACCAGGCCGACCACACCCCATTTCGCGGCGGCGTAGTGGCCGGATCGGCGGGCGCCCATGCGGGCGACGATGGAGGCGGTGGCGACGATGCGGCCCGAGCCGCGCTCGATCATATGCGGGACGACGGCGCGGAAGCTGTGGTAGACGCCGGTCAGATTGACGTCGATCATGTCCTGCCAGGTCTGTTCGGGCATTTCGGCGATCAGGGCGTTCGATGCGATACCCGCGTTGGCCAGGAGGATGTCGATACGGCCGAATTCGTCGATGGCCCGGTCGGCGACGGCGTAGAGCTGTTCCTGATCACGGACGTCGGCGGTGACCGGGACGCAGCGACGGCCGGTTTCGCCGACCAGCTTCACCGTCTCGGCGAGATCGTCTTCCGAACCCAGTGCGTAGGGCACGCTCGCGATCGGCGCGGCGATATCGCACAGCACGATATCGGCGCCCGCCTCGGCCAGTGTCACCGCATGCGATCGGCCTTGCCCGCGCGCTCCGCCGGTGACGACAGCGACTCTTCCGTCCAACTTCCCCATGGTTCTCCCTCGTCCGCTTGTTGTCCCATCCTCACATTGCCGGTGCACGTTGTATGCCGGTTCGGAGTGTCGGCACCTTTGATGTCGGCGGGATCCGGTCACCACCAGCGCGGTGCGCCGCGGGTCGAGGCCGGGATAGGCGAACCTGCGGCCACGGTGGTCCTCTTGGCGAAGGTACTCGCGCTCGTCGATACGCCAGTCGTGCGGCTCGGTGCGAATCCTGCTTTCTCCCAAGATGTTTCAGTCTTCCACCGGTCGGACGAATCCGCTGCGAGACGATATGGCGGCCGGCGATGCCGAACCGGCCCGCGTCACCGTACTTTCCCACAGGACCGGCATATCAGCGCGAGGGCGCCGGGCTGTTCGCTCGGGGCGGCCCGGATCGCTGCCCGCGACGCGGCGACACGGGTGTACCGGCTGCGCGACAATCACCCGATGGATCTCGCCACGGTGCACGTCCGGCAGTTGCAGGTCGCGGAGTGGGCCGTTTTCCGGCAGATCCGGCTCCGACGGCCGAACGCCTGTACTACCGCCATGGGTTCCGGCGGACCGGCGTCCGGGGGACCGTCGGCGGCGGCGATATCCGGCCCGAGTTCGAAATGGTCCTCGACCTGTAGGCGGGCCGGCCCGCCGCACCGTTCGGTCGGCGACGCGGTGCGGCGGGCGCGCGCCGACGGTCAGCGGCTCTCGGGCCGGCTGCGGCCGAGGAAAGCGGCCAGTCGCTCCGTCGGCCCGGCCGCGGCGCGCGGCTCGACGCGAACGCCGAAGGGTGACCCGGGGCCGCGGAACGCGTCACTCAGCGCTCGGTCGGCGATGGCCTGCGCCTTGGCCACCAGTGCCGGATCGGCTTCGGCGGGCTGTCCGATGGATACGGCCAGGTCCCAGCCGTGCGCGACGGTCTCCATGAGATAGCCGCCGACGGCGAGCCCGCCGGGGGCCTCGCCCCAGGGTGCCAGGAGCGGGCGGGTCAGCAGCGCCTCGTCGGCCCACCGGTCCAGCGCGGCGCTCGACCGTTTCAGGTAGTCCTCACCGGGACGGCTCATATCGATATCCGCTCGGGCGGGGAGCGCGCGCGGGTCGGCGCCGGTAGCGGTCGCCACCAGTTTGGCCGGATGACAGGAGAGGTGCTCGAGCAGCGCGCGGACATCGAATTCCGTGCAGGGGGTGGGGGCACGCCACTGGTCGGGGTGGACCGCGGTCATGAGTCCGGCCACCCACTCCTGGGCGGCGGCGAGGTCTGATCGGAAATCCGGAATCTGGGTCATGGGAGCAGTCTCGGACACACAAGGTGACATCTGGTGTCACCTTTTCGTGAGATTCTGGAGAAATGCGCGCGGACCGGTTGCTCCAGATCGTTCAACTGCTCCGGCGGCACGGGCGGATGAGTGCCGCGGAGCTGGCCCAACGCCTGGAAGTCACCAAACGGACGGTGCTGCGCGATATGGAGTCGCTGTCCGCCGCCGGTATCCCGGTGTACGCCGAACGTGGCCGCGGTGGCGGATTCGCCCTGGTCCCGGGGTTCGAACCGGATGCCGAGCAGCTCACGGCGGAAGAGGCCCGCGCGCTCTTCGTCGCGGGCGGGCGCGGTACGGCCGAGGCGCTCGGCCTGGGGAACTCGTTCTGTCGCGCGCTGCACAAGCTGTCCACCGCTCTTCCCGATGATCAGCACCGGCTGGTCACCCATGTGCAGGATCGGATCGTTCTCGACGCCGGCGGATGGCACCGCGAACCGGCGGTGCTGAACGCACTGGCCACGGTGCAGGCCGCGGTGCTCGACGATGAGCGGATCCGGATCCGCTATCAGTCGAGACAGGCCGACGCTCCGGGCGACCGGACCGTCGATCCGTGGGGTCTGCTCCAGGTCGGCACGACCTGGTACCTCGTCGCCGCCCATCGCGGCCGGCCGCGCAGCTACCGGGTGTCCCGGATCAGCGCGGTGCGCCGGCTCGGTGAGCCCAGCCGCCGGCCGCCGGATCTCGATCTGCACCGGGTGTGGCGGCAGATGCGCGACGACTTCCGTGGGGCGCCCGCCACCGAGATCGTGCTGCGCGTGCACCGGCCGCGCCTGTCGCTGGTGTTGCGGTCGCTGGCGGTGACCGCACTCGGTGACCCCGAACCCGTTCCCGGCGAGCCGGATGTGTACCGGCTGCGGGTGCGCAGTGTGGAAGGGGCCGCGGCCATGCTGGTGGGTTTCGGCGCCGAGGTCGATGTCCTGGCCCCGGCGGAGTTGCGGGACCGGATCATCGCGATCGCGGAGGCAGCCGGCGAACATCATCGGACGGCGTCGCGGCGGTCGGATACGGCCGAAATGTAACTCGCGCCATACGGACAGAATTCTCGTTGACTCTCCATCTGCTGGAAGGTTCAGGCTGGTTTTCGTGAGTGACCACGATGCACTGTTCACCATCGGTGAGTTGGCCCGCCGCACCGGACTGTCGGTGCGGACCATCCGGTTCTGGTCGGACTCCGGAGTCGTACCGGCGACCGACCGATCGCCGTCCGGCTACCGGCTCTACGACACCGAAGCCGTGGCCCGGCTCGATCTGGTGCGCACGCTCCGCGAGCTGGGTCTGGACCTGCCGACGGTGCAGAAGGTGTTGCGGCGGCAGGCCACCGTGGCCGAGGTCGCCGCATCGCACGCCCGCGCTCTGGACGCCGAGATCCGCACCCTGCGGATCCGGCGCGCGGTGCTGCGTTCGGTCGCTCATCGAGGAAGCTCGACCGAGGAGATGAGAATCATGCACAAGATGGCGAAACTGTCCGCCGCCGAACGCCAACGGCTGATCGACGACTTCGTGGACGCCATGTTCGACGGGATAGCGGACGACGCGCCGGGAGCGAATATCGCCCAGGGGATGCGAATGCTCCCCGCCGAACTGCCCGACGACCCGAGCCCGGCACAGGTGGATGCCTGGATCGAATTGGCCGAACTGGTCGCCGACGCCGACTTCCAGGCGCGTTGCCGGCAGATGGCGGTGGCCGGCGCCACCGGCGAGACCGGGCCGGAGGGCGCAATCGACCCGGACCGCGTCTCCGAGCACGCCCTACGCGCACTCGACGAAGGCGTGGCACCCGAATCCGTCCGCGGCAGAGAGGTGCTGGAACAGATCATCGCTGCCGGTCTGCCCGCGACGGAACGCCGGCGGCTGGCCGACCGGACGGAAGTGTTCACCGATCGCCGGGTCGAGCGGTACTGGGAACTGTTGGCGGTACTCAACGGCTGGCCGCGGCGGGAACCCCGAGTACCGGCCTGGGAGTGGTTCATCGACGCGTTGCGTGCCCACGCCTGATCGGCGTCTCCGATGCGGTGACACCATCGCCGCACCGGAGACGCGTTCTTCCGCACACCCCCTACGAGTTCATCCTTCCGCTTCGAGTCTGGCCCGGACCTCCTCGATATGGCCGGCCAGCTCGGCCTCGTCGATGACTCCTCTGGCGATCAACGAATGCGCCAGCGCGACGAGCTGATTCTCCGGGAACGGCAGCGCCGGATAGACCTCCTCGGTGAGACGGTCCTCCTCGTCGCGCCGGGTGAGCAGCGGTAGCGCCGCCCCTTCGCGATCGAGGGCGTCGCAAATCCCGTCCAGACTCGATTTCCATGGCGGAGAAGGGTTCTCGACGCCGTACTTGTCGGCCATCCGCGACCACACCTGCCCCCGGGCGATCATCTCCTCCAGCAGCTGCACTCTGACCCGCGTGACGTCCTCGCTCACTGGCATCTGTTGTCCTCCGGTCCGTCAGTAGTTCTGTGCCGGGTGCACCGCGGTGTGTACGGGGCGTTCCACGTCCGCGGTTCGTCCGGGTCGGGGAAGGGCGACACCGATCAAGCAGTCACGTGTCACGATCTGGGTGAGCTCCTCCTCGCTCCAACCCTGCGTGCCGTCCGGGCGTACCGGCAGCACCATGAACCGATGCTTGGAATTGGAGTCCTCGACGCGAATCTCGACGTCTTCGGTGAGGTAGAGGCCGAATTCGGCGAGAACCTGGCGCGGCCAGCGGACGAGCCGGCGGCGGTAGTTCGGCGTCCGGTACCACTCGGGTGAATTCCCGAGCAGCGGACGGGGATAGCAGGAACACAGACTGCAGCAGACGACGTGATGCAGCGTCGGCGTGTCCTCGAGAACGTGCAGCGCGGTGAAATCGCTGGGCGTTCCGAAGCCGGTCGGTTTCAGCCAATCGATGCCGACCTCATGGCACGCGGTGATGGCGTCGTCCAAGGCGAGCTGCTTGAAATCGGGGTCGGACCATGCCTTGGCGACGAACCGGGCACCCGGCGCCGGACCCAGCTGCTCGAAATACTCGGTGTACCGGCGGTGGTCCTCGGCGGTGAACAAGCCCTTCTCGATAGCGAGCTCGCGTAGCGCGATCTCGAGCACCTCGAAATCGGTGACCTCCTCCACCATCGGCGCGGCGTGCCGGGGAGCTTCGGAGCCCTCACCTTCGTTCGATATCCCGCTCATCGTGTTCCTCTCACTGAGGTGTAACCCGGTCTACGAGATCGACTGGAGCCAGGGCTCCGATATTTCCGCCTGCAAGGTGTCGCCGGGGGATCCCTGGTACGGATCCCACAGATCTGTCATATCGAAGCGCACGATATAGAACCATTCGGGGCGCCGGTCCTCGCGGTCGAACGCCTCGTCCTCCGGTATCGGGCTCTCGTACGACACTTTGACGACCGTCCCCGGTTTACCGCGCAAATACTCCTGGGTGCGGGTGTAGAAGATAGTCGGAAGCTCACGCACCAGTACCCGATCACCGACCCCGAACCGGGGAGTGTCCGCTTGCCCGGCAAAACATTGGGGATCACCGTGGCCGACCGCGTCACGGTGATGAATATTCCGGGCCACCTCGGTACCGTCTCCGGTGCCGCGGGGCGCGGCCTCCAACGGACCGGAACTGCCCGCGCTGCGCTCCCGGACCTCCTGGGTTCGTTCGAGCAGTTCACGCAGCGTGATATGCCGTTTGTCGATGAGGCAGCGAGCGGCGGCCAGCACCCAGCGGCCGTAATAGGGAAAACCGAGATACTGGGTACGCCCGACATCGACATTTCCCAGCCGGCGGCGCTCCTCGGAAGTCCAGATGCCCCGCCAGCCCAGCACCTCGCAGGTGATGAACGTATTGAGCTCCCAGACCTCCTCCTCCTTTTCTTCGGAAACAGCCGGCGCATCGGGTTCCCCGCCCACGTCGTGCGGGGTTTTCATAAATGCCCGGAACAGCTCGTGATCTATCTGATCCGGGTAGGGCCAATCGCGGAGCTGGTGCAGCGCGACGCGCAGCTGACTGACGTAGTCGTCCATGACCGAATTTGCCATGATCGCCATCTCCCTGAAGTGGGTAGGTCGCCATCAACCTTAACGGGTGACGGTCGGACGCTCCGGTTTCGAAACCATCAAATCTGTGACGCGGTTCCGGTGGCGCCGACCAGCCGATACTCCGGTTCGATATACAAAAATCGGGCCGGCGTCACTATGACGCCGGCCCGATTGCCGCCTGTCCGGTGAATCAGAACCGGGCGGGGCCTGATTCACCGGGACTCAGAACTCCCAGTCCTCGTCCTCGGTGTTGACCGCCTTGCCGATGACATAGCTGGAACCCGAACCCGAGAAGAAGTCGTGGTTCTCGTCGGCGTTGGGAGACAGGGCCGACAGGATGGCCGGGTTGACGTCGGTCTCGTCCTTCGGGAACAGGCCCTCGTAGCCCAGGTTCATCAGGGCTTTGTTGGCGTTGTAGCGGAGGAACTTCTTGACGTCCTCGGTCAGGCCGACCTCGTCGTAGAGGTCCTGGGTGTAGTCGACCTCGTTGTCGTAGAGCTCGAACAGCAGCTCGAAGGTGTAGTTCTTCAAGTCGTCGCGTTCGGCCTGGGTGACCTGCTCGAGTCCGCGCTGGTACTTGTAGCCGATGTAGTAGCCGTGCACCGCCTCGTCACGAATGATCAGGCGGATCATATCGGCGGTGTTGGTGAGCTTGGCGCGCGAGGACCAGTGCATCGGCAGGTAGAAGCCGGAGTAGAACAGGAAGCTCTCCAGCAGGGTGGAGGCGACCTTGCGCTTGAGCGGATCCTCGCCGCGGTAGTACTCGAGGACGATCTCGGCTTTGCGCTGGAGGTTGCGGTTCTCCTCCGACCACCGGAAGGCGTCGTCGATCTCGCGGGTCGAGCACAGGGTGGAGAAGATCGAGCTGTAGCTCTTGGCGTGCACCGACTCCATGAACGCGATATTGGTGAGCACCGCTTCTTCGTGCGGGGTCAGCGCGTCGGGGATGAGACTGACCGCGCCGACGGTGCCCTGAATGGTGTCCAGCAGGGTGAGGCCGGTGAACACCCGCATGGTGAGTTGTTTCTCGTCGGCGGTGAGGGTGTTCCAGGAGGGGATGTCATTGGACACCGGGACCTTCTCCGGCAGCCAGAAGTTACCGGTGAGCCGATCCCAGACCTCGGCGTCCTTCTCGTCGGGTACCCGATTCCAGTTGATGGCCGAAACCCGATCGATGAGCTTCATGCTGCTTCCACACCCTTCCCAACGAATCCGACGACTGCCCTGCGCGTGCCGTAACACTACCCCTTGGGGGTTGAATCACCGAGCGCTACCACAACTTGTGTTTCGCGCGTCGAATGCGCTAGGAAGCGGGAGATTTCGGCGCGCGTGGGACCGCAGGCGCCGAGCGTACTTCAGTCGTCGGTCGGCGGTTTGTGGTGGCCGTCGGATCTGTCGTCGCCCGACGGCGCCATGGCCAGACCGAACGCCAGGCCGAAGCCGATACCCAGCCCGATTCCGAGGGCCAGGTTGTTCAGCACCACGAGGCCGAGCGGGATGCCGATCGCCAGTCCGATGGCGATCCCGATACTCAGCCGGCTCGCGAGTGAGCGATCACCCTCAGCGTTGCCGCCCATACTTCGACGGTACGCCCGTTATGGCCGTTCACCTGCGGAAACAGGGTCTCGGAACGGTTGATGTCCGGTTGCGGACCGGTGGCTCCGGCGGTGGGCGGGATCCGGTCGGCGGGCCGTGTTCCCGGTCAGCCGGCCGGAGTACCGATCCGCGGCGCTCCGCCGGGCCCGGCGCCGGAGGACGTGCCGTCGCCGGGAGGTGTACCCGCGGGCGGAGCACCGCCGGGCCCCGAGCCACCCGCGGGCGGTTCCGGCGGGGTACCGCCCTGCCCTGGACCACCCTCGGCTCGATTCGCCGATTTCTCGGCTACGCCGATGGTGAGTGAGATCTCCATCCCGCTCTTCGGGTCGCCGGTCACCGTGGCCAGCTCCGCGTCCCAGCCGTCACCGAAAACGTTGTCGCCGGCCAGCGTGACCTCCGCCAGGTTCGTCACGCTGCGGGCATAACCGGAGTCGGCGCCGAACACCTGCTCACACGCCTCCTGCGGTAGTGCGATCTGGGAGGTCAGCCGGGCGTTCTCCCCGGCGACCGCGGTCTCCAGGCTGTCGTAGACCTCGAAGTGGATATGCGGCCAGCGGCCGGAATAGCAGGCCGGGAAAATCGAGGTGAAGCTCACCTGCCCGGCATCGTCGGTGACCTGGACGCCGCGCAGATAGTTCTGTTCGGTGATGTCCCGGCCGTAGAGCGAGTATTCGCCGTCGCGGTCGCAATGCCACAGGTAGAGGGCCATCCCCTTACCGGCGGCGCCGTCGCGCGCGAGATCTTGCAGGGTGAGCCGAATGGTCACCGGCACACCCTCGGCGGTACCGGTGTACGAACCGAAGCTGCCGGTGATATCGGAGCGGACGACACCGGACTCGACCAGCACATTCGGCCCGTTGGAGCCGTCACCGGGATACGGCCCGGCCGTCTCCTGCGGAGCGGCGGCGACCGCGGTGCCGCTCGCGGCGGCGGTGGATGATGCCGAGCCTGTGGTCGTGGTGCCGGTGCCGGACGAGCAGGCCGCGGCCACGGATGCGGTCCCGACCGCGCCCATGATCCACAGCGCTCGCCGCCGGGACAGCATCACCGACATATCGTGGGCGAGCCCGAGATCGTGTTCGTGGGGTAGTTCCGTTCGTGGCCGTTCAGGTCGTTTCCGCACGTGCGCACCTCTTTCCGCTCGGGTGACAACCACGGTAGGAACGCTGTCTGGCGGATTGCTGGAGCCGCACTGTGAGTCCTCTGTGGACCGGTCGCCCCTCTGCCGACGACTGCCGTCGCGCAAGACCGAGCCCGGCCCCACTGCGCGCCGCGACCCGGCGGGCGGGTCACCCGGGGTGCCGATCCCGGATCGGCGGCCGCGGGTCCGGCCGGGTGCCCCGCGGGAAGCTTCGGTCCCTACGGAGTGACCGACCGCTGCCACCTCGACCGGGTGTGCGGGAGTGTCAGTCCATGACGTAGGCGTTGAGGGTGTCGCGGATATCGGTGAGTACCGCCCGCGCCGCCGTGAGGCCGGTGGTGTGCCAGAGCGCGTCGTCGACGACGAAGGTGCGATTGTCGCCCACCGCGCCGAGTTCCTCCCACGGCTGCGAGCGCATCACCGATTCCCCGTGCTCCTGCCCGTCCGCGCCCGCGAACAGCACATAGATCAGATCACCCTCGGCGGCCACGGGATCGGCTTCGTCGATCGGCGCAGAAGTGTCGCGCTGCGCGGTGGGCCGGGTGGCGCCGGTATCGGCGAGGACCTGCGCGGCGAAGGTTTCGCTGCCCAGGTACTCCGTACCGTCAGGGATGAAACGCACGATCGAGGCCTGGACGTAGCGGGCATTGATGGTGGCGCCGGTCTCGGCGGCCTCGGTGCGATAGGCGTCCAGCGCCGCCGCGCCCGCACCCTGCCGGCCCATTGCCCCCGCGAACGCGGTGAACTGCTTCTCCCAGTCCGGCTCCGCGCCGACCAGCACCGTCGGGGCGATCGCACTCAGCGCTTCATAGCCGGCGCGGCCGGCGGGGACCTCACCGATGATCAGATCGGGATCCAACTGGGCGATGAGTGCCGGATCCGGGTCGGCGGCGGTACCCACACCGGGGACCTCGACGACCCCGTAACCCAGATAGCCGGGTTGCGGCACGGGACCCTGGATCGTGGTCGCGCCGACCACCCGCTCCCACAGACCGACCGCGCAGGTGGCATCGAGCGCGGAGGTCCCCAGCACCACGATGCGCTGCGGATCCGCCGGGACCCGGGACTCACCCGACGCGTGCCGGACGGTGCGGGTCGGCCCCTCCGCCGGATCGGGAGCGGACGGTAACGGGCAGGCCTGCGAGGTGTCGCGTTCGATACCGACCACGCCCGCACCGGCGATATTCGTCGTGGTGCGGATGATCGAGGCCGAATCGTCGGGATGATCCGCGCACGCGGACACCGCCAGCGCGGTGCAGGCGAGCACGGCGCCCAGAAGCCGGCCGACCCGGCCGGAGATCCGGGGCTCACGCGCGGCGGGGATGTGGACAGCGGGGCTCACCGGCATGCCGGGAAGGGTACATGCCCACCGTGATTCGACGCGCGCCAGTGTTGATCGGCGCCGCCTGCGGCCCCGAGTACGACAGAGAGTAGGACCCGGGGGACCCCGCTTCAGCGGAAGGTTTACGATTCGAGAAGCGCAAGCTAACCGTTGGCCGCCCGGGCGCACCGGGCGGCGGGCAAAACAGTGGAGCCTGCGGAGCGACCTAAAGGCACCTTCAGGAGGATCAGTGACTGCCGTAGAGCCCAAGCCAGTCCCGCAGGGGGTGGAAGCGACTCGGCCATTTCCGGCGCGAACAGGGCCGAAGGGGTCGTTCATCTACAAGATGGTGACCACCACGGACCCGAAGGTCCTGGGTGTCATGTACTTGACCACCTCGATGGCGTTCTTCCTCATCGGTGGCCTGATGGCCCTCATGATGCGTGGTGAGCTCGCTCGTCCGGGTCTGCAGTTCCTCTCGCCCGAGCAGTTCAACCAGCTGTTCACCATGCACGGCACGATCATGCTGCTGTTCTACGCGACCGCGATCGTGTTCGGATTCGCCAACATCATCCTGCCGCTGCAGATCGGCGCTCCCGACGTCGCCTTCCCGCGCCTGAACGCCTTCAGCTACTGGCTGTACGCGTTCGGCGCCACCATGGCGACCGCCGGCTTCATCACCCCGGGCGGCGCCGCGGACTTCGGCTGGACGGCCTACGTGCCGCTCACCGACATCCTGCACTCACCGGGTGTGGGCACCGACCTGTGGATCATGGGCCTGGCCGTCTCCGGTCTGGGCACCATCCTCGGCGGTGTGAACATGCTGACGACCGTGGTCTGCCTGCGCGCTCCGGGTATGACCATGTTCCGGATGCCCATCTTCACCTGGAACATCGCCGTCACCAGCGTGCTGGTCCTGCTGGCGTTCCCGCTGCTGACCGCCGCCCTGATGGGCCTGGCCTACGACCGGCACCTGGGCGGCCACATCTACGACCCGGGCACCGGCGGCATCCTGCTCTACCAGCACCTGTTCTGGTTCTTCGGGCACCCCGAGGTCTACATCATCGCGCTGCCGTTCTTCGGCATCGTCTCCGAGATCTTCCCGGTCTTCAGCCGTAAACCGATCTTCGGTTACACCACCCTGGTCTACGCGACCCTGGGCATCGCGGCCCTGTCGATCGCGGTGTGGGCACACCACATGTACGCCACCGGCGCGGTGCTGCTGCCCTACTTCTCGTTCATGACCTTCCTCATCGCGGTCCCGACCGGTGTGAAGTTCTTCAACTGGATCGGCACCATGTGGAAGGGGCAACTGACGTTCGAATCACCGATGTTGTTCTCGGTGGGCTTCCTCGTCACCTTCCTCTTCGGTGGTCTGTCCGGTGTCATCCTGGCCAGCCCGCCGCTGGACTTCCACGTCACCGACTCCTACTTCGTGGTCGCGCACTTCCACTACGTGCTCTTCGGCACCATCGTGTTCGCCACCTACGCCGGCATCTACTTCTGGTTCCCGAAGATGACCGGCCGGATGCTGGACGAGCGGCTCGCGAAGTGGCACTTCTGGACCACGTTCCTCGGTTTCCACCTCACCTTCCTGGTCCAGCACTGGCTGGGCGCCGAAGGTATGCCCCGCCGGTACGCCGACTACCAGGCCGGTGACGGGTTCACCACACTGAATACCGTCTCCACCATCGGTGCGTTCATCCTCGGCGCCTCGATGCTGCCGTTCCTGTGGAACGTCTTCAAGAGCTACCGGTACGGCGAGGTGGTCACGGTGGACGATCCGTGGGGCTACGGCAACTCCCTGGAATGGGCGACCAGCTGCCCGCCGCCGCGGCACAACTTCTACGAACTGCCGCGGATCCGCTCCGAACGCCCCGCTTTCGAACTGCACTACCCGCATATGATCGAGCGGATGCGCAAGGAAGCGCACGTCGGATTCACGGGCGGTGCCAAGCACCATCCCGAGGAGACGCTGGTCAAGTCCTAGCGGGTCCTCCCGGCTCTGTACCTGTGCACCCGTCGACCTCGGTCGGCGGGTGCACTGTGTTTTTTGGCGCCGCCTGCGGCGGCGCGGGGTCGAGCCCCCTTGGTCTCGCCGTTCGGCCTCGGGACTCGGGCCTTCGGCTCATGCGCTTTCGAGGCCGAAACGGCGAGACGGGCCTCAACCCTTCGAGGTGTCTCGCAAAACTCGACGCATGCGGTTGCGTCGGCATTCGGGTAGGTATGTCCGTCCGGATGTGGTGGTGGGTCTGTCCGAAGCTTCTGTGTGGGCGTGTGGGAAGGGGGCCGTCCGCAGCGGAGACGGGGCGTGTACTTACATTGTTGTGGGCAGGCCCGCGGGTCCTGCGGTTGTGCGCAGCGTGGCGCTACCTCCTTGTGGTCGACGTCCATGGTCGGGATCACGAGGGCTCCGACCCGCGGCGCCGCAGGCGACGCAAATAGACACAGCCCGGGGTCACGACGGCTCGGGCCCTGCGGCGCCCGAGGCGTCGCCGAAGATAGGGAGTTGTTTTGGCCGAGACCACCGTGCTGGTCACCGTTACCGGGCCCGACCGTCCCGGTGTGACGTCGGTTCTGCTGACGGCCATGTCGCGGCACCGGGTGAGTCTGCTCGATATCGAGCAGGTGGTGATCCGCGGCCGGCTCACCTTGGGTGTGCTGATCAGCTGCCCGTCCGACCCCGAGTCGCTGCAGGACGAGCTCGAGGAAGCGATGAACACCGTCGGCATGCAGGTGGACGTCGATATCGACGCCCACGTCGCGCGCGCCCCGGTGTCCACGCACGCCGTCGTGGTGCTCGGCTCGCCGGTGACGGCGCGGGCGTTCAGTGCGGTGTCCCGGGAACTGGCCGGGCTCGGCGCGAATATCGACACCATCCGCGGTATCGCCGACTACCCGGTGACCGGGATGGAACTCATGGTCACGGCGTCGGATCACGGCGGGGATACCGATTCCCGGTTGCGGACCGCGCTGGCCGATGTGGCCGTCATCGAACGGGTCGATATCGCGGTGGAGCGGGCCGGACTGGCCCGTCGGGCCAAACGACTGATCGTCTTCGATGTGGACTCCACCCTGATCCAGGGTGAGGTGATCGAGATGCTGGCCGCCTACGCGGGTGTCGAGGAGCAGGTGCGGGAGGTCACCGAGGCGGCGATGCGCGGGGAGATCGACTTCGCGGAATCGCTGCGGCAGCGGGTGGCGACGCTGGCCGGACTGGACGAATCGGTGATCGGGGAGGTGGCGGCGACGATCGAGCTCACCCCCGGCGCCCGGACCACCATTCGGACGCTCAAACGGCTCGGCTTCCGATGCGGGGTGGTCTCGGGTGGATTCCGGCAGGTGATCGACCCGCTCGCCCGCGAACTGGACCTCGATTTCGTCCGGGCCAACGTCTTGGAAGTGGTCGACGGGAAACTCACCGGCCGGGTGGTCGGGCAGATCGTGGACCGCGCCTACAAGGCGACCGCGCTGCGGGCCTTCGCGGTCGAATCCGGGATACCGATGGAGCAGACGGTCGCGGTGGGCGACGGTGCCAACGATATCGATATGTTGAACGCGGCCGGTCTGGGCGTGGCGTTCAACGCCAAACCCGCATTGCGGGAAGTCGCCGATACCGCGTTGTCGCACCCCTACCTGGATGCCGTGCTGTTCATCCTGGGCGTGACCCGAGACGAGGTCGAGGCCGCGGACGCCGAGGACGGGCTGCTGCGGCGGGTACCGCTGGGGTGAATTGTATTGGTCTGGGGCCGAGCCGGACTCGGCACCGCGGGGGGTTCGGTGTCGGTGCGTGGGTAGGCTGTCGTCCGGTGAAGCTCGGGTGTTGGGAGGGTTGGTGGAATGCCGGATAGTGGCGTGACGGAAGTAGCGGCGAACGGTCGCGAGATGGATGCGGAGCCGGACTTCCCGGAAGACACCGATCCCGAGTTCCTCGCGGACCCCGGGTTTTCCGAACGCCACGCCGAACTCGCCGCGGGGTACGGGAAGCTGGGCGATCCCGAGGATCCCGCGCAGGTGCAGGCGATGCAGATGGTGCTGCACCTGCCCAAGACCGATCCGCCCGCGCGCAGCGATGTGCTCGCCGCCGCGGCGGCCGCGGCGGTCGCACTGTGCCTGGACCCGCGCGTCGGGTACGAGGGCGAATGGGAGCAGCGGTACCTGGCGTGGAAGCGCGCACGGATCAGGAAGGTCGCCCGGCGAGCGCGCGGGGCCCAGTGGGCGGCCGCGAACGAGGTCCCCGGAGTGACCGTGGAAAGCGGCGGCGCGCTGGTGCGGGCCCTGGTACCGGGACCAGTGGGGGAGGTCGATCCCCGGATCCGGCGCCTGCAGATCGGTGGCACCGATCTGGAATCCGACGATCCCGGGCCGGTGCCCCTCGATGTGCCGGTGTTCTGGGTGAACGCCGAACTCGGGATGACCGTCGGTAAGGCCGCCGCGCAGGTCGGGCACGCGAGCATGCTGTTCGCCGGCGCGCTGCCGGTGGAACAGGCCCGGACCTGGGCGCAGCGTGGGTTCGCCTGCGCGGTACGAGAGGCCGGGCCGGACGAGTGGCAGATGCTGCGCGCGGCCGTCGCCCGCAGTGCGGCGACCGCGGTGCGCGACGCCGGTTTCACCGAGGTAGCGCCGGGTTCGACGACCGTGATCGCCACCCGGCCCGCGCGGCCGGACCAGTGGTAGGAGCTGCGCACCGTCCAGGTCGTCACGCACCCGGAGGCGACGCACCATGTCGTGCGGGTGCTCGGCGGCCTATACGACTCCCTGCGCACCGCGGGTGAACGTGCTGCGGCGGCCGTCGCGCAAGTCCTGCGGTCGCCGAACCCGCGGCACCGGACCGAAGCGTTCCCGCCCGTCCTGTTTGTCGGATACCGCCGGTCCGGGCGGTCTTCCGCGCCGGCGCCGCGGCGAATCGCGGGTGCCCGGTGCCGCGAGCGTGTTCGCCTCGAGACAAGATGGAGCGCGTGGCGCAACCCGATCCAGATCTGCTCATCGACTTCACCAATGTTTCCATCCGCCGCAACGGGCACAATCTCGTCGGCCCGGTGACCTGGCAGGTAGAACTCGACGAACGCTGGGTCGTCCTGGGCCCCAACGGAGCCGGTAAGACCTCGCTGTTGCAGGTCGCGGCAGCCGAGACCCACCCCTCCTACGGCACCGCCTATGTACTCGGTGAACGGCTCGGTAAAACGAACGTCAGCGAACTGCGGCCCCGGATCGGCCTGTCGTCCGCAGCGCTGGCCGCGCGTATCCCGCCGGAGGAGCGGGTCGCCGATCTGGTTGTCTCCGCCGGTTACGCGGTACTCGGACGCTGGCGTGAGAAATACGACGATGTCGACACCGACCGTGCGATCGACATGCTGGAAAGCCTGGGCGCCGAACACCTTCTGGACCGCACCTACGGCACGCTGTCGGAAGGCGAACGCAAACGGGTCCTGATCGCCCGCGCCCTGATGACCGACCCGGAGCTGCTGCTGCTGGACGAACCGGCCGCGGGCGTGGACCTGGGCGGCCGCGAGGAACTGGTGGAGAGCCTCGGCGATCTGGCCTCCGACCCCGACGCCCCGGCGCTGGTGCTGGTCACCCATCACGTCGAGGAGATCCCGCCGGGATTCACCCACTGCATGCTGATCAGCGAGGGCGAGATCGTCACCCAGGGTTTGCTCGACGATGTGCTCACCGCCGAAAACCTGAGCGAAGCGTTCCGTCAGAACATCGCACTGGACCGGATCGACGGTCGGTACTTCGCCCGCCGGAAGCGTCGGTTGGGGCGGCACCGGTCGCGGTAGGGAACCCACCGGAGGACCGCAAGGATCGGGATTTCGGGAACGCTGATGAAGGCGCGGGCAATCGACAACCGACGACACGGCACAGGCCGGACACGTAGCTGCCGTGACGTCTAGGCTCAGGCGCTGTGCGGCCAACCGAGGAGCGGGAGACCGCGGTGGTCCGTGTAGCAGGCGTGGCCATGCACCGCCCGAACCTCGAATGCCGACGGCCCGTCTCGCCGTTTCGGCCTCGAAAGCGCATGAGCCGAAGGCTCGAGTCTCGAGGCCGAAACGGCGAGACCAAGGGGGCCTCAACCCCGCGACGCCGAAGGCGGCGCCAAAAACACAGCACCTTCACGAGCAGGTCTATATATCTCTCACCTTCGCCAACTCGCCCGCCCTCCGTCGTCTACGTGGGCCGTCGTGTTCATCCCCGCGCACCGGCGCTCCGACACCACAGCTAATGTGCGAAGGGTGAGTGAGACGACTGTGCCGGATTCGGCCGGGGTGCCCGAGGCCAAGGATGCCTCGACCGTGATGCTGGTGCGTGACGGCGCCGCCGGCCCGGAGGTTTTCCTGCAGCGGCGGGCCGGGGCGATGGATTTCGCTGCCGGGATGACCGCTTTCCCGGGTGGCCGGGTGGATCCCGTCGACGCCGAGGTGGCCATCGAATGGGCCGGCCCGTCGCCGCGCTGGTGGGGAGAGCGGTTCGGGGTATCCGAGGCCCGGGCAAAGGCGCTGGTCTGTGCGGCGGTGCGGGAGACCTTCGAGGAGTGCGGGGTGCTGCTGGCCGGGCCCACCGCCGAGACGGTCGTCGCCGACACCACCGGTTACCGGGCGGAGCGGGAGCGGATCGAGGGCCGGGATCTGACGCTGTCGGAGTTCCTGGCCGAGCAGCGGCTGGTGTTGCGCGCCGATCTGCTGCGGCCGTGGTCGCGCTGGATCACTCCGACGGTGGAGCGTCGCCGTTACGACACCAACTTCTTCGTGGCGGTGCTGCCCGAGGGACAGTTGGCCGACGGTGCGACCACCGAAACCGATCTGGTGCTGTGGTCCACTCCGGCGGCGGCGCTGGAGACGTGGCGGGCGGGTGAGCATGTGCTGCTGCCGCCGACCTGGTCACAGCTGACTTCGCTGGCCGGCTATGCCGATACCGCGCGGATCCTGGCGGCCGAACCGCCGATCGATCCGATCCAGCCGGTGTTCGGTGAGGTCGACGGTAAGCAGCTGCTGCAGTTCCCGGACAATATGCGCTACTTCGCCGATCTTCCGGACCCGTCGCGGCTGGTCGGGTCCAAGGGGATGCGCGATACCGATCCGTCGCTGCTGGGCGGCTCCGGGAATGCGGGCGGCGCCGCCGGCGGCCGGTAGCGTAACCGTCCATGGCGGAATTCGTAACTCTGTCCCGTGCCGGCGACGCGAGCGGGTCCGGGCGTCGGGTGGCGGTGCTGCGTATCGCCCGCCCCCCGATGAATCTGTTCGATACCCAGCTGATCCGGGAGATCGCGGCGGCGGCCACCGCCTGCGGCGCCGATCCGGAGGTCGCCGCGCTGGTGGTCTACGGGGACGAGCGGGTGTTCTGCGCCGGTGACGAGCTGGCCGAGCTGGCCGAACTGCCCGCCGAACAGGCCGCCGCCATGGCCGGTGATCTGCAGACCGCGCTGGATTGCCTGGCCGCGGTTCCGCAGCCCACGGTCGCGGCGATCAGCGGCTACGCCCTCGGGTCGGGGCTGGAGCTGGCGCTGGGGGCGGACCGGCGGATCATCGGGGACAATGTGAAGCTCGGATTCCCGCAGATCGATGCGGGGCTCATACCGCTGGCCGGGATCCGGCGGCTGTCGCTGCTGATCGGTCCCGGGGCGGCGAAGGATCTGGTGTACAGCGGACGTTTCGTGGAAGCCGATGAGGCGGCGCGGCTGGGTCTGGTGGATCAGGTGGTCGCTCCCGACGATGTCCTGGGCGCGGCGATCGAGTGGGCCCGCCGGTTCGCCGACGGTCCGGCGCGAGCGCTGGCCGCCGCCAAGGCGGTGTTCGAGGCCGGGCCGCACGGTCCAGAACGTGCCCGCACCGAGTGGGCGCAGCTGTTCACCACCGCGGATCAGCGCCTCGGAACCCGCTCCTACCTGCGTGACGGGCCGGGGTCGGCCGTATTCACCGGGCGCTGAACGAGTCGCGGGTCACCGCAACCTACCCGGCGGTATCGGAAGTCCGGCCGGGAAAGGATAGGCGTACCTCCGCCTCCGCTCCGGCCGTGCGCGACTGCGGATGGGCTGCGCCCAGCAGCACCCATTAGGCTCTCCGACCATGACGGTACGCCCCGACGACCCCGCACCCCATCCGCACGCCACCGCCGCGGAGGTCGAAGCTGCATTCGAGGACACCAAGCTCGCCCAGGTGCTGTATCACGACTGGGAAGCCGAGACCTACGACGACAAATGGTCGATCTCCTATGACGAACGCTGTATCGATTACGCCCGCGGCCGGTTCGACGCCGCCGTCGGCACCGACGCGGAGTTGCCGTACGAGCGCGCTCTCGAATTGGGCTGCGGTACCGGTTTCTTCCTGCTGAACCTCATGCAGTCCGGGATCGCGAAGAGCGGTTCGGTCACCGATCTGTCGCCCGGCATGGTGAAGGTCGCGTTGCGCAATGCCGAACACCTGGGCCTGGATGTGGACGGCCGGGTCGCCGATGCCGAGACCATCCCCTACGACGACGACACCTTCGACCTGGTCGTCGGACACGCTGTGCTGCATCACATCCCGGATGTGGAGCAGTCGCTGCGGGAATGCCTGCGGGTGCTGAAACCGGGCGGCCGTTTCGTCTTCGCCGGCGAACCCACCACCGTCGGCAATTTCTATGCCCGCAACCTGGGCAACATCACCTGGAAGGCGACCACCGCCGTCACCAAGCTCCCGTTCCTGCGGGACTGGCGCCGCCCCCAGGAGGAACTGGACGAATCGTCGCGGGCCGCCGCGCTGGAGGCCGTGGTCGACCTGCACACCTTCGACCCGACCCAGCTCGAGGAGATGGCGCGTTCGGCGGGCGCGGTGGACGTGGCCGCGCACACCGAGGAATTCGCCGCCGCTCTGTGGGGCTGGCCGGTGCGGACCTTCGAGGCGGCCGTTCCGGACGAGAAGCTCACCTTCGGCTATCGGATGGCGATGTATCGCGCCTGGCTCGGGCTGAGCTGGGTGGACGAGAACGTGATGCGCCGGGTGGTGCCGCGGCAGTTCTTCTACAACGCCATGATCACCGGGGTGAAACCGGCCGCCGCCGGGAAATAGTGGGGTACGGCTTCAGCGCGGCCGATATCGGCTACCTCGGCTCGGCCGCGGGTACGGCCGCGCTGGCCGAGGTAGCGGAACTGGAACTCACCGCCGCCTCGCAACTCCGTGATGTGGCCGCGGTGCGCCGGGCCTACGGTGAGTGCGCCCCGGCGCTCCTCGAGACCGTCCGCCTGCGCCGCCGGGCCGCGGCCAAACTGTCCGGTGCGCAGAATTGGCTGCTGACCGACGACGCGGTCCAGCAGGCCACCCCGACCCTGGTCGCCCGCCACCGCGCGGGCCGGCTGGCGGGTCGCGATGTCCACGACGTCACCTGCTCGATCGGCGCGGAGCTGACCGAACTCGCCCGTGTGTGCCCGCGGGTGGTCGGTAGCGATCTGGACCTGATCCGGCTCGCCATGGCCCGCCACAATCTGACCCACCCGGTCCCGGTACCACCCGCTGCCGTGACAGCAGCACCCCCGCACAACAGGGGCGCCGCTGTGGCCGGGGCCGCCGAAGGGACAGAGCGGGCAGGTGGCGAACGGGTGCCACGAGGGCTCGGCCCCCGCGGTGCCGCGGGCGTGGTGGACGAACACAGCTCACCAGCGCCTCGCCCCACGGTGCCGCGGGCGATGCCGAATACTGTGCTCGTACGCGCCGACGCCCTGGTCCCGTGCACATCCGGCACGGTCGTCGTGGCCGATCCGGGCCGCCGGGCCGAGGGGAAACGCACCCACGATCCGGCCGCGCTGCAACCGCCGCTACCGGATCTGCTGTCGGTGTACGCGGGTCGTGACCTGGTCGTCAAATGCGCTCCCGGATTGGATTTCGACCGGTTGGGCTGGGACGGCGAGATCGAGGTCGTATCGCTGGACGGTGGGGTCCGCGAAGCGTGCCTGTGGTCGGCGGGTCTGCGCGAGCCCGGTGTCGGCCGCCGGGCCACCGTCCTCACCTCCGCCGGTGCGGCGACCACCCTGACCGATGCCGACCCGAGCGAGATCCCGGAGCGCGAGCCCGGGGAGTGGATCGTCGACCCGGACGGTGCGGTGGTTCGCGCCGGATTGGTCCGGCACTACGCGGCCCGCCACGGTCTGTGGCAACTGGATCCGCGGATCGCCTACTTGACCGGCGACCGTATCCCGGACGGAGTGCGCGGTTTCCGGATTATCGACCGCTGCGTGCTGCGAGAGAAGGCGTTGCGGGCCGAACTGCGCCGCCGGGACTGCGGGCCGCTGGAAATTCTGGTCCGCGGTGTGGATATCGATCCCGATATCCTTCGGCGACGTTTGAAGCTCACCGGATCCCGGCCCTATACGCTCGTCATCACCCGCATCGGGACCACGGCAACTGTCTTCCTGTGTGAGGCTTCGCGGGCCTGAGCGGCTGCGCGGGGGCTACGCAACGGGTTACGGGAGTTCCACGTAGCGCGGTGGCTCCCCGTCCAAGGCCTCCAGGATCGGGATGGGTTTGTCCGTCGGTAGTCCGTTCTCGTCGAACGAGAGCACCCCGCTGGCCCCGCGGACCGCGGTGGCCCCGTGCAGCCGTTTCATCGCCTGGAGCACCTGGTCGGAGTGCACGGTGTTCCCGGCGTACCCGGCCGCCTGCCGGATCGCCTGGACAGCCGTCACCACCGCGTCGTGTTCCATGACGGCGGCGAAGTCGTCCAGGGTGTCGTCGGAGAACGCGCGATAGCAGACCGGGCCCGTGCAGCCGGGCGAGAACTGTTCGACGGAGTGCAGGTTGAACCGTTCCGGGTGGTCGCGCCAGGCCTGCGGATGGACGAGCCCGGTGTACAGCACCGATACCCCGGTGTCCAGCGCCACGCGGGCGGGGCTCTCCGAGAGGCGGTAGTACGGCATATCGTCACCGGTGACCACCCGGATCGGGAGCTCCCGGCAACGGCGCTCGGCGAGCGCGGTCAGGAAGGTGAGCGCGTGGGCGGCCCGGCCCGCGAAGTAGATGGTGTCCGGGGCGTTCTGGCAGATGTTCGGCATCATGTAGTGGAACGCGTTGGCCACATTGCCGATTTCGGAGTCGTAACCCTCCGCCGTGCCGGCGAAGCGCTGCGGATCGTCGGGAAAGCTCGCCGCGAACGCTTCGGCGAGGGTCCGGCCGTAATGGTCGACCGGACTGTCGTCGCGGACGATCAGAATTCGCCGACTGCGGGTGGCGAGATATTCGGCGGCGGTCCGCGCGTGATCGGCGGCGGACGGGGAGACCCGCAGGAATCCGCGGAGGACCGGCAGATCACCGGCGGTCAGGGTGGAGCCGACGACCGGGATATCCGATCCGGTGAGACGTTCGATGGCCCGGACCGCGTTCTGGACGCTGAACGCGATGCCGGTGACCGCGACGATCCGATCGGAGTCGCGCCGCGCCTCGATTTCGCCGACCGCGGTTTCCCACTCGGCGAAATCACTTCCGGGATTCGCCAGTAGCAGCCTGATCTTGGGAGTGTTGCCCCAGATGTCGGTCCGGTTCGCCGCGAGCTGTGCCAGATGCGCGCCTTCGAGCCGGTGCCGGATACCCGACATGGTCACGATGCCCTCGGCTTTGTCGCCCGAAGTCATCGGCGACAGCATCACAATGCTCACATACGGATCCGCGGAACTCTGGACCGCACGGTTCTCGTCGACAATGCGTTTCTCGATATCGGCGAGTTCCGGGGCGAAGACCACTCCGCCGTCGGTGACCCCGGCGCATTCGCCGTGCGGGCCGCTGTGGACGACGCCCGCGCCGCAACTGTTGTCCGACCGGAAAACCGTGGGCAACCAGATCACGGCGGTGACCACCAGTGCCACCACCACGATCGTGGCGGGAACCCACCACCATTTCCGATAGCCGGGTGGTGGTGGCTGGATCAGCGTGCTCATCGATACCTCTCCGCCCGTTCGTACAGCAGCAGGGCCCCGCGGCCGAGACCCCGGGCCACTTGCCGGAATTCGTTCTCGATGGTGCGATCCAGGGTCCGCTGCGGGTCGCCCAGTGGGTCGTTGGAGACCCACAGCGCGGCGATCAACCACGCCAGTTCGTGTTCGGGTTCCAGGCCGTTGTCCCGGACGATCGCTTCGACCTGCGCGAATGGGGTCCCCACGTCGTCCGGTCGGCGCGGGGCACCGGTGATCAGGTCCAGATCGGACAGCCAGGCGGCGGCCGTCGCGCGGCCGAACTCGGCGTGGCCGGGTACGAACGGCCGCCCCAGGTATTCGATGGCGCCGCCGAGGCGGCCGAGCGCGAGATCGTGGTAGAGGGCCTCGGCCTCGTCCTCCGGATCGCCTTCGGCGAACCCGCGCCGGTACACCTCCCGGCACAGCGTATGGGTGCGCTCCCAATCCCGGGGGTCCGCCGGATCGCGGCCGGCGAGTTCACAGAGCAGGATGCGGCGCAACCAGGTATCGAGCACCATCTCCGGTTCCGGCCCGTCGACGGTGCGGATCCACAGCCGATTGCGCAATTCCTGGAGCAGCGCCTCACCATCGGGCAGGGCGGAATCCAGGATTTCCGGGCGGTAGATGACATCCACGGTGCGTCCCGCGGCGGCGGTCACCAGGTCGCGCATGCTCGCCGTGTCCAGGAAATCGCCGAGCAGCCGTTCCCGGGCACGGTCGAGCACGGTGCCCGGTAGTTCGACCGGTTCCGGCAGCGGGTCGTGCGCGGTGCCCACGGTGGCGGTGAGGACGGTGCGCGCGCCGGTGAGCGGATCGTCCTCACCGGTCCGGCCCAGCGCGGCGATGACGTCGGCGGTTCCGGCGGCGTTCCCGCCGGTGAGCGACCGGACGAAGGCCGCGACCCGGGAGATCGAACGCATCCGCCGGTCGGCGACGAGATCACCCGTGGTCTGTTCGCTCAGGCGGCTCAGATCCACCAGATACCAGGGGAACCAGGACGTCGCCGGATTGTCGGCCGCCGCCCAGTCGGCGGGGATATCGGGCGGGTTGCGCGGGACGGGCCAGTCGATACCACCGGTGCGGTGTTCGGGTTCGCGGCGTTCGGTGTCCTCGCTGAATCGGTGCATCCCGGGGCGGTGCCAGCATTCGCTCCAGGCCGGCAGCCACTGCGCGCTGGTGGCGACGACCACCAGCGGATCGGGTTCGGCGCCGTTGCGCCGGCGCGCCTCGCGCAGGGTCTGCAGGAACTGCCGGCCCGCGGGAGTATGCGCGTTGTCCAGCAGCAGTACGGAATTGAGCGTTCGGCGCGCTCCGCGTACGCCGCTGTAGGCCTGGCGCAGATCGTGTAGGAACGCCATACCGAAGATGGCGTCGGCTTCGGTACGGGCCTCGTCGTCGCCATGCGCCCATTTGGCGAGATCGATGAGCATGTCTTCGCGCCGGATCTGATCGCCGGTCAGCCGCGGGCCCTGTTTGATCCGTCGCCTGATGTTGAGCCGGTTCAGGCTCTGCAGCAGGGTTTCCACGGTCACGGCCACCCACGGGGACAAACCTTCGGGCACCTGACCGGCGGCTTCGAGGATATCGGCGACGCCTTGACTGCGCGCCTCCATCGGCTGGGCGCTGGAGACGACCTGGCGTAGATTCCGCAGCGCCTCCCGGCGGTTGTCCTCGTGCATGTGCAGGGTGCTGCCCACCGCCACCAGGCACAGCCACAGCTGCGGAAAGGCGATCCGGCCGAACTGGCGCCGATACCGGCCCAGCTCGAACGCGAGTTCGCCGAACACTTCGCGCGGCGCGCGTTCGCCCTGGCGCAGATCCACTTGGGCGAGCGGGAGTTTCGCGCAGCGTTGCGCGAGCTCCTGCAGTAGAACGGTTTTCCCACTGCCGGGCGGCCCCACCGCCACCACCACCGGCAGCGATCGGCTCCGGCCCTGCGGCCGCTGGACCAATTGTTCGATCAACCCCCCGGTGATCGGCTCCAGCCCATGCAATTTCGGGCCTTCTACAGGCATCGCCCCTCCCGGTTCGGCATCGATATCCGGCATATCGATTTCCCGGCACCTCGTGGACACCCCGGTCATCCCGGCCTGAGCTGGGCAAACCGGTCGAAGATATCGATCGGTACAGCCATCCTAAGCAATTACCACGGTGCCCACGGGCGCACTGGAAAAAGCGAAATGTGAAACGGGGACGTACGAATCGGCTATCCGGGACCGATCGCGATGTGCAGGGGAACAGCCACGGATATCGGCCTCGGCGGGTACGGCACGGCACACGAGACCGGCCTGCCATCTGCGTCGCGACGGCCGGTGGTGGTCGTGGCTCGAGCGATGCCGCCGGGCCCGGTCGTGGGCCGGTGTCGGAGGGCCGGGGTACGGTCGCTCCATGACCATGTACGCCGCGCTGCTGCGGGGGATCATGCCCAGCAATCCGAATATGAGCAACGACAAACTGCGCGGCGTGTTCACCGGACTCGGCTTCGAATCGGTGTCCTCGGTGCTGTCCAGCGGCAATATCGTCTTCGCCACCGCGGATACCGAGATCGCCGAGCTCGAGGACCGAGTCCAAGCGGCACTCAACGCCGAACTCGGTATTCCGGGCGGCACGATCATCCGCAGCGAGCCCGAACTGCGGGACCTGCTCGATCGCGACCCGTTCGCCGGTTTCACCCACGGCCGCGGCACCTACCTCACCGCGACCTTCTTCAAGAGAACCGGTGAGGCACCGCCCGTCGCGCCGGCCGACGGCGACCCTCTCACCACGGTCATCGGTTACGACGAGCCCGCCCGGGTCTTCCTCGCAGTCGTCGACAACAGCACGCCGAAAACGCCGAATTTCATGGCGTGGCTCGAGCGCGCCTACGGCAAGGACATCACCACGCGCACCTGGCTGACGGTGCAGCGGGTCGTCAAGAAGATCGATGCGGTGAGGTAGCGGCGGCTCACGCCTCCTGCGCGACGCCGCTCTTCTTCCGTGCGATATCGGCCAGCGCCGCCTCCCGCGCCGCCCGCTGGGCCGCACCGGCCTCCCAGGTGGATTTCCGGTTCTTCACCACCCGGGCCGGTGCGCCGACCGCGATGCTGTAATCCGGGATCTCACCCTTGACCACGGCGTGCGCACCGAGCACACAGCCGCGGCCGACCCGGGTCTCGCGCAGCACGGTGACCTTGGCCGCGATCCAGGTGTCGGGGCCGATCCGGACCGGGCTCTTCACGATGCCCTGGTCCTTGATCGGCAGGGTGATGTCGTCCATGCGGTGATCGAAGTCGGTGATGTAGCACCAGTCGGCGACCAGGGTGGACTCGCCGATCTCGATATCGAGGTAGGTGTTGACGACATTGTCCTTGCCGAACACCACCTTGTCGCCGATCCGCAGTGAGCCCTCATGGCAGCGGATGGCGTTCCCGTCACCGATATGGACCCAGCGCCCGATCTCGAGCCGGCCGAGTTCGGGGGTCGCGTGGATTTCCACATTGCGCCCGAGGAACACCATGCCGCGCAGGATCACGTGCGGGTTGGCGAGCCGGAATTTGAACAGGCGGTAGTAGCGGACCAGGTACCAGGGCGTGTAGGCGCGGTTGGCCAGCACCCAGCGCAGCGAGTCGAGGGTGAGGAACCGGGCCTGCCGCCGGTCGCGGCGCCGGGAGCCCTGCCAGCGTGAGCGCAGCGGTGCGCCCCACATGCTCGTCACGAACGTGTCTCCTCGTATCCTGTGCCGCCAGTACTGCCGAACAGCCTACTTTCGTGCTCGGAAGGCCCGGCCTATACCCTTCCGTTAATCTTCCACACACGTGGGCCCGGGGAGACAGGACGACAGAGGAGACCAGCAGGTGCGTATCGGCAGCGGCGTACGGACCGTGTCCTGGCTTGCGACGGCGGTCGCCGCCCTGGGGGTGCTCACCGCCTGCGGCACCGATGTCGACGACATCACCGTCGGCCGCGGCCTGGGCTGGCCCGCGCCGGGGCACGAGAGCCGCAACAGCGGCACCACCGCGGTGACCGGTTCGCAGGCGCTGAGCCTGCAGTGGTCGCGGCCGGTGGGCGGTCCGGTCGTGCAGCCGCCGACGGTGGGGTCGGACGGGCAGATCTTCGTCACCAGCCGCACCGACGCGGAATGCGATATCTTCGCCTACCAGATGCCCACGGGACGTAAGCGTTTCTGCAATCCGCTGGGTCCCCATGCCATCTATTCGCCCACCCTGCTCGACGGCGCGAACAATGTGTACGTCGGTCTCGACAGCGGCGTGGAATCGGATAATCTGCTCGGCCAGCCGCGCTGGCGGACTCCGGTGGCGGGCGTGCCGGTCGGGATGCAGTTCACCGGCGACGGTCATCTGCTGGTGATCACCCAGTCCGGCCAGGTCGACGTGCTGGAACGGCAGACCGGTAAACGGATGGTACCCACGCAGCAATTGCTGCCGCAGCCCGATTTCCTGCAGTCACCGAATCTGGACTGGCCGCCGGCCGGCGCCGGCCTGGAGGATTGCCACACCGGCGGCCCGGACTGCGCGGTCGCCACGGTGGCGGCGATGGATATCGGCACCGGGCGGATCTACGCGACGGTCCGCAAGCCCGGGGAGCCCAAGGCCGCTCTGGTGGCGCTGCGCTATGGCGACGGGAAGGTCCGGCAGGAGTGGAGCCGGGAGATCCTGGCCGGCGGTAGTGCCACCGATCCGGCCCTGTCCGCCGACGGCGCGACGCTCTACGTCGGGGACAACAGCAAACGCCTGATCGCGGTGAACACCGCCGACGGCACCCCGAAGTGGGAGGCGCAGCTGGATTGGGAGCCGCGCCGCGGGATCTCTGTCTCCGACGACGGCCTGGTCATCCCGGCCGGTGACGACGGCTATCTGCTCGCCCTGCGGGATACCGGCGACAGTTTCGAACGGGTCTGGGAGCGTAAGGATCTCGCGCTGCGGGGCAGCCCGGTACAGACCGCGGGTGGGATCGGCTACGTCACCGCCGCCATCGGCACCGGGCTGAACCTGGTCACCTTCGATACCGGCACGGGCGCCACCCTCGACTCCGATGTCCTGCCGGGAGCCCAGGGCACCACCACCGGCACCGCGGTCGGCGCCGAGGGCGAAGTCGTGGTCGCCACCCGGATCGGGGAGATCTTCGCCTTCGCGGAAAACGACTGATCCGTCGGCGCCACCACCCGCAGGCCCGGGTTACTTCGGATCGCGTTCCGGCAGCGGGCGTTCCACGATCACCGGGCGGCCCAGTGGATTGCGCACCCGCCGTTTCGCGTCCGAATAGATATCGGCTGTTTCGGCCGCCACCACATCCCAGGCGAAATCGGCGGTCAGCCGCTCCCGCGCGGCGAACGCGCGTTCCTGGGCGGTCACCGGATCGCCGAGTACCGAGACCACCGCGTCCACCAGACCGTGCACATCGGCCGGTTCGAACGAAGCCCCGGTGACCCCGTCGATCACGGCTTCACCGAGTCCGCCGGCGGTCGAGGTGACCAGCGGGGTCCCGGCCGCGGCCGCCTCGAGCGCCACGATCCCGAACGGTTCGTAGCGGCTGGGCAGCACGATCGCGTCGGCGCCGTGCAGCCAGCCGAGCAGTTCCGCGTGGTCGAGCTGGCCGGCGAAATGCACAGCCCGCGCCACCCGGTGCGTCCGGGCGAGTTGGCGTAGCCATTCGAACTGGGTCCCGACGCCGGCCACGGTGAGGACGGTCCCGGGGTGGGCCCGGCGGATGCGGGGCAGGGCGGCGATGGCGTCCTGCACGCCCTTCTCGTATTCGAGGCGTCCCACATAGAGCAGCCGGGGCGGGCCGCTGCGCGGCGAGCGGGTGCGGAATGTCCACGCGCCCACGTCGATTCCGTTACGGATTACGTGCACCGGGATCCGGTCGGGCCGGTAGAGCCGCTCCACCTCGTCCTTCATCGAGGTGGAGCAGGTGATCAGCGCATCGGATTCGTTGGCCAGCCACCACTCCACCGAATGCACCTGCCGGTTGACCCGGCCGGCGACCCAGCCGCTGTGCCGGCCGGCTTCGGTGGCGTGGATGGTCGATACCAGCGGGACGTCGTAGTACTCGGCCAGCGCGATCGCGGGATGGGCGACCAGCCAGTCGTGCGCGTGCACCACGTCCGGTGTCCAGCCCTCGCCGATTCCCGGTTTGTCCAGTGCGACCCCGGCGCGCACCATCGCATGCCCCATGGCCAGGGTCCAGGCGAGCATATCCTCGCCGAAATCGAAGATCGGCGGATCTTCGGCGACCGCCACCACCAGCACCCCCTCGGCGATGAACGAATGGGTGGGGTGGGTGGCCGGGCTGGTGCCGGTGGGCCGCCGGGCGAGTACCACCACTTCGTGACCGGCCGCGGCCAGTGATGTCGCCAGGTGATGGACATGTCTGCCCAGCCCGCCGACGACCACCGGTGGGTACTCCCACGACACCATCAAGATTTTCATCGCGGTCCTTCTGCAGGGGTGACGCGTAGCCTACGCGCGTCCAGGGCCGGGAACACTCCGTCGGCCACCGCCCATCCTGCCGCCAATTCGTGCGCTCTGCCGAGTTGACCGGCTTCGACCGCACCGGCGATCTCGCGCACCGCGTGCGCGTGCTGATGGGCTCGGTCGCGGGCGTAACCGGCGGCGGAGTCCTTGCTGACCATGAACGCCCAGTCGCTGGACACGGTCAGGATGGCTTCGCGCAGTAGCTGGTCGGCCACCGGATCGCGGCCGGTCGGCGCGCCGGCGCGCATCTTGTCGGCGGTATCCAGCGCGAGCCGGACTATCTCGGAGTTCAGCTCCACCAGATCGCGGACCTGATCGCCGGCCCAGACCCGCCAGTCCTTCCCGGATCCCCAGGAGGAATCGGCGAGCGGAACCGGGTCTCCGACGAAGCCGCGGTCGCGCGCGTCGGCCAGAGTGCCGACGGTGATCCCGGCTTCCGGCAGCGCCCGCAGCACCTGTGCCAGCCACTGCGGGCCTTCATGCCACCAGTGTCCGTAGAGTTCGGTGTCGAATGCGGCGACCACCAGCGCCGGGCGTCCGATCCGCTCGGATTCGGCGATCAGCCGTTCCCGCACGGTCTGCACGAAGTCCTCGACATCGCGGCCGATCTGCGCGGCGGCGAGGTCGGGATCGTAGGGGGCCTTGTCCGGCCCGGCCACGGTTTTCCCGGTGACCCGGGCGGGTTTGAGTCCGGTCGCGTGATCGTAGTGATGGAAATCCCGGTAGGCCCCCTGCCCCGGATAACCCGATTTGGGTGACCACACCCGGTAGCTGACCGTGAGATCGCGGCCGAACGCCAGGACGGGAGATTCGCGCACCGGCCGGCCCAGGGTCGTATCGCCGCGTAGCGCGGGCCCGTCGACCATGAAATGCGTCACACCCGCGTCCGCGTAGCCCTGTTCCATCCCGGGGGTGAAGCCGCATTCCGGCGCCCAGATTCCGGAGGGGGCGTGGCCCCAGCGCAGCCGGGCGTCGGTGAGGCCCTCGCGGAGCTGGAACTCGCGCAGCCGCTCGTCCAGTAGCGGCTGGAACGGGTGCGCCAGTGGACCGCCCAGCAGTTCGATGACGTCGCCGTCGAGCAGTTGCCGCCAGACCGGTGCGGCGCCGTGCCGCCAGTTCTGCTCGAATTCGGCCAGTGCCGCGGCCGCCAGCCGGTGTTCGTGGGCGCCGAGTGCGCGGTTCCCGGCCTTCGCGGCTTCGTCGGCCCGCAACTGCCAATTGCCCAGCCAGTGGTGCATACCCGCCAGGCAGTGCGGATCGTCGAGCTGGGCGGCCAGCACCGGGGTGATCCCGAGGGTCAGCAGATGCGACCGGCCCTCGGCGGCCAGAGTGCGCAGTACCTCGACGACCGGGAGGTAGGAGGCGGCCCAGGACTGGTAGAGCCATTCCTCGCCGACCGGCCAGCGGCCGTGGTGGGCGAGCCAGGGCAGATGGGAGTGCAGGACGAGCGTGAACTGTCCGGGTACGGCGTCGGTTCGCTTGCCGCTCAAGGCTTCACCGCGAGCGCGACGAGATCGAGACTGGTGTCGATGGCGTCGGGGGTCAGCGCGAAATCGTCGACGGTGATACCGGCGACGTCGGCGGTGAGTTCGGCGGGCCAGGGCTCCCCTGCCACAGCGCGTTCGATCTGGGCATCGATGAACGAGCCGCCGTGCTTGGCGTCGAGCGCGCGCAGTGTCGGCCCGTGGTGCACGCCGGTCATCAGCTCCACCCGGAAACCGGCCGTTTCGAGGAGTTCGGTGAGTTCGGCCGCGTTCAGCTCGCGGGTGTGGAAGGGGTTGAGCGGGGTATCGCGACCGGGCGAGAAGGTGATCCGGTTCGGGGTGCTGATGAGCAGTTCCCCGCCGGGTCGCAGGACTCGCAGGCATTCGCGGAGAAACTCTGCCTGATCCCAAAGGTGTTCGATCACTTGGAAATTGACCACCGCGTCCACCGCGGATTCCGGGAGGGGGAGCGCGGCGAGATTGCCGCGGACCATATGAACCGCCGGGTAGCGGGTGCGTACATGCGCCGCGGCGGTGCGGTCGTAGTCCAGGCCCACCACTGCTTTCGCGACGGCGGCGAGCATATTCGCGCCGTAGCCTTCGCCCGATCCCGCCTCCAGAACGATCTTGTCCGCGCAGCGCGGCAGCAACCGGTCGTAGACGATCTCGTGCCGGCGGAACCAGTAGTTCTCCTCCGCGATACCCGGCACCGTGCGCTCGCCGGTCAACGGCAGCGGCTCCGGGGCGTCGTCGGTGGCCGGTGCGGCGGGAATCACAGCCTCGCTCATTGCGACGAGGTTACTGGTACGGCCCGGTACGGGAGACGCCCGGGAGGGCCTCGCAGCGGCTCGACACGTAAGTTACCCACGAGTAACTTAACGTAGGGTAATGTCTCGGCCTGAGCTACTCACATGGACGTACGGCCGCTGGAGATCGTGCGACCGCCAATACAGGTAACCAGAACAGGAGGTCGACGAAGACCGATGCCGAATATCGTCGTACTCATCAAGCAGGTGCCCGATACCTGGTCCGAGCGCAAGCTGACCGACGGTGACTTCACCCTCGACCGTGAAGCCGCCGATGCGGTGCTCGACGAGATCAACGAGCGCGCCGTCGAGGAAGCCCTCCTGATCAAGGAGGCGCAGGGTGGCGAGGTCACCGTGCTGGCCGCCGGTCCCGATCGTGCCACCGAGGCCATCCGCAAGGCCCTGTCCATGGGCGCCGACAAGGCCATCCACATCAACGACCCGGCCATCCACGGCTCCGACGCGGTGCAGACCGCGTGGGTGCTGGCCGGTGCGCTGGGCCAGGTCGAGGGCGTCGAACTCGTCATCGCCGGTAACGAGGCCACCGACGGCCGCGCCGGCGCCGTCCCGGCCATCATCGCCGAGTACCTGGGCATCCCGCAGCTCACCCATCTGCGCAAGCTCACCGTCGACGGCGAGAAGATCACCGGCGAGCGGGAAACCGACGACGGTGTCTTCAAGCTGGAGGCCACGCTGCCGGCCATCGTGAGCGTCACCGAGAAGATCAACGAGCCGCGCTTCCCCTCCTTCAAGGGCATCATGGCCGCGAAGAAGAAGGAAGTGCAGACCTTCACCCTGGAAGATCTGGGCATCGACCCGACCACCGTGGGTGTCGAGAATGCGGGCAGCAAGGTCACCGCGTCCACCCCGAAGCCGCCGCGTACCGCGGGCGAGAAGATCTCCGACGAGGGCGACGGCGGCACCAAGATCGCCCAGTACCTGGTCGGCCAGAAGATCATCTGAGACCCGCACCCGCAGCAACTTCTAGGAGAACAGACAAATGGCAGAAGTACTTGTGCTCGTCGAGCACGCCGAAGGCGCGGTCAAGAAGGTCAGCACCGAACTGCTGAGCGCCGCCGCCGCCCTGGGCGAACCGGCCGCGGTGGTGCTGGGCGCGCCCGGTACCGCGGACAAGCTGTCGGATGCGCTGGCCGCCGCGGGCGCCGCCAAGATCTACGTCGCCGAATCCGATGACGTGGAGAACTACCTGGTCACCCCGAAGGTCGATGTGCTGGCCGGCCTCGTCGAATCCGCTTCCCCGGCCGCCGTTCTGGTCGCCGCCACCGCGGAGGGCAAAGAGGTCTCCGGCCGGCTCGCCGCCCGCATCGGTTCGGGCCTGCTGGTCGACGTCATCGACGTGAAGGCCGACGGTACGGCCGTGCACAGCATCTTCGGTGGCGCCTTCACCGTCGACGCCCAGGCCACCGGCGATGTGCCGGTCATCTCGGTGCGCCCGGGTTCGATCGAGGCCAAGCCCTCGGCCGGCGCCGGCGAGAAGGTCACCGTCGAGGTACCCGCGCAGGAAGAAGGCGTCGTCAAGGTCACCAGCCGCGAGCCCGTGGTGGCCGGTGACCGTCCGGAACTCACCGAGGCGAGCATCGTCGTTTCCGGTGGCCGCGGTGTCGGTTCGGCCGACAACTTCTCCGTGGTCGAAGCCCTCGCCGATTCGCTCGGCGCGGCCGTCGGCGCCTCCCGTGCCGCGGTCGACTCGGGCTACTACCCGGGCCAGTTCCAGGTCGGTCAGACCGGTAAGACGGTCTCCCCGCAGCTGTACGTCGCCCTGGGTATCTCGGGCGCCATCCAGCACCGGGCCGGTATGCAGACGTCCAAGACCATCATCGCGGTCAACAAGGACGAGGAAGCCCCGATCTTCGAGATCGCCGACTTCGGCATCGTGGGCGACCTGTTCAATGTCGCCCCGCAGCTGACCGAAGAGGTCAAGAAGCACAAGGGCTGATTACAGCGCGTTTCGCGGAGAACGTCCGGCCGGTACACCGGCCGGACGTTTTCTTTGCGCGGACACCCGGCCGGTCCGTATCCACCGCCTGTGCACCGGCTGCCGCCGCAACCGATTCTCCGGGACGCCGGGAGCGCGGGCCGAGGCCCGGCCGGTCGGCTTCCGGCCGGTTGGGGATAGATTCGGAATCAATCCCCCTGGACGGATGTGGGGTACAGCCGGGGGACGGATGAGGGAAGAGGACGGGATCGATGGCCATTCTGGACGAAAAGCTGCACGACATCTATGCCGAGGTACTCCAGCGCAACCCTGGTGAAACCGAGTTCCACCAGGCGGTACACGAAGTGCTGGACAGTCTCGGCCCGGTGGTGGCCAAACATCCCGCCTACACCGACGCCGCGGTGCTGCGCCGCCTGTGCGAACCGGAGCGCCAGATCATCTTCCGGGTGCCCTGGGTCGACGATATGGGCCGGGTCCAGATCAACCGCGGATTCCGGGTCGAATTCAACTCCGCACTCGGACCGTACAAGGGCGGGTTGCGGTTCCATCCCAGCGTTTACCTCGGGATCGTCAAATTCCTCGGCTTCGAGCAGACTTTCAAGAACTCGCTGACCGGTATGCCGATCGGCGGCGGAAAGGGCGGCTCCGACTTCGATCCGAAAGGCCGCTCCGAGGGCGAGGTGATGCGCTTCTGTCAGGCGTTCATGACCGAGCTCTATCGCCATATCGGGGAATACACCGATGTACCGGCCGGTGATATCGGTGTCGGTGGACGCGAGATCGGCTACCTGTTCGGACAGTACAAACGCATCACCAATCGTTTCGAATCGGGGGTGCTCACCGGGAAAGGCCTCGCCTGGGGCGGGTCCCGGGTCCGGACCGAGGCCACCGGGTACGGAGTCGTCTTCTTCGTCAACGAGATCCTGCGGGCACGCGGCGACAGCTTCGAGGGCAAGCAGGTCGTCATCTCCGGTTCCGGCAATGTCGCCATCTACGCGATCGAGAAGGTCGAACAACTCGGCGGCACCGTGGTCGCCTGCTCCGATTCCGGCGGCTACATCGTCGACGAGAAAGGTATCGACCTCGAGCTCCTCAAAGACGTGAAGGAGCGGCGGCGGGCCCGGATCGGGAGCTATGCCGACGAACCCGGGGTGTCGGCCGAATTCATCGAAACCGGTTCGGTGTGGGAAGTGCCCTGCGATATCGCACTTCCGTGCGCCACCCAGAACGAGCTCAACGGCCGGGACGCGGTCGCCCTGGCCGACAACGGTGCCACGATCGTCGCCGAGGGCGCGAATATGCCGTGCACTCCGGAAGCCGTGCGGGTGTTCGCCGAGCGCGGGATCGTCTTCGCGCCGGGTAAGGCCGCCAACGCGGGAGGTGTGGCGACAAGCGCGCTGGAGATGCAGCAGAACGCCTCCCGGGATTCGTGGTCGTTCGAGCACACCGAAGACCGTCTCGCCGAGATCATGCGGGGCGTGCACGACCGCTGTCTGGAAACTGCCGACGAATACGGCTCTCCCGGTGATTACGTCGCCGGTGCGAATATCGCCGGATTCATCCAGGTCGCGGACGCGATGCTCGCGCTCGGCGTCATCTGAGCGCACGCCCGCCCGCGGATCGGCCGGGATCGGCCGGCGGAGTCATCCGGGAATGCCGGGGCCGGGGGCGTCGGCGCCGCGGCGGGGCCGGCGACCCCGATGATCGGCGCCGTCGGCCGGCGGCAGCGCGAACGCGAGCGCGGCGGCGAGCGCCGGCACGACGCAGAGCACGGTCAGCACGGCCTGCGGCCCGTGCCGGTCGGCGATTCCCCCGAGTACAGGCATGAACAGCCCGCCCGCGCTCACCGCGATACCGAGGGTGACCCCGGCCGCGGTGCCGGGCCGGGCCGGAAGGTAGTCCTGGCCCAGCTTGACCAGCACCGCGAACGGTAGGTTGGCGGCCACCCCGGCCAGCGCCACCAGCACCAGCGCGAGCTGCGGGTCGCCGCACAGGCGCAGGGCGACCAGTGCCGGCACCGCGACCGCGCCACCGAGCCGGACGGTCGCCCGCATACCGATCCGGTCCGCGATGCGCCCGCCGGATACGGTGCCCACCACGCCGCCGACCAGGAAGGTGGTGAGCGCGACGCCGCCCAGTACTCGGTCGGCGCCCAGATATCCGATCCAGTACAGCGCGATGAAGGTGTTCATCCCCAGGAAGAGGACCGAGCGGACGACCGCGACGACGGTCAGCACGAGGAATGGACCCCACCGGTCCCGGCCGGTGGTGATATCGGCCGTCGGAAGGTGGGCTGTCCGCCGCGTCTGGTGCCGCCACAGGACGAACGCCGTGAGTACCGCCGGCGGCACGAACAGTGCGGTGGCCCCGATGCCCAGCGCGGACAGCAGCGGCGTGGCCAGTGCCGGGGCGAGGAAGAATCCGACGCTACCGCCGGCCGCGAAGAGACTCATGGCCACCGTGCTGTCCCCGGCGGCGCGGCGGGCGTCCCGGCCGGCAGCGGGATGGAAAGCGGCGATACCGATTCCGGAGACCAGGATCAGCAGCCATACCACCGGATACGCCGGTGCGAGACCCGCCAGCCCGGCTCCGGCCCCGGCCACCAGCAGCCCGGCCGGGGCGAGCCATAGTACTGGCCGGCGGTCGGCCAGTACCCCCAGCAGCGGCTGCGGCAGTGAACTCCCCAGCGCGGCCGCCAGGGCCAGACCGGACGCGGCGATATAGCTGTAGCCGCGTTCCAGGACGAAGAACGGGATACTGGCGGGGATCAGTCCCTGGTAGAAGTCGTCGACCGCGTGCGCGACGACCCAGTGCCGCATACGGTTCCATACCTGCACCGCCCCCGCGGCGGGCGCGGGGGCGGTCGTCGGGGTGTCCACAGCCGGATCCTCCTGGTCGTCGGTCGAGGATCAGCGTAGGAAGCGACCACGTATGACTTCTTCCGATAAAATGCCAAGATATGTCGATAACCCGCCCCACCGTTCCCACGCCCACGCGGGTGCGGGATCTGGCGGCGGGATCGCATATCGATCCGCATCGCCATCCCGACCACCAACTCATCTACTGCAGCGGCGGTGCGGCGGAGGTCCGCACCGATACCGGGACCTGGATCGCGCCGCCGGACCGCGCGATCTGGATTCCCGCCGGGCACCGGCACGAGCACCACTTCTACGGACCGACTCGCTTCCACTGCATCGCTTTTCCGGGCGCGGCGGAGGGGGACCGGGAGGCGCCGGTCGTGCTCGCGACCTCCGGGCTGGTGCGGGAACTGATCATCGCGTGTTCCGCGCCGGGCGAATTGCCGGACCACGAACTGGGGCGGTTGCGGCAGGTCCTGCTCGACCAGCTGGACCGGATGCCGCAGCAGCGGCTGCTGTTGCCGGTCGCCCGCGACGAACGCCTCCGGCGCGCCTGCGCCCTCGTCGAGGCGGATCTGGAAACCACCTGGACGCTGGCGGAACTCGGCCGGCGGGTGGGGGCGGGGGAGCGCACCCTCACCCGGTTGTTCCGGACCGAGTTCGCCATGACCTATCCGCAGTGGCGGACCCACCTGCGGCTGCACCGGGCGGTGCGATTGCTCGCCGAAGGGTATTCGGTGACCGCGGTGGCCGGTCGCTGCGGCTGGGCTTCGCCCAGCGCCTTCATCGATGTGTACCGGCATGCGTTCGGACGCACCCCGGGCGGTTCGCGACGTGGCAACGATCAGTAGCCGCGATTCCCACCGGGTGATATGCGGCCGACGTATAGGAATGCAGGGGCCGAAATGCTCTCGCTTCTAATTCGGTCTATTCCAATCATGTTGTAAGGAAACGTTTTACGTGTCGATACCCCTTTCGTCGAATGCTGTTCCGGGCGGAAGAATTGGCTAAGCTGTGCGCGCCGATCGACGAGTCCGCGATGCGGGGTGATCGGCCGGGGTCGCCGAATTCGGACAATTCAAGAATGGCCGCCGCGGCGGCAGGAAATGGGGAACTGTGCACGGCCGTAGGAGGTTCGGTCCCTTGCCGGACAGCCGAGTCGTTTCGGCGGTGTTCGCTCGGGCCGCGCAATTCCAGACCGCCGGAGCGGCCGATTTCGGCTGTCCCCTGCTCACCGCCGTCGCGGGCCTGGTGGACGCCCATCGGCGCCTGGTGGCGACGCGGCCGGGCTGGGACGAGGTGGTGATGACCTGGATTCCGGGCCGGTCCGAACCGGAACTGCCCGGTATGGATCTCGCCGCCGACCCGTTCATCGCAGCCTGGGCGGACGCACAGCGGCATCTTCTCGTCATAGACCTGGAGGCGCGCCGTGTGCTCGGTGAACCGGGCAGCGGTGCGGTGGAACATCACGAGGGCTTGGGTGCGGTGTTCGGCCGCCTGGCGCATCTGTACACGATGTCGTTCGACCGCTACGTCCGGGACGGACCGGAGGCGGCACACCGGCGGCAACTGGCTCGCGCGTATTTCTCCTACGAAAGTCTGGCGTGTGAACTGGCGTGCGGGAAAAAGTGTCTGCCCGCGCCGCCCGGCGGGTCTGCCGCCGGCTCCGGGGATCGGTGATCGGACGATCGCACGGCGTGGCCGGGCACCGGCCGCCGAGGTTCCTGGAAGGACCGTAGCCAGGGTCCCGGGGACCGGAACCGGACGGCCCGTCCACGGTGCGCCGCTCCTACCGCAACCTTTGTCCGACCGTCCTTCTCGTACTCGGTGGGTGTGCGCACCGCAGCTGCTACCCGGGTCCATGGGAAATCAGTCTGTGGGCCGATGTGGTGGCCCGGCGCGCGGGTGAGGATGGTGATGCCGTCCGCTACGGGGCGGACAGGGTGGAGTGGAGGTTTCATGAAGTTGGAAGCCGGGCAGGTCGCTGTCGTCACCGGAGCCGCGAACGGTATCGGCAGGGCCGTGGCCGCCGCGCTGGTCGATCGGAGGCTACGGGTGGTGGTGGCCGATGTCGAGGCCGAGACGCTGGCGCGGACCGCCGCCGAACTCGGTGACCCGGTGCTCGCCGTGCCGACCGACGTCGCCGATATCGATCAGGTCCGGGCTCTCGCCGACCGGACACTCGCCACCTTCGGCCGGGTGGACCTGGTCGTCAACAATGCGGGTGTGGGTGCGGGCGGGCCGAGCTGGGATATCGCCCCCGCGGAATGGGAGCGGGTCTGGTCGGTCAATGTGGGCGGTGTGGTCAACGGTATCCATGTGTTCACTCCGCATCTCATCGCCGGCGGTGGCGGCCATATCGTCAACACCGCTTCGCTGGCCGGGCTGACCGTCGGCCTGTTCGGGGCGCCGTACGCGGCGAGCAAGAGCGCGATCATCTCGATCTCGGAATCACTGCGTGGCGAACTGGATGTCATCGCGCCGAATATCGGGGTGACCGTCGTGTGCCCCGGCCCGGTGGATACGCGGATGTTCCGGGGTCTGGCCGAGATGGCCGCGCCGCCCGCGGAGGGGGCGCCGGAGGCGGAGACGTTGCCGCCGGAGGTCCGGGCCGCACTCGCGCCGATGATGGAGGCCGTGGGCGAGATGGCGAAGGAAATGCTGCCCACCGCGCGGGCCGCCGAGATCGTGCTCGCCGCGGTGGAGGCCGGAAAACTGTACGAGACCACGCATCCGGTGATGGCACACGCTGCGCGGGAACGCATCGAAACGATTCTCGAATCGTTCGGTGCCTCCGCCGCATAGCGGTGCGCGATCTGCGAACGGCGGCGGTATGACACAGCCCGAGGCCTTGGCCCGGCCCGAATGGCGCGGCACCGGACATGCGCGTTTCCCGTTGGCGGCCGACGTGTCGGGTCACTGGTGGGTGCTGCGCCTGAACCCCTTCCCCGACCACTGCCTGTGGACCCTGTTCGTCGACGCGGTGGTCCGCTACGACATCGAGGAAGTACCGGCTGCCTGGGGGAAGCCGTCGCCGCGGTCGGCGCCACCCCTGGATCCGGCCGTCGCGCAAACGGTGCTGGCCCCGGTGCGCCACCTGGCCGTCTATGGCAGTGAGGTGGGCCGGCCCTGCGACTGCCTGTTCTGCGGCGACTGAATCCGGCCCGGTTCCCAGCAGACTCCCAGCTGTCTCCCCGGCCTGTGCACAGCGACGCGAACTACCGTCGTCGTTATCCGAGGTCCGACCGGGTTCGGTCGGCAAAAACGCGGTGCGACAAGGAGTTTCACAGTGAAGCTGAAACCTGCGAGTAGAGCCTTCGCGGCCCTGGTCTGTGGAGTGGGAGTAGCGGGCGCGGCGGTGGCCGGTGCCGGCGCGGCCGGCGCCGACCCGGGCCCCGACAAGAAGATCATCATCAACGGGCAGGAGCGGACCGATATCGACCGCGTGATCCTGCGCGAGGACATCGAGCGGGAGCTGCCGGGTTACCAGCTGCCCGCGGGCAGCCCCGGTGTGATCATCCTGAGAAGCGGCGAGGTACAGCCGGTGCCCGAGGGGGCGGTGCTCCGCCACCGTGACGATCGGGTGCCCCCACCGCGGTAGCACTTTCCGCCGTCATGGGACGGCATCCCGAACCGACCCGAGCCGGCCCCCTCGCCACTCGGGTTGCCGGTGGACCGCCGAGCCGAACCGGCGACGCCACCGATGTTCCGGTAGCCACTGCCCGGCTGCCGGGGCGGTAGGCCCGGTGCGCGGAGTGCGTGCCGGGCCGACCGCGTTTCCCCTGGGGGATGATCCGGACGACCGCGACCGGCGGGGGTGGTGGCTAAGCGCAGTGCAGGCCCGCGAGCAGCGAATCGAGGATGGGGGTACGCCGGGTGTCGGCGCGCAGGACGGCCGAGACGGGGATGCGGAGGCGGTGGTCGGCCAGCGGCAGCGCGGCGATGCCCTCGGTGGAGCTGTTGGCGTAGAGAACCGTCCAGGCGTCGGGATGGTTGATCAGCTCCATTGTCGCGGTGTGGTCCGGTGGGATGGGCGGGCCGAAGGTCGGGCCGGTGGGCAGGTCGGCGAAGGCGGTCCGGATGACGTTGTGCAGGAGGAACTGCTCGGACTCCGGCGGGAGGAGCAGCGGGTAGGCGCTGAGTTCGGCGAGGGTGACGTCGGTGCGGCCGGCCAGCGGATGCGCGGGCGCGGTGGCCAGCGTGAGGTCTTCCACCCATAGTTGCTCGACGACGAGTCCGGCCTGCTGCACACTGCCGCGGATCAGCGCCAGATCGCAGTCCCCGTCCGCGACGGCCGCGACCCGCTGGCGGAACGGTTTGATGACGAATTCGATTTCCGCGCCGGGATGCGCCTCGCGGGTGCCGGCGATGGCCGACAGCGACCGGGTGGCGAACGACATATTCGCCGCGAGCCGGATGCGGGGGCCGGTGGTACGAATGGAGGCGCGGATGGCCGATTCCAGACCTAGCATCTGCTTGGCGAGCGGTAGTAGCCTGGTGCTCGCGTCGGTGGGGACGACCGAACGGGTCGAACGCTCGAAGAGCTGGACGCCCAGGTCGTGTTCGAGCCGGGCGATCTGGTGGCTGATCGCCGATTGTGAGATGAAGCACCGGGCCGCCGCCCGGCTGAAGCTGAGCTCCTCGCACACCGCGACGTAGTACGTGAGCTGGCGGAGTTCCACTTCGATCTCCATTCATGACCAGAACAGATAAGAGTCATCTCAATTATGCGCCCTGAACCCTGAAATATCTGCCTTACGGATGACGGTTCCTAATGAGTGAAGGAGGCTGTCATGCACAAGGTCACTGAGGTCGGCGCCGGCGTCGAGTACGCGGACGTCGTGATCATCGGTTCGGGGTTCGGCGGACTCGCCGCGGCCAAACAACTGGCCAAAGCGGGAGTGGACTATGTCCTGATCTCGAGCACGCCGGAACACCTGTTCCAGCCGCTGCTCTATCAGGTCGCCACCGGGGTGTTGGCGTCCGCGGAGATCGCACCCCCGATCGCGAACATTCTGCGCCGGCACAAGGAGGCCGACGTCCGGCTGGGCGAGGTCACCGCCATCGAACCCGACGCCGCCATCCTGACCTACCGCACCGGCGAGGAGGTCCGCCGGATCCGCTACGGATCGCTGATCGCGGCCACCGGGGCGAGCCAGTCGTATTTCGGTCGTGACGACTTCGCCGACAAGACCTACTCGCTCAAGACCATCGACGACGCCAAGCTGCTGCGGGCCCAGATCTCGCGGGTGTTCCGCGAGGCGGCCCAGGCCGACGAGGAGACCAGGCGGCGGCTGCTGTCGTTCGTCGTGGTCGGCGCCGGGGCCACCGGTGTGGAGGTCGCGGGACAGCTGAAGGAGCTGGCGAAGCGGTACTACCACGAGGAAGTCTCGGTGACCCTGGTCGAGGGCGCCGGTGCGGTCCTACCGCCGTTCGGCGGCGGGCTGTCGGAGTACGCGAAGAAATCACTGACCCGCAGTGGGGTCGAAGTGCTGCTGGGCACCTTCGTCACCGATATCGAGGACGGGCACGTCACGGTCAAGGACAAAGCGGGCGCCGAGCGGCAGATCGACGCCGAGACCATCGTGTGGTCGGCGGGCGTGCAGGCGGGCGGTTTCGCGAAACTGCTGGCCGAGGCCACCGGTTGCGAGACCGACCGTGCCGGACGACTGCTGATCAACCCCGACCTCACCGTCGGCGGCTATGCCGATATCTACGCGATCGGCGATATGACCTCGCTCAACGGCTACCCGGGCCAGTCGCCGGTGGCCATGCAGGAGGGGCGGCACGCGGCCGACATCATCAGCCGCGACAAGCACCCAGGTACTTCGTTCGTGTACTGGGACAAGGGCAGCATGGCGGTGATCAGCCGGTTCAGCGCCGTCACGAAGCTGAATGACAAGATCACCTTCCGGGGTGTGTTCGCGTGGTTCATCTGGCTGGCCGTGCACCTGTTCTACCTGGTGGGCTTCCGGAACCGGTTCGCCGCGGTCCTGTCGTGGCTGGTGGCGTTCATCGGGACCGGGCGGCCGGGGTTCGAGGAGGTGGACCGGAAACACCTGGAGCGGGTGCGCGAACCCGAACGTTTCGTCGCGTAATACCGCGTGGGGCGGGCCCGTCCGGCGGGCCCGCGACGCGTCCGAGCGGCGAATTCCAGGTTGCGTCCGGTCCAACGGTGGCGCCGTTTCCGCTGTTCACGCGAACATGCGGGGACCGATCGGTGAACGTCGGGTGTGACCTGCGTCTCGTTAACCGAACCGGCATGTCTGCGACATGTTGTGGACGCCCGGGCGCCGTGTCGGGCTGGCCTGCTGAGCATTATGGCTATTACGTCCGTGCTGACGGCCCCGGCTCGACCGGCCGCCGGCGAGGATCACCGGTCCCGATACGCACTGATCGTCTCCTCCGACACCGACCATCGCATCGCGGCGCAGCGGTTGCGATACAACGTATTCGCCAATGAGCCGGGTTTCCGGATCCCCGACGACGGCACGGGGCTGGACGCGGACCGGTTCGACGAACACTGTGACCACATGCTGGTCCGCGACGAGGTCACCGGCGAATTCGTCGGGTGCTACCGGATGTTGCCGCCGGACAAGGTCGCGGCCGCCGGTGGGTACTACACCGCCACCGAATTCGACCTCACGAATCTCGACCCGGCGGGTATGCGGACCGTGGAGATGGGCCGGGCCTGCGTGGTCCCCGACCATCGCAACGGTTCGGTGCTCACCCTCATGTGGGCGGGCATCCTGCACTACATCCAGCTCACCGGTTACGACTGGGTGATGGGATGTGCCTCGGTCCCCATGCGGAACAGCCCCGGCGACCCGGCGGGGGTCAATGTGCGCGGCGTCCGCGATCTCCTGCTCGGCAAACACGCCTGCGCGCCCGAGAAGCGCGTTCGCCCCTATCGTCCCGTAGTGGTCGACGGGGTGGCCCTCGACGAACTGCCCGCCCCCGGCCGCCCCAAACTGCCGCCGCTGCTCAACGGCTACCTGCGGCTCGGCGCCGAGATCTGCGGGGAGCCCGCGCACGATCCGGATTTCGCCGTGGCAGATTTCGTGGTGTTGCTGGGACTCGACACCATCAACACCCGGTATCTGGATCGGTTACGCGGCGCGGCCGCGAATTTCGACGGCGGGCGGTGACGCGATGGAAACCGTCGCACAGCGCGTGGACCGGGCGCCGGTGCAGGCTGCCGCTCCGCACGCCTGGATGCCGGTGAGCCCGTGCGGGACCGGTTGTGTGCAGCAACGCCCCGAGATCGGTGTCGCCCGGGCCGGGTTGCGGGCAGCGGGAGCCGTATCGGTGCTGCTCGCCTATCCGTTCGTGCACCTCGTCACGCCGCCGTCCCGGCGTTCGGGAGTGCAGCGGCGGTTCGCCCGCACCCTCCTGCATGCGTGCGGTATCCGGCTGCGGGTGGTGGACCGGCGCACGGGAGCCGCGGCGATCGGGCCGCGGTACGCCGCGCCGGGCACCGGAGTGCTCGTCGCCTGTGGACATATCGGCTGGACGGATATCGTCGTCCTCGCCTCGGTGCAGCCGCTCGCCTTCGTGGCGCGGGCGGATCTGATCGATTGGCCGGTGCTCGGCACGCTCGCCCGGGTGATGCGGGTCATCCCGATCGAGCGGGAACGCCTGCGCCGCCTGCCGGAGGTGATCGAGCGGGTCGGGCACCGGCTCGCCGCGGGTGAACGGATCGGATTCTTCCCGGAGGGCACCACCTGGTGTGGCCGTGCCTACGGGTCGTTGCGGCCCGCGCTGTTCCAGGCCGCGGTCGATACCGCGACCCCGGTGCAGCCGGTCCGGCTGCGGTACCTGGACGCGCACGGTAACCGGTCCACCCTCCCGGGTTTCGTCGGGGACGACACCCTGGTCGGGTCGATCGTGCGGGTACTGCGCACCAGGAACCTGACCGCTGAGGTGGTCTTGGCGCCGGTGGAACAGGCGGGCGCCGATCGGAAAGAGCTGGCCCGGCGGTGTGAGCGAGCGGTGCGCGCCGAAGAGCTTTCGGACGCCGCGCACGCGGTCCTGGCGGCAGCGGGCCGGCAGCTGACGAAAGTGGCGGTCACCCCCGTCTGAACCGAGCGGTTTCGGCCGGGTCCACCGGGGTGGGCCCGGCCTTTCTACTGCTATATATCGACTCGCTCAATTATGTACCGCTGAACAACGGTCACTTAGCCGCTGTATCAGCGTGCGCTGCCCGTGCCCGGCAGGGCGGGCAGGCCCGGCAGTGCGAAGGGCAACGGCGGCAGCACCGGCAGCAGGACCTGCGGAAGCAGGCTGGGCGGGGGCGGCGGGATGTAGGGGTTGGGCATATTCCAGTTCGGCGGCGCGCCGCCCCCGCCACGGGGAGTCTCGTGGTGGTCCCAATCGGCGGGCCGGTCGTAGTCGCGGCCGCGGTCGTTGTGCGAATCGCGGTCGGGATACTGATTGTCGCCGCTGTTGAGGTGGTCCTCCCAGCCGTCGTAATCCTGCCGGTGGTGGTCCTTGTAGCCGTAGTGGCCGTTGTCGTCCCAGCCGAAATCGTCGTTGTCGCCGTCCCAGGCCTGATGATCGTTGTCGTCCCAGCCGTTGCTGTCCCAGCCGGAGCTATCGCCGAAGCTGTCGCTGGAATCGCTGCTGACGTGGGTCGCGCCGATCTGATCGGCCAGGGCGGGGCCGGCACCGGCGGCCAGCGGCGCGAGGGTGATGACGGCGAGCGCGGCGATCCGCGCCGCGAGACGGCGGGCGCGCTGTTCGTGGTTTCGGTTCATCGGTGGGGTCCTCACTCGGTCACGCCCCCGTTCGTCCTCCGGGGCGGATCGCACTCCGCGAGTGCTTATTGATACACCGATTACCGTACCGCTGAATAACGGTACGTTCAATAGGTAGGTGTCAAGCGGGGTGATCGGCGCGACCGCCGACCGGGTGGTTTCACCCGCCACCCCGAGCCGCGCCGCCACACGGGGTTTGCGGCGTGCGGGACACAGCGGTGACATATACGGCTACGGTGGTGAGGAACACCGTCGAGCAGCCGTCCGGCTGCCGAATCCGCGGGACCCGGCCGCGACTTGCCCCCGGGCCCACGGAAGCTCCGCTCGGCAGCCCGGCGCCGAGTGCCATGGGTTTCGGATGGGTATCCCCGAAAGGTCCCGGCCCCGATCCGAATCGGACCGCCGGCGCGGGACCCACCCCCCTCGACCTCTGCCGTACGGAACTCGTGCCGGCAGCGCACACCGAAGATCGGAGCACGACCATGCACGACGACCATCCCGGGCTGTTCAGTCACGTCCCCGCCGAACCCGAGCCGTACGCGTTACCGGCCGACGATCACCGCCCGGTCTTCCTCACCGCGGCTCCCGAGACCGACAGTCCCGCCGCGCCGGACGCCGGTACCAGGTAACGATGTCGGGCCGGGCGCAGGACCTCGGCTATGCGGCGGGCTGGCGCCTGGTACGGGCCCTGCCGCACCGCTCGGCGGTTCGCCTGTTCGACACGGCCGCCGACCGGATTGCCCGTCGTGACGGCGGTCCGGTCCAGCTGCGGCGCAACCTCGCCCGGGTCCTCGGCGTCGACCCCGCGCAGGTTCCGCCGGAACTGGTCCGGGCGAGTCTGCGCTCCTATGCCAGGTATTGGCGGGAGGCCTTCCGATTGCCCGCGATGGATCCGGATGCGCTGGCGGACACCATCGAGTCCGCGGCCACCGGACTCCACCGGATCCGGGAGGCGTACGCCGCCGGTCGCGGGGTGGTGATCGCCCTGCCGCACAGCGGGAACTGGGACCTCGCCGGGGTCTGGCTCGTGCAGCGGGTCGGTACGCCGACCGTGGTCGCCGAGCGTCTGCGGCCGGAGTCGCTGTTCCGCCGGTTCGTCCGCTTCCGGGAGGGGCTCGGCTTCGAGATCATCCCGCTCACCGGCGGCGACACGCCCCCGTTCCGGCTGCTCACCGACCGGCTGCGCGCGGGTGGTGTGGTCTGTCTGCTCGGTGAGCGCGATCTGTCCGGCCGGGGCGTGCCGGTGACCTTCTTCGGGGCGCCGGCGCGGCTACCCGCCGGTCCCGCGCGGCTGGCCATCGATACGGGCGCGCCGCTGTTGCCCGTGCACTGCTGGTTCACGACGGACGGATGGGGATTCTCGGTCGGCGACCCGATCGATACCTCCCGCGGGGTCCGGGACGCCACCCAGGAGCTGGCCGACCGGTTCGCCGCCGGTATCGCCGCCCATCCCGCGGACTGGCACATGTTGCAGCGGGTCTGGACTGAGGGATGAGGGGGCGCCGCCGGGTCCGCTCGGGCGGGCGCCGGATCTGCCCACGTCGGCCGCTCGCGAGCCGGGGGAATAAGCGCCGACTCCTGACAGCTATCCTTTACTGGTCATGAAGTCGGCACAGCGTTTCCGCAGGTCCCCGATGCTTTCCGATGTTTCTCATGATTTACCTGTTTGCGCAGGTAGACGGCGATTTGCGGGTCCCGACGCTGTTCCTTCGTACCCCTGACGTCCCATCCTGCTTTCGAACTGCTGCAGTCCCATTACCTCCGGGCGAGGGTTGCTCCGCTCGGCATTCCGGCGCGGAGTGTCTCCGGGTTCGGATGAGTATTCCCGGAAGGCCCGGGCCGCCGGACCACACCACCACGGGCCGCGCATCTCGACCCTGCCTGCCGCGACTTCTCACCGGCAGCGCACACCGAAGATCGGAGCACGAACATGCACGACGACAACCCCGGACTGTTCAGTCACGTCCCCGCCGAACCCGAGCCGTACTCGGTACCGGCCGATGCGCCGCAACCGGTGTTCCTTACCGCGGTGCCCGAGCCGGACATCGCCACCCGCCCGGACACCGGTTCCAGGTAGGCCGGTTCTGGCCGGGGCGGCGCCCGGTGCGTGCGCTGCCCGGCCGGTGGGCGGTCCGTCTCTGTGCTGGTCCGGATGCTGCACTATCGTGCCCACCGGAACCCGGTTACGTCGCCGGTGAAGCAGGCAGTCGTTCCTCGTATCAGCCGCCCCGACCATCGCGCTCGCGCGGGCGATTCGGCCGACGGCCGGCTGCCGATCTACGTCCGCGGCTTCGGGTCCTTCCGGCCCTGCTCCACCGAGAACTCGACACGTTGACCAAATGGCAGATCGCCACCCGACCGGAAGGTATCGGCTGGTGCCGGTAGTCGCCTCACTTCGTGTGTCGACCGGTACGCTGGTCATTGGTCCCGGTGATTGCCGAGCCGCTCGAGGCCTCTCCGCGGTCCTGTTTCTCGAATCGCGATGTCGCCCGAATCACTCGGAGAGGTGAATGTGGCAACGACCGCAGGCGAAATAAATGGCGAAGATTCCACTGGCACCTCGGCGGAGCGAGACGTTGCGGACGACATCGTGCATGAGGACGAGTCTCCGGCGCTGCGCCGGGCGCGCAAGGAAGCCGAGCTCACCGCCGGCGGGGACTCGACACGGGCGTATCTGAAGCAGATCGGGCGAGTTCCTCTACTCTCCGCGACCGAGGAGGTCGATCTCGCGGTCCGGATCGAAGTCGGTCTGTATGCGGTGCAGAAACTGCAGGCCGAATGCGCGGGACCCGCGGGTCTCACGATCGCACGTCGCCGAGACCTGACCTGGATTATTGAGGACGGCATCGCGGCCAAAGATCATCTGCTCCAGGCAAACCTTCGGCTGGTGGTGTCGATCGCAAAACGGTACACCGGGCGGGGCATGGCCTTCCTCGACCTGATCCAGGAGGGCAATCTGGGTCTGCTGCGAGCGGTCGAAAAGTTCGACTACGGCAGAGGCTTCAAGTTCTCGACCTACGCTACATGGTGGATTCGCCAGGCGATTTCTCGCGCCATGGCCGACCAGGCCCGCACCATACGAATCCCCGTGCACATAGTGGAGATCATCAACAAGCTCGGGCGTGTGGAGCGCGAACTGCTTCAGCAGCTGGGCCGCGAGGCAACAGCACACGAGCTTGCCGCAGAATTGGGTATTACACCCGAGAAGGTTCTCGAGGTTCGGCAAATCGCACGGGAGCCGATCTCGTTGGACCAGACGCTCGGTGACGAGGGCACGACCCAGTTCGGCGATTTCATCGAAGACTCCGAGGCTGTCGTAGCCGTCGAGAAGGTAGCGTTCACCCTGCTGCAGGAGCAGTTGCGGTCCGTACTCGACACGCTCAGCGAGCGCGAAGCCGGTGTCATGCGCCTGCGTTACGGCCTGGGTGATGGGCGGCCTCGAACGCTCGACGACATCGGGAAGGTCTACGGCGTCACCCGTGAGCGGATCCGGCAGATCGAGTCGAAGACGATGTCGAAGCTACGTCACCCATCGCGCTCACAGTTGCTTCGGGATTACCTCGAATAGCGGGCAATGGTCATGCGGACGGTGGAAGTTCGGCAGCGGGCCCTGCCGCAGTGGTCCGGCGTCATGGAGAACACCGCGTGGTCGGTCAAGGGGCCGGCGCACCTCTTCGAGTCACGGTCATCTCATCCTCGTGGTCTGCGCGACAGGCGTTCGACGAGTTCAGCGTGGGCGCGGTCGCCGGTGTTCAGCGGCGGTGGTGCGGGTATCGCGGTAGGCGCTGTTGGAAAGACAGGATCGCGGGGTTCTGGATCGTGCCGTCGCGGATCTCGATCGCGCGTCGGACGGTTTCGTGATCGCCCCAGGTGGAGTGTTCGGAAAGGACCGACCGCAGGTGCGGCAGCAGCGCTTCGCTGATCTCCCAGGTCGCCGAGTTCCACAGGTAGGACGGGCTGTGATCGACAGCGTAATAGGTGACCCCGTCGCCGACCGGGAGGGTCGGCCGGGTGAACGTCGTGGGCTGCGCCCAGCTGAAGCCCATGGCTTCGTCGCAGGAGACGTCGACGATGAGGCTACCCGGGGCGAAAGCGGCGAGGTCGTCTTCGATGAGGAAGGTCAGCGGCGCGTCGGTGTCCTGCAGCACGCAATTGACGACGATGTCGTGCTCGGCGAGGAACCCGGCCAGCGGCACCCGGCCGGATTCGGTGTGTGCGTAGCTGCGACGCGGGTCGCCCGGGTTGTTCGCGTCGTGGTCGAAATGCACCATCGTGGCGGAATGGATCGGCGATCCGACGGTGCTGAGGCCACGGGCGGTGAGAACCTCGACGTCGTGGATCCCGTGGGCGTTCAGCGCGGTCACCGCGCCGCGCGCGGTCGCCCCGAAGCCGATCACCGCCGCTCGCAGTCGGCGGCCGTAGTCCCCGGTCGACCCGATCGACTGCAAGGCGTGCAGCACCGAGCAGTAGCCGGCCAGCTCGTTGTTCTTGTGGAAGACGTGCAGGCCGAACGAGCCGTCGCGTCGCCAGTGGTTCATCGCCTCGAACGCGATCACGGTCAGTCGACGGTCGATGGCCAGTTGGGTCAGCTCGGCGTCCTGCACACAGTGGGGCCAGCCCCACAGCACCTGGCCGGTCCGCAGTTCGGCGACGTCCTCCCGCAGCGGCTTGGCCAGAAGGATGACCTCGCACTCGGCGACGAGTTGCTCGCGTGTGCGCATCCCGGCGACCATGCCCGCCAATTGTTCGTCGGGCACGCCGAAGGGCTCACCGTAGCCGTGTTCGAGGTAGATGGTTTTCCGGAGATCGGCGTCGATCCGGTCGAGGTGGTGGGGGTGGATCGGCAACCGCCGTTCGTTCTCTTTTCGTGAACGCGCGACGACGCCGAGACTGAGCTGGTGCACCGGAGGCCCCTTTGCTAGGAACCAGTCTTAGCACACCCGCGGCAATCGTCGTTTACTCGGGTGATGTCCGGTCCCGACCTCGCGCTGCACGCCCTCACCACCGCCGGTACGCACCAGGACAACACCGACAGCGCGCAACTGCTCGCAGCCCGCTGCACTGCCGCCGAGGAGGCAGAGGAATGTCAGGAGTTCCTGACAGCCGATAAACTGTCAGGAAATTCAGGCAACAGATTCAAAGGCAGGTATGAGTAGAAGCACCGAAGATGGACAGCACAAGGGATGGATCATGCAGCTGTTCGCAGACGGCTACAGCGGCCGGGGATACAGCAGCGAAGGCATCCCGGTCACCCACACCCCGGATGGTTCGCCCATGGTCGACCGCGGGCACTATCGCGCCGAAGAGGAGATCACCGGCTGGCAGGTGGCATGCGTTGCGGAAGGTAGTGGGCGCATTCACTGGCGGGGCCCGGTCTGGGCACGAACACGGACAGCCGATGACGCCGATACCCACTACTGTTTCAACGATGGTCACGGATTCGCCGAGGACTCCGGCGCATTCGGAGATGCTGCGATGCGGGACTGGTACGCCCATATCCGCCCGTTCCAAGCGCTCCGACAGATCGAGGTGATCACCGACGAAATCGCCGAAGCCGAACACCGGCGCAATGAAGCTGTGCGTCAGGCCCGCGCAGGCGGAGCTTCTTGGACCGATATCGGCCGGGCCGCGCACATCACCCGGCAGTCCGCCCATGAGCGCTGGTCGAAACCGTGAGAACAATTCGCGTCGACGCTATCGAGATCGCGGCACTGCCCACTCCGGCAATCGAGGCGAGTCTGCACCACGACTTCTCACTCGTGCGTTCACCCCCTCGTGGCGAGCGAACAACGCCCGTGTCGCTGCCCGCTCCATCGTCGCCGGCGCGTACCCGTTGGCATGATCCGGGCCGTGACGACCCCGGGCTGGATTCGTTCGTCGACTCGGCACGACATCGTTCCTCCCGCGTCCGTCGCTCGGGTCGATTCGGCGAATGATCCACTCCCGCGCCTCGAAGCGGTCCATCAGCTTCGACAGCCGCGGAAGCTGTCACTGTTTCGGGCCGGCTCGCCGAGCCGCATGGTGACCTGATCCGTCATCGACATATGCCCAGCCCCCTCGAGGACGGATCCCGTCGGTACGTCGCGTGGCATGACGAGAGCAGCCGGCGGGCGCCCTTACTCCTCCTTCTCAGAGCAATAGACGAACTCAGCAGCCAGCCGGCTCCAACTGGGCCGCTCCCGGCCGGGGCGTGCCCATCTGTCGCGAGCCCCGGACGGCCGGTATGCCTGGCACCAAGTTCTCCACCGGGCGTGTGGCTCCGGAATGTCGGTGGTGCCTGCACTGTTGTGAATCGCATGCAGATCGTAGAAAAATCGTAGAAAGCAGGGGTAGACCCGAAAGATGTGCAGGTCAACGGTGGGATAGGCTTTGTCGGTCATGAAGTCGGCTTTCCCGGGTGCTGTCAGCGGTGTGCACACGACGGTCTACCTCGATCATGCGGCGACCACACCGATGCTGCCCGCCGCGATCGAGGCGATGACGGCTGCCTTCGCGCAGGTCGGAAACGCGTCCTCGCTGCACGGCTCGGGCCGGGCGGCCCGGCGCCGGCTGGAGGAGTCGCGCGAATCGATCGCCGCGGATCTCGGCGCCCGCCCCTCCGAGGTCATCCTCTGTTCCGGCGGGACCGAGAGCGACAATCTCGCGGTCAAAGGGATCTACTGGGCCCGGCGGGACGCGGACCCGCGCTGTAATCGGATCCTGGCCGCCGCCGTCGAGCACCACGCGGTGCTCGACGCCGTGGAATGGCTGGAGCGGCACGAGGGCGCCCAGGTCACCTGGTTGCCGGTGGACGCCGAGGGAATCGTCTCCCCGGAGACGCTGCGCGCCGAACTGGCCGCGCATCCCGGCGAGATCGCGCTGGTCACCGTGATGTGGGCCAACAACGAGGTCGGGGCGATCCAGCCGATCCGGGAGCTGGCCGAGATCGCGCGGGACGCCGGAGTGCCGATACACAGCGACGCGGTGCAGGCCGCCGCGCAGCTGCCGATCGATTTCGGTGCCGCCGGGCTTGCCGCCGCGAGTTTCGCCGGGCACAAACTGGGCGGGCCGCACGGCGTCGGCGTACTCCTGCTCGGCCGCCAGGTGGGTTGTGTGCCGCTGCTGCACGGCGGCGGCCACGAACGGGACCTGCGCTCGGGGACCTCGGATGTCGCGGCGGTGGCCGGGCTGGCCGCGGCCCTGCGGCAGACCGTGGCCGAGATGCCGGCCCGGTCCGCGGAACTGTCCGGACTGCGCGACGACCTGATCGCGGGCGTGCGGCAGGCCCTCCCGGACGCGATACTCAACGGACCCCACGACGACCGGCGGCTGCCCGGCAACGCGCACTTCACCTTCCCCGGCTGTGAGGGTGATTCGCTGCTGATGCTGCTGGATGCCGCGGGGATCGAATGTTCGACCGGTTCGGCGTGCACGGCCGGGGTGGCCTCGCCCAGTCATGTCCTGGTCGCGATGGGTGTCGGGGCCCGTGAAGCGCGGGGGTCGCTGCGGTTTTCCCTTGGACACACCTCGCAGCGGTCCGATATAGAGGCAGTACTGGAAGTACTGCCGCAGGTGGTGGAACGAGCCAGGGCCGCGGGTCTGGCCGGTGCGAGAGGAGGTGCGTAGCGTATGCGAGTGCTCGCCGCGATGAGTGGTGGAGTCGATTCCGCGGTGGCGGCGGCACGGGCCGTCGACGCCGGGCACGAGGTGGTCGGAGTGCATCTGGCGCTGTCGAGTGCGCCCGGTACGTTGCGCACCGGATCGCGCGGCTGCTGTTCGAAGGAGGACGCGGGCGATGCCCGCCGGGCCGCCGATGTGCTCGGCATCCCTTTCTACGTCTGGGATTTCGCCGACCGTTTCAAAGAAGACGTGATCGATGATTTCGTCGAGTCCTACGCGGCGGGGGAGACACCCAACCCCTGCCTGCGCTGCAACGAGAAGATCAAGTTCTCGGCGCTCGCCGACCGGGCGGTGGCGCTCGGCTTCGACGCGGTGGTCACCGGCCACTACGCCCGGCTCGCCGACGGTGTGCTGCGCCGGGCGGTCGACGCGGACAAGGACCAGTCCTATGTGCTCGCGGTGCTGACCGCCGAGCAGCTGTCGCGGGCCATGTTCCCGGTGGGGGATACGCCCAAGCCGCAGATCCGGGCCGAGGCGGCCGAACGAGGCCTCGCAGTCGCGAACAAGCCGGACAGCCACGACATCTGCTTCATCCCGTCCGGGGACACCCGGGCCTTCCTGGGCGCGAAGATCGGGATCCGCCCCGGCGCCATCGTCGACTCGGGCGGCGCGGAGCTGGGCCGGCACGAGGGCGTGCACGGATTCACCATCGGTCAGCGCAAGGGTCTGGGTCTGCCCGGGCCGGGCCCCGACGGCAAACCGCGCTACGTCACCGATATCGATCCCGATTCGGGCACCGTGCGCGTCGGCTCGGCCGACGATCTGCTGGTGTGGTCCATCGAGGCCGACCGGGCCATCTGGACCGGCGGTGCGGCACCCACCGAACCGTTCGACTGCGTGGTGCAGGTCCGCGCGCACGGCGGCACCGCGCCCGCGACCGCCGAGGCGGTCGGCGACGGTCTCGCGGTGCGGCTGCGCGAACCGCTCAGCGGGGTCGCGCGGGGGCAGGCCGTGGTGCTGTACCGGCCCGACAGCGCGGGTGACGCCGTGCTCGGCAGCGGCACCATCACCGCGACCGCGCGTACCGCGCCGGCGGGCGCACGACGATGAACCTGTCCGGTCTCCCGGCCGGGATCGCGACGGGGGTGGGGTCGTGGCCGGGTACCGATCCCCGGGAAGCCGCGACGGTGATCGTCGGCGAGCTGACCGGCCTGCCGCATCTGGTGGAACTACCGGCCCGCGGCGTGGGCGCGGATATGGTCGGGCGGGTATCGGCGCTGCTCGTGGATATGCGGTTCGACACCACCCCGCGTGGCTACCGACTGGCCGCCCGGCCGGGTTCGGTCTCGCGGCGTGCGAGTGATCTGCTGCGGACCGATCTGGATGCCCTCCAAGAAGCCTGGGAGAACGCCGGTCTGCGTGGATCCGGCCGCCCGGTGAAGGTGCAGGCCGCCGGGCCGCTGACCCTCGCCGCGCAGGTGGAGCTGGCCGGTGGGCACCGGGTACTCACCGATCGGGGCGCGGTACGCGATCTGGCCGAATCGCTGGCCGAGGGCCTGGCCGCGCATATCGCCGAGGTCGGGTCGCGGCTCGAGGCGGAGGTGGTGCTGCAGCTGGACGAACCGTCGCTGGGCGCCGTACTGGCCGGCTCGCTGCGTGGGGCGAGTGTGCTGAACACGGTTGCGGCCGTACCGGAGCCGGACGCACTGGCGATCCTGGAAACGGTGCTGGCATCCCAGGGTGTGCCCACGATGGTGCACAGTTGCGCGAGCCCGCCGCCACTGGCCTTCCTGGGGCAGACGTCCGCGGCCGCGCTGGGGTTCGATCTGGCCGCGGTCTCGGGTACCGCCGGTCTGGACGCGCTGGGGGAGGCGCTGGACGGGGGCAAACACCTGGTTCTCGGGCTGGTGCCCACCACGCGCCCCGCGGCCGCGCCGACCTGGCGGGAGATCGCCGAACCGGGCGCCCGGCTGGTCGATCGGCTCGGTTTCCCGCGCGCCGACCTGGCGCGGCGGGTGACGGTGAGTCCGGCCTGCGGTCTCGCGGCGGCACCGCTGAGCTGGGCCCGGGACGCGCTGTGCCTGGCCGTCGACACCGCGAAGGCCTTCGCGGAGGACCCGGAGTCCCTCGTCGCCGGGTGAGGCGAGCTTCGGGCGCTCGTCGCCGGGTGTTCCGATGACCCCGGTCGCGGCCGCTGCCGACACCGGCGGCAGGTTATCTCGCCACCCGGGCCGGGCGCGGGGGACCGAGCAGTGAAACTACGACGGGTCTCCGGTGTGCGGGTGGTCGGGAAGTGAAGCACTTCGGGGATCGGGAGACGGTGAGGTAGCGGCCGAGCGCGGTGGCCTGTCCGGCGGGCTGCCGGTACGTTTCCGCGGTCGCAGGCGTGCCGGTCACAGCGGGCCTCGGCGGGCCGGGAATACCGGGCGACGTGCGGTAACAGTGCTCGGGAGTGTCGGTGGGCTGGACTACCCTGCGAGATGTGAGTGACACCGTTGGCCCCATCGAACAGGACGATGTCCGCGGAGCAGCCGCTCCCGCCCCGGCCGCCGGCGAAGAGCGGGTGCGCTGGCAGGAGCTCGCCGATACGGTGCGCGAGCATCAGTTCCGCTACTACGTGCGGGACGCGCCGATCATCTCCGACGGCGAATTCGACACGCTGTTCCAGCAGCTGCTGGCGCTGGAGGAACGCCATCCCGACCTGCGCACGCCCGATTCACCGACGCAGCTGGTAGGCGGGGGTTTCGCCACCGATTTCACCCCCGTGGACCATCTCGAGCGGATGCTGTCGCTGGATAATGTGTTCTCCGCGGCGGATATGCGGTCCTGGGCGGCCCGCGTCGAGGAGGAGACCGGTCCGGACCTGCACTATCTGTGTGAGGTGAAGATCGACGGGGTGGCGTTGAACCTGGTGTATCGCAACGGGAAACTGGAGCGCGGCGCGACCCGGGGCGACGGGCGCACGGGCGAGGACGTCACCCTCAATGCCCGCACCATCGAGGACATCCCGCGCGAACTGAACGCCGATAAAGAGTTCCCGATCCCGGGCCTGCTGGAAGTGCGCGGTGAGGTGTACTTCCGGCTGGAGGATTTCGAAACGCTCAATGCGGCGATCGTGGCCGAGGGCAAACCGCCCTACGCCAACCCCCGCAACACCGCGGCCGGTTCGCTGCGGCAGAAGGACCCCTCGGTCACCGCGCGGCGGCGGCTGCGAATGATCTGCCACGGGCTCGGGCGCACCGAGGGGTTCACGCCGCGGTCCCAGCACGAGGCCTACCGCGCGCTGGCGGCCTGGGGCCTGCCGGTCTCCGCGCACACCCGCCTGGTGCAGGGGGTGGACGCGGTACTCGAGCGGATCTCCTACTGGGCCGAGCACCGCCACGATATCGAGCACGAGATCGACGGCCTGGTGGTGAAGGTCGACGAACTGTCGCTGCAGCGGCGGCTCGGCGCCACCTCGCGGGCCCCGCGCTGGGCGATCGCCTACAAGTACCCGCCCGAGGAGGCCACCACCACGCTGCGCAATATCGCGGTGAACGTGGGCCGGACCGGCCGGGTCACCCCGTTCGCGATGATGGAGCCCGTCGTGATCGCCGGTTCCACCGTCTCCATGGCGACCCTGCACAATGCGGCCGAGGTCGTGCGCAAGGGGGTGCTGATCGGGGATACGGTCACCATCCGGAAGGCCGGGGACGTGATTCCCGAGGTGCTGGGTCCGGTGGTGGACGCCCGCACCGGCGACGAGCGGGCCTTCGTGATGCCCACCCACTGCCCCGAATGCGGGACCGAACTCGCCTACGAGAAAGAGGGCGACGCCGATATCCGTTGTCCCAACCAGCGGAGCTGTCCCGCGCAGCTGCGGGAGCGGGTGTTCCATGTGGCCGGTCGTGGCGCCTTCGATATCGAGGCATTGGGTTACGAGGCGGCGATCGCGCTGCTGAATTCCGGCGCTATCACCGACGAGGGCGATCTGTTCGATCTCGACGCCGACCGGCTGCGCAACGTCGCGCTGTTCGTGAACAAGAACGGCAGCCTCTCGGCGAACGGCAACCGGCTGCTGAGCAACCTGGCCGCCGCCAAGGACCGGCCGCTGTGGCGGGTCCTGGTCGCGCTGTCCATCCGGCATGTCGGGCCGACCGCCGCGCGGGCGCTCGCGGCCGAATTCGGCAGTCTGGAACGGATCGAACAGGCATCGCTGGACGAGCTGGCGGCCGCCGAGGGCGTCGGGCCGACCATCGCCACCGCCGTCGCGGAGTGGTTCGCGGTCGACTGGCATCGCGCCATCGTGGACAAATGGCGGGCCGCGGGGGTACGGATGGAGGACGAACGCGACGAATCCATCCCCCGCACGCTCGAGGGCCTGTCCATCGTGGTGACCGGCTCGCTGGAGGGATTCTCCCGCGACGGCGCCAAGGAAGCGATCCTGCTGCGCGGGGGTAAGGCCGCGGGGTCGGTATCGAAGAAGACGGCCTTCGTCGTGATCGGGGAATCGCCCGGGTCCAAGGCCGCCAAGGCCGAGGAACTCGGGGTGCCGATCCTGGACGAGGACGGGTTCCGCGTCCTGCTCGAATCCGGCCCGGACGCGGTCGGGTCCGGGCCGGTAACGGAGGCCGAATCGGCGGAGTAACGGCGGCGCGGTCGGGGACACGACCGGTACCGATCCTGCGGGACCGGGTCCCTACACGGCAGGATGGCGGGATGTTGCGCAGTTTTCGGGTGTCCAACCACAAATCGCTGGCGGATCTACAGGAATTGCGGTTGACCCGCGGCGCGACCGCGCCGGTCGCGGTACCGGTGACCGCCGTCCACGGCGGCCCGGCCGCCGGTAAATCCAATCTGGTCGACGCCCTGGGGCATATGCGGGACGCGGTGTTGCACTCGGTGAGCGGCTGGGACCCCTACGCCGGTCCGGTTCGGGCTCCCCATCTCGCGCTGCCCGGGCAGCCGAGCGATTTCGAGGCCGTATTCGTGGCCGAGGGCGTGCCCTACACTTACGGCCTCCGGTTGGACGCCGCCGATGTCGCCGCCGAATGGCTCTACAGCCATCCGCGGTCCCGCAAGCGGATCGTTTTCGAACGCGAGGGTGAGGCGATCCGGGTCGGGCCGATGTTCGAGCCGGCGCGGTTCGGGATCACCGCGCTGGTGCCGCTGGTACGCCCGAACGCCCTGCTGCTGAGCCTGGCCGGGCAGATGTACGCCGAGGCGCTGGTCCCGGCCTACCGGTGGTTCGAGACCATGCTCGAGGTGTCGGCCGGTTCCGCCGATATCGCCTCGATCGAGCTGCGGCTGGGTTCGCATCTGTCGCGCTCCACCGAGAACGCCGCCCGGCTACTGACCCTGCTGCAATCCGCGGACCTCGGTATCACCGATCTGCTGATCGCCCAGAACGACCCCGGCTACGCCGACTACCTGCGCGATCTCGACGCCGATATCGCCGTACTCGGGGAACAGATCGATCGCGCGGCCGGCTCGGCGGCCTATGCCGCGCAGCTGGAACAGGACAGCGGTTTGAACGCCACTCAGCTGGCCCGCGAACTGACCAATATGCGCAATGCGCGCGATGCGCTCTACACCCGGATGGTCGGGCGGCACGGTGTCGGGCTGCGGCTCGTACACGCCGATGTGGAGCCCGTTTTCACCCTGGCCGAGGAATCCTCGGCGACCCGGGCCCTGCTGCGGTTGCTACCGATACTGCTCGACTCGCTCGACGCGGGGAAAGTGCTCGTGGTCGACGATATCGGCGCGCGGCTGACGGTGGAGGAGACCGACCGGCTCGTGCAGCTGTTCCAGAATCCGGAAACCAATACGCGCGGTGCGCAACTGGTGTACACCACCGGTGATCGGGCACTGGTGGACCGGGGAAACGGCCGCTCCGCGCGGACCCGCACCAGTGTCTGGACCGTCCGGCGTGCCGCGGGCGGTGCCAGTACTCTCACGGTGTCCTGACTCCCGGCCGCCGCGGGGCGGCGACCGGGATCCGGTTCTACCGGCTGGGTTCCGGCAGGTTGCAGCCCATCTTCGGGTTGAGGCCGACGTAATTGAGTGGACCGGCCACCACGGTCACCGCCAGCGTCGCGAAGTGGGAGCACTGCTCCGGTGGATCGTTGAAATAGCCCCGTTGCCACGCGGCGACGATCCCCGCCACGAACCAGACCAGTACTACGAGGCTTGCTACTCGGCTACCCATTGCACCTGCTCGAATCGTTGATTCCGGCATGACGATCGCTTCCTTCCATGTCCGGTGGATCTGAAATACCCCGTCCCGCACGACTCATGCGCGGGCGCGTCGGTCTCGCAGAAGTGATGGTCGGCGGGCCGGGCGGCCGAACTTTCGCCGTCGCATCGTCATTCGTCCGAACAAGTCACCGGTGCGTAAGGCAGAAGCCCGGCTGTGGTGCCGGCTGTCCTGGTGCGCGGCCGGCGAGCCGGATTCCATCAGTGCGGGACCAGGCCGTATTTCCCGTCCGGGCGGTGCGGGAAATACGGGCCGCGTGGCATGCCCGGGCGCCGCCACGGCGACTTCCCTCGGGAGTGGTGTGCGCCACGGAATCGCGACGCCCCGGGCGTCGGCGGCCGGCGCGACGCTGCGGGGCCTAGCATGGTGGAGTGTTCGAACTGGCGATGCTGGCGATCATGGTGGCCGCACTGGTGGGAATGCTCGTGCTGGTGTTCCGCGGGCGGCGGGGTGGGCGTATGCCCGCGGACGCGGAGATCGGTTCGCTGTATCTGACGGGGGTGAGTCCGCGTCCCGAGGCGATGGGCGAGCAGTTCGTCACCGTCACGGGGAACCTGTCCGGGCCGTCCGAGCCGGGGAAGGTGGTCTACGGGCGCATGGTGTGGGATGCGGCCTATTGGCCGTCGGTCGGGGACACGCTCACCGTCGCCTACCCACCGGGTAGGCCGGATCGGTGGCGCATCGTCGAGCCGGGCGCCGAGCGGTAGTTCACCGCCGGCGGGACTCAGCCCAGGACGGTGGCGACGATTCCGGCGAGGTAGCCCAGCCGCGCGATCTCCGAGGGTCGGAAATCGGGCCCGCCGGGACGGCCGAGCAGGAGTGCCTTGCTGGAGGTTCCGAGCGGCGCGGCGGCCAGTTTGGTGTCCATATCGCGCCAGATCTCGGGGACCCAGTCGGCATTGCCGTCGAGCGCGGTCGGTTTCTGCAGCGGCATCCACGGCACCGACGCCGCCTGGGTCTGCGGCGCGCTCTGACTGCCCACCACGCGGTAGGCGCCGTGCGTCCCCATGTCCAGGACGGTGCTCCAGCCGACCCGCAGCACCCGCGGGGCCCCGTCGACCAGCACCTGGAGCCGATCGTCGCGGGCGTTGGCCACATTGTCGATCAATTCGAGCTCGCGATGGGTGTCGAGCACGCCGGAGTAGGGGCGGATGGAATCGACGCGGACATCGCCGAGCGATTCCGCGGCGGTGATGAGGGTGTCGGGCAGGGCGTTGGGGGCGATCTCGACCACGAGATCGTCGACCGCGTAGCCGGCACCACGCTCCACCACGTCCAGGGAAAGGATATCGGCGCCGACCGTTCCCAACGCTACGGCTAGCGACCCGAGGCTTCCCGGACGATCCGGAAGTTGCACGCGGAGCAGATAAGACACGTGCGTTTCCCTTTCCTTCTGCGGCCGAGGCTTACAACGAATACCCGGTCTGCCCATCCTTACACCCATTGCCGGGGGTTATCGAGTCGAATTGTGCGCCCGGAACGGGGGTCACAGGTGGCGAATGGTGTGAAATGCGTAACTTTCAGATTTCGGCGCGGCCTGCGGCCGGCTCCGGCGGACCCTCGCGCGGACCGGTGGCCGCGGCCCGCGCGGCCTGCCGGGTAGCCCGGTCCGGCCACACCATTAGGCTGTTCGATGCTTGTGATCCGCAGTCCAAACTATCGCCGAAAGGGGTTCGCGGTGACCGCCATCTCCCGCGACGAGGTCGCACACCTCGCCCGGCTGTCCAGGCTCGCCCTGTCCGAGGACGAACTCGACCAGTTCGCCGGGCAGCTGGATTCGATCCTCAGCCATGTGCGGACCATCTCCGAGGTCGCCGCCGCCGATGTCCCGGCCACCGCGTCGCCGGATCCGGTGACAAACGTGACCCGCCCCGACGAGGTTCGCCCCGGTCTCACTCCGGATCAGGCGCTGTCCGGCGCACCCGCCGCCGAGGAACAGCGGTTCCTGGTTCCGCAGATCCTGGGGGAGGCCGAATGAGCGCGAGCGAACTGACCCGGCTCGGCGCGGCCGACCTCGCGAGCCGCATCCACGGTGGCGAAGTCTCCTCGGTGGAGGTGACCCGGGCCCATCTGGACCGGATCGCCGAGGTCGACGGGGAGTACCACGCCTTCCTGCACGTCGCGGAAGAGCAGGCGCTCGCCGCCGCGGCCGAGGTGGACGCCGCCCTGTCCGCCGGTGAGGTGCCCGCCTCGCCGCTGGCGGGGGTGCCGCTGGCACTCAAGGACGTGTTCACCACGACCGATATGCCCACCACCTGCGCGTCGAAGATCCTCGAGAACTGGGTCGCACCCTACGACGCCACGCTGACCACCCGGCTGCGGGCCGCCGGGATCCCGATCCTGGGCAAGACCAATATGGACGAGTTCGCGATGGGCTCCTCCACCGAGAACTCCGCCTACGGGCCGACCCGCAACCCGTGGGACACCACCCGGATCCCCGGCGGCTCCGGCGGCGGTTCGGCGGCGGCGCTGGCGTCTTATCAGGCGCCGCTGGCCATCGGCACCGACACCGGCGGCTCGATCCGGCAGCCGGCCGCGGTCACCGCGACCGTCGGCACCAAGCCCACCTACGGCACCGTGTCCCGGTACGGACTCGTCGCCTGCGCGTCCTCGCTCGACCAGGGCGGTCCATGCGGCCGGACGGTGCTGGACACCGCTCTGCTGCACGAGGTGATCGCCGGACACGATCCGCGCGATTCCACCTCCCGTGACGTCGCGGTCCCGGCCGTGGTCGACGCTGCCCGGAAGGGCGCGTCGGGGGATCTGCGCGGGGTGAAGATCGGCGTGGTGAAGGAACTGCACTCCGACAGCTACCAGCACGGTGTGCTCGCCTCCTTCGACGCCGCGGTCGGCGTGCTGAAGGATCTGGGCGCCGAAGTGGTCGAGGTGTCCTGCCCGCATTTCGAGTACGCCCTGGCGTCCTACTATCTGATCCTGCCCAGCGAGGTCTCCTCCAACCTGGCCCGGTTCGATGCCATGCGCTACGGCCTGCGGGTGGCCGACGACGGTCACCACAGCGCCGAGCAGGTCATGGCCGCGACCCGCGCCGCCGGATTCGGTCCGGAGGTCAAACGACGGATCATGATCGGCACCTACGCGCTCTCGGCGGGCTACTACGACGCCTACTACGGCCAGGCGCTCAAGGTCCGCACGCTGATCGCGCGTGATTTCGACAAGGCCTACGAGCAGGTGGACGTGCTGGTCTCCCCGACCAGTCCGTTCACGCCGTGGAAGCTGGGCGAGAAGGTCGACGATCCGCTGGCCATGTACCTGTCCGACCTGTGCACCCTGCCCACCAACCTGGCCGGGCATCCGGCCATGTCGGTCCCGTCCGGACTGAGCGGCGACGACGGGATGCCGGTGGGTCTGCAGATCATGGCGCCGGCGCTGGCCGACGACCGGTTGTACCGGGTGGGCGCGGCCTATGAGGCGGCCCGCGGCGATATCGCCTGATACCGGTCCGCCGGGAACGGCGAGAGTTCACCGAGGGCGGTGGTCCGAATGGACCACCGCCCTCGGTGTTCCTGGGCGGATCAGCGGGCGTGCCGCCGCTCGGCTTCCCGTTCGACCGCGGTGGTCATCCCGGGAAACCCCTTCTTGAATCCGCGCCCGAACAGCAGGCCGACCAGCGGGGCGAGCCAGCCGTCGAGTTCGAAATGGGATTCGTAGCGGGTGCGGTCACCGGCCAGCGGGGTCAGCGTGTGCGAGCGTTTGCTGCGCAGCGCGCCGAGGGGGATCGGTTTCATGGAGTAGCTGAATTCCCGGCCCGCGGTGACGCTGCGGATCCATTCGCGCATCCGGATCGGCCGGGGCGCGAGCTGCTCGACCCTCATATCGATCGGCGCACCCACCGTCAGATCCGCCCGGCAGCGGCTGATGAATGGATTCCAGTCGCCGTACCGGTCGAAATCGGTGAGCACCGACCACACCACCTCGGCAGGAGCGTCCACCTCGACCACGTCGTCCACAACAAGCACGTCCCCAAATTAGAACGTGTTTCAAGTCGGGTCAACCGTGGTCAGCCGGTCCGGGCGAGTGGCGGCGTGGCGGCCGGCAACAGCTGCACCCCGGCCGGAAACGCGGGGTCGGGTGGGGCGGCCGCGGGCGGGGTCGCGAAGCCGGGCAACCGTCGGGCATACGGCAGCAGCAGACGGGTGAACGCGGGCCGCGGCAGGCCGGTGGCGCGGCCGGGCCGGACGGCCCCGACCGGGATGCGGACACCGGGTGCCGTCGTGCGCCGGATCCGTCGGTGCAGGCGGCGGATCCCGAAGACCAGGGCGGCCATCGTCGCCAGGCCGAGCGCGACCGCGCGCAGCAGCCAGGGCCGGGTCGGATGATCCGTGGCGGCCTGGGCCGCCACCTGGCTCAAAGTCTCCACCACCGGGACCCCGTAGTGCTGCCGGCGCGAATTCAACTCCACCGCGGTGGCCGCGATCCCGGCCAGCGTCTCGCAGCGGGTGCGCACCACCGGTTCGGTATGCGTTTCGCAGGCCTGGTGCAGCCGGACGCTCAACGTCCGGTCCAGGGCCTGCCGGGCCCACGGCCCCAGTGGGGCGCCGGTGCGATCGGCGTATCGCAGCAGGTCGTACCCGAGGTCGTGGGCCATACAGGCGGTATCGAATTCCGGTGGCAGCTCGACCGGTGAGGAACAGCTGCCGTCCGGAGCCACGAGCACGCCCTGCCGGACGACGGGCTGGTAGCCGAGCCGGTCCGCGAAATCCCGCGGGATGGCCGCCACGGTGTCCATCACCGCGTCACCCGAGGTCAGATCCACCACCGCCAGCCCGGCCGGTGCCGTGACCGAACCGTCGATACCGACGGCCTCGGAGGTCGGCGCCGGCACGGCGGTGATCACCAGACCGAACAGCGCGGCACCGGTGAACGCCGGCAGCGAGATCCGCCGGAACCGGCGCCGGGGCCGGCGCGGGTGATCGTTACGGGGTGAAGCCATGGTGGGACACCTTAAGCGTTACGGAGTGGTGGGCCCGCACGGCAGGTCCCGCTCCCGATAGCCACGACCGCCGCGGTGGCAGCCCGCATCCGGCCGGCAAACCCGGCGCCGCGACGGTAGCGGAGCTGTCACGCCGGGCCGCAGCCGGGCAGCGCGGTCCCCTGATCGGTGTCGTACCGGTGGCCGTGTCCCGGTGGCGCGCCGAGGGCGCCCAGCAGATCCGCGGTGGTCTGCAGGAAACCGGCCACGGGCAGCCAGGGCGGGGTGGGCGCGTCACGGCGGGCGGCGGTGAGATCCGGCGGCCGCCACAGCAGGTCGAGTGACCAGTGCACGACCGGGTCGGACGTATTGGCCAGTACCGCGGTGCGCGCACCGGGCGCGGGCCCACCGCCGCCGGGCATCCCGGCCCACAGCGCCGAACACACCCGGCGATTCTGCTCGGCGGCGCCCGCGAACACCGTGCTACCGCCGAGCGCGCCGAGGCTTTGCCCGTACAGGTGCAGCCGGGGCGGATCCGGCAACGTGGCCATGTGCTGTTCGACGGCGGTGACCAGCGCCCGCGCCGAGGCCGTCGCCGCGTCCCGGCCGAAGACGAAGGTGGCCCAGCTCGGCGCGTACGAGTACTGCAACGCGACCACCGCCACCTCGCCGCCGAATCGGGTATCGAAACCCTGCAGCGCCCGCGCGTCCACCCAGCCCGATCCGGTGGGCACGGCGATCACCAGATCGGAGCGGTCGAAGCCACCGGCCCGATCCAGTTCCCGGACCGCCAGCGCGGCGCGCGCGGCCAGGTCCGGCGCCGAGCGGAGCCCGATATAGACCCGGACCGCACCCGGCGGCCCGGCGGTGACGAACCGCTGCCCCTCGCGCCCCAGCGTCGACCAGTCCACCATCGACGCGGCGCTCCCGGACCGGGACACCGCCACCGGCCGCACCAGGCCCGGGTCGGCGGTGGCGTTCGCGGCGGCATAGGTCCGGTCGCCCCAGCCCACCGCCGCGGGAACCGCGAACAGGGCCATCGGCAGCCCCGCGACCACCGTCATCACCAGCGCCCGCGACCAGCCGATCCGCCGGAGCGCCCGGCCGCACCCGCGGCCCACCACCACCGTCGCGACGGTGAGCAGGGTCGCGCCGACCGCCCACCCGACCCAGTGGCCCGGGCCGGTCGGCGCCACATCCATCGCCGACCGCAGTATGTGCTGCCAGCGTGCGGCGTGCACCACCGCGCCGAGAACGCCGGCCGCGGTGGCCGCGAACACCAACCGCCGGGCTCGCGGTGTGGCGACCGGAGCACGCCCCGCGGTGTACCGGGCCACGAGACGGATGAGCCGCGCGATACCGAGCGCCACGACCACGGTCACCGCGGTGAGTACGGCCTGCGCGGCCGCGGTCCGGGGCAGCAGGCCGGGTGCCAGGGACACCACGGTTCCGGCACCGACGGCGAGTGTGGTCGCTACGGGTGGCCAATGCCGCGGTAGCCGGGTCCGGATGTATCCGAGCGGGCCCTTGCGACACCGGGGTTGCGCTGGCGTCGGTACGTGATCGGCTGGCTCGGTGCGAGACCGGGGTTGCGCGGGTGTCGGGACCTGATCGGGCGAATCGGTGCGAGTGTGGGGCTGCGAGGGAGCCGGGACATCGTCGGGTCGGCCGGTGCCGGGTACAGAGGGTGCCCCGAGGTCGTCGTCGGGTAGGCCGGTGCGGGGGCGGGGCAGGGAGAGTGCCGGGACGCTTTCGGACAGGCCGGCGGGAGGGCGGGGCTGCGAGGGCGTCGGCACTTCGTCGAGTCGGCCGAAGCGGGGTTCCGCCGCTGCCGGGACGCTCCCGGGCGTGCCGGTGTGAGGCGGTGTCGGGTTGTCGCCGGCAGCGTCGGGGCGGGTTTGTGACCGAACGAGCGACGGGACGCTCCCGGGTGTGCCGGTGCGAGTCCGAGACCGGCCGGGTGTAAGGACGTCGGCAGGTCGGCCGGTATGGGGCCGTGGCCGGCTGGGTGTCGGGACGTCGGCGAGTAGGCCGGTGTCGGGCCGGGCGGGTGTCGGGACGTCGGCGGGTCGGCCGGTGTGGGGCCGTGGCCAAGCAGGTGTCGGAACGTCGTCGGGTAGGTCGGTGTGAAGCTGTGGCCGGGCGGGTGCCGTGGCGTGGCCGGACAGGCCGGTGCGGGGCCCGGGGCGCGACGGGTTCGGGACGGGTACGGCTGTGGTCGTGTCAGACATGGGAACCCCCGGCGACGGCGTGGTGCGGGCGGATCGGACGGCGGGTCCCGGCGGCCGGGAGCAGCGGCGCGGCGACCGGGCGGCGCAGGAACAAGACGGCCGTGGCGAACAGGAGCAGGCCGCAGATCCGCGGCAGCCACGCGGTGACGGCGCCGGCCAGGGGAAAGTCCTCCGCGACCGGTACGCCGTAGTCCTGCCGCATCGAATTGAGATCCACGGCGATCTCGGCGGCCTCGGCCATCACGGCGCAGCGGGCGCGCGGGAGTGGCTGCGGCCGCTGCGCGCACGCGGCGCGCATCCGTTCGGCGAGGGTCCGGTCCAGCTCCTGCCGGGCCCAGGGGCCGAGCGGGGCGCCGGTGCGGTCGGCGTACCGCAGCAGGTCGTAGCCGAGGTCGTGGGCCTTGCAGGCGGTATCGAACTCCGCCGGCAGCGCTACCGGGGAGGAACAGGACCCGTGCGGCGCGACCAGCATCCCGTCGACCCGCGCCGGGGCGTAGCCGGCCACCGCGCGGAAATCCGCGGGTATCGCGGCGACCGTTCCCGGGGTGGTGAGCGCGCGAACCGCCGCCGCGGCGACCGGCCGGGGTGCGGGGCCGGCGGCATCGGCCGCGGGCGCCGACAGCAGGGATACCGCCGCGGCGAAGCCGGCCGCGGCGGTCGCCGCGCGCCGCGCGGTCTGCGGGGACAGCCGGGCCGGGTGGCGCACGGCATTGTTCGAGACAGCCATGGCCGAGGACGTTATGAACGGAAGGCGGTCGCGGCCGTCCCGCTCGGGTGGTGTTTGCGCGCCGATCCCGGAACCTACGCCGGTACGGGGCTAGCCCTGGTGTACCGGCCGTAATTCACCCCACGGTATGAGGTGCGCCGGGGCCGGAGTTCCTAGTGTCGGGGGCATGAACGATACGAGCATCGCGGTGCCGGTGCGCCGGCGGCGGGGCCTGTGGGGCCTGATCGTCGGCCTGGGTCTGCGCTGGTGGCTCGACGCCGCCTCGGTCCTGACGGCGGTGACACTGTTCTCGGTGGCGTGGCCCACCCTGTTCCTCACCCATGACGTGCCCGCGCCGATCGCGCCGCTGATCGCCGCGTTCGCCGCGCTGCCGGTACTGCTGATGAGCAGGAACGCGCTGCTGGGCTGGGCCGTCTCGGCGGGCTCGGCGCTGTTCATCGCGTTGGCCGTGCCGAACCTGCCGGGGGAGGAGATCCCGGTCCAGGTGGTGCATATCGTCGCGCTGTATTTCCTGGTGTTCGCGGTGGCCTTGCGCTCGCCCCTGCAACTGCTCGCGGTGGTGTGGGGGGCGACCTCGCTGCTGCTGGGCGCGGCACTGTCGGCCGAGGGTATCGACGCCGACCCGTGGGCCTGGCCGGTCTCACTCGGCGGGCTGGTCTTCGTCGCGCTGCTGGTGCGGTCGCTGATCCGCTCCCGGACCGAGCTGAGCAAGCAGACCGAACTCAGCGATCTGGAACGGGCACGCCGCACGATTCTTGAGGAGAAGGCGCGCATCGCGCGCGACCTGCACGATGTGGTGGCCCACCATATGTCGCTGGTGGTGGTGCAGGCGCAGACCGCGCCCTACCGGGTGGAGGGCGTGAACGACGCGGCGCGCGCCGAGTTCGAATCGATCGGCGCCACCGCACGGGAGGCGCTGAACGAGATCCGCGGGCTGCTCGGTGTGCTGCGCAGCGACGGACAGCTCGCCGAGCACGCGCCCCAACCGACCGCCGCCGATCTGGAAGCGCTGTTCATCGGTGCGGCCCGCGCCGGGGTGGATCTCACCTGGTCGGTCGACGGAACGCTGGCCGCGATCCCGGATACCGTCGGTTCCGCGCTGTACCGGATCGTCCAGGAATCGCTGGCCAATGCCAGCCGGCACGCCCCGGGCGCACCCGTGCAGGTCACGATCGCCTGCACAGGGGAGGTCGATCTGACCGTGGTCAACGGCCCGGGCAGCGGTGCCCCCGGCGGCGGTACGGGCGGGCACGGTATCCCGGGTATGCAGGCGCGCGCGCTCGCCGTCGGCGGCCGGGTCGACGTGGGACCCGCCGCCGACGGCGGATTCCGGGTCCACGCGCGGTTGCCGCTCGCGCCCGCCGTGGAGTTCGCGCTGCCCGCCTCCGCACAGCCGGGCGCGCGCTGACCCGCGGATTCCGGTGGCGTCCCGGCCCGCGGGATGGCGCCGCGGGCGTGCGCAATACCGGGTCCGGCGGCGGTCTTCGCCGCCGGACGCTCGGCGCACGCCGGTTTCGTCCGGGAATTAAGCTGGGCCCGTGGCAATAACCGTGTTGATCGCCGACGATCAGGCCATGGTGCGGCAGGGATTCGGAGCATTGCTCGCCGCCCAACCCGATATCAGTGTCGTCGGCGACGCGCCCAACGGAAAAGTGGCGGTCGCCGAATCGGCGCGGTTACGACCCGATGTGGTGCTGATGGATGTGCGTATGCCGGAGATGAACGGGCTCGACGCGGCCCGCTCGATTCTGGGGGCCGGATTCGATCCGCCGGTGCGCGTGCTCATGCTCACCACCTTCGATATCGACGACTACGTGTACGAGGCGCTCGGGATCGGCGCCAGTGGCTTCCTGCTCAAGGACGCCCCGGCCGAGGAACTGGTGCGGGCGGTGCGGGTCGTCGCCGCCGGGGAGGCGCTGCTCGCGCCGACCGTCACCCGCCGGCTCATCGCGGAAGTGACCAGCCGCCGCGCGGCCCGGCGCGCCCCGGCCCCGGCGCTGGCCTCACTGACCCCGCGCGAGCGCGAGATACTCGAACTCATCGCCCGGGGTATGTCGAATACCGAAATCGCCACGGCGCTGTTCATCGCCGAGCAGACGGTCAAAACTCATGTGTCCAAGGTCTTCACCAAATTGGATCTGCGCGACCGCGCGCAGGCCGTGGTGCTGGCCTACGAATCCGGGTTGGTCACCCCCGGCTGAACGGACTGTCAGGTATTCCATGAAGTGCCCTGATTCCCGTTGTCACGGGGGAAACGGCGCGCTGTGCCCGGTAGGCTCACCAGTCTGTCGGTCGCCTGAAGGGGGTCGTGTTGCTCAACAACGGTGACGTGTTCGCCGGGTTCACCGTCGAGCGGTTGCTCGGCGAAGGCGGAATGGGCGCCGTATATCTGGCCCGGCATCCCCGGCTCGGGAAACAGACCGCGTTGAAGCTGCTCAAACCGGAATTGTTCGCCGACGCCGCGATCCGCACCCGGTTCGAACGGGAAGCCGATCTCGCTGCCGCGCTCGACCATCCGAGCATCGTCACGGTCTACGACCGGGGCGTGGAGGGCGATCACCTGTGGATGTGCATGCAGTACATCGACGGCGCCGATGCCGGCACGGTCAATCCGCTGGCCCTGGCTCCGGAGAAAGCGGTCCAGATCATTGCCGGCGTGGCCGACGCGCTCGATTACGCGCACGGTATGGGGGTTCTGCACCGCGATGTGAAACCGTCCAATATCCTGCTCGCCCGCGCCAATCCCGGTCAGGGTGAGCGCGTTTTCCTCACCGATTTCGGATTGGCCCGATTACGCGCGGAAACAGTGCGGTTGACCCAGACCGGTATGTTCACCGCCACCCTCGCCTTCGCCTCGCCGGAACAGATGACCGGCGGCGACATGGACGGCCGATCGGATCAGTATTCGCTGGCCTGCGCGCTGTACTGGCTGCTCACCGGAATGGCGCCGTTCGATTCACCCAACCCCGCCGACATCATCCACGGCAATCTGCAACTCGCCCCGCCGCCGCTGGCGGTGAAACGCCCGGGGCTGCCGCCGGGACTGGATCCGGTGCTGGCGAAGGCGATGGCCAAACATCCCGGTCACCGGTACCGCACCTGCGTCGAGTTCGCGCGGGCCGCCGAGCAGGCGCTCACCGCCCCGGCGCCCACCCAGAACTATGCGCCGCCGACCGAGGCGAGCGGTCCCGGAACGGTGTATCACGGTGCGGCGGGCGGTTATTCGGCCGTGCCCGGCGCTGCGCCGGCGCCGACGGGTCCGCCCGGTGCGCCCGCGGGACCACCGGGAACGCCCACCGGACCACCAGGTGCGGCCGCGGGGGCGACCGGCGGTTACGCCGAGGGTGGATACGCGGGCGGCCCGGCCGCTCGCGCCGGTGCCGCGCTGCCGCCCGGTGCGCCGGGACCGGGCGTGGAACGCACCGGTGGCGTGACCACAGCTCCGGCCGGTGCGCCGGCGCGGGCGGGCGATATCGAACACACCGGCGCCCAGCCGGTCGTGACCCCGCCGGGGCCGGCGGTGCGCCCGGGGCCGGCCGTGGAACACACCGGCCCCGCCGGGGCGGCGCAGAGCGCGGGGGTCGAGCGCACCGGGGGGATGCCTGTGCAGGCCGTCCCGCGACATCCGACGCCCGGGCAGTACCACGGCTATCACCCGGCTCCGGCCGCGCGCCGGCGTAGCCGGGCGCCGTGGATCGCGGTGGCCATTCTGATCCCGCTCATCGTGCTGGCCGTGATCGTGGCGGCTGTTCTGGTGGTGGTGGGCAACAACGATTCCGGTTCCGACGGTGCGCCGGCCGCTACTCAACCCGCCACGCTCGAACGGGGCCCGACCGGTACCAGCGGTGAATCCGAGACCTCGCCGGGGACAGAACCGGGCGACCGCACCCGGCGGCTGTTCCCCACCCTGCTGCCGCAGGGGTCGGAGCTGGACGGTTTCGGGTATCAGGACGCGCTGTGCAGTCAGTACGAGCCCGGTGAACAGATCCCGATACTCGAAGTGGTCCCGGTCTTCGACGAGATCCTGGAAACCCGCCCGTGGGAATCGATCTGGGACTGCCGGCAGCGCTCGCTGGAGGCCACCCGGCTCGACTACACGATCATCACCTACCCGGACGCCGAGGACACCATGGAGGTGGTCGAGAGTCTGCCGCCCCACGATTCGGTCTCGGGTGCCAAGAGTGGGGAACCCTATACCGCGCATCTGTGGGAGGAACCCGGCGATCGGGGCCGGTCCACCGCGAATATGGTGGTCGGTTTCGGCGCCAGAACCGATTCGCCCCGAAGCAATTCGCTGTTGTTCGTCCGCTACTGGGGTGCGGGAGCCCGCAGCGATATCGACCGGTGGTGGTCGGACGCCCCGCTGTGAGCGCCGCCGCGCGGCCCGATCAGGCCACCGGCACGGGTGACGCCGTGCGCGCGTCGAGCACCGCGTAGAGCACGGGTTGTTCGGTTGCCAGCTCGAGCCGGGCCTCTTCGGTGGTCCAGCAGCGGCCCGGGTCCAGCTCCAGCTTGGCGTCCACATGGATGTTCCACCGATAGCGCAGCGCCGCAAGTACTCCCTGCGGCCCGCCGAACAGGCGGTCGAGGTGCGGGATGTCGTCGAAGAGGTCCGGTCGCGCCGGATCGTGGGCGGCGCGGTCGAGGACGGTGTGCAGGATCTCGGTGCGCAGGTGCTGATCTTCCCAAGACATGATCCGAGCCCTTTCGGTCGGGGGCCGGGTTTCGCCGGCCCGGTGGTACGGCGACCTCGTGTTCCACGTTAGGAATCCGGCGCCGGTAAATCGTCGTGCCGTGGATGTGAATCGCTGTCCTACCGTGGTCGGAGCCGGGAACCGGCCGTAGCAGGATGCCGAGCGGCCCCGGGGGTGCTTACCCTGGACAGATGAGTGAGAGCCGCCTCACACCGGTTGCCGCCGCGGGGGACCGTGCGCGGCCGGTGGGCGGTGGCGCCATGGGCGGATCCGATCCGGACGCCCCGGAACCGCCGGTCACGACGACGGACCGGGCCCCGGAGGAAGCGGAAGCGGCGGTAAGGCCCGGACGGTGGGCCCGCGGCCGCCGCCGGCTGGACGCTCTGCTGGCGAAACTGCTCCCCGGGGCCCCGCACCCGCTGCGCGAACTGCCCTTCGACTATCCGCCCAAGGTCGTGCTGTTCACCGATCTGGCGTTCTTCGTCATCGGCGTGGTGGCCTGCCTGCAGCGGCACGAATACTTCCCCACCGCACTGCCGGTGATCGCGCTGGTGCTGTTGTTCGCCTCCGGCCCGATCTACGTGCTGTTCGGGATCGTGCCGCGGCCGCTGCCCCTGTTCGCCGCCACGATGATCGCGGCGGCGCTGTTCTTCGTCCAGCCGGTGGACTCCGATTTCGCGCCCTTCGTGCTGATGGTCGGTATCGCCGAGATCGCGGCGATCGCCCCGAAGCGGCTGAGTGTCCTGCTGGCGGTGGTCGCCGCGGCCGAACTGCTCGCGTTCGCCTTCATCGGGGAGGCAGTGTGGGGCAACTACTCGCTGCGTACCGGCTTCCCCATGTATGCGCTCGGGATCCTGCTCGGCTGGCTGGTGGGGGTGATGCTGCAGTATCAGCGCCTGTTCCTGTACCAGGAACGGGAGAACCAGAGCGCGCGCGCCGCGCAGGCCGCGGCCGCCGAACGCAACCGGATCGCGCGCGAAGTACACGATGTCATCGCCCATTCGCTCACCGTGACCCTGCTGCACGTGACGGCCGCCCGGCACGCACTGACCTCCGATCGCGATGTGGACGAGGCGGCCGACGCCCTCGTCGACGCCGAACGACTGGGCCGCCAGGCCATGGCCGATATCCGGCGCACGGTCGGCCTGCTGGATTCGGTGCCCTCGGCGGCCGGGGTCGAACCCGGCGCCGGTGATATCCCCGCCCTCGTCGACGACTTCGTCAACGCCGGCCTCACGGTGAACCGGCGTTTCACCGGCGATCTATCCGGGGTGTCGGCGGCGGTCGGGCTGGCGCTCTATCGAATCTGTCAGGAATCGCTGGCCAATATCGCCAAACACGCCCCGGGCGCGGACGTCGAGCTGAAGGTGGCCGTGGACGGCCGCTCGGCCGTCGTGCGCGTGCACAATACGATCCCCCGCGGCCTGCCTCCACAGCTCGGCCGGGGGACCGGGGTCGCCGGCATGCGGCACCGGTCCGACGGGCTGGGCGGTCGCATCAGGGTCGGTCCGGAGGCCGGCGGGTGGCTCGTACGCGCGGAGTTCCCGCTGGACGAGCGTCCCGCGAGCGCCGCGGCCCCGAGCCGGGACCGGCTGCGCTGTCCGATTTCGGAGATCATCGCCGACCACGACCCGGGTCCCGGCCGCGGCGACGAACCGCGTCCGGCATGAGAGGCTGCGCCGGTCAGGGCGACCGCGCGCGGCCCGGCGCGTGGGTCCGGCGGCCCGGCACCGACGACGACCGGCCGGCCGGCCGAGTGCGGATCCACCGCCGGCGGCGACCGCGAACCCATGGGAGGCACGATGAGGCGATACCTTCGCCTTCGCTGCGGTCCGCACGAACCTGTTCAAAAGGAGGAACTGTGAGGCGATACCTCCGCCTTCGCTGTGGCGTCCGCGGACCGCATGAACCTGCGCCGAGGGAGGAATGTTGACCAGGTCGGCCGATACCGAGCCGCAGGTGGTCGAGGTGCTGATCGCCGATGATCAGGAACTCGTCCGCGGTGGATTGCGGCGCATTCTGCGGCGGCGCGACGGTTTCCGGATCAGCGAATGCGCCGACGGTGACGAGGTGCTCGCGGCGGTCGCCGCACACAGCCCCGATATCGTGCTGATGGATCTGCGGATGAAACGGGTCGGCGGTATCGAGGCCACCCGTATCCTGCGCGCCCGCGCTCCCGAACCCCCGGTTCTCGTTCTCACCACCTTCGACGACGATCAGCTGCTGTCCGGTGCCCTGCGTGCGGGCGCGGCCGGGTTCCTGCTCAAGGATTCCCCCGCCGAGGACCTGATCCGCGCCGTCCGCACCGTCGCCGCCGGCGGCGCCTGGCTCGACCCCGCCGTCACCGGGCGGGTGTTGTCCGCCTACCGCAGTACCGCCGCCGCCCCCGCCTCGTCCGCCGTGGCCGTCGAGCTGACCTCCCGGGAACGCGAGGTCCTGGCCCTGATCGGCCGCGGCCGGGCCAACAGTGAAATCGCCCACGCGCTCGGAATCTCCGAGGTGACCGTGAAATCCCATGTGGGTCATATCTTCGGGAAGCTGGGCGTGCGTGACCGCGCGGCGGCCATCGTCTACGCGTTTGACCACGGTGTGGTCTCCCCTGGACAATCCAGGGTCTGACGGGCAGCCCGGGTGCGATCCGCGGTCGGTTGAGATGGTGCCCGCGTGTGGAGAGGATGGACGGGTGCAGGCGCCTGGCTCCGAAGTCGGTCGGTGGTTCGGTCCCTACGAGCTGCGCTCATTGCTGGGTAAAGGCGGAATGGGCGAGGTCTACGAGGCCTACGACACCGTGAAGGAGCGGGTCGTCGCGCTCAAGCTGCTCTCCGACGCGCTCGCCGGCGACCCCGAATACCAGATCCGGTTCCGCCGGGAATCGCAGGCCGCGGCCCGCCTCGCCGAACCGCACATCATCCCGATCCACGACTGGGGTGTTATCGACGGCCGCCTGTTCATCGATATGCGACTCGTGCAGGGCACCGACCTGCGGACGCTGTTGCAGGCCGAGGGGCCGCTGAGCCCGCAGCGGGCGGTGAGTGTGATCGAGCAGATCGCCGCCGCGCTGGACGCCGCGCACGAGGGCGGCCTGGTGCACCGTGATGTGAAACCGGCGAATATTCTCGTCACCCCGGCCGACTTCGCCTATCTGGCCGATTTCGGAATCGCCCGCCACGAGAGCGATACCGGGGTGACCCAGGCGGGTGTGGCGATCGGTTCCTATACCTATATGGCGCCGGAGCGGTTCGACAGCGGCCCGGTGACCGCGCGTGCCGATATCTATTCCCTCGCCTGTGTGCTGCACGAATGCCTGACCGGGGCGACGCCGTTCCCGACGACCAGTGTGGGCGTGTTGATCCGCTCGCATCTCACCGACCCGCCCCCACGAGCAAGCGTGCAGCGAACCGGATTACCGGCCGGTCTCGATGATGTGATCGCATGGGGTATGGCCAAGGACCCGAACGAGCGTTTCGCTACCGCAGGTGAACTAGCTGTAGCTGCCCGTACCGCGCTGAATTCCCCGGCGCGCGCCCCGTATCCGGCCGGGCCGGAGCCGCTGCCTGGCGAATCTCCCGCTACCCCCGATGTGCCGAGTCCGTCCGCGCCACCGACCGGTGGCATTCCCACCCTGGTGGTCCGGATGCCGCGTGACGAGGGAGCGCCGGACCCGGCCACCACACTGCCCGCGATCATCCCCGGCGACCCGACCTCGTTCCGGCCTACCGAAACCGAATTCACGCCGCTACCGGCCGACGACCCCGCCGACGACCCCGAGGCCCCGGCCGGCGGTATCCGGCCGTTCCCGGACGCGCACCTCTACCAAAACGAGCAGTTGCATCCGGCCGCCGATCCGTCACAGTACGAGGATCCGGCGCCCGCGACCGGGGGTATGCCGGTGGCGGACTTCTACCCGCACGACCAGGCGACCCGCGTCTACGGCGAACCCGGCTATCCGCTCCCGGGGGCCGAGGAGACCACCCGTGTCTTCCAACCGGTGGACGAGGCGCCCGCGCCCTACTCCGCCGAGGACGCGACGCGCGCCTACCGGCCGGTGGATCAGGCTTCCTCGGGGCTCGCCTATTCCGCCGAGGAGGCGACTCGCGCCTATCAGCCGGTGGATCAGGCTTCCTCGGGGTTCGCCTATTCCGCCGAGGAGGCGACTCGCGCCTATCAGCCGGTGGATCAGGCTTCCTCGGGGTTCGCCTATTCCGCCGAGGAGGCGACCCGGGCCTATCAGCCGGTGGATCAGGCTTCCTCGGGGTTCGCCTATTCCGCCGAGGAGGCGACCCGGGCCTATCAGCCGGTGGACGAGGCGCCCGCGGGACTCGCTTACTCCGCCGAGGAGGCGGCCGGGGCCTATCAGCCGGTGGATCAGTCGGGGCTGCTTACTCCGCCGAGGAGGCGGGCCGCGCCTACCGGCCGCAGTACCCGCCGTCCGAACCGACCGGCCGCTACGACGCCCCGGCGCCGGACGACAACTACGGCTACCGGGCCGACGATCCCGGCCCACCCCCGGCCGACCCCTACGCGGCCGCCTACGAGGCCGGCTATCGCGACAGTTACGCCGCGAACGCGCAGGTACGCGATACCGCTCCCGGCGGCGGACGATCCAAGGTCGTTCCGATACTGACCGGTGTCGGGGTGTTCGCGGTGGTGGTCATCCTCGCAGTACTCGGTATCCAATTCCTCGGCGGCTCCGGCGGCCCGGAATCCACCGGCGCCGCCGATACGACCGGCGCCGCCATCACCTCGGCGCCCGAACAGACCTCCGCGGCCGGTAACAGCGCCGAACCCTCCACCACCACGTCCGCGCGCACAAGCACCACCACCACCACCACGTCGGCGACCACCACCACGCGCCGGCCCGATCTGCCGACGGGTGCGCAGCCCTGTTCGGGGTCGGCACCGGGCGGCTCCGAATACGGTTCGGCGGCAACCGGTACCGCGGTGACCAGTTGCGAATTCGCCGAGGCGGTCCGGCAGGCCTACCTCGATCCCACCGTCGTCTCGGCCGAAGGCGATCCGGTCTCCGTCGAGGCCACCAGTCCGGTGACCGGTCAGGCCTACACGCTGGAATGCGTCGCCGCGGACGGTGTGGTCACCTGCCGGGGCGGGAACAACGCCGTCGTCTACCTCTACTGACCTGCCGGTCGATACGGAACCGGGCACTCGATCGCCGGTTCGGCGGGCTCATCCGATCCGGGCCGGGGCCGCCGATGGAGTACGGTTTTCCGACCGGGTACGAATCATCGGGACTGTGGGAGATCGCAAGAGCCATGCGGAGAGAAGTGTCGGCCGATAAGAAACGGGAACTCCCACCGGTTCGCCGCCTGCTCGCGGTCACCGTCTGCCTGCTCGTCGCGGCCTTCGCGTCGTCCTGCGGATCGGAGCCCGAGAAACGCCCACTGACCACCTCGATCACCCAGGCGGCGGCCGAAGCGCCGGGCGGCAAGGTCTCGATCACCATTCCGGGCACGCTGGCCGCCGATTTCACGGTGCTCGAGCAGTCGGCGAAAGGAAAGCTGGGTCTGGCGATCATGCCGGTGGGCGGGGCGCAGTTCGTCGGACTGGGGAAGTGGACCACCGGTCCCGCATGGTCGACGATGAAGGTCCCGCTGGTGGTGGCCGCGGAACGGAAGAATCCCGGCGGTCAGTCCTACGCTGTCTCGGCCGCCATCACCGCGTCGGACAACACCGCCGCGGACAGTCTGTGGTCCGCGCTGGGCACCCCGCGCGAGGCCGCCCAATCGGTGCAGGCCGTGCTGCGTGAGGGCGGGGACAGTGTCACCGTCGTGGCCGAGAAGCCGAAGCGCGCGGAGTACTCGTCGTTCGGCCAGTCCGAATGGTCGCTCGCCGATCAGGTGCGGTTCGCCTCGAAACTGCCCTGCCTTCCGGGGTCGGACAAGGTCGTGCAGTTGATGGGTTCGGTCAGCGCGAACCAGCAGTGGGGTCTCGGATCGGTGTTCGATGCGGCCGAGTTCAAGGGCGGCTGGGGTCCGGACACCGAGGGCGCCTACCTGGTGCGTCAGTTCGGCCTGGTACCGGCCAGCGGCGGTTCGGTGGCGATAGCGCTTGCCGCGCAACCGGATTCGGGCACCTTCTCCGATGGGATGAATCTCCTCGACGAGATGGCGGGCTTGATCTCACAGCATCTGGGCGAGTTCACCGGCGGGTCCTGCCCGGCCCGGTGACCGGCGGGCCCGCGCGGTGCGCGGGTGTTACCGGACATTCACGGGCCCGACGCGGCAAAGGTGTCGCGCAGCGGGCAAGATGGGCGCCATGCGCATCGGAATCCTGACCGGAGGTGGGGACTGCCCGGGACTGAACGCGGTGATCCGCGCTGTCGTTCGCACCGCGAACGGCCGCTACGGTGACGCGATCGTGGGCTTCGAGGACGGCTGGCGCGGATTACTCGAGGACCGCAAGATCCGAATTCAGAACGACGATCGCACCGACCGCCTGCTCGCCAAGGGTGGCACCATGCTCGGTACGGCGCGTACCAACCCCGATATCCTGCGCGCGGGCCTGGGGCAGATCCGCCGGACCCTCGACGACAACGGCATCGAAGCGCTCATCCCGATCGGCGGGGAGGGCACGCTGACCGCCGCCAGCTGGCTGTCCGAGGAAGGCGTTCCGGTCGTCGGCGTCCCGAAGACCATCGACAACGATATCGACTGCACCGATGTCACCTTCGGCCACGACACCGCCCTGTCCATCGCCACCGAGGCCATCGACCGGTTGCACACCACCGCGGAATCCCATCAGCGGGTGATGCTGGTGGAGGTCATGGGCCGGCATGCGGGCTGGATCGCCGTGCACGCCGGTATGGCGGCGGGCGCCCACCTGACCCTGGTCCCCGAACAGCCCTTCGACGTGACCGAGGTGTGCGCACTCATCAAGAGCCGCTTCCAGCGCGGGGACAAACATTTCATCTGCGTGGTCGCCGAGGGCGCGCATCCCGCCCCCGATACCGGGTTCTCCCTGCGGGAGGGTGGGATCGACGAATTCGGGCACGAACGATTCACCGGGGTCGCGCAGCAGCTGGGGGTGGAGATCGAACGCCGTATCGGCAAAGAGGTCCGCACCACGGTGCTCGGGCACGTGCAGCGCGGCGGCAGCCCGTCCCCGTACGACCGGGTGCTGGCGACCCGGTTCGGCCTGCACGCGGCCGAGGCCGTGCACGCCGGGCATTTCGGTCAGATGGTGGCCCTGCGGGGTACCGAGATCGGGCTGGTGCCGTTGCACGAGGCGACCAAACAGCTCAAACGTGTTCCGGCCGACCGCTACGACGAAGCCCGGGCCTTCTTCGGCTGAGCGCCGTCTCGGCGGGGCCGGAATCCGCGGTCCGGCCGAAAACCTCGGTGCGACCTCGGTGCTTCGCCCCGGTCCGGCCGTGGCGCGGGGATACAGTCGCACCATGCGCCATGGCAGGGGAGTGTTGCTGGTTGCGGTTCTCTCGATGCTCGTCCCGGTGTTCGCCGGTTGCCCGGGCGGCGCCGTCGACGACCGGGTGCGCGGGCAATGGCACGGCGCCATCGAGGTGCCCGGGGCGCCGGTCGTGGTCGCGGTCGAGTTCACCGGCCGGCACAGCGGACGGATCGATATCCCCGCCGAAAAGGTCGCGGGCCGTGCTCTGGCCGGGGTCGTGGCCGAACCCGAGCGGGTGGAATTCGGGGTACCTGATGTGCCGGGCGACGCGCGGTTCGCGGGCCGGCTCGACGAATCGGCCGATGCGATCGTGGGTGACTTCCGCCAGGCCGGGCACAGTTTCGGGCTGCGGCTGAACCGCCGGCCGGTCGGGCCCCCGGCCCGTCCCCAGCAACCCGCGCCGCCGTATCCCTACCTCTCCGAGGATGTTTCGTATCCGAGCGGCGGTATCACCGTCGCGGGCACCCTGACCCGTCCCGCGGCGGCCCCCGGCCCGCTGCCGGCGGTCGTCCTCATCGGCGGCAGCGGACCCCAGGACCGCAATGAGGAGATCGCCGGACATCAACCCTTCCTCCTGCTCGCCGATACCCTCACCCGCGCGGGGTACGCGGTGCTGCGCACCGACGATCGCGGGGTCGGCGGTACCGGCGGCAACCTGAACCAGGCCAATTACGCCGACCTGACCGGTGATGTCGAGGCCGGCCTGCGTTTCCTGCACGAGCGCCCGGAGATCGACTCCGGTCGTATCGGGCTGCTCGGGCACTCCGAGGGCGGTTATCTGGCGCCGCTCGTCGCCGCACGGCCCGAAAACGCCATCGCGTTCACGATCCTGATGGCCGCACCCGCCGTCCCGGGCACCGATATCGTCCTGGCCCAGGGCCGCCGGACCTTCACCGAGGCCGGCGCCACCCCCGAGCAACTGGACACCCATCTCGCCTTCCTGCGGGACTGGACGGCGGCGCTGCGGGCCGGTCTACTCACCAGGGCGGCGCGGCTGTCGGAAACCTATAACCGCACGCTGCCCAAGGATCTGCGCGCGATCTCCGAGGCCCTCACCGGGGAGAACACCCCGTATATGGCCGCGCTGGTCTCCCACGATCCGGCTCCCGCGCTGTCCGCGCTGCGGATGCCGGTGCTGGCGTTCTTCGGGTCCAAGGATGTGCAGGTTCCGCCGGCGCAGAACGCGCAGCCCATGCGTGATCTGCTGGGTGCCGGCCCGGATGCCACCGTCACGGTGCTGGACGGTCTCAACCATCTGATGCAGCCCGCCGGGACCGGCCTGCCCACCGAGTACGAGTCCATCGAGACGACCATCGATCCGGCGGCGCTCGATACGGTCACCGGCTGGCTCGGCGTCCGGGTCCGGGGGGACTGACCGCCCACCGAAGGGCCGCACCTGCTTGCATAGACTGTGGGCCATGAGCGCACCCACCGTCGAACTCATGGACTACGCCGAGGTCGTCACCCGGTACGAGCCGGTGCTCGGCATGGAGGTCCATGTCGAGTTGAATACCGCCACCAAGATGTTCTGCGGTTGCCCGACCACCTTCGGCGCCGACCCCAACACCCAGGTCTGCCCGGTGTGCCTGGGCCTGCCCGGTTCGCTGCCGGTGGTCAACCAGGCGGCCGTGGAGTCGGCGGTGCGGATCGGTCTGGCGCTCAACTGTTCGATCACCCCGTGGGGCCGGTTCGCGCGCAAGAACTACTTCTACCCCGACCAGCCGAAGAACTACCAGATCAGCCAGTACGACGAACCCATCGCCACCGACGGCTATCTCGAAGTCCCGCTCGACGACGGCACCACCTTCCGGGTGGAGATCGAGCGCGCGCACATGGAGGAGGACACCGGTAAATCGGTGCACGTCGGCGGTGCGACCGGGCGTATCCATGGGGCGAGTCATTCCCTGCTCGACTACAACCGGGCCGGGGTGCCCCTGATCGAGATCGTCACCAAACCCGTCACCGGCGCCGGCGATCGCGCGCCAGAGGTCGCGCGCGCGTATGTCACCGCCCTGCGCGATCTGCTGAAATCCCTGGACGTCTCCGATGTCCGGATGGAACACGGTTCGCTGCGCTGCGACGCCAATGTCTCGCTCATGCCGGTCGGCGCCGAGGTCTTCGGCACCCGCACCGAGACCAAGAACGTGAACTCGCTCAAGAGCGTCGAGGTCGCGGTCCGGTTCGAGATGCGCCGCCAGGGTGCGGTGCTGGCGACCGGCGGTGAGGTGATCCAGGAGACCCGGCACTTCCACGAGGCCGACGGTTCCACCTCCCCGGGCCGCCGCAAGGAGACCGCCGAGGACTACCGCTATTTCCCCGAACCCGATCTGGAGCCGGTCGCGCCCGATACGGCCTGGGTGGACGGGCTGCGCGGCACCATTCCCGAATATCCGTGGCTGCGCCGCGCGCGCATCCAGTCGGATTGGGGTGTCTCCGACGAGGTGATGCGCGATCTGGTGAACGCCGGTGCGCTGGACCTGATCATTGCCACGGTCGATGCCGGCGCGCCCGCCAAGGAGGCGCGTTCCTGGTGGGTCGCCTACCTTACCGAGAAGGCCAACGAGCGCGATGTCGCTCTCGAGGACCTGCCGATCACGCCCGCGCAGGTGGCCGAGGTGATCGGTCTGGTGGAGGCCAAGACGGTGAACAACAAGGTCGCCAAACAGGTGGTCGACCTGGTGCTCGACGGTGCAGGCGATCCGGCCCATATCGTGGAGAGCAAGGGCCTGGGCATGGTCAGCGACGACAGCGCGCTGCAGGCCGAGGTCGACAAGGCGCTGGCCGCCAACCCCGATATCGCCGACAAGATCCGCTCCGGCAAGGTGCAGGCCGCGGGCAAGATCGTCGGCGATGTCATGAAGGCCACGCGGGGGCAGGCCGATGCGGCCCGGGTCCGCGAACTGGTCCTCGCCGCCTGCGGCGGATAGCTTCCCGGAAATTCCTGAACCGGCTCGTCCCGCCTCGTGCGGGGCGGGCCGGTTCCGTGTTGTGGCTCCGGGGACGCTCCGGGGACGCTCCGGGGACGCTCCGGGGACGCTCCGGGGACGCTCCGGGGACGCTCCGGGGACGCTCCGGGGACGCTCCGCCAAGTATTCTAGTGCTAGAATGGGCAGGTGGAGCTCACACCGTCCGAACTCGTCATCCTCGGTCTGATCATCGAGTCCCCACAGCACGGCTACGACCTCGAGCAGGTCATCGAGCGCCGGGGGATACGGCAGTGGACCGAGATCGGGTTCTCCTCGATCTACTATCTGCTCACCAAACTGGAGAAACGCGGGTTCCTGCACGCGCCCGAGGTTCCGGCCGCCGCGAAGGGCCGGCGTGTCTTCCACGCCACCGCGGCGGGGCGGGAGGTGGCCACCCGCGCGGTGCTCGCGCTCGTCGCGGAACCGCATCCGGTATCGAACCCCTTTCTCGTGGGTGTCTCGAATCTGCCGCTGCTCACCGAGCCGGAATACACCCGGGCGCTGGCCGAACGCCTCGGGCAGGTACGGGCACGTATCGCCGCGATCGAGGCGGCGGCGTCCGCGCAATCCCCCCTCGCGCTCCCCGCGCGCGAGGTTTTCTCCTATTCGCTGAGCCTCCTGGAGGCAGAGAGGTCGTGGCTCGCGCGGCGAGTCCAGGTATCCGATGGTGAACAAGACGGCTGACAAGGTCGACTTCAAAAAAGAGATCGCGGCCTATCGCGCCCGGCAGGGTCGATTCGAGGTGGTGGACGTGCCCGATCTGCGGTACCTCATGATCGACGGTCACGGTGATCCCAATACCGACCCCGCCTTCGCGCACGCGACCGAGGCGCTCTACCCCCTGGCCTACGCACTCAAGTTCGCCAGCAAACGTGAGCTCGGACGGGACTATGTCGTCATGCCGCTGGAGGGTTTGTGGTGGGCCGACGATATGGATGCCTTCACCGCCGCGCGTGACAAGTCCCGCTGGGACTGGACGTTGATGATCATGGTCCCCGACTGGATAGAACCCGGCCTGTTCGCGGCCGCCGTCGAAGGGGTCGCGGCGAAGAATCGACCGGCGCGTCTGCTCGATGTACGCCTGGACGGCCTGTCCGAGGGGCGCTGTGTGCAGACGCTGCACATCGGCTCCTACGACGGCGAGACCGAGGTGCTGGCACGGATGCATGACGAATTCGTGCCGGACAACGGGTTCCGGATGGTCGGCCGGCACCACGAGATCTATCTCGGTGACGCCCGCAAGGTGGCGCCCGAGAAACTCCGCACGATCCTCCGGCAGCCGGTCGCGGCCAGAACTCTTTGAGCGGGCCGGTCCGGTGTCGTGCGGCGCGGTATCGGCATTGCCGGCGCCGACCGAGCTCGACGGTGAAGTGCGCGACGCCGCCCAGCTCATTCGGGTCCCCCCGGCTGTGCGGCGTTCCCGGCACCGTGCGCGACGTGCCCTGACACAGTCGCATGCAGTGGACGGCGCCCGGCCGCCGATGAGAGGCTCACCCGCATGAATGTGCCCGATCGTGGCGAGCTGATGATCACCCAGGTCGACGACCGCCTGGTGCGCGGCGCGCTCGAGCTCGAGCCGACCACGCACGGCGTCCGGCCGCACCGGTTTCCCACGGCCGCGCGCCGCCGATTCGAGGACTCTTTCCTGACGATGGTCGAGGCCCAGCCCACCGGTGCGCGCGTGGCGTTCCGAACCCGGGCCACCGTCGTCGAACTGGATGCACTGCCCACCCGTGTCGAATTCACCAATGGGCTCGCGCTGCCGCGAGGGGTGTTCGAGATCCTGGTGGACGGCCGACTGTCCGGCGCGGCGAGCATTCCCACCGGCATCGTGCACCGGATCGACGCCACCAGCGGAGCCATCGATACCGCACACGGACCGGCGGGCACGGTGCGTTTCGCCGATCTGCCCGCGGTGCCCAAGACCGTCGAGATCTGGTTACCGCACACCGAGTCCCTCGAACTGATCGCGCTGCGCACCGACGCACCGATCGAGCCCGCACCGGCACCCGACCGCGCCTGGGTGCACTACGGCAGCTCGATCAGCCACGGCTCCAATGCCGAACGACCCACCGCGACCTGGGTCGCCACCGCCGCCCGCGCCGCCGGCGTGGACGTGCTCAACCTCGGTCTCCGCGGCAACGCCCTGCTCGACCAGTTCGCCGCCCGCACCATCCGCGACGTCCCGGCCGATATGATCAGCCTGGAGATCGGCATCAACCTGGTCAACGCCGACGCGATGCGGTCGCGCGCGTTCACCTCCGCAGTGCACGGTTTCCTCGACACCGTCCGCGACGGTCACCCCACTACGCCACTGCTGGTCGTGTCCGCGATCCTGTGCCCCATCCACGAGCACACCCCCGGTCCCTGCGCCCCGGAAATCGTCGACGGCAGCGTGGTCTTCCGCGCCGACGGTGACCCGGACGATCCCACCCGGCTGACGCTGACCCGGATGCGTACCGAACTCGCACGCATCGTGGAACAGCGGGCCGTCGAGGATCCGAACCTGCATTACCTCGACGGACCGGACCTCTACGGCACAGCGGATTTCGCCGAGCGACCGCTCCCCGATCGGCTGCATCCCGATGCCGCCACACATCTCCTCATCGGCGAACGATTCGCCGAGCGGGTATTCATCGAGCCGGGGCCCTTCGCCCACTCTTGACCCGATGGATGTTCGCTCTTTCTAGTCCGGTCCGCCCCCACCGGCGGACGGCGGCGGGATACGCACGACCCGGTCGTCGTTCGGTGTCGGCTCGCCGCCGTCGGATTTGTTCGCCGTCGACACCCAGATCGTCCCGTCCATCGCCGGGGACGCGCCGAGCAGGCGGCCGTATTTGTTGGCGACGAAAACGCTCGGGGGTGCCGTGACCGCGAAGGTTTTGGGGTCCGGCGCGGCCATGGCGAGCGCTTTCGCGTCGGTCAGCGAGATCGCGACGCCCTCGGGCGTCACCGCGCACCCGGCCACACCCGGCCGGTCGGGCCAGGTCCAAGCGGTGGTGACCACACCGTCGGGGCCGATCCGCTGGAGCCGGTCCATGGTGGGGGTGCGGTCGGTGATCCAGATCTGGTCACCGCCGAGGCAGATATCGCCGGCCGAGCCGATTCCGGCGACCGCGACCTCGGTGGGGGCCTCCCCGCTGGAGCTCGGATTGTTCACCCGCAGCAGTTTTCCGGCCCGGCTCCCGGGATCGGCGGCCGCGGCGGGATCGCCGGTGTCGCCGGTGAGCACCAGCATCTGATCGGGTTTCGACCATTCGATCGCACCGCGATTACCGGTGGCGCCCTTGGGGATTCCCGTCAATACCGGTTTCGCCGGCCCGCCTTCGGCGAAGCGCACCACCCGGTTGTCGCTGGGCGTGGTGACATAGGCGTAGATCAACCCGTCTTCGGCATAGGTGGGGGAGATCGCGATATCGCTCAACCCGCCGTCGCCCGCGGGGTCGACGTCGACCCGGGCCACTTCGATCGGCTGCTGTTCCGGTGCCACCTGCAGGATCCGGCCGGTACGGCGTTCGGCCACCAGCGCGTACCCGCCCATCTCGACCAGTCCGCCGGTGGTGTCGAGGCAGCTCACCACCACGGCCGGGTCCGGGTCGATACACGGACCGCTGGGCCGGGTGGTGGAACTCTCGGACTGCTCGGGTTTCTTCGGCTCGAGTTCCGCGCCCTCCAGCGTCGGTTCGGGGGTGAACGGACTGGATGCGGAATCGTCGAATCGGGCGCATCCACTGAGCACCAACGCTCCGAGTACCAGCCCCACCGTCACGCGCCGCGCGCCAACCGACCTCATAATCTCCCAACGTAGTGGAAACGACGCCGCCCGTGCCCCGAAGGCCCCGCCGCGGCGAGAAGCGTCCACCTGGAGCGGTTCGTCCGCCCTGTGACACGGGGCCGGTGCGTGGCTCGGACACGCCGCCGATTCAGCCGGTGCCGGGCGGTCGGTCGGCTTACTGTTGAGGAGTGAGTGCCAAGGCGAGAAACGGGTCCGCGTCCTCCGAGGCCGCGGGGCCCGGGAATCTGTCTACCGGAGAGCAGCGCGCGGTATCGACCACCGCGGGCGGGGTCGGGAGTCCCTACGATTCCCCGACCGGCCAGTTCCCCCCAGTGGCCATGACGAAGGAGATTCCGGTGAACGCATCGGCGACCACCGGTGGCACACCCGCCGATACGCCGGGTCCCGCCGGCCCCGGCGGTGCCGGGGGCCGCGACGACACCTACGACTACGCGAGCATTCCGCCGGCCGGTAATCAGCCCAACGGGGGCCTGCGCCGTCGCAACGGCGATTTCCGCCGCGGCACCCTCGACTTCGGGCTCTTCATTCTGCGACTGGTCGTGGGAGCCACCTTCCTCTACCACGGCCTCCAGAAACTGACGGGCTGGTTCCACGGCCCCGGTCTGGACGGCACCAAAACCATGATGGAGAGCAGCGGCTGGCAACATCCCTCGCTGGCCGCCGCCATGGTGACCGCCGGCGAGGTGGGCGGCGGGGCGCTGCTGATCCTGGGTCTGGCCACCCCGCTGGCCGCGGGCGCGGTGCTGGCGGTGATCCTGGACGCCTGGTTCTGGAAGCAGGGGATGTATCCCGGGTTCCAGTACAAGGCCGGCCCGGGCGCGGTCGAGATGGAGAGTATCCTCGCCGGCGCCGCGGCCGCCCTCATCTTCACCGGGCCCGGACGCTGGTCGCTCGACCGCGGACGGGGCTGGGCGGTCCGGCCGGGGGCGGGATCGTGCGTGGTCTTCGTCCTGGCGGTCGCCGCCGCGGTGCTCACCTACTGGTGGCTCCAGAACGGCAACCCGCTCACCGGTATCGGTCCCTTCGACTGACATAGCGAGACGTAAAGGCGCTCCCGCGGATCCGCGGGAGCGCCTTTTCGTCGCTGCAGGGACGGATCAGGGCACGTGCCGGACCGCGCCCTTGTCGGCGGAGGTCGCCAGCGCGGCATAGGCGCGCAGCGCGGTGGTGACCGGCCGTTCCCGGTTCTGCGGCTGCCACGGCCGCTCGCGGGCTTCCATCTTGGCCCGGCGTTCGGCCAGCGCCGCCTCGTCGACGAGGACTTCCAGGGTGCGGGTCGCGACATTGATGCGGATCCGGTCGCCGTTCTCGACCAGGCCGATCACACCGCCGCTGGCCGCCTCCGGCGAGATATGGCCGATCGACAGGCCCGAGGTGCCGCCGGAGAACCGGCCGTCGGTGATCAGAGCGCACTGTTTGCCCAGGCCCGCGCCCTTGAGGAAGGCGGTCGGATGCAGCATCTCCTGCATCCCCGGCCCGCCGGCCGGACCCTCGTACCGAACCACGAGCACATCACCGGGCCGGATCTTCTTGCCCAGGATCACCGAGACGGCTTCCTCCTGGGACTCCACCACCACGGCGGGGCCCTCGAAGGAGAACAGTTCCTCGTCGATACCGGCGGTTTTGAGCACCGCGCCGTCGACCGCGATATTGCCGCGCAACACGACCAGCCCACCTTCGGCGGTGTAGGCGTGTTCGATATCGCGGATGCAGCCGCCCGCGGCATCGGTGTCCAGCGACGACCAGCGGTTCTCGGTCGAGAAGGGTTCGGTGGTGCGCACCCCGCCCGGCGCCGCGTGGAAGAGTTCCAGCGCTTCCTCGGATGCCTTGCCGGAACGGATGTCCCAGGTGTCGAGCCATTCGTCCACCGACGCGCTGTGCACGGTGGTCACATCGGTTTCCAGCAGACCGGCCCGGCGCAGCTCACCGAGGATGGCGGGGATACCGCCGGCCCGGTGGACGTCCTCCATGTGATAGTCCGAGTTCGGTGAGACCTTGGACAGGGTCGGCACCTTGCGGCTGATGGTTTCGATGGTGTGCAGATCGAAATCGATCTCGCCTTCCTGCGCCGCGGCCAGCGTGTGCAGGACGGTATTGGTGGACCCGCCCATCGCCACGTCCAGGGCCATGGCGTTGCGGAAGGCCTTCTCGTTCGCGACATTGCGCGGCAGCACCGACGCGTCGTCGTCGCGGTACCAGCGGGTCGCGATATCGACGACGATCGTGCCCGCACGCTCGAACAGGGCACGGCGCGCGGCATGGGTGGCCAGCGTCGACCCGTTGCCCGGCAGCGCGAGGCCCAGGGCCTCGGTGAGGCAGTTCATCGAGTTGGCGGTGAACATGCCGGAGCAGGAACCGCAGGTCGGACAGGCGCTGCGCTCGACCTCGCTCAATCCTTCATCGGTCACGGCGGAATTCGCGCTGGCCGAGATCGCGGTGATGAGGTCGGTCGGGGCCTGCGCGACCCCGCCCACGACCACGGCCTTACCGGCCTCCATCGGCCCGCCGGAGACGAAGACGGTCGGGATGTTCAACCGCATGGCGGCGTTCAGCATGCCCGGGGTGATCTTGTCGCAGTTGGAGATGCACACCAGCGCGTCGGCGGTGTGCGCGTTCACCATGTACTCCACCGAATCGGCGATGATCTCCCGGCTGGGCAGCGAATAGAGCATGCCGCCGTGGCCCATGGCGATTCCGTCGTCCACCGCGATGGTGTGGAACTCCCGCGGTACCCCGCCCGCTTCCCGCACCGCGCCGGCCACGATCTCACCGACGTCCTTGAGATGTACGTGCCCGGGCACGAACTGGGTGTAGGAGTTGGCGATGGCGACGATCGGCTTACCGAAATCGGAATCGGTCATACCGGTGGCCCGCCACAGGGCGCGGGCGCCGGCGGCATTACGGCCGATGGTGGTTGTTCGGGAACGAAGCGGTGGCATGAGTGTCCTCGGTCGGGTCGCGGGGCTGAAAGTTGCGACAGCGCCGTATCGCCCGGCGCGGGGACCGCGGTCGGGTGCGATCGGCGATTTTCCAGGCTACTCCCGTTCGGGAGCGGGCCCGGGGTCGGTATCGGCAGCCCCGGGGGTGGGGGAGGCGCCACGCGGCGTGTCGGAGCCGGCGGTCGAAGGCCGGTCGGCGGCTGCGGGATCTGCCTCGGTGCCGGACGCGCTGTCATCGGATGCGCCCGCGTCGGTGGCGGAAGCGTCGGCGTCGGCCGGGGCGGGGCCGGGGACCGCGAACGGGTCCGGGATGCGCCCGCCGGAGGCGTCCACCAGGTCACGCAGCCGGTCGTAGCTCACCGCCGGCAGCGGTACCTCGCTGTCGTCGTCCAGATGGACGCGGACGAACCCCCGTTTGGGGATGCTCAGTCCTTTCACCTGTGCCCAGTCGATGTGCCGGGAGGAGAAGACCGACCGCAGGTCCAGTCCGGCCGGCGAGACCGTCGTCTGTGTCCGCACGATCCAGACGAGCACGGCAAGGGGGATCAACGCGAGCCAGAACAGCCCGGCCGGCCAGCCGACGATGGGGAAGAACACGCACATCGCGAGAATGAACACGCCGAGGTAGGACAGACCTGTCGTGCGGATCACACGCCGCGGTCCGGGCGGCGCCGTATCCCCACCCGTTACCTCCGCGGCGGCGGGGTTGTGGGACGATTCAGGAGGTGGCACGGACTGATGCGGTGATGACACCTCACCATCCTCGCATCATGGTGGACCGGCGTGAGCACCCGCTACCTTCCCACATAATGGGAAGTCAGCGGTCAGCTGTTTGACTCCGCACCACACGCACACATACCGTCATGCGCGTGAATCGAAACGAGATGCTCGTAATCGGCCGGCGCGTCCAGCGCTGAGCCAGACGATCCGGAGTCGAATACGTCAGCTCGCACTGCGACGCGCCACCCTCGAACAGCCGCCGGCTGTCGAGGGCTTTTTTATGTCGGGACCAGTGAACGACAAGCAGTAAGGAACCAAGACGGTGAGCGCACCAACTACCCGGCCCGGGCCCGCGGCCCGCAGGCCCGCGCCTTCGAACCCGTCGGCTCCGGCCGGCGCTCCGACCACCCAGGCGAACCGCCGCCAGGTCCCGCCCGAGCGGGTCACCGGCGCGCAGTCCGTCGTCCGCTCCCTCGAGGAGCTCGGTGTCGACACGGTATTCGGTATTCCGGGCGGTGCTGTCCTTCCTGTTTACGATCCGCTCTTCGATTCGACCAAGGTGCGCCATGTGCTCGTGCGGCACGAGCAGGGCGCGGGTCACGCGGCCACCGGATACGCCCAGGCCACCGGCAAGGTCGGTGTGTGTATGGCGACCTCCGGTCCCGGCGCGACCAATCTGGTGACCCCGATCGCGGACGCCCAGATGGACTCGGTGCCGATGGTCGCGATCACCGGTCAGGTCGGCCGTAGCCTGATCGGCACCGATGCCTTCCAAGAAGCCGATATCTCCGGCATCACCATGCCGATCACCAAACACAACTTCCTGATCAAAGAGGGCGCCGATATCCCGCGGATCCTCGCCGAGGCCTTCTACCTGGCGTCGAGCGGACGGCCCGGGGTGGTGCTGGTGGACATCCCCAAGGATGTGCTGCAGGAGCAGACCACCTTCGGCTGGCCGCCGGAGATGCGGCTGCCCGGCTACCGTCCGGTCACCAAACCGCACGGTAAGCAGGTGCGCGAGGCCGCCCGGCTGATCGCCGAGTCGCGTCAGCCGGTGCTGTACGTCGGCGGTGGTGTGATCAAGTCCGAGGCGTCGGCCGAACTGCTGGAGCTCGCCGAGCTCACCGGTATCCCGGTGGTCACCACCCTGATGGCGCGCGGCGCGTTCCCCGACAGCCACGAACTCAATATGGGTATGCCGGGAATGCACGGCACCGTGGCCGCGGTGGCCGCCCTGCAGAAATCCGATCTGCTGGTCACCCTCGGCGCCCGCTTCGACGACCGCGTCACCGGGCAGCTGGATTCCTTCGCCCCGGGGGCCAAGGTCATCCACGCCGATATCGATCCGGCCGAGATCGGTAAGAACCGGCACGCGGATGTGCCGATCGTCGGCGACTGCCGCGAGGTGATCACCGAACTCATCGAGACCCTGCGCGCCGACCCGGCCGGTTTCGAACTCGACCTGACCGCCTGGCGGGCCTACCTCGACGGCATCCGCGACTCCTACCCGCTCGGCTGGAGCAAGCCGTCGGACGGATCGGTGTCGCCGGAATACGTCATCGAGACCCTGGGCCGCCTGGCCGGTCCCGACGCCATCTACTGCGCGGGTGTCGGCCAGCACCAGATGTGGGCCGCCCAGTTCATCAAGTACGAGAAGCCGCGGACCTGGCTGAACTCCGGCGGCGCCGGAACCATGGGATACGCGGTCCCGGCCGCGATGGGCGCCAAGATGGGTCAGCCCGACCGTGAGGTGTGGGCGGTCGACGGTGACGGCTGCTTCCAGATGACCAATCAGGAACTCGCCACCTGCGCGGTGGAGGGTGTGCCGATCAAGGTCGCGCTGATCAACAACGGCAACCTGGGCATGGTCCGCCAGTGGCAGACCCTGTTCTACGACCAGCGCTACTCCAATACCGACCTCAAGACCCACGGTCTGCGCATCCCCGATTTCGTGAAGCTCGCCGAGGCCTTGGGCTGCCACGGCATCCGGGTGGAGAAGGAAGAGGATGTCGAGGCCGCGATCCGCGAGGCCCAGTCGATCAACGACCGTCCCGTGGTGATCGACTTCATCGTCGGCAAGGACGCCCAGGTGTGGCCGATGGTCGCCGCCGGCACCAGCAACGACGAGATCATGGCCGCGCGCGGTATCCGCCCGCTGTTCGACGAGGACGAGGCGGCCGCCGAACCCGCCATCATCCACGAGGCCATGAACCGCGAGCAGGCCGAGACCGAGGGGAACCCGTCATGAGCACCACCCACACCCTCAGCGTCCTGGTCGAGGACAAGCCGGGCGTGCTGGCCCGGGTGGCCAGTCTGTTCTCCCGGCGCGGATTCAATATCGAATCGCTGGCCGTCGGTGCGACCGAGGTCAAGGAGATCTCCCGGATGACCATTGTGGTCACCGTGGACGATCTGCCGCTGGAGCAGGTCACCAAACAGCTCAACAAGCTGGTGAATGTGATCAAGATCGTCGAACAGGACCCGGAGACCTCCGTGGCCCGCGAGCTGATCCTGGTGAAGGTCCGTGCCGACGCCAGCGTGCGCACCCAGGTGATCGAATCGGTCAACCTGTTCCGCGCCAAGGTCATCGACGTCTCGCCCGACGCGCTCACCGTCGAGGCGACCGGCACCCGGTCCAAGCTCGACGCGCTGCTGCGCATGCTCGAGCCGTACGGCATCCGGGAGATCGTGCAATCCGGGGTGGTGGCCGTGGGCCGCGGACCCAAGTCGATCACCGCCACCCGCTAACCCGTGGCCGGGCGCACCCCGCGCCCGGCCACGTTACGTGCCTCGTTTACCGTTTCCCGCGTTGCGCGGGTTCGAATAAGTCAGAAGGGATACCACCAAGTGGCAGTCGAGATGTTCTACGACGACGATGCCGACCTGTCGATCATCCAGGGCCGTAAGGTCGCGGTGATCGGTTACGGCAGCCAGGGGCACGCGCATTCGCTGAGCCTGCGCGACTCCGGCGTCGAGGTCCGCATCGGCCTCAAGGAAGGCTCCAAGTCGCGGGCCAAGGCCGAAGAGGCCGGGCTGACCGTCGGCACTCCCGCCGAGGTTTCGGAGTGGGCCGACGTCATCATGCTGCTCGCCCCCGATACCGCGCAGGCGTCGATCTTCACCAATGACATCGAGCCCAACCTGAAGGACGGCGACGCCCTCTTCTTCGGCCACGGCCTCAATATCCACTTCGGCCTGATCAAGCCGGCCGCCGAGATCACCGTCGGCATGGTCGCCCCCAAGGGCCCCGGCCACCTGGTGCGCCGCCAGTTCGTCGACGGCAAGGGTGTTCCCGCCCTGATCGCCATCGACCAGGACCCGAAGGGCGAGGGCCAGGCGCTGGCGCTGTCCTACGCCAAGGGCATCGGCGGCACCCGCGCCGGCGTCATCAAGACCACCTTCAAGGAAGAGACCGAAACCGACCTCTTCGGTGAGCAGGCCGTGCTGTGCGGCGGCACCGAGGAACTGGTCAAGACCGGTTTCGAGGTCATGGTCGAGGCCGGCTACGCCCCGGAGATGGCCTACTTCGAGGTGCTGCACGAGCTGAAGCTGATCGTCGACCTGATGTACGAGGGCGGTATCGCCCGGATGAACTACTCGGTCTCCGACACCGCCGAATTCGGCGGCTACCTGTCGGGCCCGCGGGTCATCGACGCCGACACCAAGAAGCGGATGCAGGACATCCTCAAGGACATCCAGGACGGCACCTTCGTCAAGCGGCTGGTCGCCAATGTCGAGGGTGGCAACAAGGAGCTCGAGGGCCTGCGCAAGCAGAACGCCGAGCACCCGATCGAGGTCACCGGTAAGAAGCTGCGCGACCTGATGAGCTGGGTGGACCGGCCGATCACCGAAACCGCCTGAGCGGTTCGCCGATCCAGCGCCGAAAGGGGCCCTTCCGCATGTTGTCGCGGGAGGGCCCCTTTGCGTATCGTCAGCCGGCTTGCCCGGGTTCCCCGACGGCCGCGAGTTCTTGCTCCCACCGGTCGGCTATCGCGCTCCGGCTGTGCCTATGGCAAGTCGCTGCCCTCCGCACTGCGCTTCGGCTGCTCCGACAGGTGGCTGCTATGCGCACTGCCCACCGAGTTCCCGGTGGCCTCTGACGCGAGGCGAATCGCGCGAAGGCCGGTCCGATGCCCAGGCCGCGCCGATGCGGCGCTCGCGTGACCGCCTCGGCCGTATCCGGAGCGCGACTCCGATGAGTTTCGTCGTGCTCCCGGGTCTGTACCCGTACGTGCCCGATCACCGCATCCGAGGAGAGCATCATGACCGCCACCTATACCTTCGACGTCTTCTCCAGCCTCGACGGCTACGGCTCCTACGGAGAAGGCGGCGACTGGGGTGGCTACTGGGGTAAACAGGGCCCCGAACTGCTCGACCACCGATTCGAACTGTTCGGCACCGAGCAGCGGATGATATTCGGCGCCAATACCTTTCGGCAGTTCGTGGAGATGCTGGGCGCGAGCCACGAAGAGTCCGGGGTGGGTGACCCCTGGGTCACCCGGATGTGGAACCTGCCCGCGACGGTGGTGTCGAGCACTCTGGCAGGGCCGCTCGACTGGCCGGAAGCGACCGTCGCGGGCGGGGACGCCGTCGATATCGTCGCCCGGCTCAAAGAGGAGTCCGAGGTGCCGTTGCGGTCACACGGAAGCCTGTCGATGAACTGGGCGCTGCTGGCCGCCGGTCTGGTCGACCGGGTGCAGGTGACGATCTTCCCGGTGATCACCGGGCGGACCGGCACGGAGCCGATCTTCGGCGGCGCGGCCGATTTCGATCTGGAGCTGATCGAGAGCCGGACGCTAGACGGCAATATCCAAGAGCTCATCTACCGTCCCACTCTGCACGCGTAGCCTTCGGGGGACGCTTCTCGCGCGCTCCTGCCACCACTCAGTCCAGCACGGCGTACGCCTCCACCTCGACCAGCACATCGGGCTCGAACAGGTAGTCGACACCTATCGCCGACAAGGGCGGCAACGGTTGGGGTATTCCGAGTTCCTCGACGACGCGCTCGATCCCCGCGACGAAGTCGTCGTACTTGTCCGGGGTCCAGTGCGTGACGAAGAAGCGCAGCCGGACGACATCGGCGAAACTCGCCCCCGCTCCCGCCAGCCCGCGTGCCGTATTGCGCAGGGCGTGTGCGACCTGACCGGCGAGGTCACCCGTCGCGACGGGATTGCCGGCGGCGTCGCGCGCGATCTGGCCGGCCACATGTATCTGGCGGGCGCCCGAGCCGATCGCGACATGGTGGTAGGGCACGGGGGCGAACATGCCTTCGGGTGTGAGCAGCTGGACTGCCATGAATATCCCTTTCGCTGATCGAACTAGGTATCCGATATGTACCTGGTGTCCGAAGGGAACTTCAACGAGACTAGGTGTCATGCCGGAAACCGCGCCACTGCCCCCGGGCAGCCCGCAACTCGCGCAGGCCCACCGCGAACTGCTCGATCAGGTCCTCGACAAATGGTCGCTGCAGGTGCTCGACGCGCTGTGCGAGCACGGGCCGCTGCGCTTCAACGACCTCCGCCGGGCCATCCCGGTGGTGACGCAGAAATCACTCACCGCCGCACTGCGGCGACTGGAACGCAACGGAATGGTCGATCGGATCGTCACCAGTACCCGGCCCATCGCTGTCGAGTACCGGTTGACGCCGCTCGGCCGGTCGCTGCAGGACCTCATCGACGCACTCCTGCACTGGGCCACCGGCACACTGCCCGAGGTCGAACGTGCCCGCACACGGTTCGACGAGGAGGAAGGCGGAGAGGCCTGAAGTGACGCCGGGGAGTCGACGAACCCTGCCGGCGCGGAATAACAGTGCCCGCGCCCAACGACGATCAGGAGGCCCGACGCCGGATCGAACCGGCCGAGCCGAACCCGGTATGTTCGAGATCGTTCGACACCAGGAGGTTTCACCATGACCGAAGTCCACGGTATGTCGGTCGACATCCGGACCCCCGACGGTGTCGCCGACGCGTACGTCACCCATCCCGACGACGGGGCCGCCCATCCGGGAGTGCTGCTGATCCAGGACGGTTTCGGTCTGCGGCCCAGCCTGCGAGCCATGGCCGACCGTATTGCCGCGCACGGCTACACCGTCCTGCTGCCGAACGCCTTCTACCGGCACGGTCCCGCTCCGGTGATCGAGCTACCGGATTTCATCGACCCGGAGGCGCGGCCGGAGATCTTCCAGCAACTCTTCCCGATGATCCGCGCGCTGACCCCCGAGCTGCTGCGGTCCGATGCCGCCGCCTACCTCGCATGGCTGGCCGCAGCGCCGCAGGTCGCCGCGGGAAAGGTCGGTGTCACCGGCTACTGCATGGGTGCGCGACTCGCGGTGCTGGTCGCGGCCGCGTTCCCCGACCGGGTCGCGGCGGTGGCCGGATTCCACGGCGGTCCGCTGGTCACCGATAGCGCGGACAGTCCGCATCTGCTCGTCGGAAAGATCACGGGAGAACTGTATTTCGCGCACGCCGGCGAAGATCTGCAGAAGGCGCCCGACCATTTCGCTCAATTCGACAAGGCAGTCGAGGCGGCCGGCGCGCGCCACCACACCGAGGTCTACGCGGACGCGAAACATGGCTACACCCAGGCGGATACCGCCGCCTACGACGCCGAGTTCGCCGAACGCCACTATCGCGAACTGCTGGCCCTGTTCGACCGCAACCTGCGGGGGTAGCAGCCAGGGAAAGCATTCGCGCCCCGGGCCGGCTCAGCCGGCGGAACGCCGCGCACCGGATCGGGCACGGCCGCCGGCCGGTCCGCGCCGCTGTGCGGCGATACCGCCGAGCACCATATCGACAGCCGAGTCGATATCGGTCGGCTCGACCGGTTCGGCGCGCAGGAACAGGCGGAACCAGATCGCTCCCGCGAGCATGTCCATGACCAGGCGGGGATCGGTCTCGTCGTCGAGTTCGCCGCGTTCGACCGCCCGGCGAAAAATCGGGTGCTCGCGGGCGGCGCGGTCGGCGAAGAACATGCGGCCGACCGCCGCCAGCGACGGCCGGCCGGGGGAGGCCGCCAGGACGGCGGTCGCGATGGGGGCGGTCGCGGGGTCGGTGAGCAGGGCGTGGATGCTGCGGGTCGTTTCGACGAGGTCGCCGCGCAGGCTCCCGGTGTCGGGCACCGGGAAGGTGAGCAGATCCGACCCGGTCAGCGCGGCGGCGAGCACCTCGTCCTTCGATTTCCACCAGCGGTAGAGGGTCGTTTTGTTGACACCGGCGCGCAGCGCGACAGATTCCATGGTCAGGCCCTCGTAGCCCGCGGTGGCGAGGAGTTCGAGGGTGGCCGCGAAGATCGCCGCGGCACGCCGGGGCCGGGCGGTTGTGCTCGGATCGGCTGACTCGTCCATATAACGACAATACAACGCAACGTTGCGTTGTTTTATTGGGCTCGCTACAGTGCAACGCAACGTTGCGTTGTATTTGGAGGCTTCATGGCTCTTCCCGTGGTTCTGCTGCACGGCATCCGGCTCAGTGGCCGATGCTGGGTCTCCGTCGAGGCCGATATCGGCATCGAGCGGCCGGTGGTCACCCCGGACCTTCCCGGGCACGGTGCACGTCGCGGGGAACGTTTCACGATGCCCGCGGCGATCGACACCGTCCGCGCGGCGATCGACGGTGTCGGCGGTCGTGCCCTGGTCGTCGGTCACTCACTGGGCGGGCACGTCGCCATCGCGGCGTCCGCCGAACTCGGCGAACGTGTTGCCGGTCTGGTGGCCGCCGGATCGACACGTATCCCGAACAGTGCCCTGACGATTCCCTTCCGGATCGCCCATCTGGTCCTGTCGACCCAGCGCGACGGAGGGGAGCGGCTCAGTCGCCGGCTCTTCGACGCCACCCTTCCCGCGCAGGTCGCCGCCGCCGTCGCGGCGGGCGGTATCGCCACCGAGGTGATCCCCGATATCGCCAAGGCCGCAGCGGATTTCGATCCGCTCGGCGAACTCCGTCGATACTCCGGCCCCGTCTGGCTGATCAACGGAAGCCGCGACCATTTCCGCGGCCACGAACAGCGTTTCATCGCGGCATCGCCCCGGGCAAGGCTGCTCGTGGTGCCCCGGGCCGGGCATTACCTACCGCTGGCCGAACCGCAGCGTTTCGCCCGGCTGATCCGCGATATCGCCGACGGTTGCGATGCCCGTCGCGATCTCCGCGAGTGTCCGCACTGCTCTGGAATCGACGGTGCGCGGCCCGTTGCCCCGCCCGCTGCTTCGTCGTGACGATGCCCTCCGGACCGCGGGAACTCGCCCGAATTCACCGGGACTGCGCGAACTCTTCGACCCCTGGTGCGTAATCAGCCCTGAAGTGGCCGTCGTCAGCTCGCCCTGGGGGTGGTGACGGTCCCGCATCCACCGCCGGCGTGATGACTCGACCGGCCGACCGAAATCGCGGCGGCACAAGTGTTTCCGTGCCGTGATGTGCGGTGTACCCGGAGATGGTTAACTCGTTGCGGCGGACAGCGGCGCCGGAGTGAGGAGTAGATCGTGGCAGACCACAAGGGTTCGGCGGACCTTCGGCAGGACCGGGCACACAGCGCCCGCATCTACGACTATTTCCTGGGCGGTAAGGATAACTATCCCGCCGACCGGGAGGCCGCGGCGAAGATCGAGCAGGCCATCCCGTCGGTGCGGGGCGTGGCGCGGGACAATCGCGCCTTCATGGTGCGCGCGGTGCGTCACCTCAGCGAGCTCGGGGTCCGTCAGTTCCTCGATATCGGCACCGGTATCCCCACCGAACCGAATCTGCACCAGGTCGCCCAGGAGACGACGCCCGACGCTCGGGTGGTCTACGTGGACAACGATCCGATCGTTCTGGCCCACGCGCGGGCGCTGCTGGTCGGAACACCCGACGGCGTCACCCAATACGTGCAATCCGATCTGACCGCCCCGGACCGGATCCTGTCCGCGGCCGCGGTGCGGGAGACCTTGGATTTCGACCGGCCGGTGGCCTTGAGCCTCATCGCCCTGTGCCATTTCGTTCCCGGCGACCGCATCTACGACATCGTCGATACCCTGCTCGCACCGTTGCCGTCCGGGTCGTACCTGGTGATGACGCATCTAACCACCGATTTCGACCCCGCCATGGTCCAGGGCACCGTGCAGGCCTACCGGCAGAGCGGAATCGACATGGAGGCACGCGACTACGACGGGGTCTCGCGTTTCTTCCGCGACCTGGAGTTGCTGGATCCCGGCATCGTCGCGATCGAGAACTGGTACCCGGAGGGCGCACAGTCGCCGGCGGCCGAGGTGGCCGAGCTGCCGACCGGTGCGCCCCGGCCCCCGGCCGCCGGTTACGCGGCCGTGGGCCGCAAGAAATAGTCGGTCGCCGACAGCCCGCAGCGCCTCCAGGTCCGTGGTCGCGGTGGCGGTGCGGTGCACGATCGCACCGCAGACCTCGGCGGGCTGGAACTCCGGCATCGGGGCGCCGCGCCCGATGGTGATCATCCAGGCGAAGTACGGGTAGAGCGACTGCTGCCGGTAGGCCGGCCATGCCGATTCGAAGGTCAGGGCGGGTCCTCCGGCCGCGGACAGCCGCCCGAGGATCCCCCGGTCATAGCTATCGATCGGCAAACAGATTCGTTCCGTCCAGCTCTTCGTCGCTTCGGGGGAGCGGTAGCACTGTCACTTGCGCAAGAAATAGAGGTTGAACCCGTAGCTCGAATCGGACACGAATCGGTGTCGGAGCAGTCATCGACCCCCGCCCCTGTGCGATCCTTGGGATCGATATGTCGTGATCAGCATCCGGCAGGCAACCGAGCCGCACACTGTGCGCTAGGAGGCGTGATGACCGCAGGTGGATTCGACCCCGCATACAGCCCCACCGCAAGCCCCGCCAGCAGCATCAAACCTGCCGGCCTGGGCAAACGCGCGGTAGCCAGGTTCGTCGACTGGATCATCGCCGGCATCATCGGCGCCCTCTTCTTCTGGCTCCTCGGCACGGTCTGGGACCTCCCCGACTGGGTCTCGGTCCTCCCCGGCGCAGGCTTCGGCTGGCTCTACTTCGTCCTCTTCGAAGTGTCCTCCGGCTCGACACCGGGCAAGAAACTCCTCGGCCTGCACGTCAACGGGTCGGGCAGGGCACCGAAACCCAGCCTCAAGGACTCCGCGGTCCGCAACGCCTACATGCTGCTCAACCTGATCCCGTGGGTGGGCGGGTTGCTGTGGTTCATCTCGGCGATCGCCATCGCGTTCACGATCAGCTCGAGCCCGACGAAGCAGGGTTGGCACGACAACGCGGCGGGTGGGACGCAGGTCATCGACACATAGCCGCAGCCATTCTGCGTGGGAAGTGACGGACCAGCCCACGCCTGATCATGGCCCAGCATCCGCTGCGATGCTGGGCCATATCGATTGCCCGAACTGATCGTCATCGCGCAACAGTTGGCGGTCGCCAAGGCGGCGAATCGCGCCGGCTGGGCGGAGGGTGCACGGACGAGAAGGAGATCGTCACGGAGAACAACTGGCCGGCGATCAACAGTGGCAGCCTTCAGCTGGCCGACGAGATCTTTCGAAGGAAGTCGCCCCATTCGGCGGGAGTGAACATGAGCACCGCCCCTGTCACATCCTTCGAGTCACGGACTCCAACTGCCTCTTCGAGGTGTGCGACCTCCACACAGTCGCCGCCGTGCTGGCTATAGCTACTCTTGAACCAGTTGGCGCCGGATAGATCGTCGTTCACTCGGAATACTCCTCTGAGATGTCCCGCATGAGGCCGCTGGTGTCCTCTGGGCTCAACGCTACATCGCGCAGGGTCGCTACTGCTCTTCGATGGCGATCGATCTGGCCGTCATCCTCCAGGAACAACGCCCCGGTAAACCCTTCGACGAACACCACGGGTGGCTCCGGAACGTGGCCGGCGCGCAGTGGCGGGAATTCAAACAAGGTGAACGACTGAGTGATCAGGCCGAAGTGTCCGCCCACACCGAACGGGATAACCCGGATCGCTACATTCGGTAGTTCACCGGCTTCCAGCAGCTGACGGACCTGTTCAACCATTACCCGCTTACCGCCGATCTGGTGCCTCAGCGCTGCCTCCGACAGCAACAGCTCCAATGAAAACCGCTGCTTCTCAGTCAGTTTGTGCTGCCTCCTGGCGATCAGCTCGAGGTGCCGCTCCTTGTTTGCCGCAGAGATATCCGGCTCGGTCGTCTCCATGATCCACCGGCGGTAAGCCGGGGTCTGGAGCAACCCTGGCAGCAAGGTGAGTTGGAACGTCGTCATGCTCGAGCACGCCTGCTCCAGACTCATGAAGTGATCGAAGTGCGGATTGACCACGTCGGCATAGTCGCGCCACCACCCTCTAGACGGATCGCCTTTCGCTGCTTTCACCTCTTGGATCAGTCCCAGCACTTCATCGCGCACCTCCTCGGCCGCCCCGTAGAAATTCAGCAGATCCCTGAACTGCGCGGTACTGATCCGGACCGGCTGACCTTCCTCCAAGCGCCCGATGCCCTGCTTGGACACCTCGATCGCCAGCCCGGCAGCCAGTTGACTCTTCTTGGATTCGAACCGCAGCTCCCGAAGCCGCCGACCCAAAGCGCGCCGTGGAAGAGTCGAACCAATAGCCATGCCCACCCTCGCTATCTCGTTGTGGTCCAGTACGGACCTATTTTTTCTGGACCTACCCATACTGGACGCCTCGCGACCTGGCCATATGGACACGAATAGCCTTTCCGGCGAACAGCTTTCGGTGTCTACTGTAGCCACCCGATGGCCGCGAACTCGGATAGATACCGAGCCCGGATACTTTCATTGCGAATATTCAGAAAAGCTGCCGCAATCGCATTGCCGTGCCGGCAGGAATTGCGATGCGCGGTCACCGGGAAAACCCATTTTCGAAAAGGGATTAGAACAGATGACGTTGCGTCCGGTGAACGAAAAGCAGCACCCGCATCGCCCCCGCGCGATCGGCTATCTCCGAACCGACCTCTCGCCCTGCGAGGCCCACGACGTGGAGGCTATCCGTCGACTCGCCCGCTGGCAGCATCACACGCTGGTCTACATAGTCCGACTCGGTCCCGACTCCGTTCCGGACGCTATCGGTCATGTCCTCGATATCGTCCGCGCCACCGGCACAACAACGCTGATCATCCCCGACCTCGGGCATCTCGAGAACCACCCCGGCCGAGTTTGCGACACCTGCGACCTCATGACGGTATGTCCGGGACAACTATGGATGAAAGTCGGCACGAACCCACATGAGGTTCTTCACGATCCCATTTGGTTGCCCGAGGTCTGGCACAGCGAACCCGACACCCGGCTATGCATCGCCGCCGCCCACCGCATCATGCAGACCCACCTGAACTGCAATCCCTTGGACTGCCCGCGCAAAGCCGCCGCGTTCGCCCTCCTGGTCGAAACCGGCAAACTCGTCCCCGCCACCCGCAGCCCCCGCGAGCGCGCCGCCTCCCGCGGCCTCACTTACCCACCGGTCGGGCCGACCACCTCGGGCATGCGCCCATCCCTCGCGATGCTCCAACGGCTACTCACTGGTCTCAGACCGGCGCAGTCATGAGCGCTCATGACCCCCAACGGTTCGGCGTCGATGTCCACCTCACTGTCTTCCTTCAGGGCTTCCGCCTCGACTACAGAGCCCATCCGACCGCGGCCGAACACTTCCTCCAAGAGTGGACCGGATACCACGGCACCCACACGGCTGCCGTCCTCCGTGAGAACCCGGCCGACCTCCCACGTCTCCCCTGTGAACGGCTCTACCTGGATTATTGAGAACTCCGCGCCCAGCCCAGTGAACCTGACCGGCCCTTCCCATCTGTTAGCCTGAGCCACTGAAGCCGCTGAGGGGGGTCCGATCGATGAACCAAACCGCAATCGACTACGGCCAAGCGCAGATCACAGCCTTCAGCAACGCCGCGGCCGCAGGAGAAATCAGGTATGAGCCGGACGTGGCTCGCCAAGCCGCTGCCGAATATCAAAAGGTGATCATCGGTCTTCAGGAGATACGAACTCGTCTACAGACGGTGGCCGACCCGCAGGGCTTCGGTGGCTTCCAATCGTCGACGGAGTTGCAGCAAGGCTTTGCGCAGAAGACGGTGGACGGTCTCGCGGTCCTCAACCAGCTTATCGAGGGGGCGATGACGCTTCAGGAAGCATACCTTCGATCCGGCAACCTCATTACCGAAGCAGACCAGACGAATGCCATGCTGACGCAGTTCGTAGCGGACAACAGTGGACTCGGAGAACCGTGAGAAGCATGAGATCAGCCGTTGTGCCGGCTCTGCTGGCCGTCGTGCTGGCCAGCGCCTGTAGTGCCAACAGCGATGAGCCCGCCACTCCGCCGACGCCATCAGCCGGCGCTACTACCCCGAACATCGCCGTATCCGTTCCGCCGACATCAAGTCAGGTCAACCAGGGCCGCGCCCCGGTGAACCATGATCCATGTCGTGAACTCGGAGACGACGTCGTCACCACGGCTGGATTCGACCCCCGGACGCGCCAACGGATTGATCGGGTCTTCGATACATATTCATTCGTCGGGTGCCAATTCGATCATGAAGAGCGCGACCGGTTCGGAATCGTTTCGCCGACACGGACGCTGTTCGTGAACTCTACAAACATTACGCTCGAAGAGTTCCGGGCGCGAGAAGGGGAAAGTGCTACACCAACTCAGGTGAACGGGCGTGAAGCCATCAGTTACCTGAGTCCTGAGGCAGAGGCTTGCTACGTTGTCGTAGAGACGGGATACGGAACCCTGAGCGTCGGTAAGAGCGTCGCCGGAGCGCTCACTCAGGAAAATCCCTGCGATAATATGACGCAAATTGCCTCGAAAATCGATTCGTCGATGCCCGACTGACAGGATCGTTCAATGAGAATTATCTCCGCTGTGTATCCTGTTGCCCTGGTCGTCATCCTTTCGGCTGGTTGCTCAGCTTCGGAGAAGCCTGACGCGCCGACCGCCTCCTCGCCTCGGTCGACCGCGCCGCCGGTGATCGCGATATCGGTCCCCCCGGTGGCGCCTCTGCCGGGAGCCGGGCAATCATCCAAGGTGGCCGACCCCTGTCTGGTGCTGGGTGATGATGTGATCGAGCGCCTCGGTTTCGACCCCCTCACCCGGGCGCGGAACGAAGAGACGCCATCTGCGCATGTGTTTGTCGGTTGCAGCTTCGAGGGGCGGGGGCTGGCCTCGGCGCCTTCGCAGTCGTCTGAGCTGACCGGCTTTCTCCACGTGACCGCATCGAGCATGACATTGGACGAGATACGAGATGGAATAAAGAACGAAAGCGATACCGAAGTAGGCGGGAACGAAGCCATAAAATATGTCTACGGCGACGAAAAAATATGTGATGTAGTCATCGAGCGGCCCTACGGGACTCTATCTGTGCGTAGATCGGTTGTGCGATCGGGTTCCCAACAGGAAGCCTGTGCTGGAATCGAACCGATTGCTGAAGAAGTTTCATCCCATCTTCCTGGATAGGGAAAAGCCCGCTTGCTGCAGTAGAGGCCGAACTCCTCTGCAGCATGCGCGTGGATCGTCCCGTTGGGCTACGGTTTATCTCGTTCGACGACATTTATCCTGTAGGACTGACCGTAGTCGGTGACGTACTGGTCCAATCCTTGCTTATCGGTGAATTCCTTGAAGATATCCCAAGTGGTCCTATCTCCGCGGATGTCCCCAAAACTCATTGGGCCATTTTCCGTCTGCAATTCTGCTGGGAGTACTCCGGCGGAATATGCCGCATTCAGGACAGCCTCGTTTGCGCTTATCACGGCATCGACATTCATCATCTGCTCATCCGGCCGGTTGAGGAATTGGTACTCCGGATTAGCTCCGAGCGCCTTCTCCACCGCTTTTTGAACCGTCTCGCCGGCTTCGACTCCCGCGACTCCGAGTCCGGTTTCGACAGGCTTGACGACACCCACGGCCGTATCGGTTAATCCTCCAGCCACCTGCGCACCCAGCATCTTCGCCCGGTGAAGAGCATCAGTGGGGTTCAGGACTTCCTCCCCCTTCATCTGGTCCTGATGGATCAGCGCATCCCAAATAGCTTTGTCAGCGCGGCCGGAGAGTGCACCGACGTCACTGTCATCCAATCCAGCCGTAACATCGCCCGGATTGTTTCGCATCGCCTCGGCGAGTTCATCGATACGGTACCGCTCGATCGCGGCAGTCAAAGTGACCCGGCCTTCATCGCTGTAGCCCGCGAGTTGCATGAGGCGGTTCGCTTCCTGCGCGCTCCATTCGACTCGGCCGTCGGGGTAGACGGTCGTGGCGTCGAAACCAGCCGCCATTCCGGGAATGCTTACCGACTCCAGATTTTGTGAAACAGCGCGACCTATCGCCGCGGAGAGTTCTGGACTGTTTGCGATGCCTTCTTGGCTCTTTTGCCATACAGCATCGTCGTCGGAAGGGGCCAGCATCGCACCGAGGCCCGCGAGCGCCTGCCGACCTCTCTCACCCCGTGGATCATCGGCAGGCAGAGATGCCTCTTCGGTGATCCGGTTGACCATCGTGGAAGCCGCGACCCCGTTGTCGGAATCCGACCAATCATGGCCGAGAAGGCTACGAACGGTTTCCTCCGGCTTGTAGCCTTCAGGCATTCCCTCGCCTGTCCAGATCTGGTGGCTACTGTCGTCGTTACGCCCCGCGATACCGAGTAGTTGTGCGGCGGCATCATCACGGCCATCCCAGGTGTACTGGTCCTGCACCATGTCCGATGATTTCAGGACCATCTGGGTACCGAGTTCTGTACCGGGCTCGTAATCGGGGTTGGCCTCACCCAATAGCGCCGCGAGCGCGTTCGTGTCTTCCCATTGTTTCTGCAAACCCGCAGCCGGCCCACCTGGCACATCGGGCTCGAGGGGATCCGGATCGGTACGCCGGGATTCGAGCAGCTGCCGAACATCTTCAGGAAGCTGCTGGTAACTGCCCGGACTCGTCAGCGTTCCGTCGGGGTTGCGGCCCGTGCCGATGTCCTCGTTGCTGACCACCATCAGCCCATTGGCCAAAGAGTCGAGTTGACCAGCGGCATCGGGGTTCCCCGCGGCCTCCTCGGTCCGAAGTTGCTCGCTCAGCGCCAGGATGCCGTCCTTGCCGGCCGCTTGGTAGAGGCCGCGGTAGTACTCCTGAACGTCTGCCGGCAGGTTATCGACCTCGCCACCCTCCGCCAGAATTCTTAGTTGTTCGTCGGTGAGCGCTCCTTGGGGCAGGCGGCCCGCGATTTCCTCGAGTACTTCGGTGTTCTCCTTGTCCGGAAGAGAACCATTGGCCCACGCGGCGAGTGCTTCGCCGTCGTCCTTCCCCAGTTCACCGGAGTCATTGGGTGAAATCGAGGTCACCGAGACCCCATCTCCGACCAAGTCGCCTCTCACTCGGACCTCTTGAGCTGCGGTCGTTATCCCCAGGCCCACTTCGCTGATTGCGTTGGCGAAGCTGTAGTAGGCCGCGTTGATCGCGTCCTGGTGGATATGAACTTTGTCGGTGACAGTCTGCTGATCCTGTTGGGACAGGCCGGTACCTGTACCTGAGACGGCCCAGTTGTCGGCCACCTGCAGTCGGACCGGACACGTCGGATCGTTCTCGGCCTCGTTTACTTTGCCGAGCAACAGACGGCGTTCGTTGGCCAGCCGCTGGTCTGCGTTTCGCAGTGCGGCCGCCACGTCGCGGATCTCCTGGGAGAGCCTGCGGCCCTGGTCGTGTTCCTCGGTGAATCGGTCGGCTGCTGCGTCGTGCGCCGCCCCCGACCAGTTGGTGCCGGTGAAGTGCGGGAGCATTCGCCCGAGTTCTGTCTCGTAATGCTGGGTGTCGGTGTCGAGTTCGGCCGCCCACTCCGAGAGCTTCGCGGTGTTCCAGGATTCGACCTGCTTACGGGTTGGCATGCTGTCCGCCTCCAGGAATCCGGAAGTCCATGGTGTTCAGCTTGTCTTTGAGCTGCTGGTCCGTGGTGTTCATATCGTCGGCGCACTGCCTCACGATCTCCGATAACGACTGCATCCGGAGGGCTATACGCAGCCATGCTCCTTCGGTGAACTCGCCTGCCTGCGCACAGATCGTTCCGAGGTTGCAGCCTGGAAGTGCCGCCCCGAGCTGGTCGCCAGTGGTGCGCACGTCTATCTTGTCGATCTCACCGCTGATGCTGTCCAACGTGTCGGCCAGCTTCTTCAGCTCGTCGATATCAGCTTCGAGCATGCGCCGATAACCCCCTCGAACTCTCGGCTCCGTCGGCTCGGACGGTTGTCAACGAACAGATGCGCTCAGACGATATCCGAGCGCAAGTAGGCGAGCCAGCGGGAGGTACGCGCTCGTTCGCTGTGCTAATCTCCGGCCAGCGGGCTTGCCTGGAGCGCCCGTGAGCGAAGGGGGCTTTGTGAGCGAGCAGGGGCTGCCGGAGATTCTGCTGCCGGGTGTCGGTGACTATGTGGCGAACCCACAGTCGCAGACTGCCGTCCAGCAGACCACGGAGGCGCAGGACCGGGTCGCGTCCTGGGACTCCGGGCTCGCCGATCTCGGTGCCGGCACCGACCCGGATTTCGTCACCACCATCGAGCACTTCGAAGGCATGACCCATCAGGCCCTGTATCAGGCTGTCCACGGCCAAGGCGGGATGGACGCGGCCGGTCTACGGACGCTGCAGCAGGTGTGGCGGGAGAACTATTCGGACCTTCTCAATCTCACGATGTTCAACCGGCTGGGCCTGAACCGGATCTTCTCGGACGGCCTGTGGACGGGCGCCGCCTCCGATGCCGCACAGGTGGCGTCGGAACGGTATGCATTGGCGGCCAATCAGATCGGGCAGGTTTTCGCCTCCGTGGCGGACCGTCTCGACGCACTGGCATGGTCGGCCGAAGCGGTCCGCGCAGCGGTGCAACCGCCACCCGGTACGGCAGTGCTGTATGCGGACCCCGACGACCCCAGCCAGTCCGTGCTACCAGGCCTGGTCAATCCAGAGTTCTCGGATCAGGATCGAGCGGCCCGGGAACTGGCGCGGCAGGAAGCAGTGCGCGCTCTCAACAATATCTACAAACCGACTTACCCACCGGCCGGTTCCGGTGTACCCACTTATGTATCCGTTTCACAGATCGCCGGTGATGTGCCCGGTGCGCCGGGCGGGAACAGCCCGGGCGCGCCGGGGTCCCCGGTAATGACTTCCACAACTCCGCCCGGTCAACCCGCCTCGCCGGAAGAACCCGGAGAATCGACTACCCCCGCCAGCGATACCCCGGCCGGTCTCGATCCCAACCAACTGGGCGCGCTGGAAGGCCTACTGCCCGAAAGCGGCGAAACCCCGCAGGATCCGGCCGCGACCACCACTGCGGGAGTCACGCCGAGTACCACGACCATGCCGGGCGGTCCGGGGCTCGGTACACCAGCACCGACTGTGGACAGTCCGGACCAGCCGGGTCGCACGGTCAACAGTCCCGGGGGGCCGGGCGCACCTGGCACGTCGACCACCCAGCCCGGTGCTACGGCGACCGGTGCTCGGGGCGCGTCGCCCGCCGGCCGCAGCCCGATGACGCCCATGGCGCCAGGTGCCGCGGCGAACCGCCGCCAAGAAGACGACAACGAGCACACGGCTCCGGACTACCTGCGCCGCGTATACGACGAGTGGACCGAGGGGCTCGCACACCCGGAGGGTGTGATCGGCGCAGACCTGGCGTTCGAGTCGGACCCGAGCGCACGGCCCTCCAGGCCGAACTCATCTGTCGACGGCGAGTTCGGGACGTTCGTAGACGATTTCGCGCGCCCCCCAGTTGTTCCGGACGGCACGCGGGCCGCTGGGATGTCGGTGACTGCTGCCCAGACCGGCTCCGCTGCTCCGGCTGCCTGGCCGAACCCCAACCCGCAGTTGGTCAATTTTGCGGAGACATCGCCCATCGCCGCGCAGCCTGTCCCACCGGCACCTGCGCCCGCTAGAGTTCCGCCGCCGTCGATAACGGACCGAACCGAACACCCTGCCCCACAGCCGCATCCGGCGAAAGCCGAAACCACAGCACCAGCCGAAAGCAACGGTTCGACCTCGGACACTGCGGCAGCCGACGCCACGAGTCCGGTCGAACCGGAGATCTTCACAGTGACGGGCCGCGGCCCGATGATGGACCTCGACGCCCCCGGTAACGATTCACCCAAATGACAGACCACTCACAGCAACGTTGGATTCTCACCCCGGACGAATTCGCCTGGGTGTGGATGGAAACAGGCAGCGATCTCCATCCAGATCCGATCAGCGTCGTCGAATCACCCGCTACCGAGGACGAATACCGCCTGCTGACCCGGGAAATCAGCGTCCGATACCCGCGGGGCGGCACTCCGAACCTGACCGAGGCGCTCCGTACTCTTGCCGATCCCGACCTTCGAATCATCGGCACCGGCTACTCGCATCAATTCCCTGAGAAACGTCTGCGCGTGGTGGCGGCGGCGGTCGGCGAATCCGGCGCGGTCGCGGTCCAGCGCTCCGGCCCGACCGTGGAAGCCGGTGGTGATATCCAAGTGCTCACCACCACTCGGTCGATGCTGGCTCGTCATGTCGCGGCGGCGATGCCGCCCAATACGGCCGGACCAGCGGAACGGATGATCGGCTACACGCCGCGGATCCGAGGTGACGAACCACCCGCCACCTATTTCCGGGATAGTGCGGGCCGGGCGCCGATCGAGGAACGAATCCGTGCTTTCCTCCGGGCGCCGCGGGCGGCGGAAGGCCACTTCACCATCGCGACCCACGTGTCACATGGGGTGCCGCCGAGTTATCTCAGCTGGGTCGATATCCGGGAAGATCGGCCGTCTGCGGGTCGGTACCTGATCGCGGTCAACGAAAACGACACGACGGTCGCCCCGGCCTCCCGAGAGGATATCGAACGGCACCTCACCCACCGCGCCGAGCCGGGATCTGTGTCTCGGCGTGACTTCTAGCTTGAGTTTTAACCTCTGAACTGGTGTCTTGTGATCCTGGGTAAGTATGGGTGAAGCCCTTGGTTGATCATGTTCTTGTGCGACAGAGGGACTTTGGAAACCAAAGGCTTCAGTTGAACAGCGTTCACGACAACGGGTGTGCTGGCACAGTTGGGGACCTCTTAGCGTTTCGGCGGGAGTTGTATCAGTGCCTGACCCGGCGGGCGGATGCGGTGTTCGATCTGTGCGATGCGGTGTTGTGGGCGGACGGGTCAGTCCGGTCACTGCCGGAGTTGTCGCTGATCGGCGAGCATCGCCGGGGGCACGGCAGCATCTATGTGGCCCTGGACCGTTGCCGCGTAGGTATCGCCCGGCTGCGGAGGGCACTGGTCTCGCTTCCGCCGCCGCGAGCCGGGGACGGCCGGCTGGTTCTGGCGGTGGATATCCAGCCTCCACGATACGAGGGGAATCGCAGATGAGAGTATGTAGAGAAGGGATGAACGAGTCAGGAAGGGGGCCTGATGGTCGGACCACGATTCATCGATGTGTGTGCGGGCGCTGGAGGATTGGCGTTGGGGTTGGAGCAGGCGGGATTTGAGCCGGTCCTTCTCCTGGATAACAAGCGGGTGGCGTGTGACACGCTTCGCTTGAACCGGCCGACATGGGAAGTTCTCGAAGACGATTTGCGAGAGTATGTCCCTTCGCCGACCCTGCGGGACGTGGACCTCTTGTCGGCGGGCTTGCCGCGGGTGAAATCGAGTGCAGGAGGGACTCGATCCGAATGGGACGACGAACTGTCCCTGGTAAAGGCGACCGTATCCCTGATGCATGAGATTCAGCCGAAGGCTCTACTGCTCGAAAATGTGCCGAACCTTGCGACGGCACGCGAGTACGAAGATATCCGTACATTCGTTCGGGAGGAACTCGAGCATCTAGGTTATCGGTTCATGTGGTTTGTGCTGAATGCGGCCGACTTCGGCGTGCCGCAGGATCGCAAGCAGGGTGTGCTCGTCGCCCTCGCGAAAGTTTATTTCGAAGCGTTCCGTCCGCCGGCGCCAACTGTACGGGAGCATCGGTCGGTCGGCGCCGCACTGGGACCGTCCATGGCTTCCCGAGGGTGGTCCCGAGCCGAGCAGTGGGCGGCCCAAGCAAATCGCGTCGCACCCACTCTCGTGGGTGGCTCCGAGAGGCGAGGCGGTGCGGACCTGGGTCCAACGGGTTCGAGGAGGGCGTGGGCAGGTATTGGCGTTGATGGGAGTGTCCTTGCTGATATGGTGCCTGGCCCCGCCTTCACCTGGGCTCCAGAACAAGGCCGCAGCGGTATGGTTAGAATCACGGTGGACCAGGCTGCGCTTTTCCAAGGGTTTCCGCCAGAATGGAAATTTGCTGGCAGGAAGACGGCACGGTACAGGCAGGTCGGGCACGCTTCGCCACCACCGGTGGGTAAGGCGCTCGGTTGTGCGATCCAGGCGGCCCTGGATGCACCGAAAAGCGTTGTCGCCGGCTAGACTTCACGCCCATGACCGACCAGGGAGCACGATTCAGTCACATGAGCGACATTCGCGTTCTTGACCTTTTCGCGGGCCCGGGGGGTCTCGATGTGGCGGCACACTTCCTGGGGTATAAGAGCATCGGTATCGAGCTGGATTCGAATGCGTGCGAGACGCGCTACGCGGCGGGACTGCCGACGATCCATGCGGACGTGACGGCGATGCGCGAGACCCGCTTCGACGAGATCCCCAAGTCGGTCGACATCCTTACCGGGGGGCCACCATGCCAGTCCTTTTCCGTCGCCGGGAAGGGAGCCGGTCGTCGGGCTCTGGACACGGTGAAAAAGTTCATGTCGCGGCTCGTCGACGGTGAGGACGAGGCGCAGATCGACAAAGAGTTGCGTGATCTCGACGACCCTCGTACCGCACTGGTTCTGGAGCCGCTCCGATGGATCATCAAAGCCCTCGAAACCGACGGCCGCGATCCGTACGAGGTGGTCGTCCTCGAGCAGGTACCTCAGGTCATGCCGCTGTGGGAACTCTATGCAGAGTTACTCCGCGGTGGTGAAGGGCGGCTCTCTGGCGTCAAATACGAAACTGAGACCTGGAAGTTGAAGACCGAGGAGTTCGGGGTGCCGCAGACTCGGACACGGGCCGTATTCGTAGCACGTCGCGTGGAACACGGACCCATTGAAAGGATCAAACGGACACACTACGCCTTCGATGTAACTCGGCGTAAGCGCCGCGCCGCGCAAGCCGAACCATTGCTGAGCGACTTCGCGGTTCCTCGGAGCCCCGCAAACTGGATTTCGATGGCAGAGGCCCTGGAAACTGCTAGCCAGCTGCCTGATTCGCCCGTAGATATATCCCGGTTGCAAACAGGCAAAGATCTGAAGTTTTTCGTTGTTTCAAACTACGGTTCCGGTGGAATTCCGACGAACAGAGGTCAACGCTTATCATCTGAACCGGCTTTTACGGTAACTGGCAAAGTTTCCCGAAACAGGATCTATAAGAGCCAAGAAGATTACAATTCCGGGCGTTGGGACCGTTTCACACTCCCGGAATCCGGAGTTCTGCAGACCTTTCCCCATAACTTCCCGTGGTCTGGAAAAGACCAGGCGCAGCAGATCGGTAATGCTGTTCCGCCTTTGTTGGGTATGCACGTACTCAGTGCGGTATTGAATGGCTGCGCACCCGGTCCAGAGCAGCTCGCCGCGGCGAATACCTGGCCGGCGGTGTCCGAAAGCACCTCCGAAGAACTACGGTGGGTCGGGTGCGGTGATCGAAACCAGTGTCCTCCCAAGACACACAGGGTTATTCACTCGGAACAGGATTCCGCCCCCTGACCGGAGCTTCGTTGAACAACTCAGCGAAGTGGCCGACGAGTTTCTCGACCGAGTCAGCCGGAGCTTGTTCTTCCTCCGGCCCTTCGGGCAGGTCGTTCCTCGGTGAGGGCAAGGCTCTCTCTGCATCTGCAATCCAGTTGCGAAGTGCCTCGCCGTCTCGATCCACATCGGGAGCGAGGACGTCGTACATGAGCGTTGCCGCTGCGGCATTGACAGCCGTGGTCAGGGCATTGACTTCACGGCCGGTACGCACGGTTCCCTGTGTCATCAGTTTGACGAGCGCCAGCGCGGTTGGCCGATGGTCGATGACATCTAGACGAAGAGCAGAGTTGAGCATGTCCTGGTTGCTGCATGCCACGACGACCGGTTGATAGTCGGGACCGTCGCGGAAGAGTTCGGCCGCCCACCACAGCCGCGCGAAGGTCTGCTTGAATTGGGGGCCAAGGAACTTGTCGCGCGCAACGCTGCTGCGCCGGCCGTTCGACTTGGGCTCGGGCATATGCCGCCAAACAACATAATCCGGCGCGACCCCGAGAGCGACGTAGGTCCAGAAGCGCCTGTCGGCCGCTTCCCGTCGAGTTAGCCGAAGGGTTTCGTGCAGGCGCGGTGCCAGCCAGGCATCCGCGGCGGTAGGACGTTCGTCGCGAAACCTGTTCATCGCATCGTGAATCAACTCCCGGACGCGACGTGTATCCATGCGTCGATCATTGACCGGAAGTTCGTCCGCGACCTTGTTGAGCGCAATGGACTTGACGTCTTCCTGTCCCTCGAGTAGTCCCGTCGAGAGGAATTCGGAGGCCTGCGCGTCGGATAGCAGTGCCAGCCGTTCCGGAAGGTATTCGGGGCACGCCGTCATGGGTGAATCTCCTGATCGAGTTGTGCGATGCCACGGACAGTAGCCGCGAGGGTCGTCGGAACCCCGGCTCGACGTGCGGCGGCATACTGAATGCGTGGTTGGAGGTCCGCCCAGTTTCCATGACCGGCCCGCCGCGCATGCACCTCGCGCAGCGCATCCTGGAGGGATCGGCTGGGGAAGATGTCCGGGAGCATCTCGCGCAGTACCGCACCTCGCCAGTCAGGCGGAAACAGCGGTGTCCCATCGTCTTCAATTTCCAGATCGCCGATAGCAGTGTGGAAGACGGATGTCCAGACGTCGGCGCATACCTGGGCCAGCAGCATCTTCCCCACCATCTGCTCGGTCTTCGAGCCCTGCCCTTCGATCAGGGCGACCAGACCGTCGAAATCCGAGTTCACGCGGAGGACAGGCATACTGCCCGAGGTATCCACAACCCATGGTGTGTCACGCAGGCTCGCGAGCCATCCAGTGCTGCGCGCGAAACTCACCGTGTTGAATTCGATCTCACGCTCTCTGATCGGACTGTCGGATGTCAGGTCGACGATCCACTCCCGGTCGCTGGAGCCGATGATCCGGCCTGCGACGCCCTTGACGGTCGCCACAACATGGACGAACAGGGAGGCTCGGTCCAAGTGGTCATCGCGCTCGAATTCGAGCTCGCCCGTCCATTCCTTGCCGGACGTATCCGGTCTCAGGCGCGTTACCGTGCGGGTGCTGGTGGCCCCCTCGGCGAGAATCGCGACAACCGCAATGTCGGTCCAGTCGTTCGTCCGCGCTACTTCACGATCGGGCACGGTTGCGGTCAGGGCGATTCGAGCGGTGTGCCAGTCGTTACGTTCGGCTCGACCGAAGGCGACGACCTGTTCGATCACCGAGTACGCCTTGGTGTCCAGCTGTTCACGAGCGTCTCCGGGCCCGCGTAGTCGGACGGCCGTGACCCGTGCGGTCACCGGCCCAGCGAGCCGCGGGTAGGGGTAGACCCTCATCGATCGCCCCCTTTGCTTTCCTGCAGTTCCACCACGAGACCGGTCAGTCCGGCCCGCACCGGATGCGTGGATACGTCGGTGGTCCCCTGGAATGTTGCTCGACGAGAGTTCGGCTTGAATTCCAGTGCGCCGCCGTTCAGCTGGCAGTTTCGGACCGGGACGAGCTCGGCCCACTGCACCACGGGGCGAGAACCGGAGCGGACCTCGAGCTTTGCGACGGGATACATGCGCCACACCTCGCCATCGGAGGGCACTTTGACTTCCGCCGTGACTTTCCAGGCGCCCGAGGCGTCGACCTCGGCTTCCAACTCGGCCAATTCGGGCGGAGTCGATCTTCCCCTTGTCTTGGCCGGTGACTTTCCGGAGATCTTCAGGCGGCTACGTACGTTGGATTGGCCGTTGCGCTTCTCCTTTGGAATGGCGACCAACTCGCGTACAGCGCGATTGGTTTCCGTGGTCAACGCAGCGATTCGGCGATGGGCAGAGGGGGAGTAGCGCATGCGCAACTCCTCTGTCTGGCCCCACTTATTGTGTTCGGGCGGTTCGGCGGCACGGAGAAATTCCTCTGTCCCGTCGGCGAACGGGGCACCTTCTCCTGCGGCAAGACCGGCGAGCAGAACTGCCTGAAATGGATTGGTGCCCAACGGTAGGTCGGTGACCCGGCTGGTCTTGACGGTCATACGGTTGCCACGCATTGCCGTGACCTGATTGATCTTGCCGTCGGTATCGGTGGCGTCGGTGACAAGTAGGACGGCTGGGTGCTCCCCGGCAGTGCCGGCACGGCCATCGCGATGGGGAAGCCGCAGGGTGACAGTGGTCTGTGCCACTTGGCCCGCCTCGACGAGCCGATCCACTGTGGTGCCGGTGAGGAACGCCTCCAGCGCGCGGGTCCGGGCTGGTTGATGTACATGCGGATCGACGTGCTCTTCTGCAAGGAATTCCGTGCCGTTGCGCAATGTCCGCACGGATGCATGCAGCAGGGGCGGCTGGTCGGATCCCGCCGTCATGGCCGCCCAAAAGTTGCGACCGAGCGCCTGTACCAGTCTGCGGTGCATACGCTCCAGATTGTCTTCGTCTTCCTCGGCGTCACCGTCGAGTTCCAGACCTGCCGCAGCGAGGCTGGCCACATCGTGGGCCCCAACGATCAAGAAGGATGTGCCCGGTTCATCACCGTCACGCGTCAGATGGAGTTTTTCTACCGTGTCCTCGGTTGCCCACCACGACCGGACGACCTTCGAATCCCCCTTCTTCGGATCCGGCGTGCCTAGCCATCCCGGGCCCGCGAAGCCTTTTCCATCCACTTCACGCCACGGTAGATCGAGCCGTCCGATGACACGTCGTTGCGTCTGTCCCTCATGCGGTTCGGAAAGGGTGGAGTTGATGAGAACGAGCCCAAGTCTGCTGGTGGCCCAGAGGGTAGCTTTGCCCAGTCCGTACGATCCACCAGCGGACTGATCCGTCTTGCGGCTCTCGAGTTGGCGCCGGACTACGGCGGCGAAGCGCCCATCGCCGTAGTCGTCGCCGGTCAAGCCTGTCGCATTATAGTCATCTATGCGCAGCAGGACTAGACGGTCGCGCTCACCCATCATGTCGCGCAGTCCCGAGCCGATCATGCGTCCGACCTTCTGGTCTTGTGCGGCGGCTGCTCTGTAGTGCGGGAGGAGGTCGTCCCAGCGGATCGCCGTGCGGAACCGGTCGAGCGTGGCACCGGTCAACTCATGAAGGGTGTAACGGACGCGAACCGGCTCGTCATTCTCCTTGATCCGCTCGTCCAAGCTGTTCTGAGTCGCCTCGCGTGCCAGAATCTCGAGATCGGCTTCGAAGGCGAAAGCCGCGGCATTGCCGAACTCTCTGCCACCGTCTCTATGTCCTGGACGGTGGTACCAGGAAATTTCCAGCCTGCTCGACTCGGCGAGGATATTGCCGGATACCGGAAGGATCTCACCTTCATTCCTCATGATCTTCTCCGCCTGGGCCACGACATCCGGGCGAGGCTCGGACCGCCCGTCCAGCCAGGCGCTGATGACTGCCGGATGTACCCCCAGCCGTTGCGCCAGGTCTTTCGGGTCTGTGCCTTTGCGTCGAAGACGCCCGGCCAACCATTGACCTCGCTCGGTCCTGTTCGAGTCCAACGCTCCTCCTCGCCTGCCGTATGACCTCGTGTTGCTGCACTACCGGTGTGCGGCTACGACGCGGAGATGACAGATCTATCCTGCGTTCCAGATGTAACCTTGCGAGCAACATGGCTTTCGATGCTCGTGCCGCCGTCAGTCGACCTCGAGGAAGCGTCCGACGTGAGTGCTGAGTGACTGCCGTACCTCGGGTAGCACCTTCTCCAAGAATCCCGGAACCTTGCTTCCACCGAGTACCAATTGACGGTCGAGTAGACGGTTGCCCGATTCGCAAGATGTCTCGCTGATGAGCGTGCAGCCGTGGCAAGCCGAGAGGTTGAGGTGTGCGCTGCCCTGCCGGTCGCTTTCGATGCAGACGGGGTCGTTGGAACAGATGTCGGCATCATCCAAAGCCGAGATGAGCAGCGGGATAATTCGTTTCGGCTCACCGAGCCGCACGAGCCCTCCCAGGGTTCCCTGAGCATCACCTGCTGCAGTGTAGATCAGGACGCCCGCCATGGGATCTGGCCCGTCCGCGTTGGCGTAGATCCGCTCCTGGAGGGCTGCCGACGAGTAGCCGCTGGCGAATGCCAGGCGACGGATGAGGAGATGGGCGAGGGTGTGCAGGGCGATGAACCGAGGGATCGGTACATCGAGTCGCTGCGCCCACGGCGCCTCTTGGCGACGTTTCCCCAGAATACCGGCCCGGGCCTGAACCTTGTCGAGACGTTCCCAAGTCGCGGCAGCCTCTTCGTCGAACTGGAGAAAGATCCCCTCGCCGTACAACTCGATGGCGGGATACACCGGCTGCCTCTTTTGGTCCGGTCCGAGATCAACATGGATGAGCGCTGAGTCCGGGGAGTGCCGACGGAATCCTCGGAGGGCACGGACTTCCCGCACGCGCCGCACCTGTCCGATTCCAGCGATCGTGTCGGCCAGTGTCTTCGGCCCGGGAGTCTCGCCCGACAATTTCCACCCGTCGACGACGAAGTCGCTTCCCGTACGGTCCCGGCCGCTGCTCATCTTCTTGACGAAAGCCGCCCATTCTCCATCTCGCAGACCGGCGATCGATTCATCCAGCGACATACCATTGCCTGCGGCGAGGGCAAGAACAGCGTCGTGCGACACACCGAGTTCTTCGGCGATCCAACCGGCTACGACCTCCGCCTGCGGGCCGCCGTTGTCTGCAACGACCTTGTCGAAGTAGACATGGCTTCGGATGCTGGACGCCAACTCCTCGGATTGCGGCGTCTCTTCCGGGATATCGAGGGCTGAGACTCGGTCAGCGATATAGTTTCCGGTCGCACCACGCTGAACCGCGACCAGGTGGTGGTCACACACATCCCTGGCGGCTTCCTCGTCCTCCCAAGGTTGCCGCCCACCGCACTTGATGCCGTCTCTGTGAAGTGCGTCTTTCCCGACGAGCTCGGACAACGGCCGCGAGCGTTTGCATCCACCGCAATTGATACGCAGCGAGGCAAGGCCCTCACCGTGTTTTGCCGATCGGACGAATGTGAGCTCCTTGTAGGCGCGACAGAATCGGACCTCCTCCGTTACGCCGGCATCACGACCTCGGTGCGCCCACATGAACCACGGGATATCCTGTACGTGGCTTCCTTTTGTGCAAACTGCGATATACCGCATGGGAACGAGTCCGCCGCCACAGTTGCAGGTATTGGTCCAGCGGCCCTTGTGTTTGCCGGTGAGCATCGAGAGTTTCGAACACCGCTCGCAGAACCGCCAGGCAGGGAAGCGCCAGTACAGCAACCCCTCTGTCTCCTTCGCTGCCCGGCCGGCATGCGTCGGAGGTTGCCTCAGTTCGCCGGGGCCGAGTCGTGCGAGAAGCCGATCGCAGCTGATCCGGGGCGAGTGTTTTCGATCCCACCACGATGTGTCGGGAGCGATGAGGGACTCTCCGCGCACGTCGACGATCGCACCGACGCCGAACGGCGTGATCGTCTCCGAAAGCCGCAGATCATGCCTAATCTTTTCCACGAATGATCTCCTCGCGTGGCTCTTGCACGGACACAGCGACGTTCGGTTCGACCGAACGCATGGAGTCGGCTACCAGCCACCCCTCGTTGGGTTGACCGAATCGCTTCAATAGGGATTCGTCGGTGCCTGAACGGCGGTCGTAGCGTAGCGGGTTGTTCTGCTCGCGTGCCTGTGCGGCGCGGCGGTCCCATTCCCGCAGGAGGCTTCTCAGCTCATCTTGGGTCTCGTCCTTTTCGATGGCATCGGATCGAGATACGAGTTCGAGGAGCCGGGTGACGTGCTTGTCGATGGCCTCGGCCAGCCCGGCGTTCTCGAGGTCGAGCGTGCCGGCAGAAGTATCGGCGGCGAGCGACGGGAACGAGTGCCTTATCAGTGCTACCAAGGCTCCTGCCAGCGAGCGCTGCCGTGAGGACAGGGACCACGGAGTGACACTTGTGGGTTCCACGCTACGATATAGTGCGTCGTGGTAGCCGCGGAACGTCTCGAAGTGCGAACGGTCGCGCGCGCGATTCGATCGGAACAGGGTCACCACGATACCGCTGTTCTCGCCGCGCCCCACACGGCTGGTCGCCTGGATGTACTCCGCTGTGGTCTTCGGCTGTCCGACCATGAGCATGAGTGCCAGGCGAGAAATGTCTATGCCCACGGAGAGCATATTCGAGGAAAGGACCACATCGATCGCTTCTATCGAATCATCCACACTCGTACGCAGTTCCCGGAGATCATTGGGCAATTCCTCGGGCCGTCGACGACTGGTCAGTTCCAGTACCTTGTCTTTTCGTATCCGTCGCAGCGGAAGCCCAATCCGTTCTGCGCGAGTCTCCAAACGGCCGTTCACGTCATCGACGACGAGGGTGCCGGTTCGTCCGAGCTCTCGAAGAGAGTTATGGTACATGACCAGCGTCCAGTACGCGTCACGTGAGGTGAGCGGCTCCGGCTGCGCATCCACGACCGCAGGCAGTTCGGCCAAAGGTGCCGCAGCGGCCACCAATGCGGTCACCTGCGGCAGCGACTGAGGCATCAAACCGATGTAGAGACGGCCTGCTCCACTCTCCACCGGCCGCGAGAAGAACGTCGTATCGTCGTCGAGACCCGCCGGGGGGTACAGCGCGACGTCACGACCGTAGAGCCCTTTGATCTGCTCTTGCGAGGCCCGAATTGTTGCGGTGGATGCAACGATCTTCGGCCTGGTGCCGTTCTTGCTCAACAGAAGCTGAATCACCGCGTCGAACACGGCGACCGTGGTCCCGAGTGGCCCGGACAAGAGGTGCAGCTCATCCTGAATGATCATGGATGGCTGGCGGTAGCTCGTATCGAGTCCGAGCAATTTTCCGGCTTCGGGCTTGAACTGCAGTCGCGCGAACTTGTCGACCGTTGCGAGGAGGATAGTCGGAGGCTCTTCGTACAGGAGGTCGTCCACGACCGCCAACGGCAATTCCGTGGCGAAATGGCAGTTCCTGTCCGTGCAGTGGATGACGATATCCCGACCGACCAACTTCATGCCGTACCGGCCCGGGTCATCTGACCTCTGTCTCGGTACGAGCGGTGTCAGACACCAAGGGCAGCTCTCAACCTGAAATTTATTCGCTTCCTCGGGGCGAGTTGCCTTGAGCAACCGTTCGAGGGCCGCTTTGGCATCGGAGCGCGTTGCGGGAGTCGCTTCGTTGCCGACCCACAGACCGATGGAGAACCGGGCCATACCCTTCACCCTGGGGTCGGAACCGCGGAGGATCTCCATCGCGCAGATGAGGGCAGCGGCGCGCTGGAATTGCTGGGCGGTCAAGAGTCGCAGGGTATAGCGCGTAATAATCGCTGTACCGGCACCTTTCATGCCATGAAGAAGACGGCGCCGAAATATCTCGATTGCCGCGAGACCGAGGTAGGCCTCTGTCTTTCCACCGCCCGTCGGAAACCAGATCAGATCGACCAGACCGCGATCAGGGTGGTCCTCTTCGATGGTCGATGCCAGGGACACAAGCAAGAATCCGAGCTGGAAGGGACGCCAGGCCGGCTCACCTGGAGGTTTGCTCCGGTTTACGGCAGCCTGCTGCATCTGAAGTCTCATAGCCGCCATGCCGAGCGCGAACGCTTCGCGGAGAGCTGCCTGATCCGAGTTCCGCAGCAGTTCGATGCCTGCAGCCATCCGGTCAGCCGCCACCCGCGAGCGTCTGATTGTGTCGCGTGCGACCTCGGCCTGGTCGCCGAATGTCTCGACGCGAGACTCCTGAACCGACACCCAGGTCGAGAATGCGGCAACGAACGCGTCGAGCAGCGGCAGCACCGCATCGGGCTCGCTGTCGATACGCGACAGCACGTCGAGACGCAGAGCACGAGCTTCCTCCGTGTTTGCATCGAACCCGGTGGTCTCTACGCTCGGAACTATGAAAGACGGGAGTGGCGTGAGGAATATCCTGGTGCAGTGGCCGGACTCCGCTTCCCAGTCGGCGGCCATGCCGTGGCCTACGGCGTAGACCGTGCGGTTCCGATAGCGCAGGCGAAGTTCGGCAGACTCCCCATCCAGATCAAGGGTGCGGTTTGTGTCGTATTCGATGAACTGAGCGCCGTCGGGGGTGCGGACCGCGAGGCCGACCTGGAATAGCATGCGGTCGATGTCCAGTTTGTCGTTGCCAGTTGAGGTTTCGGTCAGTCGCACATGGACCGTGACCAGATGGGCGTCACCATAACGCCGCCAGCGCGATCCGATCTCGATGGGCACCTGTCCTGCCGTAAACCGTTGTGGCGGTCGGTCGGCGCTTACTACCACGTTCAGATATTCGAACGGGCGGCGGCGCCATCGAGGCGGCCCATCGTCGGAGATCGACTCGTACGTTCCTCCCGAGAAGTCGCAAACGGCGGCATCCGAATCGGTCACGAAGGAGATGGCGATGGAAGAGGGCCGCCAGTCCTCGGGCAGTGGGACCCCGGCGCCGTCTTCCTCGACATCGCCGGTCGGGACCGCTGACGAGAGAGCGGCGGCTTCGTCTGCGACTTCCGAAGGCGGCGGTTTCGAATCGATGGGAAACAACATCCCGATCGAGTACTGCAGATTCGGTCTGTTCTGCAGTACTTCGTCTTCGCCGTGCTCGGGCCCGACATAGGCAGCGCGAAGGTGGTCGAGAGCGAGTTTCTGTCCGCTGGTGAGGGTCACTGCGCTGCCCCTTGCTGTCGAAGAAGTTCCTGAAGGCGCCGCTTGTCCTTGACCGACGCGACGATATGAAGGGAGACGCGCGCACGCGTCACCGCGACATAGAAGGCGGCGATCCCCGTGTCATCGTAATTCTCCGGTAGGTCACACACGATCACGTGTTCTGCTTCGAGCCCCTTGGCGTACCGAGGACTGGTTACAGTGATCCGGTCGTGCGTCGACGAGGGCTCCGCTGTTGAGGAGGCGCTGATGATCCAGATTCCCGATCGCGAGCACCCGTCACCGATCAGGCGCCGAGCAACCTCTGCCGCCTGATCGACGTCAGCGGCGCCCTCGGACCATCGCCATTGAACTCTGTCGCCGTGGACGATTCCTGGATCGCCCACATCTGCGCCGAGATACTCCTGGACCACATGCACGATCGCTCTCGTGTTGCGGACGTTCCGTTGCAGGTCGAATGACGGTGCCTCGGTTTCGACCAAGTCGTACACGTCCTGGTCGAAGCGGCCATCGACGTGGGCCTGGTTGTTCGGATCGAGAAACATACGCCACCGGCCATCGGAACGGCCGCCCGTAATGACCGTGTCCAACCGGTCCATTGCCTCCGCGTTCATGAGGTCTTGTGCTTCATCGATCAGAACAACGTCGTAAGTCTTGCTGTCCGTCAACTCGTCGAAAGGTACGAGATCGATATCTCTGTCCGCAATGAGCGGAGTGAAAAGCTTGGTGAGCGCGGGGGAATGGAATGTGATCAGAACAGACCGGCCGGCGTCGGCTTCCTGTTTGGCCGCCTCGGCAAGCACCAGCGATTTTCCGGTTCCGGCGCCTCCCAGCACCAGCATTCTTCGATTCCGGGCCAGCGATGCGAGCACGCGCGCCTGTTCCTCGGTGGCTCTGTTCTGCTCTTCCAGCACGGCGCCTCGTTGAGCATCGATCACCGGCATACGGGTGAACTCGCCGAAAAGCCGATTCCGCAGATCCTGACTGCGGGCCTTCTTCTCGCCGTACGGCGCCTCTCGTCGCGTCTCGGCGATCGCAGCGAATGCAGCGGTCAAGGCGTCGACGCCCACATTGTCCTTCGCCAGCCAGTGAGTCGCCTTCCACTCGATCGAATGGGGCGGAGCATCGATGTCAGGGGTGATGACGACCGCCTCTTGGGCGAACCACCCGACCCCTTCGCCTCGGAGAATGTCCTGCAGGGCGAACATTGCCGAGCGTGCTTGCTCCATGGGGGATGAGGTCAGTTTATTCCAGTCCCCTCGGCGATCGACGGAGTACCAGACCCCGTCGTACTTCTTCACACCGCCGCCCTTGACCTCTACGACGATGATCACGTTATCCCACAGAATTACGAAGTCCGCTTCCGCCTGCTGCTTATACGCGTGTGACCGCAACTTCACCGAGTAAAACGCCACGGCATCCGGCGGGCCGGCGATCCGATGCAGGAGCGAGGCGACTCGGCGTTCCGCCTCGCTGTCGGCGATTCGGAGAATCTCCGGCAGGTCCGGAATCAAAATCATGCTTTCCCCTTGTTCCACAGGTCTTCATACTCGCGGAAGCCGAGCAGATCGTTGATATCTCCGAAGTTGTCTTCCATGTCGACGATGAGGCACTTGTCCTTGCCGCCGTTCAGAGGACCGCGAAGTCCGCGGCCTGCCATCTGGATGTATGCGCTGGGGCTGAATGTCGGACGTGCGATGTAGAGCGCGCGGACACCAGGCGCATCGAACCCTTGGATCAACACATCGCAGTTGGTGAGCACACGGATCTCACCGTCCTGAAACTGCTGGATGATCTCTCGGCGTTCCTGTCGCCCCGTCTGACCACTGACGGACGCTGCGCTGCGACCCTGGTAACGAATCATCGCCGCAAGGACTTGGGCCGAGAGGACATTCGGAGTGAACACCAGTATCGGCCACTCCTGATCCTGGTCCAGGATATGGCTGAGCAAAACCGACATACGCGCCCGGTCCTTGGCGATCCTGTCCAGGACGACTTGATTGACGCGCCCCATGCGCGTCAATTGGTCACGCTCCACCTTCGAGAGCGTCACTTCAGCGCCCGGGAGCACCTCATGTTTTACGTGGGCAAGGAATCCGCGTTCGGCCAGGATCTTGTAGGGGTTCTCATCGAATGCGCTGATCTTGGTGTCACCAAATCTACCGGCGAGACTTCGTGTTCCCGATTCTGACCTGCCCTTGAAGGGCGTCGCCGACAACCCGACAAGTGGTCGCTCCCATCCTCGGCCCGCGACACCCAGCCAAGCCAGAATTCTGGTGTAGCGTTCCGAATCGCCGGCGCGATGTGCTTCGTCTACTACCACCGCGGCCGGCTCTTTCAGCCAGGAGTACTCGCTGTCATCAAGCCTGATTATCTCGTCGAGCTGTGCATCCGTAGCTACGATCACACCGAATTCTGTTTCGGGGCGGTGAACGTCGTTCCCTTCCCAGAGACGACCGATGGTCAGCGGATGTTCGGCGCGGATGCCGCGCCACACCATACTGAAAGTCTGAACAGCTTGTTCACATAATTCTTGGGACTGAGCTATCCAGAGGACGTTGCCGCTCGTTTTACCCTCGATGAACAGGCGGAGGATCGTTTCCGAGGCGACCCGGGTCTTTCCCGCGCCAGTCGGGAGTTCGACCATGGCCTTGCGTGCGCGCCCCTTATCGTCAGGCTTTGTAAGGATTTCGCGCAGTTTCAGGCTGATTTCCTTCTGGAAATCATGTAATGGACTGAGTTCGGTAACGCCGGGAATAACGAACTCGGCGTCTTGACGTTGAGCTCTACGGCCGGCGTATTTGGCGCTGAAGCCCATTTTTCGGAGCCAGGAAATCGTGGCTGCCCCGCCGGCCCATGTCTGCGGTACGTCTGGAAAACCTTCCCGCCTGAAAAGTTCCGCAAGAAATTTGATGGCATCCGAGCCGCGGACCGTCAGGTGCAGCTCCCCGACGGAAGTTGAGGAATCCACCAGGTTCTGGGCTTCGAGCGCTTGCCACAGCCCTTTGGGAAGCTCCTCACGTAGGTCGTCTTCGCCGAAGTAGATCTCGAGTCGCTCCGCATCGGTGGTCGCAGCCTGGGCAGCTTGGCGGATTTGTTCGAGGCGATGGTCCAGGCCGACCTGGCGGACTTTGGCGAGTTCGGCATTGTTTAAATTCAGCTCGAAAGCGTCATTCACGATCTTGAGCAGGCGCTCCTCGCCAGTGGCGCTCTGAACGAAGAGTCGCACTCCATCCGCCAGATGCCACTCGAGTGATTCGTCCTCGACCCCATGCTCCGTGGTGGTGTACTTCGTGATGTTTGCAGCACGAGTGACTGTTGCCGGCATCAATCTGTCGGCTGCGGCGGTATTCCGAAGTCCAGTGAGTACGTCGAGTATCGACTCGTCTGCCTGCTGTCCTTCCGGAACAACGGAGAACGTGAAGGCATCTTCGAACTTCCGGCACCCCACAGTTTCTACAACGTCTGCGGCTGTTTCCTCTGCGGCTACCAAATACGGTCGTTGCCGAGATATGAGGAACTCGCGCTCCTCATCTGTTACGGCTACGAAAACCGACTTTGTCGATCGTAATTCGATTGCACGTCCCACTCGAGCGGGGATGCGCGGAGGCTTTTTTCCGGGGTAGGCTATGCGGCTGGCTGAAACGACGAACTCGGTAAGGACGGAGTCACTTATCTTGCCGGATACAGATTCCGAATCGAGCCCTTCTCGGAGAACATCGGGGGGTACCTGTTCAAGCTCGTCTGGAAGGTTCAGAATATCCACCAGTGGCCGCGGGCCCATGAACAGGGGAAGAAATTCTCCATATTTCGTCAGCGATGGTGCGACCACTTCGCCGGGAAATCGGATCCCTTTCATTGATTCCACCAGGCCAGCTTTTTCGTAGGCCCACCGAACCGGGGATGGGACGGGAAATATATTGCCTGAGTCGAGGTCCTCGCAGTCCCATTCCTCATCGCCGAAGCCGAGTAGCTTGTATGTCCACGCAACGCGCAGTCGAAACGATGCTTGAGCTTCGTCGAGGATGATCAGCATGGAAAACGGCCCCGGTGATCTGCCGTTACTCGGTTGGACTGAAATACGTTCGAGCGGGCGCTCGCCAGGGCCGAGGCCCTCGTTGACGGTCTTCAAGACAGAGGAACAGTACTGTTCGTAGAGCGGTTCGTCTTCGATGCTGTATTTCCCGATGGGCTCGCGGACAACACCGATGGCGTGCGCGACGTCGGGAACGCATCGTGACCGATCGAGCTGTAAGTAGGCGTACTCCGCAGCCAGAGGCTCGTCTATGTCGATGACCCGTTGTGGCCACGACCAGCCGCCGTTGCAGGTGGGAACTTTGACCACCGTTCGGGAGTGGTCATTGATCACGCTTACCGCCTGTTGGACGGTGAGGTTGAGCGCAGCATCCCAAAGCCGGGACAGTTCGAGGTCGTCGGGCTCGGCCGACAAGTGGTATACACGAGCATTGAAAATGGCAATGGGATCAAGGTTTCGAAAGCCCTCCTTGCGAAGCAAAGCTTTGACACCCGGCTGCGCAAGAAATTGAGGCTCAACGAATTCGGCATTCTCGATGTCGATATCTTCTTCACGTTCAAGGAAGACACTGTCCTTGCTGTGCAATCCACATAATCCAGCCGTGGTCGGGATCACCTTTGCCTGCGCGAACCCGGACGGGTTCTTCTGGTTCAGGATGAACCTCAAAGCATCGGCCGCAGAGGAGAAGTCGTTGCCTTCCGCCCACTCCCTCAACCATGAAAGGATCCCACGTGTCGGTATATTCTCCAGTACGCGCTTCATATCATGGTCATCGCTGTCCGCAAGGCCGGAATCGAAACCGTAAGCCATCAGCTCGCGGAGGCGTGTCATTCGTTGAGATGAGGTGTAGCAACGCCAGTGGGGCACATCGTCGCCCGTATTGGGCGATTCGATCCATGTGCGATGGACGACCTCGTCCACTGTGACCTCCGTCCGGAGATCGAGTGGACGGAGGTCTTCGGCTCGCGCGAGCTCTCCGTGCGCGTCGGGGATCAACGCAACCCTGGCGTACTGGCGTGGGATTGCCGCATACAAAACGCTGTCGCCGAACGAACGCTCCTCGCGCCCACGCGCGGGCAGGTAATCCAGGTGAGCAGCGGGATCGGTGGGAGTACTGAGGCGAGGCAAGAGGTCTACGAACATCTCCGCCAGCGTCCTGAGTATCTCCCTGTTGTAGTCGTTGCGCAGCAGAGTCGTGCGGTCGTCGTTCACGCTCCAGGGCGCATTGAACAGCGCGGACGCCGACGTCTGGTCCTGGAGCGGGAAGTACGACCAGAATCGCCCGATGCGGAGCTGACTGTGGTTCACCGGCACGGCCACGGTGACCTTGACCGCGGAGCGTGAGACGGCCTCACCAACTTCTTTCCGGGCCTTGTGAGACGGCGAATGCATCCGGTCCTCGACGAGCCACTCGTCTCCGGTGCTGTCCGGGCGCTCGATCTTGAAGAGGCCGTTCCCGAGCTCCCGGGATACGTGACTCGTCTCGAAACCGTCTTCGCCGAGTACTCGGAGCCTCACTTCTCGTACGGAGCTGACGAACAAGAGAAACTCCGAGGAGAAGGACTCGATCTCGTTCCGCAAACGGTTGAGGTTCGTTGCATCGGGAAGCTTGACGACGGTTGCCGCCCACTCTGAGAGCTCTTCGAGAATGGTGTCCTCGGTGAAATGAGCGTGAGCGTCGATAAGGGTCGGTGTGCGCAGGACAGGGTATCGCTTGACCTGGCCTCCGACACCGGCGATCGCGTTCTTCGCCTCGGGTGAATTGAACTCGAAGGACACCGACCTGCTGAATACCTGAGGTGTTTCGGTGACCGCGAGAACCGATTTGAAGCCGAGACCGAATCGTCCAATCTCGTCACCGCGTTTGCCACTCAGGTGTGCATGCGCGATCGCAACCAGACCGTTTTTCGAGAAGGGGCGGCCCGCGTTCGCGCAGTAGAGTGTCCTGTTGTCTGGATCCAGGATGATCTCTACCCTGCCGGTAACGGTGTGATCGCCTGACATAGCATCAGCGGCGTTCTGCACGAGTTCTAGAAGCGTCCGGTTCGCATATCCGCCAACCCGAATGATCTCCTCGTGGTTGGCATGCTCGGTGATGAGGTTGCTGTTCGCCTCGTACGACTCGATCGCCCTGCGGAACTGTGCGCCAACTTCGCTGGCAAGGCCGCTGTCATGGGTCCATGGCGCCATAGCTCATGCTCTTTCCTGGGTCAGATAGTGCTCGAAATTCTGGATCGCAGGTGGCGAACTTGCGAATCGCGTCTCGACCGGCGTTGCAGAGCTTCGCCGATGTCGATAGTGGATGTGGTGGAGGGGGTTCGGTGGTGGTCAATGTTGGCGCGCGGCCGGAGCGATCCTGAGGCGATCCCGCGACATGGAGTCCTGCCTCGACGGCGTCGGCATCATCTCGTGCAGGTCGGTGCGGTCGAATTCGTGGTTCACCACCGGGCCCAAACTCCTCGGTCCTGTTTTGTCTGTTACGTCGCGGCAATCCTCCCCGGCGTGCTGGGAGGGGACGTCGCCTTGGTGATCGCCATCAGTGGCGTTGCCGTTACCCCCTGATGTCCCGATAGTGCCATATCTCCCTGAGAAATTGACGGGCAACGCCCGAATTCGGGTACGTTCTCGGTTGCTGGGGTAATGCTGAATGTTCGTGGACATTGCTGAAATGATCTCAGGCACAAGGCTTGTCGCGGCCGGCTACGATCCGGTCCAAGTTCATACGACGTTCGAATGAACATTCGATTTGGTTCAAGTATCAGCCCTTCGGATCCGCACTCAGCCATCGTTTCGGTGTCGAAGGTGTTGTCGCAGACTCCTCCGTGATCTCGTTCCCGACGTTTCTGCTTCGTCTACGGGATCTCCGATGTGGCCTCTGTTCCGCCTACCTCGATCTACACCTGCCGAAGGCAACGTTTCAGCAAACAGTACTTGGGTTGGATGTAGAGCGTGTCGTGCGCGCTATGAGCGCTGCAGGCCGACCTGTCACGCACGATGAATTCGACGCCGGAATGCGCACGCAACCCGGTTTCCTGGGTATTGGAGCGGCGGTCGGACGGGACATCGAGTTGACATGCTCACAACAGGTAGGTGGCTGTTGTTCCCGGAACTGTCGACCTGCGGGTGGTATCCGAACGGGCCGGCTAACCGATCTCTGTGTGAGGATGTACCGAGACGAGGGCGCCAGTGGAAGAAAGGGTTCGGCCCATGGAACAGGCCACCGTGTACCGCTGGAACATCCGCAACGGGACCGGGGTGCTGTCCAGGCCCGATAGTTCATTGGCGTGGTTTCACATGTCCAGCTTCGCGCAATCGGATGTGCTGACTTTGCAGCAGGGCGACGTGGTCGACGCCGAGATCGAGAACGTGCCCCAAGGGGAGTGCACCAGTCGCGCCGTAGTGGTGCGGCGCCACGCGCAGTAACTGTTGGGTCCCTCGTCGTGGCGATTGCTGCGGCCTCGCCCGAGTAAACCCTGATATTAGGCTGCGGGAGGCAGCAAACCTGTAGGTCCGACCGCAGTACAGGGCGATGGTCCGTGGGCACCGGCGCGCCCCGGGAGGCGAGCGGCATCGAGTGCCCAGCGCTGGTCAAGGGGTCGGTGGTTGGCCGAGCGAACGTAGGTAGATGAGCGTCGCCTGAACTCGTCGATCACCGTCGAGCAGGGGAAGTTTCGCGAATATGGCGCCGATGTGTTTGCGCACTGCGGCTTCCGAAACTGTCAGGACCTCCGCTATGCCGGAATTCGTCTTGCCTTCCGCTACCAGTGCGAGGACCTCCCGTTCGCGTGCGGTGAGGTCGGCCAGGGGAGTGTGGTGTCGGCTCGACTTGACGAGGGCTCGGACGACCTCGGGGTCGACGATCGTTTCGCCTGCGGCGACCCGGGAGATGGTGTCGAGGAACTGCCGGACGTGCCCGACACGCTCTTTCAGTAGGTATCCCACACCGGCGGTCGAATCATCGCCGAGTAAGTCGTCCAAGTAGGCGACGGAAACGTACTGTGACAGAACCACTATCGGTAGCCGTGGATCGCGGCGGCGTAGTTCGGCGGCGGCGCGAAGGCCGTCGTCGGTGCCGTTCGGCGGCATCCGGACATCGGTGATCACCAGGTCGGGCGTATAGGCCGCGTAGGCGTGGAGGAGGCCCGGTGCGTCGCCGACTGCCGCGCTCACCTCGTGCCCGGCCGAGGCGAGCACGCTCTCCAGCCCGGCGCGCAGTAGCGGGCTGTCCTCGGCCAGCACGATCCGTAGTCGAGCGGGTGGGACTGTCACACTGTGCACTCCATCCTGATGGTTGTCGGTCCGCCGGGTGGGCTGGACACCGTCAGTTGTCCGTCCAGGGCCGCGAGGCGGCGTTGTAGGCGGTCGAGGCCGTGGCCGCCCACAATGTGGGCCCCGCCCGGCCCGTTGTCGGTAATGCTCACCACCCACTGTGTACCGGTGTGGGTGCCGTGGAGGTCGACTCGGGTGGCGTCGGTGTGCCTGGCGACGTTGGTGAGGGATTCGGCGGCGAAGACGTAGGACATATGCTCGACCGCCGGTGGTAGCCGGTAACCCGGGCCGGACGCGTCATCGAGGTCGATGTGGATATCGAGTGGTAGATCCGCTGCGAGATCGATCAGAGCCGGTCCCAATCCGCGTTCGGTCAGGACCCGGGGCGAGAAGCCGCGCAGGACGGCCCGCAGTTCGCTCAGGGTTTCGTCGACCTGTCGGTGGGCTTCGGCGGCGACGCGGCCGGTGGGTCCGGTCGCGTCCTGGGATTCGGCCAAGCCCAGGGTCATCGACAGGGCGACGAGCCGATGCTGGACACGGTCGTGCAGTTCGGATTCGAGGAGTTCACGCTCGAACCCTTCTGCCTCCAGCAGCGCGGAGCGGGAGTTCTCGATCCGCACGGCTTCGCGCCGCCAACGGTCGGCGTCGGGGGCCAGCAGCGTCCGGGCCACCATCGCTTCGAGCGCCGACCAGGCGCTGAGCAGTACCAACAGCAGGATCGCGGCGACGAACCCCACGCCTGTGCAGATCCATGCCTCCGCCGGCTCATCGACCACCCAGGGGCCGAGGTCGAAGTAATCACTTCGGACGAGGCGCGGCGCGGCGAGCAGGAGCGCGGCGAGGATGAAACCGAACACTGCCAGGCAGCACACCGCACCGCCGAACACAGTGGTGGCGACGAGGTAGATGGCGTGCCGGACAGTGGGTAACCGGCGCTCGGCCGCGGCGGCCCGCACCCGGGCCGCGGCGTGATCAGCGGTGTCGGGGTCGACGAGTCGGAGCCGAGCGCACTGGAGTCGCAGCATCGGCTCCCACAAAGCGGCCCGCAGATCGCGGGTCAGCCCGAGCAGTACTACCGGCACGACGCCGACCGCCGCGGCCGCCGCGAGGATGCCACCGCAGAGTACGGAGAGCAGCGCGCACCACGGCCAACGGGAAATGAGGAAACGTGGGCCGGTCCGGAGTGCGGACCCCACCGCGGTCACTGTTCGACTCCTGCCGTCGTCGCCGGTTGCGCGCGCCGTGAGTCGCCGCGCTTCGTCGCTACGACGATCCACGCGACCACGGGCGAATATGCTGCGCACATCAGCAGAGTAGTGGCGGCGCCGGAGGGGTCGGCAGTGCCGGCGAACAGTTCCAGTCCCAGCGCCAGCACGAGGTTGCTTCCGCCGTGCAGCAGGGCCGGCGGCCACACCGAACCACTGCGCGTCCACAACCAGCCGATCACGAACTCGAGTTCGATCGACAGCGGCAGCCACAGCAGCATGGCGACGAACGCGTCGGCGGCGGAACCGCCCGCACCCAGATACCCCACCCAGGGCAGCGGCCAATGCCACACACCCCAGATCGCGCCCGTCGCGAATGTGGTGAGCACAGGGCGGCCGGGAACGAGACGGTCGCGCAGATAGGTGGTCCAGCCGAATTCCTCACCGAAGAAGATCGGCGCGGCCACGACGGGGATGATCGGCGCCAGCGCCAGGAACAGCACATGACCGGAATCGAAGTCTCCGGCCTCGGGACGCCATATGCCCAGCACCAGCGCGAGCCCGAGCGCGAGGGCGAGAACACCGATCGGGAGCAGCGCGGCGATCAGATACGAGCGCCACTGCCGGGTGAGCCGCAGGCGCAAACCGGCATCGGCGAAACCCTCGCGAGTGATCCACCGCCGGGTGCAGACCGCGGCGAGAGCGGGAACGAAAGCTCCGGTCAGCAGCTGGACGACGGGATTGTCGAGGGAGTACCCGACCGCCCCGGCGATCCCCCACGGAATCCACGCTCCGGCGAAGGCGAGTATGAGGAACCAGAGGATGCCCTTGCGCCGTGTCGGGGTGCCGGACCCGAGCGGCTCCCGATCGGTCAACGCTGTTGTCATGCCCTCATTACAGAGCGGCTGCCGCGGGAAGTCGGTGGTGAACGGGACCGTTTCATGGTCGCGTACGCGCTACCCCGGATCTCGACGGGTCAGCCGATCCTGAGCGGTAGGGCCGCCACGTCCGTGGTGGCGACGAATTGTTCTATCCGGCCTGCGGCGGTTGGACGCGGCGGCTCGGCAGACTGTTACCGAGCCGCCGCACAGGTCATGCGGTCCGCGCCGCCGCCGTGCTCGGATACGAGCACACCCCGTCGTGGATCTCGAGCCGGGTGCCCCGGAAGCGCTCGCGAATCCGTCGATCGTGGGTCACCATCACCACCGCGCCCCGATAAGCGGTCAATGCCTGCTCGAGTTGCTCCACCAGTACCGGGGAGAGATGGTTGGTCGGTTCGTCGAGCAGCAACAGGTCCACCGGATCGCTGACCAGGCGGGCCAGCTCGATGCGCCGGCGCTGTCCGTAGGAGAGATCACCGACACGAAGACCCAGGTCGTCCGGCCGGAACAAGCCCATTCGCAGCAGTTCGTCGGCATACTCCTGCGGATGCCACGGGCGGTCGTAGGCGAAGGCCTGCAGCACGGTTATCTCGGCAGGCCACCGAACCTCCTCCTGTCGTAGGTAGCCCACGCGGCCATGGACTCGTATCGAACCACTGTCGGGCTCCAGCTCCCCGGCCAGCAACCGCAGCAGCGTGGTCTTGCCGGCGCCGTTCGGGCCGGTGACCAGCAGACGTTCACCGGCTGCCAGGCTGATCTCGCCCGCCTCGAGCCGACCGGACACCCGCACGCCGGCCGTTTCGGCGACCGGCCCGCCCGCAACCGGCGGGTGGGCATTCAGCTCCGGTGAGAAGGCCAACAGTTCGGGCGGTGCGGCCACCGGGTTACCGGTGAGCCGCTCGAGGCGTTCCTTGGCGCTGCGGATCCGCGCGCGGGCCCCGTGATCGCGGCCGCGCGCCCGGAAGGGCCCGGCCGCGAAAACCGCCAGCGGAAGCTTGCGCGGAATGGCATCCAGCCGCGCCACATTCGATGCCGCCAGCCGCCGGTTGCGCGCCAGTTCCTGCGTCCATCGCTGGTGTTCCTCGGCCATCCGCTGCCGCTGCGCCGCCTTGGCGCGCAGGTACCCGCCGTATCCGTCGCCGAACCGGGCGACGCGGCCGTCCGCGACCTCGAGCACAACGTTCGTGATCCGTTCGAGGAACACTCGATCGTGCGTCACCGCGACGATGGTGCCGCGGTGGCCGCGTAGATACCGCTCGAGCCAGTCCACCGCCGCATCGTCGAGATCGTTGGTGGGTTCGTCGAGCAGCAGCAGTTCCGGCGCGGCCGCGAGTGTGGCCGCCAGTGCGAGTCTGGACCGCTGCCCGCCCGACAATGTGCCCAGCGTGCGGTCCCGCGCGAGGCCCGGCAGCCCGAGACCGGCCAGCGCGGTATCGACACGCTGATCGGCTTGGTAGCCGCCGCGCGCCTCGAACCGCGCCAGCAATTCCGCGTAGCGGCCCAGCGCCGGTTCCATCGGCCCGTCGGCGCCCAGTTCTATTTCCGCACTGCGTAATCGGGTTTCCAGTTCGCGGATATCGGTCAGCGCCAGATCGATTGCCTCGGCGACTGTCGCGGCACCCGGCAGCTCGAGTGACTGTGGAAGGTAACCGATCCCGCCGGGCGCCGAAACGCGGACTTCGCCATTGTCCGGTAGTTCCTGCCCGGCGAGCAGCCGCAATAAGGTCGACTTACCGGACCCGTTGTCGCCGACGACACCGACCGTTTCGCCGGGCCGGATCGAGAGTGAGACGCGGTCCAGGACGGTGCGGTCGCCGTAGCGTTTGCTGGTGTCGGAAAGGGTGATTTGAGCAGCGGTAAGCATGAATTCCTCCTGTTCTCGGCGCACGGCCGGGATCACAAGAACCCACACGCCCGAACAGCCGGACGAGACCGGAGGGCGCTGTGGGTGAAGAACGCGGAGGCGCACTCGCTGATGAGTGGCGCTCGACGCGTCGGGGGTGTGATTACAGGAAGAACAACAAAGTACCCATGAGGCGACAGACTCTATCGGTGAGCGATCCGACTGTCAACCCCGCTGCGGAGCACAATCCCAACCGTTTTGGCCGGCGTCGAGGCGGCAGCGAAAGGTCGCGGCTTCATCGAACCGGGCACAGCCTCGGCCTCGAACCAATCGGACACCGTGACGAGCGACTCGGCGCCGACCCCACGGCCCGACGCGCTGCCCGCGAACGCATCGGTCGATGAACACACGGAAGCGCAACTACTTCGATCCGTGGGCGCCGGCCACAACTCGACGCTACTCGGGGTTTCGGTATGCGGGGCGGTGCCCGAGGTGGCGACCGACGGCCGTCGGCGAACAGGAAAATACCCCGGCCGAGTCGATGGCAGGGGATTACCACGAGAATCGACCGTCGACGTATCGGCGGTCGGTCAGTAGCCCTTGGTGTCCGTGACGGACAGCCGGACCGTACCGATTGCGAAGATCGCCACGCAGACCACCGCGAAGTAGATCAGCGACCCGTTCTGCCCGCCGAACATGCTCTCGATGGTCGCCAGCTGCCCTACCCCCAGCTCCCCGTTCTTGAACGGCGACAGCTGTTGCAGGGTCACACCGAAATCCCCCGGGACGAAGGTCACGAACACCTCCACCCCGAACTTCCACAGCAGCACGATCATGACCACCAGCCCCGGCTTGGGGACCAACGCCGCCACTCCCAACCCGAGCGCGGAGATCAGCAGTGTGTAGACCGGGACTCCGATCAGCAGCTGGACTCCGTCACCGGAGAACACTTCGACCCGGCCCCAGATCTCCGGGAACAACTGCGGGAATGCCCACAGGACCAGGAACGTGACGACGGCGGCGGTGACCGCGGCGATCACGCCGAAGACGATGAGTTTGGCGACCGGAAGAATCCAGCGGCGGGTTTGGATGCCGAAAACCGTTTCGATCGTGTTGTCCTTGAATTCCGCGCACAGCGAGGACCCCCCGCCCGCCATGAGGATGAAGGACGAGAACACGAGAATCCAGTAGGCGGCATTGTTGGTGTCCATACCGCCGGCGCCGTTGAGGGCATTGGATTCGGTGGCCTTGGCGATACCGAAATTGAGGCCCAGCGGGATCACGACGGCGAGAGGGACTATGGCGTACCAGATCGGGCTGCGCCAGGAGAGTTTCGCGAGTTCGCTGCGGACGGCCCGCACGAGAGAGGTGGCGATCACCGGGCACCTCCGGTGGCGGCGTATTCGACGCTGTCCTGGGTGATTTCGATGTAGGCCGATTCCAGGGGGCGTGGGCCGGACCCTGCCGTCACCAGTTCGTCCTTACTCGTATCGGACAGGACTCTGCCCTTGCCCATGATGACCACGCGGGTGCCGGTGATCTCTACTTCGGTGAGGTTGTGGGAGGCCACGAGCAGGCATGTGCCTTCGGCGGCCAGGCCGAGGAGTAGTTCGCGCAGCCAGATGATGCCTTCGATGTCCAGGCCGTTGGCCGGTTCGTCGAGGACCAGGGTTTTCGGGTCGCCGAGCAGGGCGGACGCGATGCCCAGGCGTTGCAGCATGCCGTAGGAGAATTTGCCGACAGGGCGTTTCGTGACCCCGTCGAGACCGACTCGGTCCAGGGCCGGGGTGATATTCGAGGTGGGGAGGCCGCCGAGTTTTGCCTGCCAGCGGAGATGTTGTTCGGCCGTGTGGCCGGGATTCCGGGCGAATGCACCGAGGCCGAAACCGATTTCGGTGAGGGTGCTGCGGAATTCGCGTAAACCGCTGCCGTTCACCGAGATCGTGCCGGAACTGGTGCGGGCCAGGCCGGCGATCATGCGCATGACTGTGGTTTTGCCGGCACCGTTCGGCCCGAGCAAATAGGTTATCGAGCCCGGCTCGGCCTCGAAGGTGACGTCGTCTACGGCGAGTTTCTCACCGAAGCGTTTGGAAACGCCACGAACGCTGATCATAGGGATTCCTGGTGACTGGTGCCGGATACCGACGGGGGATGAAGACCCGGAGGTGGTTTCGGAAATACGTGCACACCCGGGCGGAGCGACACCGGGTCGAATGCTCCGGGGCCGCTCCGGCCGGTGTGTCCTGGCTCAGTAGCCGAAGGAGGGGTCACCCTGGCACTGCATTTCCTGGCAGGTGGCCTTCCAATCGAACTTCCACAGGCCGCCCTCGCGGATGTAGTGGTAGAGGGTGCTCTGCGCGGGGAAACCGGCCATGACGCCGTGCACGGTGACCGACATGGTATTACCGGAGACATTGACCGGGGCGATGGCGCGACCCTGGATGGAGAAGAAATCCATGGTCTTGCTGGATTCCATGACCCGTTCGAGGGCGGGCCGGGCCGAGGGGCCGTTGAAGCTCACCTCGATTTTGGGGTCCATGCCGATATTCGGGTTCCAGAACGCGGCGAACTGCTTCTCGATCTGCGCCAGGCTCGGGACCTCGTCACGGACGTAGAGATCCGAAGCCTGGGAGGCCCGGATGGAGAAATCGGCCGACGCGGGCTGCGCCAGGCCGAATCCCATGAGCGCGGTGAGAATACAGACAGCGGCGATTCTGATGAATTTGGACATGACGGCCCCTTCTAAGACCAACCTGCGAAGCGATGCGACGGGGGCGGTGTTCGCGGAGTCGCGTACCTCGTCCGCCGGCGCTGCCCGGGTGGGTGGACGCAGGGCGGAACCCACTCGGGTAATGCGAAACGCTAGCGACCAGTCTTAGGTTAGTCAATCCTAAGTGCGGGATCGGGGCTCTCAGACCACCACCGGGAGGGTGCGGTGTCCGTTGGTGACCAGGCTCGGGACGTTGCCGAGGGTGACGGGGTCGGCGGCCAGGCGCATCTCCGGGAAGCGCGCGAACAGGGCAGGCAGCGCAACCGCGGCCTCGAGGCGGGCCAGCGGGGCGCCGAGACAGTGGTGAACGCCGTGGCCGAAGGCCATGTGGTCCTTGGTCTGCCGGGTCGGGTCGAAGGTGTCGGGGTGGTCGGGATGGACCCGCGGGTCGCGGCCGGCGCCGGCCAGCCCGGCCAGGATGGCCTCGCCCTCGGTGATGCGGTAGCCGTCGGGCAGGTCGATGTCCGCCAGGGCGAAACGCATCGGCATATGGGCGATCGGGGGTTCCCAGCGCAGGGTCTCCTCGATGATCTCGGACCAGTCGAGCTGCCCGTCGAACGCGGCGGTGCGGTGCTCCGGATGGGTGAGCAGGGCATAGACGGCGTGATCGAGGAGATTGGCGGTGGTTTCGTGCCCGGCGACGATGATGAGCAGCAGGGTGTCGCCCAGTTCCTGCTCGCCGAGTTTCGAACCGTCCTCGTCGTGGGTTGTCATGAGGACGGTGGTGAGATCGTCACCGGGGTTGCGGCGCTTGTAGTCCAGCAGTTCGTGCAGGGTGGTGTAGAGGCCGGCGAAATTGGCCTGGGCCTGCTCGGGGGTGAGGGTGGTGTCGAGGGTGCCGCCGGCGTAGGTGCGCAGGGCAGCGGACAATTCGGCGGGCACACCCATCAGTTCGCCGATCACCCGGATCGGGAGAGCGCAGGCGAAACGGTCCCGCAGGTCGACGGGGCGATCGGCCGGGGTGGTGGCGATATCGTCGAGCAGCTCGGCGGTGATCGCCTCGATCCGGGGGCGCAGGGACTGGGTCCGGCGGTGGGTGAACGCCGGAGCCACCAGTTTCCGCAACCGCCGGTGGTCGTCACCGTAGGAGGTGAGCAGATTGGATACGGCGACCCACGGCCACATCACCCAATCCTGCGGGATCTCGCCGGTGTGCATGGCGGGCCAGTGCCGGTGGGCGTCCTTGGAGACCCGGGGATCGGTGAACAGCTTCTCCAGCAACTCGGTGTCGATCACCGACCAGGCGGGCACGCCGCCGGGAAGTTCGATCCGGGCCATCCGGCCGCGGGCCCGGATCCGGTGGATCTCGGTGTGGAAATCGGCGCCGGCGGGGTCGAGGACCAGCGGTTCGGTCTGCGACTGCTCCTGGGTCATCGGGGTGCTCCTGTCATCGTCGGGGTCAGGGGAGCGGAGGGGGGGAACCGCACGGGGAGTTCGCTCAGGGCGCGATGGAACAGGCCGGGGCGCCAGGTGAGGTCCTCGGCGGGGATGGCGAGCTCGATCTCCGGCAGGGCGTCGAGCAGCTGGTCCACCGCCTCACCGGCGATGATGCGCGCGATGTTCTCGGCCATGCAGGCATGACTGCCCTGACCCCAGGCGAGATGGGAACGGTTGCCGATCCGTTCGCCGCCACCGATCCGCGGATCGGTGTTACAGGCGGCGATGCCGATCACCACCGGCTGATCGGCGGGCAGCCAGGTGTTCCCGATGAGGATCGGCCGGCGCGGGTAGGAGGTGCAGAAGTTCGGCAGCGGCGGATCGGTGAACAGCACTTCGTCGATGGCATCGCGGGTCGACAGTGAACCGCCGAGCATATGACTGCCGAACCGTTCGTCGATGAGCATGAGCCGCAGGGTGGTGGTGATCAACGAGGTGGTCGGCTCGGTACCGGCGGCGTACACCAGGGCCGCCTGCTGCACCATCTCCATATCGTCGAGCCGGGATTCGTGCTGCATCATGGAGGAGGTCACGTCGTGGGCAGGGCAGGCGCGTTTCTGCCCGACGACCTCCATCAGAGCCCCGGCGAAACGCATATTGCCCTCGGCGGCGCTCTCCGCGGACGTGGCGTCCAGAATCGCCGCCATACCCTCGAACGCGGTGTGTCCGGCTTCCGGCGACAGGCCCATCAGTTCGGTCAGTGTGGCGAAGGTCAGCGGAAACGCGTACTCCGTGCGCAGATCCGCCGTACCGGTCTCGCAGAAATCGTTGATCAACGGGATCGCCAGCCGCTCGATGGTGGCGCGCAGCTGATGCAGATCCACCGCCTCCAGGCCGGCGACGATGGGGGAGCGCAGGCGGAGATGCTCCTCACCGGCCGAACGCAGGGCATTGGGCCGGTACTCCATCATCGGTAGCAGGGGGGAATCCGGTGGCACGGTTTCCTGCCAACGGCGGGGGTCGGCCGGAAAGTGGTCGGGGTCGTGCAGGATGCGCAGTGCGTGGCGATATCCGATGACGAGCGTCGCGGGAACGTCCGGGGCCAGATCCACCGGAACCAGCGCGCCGTACCGGCGCCGCATCTCTCGATAGGCGGCGGCGGGGTCGGCGGCGAACTCGGGGGCGTAGAGCGGCACGCGCTCGCCACCGGCTGCCGGCGGCGACCCCTGGGTGGCCGGACGCGTGGACGGAATCGACATGGTCACGTACTCCAAAAACGGATCGATGGTGCGGTCGAAGGCCCCGATCACGGAGGGTCCCCGCGCGCGGCAGCCCGACAACGACTGCGGGCGCCCAGGGCACGCACTTTCGTGTGCTGTTCCCGACTCGGAACGATCACGGGGCGGTCCGGGTGATTACCTACGGTGCCGGGGCGGAACCGTTTTCGTCACCGGGAAGTCGGGCCGGGGCACCGCGCGGTGGCGGGGCCGCCGGCCGTCGATAATCGAGGGCGGCCCGGTCGGGCGGGCGGGGTGCGCCGGATCGGCGCGACCTTGCGCGCTCGACGGATCGGTTGCTGCGGGGAGGAAGCCCGGCGGCAGGTGTATGGGGCCGGCGAGGTGCGAGGGGTGCATCCACCGCTGCCCGATACGCGGGAAGCGGGCTGCCGGCCGAAGGGGGCGCGCTCGCGGACGGCGGTGGCGCGCAGGCGGTCGCGCGGAAGAGACGGACCGGGCGGCGGCGGTGGCACGGCACGCTCCGGCACAACGAATCCCTCCCGCTTCGTCAGGTCACACTCGTCGTGAATTGTAGTCCAGCACTGTGGATTACGTGCGGCGAGCGGAGCGCCGCAGGTCATCGGACCCGGCAGCGTGGTGACGGCATTCGTTTCGGATCGCGGGTGGCCGAAGGCCACCCGGCCGTTCCTGCTTCGCAGGCTGCCCTGCAACCCTCATCGGGAACGGCCGGGTGGCGCCGTGCGGTTGGACGGGCCGCACGGGGTCTCGGGCGGGGAGTGTCAACGACCGGTGTTCAGATAGTTGCGCCACCCTCCGTATTCGGTGATATCGATTGCGTCGCGGGCGGATTCGTAGTCGCAGGCGAAGCCGGTGACCCAGCGGCCGGAATCCAGTTCCACCTTTCCCAGCGTCATCGGCGCCGGCAGATTGCTCAGGAAGGTACCGAGGGCCGCCGGGGAGAGCCGGTACAGTTCGCCGGGCAGCGCCCGGCCGGCGTCCGTGCCGACCCGGAGCATGCCGGGTTTGGGTGGTTCGGCGGGTAGCGCGACCATGCGGTACGCCGCCGAGGTGACGACCTCGCCGAGGAATCGCGCCTTCGCCTGCTCCAGCTGGTGATGCAGGGGCAGGCCGCGCAGATGGGCGCCGACGACCAGGAGGTCGGTGCCGGTCCCGGTGAGCAGCGGGGCGGGTGTATCCAGCAGCCGGGCGGCCAGTTCGATACCCACCTGGTCGGCGAACGCCGGGGTGATCAGCATGACGCCGAACGGGTCGCCCGTCGCGGTCTCCTCGCCCGGGACCGCGACCGCGGCCAGGTCGAGAAGGTTGCAGAAATTGGTGAAGGTGCCCATCCGGCTGTTGATCGCCACCGGTTCGGCGGTGACCGCGGCGAGGGTCGGATGCTCGGTGGTGGTGGGTAGTAGCAGGGCGGGGTATTCGGCGAACAGCCGGCGCGCGGCGGCGGCCGCGACGGCGAGACGCCCGAGGTCGGTGACGTATTCGTGGGCGGCGGGCCGCGCCGCGCCCGCGACGATCCGCGCGACCACCGGATCGGCGCCGTCCGGTTCGCCGGCGAGGAATTCGCCCATCGCGGCGTAGCGCTGGGCGACGATGGCACCGTCGTAGAGGAGTTTCGCGGCATCGAGCAGTTCGCCGATATCGACCGTGGCGACCTCGCCGCCACCGGCCCGCCAACGCGCGACGGTGGCGTCGAACGCGGCACGGTAGGCGGGGGAGAGGGCGGACAGGTTGTGGTCGGCGGGGACCGCGAGGGTGGTCCGGGCGGGCGCGCCCAAGGGGGTGTCGGCGGGCCAGACGCGTGATCGGGGGTCGGCGGGGTCGGGGCCGATCATGGCGGCGCTCACCTCGGTGGCGAGGGCCAGATCACGGGCGAAAACGGTGACCGCGTCGTAGTCGGGGCAGGCGGGAGCGACACCGGTGGTGGAGACCAGGCCCAGGGTCGGTTTGACACCCACGATCCCGTTGAGCGCGGCCGGTACCCGGCCCGACCCCGCGGTATCGGTGCCCAGCGCCGCGTCGACCATGCCGAGTGCGACCGCGACGGCCGAGCCGGAGCTGCTGCCGCCGGAGACACGGTCCGGGAACAGGGCGTTGCGGACCGCGCCGTACGGGCTGCGGGTGCCCACCAGGCCGGTCGCGAACTGGTCGAGATTGGTCTTGCCGAGCACGAGCGCACCCTGATCGATCAGCCGGGCCACAGCGGGGGCAGTGTGCTGCGGTGTCGTGCCGAAACCCGGGCAGGCGCAGGTGGTGGGGATACCGGCGACGTCGATATTGTCCTTGACCGCGAGCAGCACCCCGGCCAGTGGTAACCGCTCGCCCTGCGCGAGCCGGGTATCGAGCGCGGCGGCCTCGGCCGCGACCTCGTCCTCGGCGCGCAAGGTGATCCAGATTTCGGGGCGATCGTGCTCGCGGATGGTCCGGTAGGCGTGAGCGACTTTGCCGGTCACGCCGACCGGCGTACCGGTCGCGGGTTCCGCTAGCGGTAGTTGCTCCATGGTCATGCCGCTCCTTCGGTGTCGATGGCGACCAGCGGTGCGCCGGTAGTGACTTGGTCGCCGGCCGCGACGGTGATCGTGTGCACGGTGCCGGAGACCTCGGCGACCACCGGCAGCTCCATCTTCATGGCTTCCAATACGAGCAGGGTGGTGCCGGCCTCGACGTGCTCGCCCGCGGCGACCTCGACCCGCCAGACATTGGCCATCATGGGCGCCGCCACGATATGGGCGCCCGCGGGCAGGTCGAGTTCCTCGGCGGGTTCGGGCTCGGCGGCGGGATCGGCCCGGTCGTTCAGTTCGCCACTGGCCTCCCAGCGCTGCCTTTCGGCGGTGAACGCGGCCTGCCGGTGTTCCTCGGTGGCGGCGATCTCGGTCGCGTTGTCCCGCAGGAACTCCAGATGGTCGGCCATGGCGAATTCACCGACGCTCGTGCGCATCTCGTAACGGCCCGCCGCCATATCGGCGCGCAGGTCCAGCAGTTCCGCGGCCGCGACCGGATACCAGCTGATCCGGTCGAAGAACCGGAAAAGCCACGGCTTCCCGGACTCGAAGGGCGCCCGCTGGCGGTAACCGGACCAGATCGGGACGGTGCGGCCGACGAGCTGGTAGCCGCCGGGGGATTCCATCCCGTAGACGCAGAGGTACTTGCCGCCGATGCCGACCGCGTCGGACGGGGTCCAGGTGCGGGCGGGGTTGTATTTGGTGGTCACCAGGCGGTGGCGGGGATCGAGCGGGACGGCCAGCGGCGCGCCGAGGTAGACATCGCCGAGACCGAGCACCATGTACTGGGCGGCGAAGACGATATCGCGCACCTCGTCGATACCGTCCAGCCCGTTGATCCGGCGGATGAACTCGATATTGGACGGCAACCAGGGAGCTTCGGCGCGGACACCGCGACCGTAGCGTTCGATGGCCTGCCCGATGGTGGGGTCGTCGAACGACAGCGGCAGTTCGATATGCCGGCTCGGCACCCGCAGCGCGGCGGTATCGGGGATATCGTCCTCGAGCTCACCGAGCAGCCGGATCACGGTGCGCTGATCGATGACATCGGGGTCGAAGTGCAGGTGCAGGGAGCGCACTCCTGGGGTGATATCGATCAGGCCGGGGATGGACGCCTGTTCGAGGCGTTCGCTCAGGGCGTGTACGCGCATCCGCAGACCCAGATCGAGTTCCCTCGGGCCGTACTCGATCAGCACATTGTCGTCGCCACCGCGCAGGTATTTCACCTCTGGGGTGCCGCTTCCGGCGTCGCGGCGGCCCAGGACGCCGTTGTCCCGCTCCCGGGACCCGAGGAGTTCGGGGGTGGGACGGCCACGGCCGCGCAGGGCCGATGCGGAGCGGAACGCACCGGTGCGGTCGTCGGCGACCGGTACGAAACGCACCCGGTCACCGGGGCGCATCTGGCCGAGTTTCCAGCGGTGCGCGGAGATCACGGTGAGCGGGCAGGCGAAACCGCCCAGGCTGGGACCGTCGGGGCCGAGCAGGATCGGGGTGTCGCCGGAGAGATTGAGCGCGCCGACGCTGTACGGGCAGTCGTGCAGGTTCGAGGGGTGCAGGCCGGCGTCGCCGCCGTCGGTACGCGACCAGGTCGGTTTCGGGCCGGCCAGGCGCAGACCGGTGCGGTTGGCGTGGGCCTGCACCTGCCAGGTGGCGTCGTAGAACCGGTCGATATCGGCGGGGGTGAAGTAGTCGGGTGCGGGCTGGGGCCCCTCGCCGACACCGACATACCAGGTGTGACCGAATTCGGGGCGTTCGCCCGCCGGGATGGGCGTGGGCTCCAGCAGGCCGCCCGCGTCCGGTTTGAGGCCGAGGATATCGCCGGTGGCGACGGCGCGGCCGGTGATACCGCCGAACCCGCCGAGGGTGAAGGTCGCGGCGCTGCCGTGATAGTCGGGGGCGAGGATGCCGCCGCGGACGGCGAGATAGGTGCGCAAGCCGGTGTCGTGGGGCGCGCCGATATCGAGGACCGAACCGGCGGGGACGGTGACCGGCTCCCACATGGGGACCGGCCGATCGTCCACGGTCACGGGGGCGTCGGCCCCGGTCACACAGATCACGGTGGTGTCGGTGCAGCGGATCCGCGGACCCAGCAGCGTGGCCTCCAGGCCGTTCTCGCCCAGCGAGTTCCCGACGGCGTGGTTGGCGAGCTGGAAGGACAGATCGTCGAAGGCGCCCGACGGCGGGATACCGACGCTCCAGAGTCCCAGGCGGCCGGGAAAGTCCTGGATGGTGGTGGAGACACCGGCACGCAGGATCTCCAGGCGGGGACGGATGGTGGCCAGACTGCCGAGGGTCGCGGTGGTGTGCCGGGCGTCGAGCATGGGGGAACTGGTGGCGGCGGCGCGCAGCTGGGGCAGGTTGGTGGTGATACCGAACATACGGGTCTCGTCGAGCGCGGCGCGCAGGCGGTGCAGGGCCTCGGGCCGGCTCTCCCCGGAGGTGATGATCTTGGCGATCAGCGGGTCGTAGTAGGGGCTGATCTCGGTACCGGTGTCGACCCAGGTCTCCACCCGGGCCGCCGCGGTGGGGGTCTCGACGCCGGTGAGGGTGCCCGCGCCGGGACGGTAATCGTTACCGGGGTCCTCGGCATAGACGCGGGCCTCCACCGCGTATCCGGTGATCGGCGGGCCGGAATCGGGGATCTCGTCGAGGAACGCGGAATCGCCACCGGCCAGGCGCAGCATCCACTCGACGAGGTCCACGCCGGTGACGGCCTCGGTGACCGGATGCTCCACCTGCAACCGCGTGTTCACCTCGAGGAACGCGGCCTCTCCGCGGTCGACGTCGTAGATGAACTCGACCGTCCCGGCGGAACGATAACCGACGTCACCGAGCAGTTTCCGGCTCGATTCGAGGAGTTGCTCGCTCACGGTGTAGGGGAGCCCGGGGGCGGGCGCCTCCTCGATGACCTTCTGGTTGCGCCGCTGCAGACTGCAGTCGCGGGTGCCCAGGGATACGGCGCGACCGCGGCCGTCGCCGAAGATCTGCACCTCCACGTGGCGCGCCCGGGCGACGAACCGCTCCAGATACACCGCGGAGGAACCGAAGTTGTTCTGCGCCAGTCGGATCACCCGCTGGTAGGCGTCGGTGAGTTCGCCGGGTCCCGCGCATGCGGCCATTCCGATACCGCCGCCGCCTCCGGCCGCCTTGAGCATCACCGGGTAGCCGATCCGCTCGGCCTCCGCGAGCGCTTCGTCGAGCCCGGTGAGCAGACCGCTCCCCGCGACCAGCGGAACACCCGCCGCCGCGGCGGCCCGGCGGGCACTGTGTTTGTCCCCGAAGAGTCGCAGATGCTCGGCGGCCGGCCCGACGAACGCGATACCCGCGGCCTCCACCTCCGCCGCGAAATCCGCGTTCTCGGAGAGGAATCCGTAGCCGGGGTGGACGGCGGTGGCGCCGGTGGACAGCGCCGCCTCGATCACCGCGTCCGCGCGCAGATACGACTCGGCGGCCGGGGCCGGGCCGAGCCGGACCGCGCGATCGGCCATCCGCACATGCCGCGAACCCTCGTCGGCATCGGAGAACACCGCGACCGTTTCGATGCCCAGCCGCCGGGCGGTACGCAGGATGCGACAGGCGATCTCACCGCGGTTGGCGACCAGCAGGCATTCGGGCAGCGGCGTATGCAGCGGTGTATACAACTGCGGGGCGGTCTCGGTCACGGTCGATCCTCTCGGCGTGGACAGTGCGGCTACCGGAGTAGCCGGGAATTTCAGGTCTTGGTCGCGCGGGCCATGCGGGTCAGCTGGAGCACCTGACCGGCGCGGTCGGCCACCACGCGGCGGGACTGGTCGATATGGGCGAGGAGCTGCTCGCGGGCGCCGGTGAGATCACGGTCGAGGACGGCCTCGCCGATGGCGATGTGTTCCTCGATGGTCGCGAGCATGCGGTCGGGGGTCAGGTAGTCGAACATCCGGACGGGGCGAATCCGGGCGTTCACCGTTTTCAGGGCGTCGGTGAGGGCGTGGTTGCCGGAGGAGTCGAGCAGGACGGTGTGGAACTGCTCGTCGGCGGCCACGAAACCGGCGTCCGGGTCCGGGGGCGTGGTGCGGAAGGCCCGCCAGCGGTCGATCTCGGGTCCGAGGACGGCCCGGTCGTGGCCGAGCTCCGGATCGTCGAGGACGCGGGCGATGCCCTGGACCTCCAGGGTGATCCGCAGCTCGTAGTAGTCGCCCAGGGTGTCCAGGCGCGGCCGGTAGGGGAACAGTCCGGCGTCGTGGCGTTCCACCAGACCGTCGGCCTGCAACCGGGCCAGCGCCTCGCGGACCGGGGTCCGCGAGACACCGTAGCGTTCGGCCAGCCGCTCCTCGCCGAGCCGCTCCTCCGGGCCCAGCGCACCGGACATGAGTTCGTCGCGCAGCGACTTGTACACAGCGTCGCTGCGTGATTCGCGTTTACCTCGTGGTTCCGTCACGACGCGCAGCCTAAAGAGTCATGGCGGCGCGAACGGTTTCCACCGCCCCGGCACCGCCCTCCCCGGTCGAGGTGACCCGGCCGCTCTCCATCACGTAGTACCGGCTCGCGGCCCGCAGCGCGAAACCGATGTGCTGTTCCACCAGCAGCACCCCGAGCCCGCCGCGGGTCACCAGTTCGGTGATGGTGTTCTCGATCTCGGCGACCACCGACGGCTGGATGCCCTCGGTGGGTTCGTCGAGGATGAGCATGCGCGGTTCGGTGATCAGTGCCCGCGCGATCGCCAGCTGCTGGCGCTGCCCGCCGGAGAGCAGCCCGGCCCGGCGGTCGAGCAGTTCCTTCAGCGCGGGGAACAGATCCAGCTGTTCGTCGATCAGTGCCCGGCCGCGTTTGCGGCCGTCGGCCACCACCCGCAAGTTTTCGGCGGTGGTGAGGTGGCCGAAGCACTGCTGCCCCTGCGGGACATAGGCCAACCCGCGCTTGACCCGGGCGCTGGGCCGCAGCCCGGTGATATCGGACCCGTCGAAACGGATGGTGCCGCGGTGGGTGCGCACCAGGCCGACCGCCGCGCGCAGCAGGGTGGTTTTCCCGGCACCGTTGTGGCCCATGATCGCGGCCACGCCGTCGGCCGGGACCTCGATACCGGCCCCGTGCACCACCTCGGTGCGGCCGTAACCGGCGTGGACATCGACGAGTTCCAGCATCGCGGTCACCCTTCGTTCTCGTCGGCGGCCGCCGCGGTCCCCAGATACGCCTCCTGTACGGCCGGATCCGCCTGTACCTCGGCCACCGTTCCCTCGGCGAGGACCGCGCCGCGGGCCAGCACCGTCACCGAGGTGGCGAAACTGCGCATGAAGTCCATATCGTGTTCGACCACCACGACCGTGCGTTCACCGCCGATGCGGCGCAACAGGTTCCCGGTCTCTTCCCGCTCCTCCTGGCTCATCCCGGCGACCGGTTCGTCAAGCAGCAGCACCGAGGCGTCCTGGACGAGCAGCATGCCGATCTCGAGCCACTGTTTCTGGCCGTGGGCCAGCGTCCCGGCGGGTTTGTCGCGCAGCGCGGTGAGTCCGATGGTCTCCAGGGCTTGTTCGATCGAATCGGAGACCGCGGCCGGCCGGCGCCGCAGCATGGTCCACAGCGATCGTCCCGCGCCCGCGGCGATATCGAGGTTCTGCAGTACCGACAGTTCCTCGAACACGCTCGCGGTCTGGAAGGTGCGGCCCACACCCAGCCGGGCGATCTGGTGGACTTTCTTGCCCAGCAGTTCGACCCCGGATTTCTGCACCGAACCGGTCGCCGGGACCAAGCCGGTGATCGCATCGATCATGGTCGTCTTCCCGGCGCCGTTGGGGCCGATGAGGAACCGCAGATCACCCTGGAAGAGGGTCAGGTCCACATTCGACACGGCCTTGAACCCGTCGAATTCGACACTCAGCCCGCGCACCTCGAGGTAGTCGCTGTGCATACCGGCGTTACCGCCGGTCACCGGGGCTTTCACGGTGGTTGCCTCGGTCATGACGACACTCCTACCGGGGTAGCGGGTGTGGGGTCCGGCGTCCGGGTGGGCGGCGGATCCTCTTTCTCGCCGGTACGGCGTTGCCGCCGCAGCAGGGTCACCAGGCCCGCCAGACCGGCCGGGAAGAAACCGACCACGACGATGAACAGGACGCCCTGCGCGTACACCCAGCCGGAGGGGAAGTTCTCCGACAGGCCGGTCTGTGCCCAGGCCACCGCGATCGCGCCGAGCACCGGGCCGAGCAGGGTGGTGCGTCCGCCGATGGCGACACCGGTCAGGAACGCGATGGAGGGCACGATCCCGATATCGGCGGGGGAGATGATCCCGACGATCGGCACGAACAGCGCGCCGGCGATACCGGCGAACAGCGCCGCCACCGCATAGGCGACCACCTTCACATTGGCCGGGTCGTAGCCGAGGAAGCGCACGCGCTCCTCCTGATCGCGCACCGCGACCAGCAGTTCGCCGTACCGGCTGTACATCAGCTGCCGGGTCGCCGCGACGATCACCAGCAGGGTGGCGGCCGCGATGAAGAACAGCAGCCGCCGGTTCACCGGATCGTTGAGGGCCAGCCCGAAGAAACTGCGGAACCGGTTGAGGCCGTTACTACCGCCGGTGGACTGCTGACCCACCAGCAGGATGGCGAAGGCCGCGGCCAGCGCCTGCGACAGGATCGCGAAATAGGCGCCCTTGACCTTGCGTTTGAACACGCCCAGCCCGAGCAGCACCGCCACCAGCGGCGGCACGATCACAATCCCCAGAATCGTCAGGACCGGCGACGCGAACGGGACCCAATAGCCGGGCAGTTCACGAATACCGGCGATCTGCATGAAGTCCGGGACCTCGTCCCCGCGCAACTGGGCGTCGGAGATCTTGAGATGCATTGCCATGATGTAGGCGCCGAGGCCGAAGAACACACCCTGCCCGAGGGTGAGCATGCCGCCCCGGCCCCACGCCAATCCGATACCCACCGCGACGATGCCGAAGCACAGGAACTTGCCGAGCAGGTTGAGCCGGAAGTCCGAGAGCACCGCGGGCGCCACCGCGAACAGCAGTACGGCGGCGATCGCGAAGCCCGAATAGACCTTCCAGCGGGTGGTCAGGAATTCCCTCATACCAGACTCCTCGACCGGATCGTGAACAGTCCTTGCGGGCGGACCTGCAGGAAGACCACGATGACGACGAATACGATCACCTTCGCGACCGAGGCCGTGGTGCTGTATTCGATGAACGAGTTCAACAGTCCGAGCGCCACCGCGGCCAGCACCGCGCCGCGGATCTGCCCGAGCCCGCCGATGACGACCACCAGGAAGGCGTCCACCAGATAGGTGGTGCCGGTATTGGAACTGGTGGAGCCGATCAGGGTCAGCGCCACACCCGCCACCCCGGCCAGCCCGGACCCGATGAAGAACGTCGTGATATCGGTGCCGCGGCTGGAGATCCCGCTGGTTTCGGCGAGATCCCGATGCTGCACCACGGCCCGGATGCGCCGGCCCATCGCGGTGTACTTCATCGTCACCGCGACAGCCGTCACGCACAGCACCGCGAGCAGCATGATGAAGATCCGCGTCTTGGGCACCACCGCGCCCAGGATCTCCACCCCGCCACCGAGCCATTCCGGAGTCACCACGCGGACCGCGGGCGCGCCGAAGATGTCCCGGGCCGCCTGCTGCAGGATCAAACCGACGCCGAAGGTCACCAGCAGGGTGTCCAGTGGTCTGTCGTACATCCGCTTGATCAGCGTCACCTCGAGGGCGACACCCATGAGACCGCCGACTCCGAATCCGATGAGCAGCGAGACGATCAGCGAGACCTCGGCGTTGGCGACCAGGTACTCCTGCACCGTGTAGGCGGTGTAGGAGCCGGCCATGATGAACGCGCCGTGGGCCATATTGATCACGCCCATCTGACCGAAGGTCAGCGACAGCCCCAGGGCCGCCAGCAGCAGGATGGAACCCAGGCTCAAGCCGGTGAACAGCTGCCCGACCAGTGCTTCCACGAGATCAGCCCCCGAGTCCCTCGGCCCACGAGTAGCCCGCCAGGTACGGATCCGGCTCGACGGCCGCGCCGGAATCCCACACGCTGTAGATCAGGCCGTCGGGGCGGATCTCGCCGATCCGGGCGGTTTTGGTGATGTGGTTGTTCTCGCCGTCGATGGTCACCAGCCCCTCGGGCCCTTCGAACGTGACCCCGCCCGCGGCCTGCTGCACATCGGGGACCGCGAAGGACTGCGCCTTCTCCACGGTGTTCTTCCACAGGTACACCGAGACGTAGGCGGCCTCCATGGGATCGGAGGTCGGCTTGTTCGCGCCGTATTTCGCCTTGTACGCCTTGACGAACGCGGTGTTCTGCGGGTTGTCGACGGTTTGGTAGTAGTTCCAGGCGGTCAGCTGGCCGGCGATGTTCTGCACCCCGATACCGCCGACCTCCTCCTCGGCGATGGACACCGAGACCACCGGCATATCCTGCGCGGTCAGGCCGACGTTCTTGTACTCGCGGAAGAACGCGACATTGGAGTCGCCGTTGAGGGTGTTGAACACGGCGTCGGCGTCGGCCGAGCGGACCTTGTTGACGATGGTGGAGAAATCGGTGGAGCCCAGCGGGGTGTAGTCCTCGCCCTTGATCTCGATACCGTTGGCCTCGGCGTAGGCCTTGATGATGCGGTTGGCGGTCTGCGGGAAGACGTAGTCGCTACCGACCAGGTAGAGCGATTTCACGCCGCGGCCCTTCAGATAGTCCAGGGCGGGCACGATCTGCTGGTTGGTGGTGGCGCCGGTGTAGAAGATGTTCTCCGACGATTCCAGGCCCTCGTACTGGACCGGGTAGTACAGCAGCGCGTTGCGGTCCTCGAACACCGGCAGCATGGCCTTGCGGCTCGACGAGGTCCAGCCGCCGAATACCGCGGCCACGCAGTCGCTGCTGATCAGCTTCTCCGCTTTCTCCGCGAACACCGTGGGCTCGGAGGCGCCGTCCTCGCCGACCAGCTGGATCTGCTTACCCAGTACGCCGCCGGCGGCATTGATCTCGTCGACGGCGAGCCTGATCGAATCCCGCACGGTGACCTCGGAGATCGCCATGGTCCCCGACAGCGAGTTCAGTGAGCCGACCTTGATATCCGGGCCCGCGGTGTCGACACAGGAGGTCGCGCTCGCGCCGGCCTGATCGGAGGCGGAGCTACCGCAGGCGGTGACCGCCAGCGCGGTCGCGCATACCGCGGCCGGCAGCGCGAGGAAATTCCGTGCGCGCCGGCGCTGCCGACGGTTGTGGGTGCCGCGGGATACCGCACCTTTCCTGGGTTGTCCGGGTGCTTCGGTTCTGGCTGCATTCATGACCGTTCGGCCTCCACTCAGGAAAGGTCAGCCCGCTGACTTGCTTGTATTCGGCGTTGTATACAGCGACGTATACGAGGAATTACGGTAGGGAGGCTGTGTTTCGCCCACGTATCGCAGCGTGAAGCTCGAGTATCGATCGGCCGATGGTCCCGGGCAGCGCTGCTGAGAGCAGATCTGCCGACAGCAGCGTGGCCTCCCGCTCACCCGTCCGCTCCGGCAGCGTGGTGACCATGGCTCACGACGATAAATCCCCGCTGTTCGGCTGGCGTGCCCGCGAACAACTCCTGGCCCGTCGCATCCTGGTCCTCGACGGCCCGCTCGACGACGACAACGGCACCCTGCTGGCGACCCAGCTGCTCACCCTCGCCGCCGAAGACGGCGACGCCGGTATCTCGCTGTGGATCCATTCGCCCGGCGGGTCGGTGCCGGCGATGCTGGCCATCCGCGACGTCATGCGGTTGATACCGAGCCCGGTATCCACCCTCGCCCTCGGATTGGCCTGCAGCGCCGGCCAGTTCCTGCTCTCCTCGGGGACTCCGGGTAAACGTTTCGCGCTGCCGCACGCCCGGGTCCTCATGCACCAGGGGTCGGCCGGTATCGGGGGGTCCGCGGTGGACGTGGAGGTGCAGGCCGACGATCTGCGCTACACGGTGGAAACCGTGCTCGGCCTGATCTCCGCGGACACCGGGCAGCCCTACGAACGGGTCTACGAGGATTCCCTGCACGACCGCTGGTTCAGCGCGACCCAGGCGAAGGAATACGGCTTCATCGACCATATCGTCGGCGATTTCGCGCAGGTCGTCCCGCAGCGCCAACGGGTCGGGATCTCCGCGTGAGCGGATCCCACGAAAGCCGCACCGAAGACAGGGAGACCCGATGAGCACCTACACGATCCCCAATGTGATAGCCCAGCATCCGAGGGGCGAGCGGATCACCGATATCTATTCGCATCTACTCGCCGAACGCATCGTCTACCTCGGCACCCCCATCGATTCCGGGGTCGCCAACGCGCTCATCGCGCAGCTGCTGCACCTGGAATCGGAGAGTCCCGGCCAGGAGATCGACTTCTACATCAACTGTGAAGGCGGCGATCTGTCGTCGATGCTCGCGGTGTACGACACCATCCAGCACATCGGCGCCCCGGTACACACCACCTGCGTCGGTCAGGCCATCGCGGTCGGCGCCGTGCTGCTCGCCGGGGGCGCCCCCGGCCACCGGGCAATGCTCCCGCACGCCCGGGTGGTGCTGCACCAGCCCGCTGCCCGCGGCCAGGGGGCCATCCCCGACCTCATCCTGCAAGCCGACGAACTCGTGCGGATGCGGGCGGAGATCGAAACGATCCTGTCCCGGCACACCGGGCGGACCCCGGAGCAACTGCGGCACGATACCGACCGCGACCGGGTGTTCACCGCGGCGGCAGCGGTCGAATACGGGCTGGTCGATTCAGTGCTGACGCCGCGGAGCCCGGCCCTCGCCCGCTGATCGCGACCGTGCCGGATGCGGCGGGCGCGGACACCGGCCGGTCAGGCCGCCCGGAGCAGCGCTGTCGGCGCGGTGCCCGGGCGACGGGTCGCCACGGGATGGCGCCGGGCCCGGAGTTCGTCGGCCACCTGCTCGGTGAGCGCGCCGAGAGAGGTGCCGAGAGCACCCGCCAGCGCGGCGATCATCTCGCTGGAGGGTTCTTTGCGGCCGCGTTCCACCTCGGAGAGGTACTGCGGCGAAATGCCCGCGCGCTCAGCGGTTTCCGCGAGCGTTTCGCGTTTCTCGTTGCGCAGCATACGGAGTCGTCCGCCGAGGACCTCACGCCACAGCGGCTCGGGCCGGTCCGCGGGCTGCCGGGGCGGCCGCTCGGCGCGTCCACCGGGAATCGCCTGGAGTCTGCGAGGCTCGGTCATGGACAGAGCCTAGAACCCGGGTTCAGCGGCACGGGCGGATTACGCTACGGGCGTACATCCGTGGCCGGCTCGGGTTACCGATGTGTGGAGTCGTGCTCGCGAAGCGGGCCCGCGCACGCGGGCCCGCATAGCGGTCAGCTGCTGCCGAAAAGGCCGCGCAGCAGGTGGCGGGCCCAGCCCGCCGGGTCCTGCCAGCCGCGGTCCCGGTGCCGGTCGTGGTTCCAGTGGTCGTCGCGGTCGCGATCCCAATGGCGGTCACGGTCGCGGTCGCGGTCCCAGTGCCGGTCGCGATCGCGATCACCGTGGCGGTCGCGGTCCACCTGGGTGTAGCCCGGCGCCGGGGCCGCGGGGTCGGCCATCGCGGGCGCCGCGAGGCCGGCCAGCGGGACCAGGGTGATGGCACCCGCGACGGCGAGCCGGGCGGTGGCCCGGCGGGTCGCGGATACTCGGTTCGTGCGGAACACGTCGAATCCTCTCGTGCTGTGTCCTGCGGCACGGCCGGGGGAGCGGCCGGCCGGAAGACGTTGAACCTTCACCTTTGCGTAATGGTCACGAAAGTCACAGACCTTCCGCGGATCCGATCGAGAAATCATCCCCGGGTACTACGGGGAATCCCGGGGTCCTGCTTCGACCGGGCGATGAGCGGGTCATCCGTGCGGCGGACCGCCCCGTCGGAACGTGACGCCGGTCTCCTGGGCACCGCGTTCTTCCTCACGATGGAAAATTTTCGAACTGGAGGAACTTTCCCGAACGTGGCATCGTTGTCAGAGAGATCAGGCGGATCGACCGTGGTCCGTCTGGCTCGCAACAGAAAGTATGAAGTAAGTAACATGGCTCAAGGCAGCGTGAAGTGGTTCAACAGCGAGAAGGGCTTCGGCTTTATCGCGCAAGACGGGGGCGGACCTGACGTCTTCGTGCATTACTCGGCAGTGTCGGGAAGCGGTTTCCGTACCCTCGAAGAGGGTCAGCGCGTGGAGTTCGAGATCGGGCAGGGCCAGAAGGGTCCGCAGGCTCAGGACGTCCGCGCCATCTGAGTGGTGTGACGAAGCAGCAAGGCCCCGTACCGCGAGGTACGGGGCCTTGCTCCGTTTCCGGGGTGCGCAGCTCGGGTCTCGACGGAAAGCCGACCGCCGGGTATGTAATTCCCTGTCGGCCCGGTACGAGTAGGTCCGGGTTCGCCGGTCGGCGTTTTGGTGGTCGGCCGATACAAGCCGAACCGAAAATTGCCGAGTAAGCGCCCGAGGTCGCCCGGTGTGAAAATCCGGCAATTCGAATCGGCCGGTCCGAGGACCGGAATTCGGACTGCGCGGACTTTCGGCGCACGCCGCTCCCGAACGGTTTTTCTCCGCTCCCGATCCGGTCCGGCGGATTTCGAAACTCGTCTTCCGGCCGAGCCGGGTACACGCGGCGGTTTCCGTCTCCATGGCGGCCGCCCCGCGGTCCGGGCCGGATATGCCCGCACGGGTGCGGACACGACTTCCGCCCGGGTGAGCGGCGATCCGGGGCGTGATTCGGCCCACCCGGCCGGCCGGGTCCGTGCAGGTCGGCCGAGACCGAGAGCAGGGGGCGGGACATGGCCGGATCGGTCCGAACTAAGCTTGGCCCCGTCAACTGGCCGTCCCCACATCCAGGAGTACCCCACTGTGAGCCAAGCAGGCCGTCCTGTAGTTCTGATCGCCGACAAGCTCGCCCAGTCGACCGTCGATGCGCTCGGTGACGGTGTCGAGGTCCGCTGGGTCGACGGCCCCGATAGGCCCGCGCTGCTGGCCGCGGTGCCCGAGGCCGATGCGCTGCTCGTCCGCTCCGCGACCACCGTCGACGCCGAAGTCCTCGAAGCCGGTAAGAACCTGCAGATCGTCGCGCGGGCCGGCGTCGGCCTGGACAATGTCGATGTCCCCGCCGCCACCGAACGCGGCGTGATGGTCGTCAACGCGCCCACTTCCAATATCCACACGGCCGCCGAGCACGCCGTCACCCTGCTGTTGAGCGCGGCCCGCCAGATCCCGGCCGCCGACGCCACCCTGCGCGCGCACACCTGGAAGCGCAGCAGCTTCAACGGCGTGGAGATCTTCGACAAAACCGTCGGTGTGATCGGTCTGGGCCGGATCGGGCAGCTGTTCGCGGCGCGCCTCGCCGCCTTCGAGACCAAGATCGTCGCCTACGACCCCTACGTCTCCCCGGCGCGCGCCGCCCAGCTCGGTATCGAACTGCTGAGTCTCGACGAGGTGCTCGAACGGGCCGACCTCATCTCCGTCCACCTGCCGAAGACCCCGGAGACCAAGGGCCTGCTCGGCAAGGACGCCCTCGCCAAGACCAAGAAGGGCGTCATCATCGTCAACGCCGCGCGCGGCGGCCTGGTGGACGAGGCCGCGCTCGCCGAGGCGATCACCTCCGGACATGTCCGGGCCGCCGGTATCGACGTCTACGAGACCGAGCCCTGCACCGACAGCCCGCTGTTCGCACTGCCCCAGGTCGTGGTGACCCCGCACCTGGGCGCCTCCACCAGCGAGGCACAGGACCGGGCCGGCACCGATGTCGCCAAGTCGGTGCTGCTGGCCCTGGCCGGTGAGTTCGTGCCGGGCGCGGTCAATGTCACCGGCGGCACCGTCGGCGACGATGTCGCCCCCTGGCTGGACCTGGTGCGCAAGCAGGGCGCCCTGCTCGGTGCGCTCGCCGACGAACTGCCGGTGAGCCTCGAGGTGCAGGTGCGCGGTGAACTGGCCGCCTCCGAGGTGGAGGTGCTGCAGCTCGCGGCGCTGCGCGGGGTGTTCTCCGCCCATGTCGACGATCAGGTCACCTTCGTCAACGCTCCGGCGCTGGCCGAGGCCCGCGGGATCAGCGCCGAGGTGACCACCGCGACCGAAAGTCCCAGCCACCGCAGCCTGGTGGATCTGCGCGCGGTGTTCGGCGACGGCCGCACCATCAATGTCGCGGGTGCGCTGACCGAACCGCAGCAGGTCGAAAAGATCGTCAACATCAACGGCCGCAACTACGATATGCGCGCCGAGGGCATCAACCTGGCCGTCCTCAACTACGAGGACAAGCCGGGCGCGCTGGGCAAGGTCGGCACCGCGCTGGGCGCCGCCGAAGTCGATATTCTCGCCGCGCAGCTCACCCAGGACGCCAACAAAGAAGGCGCCACCGTCGTGCTGCGGGTCAACAAGGAGGTGCCCGAAGCGGTGCGTTCCGAGATCGCCGCCGCGGTCGGTGCCGCCAAGGTCGCCCTGGTCGACCTGTTCTGAGCTGTTCCGTGCACGCTGCCGCCCGGGCCGGTGGGCGGCGTGCGCCGACGGGTACGCACCCGCCCCGGGCCACGCGGTCCGGGGCGGGCCGTACCCGGCCACCGTCCCGGTGACAGACCAACCCGGCCCGGCAGCCGCGTCCCGCCCTGTTCGCGGCCTCGTTCGTAGAAAGCGTGGTTGTCATGAAACTCGCCGTGATCCCCGGTGACGGTATCGGACCGGAAGTCGTCACCGAGGCGCTCAAAGTGCTCGATGTGGTGCTGCCCGGGGTCGAACGGACCCACTACGACCTGGGCGCCAAGCGCTACCACGCCACCGGGGAGATCCTGCCCGAATCGGTGCTGCCGGAACTGAAACAGCACGACGCGATCCTGCTCGGCGCCATCGGCGACCCGTCGGTGCCCAGCGGCATCCTGGAACGCGGTCTGCTGCTGCGCACCCGTTTCGCCCTCGATCACCACGTGAACCTGCGCCCCTCCAAGCTGTACCCGGGCGTCGGCAGCCCGCTGGCGGGTACCCCGGATATCGACTTCGTGGTGGTCCGGGAAGGTACCGAGGGCCCGTACACCGGCACCGGGGGCGCGATCCGGGTGGATACGCCGCACGAGGTCGCCACCGAGGTCAGCACCAACACCCGGTTCGGCGTCGAACGCGTGGTCCGCTACGCCTTCGCCAAGGCGCAGGCCCGGCGCAAGCATCTCACCCTGGTGCACAAGACGAATGTGCTCGCCTTCGCCGGTTCGCTGTGGCAGCGCACGGTGGACGAGGTCGGTGCGGAGTTCGGTGATGTCGAGGTGGCCTACCAGCACATCGACGCCGCCACCATCCATATGGTCAACGATCCGGGCCGCTTCGACGTGATCGTCACCGACAACCTGTTCGGCGATATCATCACCGACCTCGCCGCCGCCGTCAGCGGCGGTATCGGCCTGGCCGCCAGCGGCAATATCGACGCCACCGGCACCAACCCGAGCATGTTCGAACCGGTGCACGGCAGCGCCCCCGATATCGCCGGCCAGTCCAAGGCCGACCCGACCGCGGCCATCCTCTCGGTCTCGCTGCTGCTCGAGCACAAGGGCGAGACCGCTGCCGCCGCCCGTGTCCAGGACGCGGTCGCCAAGGATCTGTCCGGCCGCACCGGCACCGCGTCCACCACCGAGATCGGCGATCGGATCGCTGCCGCCCTCTGACCCGACGGCCCGGATTTTCGTGCACGAAATCGGGTTGCGTGTCCGATACCATCGGGGATACCTGGGCGTATCCCCGATGGACGGCCCGAGCACTTGGAGGCAGCATGACCGCGTGGCACGCCACCAGTGATGTCGGCTTCGGCCCGTACACGGTGCTGGATCTCTACGATCTGCCGGAGGACGGCAAGGGTTTCGAACTCGAAGACGGGTGGTTGGTCGAGGTGGCAGCGGGGGCGCGGCACAACTTCATCGGGTGGTCGCTGGCCGGCCGAATCCGGACAGCCGCAGAACGCGCCGATGTATTCGTCTGTGACGGCGGCGAGTGGGAGGTCAGCACGCCGTCGGGTGTCCGTAAGCCCGATGTGTTCGTCGTCCCGAAAGCAGTGGCGCGAGCCGCGATTGTCGATGAATCGCCGAAACTGATCCCGGGTACCGACATCCTGCTGGCCGTCGAGGTGGTGTCACCGGGTAGCGGCAGCGAGCGCACCGACCGAGTGCGCAAGGTGCATGAGTACGCGGCGTTGGGAATTGCGGAGTACTGGATCGTCGAACATCAGCCGCATATACGGATTCATCGAGGCACTCTCGACGGTGCCTCCTATCGGTGGGACCCGCCGGTTGCGGAAGGTGCCGAGTTCATCTCCGATATCGAGGCCGACACGAGGATTCGCGTGGCGCTCGATCCGGCGGTACTCATCGAGATCTGACGGCGTCATCCGCTCGTCCGGCCCGGCCACCGGATGAGCCACCGGCACGACAATCCGTGTGGTGGCCGCCTCGGCTGTGCTCATCCGGACCTGACCGAGTATCCGTGCGGCAGCCGGTACGGCCGAGGGAGTTGTCGGCGGTAACGGATCCGGCTCCCGGTTACTCCATAGGCTTTTCCGACGCCACCGGGACCAGCGGGATCGCCACGGCCGCCAAGGCCGCTGCCGCGAGGTAGACCGCCGGGAAACCGGTGGCGGTGATGAGCGCGCCGAATACTGGGGGCACCGCGGCGACGGTCAGGTTCTGGCCGGTGTTCTGGATGCCCAGCCCGCGACCGCTCCAGAACGGCCCGGCGCGTTCGGCGATGGCGGTGAAGGCCAGGCCGTTGTCGGAGACCGTGACCACCGAGGCGACGACGAGCAGCGGGACGGCGGCCCACCACCAGTGCGTCCAGGAGGTCAGCGCCAGCAGGGCCATGGTGGCGACCGCGGCGATCGCGACCTGGCGCAGTGGGCCCATCCGGCTGCCGACCCGGTCCGACCAGGCGCCGGCGCCGATCCGGCCCAGCGCGCCCAGGATCTGGGTGCCGGTAACCAGTGCGCCGGCCGCCGCCAGCGACCAGCCGAGGTCGCGGTGCAGCCACAGCAGGGCGAAGGTCCAGACGGTGGCCTGGGGGACGACCAGCAGGATCGATACACCGTGGATACGCCATAGTGTGCTGCTGCCCCGGTAGGGATTGGCGCCGGTCTCCTGGGCTCGTGGCGGCCGGGGTGGGTCGATGATGCCCAGCAGGCAGCACACGGCGGCCAGTCCGGCCAATAGCGCGGGCACGCTGAGCGCGGGCGCGACGCCGAAGCGGTCGGCGACCAGGGGCACGGACATCGCCGCGATTCCGACGCCCAGCGGCTGACCGGTCTGCCGGATTCCCATGGCCAGGCCGCGGCGGTCGGGCGGGAACCAGCCGACGATCACCCGGCCGCTGGCACCGTTGGTGCTGGCGGCGCCTATCCCGCCGAGGAACAGCAGGACCCCGAGGGCGGGGTAGCTGGTGGTGAAGGCGGCGGCCGCACCGGCCGCGCACATGATCACCGGCCCGGCGACCAGGGCGATCCGTTCGCCGACCCGGTCGACCAGATAACCCCAGGCGATGAGGGCGCAGCACAGGCCGACGGTGGGCATGGCCACCAGCAGGCCGGCGGTGGGCAACGGCATGCCCCCGGCGGTCAGCGCGGGGAGCAGGAACGGCACCCCGTGCACGAAGATCGCGCTGGACACCTGGGCGAAGACCCCGAAGGCGAGCATGAGCCAACGGTGGGCGGGGGAGATCTGCCTGCCGGACGCGGCGATCGGGAGGGCCGCCGAAGGACTGTGCGCCATGGTTCCCCATCTCGGAACGAGAGCATCTCAATATATGAGAGGAAATTCTCAGCCTTTGAACGTATGAGGGTCACGGTACACCTCCGGGCCCCGGATCCCGCAAGTAGTGGCACGGTTCTCACCATCGGGCGGACCGACCGGTCGGGCGCATTCGGGCTGGTGAACCCGGCTGGATAGACTTCGGTCATGCGTCTAGGTCGAGTTGCCAGCCCCGACGGGGTCGCGTTCGTCGCCATCGAAGGCGAAACCGCCAAGGAAATCGCCGAACACCCGTTCGGTACCCCGACGTTCACCGGCCGCAGCTGGCCGCTGGCCGATATCCGTCTGCTCGCTCCGATCCTGGCCAGCAAGGTGATCTGTGTCGGCAAGAACTACGCGTCCCATGCTGCCGAGATGGGCGGTGAGGCGCCGGCCGAACCGGTGATCTTCATGAAACCGAATACGTCCATCATCGGCCCCGATATCCCGATCATCGTGCCGCCCAGTTCGTCCCGCGTCGACTACGAGGGCGAACTCGCCGTGGTCATCGGCCGGCCCTGCAAGGACGTTCCCGCGGCCCGGGCCAAGGACGTCATCCTGGGCTACACCGTCGCCAACGATGTGACCGCCCGCGACCAGCAGGCCCAGGACGGCCAGTGGACCCGGGCCAAGGGCTACGACACCTTCTGCCCGCTGGGGCCGTGGATCGAAACCGAACTCGATCCGGCGGATCTCGAGATCACCACCGAACTCGACGGTGAAGTACGTCAACGCAGTACCACATCGCTACTGCTGCATGATATTCCGGATATCATCGAATGGGTCACCCGCGTGATGACCCTGCTCCCCGGTGACGTGATCCTCACCGGAACTCCCGAGGGTGTCGGCCCGATGAAAGACGGACAAACGGTGTCGGTCACCGTCTCCGGTATCGGCACGCTGACCAATCCCGTTGCCGCAAAACGCTGAACGAAAGAGGGACATGACAAACGTACGGGTCCGTTTCTGCCCGTCACCCACCGGGACACCGCATGTCGGGCTCATCCGCACGGCGCTGTTCAACTGGGCCTATGCCCGCCATCAGGGCGGCACGTTCGTCTTCCGTATCGAAGACACCGATGCCGCACGGGATTCCGAAGAGTCCTATCAGGCGCTGTTGGACGCGTTGCGCTGGCTCGGACTCGATTGGGACGAAGGTCCGGAAATCGGCGGGCCCTATGCGCCCTACCGGCAGTCGCAGCGGCGCGAAATCCACCGCGACGTGGTGCAAAAACTCCTCGACGCCGGCGAGGCGTACGAATCCTTTTCCACGCCAGAAGAAGTCGAGGCGCGCCACCGGGCGGCCGGGCGTGATCCGAAACTCGGCTACGATAATTTCGACCGCGACCTCACGGCCGAGCAGATCGCCGAATACAAGGCCGCCGGCCGGGGCGCGGTGGTCCGGCTGCGTATGCCCGATACCGACCTCACCTGGCACGATCTGGTACGCGGAGAAACCACTTTCAAAGCGGGTTCGGTGCCGGATTACGCACTCACCCGTGGCACCGGCGATCCGCTCTATACGCTGGTCAACCCGGTCGACGACGCCACCATGCGGATAACCCACGTCCTGCGCGGCGAAGACCTCCTCTCCTCCACGCCGCGCCAGCTCGCGCTCTATGCCGCACTGCAGCGCATCGGGGTCACCGATTTCACTCCCGAATTCGGCCATCTGCCGTTCGTGATGGGGCAGGGGAACAAGAAGCTGTCCAAGCGCGACCCGGAGTCCGACCTCTTCCTCCACCGCGATCGGGGATTCATTCCCGAGGGGCTCCTCAATTACCTCGCGCTCCTCGGCTGGAGCATCGCCGACGACCACGATGTCTTCTCCATGAACGAGATGGTCGCGGCCTTCGACATATCGAAAGTGAATTCGAACCCGGCCCGCTTCGACCAGAAGAAGGCCGATGCGATCAATGCCGAGCACATCCGTTTGCTGGAGCCGGCCGATTTTGCCGGACGGTTGCGCACCTTTTTCACGGACCGCGGATATATCGGTGCCGGAGTAGACGAGAAGGTTTTTGCCGCCGCCGCCGATCTGGTGCAGACCCGCATTGTCGTGCTCGATGACGCATGGGGTCTGTTGCGATTCCTCTTCGCGCCTTCCGACGAGTTCGGTATCGACCCCGCCGCGGGCAAGAAGAATTTGGGTCCGGACGCGATTCCGGTATTGGACGCCGCAATTTCCGCACTCGAACCGCTGACCGCCTGGACCGCTTCCGAGATCGAGGACGCGCTGAAAGTCGCGCTCATCGACGGAATGGAATTGAAACCGCGGAAAGCGTTCGCGCCGGTGCGGGTATCGGTCACCGGATCACATATCAGTCCGCCGCTGTACGAATCCATGGAACTGCTGGGCCGCGAGCTCACCATGCAGCGACTGCGCGCGGGCCGCGAATGGACGCCGCCGGCCGAGTGAGCGCCGGTGTGACGGCGCCGTCCCCGCGCCACCGGGGACGGCGTCCGTCCACCCGCCACCCGCGGCCGGGCGGCAGGCCACGGCACCGTTACGCACCTGATGTGGCGGCGTGACCAGGCGATTTGTAGTTTCCCCGGAACGGTTTGGTACTCTCTTTCTCGGCCGGAACGACGGTGCCACCGCAGCCAGCGGTGAAGCCGAAAGCCCAGGTCATTGGGGTATGGTGTAATTGGCAACACAGCTGATTCTGGTTCAGCCATTCTAGGTTCGAGTCCTGGTACCCCAGCGGAGATCGCTCTCAGCTTCATCGTCCAGATGCGGTGCGGAACGAATTATCCAGGCGATTTGGTCGCCGCCGCCCGGTCGGTTACGCTGATCGAGCTTCGGATCGAGAGATCCGCGATCCACTCCAGCCAGGAGTTGATCACAAGTCCTGGCCCCGTCGTCTAGCGGCCTAGGACGCCGCCCTCTCAAGGCGGTAGCGCGGGTTCAAATCCCGTCGGGGCTACTCAACTGGAAGGCTCATGCTCATGGAGAGCATGAGCCTTTGTTGATTCGCGATGTTTTGCGAGGGTGCAACCCCCGCACCCCGCCCAGGCGGGCTCGGCGCCCCCTGGACCCTCTTGCGGACTGGAAACGGTCCGGGGCCGGGCCGGGGCTTCGTCCCTGGACCCTACTCGTGCGGGCTGGGTGGGTATCTACGAATCGGGCTGAGGCTTTGCCCCCTGGAGGCGCTCCGTGAGTTGGTTACCTACCGGAAAAGTGCCGGGGCTTTCGCCCCTGAAGCCCTTTATGAGTCGGTCAGCTGTCGAGCTGGTGCCGGGGTTTTCGCCCGTGGAGGCCCGGGTGGGTTGTTGTTCTGTGAGGTGAAGTGGTAGCCCGGACCGGGCTTGGGGGTCCGCGGCCGATGCCGTTGTTTCGTCGCCGGTTGGGGCGGTCCGTTTTCGGTCCGGATGGTTGCAGGCTGCCCGTCCCGGGGTTCGGCCGGTTGTCTGCCCGAACGGCGGGTCCTTGCCCTGGAATTTCGGTGTGGTGCTGTCGGAGGGGCCGGTTGGTCGGGCTCGATCGCCTTGGTTCGGGCCGGTAGTGGCCGGGTAAGCGCGGTGCCCGGGTCCTGACCGGACGCGTGCCGGGTGCTGCTGCGGGAACAGCACCCGGGGCGATCAGTCGTCCAGGGCGTGGGCGGTGGATCCGGCCAGGGGCATGGCGGGCAGGCCGAGTTTGCGGTGGTCCCAGCTGCGGATGCGGTCGGGGACGATACGGACCGCGACGCGCTTGTTCAGCATGCCTTCGACATATTCGCGCATATCGTCGGTGTACGGGCCGGTGTAGCGCTCCCAGACGCTGGCCCCGACAGCGAACAGTTTCTCCGGGTCCTCGATGACCTCGGCGTGGCCCTCGAGGGAGACTCCGCGCAGGGTGTCATAGGTTTTCCCGGCCTCGACCATGCAGGTGACCGTGGGGTTGCGGCGCAGGTTGACGGCCTTTTGGGATTTGCCCTTGGTCTCGAACCACAGTTCGGGTATCGCGTCGGGTCGCTCCGGATCGGCGATCAGCGCGTACCACATGGCGGTGAGGTGCGGTTTACCGTCCGCGCCCAGGCTTGCCAGGGTGGCGACGCGACTGCGGGTGAGGAAATCGGTGATCTCGGTATCGGTCATCACGATCTGTGACCGTTGGTTCACTCCCATCAGGCCACCATAAGTGACGGCAGCTGCCCGCCGCTCAGAGTCGGCGGTGCAGCGCATCGGCGGCCGCGACCAGGTCCGCTGCCCAGCGGGCCCCCGGTCGGCGGCCCATTCGATCGATCGGCCCCGATACCGAGACCGCGGCGACCACCGCGCCCTGTTGATCGCGCACCGGCGCCGAAACGCTGGCCACCCCGGCCGCGCGCTCGCCCGCGCTCTGGGCCCAGCCGCGTTTGCGGACCTCGGCGAGCGTGCGCTCGGTGAACATGGCGTCACCGAGGACGGTGCGCTGCAGCTCGGGATCGGACCAGGCGAGGAGTACCTTGGCCGCGGATCCCGCGGTCAGCGGGAGGCGGGAGCCGATCGGTACGGTGTCGCGCAGCCCGGCCGGGGGTTCGAGGGCGGCGACGCAGACCCGTTCGTTGCCCTCCCGGCAGTACAACTGCACACTTTCGCCGGTGATCTCCCGCAGCCGGGGCAGGATCGAGCCCGCGGCCTCGAGCAGTGGGTCGGCGGCGCCGGCGGCGAGTTCGGCGAGGGCGGGGCCGGGGCGCCAGGAGCCGTTTCCGTCCCGGGCGAGCAGCCGGTGGGTTTCCAGGCCGACCGCGAGCCGGTGCGCGGTCGCGCGGGGCAGGCCGGTGCGCTCGCACAGCTCGTTGAGACCGCAGGGCCGCTCGGCGACCGCATACAACACTGCCACCGCTTTGTCCAGGACGCCGATACCGCTATGCTGTCTCATACAACGATATTAGCGTCCTGCATTCTGAGATGCCATTACGAACAGCCCAGGTGGCGTCCTGGAAGGGGTCGCATGATTCCAGCTAGCGCGTATCCGGTGCCGGGCAGGTCCGGGCCGGATGCCGAGCCCGAAAGGTGATCGCAACAATGCCACGTACGCTGGCCGAGAAGGTATGGGAACAGCACGTCGTCGCCCGCGGCGAGGGTGAGGGCGAGGCGCGTGAACCCGATCTCATCTACATCGATCTCCATCTGGTGCACGAGGTGACCAGCCCGCAGGCCTTCGACGGTCTGCGGGCCGCCGGTCGCCCGGTGCGCCGGCCGGATCTCACCATCGCGACCGAGGACCACAATGTCCCGACCGTCGATATCGACAAACCCATCGCCGACCCGGTGTCGCGGACGCAGGTGGAGACGCTGCGCCGTAACTGCGCGGAATTCGGCGTCCGGCTGCACCCGATGGGCGACCGGGAACAGGGCATCGTCCACGTCGTGGGACCGCAGCTGGGGCTGACCCAGCCCGGCACCACCGTTGTCTGCGGGGACAGCCACACCTCCACCCACGGCGCCTTCGGTGCGCTGGCCATGGGAATCGGCACCAGCGAGGTCGAGCATGTGCTGGCCACGCAGACCCTTTCGCTGCAGCCGTTCAAGACAATGGCGATCACCGTGGACGGCGTGCTGCCGCCGGGGGTCACCAGTAAAGACCTGATTCTCGCGGTGATCGCCGAAATCGGTACCGGCGGCGGCCAGGGCTATGTGCTCGAGTATCGCGGTGAGGCCATTCGAAATATGTCGATGGAAGCGCGGATGACCGTCTGCAATATGTCCATCGAAGCCGGTGCCCGGGCCGGAATGATCGCCCCGGACGAAACCACCTACGAGTTCTTGAAAGGCCGTCCGCACGCCCCGCAGGGCGCGGACTGGGATGCCGCGGTGGAGGCATGGGAGGCGCTGAAGACGGACGAGGACGCGGTTTTCGACCGGGAGGTGCACATCGACGCGAGCGCGCTCACCCCGTTCGTCACCTGGGGCACCAACCCGGGGCAGGGGCTGCCGCTGGGCGCGAATGTGCCCGACCCGGCGCAGATCGCCGACGAGACCGCGCGTGAGTCCGCGGAGAAGGCGCTGCGCTATATGGATTTGACCCCGGGTATGCCGCTGCGCGAGGTCTCGGTGGACACCGTGTTCGTCGGATCCTGCACCAACGGCCGGATCGAGGATCTGCGGGCCGTGGCGGAGGTGCTGCAGGGCCGCAAGGTGGCCGAGGGCGTGCGAATGCTGGTGGTACCGGGCTCGATGCGGGTGCGGGAACAAGCCGAGGCGGAGGGGCTGGGCGAGATCTTCACCGCGGCCGGGGCCGAATGGCGGCAGGCCGGATGCTCGATGTGCCTGGGGATGAACCCCGATCAGCTCGCCCCGGGCCAGCGTTGCGCGTCCACCTCGAACCGGAACTTCGAGGGCCGGCAGGGCAAAGGCGGGCGTACCCACCTGGTGTCGCCGCCGGTGGCCGCCGCGACCGCGGTCCGCGGCACGCTGTCGGCGCCCGCGGACATCGACTGAGCCCGTCTTATATCGAAACCCACTTATAGCCGAAACAGGAGAAATACGATGGAAGCCTTCACCGTGCACAAGGGGATCGGCGTTCCGCTGCGCCGGTCCAATGTCGACACCGACCAGATCATCCCGGCCGTCTATCTGAAGCGCGTCACTCGTACGGGATTCGAAGACGGCCTGTTCGCCGCCTGGCGGAGTGACGAGGACTTCATTCTGAACACCGAGCCGTACAAGCACGGCAGCGTCCTGGTGGCCGGACCCGATTTCGGGACCGGATCTTCCCGTGAGCACGCTGTCTGGGCGCTCATGGACTATGGCTTTCGGGTAGTTATCTCTTCACGTTTCGCCGACATCTTCCGCGGTAATGCGGGCAAGGGCGGTCTGCTGGCGGCACGAATGTCACAGAATGATGTCGAAATGCTCTGGAAGTTGCTCGAGGAACAGCCCGGACTGGAATTGGTTGTGGACCTCGCGGCGCGCACGGTGACCGCAGGAACCATCGTGTTGCCGTTCGATATTGACGACTACACCAGGTGGCGCCTGTTGGAGGGTTTGGACGACATCGGCCTGACGCTGCGGCGTAGCGATGTGATCGCCGAGTTCGAAAAGACAAGGCCGGCTTGGAAACCAAAGACCCTGCCCGAACCTATTTCGCAGGCGTAATGTTCTCGGCCTCTTAGCGGCCCCCCAGATGTCGTGGTAGCTGTGCGTGTGCTAGACCACATGAATTTTGGCGTGGCACATAGACTCTTGCCCAATGTGGGTTTACCGTGGTACCTAGTCGGTCCGACGACGGGCCATTAGTCTGCGGAGGATTCAATGAACAAGGCGGAACTGATCGACGTTCTGACCGAAAAGTTGGGTACTGACAGGCGCACGGCCACCGCGGCAGTCGAGCATGTGGTCGACACCATCGTGCGCGCGGTACACAAAGGGCAGAGCGTCACCATCACCGGATTCGGTGTGTTCGAACAGCGTAAGCGGGCAGCCCGGGTGGCGCGGAATCCGCGTACCGGGGAAACCGTCAAGGTGAAGCCCACTTCGGTGCCGGCGTTCCGGCCCGGCGCCCAGTTCAAGGCGGTTATCGCGGGTAAACAGAAGCTCGCGGCGACCGGCCCCGCGGTGAAACGCGGTGTCAATGCTCCTGTGGCGGCCAAGAAATCCACGGCGAAGAAGACAACGGCGAAGAAAACCACCGCCAAGAAGGCCGCGACGAAGGCACCCGCCAAAACAACGGCACGGAAGACGGCCACCAAGGCGCCGGCCAAGAGCACCGCCGCCAAGAAGACGGCCACCAAGGCCGCGGCCCGCAAGACGGCGGCGAAGAAGACGCCCGCCAAGGCCACGGCCACCAAGAAGGCCACCGCCAAGAAGACCACCACGGCCGCCAAGTCCACGGCCAAGAAGTCGGCCACCGCGAAGCGGACCCCGGCCAAGAAGACGACAGCCAAAAGGGCTCGCTGACCCGCAGCCCAGGCGTGCCGGCGCCGCACTGATTCCAGCCGGGGTCCCACCGGATCCCGTATGCCCGGCCCGCCCATGCGGCTCCGCCGCACTGTTCGACTCCGCCGGATCCCGGGTGCGTGCTCGCACCCGCGGACGGCACGAGACCCCGCGATCGGTTCTCGTCAGCGAGTCACCGGGTGTGACGACTCGGGGACTCGCAGATCCACACAACCGGAACGCCGGACGGACGAGCCCCCGGGCAACCCCCGGGGGCGTAGCCGTCTCTTGTGCCCGGGCGCGCGTCCTACGCGGTGACCGCGGGCGCGGTATCGACCGCCAGCGATCGGTCGAGATGATCGGCGGCCACCAGCCGCTCACCCGAGAACGACAACACCCAGACCGACCCCTTACGGGTCCGCGCGGGCGACAACCGCATCCCGTCCTGTGCCGCCCACCAGCGGACCAGATCCGGAATGGTATCGCCCTGACTGCACAGCACCCGGACACGCTGCGTCGAGACCAGCGACCGGATCCGGTCCCGCGCCTTGTCCGGATCGGCGGCATAGCCGATATCGCCCAGTAGCGGTTCGATCTCCACCTCGACGCCGAGTTCCTCGGCCAGCGGCGCCACCGTCTGCACACAGCGCAGCGGTTCGGCCGAATAGATGTCCTGCGCGCCGAACGCCAGCAGATTCGGGACCAGCGCCAGCGACTGCCGATAGCCGGCCGATTCCAGCGGGCGCTGTTCGTCGGGGCCCTTGTAGCGGTCGCGTCGCCCGGCCTTGGCGTGGCGCACCAGCAGCACGGTATGCGTATCGGCGGGCAGCCGGGTGAACGCCCGCACGATCTGGCGGTCCATCGGATACGACAGCTCCGACATCACCGTGTCCAGCGCACACCAGGTCAGTTCGTCGACCTCGCTGTTGGCGCTGAATTCCCCGTCGACGACCTCGGCGGCCCAGTAGTCGACCCGTTTCATCTTGCGATGCCCGGTGACCGGGTAGGTCACTTTGCCGAGATAGCGGCCCAGCCGGGGCCGCAATCCGGTCTCCTCCTCGGTCTCCCGGAACGCCGCCAGCACCGGCGACTCACCGGGATCGAGTTTGCCCTTGGGCAGCGACCAGTCCTGGTATTTGGGGCGCCGGATGACCGCGATCTCGATACCGCCCGCGGAACCGGGTGCGTGCCGCCACAACACGGTGCCCGCCGCATGGATATTGGGTGCTGTCCGGGGATCCGGGTAGGTCGGTGGGGTATGCGTGCCGTTCACTGCTGATCCGGACGGCGAAGCCGCATGAGCGCCACCTGGTGATCGCGGACTTCGATACCGTCACCGTCGGTGCCGGCCCGGTCGGGGCTGGATTTCCAGTTGCCGTCGGCGTCCAGGATCCAGCAACGGGTCATCGGGTGCAGGGCGGATTCGAAGATATCGTCGAGCCGCTCGCACAGCTTGGGATCCTTCACCTGGGCCATGACCTCCACCCGGCGGTCCAGATTGCGGTGCATCATATCGGCGCTGCCGATCCAGAATTCGTTCTGTGCCCGGAAGTTGAGGATCCGGGAATGTTCCAGTACGCGGCCCAGAATGGAGCGCACCTCGATGTTCTCGCTCATTCCGGGGACCCCGGCCCGCAGGCCGCAGATACTGCGCACCACGATGCGTACCGGCACCCCCGCCTGGGAGGCGCGGTAGAGCGCGTCGATGATCTGCTCGTCGACCAGCGCATTGGCCTTCAACCGGATCCCGGCCTCGGCGCCGGAGCGGGCGAGTTCGATCTCCCGTTCGATCCGGGCGATGATCCCGGCCCGGATACCGTTCGGGGCCACCAGCAGATTGCGGTAGTCGGTTTTACGGGAGTAGCCGGTGAGCGAATTGAACAGATCGGTGAGATCGGCACCAATTTCGGGTGCCGCGGTGAGCAATCCGACATCCTCGTACAGGCGGGCGGTCTTGGGGTTGTAGTTCCCGGTACCGATATGGCAGTAGCGGCGGATGGTGGAACCCTCGCGGCGCACCACCAGACAGGTCTTGCAGTGGGTCTTCAGCCCGACCAGACCGTAGACCACGTGCACGCCCGCCTGTTCCAGCGTGCGCGCCCATTTGATGTTGGCCTGCTCGTCGAACCGGGCCTTGATCTCCACCAGCGCCACCACCTGTTTGCCCGCCTCGGCGGCATCGATGAGGGCGTTCACGATCGGGGAGTCGCCGGAGGTCCGGTACAGGGTCTGTTTGATGGCCAGCACCTGCGGATCGGCGGCGGCCTGTTCGATGAAACGCTGCACACTCGTGGAGAACGAATCGTAGGGGTGGTGCACCAGCACATCGCCCTCGCGCAGTGCCTGGAACACATTGCGCGGTGTCTCCCGTTCGCCGAACGCGGGCGGCGTCGCGGGCACATAGGGGGCGTCCTTGAGGTTCGGGCGGTCCACCCCGTACACCTGCCACAGGCAGGACAGATCCAGCAGCCCGGGGACCTGTATGACATCGGCGGGATCGACCTCGAGCTCGCGCAGCAGCAGATCGAGCATGTGCTCGGTCATATCGTCGGAGACCTCGAGCCGGACCGGGGACCCGAAGCGGCGGCGCGCGAGTTCACGCTCCAGCGCCTGCAGCAGGTCCTCGTCCCGGTCCTCGTCGACCTCGAAATCGGCATTGCGGGTGATCCGGAACGAATGGTGCTCCACCACGGTCATACCGGGGAACAGTTGATCCAGATGGGCCGCGATGAGCGCTTCCATCGGGAGGAAGGCGGCGATGCCGCCACCGCTGGGTCCCGGCCGGCGCACCCGGACGAAACGGTCCACATTGTCGGGCACCTTCACCCGGGCGAAATGCTCGCCGCCGGTGCTCTCGTCCTGAACGGTCACCGCGAGATTGAGGCTCAGGCCGCTGATGTAGGGGAAGGGGTGGGCCGGGTCGACGGCCAGCGGGGTGAGTACGGGGAAGACCTGATCCTGGAAATGCGCCGACAGTCGTTCCCGTTCGGCGTCGTCGAGGTCGGCCCAATCGATGATCTCGATACCCTCCGCGGTGAGCGCGGGAAGCACCTCGGAGAGGAAGACCTCGGCGTGCCGGACCGCGAGATCCTGACTGCGCACCGCGATGAGGGCCAGTTGTTCGTTCGGCGTGAGGCCGTCGGCCGACCGCACCGAAAGCCCCGTTTCGGCGCGGCGTTTGAGACCGGCGACGCGGACCATGTAGAACTCGTCGAGGTTCGAGGCGAAGATCGCCAGGAATTTCGCGCGTTCCAGCAACGGCAGCGAACTGTCCTCGGCCAGGGCCAGGACTCTGGCATTGAAATCCAGCCAGCTCAACTCCCGGTTCAGGTAGCGATCGGCCGGCAAACGAGGTGCGGTCCCGACGGCAGGGATCTGGGTGGCGGCCGGAGGCGGGGTCGGGAGCACCTGCTGCTGCTTGATGGTTTCCGTATCGCTCACACCTACGATCATTCCCTACGAACCGGTGACCATGCATATGCCGTAGATGACTGTTATCTCGAGTTCACGCGGTGGCGGCTGCCCGTTGGTGCGGTCGAGTGGCTCCCGGCCACCGGCCGCGCGGTGCGGAGCGAAAGCGGAGTTACGCCTGACACACCTGGGTGACCGCTTCCCGGACCGGAGCCGGCCAGCCGAGTTCGGCGAGCAGCGCGGCGGTATCGGGGCCCGTGCCCAGCGCCCGTACCGCCGCCAGATCGTCGGCGGTATCGACATCGTGGCGCAGGCCGGGCCAGTCCCCGTGCAGCCGGACCGCGCCGTCGTCCCGATGGTGGCGCGCGGAATCCCGCCCGAATTTGGGCCGCAGCGCGGTACCGGCCGGAGCCAGCAGCGCCGCGGTACCGGTGCCCGCGTGGTCGGCCACGAATGCGCGGATACCGCGGGCGGTCGCGAGGACCGCGGACAGTTCCGGCGTGCGCAGGGCCGGCAGGTCGGCCTGCAGGGCCAGCACGGACACATCGCCGTGCCGGGCGCGCAGCGCGGCCGCCGCGGTGGACAGGGCGGTGTTGAGGGGATCGGGGTCGGTGGCGGCGCTGCGGGGTTCGGGATGGACGGTGGCACCGAGCGCGCGGGTCGCGCGGGAGACCACGGGATCAGGGGTCACCACGGTGATCGACGCGATCTCCGGGGCCGCCGCGGCCGCGCGCACGGTATCGGTCAGCATGGCCAGGACCAGCCGGGACCGCTGGGCCGGGGGCAGGACCCCGGCCAGCCGGCTCTTGGCGCTGTCCAGGGTTTTCACCGCGATGACGGCGTGCACGGTGTGCGGGCACATAGTCCCATCCTGTCATGGCATATTGGGCTGATGACGAGGGCGGCGGTACTGGGTGCGGGATCGTGGGGCACGGCATTCGGGAAGGTGTTGGCCGAGGCGGGAACCGAGGTGACCATCTGGGCCCGCCGGCCCGAGGTCGCCGAGGCGCTGGCCACCGACCACCGCAACCCCTACTACCTGCCGGGGGTGCAGCTGCCGCCGGTCGCGGCGACCGACGACTACGCGCGGGCACTCGACGGCGCCGATATCGTGGTCCTCGCGGTGCCGTCGCAATCCCTGCGCGCGAATCTGAAGGTCTGGACACCGGCCATCGGCCCCGACGCCACGCTGCTGAGTCTGGCCAAGGGGATCGAGAACGGCACCCTGCTGCGGATGAGCGAGGTGATCGCCGAGGTCAGCGGTGCCGCACCGGAGCGGATCGCGGTGCTGTCGGGGCCCAATCTGGCCAAGGAGATCGCCGCCGGACAGCCTGCGGCCACGGTGATCGGCTGCGCCGATGCCGAACGAGCGGCCGCGGTGCAGCGCGCCTGCGTGACCGGTTACTTCCGGCCCTACACCAACACCGATGTGATCGGCTGCGAACTCGGCGGTGCCTGCAAAAATGTCATCGCTCTGGCCTGCGGGATCGCCTCGGGGATGGGTTTCGGCGACAACTCCCTCGCCGGGCTCATGACCCGGGGGCTGGCCGAGATCATCCGGCTCGGTGTGGCACTGGGCGCGGAACCGGTGACTCTGGCCGGGCTGGCCGGCGTCGGGGACCTCATCGCGACCTGTACCTCGCCGCTGTCCCGGAACCGCTCGTTCGGTCAGGTCCTCGGCAGCGGCGGATCCATGCAGGCCGCGCAGGAGGCGACGCACGGCCAGGTCGCCGAAGGGGTGAAATCGTGCACCTCGGTGCGCGCACTGGCCGCGGCCAAGAATGTGGAGATGCCACTCACCGAGGCCGTGCACCAGGTGTGCCACGAAGGATTGCCGGTGCAGACGGCATTGGAGAAGCTGCTGGGCAGGCAGATAAAACCCGAATAGCCACACCGGTGGTCCGGCACGGTTGGGAGAGGCCCCGGCAGGGTACGGTTCGGTCATGAACCGGATCAGGGTGGCCGTAGTCTTCGGCGGACGCAGCAACGAGCACACGGTGTCGTGTGTGTCGGCCGGTGCTGTGCTGCGGAACCTCGATCCGGCGCGTTTCGACGCGGTGCCGATCGGGATCACCCCGGAGGGCACCTGGGTGCTGGTCGGCGGGGACGCCGCCGAACTCGGCCGGCACGACCGGTCCCTGCCCTCGGTCACCGGCGGCGGCCGGGAACTGATGCTGGCCGCGGACCCGAGCCGGGCCGGGACACTGGTCGCGCTGGACGAACCGCACACCGTGCTGGAAGCCATCGATGTGGTGTTCCCGGTACTGCACGGCGCGTTCGGCGAGGACGGCACCGTGCAGGGCATGCTCGAACTGGCCGGTATCCCCTACGTGGGACCCGGGGTGCTGGCGAGTGCGGCCGGTATGGACAAGGAGTTCACCAAGAAACTCCTCGCCGCCGACGGCCTGCCGGTCGGCGTGCAGGTGGTGTTGCGGCCGGGCACCGCCACCGTCCCCGCCGCGGAGCGGGAACGACTGGGATTGCCGGTGTTCGTGAAACCCGCGCGCGGCGGTTCCTCGATCGGGATCACCAAGGTCACCGATTGGGCCGATCTCGACACCGCGATCGCCGCCGCTCGCGCCCACGACCCGAAGGTGATCGTGGAAGCGGGCGTCGTGGGCCGCGAGGTCGAATGCGGGGTGCTGGAATTCCCGGACGGCCGGGTGGAAGCCAGTGTGCTCGCCGAGATCAAGATGCCCGAGGATCTGGCCGATGCCGACGCCGGGGAGAAACCCGGTCCCGCCTTCTACGATTTCGACACCAAATATCTCGACGACGTCTGCGAATTCGACGTCCCGGCCAAACTCGACGACGACGTGTCCGACGAGGTTCGCGAGATCGCGGTGCGCGCCTTCCGCGCGCTGGACTGCCAGGGCCTGGCCCGCGTCGATTTTTTCCTGACCGAGGACGGCCCGGTGATCAACGAGATCAACACCATGCCCGGGTTCACGCCGATCTCGATGTATCCGCGGATGTGGGACGAGACCGGGGTCGGTTACGGGAAACTGCTGACCACACTCGTGGAAACGGCCCTCGCCCGCGGTACCGGGCTGCGCTGATCGCGCTCAGTTCGGCAGTTTGCCCGGGTCGAGCGGGCGGGCCGGCAGCTGCGCGGTGACGGTATCCGATACCGCCTGCAGGGGTGTCGGGCCGGAGCCGTCGGGAACCGTGAGGGCGATATAGGTTTCGCGGTCCACCGCGAACCAGGTGGCCGTGGCGGCCGCGTCGTCGCGAATTTCGAACCACTGCACCCCGTTGACCACCTGTAACGGGGACGCCCGGTGGAACTCCAGGGGGCGGTCGAGTCCGCAGCGCAGCACGATCGGTTCGCCGCCGTCGGGCAGCTGCCAGGCCGTCGTCGCCGGCGGCGCCGGTTCGACGAGGGTGGCGCGGGTGTACTCACCGAGGTCGGCGGGCAGTGCGGGCAGCAGGGTGGCACAGGCGGGCCCGTCGGCCGCGGGCGCCGGAACCGGACCCAGCGCCAGCGGTTCGCGTTCGACCGGCGTGCGCGCGGCGATTACCGCCGCGACCACCACGCCGATCAGCAGGGCGATCGGCAGCGCGACCGCGGTCGCGATGAGCGCGGGCGAGTACCCGGTGCGCGCGGTGCCGCCGCTGTCCGGGGTATCGGTGTCCTCGTCCGGCGATGTCCCCGGCATCCTCGGCGGTCCTTTCGTCAGCGTGTACACGGTGGGCGGGGCGCACGCGGGGGTCCCGGCCGCCGCGCCTGGTCACCGGGCACAGGGTACCGTCGTGCGGGGAGCGCCGGAGTATCGGCCGGGCGCGCGGGATCGGGGATCCGCGCGCTCCGGGGTACGGCAGAGCGGCGTTCCGCCGGTGGACACACGGCCCCGTGGTCCGGGCCGGCGCGGCGGCGTCCGACGCCGCCGGTGACAGCAGCGAGTGAGGAAGGTCCCACGATCAGTACAGGACCGACGGTGCGCGAGGTGGGCGAATTCGCCCTCATCGCCCGGATCAACGCGGGCCGGGAACAGGGGTCCGCCGTGCAGCTGGGCCCCGGTGACGACGCGGCGGTGCTGACGGCGGCCCGCGGGCGCTACGTGGTGAGCACGGATATGTTGATCGAGGACCGGCATTTCCGGCTGGACTGGTCGACGGCCGAGGACATCGGCCGCAAGGCGATCGCCCAGAACGCCGCCGATATCTATGCGATGGGCGCCGAACCCGTCGGCTACGTGGTGGGCCTCGGGATACCGGAACGGACCCCGGTGGATTTCGTGACCGGACTCGCGGACGGGTTCTGGGCGGAGGCGACACGGGCGGGGGGCTCGATCGCCGGTGGGGATATCGTGCGCAGCCCGCAGGTGGTGATCTCGGTGACGGCCTTCGGTGACCCGCTGGGCGAAGAACCGGTGACCCGGTCCGGTGCGCGGCCCGGTGGGCTCCTCGCGATCGCCGGCCGGCCGGGCTGGTCGGCGGCCGGTTACGCCCTACTCGCGGGCGGGCACGTACCGGAGTCCGGTCCGGGCGCGGCCACGGCTGTCGCCGCGCACCGTGCCCCGCGACCCGCCTACGACCTCGTCCGGGCCGCCGTGACCGGCGCACATCCGCCGGTGGCGCTCACCGATATCTCCGATGGGCTGCTCGCCGATATCGGGCATCTGGCCGAATCCTCGGGAGTCGCGATCGATGTGCGTTCGGCGGCGTTGCGCGATACCGAGCTCGCGGAATGCGCCGGTGTGCTGGAATCCGATGCGCGGCAATGGATTCTGACCGGAGGTGAGGATCATGTGTTCGCCGGGGTCTGGCCGGCCGGTTCGCCGCCGCCCCCCGGATGGACCGTTATCGGCGATATCGAGGCCGGTCACGGGGTGACCGTGGACGGTGCGCGGTACTGCGGTCCGCAGGGCTGGGAAGCGTTCTCCGGGACGGACTCGGCGAATGTCGGCCACTCACGATAGGTTGTGCGGTCATGAGCACGAAACCACTCGTGGAAATCATCGATCCGGGCTGGGCGAAGGCACTGGATCCGGTCGCCGACCGTATTGCGGAGATGGGCGAATTCCTGCGTGCCGAGAACGCCTCGGGCCGCGGGTATCTCCCCGCCGGGGAGAATGTGCTGCGTGCTTTCCAGGAGCCGTTCGACAATGTCCGGGTGCTGATCGTCGGCCAGGACCCCTATCCGACTCCGGGCCATCCGATGGGATTGAGCTTCTCGGTGGCGCCCGATGTTTCGCCGGTACCCCGCAGCCTGGCCAATATCTTCGCCGAATACACCAAGGATCTGGGCCATCCCACCCCGAGTTGCGGCGATCTGAGCCCCTGGTCGCGCCAGGGTGTGCTGATGCTGAACCGGGTTCTGACGGTATCTCCCGGCAAGCCGGCCTCCCATCGCGGCAAAGGCTGGGAAAAGGTCACCGAGCAGGCGATCAGCGCGCTGGTGGCGCGCGACGAGCCGCTGGTGGCCGTGCTGTGGGGCCGGGACGCCGCCTCGCTGAAGCCGGCGCTGGCCGCCGCGGAAGTGCCCAGTATCGAATCCGCGCACCCGTCACCGCTGTCGGCATCGCGTGGGTTTTTCGGCTCGCGTCCGTTCTCCCGGGTCAACGAACTGCTGGACGAACTCGGCGCCGAGCCGGTGGACTGGCGCCTGCCCTGAGTGGGCGTCGAACGAGAAACAAGATTGAGGAGCACACCATGAAACTGCGCGGCATCACTGCCTCGCTCGCGTTGGGCGCCGCCCTGACGGGCGCGGCCGGAGCGACGGCCGGAGCGGCCCCGCTGACTCTGGAACCGATGAGTCCGGCGACCGAGCCCGCTGCCCCGATCGCCGAGGATTTCACCTCGACCGGCTCGTCCACGATCTCGGCCTCGGTCAACGCCAAGGGCGCCTGCCTCTTCCAGCGGACCCTGAGCGCCATGGACCTGGACTGCTGATTCGTCCGTTCGTACGGCGTAACGCCCGCATATTTGCGATGCTGAAAATCGTGAGTAATGCGAACAATCTGCTCGATCCCGTCCGGCTGCGGTTACGCGGCCGGGGCGGGATCGAGCTCGTTGCGGACCAGTACGGCCCGCCGGACGGCCCGGCCGTGCTCTTCCTGCACGGCGGCGGTCAGACCCGGCACTCCTGGAAACAAACCGGGGCGCAGCTCGGCGCGGCGGGGATCCGGGCGGTCACGCTGGACGCGCGCGGCCACGGCGACAGCCAATGGGCACCCGATCGTGACTACCGCTACGAGGCCATGGTCGGGGATGTACTCGCGGTTCTGGAACAACTGGGCGGTGGACCCGTGGTGGTGGTCGGCGCCAGTATGGGCGGGATCACCGGGCTGCTGGCCACGGCGGCCCCGGGCGGAGACGCGATCGGCGCGTTGGTCCTGGTGGATATCGTCACCCGGCCCGAACCCGAGGGTGTCGACCGTGTGCTCACCTTCCTGAGCAAGAACCCCGACGGATTCGCCACCCTCGACGAGGCCGCGGACGCCGTGGCCGACTATCTCCCACACCGGCCCCGGCCCAAATCCAACGCGGGACTACTGCGTAACCTGCGCCAACGCGACGGCCGCTGGTACTGGCACTGGGATCCGGGCATTCTCGGCGACAAATCCGCCGACCCCGACGAGATGGCCCGCACACTCGAGGGCGCGGCACGGACACTCGATATTCCGGTGCTGCTGGTGCGGGGATTGCAATCGGATGTGGTGAGTGCCGCGGGCGCCGCGGAATTCCTGGAGTTGGTGCCCCACGCCGAGCTGGTCGAGATCGGCAATGCTGCCCATACCGCCGCCGGCGACGACAACGACGCCTTCACCGAGGCGGTCGCGAAATTCGTGACCCGATCTCGCTGACCGGGACCGGCCGCGGGCGGCGCGTCGATCGGCCCCGCGCCGCCGGGCCGGGGACGGTCAGCTCAGCCCGGAATAGTCCGGGGCGCGCTTGGCGAGGAACGCGTCCACCCCTTCGCGGCCGGTCGGACTGCCCGCGGCCGCTCCCATCGCATCGCGTTCGGCGTCCAGCTGCTCGCCGAGGGTCGTGGTGGCCGACCGGCTGAGCAGGGTCCGGATCGAGGCGTAGCTCGCGCGTGGTCCGCGCGCCAGGGTGCGCGCCAGTTCGCGGGCGTCGTCGCGGACCGCCTCGTCGCTCTCGGCGATACGCGTCAGAATCCCGAGGCGCTGGGCCTCCGCGGCATCGAGTACGGCGTCGGTGAGCAGGATCTCGCGGGCTTTGGCCGCACCCACCAGCCGGGGCAGCGTCCACGACATCCCGCCGTCGGGGCTGAGCCCGACCCCCGGATACGCGGGGCGCATCCGGGTGCCCGGACCCCCGATCGCGATATCGGCGGCGCAGACCAGGCTCATTCCGGCGCCCGCCGCCCAGCCGTGCACCGCGGCGACGACCGGAACCGGGGCGCTGTCCAGCGCCCGGACGAAAACGTGCAGGGTGTCGGCGAGTTGGTACAGATGCGCGGAACGGTCCTGCGCCGCCGCGAAATCGCGCACATCGCCGCCGGCGCAGAAGTTCGGGCCGGCGCCGACGAGTAGCACCGCGCCCACATCGGATCCGGATTTGTGCAGGGCGGCGGTGCCCGCGGCGACTCCGGCGAAATCCAGGGAGGTGCCCTTGGCCGCGGTGGACAGGGTGATCTCCAGGACGCCGTCCTCGATGCGGATGTACTCGGCTTCGGTGCTCATGGTCGCGACACTACCGAGCGGGAGAACCGGGCGATATCGCTACCTACGGACCATCCGGATCTCGGTGGCCATGGCGAAGCGTTCGGCCCGGGCGGTGCCGTCCGGCACGAATCCGTATTTGGTGTAGAAAGCGCGGGCCCGCGGATTGCGTTCGAAAACCCACAGCGAGCACGATCGGTCCGGTTCGAGCACCGCGCGGATCAACGCGTGCGCGAGGCCGGTGCCATACCAGCGGGCGCGGACGTACATGGCCTGCAGTTCGCGCTCGGCGACCGCGGGTTCGTCGCGGGGCGGGCCGTACTGGGTGAACCCGGCGATCTCGGTGCCCGCTTCGGCGACCAGGAGCTGCCCGGAGTGGTTCCGGGCGATCCGCTCCAAGTTCGCGGCGCGGCGATCGACATCGAAGGCGTCCAGGACGTGATCGGGGACAAGACCTCGGTAGGCCTCACGCCAGCAGGCGATATTGCACTCCGCCAGGGCCCGGGCGTGCGTGGGCTCGACGGGCACGAGGTTCCAGGGCCCGTGCGCGGCATGCGGGGCCGCCGCGGCCTTGCTCGTCGGATGCTCGGTCGTCTGGTGCTCCTCGCATCGGATACGGATACGACCTCGCCCCGGGTCCTAGGCGGAGCCGGGGCGAGGTCGTCAGAGCTGAGGGTCTCGGATGAAACCGGGTAGCCCGGTGTTCAGCCGCGGACCACCTTGCCCGCCTTCAGGCAGGAGGTGCATACGTTCATCCGGCGGGTGTTACCCGGGGCGACCTGCGCCCGCACGGTCTGGATATTCGGGTTCCAGCGACGGTTGGTGCGCCGGTGCGAATGCGAGACCGATTTACCGAAGCCGGGGCCTTTGGCGCAGACGTCGCAGACGGCAGCCATAGTCGCGAACTCCTTCATGTCATCATGGGGGACCTGCCACCGGTACAGCGGTCGATCCTGATCAATGTCGTCATGCCTGCCGACGAGCATCGGCGGATTCGATGACCATCGGACAGCGCCGACCGAGAACGGCCGCGCCAGGCAACCCTGCAAGGGTAGCCCGACCCGCTGCGATCCACCAAACTGGGGTTGATCCATCAATCCGGAGCCTACCCGGCGAACCCACGCGAGGCGCCGTACGCGCGGGCCCGCCCCGGGCCGCGGTGTCGGGACCGGCCGCTAACCTGGCGTTCGACTTCCGCGACGACGAGAAACGAGGTGACGGTGCCCGAAACCCGGCAGGTGGGCGGCGATGGTTCGCCGATCACCGGATCCGCGGACGGCGGGCTGGGCGGGGCCGAACTTCTGTCCTGGGGTCGTCTCTGTGTGGCCGCGCTCGAACAGCGGCGCACGGAGATCGATGCGCTCAATGTCTTCCCGGTGCCGGATTCCGATACCGGGACCAACCTCCTGGCGACCATGCGCGCCGCCGTCGCGGAAGCGCAGCGCCCGGCCTCGGGCGCCGACGGGGACCGGGGCCGGCCGGCCGCTCATCCGGTGGCCGCGGCACTGGCCCGGGGCGCGACCGCCGGCGCGCGGGGAAACTCCGGCATCATCGTGTCCCAGGTATTACGGGGTATCGCGGACGCGACGGTGGACACCGGGCTGACCGAGCAGACCTATCGGGCCGCATTGGCGCGGGCGGCCGCACTGGTCCGGGGAAGCCTGAGCGATCCGGTGGAGGGCACCATCCTCACGGTTCTCGACCGGGCGGGCGCCGCGGCGCACCGCTGCGCCGAGCCCGGGCTGGCGGCGGTGGTGCGGGCCGGCGCCGACGCGGCGGCGCGGGCGCTGGAGGACACCCGCGACCAGTTGGCGGTGCTGCGCGAGGCCGGGGTGGTGGACGCCGGAGCGCGCGGGTTGCTGGTACTGCTGGACGGGCTGGTCACCGTGGTGACCGGCGAGACCCCCGTACGGGCCGAGTACCGGGCCGCCGAGCCCCGGATGCCGTCGGCCCGGCCCGAATCGGCGCAGCGCTACGAGGTGATGTACCGGATCGACGGGGCTCGCGCCGATCTCGCCGCCGAACTGCGTTCCCGGCTCGCCGCCCTGGGGGATTCGGTGGTGGTGGCCGCCGATGGCGCCGGCGGCTGGTCGGCGCATGTGCACTGCGCGGACGCGGGTGCTGCGGTGGAGGCAGGGCTCGCCGTGGGCCGCCCGGTCGCGATCCGGATCGAGCACCTGATCGAGGCCCCCGGCCACGGGGACGGCGCGACCGCCGGGCACAGCCGTCCGCGCGCCGGTGGTGCCGTGGTCACGGAGGTGTGTGACGCCGCGGACAGCAGGCAGGTGCACGACCGGGCCGCCCGGCAGATCAGCGGACGCCTCGGTGAACCTGCCGATCGTGGCGTACTGGCCGTCGCGTCCGGTGCCGGCGCCGCGGCGCTCTTCGAGGCGGCGGGCGCGGTGGTGCTGAACGCCGGACAGACACTGGAATCGGCGGTACTGCTCGCTGCCATCCGGCAGCTCCCGCATCGGGAAGTGCTGGTACTTCCCAATGGTGCGTTACCGGCCCACGAACTCGTGGCGGTCGGCGCGGCGGCACGCGACACACGCCGGGACGTGCTGCTGCTGCCGAGCGCCAGCATGGTGCAGGGCCTCGCGGCCCTGGCGGTGCACGATCGGGCCCGGATCGCCGTGGACGATGCGTTCACCATGTCCGAGGCGGCCGCGAGCACCCGCTGGGGCGCGCTGCGCCGCGCCCGCGGCCGGGCGCTCACCATGGTCGGGACCTGTGCGCCCGGCGACGGGCTCGGCCTGGTGGGCCACGATGTGGTGGTGATCGACCGGGATACCCGGGCCGCGGGCCAGACCCTGCTGGACCGGATGCTCGGGCTGGGCGGCGAACTGGTGACCCTGCTGGTCGGCGCGGCCGCGCCGGACGGGCTCGCCGATGACCTCGCGCGCCATATCGGTGGCGAATTCCCCGGTGTGGAGGTCACGGTGTATGCCGGAGGCCAGCAGGGCGACCTGATACAGATCGGTGTGGAATGAGTATCCGCCGGACCCGCCGCCGCGGGCCGTGGGGACAGGAGTAGCGCGATGGCGACACTGAGCGACCGGCTCGACCATCTGCTCGGCGCGAAGGCCGCCGCAATGCTGGCGGACGCGTTCGATATGGACACCGTGGAAGATCTGCTGCGGCACTATCCTTTGCGCTACGCCACCCAGGGGCAGCCGCTCACCGAGGAGGCGCCGGAGGACGGGGCGCACATCACCGTGATCGGCCGGGTCACCAAGGCGGACCTGCGGCCGATGCGGCAGCGGCGCGGATCGCTGCTGAAGGTGGTGCTCGATACCGGCGGCGGGCGCGGCGTGGATGTCACGTTTTTCAACGGTGACAAGGTGAAATACGCGATTCGCCAGGGTGTCCGGGCGATGATGTCGGGCACGGTCAACTACTGGCGGCCCGGCCAGTGGAATCTCAGCCATCCGGGATATCTGATCCTGCCGGAGGCCGACGACGAGGAGCCGACCCTGACCACCGTGCGCGGCGGGGGTGACCTGCGCGGAATCGCGCAGAGCGCGAAGGGCGCGGGCGGGGTGGACATGTCCTTCTTCGATCGTGAATTCATCCCGGTCTATCCGGCGACGGCGAAGGTGCAGAGCTGGGAGATCCTGGCCTGTGTCCGGCAGGTTCTCGACCAGCTCGACCCGCTCGCCGATCCGTTGCCCGCCGAGGTGCGCGAGGAACGGGAGCTGATGCCGGTGGGCGATGCGCTGCGCCTGATCCACCTGCCCGAACACACCTCCGATATCGAACGTGCCCGGGAAAGGCTGCGTTTCGACGAAGCGCTGGCACTGCAACTGGTCCTCGCCGAACGGCGGCACGAGGTGGCGGGCCGCACCGCCCGGGCCTGTCCACTGCGCGGGGACGGAATCGTCGCCGCCTTCGAGGAGCGGCTGCCGTTCGAACTCACCGCGGGACAGCGCGGGGTCATCGGCGAGATCTCGGCGGATCTGTCCCGGGAACAACCCATGCACCGGCTGCTGCAGGGCGAAGTGGGTTCGGGTAAGACCATCGTCGCGCTGCACGCCATGCTGCAGGTGATCGATGCGGGTCAGCAGTGCGCGCTGCTCGCGCCCACCGAGGTGCTCGCCGCCCAGCACTATCGGTCGCTGCGCGCGATGCTGGGCGATCTCGGGCAGGCGGGAGAGCTGGGCGCGGCCGATGCCGCCACCCGGGTGACGCTGGTGACCGGTTCCATGCCGGCCGCGACGAAACGCGCCGCCCTCCTCGCCGCGGTGACCGGAGACGCGGGCATTGTGATCGGTACCCACGCCCTGATCCAGGACGCGGTCGAATTCTTCGATCTGGGCCTGGTGGTGGTGGACGAACAGCACCGGTTCGGGGTGGAACAGCGCGATGCGCTGCGGGCCAAGGCGAAATCGGGTTTCTCCCCGCATCTGCTGGTGATGACCGCGACCCCGATTCCCCGCACCATCGCCATGACCACCCTGGGCGACCTGGAGACCTCCACGCTCAGCGAACTGCCCCGCGGGCGTTCGCCGATCCAGTCGAAGGTGGTACCGCGCCGGGTGCATCCCAACTGGGTGGACCGGGCCTGGGAGCGGATCACCGAGGAGGTCGGCGCCGGCCGGCAGGCCTATGTCGTGTGCTCGCGCATCGGTGACGACGAGGACGGTTCGGGGGCGCGGGGCAAGAAAGCCACGGAGAAGGAGGCCCCATCCACCCAGGCCGTGGTCGATGTCTTCGACCGCCTGCGCACCGGACCGCTCGCGCAACTACGGATCGGGCTGCTGCACGGACGGCTGCCGTCGGATGAAAAAGACCAGGTGATGCGCGACTTCAATGCCGGCGATATCGATGTGCTGGTCTGTACGACGGTGGTCGAGGTGGGCGTGGATGTGCCGAACGCGACCGTGATGGTGATCGTGGACGCCGACCGGTTCGGCGTGAGCCAGCTGCACCAGCTCCGGGGCCGGATCGGGCGCGGTGCGCATCCCGGATTGTGCCTGCTGATCACCGATGCCGCGCCCGGGGGTCCGGCGATGACCAGGCTGGAGGCCGTCGCCGCCACCACCGACGGATTCGAGCTCTCGGTACTCGATCTGCGGCAGCGCCGCGAGGGCGATGTGCTCGGCGCCGCGCAGTCGGGAACCACCCGGTCGTTGCGCCTGCTGTCGCTGCTCGACGATCTCGAGGTCATCACCGCCGCCCAGGAATTGGCCCGCACTGTGGTGGAGCAGGATCCCGGACTGGCCCGGCACCCCGGGCTGGCGGCGATGATGCACGCCGCCGTCGATTCCGAACGCCTGGAGTACCTGGCCAAATCCTGATCGGCGAGCGTGGGAACCGTGCCGGGACACCCGGCGTCAAACCTGGCAACGGTAACGCCGAAGGAAAGGATCAGGTCTCATGGGGGAAAGACAGGGGTGCCGGGCGGTGCGGCGGGGGCCGTCCGCACCGGCCCGGATCCGGCCGGTGCTGCGGGTGGCGCAGGACTGCCCGCACTGTGTGGCCCGGCGGACGAAACGCCGGGAACCCGGGGCCGGGGAGCTGGAGGGCTGACCGGCCCGGGCCGCACGCGCGGCGGCCCGGGCGGGAATTCAGCGGACGCCGTGGGCGGCGGCCACCATATTGCGCAGGGATGCCTCCACCTCGGCCGGGCCGCGGGTCTTCAGACCGCAGTCGGGATTGACCCAGAGACGTTCGGCCGGAACCGCTTCCAGGGCGGCGCGCAGGGACGCGGTGATCTCCTCGACGCCGGGCACCCGGGGCGAGTGGATATCGTAGACGCCCGGTCCCACCCCGGCGGCGAAGCCGGAGGCGGTCAGATCGCCCAGTACCTCCATTCGCGAGCGGGCGGCCTCGATGGACGTGACATCGGCGTCCAGTCCGGCAATGGCGTCGATCACCTCACCGAACTCCGAATAGCACAGATGGGTGTGGATTTGGACGGAGTCGGCCACCCCGGAGGTCGCCAGCCGGAACGCGTGCACCGACCAGTCCAGGTACGCCTGCTGATCGGCGGCGCGCAGCGGGAGCAGTTCCCGCAGCGCGGGCTCGTCGACCTGGATGATCCGGATACCGGCGTTCTGCAGATCCACCGTCTCGTCCCGGATCGCCAGGGCCACCTGCCGGGCCGAATCCGCCGGCGGTTGGTCGTCGCGGACGAAGGACCAGGCCAAAATGGTGACCGGGCCGGTGAGCATGCCCTTGACCGGTTTGTCGGTGAGCGACTGCGCGTAGGTGATCCAGTCCACGGTCATCGCAGCCGGACGGGAGACGTCACCGAACAGGATGGGCGGGCGCACACAACGGGTGCCGTAGGACTGCACCCAGCCCAGATCGGTCGCCGCGAATCCGTCGAACTGTTCGGCGAAGTACTGCACCATATCGTTGCGTTCCGGTTCGCCGTGCACGAGAACGTCGAGCCCGAGTTTCTCCTGCAGCGCGATGACCTCGCCGATCTCCGCCCGCATCCGCCGCACGTACTCGGTCCGGTCGACCTCCCCGGACCGCAGTGCCGCCCGGGCCAGCCGGATGGCCGAGGTCTGCGGGTAGGAGCCGATGGTGGTGGTCGGCAGCGGCGGCAGGGGCAGGCGCTCCCGCTGGAGGGTCCGGCGCTGTTCGGCGGGCGCCCGCCGCGCGGCGTCCGGGCCCAGCGCGGCGAGTCGCGCCCGTACCTGCGCGTTGCTGATCCGCGGATCGGCGCGGCGGCTCGCCGCGGCGGCCCGGGCGGTTTCCAGTTCCGCGGCGACCGCCTCGGTGCCGGAGTTCAGGCCGGTCGCCAGTACGTGTACCTCGGCGGTCTTCTCGGCGCCGAAGGCGAGCCAGGAGCGCAGCGCGTCGTCGAGCCGCGTCTCCACCGCCAGCGAGTACGGGACGTGCAGCAGCGAACACGAGGTGGAAACGGCCAGTGCCCGCACGCTGCCCAGCAGGGTGGCCAGCGTCGACAGCGCACCGTCGAGGTCGGTACGCCAGACATTGCGGCCGTCGACCACACCCGCGACCAGCAGTTTGTGCGATAGCGCGGGGACGGCCGCCACCGCGGCGACGTCGGTGCCCGCGACCAGATCGACGGCGATACCTTCGACATCGGTGGCGGCCAGGGCTTCCAGCGCGGCGCCCGGATGCCCGAAATAGGTGGCCACCAGCACCGCCGGCCGCTGCGCCGCCGCGGTGAGTTCGGTGTAGACCCGGCGGACCGTCGCCAGTTCCGCCGGGGTGAGATCGGTGACCAGCGCGGGCTCGTCCAGTTGTACCCAGCCCGAGCCCGCGTCGGCGAGCAGCCGCAGCAACTCCCGGTACAGCGGGATCAGTTCGTCGATCCGGTCCAGGGCCGCGCCGCCGGTGGTCTTGGCCAGTTTCAGGAAGGTGACCGGTCCGATGACCACCGGCCGGGCCGGCACGCCGAGTTCGACCGCTTCGGCCACCTGCGCCAGCAGGTCTTCCGGATGCAGGCCGAAGGTGGTGTCCGGGCCGAGTTCGGGCACCAGGTAGTGGTAATTGGTGTCGAACCACTTGGTCATCTCCAGCGGTTCCACCGATTCGGTTCCGCGGGCGGCGGCGAAATAGCGGTCCAGCCGATCCGCTATCCCGGCGACCCGGGCGGGCAGGGCGCCGAGGAGGACGGCGGTGTCGAGCATCTGGTCGTAGTAGGAGAAGGTGCCGACGGGAATCGAATCCAGTCCGGTGGCGGCCAGTTCTGCGTACTGGTCCCGGCGCAGTGCGCGGCCGGTCTCGTGCAGCTGCGCCGCGTCGATCCGGCCCGCCCAGTAGGACTCGATCGCGCGTTTCAACTCCCGGCGCGGCCCCACCCGGGGGAGTCCGAGAACCGTTGCGGTGAACGGTCGGTGCGAAATAACAGTCACGGTGTTCTCCAGTGCTGAAGTTCGACGGCGGTCGCCGTTCCCGGGCGCACGGCACCGATGAGACCCCGAATGACCCGGCCGTGCGGTCGGGTCGGATGTCAGCACTGGTGGCGGCGCCCGCTCCACGAGGCGACGGCCACCGGATACGGCGTATCCGGTACAACCGGCAGGTCTTCGGACTCGCGGGCACCGGCCTGTCGGCCGACCTACTGGCCGTCGCTTCCCAGGCGTGCTGCCCAGTGCTGATGACGGCGGTCGTTCCTGCTCACCGCTGCGGGACAGTTCCGGATTTCCACCGGATTCCCTCTCACCCGCGTGGTGCGGGCTTCGGCGCCGGGGGCGGACGTTCGGGGCTCCTCGTCGTCCGGCCGGCGGACCAGCTGCGGGTCCACCATAACGCGGACGCACCGAGCGCGCCCGCAGCGGCACGAACAGCGTTCGGCTTCGCACATCTTCGCAAGAGGCCCGGGCTGCTCGGATAGCCGGGAAATGGCCGCGGCGGATGATACGCACAGGCCGGGATCGTGGGCGGTGAGATGTGACGGTGCGGTGAACTGGACTTCGCAGCGTTGCCATACGTACTTGTGAAGATTCTGCCAAGTGGACTTCGCTGTCGCCCCTGGGTGTGGCGCCGGGTACGTTGGGTCAATGTTCTCGAAAGTCTTGGTTGCCAACCGCGGCGAAATCGCCATCCGAGCCTTCCGCGCGGCGTACGAGCTCGGTGTCGGAACGGTTGCCGTCTTCCCACACGAGGACCGCAATTCGGTCCACCGCCTGAAGGCGGACGAGGCATACGAGATCGGCGAGGAAGGCCATCCGGTCCGCGCCTACCTCTCGGTCGACGCCATCATCGAAGCGGCGAAGACCGCGGGCGCCGACGCGATCTATCCCGGCTACGGGTTCCTGTCGGAGAATCCCGATCTGGCCGCCGCGTGCGCGCGGGAGGGCATCACCTTCATCGGGCCGTCGGCCGAGGTTCTCGAACTGGCGGGCAACAAGGCCCGCGCGATCGCCGCGGCGCGCGAGGCCGGGCTGCCGGTCCTGGATTCGAGCGCGCCCTCGGCCGAGGTGGCGGAGTTGCTGGCGGCCGCGGAATCCATGGAGTTCCCGGTATTCGTGAAGGCTGTCGCCGGTGGTGGCGGGCGCGGTATGCGCCGGGTGGCCGAGCGGTCCGGGCTGCGGGAAGCGATCGAAGCGGCCTCGCGCGAGGCGGAGTCGGCGTTCGGTGATCCGACGGTGTTCCTGGAACAGGCCGTGGTGAACCCGCGGCATATCGAGGTACAGATCCTGGCCGATACCCAGGGCAATGTGATGCATCTGTTCGAGCGGGACTGCTCGCTGCAGCGGCGGCACCAGAAGGTGATCGAGCTGGCCCCCGCCCCGAATCTGGATCCGGCGTTGCGGGACCGGATCTGCGCGGACGCGGTGGCATTCGCCCGGCAGATCGGGTACAGCTGCGCGGGCACGGTGGAGTTCCTGCTCGACGAACGCGGTAATCACGTGTTCATCGAGATGAATCCGCGGATCCAGGTGGAACACACGGTGACCGAGGAGATCACCGATGTGGATCTGGTGCAGTCGCAGTTGCGGATCGCGGCCGGGGAGAGCCTGCCCGACCTGGGACTGAGCCAGGACAAGGTGACCATCCGCGGTGCCGCGCTACAGTGCCGGATCACCACCGAGGACCCGGCCAACGGATTCCGCCCCGATACCGGCCGCATCACCGCCTACCGCACCCCCGGCGGCGCCGGTATCCGGCTCGACGGCGGTGCGAACCTGGGCGCGGAGATCGGCGCCTACTTCGATTCCATGCTGGTCAAGCTCACCTGCCGCGGCCGGGACTTCCCGGCGGCGGTGGCGCGGGCCCGGCGGGCGCTGATGGAATTCCGGATTCGCGGTGTCACCACCAATATCCCGTTCCTGCTCGCGGTACTCGGCGACGACGATTTCACCGCGGGCCGTATCACCACCTCGTTCATCGACGAGCGCCCGGAACTGCTGGCCACCCGCGAACCCGCCGACCGCGGCACCAAGATCCTGAACTACCTGGCCGATATCACGGTGAACAAACCGCACGGCGCCCGGCCGACCGCAGTGTACCCGCACGACAAACTGCCCGCGATCGACCTGTCGGTGCCGCCGCCGGACGGTTCGCGGCAGAAACTGCTGACGCTGGGCCCGGAGGAATTCGCGCGGGCGCTGCGCGAACAGAAGGCCGTCGGAGTCACCGACACCACCTTCCGCGACGCGCACCAGTCGCTGCTGGCGACCCGGGTACGCACCAACGGCCTGCTCGATGTGGCCGGGCATGTGGCGCGACTGACCCCGGAACTGCTGTCCATCGAGGCGTGGGGTGGGGCGACCTACGATGTGGCGCTGCGGTTCCTCTACGAGGACCCGTGGGAGCGGCTGGCCGCTTTGCGTGAGGCGATTCCGAACATCTGCCTGCAAATGCTGCTGCGCGGCCGCAACACCGTCGGCTACACCCCGTATCCGGAGCGGGTGACCCGGGCGTTCGTGGCCGAGGCCACCGAGACCGGTATCGATATCTTCCGGATCTTCGACGCCCTGAACAATGTGGACCAGATGCGCCCGGCCATCGACGCGGTCCGGGAAACCGGTACCGCGATCGCCGAGGTCGCGCTGTCCTACACCGGTGATCTCACCGACCCGGACGAGAAGCTCTACACCCTCGACTACTACCTCAAGCTGGCCGAGCAGATCGTGGACGCGGGCGCGCACGTGCTGGCGATCAAGGATATGGCCGGTCTGTTGCGCGCGCCCGCCGCGGCGAAACTGGTGACCGCGCTGCGCAGCAATTTCGATCTGCCGGTTCATGTCCACACCCACGACACTCCGGGTGGGCAGCTGGCCACCTATCTCGCCGCCTGGCAGGCCGGTGCCGACGCCGTCGACGGCGCGTCGGCCGCCATGGCCGGTACCACCAGCCAGCCCGCGCTCTCGGCGATCGTGGCTGCCGCCGCGCACAGCGAATACGACACCGGGCTGAACCTGCGCAATGTCTGCGATCTCGAGCCCTATTGGGAGGCGCTGCGCAAGGTGTACGCGCCGTTCGAATCCGGTTTGCCGGCGCCCACCGGGCGTGTCTACACCCACGAAATCCCCGGCGGGCAGCTGTCGAATCTGCGCCAGCAGGCCATCGCCCTGGGGCTCGGTGACCGATTCGAGGAGGTCGAGGCGAAATACGCGGCCGCGGACCGTTTGCTGGGCCGGCTGATCAAGGTCACGCCGTCCTCCAAGGTGGTCGGTGACCTGGCGCTGTCGCTGGTCGGCTCCGGTATCGAGATCGAGGATTTCGCCGCCGATCCGGGCCGTTACGACATCCCCGATTCGGTGATCGGTTTCCTGCGTGGCGACCTCGGAACCCCCGCGGGTGGCTGGCCGGAACCGTTCCGGGAGAAGGCGCTCGCCGGCCGTGGCGCGGCCAAGCCCGAATCCGAGTTGTCCGAGGCGGACGAAGCGGGCCTGGCCGGTACCTCCGATGAGCGCCGCGCAACCCTCAATCGGCTGCTGTTCCCCGGCCCGACCGCGGAATTCCTGGCGCACCGGGAGAAATACGGCGATACCACCGGACTGTCGGCCAATCAGTTCTTCTACGGCCTGCGGCACGGCGAGGAACACCGGGTGCAGCTCGAGAAGGGCGTCATCCTGCTCATCGGGCTGGAGGCGATCTCCGAACCCGACGAACGCGGGATGCGCACGGTCATGTGCATCCTCAACGGGCAGTTGCGCCCGGTGTCCGTGCGTGACCGTTCCATCGCCAGTGAGATCCCGGCCGCGGAGAAGGCCGACAAGAACAATCCGCATCACATCGCGGCGCCCTTCGCCGGTGTCGTGACGCTGACCGTGGCCGAAGGCGAAACGGTCGCCTCGGGCGACACCATCGGCACCATCGAGGCCATGAAGATGGAAGCCGCCATCACCGCACCGCGCGGCGGGGTGGTGGGCCGGGTGGCCATCGCGCAGGTGCAGCAGGTCGAAGGCGGTGATCTGCTGGTCGAGCTGGGCGAGCGCGAATCCGAATGACCCGGATCGTCGCCGGGATCGCCGGTGGGCGGCGCCTGAAGGTGCCGCCGGCCGGGACCCGGCCCACCTCGGACCGGGTGCGGGAGGCCGTGTTCTCCTCGATCGAGGCGTGGATGGACCTCGCGGGCGCCCGGGTGCTCGACCTCTACGCCGGCTCGGGTGCGCTCGGGCTGGAGGCGCTGTCGCGCGGCGCCGCCGCCGCGCTGCTGGTCGAATCCGACCGGCGGGCGGCCGGGGTGCTGCGCGGCAATATCGCCGAGCTGGGCTTGGGCGGTGCCCAGGTGCGGATCGGGACAGTGACCCAGGTGCTCGCCCACGGCGGCGCGGGCGCTTTCGATCTGGTATTCGCCGATCCCCCCTACGAGCTGCCGACCGCGGCCGTCGAGGGTGATCTCACGGCGCTCGCCGCGCACGGGTGGCTCGCCGAGGACGCATTACTGCTGGTGGAGCGTTCCGCCCGGTCGGCCGAGATCGCCTGGCCCGCAGGCCTCGAGGGTCGCGCCGCGCGGCGCTATGGGGAGACCCGGATCGAGTCGGCGGTGTACGTCGGCGCGACCCCGGCGGACCCGGGCGAACCTGCTAGCGTCTGACCCATGGCAGGAGCTTTGTGCCCGGGATCCTTCGATCCGGTGACCAACGGCCATCTCGATGTGTTCCGGCGGGTCGCCGAGCAGTTCGACGAGGTCGTGATCACGGTGATGATCAACAAGAAGAAGCAGGGCATGTTCTCGATCGACGAACGGATCGAGATGCTGCGCGACGCCACCGCGGATCTGGCGGGCGTGCGGGTCGCCTCCTGGGACGGGCTGCTGGTCGATTTCGCCCGGGAGCAGGGCATCACCGCCATCGTCAAGGGGCTGCGCGACGCCGGTGATTTCGGCTACGAACTCCAGATGGCGCAGATGAACAAGAAGCTCTCCGGCGTCGACACCTTCTTCATCGCGACCAACCCCACCTTCAGCTACCTGTCCAGCTCCCTTGTCAAGGAAGTGGCGGCCTTCGGCGGCGATGTCAGCGATATGCTGCCGCCGCTGGTGCACAAGCGACTACTCGACCGGCTGGCCGAGCGGGCGGGCTGACCCGGACCGCTGGGCGGTCATTTCCCGGGCCCGCTGCAGCGGCCGGAACACCAGACCGCGCAGCGCCAGGAATCGCAGACCGCCGACCGCGGCGCTGATCGCCAGCACGGCCGCGGCCTGGGCGGGTTCGTTCAGTGTCGGGGCCAGAACCTCCAGCGCGGCGAGGGCCGCGGTACTGATACCCAGCCCCAGCAGCGCCAGTCCGCCGCCTTCCCACTGTGCGGTGAACCAGCCGACCCGCTCGGCGGCGTGGAAGGTGAGGCGGCGGTGCAGTTCGTTGGCCAGGACGGTGCTCACCACCGAGCCTGCCACATTGGCGAGCAGTGTCCCGGCGCCGGTGAGGGTCAGGAAGAGCAGGACATACGAAATATTGCTCAATCCACCGACCAGTGCGAAACGAATCAACTGCGGGAAAACACGATCACCGCGCAGGTACTGCAGGAGGCGCTGTTGCCAGGCGGCGGGGGCGAACGGTTCCGGCCAATCGATATCCAGATCCCCGGTGGTCAGTGCCGTGGAAGTAGGCAACTGCAGGATGGTCATGGGCGGTTCCGATCGGGCAAGGGACAGGCAGTCCCTCCGCGCCGCGGTGGGGCTCCCTAAGAATTTAACACCAAGCGGAGGGTGGGTCTCCAGTTGATTGTGTGACTCTGCAGATATCGGGCAGAACGGCGACACACCGAAAGTAGGTTCGGCGCATCCACCGGCCCGGGGCACACTGGGAACGGCGTGATGTGTCGCCGATCGTCAGCAGGAGGACAGTGAGCATGTACCGGGTATTCGAGGCGCTCGACGAACTGGTCGCCATAGTCGAGGAGGCGCGGGGTATCCCCGCGACGCGCAACTGCATCGTGCCGCGTCCGGAAACGCTCGATCTGCTCGACGATGTGCGGGACGCGCTGCCCACCGAAATCGACGACGCCCAGGATGTGCTCGACCATCGGGACAAGATCGTCGACGACGCCCGGGGGCTCGCGGAGGACACCATCCGGTCCGCGGACGAACAGGCCGCCGGCACGGTGGCCGACGCCCGCGCCGAAGCCGACCGGATCCTCGCCGAGGCCAAGGCACACGCCGACCGGATGGTCGCCGAGGCCACCGCGCACGCCGACCGGATGGTCGATACGGCCACCGCCGAGGCCGAACGCCTGGTCACCGATGCCAAGGCCGAATACGAGGCGGTCACCGGCCGGGCCCGTGCCGAGGCCGAACGGACCGTCGAGGCCGGCCAGGCCTCCTACGACCGCTCGGTCGCCGACGGCCAGGCCGAACAGCGCCGGCTGGTGGAGGACACCGAGGTGGTCCGGGCGGCGCACGCCGAATCGGCCCGCATCATCGACACCGCGCACGCCGACGCCGACCGGATGCGCGCCGACTGCGACCACTACGTCGACACCAAGCTCGCCGAGTTCGAGGACACCCTCGGCAGCGCGCTGCGCACCGTCGGCAGGGGCCGCCAGCAGTTGCGTAACGGAGCGGGCGTCCCCGACTACGCCGCCGAGTTCCGGCGGTGATATCGGCCCCGCGCCTTGCGTACACGATGCGGGGCAGGTGGGCCTACCAGCGAATGGCGCTGTGTTCTGGTGCCGGCGCGGGCGGGGTTGAGGGGGCGGGCCGGTTCGCGGAGGTGGGAATGTCGACCTGCTCGTGAAGGTGCTGTGTTTTTGGCGCGCTGGCGCGCGCGGGGTTGAGGCCCCCTCGGTCTCGCCGTTTCGGCCTCGGGACTCGAGCCTTCGGCTCCTGCGCTTTCGAGGCCGAAACGGCGAGACGGGCCTCAACCCTTGGAGGCGTCTCGCAAAACTCGACACATACGGTTGCGTCGGCGGGACGTCACGATCCGGATGCTTCTCGGCCGTTTGTCGTTGGTGGGCCCGTCTCGCCGGGTTTTGCCCGGGTGGCCGGTTCGCCGTACTGTGGTGTGGTTGCTCGCCGATTCCGGCGCAAAACCAACAGCCCCGACCCACCCAGTGGAGTGTTTGCGATGCCTGCCGATACCACCGCGCGCTCGCGTTCCGGTGCACCTCGTGCACACGGCGCGGGTTTCGTGCTGGATGTCCGCAGCCTCGGTCGCGCCCCGGGCTCGATGCGCGAACTGCGGCGGACGGTCACCACCACCGAACGACTCGGACTCGACCTCGTCGGCGTACCCGTCGGCGCGGAGGTCGAGCTGGATCTGCGGTTGCAATCCGTATCCGAGGGGGTGCTCGTCACCGGGACCCTCGAGGCGCCGGTGACCGGTGAGTGCTCGCGGTGTCTCGAACCGTTCACCGATACGGTGCGGTTGTCGCTGACCGAGCTGTTCGCCTACCCGGACAGTGCCACCGACCAGACCTCCTCCGAGGACGAGGTCTACCGCATGCGCGACGATCTCATCGACCTGGAACCCCTGGTAGTGGACCAGCTGGGCCTGGAGTTGCCGCTGCAGCCGCTGTGCTCACCGGATTGCGCGGGCCTGTGCCCGGAGTGCGGTGTTCGGATGGCGATTGCGGGATCCGATCACGGGCATGAGATACTTGATCCCCGCTGGGCCGGGCTGGCGAATTTCGCCTCCGGATCGCCCGGCAGCGGCAGCCCCGACGAGGGTGCGGCCACCGGAGATCATTCCACCGAGACAGCACGTAACAGTACAGAGGAGAATTAGTCGTGGCCGTTCCCAAGCGCCGGATGTCCCGTTCCAACACCCGGTCGCGGCGCAGCCAGTGGAAGGCCGCCGCTCCCACCCTGATCACCTGCCCGAACCGGGCGTGTGGTCAGAAGACCCCGCCGCATATCGCGTGCCCCTCCTGCGGTACTTACAAGGGCCGCCAGGTCGTTTCCGCCGTCTGACCCCCGGTCGACCGTTGACCGCGGGTAAAGACGAACCCGGTGAACCGGGTGATCATTCGGGCCTGCTCGCCGCCCTGGGCGTCGAGGTGGCTCCGGAATTGTTGCGACTGGCGCTGACCCATCGCTCGTACGCGTACGAGAACGGCGGCCTGCCGACCAATGAGCGGCTCGAGTTCCTCGGGGACTCCGTGCTCGGTCTGAGCATCACCGAACGGCTCTACCACGAGCATCCGGAGAAATCCGAGGGTGAGCTCGCCAAGCTGCGCGCAAGTGTGGTGAACATGCATGCGCTCGCCGAGGTGGCACGCAACCTGGGTGAGGGTGGTCTGGGCGCGTATCTGCTGCTCGGCAAAGGTGAGGAACTCACCGGCGGCCGGGACAAGCCCAGCATCCTCGCCGACGGCATGGAATCGCTGCTCGGCGCCGTCCATCTCGAGCACGGCATCGACGTGGCCCGTGAGGTCGTGCTGCGGCTCTTCGCCGACCTGCTCGAACGCGGCCCGCGGATGGGCGCGGGGCTGGACTTCAAGACCAGCCTGCAGGAGTTGACCGCCGAGCGCGGTCTCGGTGTACCCAGCTACGAGATCACGTCCACCGGCCCCGACCACGACAAGGAATTCACCGCGACCACCGTGATCGCCGGGGATGCCTACGGTCAGGGCGTCGGCCGGTCGAAGAAAGAAGCCGAGCAGAAGGCGGCGGGCGCCGCCTACCGCGCATTGACCGGCGAATCCTGAATGCCCGAACTCCCCGAGGTCGAGGTCGTACGCCGCGGCCTCACCGAACACCTGTGCGGGCGGACCGTCGAATCGGTCACCGTCACCCATCCACGGTCGGTGCGCCGGCACGAGCCGGGGGCCGCCGATATGGCGGCCCGGCTCACCGGGCTCACGGTGGCCGCGGCGCAGCGGCGCGGGAAGTATCTGTGGCTCACCTTCGACGAACCCGGCGGCGGATCCGCTGATACCGCGCTGGTCGTGCATCTGGGTATGAGCGGGCAGATGCTGGTACAGCCCGCCGGCGCCCCGGTGGAGAAGCACGCCCATATCCGGGCGACCCTCGACGACGGGCGAGAGTTGCGCTTCGTCGACCAGCGCACCTTCGGTGGCTGGGTGCTGGCGCCGCTGGTGGAGGTGGATGGTGATCTGCTGCCCGACCTGCTCGCGCATATCGCCCGCGACCCGCTGGACCCCCGGTTCGACGCCGAGCGGGTCGTCGGTGTGCTGCGGACCAAGAACACCGAGATCAAGCGGGTGCTGCTGGATCAGGCCGTGATCTCCGGGATCGGCAACATCTACGCCGACGAGGCCTTGTGGCGGGCGAAGGTGCACGGCGGCCGGATCGCCTCGGCGCTCACCCGTCCGGTACTGCGCACCCTGCTCGCCGAGGCCCGCGCGGTGATGACCGACGCGCTCGCCGCCGGCGGTACCTCCTTCGACGCCCTGTATGTGAATGTGAACGGCGAATCCGGCTACTTCGAGCGCGCCCTGGCGGTGTATGGGCGCGGCGACCGGCCGTGCCCGCGCTGCGGGGCGGTGATCGTGCGGGAGAAGTTCATGAACCGCTCGTCCTATTCCTGTCCGCGCTGTCAGCCGCCACCACGCGGGCGCCGAATTTCTTCCTGACGACCCTCTCGCGCCGGGCCCGGCGGCGGGCTACGGTGGGCCTCGGCAAGATCACCGACCCGGTCCGGCTGGGAGGCAAGGCCATGCGCAAGCTCACCTATTACGTCGCCGCCACCATCGATGGGTTCATCGCCACCGAGGACGGCTCGGTGGACTTCTTCCCGGTCGGTGGCGATCACGGCCCCGCCATCACCGCGCAGTATCCGGAGACGCTGCCGTCGCGGGTACGCGAATCGCTGGGTATCACCAAGGGCAACGAGAACTTCGACACCGTGATCATGGGCCGCAGGACGCACGATTTCGGGGTCCGTACCGGCACCGCGAATCCGTACGCGCATCTACGGCAGTACGTGGTGTCCACTACGCTCACCGCTCCGCCGGACCCGGCGGTGGCGCTGATCGGCGCCGATCCGGTCGCGGCGGTCGCCGGACTCAAACGGGAGCAGGGTCTGGGGATCTGGTTGTGCGGTGGCGGTGAACTGGCCCGGGCGCTGCTGCCGGAAATAGATCAGGTCTTCCTGAAGCTGTATCCGATCGTGCTGGGCCGCGGACGGCCGCTGTTCGGCACCGGCCCGCAACTGCCGGATCCGGCGTGTTTCCGGGTGATCACCAGTCAGGTCTTCGAGGACGGTGTCGCCTTCGTGAAGTACGGCCGGGTGGGTTAGGCGGTGGCGGACGAGCCGCAGGGGCCGGAGCGAGCCGGACCGGCCGCTCCGGGGCCGGTCGCGGCCCTGCGCGAGATCGGGTTCTGGCTCGAACGCGACCGGGCACAGACGCACCGGGTGAAGGCCTACCGCCGGGCCGCCGATATTCTCGCCGGCCTCGACGCTGCCGCGGCCGATCGGCACCGCCGGAATCGCAGCTGGCAGGAACTGGCGGGGATCGGCCCCAAAACCGCCGCGGTGATCGAGGAGGCGTACGACGGGACCGTGCCCCGCTATCTGGCCGAACTGCGCGCCGCCGCGAAACCGATCGGTGCGGAAGGCGCGCCGCTGCGGGAGCTGCTGCGCGGTGATCTGCACACCCATTCGGACTGGTCGGACGGCGGTAGCCCGATCGCCGAGATGATGGGCTGTGCGGCCGCGATCGGGCACGAGTACTGCGCCCTCACCGACCATTCGCCGCGGCTCACCGTGGCAGGCGGACTCTCGGCCGACCGGCTGCGGCGGCAGCTGGACGTGGTGGCCGCCCTCAACGCGGAACTGGCGCCACTGCGGGTACTGACCGGGATCGAGGTCGATATCCTCGACGACGGCTCGCTCGATCAGGACGCCGACCTGCTCGCCGAACTCGATATCGTCGTCGCCAGTGTGCATTCGCGGTTGCGCGACGACCGCGACACCATGACCCGGCGGATGGTGTACGCGGTGGCGAATCCGAATGTCGATGTGCTCGGCCACTGCACCGGCCGGTTGGTCGAGGGCGGGCGCGGCACCCGGCCGGAATCGGATTTCGACGCCCCGATCGTGTTCGAGGCCTGCCGCCGCTACGGTACGGCGGTCGAGATCAACAGCCGTCCCGAGCGGCGGGACCCGCCGTCGCGGCTGATCCGGCTCGCCGTGGAGATGGGTTGCGAGTTCTCCATCGATACCGACGCGCACGCACCGGGCCAACTGGACTGGCAGGGTTACGGATGCGCCCGCGCGGTGGCCGCCGAGGTCCCGCCGGAGCGGATCGTGAACACCCGACCGGTGGACGAGCTGCTGGAGTGGACCCGTACTCCCGGGCGGTGACCGGCACGTGGGGTGGACGTGTCGCGGCCGAACGAGGTGATCAGCTCGGTACGACGGTGGTGACCGCGTGGTGAACGCCGGCCGAACAATTCACGTGCTCGGCCGGTTTCGGTTTCCGGTGCCCAAAGATGATGGGAACTGTGTCGATTCGGGGGGAGGGTAGCCGCTGGTGAGCGAACTGTTGCTCAATCTCGTTCTGCCGCTGGCCGGTATCGCGATACCGGTGGCCGCGTTCCTGTGGGAGTTCGTCGTCGTCGGCCGGAAACGCCTCGGGTGGCGGGTACAGATGGACACCCCCGTCACCGGCGAGGCCGAATCCGGGCATGCGGGAGCCCTGCGGCAACTCCGGCAGACCTCCGACGGCACCGAGCGCAACCTGCAGAACCTGTCGGTGGTGCTGGTGCGGATCGAGAACAACGGCGCCACCACCATCGATGCCGCGGATTATGTGACCGCGCAGAACAATCAGGCCGGTCTGCACCTGCAGTTCCCGGACCGCACAGTGATCGGGATGGCGGTCACCGAATTGAGCAATCCGGGCCTGGCCGTCTGTTTCGAACCCGATTCGGGTTTCGGGCACCGGCAACTCGAGCAGGGTATCGGCGTGATCGACCTGCCCAAGGTCCCGCTGAACCGCAACGATCACTACAAGATCCTGGCCACGCTGGAGCGCACTTCGGGGCACGGCCCCTACCCCGACCCGGTCATGCAGGGTGTGGTGACCGGTGGGGGTATCACCAGGACAAAAGGCCGCACCGGGGTTTCGCTGCTGATGGTGGCGCTCACCGGGTTCCTCGTCCTGGTCATCGCGGCGATGGCCGTCCTCGAGATCGCCGAACCCGAACCCGCGCCGCTGGGCTGCGCGACCGGTGAGCTGACCGTGGTCGGTTCCACCGCCTTCGAGCCGGTGATCCGGGAGGCGGCCCGGCTCTACCAGCAGACCTGTCCCGGGTCCGGTTTCGCCTTCGGCTTCGAGGGCAGCGAACGCGGTATGGCGCGGCTCGAAGAAGAGGCCGGTGGTCACGGCGGGCTGCTCGCGATCGGTGACGCTCCCAAGGGCGCGGACTATCCGGCTCTGGTGCAGCGGCCGCTGGCGGTATCGCTGTTCTCGGTGGTCGTGCATCCGAGTGCGGGAGTGCGGGATCTGACGGCCGGGCAGATCCGCGACCTGTTCCAGGGGCGGGTGGCGAACTGGCGGGAGGTGGGCGGCGCAGATCAACCGGTACGCGTGGTCAACCGCTATGCCGGCTCGGGCTCGCGCTGGACCTTCGAATCCCGCCTGCTCGATTCCGCGCAACCGCCCGAACCCGGAGTGACCTGCCGCGAACTGCGGCGCGGCGCTGCCCCCGGACGCTGCCAGACGCTCTACACCGACGATATGCTCACCGAGGTCGCCGCCACGACCGGTGCGATCGGTTACAGCGAATCCGCCGATGCCGCCGATACCGCGGGGGTCGTGGGGGTGACGATCGACGGCCGGCACGCCACCCGGGACGAGGTCGCCGCCGGCGGCTATCCGCTCTGGGGAGTGGAGTACGCGTTCGGCCACGGTGATTTCGCGCCGGGTTCGCTGGGTGCCGGGTTCCTGCGGTTTCTCGTCGGTGAGGCCGGTCAGGATGTGATCCGCTCCTCCGGCAATCTGCCGTGTGCCGACGTCGCCGACCCCGCGCTGTGCCACCCGCGTGCCTGACGATGCCCCGCGGCGGCGCAGGGTGCCGACCGGTGCGACCGTGCGCAGCGGGCCCGGCGACCTCGGGGCCGGCGGTGGCCCGGGGCGGGTGCGCGAAGAAGAGGCGAGCAGAAGGTCGCCGGCGGGATCTCGGTGCCGGTCGGCCTGCGGTGCCCGGGGCCGTGAGCCCGCGCACGTCGGCGTGAACAACGCGTAAGTATCGGGGGTCCGGCCGGGTCTGCGGGGTAGTTTCCGACGTACCCACCCGAACGACCGGAACTTTCCGGCACCACGGGCGCGGTACGGCGCCGGAGGGGTCTCCGGTGCCGGGAACCGGACGGAGAGGACGGCCATGTCCCTGGTGGCGTGCGTATTGATCGCGGGATTCGTCTTCGGTCTGCTCCTGCTGCGGGCCGTGGCGGTGTTCCTCGAAGCGCGCGATGAGCAGCGGGTCCGGGTACCGGTGCGCAGTCGTCGTCGGCCGCACCGGCGCTGATCGGCCGAGGTCGGGTGCGCGGTGTGGCGACGGCGGGTGGCAGGATCGCGAGCATGGTTGACAACACCTCTGCGGCACCCGTCTCGGCAGCGGGCGAGACGGTGCCCGCGGCGCAGGCCGGGCCGACCACCCTGTGGGTGGAACGGACGGGTACCCGCCGCTACACCGGTCACAGTTCGCGGGGCGCCGAGGTGCTCATCGGTTCCGAGGGCGTACCCGGCGTGTTCACCCCCGGCGAGCTGCTGAAGATCGCGTTGGCGGCCTGCTCGGGAATGAGCTCGGATTTCCCGCTGTCGCGGCGGCTCGGTGACGACTACGACGCGACAATCCGGGTGTCCGGTGCCGCCGACCGGGAGAACGAGGTGTATCCGCAGCTCGACGAGGTCTTCGAGCTCGACCTAAGCGAGCTCGACGCGGCGGCCCGGGACCGGTTGCTGGTGACGGTGCAGCGGGCCATCGACAAAGTCTGCACGGTCGGCCGCACCTTGAAGGCCGGCAGCAAGGTGACGTTGTCGTTCGATATCGACACGGTCGACTGATCGTGGCCGCGGCGACGGAGGGATCCGACCCGGTGCGGTTGAGTGCCTGGGTACATGGATACGTGCAGGGTGTGGGCTTCCGGTGGTGGACGCGGGCGCGGGCGCTGGAGCTCGGCCTCGCCGGGCATGCCACGAATGCCGCCGACGGCCGGGTGCATGTGGTGGCGGAGGGGTCGCGTGCCGCGGCCGACCGGTTGCTGGCGTTTCTGCGGTCCGGGGAAACGCCCGGCCGGGTGGATCTGGTGGTCGAGTCGTGGGAGCCGGCGCGGGGTGGGCTGGACGGTTTCGCCGAACGGTAGCCGGGGCCGCTCGCCCTTGACATAACACAGTGGAAGGTGCACTCTGGGTGCATCCATTGTGGAATGTGGTCCGACCTGTAAGGGGAGCGGTTATGGAGATCACGACGGGAACCCGGGCCTCGGACGCCGAACGCGATCGGATCGTGCGCGAGCTGAGCCGCCATCTCGGCGACGGCCGCATCGACCTGGCCGAATACGATCAGCGGGTCGCGCAGGTGTACCGCACCACCACCCGCGAGGAACTCACCGGCGTCCTCGCGGACCTGCCCGCCCTGGCGCCGGCGCGTTCGGCGACGCCGCGCTCGCGATTCCCGATCTGGCAGCGGATCGAGGCCACCGGGTGGCTCACGGTCAGCGTGCTGGTGCTGGTGATCTGGGGTGCGATCTCGCTCGGTGTCGGTGAGTTCACCTATTTCTGGCCCATATGGGTCATCGGCCCGTGGGGCGCGGTGCTGGCAGTACGGGCGGCAACCGGTCTCGAGAGCGGCCACCGCTATCGCCGGAAGATATAACGCCCGGTAGCCTTCCTGACATCCGGCCGGCGGGCACGCCCGGCCGCGGTCGCCGGGCAACCCGGCAATCGATCGGCCACGGCCGGTGCGCCGGTTGAGGTCACGGCGCCGCAGGCCTATACCATGGCTGATCGGCCTGGGCGAGGCGGAGAGTCACGGAGGCGGAAAGGGTCGTCGGCGTTGCACCTGAAAAGCTTGACGTTGAAGGGTTTCAAATCCTTCGCGTCCGCGACGACCCTGCGCTTCGAGCCCGGGATCACCTGTGTGGTGGGGCCGAACGGATCCGGTAAATCCAATGTCGTCGACGCGCTCACCTGGGTGATGGGCGAACAGGGTGCCAAGGCGTTGCGCGGCGGGAAGATGCAGGACGTCATCTTCGCCGGTACCTCCGGGCGGGCCCCGCTGGGCCGCGCCGAGGTCACGCTGACCATCGACAATTCCGACGGCGCCCTGCCCATCGACTACGCCGAGGTCTCCATCACCCGCCGCATGTTCCGCGACGGCGCCGGCGAATACGAGATCAACGGCAACTCCTGCCGGCTCATGGATGTGCAGGAACTGCTCAGCGATTCCGGTATCGGCCGGGAAATGCACGTCATTGTCGGGCAGGGTCAGCTCTCGGCGATTCTCGAATCGCGTCCCGAGGACCGGCGCGCCTTCATCGAGGAAGCCGCCGGTGTGCTCAAACACCGCAAACGCAAGGAAAAGGCCGTTCGCAAACTGGATGCGATGCAGGCCAACCTGGCCCGGCTCACCGACCTCACCACCGAACTCCGCCGCCAGCTCAAACCGCTGGGCCGGCAGGCGGAGGTCGCGCGCCGGGCACAGACGGTGCAGGCGGATCTGCGCGACGCCCGGCTGCGGCTGGCCGCCGACGATCTGGTCACCCGGCGCCACGAACTGGAGAGTCAGCAGAGCAAAGAGGCCTACGCGCGGGAACAGCAGATCACCGTGCGCAGCGAACTCGATGCCGCGAATGCCGCGCTCGCCCAGCAGGAGTACCAGCTCTCCCGGCTCACTCCCGGCGCCGAGGCCGCCGGACAGTTGTGGTTCCAGCTCTCCGCGCTCTCCGAACGGGTCAACGCGACCATCCGGATCGCCGGCGATCGCGCCCGGCACCTCGATACGGCCGCCCCCGCCAACACCGGCCGCGACCCCGATCAGCTCGAGGCCGAGGCCGACCGGGTGGAGGCCGAGGAAGCCGAACTGCGCGAGGCCGTCGAAATGGCCACCGAAACGCTGGAGGCCGCGCGGGAGAGTCTGGGCGATCGCGAGCACACCGCCAAGGCCGCCGAACAGGCGCATCTGGCCGCGGTACGGGCCATCGCCGACCGGCGTGAGGGGCTGGTCCGGTTGTCCGGACAGGTCGAGAACCTGCGCACCCGCGCGCAATCGATCGACGCCGAGATCGTGCGGTTGTCCGCCGCCATCACCGAGGCCCGGGCGCGAGGTACCGCGGCACAGTCGGAATTCGATGCCGTACAGGACGAACTGGCCGAGCTGGACGCCGGCGAGGCCGGACTCGATGTCCAGCACGAGCACGCCGTGGAGGCGCTCGGCCTGGCCGACCGCCGGGTCACCGAACTGCGCGCCGAGGATCGGGAGGCCGGTCGGCTGGTGGCCTCGCTGACGGCGCGGATCGAAGCGCTCGGCATGAACCTGGCCAGTCGCGACGGCGCGGCCTGGCTCACCGAGAACCATCCGGCCGGCCTGCTGGGCCCGCTGTCGGGGCAGTTGCGGGTACACACCGGGTACGAGTCCGCGGTCGCGGCGGTACTGGGGCCGGTGGCCGAAGCGGTGGTGGCCGATACCGGGGAGACGGCTCTCAGCGCACTGCGGGCGCTGGGGAAAGCCGACGGCGGACGGGCCGCACTGGTGTACGAGGGGCCGGCGGCGGCGGATCTCGACGAACCGGCACTGCCCGCGGCGGCACGCTGGTTGCTGGAGGTGGTGGACTGCCCGGGGCCGGTACGCGCGGCCGTGGTGGCGCTGACCCGCCGGGTCGCGGTGGTCGACGATCTGGACGCGGCGTCCGCGCTGCTCAGTGCGCGCCCGGAACTGCGGGTGGTCACCCGCGAGGGCGATCTGGCCGGGACCGGATGGCTGGTCGGCGGTTCGGACCGCGCACCCGGCCGGTTGGAGATCCAGGCGAGTATCGATGCCGCCGAGGCCGATCTGATCGCCGCCCGCCGGCACGCCGAAGAATTGGAAGCGAGCCTGGCCGGGGCGCTGGAGGAACAGGCCGACCGCAAAGAAGCGGTCGACCACGCCCTGCTGGCCCTGCACGAATCCGATCAGGCCCTCAATGCCGTCTACGAGCGGCTCGGCCGGCTCGGTGCGGCCGTCCGCGCGGCCGACGCCGAATCCGAGCGGCTGACCGGCCAGCGCGCCGACGCCGAGACCACACACGAGAAAGCCGTCGGCGAGCTGGCCGAGCTCGAGGACCGGCTGCGGCACGCCGAGCGCGAACAGGCCGATACCGACAGCGATGCCGCCGGCGCCGCCGGAACCGAGGCCGCCGCACTGGCCCGGGAGGAGGCCGCCGCCGCACTCGCCGAAGCCCGGGCCATGGAGGTGGAAGCGCGGCTGGCGGTGCGCACGGCCGAAGAGCGTGCCGAATCGGTCCGCGGTAAGGCGGATTCGCTGCGGCGCACCGCCCGTGCCGAACGCGAGGCACGGGCCCGGGCCGAACGGGCGCAGGCCGCCCGGCGGCAGGCCGCCGGCGTCGCCGCCGCGGTCGCCGGATCCGGTGCGGACCTGGCGGCCGAACTCGAGAAAGTGGTGGCCGCCGCCGCCGCACGCCGCGACGAACTGGTCCGGCGGCGTACCGAATGCGCCACCGAGGTGGACCGGATCAAAGAGCGGGTGCGGGCCCTGAACGCCCAGCTCGAACAGCTCACCGACGCGGTCCACCGGGACGAGGTGGCCAAAGCGCAGGCGGCATTGCGGATCGAACAGCTGGAAGTCACCATCGCCGAACAGTTCGGTATCGCGCTCGACGATCTCATCGCCGAATACGGTCCCGCGGTCGCCCTGCCACCCAGCGAGCTGGAGATGCGGGAATACGAGCAGGCCAAGGAACGCGGTGAGCAGGTCAGCGCGCCGGCGCCGATGCCGTTCGACCGCGCCTCGCAGGAGCGGCGCGCCAAACGCGCCGAAAAGGATCTGGCCACCCTCGGCAAGGTCAACCCGCTGGCCCTCGAGGAGTTCGCGGCGCTCGAGGAGCGCTACAACTTTCTGGCCACCCAGCTCGAGGATGTCAAAAAGGCCCGCCAGGATCTGCTGGACGTGGTGGCCGAGGTCGACGCGCGGATCCTGCAGGTCTTCACCGACGCCTACGCCGATGTGGAACGGGAGTTCGTCCAGGTCTTCGCCGCGCTGTTCCCCGGCGGCGACGGCCGGCTGCTGCTCACCGATCCCACCGATATGCTCACCACCGGTATCGAGGTGGAGGCGCGCCCGCCCGGGAAGAAGGTCAAGCGGTTGTCGTTGCTGTCCGGCGGGGAGAAATCCCTGACCGCCGTGGCGCTGCTGGTCGCCATCTTCCGTGCCCGCCCCTCGCCGTTCTATGTGATGGACGAGGTGGAGGCGGCACTCGACGACACCAATCTGCGCCGGCTCATCGGACTGTTCGAGCAGTTGCGGGAGAAGAGCCAGCTGATCGTCATCACCCACCAGAAGCCGACCATGGAGATCGCCGACGCGCTCTACGGCGTGAGCATGCGCGGCGACGGCATCACCCAGGTCATCTCGCAGCGACTGCGCGGGCACGATCTCGCGGCGGCCGGGAGCGCGGCGGAGTAGCCGCCGCGCCCGACCACCGGCCGTGGGTCCGCGCCGGTGTTCAGAGCAGGTCGCTGACGTCGTCGGGTACGTCTACCGCGTATTTGCGCAGGATTTCCATAGCGATCACTTCCAGGGCATTCTCATGGGTCGCCGCCAGCACCACCGGTGCGGCGACACCGTCCTCGTGCGCGTGTAACCAGCGCACCGCCACGACACACCATCTGTCCCCCGGCTGGAGCCCGGGGAAATTGTTCTCCGGACGAGGCGTGCTCAGATCGTTTCCGATGGACGCCTGATGCTCGAGGAACTCTGCTGTGACGACCGTGCACACGGTATGGCTGCCCAGGTCCTCCGGGCCGGTGCTGCAGCAGCCGTCCCGGTAGAACCCGGTCAGAGGATCGGTGCCGCACTCTTGTAGCGGACCCCCAAGCACGTTTCGATCGGTCACATCGCCGATCCTATTGGCCTGTCGCGAGAAGTTCCGCAGGACAAGAAATCTCACCGGCCGTGTTCGCGGGGCTGAGCTGGGGATGTACCGGGTGCGCGGCAGCGGGTGCGGGCCGCCGCCGCGCGGGCCGGGCCGGGTAACCTACCGCTCGGTACCGCTCTGGAAGGATGGTCGGCGTGAGTGCGCAAGCCTGGATTCTGATCGCAGTGATCGCCGCCGTACTGCTGGTCGCGCTCGTGGCCGGTTTCGTCCGGTACAAGCGTGGCCGGGTCTCGCTGACGGCGCCGGCGGAGAAGGAAGAGCTGACCGACCGGTCGGGCGGGTATCAGGCGGCGGGTGGATTCTCGTTCAGCCAGGGCGGCCGGGGTGCCACCGCCGCCCCCGTACCGCCGGGGCCGAGCCCTGTGGAACGGGCGACTCCGAGTCCCACTGAGCGGACCGATGTGGAGGGGCAGCCGCATATCGGCGACGACGCCGCCGTCCCGCGGGATGCTCCGCGCCGTGGGATCACCGATGTACCGCTACCCGAGGCCGATACCATCGACACCGCGGCGACCGGCACGGAATCCGGCGCGACGACCGCCGACGGTACCGGCACCGTCCCGCCCGAGACGACGGAGACGACCTCGACCGCACCGGCGGATACCGGGACCGCCGGGCCTACGGACACCGCAGCCACCGGGCCGGTAACGGAACCGGGTACCGGCCATGTCCCCGCGACTCCGGATACTGCCGCGGCCGAGGCGGCCGCCGAGCAGGCGAGCGCACCCGCCGAAGCGGGTGCGGAGCCGGCGGTGGTGGCACCCGATACCGCCGCCGGAGCCCATCTGGTCCCGGAGGTCGAGGAGATCGCACCGACCTCGGGTCGGCTGACCCGGCTGCGCGGGCGGTTGTCCCGGTCGCAGAACGCGGTCGGCAAGAGCCTGCTGGGGCTGCTCGGCGGTGGCGACCTGGATGAGGACTCCTGGGAAGAGGTCGAGGACACGCTGGTGATGGCCGATATCGGTACCGCGGTCACCACCGTCATCGTGGAACGGCTGCGCGAGGAGATGGCCGCCCGCAGTGTCCGCACCGCCGAGGACGCGCGGTCGGTCCTGCGCGAGGTGCTGATCGAATCGTTGCGGCCGGAACTGGACCGTTCGGTGCGCGCGCTGCCGCACGCCGATCACCCGTCGATCCTGCTCGTCGTCGGGGTGAACGGCACCGGGAAGACGACCACCACCGGCAAACTCGCCCGGGTGCTGGTCGCCGACGGACGCCGGGTACTGCTCGGGGCCGCGGACACCTTCCGCGCCGCGGCGGCCGATCAGTTGCAGACCTGGGGCGAGCGGGTCGGCGCGGATACCGTGCGCGGCCGCGAGGGTGCCGACCCGGCCGCCGTCGCCTTCGACGCCGTCTCCACCGGTATCGACGCCGGTGTGGACGTGGTCCTGGTCGATACCGCGGGTCGGTTGCACACCAAGACCGGGCTCATGGATGAGCTGGGCAAGGTCAAACGCGTCGTCGAGAAGAAGGCCTCGGTGGACGAGGTGCTGCTCGTACTCGACGCCACCGTGGGCCAGAACGGTCTCGCGCAGGCCCGTATCTTCGCCGAAGTGGTGGATATCAGCGGTGTCGTACTGACCAAGCTGGACGGCACCGCCAAGGGCGGAATCGTCTTCCAGATCCAGCACGAACTGGGCGTACCGGTCAAACTGGTGGGTCTGGGCGAGGGCGCCGACGATCTGGCGCCGTTCGAACCCTCCGCCTTCGTCGACGCACTGCTGGGCTAGGTCTGTCGGTACGGGATACCTGGTCTTCGACCCGCTGCCCGCTACGGGTAGCGAACTCGGGTGCTTTCGGGCGCTACGAGCGGTTCGTAATGCTCGGTGTAGAGTTTCGCGACCAACTCACCCCTGGTCGCTACGGCGACCTTGTCGAAGATCGCCTTCACATGGTCGCGGACCGTATGCGGCGACAGGAACAGTCGGCTCGCGATCTCGGCGGTGGACAGCCCACGCGCGATCAGTTCGGTCACTTCGCGCTCGCGGGAGGTCAGCTCGTAGGCGGCGACAACCAGTGTGGCGATCTCCGATACCGGGGCGGGTCCGATCGTCATCGCGGTCATCCCCGCGGTGCCGTCGGCACCGCGCAGGCACGAGGCATGGCATATCAGCCACCCGCCGGTGAGCGCCCGCATCCGAATGCGCGCGTTTCCACCTGCCTCGCGGGCACGGCCGACGGTGCTACGGATCCACACCGGCAGAGGCAGGTCGATACCGGACGGCGTCGCCGCGCGCGGACCCGGCGGCATCTCGGCGAGGAAACTCCGGGCCTCGTCATTGATCGACGTCAGGTTTCCGGCATTGTCGAAGAGCAGCATTCCCGGCGTATCGGAGGGCCGTCGCGGCGGCTCGGTGGATCGGGCGTACGAGCGTAGCCGCTGGGCCATCGGGCTCGACAACGAGCCGACCACCGCCATCTCCTCGGCCCGGAACGGCGCGTGACCGCGCTCGCGGAACAGACTCAGCTGTCCCCACGGCCTGCCATCTACCCGGAACACGGCCCGCAATTCGTCGTCGAAGCCCCGGGGCCGCATGAAATCGCGATACAGCGGGCTCGACCACGGACGATCGCCGGTGGCCTCCCGCAACCCGGAGACCGGCACCGGGGATTCGGTCAACAGCCGAAAGGGATTGACAGCGTCGACGAGGAATTCCGATTCCCAGTAGATGCCGCATCCCCCCGGCTGCAGGTTCTCGATCCGCACCGGTGCCGCCGTCAAGCCGTTGCTCGGATCAGTGGCAACCCATACGGCCGCGTCGAAGGGCGCGACACGGCGCAGGCGGTCCGACGTCACGGCGAACAGACTCTCCGCGTCGGGCGCTGCGGCGATTCCCGCCAGCAGACCACCCGGCGGCTCACCGGTCGACTTGCGCATGCGCGCCATGGTTCCCGCACGCGAGACGTCGGGCAACCCCGCATATGAGGGGGTGCCGGAACCCCCTGATCGAGGGATGGGATCTCGCCCGGCGGCCGAGAAGGCTGGTCGACGCACGTCCGTCGAGAACCAGGAAAAGGGATCAGCCATGCATATCGGAATCGTCGGCGCGGGAATGGCCACGGTGGCCCTACTCGACGCGCTCGCCGCCTCGGACGCGAAGCCGGGTGAGATCACGGTGTTCGAGAGCTCCTCCGCGGTCTGGCGCGGCCGGGCATACCAATGCGACCAGGACTCCGTACGAGTAAACGCACCACCGATGGCCATGACCGCGCGCGGCGGAGATCTGGATCATTACCGGCGTTGGTTGCAGGAACGCCCCGAACTCGTCCGCTACCTCGACGATGGACTCGGCCTGCCGGTGGTGCCGCGCGCGGTGTACGGGCAATACCTGGAACAGACCGCGCATATCGCCATCGCCGGCCTGCGCCGGAACGGATGGCGGGTGAGTGTCGTGAATTCCGGCGTCACCGGGTTCTCGCGAGATAGCGATGCCATTCTGCACACCGCCGCCGGCAGCGCATTCCGAGTGGACCGCGCGGTGCTGTCCGTCGGCGGCGGACAGCCACACGACAGTTATGGGCTGGCCGCAGTGCCGGGGTACATCCATGAGCCTTACCCGTTGTCCCGCAGGTTGGCCGAGGTTCCCGCGGACCGGCACGTCGCCGTCATCGGCAGTGGACTGACCGCTGTCGATATCGTCGTCGGCCTGGCCTCCACCGGACACGCCGGTCCGATCACCCTCATGTCCCGCAGCGGCGTACTGCCCGCCGTCCAGCAACGTCCCATCCGGTACGAGCCGCGGTTTCTGACCCCCGAATACGTATTGCGAGAAGTGCGCGAGGGCCGAGATCAGGTGACACTCACCATGCTGATCGAACTGATGAAGAAGGAGCTCGCCGAGCTCGGGCAGGATTTCGGGACGCTGACCGATGAGGTCGTCGGCAATGACACCGAGCCTCCGGTGCAGCGGTTGCGGCGCCAGCTGTCCTCGGTGGCGGACCCGCATCAAGGCCGGCGACTGCTCGGCCGGGCCGTCCGGACCGTTGTGCCGGCGGTGTGGCCGCTGTTCGGCGAGCAGGACAAGACAATGCTGCGCGGCGCGTACTTCCGCACCATCAACTGCCTGAGTTCGCCCATGGTGCCGCGCAATGCGAATATCCTGCTGAACCTGCTCGATTCCGGTCAGGTACGGCTGCGACCAGGGTTGCAGAAGATCCACCCCCGGTCTCGCAGCGGGTTCATGGTGACCGACGACACCGAATGGACCGCCGACGTGGTGATCAACGCGGTCAACCCACCGGCCTATACCGTGCCGCAGGCCGCCGAGGGGTTGGTGCATTCGCTGTTGACCTCCGCCTCCGCCGAACGGCATCCGTTCGGCGGTCTGACCACCCAGCCCGGCAGCGGGAGGCTTCTCGTCGCGGGCCGTCCCGACCGCACCTGGTTCGCGCAGGGCAATATCGCGAGCACCACGACATTCATCGCGACAGACCCCACAGGTCTCGCGCATGAGGCGGCGCGCCTCGCCCGCGCCCTCACCGCACCGTGATAACCACCGGGATTCCGTGTCGATATGGGTGCTTCCGGCGGGTCGCACAGCGGTCCGGAAACCTCCGCACAGTGTGCGCAACACACCCGAAACATTGGGGCGTGATCCATTCACCTAGGTGAAACACCTGGGCGTCACGGATGAAACACCGAATGAGGACCCTTCATAAGCGGGCCCGATGTCGCGTGAGCGGCGGGGCCAGAGGATGAGGGAGGAAACTGGTGGAAACCGTGATCGGCGCGCCCAACGCCGGCGACACCGCATGGATGCTGACGAGCGCTGCGCTCGTCCTGTTGATGACACCCGGGCTGGCTTTCTTCTACGGCGGTATGGTCCGCGGTAAGAACGTGCTCAACATGATCATGATGAGCATCAGCGCGATGGGCGTGGTCACCGTGCTCTGGGTGCTGTACGGCTTCTCGGTCGCTTTCGGCACCGACAAAGGCGGACTACTCGGGGACCCCGGGCAGTTCTTCGGCCTGAAGACCCTGATCGCCGGGTTCGGCGACGAATCGGCGGGTGTCCCGCTGATCGGGACCATTCCCGCGACGGTATTCGTCGCGTTCCAGGCGATGTTCGCGATCATCACCGTGGCGCTCATCTCCGGTGCGGTGGCCGACCGCCTGAAGTTCAGCGCCTGGCTGGTCTTCGCCGCCATCTGGGCCACCGTGGTGTACTTCCCGGTCGCGCACTGGGTCTGGGGTGGCGGCTGGATCATGGAGAAGGTCGAGGCCATCGACTTCGCCGGTGGTACCGCCGTACACATCAACTCGGGTGCCGCGGCGCTCGCGCTGGCCATCGTCGTCGGTAAGCGCGCGGGCTGGCCGAAAACTCCCTTCCGCCCGCACAACCTTCCCTTCGTCATGCTCGGTGCCGCGCTGTTGTGGTTCGGCTGGTTCGGCTTCAACGCCGGTTCCGCGGCGGCCGCCGACGGTGTCGCCGGGGCCACCTTCGTCACCACACTGGTCGCCACCGCCGCCGCGATGATCGGCTGGCTGGTGGTGGAGAAGATCCGCGACGGCAAGCCGACCTCGCTGGGCGCCGCCTCCGGAATCGTCGCCGGCCTGGTGGCCATCACGCCCTCCTGCTCCTCGGTGAACGTCCTCGGCGCGCTGGCCATCGGCGTCATCGCGGGTGTGGTCTGCGCCCTGGCGGTGAGCCTGAAGTTCAAGTTCGGTTACGACGATTCGCTCGACGTCGTGGGTATCCACATGGTCGGCGGTATCCTCGGCACGGTGCTGATCGGCTTGTTCGCCGCGCCCGAGGCGCCCGCCGGTGCGGAAGGCCTGTTCTACGGTGGTGATCTCGAGCTGCTGGGCCGGCAGGCCCTCGGCGCGGTCGCGGTTCTGGTGTACTCCTTCGTGATCGCTCTGGTGATCGCGTACGCGATCAAGTTCACCATCGGCCTGCGCGCCGACGCCGAAGCGGAGTCCAACGGTATGGACGATTCCGAACACGCGGAGACGGCATACGATTTCGCTGCACTGGGTGGAACCGCACGTTCGGCCGTCAAGGAGGCATGAACCCCATGAAACTGATCACCGCAATCGTCAAACCGTTCACGCTCGAAGACGTCAAAACCGGCCTGGAGCAGGCGGGCGTATTCGGTATGACCGTGAGCGAGGTCCAGGGATACGGACGGCAGAAGGGTCACACCGAGGTCTATCGCGGTGCCGAGTACTCGGTGGATTTCGTGCCGAAGGTGCGGGTCGAGGTCGTGGTCGACGACGCGACGGTGGACCGGGTCGTGGATCTGATCGTCGAGGCGTCGCGCACCGGCAAGATCGGCGACGGCAAGGTCTGGGTCACCCCGGTCGAAACGATCGTCCGGGTCCGGACCGGGGAACGCGGCACCGACGCGCTATAGACCGCTGCGCGCATCGAGCGCGCCGGCGGGTGCACGACGACAACGCGGCCCCGCTCCTACCGATTACCGGTCGGGGCGGGGTCGCCTGCGTGAACGGGTGGTGGTTTCGTTGGGAGACAACCGGCAGGGTCGGGAGCCCGGGCGAACCGGCGGTGGGTGGCCCGGAAAAGCGGCCGCACTGTCGCACGGTGCCGCGGACCTGGTACGGGCCCGGGATCAGCTGCTGGGCGGCGGCGCGCCGCGACATCCGCGGCTGGACGCCGAATCGCTGCGCGCGGCCCTGGTCGATCTGTACGAGCTGTGGCTCACCAGCAAGGGTGCCGAAGTGGGGATAGCGCCGGACAGCGGACTGGCGATCATGGCCGTGGGCGGACTCGGCCGCCGGGAGATGCTGCCGTACTCCGATCTGGATCTGGTGCTGTTACACGAGGATATGGACCCGAAACGGGTCGCCGAGATCGCCGACCGGCTCTGGTATCCGCTGTGGGACGCGCATATCAAACTCGACCACAGTGTGCGCACGGTCCCGCATGCCCTGAAGGTGGCCTCCGACGATCTGGTGGCCGCGCTCGGCATGCTCGACGCCCGCCACATCGTGGGCAACTCCGATCTCAGCGACCGGGTCGTCGCGGGGATCCGCAAGGACTGGCGCAGCGGAATACGGGGTCGTTTCGACGAACTGGTCGCCGGGGTCCGTACGCGCTGGGAACGCAGTGGTCAGGTCGCCCACCGCAGCGAGCCGGATCTGAAGAACGGGCGCGGCGGATTGCGTGATATCCAGCTGCTGGACGCGCTCGCGATCGCCCAGCTCACCGACGCCATGCCCGGGTTGGGGCCGGACGCGCCCGGTGGTGGTCTGGCCCAGGCCCATCGGCGGCTCCTGGATGTGCGCACCGAACTGCACCGGGTCGCGGGCCGGGCCCGCGACCAGTTGCGCGCCCAGGACGCCGACGAGATCGGGGCCGCGCTGCGTATCGGAGACCGATTCGATCTGGCCCGCACACTCAGCGATGCGGCCCGCACCGTCGGATATTCGGTCGATGTGGGCCTGCGCACCGCGGGTAACGCGCTGCCGCGCCGCGGCCTGGCCCGGTTGCGCCGGATGCCGGTGCGGCGGCCACTGGACGAGGGCGTGGTCGAACACGCCGGAGAAGTGGTGCTGGCCAGGGACGCCCGGCCCCAGCGGGACCCGGGGCTGGTACTACGAGTGGCCGCCGCGTCCGCGCAGACCGGTCTGCCCATGTCGGCGACCACCCTGAACCGCCTCTCCGAGGACGCTCCCGAACTGCGCGAGCCGTGGCCCAAGGACGCGTTGAACGATCTGCTGGTGCTGCTGGGCGCGGGCCGGGGCGTGATCGACGCGGTGGAGGCATTGGACCGGACCGGTCTGTGGGGGAGACTGCTGCCGGAATGGGGTGCGGTCCGGGATCTGCCGCCGCGTGACGCGCTGCACGTGTGGACGGTGGACCGGCACTCGGTGGAGACGGTGGCCTACGCGAGCGCGCTGAGTACCCGGGTGGCCCGGCCCGATCTGCTGGCACTCGGTGCGCTGCTGCACGATATCGGCAAGGGCCGCGTCGAGGACCACTGTGCGGTGGGTGCCGACCTGGCGACCCATATCGGTCGCCGGCTGGGTCTATGGCCCTCGGATGTGGAGATCCTCAGCGCCATGGTCCGCCACCATCTGCTGCTGCCCGATGTCGCCACGCATCGGGATATCGATGACCCGGACACCGTGCGGTACGTGGTCGACGCGCTGGACAACGATCCGCGGCGGCTCGAACTCCTGCACGCGCTGGCCGAGGCCGATTCGCTGGCCACCGGCCCGGGCGTATGGGGCGAGTGGAAGGCCACCCTGATCGGCGAACTGGTCCGGCGCTGCCGCACCGTGATGGCGGGGGAGACGCTGCCCGAACCCGAACCCATCCCCGAGGAATTGCTGGTCCGCGCCGCCGCCGGCGGTGTGCACGTCGAATTGACGCCGGGCGAGGGGAAATACACTCATATCGCCACCGTGATCGCCCCGGACACCCCCGGACTGCTCTCGAATACCGCGGGCGTACTGGCCCTGCATTCGCTGCGGGTGCTCTCGGCGTCGGTCGGCGGAGCAGGGGATTCGGCGATCAACACCTTCGTGGTGACACCGACTTTCGGCGGTCCGCCGGACGCGGGCCTGCTGCGGCAGGAGATCAAACGGGCCGCGGCCGGGGAGTTGGATGTACGGGCGGCGCTGGACGCGCGGGAACGAGAGAACCTCGGCGCCGTGCGCCGGGCCCAGGCCGAGCCCCTGTTGCTGTGGGCGGAGACCGCGATACCCGGGCAGTTGATCCTGCAGTTGCGGGCCGAGGACCGAATCGGGTTGCTCTGCCGGTTGGCCGCGGTACTGGCGGGCGCGGGCGCCGATGTGCGCTGGGCGAAGGTCGTGACGATGGGTTCGTTCGTGGTGGACGTGTTCTGCGTGGACCTGGGGCAACGATCCGGCCCCGACCGGCGCGCGGAGCTCGAATCGGCGATCTTGGCGGTGGTTCCGCGACCGGCTCCGCGCAAACCCCCGGAGCCCGAGCAGAACTAGCGTTCGAGCCGAAGGTCACCGTTGCGCGTCGATTGCTCACCGTTTGCCAGCGAGTCGGCGATGGTGGGTGATCGGGCCCCTAACATTCGGGTGGTCAGCTGTCGCGCTCATGAGGGGAGCAGGTCGGTGGCAATCCAAGTGGTGACCTCGTCGATCATGACCAGCGATATGACACCGCACATCGCCCGATGTGTAGGTGACGCCTACTGGGTGGTGTCCTGGTTGCCGGGGCGCACACTCACCGAACCCCAGGCGATGGCCGCGATGAATGTGGCCGCCGCTGTAGCGACCAACGGGCTACCGCCCGACGACGACTGGTCGCGGCTGGACAGCCTGTCCCGCGAACTCGGCCTCACCGGGCGGGAGGCGGCCTACCTGGTCGCTGTCGAACAGCACGACTACCGCCGCGGGTTCTCCACCGAGTACATCGGCGATGCCTCCGGCGCCGCCGGGTCGGGGCCCTCCTGAGCGGTGTTCATCCACCGGGCCGGGGGCCTCGCGACCCCGGTTCTGCGCTCCGCCCGGTGACGATCTCCGGTGATGTGCGCGAGCAGACCGGTGCGGGCCCCGGCCCCGCCGGGCCGCCCGCTACTCTGGGACGCCCATTACCCTGGGACTCAGTGACGTCACTCGAGATCAGGAGCGCGCCAGGTGTTCGAATCCCTATCCGACCGGTTGACCGGTGCCCTGAAGGATCTTCGCGGTAAGGGACGTCTGTCGCCGGCCGATATCGACGCCACCTGCCGGGAGATCCGCCTGGCGCTGCTGGAGGCCGACGTCGCGCTGCCCGTGGTCCGCGGTTTCGTCACCCGGATCAAGGAGCGGGCCAAGGGCGCGGAGGTCTCGGCCGCGCTGAACCCGGCCCAGCAGGTCGTCAAGATCGTCAACGAGGAACTCGTCGGCATCCTCGGTGGTGAGACCCGGCGCCTGACGCTGGCCAAGACCCCGCCGACGGTGATCATGCTGGCCGGCCTGCAAGGTGCCGGTAAGACCACGCTCGCCGGCAAGCTCGCCAAATGGCTGCGCGACCAGGGACATCAGCCCCTGCTGGTGGCCTGCGATCTGCAGCGCCCGGGCGCGGTGACCCAGTTGCAGGTGGTCGGCGAACGCGCCGGTGTGCCGGTGTTCGCGCCGCATCCCGGCACCTCGATCGGTGGTGGCGAGAACGCCCTCGGGATCACCGCGGCCGATCCGGTCGCGGTGGCCGAATCCGGTATCGCCGAGGCGCGCGCCAAACAATACGACGTCGTGATCGTCGACACCGCCGGCCGGCTCGGTATCGATGCCGAACTCATGGCGCAGGCCGCCGGTATCCGCGACGCGGTGAAACCCGACGAGACCCTGTTCGTCCTCGACGCCATGATCGGCCAGGACGCGGTCTCCACCGCCGAGGCATTCCGTGACGGTGTCGGCTTCACCGGTGTGGTCCTCACCAAACTCGACGGCGACGCCCGCGGTGGCGCGGCGCTGAGCGTGCGCAATGTCACCGGCGCGCCGATCATGTTCGCCTCCACCGGCGAGAAACTCGAGGATTTCGACGTCTTCCATCCCGACCGGATGGCCAGCCGCATCCTCGGTATGGGCGATGTGCTCACCCTCATCGAACAGGCCGAACAGGTCTACGACGCGCAGCAGGCCGAAGAGGCGGCACGCAAGATCGGCAGCGGCGAGCTCACCCTCGAGGACTTCCTCGACCAGATGCTCGCCATCCGCAAGATGGGGCCCATCGGCAATCTGCTCGGGATGCTGCCGGGCGCCGGTCAGATGAAGGATGTACTGGCCCAGGTCGACGATAAACAGCTCGACCGGGTCCAGGCGATCATCCGCGGAATGACCCCCGCCGAGCGGGAGAACCCGAAGATCATCAACGCCTCCCGCCGGCTGCGCATCGCCAACGGGTCGGGAGTCCAGGTCTCCGATGTCAACCAGCTGGTCGACCGGTTCTTCGAAGCCCGCAAAATGATGACGATGATGGGCCGGCAGATGGGGATGCCCGGCGCCAACCGTCGTAACAAGAAGCAGAAGGGCAAGAAGGGGAAGAAGGGCGGGCGTGGACCCACCCAGCCGAAGATGCGTGGCGGTTTCCCCGGTATGCCGGGCCTGCCCGGCGGCGGCGGTATGCCGGATCTGTCCAATATGCCGCCCGGCCTCGACCAGCTGCCCCCCGGGCTGGAGAACTTCGATATCTCCAAGTTCAAGTTCCCGGACAAGTGAGCTGGGTTTATTTTGCGGCGCCTTCGGCGCCGCGGGGTTGAGGCCCCCTTGGTCTCGCCGTTTCGGCCTCGAGACTCGCGGCTTCGCCGCATGCGATGTGCGGTGGGCCGTCCATAGAGGGCGACCATTGAGCACCTTCGGCCAAGGGGCGAGACGGGCCTCAACCCTTTGAGGTGTCTCGTAAGACTCGACGCATGGGGTTGCGTCGGGATCTGATGTGCGAGGTTCTGGGTTGCGTCGGGATGCGATGCTCCGAGTCCGAGTCCGAGTCCGAGTCCGAGTCCGAGTCCGAGTCCGAGTCCGAGTCCGAGTCCGAGTCCGAGTCCGAGTCCGAGTCCGAGTCCGAGTCCGAGTCCGAGTCCGAGTCAGAGGCCCAGACCGAGGCTTAGACCGAGACCCAGACCGAGGCTTAGACCGAGACCCAGACCGAGTCCGAGTCCGAGCCCGGGCCAGAGGCCCAGACCGAGCCCGAGGCCCAGCCCGAGACCGCCCGGGACCGGGGTTGCGGCGGGACCGGGGAGCGGGGCACAGCGGGCGGGTGCGCACCGGCTGTGCCCCGACGAGTTCGGTCAGCGCCTCCTGCGGCGGCTGAGCAGGAAGGCGATCGTCGCCGCCGAGATCACCAGCACCGCGCCACCGACGGCCACCCACACCAGCGGCGATATGCCGTCGGGTGCTGGGTCGGCCGCAGCGGCGGGATCCGGCGCACCGGCTTGCTGCGGGTCTGTGCCGAAGGTGCCCGTACTCGCGGAATCGCCGGCGTAGCGCGGCCCCGGCTCGGGCTCGCCGGTGACATCCACCTCCAGCTCGACCGGTACCGGCGCGACCTGGGCCCGCTCGCCGTGCGCGGGGCTCAGCTTCACCGCGATGTAGTACCAGCCCGCCACCGCCTGGTCGTGCACCAGGTGATCGGCAGCCTCTCGGTTCAGGAACCTGATCGGTGTGGTGGCCAGCGCCGGGTCGTTGCTCGGCAGGATGTTCTCGGTCCCGGTGTAGGCGGCGAAATCGGAATCGAGTTCCGCCCGGTACGGGTTGTAGAGCGTGGTGGCGATATTCGAGACATAGTCGACGCCGCGCTCGGGGGTCGCGGCGAACCGCACCCGGTATGCCAGCCCTTGGCCCCACTCCAGTTTCACCCGGTAGAAGACGAATTCGCCGCGCTGCAGGGTATCGGTGTACCGGCCGGAACCGGGCAGGGCGGCCGCGACATTGAACGAGCCCCCGCCGATCGCCGGGACGGCCACTCCGTCCGGCGCGGCGAACTCCACCGCTTCCGGATCCGGTGTCGGGCCCGGATCGGCGACCGCGGGCTCCACGCCGACCAGTAATTCCACCGGCAGCTGCGCTGGAGCGTTGTCGGCGACATGAGCCCATTCCAGGGCGAAGTAGTAGCGTCCGCCGCCCCGGCACCGGTCGGTGCTCGGACTCCCGGTGTCGGGTTCGGCCGCGCCTGTCCACGCGCTGCCGACGGTCAGCGCCACACCATCGGTGGAGCGGGTGGCCAGCTCGTTCTCGTAGACATGGCAGTCTTCGCCGTCGGTGCCGTAGACCCGTAGGTCGAGGCGGTTGTTCGCGAACACGGCCTCCCCGCCGCGCGGGAAGGACACGGTGGCGCTGAAATAGGCCGTCGCGTCGTCGGGTACGTCCACCGCGTAGTAGCGCGGCGCGCGCTGCCCGAGCACATCCAGGTACTGGCCCGCGGCGGCCACCGGTGCGTCCCGATAGCCCGCGGTGCCCGCGAGCGGGCTGCCGGTGGGTGCGTAGGTGCGCAGGGCGGTGGCGCTCACGCGCGGGAGCACCTGTTCCAGGGTTTTCCCGTCCACGGCATCGGTATAGGTGCCGCCGGTGGCCTGGGCGATACAGGTCAGCTGGGCGCGGGACGGATCGTCGACACCGAAGCCGATGGCGTGCACCACGATCTCGGCGCCCTGGGCGGACAATTCGCGCGCGACCTCACACGGGTCCGGCGGGGCGCAGGTGTCCAGTCCGTCGGAGACCAGGACGATCGAACGCGGACCCTCCTGGGGCAGGGCCGCGGCGGCGGTCCGCAAGGAGGTCCCGATCGGGGTGTAGCCGCTGGGCACGATCCGGTCCGCGGCACCGGTCAGCGCGGGCCTGTCGAGGGTCTCGGCCGGATGCAGCACCTGGACGTCGCGGCAGCCGGCGTCCTTCTCCGCGTCCGTGGAACCCGTGGACGTGCCGTACGCGGTCAAACCGACCTTCGCCGAGGCCGGTGCCGCGGTCACGAACGACCGCACTGCGTTCTTCGCCGCGTCCATCTTGGTGCCGCCGCCGGGGTCGGGCGCCGCCATGGAGCCCGAGGCGTCCAGGACCAGCATGGTCGGCGCGTACTCCGGCTGCTGCGGTGACTGCTGGGCCAGGGCCGGAACCGAGACCGGCACCAGGCCGATCACCCCCGCCGCGGCCGCGGCCAGAAATCTGTTCGAGAATGACACGTGGTCGGTACTCCCATTCGACTCGGCCGGATCCTGCCCGGATACGACCGGTCGGACGCTACTCAGACGACTGACCAGTTGCCAACCGGCGGATCCCCGCCGACGGGACGACACGCCCCGGCGGCGCCGCCCGCGAGCCCGGGTACCCGGGCGGTTTCCGGGCCGGTGCCGGCGTCTGGCAGAATGGTCGACCGTCCTTCTGGACAGTGTCAGCCCGTCTCCGGTCACGTACCGCGCGGCGGTCACACACTTCATTCGCAAAACCGGGCTCGCGAGACCGCGTGAGTCGCTGAATTGCGCCGTGACCACTATGAAAGGCAGATCAGCAGATGGCTGTTCGCATCAAGCTCACTCGTATGGGCAAGATCCGCAACCCGCAGTACCGCGTCGTCGTCGCGGACGCCCGCACCCGTCGTGACGGCCGGGCCATCGAGTCCATCGGCAAGTACCACCCCAAGGAAGAGCCCTCGCTGATCGAGATCGACTCGGAGCGGGCGCAGTACTGGCTGGGTGTCGGCGCGCAGCCGACCGAACCGGTGCAGCGGCTCCTGGAGATCACCGGCGACTGGCAGAAGTTCAAGGGCCTGCCGGGTGCCGAGGGCACCCTGAAGGTCGCCGAGCCCAAGCCGTCCAAGCTGGATCTCTTCAATGCCGCGCTGGCCGCCGCCGACAACGAGCCGGCCGCCGAAGCCGTCACCCCGAAGAAGAAGGCCAAGAAGGACAAGGAAGAGGGCGCCGAGGCGACCGAGTCCGCCGAGGCCGCCGAGTAATGAGCGTCGTCGTCGCCGATGCCGTGGAACATCTGGTTCGCGGTATCGTCGCCAATCCCGATGACGTCCGCGTCGAGCTGATCACCGGCCGCCGCGGGCGCACCGTCGAGGTGCACGTCCACCCCGACGACCTGGGCAAGGTCATCGGCCGGGGTGGCCGCACCGCGACTGCCCTGCGTACCCTCGTCGCCGGTATCGGCGGCCGGGGTATCCGGGTCGACGTGGTCGACACCGACCAGTAGATGGAACTCGTCGTGGGCCGGGTCGCCCGCTCGCACGGTGTGCGGGGCGAACTGGTGGTCGAGGTGCGTACCGATGAACCGGAGGCGCGATTCGCGCCCGGCGCGGTGCTGCACGGGCGCGCGGCGCGCTCGGCTCAGGTCCGTGACTTCACCGTGGAGTCGGCCCGGGAACATTCGGGCCGGCTTCTGGTGAATCTGGTAGGCGTCACCGACCGGTCCGCCGCCGACGCCCTGCGCGGCACGCTGTTCCTGGTGGACAGCGAGGAACTCGGGCCGTCGGAGGACCCGGACGAGTTCTACGATCACGAACTCGAGGGCCTGCGCGTACAGCTCACCGACGGGACCGAAGTCGGCACCGTCACCGAGGTGCTGCATTCGGCGGCCGGTGAACTGCTCTCGATCCGCGCCGCCGCGGACGGGCGGGAGATCCTGGTCCCCTTCGTCACCGCCATCGTGCCGACGGTGTCGATCGCCGACGCGCTGATCGTGATCGACCCGCCCGAAGGCCTACTGGATCCGGAATGAGGTGGCCGGCGTCATGAGGATCGACGTGGTCACCATCTTCCCGGAATACCTGGACCCGTTGCGCACCGCGCTGCTGGGCAAGGCCATCGAGAAGGGCGTCGTGTCGGTGGATGTCCACGATCTGCGGCGCTGGACCCACGATGTGCACAAATCCGTCGACGATTCGCCCTACGGCGGCGGACCGGGCATGGTGATGAAACCCGCCGTCTGGGGGGACGCGCTCGACGCGGTGTGCCCGGACGACGCCCTGCTCGTGGTTCCCACACCCGCCGGCGTCCCCTTCACTCAGGAGACCGCGCAGCGGTGGGCCGGCGAAGAACACCTGGTGTTCGCCTGCGGCCGCTACGAGGGTATCGATCAGCGGGTGTTCGACGACGCGGCCCGCCGGGTCCGTGTCGAAGAGGTCAGTATCGGGGACTACGTCCTGATCGGTGGCGAGGCCGCGGTCCTCGTGATGACCGAGGCGGTGGTCCGGTTGATCCCCGGTGTACTCGGCAACCAGCAGTCGCACGAACAGGATTCGTTCTCCGACGGATTGCTGGAGGGCCCCAGTTACACCCGCCCGGTGAGCTGGCGGGGACTCGAGGTACCGCCGATCCTGCTGTCCGGAGACCATGCCCGGATCGCGGCTTGGCGGCGGGAGCAGTCATTGGTCCGCACGCGGGAACGGCGCCCGGATCTGCTGCCCGATACGGACTGAGCCGCGCTACCCGGGTGGGGGTCACGGTGGCGATACAGAACAGGTGTGTCGCGGCGCTTCACCGCCGAGCAGGTCGCACGAGAACTGGGCGGCCGTTCGGGACCGGCTGAGTACCGGGGCAGCCCGGCCTTCCGCGGCAGGCGCCGAGTCCACGTGCCGCCTCGGCGCGGTCAGGGAATGATGCCGAGGCGGCGGGCGGTGGCTACGGCCTCGTGCCGGGAGTGGGCGTCGAGTTTGCGCATCGCGCTGCGCAGATAACTCTTGACCGTTTCCGGGCCCAGCGAAAGTCGTTGAGCGACAGTCTGGTTGGAGCAACCCAGCGCGACCTGCGACAGTACATCGATTTCGCGGCGCGCGAGCCGCGGCGCATCGGGGACGGGCCCGCCGGCGAGTGCGCGGGTGAGCCGCTCACCGACATTCCGCAACTTGTCCCGCATATGCTCGTCGCCGGCCGCGTTCGCGATGGCGCGCAACTCGGCCTGGACCGCACGCAACTCCTCGGCCACCACACCGTCGCTGGCGGGAGTGGGAGTGGTCATATCCAGCAGGCGTAACCGCCGGTCCACCTCGTCGCGTACACCGATCTCGGTGGCGAGCCGGCGTCCGGCCTGCACCAGCGCGTCGGCGGTCCGGTCGCCGAGGGGACCGGGGCCCCTGGTCGCCGCGTACAGCACCGCCCGGGAACGACCCGACACCACCACCGGTACCGCGACCACCGACCGGAGGCCCTCGCCGAGTACCGGCCCGTCGTAGTGGTGCGTGATCGAGAGCGCGTTGCCGTAGTCGGAGACCGCGGCGGGCCGGCGCGAATCCACGACCCGGCCACCCAGCCCGGACGCGCGGGTCACCGACAGACCGCGCAGACCGTTGGTCCGGACCCCGGCGAACTCGGTCAGCCGCAGGGTACCGGCGCTGACCTCGCCCCCGAAGATCACCGGCACCCCGGCGACAGCCGCGAGCCGGCGGATCTCGGCGCGCAGCGCGTCGCCGTCGCGCGGGCGCAGCAGCGGCGGGAGAGTGGACATCGGGTTGTCACCCCTTTTCGGGGGTAGTGCCGGACCTGGTGTGACCTACATCCTATGGCAACACACCGGCCGGACGACCGAGGAGATGTGAGATGGGTGCCGACCCGAACGCGCGGGTACGCGAACTGCTGGACGCCTATGATGGGCCCGACGCCTGTGCGGCGGAATTGCTGTGCGACCGGCATCCGGCCGACGCCGTCGCGTTCACCGTGATCGACAGCGATCTGTCGGCGATCGATCTCACCTACGGTGAACTGCGCGCGCGGTCCGAACGTTTCGCCGCGGCCCTGGCCGGGCTCGGTGTGGGCCCCGGCGACCAGGTCGCGACGCTGATGGCGAAATCGGTCGATCTGGTGGTGGTGCTGCTCGGCATCTGGCGTCGCGGAGCGGTACATGTCCCGCTGTTCACCGCGTTCGCCCCGCCCGCCATCGCATTCCGGCTCCAGGCTTCCGGGGCTTCGGTGGTGATCGCCGACCCGGATCAGGTCGGCAAGCTGGCGCCGGGCGGCGATATGCCGGCGGATCCGCCGTGGCGCACCATCGTCACCGGCGATACCGACGTCCCGGGTGCCCTGCTGATGGCCGAATTGCCGAGCGCCGGGACCGGAACGGAACCACCGGCCGTGGTGGGTGGGGACGGACTGCTCGTCCAGCTGTTCACCAGCGGCACCACCGGTACCCCCAAGGGGGTGCCGATTCCGGTGCGCGCCCTGGCGTCGTTCCACGCCTATCAGGAGTTCGCGCTGGACGTCCGCCCCGACGATGTCTTCTGGAACGCCGCCGACCCGGGCTGGGCCTACGGTCTCTATTACGCGATCCTCGGTCCGCTGGCGTCCGGAACCCGCAGCCTGCTACTGCACGCCGGATTCTCCCCGGCGCTGACCTGGCAGGTACTGGAACGTTTCGGGGTCACCAATTTCGCGGCCGCGCCCACCGTCTATCGCGCCCTGCGCGCCGGCGAGCCGGGCAACCCGGTCCGGCTGCGCCGGGCCTCCTCCGCGGGTGAACCGTTGACACCGGAGGTGGTGGCCTGGTCGGCGGAACACCTCGGGGTGGCGGTCCGCGATCACTACGGCCAGACCGAGCACGGCATGGTCATCTGCAACGCCTGGCACGACGATCTGGATACGGCCGCGCCCGCGGGTTCGATGGGCCGTCCGCTACCGGGCTGGGCCTGCGCCGTCCTGGCCGACGACGCGGATACGGAAGCGCCGGAGGGGGAGCTGGGCCGGATCGCCATCGACGCCGAACGCAGTGCGCTGCTGTGGTTTCTCGGCTACCTGGACGCGCCCGAACAGACCGCGCAGCGCTTCACCGCCGACGGCCGCTGGTATCTCACCGGCGACGCCGGTTCGCGCGATGCCGACGGATACTTCCACTTCTCCGCCCGCGACGACGATGTGATCATCATGTCCGGGTACCGGATCGGTCCGTTTGATGTCGAGAGCGTGCTGGTGCTGCACGACGAGGTCGCCGAGGCCGCCGTCGTCGGTCTCCCCGACGAGTTGCGCGGCGAAGTGCTCGAGGCGTTCGTGGTGTTGCGCGGTGACACCGCCGGTTCCCCGGAACTGGAATCGCAGCTACAGACATTGGTGAAGCAGAAGTTCGCCGCGCACGCCTACCCGCGCCGGGTGCATTTCGTCGACACACTGCCCAAGACCCCCAGCGGCAAGGTGCAGCGGTTCCTGTTGCGGCAGCAGGGGCGCGCCGCCGGATGACCGTGCCCGCTGTGTCCGGCCCCGGGGTGAGCCGGGGCCGGGCGCGGTCCGCCTGTCGCCGGGCGAATGTAGTGTGCGGGTGGTGACGACAGTGCCGCAGACCTCGGACCCCGAGACCATCCCCACCGACTCGCCTGCAGACCCCGGTACCGGCCCGGTGGTGTCCGGCTCCGTCAGCCGGCGCATCGCCGACGAGCTCTCGGTGCGGGAGAACCAGGTCCGAGCGGCCGTCGAGCTACTGGACGCCGGGTCGACGGTGCCGTTCATCGCCCGGTACCGCAAGGAGATCACCGGCGGTCTGGACGACGCCCAGCTGCGTACGCTCGAAGAACGCCTGCACTACCTGCGCGAACTCGACGAGCGCCGGGCCACGATCATCGAATCCATCCGGGGCCAGGGCAAACTCGACGAGGCGCTGCACCGGCAGCTGCTGCTCGCCGAGACCAAGGCCCGGCTCGAGGACATCTACCTGCCCTATAAGCCCAAGCGCCGCACCAAGGCCCAGATCGCGCGCGAGGCCGGGCACGAACCCGTTGCCGACGCGCTGCTCGAGAACCCGGACACCGATCCGGCCGGTTACTCCGCCGAACAGCTCGAGGGCGCGCGCGCCATCCTCGTCGAGCGGTTCGCCGAAGACGCCGATCTGGTGGGCGAACTCCGCGAACTCATGTGGAACCGGGGCCGGCTCACCGCCACGGTACGTCCCGGTAAGGAAGAGTCCGGCGCGAAATTCGCCGACTACTTCGAATTCGGCGAGGAATTCGCCGGCCTGCCCTCCCATCGCATCCTGGCACTGCTGCGCGGGGAGAAGGAAGAGGTGCTCAGCCTGCACCTCGACCCCGAACCCGCCGACTCCGAGCTCGCACCCGGCGAACGCAGCACCTACGAGGCGCGGATCGCCCAGCGGTTCTCGATCGCCGAAGCCGGTCGCGCCGCCGACGGCTGGCTGCTCGACACCGTGCGCTGGGCCTGGCGGACCAAACTCCAGGTGAGCCTGGGGATCGATACCCGGATGCGATTGCGGCAGGCCGCCGAACGCGATGCGGTGGATGTCTTCGCCGCCAACCTGCGCGATCTGCTGCTGGCCGCGCCGGCCGGCACCCGCACTACCATGGGCCTGGATCCGGGCTACCGCACCGGGGTCAAGGTCGCCGTGGTCGACGGCACCGGCAAGGTCGTCGCGACCGAGGTCGTGTACCCGCACAAACCGCAGAACCAGACCGAGAAATCGCTGGCGGTCCTCGGCGCCCTGGTGGCTCGGTTCGGCGTCGAACTCATCGCCATCGGCAACGGGACGGCCTCCCGGGAGACCGACGCGCTGGCCGCGCAACTCATCGAACGGATCCCGGAGAACAAACCGACCAAGATCGTGGTCTCCGAGGCCGGTGCGTCGGTGTACTCCGCCTCGGCCTACGCCACCCAGGAACTGCCCGATATGGACGTCTCACTGCGGGGCGCGGTCTCCATCGCGCGCCGGTTGCAGGACCCGCTGGCCGAACTGGTCAAGATCGAGCCGAAATCGATCGGTGTCGGCCAGTACCAGCACGATGTCTCGGAAACTCTGCTGGCCCGGTCGCTGGGCGCGGTGGTGGAGGACGCGGTGAACGCGGTCGGCGTCGATGTCAACACCGCGTCGGTGCCGCTGCTGTCGCGGGTCTCCGGTGTCACCGGCTCGGTGGCCGAGAGCATTGTGGCGCACCGCGATCAGAACGGTCCCTTCCGCAGTCGCACCGCCCTGCTCGACGTCCCGCGGCTGGGCCCCAAGGCGTTCGAACAGTGCGCGGGCTTCCTGCGGATCCGCGGCGGGGACGATCCGCTCGACACCTCGGCGGTGCACCCGGAGGCCTATCCGGTGGTGCGCCGGATCCTCGATTCCACCGGTACCGGAATCGCCGAGGTCATCGGTAACGGCGCGGTCCTGCGCACGCTACGCCCGGCCGATTTCACCGATGAGAAGTTCGGTGTCCCCACGGTGACCGACATCATCAGCGAACTCGAGAAACCCGGCCGCGATCCGCGCCCGGAGTTCAAGACCGCGGAATTCGCGGCGGGAATCGAGAAGGTCGCCGATCTGGAGCCGGGCATGGTGCTGGAGGGTGTCGTCACCAATGTCGCCGCGTTCGGTGCCTTCGTCGACATCGGTGTGCACCAGGACGGTTTGGTCCACGTTTCGGCGATGTCGCGTAATTTCGTGCGCGACCCCCGTGAGGTGGTCAAATCCGGCGATGTGGTGAAGGTGAAGGTGCTCGAGGTCGATGTCGCCCGCCAGCGCATCGGGTTGTCGCTGCGGCTCGACGACGAGCCCGGGGCGGGTAAGCCCGAACGCGGCCAGGGCCCCGGCGATCGCGGTCGCGGCCAGGGCGGCCGCGACGGTGGCGCCCGGACCGGTGGCCGCGATGGTGGCGCCCGGGGCCAGGGCCGTAACGAGAAGAACCGCGGCGCCCAGGGCAACGGTCAGAACGCCGGCGGCCGGGGCGGCGGTAACGGTGCCGGTCAGGGACGCAATCGCGGGCAGGGCCGGGACGGCCGGCGCGATAATGCACCCGTGAACGGTGCCATGGCCGACGCGCTGCGCCGGGCGGGTTTCGGGAAGTGACCACGAGCTGAATCGGGGGCCGGTATGCGGCAGTGGCTGTCCGAGGACGTGATCGCCGCGGGCCGGCTCCCGCTGCTCTGCTTTCTGTTCGGCTTCATCATCGGGTTCCTGGTGATCAGGGTCAGCGTCCGGCTCATCCGGGCCCGGGTGCGCTGGTGGCCCGGCAACCTGAAGTCCGGCGGTGTGCACATCCACCACATGGTGTTCGGCGTGGTGCTGGTGCTGATATCCGGTATCGGGATGATCGCCGGAGCCGCGGGGAACAGCACCGGCACGGCGTCGGCCCTGGCCGCCACCTTCGGGGTCGGGGCCGCGCTCGTGCTCGACGAATTCGCGCTGCTGTATTACCTGCGCGACGTGTACTGGGAGGAGCAGGGACGGACCTCGGTGGACGCGGTGTTCGTCGCCCTCGCGGTCACCGGCCTGCTGCTGCTGGGTTTCCATCCGCTGTGGCTGCTGGAGATCAACGGTGTGCGGCACCAGCCCGGCGTCGGCACGCGGCTGCTGGTCGCCGGATTCGCGGTGGTGAATCTGGCGCTGGCCGCCGTGGTCATCGCCAAGGGCAAGATCTGGACCGGGCTGTTCGGCATGTTCTTCCTGCCGCTGCTGGTCGTGGGCGCGCTGCGGCTCAGCCGGCCGGGAGCCCCGTGGGCGCGGTGGCGCTACGGCAGCCGGCGGCGGCTCATGTATCGCGCGATCGTGCGGGAACGCCGGTACCGACGTCCGGTGATCCGGGCCAAGATCTTCGTCCAGGACCTGATCGCCGGCAGTCCGGATGTCGGTCACGCGCGGTCGGCGGCCGAGGTGGAACTGACGCGTAGGGTGGTACCGGCGCCACCCGCACCGCCGCGGGAGCATCCGCTGCTGCAGGATTTGCACCTGTGGCCGCCCGATCGGGGCGGCGACGCCGGGGCAGCGGGGGCCCAGGCCGGGCCGGTTTCCGAAAGCGACCGCTGATCTGGCACAATGCACAGGTTGCCCTGGGCATGACCCGGGCGCACCCCACATTCGGAGCACGAACCGGTCGAGCTTTTGCGCCGCCAGGTTCCTCTGTTCGCGCGACCATCAGAAGGATGATCATGAACACCCTTGATTTCGTCGACGAGAGCTCGCTGCGCAGCGACGTCCCCGACTTCCGTCCGGGCGACACCCTCAATGTGCACGTGAAGGTCATCGAGGGCTCCAAGGAACGTATCCAGGTCTTCAAGGGCGTCGTCATCCGGCGCCAGGGCGGCGGTATCCGCGAGACCTTCACCGTGCGCAAGGTGTCGTTCGGTGTCGGTGTGGAGCGCACCTTCCCGGTGCACAGCCCCACCATCGATCACATCGATGTGGTGACCCGCGGTGATGTCCGCCGGGCCAAGCTGTACTACCTGCGGGAGCTGCGCGGTAAGGCCGCCAAGATCAAGGAAAAGCGCTGACCCGTCGCTGACCGCCGACACCCGTGCGCCGCGCCGCACCACGGTGACCTCGGCGAACGGTATATGTAGCCCGGTGCCACGAATCCGTTGTGGCACCGGGCTACGCTGTTCGCGTGGCAGATGAGAGTTGGTCGGTTTCGGGATCCGATTCCAGGAACGAACCGCCGAGAAGGCGTCGTGCGCGAAAGCAGGTCAAAGCGAAGCGGCAGCGGCCGTTCTGGCAGGAACTTCCCATCCTGCTGGTCATCGCGGCGATCATCGCCGCCCTCATGGTCACCTTCGTCGGCCGCCCCTATGTCATTCCCTCCCAGTCCATGGAACCCACCCTGCACGGCTGCGCCGGCTGCACCGGCGACCGGATCTACGTGCAGAAGGTGAGCTACTACTGGAGCGATCCGCAGCCCGGGGACGTGGTCGTATTCGTCGGCCCGCCGTCCTGGAACGACCACTACGTCTCGATCCGTTCCGACAATCCCGCCGTGCGCGGTATCCAAAACTTCTTCGCCTTCTTCGGTCTGGTCCCGCCCGATGAGAACGACCTGGTGAAACGCGTGATCGCGGTCGGCGGCCAGACCGTGGAGTGCTGCGACGAGCAGGGCCGGGTCATGGTGGACGGGAAACCGCTGGACGAGCCCTATGTCGCCGACGACTACCCGTGGGTGGCGGGCCAGCAGAACGCCGCCTATCCGGTGGGCCGGGTCTTCGGGCCGGTACTGGTACCGCCGGGCCACCTGTGGGTGATGGGCGACAACCGCAACGAATCGCGCGATTCCCGCGCGCATGTCGGCGACGACCTCCAGGGCACGGTGCCCATCGAGAACGTCCGCGGCAAGGCCGTCTTCAAGATCTGGCCGCCCGGCCGGATCGGTCCGGTGACATCGCAGAATCCGCAGTAGGCGCGCGGTTTCCACGGTCGCTTCGTGGGGAGCGTCGCGCGATCCGGGCAATGGCCGGCGCCGATCACCTTGCCGGACAAGCCGTTCGACCGGGCCGGGACCGGACCTACCGGTACCGCGTCCGATCCGGTGCGCGATAATCGGGCCGTGGTTCCCGATCATCTGTCGCGAGGTGGCCAGTGACACGTAGTAACCGTGCCGCCGGCGCCGCGCGAGGCAGCAGCTGGCCGCCGCGAGTGGTGGTCCGCAAGGCCGCGGGCCTGCGGACACTCGATTCGGCGCTGATACGCAGCGGTCTGGGGCCGGTCGCGGGCGTCGACGAGGCGGGTCGCGGCCCGAGCGCCGGGCCACTGGTGGTCGCCGCGTGCGTACTCGCGCCGAAGGCGTCCGCGGCGCTCGCCGGGCTCAACGACTCCAAGAAGCTGACCGAGGCGGCCCGTGAGGCGCTGTTCCCGGTGATCAAGAAGCTGGCGCTGGCCTGGAAGGTGGTCGTGATCCCCGCCGCGGAGATCGATGCCATCGGAATCCACGTCGCGAATATCGAGGGCATGCGCCGGGCGGTGGCCGGACTGGACTACGCGCCGGGCTATGTGCTCACCGACGGATTCCGGGTGCCGGGGCTGGCGGTACCGTCGCTGCCGGTGATCGGCGGTGACGCCAGCGCCGCCTGTATCGCGGCGGCGAGTGTGCTGGCCAAGGTCACCCGGGACCGGATGATGGTCGAGCTCGACCGGCACCGGCCGGGCTACGGTTTCGCCGAGCACAAGGGTTACAACACCACGCAGCATCTCGAAGCGCTGCGCCGGCTCGGTCCCTGTCCGGAACATCGGCGGTCGTGGCGCACGGTCCGCGAATGCGGCGCGCCGACGCCCGTGGCGGCCGAATCACTGGCGCTCGCGACTGCGGAGGCCGGCGGCGCCGCCTGACCGGGGGCCGCGCGGCCGCACCCGGCCCGCGGCGCGGCGCGGCGACGGTGTGCGGCCCGGCCCACGGTGACATGCCCGGGCGCGATGAGCGATGATGTGAGCAGACGCAAGGCGGCGAGAAGGAGGACATTCCACCAGATGAGTGCCGAGGACCTCGAGAAATACGAAACCGAGATGGAGCTCTCGCTCTACCGGGAGTACAAGGACATCGTCGGTCAGTTCTCGTACGTGGTGGAAACCGAACGCCGCTTCTATCTGGCCAACTCGGTGGAGCTACGACCGCAGAACGCCGACGGCGAGGTGTACTTCGAAGTACGGATGAGCGATGCATGGGTCTGGGATATGTACCGGCCCGCGCGCTTCGTCAAACACGTCCGGGTGATCACGTTCAAGGACGTGAACATCGAAGAGCTGGAGAAGCCGGACCTGCGGCTACCCGAATGAGCCGCCGCGGCCGGTGAGTTCCTCCGGACCGTGCCCCGGAGGAACTTGTCCACAGGCCACCGGTTGTCCACAGACCGATTGTTTTCGCAGGTCGGCGCGGTGGGCACGATCCGCCGAGGGCAGATGCTGGGCACGTGGGACACAACACGGCGCTCGGCGCCCACGGGGAGGAACTGGCGGCCAGATATCTGCAGGCCGCCGGTATGGAGATCGTCTGCCGTAACTGGCGGTGCCGGTACGGCGAACTGGACCTGGTGGTCCGCGACGCGGGAGTGACCGCCTTCGTCGAGGTGAAGACCAGATCGGGGCTCGGATACGGGACACCGGCCGAGGCCGTCACCTACGACAAACGGCAGCGGATCCGCCGCTTGGCGCTACTCTGGCTCACCGAACAGGACGGTCCCTGGCAGCGGATCCGTTTCGACGTCGTCTCGATCCTGCTCCCGCGGACCGCCGAGCCCGTGATCGAGCACCTGCGGGCGGTGTTCTGATGCCGCTGGGCCGGGCCTGCTCGATCGCGGTGCGTGGGATCGACGGGCAGGTCGTCGAGATCGAGGCCGATATCGGTCAGGGTCTGCCGTCGGTGCATCTGGTGGGTCTGCCCGACACATCGCTCCAGGAATCCCGGGACCGGGTCCGGGCGGCCGTCGCCAATACCGGCGAGAAATGGCCGGACGGCCGGGTGATTCTGGCCCTGTCGCCGGCGACGCTGCCGAAGGTGGGTTCCGTCTACGATCTCGCGCTGGCCGTCGCGGTCCTGCACGCGGCCGATATCGTGCCCTCCGAGCGGCTCACGGGCACCGTGCTGCTGGGCGAGCTCGCCCTCGACGGGCGGCTGCGCCGGGTCCGCGGCATCCTGCCCGCCGTGCTCGCGGCGCGCCGGGCCGGTCGCAAGACGGTGGTGGTCCCCGAGTCGGCTCTGCCGGAAGCGGGCCTCGTCGCCGGAATCCGGGTGCTGGGCGCACCGACACTGCGCGCCGCCGTCGACTGGTTGCGGGGCGAGGGCGGCCTGGAGGAGTCACCGGGAGTGCTCCCGCCACCGCCGAGCGCCCCGAGCGGAGATCTGCGGGATGTCGCCGGACAGCACGAAGCGCGCTGGGCGCTGGAGGTCGCCGCGGCCGGTGGGCACCATCTGCTGCTCACGGGCGCCCCCGGAATCGGGAAGACCATGCTGGCCCAGCGCCTGCCCGGCGTGCTGCCGCCGTTGTCGGAGGACGAGGCGCTCGAGGTCACCGCCGTCCATTCGGTCGCCGGCACGCTCTCCGACGAACAGCCGCTGATCACCAGCCCGCCGTTCGTCGCCCCACACCATTCGACCTCGGTGAGTGCCATGGTGGGCGGTGGTTCGGGGTCGGCGCGGCCCGGTGCGGTGAGCCGCGCACACCGCGGGGTGCTGTTCCTGGACGAATGCGCCGAGATCGGTGCCAAGGTGCTCGAGGCGATGCGGACACCGCTGGAGGAGGGCGAGGTACGGATCGCGCGGCGCGACGGGGTGGCGCGCTATCCGGCTCGATTCCAACTGGTACTCGCCGCCAACCCCTGCCCCTGCGCCCCGGCCCGCGATGTGGACTGTATCTGTGCCCCGCTCGCCCGGCGCCGGTACCTCGGAAAACTATCCGGTCCCCTGATGGACCGCATCGATATCTGGTTGCAGATGCATCCGATATCGGGCGCCGGTCTGGCAGCGGCGGAATCGGAGGACAGCGCGACCGTGCGCGGCCGTGTGATCGCCGCCCGCGCGGCCGCCGTCGCCCGGTGGCGTGACGAGGGCTGGCGTACCAATGCCGAGGTCCCCGGGTACGCACTGCGCCGCCGGTTTCCCCTACCCGCGGAGACGACGGCTCCGGTCGAGGCGGCGCTGCGACTGGGCCGGATCTCGGCACGGGGCGCCGACCGGGCGCTGCGGGTCGCGTGGACCGTCTGCGATCTGCGCGGCGGCGATATGCCCACCGCACACGATGTGATGCAGGCTCTCGACTTCCGGCAGCGGAGTCCGCAATGAATGTGGCCGGAACAGGCTCGCCGGCTCGGCGGGGGACCGCCGGCGAGCAGGAAGAGCGGCAGCTGGCGTGGGCATATCTTTCCCGAGTGGTTCTCGGGCCGTGCCCGGCACTCTCGGCCCTGATCGACTCGGTCGGGGTGCGCGAGGCGGCGCGAGCGGTCCGGGAACGCGCACTCCCGCCGGTGCTGCGCGCCGCGACCGACCGGCGGCGGGAGCTGGACACGGCCGCACGTGATCTGGAGGTCATCCGCGATACCGGCGGGCGGCTCGTCACACCCGACGATCCGGAATGGCCGGCCTGGCGAATGCTGGGTCTGAGTCAGCTCACCCCGGGCCGCGACCCGGACGGTGCGGTGCCGCTGGTGTTCTGGGTCCGGGGCGGCCGGGATCTCGGCGAACTCACCGAACGCGCGGTGGCGGTGGTGGGCGCCCGGTGCAGCACCGGTTACGGCGACCGGGTGACCGGTGAAATCGCGGGAGACCTGGCCGCCCGCGGATGGACGGTCGTATCCGGCGCCGCCTTCGGTGTCGACGGTACGGCGCACCGGGCCGCGCTCGCGGTCGGCGGCTCCACCATCGCCGTACTGGCCTGCGGCGCCGACCGGCCCTACCCGGCCCAGCACGACCGCCTCATCGCCCGGATCGCCGAAACCGGCCTGGTGGTCAGTGAATATCCGCCGGGTACGGTCGCGCGCAAACACCACTTCCTGGCCCGGAATCGGCTGATCGCCGCCCTGTCCGACGGTGTGCTGGTGGTCGAGGCCGGATTGCGCAGTGGCGCTCGGAACACGGTGAAATGGGCCCGCCGGATCGGTCGTCCCGCGCTCGCGGTGCCGGGATCGGTGAATTCGGCGGCCTCCGCGGGTTGCCACCGGATGATCCGCGACAGGGAAGCGACCCTCGTCACCGGTCCGGAGGAGGTACTCGCCGATATCGCGCCCCTGCACCTGCCGCTGACCACCGGTTCGGCCGGTACCGACCGTCTCGGCGATACCGAGGCCCATGTGCTGGCGGCCCTACCCGCCACCGGTGGCCGGTGGCCGCACGATATCGCAGCAGCGACAGGGATGGCGGCGGCCGAGGTCCGCGCGGCACTCGTCGCGCTCGATCTGGCGGGTGCGGCCGCGCGCGGCGAGGTGGGCTGGTACCGGCTGGACTGAGCGAGACGGCCGGGGTGGTGTGCGAGTGCGGTCGGTGCGGTGTGCGCAGGTGGTCGGCGCGGCGGGCGCGAGTGCACGCGCAGTCGGTGCGGTGCAGCGCGATAGGTGCGGCTGCGGTCGCCAGGCGTGGTCTCGGCCGTGGTGTGTGGCGGGAGCGTATGAGCCGCCAACGGATATCGGCGCGTGGGCTTGCGGTTCGGGGGCGGGCGGACGACGGTGGGACGGTGCGTGAGTTGCCCGAGGACCTGGAAGCCCTGCTGACCGAATACGGGCGGCATCTGCGGCTCGGTCGCAACCGGTCGGCGCATACGGTGCGCGCCTACCTCGGCGATATCCGGTCGCTGCTCGCACATCTGGTCGACCATGCCGCCGACGCCTCGGTGCGTGAGCTGGACCTGCCGGCCATGCGCGCGTGGCTGGCAGGGCACGCGGAGCGCGGCGCGGCACGCACCAGTATGGCGCGCCGGGCGTCGGCCGCGCGGGCGTTCACCGCCTGGCTGACCCGGACCGGCCGGCTGACCGTGGATCCCGGGCTCCGGCTCGCCGCGCCCAAGGCCCACCGCAGCCTGCCCGCCGTCCTCGGTCAAGAGCAGGCGGGCCGGGTGATGAACGCCGCGCAATCGGGTGCCGAACAGCACGATCCGATGGCGCTACGGGATCGGCTCATCGTCGAACTGCTGTACGCCACCGGAATCCGCGTCGGCGAACTGTGCGGACTCGATATCGACGATATCGACCGGGAACGGCGGCTGGTCCGTGTCCTGGGCAAGGGCAACCGGGAGCGATCGGCACCGTTCGGCGGCCCCGCCGATCATGCGGTGGGGGAATGGCTGCGCTACGGGCGGCCTGTCCTGGCCTCACCCGATTCCGGCCGCGCGCTGCTCCTGGGCCGACGGGGCCGGCGCCTCGATCAGCGGCAGGCCCGGACAGTGGTGCACGCGGTGGTGTCCGCTGTCCCGGGCACCGCCGACCTGGGACCACACGGCCTCCGTCATACGGCAGCCACGCACCTTCTGGAAGGCGGCGCGGATCTGCGGGTGGTACAGGAACTGCTGGGTCACGCCAGCCTCGCGACCACGCAGCTCTACACCCACGTCTCCATCGATCGTCTGCGAAAAGCCCACGACCAGGCCCACCCCCGTGCCTGAACCGTCGTCGATGGGCCGGAACCCTTTGGTCGAACATCGCCGGGTGCCATATGTCCGCCTCGCGGTCGTGGCATCGCTGACTTCTAGGCCGGCGACAACGGACTCTGCCGCTGCCTGACCGGTCTTCTCAGGCTGTATTCGGCGCCGCGCTACTGATCACCGCCGCGAACATGATGAAACCCGAGAGCGAGGGCCGCACGGTGTGCCGGGATCACTCGGTCCGGAACCACACTCGATCGGCGGTCTCTCCCGGCGAGTGAAAGCTCCAGGCGTCACGGCCTTGTGACCGGACCACGAACCGGCGGGAATCGATCGGGCGGCCCGTCTACGACCCGGTGGCTGGATTCGCCGCGGTACGGCGCTTACGCTGTCCAGCGGAGCCGCCCTACCGCGGCCGACCGGCATTTCGGGAGGTGAGCGTGCAGACCACGACCGGCACGGTCGCCCGATGAATTCCCCGCGAGAGGACACAGACCGCGCAGGGGAACCGGTCGACTACCGGTTCACGCTCGCCAACGAACGGACCTTTCTGGCCTGGATCCGCACCGCGCTCGGGTTGCTGGCCGGTGGGGTCGCGGTGCACGCGGTGGTGCAGGAACAGTGGAATGTCGATTTCCGTACCGCGCTGGCCGTGAGCTGTCTGCTGCTGTCGTTGGTGCTCGCGGTCGGGGCGTATGTGCACTGGCGGCGGGTTCGCGTCGCGATGGAGGAAGGGCGGCCGCTGCCGGGCACGGTGCTGGTGCCGGTGCTGGCGGCCGGGACCGCGTTCGTAGCGGTTCTCGCCTGCGTAGCCGTCCTGCTGCATTGAGGACGGTGTCGTGACCGAATCGACCGAGATCCGGCTGGCCGCGGAGCGGACGGCGCTCTCGTGGCGGCGCACCTGTCTGGGGTGTCTGGTGGTCGATCTCCTGCTCCTCCGTCTCGTGCTCGAGGAGGGGTGGGATCCGGCCGCGCTCCTGCCGGGAAGCGCCTGTCTCGTCCTGCTGTCGGTCGCCGCCCTGGGCTACCGGCGCAGTCGCCGGCTTCGCCTCGGCGCGGCCGGCGCCGCGGCGGCCAGCATCGGCTCGGTCACCCTCGCCATGGCGGTCGTCGCGCTGGTCATGGTCGGTTACGCGGTGGTGCATCGCGGCCCGCCGGGCTGAGGAATATGGTGGGTGGCCCGATGTCGGCGCACCGAAGCCGCCGCATTCGGCGCGTTCTTCCGCCGTTCGATCCGGCCGCTCACCCGTCGTCCGTGGGCGTGCCGCGCTCCACCGGCTTCAGCCTGATCGGCGTCCTCCGCAACAGCCCGAGCGGGTCGAGGTATTCACGGGATGCGTGCGTGGTGCTCTCCCGGCGCAGACCCCAGTGCAGGCAGGCCGGCGCCGGACACCCGGCATGGCCCGTGCCCAGTGCCCCGATCCGGGTGCCCCGGGTGACCCGCCGGCCCACCGGGATCTCCGCCTCCACCGGCTCGTACGTCGTCCGCAGCCCGCCGCCGTGGAGTATCGCCACCACCGGTTTGCCCGCCACCTTTCCGGCGAAGACCACGACTCCCGGCCCGGCCGCGTAGACCGCCTGACCTGGTGCCCCGACCAGGTCCACCCCGCGATGGCCCGGCAGCCAGTCCTGGTCGGGTGGGTCGAACGGCCGGCCGACCACCGGGCGCGGGTGTAGCGGCCAGTCGAACCCGGCCTCCGGGGCCGCCGCCGCGGAACCGGAGGACAGCAGGGCGGCGACCGCGAGGATCACCCCCGCCATCCCGAGGTCCGCCCTGCCGGACCGAGCGGACCGTCGCGGTCCGCTCGGTCCGGCTGTGCTCGGTCCGGCTGTGCTCGGTCCGGCTGTGCTCGGTCTCACCGCCCGGGGTCGGGGCATGGGCACGCTTGCGGTACCGGTCGTGGTGCGAGCCTGAGGAGTTCGTGCACCAGATCTTCCAGCAGGGGGAGAACCCGGCACAGGGCGCCCGAACCGGTGGCCGAACCCGAATTCGAGCCCGTCCCGCAGCCACCGGCCCGGCTCGACCCGGCCGGTGACCGGCGGGCCACCTGGTTCGACTGCCCGGCAATTGGTTCGGCGGGCAGGGTCTCCGCACGTACGGGCAGGCCGGGCGAGGCATCGACGGGCGTGCCAGCCGAGGAAACCGCGGGCGATTCCGGTGTGCCGGTGCCGACTGCTCCGAGAGCAGCCGAGGCCGAGCCGGAGACCTCGGCGGAGGGCGAAGAGTCGCTATTCCGCAACGACGCAGGAATGTGGCCGGCCTGCGGGGTGATCGGGCCGGTATTCGCCGGGCCGGTACCGGTCGTCGCCGGGCCACCCGCGGTGCCGGGGTGTGCGACCGCGGGGGCATCGCCCGAATGCGCGGCGGCAGTGGGGCCCGGACCGAGCGGTATCGCGAGGAACACCGTGGTGAGCGCGGCGCCGATCAGGTTGGCAGGTCTCCGATACCGGCTCGTGAGCCCGCGGCGGTCCGATCGGTGCCGTGGCATGCCGGAAATGGGCAGGTGACGGCCGTCCGTGCCGGGCCTGCGGACCGGGTTCCGCCCGGGAGAACCCGGGAGGTGGCGGTCCGGTGTGTGCCGTGCCGGTGCCGCCCCGGGAAAAGGCGTCGAACGAGGTCGGATCGTGGGAAAGCGGGTCGTGCGTATCGGTGTGGTCCGCTGCGATCCTCGCGCACCGTCGAGCTGTTTCGAGCCGGTCTCGGTGTGGCCGTCCGCACGTAATTCGGCCGGCCGCTGGGCCATCCTTCGCTCGTACCGCCTGGCCCGGCGGGCCAGATCACTCGGCCCCGGAGCTGAAGGCGCCCCGGACCCCGCGCGCTCTCCGGAGGGGGCTTGGGGCGACGCCGGATGCCGACCGGCAATCCGTCCCGGCTCAGGATCTCTCCGTGCGCCGGAGTCGTCCACCGAGACCGTGGCCGTGCCGCGTGGGCGATCGGTGCACCGCCCGGCACCGCGGCCGCGATAGATGTCCCGGGGCGGTTGCGCCGTGGTGCGTCGCGGCCATGCCGAGAGGGGCCGGGACGGGTGGTCGGTGCTCTCCGGTCTGTGGCGGCGCGCGATATGGGGCCAGCCGCGCGGCGCGGGCGGGAGGTCCGGGTCCGTCGCGGTCGCTCCGGCGGCCTCGGTGGCAGTGGTTTTGCGGGTCATATGCTCAGCCTGCTCGGGCTGTGAGCTGCGCGGAACCCGCAATTCCGGTACCTGTGGACAACTCGCCCTCTGTGAACAAATGATGTTTCATACCGACGTCCGGCTCGCGTGGTCACCGACGGTACGACCGGGCGATTTCCCGTTCGCGCAGTCCACGCCGTAAACTGTCCGAGCGGTCTGTGTTCGCACCGACCGACTTCGCGCACCACCGTGCTTGTTCATCGCGCTGCCCCACCGAGTTCCTGCCGGGACCGGGGAAGGCCGGCGCATTCCGGAACAGGGGACGTCCCGGCTGGTCCCGATCACCGATCGGGTCCGAGCGTTCTGTGGTGCCAGGGCAGCAGGCCGCCGGCCCGCTGCGTCAACCGGCAACGAAAGAGAGATACGAGAGCCATGGCTGTCGTAACAATGAAGCAGCTGCTCGACAGCGGCGCGCATTTCGGGCACCAGACCCGTCGCTGGAACCCGAAGATGAAGCGGTTCATCTTCACCGACCGCAACGGCATCTACATCATCGATCTGCAGCAGACGCTGACCTACATCGACAAGGCCTACGAATTCGTCAAGGAGACGGTCGCCCACGGCGGCACCGTCCTGTTCGTCGGCACCAAGAAGCAGGCGCAGGAGTCCATCGCGGCCGAGGCCACCCGGGTCGGGATGCCCTACGTGAACCAGCGCTGGCTCGGCGGCATGCTCACCAACTTCTCCACCGTGCACAAGCGTCTGCAGCGTCTCAAGGAACTCGAGGCGATGGAGCAGACCGGTGGTTTCGAGGGCCGCACCAAGAAGGAAATCCTCATGCTCACGCGTGAGATGAACAAGCTGGACCGCACCCTCGGCGGTATCCGGGATATGCAGAAGGTGCCGTCGGCCATCTGGGTTGTCGACACCAACAAGGAGCACATCGCCGTCGGCGAGGCGCGCAAACTGAACATCCCGGTCATCGCGATCCTGGACACCAACTGCGATCCCGACCTGGTCGACTACCCGATCCCGGGTAACGACGACGCGATCCGTTCGGCCGCGCTGCTCACCAAGGTCGTCGCCTCCGCGGTGGCCGAGGGCGTGCAGGCCCGCGCCGGCCGCTCCGGCGGCGACGACAAGCCCGAGGCGAGCGCCGCCGAGCCGCTGCCGGAGTGGGAGCAGGAGCTGCTGGCGCAGGCCACCCCGAGCACCGAGGCCCCGGCGGAAGCTCCGGCCGAGACCCCGGCGGAAGCTCCGGCCGAGGCGCCCGCGGAGACTCCGGCCGACGCCTGAGTCGTTACCTCGCGTTCGGCGGCCGCTCACCGGCCGGTGCCATGGTGAGCGCCGCCGGACCGCACTTCCCACAGTGGTGGTCACGGCTCGCCGAGTCGTGACCACCACTGCCCGGTACCAGACTTTCTCGAAGGAGGCTCGCCCCCGATGGCGAACTACACCGCCGCTGACGTGAAGCGGCTGCGGGAGCTCACCGGCTCCGGAATGATGGATTGTAAGAACGCGCTGGTCGAGACCGAGGGCGATTTCGACAAGGCCGTCGAGCTGCTGCGTATCAAGGGCGCCAAGGATGTCGGCAAGCGCGCCGAGCGCACCACCGCGGAAGGCCTGGTCATCGCCAAGGACGGCGTGATGGTCGAGATCAATTCCGAAACCGACTTCGTCGCCAAGAACGCGGAATTCCAGGCACTGGCCGATCAGATCGCCGCCGCCGCCGCGGCCGCGAAGCCCGCCGATGTGGACGCGCTCAAAGCCGTGGCCCTCGACGGCCGGACCGTCGACGAGGCCCTGCAGGCGCTGGCCGCCAAGATCGGCGAGAAGCTGGAGCTGCGTCGCGTCGTCTCCCTGGACGGCCCGGTCGCCACCTACCTGCACAAGCGTGCGTCGGATCTGCCGCCGGCCGTCGGCGTGCTGGTCGAGTACACCGGTGCCGGTGAGGCCGCCGCCGAAGCCGCCCGTGGGGCGGCCATGCAGGTCGCCGCGCTCAAGGCGAAGTACGTGACCCGCGACGAGGTTCCCGCCGATATCGTCGAGAACGAGCGCCGTATCGCCGAGCAGACCGCCCGCGAAGAGGGTAAGCCGGAGGCCGCGCTCCCGAAGATCACCGAGGGCCGCGTCAACGGCTTCTTCAAGGACGTCGTCCTGCTGGAGCAGCCGTCGGTCACCGACAACAAGAAGACCGTCAAGGCGCTGCTGGACGAGGCCGGTGTCACGGTCACCAAGTTCGCTCGCTTCGAGGTCGGCCAGGCCTGAGCCGATCCTCGACTCCGGAGGAAACCCCCGTCGCGGTGGACGCGGCGGGGGTTTCGTTCTGAGATCGGCCGCCCAGGGGCCCGAGTACCGGGGGCCGTGGGCGGGTAGGGCAGGATAGAAGCCGCTTTCCGTTGGTGCCGCGCCCGCTGTGCCACTCGCGCTCGGGTCGGCCCGGCCGGGGCAGCGGGCGGCCCCGGACCGCGGCGGCCACCACGTTCGCCGACACCATGAGCACGACCGACCGTGAACACACCGATTGCCGAAGGAGACGCCAGCCGATGACGTACCCGGGGACCGACCGCCCAGGATATCGCCGGGTACTGCTGAAACTCGGTGGTGAAATGTTCGGCGGCGGCGCGGTGGGCCTGGATCCCGACGTGGTGGAGACCGTGGCGGAGCAGATCGCCGAGATCGTCGGCTCCGGCGTCCAGGTCGCGGTCGTGATCGGCGGCGGCAACTTCTTCCGTGGCGCCGAACTCGAGGAACGCGGGATGGAGCGGGCCCGGTCCGATTACATGGGCATGCTCGGGACCGTGATGAACAGCCTGGCGCTGCAGGACTTCCTCCAGCAGCAGGGTGTGGACACCCGGGTGCAGACCGCCATCACCATGGGCCAGGTCGCCGAGCCCTACCTGCCGCTGCGCGCCAAGCGGCATCTGGAGAAGGGGCGCGTCGTGATCTTCGGCGCCGGTATGGGGATGCCGTACTTCTCCACCGACACCACCGCCGCGCAGCGCGCGCTGGAGATCGGTGCGGAGGTGGTACTCATGGCCAAAGCGGTCGACGGTGTGTTCAATGCCGATCCGCGGCTGGATCCCGACGCCACCATGTACCACGAGATCACCCACAAGGAAGTGATCGAACGCGATCTGAAGGTCGCCGACGCGACGGCGTTCAGTTTGTGCATGGACAACCAGATGCCGATGCTGGTGTTCAATTTGTTGACCAAGGGCAATATCGCCCGAGCGGTGGCCGGTGAGAAGATCGGCACATTGGTTCGATCCTGATACCGCGGGCCCGCGGGTCATGACGATGACGACGCAGTGGAGGAACGGTCGTGATTGAAGAAGCGCTCTTCGACGCCGAGGAGAAGATGGAGAAGGCCGTCTCGGTGGCGAAGGACGATCTCGGCAGAATCCGTACCGGGCGCGCGAATCCGGGGATGTTCGCCCGGGTCGTGGTCGACTATTACGGAGCGCCGACCCCGATCACCCAGATGTCGAGTATCACCGTGCCGGAGCCGCGGATGGTGGTGGTCAAACCCTACGAGCAGGCACAGCTGGGTCCGATCGAAACCGCGATCCGCAACTCCGACCTGGGCGTGAACCCGACCAACAACGGTGACATCCTGCGGATCAGCATTCCGCAGCTCACCGAGGAGCGCCGCCGGGAGCTGGTCAAACAGGCCAAGCAGAAAGGCGAGGACGCCAAGGTCGCGATCCGCAATGTGCGCCGCAAGGCCATGGAGGAACTGGGCCGGATCCAGAAGGACGGCGAAGCCGGCGAGGACGAGGTCGGGCGCGCCGAGAAGGAACTGGACAAGACCACCGCCAGATACGTCGGCCAGATCGACGAACTGGTGAAGCACAAGGAATCCGAACTGCTCGAGGTCTGAGCGGTGCCCGGGCGGTGAGCCCGTCGGCTCCGCGGTGGTACCTTGCGCAGGCGCGCCGGTCGTGCCGGCCCGGCGCGCGGGACGTCCGAGAGCGGCACGAGCGGTAGGTGCCGCGCGGAATGCGGTGTTCGTGGTGAACGGGCACCGGACCGGCGGTCACCCGGCCCCCTGGCCGGTGAACTGCCGCACAATGGGAAACAGCGGAGCGAGCGTCGCCCGCGACGGGTGGGAACGAACGGAACGACGACGAGTTGAGCGACGGGACAATCGTGGCCGAGAAAGCCGCCGCGACCGGTGCGGCCCGACCGCAGCCGCCGGCCGAGGGCATATCCGAACCGACACCGGCACCGACCGGAGCCTCCGGAGGCGCCGAGCGCCGGGGGTCGCGTGCCGGCCGGAACTTACCCGCGGCCCTGGCGGTCGGCACGACCCTCGGGGTGTTGTGCATCGCTGTCCTGCTGTTGGTGCCCAAGGTGTTCATCGGCGTCGCCGGGGTCGCGGTCGGTATTGCCACCTGGGAGGTCGCCAAGCGGCTGCGGGAAGCCGATGTGCTGGTACCGCGCACTCCGTTGATCGTCGGCGGTCAGGCGGTGTTCTGGCTGGGCTGGCCGTTCGGTCCGGGCGGGGTGACCGGGGCATTCGCGGCGACGGCGCTGGTCTGCATGGTCTGGCGATTGTTCGACCACGGTCTGCGCACCGCCCCGCGCAATTTCCTGCGGGATACCGCCATCACGGTGTTCACCCTGGCGTGGATCCCGCTGCTGGCCTCGTTCGCGGTACTGCTCCTGCTCGAGGAGCCGGACGGCAATCTGCGGGTGCTGACCTTCATGATCCTGGTGGTGTGCTCCGATGTCGGCGGTTATGTCGCCGGGGTGCTGTTCGGCCGCCATCCCATGGTGCCGTCGATCAGCCCGAAGAAGTCCTGGGAAGGTTTCTGCGGTTCGCTGGTCTTCGCGATCATCGGCGGCCTGCTCACCGTCACCCTGCTGCTCGAAGCCAATTCCATGATCGGTGTGGTGCTCGGTATCGGCCTGGTCGTCGTGGCGACGCTGGGAGATCTGGTCGAATCGCAGATCAAACGCGAGCTGGGCATCAAGGATATGGGCACCATGCTGCCCGGGCACGGCGGCATCATGGACAGGCTCGATTCGATGCTGCCCTCGGCGTTCGTATCGTGGCTGGTGCTCAGCACCCTGCTCTGAGGTCAGTCGCGGTGTACCGCACGGCGCAACTGGACGATGCGGACCCCGCCCACCAACGCCATCACCAGGGCTCCGGCGATCACCGACAGCAGGATCGTCACGCCCAGCGGTAGCGAGAAGTTCCAGAAGAGCATCTCCACCTCGGTGCTCTCCGAATTCTGCAGGATGAAGATCAGCAGGACGATACCGAGCAGCGCCGCCACGATCAGCGCGACCCAGGCGTTGCCCACCCGGGACTTCTCCACCTCCTTGCGTCGATGGGTGTCGACCGCCGGTGTGCGGCCGGTAGCATCGGGTGCGGGTTTCCCTCCGGTGGGTGCGCCCGGTGGGGTCGTGGGTGGCTCTTTCGGTAGCGCGCGGGTCTCGGGTGTCGGTTCGTCAGAAGTCGCCATATATCGATGATTGCCGACAGCTATCGACTGCGCACGGATTTCCGGCCCGCCGGTCGATATCGGCCCGGCTCCCGTCGCGGGGCGGCTCGGCACGGGTCACATTCACCGAGATGACACACTGGTAGGACTATGACCGCCTCTTTGCCCCTGGTTTTCGACGCACCGCGCCGTGGGATGCCGCCGCGCCATCTGGCCGACCTCGACGCCGACGGCCGCCGTGCCGCGATGGCCGAGCTGGGCCTGCCGAAGTTCCGCGCCGACCAGCTCGCGCGCCAGTACTACGGGCGGTTGCAGGCCGATCCGGCGGAGATGACCGACCTACCGGCCGCGGTCCGGGAGAAAGTGGCGGAGGCGTTGTTCCCGCCGCTGCTCACGCCGATCCGGCAGATCGCCTGTGATGCCGGGGAGACCCGGAAGACGCTGTGGCGGGCCGGGGACGGGACCCTGCTGGAAAGCGTGCTCATGCGTTACCCGGATCGGGCCACGCTGTGCATCTCCAGTCAGGCCGGCTGCGGTATGGCCTGCCCCTTCTGCGCGACAGGGCAGGGCGGGCTGAACCGAAACCTTTCGACCGCCGAGATCGTCGATCAGGTCCGCGCCGCGGCGGCCGATCTGCGGGACGGCGCTGTCTCCGGCGGTCCCGGGCGCCTGTCGAACATCGTGTTCATGGGAATGGGCGAGCCGCTGGCGAACTACAAGCGGGTGGTGAATGCGGTACGCCGCATCACCTCGCCCGCCCCCGACGGTCTCGGTATCTCGCAGCGCAATGTGGTGGTGTCGACGGTCGGTCTGGCTCCCGCGATCCGCAAACTCGCCGATGAGGACCTCTCGGTGACGCTCGCGGTATCCCTGCACACCCCGGACGACGAACTGCGCGACACCCTGGTTCCGGTGAACAACCGCTGGCCGGTTTCGGAAGTGCTCGACGCCGCTCGCTACTACGCCGACAAATCCGGCCGGCGGGTATCCATCGAGTATGCGCTCATCCGGGATATCAACGACCAGCCGTGGCGTGCGGAGATGCTGGGCCAGAAACTGCACAAGGCGCTGGGGTCCCGCGTGCACGTCAATGTCATTCCGCTGAATCCCACCCCCGGCAGCAAATGGGATGCCAGCCCCAAGCCGGTGGAACGGGAGTTCGTGCGCCGGGTCGAGGCGCAGGGCGTGCCGTGCACGGTCCGCGACACCCGGGGCCAGGAGATCGCCGCGGCCTGTGGCCAGCTGGCGGCGGAGGGCTGAGTTCCAATCGGTACGAGAGCCTTCGCTGTGGGCAGCCGGGCAGGGGGCTTCGCAGTGGCCCGTTACCACCCGACCTGACATGATGCCTGCATGAGCGCCCCCGACGAGCTGCGCCTCACCGCCGAGGAGTTCGCCGACGGTGCGACGGCCGAACTCGGTGATATCGAGATCGTCGACGGCCGAATCATACGGCTCATGGCCCAGAGTCCGCTGCACAGCAGAGTTATTCGGCGGCTGGCCGGCCTACTCGAAAGTGGACGCCGGGAAGGTGGTCCGTACATGGTCGTCGATTCCGATATCGCCGCGCGGTTCGCCGACTCGGATTCACCCGCCGCGGATCGACGGCTGAACATCCGGTATCCGGATATCTGGATTCGTGACTGTGAACCGTACGACGTCAATACGGTGCGCGATCACATTTTGCTGATCGTCGAGGTCACCTCCGGAACCACCATCGATGTCGATATCACCGACAAGCGAATCCAGTATGCGGCTGCGGGTATTCCCCGCTACCTGATCATCCGGCTCGACCAGAAGGAAGACAGGATGGAGGAGATCGAGGAATACCGCCTGGACCGGTCCGGGCGACGGTACTTGGTGCACACCGTCCACCGCCGAGTGCTGCTGCTGGACGAGCCGGTCGAGGTGACGATCCCCTTCGATTCGCTGGAACAGCCCTGAGAGCCGGATCCGGACCGGGTGCAGTCGAACATGGTGTGAGGGGAACGAATACATGGGTGAGCAGGTTGTCGCGATCGTCGGGGCGGGGATAGTCGGGCTGGCCATCGGACGGGAACTCGCCCGCCGCCGTCCGGCCGACCGGATCGTGGTGTTGGAGAAGGAGAATCGGGTCGCGGCGCATCAGACCGGCCACAACTCGGGAGTGGTGCACGCCGGGATCTACTACCAGCCGGGAAGCCTGAAGGCCGTCCTGTGCGCGCGGGGCCGATCGCTGCTGCGGGACTACTGTGCCGAACACGAACTGCCCTATGACGAATGCGGCAAACTCGTCATCGCGGTGGACGACGACGAAATACCCCGGCTCGAGGCGTTACAGGCACGGGCGGGGGACAATGCGGTCCCGGGGCTGCGCCGGGTGGATCAGGCGGAGATCCGCGAGATCGAACCGTCCGCCGAAGGAATCGCCGCGCTGTATTCACCGCACACCGCCATCACCGATTTCCGTCGGGTGGCGGAGTCCTTCGCCGCGGATCTGGTGAAATCGGGTGGGGAGGTGCGGTTGTCGTGCGCCGTGCACCGAATCACCCGGACAGCAGGAGGGATCGAGCTGGTGACGGGCGAGGGGGCGCTGCGCGCGGACCGAACGGTGATCTGCGCGGGGTTGCACGCCGATACGGTGGCCGGGCTGGCGGGCGCCGACCCCGGCCCGCGGATCGTGCCGTTCCGGGGCGAATACATGAATGTGGTCGCCGAGAAGGCGGATATGGTGCGCGGGCTGGTGTATCCGGTACCGGATCCGCGGTACCCGTTTCTGGGGGTGCATTTCACGCGGCGGGTGTCCGGGACGGTGGAGGTCGGCCCCAACGCGGTACTCGCGTTCGCCCGGGAAGGCTATCGGCGCGGGGACTTCTCGATGCGCGATCTCGCGGAGACCGTGCGCTGGCCGGGGTTCCGCCGGATGGCGCGGCAGCACTGGCGGACCGGGATCGAGGAGATGTACGGCTCGCTGTCGGTGGCCGCGTACATGCGCAGGGCGCAGCGCTACATTCCGGCCGTCGGTGCCGCGGATGTGGTGCGAGGTGGTTCCGGGGTCCGGGCCCAGGCCCTCGATGCCGACGGCAGCCTCGTCGACGATTTCCGGATCGACCGGCTCGGCCCGGTGACGGCTGTTCGCAACGCCCCGTCACCCGCGGCGACCTCCTCGCTGGCGATCGCCGAATACGTCGTGGATGTCATCGAGGGCAAGGACACCAGAGCGCGTTAGGAAGTGGCCCGTAGATAGGTGCGGGTCTTCACCACCTCCGAACGGTCGCAATGATTCCCGCAAACGACTGTCTCGGCCCACCGATTGCGATGCCCGGGGGCGATCTCTCGATACGTCTACCGCCGTTCGATCATTCTCCGGAGGTCGCCGGCGTGGGGCCCGGCGAGTTCGTAGGTGACCGTGGCCGGGGACGCCGGGCCCGGTTCGTCCGGTGTCGGCCCGGGCACTCAGTTCAGCATCAGCTCGCGGTACCGGTCGAAGGTCAACGGTTCGGTCTCGCCTCGTAGATCGCTGTGCAGGCCGGCCGTGTCGTCACCCGTGCGCGATCAGGGAAAGAGCTGGATGGGATTGACGATGTCGGCAGCGAGGGTGAGCAGCATGTAGGCGCCACCGACGACGACCGCGACATAGGTGAGCGGGAGCAGTTTCAGGTAGTCCACCGGGGCGCCGGGGGCCAGTCCCTTCCAACCGCGGATGGTGTTGCGGATCTTCTCGTAGAGCACCACCGCGATATGGCCACCGTCCAGCGGCAGCAGCGGCAGGATATTGAATGCGCCCAGGAAGAAGTTCAAGCTGGCCAGAATGAGGATGAAGGCGTTCCAGTAACCGCGCTCGGCGGTTTCGCCACCGATCTTGCTGGCGCCGTACACACTGACCGGGGTCTCCCGGTCGCGCTCGCCGCCGGTGACCGCCTCCCACAGCGAGGCCACCTTGGCCGGCATCTGCGCCAGCGACTGGAAGGTGCGGATGAACATCTCCCCGGTGAAAGCGGCCGACGCGGGAATCGCGCCGAGGACGCTGTACTGGACCGGTTCGTAGAACTCCTGGCCGACACCGACGACGCTCACCTCGCGGCCGGGGCCGCCGTCCCGTGGGTAGCGCATGGCCTGTTCCGGGACGACCTCGAGGGTCAGCGTCTGCCCGTCGCGGTCGACGGTGTAGGTGAACGGTCCGTTCTGCTGCTGGGTGCGGGTCTGGAACTCCTCCCAGGTGTCCACGCTCTCGCCGTTGATCGCGGTGACCACATCGCCTCGTTGGAGGCCGGCGCGCTGGGCGGGGCCGGGGCCGGTACAGGCGCCGAGGGTGCGGTCGGGGTTCTGCGGCGCCACGCAGCTCATATCGCCGATCGTGGTCTCCGGCGGCTGGTTCAGGTTCGGCAGACCCCAGCCGACCGCCAGCACGACGATCAGCAGGAAGCCGAGCAGGAAATTCATCCCGATACCGCCGGACATCACCACGAGTCGTTTCCAGGTGGCCTGCCGGTACATGGCCCGGTCGACCTCTTCGGGTTCCAGTTCGTCGAGCGCGGTCATTCCGGCGATATCGCAGAACCCGCCGAGCGGCAGCCATTTGACGCCGTATTCGGTTTCGCCGCGCCGGAAGGAGAACATCTTCGGGCCGAACCCGATGAAGTACCGGCGCACTTTCATACCGGTGGCCTGAGCGGTCCACATGTGCCCGCATTCGTGCAGCGCGATCGAAATCGTGATGCCGAGGGCGAACAGCACGAACCCCAACACGAACAGCATGTGGTCTACAGCCCTCCTGCGGTGCGCAGATCATTACTCCCGGCCCGCACAGAGACCGGAGCGGCCGCGAGCACGTGTCCACAGTAACCGCCCGCGCGCGGTGCCTCGACCATCCGAGACATCGGTTACCGCTGTACGAGGGTACGGGCACGGTCGCGTGCCCACTCGTCGGCCGCGAGTACCTCGGCGAGTTCGGTGGGTTCGGCGCGCCACCGGTCGGCGTCGCGTACCGCCTGCTCCACGGTGCGCACGATCTCCGGGAAGCGGATCCGGCCGTCCAGGAAGGCCTGTACCGCGACCTCGTTGGCGGCGTTGTACACGGCGGTGACGCAGCCGCCCGCGGTACCGGCTTCCCGGGCCAATTCCACGGCTGGGAACACGGCGTTGTCCACGGGTTCGAAGGTCCAGGTGGCGGCGGTGCCGAAATCACACGGCGTGGCGGCCCCCGGTACGCGATCCGGCCAGCCCAGCGCCAGGGCGATCGGCAGCTTCATATCGGGCGGGCTGGCCTGGGCGAGGGTGGAGCCGTCGGTGAAGGTGACCATGGAGTGCACGATCGATTGCGGGTGCACGGTGACCTCGATGCGGTCGTAGGGGATTCCGAACAGCAGATGCGTTTCGATCAGTTCCAGGCCCTTGTTGACCAGCGAGGCCGAGTTCAGGGTGTTCATCGGGCCCATGGACCAGGTCGGGTGGGTTTTCGCCTCGGCGGGGTTCACCCCGTCCAGCATCTCGGTGGTCCAGCCGCGGAACGGCCCACCGGAGGCGGTCAGAACCAGGGTGGCGACCTCGTCGGCCCGCCCGCCGCGCAGGCACTGGGCCAGCGCCGAATGCTCCGAATCGACCGGCACCAGCTGGCCCGGACGCGCCGCCCGGGTGACCAGCGAGCCGCCCGCCACCAGCGACTCCTTGTTCGCCAGCGCCAGCGTCGCGCCGCTTTCCAGCGCGGCCAGCGTCGGCTCCAGGCCCAGGGATCCGACCAGCGCGTTGAGTATGATGTCGGCCTCGGTGCGCCGGACCAGTTCGGTCACCGCGCCCGCCCCGGTCAACGGGACTCCCAGTTCGGCCCCGGCGACCGGGTCGGCCACGGCCACGGCGGTCGTGCCGGTGGCGGCCATCTGCGCGGCGAGCAATCCGGTGTTCCCGCCACCCGCGGCCAGCCCGACGACTTCGAATCTGTCCGGGTTCGCGGCGATCACCTCGAGCGCCTGGGTGCCGATGGAACCGGTGCTGCCGAGCAGGAGGACTCTGCGGAGATCTGACACCTGCCCATTGTCACCGACCGTGCCCCTGCTGGCTACGACGGGCGGTCGTATGCCACGATATCGGGCAGTATCCGTTCTCTCGAGGAGGAGCGATCGTGGCCGCCACGGAAGTCGAACCCACCAGCGACAAAGCTGTCGTCACCAAGGTGGACCCCGCAGAGGTTCCGTCGGCGGCCTGGGGCTGGAGCGGGGAATCCCGCCGGACGTTCCAGGTGGCCGCGGTCGTGGTGATCGTCATCCTGCTGGGCATGCTCAAGGGCAATCACCACGGCAAGGTCGAGGACCTGTACCTCATCGGATTCGCCGCCGCCCTGGCGGTGCTCGTGATCCGCGATATCGTGCTGCGCCGCAAGCCCCGGTAATCAGCGCTTTCTCCGCAGGCTGCGCTGCGGCGCGAGGCACCGCGGGCTACGGCCGGGTGACGTGCCGGTGACGTGCCGGTGCCGGTCACGACTGTTGTCCATGTCTCGGCGGCCCCCGGTCGGGGCGCGACTACACTCGGCACCGACCGGCCGGACCAGTACGAAAGTAGGCAGCCGAAAGTGACCAGCACAATCGGATTGGGGATGCCGACCGCACCGGCCGCGGTGCTCGCACCGCGGCGTAAAACCCGCCAGCTGATGGTGGGCGGTGTCGGTGTGGGCAGCGACCACCCGATCTCGGTGCAGTCGATGACGACGACCAAAACGCACGATGTGAACGCGACATTGCAGCAGATCGCGGAACTCACCGCGTCGGGCTGCGATATCGTGCGGGTGGCGTGCCCGCGGCAGGAGGATGCCGACGCACTGGCCACGATCGCGAAGAAATCGCAGATCCCGGTGATCGCCGATATCCATTTCCAGCCGCGCTACATCTTCGCCGCCATCGATGCGGGCTGCGCGGCGGTGCGGGTGAACCCCGGCAACATCAAGGAGTTCGACGGGCGGGTCGCGGAGGTCGCCAAGGCGGCCGGTGCCGCCGGTATCCCGATCCGGATCGGGGTGAACGCCGGTTCCCTCGACAAGCGGATGATGGCCAAATACGGCAAGGCCACCCCGGAAGCGCTGGTGGAGTCGGCGCTGTGGGAGGCGAGCCTGTTCGAGGAGCACGGGTTCGGCGATATCAAGATCTCGGTCAAGCACAACGACCCCGTCGTGATGGTCGAGGCCTACCGGCAGCTGGCCGCGCAGTGCGACTACCCGCTGCACCTCGGCGTCACCGAGGCGGGCCCGGCTTTCCAGGGCACCGTGAAGTCCGCGGTCGCGTTCGGCGCGCTGCTGAGCGAGGGTATCGGCGACACCATCCGGGTCTCGCTGTCCGCACCCCCGGCCGAGGAAGTGAAGGTCGGCGCGCAGATCCTGCAGTCGCTGAATCTGCGGCCCCGCAAACTCGAGATCGTGTCCTGTCCCTCCTGCGGTCGCGCGCAGGTTGATGTGTACACCCTGGCGGACGAGGTCACCGCAGGTCTGGACGGCCTCGAGGTGCCGCTGCGGGTCGCGGTCATGGGCTGTGTGGTGAACGGTCCGGGCGAGGCCCGGGAGGCCGATCTCGCGGCTGGGGCGGGCAGCGCCTACCGGCTCCCCCCGCCCGCCGGGCCGTGGCGCGGGGGGGCCAGCCCCCGCCGACGACCCGCCGGCCCTGGTAACCCGGTGTTCGGCGGGGGCTGCTCCCCCCGCGCAATCGCCGCCCGGGCGGGGGGAGCCGGTAGGCGCTGCCCGCCCCAGCCGCGCCGCGCGGACGCTTTCCGGATATTCGTACCGTTGCGGTGCGGTTCATGGCAGGCTGTTGTAGGTGCGGAGTCTGCTGGAGCCGACCCGGCGCGCGAAATACGTTCCCGCGCGTCAGCTCGCCAAGCGGGACCTTGCCCAGGTACTCCGGGTCCTCGACGATGACCCGGTGGCCACCTGCATGGTCGCCGCCCGGTTACAGGAATACGGTCTGGACAACCGGTGCGGCCAGGGTGAGCTGTGGAGTCATGGCGGCCCATCGGAATCACTGTGCTTCTCCGGGGTGAATCTCATTCCGCTGCGCGGCGGCCGTGAGGCGCTGCGCGCCTTCGCCGACCGGGCCATCCGGTGGCCCCGGCTGTGCTCCTCGGTGGTCGGTCGGCAGGAACTCGCGCTGCCGCTGTGGGAAATGCTCGCCGACCATTGGGGTCCGGAACGAGAGGTCCGCGGCGCACAGCCGCTGCTGGCACTCACCGATACCGCCGTATCGGCCGCCGACCCGCAGGTGCGCCAGGTCCGTCCCGAAGAACTCGACCGGTATCTCGCGGCGGCGATCGCGATGTTCATCGAGGAGGTCGGGATCGATCCCCGGGCCGGTGACGGGGGCCGCGGCTATCGGCGCCGCGTGGCCGGGCTGATCGAAGCCGGCCGGGCCTGGGCACGGTTCGAGGACGGCGAGGTCGTGTTCAAGGCGGAGGTGGGGGCGCAGTCCCGGCGTACCGGGCAGATCCAGGGCGTCTGGGTGCATCCGGAATACCGGGGGCAGGGCCTGGGCACGGCGGGTACGGCGGCGGTGGCCAACTCGGTTGTCGCTTCGGGACGTACCGCCAGCCTGTACGTCAACGACTACAACGAAGTGGCCCGGCGGGCCTATCGGGCGGTCGGGTTCCGGCAGATCGCCACATTCGCCACGGTCCTGCTCGACTGATCCGTTCGGATCCGGTGTGCCGCAGGTGATCACCGGCTCCGGTCGCCTACCATCGGCTCCGATGACGATCCGATCGGTACTCGTGATCACGGTCTCGGCGCTCGCGTTCGCCGTGACCGGTTGTGCGGCGGGCTCCTCCGGGCCGATCACCGCCGCGGACGGTTTTCTCGGTGCGTTCACCGCGCGTGATATCGAGGCGGCCGCCGATCGAACCACCCGGCCCGAAAAGGCCTTCGCCGCATTGACTTCGGCGTGGGACGAATTGGGCGCCGAAGAGCTGCACGCCGACACCGGCGCCGCCCGCATCACCGGTGACACCGCCACTGTCGACTACACCTACGAATGGCGGCTGTCCGGCGGCCGCACGTGGACCTATTCGGGGCAGTTACCGATGGTGCGCGCCGGCGGTGCCTGGACGGTGCGCTGGAGCGGCGCGGCCGTGCATCCGCGCCTCGGCGATACCCAGACCATGGCGTTGTCGATACAGCCCGCGCCGCGGGCCCGGGTCAACGAACAGTCCGGTAGCGATGTCCTGGTTCCGGGCACCGTCTCGCGGGTGACCTTCGATGCCGCCGACAGCGCCGACCCGCAGCGGGTGGCGACGGCGCTGTCCCGGGCCCTGGCCGATATCGACGAGCGGCTCACTCCGGAGCGCATCCTGGATTCCGCGCGCGCCGCCGACGGCGTGTACACAGTCATCGTGCTGAACGAGGCCGAGTTCGGCCGGGCGGGCCCCCGGTTGATCGGGCTCCCGGGCGTGCGCGTGACCCAGGAGTGGGATATGGCGCCCACCGACCGGAAATTCGCCCCCGATCTGATGACCCAGGTCCGGCAGGCTGTGATCGACGATGTCGACGGCCGGTCGGGTTGGCGGGTGGTGGCCCGCAATGCCGGCGGTGCCGAGACCGGAGTGCTACACGAGGTGGCGGCGCAACCGGCGCCGTCCTTCGCGCTGAGTGTGGACCGCCGCATCCAGAACGCGGCCCAGCGGGCGGTCGACGGGCGCCGGGAACAGGCCATGATGGTGGTGATCGAGCCCTCGACCGGCGGCATTCTCGCGGTGGCGCAGAACGCGGCCGCCGACCGGGACGGGCCGGTGGCCACCATCGGCCAGTATCCGCCCGGATCGGTGTTCAAAACGGTGACCGCGGCCGCCGCGATGAGCGAGGGTATCGCGACACCCGATACCGTCGTCTCCTGCCCCAGCGCGGTCACCATCGGCGAGCGGATGATTCCGAATTACAATGGATTCTCCGTCGGCGACGTACCCCTGACGACCGCGTACGCGCGGTCGTGCAATACCTCGTTCGCCCGATTGGCCAGTGAATTGCCGGAATCCGCTCTCACCGACAGTGCGGCGGCTTTCGGTATCGGACCGGATTACACGGTGGCGGGCCTGCCGACCTTTTCCGGATCGGTGCCCGCGGCGGACGACCGGACCCAGCGCACCGAGGACGGGATAGGCCAGGGACGGGTGGTGGTGAGTCCGTTCGGCATGGCACTCCTGGCCGCGGCCGTCGCCTCGGGTGAGGCGCCGACCCCGTACCTGATCGCGGGCCGGGAGACGGTGGTCGACGGTCCGCGGCCCGCCCTCGCACCGGAGGTGGTGCGCGGGCTGCGGGCGATGATGCGGCAGGTGGTCGTCGCGGGCACCGCGGACCGGATCGCCGATCAGGGGGAGGTGTTCGGCAAGACCGGCGAAGCGGAAGTGGAGGGAGGTTCGCATTCCTGGTTCGTCGGGTTCCGGGGCGATATCGCCTTCGCGACGCTGCTGGTCAGAGGCGGAAGTTCGGATAACTCGGTGGCGGTGACGCGGGATATGCTGGCGGCGCTGCCCCCGGGGTACTGATACCGGTCGTTACCCGTGGCCCATCACTGGCCGGCGGACCCGGTTTCCGACGCGGTCGCATAACGGTGACCGATATCGGTGATGCGGGTATCGGTGGTCACCGAATCGCTGACCCGGGCGGGCGCGACGACCGATACGGTCCGGTCGGCGACCGGTGCGGACGAAGCGGTATCGGTTCCCAGGATCTCGACGACCCCGGCACCCCCCAGGATCAATCCGGCAGTGATGAAAGCAACGGCGGAACGCTTCATTTCCGGCTCCCTCCGATTCAGAGGTTCGACAGACAGCGAGCTCGGAGTGCTGCTGGCGACCGGGCTCTGCGGAAGAGTTATCTGGTGATTTGCTGCTCAGGCCAACCTAAGCGGGGAATACCCACCGAGACAAGACGGAAAGGTGGATTAAATCGATGACGAGCAAATCGTGATCCGGGCCACGTTATCCGTGATCCACTCGTTACGTTCCATTCAGATTTTGTGCAGACTTGCCGCGAGGTGATCCTGTAGCGGCAGTCCGACCGCACCCATCTGCAGCGTGTAGTCGATGACGCCGCCGTGCATGTGAACGGTCCGGCTGAGGGCGGTCACCGATTTGGCCGTACTACTCAGACCGATCGCGGTCGACTCCAGCTCCAGGCGCAGTTCGTCGTCGCCGAGCGTGAGTTTTCCCTCGCAGATCTCGGTGATCCCGGTGGGATGGGAGAGGATGAGTTCCACCCGGTCGGGGCCGGGGCAGCGCAGATAGCCGGCCTCCACATGAAGTGGACGGTTGTCGTCGGCGTGCCGGGTGCGTTGGCGGTAGGTCAGGAACGGCCGGCCCAGATGCCCGAAGGTGATCTCCTCCAGATAACCGAAGGGTTCGATCGTCGGGTAGTCGCCCTGGCCGCGACCGCGCCAGGTGCCGAGCAAACCGGCCAGCGGGGCGATAGCGGGATGCGGGGCGGGTGTCTGCGGTTCGGCCACGGCCCACAAGCGTAGACCCTCTGCCGGTCCCCGCGGTACTCGTGTCCGGCCCGCGCGCCGGGCCTGCCGCTACTTGTTGCGGCGGCGGCCGAACGGCCAGAAAGAGCGGGTACGGCGCCGGGGCAGCGCCGCGTAGACCATGGTCATTTCGGCGAAGACTCCGGCCTCGCGTTCCCGGTCGGGGCCGAAATCGTCGCGGCCCAGGATCTGCGTGATCGATCCGGGGGCGATCGTGGCGAGAGCGTCCAGCAGTGAGGCGTTGAGCGCACCCAGCGAGATACGGGTGGTGTCGGGGTCCTCGGCACCCGGGCCGCCGTGACCCAGCAGCATATGGCCGACCGCGTGCAGCACGATGTGGTCGGCGTTGCGGCCGGAGGCCGACGCGTCGTAGACGATGATGTCGTCGTTCTTACGGGCGATCCAGAGGCCGTTGCCGTTGCACCCCAGATCGGCCAGCGCCGACCGGTGGGCCGGCTGCAGAGAGATCGGCCGCTTCCGGTGCGCGGCCACGTCGGCGAGGTAGGCGTTGAGGTCCCACGGGCTGGGCAGGGGCACCGACCCAGCCGCATCACCGAACCTGGCGTCCATGCTTGTCATCGGCGAATACGTTACCGATCGCGCGTCGACTCGTCACTTCCGCGAATTCCCGCGCACCGCTGGAAAACCGGCGACCTGGGCGGAAGACGCGGCAGGTGGTCAGATATCGACCCCCGGGCCCACCGGCCGGACATTGTGCTGTTTGTTCCACAGTGCGGTGAACGCCCAGAGCACGACGCCGACGACCAGCAGCACCCCGGCGATGGCGTACTGCTGGGGGTTGCGGTCGGTGAAAGGTGTGGCCAGATACGCACAGCACACCGCGCCGAGTACGGGCAGCGGTGTCGGGGTGCGGAAGTGCTCGTGGGTCACCCGGTCGCGCCGGAGCACGAGAACCGCGATGTTGACGATGGTGAACACCACGAGCAGCAGCAGTGCGGTGGTGCCACCGAGCTCGGGTACCTGGTCGACGAAGGCGAGCAGGCCGAAGGCCAGCAAGGTGGTGAACAGGATCGCGATGTAGGGGGTACGCCGGCGCCGGTCGACCCGGCCCAGCACCCGGGGGATCACCTTGTGCTTGGCCATGCCGTACAGCAGCCGGCTGGCCATCAGCATATTGATGAGGGCCGAATTGGCCACCGCGAACATCGTGATGAAGGCGAAGATCTGAGTGGGGAACCCGGGTGCCCCGATCTTCACCACCTGCAGCAGCGGGGTATCGCCCTCGGCGAGTTGTTCCGGTGGGACCAGCGCCACCGCCGTGATCGAGACCACCACATAGATCGCCCCGGTGATCAGCAACCCGGTGAGCAGGATCCTGGGGAAGATCCTGTTGGGCTCTTTGGTCTCCTCGGCCATGTTCACCGAGTCCTCGAAGCCGACCATGGCGTAGAAGGCCAGTGTGGTCGCCGCGATGACGCCGCCGAACGCGGTGCGGTCGCCGGTATCGAATTCGATGATCCGGCCGAAGTCGCCGTTGCCGAATCCCAGCGCCCAGAGGCCGATGCACACCACGATCAGCAGACCGGACAGTTCGACACAGGTGAGCAGGACATTTGCCTTGACGCTCTCCCCGACGCCGCGCAGGTTGATCGCGGCGACCGCCGCCATGAAGGCGAGCGCGATCACGGTGAGCAGTGGCCCCTTCCCGTCGAATTCGAAGGCTTCGGCGAAATTGGCCGCGAAGGCCTTGGCCGCGGTCGCGGCGGAGGTGATACCGGAACTCATCACCGCGAATGTCACCATGAAGGTGACGAAATGGATCCCGAACGCCTTGTGGGTGTAGAGCGCGGCGCCGGCGGCCTGCGGATATTTGGTGACCAGTTCCAGATAGCTGAGCCCGGTGACCATCGCGACCCCGAAGGCGACCAGGAACGGGATCCACACCGCCCCGCCGACCTCCCCGGCCACCCGGCCGGTGAGTGCGTAGATACCGGTACCGAGAATATCGCCGACGATGAACAGCAACAGCAGCCACGGGCCCATGACCCGTTTCAATTCCGGTTGCTGTGCCGGATCGGTCCGGTCGGTGACGTCTGCCAAGAGAACCCCTCGTCTCCGCAGTGGCCGTGCGAGCCCTGAATCGGACAGTTCCGATCTGGGTACCCACTCGGTGTGGCCCGGACTCCTCGTTCACGGGCTGTTCACAAGGTCAGGCCAGAGCTTCGGCTGCCGCGGCCGCTTCCGCGATCACGACCGCGGAATCGCGGGGACTCAGGGCCATCGCCCGCAATTGGTCGAACATGACACCGAATCGCCGGATCTCGGTATGTCCTTCGACGAGGGCGTCTCCGGAGATGCCCTCGACATAGACCAGTTCCGGATCGGTCGGGTCCGGGAAGTCGAGAATCGTGAAGGACCCGGCCATGCCCGGGTGCGCGCCCGCGTCGAAGGGCAGGATCTGCAGAATCACGTTCTTGCGTTTGGTCGCCTCACCCAGCCGGCGCAGCTGACCGCTCATAACCTCCGGGCCCCCGACCATCCGGCGGATCGCGGCCTCGTCGAGTACCACCCACAGTTCCAGCGGCTCGTCCTTGGCCAGTACCGCCGCCCGGTCCATCCGGGCGCGGGCGCGCCGCTCCAGATCCGACGCATCCAATTTCGGCATGCACGTATCGATCACAGCCATGGCGTACTGCTCGGTCTGCAATAGGCCGGGGATGAAGGAGGTCTGATAGTGCCGGGCCGACAACGCCACCGATTCGAAATTGATGTACGCGGCGTACACCTCCGACAGACTGGCTTCGTAGGGCCGCGACATCCCGGGCTTCTGCGCGTCCGACAGCAGCTCCAGCGCCTCCTGACGCCGTGCCTCCTCGACATCGTAGAGGTCCAGCATGGTCATCAGGGTGCGGCGCTGGGGCCGGGCCTGGGCGGTCTCGATGCGGTACAGCGTGGTCACATTGATACCGGTCCGCGCGCTGACGTCCTCCTTGCTCAGCTTCGCGTCGTCGCGCATCTCCAGCAGCAGCACCGAGAGCCGACGCAGGCCCGCCGTGAGGACGGTGCGTTTGCCTGCCATGTCATCCCTTTCCCTCGCGCCCGGCGCGGCCCGCCGACCACGATCCTCGCCCGCCGCGCCCTCTGTCGAGCAACAATAACGAGGAAAGACCGGAAGTGGGGCGAGCAGCGGCCGGAACCGGTGCTCATGGCGTGATTTCGCGGCGCAGCACCTTTCCGGTCGCGTTGCGCGGCAGTGGTGTCGCGGTGAGCGTCCAGCGTTCGGGGACCTTGAAGTACGCGAGCCGCTCGGCGACGAACGCGCGCAGTTCGCCGGCGTCGAGGGCGTCCGGATCGTCGGTCACCACCACCGCCGCGACCCGCTGTCCCAGATCGTCGTCGGGCACACCGAGGACCGCTGATTCCCGGACCGCGGGATGTTCGTCGAGGACGTTCTCGATCTCGGTGGGATACACATTCTCTCCGCCACGCAGGATCAGATCGGTACGGCGCCCGGCCATTCGGAGTCGGCCGTCGGCCAGGGTCCCGAAATCGCCCGTCCGCAACCAGCGTTCGCCGTCGATCGCCGCGGCGGTGGCCGCCTCGTCCCGCCAGTAGCCGAGCATGACGTACGGGCTGCGCACCCAGATCTCGCCCTCGACGCCCTCGGCCACCGGAGTTCCGGCGGGATCGCGGGTCTCCACGGAGACACCGAGAATCGGACGCCCGACGGTCTCCGGGTCGGCGGCGAGTTCGGCGGGTGTCGCGACCGTGGCGGCGGTACCGCTCTCGGTGAGGCCGTAACTGGTGGTGAGTGCGATTCCGGTGCCGGGCAGCCGGGCGCGTAGTCGCTGCTGGAAGGCCGGTGAGGAGGGGGCGGCGTTGAGGGACAGCGCGGTGAGTGCCGACAGGTCGTACCCGGCCGGATCGTGTTCCAGCAGCCGGGCGGCCAGGGTCGGCACGGCGCCCCAGTTGGTCACGCGCTCCCGCGCCATCAGCGACAGCACCCGGTCGGCCGCGAAAGCGCCGGTGTGCACGATCACCGCCGCACCTGTCGCGAGCCGGGGGACGACCAGATTGTGCAGGCTGGCGATATGGAACAGGGGAGAGGTGAGCAGGAACCGCTTATCGCTCGGCTCGCGGTGCGCGCGGCCGGCCAGTACCGCGCCGAGCGCGTCGGTGTAGCGGTGGTAGTCGGCGATCGCGATGAGGTTGCGGTGGGTGTGTACCACTCCTTTGGGGCGGCCGGTGGTTCCGCTGGTGTAGAGGACGACGGCCGGATCGTCCTCGTCGACCGGTATGACCGGGGCCGGCCCCCGATGGTCGGCGATCAGCCCGGGCAGGTCCGCAGTGGTGAGCACCGGCACTCCGTGGCCCGCGGCGAGGGCGGCACGGGGGTCGTCGGCGACGACGACCGCCGGTTCGGTGTGCCGGAGACCGAATTCGACCTCCGGTGCGGCCCACCACGCGTTGTACGCGACCGCGACCGCGCCCAGGCATTGCGCCGCCCAGAAGGCGATCACCCATTCGGGGCCGTTGGCGGCCAGGATGCCGATCCGGTCGCCGCGGCCGACGCCGTACCGGCCGGCCAGCGCGCGGGCCAGTGCCTGGGCGTCGGCGGCATGCTCGGTGAACGAGATACGCCGGTCGGCGGTGACCAGGTAATCGCGTTCACCCCAGGTCTGTGAGTGGTCGAGCAGTTCGCGCAGAGAGCGGTGCCGGTGGCGCCGGACGGCGAGCGGGGAGCCGAGCACCGTCTCGGTCGACAGTTCGAATGGTCCACCGGGGCCGGTGAGCTCGGCGGCCACCTGCGCGGCTCGTGGGTCGGGGGCACTGCTCATGGGTCCACATCCTTGTCGGCGACTGTCCTCAGAATCCATACCGCACCGCGCGGGCGCCACGGTGACCGGCCGTCGTGGCCGGGGGCCGCGGTTCTCCTCGCCGCGGAGAATGGTCCGCGAGCCAGGGCATCCGGATGAGTTGGCAAACGATTGGCAAACGCTGCCGGGTGTGTGGTCGTGCATCCCGTGTGCAAGGCCGGATGGCCGCCGCGGGTTTCGGCCCGGCCGGGAGCCGGCGCCGCGAAGAAGGCCCGTGACGGCGGGCCATGTGGCCGGGGGTCGTTGTGTCACAGGACCATAGGGATCGGTATGGTTCCCGGTGTGTGCCGCGACCAGATCTCGGCACGGTTGCGATGTGGTCGCATAACGCGTTGTCGCGCCTGGTCCGGGGCGTGTGCCGGGTATGGTTCGCGGCGGCGGGGATTCGGGCCGCCGACGGGAAGGATCTTGGCGGGTACGCGTTTTCGGTGGGACCGCTTACGGGTTCCACGGAAGGGATCGTTAGGCTCGCGCACGACGCTGTTCGCAACATTGCATACGGAAGTCTTGTGTTCTTGCATATGTAAGAGCATGATCCAGCTAGCCTTGTTGTGAACAACGATCCGATGTCCGGGATTACCGAATCGAGAGCCGATCATGTTGGTACAGAGTGTGATGGTGCCGGGTGAGTCCGAGGGGTGCGGATGAGCGCACCCACTCTGGGAACCCTGCCGACTGCGCCACAACTGCTGTGCGCCTTCCAAGGGCGGCGGATCCAGGAGCGTGTGCTGTTGCGCTTCGCGCACGCACTGGTCGAACTGCACAAGCGCCGCGCGCAGGTTCGAGATATGGCGCAGATTGCGGAAATCGATTGTCGTAGAACAGAACTCGTGGATGACATCAACGATTGGGTCACCCGTAGGATGCCGCAGCACCGCAACGGCGCCTCACTGCACACCGAAAGCCTCGGCGCGGTGATCGACCGGATGGCGTTCAGTTGGGTGGCCGCGAATCAGGCGATCGAGGCGGATGGGGTGCGTAGCGACCGGACGCACCGGCACTGGTACCACCTCGCCGAACTGGTCGACGGTTACACCGATTTGATCGCCGAGGTAGCGGGCGGGCGCCGGCGGCTGCCGGTGCAATAGGGGTTCGGCTCACCGCCGCGTTCAGTCCGCTGGACGTCGTCGAACCTCCGAGTTGGGCACGCGAAAGACCGCAGATTGTCGAATGGCCTAGACCTGATGGAACCGTACGGCGAATGCCCGGTTAACGCATCGGTACAGGCCAATTGGAGGTAGTTTCTGCCATGAGGCAGACCGAAGGGGTCGTAGGCGCTGTGACGGCGCGCGAAGACCTCGACACACAGGCAGCCGCGGTGCCGGGAATCACCGCCCTGTCGAAGGTATACCGGGTCCGGGCCGAACTGGACACGATGCTCGGCGAGCTACGCCCCGGCGACCGGGTGCCCGCCGAACGGGAACTGGCCGGACGTTTCGGAGTCGCCCGGGAAACCGTTCGTCACGCCCTGCGCGATCTCGCGGTGGAGGGCCGCATCCGCAGACAGGGCCGTGGGACCGTGCTCGCCCGCCCGAAGGTGGTGCGGCCGCTGGCGCCCGAACCCACCGTCGAGGACGGTTCCGGGGTGGTGCGCAGTCTGCTCTCCTGGGAGGACACCGAGGCCGACGCCGAGATCGCCCGGGACCTGGAACTTCCGCTGCACACCCCGATCATGACGCTGGAACGCCTGCTGCACGCCGACGGCGAACCGATTGCGCTGGAACGTATCGATCTCTCGCTGGACCGTTTCGGCTGGCTGCGCGCGGGTTTCGATCCGCTCGGCTCGCTGTCGGCGACGATCGGCAGTTCCGGTGTCGAATACGGCGGCGCCACCGAACGTATCGAGACCGTGCTCGCCGCGCCCCGGGAAGCCGGTCTGCTGGGCTGCCGGCCCGCGGTACCGCTGATCCGGGTGGTACGCCGCGGGATGGACACCCAGGGCCGTCCGATCGAACGGGTCGCCGCTCTCTATCGGGGCGACCGGGTCGCGTTCGAGGTCCGTACGGGCGGCCGCATCCGCTGAGCCCGAGCCCGACGCGGGGCGGGCGGCACCGTCCGGGACCGTTCCCGGCGACCGCCCGGCCTGCGCCGACTACTCTGGAGCGCATGTCCGTGCGTACCCGCCAGCCGCTGCTTCCAGGAACCCCCACTCCCATCCGTGAGGTCCCGCGTGGGATCGAACGGCCGGAGTACGTCTGGAAGAAAACGGCCGAGGAGGGGTCCGAGCCCTGGGTACAGACCCCCGAGACCATCGAGAAGATGCGGATCGCCGGGCAGATCGCCGCCCGGGCGCTGGCCGAGGCGGGTAAGGCGGTCGCCCCGGGCGTCACCACCGACGAGCTCGACCGGATCGCCCACGAATACATGTGCGATCACGGCGCCTACCCGTCGACGCTCGGGTACAAAGGCTTTCCGAAATCGTGCTGCACCTCGCTCAACGAGGTGATCTGCCACGGTATCCCCGACAGCACCGTGGTTCAGGACGGTGACATCGTCAATATCGATGTCACCGCCTATATCCACGGCGTGCACGGCGACACCAACGCCACTTTTCTCGCCGGTGAGGTCGACGAAGAGGTGAAACTGCTGGTCGAGCGCACCGAAGAGGCGACCGCGCGGGCTATCAAGGCGGTGCGTCCCGGGCGGGCGCTGAACGTGATCGGCCGGGTGATCGAGTCCTACGCGAACCGTTTCGGCTACGGCGTCGTCCGGGATTTCACCGGGCACGGGGTCGGGCCGACCTTCCACAGTGGCCTGGTGATCCTGCACTACGACCAGCCCGCCGTCGAATCGGTGATCGAACCGGGAATGACGTTCACCATCGAACCCATGATCAACCTGGGCGGTATCGACTACGAGATCTGGGACGACGGCTGGACCGTGGTCACCAAGGACCGCAAGTGGACGGCCCAGTTCGAGCACACCCTGGTGGTCACCGAGACCGGCGCCGAAATCCTCACTCTGCCGTGAGCCGGCCCGGCGGGGCGCTGCTGATCGCCGGGACGACCTCCGACGCGGGCAAGAGCGTGGTGGTCGCCGGTATCTGCCGGATGCTGCGGCGGCGTGGTGTGCGGGTGGCGCCGTTCAAGGCGCAGAACATGTCGAACAACTCCGTGGTCACCCTGGACGGCGGGGAGATCGGCCGGGCCCAGGCACTGCAGGCCCGGGCGTGCGGGCTGGAACCGAGCGTGCGGTTCAATCCGATCCTGCTGAAACCCGGCAGCGACCGGCGTTCCCAGCTGGTGGTGCGCGGCCGGGTGGTGGATACGGTAGGCGCCGCGGACTATTTCACCCATCGCACCCGGTTGCGGGAGGTCGTGGCGGCCGAACTCGCCGCGCTGCGCGCGGAGTTCGATGTGGTGATCTGTGAGGGGGCGGGCTCGCCCGCCGAGATCAACCTGCGTGCCACGGATCTGGCGAATATGGGTCTGGCCCGGGCCGCGGAGCTGCCGGTGCTCGTGGTCGGCGATATCGACCGGGGCGGGGTACTGGCGCATCTCTTCGGCACGCTCGCGGTACTGGAACCCGAAGATCAACGGCTGATCGCCGGATTCGTGATCAACAAGTTCCGTGGCGATGTGGACCTGCTACGGCCGGGCCTGGACCAGCTGACCGCGCGTACCGGGCGCCCGACGCTCGGGGTGCTGCCGTACTGCGACGAGCTGTGGATCGACGCCGAGGATTCGCTGGGGACCGTCGCCGGTGCCGCGGTGGGGCGCCCCGCCGCCCCGATCGGCAGCGAATGGCTCACCGTCGCCGCCGTGCGCTTACCGCGGATATCGAATTCGACCGATGTGGAGGCGCTGGCCTGCGAGCCCGGCGTCACGGTGCGCTGGGTGAGCGACCCGTCGGCGCTGGTGGACGCCGACCTGGTCATCCTGCCCGGGAGCAAGGCCACCGTGGATGATCTGGCCTGGCTGCGGCGTACCGGTATCGCCGAGGCGCTGCTCCGCCGGGCCGCGGTGGGCGGGCCGATCCTCGGCATCTGCGGGGGTTACCAGATGCTGGGCCGCCGGATCGTGGACACCGTGGAATCGGGCACGGGGGAGGTCGCCGGGCTGGGACTGCTCGATATGGATATCGAATTCGGCCGGCAGAAGGTGCTGCGCCGGACGACCGCGGCCGGCGCACAGGGTGCGGCAGGGGAGACGACCGCGGTCGGATACGAGATCCATCACGGCCGGGTCCGGCGTAGCGCCGAGCAGCCGTGGCTGTACGTCACCGGCTGGGCGGAGGCGGCGGACGGCGCCGGCCCGGTGACCGGGGAGCGCGTCCCGGAGGGCGGGGCGCGGGGCGCGGTCTGGGGCACCCATCTGCACGGGCTGCTGGAATCCGACGAATTCCGGCGGGGCTGGCTCACCGAGGTCGCCCGGTGTGCCGGGCGCGCCGGGTTCACGGTGGCTCCCGGCACCCGGGTGGCCGCGGTGCGGGCCGCGCAACTGGACCTGCTCGCCGATCTGGTGTCCGCGCATCTCGATATCGCCGGACTCGACCGGCTCCTCGCCGAGGGTGTCCCCGCCGGGCTGCCGAGTGTCGGATCCACCCTGGAAGCGTTGTCGGGCGCGGGCTGATCGCGGCGGCGGATCCGGCGTCACGATCTCGGCGCGGTCGACCCGGTCGACCCCATGGCGGGGGTGGGCGGTGTAGCGTCAACCGGCATGGAATCTCGGCGCATCGCGGTCGGTGACCGGGACTGGACGGTGCGGGTGGACGGGCCGGTGACCCAGCACAGCGTGCTGCTGCTCCCCGATTCCGGTGATCCCCCGGACGTCTACGACCGGGTGTGCGCACGTCTGCACAGTTCCGATCTGCGGACCATCGTGTTCGAAACGGCCGAGGGGCTCGACACCGCCGGGGTGTACGCGGCCCTCGACGAGATCGGCGTGCCCTGGGCCAATGTGGCCGGCCGGGGCACCGGCGCCAGCGTGGCATGGGAAGTCTGCGCGAGGGGTTTCGGCCGCTTCGTGAGCCTGGTGGTCGCCGATCGCGGGCATCCGGCCGTACCCGACGAGGACGGGGCGGTGCTCGACGCCGGCTGTCCGGCGGTCGAGCTGCCCACCACCGTGCTGGTGACCAAACGGCTGCCGCGTCCGGTGGCCGATAGTTCCGGCCGCCATGTGTACGGCGAGTTCCGGGTGGTCGGGATCGACGTCGACAATGTCGCCACCGAAGCCGATCAGGAGTTCGCGACCGAGATCGTGCTGCGGACCAGTATGTGGTGACTCAGGCCGGCCGCGCGGCCAGCCAGTCGAGCCAGTTGTCCAGTTCCCGGAAGGCCTCGGTCCGTGGGCCCGCGGCGGACAGGAACACATCGTGGCGGGCGCCGTCGATCGGGACGATATTGGTGCGGTCGCCCAGGCAGCCCGCCCAGCGCTGGATCTGCGCGACGTCGAGGACCGCGTCCGCGATGTCCACCGCGGGCCCGTATTCGCGGGCGAATTCGGTGAGCTTGGATCGCAGCAGCAGCGCGGGCACGCCGATATCCAGGCCGCGGTGCAGCCGCGCCTGACCCAGCCGGATCGCGCGCAACCAACCGGCCCGCACCGGGAAACCGTGCCGCGGCTTCCAGTCCAGGTCGTAGTCCCATTCTCCGGCCACGCTGTGGTGCAAGCTGTCGCCGTAGGCGCTGGATTTACCGAGCGGCAGCGCCGACTTCGCCCGGAAACGGCCCACCGTGTTGATGAGTTGCGTGCCCACGGTGCGCACATAGGCCGGGCCCTGCAGGTCGAACCACGGACTGTTCAGCACCAGTCCGCTGATACCGGCGGCCGCCGTGCCCCCGGCGCGTTGCCGCCGGTCCAGCCACAGCGAGGTCACCAGACCGCCGGTCGAATGCGCCACCACCAGCACGTTCGCCTCGGTCTCGGTGGCGATCAGCCGGAGCGAATCATCGAGTTCCCGGTCGTAGAGGGCGAGGTCGCTGATGAAGTGGGGGGTCTGGCCGGACTGTAGCGATCGGCCACATTTGCGCAGGTCCAGCGCGTAGAAACGATGCCCGCGGGCGGTGAAGTGCTCGGCGACGTGCCGCTGGAAGAAATAGTCGGTGAAGCCGTGCACGTACAGCACCGCGTCGGCGGTGGTCGCCGCATCGGCCGGGGGCAGATGCCGGACCAGGGTGGCGACGATATCCCCCTCGCCGTCGGGATCCGGCCCGAGCTCCAGGGTGCGGTATTCGTACCCGTCACCGAGGACATCCGGCTGCCAGTCGGCGGTCCGGCCGAGGGCGCCGATACCGGCCGCGGAATCGTTCGTCACGGCTTCCAATCTAGGCGACCCATGAGTAGCAATGGCAGGCCCGAAGGTGACGGAGAGGAGGAATCTACGTCACAATCGCCGCCCTGGCTGCGGATTCCGCGCGTGTCGAGGTGCACAATTGGCAATAGTGAACGACGGGTAACCTACATTCGGCCGAGCCCGGAGGGCTCACCATCGCGACCCGTACACAACTGCACAAGCGCCCGTGCCCCAGCGGGCCGCATCCCACGGATGTGCGCCCCGCGCATCAGGACAAGGAAGTCGAACACCCGTGCCGAACGCTGCCCAGACTGAAAAGACCGATGTAGTCCTCATCGGTGCCGGCATCATGAGCGCCACGCTCGGCGCGCTGCTGCGTCAGCTGCAGCCGGACTGGTCGATCTCGGTGTTCGAACGGCTGGACGCCGCCGCCGCCGAGAGCAGTGATCCGTGGAACAACGCCGGTACCGGACATTCGGCCCTGTGTGAGCTCAATTACAGCCCGCAGAAGCCGGACGGTTCGGTCGATATCGGCAAGGCCGTCGATATCAACGAGCGGTTCCAGGTCTCCCGCCAGTTCTGGGCCTACGCGGTGGAGAACGGGATCCTGAGCGATCCCTCCCGCTTCATCAACCCCATCCCGCACGTGAGCTTCGTGCACGGCGCCGCCGATGTGGAGTACCTGCGCAAGCGGTACGAGGCGCTCTCCCGGCATCCGCTGTTCGCCGGGATGGAGTACATCGACAGCTCCGACGAGTTCGCCCGCCGGCTGCCGCTGATGGCCCGCGGCCGCGATTTCTCCGACCCCGTCGCCCTCAACTGGTCCGACGGCGGCACCGATATCGATTTCGGTTCGCTCACCAAGGAGCTGCTCGCCCATATCGGTGCCAGTGGCGGGGAGATCGGCTTCGGTAACGAGGTTCGTAACCTGTCCAAGCAGAAGGACGGCAGCTGGAAGGTCACGGTGCGCAACACCCGGACCGGGCGCACTCGCACGCTGATCAGCAAGTTCGTCTTCGTCGGGGCCGGCGGCGGGGCGCTGCCGCTGCTGCAGAAGGCGGGGATCAAGGAGATCCGCGGTTTCGCGGGATTCCCGGTCTCGGGTCAGTTCCTGCGGTGTACCAATCCCGAACTGATCGCGAAGCACGGAGCCAAGGTGTACGGCAAGGCGGCCGTCGGTGCGCCGCCGATGTCGGTGCCGCATCTGGACACCCGCGTCATCAAGGGCAAGCCCGGCCTGCTGTTCGGCCCCTATGCCGGCTGGACCCCCAAGTTCCTCAAGGACGGCAGCAATGCCGACCTGTTCAAATCGATCAAGCCCGGCAACCTGGCACCGATGCTCGGCGTGGGCGTCACCGAGTTGAGTCTGGTCAAATACCTGGTCACCGAGCTGATGAAATCGCAGTCCGGCCGGGTGTACACCATGGAGGAGTTCATTCCGCGCGCCGAGGGCCGGGACTGGGAACTCATCACGGCCGGCCAGCGAGTGCAGGTGATCCGCCGTAAGGGCGTCGGCGGTGTCCTCGAACTGGGTACCGCCGTCATCGCGGCGCAGGACGGTTCCATCGCGGGCCTGCTGGGTGCCTCGCCCGGTGCCTCCACCTGTGTCACCGCCATGCTGGACGTCCTGGAACGCTGCTTCCCGGCCGAGTACGAGCAGTGGACGCCCAAGCTGAAGGAAATGGTCCCGTCGCTGGGCGTGAAACTGTCGGAGAACCAGCGCCTGTTCGGCGAGGTGTGGGACTGGACGGGTAAGGCATTGCAGCTCAACCGGTCCGATACGCGCGCCGGGGTCGCTGCCGGGGTCTGATCCGGACGACATTGCGCGCGCCGGCCCGCGGGGTGGTAACCCCGCGGGCCATGCGTGTCGTGGCCGCGCGCCGCGGTGTGCCCGGGGCATTCGCGTGCATCCGGCGCCGAGGTGTGATAGCAAGGCGCGATGATGTCAACGGTTGCACTCCGCCGGTCATGGGCGCAGGATCTCGATACCCCCACCCTGTACGAGTTGCTGAAGCTGCGGGTCGAAGTGTTCGTGGTCGAGCAGAAGTGCGCGTACCCGGAGCTGGACGGACAGGACCTGCTGCCGGAGACCCGGCATCTGTGGCTCGACGACGAGGGCGAGGTCATCGCCACCCTGCGCCTGCTCGAAGAGCACGAGGACGGCGTCAAATCCTTCCGGATCGGGCGGTTGTGTACCGCGGTCGAGGCCCGCGGGCACGGATACACCACCCGGCTGCTGCAGGCCGCCCTCGCCGAGACCGGATCGCACACCGTCCGGCTCAACGCTCAGACCTACCTGATCGATCTCTACACCAAACACGGTTTCGAGGTCGACGGCGCGGAGTTCATCGAGGACGGCGTCGCGCACGTACCGATGCGCAAGGGATAGCGATCGGGCCCTTCCGCCCGTCTCGGGCAGGGGAGGGCCGGGCCGGGCGGCGGCACGTTTTAGAGTGGGGCCGTGTCCTCCACCGAAACCGCCCGGCCCGCATCCCGACCGATCGCCCCCGCCGTGGACGGCGGTGAGTCCGGGTTCCCGTTCTCCGCGGTGGTCGGACAGGAGCGGTTGCAGCTCGCGCTGATCCTGTGCGCTGTGCATCCCGGTATCGGTGGCGTACTCGTGCGCGGCGAGAAGGGAACCGCGAAGTCCACGGTGGTGCGGGCCCTGGCGCGGCTGCTGCCGCCGGTGGTCGATGAATCGGGCGCCCGCCCGGCGCGGCTGGTGGAACTCCCGGTCGGCGCCACCGAGGACCGGGTCGTCGGCTCCCTCGATCTGGAGCGGGTCCTGCGCGACGGCGAACAGGCGTTCCGGCCCGGCCTGCTCGCCGCCGCCCATCACGGGGTGCTGTACGTGGACGAGGTCAACCTGCTGCACGACCACCTGGTGGATGTGCTGCTGGACGCGGCGGCCATGGGCCGGGTGCACATCGAACGCGACGGCGTCTCGCATTCCCATCCGGCCCGGTTCGTCCTGGTCGGCACCATGAACCCGGAGGAGGGCGAGCTGCGGCCGCAGCTGCTCGACCGATTCGGCCTGACCGTGGATGTGACCGCCTCCCGGGACGTGGACGTCCGGATGTCCGTGGTCCGTCGCCGTCTCGACTACGAGGCCGATCCCAACGGTTTCGCGGCCGCCTACGCCGCCGCGGACGCCGAGATCGCCGACCGCGTCCTCACCGCCCGCGACCGGCTGCCCGAGGTCGCGCTCGACGATGTGGAGCTGCGGCGGATCGCCGCGGTCTGCGCCTCCTTCGACGTCGACGGTATGCGGGCGGATCTGGTGGTGGCCCGCACCGCCGCCGCCCATGCCGCCTGGTGCGGGCGCGGCAGTGTCACCGCCGACGATGTGCGCGTCGCCGCCGAACTGGCGCTGCCGCACCGGCGGCGGCGGGACCCGTTCGACGAACCCGGGATCACCCCCGAACAGCTCGACGACGCCATGCGCGACGCGGCCGAGCAGGCCGGCGATCAGCAGAACGCACCGGCCGACGACGAGGCGCAGGGGCCTCGTGGCCCCGTCGATCCCGACGACGACCCGGACGGTCCCGGTGGCGGCGCCGAGGCGCCCGGTGCGGACACCGAGACGAATGAGAACTCCGGCAACCCAGGTGGCGCCGGCGGGACCGGGCAGGCGAGCGCGCCGGTCGCGGCACCGGTCCGGCCGCCGCGCTGGGAGGTACCGGGTGTGGGCGAAGGAGCGCCCGGCCGGCGGTCCCGGGCGCAGACCCGGCAGGGCCGCGTGGTGAACACGACCCCCGAGCCCACCGGCGGCCTGCATCTACTGGGCACCCTGCGGGCCGCGGCGCCGCATCAGCGGGCGCGCGGCCGGCGCACCGGGCCACTGGTGCTCGCACCCGGTGATCTGCGCGGGGCGTACCGCGAGGGACGCGAGGGCAACCTGGTGCTCTTCGTGGTCGACACCTCCGGTTCCATGGCCGCCCGCGACCGGCTGTCCGCGGTGACCGGCGCGGTGGTGACCCTGCTGCGCGACGCCTATCAGCGCCGCGACAAGGTCGCGGTGATCTCGGTGCGCGGCAGCGAGGCAGAACTGGTACTGCCGCCCACCTCCTCGATCGATATCGCCGTCCGCCGCCTGACCGGGTTGCGTACTGGCGGGAAGACTCCGCTGGCCGCGGGGTTGCGCACGGCACGCGAGGTGGTCTACCGGGAACGCGTCCGCGACCCGCAGCGCCGGCCGATGCTGGTGCTGCTCACCGACGGCCGTGCCACCGGCGGGACCGATCCGGTGGCGCGGGCCCGCGCGGCGGCCACCCGGCTCGCGCGTGACGGCGTCACCTCCGTTGTCGTCGACTGCGAACGCGGCATGGTCCGGCTGGGGCTGGCCGCCGAACTGGCGGCCGCGCTGGGCGGTACGGCCGTCCGGCTCGGCGAACTGACCGGCGCCTCGGTGGCCGAGGTGGTCCGCGCGGGCGCCTCCGGCGGCGCACGCGCCGCGTGAGCCCGGACCCGGCCCGCACCGGACAAGCACGAAACCCGAACCAGATCAGGAGAACCCATGCCCAAAGGGGTGCCCGAGCAAGTACCCGACGACGGACTGACCACCCGGCAGCGCCGTAATCAGCCGGTGCTCGCCGTGCACACCGGTCCGGGCAAAGGTAAGTCCACCGCCGCCTTCGGGATGGCGTTGCGGGCCTGGAACCAGGGTTTCGATGTGGCGGTGTTCCAGTTCGTCAAGAGCGCCAAGTGGAAGGTCGGGGAGGAAGCGGCTTTCCGCGAACTCGGCCGGCTGCACGGCGAGACCGGGGTGGGCGCGCCGGTGCAGTGGCACAAGATGGGCGAGGGCTGGTCGTGGACTCGTAAGCAGGGCAGCGAAACCGATCACGCGGCCGCGGCGCTGGGCGGCTGGCAGGAGATCGCGCGGCGGCTGCGTGCCGAGGAGCACCGGTTCTATGTGCTCGACGAATTCACCTACCCGCTGAAATGGGGGTGGGTGGATGTGGCCGAGGTCGTCGACACCCTGCGCGCGCGTCCGGGCCACCAGCACGTCGTCATCACCGGCCGGGACGCGCCGCCGGAACTGGTGGAGGCGGCGGATCTGGTGACCGAGATGACCAAGGTGCGCCACCCCATGGACGCGGGTCGCAAGGGGCAACGGGGTATCGAATGGTGAGCGGGTCCCGGGGTGCCGGGATCCGGTGCGCAGGCCGCCGGTACCGCTCGGCCGGGAATGCCGTGCGATGAGCGCCGCCCCGGGGATAGTGCTCGCCGCGCCGGCCTCCGGCAGCGGGAAGACCACTGTCGCCACCGGTCTCATCGGTGCGCTGCGCCGTGCGGGCCGCCGGGTGGCCCCCTTCAAGGTGGGGCCCGACTACATCGATCCCGGCTATCACGGCCTCGCCGCCGAACGCCCCGGTCGTAACCTGGATCCGGTGCTGGTCGGGCACGACCGGATCGCCCCGCTCTACCGCCACGGTGCCCGCGACTGCGATATCGCGGTGGTGGAAGGGGTGATGGGCCTGTTCGACGGACGGATCGACGAACAGGCCGCCGATCCCGTCGCGGAAGGCTCCACCGCCCAGGTGGCGAGCCTGCTGGGCCTGCCGGTGATCCTGGTCGTGGACGCGCGTGGGCACAGCCAGAGCCTGGCAGCGCTACTGCACGGGTTCGCCACCTTCGACTCCGGGGTGCGGCTGGGCGGGGTGGTGCTCAACCGGGTCGGCAGTGCCCGGCACGAGCAGGTGCTGCGCGCCGCCTGCGACCGGGTGGGCCTGCCGGTGCTCGGCGCGCTGCCCCGGCTGGCCGAACTCGAGGTCCCGTCCCGGCATCTGGGCCTCATCCCGGCGGTGGAACACGGCCTCGCGGCGAGGCGCGCGGTGGACGCGATGACCGATCTGGCCGCGCGCCATATCGATCTCGCCGCGGTCGCGGCGTTGGCCGCCGCGCCGGAGCCCGGGCCGAGTTGGGATGCGGTCCGGGAACTCGCGGACGATGTGGCGCCGCCGGAGGGACCGGATCCGGTGATCGCGGTAGCCGGTGGCCCCGCCTTCACCTTCGGCTATGCCGAACACCGGGAACTGCTCACCGCCGCGGGCGCCCGGGTCGCCGTGATCGACCCGCTGCACGACACCCTGCCGGCCGAGGCCGCGGGGCTGGTGTTGCCGGGCGGATTCCCGGAGGAGCACGCGGGGGCGTTGGCGGCCAATACCGGACTGCGCGCCGCGGTGGCGGAGCGGGCCCGGGCGGGGCTGCCGATCCACGCCGAATGCGCCGGGCTGCTGTACCTCACCCGATCCCTGGACGGTCATCCGATGGCGGGCCTGATCGACGCGGTCGCCGAGTTCGGGCCCCGCCTGACCCTGGGCTACCGAGAGGCGGTGGCGCTGGCCGATTCCGTGCTCTGGCGGACCGGTGAGCGGGTACGCGGGCACGAATTCCATCGGACCCGGCTGGTGGAACCCGGCGGTGCCCCGCCCGCCTGGGGATGGCGTACCACCGGGGAACAGGTGCGTGAGGGTGCGCTCGTGCACCGGGTGCACGCGTCCTACCTGCACACCCACCCGGCCGGAAACCCGGGCGCGGTGCGCCGGTTCGTCGCCGCCGCACGCGCCCATCAGCGCACCCGCCCCGCCGTGCCGGCACGGTGGTGACCGGCGGAGACCGGCGGTTGGAAGCCGGCCCCGCACCGCGGGCCGCGCCGTACCCGGGAGAACTCGCGGTCGGTCTCGGCCTGCGCCCGGATCCGTCGGCCGAGCGAATTCTCGCGGTGCTGGCGGAAGTGTTTCCCGGGCAGCCGATAGCCTGCCTGGCGGCCCTGGATAGCCGGGCCGGCGAGCCGGGCCTCCGCGAGGCCGCCGCTGTACTGGGCGTGCCGCTGTACGGCTATTCCGTCGAGCGGTTGGCGCGGGTGCCGGTGCCGAACCCGTCGGAGCGGGTGGCCGCCGCGTTGGGAATTCCCGGTGTGGCCGAGGCCGCGGCGCTGCTGGCCGGTACCGGGCCCTTGCTCGTGCCGCGACAGGTGGTCGGGGGCGTGGTGGTCGCCGCGACCGCCGCGCGCGGCTGACCACGCCCGGGGTTCAGGACCTCGAGGTGACCCGCACCCCCGGGCCGGGCTGTAGCACTTGCTAAGGCGCCACCGACAGCAGATCCGCGAAACCGGTGGGGTCGTGCCGGCCGACGCTCGCGTGTTCGAACAGTCCCCAACCCTCGGCGTCCCCGCAGCGGGCGTGCGCGATGTGGTCGGTGACACCCCACGGTATCCGCCCGGCGATCGCCGGATCGGTGAGGTCGTAGCTGTTGGCCCACGACCAGTCGCGGCCCTTCCACTGCCCGTGCTGCCAGTCCGGGTCGCCGCCGTAACCGCAGCCGATGTGCAGCGGTATCCCGGTGACGGTGCGGATATCGATGGTCAGCGGTTTCCCGTCGGGGGTCCGCAGTTCCAGGCTCGCGCTCTCGGGATGGCGGGTTCCCGACCGGTAGTCGATGGTGATCCGCGGCCAGCCCAGCTGTTCCACCGATCCGTCCGGGAACACCCGGACCGCGTCGTTGAGGGTGCGGTAGCCGTCGGGGTTCTCCTGGATGATCACCACCACCGCGAAATCGTCGAATCGCAGCGGCACGTACAGCCACCAGAACCCACCGGCACCTTCGGCGGCTGCCCGGCCCGGCGGTTCGGCCTCGCCGACGGGCCGGATACCCCAGGAGCGGTCCCGGGTGCCGGTCCAGATCGCCGGGTCCACGGTGATGTCCTCGCCGCCGATCGCGAGCGTGCCCGCCCACGAACCGACCTGGGCGAAGCGGGAGGCGTCGAGGGTCGGACGGTTACCGGCCAGCATGACGTGCGGCTGCTCCTGCACGGCGGGGAAGGCGCCGGTCCAGGTGAGGTCGAGACCCAGGTCCTCGTGTTCGCAGACCACCCGGATGCGGCGCAGCGGTTCGACCACTTCGATCCGGTAACCGCCGACCGCCATATCCAGGTCCCGGTCGCTGCGGGCGTCGGAGAACCGCACGGAGGTGATCTCGTCGCCGCGGCGTACCGCGGCGTAGGCGTCGGTGACACCGAGATTCGGGTAGACCCCGAATCCGGTCACCAGCATGATCGCGCCGTCGCGGTTGTGCGCGTTGAAATAGCTGCGGTCGTAGAAGTTCCGGTCGCTGGTCGCGGCCCGGGCGATGGGCAGCGGTGCCTGGTGGATCGGGTACTCGTCCAGGGGCCCCGGTGCGGTGGCCGGGGTGTGGGCGGTGGTTTCGCTCATGTCAGTCCCATCCGTAGGTGCCGTCGAGCAGGGCTTCCAGGGTGGCGCGGTGCATGATGTAGTCGTCACGCTCCGCCGGGACGGTGTCCTCGCCCATATGGATCATCCGGCGTTTGATCCGGGCCATGACGATCGCGTGCCGCAGCGCGGCATAGGTGAGGTAGAAGTCCAGATTCGTGACGGTGTGGCCGCTGACCTTCTCGTAGTGTTCGACGACCTCGTCGCGGCGCAGGAAATCGGGGAGGCCGGGGAAGCCGAATCCGGTGGCGATGTCCTGGAAGAAGCGGTGCAGGAAGATCATCCAGGCCAGATCGAGTTCGCGCGGGCCCAGTGCGGCCATCTCCCAGTCCAATACGGCGACCGGTGAGAACCCTTCGTAGATGATATTGCCGGGCCGGGCATCACCCCAGCTGAGCACATCGGGTCCGGGATCGTCCGGGAAGTTCTGGTCCAGCCAGTCGAAAGCGCGCTCGATGAGCGGGATCTCGTAGCCGTCGCCGGCCAGCGCCCAGTGGTACCAGGCCCGGTCCGCTTCGATATGGCGGCGCAGCGCCGGGCCCGGCCCGTCGAGTTCGGGGAACCGTCGCGCCGGTTCGGGCAGCGCGTGGATCCGGGCCAGGACGTCGAGGGTGTTGCGGGTGAGTTCGGCCCGCTCGGTGATGGTCGCGTCGTAGAGCCAGCCCGCGAATACGTAGGGCGGATTGTCGCCCGGGATGCGGCCGGGTACCCGGTCCATCACGAAGAACGGCGCACCGCAGGCCGCGCTCCCGGTTTCCAGCCAGCGCAACCGTGGTACCGGGACATCGGTGGCGGCGGCGATTTCGGTGATGACCCGGTACTGCAGTTCCAGATCGTATTTCTCGAAGACCGGGAACGCGCCCTCCTCCGGGATCATCCGCGCGACGAAGGCGCCCCCTTCGGTACGGTCGCCGGATTTCCAGTGCGCGTCGAAGAGCACCGAGGCGCTGGACAGGCCGCCGGACAGCGGCCGCTGCAGATCACTGATGACCGGCGGTCCGTCGGCTCCGACCCGGTCCCGTAACCACTCGGAGAGTTGGCCCGCCAGCGCGTCCAGATCGCGTTCGCTGGTGGTGAGCCGCATATGTTCGGTGGGGTTCACATCGTCGGGCATCGTCGTCCTCCTGACGCCATCCGGCCTCGGCGCGGAGACCGCCCGGTCTCGGCTGACACACCACCGGGCCGCCCGCGTGCGGGAGACTGTAACGTGTTTCAGTCTCGGGCGGTGCCGATTCGGCGGATCATCGGTCCGCCGGAACATCGCGAATCGCTCCCCGGGTGCGGCCGGCCGACCATAATTCCTTCGATGGCCGGGGCGAGCCGCTCGGCCGGGTGGGAGGACGACGATGAGCGTGACGCTGTGCCGGCGCGACCGCGGGCGGTGGGGCGCGGCGGCGGAATCATCCCCGGCCCGGCGGACCGGGAGGCCCGCGTGAGGCGTTTACGCGACGCGATCGCCGTGCTGGTGGCGGCGGGACTGCTCCTGGTGCTGGGGGCGGCGCTGCGCCCGCTGTTCATCGACGACCCGGCGGCACCGGAGGTGCTGTCCGCCACGGAGATCGGATTCGTCCAGGATATGGCCGCCCATCACCATCAGGCACTGGTGATGGTGCAGCGACTCGATCCCGGCGTCGCCCCCGCGGTGCACGGTCTGGCCCGGCAGATCGAGGACACCCAGCTCTCCGAGATCGGCACCCTGCTGGGCTGGTTGCGGCTGGCCGGAGCGCCGGCCGCGGGCGCGGAGCCGATGGGCTGGATGCCCGCGCGGACCCACGATCAGCACGCCGCCCACGACCCGGCGGCGGCCGCGATGCCGGGGATGGCCACGCAGGCCGAACTCGACAGCCTGTCGGCCGCGCGGGGCCGTACTGCCGCGATCCTGTTCCTGCAATTGATGCAGCGCCATCACGAGGGCGGTATCGCCATGGCCCGGGTGGCCGACGCGCTGCTCACCGAGGGGGTGGTGAAACAGGTGGCCCGGGAGATGATCACCGCGCAGACCCAGGAGTCGGGGCTGATGGCGCTGCTGCTGGCCGAACTGACGGCGGACCCACCGGGCTGAGCCGGAATGAACCCGCGCGGACTCGGGTTGCTGGTGATCATGAGCGCTATCTCGTTGCCCGACACCGTCAAGAAGTACATCGACGATGCCAAACTGTTTGTGACCGTGGCCACCATCGGCCGCGACGGCCACCCGCATCTGACCGTCACCTGGATCGACCGGGACGGCGACGAGTTGCTCTACTCCACGACGACCGACCGCGTCCAGGGCAGGAATCTGGCCCGTGATCCGCGCATCTCGGTTCTGATCGCGCCGCCGGACAACCCGTACGTCTACGCCGAGATCCGCGGTACCGCCACCCTCACCCCGGACCCCGACATGCTGGTCGGCGACCGGATGTCGATCAAGTACACCGGCAAGCCGTACGCCGAGTTCAATCCGGCCTCGGTGGACGACGGCCCCCGGGTGGCGGTGCGGATCACCCCGACCAAGATCACCGGGCGGCTGTGACGCGTCGTTGCCGGGGTCAGGCCGCCTGGGCTTCGTCCTGGGCGTGCTGGGCCCGGGCCACCTCTTCCGCGGTGTAACGCAGGGTCAGCGCGATCAGGCCCACCAGCAGCCCGCCGATCGCGGCCACCAGCAGGGCCAGGGTGTAGCCGTCACCGAGCGCGGTGATCTCCGCCGCTGTCATCTCGGCCGGTTTCTTGATGGTCCCGCCCTCGGACAGGGTCCGGGAGGCGGCCAGCGGGGTGAGCACGCCGATGGCGATGGGGGTGCCCAGATTCAGGAACATCTGGCCGATCGCCGACAGTGGGCCGATCTCGTCCGGCGGCACCCCGACCAGCACACACAGCGGGATGAGCACCATGGCGATACCGATCCCGAAACCGATCACCGAGAACAGCGGCAGCAGGGTGGACCAGTAGCCGACGTCCGCGTCCAGCGTCGAGCCGTAGCCGAGACCGGCCATCAGCACCACCGCCGCGCCGACCAGCAGCCACCGGGGCGCGATGTGCAGGGCCAGCCGGGTGGCCACCGCGCTGCCGAGGCCGACGCCGACGGTGAACGGGATGAACGAGATCCCGGCGACCAGCGGGCTGTAACCGACGACGTTCTGTACGAACAATCCGGCGAAATACGTGGTGGCGCCCAGTACGCCGCTGGCGAGCAGGATCACCACGAAGGTGGCGACGCGGTCGCGGCTGTCGAACAGCGTCCACGGCAGCAGGGGGTTGTCCACGTGCCGTTCCGCGAAGACGAAAACCGGTAGCAGCACCGCGCCCGCGATCAGGGTGCCGTAGACCAGCGGGTCACCCCAGCCGAGTTCCGGTCCCTCGGTGGCGCCCCAGACGATCAGAGCGCACGCCAGGGTGCCGAGGAACGCGCCGCGCACGTCCAGAGTCAGCCGCTGATGGTGGGTATCGCGGAGCGCGACCAGCGCGCCGATCACGATGAGCACGCCGATCGGCACATTGATCAGGAAGATCCACCGCCAGCTGGCCTCGGTGAGCGCCCCGCCGATCACCAGTCCGCCGACCGAGCCCAGCGCGACCATCGAGCCGAAGATGGCGAAGGCCTGGTTGCGCACCCTGCCCGGGGCGAAGGTGCTGGCGACCAGCGCGAAGGCGGTGGGCGCGGCGAGTGCGGCGCCGGTGCCCTGGAAGGCGCGCGCGGCGATGAGCATCTGCTCGCCCTGCGCCAGCCCGCACAGCATGGAGGCCAGCGTGAACAGGCCCACACCGAGGACGAACATGCGCCGGCGTCCGAACGAATCGCCGATCCGGCCGCCGAGCAGCATCAGGCCGGCGAACGGCAGCCCGTAGGCGGTGATGGTCCACGCGCTGCCCGAACTGGACAGGCCCATTTCCTCCTGCAGCCGCGGCAGCGCCAGGATCACCACAGTGCCGTCCAGCACCACCATCAGCTGTAACCCGCTGAGTACGAGAATGGCGAGGCCGAAGGCTCGTTTCGTCACCGGATATTTGATAGCTGGGGGGTTATCGAGCACAGTGGGTCACTGTAACCGACCGTCGCCGGCCGCTACCGGCGCGGCGCTGAACCCGGCCGTGGGCCCGATCACAATGATCGCGGGCGGCCGGATACCTTCGGCGCGGACGCGTTCGGCCACATCGGCGAGGGTGGCCCGCAGTACCCGCTGGCCACGCAGGGTGCCTTCCTGGATCACCGTCGCCGGGGTCTCGGCGGGGCGGCCACCCGCGCGCAGGGCCGCCGCGAACTGTTCGATCCGCTCCACCGCCATCATCAGGACGAGGGTGCCGCGCAGCCGGGCCAGTGCCGGCCAGTCGACCAGCGAATCCGGGTGGTCCGGTGGAATATGGCCACTGACCACTACGAATTCATGGGTGACACCGCGATGGGTGACCGGGATGCCCGCGGCTGCCGGCACCGAGATCGGGCTGGTGACTCCCGGCACCACCGTCACCGGCACTCCGGCGTCGACACAGGCCTCGAGCTCCTCGTAACCGCGCCCGAACACATACGGATCACCGCCCTTGAGCCGGACCACGAATTTGCCCGCCCGGGCGCCGTCCACCAGGGCCCGGTTGATCGCGTCCTGCGCCATCGAGCGCCCGTACGGGATCTTGGCGGCGTCCACCACTTCGACATCCGGGCCCAGCTCGGCCAGCAACTCCGGCGGGGCCAGGCGGTCGGCCACCACCAGATCGGCCCGGGCCAGGAGCCGGCGGCCGCGCACGGTGATCAGATCGGGGTCGCCGGGCCCGCCACCGACCAGGGCGACTCCGGGGGCCATGGGGGTCGCGTCGTCGGTGACCACACCCGATTGCAGCGCTTCCAGCAGCGCCGTCCGGACCGCGGCCGAGCGCCGATGCCTGCCGCCGGCCAGCACACCCAGCGTCATCCCGTCGTAGCGGGCGGTCGCCGGGGTGACCGCCGTCCCGGACTGCGCGTGATCGGCGCGGACGCAGAAGATCCGGCGCCGGGTGGCTTCGGTGACGACGGCGGCGTTGGTCTCGGGCCCGTCGGTGCAGGCGATGGCGTACCAGGCGCCGTCGAGGTCACCGTCGGCGTAATCGCGCAGGGTGAGCGTGATCTGGCCCGCGGTGGCCATCGCCTCGACCGCGGGGGTGGCCTCCCGGGTGATCACCTCGACGACGGCGCCGGCGGCGATGAGCAGGCCCAACCGGCGCTGTGCCACGCTGCCCCCGCCCACGACGACGACCCGGCGTCCGTTCAGATCGAGTCCCACCAGGTAGTTCGAGTCCCCGGCGGACAGGTTGTCGGTATCGGCTGACGTGTTCGGCACAAGGCTCGAGCCTACGGCCCGGTGCGGTGCGGTCCGCAGCCGCCCGCCGGAGGTTCCGGGCCCCGGATCAGGTGAGGACGACCAGCTCGGTATCGGAGGCGATCTCGGTGCGCAGTCCGGCTTTGTCCGCGACCCGGGCGACCGCACGGATATCCCCGGGTTCGGCGCGGGTGAGCACCAGGGCCCGGGCCAGCAGACCCTTGTGGTGCTTGTTGAAGTGGCTGACCACCGTGCGTGATCCGTCCGCGTGCTCGGTGAGCACCGTCGCGGTGACCGCGCCCGGTACCCGGCCGAGCTGCTGGTAGGTACCCGAACGCAGGTCCACCACGAGTTCGTCGCCGGCCGCGTCGCGCAGGGCCGGGCCCAGGTGGTCACGCCAGACCGTGGACAGGGTCGGTCGGCCCGGCAGTTTCGAGCCGCCCGACAGCCGGTACGCGGGGATGGGATCGCCGGCCCGCACCGCGCCGAAAAGCGCCGAGCCGACCGCGATCCGGGCGAGCGCTTTCGCGCGTTGGGTCCGGGTGAAGGAACTCGCCGCCAGCGCGTCGTACAGGACGCCGGTATAGCGTTCCAGCGCCGGCCGGGTGGGGGAGGTGCGCACCGCGGCATTGCGGGCCAGCTCGGCCTCGGAGTTCTTACCGAGCCCGAGGGCGGCCCGGGCGGCGTCCGGGTCACCGGCCAGTGCGACCAGGTCGCCGACCAGCTGCGCACGGACTTCGGTGAGCGAGTCGAAGGCCAGCGCCGACAGATCCAGCGGGCCGCCGGAACCGCCGTCGGATTTGGTTTCGGAAGGGGGGAGCAGCACCAGCACGACCGGTAACGGTACCGGCCGCCGCCCCGCGCGCCCGCCGGCCCCGGCTGGACGGATCCGGGGCGCGGCGCCCGCGCCGAGCGCACGGCGCCCACCACCGGTAATCGAATGTGGCCGGCGGGCGCACAGGGGCTACGCTGGGCAACCGTGATCACCCGCCTCTCCCGACTGTTCCTCCGTACGTTGCGCGACGATCCCGCCGACGCCGAGGTGCCCAGCCACAAGCTGCTGGTGCGCGCCGGCTATGTGCGCCGGATCGCGCCGGGTGTGTACTCGTGGCTGCCGCTGGGCCTGCGGGTGCTGCACAAGGTGGAGGAGGTGGTGCGCGAGGAGATGAACGCCATCGGCGCGCAGGAGATCTCGCTACCGGCGCTGCTGCCGCGTGACCCCTACGAGGCCACGAACCGCTGGACCGAATACGGTGACGCCCTGTTCCGGCTCCAGGACCGCAAGGGCGCCGACTATCTGCTCGGCCCCACCCATGAGGAACTGTTCACCCTCACCGTGAAGGGTGAATACAACTCCTATAAGGATCTGCCGGTCACCCTGTACCAGATCCAGGCCAAGTACCGCGACGAGGAACGGCCCCGGGCCGGCATCCTGCGCGGCCGCGAATTCATCATGAAGGACTCCTATTCCTTCGACCTGGACGAGGACGGGCTGAAGGCCAGCTACACCGCGCACCGCGAGGCCTACCAGCGCATCTTCGATCGGCTCGGCGTGAAGTATGTGATCGTCGCCGCGACCTCCGGCGCCATGGGCGGCAGTGCCTCCGAGGAGTTCCTGGCCGACAGCCCGGTCGGCGAGGACACCTATGTGGTGTGCCGGGAATCCGGGTACGCCGCGAATGTGGAGGCCGTGGTCACTCCCGCGCCCGAGCCGCTGCCCCTCGAGGGGCAGCCCGCGGCGCAGGTCCACGACACCCCCGATACCCCGACCATCGCGACGCTGGTGGACTGGGCGAACGGTGCGGGAATTGCCGAGCGCTACGGTCGCCCGGTCACCGCCGCGGACACCCTGAAGAACGTCATGGTGAAACTGCGGCATCCCGATGGGAAGACCGAAATCGTCGGTATCGGCGTGCCCGGCGATCGCGAGGTCGACGACAAGCGTCTCGGCGCGTCGGTCGAACCGGCCGAGGTGGAACTGCTCACCGACGCCGATTTCGCCGCCAACCCCTTCCTGGTGAAGGGCTATATCGGCCCGAAGGGACTGCAGGCCAACGGTATCCGCTACCTGGTCGACCCCCGGGTGGTCACCGGGACCTCCTGGATCACCGGCGCCGACGCGCCCGGCAAACATGTCGTCGGCCTGGTGTCCGGCCGTGATTTCACCCCGGACGGCACCATCGAGGCCGCGCAGGTGCGTGACGGGGATATGTCGCCCGACGGCCGTGGCCCGCTGGTCTCGGCGCGCGGTATCGAGATCGGCCACATCTTCCAGCTCGGTGACAAGTACACCGACGCTTTCGAGGTCGATGTGCTGGGGGAGAACGGTAAACCGGTGCGGCTCGTGATGGGGTCCTACGGGATCGGAGTCTCGCGCATGGTGGCGGTCATCGCCGAACAGCAGCACGACGACAAGGGTCTGCGCTGGCCGTCCGAGGTCGCGCCGTACGACGTGCACGTGGTGATCGCCAACAAGGACGAGGCGGCCCGGGCCGGGGCCGAAGAGGTGGTGTCCGCACTGAACGCGCAGGGCCTGGACATCCTCTTCGACGATCGCACCGCCTCGCCCGGAGTGAAGTTCAAGGATGCCGAACTGCTCGGTATGCCCTACGTACTGGTGATCGGCCGGGGCTGGGCCGAGGGCAGGGTGGAGCTGCGCGACCGGTTCACCGGGGAGACCCAGGACGTTCCCGCCGAATCAGCGGTCGAGGCGGTGCTCGCCCGGGTCCGCGGCTGAGCCGTCGCTTCCTCGCCGAGCGGGTCGGCGTTGCGTGGCCTGCTCGGCGAGCTGGAGTGCGGCCGCCCGCGTAGCGGCCGCGGCGGTCTGCTCGCCGGTGATGGAAAAGCTGATGATCGCGCCCTCGTGCAGGCTCAGCAGCTGCACCGCGAGCCGGTCCGGGTCCGCGGCCCCCGCCGCCGCGGCCAACTCCCGGAACAGGTCGCGTAACCACGTCTTCTCGTCGACGATCACCCGCCGGCCCGGGTGGTCGGGTTCGGGCAGTTCGGCGAAGGCGTTGATGAAGCCGCATCCACGGCTGTTGCCGGGCAGCCATTCGGGCAGGACGTCGAAGGGCACCAGGAGCCGCCGGATCGGATCGGTGTGCCCGGCCAGGTGGTCGTCGATCCGGGCGCGCCAGCGCCGATCGCGATCTTCGAGATAGGTGACCAGCAGGCCGTCCTTGGAACCGAAGCGGTCGTACAGGGTGCGTTTGGTGACGCCGGATTCGGCGGCGATCGTATCGACGCCGACGGCATGGATGCCGCGCGAGTAGAACAGCTCGGCGGCGGTGTCCAGGATGCGCCGGGCGGCCGGAGTGAGCGTCGGTTCCGCCCTGTCCGTCGTGCCGGTCATGCGCACCTCCCTTGCCTTCACAGGTCTGTGTACCTATCGTATAGGACGACGGACTTTACAGATCTGTGTAGTGGAGGTCGGTATGCGGCGGATGATGCGTGGTCTGGTGCGATTCGCTCGCGATTTCGCGCTGGGAGTACATACGGCCCACGGGATACGGCACGGCGTGGTGTGTCCGGAGGGCGCGCGGGAGCCGGCCGCGGAGACGGCGGAAGAAGGCCGGGTCCGGGTGATACGAGGCGGGTCGCTGGTCACCCGCCGTACGCCCGGATGGCCGCATCCCGCGCCGTCCGGGAGCTGAGCGTCCGAGGCGGGTGTGGCGCCGGGTTCGGCCGGGGCGGAGTCGCGACCGGGCGCGGTGCGGCAGGCCGAGGCGGCCGGGTCCATCCGCCGGGGCCGCTCGGTCGTTGTACGCGGCGAGGGGTTTCCGGGAACTGAATCCGGTTACGGCGCCCGGCCATCGGAACCCTCCCGCGCTGGGCGGTCCCGCGCAGCCTGCCCGGCAGGCACCTGCTCGGGAATCGATGCGGCCCGGGATGCTCGAAGCATCCCGGGCCGTGACATTTTTCGATGCCCGCGAACAGCACCGGCCGGGTGGGTGTCGCCCGTTCGGCGTTACTTGTGCGGGACTCCGGTGACCAATCCGCCGTCCACCACGAACTCGCTGCCCGTCGCGTAGGAGGATTCGTCGCTGGCCAGGAAGAGGATGAAGGTCGCGACCTCATCGGATTCGGCGGGACGGCCCAGCGGGATGGTCACCAGATCGTCGGGGATGTTCTCGGTCATCGGCGTGCGGATGAGGCCGGGGTGGACCGAATTGACACGGATCTTGTGCGGGGCCAATTCCAGCGCGGCGGATTTCGCCAGCCCGCGCACGCCCCACTTCGACGCCACGTAGCCGTGCGCGAAGGGCGCGCCGCGTAGACCTTCGACAGAGGAGACATTGATGATCGACCCGCCCCCGGCGGCGATCATGGGTTCGACGGCGGCGCGCATACCCAGGAAGGTGCCGACCAGGTTGACGTCGAGGACCGCGCGGAACTTCTCCAGAGACAGCTTCTGCAGCGGGGCGCCGTTGACGATCCCGGCATTGTTCACCAGTACGTCGAGTTTGCCGAATTCGGTGACGGCCGTCGCGACGGCCGTATCCCACTGCTCGGGCTCGGTGACGTCCAGCGGGACATAACGCGCGACGGCGCCGATCTCGTCGGCCAGCGCTTTGCCCTCGTCGTGGAGAACATCGCCGATGACAACCTGCGCGCCCTCGGCCGCGAGCAGTTTCGCGTGGGCGGCGCCCATGCCCCGGGCGCCGCCACTGATCAGGGCAACTTTGCCGTCTACACGTCCCATGGCGGTGACGCTACCATGAAACTGGAACACGTTCTAGACACTGGTCCAGAGCCGTGCTCGGTTGGCAGGCGGCGGCTGAACAGTGGTTTCGCCGCCGCGATCCCCGGATCTAGGAGAATCAATGGCCCAACGCGTCGTCCTCATCGGCACCGGTAACGCCGGGCGGATCGCCCTCACCCAGCTCATCACCGACGAACGCTTCGAACTCGTCGGGGTATGGGTGTCCGACCCGGCCAAGATCGGTATCGACGCGGGGGAACTGGCGGGGCTGGGCGCCGGTACCGGGATCACGGCGGTCGGCGACCTCGACGAGCTGCTAACCACCCGCCCGGACTGCGCGGTGTACTGCGCCATGGGCGATACCCGGCTGGTCGAGGCGATGGCCGATATCCGCCGCATCCTCGCCGCCGGGGTGAACGTCGTGGGCACCGCGCCCGGGCTGCTGATGTATCCGTGGGGGACGCTGCCGGCGAAATTCTTCGCCGAGGTGGAGGCGGCCGCCACCGCCGGTGGCACGAGTCTTTTCGTCAACGGGGTCGACCCGGGATTCGTCAACGACCTGATCCCGTTCGCACTCGCCTCCACCTGCCGGCAGGTCGAGCAGGTGCGCTGCCTGGAACTGGCGGACTACGCCACCTACGACGGCTCCACGGTCATGTTCGACGTCATGGGGTTCGGCACGCCGCTCGACACGACCCCGATGCTGTTGCAACCGGGTGTGCTGGGTATCGCGTGGGGCGCGGGGATGCGGGCGCTCGCGGCCGGGCTCGGCGTGCAGATCGACGAGATCACCGAAACCTACGAACGGGAACCCGCCCCGGAGAGCTTCCGGGTCGCGGTGGGTGAGGTGCCCGCGGGCACGCAGGCCGCGCTGCGGTTCGAGATCACCGGCCATGTGGCCGGTCGCCCCGCCATCGTGGTCGAGCACATCACCCGTCTGCGCGATGATCTGCGACCGGATTGGGCGCGGCCGGCGCAGCCCGGCGGCTCCTACCGGGTGGAGATCACCGGCGAGCCCTCCTACGCGGTGGACATCTGCCCGTCCAGCCGGCACGGCGACCACAACTACGCGGCGATCCTGGCCGGTGTGGGCCGGGTGGTCAATGCCATACCCGCGGTCGTGGCCGCCGAACCGGGTATCCGAACCACCGGTGACCTGCCGTTGTACACCGGCCCGGGGCTCAGGGCTCTCGGCTGACCCGGGGGGATCTTCCTGCGGATTCGGCGGCGATCCGGCAACGCACCTAAGCTCGGATGCCGGAGCGTACGAGCCGCTGGCTCGGCGCCGAACCTCCAGGGAAGGTGCGCTGTATGTATGAGCCCGAACGGTCCGGCCATCGCGAGCCGAACCTGACCGAATTGCGCGAACGGGCCGCGCACGGTGATTCCGACGCCGTCGCGCAACTGCTGGATATCGGAGACGAACGCACCGATGCCGTGGATCTGAGCGAGTACGACCTCGGCGTGGACGCCGAGCCGAACGCCGAGGCCGACAAGTAGGACCCGCCGTGGAAAACCGTCGCCGACCCGGCCGGAGCACCGATGCCACGGTGCTCCGGCCGGGTCGCTTGTAGGGTGGGTCGACATGGGAACCGCTCCGGCACTCACACCGGAGCGAACGTCTATCCGGAGCCCGGCGGCGTTCCCGGCGCATGCGCGGGCCGTGCTGGCGAACCGACTGCGGGCCCCCGGCGTCACCGTGCTGTGGGTGGCGGCCGGGCTCATCGCGGCACAACTCGCGGTTCGTGCGGGGGTGACCGCGCACGGATACTTCTACTGGGACGATCTGATTCTGGCCGGCCGGGCCGGGACCCTGCCGCTGCTGTCCGGTGATCTGCTGCTGCACGATCACGACGGCCATTTCATGCCGCTGGCCTTCGCGGTGTCCTGGCTGGTCACCACCCTCGCGCCGCTGAACTGGGGGGTGACGGCGGCAGTGCTGCTGGCCGGCCAGCTGGCGGCCTCGCTGGCGGTGCTGCGCATGCTGCTGGTGCTACTCGGGCGGCGCCGGGCGCTGCTGATCCCCCTGGCGTTCTATCTGTTCTCCCCCCTGACCCTGCCGGCCTTCGCCTGGTGGTCGGCGGCGCTGAACGCTCTCCCCCTGCAGTTCGCGCTTGCCTGGGTGGTGGGCGACGCGGTGCTGCTGGACCGTACCGGCCGGCGCCGGTACGCGATCTCCGGAGTACTGGTCACGACGGTGGGGCTGCTGTTCTTCGAAAAGGCGGTCGTGGTGCCGTTCGTGGCCTTCGCCGTGGTCCTGCTGCGGCGCTACGTCGACGGGCGCCGTCCGGCCGTGCCGGAGGTACTGCGACGCGGCGCGGGGCTGTGGGCCGGGGCCGCGGTGGTCCTCGCGCTGTGGGCGGTGTTCTATCTGGCGGCAGTCGGGCTTTCCCGCGGCGAGGGCGGCTCCGCCGACCTGGCCCATATGCTGCCCCGGGCGGCCTGGGCCGGAGTGGTGACCGCGCTGCTGGGCGGGCCGTGGGGCTGGGAGCGGTGGGTGCCGTCGGCGCCGTGGGCGGTCGCCCCCGGCTGGGCGGTCTGGGCGGCGTGGGCGCTGCTGGCCGCCGGAATACTGCTGACCGTACGCGCCCGGCGCGTGGTCTGGCCGGTGTGGGTGGCAGCGGTGGCCTATGTACCCGCGGTGCAGATTCCGGTGGTCCTGATGCGGGCGGGGCCCAATACCGTCGACGAACTCATGATGTCGCTGCGCTATCTGGCCGATGCCGCGGTGGTACTCACCGCCGCGGGCGCCCTGATCTTGCGGGCCTTCGTCCGTGGTCGCGCGACGGGTGGCGCCCCGCGTGGACACGCGACGGGAGACAGCCGGTGGCGCGGGCCCCTTCCCGCGGTCGTCGTGGTGGCGGTATTCGCGTTGAGCAGCCTCTGGTCGACCTACACATTCACCCGCAGCTGGTCCGAGGGTCCGACGAAAGCGTATGTGACCACGCTGAAATCGGAGTTCGCGCAGTGGGACGGGGCGCCGCTGCTCGCCCAGGAGGTGCCGTGGACCGTGCTGAATCCGACGGCCTATCCCGAGAACGAGGCGAGCCGGGTGCTCTCGTCGATCGCTCCGCCCGGCGCCTTCGCCGTCGCCACGGGCCGCCTGCGCATGATCACCGACTCCGGCGAATTCGCCGACGCCCGGGTCTGGTGGAACCGCGGAATTCCGCCCGGTCCGGAACCGGGCTGCGGTTACCGGATCGGTGGGGATCTCCCGGTCCGGGTCCCCCTCGACGGCCCCATGATCGCACACGAGTGGACCGCCCAGCTCAACTATTTCGCCGATCGCGACGCGACTCTCACCGTGGGTCTGGAACGCGGTGACCGGGTCGAGGCGCCGGTCCGGGCCGGCCTGAACACCGTGTACGTGCGGATCGTCGGCAGCGGCTCGGCACTGATCATCCGGAACGGGACCCCCGGATCGACGGTGTGCCTGGGTACCGGTCCGGTCGGAGTCGCGTCGTACTCGTAGCGAGGTGCCGCCGCGCCGGCGGCCCGGGTGCTTCCGGCAGCCGAATCACGCTCCCGAGCATGCCTTCCCACTCCCGGTGGTAGCAGCCGGGAGTGGCGGTGGTTACGTGTCAGATGTCGCGGGGTGTCCGGGCCCACAGTCGGGGGGACGAGTCGATCCGGCCTCGGCGGCGTGAGGTTTCGTGCACGGTACAGCGGCCCCTGTCGCGACGGCCGGCCCCAGGGTGAGACGAGGCGGTGGCGATGACCGAGGACGGTGCGTCCGTGGACTCCGTCACCGGAGAGCTGGCCACCAGGCTCGGGGCGGTCGGGGGGCACGCCGGCGAGGCGATGCGACGCGGCGTGCGGGACGCGGCCGGAGGTGCGCAGACGATCGCCTTACTGGTGCAGGCGGATACGGCGGCCGCGCAGCATCTCGGGCCGGCCGATATCGCCGCCTCCACCGCGCCCGGCGACGCGGAACTCCCGCCGCCCGCAACACTCCCGCCGCCCGCGGAATCTCCGCCCCCCGGGGAACTCCCGCCACCCGCGGACCGTCCCGTCCCGGGGGAGAAGTCCACCGTGACCGGTGCGGCCGATCACGACCCGGGTTCCGCCGACCGGCCGACGGCCGACGCTTCCCCGGAATCCACGGCACCCACGACCACTGGTGGCGCGGTAGGCGACCGGCCGGACCCGGACCCGGAGCCGACACCGCACGCGGCGGCCCGGGCGCACCCGCTCCCGGGCACCACCCCGGAATCACCCGAGACCGCCCCCGGCCCACCGGCCGCGGGGCAGCCGTCGGCGACGCCGGTCCCTGCCGCGGACGACCCGCCCCGGACCGACGCCGCGGTGCCGCCGGGCGACCCGATCACCGCGGCGGCCGGGCACACCCCGTGGACTCCCGCGGGAACGGAGCAGGCATCCGGTCATACGCCCGGGTCCACGCCGTGGAACTCGGGGACGGGCTCGTCGATGCCCTACGCTCCCGGCATGCCGGGCGGGCTGGGATCCCTCACCCCGCAGGAACGCCCACCGCGAGGCAGCGCGCCCTGGTCGCGTGGCCGCGGCAGCAAGGAGGAGACGGTCTTCCCCCGGCCCCGGTCCGATCGGTCGAACTCGACCAACCGCACGGAATGGGCACCGCCCTGATCCGGAGCCGGATCAGGGCTGTCCGGGGAACGCGGTGGTCGCCGGGGTGATACCGGCCGCCGCCTGCCAGACGGCTCGCCGCCCGGCCGATTCGGTGAGCGCTTCCAGGCCGGTGCGCCGGATGAGCTCGGTACCGGCGTGTTCGATCACCGCGCGCCAGGCCACGGCCGTATCGGTTTCCACCACCACGGCCAGCCGCGCGGCCGACGCCGGGTCGGTGACCTCGACGGGCACCGTGTAGGCGGGCTCGGGAGGTGGCGCGGCGGCCCCGTCGCCGGTGAGGAGATCGACGGTGCCGTCCCGGCGGGCGCGGTGCGCGGCGGTGTGCTCGTTGACCGTGCGCCGCAGCTCCGGGCTCGAATGGGCGGCGATCAGGCCGTAGGCGTAGACCGCCGCGTATTCGGCCTCGAGGGCGTCGCGCAGCGCCTGCTGTTCCTTTCCGCTCATACCAGCAGCACCCCCACCTGGACCGCGCAGGCGGCGCTGATCGAGGCGAGCAGCCCCGCCCGGTAGCCGGACTGGGTGACGGCGAGATCGGACGCGGCCCGCTGCGAGGACGTCAGCTGATCGCGCAGCGCGGCGATACTCGGCGGCGCGTCCGGGGCCGCCGTCGTGGTGGGCGCCGGGGTGCGTACGGCGGGGGTCGTCCCGTCGCCGTAGACGCCGATCGCCCGATCGATCTCGGTGCGCAGCGCCGCCGCGTGCGCGGTGCGTTCCGCGGCGATGACGGTGAGCGCGTCCGTGCGCTGCGGTTCGATCGCGATGGCGGCGGTGGCCGCCGCGGCATCGCTGCGTGCCGAGAATTCTTGGGCGACCAGCACATCCGGCTCGGTGATCGGATCTTCCGCGCAGGCGACCAGGGCGCCGACGGCGAACAATCCGACCGTGCCGCCGCCCGCGACCCGTAGCGCGGTACGGCGATTCATCCGGCGGGCGCTGCCCGCCCGGTCGGGGGAGGGGCCGCGGGGACACCCGGCCGCGGGCCGGTCGGTAACGCGCTCGGTCACCGGACCATCGTGCCAGACCGGAGGCGCCCTCCGGCTGCGGGCACCACCGCGCGGACTTACCGCCGACCGCTGGTCCTTTACCTTCTCCGGGCGCGTTACGCTAGGTCACCGGCACAGAACATTTCCGTCCGCGTGACAACTGAACCAGGAGCTGCCCATATGCCCATGCCGACCGAGGAGAGGGTGAGCCGGCTCGTCGCCGGACTCGTCGCCGGTCGAGGATTCGATCTCGAGGGTGTCGAGGTTTCGACCGCGGCGGGACAGACCCGGGTACGGGTTATCGTGGACAGTGACCGCAGCGCCGATCTGGACACCATCGCCGAACTCAGCGCGCAGGTGTCGGCTTGCCTGGACGACGCGGACGACGAATTCGAGGCCGCCCGGTACCTGCTCGAGGTGACCACTCCCGGAATCGACCGCCCGCTCACCGCCCCCCGGCACTGGCGCCGGGCTCGCGGTCGGAAGGCCGAGATCACCTTGAAACCGGGCGTCGCACCGCCGGAGCCCGGTCTGCCGACGCGCTTCACCGCCCGGATCGGTGACCTCGACGACGACCGGATCGCGCTGGTACTGAGTGGTAAGCCCGGACCGCGCCTGGCGAGCGTCGGTCTGGTGGATATCGCGCGCGCCGTGGTGGAGGTGGAGTTCTCCCCGCCGAATGCGCGCGAACTCGAACTCGCCGGGGGCGTCGCCGCCGGCCGCCCACCCGCGGGAGTGGACGCCGCGGAGCCCACCGGAACTGCTGTCGCCGCGTCCGATTCGACCGAAGGGACCATGGAATGAACATCGAAATCGAAGCCCTGCGCGCCATCGTGGCGGATAAGGGGATATCGATCGAAACCGTGATCTCCGCGATCGAATCCGCGCTGCTCACCGCCTACAAGCACACCGAGGGCCACCAACCCAACGCCCGGGTCGAGATCAATCAGCGCACCGGAGTCGTGCGGGTGCTGGCCACCGAACTCGACGCCGACGGCAATGTGATCTCCGAATGGGACGACACCCCCGAGGGTTTCGGCCGGATCGCCGCCACCACGGCGCGTCAGGTCGTCCTGCAGCGGTTGCGGGACGCGGAGAACGAGAAATCCTTCGGCGAGTTCTCGACCCATGAGGGCGATATCGTCGGCGGCGTGGTGCAGCGTGACGCGCGCGCCAATGCCCGCGGCACGGTGGTGGTGCGGATCGGTAGCGAGTTGCACGGGACCGAGGGTCTGATCCCGTCCGCCGAGCAGGTGCCCGGCGAGAGCTACGAGCACGGCGACCGGATCAAGTGCTACGTGGTGGGGGTGTCGCGCGGCCCGCGTGGCCCGCAGATCACGCTGTCGCGGACCCATCCCAATCTGGTCCGGCGCCTGTTCGCGCTGGAGGTGCCCGAGATCGCGGACGGGTCGGTGGAGATCGTGGCGGTGGCCCGGGAGGCGGGGCACCGGTCCAAGATCGCGGTGCGCTCCACGGTCTCCGGGGTGAACGCCAAGGGCGCCTGTATCGGTCCGATGGGGCAGCGGGTGCGCAATGTGATGAGCGAACTGGCCGGCGAGAAGATCGACATCATCGACTACGCCGACGATCCGGCGACCTTCGTCGGCAATGCGCTCTCGCCGTCGAAAGTGGTTTCCGTCACAGTTGTGGACCCGGACGCCCGGGCTGCCCGGGTGATCGTCCCGGATTTCCAGCTCTCGCTGGCCATCGGCAAGGAGGGGCAGAACGCCCGCCTCGCGGCCCGGCTCACCGGCTGGCGGATCGATATCCGCAGCGACGCGGCCCCGGACGCCGGGGGCGCGGTGCGAACGGAGGCGCATCGCCGGTGACACCCGACCCCGAATCGGCGTCCGCCCGGCCGGCGACCCGCGACCAGCGAACACGCCGCGTGGACTCGGTCCGCGCGACGTCATCGGGGGCGGGGTTGGAGGGCACGCAGCGGTCAGCGGTAGAGTGGTACGAGGTTCGGTCCGAGTCTTCGGTTACCGACCGCGAACGCGGCGATGAGTCGGCGGCGCTCCGGCGCCCGGTGGCTCCGGTGCGAACGTGTGTCGGTTGCCGGAAACGCGAACCGGCCCCCGAACTGCTGAGGATCGTGGTGTGCGGATGTTCGACCGGCGACGGTACGGACACTGTCACGATCGTTCCCGATCCACAGCGCAGACTTTCCGGGCGGGGTGCGTGGCTGCACCCCTTTTCGGCTTGTCTGAGCACAGCGGTCCGGCGCCGAGCGATCGGCAGAGCACTACGAGTGTCCGGACATCTGGATATCTCAGCCGTGGAGCAACACCTCGAGAACAGGCACGAGCACTCATGAGCACACCGTGAAGTACCAACGATGAACGTCCATCGGAGTTAACCCGAGGTCGTGCGGGTCCCCGCCAGCAGGCGGGCGGCACTGCTCGACCTCTCAGTGAGGAGAGCAGTGGCAGGCAAGGCCCGCGTGCACGAGTTGGCAAAAGAACTCGGTGTCACGAGTAAAGAACTACTCGCGAAGCTCAAGGAGCAGGGCGAGTTCGTGAAGTCTGCGTCGTCGACGGTGGAGGCACCCGTCGCGCGCCGGCTGCGCGAATCGTTCGCGGCGAAATCCGCCCCGGCGAAATCCGGATCCAACGGATCCAAGACCACCGCGCGCCCCGGTCCCTCGGGTGCGGCTAAACCCGCGGCGCCCGGCCCGCGTCCCGGACCGCGGATCCCCGCGGCCCCGAGTCCGGCCGATAGCGCGCCGACCGCCGAGTCCACCGTGGCTCCGGCCGCCGGTAACGCCCCGAAACCCGCGGGTCCGCGTCCCGGCCCCGCGGTGAAACCGGGTCCGGCGCCCGCCCGGGAGCCCGAGCGTCCCCAGGCCCAGGCCCCCGCGGCCAAACCGGCCACCCCCGGCGCGCGTCCGGCGGGCAATGCCCCGCGTCCCGGTCAGCCGCGTCCGGCCGCTACCGGCCAGAGCCCGGCCCGGCCGGGCCCGAAGCCCGGCCCCAAGACCCCGCGCGTCGGCAACAACCCGTTCTCGTCGGCGCCCGAGCGTGAGCGTCCGTCCCCGCGTCCGCAGCCGGGCCCCCGCCCGACCCCGGGCCAGGGCGGCCCGCGTCCCGGTCCGGCGCAGGGCGGTCCGCGCCCGCAGGGCGGTCCCCGTCCCGGCCAGAACGCCCCGCGTCCCGGCCCCGGCGGTGCCCGTCCGGCGGCCGCTCAGGGCGGTCCCCGCCCCGGTGGTCCGCGTCCGAGCCCCAACTCCATGCCCCCGCGTCCGACCCCCGGCGCGATGCCGCAGCGTTCGGCCCGCCCGGGCCCGGCCGCCGGTGGTCGTCCCGGTCGTCCCGGTGGCGGCCCCGGTGGCGGCGGTGGTCGTCCCGGTGGCGGCGGCGGCGGTGGTTACCGCGGTGGTGGCGGTGGCGCCCCCGCCGGTACCGGTGCTCCCGCCGGTGGTGGCGGTTTCCGTGGTCGTCCCGGTGGCGGCGGTGGCCGGCCGGGCGGTCCCGGTGGCCGTGGCGGTGCGGCCGGTGCGTTCGGCCGTCCCGGTGGCGCGCCCCGGCGCGGTCGCAAGTCGAAGCGGCAGAAGCGCCAGGAATACGATTCGATGCAGGCCCCGTCGGTCGGCGGCGTGCGGTTGCCCCGTGGCAACGGTGAGGTGATCCGCCTCGCTCGCGGCGCGTCGCTGTCCGATTTCGCGGAGAAGATCGACGCGAACCCGGCCGCCTTGGTCCAGGCCCTGTTCAACCTGGGTGAGATGGTCACCGCGACCCAGTCGGTCAACGACGAGACCCTCGAGCTGCTCGGCGGCGAGATGAACTACGTCGTGCACGTGGTCAGCCCCGAGGACGAGGACCGCGAGCTGCTGGAATCGTTCGACCTGACCTACGGTGAGGACGAGGGCGGCGAGGAAGACCTCGAGCAGCGTCCGCCCGTGGTCACCGTCATGGGCCACGTCGATCACGGTAAGACCCGACTGCTGGACACCATCCGTAAGGCGAATGTCCGCGAGGGCGAGGCCGGCGGTATCACCCAGCACATCGGCGCCTACCAGGTGCTCACCCATCTGGGCGACGACGACCGGCTCATCACCTTCATCGACACCCCGGGTCACGAGGCGTTCACCGCCATGCGTGCCCGCGGTGCGAAGGCCACCGATATCGCGATCCTGGTGGTCGCCGCCGATGACGGCGTCATGCCGCAGACGGTGGAGGCGATCAACCACGCGCAGGCGGCCGACGTGCCGATCGTGGTGGCGGTCAACAAGATCGACAAGGAAGGCGCGAACCCGGAGAAGATCCGGCAGCAGCTGACCGAATACAACCTGGTGGCCGAGGAGTACGGCGGCGACACCATGTTCGTCGACATCTCCGCCAAACAGGGCACCAATATCGACGCCCTGCTGGAGGCCGTGCTGCTCACCGCGGACGCCGCGCTCGACCTGCGGGCGAACCCGGAACAGGACGCCCAGGGTGTGGCCATCGAGGCGCATCTGGACCGCGGTCGCGGCCCGGTCGCCACGGTGCTCATCCAGCGCGGCACGCTGCGGGTCGGCGATTCCATCGTCGCCGGCGACGCCTACGGCCGCGTCCGCCGGATGGTCGATGAGCACGGCGTTGATGTCGAGGCGGCCCTGCCGTCGCGGCCGGTGCAGGTGGTCGGTTTCACCTCGGTGCCCGGCGCCGGTGACAACCTGCTGGTGGTGGACGAGGACCGTATCGCCCGCCAGATCGCCGACCGGCGCAATGCGCGTAAGCGCAACGCGCTGGCCGCGCGTAGCCGCAAGCGCATCAGCCTGGAAGATCTGGATGCCGCGCTGAAGGAAACCAGCGAGTTGAACCTCATCCTCAAGGGTGACAACTCCGGTACCGTCGAGGCGCTCGAAGAGGCCCTGCTCGGGATTCAGATCGACGACGAGGTCCGGCTGCGGGTCATCGACCGCGGTGTCGGTGGTGTCACCGAGACCAACGTGAACCTGGCGTCGGCGTCGAACGCGATCATCATCGGGTTCAATGTCCGGGCCGAGGGCAAGGCGACCGAACTCGCCAACCGCGAAGGCGTGGATATCCGGTACTACTCGGTGATCTACCAGGCCATCGACGAGATCGAGAGCGCGCTCAAGGGCATGCTCAAGCCCATCTACGAAGAGGTGGAGCTGGGCCGGGCCGAGATCCGCGCCATCTTCCGCTCCTCGAAGATCGGTCTCATCGCCGGCTGCATGGTCACCTCGGGCAGCGTCAAACGCAATGCCAAAGCTCGTCTGCTGCGCGACAACGTGGTGATCGCCGAATCCACGACGATCAGCTCGCTGCGCCGGGAGAAGGATGATGCCACCGAGGTTCGCGAGGGCTTCGAATGCGGTATGACGCTGACCTACTCCGATATCAAGGAAGGCGACATCATCGAGGCCTACGAGTTGCGCGAGAAGCCGCGCGACTGAGCTGATACGGACCGGGCGGACTTCCACCGCCCGGGTCCGGCCATCGATATCGGCACAGCGGTGCACCGGCCCGGTGGCCGGTCCCGCCGGCCGGAATGTCGCGATAACCGGGAGGTTGCGTGTACCTGGGTGCACTCGAATTCGACATCCTGCTGGGTGATGTGCACTCGTTGAAGGAGAAGCGTTCGGTGATCCGGCCGATACTGGCCGAACTCCAGCGCTTCGGGGTGAGCACTGCCGAGGCGGGGGAACACGACCGATACCGCCGCACCCTGCTCGGGGTGGCGATGGTGTCGGCCGGAATGGACCATCTGACGGCCGTGCTGGATCGATGCGAACGGCATGTCGCGGCACGTCCGGAGTTACAGTTGCTGGCAGTACGCCGGCGCGTCTTCGGACCCGAGGACTGACCGGCCGCGAGTGATATCAGCGGTGGCCGCGGTCCGTGCGGCAAGTATCGCGCGGACCGTCCCACCGTCGCTGAACAGGGAAAGGAGCGGCCATGGTGGATCAAGCCAGGGCACGCCGGCTCGCCAAGCGGATCTCCGCGATCGTGGCCACGGCAATCGAATACGAAATCAAGGATCCGCGGCTGCGTTTCGTTACCGTCACCGATGCGCGGGTGACCGGCGATCTGCACGACGCGACGATCTTCTACACGGTGATGGGTGAAACCGTCGACGCCGAACCCGACTACGACGCCGCGTCCGCCGGCCTGGAGAAGGCCAAGGGGGTGCTGCGGTCGAAGGTGGGTGCGGGTACCGGGGTGAAGTTCACTCCCACGCTCAGCTTCGTGCTCGATACCGTGCCGGACGCGGCGCGGCAGATGGAGAATCTGCTGGCGCGGGCGCGGGCCGCCGACGACGAAGTCGCCCGGGTGGCCGCCGAGGCCACCCCGGCGGGCGACGCGGACCCGTACAAAACACCCCGCGACGACGACTGAGTCGCGGCCGATATGACCACAACCGGTGCCGCGGTCGACTTCACCGCGGCCGTCGGGGCGCTGAACAGCGCGCGCTCGGTAACCGTCCTGTGCCATATCCAGCCCGATGCCGACACCCTCGGCAGTGGTTTGGCGCTGGCCGCGGTACTGGATCGCCGCGGCGTGCCGGTACGGGTGTCGTTCGCCGAACCGGCCGAACCGGCGGCCGGACTGCGTACCCTGCCGGGGATGCGCTTCCTGGTGCCGCCCGGCGAGGTGCCGGCCGAGGTGGATCTGCTGGTCACGGTGGACTGCGGCAGTGCGGGCCGGCTCGGCGCACTCGCCGACCGGCTGTCCGGGGCGTCACGCACGCTGGTGATCGACCATCATCGGTCCAACACCCGGTTCGGGGAGATCAACCTGATCGATCCCGACGCCGTATCCACCGCCAGTGTCATCACGGCCCTACTGGACGCCTGGGGCGAGCCGATCGACGCCGGGATCGCCCACTGCCTGTTCGCCGGGCTGGCCACCGACAGCGGGTCGTTCCGCTGGGTGACCCCCGGGACCCACGCGCTGGCCGAACGGTTGCTGGCCACCGGTATCGACGGCGCCGCCATCACCCGCACCCTGATGGACACCCATCCCTTCGCGTGGTTGCAGATGTTGTCGACGGTGCTCGCCTCGGCCCGGCTCGATCGCGCGGCGCACGGCGGAACCGGGCTGGTCGCGGCGTTCGTGCTGGCCACCGATCTCGCGGAGGTGCGGCAGGAAGAGGCCGAAAGTGTGGTCGATATCGTGCGCGCGACCGCGGAGGCCGGGATCGCGGCGGTATTCAAAGAGGCCCGGCCGACCGATGAGCGACGCCGCTGGACGGTATCGCTGCGGTCCAAGGACAGCGGTCCCGGAACCGGTGACGGCGCCGATGTCGCGGCTGTGGCCGCGGGTCTCGGCGGCGGCGGTCATCGCTACGCGGCCGGATATACGACCTACGGTGAGCCGGCGGACATCCTGGCGCAGTTGCGCACCGCGCTGGGCTAGGCGTACCTCCGCGTTCGCTACGGCCGTGCGCGTTTTGCGGATGGGCTTCGCCCAGCGGCGCCATCAGGGTGCGCGCCGCTCGCGACAGTTGAGAAGGCGCCCCGCGGCGCGACCCGGGGCCGCCGGGCGCGCTCGCACGGGGCGAGTACGGACGGGAAGCCGACGATGCACACGGAGTTGACCGGGCCACCGGCCCCGGCGGTGGAGGCCGGGCCCCGGCGGATCCTGGGTCTGGCGCTGCCGACCCTGGGCGTGCTGGTGGCCGAGCCGATCTACCTGTTGTTCGATCTCGCCGTGGTGGGCAGGCTGGGGGCGCTGGCGCTCGCCGGATTGGCCGTCGGTGGCCTTATCCTCGCCCAGGTCAGTTCGCAGCTGACCTTCCTCGCCTACGGGACGACCGCTCGCTCGGCGCGGCGGCACGGGGCGGGGGACGAGCCGGGAGCGGTCGAGGAGGGCGTCCAGGCGAGCTGGCTGGCCGGCGGTATCGGACTGGTGATCGTCCTGGCGGTTCAGGTGGGCGGGGTACCGATCGCCGGAGCCGTCGCGGGGGACGCGGAGATCGCGGCCGAGGCACTGGCCTGGTTGCGGATCGCCCTGTTCGGAGTGCCGCTGATCCTGCTGTCCATGGCCGGGAACGGGTGGATGCGGGGGGTGCAGCAGACGCGGCGCCCGCTCACCTATGTGGTGCTCGGACTGGGCCTGTCGGCGGTGCTGTGTCCGCTGCTGGTGCACGGACTCGCCGGGCTGCCGCGGCTGGGACTGCCCGGGTCTGCGGTGGCCAACGTGGTGGGTCAGGCGGTGACGGCCGGGTTGTTCCTGGGTGCGCTCGCCCGGGCCCGGGTGCCGCTCGCCCCGCGGCTGCCGGTGATGCGGGCCCAGCTGCTCCTCGGCCGTGATCTGATCGTGCGCAGTCTCGCCTTCCAGATGTGTTTCGTCTCGGCCGCCGCCGTCGCGTCCCGGTTCGGGGCGGCGTCGGTGGCGGCACATCAGCTGGTCCTGCAACTGTGGAATTTTCTCGCCCTCACCCTGGATTCGCTGGCCATCGCGGCGCAGACGCTGGTGGGATCGGCGCTGGGCGCCCGGAACGCGGCGGGCGCGCGGGCGGTGGCCCGCCGGGTCACCGGCTGGTCGGAGGTGTTCGCGCTGGGCCTGGCCGCGGCCTTCGCGGCGGGCGCGGTGCTGATTCCGCCGCTGTTCACCACCGATGCCGCGGTTCTGGACCGGACCGGCGTCGTGTGGTGGTACTTCGTGGCCATGATCCCGGTGGCCGGTGTGGTCTTCGCGCTGGACGGGGTGCTGCTGGGCGCGGGGGACGCCGCCTATCTGCGCACCACCACCCTGGGGGCCGCCCTGGTCGGTTTCCTGCCGGCGATCTGGCTGTCGCTGGCCCTCGATTGGGGGATCGGCGGAATCTGGTGCGGCCTGATCGCGTTCATGCTGTTGCGGCTGGCGGCGGTGAGTGCGCGGGCGCTCTCGGGGCGCTGGATCCGTGTCGGTGCCGAAATCCCGTCGTGAACGGGTGGCCGGGTACAGAGGTGCCGGGCGACGCAGGCGATATGCGAAGGTGGGTGTGGTGATACCCAAGTTGATGGCGGTGAGCGATATCCATGTCGGTCACCAGGGCAACAAGCCGGTGGTCGAGGACATCCGTCCGGATTCCCCGGAGGACTGGCTGATCGTCGCCGGCGATGTCGCCGAACGCAGCGACGATATCCGCTGGGCGTTGAAACTGCTGCGGGAGCGGTTCGCCACCGTGATCTGGGTGCCCGGCAACCACGAACTGTGGACCACCGCCAAGGACCCGGTGCAGATGCACGGGGTGGCGCGCTACGACTACCTGGTCTCGATGTGCCGGGATCTGGACGTGCTCACCCCGGAGGACCCGTTCCCGGTGTGGACCGGCGCGGGCGCCGAGGCCCACGGCGGCGCGGTGACCATCGCTCCGCTGTTCCTGCTCTACGACTACTCGTTCCGGCCCGAGGGCGCCCGCACCAAGGCCGAGGGATTGGCGATCGCGCGGGAGCGCAATGTCGTGGCCACCGACGAATTCCTGCTGTCGCCGGACCCTTACCTCACCCGCGACGCCTGGTGCGAGGCCCGGCTGCGGGCGACCCGGCGCCGGCTCGACAATCTGCCCGAGGGCACCCCGCTGGTCCTGATCAACCATTTCCCGCTGCTGCGCGAGCCCACGGATATGCTCTGGTACCCGGAGTTCGCGCTGTGGTGCGGGACCGAGCAGACCGCCGACTGGCACACCCGCTACAACGTGCTCTGCGCCGTGTACGGGCATCTGCACATCCCGCGGACCACCTTCCACGACGGGGTCCGGTTCGAGGAGGTCTCGCTCGGCTATCCGCGGGAATGGCAGAAGCGCGGTAAGCCCGACAACCTGCTGCGCCAGATCCTGCCCGACCCGAAGTACGCCCCGGGCGATCTGAACGAATGGGGCGGCCATTTCCGGGTGACGCCCGAGATGGCGGCCGCCGCGGCGGAGATGCGGGCCAAGGCACAGCGCCGGCGGGGGCTCGACTGAGGTGCCCGGCCGTACCCCCGGGTTCCCGGCAGCGCCGCGCGCGGGCAGTAGGCGGTGTGCCCGGCGTCGCCGGGTGCGCACCCAGTAGGCTCGGCGACGATGATCGAGACAATCCTGCCCGCCGATGTCGCCTCCGCCGAGTTGTTCGACTATCCGGAGGATCTGAAACCGCATCCCGCCGAGGAGCACCTCATCGCGAAATCGGTGGACAAGCGGCGACGTGACTTCATCGGCGCGCGGCACTGCGCCCGTCAGGCCCTGGCGCAGCTCGGCGAACCGGCGGTGGCGATCGGCAAGGGGGAGCGCGGCGCGCCGGTGTGGCCGCGTGGGATCGTGGGCAGCCTCACCCATTGCGACGGCTTCCGCGGGGCGGCACTGGCACACAAGATGCGCTACCGGTCGATCGGGATCGACGCCGAACCACATGACACCCTGCCCGAAGGAGTTCTCGATTCGGTGAGCCTGCCCGCCGAACGGGAATGGTTGCGCACCAGCGATTCCGCGTTACACCTCGATCGCCTGCTGTTCTGTGCCAAAGAGGCCACCTACAAGGCGTGGTTCCCGCTCACCACCCGCTGGCTCGGTTTCGAGGACGCGCACATCACTTTCACCGTGGACGAGGCCACCGACAGTACCGGCTCGGGGGCCTTCCGGTCGCAGCTGCTGGTACCCGGGCAGACCGGTGACGGCGGACTGCCGCTGACCTCCTTCGACGGACGCTGGCGGATCACCGGCGGTTTCATCGTCACCGCGATCGCGTACAGCTGATGGCGGATCTGCTGGGCGGTCTGCTGATCGTCGACAAGCCGGAGGGCCCGACCAGCCACGATATCGTGGCGAAATCGCGAAAACTGCTGCGCACCAAGAAGGTCGGGCATGCGGGCACGCTCGATCCCATGGCGACCGGGGTGCTGGTGCTCGGGGTGGAACGTGCCACCAAACTGCTGGGACTGCTCACCCTCACCACGAAGAGCTATACCGCGACCATCCGCCTGGGCCGGTCCACCACCACCGACGACGCGGAGGGTGAGGTGCTCACCACCACGGCGGCCGACGGCATCGACGACGCCGGGATCGCGCGGGTGGTCGCCACACTCACCGGTGAGATCCAGCAGGTGCCGGCCACCGTGAGCGCGATCAAGGTCGGTGGGGAGCGTGCCTACGCCCGGCATCGGGCCGGTGAAGAGGTGAAACTCGCGGCGCGTCCGGTCACCGTCTCCCGGTTCGAGGTGCTGGCGCGTCGCGACCTTCCGGACGAGGGCCTGGTCGATCTGGATGTGGTGGTCGATTGTTCGTCGGGCACCTATGTGCGCGCGCTGGCCCGCGATCTGGGTGCGGCGCTCGGAGTGGGCGGCCATCTGACCGCATTGCGGCGGACCCGGGTCGGGCCGTTCACGCTGGAGCACGCGCGCACGCTGGAGGAACTGGCCGAGGATCCACCGCCCGGTTTGGATATCGATGCGGCGGTGGCCCTGTGTTTCCCGCAGCGCACGATCGACGCCGCCGAGGCGGAGAAACTGCGGGACGGGCGCTGGCTGGATCCTGTGGGGACAGCGGGCGTATATGCCGCCCGCACCGCGGACGAGAAGGTGATCGCGCTGCTCCAGGAGAAGGGCAATCGTGCCTCGCCGGTGCTGGTGGTGCGCCCGCGGGGGCTGATCGACTGATCGCCCGGAGTCAGCCGGGGATCGGTTCGGCGGTGTACCGGCCGCGTAGCCGCTGGACCGCGTCGTCCATATGTTCACGCAGCAGCCGGTGTATCCGGGGCGCTGTGGCCGCCCCGATCGCCTCGCGCAACGCCACATGCTCCTGGGCCTGGACTCCCAGGTCCGGGTAAGTGGTCTGCAGGGCGCCCAGGCACATCCGGGTCTCGATCAGCAGCGTGCGCGCCGCCCGGACCAGCCGCGGGCTGCCGGCGGCCGCCACGAGCGCCTCGTGGAACTGCCGGTCGGCGTCGGAGACGCCCGCGGCGTCCCCGGCCTCGGCCCGGTCGACCATGACCTGCACGCTCGGAGCCAGTGCCGCGTAGGCGATCTCCCGGCGGCCGTCGAGGATGAGGGTGAGCGCTCCGCCCTCGATGGCGGTGCGGGCACGGTAGATATCGACGACATCGGCGAGGGTCAGCTCGATGACGAAGATGCCGCGATTGCGGATACTGCGCAGTAATCCCTCCGACACCAGGCGCTGCATGGCTTCCCGGACCGGCCCCCGGGAGACCCCGAACTGCGCGGCCAGATCGGCTTCGCCCAGCTGGGCGCCCGGTTCCAGACCGCCGCGCACGATCGCCTCGCGCAGTTTGTCCGCGATCACTTCGGCGGTGGACCGCTGATCGACCGGTTCGAAATCAACCACCGACATGTGCAGATCCTTCCGCGAACAATGCGCCCAGCGACGACGATATCGGGGTTGCGCCGATGAGCCGCAATCCTTCCCAGATGGTGACCTGGTTCGCGGTGAGCACCGGTTTGCCCAGCGCTTCTTCCAGCCTCGGCAGTACCTCGAGTGTGTGCATGGCGGTATCGGGGATCAGTAGCGCCTGCGCGTCGGGGTGGTCGTTGGCGACGGCGAGTTCGAGTACCTGTTCGGTGGTGAGCGTGCCGACCTCCGCCGCGGTTTCGATACCCGCGCTCCGGAACGCGACCACCGTGATCCCGGCGTCGGCCAGGAAATCGGCGAACAGCCGGGCGACCTCGTCGGGGTAGCTCGCCGCTACCGCCACCCGGTCCACGCCGAGCGCTCGGGCCGCCGAGACGAACGCGAAGCTGGTGCTGGAGGCGGGTACGCCCGCGGCTTCCGCCAGGCCGCGCACCTGCTCGCGGGCGCCGTCCGGGCCGAAGACGAAACTGCCGGAGGTGCAGGCCCAGACGACCGCGCCGGGTTGCTGTGCGGCGAGCTGCTCTGCCCCGTGCCGCAGTTTGTCCGGGCTGCCCAGATCCAGGAGTTCCGGGATCGCGTGCAGATCGGTGCCGTAGATATGGGCCACCGGCAGGCGGACGCCGAGCAGCGATTCCGCGCGTGGGTAGTCGTCCTCGGCGGCGTGGTCGGGGTAGATGAAACCGATCGTGGGTGCCGTCATGGGGTCTCCGTTCTCGAATCGGGCTCTATCGGGGGACGGCATATCTCAGAACACTTCCAGCAGCCATCGGCCGGGGCCCATCATGGGCAGTTTCATCCGGCCGAGACAGGCCCACATGGTGAGCTGGTTGGCGGTGAGGATCGGCTTACCCAGTGCCTTTTCCAGCGGTTCGATGATGTCGTAGGTGGGCAGATTGGTGCAGCTGACGAAAATGGCCTCGGCCTGCGGGTCGTCGGCGCCGATGATCCGTTCGGCGATGGTGCGGTAGTTGACTTTCCAGATACCGCCGCCCAGGCCCAGGTGTTCGGAGCGGACCACCGTGCAGCCGGCCTCGTCGAGGAAATCGCGTAGTTTTCCGGTGAGCACTTCGTCGTAGGGGGTCATGATCGAGATCCGGCCGATATCGAGATGCCGGACGGCCTCGAGCAGCGCGCCGGAGGTGGTGACGGCGTTCGCGGCGCCGGCGCGGCAGATGGTGTCGCGCAGCGAGCGTTCGTACTCGATGCCCTTGATGAAACTGCCCGAGGTGCACAGGTAGGCGACGACCTCGGGTTCGACGTGCAGCACATTGCGCGTCGCGGCCGTCAGATGCACCGCGTCGGAAACCAGTTCGGCCATGGCCAGCGAGACAGGTACCGGTTCGTACGGTGTCCGCGCCAGGTGCAGGCTCACCTCCAGCGGTGCCCAGCGCCAGAGTTCGCGCTCGAGCGCCAGGTCGAACGGTGCGATGACACCGATGCCCCGCTGCGCGACCGGGCCCTCCATATCAGGAAAATCGAACTCCACTGCGGCCCCTCTCGCACTCAGCCGGGAAGACCTCCGAGAACGATCGGATTGTTGACAATCATACGATGTGACCATATCGTGTCAATATGGAATCGGGACCGATTGTCACCGTTGTGCACAGTGGCCGTCCGCCCGATCCGGCCCTCATGGCGCCGGTGAGTGCGCGGGCCACGGTGCGGTACACCGACTCCGCCGGATTGGCGGACGCGCTGCCCGGCGCGCAGGTGCTCTTCGTCTACGACTTCCAGACGCACGCGCTGCCCGACGCCTGGCCCGCGGCCGACCGGCTGCGGTGGGTGCACGTCGCCGCGACCGGTGTCGATACCGTGCTGTTCCCCGAACTGCGCGACAGTGACGTGGTCGTCACCAATACCCGGGGCGTCTTCGACACCGCGATCGCCGAATACGTTCTCGGGCAGATCCTGGATTTCGCCAAGGATCTCACCGGCTCCCACCGGCTCCAGCAACGGCAGGTCTGGCGGCACCGTGAATCCGAGCGTATCTCGGGCGCCACCGCGCTCGTCGTCGGCACCGGGGCGATCGGCCGGGCCATCGCCGGACTGCTGCGTGCCGCGGGGATGCGGGTACGGGCGGTGGGCCGCCGGGCCCGCCACGACGATCCGGATTTCGGTGTCGTGAGCACCGACCTGTACGCCGAACTACCCTGCGCCGACTACGTGATCGCCATCGCCCCGCTCACCGACCGCACCCGGCATATGTTCGACGCCCGCGCGTTCGGCGCCATGAAACCCCACGCCCGGTTCATCAATGTGGGCCGCGGCGAACTCGTGGTGACCGACGACCTCGTCGCCGCCCTGCGTTCGGACGGAATCGCCGGCGCCGCGCTGGACGTGGTGGACCCGGAACCGCTACCGTCCGGCCATCCACTGTGGACCCTGCCCACCGCGCGGATCACGCCGCACAACTCCGGGGATTTCATCGGCTGGCGTGCCGAGATGGTCTCCGCGTTCGCCGCCAACTTCGACCGCTGGTCGGCCGGCCGTCCGCTGGACAATGTCGTCGACAAAACGCTCGGGTACGTGCCCGGCTGAAGGAGGGCCTCAGATGAGCCGACCCGAGACCCCGCGACCAACCGACCCCGTCGAGATGACCGCGGTGGAACTGGTCTCGGCCTATGCCGCCGGGATCCTGTCCCCGGTCGAAGCGACCGAGGCCGTGCTCGCCGCCATCACCGCCCGCGATCCCGGTATCAACGCCTACTGCCTCGTCGACCCCGACCGGGCGCTGGTGCAGGCCAAGGATTCCGAGGCCCGCTGGCAGTCCGGGCACGTCCGCGGCCTGCTCGACGGGGTACCCATCTCGATCAAGGACATCTTCCTCACCGAGGGCTGGCCCACCCGGCGCGGCTCCCTGAGTATCGGCCCGGAAGGCCCGTGGCCGGTGGACAGTCCCGTCGCCGCCCGGGTACGGGAGGACGGCATGGTGATCGTCGGTAAGACGACCACACCGGAGATCGCCTGGAAGGGCGTGACGGACAGCCCGCTCACCGGAATCACCCGCAACCCCGTCGACCCCACCCGCACCGCGGGGGGATCCTCCGGCGGCAGCGCCGCGGCGGTCGCCGCCGGAATGGGTCCGGTCTCGGTCGGCACCGACGGCGGCGGCAGCGTGCGGATCCCGGCCGCGTTCTGCGGCATCGTCGGATTCAAACCCACCCACGGCCGCATACCGCTGTACCCGGCCAGCCCGTTCGGCCCGCTGGCCCACGGCGGGCCGCTGACCCGCACGGTCGAGGACGCGGCACTGCTGCTCGATATCCTCGCGCTCCCGGATCCGCGCGATCCCACCGCGCTCGCGCCCACGCTGACCACGTTCCGCGGCCAGATCCAGCGCGATGTCCGCGGCGTCACCGCCGCCTATTCGCCGACGCTGGGCTATATCCGGCCCGATCCGGAGGTCGAGGCGATCGTGTCCGCGGCCGTGCACGCGCTCGAGACCGCCGGGTTGCGCGTCTCGGCCGCCGATCCCGGCTTCCCCGATCCGCGCGACGCCTTCGATGTGATGTGGGCGGCGGGCGCCGCGGCGATGCTGGCGAACTTCCCGGCGGGTGCGCGCGAGAATGCCGACCCCGGCCTGCGGCGGGTCTGGGAACACGGTGAAACCCTCACCGCGACCGACTATCTCGACGCGCGCGCGGTCGCCGCCCAGGTGGCGATCACCATGGGGACGTTCCACACCGCCTACGACATCCTCCTCACCCCCACGGTCCCGATCACGGCGTTCGAAGCCGGCCACGACGTGCCGCCCGGCAGCGATATGTCGGACTGGCCGGATTGGACGCCCTACACATATCCGTTCAATCTCACCCAGCAACCCGCGCTCAGCATTCCGGCCGGGCGGACGAGCGACGGCATGCCGGTCGGGCTACAGATCGTAGGACCCCGGCACTCCGACGACCTGGTGCTGGCGATCGGGCGGTACGCGGAGGCGGTACTGGCCGGGCTCTGAGCGGACGGGGTCGCCCCGCCGGCGCGATGCCGGTGCGGCGGGCGCCTCGCCTGCCGGACGGTGCGGCGCGCTCGTCGGAGGCGTCGGTTCGTATCGCGCCCGAGGACGGATATGCGTGCCGGTCAGGGTATTCCGGTCGACGTGCTCCCGGGCGTGGTCCGCTCGTCGTAGGTTCGGCGTGCCGCGGCGATGGTGTGGTGGTAGCGGTCGGCCCAGTCCGTCAGGGTCAGCAGGGCCTGATAGAGCTCGCGCGCCATCGCTGTCGCCTCGTACTCGGTCCTGGGTGGGATCGTGGGGTAGACCGTGCGGGTCAGCAGGCCGTCACGTTCGAGAGCGCGCAGGGTCAGCGTGAGCATTCGCCTGCTGACGCCGTCGATCTCGCGTTCCAGCTCGGTGAAACGCATTGGTCGCCGGGTGGTCAGGAGCAGGATGCCGATCGCCCATTTGCCGCTGACCCGGTTCAGGACTTCCAGCACCGAACATGCCCGATCCAGGGACGGGTCCCGGGAGTCGCCGGCGCCGACGGCCGTGGCCTGCACTGGAACATCGCTGTGCCTCTGGAACACGAATGTGCCTTCTTCCACCCGGAACGACGGTGACAGATCATGTTTTCAGTAACAATCCGGGCGCCAGCGAAGGGGTCACCATGACCGATATCGAGCAAGCGCGGTACGAACCGGGTCGAGGCGCGTCACCGACCCGACTGTCGGCCGACCGGCTGGACAGTTTTCTCGCCACCCATCGCATGGGAGCGCTGGCCACCAACAAACGCGACCGGCATCCGCACCTCTCGACCGTGGCCTACCGATGGGACCCCGCACCGCGCACGATTTCGATCGGCTCGACGGCCGGCCGCGCGAAAGTACGCCAACTCATCCGGGACCCGTACGCCGCGCTCTATGTGAGCAGCCCGGACCATCTCACCTTCGCGGTGGCCGAGGGCACCGCGGAGGTCTCGCCGGTGAGCACGATCCCGGGAGACGCCACCGGCCGCGAAATGCTCACCATGTTCCCTGAATTCGATAATCCCGACGATGCGCCCACCTTCTTCGCGAACATGGTCGAGGACGATCGGCTGGTCATCAGGCTTCGAGTCGCCCGACTGTACGGCGACACCCTTTCCCCCGACCGCCGACCGTGACCGGCCCGCGGCTCTGGACACCGGGCCCGCAGGGTTTCAGCCCCGGGCGAAGGCGAGCGTTTCCCCGGCGACGCCGTGCAGCCACAGCGTGTTGCAGGTGGCGGCCAGTTCCGGCAGTCCCTCCTCGATGGTGGCGAAGACATTGCCGGGCACCCAGCCCAGATCGCCGTTGATGAGCAGGTTGTTGCGGCCGTAGAACAGGGCGAGATCGGTGGCGCCCTGTTCGTGATGGGCGGTCGACCCCGGTTCGTACCCGTAGGCGGGATTGCCGATCTCCCAGGGTTCGAAGTCGAACAGGCAGACGTCACCCGGGATCGGGGTGACCGTGGGGTTCTCCCGGTGCGGGGCGCCGGGGATCCGGGGCACCAGCGTGTACAGCTCGTTGCGAGCGTATTTGGCGTGGAAGGCATTCCCTTCCTGGGGGAGGGCCTCCCATACCGCGGCGCAGGTGCGCGGCGCTTCGTCGTCGAGCAGGCGGGCGCGGCAGGTGAGTCCGGTCTTGGTGAGGGTGATCGTGAGGTAGCGGGCCATCGATCCGTCCTGGGCGTCGTACGGGTGGGGTCGGCGACGTTGCCGGGGGTTTCGCGAGGTGGGTCAGCTGCCCAGTTCGGCGAGGACCTCGGACCAGATGGTCAGGGCGTCGGCGATCTGGGCCTCGGAAACGATGAGCGGCGGGATCATCCGCACCACGTTCATATGGGCGCCGCAGGTCAGTAGCAACAGGCCCTTGGTGGCGGCCAGTTGCTGTGCGGCGGTGGCGGTTTCCCGGTCCGGGGTGCCGTCGGGGGTGATGAACTCCGAGCCCACCAGCAGGCCGAGACCCCGGACGTCGCCGACGGCTTTCGTTTCGGCCGCGCGCACACCGGCCAGCAGCTGGTCGCCGCGGACCGCCGCGTTCTCGACCAACCCCTCCGATTCGATCACGTCCAGGGTGGCCAGGGCGGCCGCACAGGCCACGGCGTTACCGCCGTAGGTGCCGCCCTGCGATCCGGGCCAGGCCTTGCCCATGAGTTCTGCCGAAGCGGCGATCCCGGAGATGGGGAAGCCGCTGGCCAGCCCCTTCGCCATGGTGATCACATCGGGGCGGACGTCGAAATGCTGGTGGCCGAAGAACTTTCCGGTGCGGCCGAAGCCGGTCTGGATCTCGTCGAAGATCAACAGGATGCCGTAGCGGTCGGCGCGTTCGCGCAGGCCCTGGAAGAACTCGCGGTTGCCGGGGATGTAGCCGCCCTCGCCGAGTACGGGCTCCACGATGAACGCGGCTGTCTCCGCGGGGGAGGTGAGGGTGGCGAAGATGTAGTCGAGTTCGCGCAGCGCGAAGGCGGTGGCCTCGGCCTCGGTCCAGCCGTACCGGAAGGCGGTGGGGAAGGGCGCCACGTGTACGCCCGACATCAGCGGGCCGAAACCGGCGGAGAAGCGGGTGCCGGAGGTGGTCATGGTGGCGGCGGCGACGGTGCGGCCGTGGAAACCACCGTGGAAGACGATCACATTGGGCCGGCCGGTGGCCTGGCGGGCCAGCCGCAGCGCCGCTTCGACGGCTTCGCTGCCGGAGTTGGCGTAGAACACCGAGTCGAGGCCCGCGGGCAGCACGATGCCCAGGCGTTCGGTCAGTTCCAGCATCGGCCGGTGCATCACGGTGGTGTACTGCCCGTGGATCAGTTTGCCGACCTGCTCCTGCGCCGCCGCGACGACCCGGGGATGGCAGTGGCCGGTGCTGGTGACGCCGATACCGGCGGTGAAGTCGAGAAACCGGCGGCCGTCGACATCGTAGAGGTAGCAGCCGGCGCCGTGATCGACGGTGACCGGTGTGGCCTGCTTCAGGATCGGGGAAAGTTCGGCCATGGTGTTCCGCCTCCCGGGACAGTCGGTGCGGCGCGCCGGACCGACGGGTGTGCGAAGCCGAGTGGAAGGCCACTCGGAAATTGTCGGATTGTTGACAATATGAATAGCACGGCGGCACCGCCCGCGGCAATGGTTCACGCCGTGCGGGTCGTCGGTGTATACGTTCGGCCGGCCTCTCGTCGCCCGCGTGTCGCGCGGCGGTGCGTTAGGTGCGCACCCCGGCCGTCCGCTCCGGTCGCGGGCCCGGGATCATTCCCGCAGCCAGATGGCCTCGGCGGCGATACTGCCCAGATCGGTCAGGGACTCCTCGCGCCCGATCCGCACCGCGATGGTGCCCGCGAAATCTCGCCGCTCCACCACGACGATCACGGTGTCCAGGGCGATACCCACCGAATCGAAATACCGCAGCATCTCCGGATCGGAATCGGAGATACGGGCCACCCGGCCCGACTCGCCGGCCTCGAAATCGCTCAACCGGCGCGCGGGCGGCGTGGGCACCGCCCCGTCCACCGACGGGATCGGGTCACCGTGTGGATCCCGGTCGGGGAACCCGAGTTTCGCGTCGATCCGGGCCATCAGCAGATCCGAGACCGCGTGTTCGAGGATCTCCGCCTCGTCATGTACCTCGTCCCAGCCGTAACCCAGCTCGCTCACCAGGAAGGTTTCGATCAAGCGGTGCCGGCGCACCATATCGATGGCGGCGCGGCGGCCGTCCTCGGTCAGGGTGATGGAGCCGTACCGGGCGTGCTCGACCAGGCCCTGGTCCGATAATTTGCGCACGGCCTCCGAGACCGTGGAGGCGGAGACGCCGATCCGCTCGGCGAGCAGTTTGGTACTCACCCGCTCCTGCGACCACTCCTGGGCGGTCCAGATGACTTTCAGATAGTCCTGGGCCACCGACGACAGTCCCGGAGCGACCGATTCCCCGGCGTCGGCGAGGTCCCGTCGGGTGGCGATATCTCGTTTTCCGGGCACAATCACGAGCTTAAGCATTTCCGGGGCGATACACCTAGATGGCGCTGGTGGGCGTAGCCCATCCGCAGTCCGCGCACGGCCGGAGCGGATGCGGAGGTAGGCCGAGGTTCTGGTCCGGGGGGTGGTTGGGTGCGGTTGCCGGCATGCGGACGCGCACGGCCGGAGCGGATGCGGAGGTACGCATATTGCGCCGTCTCCGGGAAACCCGGTGTTCGCCCGGGCGTTGCGCAGTCGAACACCGGTCGCACCCGAATACGGTACGGCCGCATGTTTGCGTAGGCTTGGCGTCTGTGCAGAGGTGGCGAAGTCTCGACGACGTACCCGCGGACTGGGGGCGGTGCGTTCTCACGATCGGCGTGTTCGACGGTGTTCATCGCGGACACGCGCAGTTGATCAGCCGGGCGGTGAAGTCCGCTGCCGCCCGTGATGTCCCGGCGGTGCTGATGACTTTCGATCCACACCCCATGGAGGTGATCCGGCCCGGTTCCCATCCGGCGCAGCTCACCACGCTCACCCGGCGCGCCGAACTCGCCGAGGAACTGGGCGTCGACGTCTTCTGTGTTATGCCCTTCACCCACGACTTCATGAAGCTCACCCCGGGCGAGTACGTGCACGACCTGCTCGTGGAGCGGTTGCACGTCAGCGAAGTGGTGGTCGGCGACAATTTCACCTTCGGCAAGAAGGCCGCGGGCACCGTGGACACCATGCGCGAACTCGGCGGCCGGTTCGGGTTCGAGGTCGACGGCGTGACCTTGCTGGGCGAGCATGCCGTCACCTTCTCGTCCACCTACATCCGCGCCTGTGTCGACGCCGGCGATATGGCCGCCGCCGCCGAGGCGCTGGGCCGCCCGCACCGGGTCGAGGGTGTGGTGGTGCGCGGCGACGGCCGAGGCCGCACACTGGGCTTTCCCACGGCCAATGTCGCGCCTCCCATGCATGCCGCCATTCCGGCCGACGGGGTCTACGCGGGATGGTTCACCGTGCTGGGCCCCGGGCCGACCATCGGCACCGTGACTCCCGGCGAGCCCGTGATGGCCGCGATCTCGGTCGGTACCAACCCCACCTTCTCCGGCCGGGCCCGGACGGTCGAGGCCTATGTCCTGGACCGCGAGGCCGATCTCTACGGGCAGCATGTGGCCGTGGATTTCGTGGACCATCTGCGCGGGATGCGGAAATTCGATTCGGTCGACGAACTGGTCGCGGTCATGGGCCGGGATGTGGACGCGACCCGCAAGATCCTCGGTTCCGAGAGCTGAACCCGGCCCGGCGCGGGCGGGCGGTGACCGCTCGGGTAGAGTCGCCCGTCGGGTCTGCTGCGGTCCGCGGCGGCGCCCACCCCGGATATCCGGCCGGATCATCACGATATGCGCTGTCGGCGAATATCGGGTGCTGCGGTCACCGGGTCCTTGTGCGCGGAACTGAGAAACAGGAGTGGATGCCCCATGGCGCTGACCACCGAGCAGAAGAAGACCATTCTCGCGGAGTACGGTCTGCACGAGACGGACACCGGTTCGCCGGAGGCCCAGATCGCGCTGCTGACCAAGCGTATCTCCGATATCACCGAGCACCTGAAGGTGCACAAGCACGATCACCACACCCGCCACGGGCTGATGGCGCTGATCGGTCGCCGCAAGCGGCTGTCGAAGTACCTGCAGAACAACGACATCAACCGCTACCGCAGCCTGATCGAACGCCTCGGTCTGCGGCGCTGATCGATCTTGAACACGCCCGGTTCGATGAGCCGGGCGGTACGTATGCCGACGGGGCGCATACAATCGCCTCGTCGGCATTTTCGTGTACCGGGGGTCTCCCGGGCACGGAACGACAGAACCAGCCGTGCACACCCGCGCTCGTGGCGTCGGTCTTCGGTAGTGGCTTTTCGGCCCGGATGTGATACGCCGGAGAGCTTCGATCGATGACCGCCTCCGCGTCGCCGGCTCCAAGGGGAGCCCGGCCGGGTGTACGCGCCGCAGCACGAATACGGCCACCGCTGACCCCGACGGTCACCGCGGTTCCGCCGACGCGCCGCGTTCGAACCTGGTACGGCTGACACAGCCGGATCGCGCCACCGGGCGCTGTATCCGGCGAGACGAGAGGTTGAGAACAGAGAAATGCCAGAAACGATTGAACGCTCGAAGAGCTCGGCCATCGAGGTCGAACCGGGTGTTTTCGAATCCGTCGCGCTGATCGACAACGGCGGTTTCGGCACCCGCACGGTTCGTTTCGAGACGGGCCGGCTCGCGAAACAAGCCGCCGGATCGGTCGTCGCCTACCTGGACGACGAGACCATGCTGCTGTCGGCGACCACCGCCGGTAAGCACCCCAAGGACCAGTTCGACTTCTTCCCGCTGACCGTCGATGTCGAGGAGCGGATGTACGCGGCGGGCCGGATCCCCGGTTCGTTCTTCCGCCGCGAGGGCCGTCCCTCCACCGACGCGATCCTCACCTGCCGGCTGATCGACCGGCCGTTGCGCCCGTCGTTCGTCGACGGCCTGCGCAACGAGATCCAGGTCGTGGTGACCGTACTGAGCCTCGATCCCAAGGATCTCTACGACGTGGTCGCCATCAACGCGGCGTCGGCGTCCACCCAGATCTCGGGCCTGCCGTTCTCGGGCCCGGTCGGCGGCGTTCGGGTCGCCCTGATCAACGATCCGGCGGTGGGTACCGCCGCGGGTGGCCAGTGGGTCGCCTTCCCGACCGTCGAGCAGCTGGAGAAGGCTGTTTTCGATATGGTCGTGGCCGGCCGGGTCACCGACACCGGTGATGTGGCGATCATGATGGTCGAGGCCGAAGCCACCGACAATGTGATCGCGCTGATCGACGGCGGCGCGCAGGCGCCGACCGAGGCCGTGGTCGCCGAGGGGCTCGAGGCCGCCAAGCCGTTCATCGCGCGGTTGTGCCGGGCGCAGCAGGACCTGGCCGAGCTCGCGGCCAAGCCCACCGAGGAATTCCCGCTGTTCCCGCCGTATGCCGACGACGCGTACGCCGCCGTCGAGGACGCCGCGAAGGCGCCGCTGTCGGAGGCGCTGAGCATTGCCGGTAAGCAGGAGCGCGACGAGAAGATCGACGAGATCAAACTCGAGGTGCTGTCCCGCCTCGGCGAATCGTTCGAGGGCCGGGAGAAGGAGCTGGGGGCCGCGTTCCGCTCGGTCACCAAGAAGCTGGTCCGTCAGCGCATCCTCACCGACGGTTTCCGGATCGACGGCCGCGGTCTGGCCGATATCCGGGCGCTGTCGGCCGAGGTCGCCGTGGTGCCGCGGGCCCACGGTTCGGCGCTGTTCGAGCGCGGCGAAACCCAGATCATGGGTGTGACCACCCTCGATATGGTCAAGATGGCGCAGCAGGTCGATTCGCTCGGCCCGGAAACCTCCAAGCGCTACATGCACCACTACAACTTCCCGCCGTACTCGACCGGTGAAACCGGTCGGGTCGGTTCGCCCAAGCGCCGCGAGATCGGCCACGGCGCACTGGCCGAGCGGGCGCTGATCCCGGTGCTGCCGAGCCAGGAGGAGTTCCCGTACGCGATCCGGCAGGTGTCGGAGGCGCTGGGCTCCAACGGTTCGACCTCGATGGGTTCGGTCTGCGCCTCGACCCTGTCGCTGCTCAACGCCGGTGTGCCGCTGAAGGCGCCGGTCGCGGGTATCGCCATGGGCCTGGTGTCGGACACCGTCACCAACGAGGCCGGCGCGCAGGAGGTCCGCTATGTGGCGCTGACCGATATCCTCGGCGCCGAGGACGCCTTCGGCGATATGGACTTCAAGGTCGCCGGTACCCGGGGCTTCGTCACCGCCCTGCAGCTCGACACCAAGCTGGACGGTATCCCCTCCCAGGTGCTGGCCGGTGCGTTGAGCCAGGCGCACGACGCCCGCACCACCATCCTGGACGTGATGGCCGAGGCCATCGCCACCCCGGACGAGATGAGCCCCTACGCCCCGCGGGTCACCGCCATCAAGATCCCGGTCGACAAGATCGGCGAGGTGATCGGGCCCAAGGGCAAGATGATCAACCAGATCACCGAGGACACCGGCGCCAATATCTCCATCGAGGACGACGGCACCGTGTTCGTCGGCGCCACCGACGGCCCGTCGGCGCAGGCGGCGATCGACGCGATCAACGCGATCGCCAACCCGCAGCTGCCGAAGGTCGGTGAGCGGTTCCTCGGCACCGTGGTCAAGACCACCGCCTTCGGTGCGTTCGTCTCGCTGCTGCCGGGTCGGGACGGCCTGGTGCACATCTCCAAGCTGGGCAACGGCAAGCGCGTGGCCAAGGTCGAGGACGTGGTGAACGTCGGCGACAAACTGCGCGTGGAGATCGCCGATATCGACAACCGCGGCAAGATCTCGCTGATCCCCGTCGACGAGACCGCCGACGAAGCGCCCGCCGATGCGGACGCGGCGGCGACCGAGTAGTACTGGTCGTGTGACGGAGCAGAAAACGACGGCCCCCCTGCGCCCGAGTGGGCAGGGGGGTTCGTCATCGGCGTGGCGGATCGGCGAAACGGTCGATATCGACTACGGAGTACGGCGTACCGTCCTGCCGGGTGGTCTGCGCGTGGTGACCGAGCACGTACCCGGCGTGCGTTCGGCGTCTGTCGGCGTATGGGTGGGGGTCGGCTCGCGCGACGAGGGCCCGACCGTCGCCGGTGCCGCGCATTTCCTGGAACACCTGCTGTTCAAGGCCACGCCGAGCCGTTCGGCGCTGGATATCGCCGAGGCCATGGATGCCGTCGGTGGCGAACTCAACGCGTTCACCGCCAAGGAGCAGACCTGCTACTACGCCCACGTGGTGGACGAGGATCTGCCGCTGGCGGTGGATCTGGTCACCGATGTGGTGCTCAACGGACTGTGCCGGGCGGCCGATGTCGATGTGGAACGGCAGGTCGTGCTGGAGGAGATCGCGATGCGCGACGACGATCCGGAGGATCTCGTCGGTGACGCCTTCCTCACCGCGCTGTTCGGTGATCACCCGATCGGCCGCCCGATCATCGGTTCGGTGGAATCCATCGAGGGGATGCGCGCGAGCCAGCTGCGTTCCTTTCATCAGCGCCGCTACACCCCCGACCGGATGGTCGTCGCGGTCGCGGGCAATATCGAGCACGAGCACACCGTGGAACTGGTACATCGCGCGGTCGCCGGCCGGCTCGACCCCGGCGCGCTGCCCGCGCCGCGGCGCGAGGGCCGGTTCCGTACCCGGGACGAGCCGAGGCTGACCTGGTCCAACCGGGACAGCGAACAGGCGCATCTGGTGTTCGGGGTGCGGGCCTACGGCCGCCACGAAGGACAGCTGCGGTGGCCGCTGTCGGTGCTCAACACAGTGGTCGGCGGCGGCCTGAGTTCCCGGCTGTTCCAGCGGATCCGGGAGGAACGAGGGCTCGCCTACTCGGTGTACTCCAGTGTGGATACCTTCGCCGATACCGGCGCGTTCTCGGTGTACCTGGGCTGCCAGCCGGAGAATCTCGGTGAGGTGGCGACGCTGGCCCGCGGGGTACTCGAGGAGATCGCGGCGGACGGGATCACCGATGCCGAATGCGCCCGGGCCAAGGGTTCGCTGCGCGGCGGGCTGGTGCTGGGTCTGGAGGATTCGGCGTCCCGGATGAACCGGATCGGCCGCAGTGAGCTCAGCTACGGCAACCATCGCAGTGTGTCCGAGACGCTGGCCCGGATCGACGCGGTGACCACCGAGGAGGTCGGCGAGGTCGCGGCGGCGTTGCTGTCCCGGCCGTTCGCCGCGTCGGTGGCGGGGCCGTATCAGCGGGTCCGCGATCTCCCGGCGCCGGTGCGCCGACTCGCCGCGAGCTGAACGACTCGGCTCGAATACCGGGTCTCGCCCGGTTCGGTGCTGCAGGCGGCAGGTATCGCTGTGTCGCCGAGCCGGCCGCCTCGCCCGCTCGGCGGTCAGTCGTCTCGGCGGGGGGCCGCGCGATTGGCGGCGCCGACGACGGAGTCCAGCAGGCCGGGCAGGGCCCGGTCGAGATCGCCGGTGCGCAGTCGCTGATGGGTCTGGCCGTCGATCATCAGGCGTTCGATGACACCGGCTTCGCGCAGCACCTTGAAGTGGTGGGTGGCGGTCGATTTGTTGATCACTTCGTAGAGTGCGGCGCAGCGTACGGCGTCGTCCGCGTTGTGCAGGCGGCGGACCATTTCCAGGCGCACCGGGTCCTGGAGTGCGGCCAGGACCACGGGGAGCGGGGCCACCGGGGTCGGGGTATCCGTGGTCGGTGTGGTCTGCGTCATGATCTACTCGCTCGGGTTTGATGATCATCGAACCTAGGTTTAGGCTCGATGCAGTTCGATCAACGTCAAACTTACCTGTTTCGGGGTTCTCATGGCAGCGACAGCGGCGGTACTCACCGACGAAAGAACGATCCAACCCTGGGCCTACGGTCTCGTCCTCGGTGCGACGGGCGTCGCTCTCGGGGTCTCCGGTGTACCGGCCCCGCTCTACGGTCTCTACGAACAGCAGTGGCATCTCTCCCCGCTGACCACCACCGTCGTCTTCGCGGTCTACGCGATCGCGGCCCTCGGCGCAGTCCTCGTGTCGGGCCGGATCTCCGATGTGGTCGGGCGCAAACCCGTCCTGCTCGGGGCGTTCGCGGTGATGATCGCCGGCCTGGTGGTGTTCGTACTCGCCGATACCGTGCCCATGCTGCTACTCGCCCGCGCCCTGCACGGAATGGCCGTCGGCGCCACCGTGGTCGCCGGGGCGGCGGCGCTGCTCGACCTACGACCGCATCGCGGCGCGCGCTCGGGTCAGCTCACCGGCGTCGCGTTCAATGTGGGTATGGCGGTGGCCATCATGGGCTCGGCGCTGCTGGCCCAGTACGCACCCCATCCGCTGCGCACACCGTATGTGGTGATCAGCATTGTCTGCCTGCTCGTCACCGCCGGCGTACTGGCATTACGCGAACCGCACGCGGCGCGGGCCGCCGGCCGGATCCGCATCGCCCGTCCCGCCGTACCCCGCGAGATCCGCGCAGACTTCTGGTTCGCCGCGATGGGGGTCATGGCCGCGTGGTCGGTGCTCGGCGTACTGCTGTCGCTGTATCCGTCGCTGGCCGCGCAGCAGACCGGTATCCACAATCTCGTCTTCGGCGGGGTCGTGGTGGCGGCGACCGCGACGGCGGCCGCGCTCGTCCAATTGTTCGCCACCGCCATCCCGGCCCGGCGCGCGGCCGTCGGCGGCGATATCGGAATGGCCGTCGCCCTGGTCCTGACCGTGCCCGCGCTGGGTACGCACAACTGGGTCGCGGTACTGGCGGCCGGTGTCCTGCTCGGTGCCACCTTCGGCCTCGGCTTCGGTGGGTCGCTGCGCCACCTCTCCCATGTGGTGCCCGAACACCGGCGGGGCGAGACCATGTCGGCCTACTACCTGCTCGCCTACACCTCCATGGCGCTGCCGACCGTCCTCGCGGGCTGGGCCGCCACGACCTGGGGCCTGCATACGGTGTTCCCCTGGTTCGTGGGCGTCGTCGCGGTGGCCTGCCTGGGTGCCGCGACGCTGGGATTGCGCCGCGGCACCCGGTAGGGCTACGCCGGCCATCCCCCGTAGGGCACGGTGATCAACTCCATATAGTGACCGCTGGGGTCCAAGAAGTAGACGCCGCGCCCGCCGTCGTTGTGGTTGATCTCGCCCGCGGCTTTCTGCTGCGGGTCGGCCCAGTGTTCGAGACCGTACCGCTGGATCTTGGCGTAGGCGGCGTCGAACTCCTGCTCCGAGACCAGGAACGCGTAGTGCTGGCCCTGGATCTCGGTGATATGCGGAGGAACGTTCGCGAAATCGAACGTGACCCCGTTGCCGGTGACGAGTGGAATGAAGTGGCCCCATGGGGCGCCCGGTTCCACGCCCAGGATATCGCCCCAGAATTCGGCCGATTCGCGGTTGTCACGGCATCCGACAATGGTGTGGTTGAACTGAACGGACAAAGGAATATCTCCTCGAGTCGTGATGGTCCCGACCCCGGGCTCGGTACAAGGCGGCCAACGGGAGCACCATCACGCCACAGGAGAATAGTCCGAACCGGATCATGATCGAAACCCCGGCGCGGCCTACCGTGGTGACCATGAGAATTCGTGGGGCAGTCCTGGAACGGATCGGCGCACCGGTGCCGTACGCCGAGTCGGCGCCGATCACCATCAGCGAGCTCGAGCTCGCCGACCCCGGGCCCGGCGAGATCCTGGTGCGTATCGAAGCCGCCGGCCTCTGCCACTCCGACCTCTCGGTGGTCGACGGCAACCGGGTGCGACCGGTACCGATGCTGCTCGGACACGAAGCATCGGGCAAGGTCGTCCAAGCGGGTCCCGGCGTAGACCTGCCCGTCGGGCGGCGGGTCGCGATGACCTTCCTGCCGCGCTGCGGCGAATGCGCCGGTTGCGCTTCCGGTGGCCGGACCCCGTGTATTCCCGGTAGCGCGGCCAACAACGCGGGCGAACTGCTCGGTGGCGGCCGCCGACTGCACCGCGACGGCGCCGAAGTCCAGCACCATCTCGGAGTCTCCGGGTTCGCGACCCACGCGGTGGTGGACCGGCGTTCCGTGGTGCCGGTGGACGACGACGTGCCGCCGGAAGTCGCCGCCGTGCTCGGATGCGCGGTCCTGACAGGCGGCGGTGCCCTGCTGAACTCGGCGAAACCGGCCGCGACCGACCGGGTCATGGTGGTGGGCCTCGGCGGTGTGGGTATGGCGGCCGTCCTGGTGGCGGTCTCCCTGGGGGTCCGGGAGGTGATCGCCGTCGACACGGTCCCGGACAAACTGGCGCTGGCCCGCGAACTCGGGGCCGGGAGCGCGCACACGCCCGCCGAAGTCGCCGACCGGGGTGTCCAGGCGGAAGTCGTGGTCGAAGCGGTCGGCTCCGCCCGGGCCTTCGAGAGCGCGGTCGCGGCCACCGCGCCCGGCGGTGTCACCGTGACGGTGGGCCTGCCCGCCCCCGACGCCCGCGCGACCATCTCACCCCTGGGTCTGGTGGCCCAGGGTCGCTCGATCGTCGGCAGCTACCTCGGCTCGGCGGTCCCCTCGCGTGATATTCCCGAGTATGTCCGGATGTGGCGCGAGGGCCGCCTCCCGGTGGAAAAACTCATCTCCGCCCGGATCGGGCTGGCGGATATCAACGGTGCCATGGACGAACTCGCTGCCGGCCATGCCCTCCGCCAGGTGATCATGTTCTGATCTGTGTTCCGGGTCGAGGCCCGTCCCGCCGTTCAGGCCTCGAAGTGCATGCGCGAAGCGCGAGTCTCGAGGCCTGAACGGCGGGACCTTCGGGGGCCTCGACCCCGCGCGCCGGAGGCGCGCAAATAAACACAGTAGGCTCGGATCGCAGGTCGACGACGAACAGGGAGTGGCGAGGTGACGGAACCGATTCGGGTTGGTGTTCTGGGAGCGCAGGGCAAGGTCGGGCAGGCCATCTGTGCCGCCGTCGAGGCGGCCGCCGATCTCCAGCTCGTCGCCGCGGTCGACAAGAACGATCCGCTGAGCCGGTTCGTCGAATCCGGCACCCAGGTCGTCGTCGACTTCACCCACCCCGATGTGGTGATGGGCAACCTGCATTTCCTCGTGGAGAACGGAATCCACGCGGTCGTCGGGACGACCGGGTTCGACGAGGCGCGGCTCGATCAGGTGCGGGGCTGGTTGGCCGGCCGGCCGGAGGTCGGGGTGCTGATCGCCCCGAATTTCGCGATCGGGGCGGTGCTGTCCATGCGTTTCGCCGAACAGGCCGCCCGGTTCTTCGAATCGGTCGAGGTGATCGAGCTGCATCATCCGAACAAGGCCGACGCGCCGTCGGGTACCGCCTACCGCACCGCCGGCCTCATCGCCGCGGCCCGGGAGAAGGCCGGCGCCGGGCCGATCCCGGATGCCACCACCACCGAACTCGAGGGTGCGCGCGGGGCGGAGGTCGGCGGGGTACGGGTGCATTCGGTGCGGCTGGCGGGTCTGGTGGCGCATCAGGAGGTGCTGTTCGGGACCCAGGGTGAGACGCTCACCATCCGCCACGATTCGATCGACCGCTCGTCGTTCGCGCCCGGTGTACTGCTCGGGGTGCGTCAGATCGGGCTGCGGCCGGGGCTCACCGTCGGCCTCGATCCGTTCCTCGACCTGTGAGCGATTCCGCCGGTGCGTCCGGCCGCGACCGGGAGTCCTGGAAGATCGTCGCGATGGTGGCGGCGCTGGTGCTGGCGCTGGTCTTCTACTTCCTGTGGCTGGGCCGGATCGCGGTGGCGCTGCTGACCTCGGGTGAGGTCGCGGCAGTCGCGCTGGGTGTCGGGGTGCTGATCCTGCCGCTGCTGGGGGTGTGGATGGTCGTGTCCACGCTGCGGTCGGCGCTGGATCATCAGCGGCTGGCCCGCCGGATCCACGATGAGGGCCTGGAATTGGATACCGCGGAGCTGCCGCGTCGCCCGTCCGGCCGGATCGAACGCGCGGCCGCCGACGAACTGTTCCTGTCGGTGAAGAAGGAGTGGGAGGCCGACCCCGACAACTGGCGGGTGTCCTACCGGCTGGCGCGTGCCTACGACTGCGCCGGCGATCGGTCCCGGGCCCGCGACACCATGCGCCGCGCGGTGGAACTGGAGAAACACGAGCGCCGCACCGGAGCCTGAACCGCCGCCGGGAGCCGTTAGGCTCGGCGAGGTGCCGAGGTTGCTGATCGTCCACCACACGCCGTCCCCGCATATGCAGGCGATGTTCGAAGCGGTCCTGGCGGGGGCGACCGACCCGGAGATCGAAGGGGTGGATGTGGTCCGCCGTGCGGCATTGGCGCTCACTCCCGACGAAATGCTGGCCGCCGACGGCTATCTGCTGGGCACCCCGGCCAACCTGGGCTACATGTCCGGTGCGTTGAAGCACGCGTTCGACACCTGCTACTACCCGTGCCTGGACAGCACCCGTGGCCGGCCGTACGGGCTGTACATCCACGGGAACGAGGGCGCCGAAGGTGCCGAGCGGGGTGTGGAATCGATAACCACCGGACTCGGCTGGGTCAAGGCGGCGAATCCGGTGGTGGTGATGGGCAAGCCGGCGAAGGACGATCTCGAGCGCTGCTGGGAGCTGGGCGCCACGGTGGCCGCCCGGCTGATGGGCTGACCTCATGGCTCACCCTCCCCGGGAATAGGGATGACCGGCCACGCCCGGACCGCCATACTTCTGGACAGAAGACCGGGTCGGGGTGACGGGAGTTCAGAGGTGAGCGACGCTGTCGCGAAAACAGATGTGCCACACCGGATCGGGTTGGTGGAGGACCACGAATCGGTGGCGATCGGATTGGGCGCGATGCTCGGGCCGCATCCGGATCTGAGGCTGGTCGCGACCGCCACCACGGTCGCCGGACTGCTGGAGCATCCGGCCTGCCTACTCGGCGGCGCCTGGGTGCTGGACCTGGTCGTGCTGGATCTGCGGCTCGGCGACGATTCCGTGCCCGAGGACAATGTGCGAGCTTTGCGTGCCCGCGGCGTCGAGGTATTGGTGTACACCGGCGCGGAGAATCCGTATCTGGTGCGTTCGGCCGCGCGGGCGGGGGTACTGGGTGTGTTGCGCAAGTCGGAGGATGTGGCCGCGGTGGTCGCGGCGGTCCGCCGCGCGGCCTCCGGTGAACAGGTGGTGACCACCGACTGGGCCGCGGCCATCGACGGTGACCCGCACCTGTCCGGGGTGGGTCTGAGCCCCCGGCAGGAAGAGGTGCTCACTCTGTACGCCTCCGGGGAGAAGGCCTCCCGGGTGGCCCGGCTGACCGGCCTGTCGGAACAGACCGTCAACGACTATCTGGGCCGGATCCGGCAGAAGTACGCCGACGCGGGACGTCCCGCACCCACCAAGACCGACCTGTACAAGCGGGCGGTGGAGGACGGCTGGTTGCCGGTCCCCGCACGCCGCCGGTGAGACCCGGGTTCGGCACCGCCGCGGCGGGCGGCCCGGTCGCGGCGTGGGGCGGGCCGGGCGTCGCAGGCCGGGTGCGCGCGGTGCTCGCGCCCGGTCGCGGCGCGGGACGGGAACCGGCCGCCGATCGGGTGCTACGCGCGTTCGGCCTGGTGATCGGCCTGGCCGGTACGATCGCCGCGCTGCTGGAACTGCCCGAAATCGTCCTGCAGCATCGCGGGATTCCGCTGCTGTGGTCCGTGCTGACCGTATCGGTCGCGTTCGGGATGTTGCCGGTGCTCGCGGGTGTTTCGCTGCTCGCCGGGCCGCGGTCGATCCGGCCGGCGGCCGGAGCCGCCGCGCTCGGTTATCTGGCCGCCATGGTCCTGCTGCTGCCCTACCTTCCGCCGATCGCGGCGGCCCCGGGACCGGTGTGGGCCTACCGCCTGATGGCGATCGGTGTCCTGGCGGCCGCGCTCGCGTGGCATCCGCTGCTCGCGGGCGGATATCTCGTGCTCGCGGTGGCATTGCCGGGCGCGTCTCTGTACTTCCTGCTCGGCGACACCTCGCCGGCGCAGGCTCTCGACGCCTTCGCGCGCGACGCGACACTGTGCCTGCTGGTGCTGTGGTGCGTGGTGTACGCCCGTCGGGCGGGCGCCCGGGTGGACCGGGAAACCATGCGGTCGAGCGAGCTGGCGGCGGCGGTCGCGGGCGCCGCCGCCCGGGAACGGGAGCGCGCCCGGTTCGCCGCCCTCATCCACGACGCGGTGCTGTCCACGCTGCTGGACGCGTCTCGTACCGCGGGCCAGGCACCGGTCCTGCGGGATCAGGCCCAGCGCGCCCTCGACCAACTCGACGAGACCCGGATCGTCGAGTCCCAGCCGGCGATTCTGGATGCCGATTCGGTGGCCGGATTCCTGCGCTCGGCAGTGCGGGAGGTGAGCCGGAGCGTCGAATTCACGGTGCGGCAGCGCGAGAGCGGCGCCACGTTGCGGATGCCCTGGCATGCGGCGGGCACGGTGGCCGCGGCGCTCACCGAGGCCACCCGCAACAGTCTGCGTCATGCGGGCGTGCCCGGGCGCACTGTCCGGCACACGGTGACGGTCACGGTCGATGCGGACGGACTGCGGGTCGTTGTGCGCGACGACGGGGCGGGTTTCGACCTGCACGCCGTGCCGTCCGACCGGCTCGGTGTCTCGGTCAGCATCCTGGGCCGGATGCGGCAGCTGCCCGGCGGCGCCGGGTCCGTGGACTCGGCGCCGGGAGCGGGCACCACGGTCACGCTGATGTGGGCCGGCCACGGAGAGGACGGCGATGCCCGAGCGGGACGGTGATACCGAACTGCGCGCACTGCTCGGTATGCGCGGCCGGGCCGGCTGGTTCTTCCTGGCCGGGCTGGCCACCACGATCGCGCTGCATATGCTGCCGACCTTCCGGGCCGTCCCGCTCGCGCAGGCCGTACCCGCGTCGGCCGCGATGCTGGCCGGTGCGGTGATCGTGGCTCTCGTGCCCGGCGAGCCGCTCCCGTGGCCGGCCACCGGCACCGTGCTGCTGATCGGCCTCGCGGCGGTGGTGTCGACCAATCTGAATTTCCACGACGGCGCGGTCCGGGGTCAATGGGCCGCCTTCGCCTTCTCCTACGTACTGGCCGTGCTCGCGCTGCGCGGCCGGATCGGTGCGGCCTGGGCCGGCGCGGCCGCGGTGGCCGCGACCCTGGCAGTCCTCGAGATCGCACTGGATGTCGGGATCGGTTCACTGGTCATGCCGATCCTCGCGCTGTGCGCCGTGGCCGGCACCTCGGTGTGCGCGCTGATCCTGCGCCCGACGCAGCGGTCGCTGCGAGTGCTGCACGAAGACGCGGCGATGCGCGCGGCCGCGGAGGCGACCATGGCGGCGGAGCATGCCGAGCGGGTCCGCCAGCTCGCCCGGCTGGATCGGGTCGCCCGCCCGCTTCTCGAACGGATCGCCCGCGGTGCCGAATTGTCGGCGGCAGAACGGGAGCAGTGCCGGCTGCTCGAGGCCGAATTACGGGACAGCCTGCGCGCGCCGCAACTGGTGACCGACCAGCTCATCGGCGCGGCCCGCGGGGCCCGGTCCCGCGGGGTCGAGGTGCTGTTGCTCGACGACGGTGGTTTCGCGCAGGCATCGGCCGCGGACCGGGAGAAGGTCGTGCGGATCGCGATCGAGGCACTGGCGGCCGCCACCGCGGGCGCGGTGACGGTCCGGGTACTTCCCGCGGGCCGGCGCCTCCTCGCGACCGTGCTGGTCAGCGCCGGGGGAGACGACCGGCGTAGCGATATCGCGGCGTCGGGGGCAGACCCTGGTCGCGGGACGAGCCGGGCCGGGGACTACGACTGCTCGTCGCGTTTGGGGCCATAGCCGCCCCGCATCTGGTCGCGCAGCGCGCCGGACACCACTCCGGACATCCAGGAGTTCAACGACTGTCCGCTCTGCGCGGCGGCTTCTTCGGCGCGCGCCTTCACCTGTTCGACCAGACGCAGGGTGACCCGGCTGATATCGCCGGTCATCTCCTCGAAGCTCGGGTTGTCGCCGGCCGGAGCGCGACGCACCTCGATATCGGCTTCGGTGCCGTGCAGGGAGACACGCACGGTGCGGTCGCCCAGTTCGGCGCTGACGGTATCGGCGAGTTCGGTGAGGGCCGAGAGCAGGGCCAACCGGGCCGAGTTCTCCACCGCGCCGGCGAGCGCGGCGGCCGTGGCCTGGGTCTTCTCGTCACCCAGGGCGGCGGCGGCCACCAGGTCGTCCCGGATGCGGGCGGTGTATCTGGTCAAATCCATGACACCAGTGTGACGCCATTTCTGATGTCGTTCAAGGACGGAAATGACGGCGAGATGGCGGTATCATGCCGTCGGCGGTCGGTTCGGCGGCCGAGAACACAGACGAGGGTGTCGAGCCGTACCAGATGACCGGGTAGCCTTTCTGACCATGACGAACGGTGAATCGACGCCCCCGGTGTTGAGCGCGTCCGGCACAGTAGGTGTCGCGATGGTGACCCCCTTCAGTGCCGAGGGCAAGCTCGACATAGACACCGGCGTCTCCCTGGCACATCGTCTGGTCGATCGGGGCGTCGACCTGCTCGCGATCTCCGGAACCACCGGCGAATCGCCCACCACCACCGAATCGGAGAAGGCGGATCTGCTGCGGGCGGTCGTCGACGCGGTCGGCAACCGGGCCACCGTGATCGCCGGCGCCGGCACGTACGACACGGCACATTCGATCGAGCTGGCGCGTAACGCCCAGCGCGCGGGCGCGCACGGCCTGCTGGTGGTGACTCCCTACTATTCGCGACCGACCCAGGAAGGCCTGTACGCGCATTTCACCGCGGTCGCCGACGCCACCGACCTACCGGTCACCCTCTACGACATTCCGCCGCGATCGGTCGTTCCGATCGCCTCCGACACCATTCGCCGGCTCGCCGAACACCCGCGGATCGTCGCGGTCAAGGACGCCAAGGGTGATCTGAACGCGGGGGCGGCGCTCATCGCCGAAACCGATCTGGCCTTCTACTCCGGCGACGATATGTTGAACCTGCCGTGGCTGGCGATGGGCGCGGTCGGTTTCATCAGTGTGATCGGGCATCTGGTCCCGGAGCGACTGCGCGAGATGGTGGACGCGTTCACCGCCGGAGATGTGGTGCGGGCGCGCGATGTCAACACCAGTCTGTTGTGGCTCAATGCCGCAATGGCCCGCCTCGGCGGGGTCGCGATGACCAAGGGCGGGCTCCGCCTGCTCGGTATCGACGCCGGTGAACCGCGACTGCCGCAGATCATGCCCAGTCCGGAGCAGCTCGAGGATCTGGCCGCGGACCTGCGGGCCGCCGGGGTGCTCGAATGAGTGAACCCGCCGCCCGCCGCCCCCGCCGCACCGCCCGGCGTGAAGCCGGTCCGGCCGCACCCGCGCCCGAACCGCAGCAGGAACCCGTGCCCACGCCCGTGGCGGCCGAGCCCGCCGAACCCACTGTCGAAAGGGAAACCGAGACGGTGGCAACCGAATCCGCGCCCGTGACCGAAACCGCCGCCCCGGAAGCCCGGGGCCAGCGGTCGCGTCGCGGCGGGAGGGGCCGGCAGTCCGGCCGCGGCCGTGGCGAGCAGGCCCGTTCCGCGCCCGCGGTCACCCCGGAGGCCGCCGCCCAGGACCGGCTCTCGCTGCCACCGAAGCTTCCGAAGCAGGGCCTGCGGGTCTTCGCGCTCGGCGGTATCGGCGAGATCGGGCGCAATATGACCGTTTTCGAGTACGGCGGCAAACTGCTGATCGTCGACTGCGGAGTGCTCTTCCCCGAGGACCAGCAGCCCGGTGTGGACCTGATCCTGCCCGATTTCCGGCCGATCGAGGACCGCATCGACGATGTGGCGGCTGTGGTCCTGACCCACGGGCACGAGGACCATATCGGCGCCGTACCGTTCCTGCTGCGGTTGCGCCCGGACATCCCGGTGGTCGGCTCCAAGTTCACCCTCGCATTGGTCGCCGCGAAATGCCGGGAGCACCGGTTGCATCCGCGGCTGCTCGAGGTCACCGAGGGGGAGCGCACCGAGCACGGGCCGTTCGAATGCGAATACTTCGCGGTCAATCACTCCATCCCGGACGCCCTCGCGGTGGCCATCCGCACCCCCGCGGGGACGGTGCTGCACACCGGGGACATCAAGCTCGATCAGCTGCCGCTCGACGGCCGGCTCACCGACCTCGCCGGTTTCTCCCGACTCGGCGACGAGGGCGTGGACCTGTTCCTGGTCGATTCCACCAACGCCGAGGTACCGGGTTTCGTCACCCCGGAACGCGAGATCGGCGGTGTCCTGGATACCGTGATCGGTAAGGCGCGCAACCGGGTGATCGTGGCGTCCTTCGCCAGCCATGTGCACCGGATCCAGCAGGTGGTGGACGTGGCGCAGAAGTACGGGCGCCGGGTGTGCTTCGTCGGCCGGTCCATGGTCCGCAATATGCAGATCGCGCAGGATCTGGGCTATCTGTCGGTGCCCGACGGGATCGTCGTCGATCTCGATCAGGCGGCCACCCTGCCGGGCGACAAACTGGTGCTCATCTCCACCGGTTCGCAGGGCGAGCCGCTGTCGGCGCTGTCCCGGATGGCCCGGGGTGAGCACCGGCAGATCCATATCCGGGCCGACGATCTGGTCGTGCTGGCCTCCTCGCTGATCCCGGGCAACGAGAACTCGGTGTTCACGGTCGTCAACGGGCTGGCCCGCCTCGGCGCCACCGTGATCACCCAGCAGAACGCGAAGGTGCACGTGTCCGGGCACGCGTCGGCCGGGGAACTGCTGTACCTGTACAATGCGGTCCGGCCGACCAACGCCATGCCGGTGCACGGTGAATGGCGGCATCTGCGCGCCAATGCCGCGCTCGCCGTCGCCACCGGGGTCCCCGAGGAACGGGTAGTGCTGGCCGAGGACGGTGTGGTGGTCGATCTGGTCGACGGAATCGCCTCCATCGTCGGCCGTGTCCCGGTCGGGCATGTCTACGTGGACGGCTTGTCGGTCGGCGATGTCGGTGAATCCACGCTGTCGGACCGGCTCGTGCTGGGCGAGGGCGGTTTCATCGCCATCACGGTGGCCGTCGACGAGACCACCGGTAAGGCGGTGAGTCCGCCGGAGGTCAGCGGGCGCGGGTTCTCCGATGATCCGACCGCGCTGGCGGAGGCGGCGGAGCTGGTGGAAGCCGAACTGCTGCGACTGGCCGGTGAAGGCGTCACCGATACGCATCGCATCGCCCAGGCCGTGCGGCGGATCGTGGGCCGCTGGGTCGCCGATACCTACCGGCGGCGTCCGATGATCGTGCCGACCGTGATCGGCGTCTGAACGAACGGAAACCGCCGGAGGGCCGAGCCCTCCGGCGGTTTCTCGTCTCTGCGGAGCTCCGCGTGGCTCAGGCGTCGGGCTGGCAGGCCGCCGAATCCAGCTGCGCGGATTTGACGATATTGCACGCGAAGCCGTGCGCGATCTTCCACTGATCGCCTTCGGCCACGAAATCGACGGTCGCGTTCTCCACCGGGCTGCCGCCGATGGTCACATCGGCATCGGCGGTCACCTTGCCGCCGACCGGTTCGCCGACATTGGTGATCTTGACGGTGACCTCGTTCTTCTTGGCCGCCTCGACCAGCTTGTCGACCAGCTGCGGATCCTGTTCGGCGTCCTCGATCCAGGCCAGCTTCTCGTCTTCGCCGACCGAGCCGTCGAGCGCCCGGTTGATCTTGTCGTTGAGTTCCTCGGCCGTCGGCTTGGGCAGATTCGGCGCGGGTGTGGTGGTCGGCGCCTTGCCCTCCTCCCGGCCGTCCTGGGTCTTACCCGATTCGAACTCGGCGGCGGCCTCGGTGCTGGTCGCGGCGGCCTCGGTCGAGGAGTCCTCGGTGGACGAGCATGCGGTGAAGGTCAGGGCGGCGGCGGCCATCGTCGCGGCGGCCACGACCCGGATCGGTCGAATTTTCACAGTTCTGATTCCCCTACGGTGTAGTCGGCGAGTTCGGCGCCGGCCGGAAAATGTGGTCGGTACGAACTCACAGGTCGTAGCCGGAAGTGCAGTTCCAGTGCTCGATGTAGGCATTGCCCGGGTTGTTGGCCAGCGCCTCGGACCGGGCGGCGGCCTTGGTGGCGCCGGAGCCGTAGCTCAGCCAGTTGTCCGAAACCGCCAGCGCGCCACATCCGTTGCGCCAGGAGATCTTGGCGACGCAGTCGGCGGCACCGCAGCTGCTCTCCGCGGCCGACTCGGCCTCGGAGTAGCTGTCGTAGTCGTAGGACCAGCCGTAGTTGCCGGTGGACAGGGACACCGCGATGGCGCCGTAGTAACTGCTGTACTGGGCGTGCGCCGGCGTCACCGAAGCGACGAACATCGAGCCGATGGTCGCCACCAGAACGGCGGCAACGGTGAGAATCTTCTTCAAAGGTGTTCCCATCTGTGTATTTCGGTCCACGACCCTATGGACCGAATGACAAAGTACAGAGCATCTCTGCCGGTGAGCAACCGGATCGGCAACACGTTCCCTCCCCGATGGCTGGGTCTCGGCTAGATTCATCGTGTGAACATGGCTCAGCGTGAACGCCGTGCATTGGTCGAAACGATGAAGGGCACCGGCCCGGACGCGCCCACCCTATGTGGTGCGTGGACGGTACGCGACCTCGCGGCACACCTGGTGGTCCGGGAGCGACGGCCCGATGCCGCGCCGGGAATCATGTTGGCGCCCTTCGCCGGTTATCTGCAGAAGGTGCAGGACAAAGCGGCCGGCCGGGAGTTCGACGAGCTGCTGGACAAGATTCGTACCGGGCCGCCCTGGTGGTCACCGCTGCGCCCGGTGGACGCGATCGCCAATCTCGGCGAGATGTTCGTCCATCACGAGGATGTCCGCCGGGCGAGCCCGGGCTGGGAACCGCGGGAGTTGTCGGCGGAGGATCAGCAGCGGCTGTGGGCGACGGTACGCAAGATGGGGAAGATGGCGTACCGGAAATCGCCGGTACCGGTGGAACTCGCCACGCCCGGCGGGGAGCGGGTCCGGATCGTGGACGGTACCGGTCCGGTGGTGACCCTGACCGGCGCGCCGTCGGAATTGTTGTTGCACGCCTTCGGTCGCGATCAGGTCCGGATCGAATCGGCCGGCGAACCCGACGCCGTCCGGCAGGTGCTCGAACTCGACCGCTCCATCTGAACGCCACCGGCGGCGCGGGTCGTGGGCGAGGCAGCGGACCAGCCCCCTCACCGTGTCCGCGCCGCATTTCGACGACCGTCGTCGCAGGTATCGCCGTCGCTGCGTGCCGCGTGACGACCCCGCTGCCTACCGCGTGACGACTGCGCTGCGGAGTAGCCCGCCCATCCCCGCGAGCCGGTATCGCGCGTCGTCGGGCGGCGGTAACCAGTGTTGCGGATGGTCCCCGTGGGGTTGTTGCGGCTAGCCTGAGGCCATGGCAGGTAAGTCCCGCGGCACGACCACACCTGGTGCGCGGGCGGGATCGGCTCGGGGGCGGACCACCGCGGCGCGTTCTCGTTCGGGTAGTACACGCGGCGCGGCCGGCGCGGCCGCGGCCCAGGGTCCGGCTCGTAGAACCACCCGTAAGGCGGCCGCGCGCCCGGCCAACAGCGCCCGTCCCCGCCGCACCGCGGCGCGCCGGCCCACCGCCGCACGTCGTTCCGATACGGCGCCGCTGGCGGTGTTCGGCCGCATGGTGGGCGGCGGCTGGACCATGGCCGCCCGTGGACTGGGCGCCACCACGCGGGCCCTCAGCAGAGCCGGGGAGATCGAACACGGTCATCGGCGCGACGGGGCCGCTCTCGGTTTGATCGCGCTCAGCGCGGTGATCGCGGCCGCTGTCTGGCTGTCCGCCGGCGGGCCGATCGGGCGCGCGGTGGACGCGGTCATCCGTGCGGTCACCGGTTCGGCCTCGGCGCTGCTGCCGTTCGTCGCCTCCGCTGTCGCGGTGGTGCTCATGCGTACCGAACCCCGCCCGGAGATCCGGCCCCGGCTGGTGCTGGGTGGTCTGCTGATCGGGTTGCCGTTGCTCGGACTGTGGCATATCGCCGACGGTGCCCCCACCGACGCCGCCGGGCGTGCCGAGGGAGCCGGGTTCGTGGGATTCGTGATCGGTGGTCCGGTGACCGATGGCCTCACCGCCTGGCTGTCGGTGCCGATACTGCTGCTGGCGATGGTGTTCGGTGTGCTGCTGGTGACCGGCACAACGGTGCGCGAGGCGCCGCAGCGACTGCGCGAATTCTTCGGCGCTCCCGGTTACGAGGGTGAGGCGGACTATCGGGACGGCTACGATCCGGTCGACGAGTACGAGACCGGCGTGGGGGAGGCTCCCACCAGATCTCGCCGTCGCACTCGTACTCCCGCCGAGAACTACCCGGCCGACGAATCGGCGGGATCCGCGGCCGAGCCGCCCCTGCGCGACGCCAAATCGATCCCCGCCGCCCCGGAGGGCGAACAACCCGCACGGCGTAAGAAGCGCAAACCCGCCGCGCCCGCGGTGGTCGATCAGACTCCGCCGCCGCTTCCGGATCCGGAGTTCGTCACCGACCGGGTCACCGAGGGCGATTACACGCTGCCGCCGATCGATTTGCTGGTCGAAGGCGACCCGCCCCGGAAACGCAGCGCCGCCAACGAATCGATGATCGAGGCGATCACCGAGGTACTGGTGCAGTTCAAGATCGATGCCGCGGTCACCGGGTTCGTCCGGGGGCCGACCGTCACCCGGTACGAGGTGGAACTCGGGCCCGGCGTGAAAGTCGAGAAGATCACCGCGCTGACCCGCAATATCGCCTATGCCGTGGCGACCGAGAACGTGCGCCTGCTCGCGCCGATCCCGGGGAAGTCCGCCGTGGGTATCGAGGTACCCAATGCCGACCGGGAACTGGTCCGCCTCGCCGATGTGCTCACCGCGCCGTCCACCCGCAACGATCATCATCCGCTGGTCATCGGACTCGGCAAGAACATCGAGGGCGAGTTCGTCTCGGCCAATCTGGCCAAGATGCCGCATCTGCTGGTCGCGGGTTCCACCGGTTCCGGTAAGTCGAGTTTCGTGAACTCGATGCTGGTGTCGCTGTTGCAGCGGGCCACCCCGGACGAGGTCCGGATGATCCTGATCGACCCGAAGATGGTGGAACTGACCCCCTACGAGGGGATCCCGCATCTGATCACGCCCATCATCACCCAGCCGAAGAAGGCCGCCGCGGCGCTGGCCTGGCTGGTGGAGGAGATGGAACAGCGGTATCAGGACATGCAGGCCAGCAAGGTCCGCCATATCGACGACTTCAACCGCAAGGTGAAATCCGGCGCCATCACCACGCCGCTGGGCAGCGAACGGGTGTACCGGCCCTACCCCTACATTCTGGCCATCGTCGACGAACTCGCCGATCTGATGATGACCGCGCCCCGCGACGTCGAGGACGCCATCGTCCGGATCACCCAGAAGGCGCGGGCCGCCGGTATCCATCTGGTGCTGGCCACCCAGCGGCCGTCGGTGGATGTGGTGACCGGCCTGATCAAGACCAATGTGCCGTCCCGGCTGGCGTTCGCGACCTCCTCGCTCACCGATTCGCGCGTAATCCTCGATCAGCCCGGCGCCGAGAAACTCATCGGTATGGGAGACGGCCTGTTCCTGCCGATGGGCGCCGGTAAACCGACCCGGTTGCAGGGCGCCTTCATCAGCGACGAGGAGATCCACGGGGTCGTCGAGTTCACCAAGAACCAGGCCGAACCGGAGTACACCGAGGGCGTCACCGCGGCCAAGGCCGGGGAGAAGAAGGACGTCGACCCCGATATCGGCGACGATCTCGACGTGTTCCTGCAGGCGGTGGAACTGGTGGTCACCTCGCAATTCGGGTCCACGTCCATGCTGCAGCGCAAGTTGCGGGTGGGGTTCGCGAAGGCGGGCCGTTTGATGGACCTGATGGAGACCCGGGGCGTGGTGGGGCCGAGCGAAGGTTCCAAGGCGCGCGATGTGCTGATCAAACCGGACGAACTCGACGGCCTGCTGTGGTCGATCCGGGGCGGCGGCGACGAGGAAGCGCCGGCGCCGGACGCCGGATGACAGGCGTGCCGTCGGTGACCGGGCGCGCTCATATGCGACGATAGCGGGCAACCACCCCGCAAGTCGGCTGAAACGGGCATATCGGGCATGATTGGTATATGACTCGCACCGCTGAACGGATCGCCGTATGCAGGTAACCGCTCTCGTCTGGGGAATCACCATCGTGGTGATCCTCGGGTTGTTCGTCTTCGATTTCTTCGCCCATGTGCGGACCCCGCACGAACCGACCTTCCGTGAGTCCGGCTTCTGGTCCGCGGTCTACATCGGCCTGGCGCTGGCCTTCGGCGGGGTGATCGCCTGGAAATGGGGCGGGACCTTCGCCGGTGAGTACTACGCCGGTTTCGTCACCGAGAAAGCGCTCTCGGTGGACAACCTGTTCATCTTCCTGATCATCATGTCCACCTTCGCGGTGCCCCGCATCTACCAGCAGAAGGTGCTGCTCATCGGCATCGTGGTGGCCCTGGTCATGCGCGGTATCTTCATCGCGGTGGGCGCCGCCGCCATCAGCGCCTTCAGCTGGGTCTTCTACCTGTTCGGATTGTTCCTGGTCTACACCGCGGTCAAGCTCGTGAAGGAGAGCGGCCACGAGGTCGAAGAGGAACAGAAACGCGACAGCCGGATCGTCGCGCTCATCAAGCGCTTCGTACCGACCACCGAGACCTATGACGGCGACAAGCTGGTCACCCGGATCGACGGCCGGCGCGTGCTCACGCCGATGCTGCTGGCACTGGTGGCCATCGGATTCGCCGATCTGCTGTTCGCGCTCGACTCGATTCCGGCCATCTACGGCCTCACCGAGGAGCCCTACATCGTGTTCACCGCGAACGCGTTCGCGTTGATGGGGCTGCGCCAGCTCTTCTTCCTGATCGGCGGCCTGTTGGACCGGTTGGTCTACCTGTCCTACGGTCTCGCGGCCATCCTGGCCTTCATCGGGATCAAACTGGTGCTGCACGCACTGCACGAGAACACCCTGCCGTTCATCAACGGCGGCGAGCACGTGAGTGTCCCGGAGATCTCCACCGCGCTGTCGTTGTCGGTGATCCTCGGCATCCTGGTCGTCGCGACCGTCGCCAGCCTGCTACGCACCCGTGGGCAGGCCCGGTCGAAGTCGGCCGCCGGCCCGGGCGAGTAGCCGGTGCGTCCCGGCCGGGCGCCGACCCGGCCGGGACGCGGTACCGCTCAGTCGGCGAACGTGCCGAGTACGGGCTGCCATTCGACGGCCCGCACGTCATCGACCAGCTTCTCCTGAGCGAACGGGTCCTGAGCCAGCAGTTCGTCCAGTGCCGCGGCATCGGCCGCGCGGAACAGCAGCAGGGCGCCGGAACCGTCCGGGTACGGCCCGCTGCTCAGCAGCGCGCCCTCCGAAAGCCGGTCGGCCAGCCACGCCCGGTGACGCGGACGATGGGTGTCCCGAGCCGGGACGGTGACTTCGGAATAGGTGTAGTGAACAGCGAAAAGAGGCACCGGTCGACTCTAGTGCGCGGGGTGGCGCCGCGGTGCCGGCCGTCCACCGGGAGCGGTGGGTACCGCCGCAGTCGGTGAATCTCAGAGCGTGAGCAGCATTCGGGTGTTGCCGAGAGTGTTCGGTTTCACAAAGCTGAGGTCCAGGAACTCCGCCACACCGGTGTCGTAGGACCGGCACATCTCCGCGTACACCTCGGCGGTCACCGGGGTGCCCTCGATTTCCGCGAAACCGTGCCGGGCGAAGAACTCGACCTCGAAGGTGAGCACGAACAAGCGCCGCAGCTCGAGCTCGCGCGCCACCTCGACCAGTTGCTCCACGATGACTTTGCCCACACCGTGGCCCTTCACCTCAGGAAGAACCGCCACCGTGCGCACCTCACCGAGGTCGGCCCACAGCACGTGCAGCGCACCACAGCCCACCACGCGGTCGCCGAGCTCGGCCACCCAGAACTCCTGTACCGACTCGTACAGATTGACGAGGTTCTTCTCCAGCAGGATGCGGCCCGCGTATACATCAACGAGCGATTTGATCGCCGGGACATCGGAGGTGCGGGCGCGACGCACCCGCACGGTGGCGGTCTGCGTACCGGGTGCGTCGCTGGTCGAACCACTCAGTGGTCCCCGTGAGGTCATGGGGTGCACAGTAGTCGGCCGGGCTACCGATAGTCTGAGTGTGTGCCGCAGACTCCGCCCTCCCGCTCGACCTCGCGCGCCTGTCCCGGCGCCGCGGCGCAGAGGCGGCCATGAGCGTGCACCCCGAGGAGATGGACCGGCGGCTGACCGTGCCCGGACCACCGCGCGGTGGTCTGGTGCCCGCACCCGCCGAGTCCGCGGTTCCGCTGCTGAACATCGCGAACATCCTCACCATGATCCGGATCGCGCTGGTACCGCTGTTCGTCCTGGCGCTGTTCGCCGGTGGCGGGCATCAGACCGGCTGGCGGATCACCGCCACTCTGCTTTTCGCCCTCGCCGCGATCACCGACCGGTTCGACGGTCAGCTCGCCCGCAAATACGGCCTGGTCACCGATTTCGGCAAACTCGCCGACCCCATTGCGGACAAGGCGCTCATCGGTGCGGCCCTTATCGGGCTCTCGATGCTGGGCGATCTGCCGTGGTGGATGACCGTCGTCATCTGCGCGCGCGAGATCGGCATCACCCTGCTGCGGCTGGCGGTGGTGCGCCGCGGCGTCATCCCGGCCGGTCGTGGCGGGAAACTCAAAACCCTCGTCCAATCGGTGGCCATCGGAGTGCTGCTGCTACCGCTCTCGGGTGGTTTCGCCACCGCGGGAATGACGCTGATGTGGATCGCGTTGGTTCTCACTGTGGTCACGGGCCTGGACTACGTCGGCCAGGCGGCCAGGTTGTGGCTCGCCGGACCGCACCGGACTCGCGGATGACGGCCGGACATACCGGCCCGCTCACCGCCGACAGCGTGGCCGCCGATCTCGTCGCCGTCCTGAAGGGCAGCGGACAGACCGTCGCCACCGCCGAATCACTGACCGCGGGCCTGGTCTCCGCCACGATCGCCAGTGTGCCCGGTGCCAGCGCGGTACTGCGCGGCGGGCTGGTGGTGTACGCGACAGACCTCAAACACAGCCTGGCCGGGGTCGACGAACAGGTCCTGGCCGCGGAGGGGCCGGTGGCCGCGAGTACCGCACAACAGCTCGCGGTCGGCGCCCGGACCCGCTGCGTCGCCGACTGGGGAATCGCGCTCACCGGGGTCGCCGGGCCCGACCCGCAGGACGGGATCGAGGTCGGCACCGTCTTCCTCGGACTCGCCGGGCCCGGGCATACCGAGGTGATGCGGTTGAAACTCACCGGCGACCGGTGGAATATCAGGTTCACAGCGACACAGGCCGCGGTTCGGGAACTGCTGCGGTGCGTGCGGGGCGAATCACCCACCCGGTGAGCAGTTCCGCGACCGGCCCGGGAACCCTCGGGGCCGGTTCCGACGTTGTGCGAAGAGAGAACCGCGTGCGTGCCGTGGGCGACGCCTACCGGGAGAAGGAGAACTCGATGACGCTGCTGCGAGAAGCGATCGGGGACAGTCTGCGGCGTGCGCGCCTCGCCCAGAGCCGGACCCTGCGTGAAGTATCCACCTCGGCGCGGGTGAGCCTGGGCTACCTCTCCGAAGTCGAGCGGGGCCGTAAGGAAGCGTCCAGCGAACTACTGGCCGCGATCTGCGAGGCGCTCGACGTACCGCTGTCACGGGTGCTGTGGGACGTGAGCACCGCGATCGCCGGCGAGGATCTGCCGGCGGGCGCCGCCCCGGCCCGCGAACCCGCCGAAGCGGCCACCCCGGCACCGGCGGAGCCGGCCGCCGAGCCCGCAACCGCCGAACCCGCCGCCGTCGCGGCCGCGAACGGCACCCGGACCCAGGTCGACGGCGAGACCCGGATCGTCATCCCGGCGCCCACCAACGGTCCGCTCGTGCTGGTCGAAGCGGCCTGATCGGTTATAGCCGTCGTATACCCGATCGTGACAATGCGCGTGGCGCCGGGGACCGGATAGATTCGTAGTATGCGTCGGCGCGGCCGTTCTCGGCGAGACGCGGCGTCGTTCGGTGGCCGGGACCCGGCGCCGCATGGTGGAGGATAGGCAGATACCGAGTGCGTGACGGTCGCGCACTCCGAGTCGCCCAGGCGGCACAGTAGATGGAGGCGGGATCAACCGATGGCTAATCCGTTCACGAAGGCCTGGAAATACCTGATGGCCCTCTTCGATTCCAAGATCGAGGAGCACGCGGATCCGAAGGTCCAGATTCAGCAGGCTATCGAAGAGGCTCAGCGTCAGCACCAGGCCCTGTCCCAGCAGGCCGCCTCGGTGATCGGGAACCAGCGGCAGCTGGAGATGAAGCTGAACCGGCAGCTCGACGAGGTCGAGAAGCTCAACGCCAATGCCCGTCAGGCCGTCGTCCTCGCCGACCAGGCCAATGCCGCGGGTGATGCCGAGAAGGCCATCCAGTACACCAACGCCGCCGAGGCGTTCGCCGCGCAATTGGTCACCGCCGAACAGTCGGTCGAGGATCTGAAGGTGCTGCACGATCAGTCGCTGCAGGCCGCCGCGCAGGCCAAGAAGGCGGTGGAGCAGAACGCGATGCTGCTGCAGCAGAAGGTCGCCGAGCGTACCAAGCTGCTCAGCCAGCTCGAACAGGCCAAGATGCAGGAGCAGGTCAGCGCCTCCCTGCAGCAGATGGACAGCACCCTGTCCGCCCCCGGCAGCGTCCCCAGCCTGGACGCGGTGCGGGAAAAGATCGAACGCCGCTACGCCACCGCGCTGGGGTCCGCCGAACTCGCCCAGAACACCGTCCAGGGGCGCATGCTCGAGGTCCAGCAGGCCAGCGTCCAGATGGCCGGCCACAGCCGGCTCGAGCAGATCCGCGCGTCCATGCGCGGCGATTCCCTGCCCGCCGGGAACACCGGCTCAGCGCTCGACGCCGGGAAATCGGCGGCCGAACCCGCACAACCACAACCACAGATGGACAAGGGCCGGACCGCACAGCAGTAGCGGCTCCACCGAGTTCGGCGAGGACAGCGATGAAGTCTGACAGGTCCCGATTCCGCACCGGGTCCCGGGAGTTCGCCCGTGCCTGGCCCGAACTACAGCCGCAGGCGGCCTACGTCGCCGACAGTCTGCGGGAAGCCGGCGAGAACGCGCTCGTCGCGGTCCGCCGCTGGGCCGATCCGCGGGAACGCGAGCTCCGCCGGCGGCGCCGGGCCCGGCGGCGCAGTATCGGTCTCGGCACGGTCTCCGGCCTCACCACCGCCGGGGCGGTCGGGCTGGTGATCCTGTCCGCCCCCGCCTGGGCGGTCGTGGTGCTCGGCGGCGGGGCGGTCGTCCTGGTCACCGGCGCCGCCCTGAGTACCCGCCGTTACCTGCGGTTGCGGCGGTCGCCCCTGCCGCTGGCCGGTTATCTCCCGCGCAAACTTCCCGCCGGCCGATCCGCCGCCCGGCCCGCCATGACTCGATTGACCCGTGCCGAACGCGCGTTGCACGAGGTGGCAGGGCAGATCGCCCGGTCCCGCCGGCTGCCCGCCGAGGAACTCGAGGATCTGATCGCCACCGCCGGCTCCGGTGCCGCCGCGCTCACCGCGCTGGCCGCCGATATCGCCACGATGGAAGGCGCGGTCCGGACCCTCGGCGGGGGCGCGGCCGAGATCGCCGACGCGGCCGACGTGCATCGGCTCGGGGAGACATTGCAGTCGATCGTGGCCCGGCTCGACAGCGGCGTCGCCGAGTACGAGCAGGTGGTCGCCGCGGCGACCCGGGTCCTCGCCGTCGACGAAACAGGGGCGCTGCGCTACGAGTTCGACGGTATCGTCGCCGATCTACGGCACGCGGCCGATCGGATGGACGGCTGGGCGCAGGCACTCACCGAACTCGCCGACCGGGCTCCCGGTCCGCTGCCGCCCGCCGCGGGCCACCCCTCATGGCATTCGCCCGTGGCCGAGGTGCCCCGCGGTCACGGGCGCCCGTAACGGTCTCAGGGTCAACCCTGATCTTCCCCGGATATTGCTCTTCACCTGGTGATTTCCCGTCTCCGCGGTGTCATGCTCGAAGCAGGAGACAACCGCTGGGAGGCACAAAATGCTGTGGAAGATCATCGGCGTGGTCGCCGTCGTCTGGATAGCGCTGGCGGTGATCGGCGCACTGATCAAAGGGCTGTTCCCGATTCTGGTGATCAGTGCGGTGGTGTTCGGGCTGTACCTGCTCTACAAGGCGATCTCCGGCTCGGACGACAACTCGGTCACCAAGGTCTGATCCGCCCACGCGACGATGCGGCCGGATGCCTCTCCGCCCGGAGGGTCATCCGGCTTTTCCGTGTCATCGGGCGGGCGCCTGTGTTCGAATGGCGCCATGCAACACCTTCCGGAAGATTGGCAGCGGGCCCTGGTGATCGTCGCTCACCCCGACGATATCGAGTACGGAGTCGCCGCCGCGGTGGCCCGCTGGACCGGCCAGGGCAAAGAGGTGCGCTATCTGCTGGTGACCTCCGGGGAGGCGGGGATCGCCGGTATGCCGCCTGCCGAGGCGGGTCCGTTGCGCGAAGCCGAAGAGCGTGCCGCGGCCGCGGTCGTCGGGGTGAGCGAGGTGCAGTTCCTCGGCCATCCGGACGGCCGGATCGAAGCGAACCCGGCTCTGCGCCGCGATCTGGCCGCGGCGATCCGCCGGCACCGTCCGGAACTGGTGGTGCTGGGACATTTCGGGCCGACCTGGGCCCCTGGCATCGTCAACAGTGCCGACCACCGGGCCGTCGGCCGCGCGGCGCTCGACGCGGTATCCGATGCCGGCAACGAGTGGATCTTCCCCGAGATCACCGAGCCACCACCGTGGACCGCGCGCTGGGCGGCCGTGGCCGTCCCGGCCGGTGCCACCCACGCGGTGGACGTCACCGCCACTGTCGGCGCCGCCGAGGCGTCACTGGCCGAACACCGGCGCTACCTGGAGGCATTGAGCCCGGAACCGGTGGCCGATCAGGTGCGCGCGGTGGTCACGATGACCACGGGTCCGGTGGACGGTTTCGCCGGCGACCGCGCCGTCGGGTTCGAGCTGTACACCTTCGCCGGCTGAGCTGCCGGCGCGGTACCGCGGTGGCGGAACACGCCTCGAAATGGGCCGGCGCGGCCGCCCGGGCACGGCCCGGACTCGGCGCCTGCGGGCGCGCCGATAGCATGGCCGGATGCGAGTGGCTGTCGTCGCCGGTCCCGATCCGGGTCATGCGTTTCCCGCTATCGCGCTCTGCCTGCGTTTCCGGGACGCGGGTGATGATCCCGTCCTCTTCACCGGCCCCCGCTGGTTCGAGGCCGCGCGAGCGGCCGGTATCGGGGTACGGCGGCTGAAGGGGCTGGCGCCCAGGCCGACCGACGACGACGGCGACGCCGGGGCGCGCATTCATCAACGGGCGGCCTATATCTCGACCGAGATCCTGCCCGAACTCGGCGCGATGCTGCCGGAACTGGTTGTCTCCGATGTGCTCACCGCGGGGGGCGGTATGGCCGCCGAGCGGTTGCGGGTGCCGTGGGTCGAACTGTCACCGCATCCGCTCTACCTTCCGTCGAAAGGGCTGCCGCCGATCGGCAGTGGGCTCGCGCCGGGCGCCGGTGTGCGCGGTCGTGCCCGGGATTCGGTGCTGCGGATGTTCACCGCGCGCGCGGTGCGGACCGGGCAGCGGCAGCGGGAGGCCGCCCGGGCCGGGGTGGGTCTGCCGCCCACCGACCCGGGTCCGGCGGCGCGGCTCGTCGCCACCCTGCCCGCGCTGGAGGTACCGCGGCCGGACTGGCCGGAGGAGGCCGAACTGGTCGGCCCGCTGTTGTGGGAGCCCACCGACCGCCGCCTGGAGTTACCGCCGGGGGACGACCCCTTGGTGATGGTGGCGCCGTCCACCGCGCACACCGGGGTGGCCGGGATGGCGGAGACGGTGCTGGAGGCCCTGGCGGGAGCGGGGGTCCGGGTGGCTATCTCGATGCTCGACGAGCCACCGGAATCGCTGCCGGAATGGGCGACCGCCGGGCTCGGCCGGCAGGACGAACTCCTCACCCACGCCGCCGTGGTGGTCGGAGGCGGTGGCCACGGGCTCCTGGCGAAATCATTGACCGCCGGGGTACCCGTGGTGACCGTCCCGGGTGGCGGCGACCAGTGGGAGCTCGCCAATCGCGCGCAACGCCAGGGTTCGTCGCTGCTGGTCCGCCCGCTCACCCCGGAGGCGGTGCGCGCCGCGGTGCTGCGGCTGCTGGCCGAGCCGGGTTTCACCGCGGCGGCGCGGTCGGCAGCCGCGGGAGTCGCCGAGGCGGCCGATCCGGTACAGATCTGCCACCGGGTCCTGGACTCGGTGCGTACGCACTGACCGCTCCGAGCCCGTCGGCGCCGGTGCGGGTATCTTGTGCACGGTGCGGTTGACGGAATTCCAGGAACTCATGCACACCGAATTCGGCGAGGCCCGGGGCGACACCCTGCTCAACGATCACGTCATCCCCGCGCTCGGCGGCCGGACCGGCGCCGACGCCATCGAATCCGGTGTCGATCCGCGTGATGTCTGGCGTGCGCTGTGCGCCGAATTCGATGTGCCGCGCGCTCGCTGGTGACCAGCGGTCAGCTCCGGCGCGCATGATGGCGCGCCGCTTTCGCGCGGTTGCCGCAGGTCGCCATCGAATGCCAGCGTCGGGTTCCGTTCTTGGACGTGTCGTAGAAGAACAGCACGCAGTCGGGATGGGCGCAGCGGCGGATGCGGGCGGGCGCCTCGGCCAGCAGTTGCAGCAGGTTGTCCGCCGCCAGCCAGCCGGGTAGCCAGGCGGGGTCGGCGACCTCGGGGGTGCCCATCGGTCCGGTCTCGTCGAGGTGACGCCGGATACGTCCCCGGTCGAGTACCTCGTTGAGAGCGTCGCGGGCGCCGTGCACGACCGCGTCGTACACGGCGGAGCGGGCGGTGAGCACGGCTTCCAGGGTCCGTTCGTCCACGGGAGCCGTTCCGGCCAGGCCCGCCGACTCCAGCCAGATCCGCAGGCCCGTCACGTCGGTGAGCAGGTCGCGCGGGCCGTGCTCCATCCACCGCGTGTTCAGCAGATCGAGGGCCGGCGGTTCACCGAGGTGGGGGCGTGGATCGAGCATGCCTGAGGGTAACGGTCTCCTTGTCCGTGTCGGAGTATCCGAACCCAGTGTAACCACCTATTGATATTTGAGCGGTTGACGCCGGGTGATCGCACGCGCTAAGTTCTAACCGTTCAAACAATTTGAACAGTTAAACCAGGAGGATCGATCATGACGACAGCCGTCACCCCGCGACTCGCCACCGGGCATATCGGGCTGAACGTGTCCCAGCTGGATCGCTCGCTGCGCTTCTACCGGGATGTTCTCGGCTTCGAAGAGCTCGCCACCGGAGCCGATGCCGGACGGCGATGGGCCTTTCTGGGCTCGAAGGGCGAACTCGCGCTCACGCTGTGGCAGCAGAGCGCGGGGGAGTTCCCGGTGGATCGTCCTGGGCTGCACCACCTGTCCTTCCAGGTTCCGTCCCTCGAACAGGTGCGGCAGGTGGAAGCCGCGCTTGCCGAGCACGCGGTCACCTTCTTCCACGACGGTGTGGTCGCGCACGGCGAGGGTGCGGCGTCCGGCGGCATCTTCTTCGCCGATCCGGACGGTATCCGGCTCGAGGTCTATACGCCGGTCGGCGCCGAATCCGCGCCCGCCCCCAGCGGTGCGGCGCCGACCTGCGGATTCTTCTGAGCGGCACCCGAGATGAACGTTTTCCATCCGGGCGAACTGGCGGTGCAGCGCCGGGCGGGACAGGCCGATATCGCCGAGAAGGTGGGGCGGACGGTCCGTACCGCGATACCCGAGGCCGCCGCCCGCTTCCTGGCCGAACAGCCGATGGTCGTACTCGCCGCGATGGATGACGAGGGCCGCCCGTGGGTGACCCAGCTGGCCGGCGCGCCGGGCTTCCTCCGCGCCCTCGACGAATACACCCTCGAGATCGCGGCGGTACCACGGCGCGGCGACCCGCTGACGCCGCCCGACCGTCCGTGGCGGGTCGGCCTCCTCGCCGTCGAACCGGATCGCCGCCGGCGGATGCGGGCCAACGGGACGGTACGCCGGGTCGGCGATCGGCTGCGCATGACGGTGGATCAGGTCTATTCGAACTGCCCGAAGTACATCTCGCGGCGGCATATCGTGGCCGTCGCGGAGCAGCCGCCGACGGACGTACGCCACGGTATCGAACTGGATGCCCGGCAGCGCGCCGCGATCGCGGCGGCCGATGCCTTCTTCGTGGGCAGTACGGACACGGCGGGCCGCGCCGACGCCTCACATCGTGGGGGAGACCCCGGCTTCGTGGAGGTGCGCGCGCCGAACCGGCTGTACTGGCCGGAATATCGCGGCAACTCGATGTTCATGACGCTCGGCAACCTCATGGTGGAGCCGCGCTGTGGTGTGCTGATCCCGGACTGGGACACCGGCGGCCTGCTCCACCTCACCGGTACGGCCGAACTGTCCTGGGCGACCGGCCCGGGCGGCCCCGCCGGTGTCGAATTCACCGTGCACGCGGTGGCCGAGCGGCTCGCGGGGCCACTGCGCTGGAGTCCGCCCGAACTCTCCCCTGTCAACCCGTGAAAGGAGTCGCCGGATGCGACCACCGCTGCCCCCGTTCGATGCCGTGACCGCCGCCGCCAAGGTGCGTGCGGCCGAGAACGCGTGGAACACCCGTGATCCCGAGACGGTCGCCGCCGCCTACACCGTCGACACGGTGTGGCGTAACCGCGACGAGTACTTCACCGGGCGTCCGGCCGTTGTCGATTTCCTGACGCGGAAATGGGCGAAGGAGAACGGTTATGCCCTGCGCAAGGAGCTGTGGGCCTGGTCTGGAAACCGTATCGCGGTGCGCTTCCAGTACGAATGGCACGACGAGGCCGGGCAGTGGTGGCGCAGCTACGGCAACGAGCAGTGGGAGTTCGCGCCGGACGGGCTGATGGCGCGGCGGGAGGCGAGTATCGACGATGTGCCCATAACCCCGGCGCAGCGGCGCATCCACGGACCCCGGCCGGAGGGAGATACGACCGAGCTCCCGCAGTGGTGAACCGGTGTGCCGGGGGGCCGTGGCGCGCGGCCACGTCGCTTGACTCGAACACCTGTTCGTCTAGGCTGAGGCCGGAACTTGTCGGTGCCGCCCTCTACTGTGGGCGCCAACCACACCACCTACCTACCACCCGGTGAAAAGGGGAGTCACGATGGCGCCACAGCCCTATGACCGCGACAAAGCGCTCGAACTCGCGCTCGCGCAGGTCGAGAAGAGTTTCGGCAAGGGGGCGGTGATGCGCCTCGGTGAAGAAGCCCGTCAGCCGGTCTCGGTGATCCCGACCGGTTCCATCGCGCTCGACGTCGCACTGGGTATCGGCGGTCTGCCCCGCGGCCGCGTCGTGGAGATCTACGGCCCGGAATCCTCCGGTAAGACCACGGTCGCGCTGCACGCGGTCGCCAATGCGCAGGCCGCCGGAGGAGTCGCGGCCTTCATCGACGCCGAGCATGCACTCGACCCCGATTACGCCGCCAAACTCGGTGTCGATACCGACGCGCTGCTGGTGTCCCAGCCCGATACCGGTGAACAGGCCCTGGAAATCGCCGATATGCTGGTCCGCTCCGGAGCCATCGACATCATCGTCATCGACTCGGTGGCCGCCCTGGTGCCCCGTGCCGAAATCGAGGGCGAAATGGGTGACAGCCACGTCGGCCTCCAGGCCCGCCTGATGAGCCAGGCGCTGCGCAAGATGACCAGTGCCCTGAACAATTCCGGCACCACCGCCATCTTCATCAACCAGCTGCGCGAGAAGATCGGCGTCATGTTCGGGTCCCCCGAAACCACCACGGGTGGTAAGGCGCTGAAGTTCTACGCGTCCGTGCGGCTGGATGTGCGCCGTATCGAAACCCTGAAGGACGGGAGTGACGCGGTCGGTAACCGGACCCGGGTCAAGGTCGTGAAGAACAAGGTCTCCCCGCCGTTCAAACAGGCCGAATTCGACATTCTGTACGGACACGGAATTTCGAAGGAGGGCTCGCTGATCGATATGGGGGTGGAGCACGGGTTCATCCGCAAATCCGGCTCCTGGTACACCTACGAGGGCGATCAGCTCGGCCAGGGTAAGGAGAATGCCCGTAAATTCCTCCTGGAGAACACCGATATCCGGGACGAGGTCGAGAAGAAGATCAAGGAAAAGCTGGGGATCGGTGCCGATGTGACCGCGACGGAAGAGACCCCGGCCGATTTCTGACCCGATGGACGAACGGTCCGGGGCGCGCACCGAGGCCACCGATCCGGTGGCGCAGATGCGGCGCCGACTCGACGAACTCCTGGCGGCCGGGGGCGTGGCCACCGATCCCGCCCGGAGTCCACGGCCGGCCGAGCCCGATCCGCAGCGGGCTCGGCCGGCCGACCCCCGTTCACCGGTCGACGCGCCGACCGACGGACGCCCCGGCGACGACGCGCAGGGCGGCCTGGAACAGGCGAAAGAGGCCGCCCTGCGGTTACTGGCCGTTCGCGCCCGTAGCCGAGCCGAGCTCGCGCAGCGGTTGTCCGCCAAGGGGTACTCGTTCGAGGTGACCCAGCAGGCCCTCGGCCGGCTGGCCGAGGTCGGGCTGATCGACGACGCCGATTTCGCGCGGCAGTGGGTACGGCAGCGGCACGGTTTCTCCGGGAAGGGGCGGCGTGCGCTGGAGCAGGAGCTGCGGCGTAAGGGAGTTTCGCAGGAGGACTCCGCGGCCGCGCTGGACACCGTCACGGCCGACGACGAATACGAGCGCGCCACCGAACTGGTGCGCCGCAAACTGCGGAGCCTGCCGGCGGGGCTGGACCGGGAGAAGTCCATCCGGCGGCTGGTCGGAATGCTCGCCCGGCGCGGTTACGGGCATTCGGTGGCCTTCGCGGTGGTCAAGTCCGAATACGAGGCCGCCGGGTTCGGCGACGAGGACGCGCCGCCGGATTGAGCGGTGCCTCGCGCCGATCAACCGCGGCGTCCCCGGTCTCGTGAAGACCGGGGCCGGCCTCCGAAGCGGAGTTGGACCCAGAACGCAGGATTGTGGTCGGCGGAGTGCCGTCCATCGCCCTCTCCGGTCGCGGTGCCACGTCCGCCGCCCGGGCGGCCGAGGTGCTGCTCGAGTTCGGCCGCCGGTCGAACGCGATCGACATCCGGAAATCGCCCGGTCTCCTGGTCGAGCCGGCACGAAGTCGAGCGCCGGGGTCGGGGTACCCGACGCGGTGCGGGCAGGCCCTATGAGGATCTCGGCCGGCCCGGCTCCCCTTCGCGTGGTGGTTTCTTGCCGACGATCCGCTGTGCCGGACCCCGCGAGGCCGGCACAGCGGCGGACTACTTGGTGATGTCCACTCCGGGAACAGCGTCGGCGATGACCGAATCGGCCGCCACGACCGCGCCGCCACGTTTGCGGCGGCCCGACCGTAGGCGTTTCTCCAGTCCGGTGGCGATCGTCGAGAGCAGCACGTTGAGCACGATCATGATGATCGCGACCACGATGAGCGCGGGAATCGTATTGGATTCCGCCGCGCCGAGCTGCTGGGCGCTGCGAACGACCTCCTCGTAGGTGATCACATAGCCCAGTGCCGAATCCTTCAGCGCGACCACCATCTGGGAGATCAGGGCCGGCAACATCGCCGTGATCGCCTGCGGGAGCAGGATGAGCCGCATCAGCTGGCCCTTGCGCAGACCCAGCGCCACCCCGGCCTCGGTCTGCCCCTTGGGCAGCGACAGGATGCCGGCGCGCACGATCTCGGCGATCACCGACCCGTTGTAGATGGTCAGTGCCGTCACCACGGCGCCCAACGCCAGGTACTCGGATTCGAAGAGGTCGTATTCGGAGTACAGAGCGAACAGGAAGATCATCAGGATCAGCACCGGGACGGCGCGGGCGATCTCGACGATCGTGCCCGCCGTCCAGCGCACCCAGCGGTGATCCGACAGCCGGGCGATACCGAAGATCATCCCGATCACCAGAGCGAACACAATGGACAGCAGCGCGGCGACCACCGTGCCGCGCAGGCCGGGCAGGATGTAGGTGCTCCAGACCGCCCCGTCCAGGAACGGCTCCCATTTCTCGGCCGTGAACTGGCCTTTGTCGGCGAAGCCGCGGTAGACGAACCACCCCGCGGCCACGACCACCACGAAGACCATGATCGAGTAGACGATATTGCGAATGCGGGCGGCGGGACCCGGTGCGTCGTACAGAACAGAAGCCTGGCGCATCAGAAAGCCTCCCACAGAGCGGTTTCATGCGGTCCGCGGAGGCCGCAAGGGCGGAGGTTTCGCATCATCGGGCCACCTCGAATCGTTTGGCCAGATGTCCGAACAGCAGGCCGGCGGGCAGCGTCAGGATCACGAAACCGAGCGTGAAGATCAGGCCGATGGCCAGCAGCGCCGCTTCGGTTTCGATCATGTTCTTCATCAGGAACGACGCCTCGGCGACGCTGATCGCGGAGGCCACGGTCGTATTCTTGGTCAGCGCGATGAACACACTGCCCAGTGGGGCGATTACCGAGCGGAACGCCTGGGGCAGCACGATGATCCGCAGATTCTGCAGGAAGCCGAGCCCCAGCGAGCGGCCGGCCTCCGACTGGCCCATCGGCACGGTGTTGATACCGGCCCGCAGTGATTCGCAGACGAATGCCGCCGTGTATACGCTCAGGCCGATCACGGCCCAGCGGAAGTTGTTGTCGGCCAGCGAGGTGGGGCCCTCGGAGGCCAGGTTCATTCCGAGGGTGGAGTACAGGCCCAGGGAGCAGAACACCAGGATGAGGGTGAGCGGGGTGTTGCGGAACACGGTCACATAGGCCGTGCCGACCCAGCGGGCCACCGGGACCGGCGATACCCGCATTCCGGCGACAACGGTACCCAGCACCAGGGAACCCACCGCCGAGAACACGGTCAGTTTTATGGTCATCCAGAATGCTTCGAGCAACTGGGTGTCGTATTCAGAGATCAAATCGAACACGGTGGTTGCGTGCCTCCGATCGGCAGGATGGGCCCGGACCGGAGGGCCGGGCCGCGATCGCGGCCCGGCCCTCCGATGCGGTGGTCAGTACCGGTCCACCTGCGGGGCCTGCGGGGTCTCGTAGCTCGCGGCCTTACCGACCGTCTCCTGGAACGCGGTGTCCCAGGCGCCCGAGCTGATCATTTCCTCGATCGCGTCGTTGATCTTGTTGCGAGTGTCCTGATCGCCCTTCTTCAGGCCGATCCCGTAGTTCTCGGTGGTGAACTTCTCGCCGACGACCTTGTACTTGCCGGGCGACTGCGACGCGTAACCGGCCAGGATGATGTCATCGGTGGTCACCGCCGCGACGGCACCACTGTTCAGACCCTCGAGGCACAGCGAGTAGGTGTCGTAGGTCTGCAGCTGGGTGTCGGGGTACTTCTTCTGGATGTTCTGCGCGGGCGTGGAACCGGTCACCGAGCACACCGTCTTGCCTTTGAGGCTCTCCGGGCCGGTGACATCGTTGTTGTCGGCCCGCACCAGCAGGCTCTGCCCCGCGACGTAGTAGGGGCCGGCGAAATCGACCTTCTCCTTGCGCGCGTCGGTGATCGAATAGGTGGCGACCACGAAATCGACCTGCCCGTTCTCGATCAGGGTTTCGCGCTGCGCGGAGGGGGCTTCCTTGAAGGTGATGCCGTCCGGCTGGACGCCGAGTTTCGAGGCCACGTACTTGGCCACCTCGACATCGAAGCCGCTGTAGGTCCCGTCGGTGTTACGCAGGCCCAGACCGGGCTGATCGTATTTGATGCCGATGGTGAGCTCGCCCTCCTGGGCGTTCTCCAGCGCGGTCTTGTCGCTGCCGCCGCCACAGGCCGCGGTGGTGGCGGCGGTGACGGCCACCGCGACCGCGCCGACCGCGATGCGGAGTGCTCGGTTGATCCTCATCGGTTTCCTTCCCTCATCTCCTCGACGGCGCGATGCCGTCGAGTTTGTGCCTATCTATCCGCCGGGCAGATTCAGTGACTGAGAATCTTGCCCAGGAAGTCCTTGGCACGATCGGACTTCGGTGCGCTGAAGAATGTTTCCGGGTCGGTGTCCTCGACCACCTGGCCGTCGGCCATGAACAACACCCGATCGCCGGCACGGCGGGCGAAGCCCATCTCATGGGTTACCACCAGCATGGTCATGCCCTCTTTGGCCAGCGAAACCATTACATCGAGGACTTCGTTGACCATCTCCGGGTCGAGAGCCGAGGTCGGCTCGTCGAACAGCATGACCTTGGGGTTCATGGCCAGGGCCCGGGCAATGGCGACGCGCTGCTGCTGACCGCCGGAGAGCTGGGCGGGGTACTTGTCGGCCTGATTGGCGATACCGACCCGCTCCAGCAGTTCCATGGCGTGCCGGCGGGCCTCGTCCTTCTTGGCTCCGCGCACCTTCAACGGCGCGAGCATCACGTTGTCCACGATCGTCTTGTGCGCGAAGAGGTTGAACGACTGGAAGACCATGCCGACATCGGCGCGCAGGGCGGCGAGGGCGCGACCCTCGGCCGGCAGCGGCACTCCGTCGACGCTGATCTCTCCCGAATCGATCGGCTCCAGCCGGTTGATGGTGCGGCAGAGCGTGGATTTCCCGGAGCCCGACGGTCCGAGCACGATCACGACCTGCCCACGGGGCACCTCGAGGTTGATATCGCGCAGCACGTGCAGGGCACCGAAGTGCTTGTCGACGGCGCGTAGGGTGATCATGGGCACAGCAGTAATGTCGCCGGCCGCCTCTGGCGTGTCGGCGTCGGTGTCGGTCATGGAACTGACCTTAAGCCGAAATTTCGGTTTTGCGAGCCTTTCGGCGACACTCCCCGGCGCCACACCGAGCCGAAATTCGGGTTTAACCCGGTGGTCATCCGCTGTAATCCGTTCGCTCGGCCGGGATTTGCCCGCCGCGGGGCCGACGGGGCGATACCGGCGGACCGATCGGCCGATTCCCCATATGTGGGAAGGGCCACGGCGGGCGCGCCACCTGCGCGCGGTCGTGGACGGGCCGGGCCGGGCCGTTGTGACGGGAGGTGCGGATCTGCCGGAAAACGCCCGGACGGCGGCCCGTACCCTGGACGCGTGGATTCGATCGGACAGGTAGCGCTCCCCACCCGGCTCGAGTCGATCGGCGCGCGCAGTTACGAGGTCCGCACCTTCGGTTGCCAGATGAACGTGCACGATTCCGAACGCTTGTCCGGGCTGCTCGAGGATGCGGGCTATCGGAAGGCCGCGCCCGGCGCGACGGCCGATCTGGTGGTCTTCAACACCTGCGCGGTGCGGGAGAACGCGGACAACAAGCTGTACGGAACCCTCGGCCATCTCGCGCCGATCAAGGCGTCCCGGCCCGGTATGCAGATCGCGGTCGGCGGTTGCCTGGCCCAGAAGGACCGCGATTCGGTCCTGAGCCGGGCGCCCTGGGTGGATGTGGTGTTCGGTACCCACAACATCGGTTCGCTGCCGGTGCTGCTGGAACGCGCCCGGCACAACGACGAAGCCCAGGTCGAGATCCTGGAATCGCTCGAGGCGTTCCCCTCGACCCTGCCCGCGCGCCGGGAATCGGCGTACGCCGGGTGGGTGTCGATCTCGGTCGGCTGCAACAACACCTGCACCTTCTGCATCGTGCCCGCCCTGCGCGGCAAGGAAGTGGACCGGCGCCCCGGTGATGTGCTGGCCGAGGTGCAGGCGCTGGTGGACCAGGGTGTGCTGGAGGTGACGCTGCTCGGGCAGAACGTCAACGCCTACGGTGCCTCCTTCGCCGACCCCGGGCAGCCGCGCGATCGCGGCGCGTTCGCCAAACTGCTGCGGGCCTGCGGCGGGATCGACGGCCTGGAACGAGTGCGCTTCACCTCACCGCACCCGGCGGAGTTCACCGACGATGTGATCGAGGCGATGGCCGAGACCCCGAACGTCTGCCCGCAGCTGCACATGCCGCTGCAGTCGGGTTCGGACCGCGTGCTGAAGGCCATGCGCCGGTCCTACCGGCAGGCCCGCTATCTGGGGATCATCGAGAAGGTGCGGGCGGCGATGCCGCATGCGGCGATCACCACCGATATCATCGTCGGTTTCCCGGGGGAGACCGAGGAAGACTTCCAGCAGACCCTCGACGTGGTGCGGCAGGCCCGGTTCACCAGCGCTTTCACCTTCCAGTACTCCCCGCGACCGGGCACTCCGGCCGCGGAGATGGCCGATCAGGTCCCCAAGAAGGTGGTCCAGGAGCGCTACGACCGGCTGATCGCGCTGCAGGAGCAGATCTGTGTGGAGGCCAACCACGCCCTGATCGGCACCGAGGTGGAACTCCTGGTCGCCGACGGCGCGGGCAAGAAGAACGCCGCGACCGCCCGGATGAGCGGGCGGGCCCGGGACGGGAAACTGGTGCACTTCCGGCCCGACGGGGCCGGCGCGCCGATCCGTCCGGGCGACCTGGTCACCGTCGAGGTGACCGGCGCGGCACCGCATCACCTGGTCGCGGACTCCGGGATCCGGGCACATCGCCGGACTCGGGCCGGTGACGCGCACGAGGCCGGTACCACGCCGAAGACCGCGCCGATCGGTGTCGGACTCGGCCTGCCACGGATCGGGGCGCCCGCACCGGAACCGGTCGCGGCGGGCTGTGCCACCGGATGCGGGACATGAGCGGGACCGGCGACGACGACCGGCGCGACGAGGATCGCGCGGCGGAGGATGCGCGGGACGCGACCCCGCCGGCACACGACGCGCCGGCCCCGGGAGACCGATCAGGCGAGGGAAACGAGGACCACGTGAATCCGGCCGAGACCGAGCAGTTCGAAGAATTCCGCGAAGACCTCGACGCGGTGGAGCGCCGGATCGCGGGTGAGATCGACCCGGGTGTGCGCGCCATGGTGGTGGCCGGTGCGGTGTTCCTGCTGCTGCTGTCGCTGGTGTTGCCGCATACCGGCGGCGCGCGCGGTTTCGATGTGCTGCTCGGTTCCCAGGCGGCGGCGGCCGAACACGTCGGGTTGCCGTCGCGGATCTTCGTCTGGTTCGTGCTGATCTTCGGAATCGGTTTCTCGCTGCTGGCCCTGATGACCCGGCGCTGGGTGCTCGCGTGGATCGCGGTGGCCGGATCGGCGATCGCCAGCGCGTTCGGGGTGTTCTCGATCTGGCACCGGCAGACCCCGGGCCTGAACAACTATGTGGGCTCCGGGCCCGGTATCGGCCTGGTGCTGGGCACCCTGGCGATCATGGTGCTGACCTTCCACTGGGTGAAGGTCGTCTGGAGCCGGACCGCGCTGCAGCTGGCCGCCGAGGAACAGCGGCGGCTGGCCGCGGCCCGCGAGGAGGAGCGGCAGCGGCGCGATCGGTTCGGCAAGGACTGACTTCCGCAGACGCGGACCGTCCGCCGCGACCGATGGTCACGGCGGACGGATCGCCGAGCGCGGGACCGATCAGAGGTTGCTGACCGCGCCCTCGGCCGCGTCGGCCCATTCCCGCCACTGCTGTGCCTGCGCGAGAGCCTTCTCCGCATCGCGGGTTTTACCGGCGGCGGTGGCCTTGGCCGCCTGCTCCTCGAACTGGGCGACCCGCTCCCGGAACTGCGCGGCCCGGGCCAGCGCCTCCGGGTCGGTGCGGCGCCACTGGGCGTCGGCGGCCTGCCGGACACGCTTCTCGATGGCACGCAAGCGGCCTTCGAGATCGTGCATCCGCTCCCGGGGAACCTTGCCGATGGCGTCCCAGCGTTCCTGCAGATCACGCAGTGCGGCCCGGGCGCCTTCCAGATCGGTATCGGGATCGATGGCCGGTTCGTAGCTGCTCAGCAGTTCTTCCTTGGCGACCGCGTTATCGGCGAACTCGGCGTCACGTTCGGAGGCCGCCGCGTTGCGCGCGGCGAAGAAAACGTCCTGGGCGCTCTTGAACCGGCGCCACAGTGCCTCGTCGGCTTCCCGGGGCGCCCGGCCCGCGTTCTTCCATTCCACCAGCAGTTCCCGGAACACCGCCGCGGTGCCGGGCCAATCGGTGGACTCGGACAGTTCCTCTGCCTGGACACAGAGTTCTTCTTTGCGGGTCTTGGCGGCGGCCCGTTCCCGATCCAGTTCGGCGAAATGAGCGCCGCGGCGACGGTTGAAGGCCTCGCGGGCCTTGGAATACCGGCGCCAGAGGGCGTCGTCGACCTTGCGGTCCACCCCGCGGATCGTCTTCCACTCGTCGAGGATTTCGCGCAGCCGGTCGCCGGCGGCCTTCCACTGGGTGGATTCGGCGGCGATCTGTTCGGCTTCGGCCGCCAGCGCCTCCTTGCGCTCGGTGTGCTCGTGCCGGGTGCGCTCCTTCTCCTCCTTGGCGTGGGCGGCCGCCTCGTCGGAGTGTTCGGCGATCGCCCGGAGCCGGGCGGCCAGGCCCTCGATATCGCCGATCACCGCGGCCGTCGGCAGCGTTTCGGCGAGGGCGAGGGCAGCGGCCTTGGTCTTGCGGGCATCGGTGCCGGCGGCCAGCCGCGCCTCCAGCAGGGCGACCTCGGTGGCCAGGTCGTCGAAACGGCGGCCGAAATGCGCCAGCCCCTCGGCGGCGTCCCCGGCCTGCCAGGAACCGATGATCCGCTCGCCGTCGGCGGTCTTGACCCAGGCGGTGCCGTCCTCGTCGACCCGGCCCCAGACGCTGGGATCGGTGGCACTGGGTACGACCACCGGATGCGGGTGTTCGGTGGCGGGCCCGGACGTTTTCATCGCGGCCGGGGTGGGGTGCGCCTCGCCGGGTTTGGGACGGTTACCGGGCTTGGGAGCGCTGGACGGGCGACCGGGCTTGCCCGGGCCGGGTTTGGCGGTTCCGTTGCTGTGGGTCATTGCTCCTCGTCCCTGCCGCGCGTCACGGCTGCCTGGTTTACGCGCTGCGCATTCTGGCTATGCTCTGCTCATTCTGGCTACGCCCGCTGATTCTGGCTACGTCTGCCCGTCTCGGCCGTGCTGGGGTCGACGTGTCGTGCGTGCGTGCGTTGCCCGTGCGGCCGCACGTTCCACCATTCAACCCGGCCGCACTTCCGGTAACCACACCGCCGACAGCGGCGGCGACCAGCCGGACCTGCGGATCCGGACCTGTCGGACCTGGTCCGGATACTTCGCACCCTAGCAATTGCCGCCCGGTTTCCGGGAGAGACACTCGTACCGCGGGCGGGGCGCGGCGCTGCCGGAGAACCGGCCGCGTCCCTGGTCGGCGGGTACGGGCTACGGTTGACGGCGTGTTCTGTCTAGCGGCTCTGATCCCCTCGCCGCCCGTCCTCGTCCCCGAGTTGTGTGGCGGCGCGCCGGTGGCCGGCGCGGGTTCCGCTCCCGAACCGGCCGGTGCGCAGGGCGGGGCGCAGCCCCCGGAGGCCGCGGTGAACGAACTCCGCGCGGCCGTGCTCGCCGTGGGGGCGGCCCTGGCGGAGGCGACACCGCACTGGACCGTGCTCGGGGTCGGGTCCACCGAGCAGACCTACGACGCCGATACGACGGGTACCTTCCGCGGCTTCGGTGTGGATGTGCGGGTGAGCCTGGGTGGACCGGGTGCGGAGACGACCGGGGGGCCGGACCCGGACCTGCCGCTGGCGGTCCTCGTCGCCGGCTGGTTACGCGCGGCGGTGGCCCCGCACGTGCCGGCGCGGGCGCGGGTGCTCGCCGCCGATACGCCGGTGCGCAAGTGTGCGGAGTTCGGTGCGAAGTTGCGGGCCGAACTCGACGCCGAGGACGAGCCGCAGGGGGTGCTGGTGGTCGCCGATGGGGCCGCGACCCTGTCCACCGCCGCCCCCGGGTATTTCGATCCGCGGTCGGCGCCGCTGCAGACCGCGGTCGACGTGGCGGCCGGGGCAGGTGATGCGGAGGCCCTGCTCGCCTTGGATCCCGCCCTGTGTGCCGAGGTGATGATGTCCGGCCGCGCCGCCTACCAAGCACTCGCCGGGCTCTTCGCGGTCGACACCGCGCCGCCGCTGGCGACCGAGCGGTATCGGGGCGCGCCCTTCGGCGTCGGCTGGTTCGCCGGCCTGTGGCGGCCGGCCGCCGTGGCGCGGTGAGCGGGGGCCCGCGCCCGGTGGCGGTGGTCGGACCGACCGCGACCGGTAAATCGGACCTCGCTCTCGACCTGGCCGAACAGCTCGGCGGTGAGATCGTCAATATCGATGCGATGCAGCTGTACCGAGGTATGGACATCGGTACCGCGAAACTGCCGCCGGACCAGCGGCGCGGAATCCCGCACCATCAGCTCGACGTCCTCGATATCACCGAGACGGCGACCGTCGCGGCGTACCAGGCCGCCGCATCCGCCGATATCGAGGCGATCATGGCCCGCGGCCGGGTACCCGTGGTGGTCGGCGGTTCGATGATGTACATCCAGGCGCTGCTCGACCAGTGGGAGTTCCCGGCCACCGATCCCGCGGTCCGGGCGAGGTGGGAAGCGGTGCTGGCCGGGCAGGGGGTGGCCGCCGTGCATGAAGCGCTGCGCCGGGCCGACCCGGCCGCCGCCGCCACCATCCTGCCCACCGACGGCCGCCGGATGGTGCGCGCGCTGGAGGTCGTCGAACTCACCGGACGGCCGTTCGCGGCGTCCGCGCCGGTGATCGGTGCGCCGCGCTGGAATACCCGCATCCTCGGGGTGGATCGCGAGACGGCCGAACTGGACGAGCGGATCGCCCGGCGCACCGCGGCGATGTTCGAGCAGGGCCTGATGGAAGAGGTGCGCGGGCTGGTCGATCTCGGGCTGCGTGAGGGGCAGACCGCGCGGCGGGCCATCGGCTACGCCCAGGTACTGGCCTGTTTCGACGGCGAGTACGACGAGGCGCAGGCGCGCGAGCGCACCTTCATCGGGACCCGCCGCTACGTCCGGCGGCAGCGGTCCTGGTTCCGGCGTGATCGCCGGGTGTGCTGGGTGGACGGCGCCGCTCCGGACTCGACCGCGACCGCTCTCGCCCTGCTGGCAGACTCTGCGGTATCCCATCCACCGGCGCCCGCTCCGCGGGCATCCGATCGCCTACCCGAGGAGCGGACTCGCTCGTGACCCGGCAGATCCACCGCCGCAACGCCGCTGTCCAGGTGTGGACGGCCTATCTGGACAATCGCGCCAAACGGCACCGGGACAGCCGCTTCCTGGTGCACGGGGTCCGGCCGATCACGGAGGCGCTCGCACACGACTGGCCACTGGAGACCCTGCTGTACCGCCTGGGTGATCCCGGATTGTCCGCGTGGGCGCGCGAGATCCTGGAGACGAGTGCCGTGCCCACTGTCGGATTGGCGCCCGACCTGATGGCCGACCTGGGTGAGAAGACCGGTGGGCCGCCCGAACTGGTGGCGGTGGCGGAGTACGCCGGTGGGGACCTGACGGGCTGCGAAATCGGCGAGCCGGGGGAGGCGCCCGTGATCGTCGTCTTCGACCGGCCGAATTCGCCCGGGAACCTGGGCACCGTGATCAGGTCCGCCGACGCGTTCGGTGCGTCGGCGGTGGTGGTCGCCGGGCACGGCGCCGACCAGTACGATCCGCGCTGCGTCCGGGCCTCGACCGGATCGCTGTTCTCGGTCCCGGTCTTCCGGGTGCCGGGACCGGCCGAGGTACTGGAGTTCCGGGACCGGCAGACGGCGCGCGGTGTGCCCACCCGGATCGTGGGGACCGACGAGAACGGCGAGCGCGCGATCTTCGACGAGGATCTGTTCGACGCCACGATTCTGGTCGTCGGTAACGAGACGAGCGGTATGAGCGCCGCCTGGCTGGCGGCCTGCGATCGGACGGTCACCATTCCGATGGGCGGCAGTGCCAGTTCGCTGGGGGCGCCGTCGGCCGCGGCCGTGGCGCTGTACGAAATTTCCCGGCAGCGCCGGACGTTTGCCCGGTGAGAACAGCGGACGAGGAGACCCGAACCGACGTGCAGAACAGCCCCGACGTGCAGGAGAGGCCTGACGTGCTCCAGAGTTGGAACGACAAGGAAGTGGAGTTCACCAAGGGCCACGGCACCCAGAACGATTTCGTGGTGCTGCCCGATCCGGAGGTGCGGCTCGACCTGACCGTGTCCCGGGTGGCGGCGTTGTGCGACCGGCGCCGTGGGCTCGGCGCCGACGGTGTACTGCGTGTCGCCCGGGCGGGCGAGTTGCTCGCCGCGGGAGTACTCGGCGAATACCCCGAGGGCGTGGGCCCGGGCGATTGGTTCATGGACTACCGCAATGCCGACGGTTCGATCGCGGAGATGTGCGGGAACGGGGTGCGTGTCTTCGCGCACTATCTCGTGGCCCGCGGTCTGGTCGACGGCGCGGAGTTCGTGGTCGGCAGCCGGGCCGGGGCACGCCCGGTCGTCGTGCATTCGGCAGGTGCGGTCGCGGGAGAGGTGACCGTCGATATGGGTCCGGTGCGGGTGCTCGGCGCCTCGACCGCCACCGTGGCCGGGTGTGGATACCCCGGACTCGGTATCGATGTGGGCAACCCGCATCTGGCGTGCGTCGCGGATCTGTCGGCCGGTGCGCTGGCCGAACTGGATCTCACGGCGCCTCCCGGATACGACCCCGATATGTTCCCGCGCGGCGTGAACGTCGAGATCCTGACCGGGCTCGATGCCGACGGCACGGTCGATATGCGGGTCTACGAGCGCGGCGTCGGCGAGACCCGCTCCTGCGGCACCGGAACCGTCGCCGCGGCCGCCGCGGCTCTGGCGGCCGACGGATTCGATCTCGCGGACGGGACCGGCGAGGTCGGCGTACGGATTCCGGGCGGGGAAGTGCGCGTCGGGGTGGACGCGGGCGCGGCGTGGCTGCGCGGCCCCTCCGAACTTCTCGCCACCGGCCGGCTCGCCGCGCAGTGGTGGGACGCGCTGTAGCCGCGTCCGGGCGGAAAATCATATGCGCCGACCAGCGCATCAGTGGCAGCATGGATGGTGTATGAGAAATTCTGACATTTCCGGGACCATGAACGGGTCCCCTGAATCGTTCGACGCGCACTCGCCGGAGACGGATCCGGGCGTCACCGTCGACGATATCGACTCGGGTACCTCCGAGGCGAACGGAGCCACGCCGAGTACGCGGCGCGCCGGCTGGTCCAGCGATCCGACCACCGGCGAACTGCAGCTGGACGAGCGGAGCGCGCTCCGCCGTATCGCGGGTCTGTCCACCGAGCTCACCGATATCACCGAGGTCGAGTACCGGCAGCTGCGACTGGAGCGTGTCGTGCTGGTCGGGGTGTGGACCGAGGGCAGTGTGGCGCGGGCCGAGGCGAGTATGGCCGAACTGGCCCGGCTCGCCGAGACCGCCGGATCCGAAGTGCTCGAAGCCCTGATCCAGCGGCGCGACCGGCCCGATCCCGCGACCTATATCGGATCGGGCAAGGCCGAGGAACTGCGGGCGGTGGTGCTGTCCACCGGCGCGGACACCGTGATCTGCGACGGTGAGCTCACCCCGGCGCAGCTGACCGCGCTGGAGAAGGTCGTCAAGGTCAAGGTGGTCGATCGGACCGCGTTGATCTTGGATATCTTCGCCCAGCACGCCACCTCCCGCGAAGGTAAGGCGCAGGTCGCGCTGGCCCAGATGGAGTACATGCTGCCCCGGCTGCGCGGCTGGGGTGAATCCATGTCGCGGCAGGCGGGCGGCCGGGCCGGCAGCAACGGTGGCGTGGGCCTGCGCGGCCCCGGTGAGACCAAGATCGAAACCGATCGGCGGCGGATCCGGGAGCGGATGGCCAAACTGCGCCGCGAGATCCGGGAGATGAAGACCGCTCGTGACACCAAGCGCGCGCGCCGCACCTCCAGCGGGGTGCCGTCGGTGGCCATTGTGGGCTACACCAATGCCGGAAAATCGAGCCTGATGAACGCGCTCACCGGCTCGGGTGTGCTCGTGCAGGACGCGCTGTTCGCCACCCTGGACCCGACCACCCGCCGCGCCGAACTGGAGGACGGCCGCGAGGTGGTGTTCACCGATACCGTCGGCTTCGTCCGTCACCTGCCGACCCAGCTCGTCGAGGCGTTCCGTTCCACTCTGGAAGAGGTCACCGGCGCCGATCTGCTGCTCCATGTGGTGGACGGCTCCGACGCGTTGCCCGCCGAGCAGATCAAGGCGGTCCGGGAGGTCGTCACCGAGGTGATCCGGGAATCGGGACAGCCCGCGCCGCCCGAACTGCTGGTGGTCAACAAGATCGACGAGGTCGATCCGGTGGAGCTGACCCGGCTGCGCGGTCTGCTGCCCGGCGCCGAATTCGTCTCGGTGCACAAGGACCTCGGTATCGACCGGTTGCGTACCAGGCTTGACGAGGTGCTCGGCGGGCTGGATGTGGAAGTGAGCGTACTTCTTCCGTATACTCGCGGCGATCTGCTCGCCAGAATCCATGCCGACGGCAGGATTTCGCGTTCCGAGCACACCGAAAACGGCACCCGTGTCCAAGCGCGCGTACCGAGTGCGCTGGCAGCGGCCCTTTCCGGCTACGCCAACGCGGGCAACCCGCCGGCGTGACGGGTTCGGGCGCATGCCGCCCGTGCTGATCTAGGTCGCGAAAATGTGGGACATTGCATAACCCTGTGGGATATCGACTCCTGGCGATTCACAATCGGTATGAGTCGACATCAGGAGGGTTTTATGTCACAGAACGGCCGCACCGCTCTCGGCGGCGACGACCGACAGCGCAAGGCGCTGATGGACCGAACCGGGCTCAGTGACGGCGCGCCGGTATCGGTCGATCCGAGTGCGATCGACCTCCGGCTCTTGGAGGCGGCCCTGGCGCCGCTCCGGGCCTGGAGCAGTCCCCGTTTCTTCGGCTTGGACAACATCCCCGCCGAGGGGCCGGTGCTACTGGTCGCCAATCACAACCTGCTCGGCTTGATCGACGCGCCGTTACTGCTACCGGAAGTGTTCCGTACGCGCGGCCGGTTGATCCGCGGTCTCGCCGAGAATCTGCTCATCTCTGTACCGGGTGTGCGGCATCTGCTGCACTACTACGGATCGGTGCGCGGGACCCGCGACAATTGCCGGACGCTGCTCGATCGGGGTGAGGTGGTTCTCGTCTTTCCCGGTGGAGGTCGGGAGGCGATCCGCCGCAAGGGGGAGAAGTACGCGTTGCGGTGGGAGGGCCGCACCGGCTTCGCGCGGATGGCGATCGAATGCGGTGCGCCGATCGTGCCGGTGGCGATGATCGGGATCGACGATGCCTACGACATCGTCGCCGACAAGGACGACCGGCTGCTGCGGCCGGTGCGGCTGCTGGTCGAAGCGCTCGGTATCCATTCCGAACTCACCCCGCCGCTGGTGCGTGGTATCGGTCTCACGCCGATCCCGCGTCCCGAACGGTTCTATTTCACCGCCGGGACGCCCATCGATACCGGGCCGTGGCGCGATACCGGCGATATCGACGAGGCCGCCGAGCAGCTCTCCCGAGTGGTGCAGAAGGCGGTACGGGAGGAACTGCTGTTCCTGCTCGGGCATCAGACCGTCGACCGCGGCCGCACGCTCGGTGGGCGATTGCGCGAACTGCTGCCCGTCTGAGGGGAGCGGCTCCGCCGGGTGAATGGCAAGGCGGTGCGACTGCTGGGCGCAGGAGGGGAGCACCAGGTAATTTGGACAGTGAAGTGAACACCGATTCACACTCCGGGTACGGTAGGTCGCAGTGACGGGCCGGCGCGGTCCCGTCCGGAGTGTTCACTAGGAGGTTGGTGTGGAGCGCACACTGTTCGAGCCCGAGCACGAGCTGTTCCGGGAGTCGTACCGCAAGTTTCTGGAGACGCATGTGGCGCCGTTCCACGACCAGTGGGCGGAACAGGGCGTCGTGGATCGTGCGGTCTGGCTCGAGGCCGGTAAGCAGGGCTTCCTGGGTATGGCGATGCCGGAGGAGTACGGCGGCGGCGGAGTGAAGGATTTCCGCTACAACGCCATCATCACCGAGGAATCGGTGCGCGGGCAGTACTCCGGTCTCGGGTTCGGCCTGCACAACGATGTCATCGCACCGTATCTGCTGGAGTTGGCCAACGACGAGCAGAAACAGCGCTGGCTGCCGAAGTTCTGTTCCGGTGAGCTCATCACCGCGATCGCCATGACCGAGCCCGGCACCGGTTCGGACCTGCAGGGCATCAAGACTCGCGCGGTTCGCGACGGTGACGACTGGGTTCTCAACGGTGCCAAGACCTTCATCACCAACGGCATCAACTCCGATATCGTCATCGTGGTCGCTCAGACCGACCCCTCGGCCGGTGCCCTGGGCTTCAGCCTGCTGGTGGTGGAACGTGGGATGCCGGGCTTCGAACGGGGCCGCAACCTGGACAAGCTGGGCCTGAAGGCGCAGGACACCGCCGAACTCAGCTTCAGCGATGTCCGGATTCCCGCCGCCAACCTGCTCGGTGAAGAGGGCAAGGGCTTCATCCACCTGATGCAGAACCTCCCGCAGGAGCGGCTGTCGATCGCGGTGATGGCGGCCGCGGCGATGGAAACCTGCCTGGACTACACCTGTCAGTACGTCCGTGACCGCAAGGCGTTCGGTAAGCCGATCGGCGCCCTGCAGAACACCCGGTTCGTGCTCGCCGAACTGGCCACCAAGGCCACGGCCGTACGGGTGCTGGTCGACCGGTGCATCACCGAGCTCAACGCGGGCACCCTCTCGGCGGAGGATGCCGCCATGGCCAAATGGTGGAGCACCGAGGAGCAGGTCGATCTCATCGACCGCTGCCTGCAGTTGCACGGCGGCTACGGCTATATGCGCGAATACCCGATCGCCCAGGCCTACCTCGACGCGCGCGTGCAGACCATCTACGGCGGCACCACCGAGATCATGAAGGAGATCATCGGGCGGTCGCTGAAACTGTCTTGAGCGTCTGAGGTTTCAGGGCCCGGTACAGGGCCCTTGTCCCGTCTGCGTCCTGCTACGGGGCGCCGGCCGGAAATCGAAATACCTGTATCCCGTCGGGGTACAGGTATTTCAGTCTGCCCGCCCCGGCCCGGTGATCAGCGGGAGGTCCAGGGTCGTGCGGATGCCCGGTGCGGCGGCCACCACCGCGGGGACCGCGTTGACCACCCGCATGGCCGTGGCCACCAGTCCGGCGTGGTTGTGGTCGCCGTTGTCGCTGGACAGGCAGAGATCCATGGCGTAATTGGGCTCGCCGGTGATCTCGACGCGGTACGAGCCGCCCTCCTGGGCCGGCCGGGGCCAGTCGGGCGCCAGATCCGCGCGCGTCCGGGTGATGTGTTCCAGCACCGTGACGACCCGGTCGCCGACCATCCCACGGACCTCGAAGCGCATGGCCGCGGTGGTACCGGCCGCGACCGTGCCCGCCGCGATCTCGATGTCCTCGGGTGCGGGAATCCGTTCATGGGTTTCGGTGACGGCGTCGAGTTCCACGCCCAGCCCGGCCGCCAGCTGGCGCACCACGCTGCCCCAGGCCAGCGAGAGCACCCCGGGTTGCAGGAGCATGGGGGTCTCGTCCAAGGGTTTGCCGAACCCCATGATGTCGAACATCACCGCGGAATTGTCGTAGGTCGCGTAGTCGAGGATCTCCATACAGCGGATCCGATCCACTCGCCGGCAGGTACCGGCCAGCGCCAGCGGCAGCAGATCGTTGGCGAAGCCGGGGTCGATTCCGTTGACGAACAGCGACGCACCGCCCGCGGCGGCGGCATCCTCGATCGGGGCGAGCATATCCGGCGGCAGCACCTGCCACGGGTATTGCAGGAAGACCGGGGCACTCGCGACGATATTCACGCCGGCGGTCAGAATCGTGCGCAGATCCGCGAGCGCCTCGACGAGCCGATTGTCGGTCATCGCCGTGTAGACCACGCAATCCGGTTTCGCGGCCAAGAGCGCGGCGGCGTCGGTGGTGGCCAGGATCCCGGTGCGGGTCGCCGACCCGGCGAGTTCCCCGGCGTCGCGGCCTTCCTTGGCGCTGCCGGACACCTTGACGCCGACCAGTTCGAGCCGGGGATCGTCGATGATCCCGGCCAGGGCGTGGCGGCCGACATTTCCGGTGCCCCAGTGCACTACGCGGTACGTCACAGGTGTCTCCTCACAGATCCGGAATGGGGATATCGAGATTCGGGGCGATCAGGCCGCCGTCGGTCTCGATCACTTTCCCGGTCAGGTATCCGCCCGCCGGGGACGCCAGGAACAGCGCGGTGGCCGCGATATCGGCGGGATCGCCGATCCGGCGCAGCGGGGTGGCCTTCTCCAGGGCGCCACGCAGGGTGTCGTCGGCGGCGACGACCTCGAGCGCGGAGGTCGCGATGGAGCCGGGCGCGATGGCATTGACCCGGATGCGCGGGCACAGATCCATGGCGGCCAGCCGGGTGTAGTGGGCGAGTGCGGCTTTGGCGGTCCCGTAGGCGGCGAACGCACGACCGGGAAGCCGGCCCATCGTCGAGGTGATGTTGATGATCGATCCACCGTCGGCGGTGTCCAGCATGATCGGCACGGCAGCCCGGACCAGGGCGTGGGCATTGGCGACATTGAAGTCGAAGGCCCGGGTCAGGGCGTCGGGCGTGGTATCCAGCAGTGGGGTGGGCATGGCGCCGCCGACATTGTTCACGACGATGTCGAGCCGCCCGAACTCCGCCGACGCGGTTTCGGCGAGAGCGGCGCAGGCCGCGGGATCGGCGAGGTCGGCGACCACGATATGGGCCCGCCGCCCCGCCCGGCGAATCTGCTCGGCCACCGCGGTCAGGTCGGATTCGGTGCGGGCGGCGATCACGACGTCGGCGCCCGCCTCGGCGAAGCCGAGGGCGATGGCCGCGCCGAGTCCGCGCCCGGCGCCGGTCACGATGGCGACCCGGTCGTCGAGCCGGAACCGGTCCAGAATCATGGCGCCTCCTGAAGTATGCTGATGTCGACTATTCGACGTCGAGTTATCGAATAGTCGATGCAGTGTAGATCCCGGGGTACCGGGCGACAAGGGAGCATCGGATATGGCGACGGCCGGGTCCCCGCCGACACGCCGGGTCGTGGCGGTGGTCGAACTGCTCGCGGAATCGGAGCGGGCACTCACCGTTTCGGAGATCGCCGAACGTCTGGAACTGGCCCGGGCGACGGTCACCGCAGTGCTCACCGAGTTGTGTGAGGCGCATTGGGTGGTCCGGGACGCGAGCCTGGCCTACCGGCGCGGACCCGCGCTGTCCCGCCTGTCACCCGCCGAACCCGTGGGCGCGGCCGTCGCGGTGGGCGCCGAGCTCGCGGCACTGGCCGAGGCCGCCGGTTGCGGAGCAACCCTGAGCCGCATCTCCGACGATCGGCTCACCATCGTCGCCAAACAGTACGCGGGTGCGCGGATCGTGCCGGGCCTGTCCGTCGGGCAGTCGGTTCCGGTCGTCTACCCCGCGGGGGCCGCGGTGATGCCGTGGCGGACCCCTGCCGAACGGCGGCGCTGGCTGGCGACGACGCACGGGCGGCCCGGGGCGGCGGAACTACTCGAGTTCGTCACCGCGCACGGATTCGCCATGTTCCGGCCCGAAACCGACGACGCCGGGCTGGTTGATCTGCTGACCGAACTCCTCGGCGCGCTCGGCGCCGAGCTCCTGCAGCCCAAATTGCGGGTCGAGGCGCTGCGCCAGCTGGGCCGGTTGACCTCGCGCGCCTACACCGAGGCCGATATCCGCACCCGGCACCCGCTGCCGCTCAGCTATGTGTCCGCGCCGGTGTTCCACGGCGACGCAGCGCCCTACGAGGTCCAGCTCGGCCCGTTGCGGGCGGAGGCCGGTCCGGCGGATCGGGCCCGGTATATCGACATCGTGCGTGCGGGAGCGCGGTCGATCTCGGTGGCAGTGCGGACCGCGGACGGATGAGAGTCGCCACCGAGCGGTGAATCCGGCACGATGGTCATCGGCCCGCCACACTTTCAGCAGGTGCACCGATCGACGCCGGATCGCCGGCCCCAAGAGTTGTATTCGCTCCTTAGCAGGTCGGCCACAGCGGCGGAAGTCCAGTGACCGGCAGCGCCCGGGCGACTGGCCAGATAACCCGCTGTCTCGCTGACCGACCATCGGTGCGCCGCACGCAGACCTGTACCGATCCGGCCGAGGTACGCGGCGGCCGGAGGGTTTCCACCGATCTCGCGCCAACGCCACGGGGCGGTCCAGGTCAGGATGGGAAGACCGTCGAATACACCCGGGCAGACCAGGGTTTCGTAGCGACCGGGGCCGAGGTGGGACCGACCCGTGCGCACCGCCTCGCTCAGGTCGAGGTCGGTTCCGGCAGGACGGTACATCTCCTGGGCGGCGATATCGCTGAACTGCGACCGGGTCAGCAGGTAGGCGCGCACCGGGAGTTCGGCGGAGGTGGCGGGGTCGTAGAAGGCGCGGCCGCCGGTCCAGACCACCGATTCGGTGGCGAAGTAGAGCAGCCCGGGCAGCACCAGTGCGATCGAGCGGGCCGGCGGCGTGCGGTCGCGGCAACCCGCCGGTGCGCCCGCACCCCGCCCGGTCCCGGGTGGACGGTGCACCGCGCCGGCGGGGCGGGTGCCGGTGAGGTAGCAGCGCAGACGTTCCGGGTCGGTATTCGACCCGTAGGCGGCATACCAGACTCGATCCGGGACCGGCCCGGAACCGAGTGCCGAACGCGGCCGGGCGATCGCGACCTCATGTGTTGCCATGGGCTCCTCACCGCCACCGGGAGAAGGCCCGGCACCGGCGCGCCGGTGCCGGTGGACGGTCTCAGATCTTGCGGATCACGGTGACGACTTTGCCGAGAATGCGCGCGTCGTTACCCGGGATCGGCTCGAAATGCGGATTGTGCGGCATCAGCCAGACGTCCTTGCCGCTGCGTTTGAATGTCTTCACGGTCGCTTCGCCGTCCAGCATCGCCGCGACGATATCGCCGTTGTCGGCCACGTTCTGCTGCCGGACCACCACCCAGTCGCCGTCGCAGATGGCGGCGTCGACCATGGATTCGCCGACCACCTTCAGCAGGAACAGCGAACCGTCGCCGACCAGTTCGCGGGGGAGTGGGAACACGTCTTCCACCGCCTGTTCCGCCAGGATCGGCCCACCGGCGGCGATTCGTCCGAGCACCGGTACATAGGTCGGGATCGGCTGATCGGTATCGCCCGCCGCGTCGGAGGCGGCCGCGGTATCGGCGGGGGGCAGGGTGGTCACCGAGCGGACCGCCTCGTCCATACCGCGGACATCCACGGCGCGGGGACGATTCGGGTCGCGACGTAGATACCCCTTGCGCTCCAGGGTGCGCAGCTGGTGCGCCACCGATGAGGTGGAGTTCAGGCCGACCGCGTCACCGATCTCGCGGATGCTGGGCGGATAGCCGCGCAGACTCACCGAGGAACGGATGACCTCGAGGACCTTGCGCTGACGCACGGTGAGATCCGTACCGGTCGCCCCCGGTTCGGTGCCGGGGCCGGCCCCGTCACCCGTGTCGTCTGATTGGCTCACCACAACCGCCCTTTCTCGTCGGTCTCCGGCCCGGTGACCGCCGTCCCGGCAGACGGCCCGGACCGGCTGTGCCCGAGGTTTGATGTCGTGCAGTGAATCTAGTCGGCGCTCTCCGATCTATCAAACATCTGTTCGAGGTATGTCCGGCGTTGCTACTGACATTATCCCTCCGGCGTGGTAGAAATCGAACATCAGTTCGTCGAACATTTGATCGAATACCGCCATTGGTTCCGCGGGCAACCAGCACGGAGGTCTATCCGATGAACACCGCCATCAGCGTGACCGGTACCGGCACGCGGGAAGACGTCACCGCCCGGGTGCGGCCCGGTCCGGTCCCGGCGGGGGAGACCGGAACGACCCGCCCGGACGAGGGCGGGTTGCCGGGTCCGGACACGCGGCGGCCCGGTCCGCCCCGCCCCTGCGCCGCGACGACGACGTCGCACCGGGGCGGGGCGAATCGGTACCGCGCAGTCGTTCGGCCGGCGGCGCCGGTGGTGCGCCGCGGGCCGGCGGTGGCGCCACGGCCCCGGCCACCCGAACCCGGCGATCTGGTGGAGCGGGCCCGGGCCGGTTATGCGGCGACGGCGCTGACCGCCGTGATCACCGCGACGGTGGTGGTCGCCTTCCTCGCGCTGGCACATCTGCGGGCCCCGGATCCGGCGCCCGGACCGGCACTGCCCGGAATTCCGGCCGCGCCGGTGCCCGGTCCGGCCGCCGACGCGCCCGGGTCCAGGTAGCGTGCCGGCGGCGCGTGTGTCCGGACCAGGGGTGAGTGCGCGCACGGCACACCCCGTACCGGTATCCTCGATGTGTTATGCACTCGAGCCGGTGCGTGTGACCGGCCCACCCGTACCCGGGCACCGGCCCGGTACCCGCGCTCGCCGGACCCGCGACCGGCGCCGGTTCGGCCGCGAGCGTTCGCAGCGACGAAGGACCCCGGATGCACTGCCCGTACTGCCGACACCCCGACTCCCGGGTCGTCGACTCGCGACTGGCCGACGAGGGCGCCGCCATTCGCCGCAGACGCTCCTGCCCGGAATGCGGCCGGCGTTTCACCACGGTGGAGACCGCGATCCTGTCGGTGGTCAAACGCAGCGGCGTCACCGAGCCGTTCAGCCGGGAGAAGGTGATCCGCGGGGTCCGGCGCGCCTGCCAGGGCCGCGAGGTCGACGACGACGCGCTGAATCTGCTGGCTCAGCAGGTGGAGGATGCGGTCCGGGCCAAGGGATCACCGGAAGTGCCGAGTCATGAGGTCGGCCTGGCGATTCTCGGGCCGCTACGCGAACTGGACGAGGTGGCGTATCTGCGTTTCGCCTCGGTCTATCGATCTTTCACCTCCGCCGCGGATTTCGAACGCGAGATCCGGGATATGCGGCAGGCCCGGGCAGCGGTCGGCCTCGGGGACTGAGCGGGCGGACTCAGCGGCGCACGGCCGCGACCGCCTTCTGGACCCGCTGGGTGGAGACCGGATACGGCGTGCCCACCTTCTGGGCGAACAGGCTTACCCGCAGTTCCTGGATCATCCACCAGATATCGGTGACGTCGGAAGCGTTCCGCCGCGCCTCCGGTAACCGGGTCAGCAGCTGGTCGTAGGCGGCCAGTGCGGCGTCCACGTCCGTCATCGCCCGGCGGTCGCGGACCGCGGATCCGGGCAGGGCCGTGAGCCGGGCCTGCGCCGCGCGGAGATACCGGGGCAGTTCCCGCAGCCGGGCCGGGCCCCATTCGGAGACGAACCCGTCGAACAGCAACTCCGCCAGCTGATCCCGGACATCCTCGGCGATATCGGCTTCTCGGATACCGTTCAACGCGGTCGACACCTCGTGCGCCGCGACCAGAACCGGCACGACCAGCCGGATGATGCGGGTGACCACCTCGTTCAGCTTCGGCCGCAGCGCCGCCACCAGACGCTCGAACTGCGCGGGGTCGCGGACGGGTCCGCCCGCGGCGGCGATGAGCTGGTCGGCGGCCGCGGCGCGGCAGTCCTCGACCAGCGCGTCGACCGACCCGTACGGGTTCTGGCTGAGTACCAGCCGATCCGCCGGGGACAGGCCCGCGGTGACGCCGCGCACCGAGGTGGGGATCGCGTTGAGCACCAGCGCCCGGGTTCCGGCCCGCATGGCCCGGGCCTGTTCGGCGGGCGAGGTGAGCACGCGGACCGCCACTCCGCCGGCCTCCGGGACCAGCGCGGGATAACCGGTGATGGTCTGGCCGCCCACTTCCCGGCGCACCGTGGCGTCCAGGGTGCCCAGGGATTCCGAGGTCCACACGGTGGCGGGGGCGCGTTCGGCATTGGCCGTGGCCGCGGCCACCGAGGCGGAGACCTGATCGGCCAGGCGGGTCCGCAGCTGCGCCAGACTCTTGCTGGTGGTCAGCACGCGGCCGTCGGTATCGGTGGCGGCGAAGGTCATCCGGAGATGCTCGGGCAGCGCGGCCGGGTCCATATCGCCGGGCGCGATCGGCGTGGCCGCCAGGCGGGTCAGCTCCCGGGCCAGCCCGGTCCGCAGCGGTTCTGCCCGCGGGGTGAGGACGCGCAGGGCGGCGGCCGCGAAATCCGGCGCGGGGACCACCGTGCGCCGCAACTGTTTCGGCAGAGTCTTGATCAGCGCCGCGGCCAGTTCCGCGCGCATGCCCGGCACCAGCCAGTCGAATCCGACCGCCCGGACATGGGCCAGCTGCGCCACCGGAATGCGCACGGTCACACCGTCGTCGGCGTGGCCCGGCTCGAATTGGTAGGTGAGCGGGAAGGACAGCTCGCCCTGGCGCCAGGCGTCCGGGAAATCCGTGGGATCCAGCCGGTTGGCGTTCTCGTTCACCACTGTCTCGGTCGTGAAATCGAGCTGGTGGGGATCCTGCCGGCGGGCCGTCTTCCACCAGGTGTCGAAATGCCGGACCGAGACGATATCGGCGGGGATCCGGCGGTCGTAGAACTCGAAGAGCACCTCGTCGTCGACGAGGATGTCCCGGCGGCGGGCGCGGTGCTCGAGATCGGCGATATCGTCGAGCAGTGCCCGGTTGCGGTGGAAGAACTCGTGCCGGGTCTGCCATTCGCCCTGTACCAGGGCGTGCCGCAGGAACAGTTCCCGCGAGACCTCGGGGTCGATCCGTCCGTAGTCGACCGGCCGGCCGGTCACCAGCGGGACACCGTAGAGGGTGACGCGTTCGTAGGCCCGGGCGGCGCCGCGCTTGGACGACCAATGCGGTTCGGAATAGATACGTTTGACCAGATCTCCGGCGAGCCGTTCGGCCCATTCGGGTTCGACACGGGCGGTGATCCGGCCCCACAGGCGTGAGGTCTCCACCAGTTCCGCGGCCATCACCCAGCGCGGCGGTTTCTTGGCCAGCGAGGAACCCGGGAAGATCATGAACTTGGCGTTACGGGCGCCGAGGAACTCCCGGGACTCGGCTTCCCGGACCCCGATATGCGACAGCATGCCCGACAGCAGTGCCTGATGGACGGCGGTCGCGTCCCACGGATCGGTGTCCGGGGTCATCTCCTCGACGGGCCGGGGGGCCGCGGTGGCGGTCCGTACGGGCTCGGCGGCGTCCCGTTCCGGCTTCGCACCGTTGCGTCCGCGTCCGCGGCGCGGACCGTTCTCAGAGCGTGCGGGGCGGGAATCCTTCGCCTCGGGCTCGGCGGCCGGTTCGTGCAGTGACCAGCCCATCCCCTTGGTGATGGTGCGCAGCTGGCCGTACAGGTCCTGCCATTCGCGGATCCGCAGGTAGTGCAGGAACTCCTCGCGGCACATCCGCCGGAAACGGTTCGCGGACAGTGCCCGCCGCTGCCCCGTGAGGTACTCCCACAGCCGCAGGTACGCCAGGAAATCCGAATTCGGCACGGTGAACCGGGCGTGTTTCGCGTCGGCGGCCTGCTGCTGATCGACCGGCCGTTCGCGGACGTCCTGGATCGACAGGGCGGCCACGATCACCAGCATTTCGGCCAGACAGCCGTTGCGGTGGGCCTCGACGAGCATCCGGCCCATTCGCGGGTCCACCGGCAGCCGCGCCATCTCCCGGCCCGTCGGCGTGAGGGTGGGGCCCGATTCGGCCCGGCGGCGCTTCCGGCCCGGTCCTGCCTCGTCGTGGTCCGCCGGATCCGCTTCCCGGACACCGGCTTCCGGGGCCGCCGCCGACGGGCGCTGGTCCGGCGTGCCGCGGGCGAGGGCGCCCAGCTCTTCCAGCAGGGCGACACCGTCGCGGACCGCGCGCTGGTCGGGCGCCTCCACGAACGGGAAGCGTTCCATCTCGCCCAGCCCGAGCGCGGTCATCTGCAGGATGACCGCGGCGAGGTTGGTACGCAGGATCTCCGGGTCGGTGAACGCCGGACGGGATTCGAAATCGTCCTCGGAGTACAGGCGGATGCAGATACCGTCGGCGACGCGGCCGCAGCGCCCGGACCGCTGCCGTGCCGAGGCCTGCGAGATCGATTCGATCGGCAGCCGCTGCACCTTCGTCCGCATGGAATAACGGGAGATCCGGGCGGTCCCGGGATCGACCACGTAGCGGATACCCGGCACGGTGAGCGAGGTCTCGGCGACATTGGTGGCCAGTACCACCCGCCGGCCGGTGTGCGGGGCGAACACCCGGTGCTGTTCGGCCGCGGACAGGCGGGCGTACAGCGGCAGGATCTCGGTCCGGGAGAGTTTCAGCTCCGCGAGCGCGTCCGCGGTATCACGGATCTCCCGTTCACCGGACAGGAATACCAGCACATCGCCGTCACCTTCGGCGAAGAGTTCGGTGACCGCCGCGCAGATCGCATCGACCGGGTCACGGTCGACCGGCCGGTGATCTTCTTCTTCGTCGTCCTCCTCCGGCGCCGGCAGGGCCAGCGGCCGGTACCGGATCTCCACCGGGTACGACCGGCCGGAGACCTCCACGATCGGCGCCGGGTTGCCCGCGGCGTCGGCGAAATGCCGGGCGAACAGTTCCGGGTCGATGGTGGCCGAGGTGATGACGATCTTCAGATCCGGCCGCCGGGGGAGCAGCTGCTTCAGGTAGCCGAGCAGGAAATCGATATTGAGACTGCGTTCGTGGGCCTCGTCGATGATGATCGTGTCGTAGGCGCGCAGCAGCCGGTCCCGCTGGATCTCGGCGAGCAGGATACCGTCGGTCATCAACTTGACCAGCGTGTGCTCGGCGGCATGATCGGTGAACCGGACCGTATAGCCGACCGCGTCGCCCAGCTCGGTCCCCAGTTCCGTGGCGATCCGTTCGGCGACCGTGCGCGCCGCCAGCCGACGGGGCTGGGTGTGCCCGATCGCCCCGCGGATACCCCGGCCCAGCTCCAGGCAGATCTTCGGGATCTGGGTGGTCTTACCGGAGCCGGTCTCCCCCGCCACCACCACGACCTGGTGGGCGGCGATGGCGGCGGCGATATCGTCGCGTCGCCCGGTGACCGGCAGCTGCTCGGGATACGTGATCGCCGGCACCGCCGCCCGCCGGGCCGCGATACGTTCCTCGGCCGCCGTGATCTCGGACTCGATCCGGGACAGGTCGCCACCGCGCACTCGATCCAGTTGCCGGTGCAGCCGGTGTTCGTCGCGGAGGGTGAGAGAAGCCAACCGGGTACGAAGCTCCCGGGGCGTGACTGCGGTCCTGGTCATTGCATCGACCAGCCTATCGAAACCGGCTTCCGGCCGGGTCGCGGCCCGGTCCGGTCCCGGCGGCCGGCGGTGACGCGAGCGGTGTCCGGCGGCCCGAAGACCGCCCTGCGGCCGATCGGTCGTGCGAATATGGACGCGGTGCGCTTTTGCGAAAGGCGGTGCGGCATGGCCGGATTCGTACTCGACCAGGCCGGGGTGCGGGCCCTGGTGGCACTGGCGTTCGCCGTGGCGGCGCTGGTGGTGCTGGCCCGGGTGATGTTCGCCGCGCCGGTGCTCGCGACGGGTGAGTCCGCGGGTGGTGCCGTGGGCTGCGGTGACGCGGCGCACGGCGGTGATCAGGAATCCGACGCCGCGCATCTGCTGATGTGCGCGGTCATGCTGGTGATGGTGCTGTTCCCCACCCGGGTGCACAGCCATGCCCTGCACGGTGTGCTGCTCGCGATGACGCTGGTGTTCACCCTGCTGCTGGGCGACCGGCTCGTGCGCTGGTACCGCGATACGTATCCCCGGGCGGGGCGGCGTGCGGCGGCCATCGGGTACCACCTGGTCGCGGCCGTGGTGATGCTGTTCACGATGGCGGGACACAGTGGTGGCGGGCACAGCGCGGATCCCGGGCCTGCCGCTGTCTTCGCCGCCCTGTTCCTGGTGGACGCCGTCGTGGTGCTGGTCTCGGTGCGCAGCGGGCGGGCACGCTGGTGGGCCGCGCATCCGGTCGCACCGGCCGCGGGCCGCGGACTGCCCGTCGCCGTGCTCCCGCACCTGATCATGGATCTCGGTATGGCCTATATGCTGCTGGCCTGACCGCCGGCGGCCCGGCCGCGCAGCACTGTCGAGATCCGGACGTGTTCGGGAGCGAGCGCCGCGCGCAGCAGCTCGGCCACCGCACCGGCACTGTCCGCGGCGGCACCGCAGGTGAACACATCGACGAAGATATCCCCGGTCTCCGGGTAGGTGTGCAGTGAGGCATGCGATTCGGCCAGCAGGGCCAGCACGGTCACCCCGTGCGGGTCGAATTGTTTACCGACGACCTCGCAGACGGTCACCCCCGCGGCGGACAGCGCGTGCCGCAGCACGGCCTCGAGCCGCTCGAGATCGTCGCACAGCGCCCGGTCCACCCCACCGAACTCGGCCAGCACGTGCCGACCGCTGAATTCCGGCGTCACCTTCGGCCTCATTCGCTCGCGGCGATCCCCGGGATCACCCCGACACCACCGTGACCTCGTCGAAGACCACATCACCGGCCGCATTGGATTCGGCCAGGTCGACGGTGGCGACCAGGGCCCAGCCGTGATCGCCCGCCGGATCGTCGAGGGTCTGGCGCACCTGCCAGAAACCGGGCCGCGTCTCGACCCGGAACAGTTGCGGGCCGCGCGCGTCGGGTCCGGTACCGATGGTGTCGTATTCGTCGAAATAGGGGCCGAGATCGGCCGCCCAGTCCGGGCCGGGGGACAGTTCCGCCAGTTCGTCCCAACGCTGCCGGGCGGCCAATTCGACCCGGCGGAACACGGCGTTACGCACCATCACCCGGAACGCGCGCTCGTTGGCCGTGACCGGGCGCACGCTCTCCCCGCCGAACGCGATCTGCTCGGCGTCGGTTTCCGCGCCCGCCCCGGTCAGCTGCTCCCACTCATCGAGCAGACTGGAATCCACCTGCCGTACCAGCTCGCCCAGCCATTCGGTGAGATCGTCGAGTTCTTCACTGCGCGCCGACTCCGGCACGGTCCGGCGCAGGGCGCGGTAGGCATCGGCGAGGTAGCGCAGCACCACCCCTTCGGAGCGGGCGAGTTCGTAGTAGGAGATCAGCTCGGTGAAAGTCATGGCCCGCTCGACCATGTCGCGCACCACCGATTTCGGTGACGGCGCGAACTCCGACAACCACGGGTGCCCGGCCCGGTAGGTCTCGTAGGCGCCTTCGATCAGCTCCGCGAGCGGCTTCGGCCAGGTGATGTCCTCGAGCAGTTCCATCCGCTCGTCGTAATCGATACCCTCGGCCTTCATCTCGGCCACGGCCTCCCCGCGCGCCTTGTGCTGCTGCGCCATCAGCAGCTGGCGGGGATCCTCGAGGGTGGCCTCGACCAGCGACACCATATCGAGCGCGTAGCTCGGCGACGCGCTGTCGAGCAGTTCGAACGCGGCGAGAGCGAACGGCGACAGCGGTTGGTCCAACGCGAAATCCCGCTGCAGGTCCACGGTGAGCCGCGCGTAGCGGCCGTGCTCGTCGGGTTCGGGGAGCTGCTGTACCACGCCGGCATCCCGCAGCGCGCGGTACAGCCGGACGGCGCGCAGGATATGGCGCCGCTGTGCCGGTCGGGGTTCGTGATTGTCCTCCAGCAGATGCCGCATGGCCCGGAAACAATTACCCGGCCGGGCGATCACATTCAGCAGCATCGCGTTGGTCACCGCGAAACGCGACACCATGGGTTCGGGCGCGGCGGCGACCAGCCGGTCGAAGGTCTCCTCGCTCCACGAGACGAATCCCTCGGGTGGTTTGCGGCGCTGGACCTTGCGCATCTTTTTCGGGTCGTCACCGGCTTTGGCCAGCAACCGGGTGTTCTCGACTTCGTGTTCGGGTGCCTGTACCACCACCGTGCCCATGGTGTCGAAACCGGCGCGTCCGGCCCGCCCCGCGATCTGGTGGAATTCCCGGGCCTTGAGCCGCCGGGTGCGCACCCCGTCGAATTTGGTGAGACCGGTCAACAACACGGTGCGGATCGGGACATTGATCCCGACGCCCAAGGTGTCGGTACCGCAGACGACCTTCAGCAACCCGTCCTGGGCGAGGCGCTCCACCAGCCGGCGATATTTGGGCAGCATTCCGGCGTGATGGACGCCGATACCGTGCCGGATGAGGCGGGAGAGAGTTTTTCCGAAACCGGACGAGAAGCGGAACTCGCCGAGAGCTTCCGCGATGGCGTCCTTCTCGGCCCGGCTGGCGAAGTTCGCGCTGGTCAGCGCCTGCGCCCGTTCCAGAGCCGCGGCCTGGGTGAAATGCACGACATACACCGGGGCCTGATGAGTGGTGACCAGTTCGGTCAGCGTTTCGGTGATCGGCGTGCGCGCGTAGGAGAAGTGCAGCGGCACCGGGCGTTCCGTACCCGCGACCACTGCGGCGGCGCGGCCGGTGCGCCGCTCGAGGTCGGCAGCGAAGAAATCGACCTCGCCGAGTGTGGCCGACATCAGCAGGAATTGCGCGCGGGGTAGCTCGAGCAGCGGCACCTGCCACGCCCAGCCGCGGTCGGGATCGGCGTAGAAATGGAATTCGTCCATCACCACCTGCCCGATATCGGCGTCGGGACCCTCCCGCAATGCCAGATTGGCGAGGATCTCGGCGGTGGCGCAGATGATGGGGGCGGTCGGATTCACCGCGGCGTCCCCGGTCACCATGCCCACCCGTTCGGCGCCGAAAACCTCGCACAGCGCGAAGAATTTCTCGCTCACCAGCGCCTTGATCGGCGCGGTGTAGTAGCTGCGCAGCCCCTGGGTCAGCGCGAAGAGATGAGCACCCACGGCGACCAGCGATTTCCCGGAACCGGTGGGAGTGGCGAGAATGACATGGGATCCGGCCGCCAGTTCCAGCAACGCCTCGTCCTGAGCCGGATAGAGCGCGGTACCCTGCTCGGCGGCCCATATCGCGAACGACTCGTACAGTGCGTCGGCGTCGGTCCCCGGTATCTCGAGCAGTTCGGTCAGATCCACCCCGGACACCCTACGGGCTGCCGCGCCCCGATCACCGGCACGGTGGGCGTGTGCCGGGTCTCACCGGCCGCGGCGGGTCAGCCGCGTTCGTCGTCGTCGCCGGAGTAACCGCCCTGCTCGGCGAGGAATCGCTCGAATTCGGCGCCCAGTTCGTCGCCGCTGGGCAGCTCACCCTCACCGACCAGCAGGCTGGACTGCCGTTCCTGGGCGCTGACGAAGGTGTCGTACTGGCGCTCCAGCGCGTGCACCACCGTCTCCACTTCCGCGTTCCCGGCGATGTGCTCGTTGACCTGCTCACGCACCCGCGCCGCTGCCTCACCCAGCGCGGCGAGCGGGAACTCGAGACCCGCGTTCTCACCGACATGTTCGAGCAGGGTCTGCGCGGCTTCCGGGTAGGAGGTCTGCGCCAGGTAGTGCGGGACGTGTACCGAGAAACCCAGCGATTCGTGCCCGTGCTGGGCCATGCGGTACTCCAGCAGCGTGGCCGCACTCGCCGGTACCTGCAGTTCGCCCGGCCAACGCTGGTTGTCCGGGATGAGATCGCGGTTGGACGAATGCGCGGTGAGCCCCAGCGGCCGGGTGTGCGGAACCGCCATCGGGATGGCGCTGAGACCGATACTGCGGCGCACACCCAGCTGCTCGGCCAGCAATCGCACCGCGGTGGTGAACTTCTCCCAGCGCAGATCCGGCTCCATGCCCGCGAGCAGCAGGAACGGGGTACCCCCGGTATCGCGCAGCGCCCACAGGTTCAGCTCGGGCTCGGCGTACTCGGAGAAATGATCGGTTTTGAAGGTCATCAGGGGGCGCCGCGAGCGATAGTCCAGCAGCTCGTCCACATCGAACGAGGCGACGAGTTCGCTCTCCAGGCTCTCCCGCAGGTGGGTCGTGGCCAGGCGGACCGCATGACCCGCGTCGGAGTACCCCTCCAAGCCGTGCACCAGGACCGGCCCCGAGCCGTCGTCGGACGACAGCTGCGGAGCGGGGAACTCCAGTTCGTACATTCGCGACTCGTAGTCCATCGCGTACTCCTTCCTGCGCGATCCGTGGCGGGCGGGTCGGGCAACACTGCTGGTATCCGCTGCCGTGCCGCGAGCCGCGAATCGCCCTCCATTGTCCCCCATGCAGATGTAGGGCCACACGCGGCCGTACATCGGCTCTCTGTGCTGACAACAGCGGTCGCCGCCGGTGAATTCCCCGGTCCCGGTGGCGGCGGGGCGGGGAGGTCGGTGTGGTCTTGTGGCCGGTGAACGCACCGGGGAGTCTGGCACACTCCGCTCCTGGATGTACCCCATTTCCGAGTCGGCAACCCGGTCTCGGCGCGGGGGCGGGCCGCCGACCGCAGTTGTCCCCAACCCCGAGTTGTCCACAGACTTCGTGAGAACCGGTGTTTTCCCAGTTCACGCCCGTACTGCGCGAGATCCGATACCGCATGCTCGGGCCATGACCTCCGCTGCGCCGTTCTCCCGTCCCACCCCCGCCGACGCCCGGTCGGTCCCACCCCGTGCCGGCCGCCCGGCCCCCGCCCCACCTCGTGCCGGCCGGGCCGCGGGACGGTGCCCCACCGCGCGGGCGCTGGCCGCGCGCGGCGTGCCCCGCCCGGTTCCGGCGCCCGCCGCGCCCGGTGTGTGTGCTTCCCGCCCGCGCTTTCCCGGGCGGGGTACCTACGAGTACGCCGCGGCGTCCCGGGCACGCTGCGCCGACCGGGCCGGTGACGAGTACGACCACCCGCTCCGTACCGGCCCCGCCCGGCTCGACGACCCGGGAGATCTGCTGGCCGCGCTTCCCGCCATGCTCGGCTTCCGGCCGGAGCGTTCGCTGGTACTGGCCGTCCTGTGCGCGGCCCCCACGGCGGAGAGCGCGGTCATCGATCTCGTGGTGCGGTTCGACCTCCGGCATCCCGGTACCGGTGCCCCCTCCGATACCGAGACGGTGGCCGCCGCCGCCGCGCGGGTCTGTGCCCGCCCGGGAGTGGTCGGAGTGCTCGTGGTCCTGGTGGACGACGCGCTCACGAATGGTGAACCCGCTGGACCGCACCGAATCCCGGTATTCGGAGAACTGGAACGGCAACTGTCGTCCCGCGCCGTGCCGGTGCGCGGCGCCTGGGCCGCTCGGTCGATCGCGGCCGGACAGCCGTGGTGGAGCGTGACGGGTCCACCACGCGGCGGGCGGATCGCCGATCCGGTGGCCTCGGAGGTCACCCTCGGCCGGGTTCTGGACGGCCGGCCGATCCGCCGCAGCCGGGACGAACTGACCGCGTTGGTCGCCCCGGACGATGTCCTGCGCGCGCGAGTGTCGAGTGAACTGGCGGAGGCCAGGGGCCGCGCCAAGGACAGATACGTGGCCGCCGCGCAGCGTGGCGATCCGGCCGGTTATCTGCGCGGCGAACTGATGACCGTGCTCTGGCTCATCGCGAACGCCGAATCCGGCCCCGGACTCGATGCCCGGGAGCTTGCCCAGATCGCGGTGGCCCTGCGTGACCGGGAGGTCCGCGATTCCGTCTTCGCCGTGGCCGATACCGCGCATGCCGAAGCGGCCGAGAGCCTGCTGGCTCTGCTGACCCGCGCGCTGCACGGCGCCGACCGCGCGGAAGCGGCGACCCTGCTGGGCTACTTCGCCTACGTGCGGGGCGACGGCCCGTTCGCCGGGATCGCCTTGGACGCGGCGCTGGATGCCGAGCCGCATCACTCCATGGCCGCACTGCTGCATACCGCCCTGGAGGCCGGTATGCGACCCGAACGCCTCCGCGATCTGACGCAGTGCGGCCGGGACGCCGCCACCGCTCTGGGCGTCGACCCGGCCGCGGTGTGGTGAGATCGGCCGCGGCCGGATCAGCGCGCGCTGTGCGCGCGCGAGCCGAGGCCCCGCAAATAGCTCCAGGCGGCGGAGACGATCTCGTCGAGGTCGTTGTGCTCCGGCTTCCAGCCGAGTTCGTCGATCGCGCGCCGGCTGGAGGCGATCAGCACGGCCGGGTCACCGGCGCGGCGCGGGGCGTCGACCGCGGCGATGGGTCCACCGGTGACCCGTTCGCACGCCGAGATCACCTCGCGTACGGAGAATCCCGTACCGCTACCGAGATTGAACACCCGGTGGGTGCTCGCCGCGGCGGTCTCCAGGGCCAGCAGATGCGCCTGCGCCAGGTCCAGGATATGGATGTAGTCGCGGACCGCGGTGCCATCGTGGGTCGGCCAATCGGTGCCGAACACCGAAATCGAATCCCGATGCCCCGCAGCCACCTGCAGCACCAGCGGGATCAGATGCGTCTCCACCACCCGGTTCTCGCCGAGACCGCCGTAGGCCCCGGCCACATTGAAATAACGCAGGCTGGTGGCGGCCAGACCGTGCGCGACGGAATACGAGGTGATGGCGTGATCGATCGCCAGCTTCGAGGCGCCGTAGGGGTTGGTGGGGCGAGCCGGCGCGTCCTCGGTGATCGGAACCTGTTCCGGCTCGCCGTACACCGCCGCCGTCGAGGAGAACACCAATCGCCGGGTATCGGTTTCGCGCATCGCTTCGAGCAGGGCGAGTGTTTTCACCACATTGCCGTGCCAGTACTTTTCGGGTCGCTGTACCGATTCACCGACCAGCGATTGTGCCGCGAAATGCAGAACTCCGTCGAATTGCCGGGTGCGCAGCAGATCCGGCGCGGCCTCGGCGATATCACCTTCGACGAATTCGACGCCCTCGGGCACCCCGTCGGCATTACCCGTCGACAGATCGTCGACGACCACCACCTCGTGTCCCTGCTCCCGCAGCACGAGCGCGCAGACGCCACCCACATATCCGGCTCCGCCGGTCACCAGAAGTTTCATCGATCAGACCAGCTTCACCTGAACGGCGTGGGCCATTTCGTCGGGCAGTTCGTACCCCGAGTGGCCCGGCACCGTGATGACGACGGCGCCCGGTTTGCTCTCGACGGTGACCCGGGCGTCGGGCACCACGCCCGCCTCCCGCAGCCGGCCGATCACCTCGGGATCGGTCTGGATGTGTTCGGCCAGCCGGCGCACCACCACCGCGTGCGTACGGCCCTGCGGCAGTTCGGACAACCGCTTCAACGGTTCCTCCAGCAACTGGGCCGCGGAGATACCGAGTTCGTCCAGGCCGGGGATGGGGTTGCCGTAGGGAGAGGTCGTGGGGTGGTTGAGCACCTCGACCAGGCGCCGCTCGACATCCTCGCTCATCACATGTTCCCAGCGACAGGCTTCGGCATGCACGTTCTGCCAGTCCAGCCCGATGATGTCCACCAGCAACCGCTCGGCCAGCCGATGTTTGCGCATGACCGCGACCGCCATACTGCGGCCCTTCTCGGTCAGTTCGAGATGCCGGTCACCCGCGACGAGCAGCAGTCCGTCGCGTTCCATCCGGGCCACGGTCTGGCTGACCGTGGGGCCGCTCTGCTCGAGGCGCTCGGCGATCCGGGCGCGCAGGGGTACTACGCCCTCCTCCTCGAGGTCGTAGATGGTACGGAGATACATCTCCGTGGTGTCGACCAGATCCTTCACTGTTGCCCCTTCGTCGGCACGAATTCTACCTGCGCACCAGCGACCCCGGTCGAAACGAACGGGTCGCCTGACGCGATGGGAATACATTCGGCGCGCGGCCCGACGCCGCAGTCGCGCATACATGTATTTCTACTGCATGACAACGTGCGATGGGGTTTCACCCTTCCCGATACGGTTGCGATCATGGCCACTGCACCGCCGGACGTGAACCCCGGCTCCGGGGAACCGGGGACCGTTGTGTGGACCGACCGTTTCCTGGACTACTCGTGGACCCCCGAGCATCCGATGAAACCGGTCCGTCTGCAGTACACGATGGCGCTGGCGCGCTCGCTCGGAATACTCGACGGGATCGAACTCCTGGAGCCCGGCGCGGCCGGTCGCGAGGAGTTGCTCCGGATACACACCGGCGACTACATCGAGGCAGTGCGCTCGGCGGTACCGCGTGAGACGGTGGGCGACCTTCCGGTCGATCCGCCGTACGGGCTCGGGTCCAGCGATAATCCGGTGTTCCCCCGGATGCACGAGGCCGCGTCGGTGATCGTCGGTGGCACTCTGGCCGCGGCGCGTGCCATCGCCACGGGTGCCACCCGGCGGGCGGTGAGTATCGGCGGCGGTATGCACCACGCCATGCCCGGGCGGGCCGCCGGTTTCTGTGTGTACAACGACGCGGCGGTGGCCATCTCCTGGCTGCTCGACCACGGTTTCGACCGGATCGCCTACCTCGATGTGGATGTCCATCACGGCGACGGGGTGCAGCAGGCGTTCTATCGGGACCCGCGGGTGCTCACCGTGTCGATCCACCAGCATCCCGCCACCCTGTGGCCGAACACCGGCTGGCCGGACGAGACCGGTAGCGGCCCCGGAGACGGCACCGTGATCAATCTCCCGCTGCTGCCGGGTACCCGCGATCCGCAATGGTTGCGCGCCTTCCACGCGGTGGTACCCGGCGCGGTGGCGGCCTTCCGGCCCCAGCTGGTGGTCAGCCAGTGCGGGGTGGACACCCACCGCGAGGATCCGCTCGCGGAGCTGGAGTTGGGTATCGAGGGGCAGCGGGCGGCCTTCCTGGCGATGCGGGAGCTGGCCGACCGATATGCCGAGGGGCGGTGGTTGGCGGTCGGTGGCGGTGGGTACGGCCTGGTGCGGGTGGTGCCCCGGGCCTGGACCCATCTCCTGGGTATCGCGCTCGATCGCCCGGTGGACCCGGCGACCGCGATACCGCAGGATTGGATCGATCTCGTGCACACCGACAGGCCGCGGGTATCACCGCCCCGCACCATGGGCGACGGTGTGGATATCGCGTTCCGGCGCTGGGACGGCCCCGGGGGGACCGCCGACACCGGGGACGCCCGGTTCGACCGCGCCCAGCGCGCCGTCGATACGGCCGTTCTCGCCACCCGCCGAGCGTGCTTCGGCCCGCTCGGCCTCGACCCGGAGGATCCGCGTGACTGACCCCACCGACCGTGTTCCCGACGATCCGCCGCCGGCGCCGCTGCACTGGCAGGCCGATGTCCTGGCCTCCGACGGCGGTGTGGTGCGGGTGCGCCCGATCACTCCGGGCGACGCCGACGAACTGCAGCGATTCCACACCGCGCTGTCCGAGCGCAGCCGCTACCTGCGTTATTTCGGGCCCTATCCGCGGATATCGCCGAAGGATCTGCACCGCACCACCCACCTCGACTACCGGGACCGGGTCGGACTCGTCGTCGTCCTGGGGGACGCGATCATCGCCGTCGGGCGCTACGAGATTCTGGACCGGACCGGCTCGCGCGCGGCGGAGGTCGCCTTCGTGGTGGCCGACGAGCACCAGGGACGCGGGCTCGGATCGATCCTGCTCGAACATCTGGCCGGCGCGGCCGCGGAGAATCGGATCGACACCTTCGTCGCCGAGGTGCTGGCCGAGAACACGGTGATGGTCACCGTGTTCCGTGAGGCGGGCTACCAGGTGGAGCGCAGTCGTGACGGCTCGGTGCTGCATCTGGAATTCGCCATCGACCCCACCGAGGCGTTGCGCTCGGTGCGCGACGCGCGGGAACGGGCCTCGGAGGCACGCAGTGTGGGCAATCTGCTGGCTCCGCGGTCGGTGGCGGTGATCGGCGCGACCCCGAGCACCGCCCGCGTCGGTGGTGTGGTGCTGGCCAATCTGCTGGACGGAACGTTCCAGGGGGCGGTGTACCCGGTGAACCCGGAGCGGCGTTCGGTCCGCGGTGTCCACGCGTATCCGACGGTGCGCGATATCCCGGACGAGGTGGATCTGGCCGTCGTCGCGGTCCCCGCGGCCGCCATCGGGTCGGTGCTCGACGACTGTATGGTCAAGGGGGTCAAGGGCCTACTGGTGCTGTCGGCGGGGTTCGGCGAGACGGGGGAGCAGGGTCGCAGCGCGGAGGCCGAACTGGTCGCGGCCGCCCGAGGCCACGGCATGCGTGTCGTGGGGCCGAGCGCGCTGGGCATCGCGAACACCGACCCGGCGGTCGGTCTCAACGCCACACTCGCCACCCTGTTGCCGGGCCGCGGGCGGATCGGATTCTTCTGTCAGTCGGGGCCGCTCGGGGTGGCCATCCTCGCCGAGGCCGCCACCCGCAATCTGGGGTTGTCCACCTTTGTCTCCGCCGGTAACCGTGCCGATGTCTCCGGTAACGATCTGCTGCAGTACTGGGATACCGATGCCGACACGGATGTGATCCTGCTGTACCTGGAGAGTTTCGGTAATCCGCGCAAATTCTCCCGCATCGCGCGCCGGGTGGCCCGCAACAAGCCGATCGTCGCGGTCAGTCCCAGCCGACTGGCCGCGCGCGGGATGTCGGACGGCGGACTGGACCGGTCCATCGTGCGCGATCTCTTCGCGCAATCCGGTGTAGTGCAGGCGGATTCGATCTCCGAGATGTTCGACTGCGCAGCCCTGCTGGGCTATCAGCCGTTGCCCCGTGGGCCGCGGCCGGCCGTTGTGGGCAACAGCACCGCACTCAACTGGCTGACCTCCGACGCGGCGCGCAGTGAGGGGCTCACCGTGGTCGAACCGGTGGACCTCGGTCCGCAGGCCACACCCGAGGACTTCCGGATCGCTGTCGCCGCGGCACTCGAAGCCGAGAACACCGATGCGGTGATCGTGATCTTCGCGCCGCCGATTCCGCTGCCGCAGACCGGATATGCCGAGGCGATCCGGGCGGCGGTGGCCTCGGTGCCCGCGACCAAACCGGTGCTCACCACCTTTGCCAGCGGAGACGGTATCCCGAATCTGCTGGCCGTCCGTGGTCCCGGCGCGGCCGCGATCCGCGGATCCATTCCGTCCTTCCCCGATCCGGCGCGCGCGGTCCGCGCACTGGCCAGAGTGCATCGCTACGCGCGCTGGCGCGATCTGCCCGCCTCCCCGGCCTCCGATACCGTCCACACCGGCGACGAGAACGGACGACCGGCCGGTATCGACAGCGAGCGGGCCGTGCGGCTGATGGAGCAGTGGACGACCGATCCGGCCGGGCGGTGGCTCACCGACGACGAGACCGTTCTCCTGCTCGACTGCTACGGCATCTCCGTGGTGGAGTTCCGTGCGGTCCGCGACGCCGAGGCAGCCGTGGCGGCAGCCGAGGAACTGGGCTATCCGGTGGCGGCGAAGGCCACCAACGAGAGTTGGCGCCGCCGCCCCGATATGAGCTGGGTGCGGCTGGACCTGTGGCGCCCGGACGCGGTCCGCCAGGCCTATCGCGATCTGGTCGAGCTGTGCGGGGATCCGCTCCTGCACATTCAGCGCATGGCGCCCAAGGGAGTCGGCTGTGTCCTGAAGGTGCAGGACGACCCGGCGTTCGGTTCGGTCATCGAATTCGGGCTGTCCGGGCCGATAATCGAACTTCTCGGTGATCGGGCCTATCGAGCGCTGCCCCTGTCGGCGCAGGAGGCCGCCGCGCTGATCGACGCGCCGCGCGCTGCCCCGCTGCTGAACGGAACCCCGGCCAGTCCCCGCGTGGACAAAGCGGCTCTCATCGCACTCACCCGGCGTATCTCGGCGATGTTCGACGATCTCCCCGAGATGCGGGAACTGTCCTTCGAGCCGGTGCTGGCCGCCCCGGAATCGGCGGCGATCCTCTATGCCCGCGCCCGGATCGGCCCGCAGCCGAGCCGCTTCGACACCGGACCACGGCGATTGGGATAGGAATCGGGCCACGATTCGCCGGATCATCCGGGGCCATCTCCCCGCGGGCCCGGCGGCCGTGACGGCCGCCGAGAGCGACGAATCGGTCGGCGGGCGTAGGCGCCGGGGCCCGGCGAAGCGTCATCCGGCCGGAAAAGGGGCGGTGCGGGCCTGGAAATCGATACAGCGTGACCGGCCGAAACCGGCCGGTCACCGTTTTATGGGGAGGTGTTGCTATCAGCTCGCGTAGGCGCGCAACCGGTCCGCCCGCTCGCCCTTACGCAGTTTGGACATGACCTCGCGCTCGATCTGCCGGACACGCTCCCGGGACAGGCCGAACAGCTTGCCGATCTGATCCAGAGTGCGCGGCTGGCCGTCGTCCAGACCGAACCGGAGACGGATCACCTGCTGTTCACGTTCGTCGAGCGTGTTGAGGACGCTGCGCACGTCGTGGTGTAACAGGCCGGCGATCACGGCGCTCTCGGCCGAGGTGGCTTCGGAGTCCTCGATGAAATCGCCCAGCGGGGCTTCCTCGTCGTTACCCACCGGCATGTCCAGGCTCACCGGATCGCGGCTGTGGTCGAGCAGATCGGCGATCTTCTCCACCGCGATTCCCGACTCGGACGCGAGTTCCTCGTCGGTGGCCTCCCGGCCGAGCTGCTGATGTAGTTCACGCTTGATCCGGGCGAGCTTGTTGACCTGTTCGACCAGATGGACCGGGAGCCGGATGGTACGACTCTGATCGGCCATACCTCTGGTGATCGCCTGCCGGATCCACCAGGTGGCGTAGGTCGAGAATTTGAAGCCCTTCGCGTAGTCGAACTTTTCCATCGCGCGGATCAGGCCCAGGTTGCCCTCCTGGATGAGGTCCAGCAGCGGCATCCCGCGGCCCGTGTACCGCTTGGCGAGCGAGACGACCAGGCGCAGGTTGGCTTCCAGCAGGTGCGAACGCGCGGCCTGGCCCTCCCGGACGACAATGGCCAGATCACGCTTGCGGGTCGCCGACAACCGCTTGCCGGTCTCCAGTAGGTGCTGGGCGTAGAGACCCGCCTCGATGCGCTTGGCCAGTTCGACCTCGTCGGCAGCTGTGAGCAGGGCGGTCCGGCCGATTCCGTTCAGGTACACGCGTACCAGGTCGGCGGCGGGGCTCGAAGCGTCGAGGTCCGTATCACTGGGGCGCACACGAGTGGTGGCGGGGCTTGTCATGACTTGCCTCCTGTCGGTGGTGTCTCACTCCGAACAACGGACCCGACATAGGGAAAGTTCCCTCGCCGGGCACGGATAAACCGCTCTGAACTGCGGTTTTCACTGTGACGTTCTGAGAAGTTCCTGAGAACGAGAGCCCCTCGGCAGGTGGCGGAACACGCGGTGGGGGCGTACCCCTAGTGCGGTACCGGGTGGATCAACCCGTGCCTCACCAAACCGGTGACCACTCCGAGGGCGGCATCCGCGAACTCGGGGGAGACCTCCTCCGCTCCCTGTGACAGTGCCAGCAGTTCGATCAGTTCATACAACGGCAGGCCGTCGGGCCGCATTCCCGCCAGCAGGGAGACCGTCGTCTCGTCCACTTCGTGCTGCCACCGCGGCCCGTCGCCCCGGTGCAGGCGCATCACCTGCTGCTCCCAGCCCTGCGCACCCGGCAGCGCAACCCGTTCGAGGGCGGTCGCCGGGTCGACCCGGTAGCGCGAGCGCCGGGCCCGGTCCGGATCACCGGCGATATCGCGCAACCAGGCGGATCGGTGGAAGTAGGCCAGCGCTTCCGCGCCGAGCGGATCGTCGAAGCCGTGGGCGAGGTCCTCGGCCAGCAGTTCGGTCGGCGCGTCCACCGCGCGCAGGTAGGCGAAACCGAAACCGATACCGGTCACCTCGGCCTGGTGCAGCGCGGTCAGCCATTCCTCGGCCCGCTGCTGGGCCGCGGGGGTGCGCGGATCGAGGCCGGCGTCGCGCAGCCAGGTGCCCACGTACAGCGCGAGGTCGGCGACATCACGCTGGACGACCCACGCGTCGATACCGTGCGCGGGCAACCAGCTCGAGACGCGCTGCCGCCAGTCCTGGTCCTCGGTGTGCACCCAGGCGGCCAGCACCGCGGCGGTTCCGCCGGGGGTCAGCAGGTCGGGGACACCCGAGATCACCAATTCACTGGCGCCGTCGAGGGCGAGCCCGGAATCACGGTAGGTGTGCTCGACCCGGCCCGGCCCGACCACGAAGGGTGGATTGGCCACCACCTGATCGAACCGGCGCCCGGCGACGGGTTCGAACCACGACCCGGGCACCAGGTCGATATCCAGCTCGTTGAGCGCCGCGGTGGCCTCGGCCAGCCACAGCGCGCGCGGATTCACATCCGTAGCGGTGACCGACCGGGCGTAGGACGCGGCGTGCACGGCCTGGATACCGCAGCCGGTGCCCAGATCCAGCACCGAGCCGACCGGTGCCGTCGGGGTGGCCCGCAGCAGCGAGAGCGAGGCATGGCCTACGCCGAGTACATGATCCTCGGTCAGGGTGCGCCGGTGCATCGAATCGTCGAGGTCGGACAGGATCCAGCGGTTGCCCGCGCCGATATCGGTCGGGCGCAGGTCCAGCGCCGCGCGGACCTCGCCGCCCGAGCGGGTCAGCAGTCCGGCCGCCACGGCCTCATCGATCCGCACCGGAGCCAGTGCCGCGGCGGCCTCGCGCTCGTCCAGTGCGTCACCGAGGAGGAGCAGGCGGACGAGGGCGCCCAGTTCACCGGCGGCGCGCGCGGCCCGGCGCACCGGTACCGGTTCGCCGCGGCCCAGGGCGCTGTGCGCTTCGTCGCCCAGCGTTTCGAGCAGGGTGTCGGCGTCGTATCCGACCCTGGTCAGCGCGGTGCGCAGGGCCGGGCACAGGGCGGTCAGCGGTGATCGGACGGTCGATCCGTAGGTGGGCACAGCGGTACTCTGCCACCTCCGCGGGCTCGGCCGGATGGCCGCACCGCTGTCGCGATGTGGCCGGACTCGGCGATGGCGATGGCGAGCGGTCTAGCCGTCGATCTGGTCGTGCCGGCGTTCCTCCAGTGCGGGACGCGGGCGGTCCCAGCGGCTGGGTTCGTTCTTGTCCCGCGGCGGCCGGTCGTTGGCGATGAGGACCGCGATCCACGGGAGGGGTACCGAAGCCGCCATGATCAGGATCGAGATCAGGGCGTTCCCGAAGACCGTGTAGGCCACCCCGGCAAGGATCAGCGCCGGGATCCGGAACGCCATGATGATCGAATACCGGCGAACCCGGGCCCGGTGCTGCTCCTCGAAGGACGGGGCCGCCTTCGTGATCAGCGCCGCGTGTCTGGCGTCGTCGCCGGGGAAGTATCCGCGCGAACGAGAGGGACGGGCCGGCCGCGGTGTGCCGGGGGGCTCACCGGGACCGCTCGCACCGGCGTCGAGGTGCTCCGAGCCGCGCTCGGAGTCTTCGCCGTGCTGCTGCATACCTTCGAGTCTTGCACTATCTCCGCCGCCGTGTACAACGCGTCCACCGGTAACCGTGCACGACGGCCGCGCCGCCGGGTCCGGCCCCTTCGAGAGGTGCCGGATCGCCGGCGGCTGTGGGCCGGGGGAACGCGTCTTCTCCGGCCGCACCGGCCGCTTTTCGCGCCGCCCCGTCGCGTCGACCGCCCGCCCCGGCGGGGCGGGCGCCATCGCCACACGCCGGTACGGGCCGGTCGCGGGGGTGATCGCGAGAGCGGGGTGCCGTGATGCGGCATCATGGAGGGCGTGAGTACCGATACTCTGGTCCGCCCCGATACGACCACCGACGAGACCACCGATGACGACACCCCCAAGTTCTTCCACTACGTGAAGAAGGACAAGATCGCCGAGAGTGCCGTGATGGGCACCATGGTGGTCGCGCTGTGCGGTGAAGTCTTCCCGGTGACGCGCTCGCCGAAGCCCGGTTCGCCGGTCTGTCCCGAGTGCAAGAAGGTCTACGAGACCCTCCGTAAGGGCGACTGACCGCACCCGGCTCGACGTCGGCCGAGCCACCGGCCGCCGATCCGTCCGGTGTTGCATTCGGCATGACCGGTCGGTGCCCTCGCGTCGCGGAGCCGCAGCAGGCGGTCACCGCAAGCGCGGTGCGGACGGCTCGGCCACACAGTGGGTCGTGGGGGTCGCATCGGCAGGGTTGCCGGACGGGGCGTGTCGCGGCATCCGGGACGATCGCCGCGGCTACTCGCCGGACCTCAACCCGTCCCGCCCGGATCGGGGAGCCGGCATCGGTCCGCCGGCGTGGTTCGGTCGACCGGCGGGTGCCCGGCCGGTAGGTCAGCGGGTGACCAATGGAGCCGGTGTCCCGCCCGCGGAACCGCCTCCTGGGCCGCTGTCGTCGCCGCGGCCCGCGCCGCCCCGGCGCGGGATCCGGTGTGCACCCGGTTCGGCCGGATCGGCCTCTACGTCACCCTGCGCTTCGCTGCGGCGTTTGGCCAGCCATGCCTTGAACTGTTCCATCCGGGTGGCCCGGGCCGGCCAGAACTCCTGGACCGCCGCGTTGAATTCCGCGCCGAGGATCACCGCGAAACCCAGGAAGAACGTGAACAGCAGGAAGGCGATGGGGGTGGCCAGGGCACCGTAGGTGACCCCGGTCCGGGTCACCAGGGCCAGGTAGTGGCGCAGGATATCGCTGGCCGCCATGAAGAACACCGCCGCCAGCAACGCCCCGCAGAACAGCCGGTGGTAGGGCAGCGAACTGTGCAGCGCGAGTTTGTACAGCGTGGCCAGCCCGACGATGAGCAGCAACCCCACCGCGGGGTAGTAGAACATGTCGATCAGGCGCAGGCCCGGCTCCAGCCACGAATCCGGAAGTACCCGCCCGATGAGCACCGGGCCCAGCGCGACGAGCGGCAGGATGAAGATCGCCGCGATCAGGAACTGGACGTAGAGGAGCAGGGCGAAGATGCGCTGCCAGATCGGGTTCCGGGCGTCCTGCTGGCCGTGCGCCTCCACGATCGCGTCGACGAAGGTTGCCATGGCCGAGGACCCGGCCCACAGCGAGAGTACGAAGCCCACCGAGACGAACGCGGCCCGGCCGCGCCCGAGCACATCCCGGATCGTCGGCTCGATGAGATCGGTGACCACACTCTGACTGAACAGGTCGCGACTGAAGGTCAGTGCTTTCGATTCCACAATCTCCACGGTGTCCGGCCCGAAGAGGCCGCTGACGTAACCCAGCCCGCCCAGCAGGCCGAACAGCAGCGGTACCAGCGACAGGGTCTGCCAGAAGGCGGCGGCGGCGGATTTCGCGAAGATCGAGTCGTCCCAGGCCTTGACGGCCACCCGGACCACCAGCCGGCCGATCTGGGCGAGGGCGCGCCGGGCCCACGCGGTACCCGACGGGTCCGCGCCGGGTTCGCGTCCGTAACTGTGCATGGTCTGTCCAGCATCGCGCACCCGGGCGCCCAGCGGTATGGCGGCGGGCAACGTGTCGGGGGTCGATCGGTGAATCGCCGGTTACCGAGCACGCCCCGGAAACCGCCCCCCACGGTGTGTGACACCGGTCGCGCGCCCCACGCCGGTTTGGCGCCATCGCCGCCGCGGCCGCTAGTGTTTGTCTCCGTGACCGATGCGAGCGGTGCTATTGCGACGGAGGTTCCGGGCGCATCCCTGCGCGCGTGGCAGCGGCGCGCGCTCACCCGGTACCTCGCGACCAAACCCCGTGATTTCCTCGCTGTGGCGACTCCTGGGGCCGGTAAGACGACCTTCGCGCTGCGGGTCGCCGCGGAATTGCTGGCCGATCGCACGGTCGACCAGGTCACCGTGGTCGCGCCGACCGAACATCTGAAACATCAGTGGGCCGCGTCGGGGGCGCGCTCGGGGCTGGCGCTGGATTCGAACTTCTCCAACACCACCGGCGGCACCTCGGGGGACTATCACGGCGTAGTGGTCACCTACGCCCAGATCGCCGCGCACCCGTTCAAACACCGGGTGCGCACCGAGAACCGGCGCACCCTGGTGATCCTGGACGAGATCCATCACGCCGGCGACTCCAAGAGCTGGGGCGACGCGGTGGCCGAGGCGTTCGGGGACGCCACCCGCCGGCTGGCGCTCACCGGTACCCCGTTCCGCAGCGACGACAGCCAGATCCCGTTCATCACCTATGAACCCGACGAGGCCGGGCTGCCGCGGTCTCGGGCCGATCACAGTTACGGCTACACCGAGGCGCTCACCGACGGGGTCGTGCGCCCGGTGGTGTTCCTCGCCTACTCCGGCGAAGCGCACTGGCGTGACAGCGCGGGCGAGGAGTACACCGCCCGGCTCGGTGAACCGCTGAACGCCGAACAGACCGCCCGGGCCTGGCGTACCGCGCTCGATCCGGCGGGCGACTGGATCTACGCGGTGCTGCGCGCGGCCGATATGCGGCTGGCGCAGCTGCGTGAGGGCGGTATGCACGACGCCGGCGGTCTGGTGATCGCTTCCGATCAGGAGCGGGCCCGTGCCTACGCGGAACTGATCGAGCATCTCACCGGTACTCGGCCGGTGCTGGTGCTCTCCGACGACCCCACCTCCTCGGCCCGCATCGGCGAGTTCAGTGCGGGCACCCAGCCGTGGATGGTCGCGGTGCGGATGGTCTCCGAGGGCGTGGACGTCCCGCGGCTGGCCGTCGGCGTGTACGCCACCAGCGCTTCGACGCCGCTGTATTTCGCCCAGGCCATCGGCCGTTTCGTCCGCGCCCGGCGGCCGGGTGAGACCGCGAGTGTGTTCCTGCCGTCGGTTCCGGTGCTGCTGGATCTGGCCGCGCAGCTCGAGGTGCAGCGCGACCATGTCATCGGGAAACCGCACCGCGAGAAGGACGGTCTCGACGACGACCTGCTCACCGAGGCGAACAAACAGCAGGACGAACCGGGCGAGGAAGAAAAGGCGTTCGTGCCGCTGGCCGCCGACGCCGAACTGGACCAGGTGATCTACGACGGGTCCTCGTTCGGTACCGCGACCTTCGCCGGTAGCGCCGAAGAGGCCGACTATCTGGGCATTCCCGGTCTGCTCGATGCCGATCAGATGCGCGCCCTGCTGCGCGAGCGGCAGGCCCGGCAGATCGCCGACCGGTCCAAGGCCGAGCCGGAGGCACCGGCCCCCGCGTCCCCGGCAGCGGGTAATGCCGCCGAGCGAGTGGCGACCGCCGACAAATTGGGCGAACTGCGGCGCGAGCTGAACAGCCTGGTCGCTATGCATCACCACCGCACCGGTAAGCCACACGGGGTGATCCACGGCGAGCTCCGGCGCCAGTGCGGCGGGCCGCCCACCGCACTGGCCACCGCCGATCAGCTCGGCGAGCGGATCGCGGCGCTGCGCCGGATGTGAACCGGCCGCGGCCCCTCGGCGTCGGTGTCCGGGCTCACCCGTCGAAGAACATCGCGGGATCCAGTGTGTTGAGCGGTATCCAGCGCGGTATTTCCGGCCCGTCGCCGGAATCGCCCCGCGCGGCACTGTGATCCGGGTGGCCGTACCCCTGCATATCCAGGCTCAGGCGCGGATCCTCGTCCACCCGCCGGGCAAGATCGTAGAACGTGGCCAGTACATGGAGACAGCGTGCGGTGCGTGCGCTGCACGAGCAGTCGATCGCCGCGGGTTCCGGGGCCACCGAGACGCCCGCCGCGAGGGCTGCCGCGTGCATTTCGTCGGTCAGCAGAGCGGGTCCGGCGCCGACGATCGCGGACAGTGCCGTGCGCGCGGTCCGGGTGAGCGGCGCCAGTTCGAGATGGACGACCGACGCCTGGCCTCCGCGATGGATGTGCGCGCGGACGATATGCCCTTCCACCACGGACCGGACCCCGTCGTTGCGGGCGATACTGCGCGCCCGGGGGAGCAGCGGCTCGGGGCGGGTCTGCCGTAGCGGCTCGGCCAGCCGGACCCAGTCCATTCCCCAGCGGGTGTAGCCGAATTCGTTGTCCGCCATCAGTTTCCTCGCTTCCGTCGCAGCAGTTCCAGGAGCCGCTCGTCGTCGAGCCGGGCGAGATCGGCGATACCGCTGCCGTCGCCGAGATCGGTGAGCGCGGATTTGCGGCGCTGCATCCCCGCGATATGTTCCTCGACCGTGGTGGCCGAGGTCAGTGTGGTGACGGTGACCGTGCGGGTCTGCCCGATCCGGTGCACCCGGTCGGAGGCCTGGGCTTCGACCGCGGGATTCCACCACCGGTCGAAATGGATCACATCCGCGGCGCGGGTGAGGGTGAGCCCGGTGCCCGCCGCCCGCAGGCTGAGCACCAGAACCGGTGGTCCGCCGGGGGACTGGAACCGGGTGACGATCGCCGCGCGTTCGGCCTGGGTCAGCCCGCCGTGGAAGAACGGCGCGGTGAGGGCGAACTGTTCGGCCAGATGCCGCACCAGAAGGTCGCCGGTGGCCCGGTACTGGGTGAAGATCAGCGTCGGCGCGCCGTTGTCGAGGTTGGCGGCGACGATATCGGTGCACAGGTCGAGTTTCCCCGAGCGACCCCCTAATTCGCCCTGGTCACCGTCCACCAGGCCGGGATGGTTGCACACCTGTTTCAGCGCGGTGAGGGCCGCCAGCACCCGGGTCTGCCGCTGGGTGCCGGTACCGAAGCCGTCGGCGACCGCGCGGTCGAGCAACTGATCGTAGAGTTTCTCCTGTTCGGGAGTGAGATCGCACAGCAGATCGTTGTGGATCTTGGCCGGGAGCGCGGCGGCGACCTGGGCCTTGCGGCGGGCGAGCAGGACCGGCTCGATCGCGTCCTGCAGGCGCGCGGCCGCGGTGGCCGAGCCCTGTTCGACGGGTTTGACGAAGCGTCGCCGGAACTGGGCGCGATGCCCGAACAGGCGGGGTGCCACGAGGTGCAGCAGCGACCACAGTTCCTCGAGGTGATTCTCCACCGGGGTACCGGTCAGCGCGACGACGGCCGCGGCGTCGAGCGCGCGGGCCGCCTTGGACACCTGCGTGCGGGGATTCTTCAGCGCTTGGGCCTCGTCGAACACCACGGTCGCCCAGTCGTTTCCGGAGAGCCGGTGACCGTGCAGCCGCAGCACGGGGTAACCCGTCACGACGATATCGCCCGCCGTGGTGCCGATCTCGCCACCTCGCCAGGCCACCGGCCGCAGGGCGGGGGCGAAACGCTGTATCTCGTGTACCCAGTTGCCCACCAGCGAGGTCGGGCACACGACGAGCTGCACACCGTGGTCCGCCCGCCCGACCAGCAGGCCGATGGTCTGCACGGTTTTGCCGAGACCCATTTCGTCGGCGAGGATCGCCCCGCCGTGGCGGGCGACGGTGTCGCGCAACCAGCCGATCCCGCGCGCCTGATAGGGCCGCAGGTCGGCGAGGAGATCGTCGCGCAGGCCCGCGGCGACGGCCGTGGTGTCGTGGAGCACCGAGCGGGCGTGGTCACCGGTGAGTATGGCGGTCCCCGCCGCGTTGGGAAACGCGTGCCCGGCGAGGGGGAGGTCCGCGGGTTCGCCGGCGAGGATCGCCTGCCAGGCCCGGGTGGAGTGGCCCGGCTCGGCAGAGGTGAATCCGGCGAGACCGGCGGGGTCCACCAGCGCGCAGTCGACCGGGGTCACCTGCAGGGTGATGCTTCCCGCACGCGCCTGGGCCCGGGTGCCGCCGGGTACGGCCAGGGGGAGGGTCGCGGTGTCGCCGATTCCGGTGGGTGCCGGGCCGGGTTCCCGGCCGGTCCATGTCCACAGGGCGAACATATGACGGTCGGGCAGATAGGTGGTCTCGATGGTCGGCAGAGTGCACCCCTATGATCAGCGTATAGTGTACGGAGTATTAGGGCAACGCGCACCGCACCGGATTTGTTCCGGTCCGCACCACGCAGTGCCCGGGTGGTATCTCTACGTGGTGAAGGGAATGCGATGAGCGGCGACGGCGCGCCCACGGCAGCGCGGCGCTCGGACCGGCCGGTACCCGTATCGGCCGCGGCCGGCCGGAGGTGCCGGTGACCCGTCCGCCCGATCCTGCCCGTGTCCTGCTCGAACTGCTGTGGCGGCACGAGCTGCCACCCCGGCGTGGCGGCCGCGGTCCCCGGCAGACCGTGAGCGTCGACGAGGTGGTGGCCGCGGCGATCGGGCTCGCGGACCGCGAGGGCTACGAGAAAGTATCGGTCCGCGCGGTCGCCGCGGAGCTGGGCCTGCGGCCCATGAGCCTGTACACCTACGTCCCGAGCAAGGACGCGCTCACCGTCCTGATGGTCGACGTGGTCGCGCTGGAGGATGCTCCCATCCCCGCCGGCCTGCCCGTGCGGGACCGGATGGTGGCCGTCGCCCGGCAGATCCGGGACGAATATCTGAGCCACCCCTGGCTGTTCGAGGTGCCGTCCTGGCGGATGGTGCTGGGACCCGGCCGGACACGGCGGTACGAGCGGCACCTGGCGGCGCTGGAGGGGACGGGTCTCGACGATATCGAGATGGACCGGGTGATCGCGGTGCTGTCGCAGTTCGCGACCGGTAACGCGCGGACCGCGCTCGCCGCGGCCCGCAGCGTCCGGGAACAATCCGACGCCGACTGGTGGGCGGCGCACGGCCCGGTGCTGGAGCAGGTCATGCCTGCCGCCGCCTTCCCGCTGTCCGCCCGGGTCGGTGCGGCCGTCGGTGAGTTGTACCAGGCGCCCGGTGACCCGGCCGGAGATTTCGACTACGGGCTGCACCGCTTGATCGACGGGATTCTGCCCGGCTGAAACGCCCGTGGCGGGCGACCGGATCGGTCGCCCGCCACGGAGACGGTGTTCTGTTGTTCGATGCTGTTGTGTCGGACGCGAGGACGGGTCAGAGAGCGGGAGCGGACTCCGTGTCGATCACGGCGTCGAGTTCGCGCAGTCGTTCCATATGTTCGTTCGCGTGGTGCTGGCAGAAGAGCAACTCGCCACCTGCGGGCAGAACGGCACGTACACGCGCAGCCGCCCCGCAGCGATCGCAGCGATCGACCGCGGTCAGTGGGGTGCTAGTCAGGGTTCCTGGCATGACTCCTCCGTCCTGGCTTCCGGCACAATACCGTTCACCTGGTGTGAGGCCCGTGGTCACTCCGCGGGCTCGCTTCCGCTACTTCCCAGCAGTGGTGTAACTACTCTGTCAGACGTTCGGGGCATCGGGATTGTTCCCACTGGGGAACCAGTGTGTTTTCCCTAACACGACCAGCGCTTTTCGCCTGTGGCGAACACCGCGGGGCGGGTGTGGAAAACGTACGGCCCTTGCTCCGTACCGACTGTCGAGTTGTGTATCGGAGGTTACCCGTGCCCTGTGACACTCACACCCTTGTTCACCTCTGTACTCCCGGTGAGTGGGCACTTGCCCGGGAAGATGGTGCGCATCGGCCCGATTCGCTGTGGACGGAGGGGTTCGTTCATCTCTCCGCGCCGCAGCAGGTGCACCTGCCCGCGAACCGCCTTTTCGCAGGTCGGCGCGATCTTCTGCTGCTCCGCCTGGACCCGGGCCGCCTCGCGGCGCCGGTGCGCTGGGAGCCGGGGGCGCCCAGCGACGATCCGGCGTTGCGTTTCCCACATCTGTACGGTCCGCTGCCGGTCGAGGCCGTCGTCGGGGTGGACAGCTACCTCCCCGGCACCGACGGACGCTTCGCGCCGCTGCCCGGCTGAGCCGCGACCGACCTCGGCTACGGGTGCCCGGCGGCCCCGTCGCCGAGTTCGCGCGCGAGGATCGCGGCTTGCACCCGAGACCGCATCCCCAGTTTGGTGAGGACACGGGACACATGTGTTTTGACCGTGGTTTCGCTGATGAACAGGCGCGCCGCGATCTGCGCGTTGGACAGCCCGCTGCCCAGACAGTCGAACACCTCTTTCTCCCGGCCGGTGAGCTCGGCCATACCCGGTGGCGGTTCGGGACCCCGGCCGGACGGTGTTCCGGCGAAGGCGTCGATCACCGCGCGGGTGACCTCCGGGGCGAGCACCCCCTCGCCCGCGGCGACCGCGCGGACCGCGTCGACCAGCGCGGGCCCGGACGCCGACTTCAGGACGAACCCGGAAGCGCCCGCGCGGAGGCTGCGAAACACGTATTCGTCGAGGTCGAAGGTGGTGAGGATGAGCACCCGCGCCAGGCTTTCGCCGGTGACCCGGGTGGTCGCGGTGATGCCGTCCACCCCCGGCATGCGCACATCCATCAGCACCACATCCGGCCGCAGCGCCCGGGCCTGGGCCACCGCGACCTCGCCGTCGGCGGCCTCGCCCACCACCTCGATATCGTCGGCCGCGTCGAGGATCATGCGCAGCCCGGCGCGGATCGCCGCGTGATCATCGGCGAGGAGAACCCGGACCGTCACCGCGGATCCCCCGCGGTATCGGGCACCGCGGCCAGCGGGAGCCGCGCCCGCACCCACCAGGCGCCGGCCTCCGGCCCCGCCCGCAACGTACCGCCGAGGGCGGCCGCCCGTTCCCGCATATTCGACAGGCCGCGCCGGTCGGCGGCCGGCTCCGGCGCCGGAGGCGGCCCGGCGCTCAGCGGATTGCGTACCGTCAGCACCAGTGTCGTGGACTCCGCGTGCACGTCGATATCGACCTCCTGCCCGGGGGCGTGTTTCATCACATTGGTCACCGCTTCCTGGACGATGCGGTAGGCCGCCTGGTCCACCGCCCCGGCCGGTACGGTCTCGCCCAGGTCCAGCCGGACCCGTACCTGCATACCCGCCTGCCGGGCCGCGCTGACCAGCCCGGGCAGTTGGGCCAGGCGCCCGGGCGCGGTCGTCTGATCGGCGTCGTCCTCGCGGCGCAGCAGGCCGATCATCGTCCGCATCTCCCGGAGCGCTTCGACGCTGTTGGTGCGGATCGCGCCGAGCACCCCGGCCAGCCGCGGGTCGGCGGTGCCGTCGAGGCCGCCCAGTGCCGCTTCGGACTGCAGGGCGATGGCCGACAGATGCCCGGCGATCACATCGTGCAGGTCCCGCGCCATGGCCTTGCGTTCGTCCGCCACCGCCGCCCGCCGGTCCAGTTCGGCGACCAGCGACAGGGCGCGCACGCGGGCCCGTTCGGCATCGGCGGTCTCCTTGTGCGCGCGGACGGTCAGGCCCCACCACAGCGAGGTGCCGACGAAGGCCGCCGCCAGTACCAGCGCCAGCGACATCAGATGCCAGTCGCCGGTGATCGCCAGCACCACCCCCGCCGCGGTCGCGGAGAGGGCCAGCCAGGCCACCACCGCGCCCTGCATCTGGCGTCGCGTGCCGTACACCACCGCCGCGTAGATCAGATCGGTGTACACCAGCCAGACCGGCAGTGTCGGCCCGAGCGACAGATCCATCACCAGTGGTATCAGCCCCAGCACCATCGCGGTGATCGGCGCCCGGCGTCGTACCAGCAGTACCGCACTCGCCAGCCCGAGAATCGCGATCCGCGGCCACAGCGGGCCGGCCTGCGACTCGGGGGCGAACATCATCTGGAAGCCGGCCAGGTACAGCAGCACGCCGAACAGGAACCATCCGCCCGCCACGACGACGTCTCGTGTCGTCGCCGACAACGCCGACCACCGCTGCATGCGTTCATCTCAGCACACCGGTCCGCGGCTCGGATCCACCGAAGTGATGAGCGGTGCCGGTACGAACTGCGGACCCGGCGAGTGAGATCCCCCCGGCACACGGCTCTGCCGCTGTTCTCCGGTGCGCACCACCCGGTCGCGACCGGCGGCGTGCGCGGTGCCGGTGGTGCGGGTGGTGATCTGTGCCGGGGGCCGGGGCGCGACCGGACACGGCGGCGGTGGCGTCGGGTCGGCGGCCACGGTGGAGGCCATCCGGGCACCCTGGTCGCCGCGCTGCCCCGGCCACTCGCCGGACTCCGGGTCGGCAACGGCTACTCGGGGATCGGCGAGCATTCCGGATCCTGAGGGCCCGGGGGTATGTCCGACGCGGTCGGGATCTTCTCCGGGAAGCCGTCCGTTCACCTCCGGTGCTGTCTCGGCCGGGCCGTGGTCGCGCGAGGTTCCCGGCGTCCGGGCGCGGAACCCGCCAGGGCGGTAATCTGCGGGGGCACCGTGTATGTCGGCCGCCCACCGACCGGTCCGGTAGGACACCGTCCACCGGCCGGGCGAGTGCAGCGGCCCGGACGGACGGGAACCGGATGACGGTCTACACCCAGCACCTCGGCGGCACGAACTATCGCTTCGACGGCCTCGTGGACGTGCTCGCCAAGGCCACGCCCCGGCGCAGCGGCGACGAACTGGCCGGATGTGCGGCGGACACCGATGCCGAGCGAGCGGCCGCGCAATGGGTGCTCGCCGATATCCCGCTCACCGAGTTCCTCGAGCAGCCGGTGGTTCCCTACGAAACCGACGAGGTGACCCGGCTGATCCTGGACACCCACGATCGCGCCGCGTTCGGTCCGGTCGCCGCGCTCACGGTCGGCGGGCTCCGGGACCGCTTGCTCGCGGTCGCGGCCGGCGAGGGAACCGCCGATCCGGCCGCCACCCTGCGCGCTCTCGCGCCCGGCCTGACCCCGGAGATGGCCGCCGCGGTCAGCAAGATCATGCGCAATCAGGACCTCATCGCCGTCGCGCACGCGGCCCGGGTGAGTTCGGCGTTCCGGACCACCATCGGGGCGCCCGGCACCCTGGCCACCCGGTTGCAGCCCAACCATCCCACCGACGACCGTGACGGGATCGCCGCCGCCGTCCTGGACGGCCTGCTGCTGGGCTGTGGTGACGCCGTCATCGGCGTCAACCCGGCCACCGACTCCCCGCGGGCCGCGGCGGACCTGCTCACCCTGCTCGACGATATCCGCACCCGCTTCGATATTCCGGCGCAGTCGTGCGTGCTCGCCCATGTCACCACCACGCTCGGGCTGATCTCGGCCGGGGCGCCGGTCGACCTGGTCTTCCAGTCGGTCGCCGGGACGGAGGCCGCCAATGCGGCGTTCGGTGTGAACCTGGCGCTGTTGCGGGAAGCGAACGACGCCGGGCGGTCGCTGCGGCGCGGCACCGTCGGCGGCAATGTGATGTATCTGGAGACCGGCCAGGGGTCGGCGCTCTCGGCCGATGCGCACCGGGGAACGGGCGGCAGGCCGGTGGACCAGCAGACCCTCGAGGCGCGCGCCTACGGTGTGGCCCGGGAGCTGCGGCCGCTGCTGGTGAACACGGTGGTCGGGTTCATCGGCCCGGAGTACCTCTACGACGGCAAACAGATCGCGCGGGCGGGCCTCGAGGATCATTTCTGCGGCAAATTGCTCGGCCTGCCGATGGGCGTGGACGTCTGCTACACCAATCACGCCGAAGCCGACCAGGACGATATGGACACGCTGCTCACCCTGCTCGGCGCTGCCGGTTGTGCCTTCGTCATCGCGGTTCCCGGCGCCGACGACGTGATGCTCGGGTACCAGAGCCTGAGCTTCCACGACGCGCTCTACGCCCGCCGGGTGCTGGGACTGCGCCCCGCCCCGGAGTTCGCGCAGTGGCTGGACCGGCTCGGGATGCTGGACGAGACGGGCCGGGTGCTGCCGGTGGCGCCGGCCGCGTCCCCGTTGCGCGCGCTGACAGGGGGCCGATGACGACCGACGAGGAAAGGGCGCCTGCGGATTCCCAGGCGTTCTGGACCGGATTGCGGTCGTTCACCCAGGCGCGGATCGGTTTGGGCCGGGCCGGTGACGCGCTACCCACCCGGCGCGTCCTGGAATTCGCCGCGGCGCACGCCGCCGCCCGCGATGCGGTACATATCCCGCTCGAGGTGCCGGCGCTGTGCGCGCGGCTCGCCGAACTGGACGTGGGCGCGCCGGTCCATATCCGCAGCCGGGCCCGGGACCGGGCCGAATATCTGCGCCGCCCCGACCTCGGCCGGCTGCCGGCCGTCGACCCGGACGAGGGTGGGCCGGCGCGGCTCGCGCACTCGGGCGCCGATATCGGCCTGGTACTCGCCGACGGATTGTCCGCCCGGGCGCTCATCACCCACGGGCCGCCCACTGTCGCGGCGTTGCTGGAGGTGTTGCGCCCGCACTGGTCGATCGCGCCGCCGGTGGTGGCAACGCAGGCCCGGGTGGCGCTGGGCGACCATATCGGTGCCGCTCTGGGGGTGACGACCGTCCTGGTGCTGATCGGTGAACGTCCCGGCCTCTCGGTGGCCGACAGCCTCGGCGTCTACCTGACCCACCGGCCACGGCCCGGCCGCACCGACGCCGACCGTAATTGCGTATCGAATATCCATCCGCCCGAGGGAACGGGATACCGCCGGGCGGCGGAGGTCGTCGCCGCCCTGGTGGCCGGGGCCCGCCGGCTCGATCGCTCCGGTGTGACGCTGAAGGACACGTCCCGGGACGCGATCCCGCCGGGGCCGTCCGGCCGGTTATCCGGCGGCGAAGCGGGGTAGTCGCGCAACGACCCCTGAACACGGCGGGAACCGGTGGTTCCACAGGTGTTCAGGGGCCGTTGCGCGTGCTGCTGCCGGGACTCAGTCCAGGTAGTCGCGCAGGACCTGCGACCGGCTGGGGTGCCGGAGCTTGCTCATGGTCTTGGATTCGATCTGCCGGATCCGTTCGCGGGTCACCCCGTAGACCTGACCGATCTCGTCCAGGGTGCGCGGCTGGCCGTCGGTCAGGCCGAACCGCAGCCGGACCACGCCCGCCTCACGTTCGGACAGCGTCTCCAGCACCGACTGCAGCTGATCCTGCAGCAGGGTGAAGCTGACCGCGTCCACCGCGACCACGGCCTCAGAGTCCTCGATGAAATCACCGAGCTGGCTGTCGCCCTCGTCGCCGATGGTCTGATCCAGCGAAATGGGCTCCCGGGCGTACTGCTGGATCTCCAGCACCTTCTCCGGGGTGATGTCCATTTCCTTGGCCAGCTCCTCGGGGGTGGGCTCGCGGCCCAGGTCCTGGAGCAGCTCACGCTGGATACGTCCGAGCTTGTTGATGACCTCCACCATATGCACCGGGATACGGATGGTGCGGGCCTGATCGGCCATGGCGCGGGTGATCGCCTGCCGGATCCACCAGGTGGCGTAGGTGGAGAACTTGTAGCCCTTGGTGTAGTCGAACTTCTCGACCGCGCGGATCAGGCCGAGGTTGCCCTCCTGGATGAGATCCAGGAACGCCATCCCGCGGCCGGTGTAGCGCTTGGCCAGCGACACCACCAGACGCAGGTTCGCTTCGAGCAGGTGGTTCTTGGCACGGTTGCCGTCGCGGATGATCCAGTTGAAATCACGGCGGGTGGCCACGGGAAGCTTGTCCCCGGCCTCGGTGAACTCGCGCATCTTCTCCGCCGCGTAGAGCCCGGCCTCGATCCGCTTGGCGAGTTCGACCTCCTCCTCGGCATTGAGCAGCGCGACCTTACCGATCTGCTTGAGGTAGGCCCGCACCGAATCCGCGGACGCGGTCAGCTCGGCGTCCTTGCGCGCCTGGCGCAGCGCTTCGGACTCCTCCTCGTCCCAGACGAAATCGCCGGAGGCCTTGTCCGCCGCGGTGGGCTCGGACGTACCGTCGGCCGGCTCGGCCTCGGCTTCCTCCTCGACGGCCTCGACGACCAGGTCGTCGCCCTCCTCCGCGAGATCGTCCTCGGAGACCTCCAGGTCGCCGAGATCCGCTACATCCAGCGAATCGTCGTCGAGCTGTTCCTCGCCCGAGCCCGGGGCGCCCGCGCTCCCCGCCTTCTTGGCCGGGGCCTTCTTGGCGGCTCCCTTCTTGGCAGCGGCCTTCTTGGCCGGAGCCTTCTTGGCAGCGGCCTTCTTCGCCGGGGCCTTCTTGGCCACGGCCTTCCGGGCCGGGCGTGCCGCGGGAACTTCCGTGGCCTCGGCGTCGGCCGATTCGGCTGTCTGACGGGTATTCGTGGCTACCACGTACGCCCTTTCGTGACGGTCTCGTGCGGCGTCACGCCAGAGTAGTATTCCGGCGGAGCGGTCTGTCGGGTTTACCGGCTAAAACGCCGGTCGGGGGTCCGGCTCACCGCCGGGTGCTTCCATTGTAACGATCCGACCAGTGTGCACTGGCCCGTGCCGTGGACATCCTCAGGGGGTGATTCCGGCATCGACGGCCATGGCCGCGCCGACGATACCCGCTGTGTTCTTCAAGTTCGCCGGAACCACGCGGGTGCGATTGGTCAGCAGTGGAATCCACTGGTCGGCGTCGCGGCTGATCCCGCCACCGGCCACGATCACCGTCGGCCAGAAAAGGTCCTCCAGGCCACTCAGTACGGTGCTGACCCGCGCCGCCCACTCGGGATAGTCGAGGTTCTCCCTCTCCTTGACCGAGGCGGCGGCCCGGTGCTCGGTTTCCATGCCGCCGATCTCGAGATGCCCGAGTTCGGTGTTCGGAACGAGGGCCCCGTTGTTGAGCAACGCGGAACCGATTCCGGTACCGAATGTGAGCAGGAGTACGAGCCCGTGGATATCGCGGGCGGCGCCGTAGCGGTCCTCGGCGAGTCCTGCGGCGTCGGCATCGTTGAGCACGGTCACCTCGCGACCGCCGAGTGCCGTCGCGAACAGCGCCCGGGCGTCGGTGCCGATCCAGGATCTGTCGACATTGGCGGCGGTGTACGCGACACCGTCGAGGACCACGCACGGCAGGGTGAGACCCACCGGTCCGTCCCAGCCCGCGGTCTCGATCAACTTGGCCACGGCGGCCGCGACCGCGTCCGGGGTGGACGGATGCGGGGTCGCGATCTTGATGCGCTCGTGCACGAGCTCCCCGGTGTCCAGATCGACCGCGGCGCCCTTGACGCCGCTACCGCCGATATCGATACCGAACGCGTGCCGTCCAACGGACATGCGGGTTCCTCGTTCCCTGTGCTGGCTGCTGTCGTGGTGCGTCGCACCGGTTTCCGGGCGGGCCCGGCCGCGCGCGAGGAGATCCGGACGGCGTCGTCGGGCCACCCGCGTCGCGCTGCCTCCTCCGCGGCCGCGCTCCGCCGGTGTGGTGTGCACGACAAGGGTAATGTGCGTGCCCGGACGACCTCATCGCAGGATCTGTGCTCCGATGGAAGACGTGCCGGAATCGATTTGGTCTCTCACCGCTGCCACCGAACCCGCCCCCGCCGATGCCACCGTGCTGCGCCGGATCGCGGCCCATCTGGCCGGTATCGCCGCCGCGCATGCCCGGGTCCGCCGTCGCGAAGTCTTCGCCTCCGCGGCCTCGGCCGAGGCCGCGGTGCGGACCAAGAGCACCCCGACCGATCCGGTGACCGTCGTCGATACCGAGACCGAACAGCTCATCCGTGACGAACTGGCCCGGCTGCGACCCGGCGACCACATTCTCGGCGAAGAGGGCGGCGGCGATCTCGCCGCGGCGGCAGAAGACGAAGTGGTGTGGGTGGTCGACCCGATCGACGGCACCGTGAACTTCCTCTACGGGATCCCGGCGTACGCGGTCTCGGTGGCCGCGGTGCGCGGCGGCCGACCGGTCGCGGGGGCGGTCGCCGATGTCGCGGCGTCGACGGTCTACACCGCGGCCACCGGCCTCGGGGCGCTACGGATCGGCCCGGACGGCCGCGATACACCGCTGCGGTGCAACCCGGTGCGCTCCGCGCGGCTGGCGCTGGTCGCGACCGGCTTCGCCTACGGGGTCCCCCGGCGGACCCGGCAGGCGGCCGGCGTCGCCGAGTTGCTGCCGCATGTGCGTGATATCCGCCGGATCGGCGCGGCCGCGCTGGATCTGTGCATGGTTGCCGAGGGACGGGTGGACGCGCACTACGAGCACGGACTGAATCCGTGGGACTGGGCGGCCGGCGCGCTGATCGCGGCCGAGGCCGGTGCGGTGCTGCGGCTGCCCCCGATGCCGACGACCGGCGCCGCGGGGGCACTCGTGGTGGCCGCGGCGCCCGGTATCGCCGACGAACTGTTCGCGCTGCTCGATCGCCTGGGCGTCGCCGCGCCGATTCCGGAGGCCTGACCCCGGCCCGGGCGCCCGCGGTCAGCAGCGGGCGGTCCGGGCGGCCGCGAGCATATCCGGGTCGATCGCCGGGCTCTCCCCGCTCACCGGGTTCTTCAGCGACCGCAGCACTTCTTCGGCGTCGTTGTTGGGCTGCAGGTCGCCGCCGAACAGCGAGCCGAGCACCAGGTCGACGGATTTGTCGGAGCGTTTGTCCTCGACGAGTTCGGCGCACGGGACGGCCAGCTGTACCGCGGCCGCGACCGTCCGGCCGTTCTCACCGAACCGGATCTGGCCGGTGCATTCCAGGTCACCGTTGGCGTATATCGGATCGTTACCGTAAGGATCCCCGGGCGGGCTGCCGAACCCCAGATCACCGAGCTGGGCCGCGACATGCGCGGCCTGGCCGCGCTGTCCGTTGGCGTTGAGGACGCGAACCTGGGTACCCGCGGTCGGTGCGGGTTCCACATCCTCGAGGCGGCTCGCCCCGACCCGCTGGCCGGGCAGCGGCTGCGGCGCGGCCTTGGGGTCGGTGGCCGGGGTCGGCGAATTGCATGCCATCGGCGTGTGGTCGTCGTCGTTGGTGGTCAGTGCCTTGATCCACAGACCTGCGCAAACAACCATGAGAACGACCACGAGTATCAGCCAGGGGCGCGGCCGTCGACGCGGGTAGGGACGGCCTTTTGTATCCGTCGGTCTGCCTTCGGTGATCAGTGAAACCACGTCGATACTGTACGTACCCCGGCCCGCGTGCCGCGCATTACCCAGGCCGCTCCGGGCGCGTTACCGGGGCCGGTCACGGCTCGCTCGGGGCGGCATATCGATTGCCCAGCGGTTTCGACACGGCCGGGTTTCGATTGCGACATTTTCCGCACCGTCCGCTATTGTCTGGCCGCCCAGACCGAAATATCCATGAGTAAATCGGCGTTCGGTCGCGGGAACAAGCAGGGCAACTCATGCGTTGTCCGGACGCTATCGGAGGTGAGTCCTTTGGATTCGCGCTGATAGAGGACCGGTGCGGGTGTGAAGTGCACCACCGGCGGGGCGGCGGGCGCGGTCGAGAGACGGCGTGCGCCGATCCGGATATACGGAGTAAGGACGAGGGGAAGACGACATGGCAACCGACTATGACGCACCGAGGCGTACCGAGTCCGACGATGTGTCGGAGGATTCGCTGGAGGAGCTGAAGGCTCGTCGCAACGAGGCCCAGTCCGCCGTCGTGGATGTCGACGAATCCGATACCGCGGAGTCGTTCGAGCTCCCCGGCGCGGACTTGTCCGAGGAAGTGCTGACGGTTCGGGTGATTCCGAAACAGGCCGACGAGTTCACCTGCTCGAGCTGTTTCCTGGTACATCACCGCAGCCGCCTCGCCAGTGAGGCAGGCGGTCAGATGATCTGCATGGATTGCGCGGCCTGAGCGGAGCGTGAGGTCAATCCGCGCTCGGCAGGCCGAGCGCGGCCAGGACCGCTGTGGGCCGGCGCGTGCTGACCAGCCAGTAGGGTGTCGGATCGTCCGGGTCGTCGAGAACGAGCAGGACCATGGTGCCGATCCACGGCCGATGCTGGACGTAGGCCGCGGGATCGAGCTGACGGCCCAACGCCGCGCTCTTGGCGCTCCTGGGCACCACGGTCGCCCGGGCGACGAACGACATCGGCAGATGGGCCCGGTCCACCCGCAATTCGGGGGTGCCCGTCGCGTCCGGGGTGACTTCGAGGCGATGCCGGCTCGTCCACAGCAGCACCCAGACGGGCACCGGGAACAACAGGACGTACGGCAGCCAGGCCCGCAGGCCGGGCGCTCCCATATGGATCTCCGCGGCGAGCAGACCGGCGAGGGCGAAGCCCACCGGCCACCACCACAGCGGCACCCAGAGGCGTTCGCGATAGGCGGTCGGTTCCGGTCGCGCGGGGCGCTCGGTTTCGGTGGGTCGAGGCTGGTCGGACACGACTCAACACTAAGCGACACCCGCGCCGGGCCTGCGCGTAGGCTGGTCGGACGTGAACGCACTCTCACCGATACCGCTGCTCCGGCTGGACCCCGGGATCCCCATGCCGACGCGCGCCCACGACGGCGACGCGGGCGTGGATCTGTGCACCGCCGAGGACGTCGTCCTGGAGCCGGGGGAGCGGGTACTGGTCGGCACCGGTATCGCTGTCGCGCTGCCGGTGGGCACCGTGGGCCTGATCCACCCCCGCTCCGGGCTGGCGGCCAAGGCCGGGCTATCCGTGGTGAACACGCCGGGGACCATCGACGCCGGCTACCGGGGTGAGATCAAGGTGTGCCTGATCAACCACGATCCGCGCACTCCCATCGAACTGCGCCGCGGTGACCGGATCGCGCAGCTGCTGGTGCAGCGGGTGGAGCTGGTCGAGTTCGTGGCGGTGGACCGGCTCGACGAGTCCGCGCGCGGGGCGGGCGGTTACGGATCCAGCGGGGGACACGCGAGTTTGACGCCGGGCGGGGCGGACGCCGCCGACGGCAAGGAGGCCTGACATGTTCGGACGACGGAAATCCGGCGGACGCAGATCCGGCGACGGGAACGACACCGGCGAGTACACCACGGGTGAGTACGAGACCGGCGAATACGAGGACTACGACGACGGCGGGTACCACCGCGCCGAATACGACGAGCCCTACGACGACAGCTATGACGACGGTTACGGCGGCGCCGCCTACAGCGACGCCTACGACGCCGCGATCGACGATCCCGATACCGAACCCCAGCGGCGCGGTCCCTACGACTACGACGATGTCGCCGAGGTGCTGGAGAACTTCACCGATACCCGTCTCGACCTGGGCTCGGTGATCCTGCCGGTGCCGCCGGGCGGGCAGTTGCAGGTCGAGATGACCCCGCAGGGCACCCCGCAGGCGGTCCATCTGGCCACCGAGCACGGACGCATCACCGTCGCGGCCTACGCCGCGCCGAAATCCAAGGGCCAGTGGCGCACGGTCGCGGCCGACCTGGCGGAATCGCTGCGCAAGGACGGGGCCCGGGTCTCGGTGGAGAAGGGCCCGTGGGGCCGGGAACTGGTGGCCGTCACCGAGGGCGCCGATCTGCGCTTCATCGGGGTGGACGGTTACCGGTGGATGATCCGGCTGGTGGCGGCGGGACCCTCGGGTTCCACCGCGGCGGGCGGCCCGCTGGTCGTGGCGGCGCGCACTGTGCTCAGCGAGACGATCATCCGGCGGGGAACCGACGCGCTGCCGGTGCGCGAACCGCTTCCGGTGGTCTTGCCCCAGCAGCTCGCCGAACAGCTCACCGCCGCCCATCAGCAGCAACAGCAGGCCCAGCAGCAGGTGGCGACCCCGCCGCCCGGCGCGCGGCCCTCGCCGGCGCCCGCGGTGCTGCCACCCCAGCAGCCGCAGCAGCCGCGGCGGGGCGCCGAAGGGTCGGCGATGCAGCAACTCGGCCGTAACTGACCGATCGCGTCGTCCGGTGCCCGCGCGGGCACCGGACGACGCGGCCGGGGTACCGATCCGGTCGAGTGGCCGGGTTTTCAGCCGAGGTGCCGCAGCGCCAGCCGCCCCACGATGCCCGGATCGGCGCCGAATTCGTCCAGCGTCACCTCGATGAGCGCCGACCGGGGTGCGCGGCGTGCCCATTCCCGTCCCACGCTCACCGGATGCACCGGGTCGTCCGAAGCGGCGATCACCGCCAGCGGGACGCTCAGCGCGTCCAGCAGGACGGGTTCCGGCCATTTGTACTGCGCCGCTTCCTCCAGCGCCGCCGGCAGTCCAGGCCACTGTGCGCGCCACGACCGGGTGAGCGCGTCGGCCAGCCAGCCGGGGCTGCTCGCCCGCATCCTGTCGATCACCGCCTCCAGTCCCTCGGCGCGTAACTGGGCCGCCGTGACCGCCGCACTGTGCGTGGCGGGGCATTCCGCGGTATCCGGGCCGGTCCACGCGGGCAGGGCCGCCACCACACCACCGACCTCGCCCGGTTCCCGGCCCGCGGCCCATTCGACGGCGACCGCGGCGCCGAGCGAGATACCCGCCGCCAGCACCGGGCCGCGGGTCGCGGCGTCGTCCAGGGCGGCGCGGTAGCTCTCGATCACCGCGGCCGGATCGGGGTCCACGGCGACGAAATCGATTCCCGCGGCGGCGGATGCGGGGCCGAACGCGCGGCGGGCGAAATGTGCGTCGGAACCGGTTCCGGGCAGGGCGACGACAACGGCCGGACGTGGGGAATCGAACACCGGACCGAGCGTAGCGGTGCCGCCGGTACCCATCTACAGTGGCGGGTACGGCCACAGCCGGGCCGGAGTAAGGAAATTCGGATGACGTGCGACCCATGTCGTCCGCGCACAGGAGAGCAGGCGATGTCTTCCGCGGCAGGAAGAAAAGCGGGCGCCAAGTCCGCGACCGGATATTTTCGCAGGCTCGGCCGCAGATTGACCGAGGATATCGATCAGCTCGACGCCGAGGACCTGGCGGAGAAGGCAGACGCTTCGGGCGCCTGCCGGGTCTCGGAGTGCCGGCGCGGTGAGGAGGCGACGATGCTGGGCCGTTTGCGCAGTGTCGACTCCTGTCCGCAGTCCTCGGGTGCGAGTATGCAGGCGGAGTTCTTCGACGGCACCGATGCCATCACTCTGGTGTGGATCGGGCGACGCCGGATTCCCGGTATCGAATCGGGACGGCGCATCATGGTGCGCGGCCGGGTGGGAGAACGCGAAGGCCGTAAGGTGATGTACAACCCCTACTACGAATTGCGCGGAAACAGCTGACGTATGCCATCGAGCGACGAGTACGCCACCAGACCGCTGCCCCGGGCCGCGACCACCCCGGACTCCGCGCCCGCCGCCCGGGCCGGTTCCGCCGACGACACTCCGGAGGAACCGGATAAGCAGACCCTGCTGGAACAGCTGGGTGGCTTCGGCGGCCTGATCTACTCGACGCTGCCGGTGCTGGTCTTCGTTCCGGTGAACACCCTGCTCGGGCTGACCGTGGCGATTTGGGCGGCGCTCGGGGTGGCGGCGGCGATTCTCATCTGGCGGCTGGTGCGCCGCGAGCCGATCCAGCCCGCCGTCTCCGGTTTCGTGGGCGTGGGTATCTGCGCGCTGATCGCCTGGCGGGTCGGCGAGGCCAAGGGTTTCTTCCTGTTCGGGATCTACACCAGCCTGATCTACGGTGCCGCGTTCCTGATCTCGATACTCGTCCGGCGGCCCCTGGTCGGGGTGGTGTGGGGGGTGCTCAACGGCCACGGCGGCGACTGGCGCGGAGATCCGCGGGTGGTCCGCCTCTACGACCTGGCGACCGTGGCGTGGGTGCTCGTCTTCGGTGCCCGCTACCTGGTCCAGAACCACCTCTACGACACGGACAGCACGGGCTGGCTCGCCGCCGCGCGAATCGCGATGGGCTGGCCGCTCACCGCCGTCGCGCTGGTGGTGACGGTCTGGGCGGTGCGCCGCGCCGGGCATCTGCCCGCCGGCTCCGGACGGCATTCCGCCGGTCCGGCCTGACCTTCGCGGCGCCGCATCATCCGAAGGTGCGGCCCGGCGTCATCCGAAAGGGTGGACGAGGACCCACCCTTTGGTGCCTATCCCGCACGCGCCGTTCATCGGACGATCGTTGATGAAGACGATCTCCCGAGAGGACCGGCGAATGCGAACCGAGCAGCACCCGATCACCCGCCCCGAGCGGGGATCCGAACATCCGGTGCGGTCCCAGAGCCGCCGGATCTCCGCCGAACTGGACGTCCTGGTCCCGGCGGCGGCCGGCGGTGACCGCGCCGCCGTGGCCGAGATCCTGCGACTGGTCCAGCCGCTGGTCCAGCGTTACTGCCGGACCCGCCTGGGTAACGCCGCCCATCTGCACGTCACCGCCGACGATGTGGCGCAGGAGGTGCTGATGGCCACCGTGCACGCCATCGGGCGCTACCGGGATCAGGGGAAGTCGTTCCTCGCCTTCGTGTACGGCATTGCGGCGAACAAGGTCTCCGATGCGTTCCGCGGTGCCCAGATCCATCCGGCCTATCCCGTGGCCGAGGTCCCCGAAGCGGTGTCCACCGCGGCCGGCCCCGAGGAGTGGGCGCTGGCCGCCGAACGCGGCGCCCTGGCCCGCGAACTGATGCAGCAGCTCAACCCCGTGCACCGGGAGGTGCTGGTGATGCGGATCGTGCTGGGCTGGAGCGCGGCCGAGACCGCGGCGGCGATCGGCACCAGCCCCGGCGTGATCCGGGTCATGCAGTACCGGGCGTTGAACAAGCTGCGGGCGCGCGCGGCGCAGCCCGTAGCCGCCTGAGGCCGCGGATGTGGGCCGAGTGCTGCCGGGTGGTCAGTATTCGGCGTCCTGCGCGGGTGTCAGGCCGGTGGTGCCGCCGGTCTGCGATTCGATGCCGTGCGGTGCCAGCACCGCACGCAGTTCCTCCTCGGCGGCCGCGGAGACGACGAACAGCAGTTCGTCGTCGCCCTCGAAGGGGTCGTCGGGCTGCGGCACGATGACCCGCCCGCCACGCAGAATGGTGACCAGCGCGGAATCCCGCGGCAGGGTGAGATTGCGCACCGGCTTACCGGCCAGCGTCGTATCCGGTGGCAGGGTGAGTTCGACCAGATTGGCCTGCCCCTGCCGCAAGGTCATCAGGCGGACCAGATCGCCGACCGATACCGCCTCCTCGACGAGGGAGGCCAGCAGACGCGGGGTGGAGACGGCCACATCGACACCCCAGGAGCCGTCGAAAAGCCATTCGTTGCGCGGATCGTTGACCCGCGCGACCACCCGGCGCACCCCGAATTCGGTTTTGGCCAGCAGGCTGTGCACCAAATTCGCCTTGTCGTCGCCGGTCGCGGCGATGACGACCTCGTAGTCCTCCAGTCCGGCGTCCTCGAGCAGTTGCAGTTCGCAGGCGTCGGCATGGACCCAGATCGCTTCGGAGACCGCCTCGCGGTCGATATGGTCGAGCTGGCGTTCGAGCAGCATGACGCTGTGTCCCGCCCGGAGTAGTTCGCGGGCGATGGAGCGGCCGACGGCCCCGGCTCCGGCAATGGCCACTTTCATGATCAGTCCTTGCTAGCTGGAGGTTTCGCGGCCAGCGCGACGGCCTCCCCGGCCGAGCCGGAGGTGGCGGCCACGTACACGATGTCGTCGGCCTGCACGACGGTCTTGGCGTCCGGCAGGATGCCCTGCCCGAACCGGATGACGAACGCGACCCGGGCGCCGGTGGCGTCCTCCAGTTCGCTCACCGTGCGCCCGTACCACTCCTCGTGCAGGATCAGCTGGGCGACGGCGACGGTCCCGGTGGGATCACGCCAGGTCGTGGTGCCCGCGTCACCGATCAGGGTGTGCAGGAAGCGGTCGGTCGTCCAGGGCACGGTCGCGATGGTCGGGATACCGAGCCGTTCGTAGACGGCGGCGCGTTTGGCGTCGTAGATACGGGCCACCACCCGGTCGATCCCGAACATCTCCCGCGCCACCCGCGCGGAGATGATGTTGGAGTTGTCGCCCGAGGACACGGCCGCGAAGGCCCCGGCCCGTTCGATACCCGCCCGGCGCAGAACCTCGCGGTCGAATCCGACCCCCACGACCTGCTCGCCCGGGAAACCCGGGCCCAGGCGCCGGAACGCGTCCGGATTGCGGTCGATCACGGCGACCTCGTGACCTATCCGGACCAGGGCGCGGGCCAGCGACGCCCCCACCCGGCCGCATCCCATGATCACCACGTACACGGTGAACCTCGCTCCTGACTCGGTCTGCCCTACGGCAAGTGAAACAGCCGTGTGGCTGCTGCGAAAACGAACCGTACTCGCTGGTTCTCGCCCCCAGCCACGTTCCCCCCGCGGGGGGTGGCCAAACCCCGCCCTCCGGTGATGCCTCGCAGCGCAGCGGGGCACGGGGGCTTATGCTCCGTCCAGTGTCGAAGTTGACGACCGCCACCAAGCGTCTGGTGTTGGGGCGGCCATTCCGTAGTGACTCCCTGGGCCACACCCTGCTGCCGAAACGAATCGCGCTGCCGGTGTTCGCCTCGGACGCGATGTCATCGGTCGCCTACGCGCCCGAGGAGATCTTCCTCGTGCTGTCGGTGTCCGGGCTGGCCGGTTACGCGTACGCCCCGTGGCTCGGCCTCGCCGTCGCGGTCGTCCTGGTCATCGTGGTCACCAGCTACCGCCAGAACGTGCACGCCTACCCGTCCGGCGGCGGCGACTTCGAGGTGGTCACCACGAATCTGGGCCCCACAGCCGGCCTGGCCGTGGGCAGCGCATTGCTGGTGGACTATGTACTCACCGTCGCCGTCTCGATCGCGTCGGCCGCGTCCACCATCGGCTCGGCGATCCCGTTCGTGGCGACCCACAAGGTGCTCTTCGCGGTGGCCGCCATCGTGCTCATCACCGCGATGAACCTGCGCGGCGTGCGGGAGTCCGGCCGGATGTTCGCACTGCTGTCCTATGCCTTCCTGTTCGGTATGTTCACCATGCTCGCCTGGGGACTGATCCGGATCTTCGTACTGGGTGACGAAGTGCGCGCCGAATCGTCGGGCTTCGAGCTGCGGGCCGAAGAGGAGCATCTGGCCGGGCTGGCACTGATCTTCTTGCTCGCGCGCGCCTTCTCTTCCGGTTGTGCGGCGCTCACCGGTGTCGAGGCGATCAGCAACGGCGTGCCGGCCTTCCGCAAACCCAAATCGCGCAATGCCGCGACAACCCTGCTGATGCTCGGCTCGATCGCCATCGTGTTGCTGCTCGGCATGATCGTGCTCGCCCGGCAGGCGCATGTGGTGTTCGCCGAACACCCCGAACAACTCGTCGGCGCGCCCGAGGGTTATCAGCAGAAAACGCTGATCGCCCAGATCGCGCACGCGGTGTTCAGCGGGTTCACTCCCGGCTTCTACTTCGTCGCCGTGGTGACCGCGGTGATCCTGGTACTGGCCGCCAATACCGCGTTCAACGGATTCCCGGTCCTGGGCTCGGTCCTGGCCCAGGCGCGCTTCCTGCCCCGCCAGCTGCACACGCGCGGCGACCGGCTCGCCTTCAGCAACGGCATCCTGTTCCTGGCGGTCGGCGCGATCGCGTTCGTGGTGGCGTTCGACGCGGAAGTGACCCGGCTGATCCAGCTCTACATCATCGGGGTGTTCGTCTCGTTCACCCTCAGCCAGACCGGCATGCTGCGGCACTGGAGCCGATTGCTGGGCCGGGAGACGGATCCGGCCGAACGGCGCCGGATGATGCGTTCCCGGGCCATCAACGCGCTGGGTCTGGTCGCCACCGGGGCCGTCCTGGTGATCGTGCTGGTGACGAAGTTCTTCGCCGGCGCCTGGATCGCCATCGTGACCATGGCGGTGATCTTCGTGATCATGAAGATGATCCACCACCACTACAACTCGGTGGCCCGGGAACTGGAAGAACACGAATGGGACGGGGTCCTGCCGAGCCGGACCCATTCGATCGTCCTGGTGTCGAAACTGCACCTGCCGACCCGCCGGGCACTGGCCTACGCGCGGGCGGGGCGCCCGGATACCCTCGAGGCGATCACGGTGAACGTCGACGAGGACGACACCCGGGCACTCGTGCGGGACTGGGAGAAGAGCGACAATCCGGTCCCGTTGAAGGTGATCGAATCGCCCTACCGAGAGATCACCAAACCGGTGCTCGAATATGTGAAGCGGGTCCGCAAGGACGCGCCGCGCGATGTGGTGACCGTCTTCATCCCCGAATACGTGGTCGGGCACTGGTGGGAGCAGGTGCTGCACAATCAGAGCGCGTTGCGGTTGAAGGGCCGGTTGCTGTTCGAACCGGGCGTGATGGTGACCAGCGTGCCGTGGCAGCTGAGTTCCTCGGCGCGCGCCCGTGCGGCGGGCGAACCCGCGGCACCGGGCGCGGTACGGCGCGGCTACGGCGACAATGGGTGAGGTCCGATGAGTTCGTGGCGCGATGAAGTGCTGTCGGTACGGCTCGGGCCGCCCGGGCACGGCGGACTCTGTGTGGCACGCCATGAGGGCCGGGTGATGTTCGTCCGGCACGGCCTGCCCGGTGAGCTCGTGCGGGCCCGGGTCACCGAAGATCGCGGCGGCGCGTTCTGCCGGGCCGAGGCCGTGGAGATCCTCGAGGCATCACCGGACCGGATCCCCGCCACCTGCCCGGTATCGGGGCCGGGTGGGGCGGGATGCTGCGATTTCTCCTTTGCCACCGCGGCGGCGCAGCGGCAGCTGAAGGGCGCGGTCGTGGCCGAACAGTTGCGCCGCATCACCGGTATCGAACGCGCGGTCGAGGTGGAACCCATCACCGGTTCCGGCGATCGCACCGGCGGCTGGCGCACCCGGATCCGGCTCGCGGTGGATCCGGAGGGCCGGGCCGGTGTGCATCGATACCGCAGTACCGGAGTGCTGACCGACCTGCGCTGTCCGCAACCCGTGCCCGGCGCCCTGGACGATATCGACGGGCGCCGCTGGATGCCCGGCGCGGAGCTGGTGATCGCGGTCGACGACACCGGGGCCCGGCATATCGTCGAAATCGCCCCGCCGGTACCCGAGACCGGCCGGCGCGGCGGTGATCGGCACGGCGGCCGTTCCGGCCCCGGGAGCCGGGCCGACGGGCGGGGCGGGCGCGCACGCGGGCCGCGGGACGGCACGAGCCGAGTCGGCGCGGAGCCGGAGACGCCGGGCGCGCAGCGGCGGCGCACGGCGGCCCGGCGCGCCGCCGCTCACACCGACCGCGACGAATGGGTGGTCGAGGGCAGCGGCCGGGCCGTCCAGTACGTGGCCGGCCGGCGTTGGGAGGTGTCGGCGGCCGGGTTCTGGCAGGCGCACCGCGGTGCCGCGCAGTGCTATTCGGATATCGTCGCCGGCTGGGCCGATCCGGGCGTGGGTGCGACGGCGTGGGATCTGTACAGCGGCGCGGGAGTTTTCGCTGCGCGCCTGGCCGAACAGGTCGGCCCGACCGGCGCCGTGCGGGCGCTGGAATCCGCACCGGCCGCGGTCGCCGACGGTCACGCCGCCCTGGGCGATCTGCCGTGGCTGGAGCTGCGCACCGGACGGGTGGAGCAGTGGGCGGCCGGACACCATCACCCACGGCCGCAGGTGGTGGTACTCGATCCGCCACGGGCCGGGGCCGGCAAACCCGTGGTGCACGCCGTGGCCGCCGCGGCGCCGGACCGGATCGTGCACATCGGCTGTGATCCGGCGTCGTTCGCCCGGGATCTGCGCCTGTACCTGGACGCCGGCTACGGACTGACCGCATTGCGCGCCTTCGACGCCTTTCCGGCCACCCACCATGTGGAATGCCTTGCGCTCCTGGAGCGCTGACAAGCCCGTGCGGCGCCCTACTTCAGCTGCCAGGTGGCCCGCAGCGTCGCGGTGATCTCGGTCTCCCCGGATTCGATGGGCACCGGCGCCGGTGCGGACGCGGCGACCATCCGGATCCCGCCGGGCTCCGCGGGCGGTGGCGCGGTGGTGTGCTCGGTGATCTCGAGCACGGGGCCCAGTTCGCGGGCGGCGCGGCGGGCGTACTGCCGGGCCTTGTCCACGGCGTTGTCCCACGCGGCGTCACGGGCGCGCTCCAGTAGTCGTTCCCGGTCGGCGAAGGTGTGCCGCAGCCCACCCAGCCGCGCGTCGTCGCCGCCCGCCGCCACGGCATGGGCCACCACGTCCGACGGCGCCGGTCGCGCGGGGTCGGCCGCGGCGGTGAGCGTGACCGTGAGCGTGCTGGTCGCGATATAGCCGATCACCCGTGCGGTGCCGTCCTGCCAGGCCGTATCCGAGCGCACCGACAGCATGCCGGTGCCGATATCGCTGCCGGGGACGCCGTCTTCACGTAACGCCGCCGTCAATGCCGTCACACTCCGGCCCGCCCTGTCGTAGGCCAGACCGACGGTGCTCGCGCGGCATTCGACGCCGATCGAGAGCACGATCAGATCGGGGGCGGCGCGGACGGTGCCGTACCCGAATACGGTCACCGTTCCCGCCTGCGGCTGGGTCATCCGGTCTCCTCGCGGTCGGTGTGCGGCGCTCGTCGGTGCGCCGCCGTCCCGGGGCCCGCGGCCGGACGCGGTTCGCGCGGCACCCGCCTCTCACCTTAGGCTGGAGCGATACGCCGGACCGCGGTTCCGGCCCGGTACGGAGGTGGGTACGTCTCGCCGCCCGGGTGGTGCAGTCGGCCGCGGCTCCTAGACTGGTCGGATCAACTGCGCTATCCGGAGGGAGCGAATCAGGTGGGAGTGCTTTCCCGGGTCGATACGCCCGAAGACGTGCGTCGGCTCTCGGCACCGCAACTGCGGGAGCTGGCGGCCGAGATCCGCGAGTTCCTGGTGCACAAGGTCGCCGTCACCGGCGGGCACCTGGGACCCAACCTCGGGGTGGTGGAACTCACCCTCGCCCTGCACCGGGTATTCGATTCGCCCGCCGATCCGTTGATCTTCGACACCGGGCACCAGGCCTATGTGCACAAGATCGTGACCGGTCGCAAGGATCGCTTCGACACCCTGCGCCGCAAGGACGGGCTGTCGGGATATCCCAGCCGCGCCGAGAGCGAACACGACTGGGTGGAGTCCTCGCATGCCTCGGCGTCGCTGTCCTATGCCGACGGCCTGGCCAAGGCGTTCGCGCTCACCGGCCAGGACCGTCATGTCGTGGCGGTCGTCGGCGACGGGGCCCTCACCGGCGGTATGTGCTGGGAGGCGTTGAACAATATCGCCGCGGCCAAGGACCGCCCCGTGGTGATCGTCGTCAACGACAACGGCCGCTCCTACGCCCCCACCATCGGCGGGCTGGCCGACCGGCTCACGGCGTTGCGTACCCAGCCGGTGTACGAGCATATGCTCGACACGGGCCGCCGATTCCTGAAAAGCATTCCGGGCGTGGGTGATTCCGCGTATTCGATGGTGCACGCGGTGAAGGCCGGGATAAAGGACGCGGTGAGCCCGCAGGAGCTGTTCAGCGATCTCGGTCTCAAATACGTCGGTCCGGTGGACGGCCACGATCTCGTCGCGCTCGAATCGGCGCTGCGGCACGCCAAGGATTTCGGCGGCCCGGTGGTGGTGCACGCGGTGACCCAGAAGGGGCACGGCTACGAACCGGCCGAGAATCATGTGGCCGATCAGATGCACTCGTGCGGTCCCATCGACCCGCTCACCGGTGAATCGGCGAGCAGCGGCACCGCGGTCAGCTGGACCTCGGTGTTCTCGAAGGAACTCATCTCCCACGCCGAACGCCGCGACGATATCGTCGCGATCACCGCCGCCATGCCGGGTCCCACCGGACTGTCCGCGTTCGGTGAACGTTTCCCGGATCGGCTCTTCGATGTCGGTATCGCCGAACAGCACGCGCTGGCCTCGGCGGCGGGTCTCGCGCTGGGCGGGCTGCACCCGGTAGTGGCCATCTACTCGACCTTCCTGAACCGGGCCTTCGACCAGCTGCTGATGGATGTGGCCTTGCTGAAACAGCCGGTCACCCTGGTGCTGGACCGTGCCGGGATCACCGGTGCCGACGGCGCGTCCCACAACGGTATGTGGGATCTGTCGCTGCTCGGCATGGTGCCCGGGATGCGGGTGGCCGCCCCGCGCGATGCCGCGACCCTGGCCGAGGAGCTGACCGAGGCGCTGGCGGTCGGCGACGGGCCGACCGCGTTGCGGTTCCCCAAAGACAATGTGGGCGCCGAGATCCGGGCGATCGAGCGGCTCGACGGCGTGGATGTGCTGTGGCTGCCGGACCGGGAGGGGCCGTCGGCGCAGGCCCAGCGCGGCGATGTGCTGTTCGTGGCCGTCGGTGCCCTGATACCGGCCGCGCTCCAGGCCGCGGAGTTGCTCGAGGCGGAGGGCATCACCGCCACGGTCATCGACCCGCGGTGGGTGCTGCCGGTTTCCGATACCGTCGTCAAACTGGCCGAGAACTACCGCTTGGTGGTGACCCTGGAGGACAGCGGCCTGCACGGGGGGATCGGAGCGACCGTATCGGCCCGGCTGCGTGCCGCCGGTCTGGACGTGCCCGCTCGCGATATCGGCATCCCGCAGGAATTCCTGGAGCACGGCAGTATCGCCCAGGTGCGTCAGGAGCTCGGCCTGACCGCGCCCGATATCACCCGGCGCGTCACCGGCTGGCTCGACGCGCCCTAGCCGCCGCGGACGCGCCCTGGCCGCCGCGGACGCGCCCTGGCCGCCGCGGCGGCCGGCCGTGCCCGCGGAGTACCGTGCGGGCGGCCGTCAGCTCGGCGGTCGGTCGATGAGGGCGGTGGCCAATGGCTGCGCGGCGAGTTCGCGCTGCCAGGGCCGGGCACCGTGGCTCTTCAGGAAGCCGTCGACCGCCGCCGCGACCTCGCCGGCGGCTTCCGGGCCGCTGCGGTAGTCGGGCAGGCCGTCCCAGCACAGCCGCCGCACCAGGTCGGGCGACAACAGATTTTCCACCGGTACCGCCACCCGCTCGGAGATCCGGGTCATCACCGCGCGGGCCCGGGCCAGCCGGGCCGCCGCGGCGGGGTCGCGGCGTTCCCAGCGGTTCACCGGCGGCGGCCCGTCATAGGGCTGGCTCATCCGGGGTAGGTCCTCGTCCGGCAGAGCGCGCGCGCGTTCCACCGCGCCCAGCCACTCCCGGGAGTAGCGGCGCTGACGCGGGCCGCCGAACACCGGTAATTCCCGTAGCTGCCCGATCGAGGCGGGTTCGGCCTTGGCCGCCGCGATGATGGCGGAATCCGGAAGGATCCGGGAGGGCGCGATATCGCGCCCGCGCGCCAGGGTATCGCGGGTGGTCCACAGTTCCCGCACGATCGCCAGCTGGCGGGCCCGGCGCAGCGTATGGATTCCGGAGGTGCGCCGCCAGCGGTCCGGTTTCGGCGTGGCCGGTTCGAGCAGCCGGATATGTTCGAACTCCTGCGCGGCCCAATCGGTTTTGCCCTGCTCGGCCAGCGCGGCGGCCACGGCCGCACGGAGTTCGATCAGCAGTTCCACATCGAGTGCGGCGTAGTTGAGCCAGGCTTCCGGGAGGGGCCGGGTCGACCAGTCCGCGGCGCCGTGCCCTTTGCGCAGCGCCCGGCCGAGCAACTGTTCGACCATGGCCGCCAGACCGACGCGGGGAAAACCGGCGAGCCGCCCGCCGAGTTCGGTATCGAACAGCACCGCCGGTCGCAGGCCCAGCTCGGCCAGGCCGGGCAGGTCCTGATCGGCGGAATGCAGGATCCATTCCAGTCCGTTGATCGCCTCGGCCAGGGGGGCGAGTGCGTCGGCGACCGGTATCGGGTCGATGAGCACGGTGCCCGCCCCGGCCCGGCGCAACTGGATCAGGTACGCCCGCGACGAATACCGGAAACCCGAAGCGCGTTCGGCATCCACGGCCAGCGGCCCGGAGCCGGCGGCGAGACGTTCGGCGGCCGCCGCCACCGCCTCGGCGGTGCGGCAGACCGGGGGAATACCGTCGGCCGGGACCAGCAGCGGTTCCGCGGTGGACTCGGCCGGACCGGAATCGGTGGCTGCGTCGCGGGGGCCCGGATCGGACGCCGGAGACAGACCGGTGCCACCATCCGGGTGGTCACCGGACAGGTGTTCGGGCTCCTCTACTACCGGCATAAAGGGCCACTCTACGTGGCCGAGGCTACGTCCGATATTCAACCACGGTCGGTCTCGCCGGCCGGCGAGGGCCGCAAATCGGTGATGCCCGCCGGCGGCAGGCCCGCCGCGTAGGCCAGGACTTCCCCGAACGCTTCCACATGGGGGCGCATCTCGGTGGTGCGGGCCGTCCAGGAGGCCCGTAGTTCGAGCTGGTGCGCGCGGGGCGGGCCGGCGATATCGCCGTAGCGCACCGAACTGGTGGAGGTCACCGTACCGCCGAGCGCGGTGAACGGACCCTCCCGGGATTCCAGGGCGTCCACCAGCCAGCTCCAGGCGACCTCCGGGAGGAGCGGATCGGCGGCCAGCGCGCCGTCGATATCGGCCTGGATATAGGCGACCAGCCGGAAGACGCCGTGCCACGCTTCGTCCCCGCTGGGGTCGTGGAGCAGGATGAGCCGCCCGAAGGCATCGCCGTCGGAGTCGATCGGTACGACGGGTGATTCCTCGTGGATCACCTCGGCACCGAGCGCATAGGAGTAGGGGGCGAGACGCTGCGGCGGACGGATCGGGGACAGTTCGATCCGCGGATGTACGGATGCGGTGCCCATCGCCGAGACGGCGGCACGAAACGCTGCGGGTTCGTCGCCGGGCCCGTCGTCGGGTGCGCCGTCGCGGATATCGAGCGGTGTCACGGGGAATGACGGTAGACCCGTAGCACCCGGGGCGCGCGGAGGCGCGCCGGACGACCGTTGTTGCTGCGTGGGCGGGCCCGATCGTGGTAAACACCGCGCAACCCGCCGGGATGGTGTTCGCAGCCGCCGCCCAGGACGGCGGATCGGTGGTCCGGGTGGCGCTGTGCGGCCTTGCGCGCCGGGCCGGGCGGGGCCGCATACGATGGCGGGTGATGAGCACATATACGCGCCGCCGGTTGTCCGATGCCCCGTTCCTGGCCGCCGCCACCGGCGCCGCACCGGCTCGGCGGCCGGTGTGGTTCATGCGCCAGGCGGGCCGGTCATTGCCGGAATACCGCGAGGTCCGGGCAGGTATCGGGATGCTCGAGTCGTGTTTCGATCCGGAACTCGTCTGTGAGATCACCATGCAGCCGATTCGCCGCCACGGCGTCGACGCGGCGATCTTGTTCTCCGATATCGTCGTTCCGCTCAAGGCCGCCGGAATCGATCTCGATATCGTGGCCGGCGTCGGTCCGGTGGTGACCACACCGGTACGTACGGCCGCCGATGTCCAGGCGCTGCCCCGGCTGCGGCCCGAGGAAGTGGGCGCGGTCACCGACGGGGTGCGGTTGCTGGTCGAGGAGCTCGGGCAGACTCCGCTCATCGGTTTCGCGGGTGCGCCGTTCACGCTGGCGTCCTATTTGGTGGAGGGCGGCCCCAGCAAGAACCACGAGCGCACCAAGGCCATGATGTACGGCGATCCGACGGCCTGGCACGCGCTGCTCGGGGTGCTCACCGATATCACCATCGTGTTCCTGCGGGCCCAGCTCGAGGCCGGGGTCGACGCGGTGCAGCTGTTCGACTCGTGGGCCGGGGCGCTCTCGCTGGCCGACTATCGCCGCTATGTGCTGCCGCATTCGGAGCGGGTGTTCGCCGAACTCGCCGAGTCCGGGGTGCCCCGGATCCATTTCGGGGTGGGCACCGGGGAACTTCTCGGCGCCATGGGGGAGGCCGGGGCCGATGTGGTCGGTGTCGATTGGCGCCTGCCGCTGACCGAGGCGGTGCGGCGGGTCGGCCCCGGAAAAGCGTTGCAGGGCAATCTCGACCCCGCGGTGCTTTTCGCGGGCTGGCCGGTGGTGGAGGCCGAGGCACGCCGGATCGCCGACGAAGCGGATTCGGCGCTCGCCATGGGCGCCGCGGGCCATATCTTCAATCTGGGCCACGGGGTGCTGCCCGAGACCGACCCGGGGGTGCTCACGGCGTTGGTGGAGCTGGTGCACGAGCTGTGAGGCCGTGGCGGCCGTCGTGACATCGGCGTCCCGGACCGGGCACTCCGGCCGCGGTGGGTGTTTCGGCCGCGGAGGGCGCGATCGCGCGATGTCCGGGCGCCGGATACGGTCGGGGGATGAGAATCGCGGTGGTCGGTGGGGGGATCAGCGGGCTCGTCGCGGCCTACCGGTTGCGCGGGCTGCTCGGGGAATCGGCCGCGATCACGGTGGCCGATATCCGGGACCGGTTCGGCGGGGTATTGCGGACCAGCGAGATCGCGGGTGAACCGATTGATCTGGGCGCGGAGGCGTTCGTCGGCCGGCGGCCCGAGGTGCCCGAGCTGCTGGGCGAACTGGGTATTGCCGACCAGCTGGTTCATCCGGCCGGTCTGCGCCCGCTGATCTGGTCGCAGGGGCGGGCCCATCCGCTACCGGAGCGCACGCTGATGGGTATCCCGGCCGATGCCGCGGCCGTCGAAGGACTGGTCGATGCCGCGACGGTGGCGCGCATCGCCGCCGAACCCGAGCGTCCGTTCACCTGGCGGCCCGGTGCCGATATCGATGTCCACTCGCTGGTGGCCGACCGGTTCGGGGAGCAGACCGTGGCGCGCAGTGTCGATCCGCTGCTCGGCGGCGTGTACGCCGGTTCCGCCCGCTCCATCGGGCTCCGCGCGGCGCTGCCCACGCTGGCCGCGGCGCTGGACCGTGGTGCCGGCTCCTTCACCGAGGCGGTGGCGGCCGCACTGCCCGCGCCGTCCGGCGCACCGGTGTTCGGGGCGCTGCGCGACGGTTACGGGGCGCTGCTGGACGCGCTGGCCGGTCGGACGGCGGCCACCACGATCCGGGATACCGCCGTCACCGGTCTCCGGCGGATAGCGGGTGGCTGGGCGGTGGAACCGCTCGGCGAGTTCGAGGCGGTCGTCCTCGCGACTCCGGCGCCGGTGACGGCCCGGTTGCTGGCCGATATCGCGCCCGTGGCGGCGCGCGCGGCCGCCGGGATCGAGCTGTCCTCCTCCGCCCTGGTCGCACTGGAACTGCCGAAGGACACCGCGCTGCCGCCCAATTCGGGTGTGCTGGTGGCGACGGGGGAGCCGTTGCGGGCCAAGGCGTTCACCCTGTCCAGCCGGAAATGGTCCCATCTGGCCGTGCGGGAGACGGCCCTGGTGCGGGTCTCGTTCGGCCGGTTCGGTGACGACGCGGTGCTGGGACTCTCCGATGCCGAACTCATCGATGCCGCCACCGCCGACCTCGCCACCGTCACGGGGGCACCGATCACCCCGCGGTCCGCGATCGTGCAGCGCTGGCCCGGTGGCCTCGCCCAGTACGCCCCCGGGCACACCGAGCGGATCGCCGAGATCGAGTCCGCGCTGGCCGGTTTCGGCGATCTCGCGGTGACCGGCGCCTATCTGCACGGTGTCGGGGTGCCCGCCTGTGTGGCGGCGGCGACGCGGGCCGCGACACATATCGCCGGCGGTGTGGCTCCCGCACCGGCCTGAATGCCGCTCCTCCGGGTGCGGCGGCCGGTCGGCCCGGGCCTGGCCTCGACCGGCCCCGGCCCCGCGGCGATCCGGCGAGTGGCACGATGGGGCTATGGCGCGACTCGATTACCAGTCTCTCAACTCCACCATCCGCTATCTCATGTTCTCCGTGTACCAGGTGCGGCCCGGAGTGCTGGGGGACGACCGCGCGACAGCGCTGAAAGAAGCCCGCGAGTTCTTCGACGGGCTCGCCGATCGCGGTGTCATCGTGCGTGGCGTCTACGACGTGGCCGGTATGCGGGCCGACGCGGATTTCATGGTGTGGACCCACGCCGAGCGGGTCGAGGACCTGCAGGCCGCCTACGCCGATTTCCGGCGCACGACCGAACTCGGCCGGGCCAGCACCCCGGTCTGGAGCAATGTGGCGCTGCACCGGCCCGCGGAGTTCAACAAGAGTCACATCCCTGCGTTCCTGGCCGGCGAGGAAGCCGGGAACTACATCTGCGTCTACCCGTTCGTCCGGTCCTACGAGTGGTATCTGCTGCCCGATGACGAACGCCGCAAGATGCTCGCCGATCACGGTAAGGAAGCACGCGGCTACCCCGATGTGCGAGCCAACACCGTCGCCTCGTTCGCGCTCGGCGACTACGAGTGGATCCTCGCGTTCGAGGCGCCGGAGCTGCACCGGATCGTCGATCTGATGCGTGACCTGCGCGCCACCGAGGCCCGGATGCACGTCCGGGAGGAGACCCCCTTCTACACCGGGCCGCGGGTCGAACTCGATCAGCTCGTCGCCGCACTGCCCTGACCCGAAGTCGCCCGACCGCCCGGCGGTGGCCCCGGAAAAGGGGCCACCGCCGGGCGGTTGTCATATGACGGACCGATGGGAAGCGGGACGGGTCAGTCCGCTGTACCGGTCGCGGGCTGCAGGCGCAGGGAGATCGAGTTGATGCAGTACCGCTTGTCGGTCGGTGTCGGATAACCCTCGCCCTCGAAGACGTGCCCGAGGTGGCTGTGGCAGTTCGCGCACAGCACTTCGACGCGGCGCATTCCCAGCGAACTGTCCTCGCGCAGCAGTACCGCGTCCGAGGCGGCCGGATCGAAGAAGGACGGCCATCCGCAATGCGACTCGAACTTCTCCGTACTCCGGAAGAGTTCGGCGCCGCAGGCCCGGCAGCTGTACACCCCCTCGGCGGTGGTGTCGGTGTATTCGCCGGTGAACGGTCGCTCGGTGCCGGCTTCGCGGAGCACCGCGTACTCCGCGGGGTCCAGCCGGGCCCGCCACTCCTGCGGGCTGAGCTGGATCTTCGGGGCGGGCAGGGAGGTATCGGTCGCGTCCGTTTCGGAACTCATGCCTCCACGCTAATACGTCTGCCGCGGCGCGTCCCGTTTCAGCCGCGGACGGCCTGCGTCTCGACGACGCGCGCACCGGCCGGTTCGGGCTCCGCCGCGCGGTCGGCGGCCGGGGTCCGGACCGGCGGGGCCGGTGCGGCGAAATCGTCCACCCCGGCATCCCGGGAGTCGGGTGCCTCGGCCATCCACACCGGGTCCAGTCGCGGCAACCGGCCCGCGCGCCGGGCGGCCAGATACCGGTCGCCGAGCACACAGAACACAACGACCAGCAGCAGGCCCCAGCCGAAGGTGATCCGCAGATATTCCAGGTTGCGGCCGATATCGGGCCAGCGGTCCGACAGCCATTTGTCATAGGACAGGAAACCGAACACCGCCAGCCAGGCCGGCCAGTTGCGCAGCACGGAATTGCGCAGCACGACCGACATGAGGAACGGAAACAGCATCATCGAGTAGTACATCTGGCCCAGCGAGGCCAGCAGCCACGAGGCGGTGAGCAACACACCCGACGCGGTGGTGACGAAGAACAACTCGTCCTCGCGGTAGTACCGGTACAGGATCCACAGCGAAACCAGCACCAGGACGGCCATCGTGAGCCGGATGGTCCAGGTCAGCCACGGGGGCAGGCCGTAGTACTCCGCGTTGCCGGGAATGGCGCTGTTGAAGTAGTCGCGCGTTTCGAACAGGTACGGCGCGGTCCGGGTGAAGAAGCGCTCCGGATCGCGCGACAGCGGCCAGGCGACGGCGGTCAGCGCGATCGGCACGGCCGCCGCCGTGGCGACGAGTGCCCACTGTTTGCGGACCACGGCGATCAGCAGCAGCGGTGCCAGAGTTGGTTTGACGGCCATGCTGAGGCCCAGCACCACACCTGCCAGGACATCTCTTCGCCGCAACAGCAGGATCAGGAACAGCATCTCCGCCAGCAGCAGGCAGCCGTTGACATTGGTGAACACCAGCGTGTTGATCACCGTCTCGGACAGGAACATCGCGAGCAGCAGGACCGGGGCGGCGATGGAGCGCAGCGTGTAGTTGAACAGCCGCAGCAGCAGATACCAGGCGATCAGGATGGCGACAGCGTTGAGCAGGATGAACAGCCAGCGCGATTTCTCGTAGTCGATCACCGCGATGGGCGCGATCAACAGGGTGCCGCTGGGCGGGTACAGGTAGTGCGGGTCGACCGAATCGAAATTCGCCGTGTACACCTCGCGACCGTTGAGGAAATCCAGCGAGGCCTGGTAGACCGGCTTGTAGTCATCGGTCACGAAACCGTTGACAGCCTTGATGAACACCCGGTTCAGCACGGTCATGACCGCCAGCGGCCAGAGCGCGAACCGGATCACGTCGGCGGTTGTTCGAGCAGTGCGGGGCTCGAGCTGTCGAAGGAACACCACGGCACGGTACACCGGGCGGTGCCGTGGTGTTGCCGGGGCCCACCCTCGACGCGCCGGTCAGGCGCCCCTCGGACCCGGCTCGGGGCGCCTTCGCGCGGGACCGTCAGGCGGGGCAGGCGGTGCCGTCGCCGGGCAGCCGTCCGTCCTTCAGATACGCCACGAGCGCGGTCTGCGCGCAGCCGGAATGCGCGCTCACCGGATGACCCCAGCCCTGCCAGGTCATGGTCGAGGTCCGGGCGCCCGCCGCCCCGAGGGCGCCGGTCACCGAGGCCTGGGCGCCACCGGTCACCGGATCGGCCACACCGGTGAGTACCAGCACCGGCAGCTCCAGTTTCTCCAGCGCCGCCGGTGCCTCGGTCACCGGCCAGGCCGAGCAGGCCAGCATCGACAGCGCGGTCGCCCGGCCGAACGCCGGATACTTCTGCGCCCAGATACCGGTGAGGTCGGTGACCTGAGGCGCGGGCGGGGTCTGCGGCATATCGGTGCAGCCGTTGACGAACTGTCCGTCGGTCGCGGTGGCGGTCTCCTGCTGATCGATCAGCGTTTTCAGCGCGCCCAGGTCGCCACGGCCGGCCGCGGACAGGGCGTCGGCGAGTGCGCCGATCCGGCCGGTCTGGTCCGCGCGGGGGCTGCCGAGGAACCCGGTGACAGCTGTGCGAACCCCGTTTGCCGAGATGTCGCCGAGCTGCCCGTCGGCGGCTTTCTGCATCAGGGTGGTCACCGCCGCACGCGGATCGGGTCCGAGCGAGCACGAGATACCGACGCACTGCTGGGCGAACGCCGACAGCGCCGCCTCGGCGCCCTGGACCGCTGTCTCGGTCCGGGTGACGGTATCCACACCCACCGGGGTGGGGGAGTCGAGGACGAGCCGGGCCAGCCGGTCACCGTATTTGCGGGCGTATTCCAGGCCCACCAGCGCGCCGCTGCCGGTGCCCAGCACGGCGATGTGGTCGACGTTCCACTCGCGGCGCAATTGCTCGATATCGTCGGCGGCGTGCGCGGCATCGAAGGTGCCGTCGTAGGGCTGCAGGAAGTCCCGGCAGGAAATGGTGCCGTTGCGGGACAGGTCGGACATACCGGTCACCGCGTCACCGCCCGGGGTGAACTGGGCGTTGTCCTGCAGGCCGCTGCGGATATCGGCGGGTAGACAGTCGATCGCCTGGGAGCTGCCGATACCCCGGCGGTCCACCGCGACCACGGGGTGGGCGGTGAGCAGGGCGCTCGCCGGACCGGTGGCCAGCCCCGCGAGGGTGGCGCCGGAGGAACGGTCCACACCGGAGGTCAGTATCACGGGTGCGGCGTCGGGCGGGGTCTGCGGCAGCCGGGCGCGCACCGCGCCGGTGCGGAAGTTGCCCAGCACCGAGCCCGCGCTGTCGATCGGAGTGGAGAAATCGGCACATTCCAGGACCAGGCCGGCGGGTCCCGGGCCCATCCCGGCCTTGTCGAATGTTTCCCGGGTGCACTCGCGCCACGGGAGGTCCTTCTTCGGGACCTCGGCGGCCGGCGGCGGTGGGACCTGGGCGGAGGTGGTGGATTCGCCTGGCACAGGCGGACGTTCGACGGCGACGTGCGGGCGGTCCGATGGACCGGCCCCGCATCCGGCGATCATGATCAAAAGTGCCGAGGCCGGCACCACTGCCCGAGTCCAGCGCATGCGCTACACCCTGCCAGGTCCGGATCGGATCCGCCTGAGCGGGACGCCCGGGCTCCGCCACGTACGCTCGCCGCCCGGGTTTCAGGCGCGCACCCAGCGGGTGAGCATCGTCCCGTCCGGGTCCAGCAGCACATGCGCCGGTGTCATCCGCATCCCGAATTCCTCGTGCGACACCGAGATCCGGCGCGCCGTCCCGCCGACCAGCAGCGGCGCGGTGGTCAGGCAGAGTTCGTCGACCGCGCCCGCGCCGGCCAGGGAGCCGAACAGCTGCGGTCCGCCCTCGCACAGCATCCGCCGTAACCCTCGCGCCGCGAGCACCTCTGGAACCGCCGGTGGCGCGATGACCTCGTCGCCGATCTCGATCACCTCGGCTCCGGCGTCGGCGAGGGCGCGTACCCGCTGCGCGGGCGCCGCCGCGGTGGTGAGGATCAGGGTGGGGGTCCGGGCGGTGGTGATCACCCGATGGTCCGGGTCCAGCGCGGCGGAGGCGGTCACGATCGCGATCGGCGGCGGGTCGCCCTCGGCATGCCCGCCGATGCCCCGGGCGAACAGTTCGCGACGCAGGCCCGGGTCGGTCTGCGCGCCCCCGTAGTTCTCCGCGCGTACGGTGCCCGCGCCGACCAGGACGACATCGCACAGTTCGCGCAGCAGATGGAACACCCGTTTGTCCGCCGGTGTGCCCAGAGCACCCGATACACCGCCGGGTCCGGTGACGGCGCCGTCGATACTGGAGACGAAATTGACGCGCAGCCAACTGTCGTCCGGGCCACCCGGATAGGCGTACAGATCGGCGAGTGCGTTGCTGTCGAGGTCTGTGAGCTGGATCGCATCGGGGATACGCTGCATACCAACAGCTCATACCACGTCACTAGGCTACGTCCATGCCGATGCGCCTCGTCGACCGCCGTCCGGAGGTCCCCGCCGACCAACTGGTCGCCCAGATGGTACCGCCGCCCATGTTCGACGAGGTCGGTTTCGACACCTACATCCCCGACCCGAACGAGCCCAGCCAGGCCGCGGCGGTCGCCTCGGCCAGAGCCTTCGCGGAGAAGGTCACCGCCATCCACAAGGCCGGGCAGAAGAAATCCTTCTTCGGGAAGAAGAAGCCGACCCAGGGTGCGGGCCTGTACCTGGACGGCGGTTTCGGTGTCGGCAAGACCCACCTGCTGGCCTCGATCTTCCACAGCGCGCCCGCGCCGAAATCGTTCGGCACCTTCGGTGAACTCACCAACCTGGTCGGCGCGCTGGGATTCGGTAACGCGGTCGAGCGGCTGTCGGCGAACAGTGTGCTGTGCATCGACGAATTCGAACTGGACGATCCGGGCGACACCATGCTGGTCTCCCGGCTGCTCACCGAGCTATCGGCCAGTGGCGTCTCGGTCGCGGCCACCTCCAACACGCTGCCCGGGCAGCTCGGCGAGGGCCGGTTCGCGGCGCAGGACTTCCTGCGCGAGATCAAGAAGCTCGGCTCGATCTTCGACACGGTGCGGGTGGACGGCCCCGACTACCGGCACCGCGATCTGCCGCCGGCCCCGGAGCCCAGCAGTGACGCGCAGCTGAACGAACGGGCGGCGGCCACCCCCGCCGCGACGCTCGACGATTTCGACGCCCTGCTGCGCCATCTGAGCACCCTGCACCCGTCGAAATTCGGGGCGTTGATCGACGGGGTGTCCGCGGTCTTCGTCTCCGGCGTGCATCCGGTCAACGATCAGGCGGTGGCCCTGCGCCTGGTGGTGCTGGCCGACCGGCTCTACGACGCGGGCACCCCGGTGACCGTCTCGGGCGCGAAACTCGACGAGATCTTCTCCCAGGAAATGCTCGACGGCGGCTACCGCAAGAAGTATCTGCGGGCGATCTCCCGGCTGCTGGCGCTGTCCCGCTTCGAGGTCCCGGCCTGAGCGCGGCCCGGCGGTAGCCGGATCGTTTCCGGCCGCCGGGCGCCGACCCGCGCGGCGTGCGCAGACGCGCCGTTTTCGGGTTGACCCCGGACCCCGGGGTTGGTTTGCTGAGTCCGGCACGCCGCGCGGGGGTGCCGGCGAGCACGATGGGAGTTCCGCTCATGGTTCATCGTTCGGCGCGCGTACCGGCCGCCGTTCTCACCGGTGCCCTGATCGCGTTCGGCCCGGCCGCGGCGGCGAATGTCACCGCGGCACCGGCGGCCGCCGAGGTGCTCACCGTCGACCGGTCGCTGCACCTGTCGGGCGCTCCCAATGCCCGCGATCTCGGCGGTTACCGCACCGTGGACGGACGCACCGTACGCACCGGTATCGCGTTCCGCACCGATCAGCTCAACAATCTCACCCCCGCGGATCTGGCGGAACTGACCCGGCTCGGGGTCCGTGCGGTCGACGATCTGCGCACGGTCTACGAGCGCGCGATCGGCCCGGACCGGATCCCCGCCGGGGCGCGCGCCAACTGGTACGACATGATCGGCGCCGCCCCACTGCCGGAACTCGTGTCGACCCTCGCCGGTGGCAGCGACCTGTACCGGGCGTTCATCACCGCCCCGGGCGCGAACCAGGCGGTGGCCGGGGTACTGCGCGATATCGCGGCGTCCGGGCAGGGGCCCGAGGCCGGCGCGGTGCTGTTCCACTGCACCGCCGGCAAGGACCGGACCGGCTGGACCGCCGCGGTACTGCTCACGGTGCTCGGTGTGGATCGGGCCACGGTCACCGAGGACTATCTGCTGTCCAACCACTACCGCGGCGCCGCGGCCGGTGATCCGGTGGGCGGGGTCCAGCGGGAGTGGCTCGACGCCGCCTTCGATCAGGTCGCGGTGAGCTATGGCGGTTTCGACCGCTATGTGAGCGAGGGTCTGGGGCTGAGCGCGGCGGAGATCGACACCCTGAAACAGCGCATGCTGGACTGAGACCGCGAGCGCGGCCGGCGGTCAGAACCGCAGTCGCAGCACGAAGTCGTGGTGTACCTGGCGCCCGACGGTGAAAGTCCGGGTGCCCACCTGCTCGAAGCCGTACTTGGCGTAGAAGCGTTGCGCCCGCAGGTTCTCCTGATTCACGCCGAGCCAGACACCGGCGTAATCGCCGCCGCGGGCCTGCTCCAGTGCCGCGTGCATGAGCGCGCTCGACACTCCGGTGCCGTGATGGCCCGGCAGCACGTACATCTTGCTGATCTCGAGCACCGGATCCAGCGCTACCGCCGTCGCCACCGCGGGGTCGGACGGCGGCCCGCTGTGCAGGATGGCGTACCCGACGATCTCGCCGTCCGCGACCGCTTTGAGGACCGTGCGCGCCGGATCGGACAGATATTCGCCGAACCGCTCCCCGGAGAGCACCTCCGCCAGGAACACCTCGATATCTTCCATATCCGAACCCGGCGGGCAGGCCAGCGGGAAGGTCGCGGCGGCGACATCGCTGAGCGCCTCGGCGTCCCACAGTCCGGCCCGGTCCACGGTGACAGTGGTCATATCCCAATGAGACCACAGCGGTCCGGCCCGGCGGTGTGTCCGCTGGTCCGGCAGGGTGCGGGCCCGCCCCGCGGACAACTTGTCCTGGGTTCCGGCGAGACTCGTGCGACCTGCGGCGATAGGCGTAATAGAGCCTCCGGCTTTGCTGCCGGACACATCCGACGTAATCTCTCGCCCATGAGGAGCGGGAACCGCATCGCGATCGTCGGTGCGGGTATCGCGGGTCTGGTCTGCGCGAAGGTCCTGAGTGAGGATGGGTTCGCGGTCGAGGTTTTCGACCGAGCCCCCGATATCGGCGGCGTGTGGAGCGAGACTCGCCGTTACCCGGGCTTACGCGCGCAGAGCAGCAAGTACACCTACCACTTCTCCGACCATCCGATGCCCGCCGACTACCCGCGGGTGCTCGACGGAGCCCGGATGCAGGAGTATTTGGCGAGCTACGTGCGCGCCTTCGGGCTGACCGATCGCCTCCGGCTGCGCACCGAAGTGGTCGCGGCCGATCCGGTCGACGGCGGCTGGCTGCTCGAGATACGTGATCTCGACGGCGTGCACCGCACCTCCTGTGATCACCTCGTCATCGCCAACGGCGTATTCAGCGAGCCGGAGATCCCCGATTTCGCGGGAATGACCGAATTCGGTCGTGCCGGAGGCCAATTGGGCCACAGCACCCAGTTCCTGGATGTGGACGCGGTCCGCGACCGTTCGGTGGTCGTGGTCGGCTACGGCGCCGCGGCCTGTGATCTGGCCACCGAGATCAGCCGGGTGGCCGCCGAGACCACGGTGGTGGCGCGCCGGCTGCTGTGGAAGATGCCGCGCCGGCTGGCCCCCGGGCTGGACGCCGAACGGGTGCTGCTCACCCGTACCGGTGCCGCCCATTTCCGGCATCCCGAGCCCGGCCGGTTCGAGCGTCTGCTGCGTGGCCCGGGCCGTTCCTTCCGGGAGAGCAACCTCGATCTCATCGAGGCGCTGGTGGCCCAGCGGTCCCGGGCCGCGGAGCTGGGGCTGGTGCCGCCGGTGCGGTTCGACCAGGCCCACGAAGCCGCGTTCGGCCTGGTCGCAGATGATTTCGCCGATCAGGTCGCGGCCGGCCGTATCGCCGTGTGCGGCGAAACCGAGATCGCCGCGCTGGGCGGCGGCCAGGCCGGGCCGTATGCCGAACTGTCCGACGGCCGGCTGGTCCGTGCGGATATCGTCGTCTGCGCCACCGGTTTCCAGCAGCGGGTCCCGTTCCTGACCCCGTACGTACAGCGCCAGCTCACCGACGATCACGGTAATTTCCGGTTGTACCGGCAGATCCTGCCGTTGCAGGTACCACATCTGACCTTCGCCGGTTACAACTCGTCGCTGCTGAGCGCGGTGGGCGCGGAGGTCGGCGCGCACTGGACGTCGGCCCTGCTCACCCGGAGCCTGTCCCTGCCGCCCGCGGAGACGATGAGCGAGCGGATCGAAGCCCGCCTGCGCTGGATGCACGAGTACACCGGCGGTCACCACGCGCACGGTGCCTCGGTGACGCCCTACGCCCTGCGCGATATCGATGAACTGCTCGCCGATCTCGGAGTGAAGCTGCCCTTCGCGGCACGTACCGCGCAATGGGTGCGCCCGGCCCGGCCCGGTGACTACAAGGTGGTGTCGCGCCGGAAACGGGGGCCTGTGGCCCGGCCTCTCGCGGCCCCCTACGGTGCACCTTCGGCGGAGCCGTCGGCACCGCAGCCGCCCGCGTCGCCACCGCAGCCGGCGTCGCCGCCGACCGGTGCGACCGAACCGATCCACACCGGCGCCGCCCGCCCCGAATCGTCCGGCGGGCGACCCGTGGCCTCGGAATCTCCGACCGTGAAATTGCCGGAGTCGGCTCTTCCGGGTGCCGATGAGCGGACCAAGATCATCGCGATGCCCGCCGCGCACCCGGCCGGCCCGGACCCGCAGTCCGCGCCCGGACAACCTCCGCAACCGCAACCCATGCCCGGGCAACCTTCGCAACCGGTGCACCAGTCCAGGCCCGCGCCCGCGGCGGTGAACACCCGATGGCCGGTGCACGCCGCGCAGCCGCCGAACACACCACATCCGGAGAACGCCGCGCCGTCCCCCGACGGGCGCCCCCCGGAGACGCCCCCCGCGGCACAACAATCGACGGTGGACGTCGCCCGGGAGGCGGCCCGGCGGGCCGCGGCCGAGAAGCGCGCCGCCGGTATCGCCGCCCGATCCAACAGCCCCACGGTCCGGCTCGATATGCGTGCGGCCCAGGCCGCGGCAGCCGCCGCGGCGGCCGAGACCTCCGCGCCGCCGTCGCCCGGGCCGGGGACACCCGGCGATATTCCGACGGGCGCGGCAGCCGCGCCCGCCGCCGAAACCGGCACCGGGGAGGCAACGGAACCGGGTACGGCCACCACGGGATCGGACCGCGCCGAACCGGCACGGACCGACCCGGCACCGGCGGCCCGGACCGTGGATACGCAGTCGGCTGCCGACCGGTCACCGGCTACGGGTGCTGGTGATACGGCGCCCGCGGACGCGGCGGGTTCATCGGCTCCCGAGACCACCGAACCGGTGTCCGCCGACACCACCGACCGGGCATCGGCCACCGGTGCCGGCGATACGGCGCTCGCCGAGACCGTGGATCCGGCATCGGCTTCCGGGACCACCGAGCCGGCGCCCGCCACCGAGCAGGCATCGGCCACCGGTACGGCATCCGCCGCCGGACCGGAGACGCCGGATAGGGCAACGGCCGACTCGGCATCGGCTTCTCCCGAACCCGAGACACAGGCCACCGGCGCGTCCTCGCGAACCTGATCCGGCCGTGCCGGATCTGGATCTGAACCTGCTGGTGGCCCTGCACGCCCTGCTCGAGACCAACAGCGTCACGCAGGCCGCCGAACGGCTCAACACCTCGCCACCGGCGATGAGCCGCACCCTGGCGCGGCTGCGCCGGGTCTACGACGACCCGCTGCTGGTCCGGGCCGGGCGCCAGCTCGTCCCGACTCCACGCGCGCTCGAGTTGCGGTTCGAGGTCGGCGCGCTGGTCGAACAGGGTCGGGCGCTGCTGGCGAAACCCGATACCGTCGACCCGACCGCTCTGGTACGCGGGTTCGCGTTGTACGTGGACGACGCGGTGCTGCCCGAACTGGCCGGCCGGCTGCTCACCGAGGTACGCGCCCGGGCACCGGGAGTGACCCTGCGGTTCGTGCCCGGCGAGGCGGCCGGTTCGGCGAGTGCGCTGCGCGACGGCCGGATCGACGCGCAGGTCGGGGTGATCGTGCAGGCGGATCCGCAGACCCGGGTGGAACGGGTACGCGGAGACCGGCTGATCGGGGTCGCCGCACCCGGGCATCCGCTGGTCACCGAGCGAGTGACCGTGGCCGCCTACGCCGCCGCGGCCCATATCAGCATCTCGGCGCGCGGGATCGCCCGCGGCCCCATCGACGACCGTCTCGCCCTGCACGGCCGCACCCGCCGCGTCGTGGCCACTGTCCCCGATCTGACAACGGCGTTGCTCGCCGTGCGTTCCGGTGTCGCGGTGTGTCCGGCCCCCGCGGTCGTCGCGGCCACCGCGCTGCCGGCACTGGGTCTGTGTGCGTTCGAGATTCCGCTACCGCTGCCGGAAGTGACGATTTCGCTGGCCTGGCATCCGCGCAACACCCCCGACCCCGCGCACGCGTGGCTGCGCACCCTGGTGCGTTCGGCGCTGACAGCCGCCGATCCGGTGACCGGGACACCGCCGGGGGTGAGGGTTGCATGGGTCCCATCTGGGTAACTGCTGGGCAGAAACCTGGCGGTGACCGGCCTCCGTGGAGCACCCTGGAATACGTCGGTGTGGTGTCGGGCCGACATGGTGGGACGGGTTAGATGGGTGGTCGCATGCAGACGAAGCGGCGGAGTGATATTCGGTGCGGGCGCCGGACGATGTTGTCCGACCTGGGTATATCCGACGGTCCGGTGGGTACGGACACCGCGGAGCAGACCACCTCCGGGTACGGGTGCGGCTGTGCGCACTGCGTGGAGGCGCAGTGGGACGCGCAGCGACTCAAGTATTGGCTGGCGAGCCGGATGCTCGCGTTCGGTGCGGACGAAGCGGTGGTGGACCGGCGCTGCGGCCCGGTCACCGTCGATGTCTGGTGGCGGCGGGGCACCGAGCAAGGCGCGATCGAGGTGCGCACCGGCCCACTGACCCAGGAACTCGCGCAACAACATACGGACCGGCTCCGTGCGCTGGGTTGCGCGAAGGTGCTGTGGTTGTGCGCGCCCGGTTTCTGGGTGTCCCAGTTGCCCGCCCTCGGTATCGCCGATCTCGCACCCGCCTCGTGTGAGTACCGCGCCGTGAGCGGCATGTTGGAAACCGGTCCCAGCGGTGTGGTGGTGCCGAGCGGGCGGCCCTACGAGTTGCGAGAGTTCCTGCGGGAGTGGGTGGCAGGCGAGGTCGCGTGGGGTTATCGCGATCATATGAAGAAAGGATGGGCGGCCGTGACCGACTGGGAGAAGCACACCAGGACCCAGGCACTGCTGCTCGAACAGCAACGTCAGGAACTGATGTCGCAGCGCACCGCGCTGGCCATGGCCCGGCAGGCGGTGCGCGAGAAGAAGCGGCAGCTCGCCAGAACCGTCGCCCGGATGGAGCGGACGGCGCAGCGCGCCCGGGAGCAGGCCGAGGCGGTGGCGGCGGTGGATCGCCGGATCGCCGATGAGCGGCGGGTACACCGCGCGCTGGAGGACACCATCCGGCGTCTGCACAAAACCATCGACAACTGGCAGCTGATCACGGTTTTCGTCATGTTGTTGCTCGCGACCTTCATCGCGGCGACCATGCTGGTCAAACCCTGACGGCGACCGCCCGGCCCGATCTCGTATCCGCCGGGCGGATCTCAGCGCGTGGGGGCCGCCGAGTCCGCCGCGGGCGGTCTTCTGTCCAGCGCGGCGCACGCCGCGTCGAGCGCGGCCACGCGTAGTTCTTCTACCGGCGTATCGGCGAGCAGGACCAGACAGTCGCCCAGGCCGCCCAGTGCGACGATGGCGCGGGCCCGATCGCCGAGCCCGGCGTCGGGACCGACCAACAGGGTGGTGAGCCGGCGGCGCCAGTCGACGACGCGATCGAGGAATCCGAGTTCGGCCAGCGGCGCGAGATCGCGGAGCACCAGCGCGGTGATCGCGCGATGCCGGTAGGAGACATCGAAATAGCGTCCGAGTAGTTCCCGTGCGTCCACCGGGCCATCGCCCGCGCGGACTTCGTCCGCGGTGATCGCGGCCTCGGTATCGTCGAACAACGGTTGTACCAGGCTGCGCAGCAGATCCTCACGCGAGGAGAAGTGGTAGTACAGCGCGGGTTTGGTCAGTCCGAGTTTTTCGGCGATCTGGCGCAGGCTCGTCTCCTGGATGCCGCGCGCGGCGAAGAGTTCGAGCGCAGCGGCGTGGATGCGCTCACGGGTTTCGCTGGATCGGGGTCTCGGCACTTTTCCACCCTAGCGCGTTGACCGCCCGGTAAGTAAACTAACTTACCTACCGATAAGTAAACGAACTAGGGGATCGCTATGGACGTCCTGATTTCCGGCGCGAGCGTGGCCGGGCCCGTTCTCGCCTACTGGCTCGATCGGTTCGGGTTCACACCGGTGGTCGTGGAGCGCACCCCCTTTCCGCGGCTGGGCCTGGGTGGTCACGCGGTAGATCTCTTCGCCCCGGCGACGGCAGTGATGGACCATATGGACCTGCTCGGGCCGCTGCGGGAGGCGAGCACCGAATCGACCGCGCTCCGGCTCGAACGGCCGGGCAAACGGCCCATCGCGGTGGATCTGCGCGATATCTCGGACGCTTTCGCCGATGGGCGGCACCTCGAGATCATGCGCGGGGAGCTGGCGGCGATCCTGCACGAGGCGACCGATAGCCGGGTCGACTACCGCTTCGGTGATTCGATCGCCGACCTCACCGACCACGGTGACGGCGTGGCGGTGACGTTCGACAGTGGTGCTTCGGCCCGGTTCGACCTCGTCATCGGTGCCGACGGTGTGCATTCCAGAGTCCGGGAACTGGTCTTCGGCCCGGAGGAGCGCTGGCGCCGGCATCTGGGCGCCTACTTCGCGGTGGGCACCCTCCCGAACTATCGGGAGCTCGCCGGGCTGACGCTGCTGTACAACGCCGTGGACCGGATCGCCGCGATGTACCCGGTCCGGCAGACCGGCCTGGCACGTGCGGTGTTCCTGTTCCGGCGCGGTGAAGAAGCGCGGCACGACCCTCGCGATATCGATGCCCAGCGCCGGCTGCTGCGCACCGAGTACCGCGACGAGGGCTGGGATATCCCGCTGCTGCTCGACGAGATGGACCGCGCCGACGACTTCTATCTCGATTCCGTCAGCCGGATCCAGCTGGACACCTGGTCGCGGGGCCGGGTGGCGCTGGTCGGCGACGCCGGGTACGCACCCGGACCGGCGGTCGGAGGCGGTACCTCGCTCGCCGTTGTCGGTGCCTACCTCCTCGCCCGTGCCCTGGCCGAAGCAGGCGGCGACCATGCGGTGGCCTTTTCCGCCTACCGCGCGCAGGTCGACGCGTACGCCCGGCGCTGTCGCGAGGTCGCGCCCGCGGTGCTGCGCCGGGGTATTCCCCGGTCCCGGGCCCAGTTGCTCGCCGGCGAAACGGCGATGCGCCTGCTCCCGCATATCCCGCGCCGGCTCCGTGCCCGCCTGATGTCCGGCAGCGCGAGCAGTACGCTCTCGTCGTTCACCGTGCCCGATCCCATCGGGCAGCACCACTAGCCGCGGCCCGGCGGTTTCCGCGCCGCTGCACCGAACGGGCCCCACGGGGCGAGGGCCGGATGTTGCGTCCGTTACCCGGCGGTCAACCGGAACGGGCCCCGATCCCACCGCCACTCGTTGCGGACCACCAGCGCGATCAGGTCCACCGTGTCGAATCCGGTATCCGCCCGCACCTGCCGTAGCGTGGGCAGCCGGACCGGGCCCTCGGCGAGCAGTTCGGTGAGCCGGTCCTCGAGGCCCGCGGGCACCCGGTGCTCCGCCAGTTCCGGTTCACCGAGGCGGCTGCCCGTCCAGAGCAACCAGCCCCAGCCGTTCTCGTGCGCCCGGGCGCGGGCCGCCGTGGACTTCATCCGGTTCACATGGAAACCGATATGCCCCAGAGGTTGTTCGTCGATCAGTACCAGGCGCCCATCGGCGAGTTCGGCGACGACGGTCGGGAAGTGCAACTGTTCCGTGCCGTCGATCCGGTACCCGACGGCATCGGGATATTCCTGGAAATTACGGATCCGGTCGTCGGCGTCGAGCAGACGGAGGAGCCGGGCCTCGAGCCCGGAGTCGAAACCGATATCACGTCCCGGTTTGTGCAGGTAGAACCGGCCGCGACCGTCATCGTCCATATCGAACGTCCGTGCCGGGCCGGTGGGCAGCGGTGCGGGCGAGCCGTTTCCGGTGGGCCAGTCGATCCGGTCGAGCCAGGGCGCGGGCGGCCCGGCGGGTTCCTCGTCCATGCGCAATCGGGACAGCAGGTGGTTGGTCTTCTTGCGCCAGCCCACGATGCGCTGGGTGACGAAACCCGCGATCCGTTTCGCGTCGGCCGCGGTATGCCCCGCCAGCCGCAGCTTCAGGTATGACAGGTCGTTCACCGCGATATCGGTATCGGTGGCGTAGGTTTCGGCCAGCAGCGCGCGCGTGAGTGCGGAATCCCGGGCGCCCACCGGGTAGCGCCGGGCGTACTCGGGAACCGGCAGCCGTCCGGAGCGCGCGGTGTGCCGGAGCAGTTCGCCGACCGCCTTGGTGTGCAATTGGCGGGCCCGGTCCCGCGCGAAATCCAGTCGTGCGCCGATACGGGTGAGCGTTTCGGGGCGGTCCCCGGTGATACCGAGCCGCAGTCGCAGGATCGTTGCGGCCCGTTCCCGGTCGACCGCGTAATCGTCCACCAGCTCGGCCAGGGCGTGGCCGCATTCCTCGAGTTCGAAGGACAGATGTTCACGGAGATCGTCCGGAAACGATTCCCCGGTGTCCGTGGCGGCCGGCCCATCCGGCATCACATCGCGGGCTGGTTCCGTCTGCACACACACCCCCTGTCGGGACCCGGCGGGCCGGTCGGCTCGAGTTCGTGCGGGTCAGCTTAACCGCGCCCGCCGACAACCCCGGTGGATGCGTACCGACTGTCGGGGTCGTCCTGTGCTCTAATGAAGTTTGCCGAGTATTCGCCCTGCGTCACGACCCACCGCCGCGATCCCCGGTTCCACCGGATTCGGCGCGCCGACCCCACGATGTGGAGGATTTCGTGCTGCACACCGATATCCCGACTCGCGGCGAGATCGAAGCTCTCGCCGCCCTCACCGACGACTGGTGCGTATCGATCTACACTCCCACCGAATCGGACGCAGCCGATCCGGACCGCAACCGGATCGCGTTCTGGGACCAGGTCCGGCAGGCACTCGACCAGGTCACCGACGCGGCGGCGCGGGCCGCCCTGGAGGAGGAATTCGACGTCCACATCGACGATGCCGAGTTCTGGCGCTACCAGTCGCGCACCCTGGTCACCCTCGCCACACCGACGCGGATCCGCACCTTTCGGGTGCCCAACGAGTTGAACGCCTCCGTCACGGTGGGCGATCGTTTCTATCTCAAACGCCTGCTCCGCGCCGTCACCTTCCCGCAGTCGGCGTTCGTCCTGGCCCTGGCCGAAGGCAGCGTCCGGCTGGTGGAGATCACCGCCGACAAGCCGGCGTACACGGTGCGGATACCCGGTCTGCCGGCCAACGCGGCCGCGCACGCCGGCAAATCGAGCCTGGGCGATCGGGCACCGAAGCGCCGTGTCCAGGGGGAAGAGGGGCGCAAGATGCGGGCCCGCCAGTATGCCCGCGCCATCGACACCGAACTCCGCGATTTCCTGTCCGGCCGCCATGTGCCACTCATCCTCGCGGCCACCGAACCGATCGACTCCCTGTTCCGGTCGGTGAACAGCTACGACGGCCTGCTCGCCGAGAGCATCTCCGGCAATCCCGAGCACGCCTCCGACCAGGAACTCGCCGAACGTTCCCGTGCGGTACTGGACCGCCACTACGCCGCGCAACTGTCCGAGCTGATCGACCTGCTGGATCGCCGGCGCAGCGAGGGCCGGGCCGCCACCGATATCTCCGATCTCGCCCGGGCGGCCACCGCGGGCGCCGTGGACACCCTGCTCGTCGATATCGATGCGTCGGTGCCCGGCGCCGTATCCGCCGACGGCGCGGTCACATTCGCCGAACCGGAGCCGGTCGACGCGCCCGGCATCCTGGACGAGATAAGCCGCCGCGTCCTGCTCACCGGCGGCCGGGTCCTGGCCGTACGCGCCGAGGACCTGCCCCGCGAGACGGAGATCGCGGGCATACTCCGTTACGCGGCGTAGCCGCCCGGAAAAGCAGTAGAGGCACTTTCCGATCCGCTCGGAAAGTGCCTCTCAACCGATATGAACTGGTGCGCGATACTGGGATTGAACCAGTGACCTCTTCCGTGTCAGGGAAGCGCTCTCCCGCTGAGCTAATCGCGCGAGGTGGAGACGGGAATCGAACCCGTGTGCACGGCTTTGCAGGCCGTTGCCTCACCACTCGGCCACTCCACCGCGCAAAGGGGGAAGGCATTCTATGCGCCTGGCCCTACCTCTCGAGCGGATGACGGGATTCGAACCCGCGACCCTCACCTTGGCAAGGTGATGCGCTACCAGCTGCGCTACATCCGCATTCTGCATCCCCGGTGGTCGTTTCCGTCCTCCGTGGTGCGAGACAGAACATTAGCCGACGTTCGGCGAAACCTACAAATCGCCTGGTAGACGCCGGTAAATCACAAGCTTGTCATTTCCGCCGGTACCGGTGCGGGTCGCGCCGTCCGTTCGTAACGGCTGCGCCCGACTCTTGCGGCGGTAGGTGGGCGTGGCGCGACGGCCGACCCCGGTGAACTGATGACAACCGGGTGATTTGGTGGCGAACGGGTGGTGCGTGTTAAAGTTCGTACTCGTTCGGCGGGCATCGAAATTCCCCCCGAGCGGTTCATCCCGGTCTCATAGCTCAGCGGGAGAGCGTCCGCCTCACACGCGGAAGGTCGCTGGTTCGATCCCAGCTGGGACCACAGTAAGCAATCGCCTCCTATCTGTGAATCAGCAGGTAGGAGGCGATTGTCGTTCCTGGCCGATTTCCGCTATCGCACCCTTGGGTTCGGTTCTCGCACCGGTTCGGAGTTCGATACCCGCGGCGTAAGTAGGAGCGCTCCCGCTCGCCGGCACTACGTGTCGATACTCGGATATGCGCATCTGAACATGTCGACCATCCCGGGGGGCGGCGCCTCGGCCCTGCATTGCCGCACATCCGGTGATAGCTTTCAGGTATGGGTTTCGGGGTGGAATCGATGGTTCGCGCGATCGCCCCGGCGTGGCTCGTTGGCGGTTCTGGAGCGTGCCGGGCCGGGATCGTCGGCGCGGGGACCGGCACTGCACTGCGCCGGGCGGTGTCGTGATGGCGGTCACGGTTCTTCTCGGCGGTGATGTGATGCTGGGTCGCGGTGTGGACCAGATCCTGCCGCATCCGGGAGCCCCGGAACTGCGGGAGCCCTGGGTCCGGGATGCCCGGCGTTACGTCGAGTTGGCAGAGTGGGCCCACGGCTCGCTGCCGCGGCCCTGTGGCTACGACTGGGTGTGGGGTGAGGTGCCGGGCCTGCTGGACGAGCTGGCGCCCGAGGTACGTCTGGTCAATCTGGAAACCGCGGTCACCGCGGACGGGTGCTTCGCCCCGGGCAAAGCCATCCACTATCGGATGCAGCCCGGTAACCTGCCGGCGCTCACCGCGTTCGCCCCCGACGTCTGCGCGTTGAGCAACAACCATGCCCTCGATTTCGGTATCGGCGGATTGCTGGACACACTCGACGCATTGGCCGGCGCGGGTATCCGGGCCGTGGGTGCGGGGGACGACCTCGCGGCGGCGCAACAGCCCGTGGCGGTGCCGTTACGGGATGGACGCCGGGTTCTGATCGAGTCCGTATCGACCAGGTCCAGTGGGGTTCCCTCGGACTGGGCCGCCACCACCGGCCGTCCCGGCGTCCGGCGCATCGATCACCCGTCGGCAGGGCACGCCGACGATATCGCGGCGCATCTATCGGTCCACCGGCGTGACGGTGACCTCACGATCGTGTCGGTCCATTGGGGTTCCAACTGGGGGTACGGAATCGGCCTGAGCGAGCGGCAGTTCGCGCACCGCCTCATCGACGCCGGTATCGATATCGTGCACGGCCACTCCGCGCACCATCCCCGGCCGATCGAGATCTACCGCGGCAGACCCATCCTGTACGGGTGCGGTGATGTGATCGACGATTACGAGGGCATCGGCGGCCACGAGTCCTACCGGCCCGACCTGCGGTTGTTGTATCTCGTCGCGCTCGACCCCGCCGGCCCGGCCGTGCTGCGCATGCTGCCCCTTCGTATCCGTCGTATCCGACTCGAGCGCCCGGGACGATCGGATACGCAATGGCTCCGGACTCGGCTCGCCGAGATCAGCCGCAGTTTCGGCACCCGCGTCGAGATCGGGCCCGACGATCTGCTGACCGCCGGGTCGGCGGTGTGAGGCTCGAGGGGCCGCGCCGATCATGCGGGGTGGGTGCCGACCTGTTCGGCCGAAATCAGCTCCGGGGGCCGGTGGATGCGCAGGGGTGGGGGGTCGCCCGCGTAGCGTTCGATCTCGACCAGGCAACTGTTGACCGACGGACCCTGGGCCAGCGAACTGGTGCCGATGTCGAGGGTGACGGTGTTCGGGTTGCCGTGTACGTCCAGTGATTCCGGGTCGTCGGGATCCAGCGGGTCGTACCAGGCGCCGGTGGCCATGTGCACGACCCCGGGCCGGACCGCGTCGGTGAGCCGGAGGCCCGCGAGGAGGGCGCCGCGGTCGTTGAAGACGCGGACGATATCGCCGTCGCGCAGGCCGCGGGCGGCGGCGTCGGCGGGGTGCATGCGCAGGGGTTCGCGGTCGCTGATCTTGGATTCCCGGCTGGTGACGCCGTAGTCGAGCTGACTGTGCAGGCGGGTCGCGGGCTGGTGGGAGAGCAGATGCAGCGGAAAGCGTTGCGCGCGGGGGCTGCCGAGCCACTCCCGGGCGGGGAGCCAGGCGGGGTGACCGGGGCAATCGGAGTAGCCGAAGTCGGCGACGGTGCGGGAGAAGATCTCGATCCGGCCCGACGGTGTACCGAGCGGATGTCGGTCCGGGTCGTCGCGGAACCGTTCGAGTACGTGACGGCTCTCGGGGAGCCTGGGGCGCAGATCGATCGGCGCACCGGATCGGAACTCGCGGTAGTCGGGGAGGGTGATGCCGGCGGCGGCCGCGTTGTCGGCGGTGATTCGCCACAGATGTTCCACCCACTGCCGTGCGGTGCGTCCCTCGGTGAACTGCGGGCCGAAACCCAGCCGGTCGGCCAGGGCGGCGAAGATCGCGTAGTCGTCGCGTGCCTCCCGGTAGGGCGGTAGGGCCGCGCGCATGGGGGAGAGCCAGTGATCGACCTGCGCGGCGGCGAAATCCTCGCGTTCCTGGGCGGCCGTGCCGGGCAGCACGATATCGGCCAGGCGGGCGGTGGAGGTCCAGCCGATCTCGTTGACGATGACCGTCCGCGGCCGGGTCCAGGCACGGCGTAGCCGGTTGAGATCCTGATGATGGTGGAACGGGTTGCCGCCGGCCCAGTAGACGAGGTCGATGTGCGGATAGGTGAGAACGCGGCCGTTGTAGTCGACGGTCTCGCCGGGACGTTCCAGCATGTCGGTGAGGCGCGCCACCGGGACCACCTCGGCGACCGGATTCGGCGGCTGCGGCAGGGCGGCGATCTCGAACGGCAGCCGGCGCCGCTGCATCCCGTTGGTCATTCCGCTGCCGGTGCCCATGAGGACGCCGCCGCCGGGTAGTCCGATATGGCCGAGGGCGGCGGCCAGCGCCCAGGCGGTCCAATAGGTCTGCTCCCCGTGTTCGGCGCGCTGCAGGGCGTAGGGGAGCCCGATCACACAGCGTTCCCGGGCCAGCAGCCGGGCCAGCTCCCGGATCTCGGCGGCGGGTACCTCCGACAGCGCCGCCGCCCATTCCGGGGTTTTCGGTTCGCCGTCCGCACGCCCGGTCACATAGTCGGCGAAGCGGTCGAAACCGACGGTGTAGCGGTGCAGGAAGGCCCGGTCGTGCAGATCCTCGGTCAGGAGGGTGTGCACCAGGGCCAGCATGATCGCCACATCGCTGCCCGGCCGGCACGGGATCCAGCGGGCGGCGAGAACCGGCTCGAGGTCGTCGCGGACGGGTCCGATATTGATCGTGTCGACCCCGGCGGCGCGAAGGGCCGCGAGGTGGTCGCGGTAGCCGTGGGCGCCGAAACTGCCGGGATTGACCTGCGCGTTTCGCGCTGCTGCCCCGCCGAAGAAGACGATGCGGGCACAGTGCCGCGCGATCTCCTCCGTGGTGGGGGACTGCCGCGCCGCGTAATAGGCGTTCATCCCGAGCACATGCGGGATCGTGACCTCGGCGGCGGCGAACGAATAGGTGTCCACCGAGGCGGTGTAGCCGCCGAACATCCGCAGGAAGCGATGGATCTGCCCCTGGGTGTGGTGGAACCGGCCGGCGCTGGCCCAGCCGTAGGAGCCGCCGTAGATCGCGCGGTTGCCGGCTCGTTCCCGGGTGGACCGCAGGGCGCCGGCGGCGATATCCAGTGCTTCGTCCCAGTCGACCTCCACGAACGGTTCACGGCCCCGGCGCGTGGTGTCGCTGTGCTCGCGGTCCCGGTAGTAGCCGAGCCGGACGGCGGGCCGGGCGATCCGGTGATCGGGGTCGTGGGTGGCGGTGAGCGAGCGGCCGATCGGCGAGGGGTCGGGGTCGGACCCGGTGGGAGTGACGCGGAGTTCGCCGTCGGCAGCGCGGTCGATCAGGTAGTTGCCCCAGTGTGTCGCGGTCGGTAGCGGCTGCGTCATCGTGGTCCTTCGGGCGGTGGTACGTCGATCCGGGTCATCGATCACCGTACGACCGGGTCGCGGTGCGAAGCGGGGCGCGGGGTGAAGGGGCGACCCGGATTCGGATGCCGCGCGGGCCCGGCGCCGGGGGACCCGTCGGCAGGTCACCCGGCGATTGCTATCTTGAACGTCGTTCAAGTCATGGTGTTGCGGAGGTATCCCGGTGAGCGGTGTCGACAACGAGCGGAGGCCGCGGCCGGGTATCACCGCACGCGATATGGCGCAGATCGCGGTCTTCGCCGCGTTGATCGCGGCGCTCGGCCTCCCGGGCTCGATCACGGTCGGATTCACCGGCGTGCCGATCACCGTGCAGACCCTCGGTGTTCTACTGGCCGGGGCGGTGCTGGGGCCGCGTAAGGGCACGGCCGCCGTCGCGGTCTTCATCGCCCTGACCATCATCGGGCTGCCGCTGCTGTCAGGGGGCCGGACCGGGCTGACCGCGCTGGCCGGCCCGAGCGCGGGCTATCTGGTCGGCTGGCTCCCGGCGGCGCTGTTCATCGGGTTGCTCACGGCGCGGATCGTGCCCAAGTACCCGGTACTGCCCGCGCTGCTGATCAACGCGGCCGGCGGCATCGTGATCATCTACTTCTTCGGGACCCTCGGTCTGCTGCTGCGCACCGATATCGCGCTGTGGCCGGCGATCACCTCGAACGGCGTGTACCTGCCCGGTGATCTGCTGAAGGTGGTCGTCGCGACGATGGTGGCCAAAGGGGTGCACCGCGCCTACCCCGGGCTGATCCGTGCCTAGCCGGGGACCGACGGCGGGTTCGATCGACAAGGAGATCGTTCCGGTCGATCCGCCGGTACTCGGCGGCGCCGGTGACGCGCCCGCACTCGATCTCGGCGGGCAGCGGTTCAGCTACGCCGAACTCGACCGCGCCGTCGACCGCTGGAGCGACCGGCACGAGCCGGGCCCGGCGGGATACGACGCCTCCGCCCTTCCGGTCGCCGAAGCGCTGATCTGTGTCTGTGCGGCCGCACGGCGCGGTGTCCCGGTCGCCGTGGAGGACCCCGCCGCGCGCCCCGACCGCATCGAATGGCCGGCCTCGGCGTTCCTGCTGGTCGCCACCTCGGGGTCGACCGGCCGGCCCCGGCCGCTGGCCCGCACCGCCGCCTCCTGGTACGACAGTTTTCCGGCCTTCACCGCGCTGACCGGGGTCACGACCACCGACCGGGTCCTGCTCACCGGCCCGCTGCACGCGACGATGCATCTGTTCGGGGCCCTGCACGCGCTGTGGTGCGGGGCCTGCGTCACCGACGACCCGCGGCACGCCGGTGTCGTGCACGCCGTCCCGGCGGTATTGCGCGAGGTCGTGCGTACCGCGCCCGAATTGCGTACCGCCGTCGTCGCGGGTATCGCCGCCGACCCCGGCGCGCTCGCGGCGGCCCGTCATCTGCGCGTCGTCGAGTACTACGGATCCTCCGAGGTATCGCTGGTCGCTGCCCGGCTGGTCCCCGAACCGCTGCGGTTGCTCGACGAGGTGGACGCCGAGATCCGCGACGGGTTGCTCTACGTCCGATCGCCCTACACGGTGCTCGGTGCGCCCGAATGGTTCTGTGTCGGCGATCTGGCCGTACTCGGGGACGACCGGGAACTCACGGTCCGGGGACGCGGTGAGGCGGTGATCAATGTCGGCGGTACCACTGTCGTCGCCGAAGATGTGGAACGGGTGCTGGGCGGTATCGACGGTGTGGTGGCGGCGGCGGTGATCGGTTCGGCGCATGCGGTATTCGGCGAAACCGTCACGGCGGCCGTGCAATTGGACGGCGTCGCCATCGAAGAGGTGCGGCGGCGGGCGCGCGGGCTGCTGAGCCGGGAAGCGGTGCCGCGCCGCTGGGTGCGGGTCGGTGAACTTCCCACCACGACCGCGGGGAAGATCGCCCGCGGCCGGTTGAAAGACTTGCTGGCGTGAGTGTTGTTCCTGTCCTGGTCGCCGCCCGGCGCACCCCGATCGGCACGGCCGGGCACGCGTTCGCCGGGCTGACCGTCACCGATCTGGCCGCCCCGGTCCTGCGGGCGGTCGCCGAGGAGGTGCGCGCGGCCGGGCTGGAGGACGAGATCGACGATGTGGTGCTGGGCAACTGTCTGGGCCCCGGCGGGGATCCGGCCCGGGTCGCGGCACTGCGGGCCGGGCTCGGAACGCAGGTACCCGGCGTCACCGTGGACCGGCAGTGCGGCTCCGGGCTGGACGCGGTGATGCAGGCCGCGCTGCGGGTGCGTAGCGGCGCGGACGGGTTGATTCTCGCCGGTGGCGTCGAATCCGCGAGTACCGCGCCGTGGCGGTTCTGGCCGCCGGAGCCGGAGCGGGAACCGGTGCGCTACACCCGCGCGCCGTTCGCGCCCGAGGGTTTTCCGGACCCGGATATGGGCGTCGCCGCCGACGATCTCGCCCGCCGCCGCGGTATCGGCCGCGAACGGCAGGACGCCTACGCCGCGCGCTCCCATGCCCGCGCCGCCGCCACCGATTTCGGCGCGGAGCTGGTACCGGTCGCGGGGGTGAGCCGGGACCAGCGCATCCGGCCGGGGATGACCGCGCAGCGGCTGGGCCGGCTGCGACCCAGCTTCGGCGCCGACGGCACCGCGACCGCGGGCAACTCCTGCGGGATCTCCGACGGTGCCGCCGTGCTGGCCGTGACGAGCGAGATACGCGCGGCCGGGTTGCCCGCCCTGCGGATCCTCGGGTCGGCGGTGAGCGGCTCGGATCCCGCCCTGCCCGGGCTGGGTCCGGTGCCGGCGATCCGGAAGGTACTGCGGCGCACCGGTCACTCGGTGGCCGAGCTCGGCATCGTGGAGATCACCGAAGCCTTCGCGTCGGTGGTGCTGGCCGTGGCCGACGAACTGGGCCTGGACGAAGCGGTGCTCTGCCCGGAGGGCGGCGCGATCGCCATGGGCCACCCCTGGGGCGCCTCGGGCGCGGTCCTGCTGGTGCGGCTGGCGAGTCAGATGTTACGGCCGGACGGGCCTGCCCTTGGACTGGCGGCCTGTGCCATCGGCGGTGGTCAGGGTATCGCGGTACTCGTGGAGCGGATGCAATGAGCGAAATCGTCTTCGATGCGGTGAGCCACCGCTACGGTGAGCGCCGGGTCCTGCGTGCAGTGGATCTGCGGATCACCGAGCGCCGGGTCGGAATCATCGGCGCCAACGGGTCCGGGAAATCGACCCTGGCCCGGATGATCAACGGCCTGCTGACCCCGACCTCGGGCACCGTCACCGTGGACGGTGTCGACGCCTCGAAGAAAGGTGCCCGGGTCCGTCGCAAGGTGGGATTCGTGTTCACCGATCCCGACTCCCAGATCGTCATGCCGACGGTCGCCGAGGATCTGGCGTTCTCGCTGCGGCGGACGGGCCTGAGCAAACCGGAGATCGCCGGGCGAGTGGCCGAGATACTGGACCGCTTCGGCCTCGCCGCCCACGCCGACCATCCGTCCCATCTGCTCTCCGGCGGACAGAAACAGTTGCTGGCGCTGGGTGCCGTCCTCATCCGGCGCCCGGAGGTGATCGTCGCCGACGAGCCGACCACCCTGCTGGACCTGCGCAACGCCCGCGCCGTCGCCGCGGCGCTCGATTCGGTGGACCAGCAGGTGATCGTGGTGACCCATCAGCTCGGACTGCTGGACAGTTTCGAACGGGTAATCGTCGTCGACGAGGGCGCGGTGGTCTTCGACGGCACCCCCGCCGCGGCCGTCCCCGCCTACCGGGAGCTGATCGAGTGATCGGGCTGTACCTTCCCGGTCACTCGCTCCTGCACCGGATGCCCGCCGGGGTGAAACTGCTGTCGCTTGTCGCGGTCATCGTGGCGGCGACCGTGCTCGTGCGGACTCCCGCGCAGGTGGGGGGCGTCGCGCTCGGCGTCGCCGTGGTGTTCGCGCTCGCCCGGATCCCGTGGCGGGTGGCGCTGGCCCAGCTGCGGCCGGTGGTGTGGATGCTGGTGTTCATCGCGGTGGTCCAGGTCCTGACGACCTCGCCCGCGCGTGCCACGGTGGTGTGCGGGCTGCTGCTGATCTCGGTGGCGCTGGCCGCGCTGGTCACCTTGACGACCCGGGTCACCGATATGTTGGACGCCGTCACCAGGGGGCTCGGCCCGTTGCGCCGTCTCGGCGTCGACCCCGAACGTATCGGCCTGCTGCTGGCGCTGGCGATCCGCTGTGTGCCGCTGCTGGCCGGCATCGTCCGGGAGGTGGCGGACGCCCGGCGCGCGCGGGGACTGCAGTGGTCGGTGACCGCCCTGGCCACGCCGGTGCTGGTCCGGGCGCTGCGCACCGCCGACGCGATGGGCGACGCGCTGGCCGCCCGCGGAGTCGACGATGACTGAACTGCTCGCCGAGCGGATCGCACGGCAGGCCGCCCGGGATCCGGCGGCGACCGCCGTCGTCGCCGCCCGCGAACAGGCCACCTACGGCGAATTCCTGGAGCGGGTCACCCGTACCGCCGCCGGTCTGGGCGGCACGCATCGGGTGGCGGTACTGCCCACGTCCGATATCGGCTCACTGGTCACCGTGGCGGCGGCGATGTACGCCGGGGTCGGTGTGGTGCTGCTGCACCGCCATCTGCTGCCGCGGCAGCTGGACCGGGTCCTGACGCTGTCCCGTCCCGCGCAGGTGTGCGCCGCCCCCGGCCATCATCGGCTGCTGCGCCGGCTGGGCTGGACGGGCACGATCCGCACCGCGGCGGAACTGGAATCGGACGGGCCGTGCGGGCGCGCGGGTCCCGGAAGCGAACTACTGGTGGGGATCACCTCCGGCACCACCGGTGAACCCAAACTGTTCGTCCGGGATCAGCGATCGTGGGCGGCGACCCTGGACCGCTCCGACGCGACCTTCGATATCGGCAGAGGAGACCGGGTCTCGACGCCGGGCGTACTCGATCACACGCATTTCCTCTACGGCGCGCTGCACGCGCTGACCCGGGGCGCGACGGTCGATCTGCGGCCCGTCACCGTGGCGCTGGCCGATGACCCCACCCACCTGTACTCGGTCCCCGCCATCGCCTGGGATGTGGTGCGTTCGGGCGCGGGGCCGGTCGGCAGTGTGCGTGAGGTGCTCTCCTCGGCGGCGCGCTGGCCGCGGCCGGGCCGGGCGGCCCTGCGGGAGGTACTGCCGAATGCCGCGCTCACTCATTTCTACGGGGCCTCGGAACTGAGTTTCGTCTCGTTCGATCGCGGTCTCGGCGATACCGACGACAGTGCGGCGGGGGAGCTGTTCGACGGGGTCGAGGCGGAGATCCGTGACGGTCTGGTCCATGTACGCAGCGATATGGTCTTCACCGGGTATCTGACCGAGGACGGCGTGGTGGACGGCCCGGTCGATGGCTGGTTCTCGGTCGGTGACCGAGGAGCGTTGGCGGGCAACAGGTTACGGCTCTTCGGTCGCGACGGCGAAATGCTCATCCGGGGCGGATTGAATGTGGAGCCGGCGGCGGTCGAGGCCGCGCTGACCGCGATCCCCGGGGTCACCGAGGCCGCCTGCGTCGGACTCGCCGACCCGCGCTGGGGACAGGTGCCGGTGGCCGCCGTTGTCGTCACGGGCGACGCGCCCGGACCCGAGGAGATCCGGCGGCGGCTGCGAGCGGTGCTGCCGGCCCCGAGTATGCCGGATCGAGTGCGGGTGGTGGACCGGCTGCCGCGGACGCCGCGGGGCAAAGTGGATCGCGCCGCGCTGACCGCCCTGTTCGGCTGACACCGCGCCGGCCGGCGCGCGACGGCGGCCCGCCGCGCTGGGTGCGGCGCCCACCCAGGAACGCAGAACCGCCGTGCGCCAGGTAATCTCGCGTCCCTGACGTTGCCGGGACTTCGGTCGAGTCGCACCGGGCGTCGAGTAGCCATCGCCGTGACTGGAGAACTCTGTGAATTCCGCACGTCCCACCGCGCTCCCGGGGATCCCGGCCGCCCTCGGCTCACCCCAGAACAGCGCCGGGCCTCGTGTCCCCCTGTACTCCGACGAGATCGCCACCACGCCGCAGCGTGCCTATCAGGACATGCGGCGGCGGTACGGCTCGCTGGTACCGGTCGAACTGGCGCCCGGGGTCCCGGCGACCCTGGTCATCGGCTACCACACCGCGTTGCGGATCCTGAACGATCCCGAGCACTTCCCCGCGGATTCCCGGATCTGGCAGCAGGACGTCCCCCGGGACTGCCCGGTGCGGTCGATGCTGGAGTGGCGTCCGGCCGCCATCCGCAGCACCGGCTCCGAGCATGCGCGCTACCGCCGGGCGACGGTCGCCGGGATCGACGGCGTGGATCTCTTCGCGATGCACAGCACCGTCGAACAGATCGCGATCCCGCTGATCGACAGCTTCTGCGGCACCGGATCCGCCGAACTCATCGGTCAGTACGCGTTTCCGCTGACCTTCGCGGTGGTGAACAGCATGCTGGGATGCCCGGCCGAGATCGGCCAGCGGGCCGCGGCCGGGATGGCCGCGATGTTCGAGGGTGTCGACGCGGACGCCGGCAATACGATGTTCGCCCGGGCCATGGCGGATCTGGTCGGGTTGAAGCGGGCCGCACCGGGTGACGACGTGGTCACCCGGCTGCTGGCGGATCCGGCCGGCCTGGACGACGCGGAGATGTTGCACCAGGTCCTGAGCTTCTACGGTGCGGGGATCGAACCGCTGCAGAACCTGATCGTCAACACCCTGCGGCTGATGCTCACCGACGAACGTTTCGCGGGCGGCATCCTGGGCGGCAGCCTGTCCACCCGGGACGCGCTGGACGAGGTGCTGTTCACCGATCCGCCGCTGTCCAATTATTCGGTCTCGTTCCCCCGGCAGCCGATCCTCATCGACGGGGTGTGGCTGCCGGCGCATCAACCGGTGGTGATCAGTATGGCCGGCTGCAACAGCGATCCCGCGATCGATACCGGCGCCTACACCGACAACCGCTCGCATCTGTCGTGGAGTATCGGACCGCACGCCTGCCCGGCGAAATCGGTGGCCTACCTGGTGGCCCAGGACGCCATCGATCAGTTGCTGGACGCGCTGCCGGAGATCCGGCTCGGTGTATCTGCCGACGACCTGACCTGGCGCCCGGGGCCGTTCCACCGGTCACTCACCGCGCTGCCGGTCGCGTTCCCCGCGTCCGCGCCGCTGCGGCCCGCGACCGTGTAGGACCGCGGCACCGGAGCTCGCCCTGCCGGGCCGGTGTCACGCCGATCCGGTGTTCGGCGGCCGTCGCCACAGGGGGGAACGCGCTGCCCGGCGCACCGATTATCGTGCAGATCGCAGAGTTTCGATGTGTGAAGGGTCCGGGTGGTCGAGGTGTCGGTTCGGGAAAAGGGCAGGGCGGTAGGGCTCACCACGCGGATCGCGGGGTACTACCTGCGGGATGTGATCCGCAGGACGGCGCCCACCGAACTCGCCGAGGTACCCGCCGCGCCCGAGTTGCTGACCGAACAGTGGCTCACCGCCGCGTTGTGCGCGCAGCATCCGCACGCTCGGGTGGAGTCGTTCACGCTCACCGAGGGCAGTAACGGCACCTCGTCGCGACGGGGACTCACCGTCCGGTACAACGAGGCCGGGGTGGCGGCCGGTCTGCCGACCGAGCTGTTCACGAAATCCACTGCGGCACTGACGATGCGGGTGGTATGCGGGCTGTGCCAACTGCTGGGGAACGAGTCCGGTTTCTATCGCCACATCCGGCCCGAACTCGAGCTGGAGGCGCCCTGGGCGTATCACGCCGCCTTCGATCCGCGGTCCTTCCGCTCGTTGTTCGTGCTCGAGGATGTCGTCGCCACCAAGGGCGCCACCTTCGGCAACCCGCTCACCCGGGTGCTGGACAAGGCGATGGCCGAGGACATGGTGGGGCAGCTGGCGATCTATCACGGCGCGTACTGGGACAGCCCGCGGCTGCGCAGTGATTTCGGCTGGTTGCTCACCGGTGCGCAGTGGCACACCACCATGAACAATATGATCAATACCGGCCGGATGTTCCGCACCGGGCTCGTGCGCGGCGCCGAGGTGATCCCGCCGGAACTGCGTGACCGGCAGGACGAGCTGTGGCCCGGCCTCTTCCGCGCCATGGCGCTGCACGAGCGCGCCCCGCAGACCCTGCTGCACGCCGATGTGCACGCGGGCAACTGGTACGTCACCGGTGACGGCCGGATGGGCCTCTACGACTGGCAGTGCACCCTGCGCGGGAACTGGGCCGCCGATTTCGCGTACGCGATCATGTCCGCGCTGACCGTGGAACAACGCCGGGAATGGGAGCGCGACCTACTGGAGTACTACCTCGACCGGTTGCGGGCCGCGGGTGGCGCGGCGCTTGCGTTCGACGCCGCGTGGTTGCAGTACCGGCAGCAGACCTTCCAGGGCGTTTTCGCCTGGGTCGGCACCCTCGGGCAGGGCCGGATGCAGCCCGATATGCAGCCCCGCGATATCAGCCTCGCCAACTTCGAGCGGATCCTGCAGGCAGTCGCGGATCTGGAGTCGCTGGACAGCCTGGCGGAGTAGCCCGCGAGCGCGGCCGGCCCGGCTCAGGCCCGGGGCCGGTCATCGGCGGGCCGGCCGGGGAGGGGATGTCATCGTAGTCGCTGTCGGCGGTGGTGCGCAGGTGGGCGAACTCGGCGGTCGAGCGGCGCACCTCCCGGGTGCCGCGCAGACCGCCCACCACGCGGTAGGAGATCTCCGCGCGCGAAACCCCTTCCGGTAGGCCGGAAGTGAGCCGGATACGTTTGGGATCGTCCGCATCTGGTGTGTACTCGATACCCCGGTCCGACACGCCGATGAGAATACCGCCGCGCTGCCCCGGGTGGCGGTGTTCCGCCGGTCGTCCCGGCTGCTACCGGGTCGGCGGTGGTGCGCTCCGGCCGCACCACCGTGGTCCTGCGGTCCGTTGTGGCCGGGGCGCGGTGAATATTGCGTTTTCGCTGTTCAGAGCTCAGCTTTGTTCGATAGAGTCATGTCGATTCATTGATGGGATGCGCGTGTCGCCGGCTCGGTCACCCGATGGTGCTTCCGCGGCGCCGGACATCACCGCCTCTCAATGACACGTATCGTTTGGGTAGCGATTGTCATTTTCGTCTCGAAACCTCTATTGCTGAGCTTGGGTAGTTCTTTACTATGTGTGGAGCTGGACTGTGGCATCCCATATCGATGGGACGCCACGGGCATGATTGTGACGGCGCATCGGAAGGGTTCGCCCGATCGCTGTTCGCCGATCTTCGATCAGCTGTCCTGCATGGGTTTTCAACAGTATTCTGGTAGTCGAGTCTGCTGGTTCGATGTGGTTCCGAGGGCGGGATCGCCGCGGTTCGGCCTGTGTGGTGGCACCGCCGCGAACACGAGGTCCAGTTCTTAAGCTTTGCTAAGGCTTTACCAATACCATAGCGACGGTTTGAAACTCGGCTCGTTGCCGTGCCGAGGACCTGCTTCACCGCGAGATGCCGGTTCGCGGTCTGTGCCCGACTGGACATGTTGATCGTCAACCGACCTCGGCTCGTGCCGAGTCGGCGAAGGAGACCAATGGCAACCAAGATCCCGAATGCCCATGCGTCACCGCCTGGACCGGGCTCGTCCGTAGCCACGGCCGGGTCCGGATCCCGCTTACGCTCGCTGGTCCCGGCCTCGATCCTGCGCCATGATGTTCCGGCCTCGATCGTGGTCTTCCTCGTCGCGCTACCGCTGTCCATCGGTATCGCGATCGCCTCCGGCGCCCCGGTGGCCGCCGGTCTCATCGCCGCCGTCGTCGGCGGTGTCGTGGGCGGTGTGCTCGGCGGCTCCGCCCTGCAGGTGAGCGGCCCGGCGGCCGGCCTCACCGTTGTCGTCGCCGAGTCGATTCATCAATTCGGCTGGCGCGTAACCTGTTTCATCGTCGCGGCGGCAGGTGTGTTGCAGATCCTGTTCGGCTTGAGCCGGGTCGCCCGGGCGGCGCTCGCGGTGGCGCCGGTGGTGGTGCACGCCATGCTCGCGGGGATCGGCATCACCATCGCGCTCCAGCAGGTTCATGTACTGCTCGGTGGTGAATCCGGCAGCGCCGCATGGGAGAACATCACCGGCCTGGCGGGCCGGCTCGCCTCCGCGAACGGCCCCGCCGCGCTGCTCGGCGTGGCCGTGATCGTCATCATGCTGGGCTGGAATCGCCTGCCCGCCCGGGTCAAGGTGGTGCCCGGGGCACTGGTGGCCATCGTGGTGGCCACCGGGCTTTCCGTGGTGTTGTCGCTGGATGTGAAGCGGGTCGCGCTCGACGGCTCACTGTTCGACGCGATCATGTTGCCCGAACTGCCGCACGGTGATTGGGCCGCCGTTGTCATGATGATCTTCACCGTAGCGCTGATCACCAGTGTGCAGAGTCTGCTGTCGGCCGTCGCGGTCGACAAGATGCACACCGGGCCGCGGACGGACCTGGATCGCGAGATGATCGGCCTGGGATCGGCGAACGTCCTGACCGGGTTGCTCGGCGGTTTGCCCGTCGCGGGCGTTATCGTGCGCAGTTCCACCAATGTGGCCGCGGGCGCCCGCAGCCGGGCCTCGGCGATCCTGCACGGTGTGTGGGTGCTGGTGTTCTCGGTGGCCCTGGTGTCGCTGGTGGAGCAGATTCCGCTCGCCGCGCTGGCCGGCCTGCTGATCGTCATCGGGATGCAGCTGGTCAAACTGGCGCATATCCGGCTCGCGCACCGCACCGGCGATCTCCTCGTCTACATCGCCACGCTGGTGACGGTGATCTTCCTGAACCTGCTCGAAGGGGTGCTGATCGGTTTGGCGCTGGCCTTCGCGCTGCTGGTCTGGCGGATCGTGCGGGTCGCGGTGACGGCGGAACAGATCGGCGGCACCGATCGCTGGCTCGTGCGGATCGACGGCTCCTGTACTTTCCTTTCCCTGCCGAAACTGTCCACCACCTTCGCCGAGGTCCCGCCGGGGGTCGCGGTGACGGTGGAACTCACCGTGGACTTCCTCGATCATGCCGCCCACGACGCCATCACCGATTGGGCGCGGCAGCACGAGAGCAACGGTGGCACCGTCGATTTCGTGGAGATCGGTACCTCGCGGATGGCGAACGCGCACGATGCTCCGCCGTCGCGGGGGATGGGCCGGGTCGCGCTCGCCGATGTCCTCGGGCCGTGGCGGTTGCATCGCAACGGTTCGTCGAAGGGGCAGGGCGCCAATGGTGATCCGCTGGCCAGCGGTATCGCCGCCTACCATCGCAGCCGTGCGCATCTGGTGCGGTCGCATCTGGACGAGCTGCGTGACGGGCAGGATCCGGAATCCTTCTTCCTGACCTGTTCGGATTCCCGGATCGTACCCAATGTGATCACCCACAGTGGGCCGGGTGATCTGTTCACGGTGCGCAATGTGGGCAATCTGGTGCCCGAGCACGACGCCTCGGTGGAGGCGGCGCTGGTCTTCGCACTCGAGAAACTCAGTGTTCGTACGGTGGTGGTCTGCGGCCATTCGTGCTGCGGGGCCATGGGCGCCCTGTACTCGGGTGAGTCGGCGGGTCCGGGTATCGACCGGTGGCTCGAGTACGGCCGGCCGAGCCTGGAGCGTTATCGAGCCGGACACGTGGTGGGCGCCGCGGCGGAGTCGGCCGGTTTCGGTCCGGTCGAGCAGCTGAGCATGGTGAACATCGCGGTCCAGCTGGAGAACCTGCGGCGGCATCCATCGGTCCGCCGAGCGATCGAGGAGCGTGGACTCACCGTCTCCGGTCTGTTCTTCGATATCGCCAGTGCTCGGCTGATCGAGGTGGGTGTGGACGGGATTGCTTCCATCGAGGACTCGGACGGGTTACTGGCCCAATTGCAGTGTGAACCGGCGTCGATGGGGACGGTGTGAGCATGGCTGCGGCCATCCGTTCCGGTGCTCCCGACCGAGTCATGATCCCCTGCGGGACAAGTGGTTCCGGCAGTGACGTCGGTCATAACGGGATCGGGCCGATATGGTCGCGCGCATTATCGCCAGCGGTGGGGGTGCCTTCTCAGGCTTTGATAAGTCATTACCCTTACCATGGCAACGGTTTACAACTCGGCCCGTTGGTGTGCCGAGTACCCACTTCACCGCGAGTTGCCGGTTCGCGGTCTGTGTCCGAGCGGACACGATGATCGTCAACCGACCTGGCCCGTGCCGAGTCGGCGAAGGAGAACGATGGGCACCCAGAGCACGAATTCCCCAGAATCAGTTCCTGGTTCGGGCCCGGACGGGCGCGAGCCCGCCGGGTCCGGGCGCATACCCACCCCGTCCTGGCTGACCTCGATCCTGCGCCATGATGTCCCGGCCTCGATCGTGGTCTTTCTCGTCGCGCTACCGCTGTCCATCGGTATCGCGATCGCCTCCGGCGCCCCGGTGGCCGCCGGGCTCATCGCCGCGGTGATCGGTGGTGTGGTCGCCGGCGCCCTCGGCGGCTCCGCTCTGCAGGTGAGCGGCCCGGCCGCGGGCCTCACGGTGATCGTCGCCGAATCGATCAACCAGTTCGGTTGGCGCGTAACCTGTTTCATCGTCGCGGCGGCAGGTGTGTTGCAGATCCTGTTCGGCTTGAGCCGGATCGCCCGGGCGGCATTGGCGGTTGCGCCGGTGGTGGTGCACGCCATGCTCGCCGGAATCGGCATCACTATCGCACTGCAACAGTTGCACGTACTGCTCGGTGGTGAATCCAACAGCACCGCGTGGACCAACATCACCGATTTGCCCGCGCAGCTGGCAGCGCTGCACGGGCCGGCCGTCTTCCTCGGCGCGGTCGTCATCGTCATCATGCTCGGCTGGAAGTACCTCCCGGAACGGGTCCGGGTCGTCCCCGGCGCCCTGGCCGCGATCGTGGTGGCCACCGTGCTGTCGCTGATGTTCTCGCTCGACGTCAAGCGGGTCACCATCGACGGTTCGCTGTTCGACGCGATCGGGCTGCCCGAACTGCCCCGCAGCGACTGGGCCGGGGTTGTGATGATGATCCTGACCTTCGCGCTCATCGCCAGTGTGGAGAGCCTGCTGTCGGCCGTCGCGATCGACAAGATGCACACCGGGCCGCGGGCCGATTTCGACCGTGAGATGCTCGGCCAGGGTTCGGCGAACGTACTGTCCGGCCTGCTCGGCGGCCTGCCCGTCACCGGTGTCATCGTCCGCAGTTCCACCAACGTCGCGGCCGGTGCCCGCAGCCGCGCCTCGGCCGTACTGCACGGTGTCTGGCTGCTGATCTTCTCCGTGGCCCTTGCCTCGCTGGTGGAGCAGATCCCGCTCGCCGCCCTGGCCGGCCTGCTCATCGTCATCGGCGTACAGCTGGTCAAACTGGCGCATATCCGGCTCGCCCACCGCACCGGCGACCTCCTCGTCTACGTCGCCACCCTGGTGTCGGTGGTCTTCCTGAACCTGCTGGAAGGCGTGCTCATCGGCTTGGCGCTGGCCTTCGCGCTCCTGCTCTGGCGGGTCGTCCGGGTCACCATCACCGCCGAACCGCTCGGCGGCACCGATCGCTGGCTCATCCAGGTCGACGGATCGTGCACGTTCCTGTCGCTGCCCAAACTGTCGTCCACCTTCGCGAAGGTCCCGCCGGGCATCCCGGTGACCGTGGAGATGACGGTCGACTTCCTCGACCACGCCGCCTACGACGCGATCACCGATTGGGCGCGGCAGCACGAGAGCAACGGCGGCACTGTCGATTTCGTGGAGATCGGTGCCGCGCGGATGGCGAACGTGGAGGTGGCCCCACCCTCGCGCAGTATGAGCCGGGTGGCCCTCGACGGTGTGCTCGGGCCCTGGCAGGTGGATCGCAACGGTTCGTCCAACGGTGCGGGTGACAATGGTGATCCGCTGGTCAGCGGTATCGCGGCCTACCACCGTAGCCACGCGCATCTGGTGCGGCCGCATCTGGACGAGCTGCGTGACGGGCAGGATCCGGATTCCTTCTTCCTGACCTGCTCGGATTCCCGGATCGTGCCCAATGTGATCACCAACAGCGGGCCGGGTGATCTGTTCACCGTGCGCAATGTGGGCAATCTGGTGCCCGAGCACGGTGACGCGTCGGTGGAGGCGGCGCTGGTCTTCGCGCTGGAGAAGCTGAACGTCCGATCCGTGGTGGTCTGCGGTCACTCCTCCTGTGGGGCCATGGGTGCGCTGCACTCCGGCGAACCCGCGGGTCCGGGCATCGACCGCTGGCTCGAATACGGCCGGCCGAGCCTGGAGAGCTACCGGGCCGGGCATGTGGTCGGCCGCGCCGCCGAGGCCGCCGGTTTCGGTCCGGTGGAGCAGTTGAGCATGGTCAATATCGCGGTGCAGCTGGAGAACCTGCGGCGGCATCCGTCGGTCCGCCGGGCCGCCGACGAACGCGGAGTCACCGTCTCCGGTCTGTTCTTCGATATCGCCAGCGCACGGGTCATCGAAGTGCGCCCCGACGGCATCGCCCCCATCGAGGACAACGACGAGTTACTGGCGCAGTTACAACGGGAACCGGCGCAGTCCGCCCGGTGACGCGCCGGAACGTGGCCCGTCCGGGTGTCCCGGGCGGGTCACGTCCGCGCTCTCGTCCCACGGCGCCTCGTAGGCTGGTACCCGTGGAAAGTCGTTCCGATTCCGTCGCGGATCGCCCCGCGGCCGAGGCCGGTGTGCCCGGGGAGGCCACCGAACCCGAGTCCGGGCACCGGTCCGGTCCCGCGTTCTGGCGCGCCTACCGGGACCGGATCGCGCGACGCCCTACGCTCGAGCTCGTCTACCGGGTCGGGGTGGCGGTCGTCGGCACCGCGGTGTTCGTCGTCGGGGTGATCACCATCCCGTTCCCCGGCCCGGGCTGGGCACTGGTGTTCGCCGGTATCGGCATCCTGGCCACCGAATTCGCGGTGGCGCGGCGGGCGCTGGTGTGGTTGCGGGACAAGTACCGGCGCGGGATGGCCTGGTATATCTCCCGCGGGCCGGTCATGCAGGTGATCGCCTTCCTGGCGACGTGTGCGCTGGTCGTGGCGACCCTGTGGGTACTGGGGACGTTCGGATTGGTCGGTGACTGGATCGGAGTCGATTGGCAGTGGTTGCGCAGCCCCCTGATGTCGTGACGCCGGTGAGCGGCCGGATGCTCACCGACGAATCGTGGCTGGCGGCTCGAATAGCGGATCTCGGCGCGTCCTGGCGTACCGATTCGATGCGGGTGAGCGCGACGCTGTGGTGGTGTATGACGGCCTCGGCGCTGGTCGAACAGGTGGTGCGGGCGCTGGCGCAGCGGCGTCCGATTCCGGCACCCACCCTGGACCGGCTCCTGCTGACCCTGCGGGCCGACGGGACGGTCGAACGGGTAGAGATCGACGCGGCCGGGTGGCACGTGGCCGGCGCGGACTCCGGGATCGAGACCACCGAGGCCGATATCGCGGTGGCCTTGCGGGAGACCCTCACCATGGTGATCGACCGCCTCACCGCGGTGTCAGGGGTCCGGGGACCGGCGCTGTGGGCGGTGGTCACGGATGTGGTGGGGAGCTGGGCCGTCGACGCCGGGCAACCCCCGATCGGCCGGCGGCTGGCCGAGGCGGTCGGCACGGCACTGCCCGAACCCCGTTTCGTCGAAGTCGCCGGGCGCATCTTCGTCCGACGTGCCTCCTGCTGCCTGGTGTACGAGGCGCCGGGCTGCGAGAAATGTGTCAGCTGCCCCAAGCGCCGCCCCCACGAGCGTGAAGCGCTGCTCGCGGACTACGCGCGGCGGGGGTGAGGAGCCGGTCCCGGCACCGGCCGGGCGTTCGCGCGGGCACGGTGAGCGACCTGGCCCGGTCCATCGACACGCGTTCCCGGCTGTGCCGATAGCATGGTCGCGGCCGGGCTGTGCCCGGTCACCGACAGACGGATCGAGCCGTCACCGAACCGGAACGAGCCGGAATGACGCGGGCGATCCGTTGCCCGAACGAGCCGAACCGTAATCGGCCACACAGATACCCGAGGAGAGCGCCACCGTGACCACCACAGCCCCCCGCAGCCCAGCCACCCTCGTCCGGGTGCCTGCCGGGACGACGGCGGGTGCCGCGGTGCGTGAGGCGGGCCTGCCGGCCAAGGGCCCCGATACCGTGGTCGTCGTCCGCGACGCCGCGGGACAATTGCGCGACCTCTCCTGGGCGCCGGAACTCGACACCGAGGTCACCCCGGTCGCCGCGGACACCGAGGACGGCCGCAGCGTGATCCGCCATTCGGCCGCCCATGTGCTGGCCCAGGCGGTGCAGCAGGAGTTCCCCGAGGCCGTGCTGGGTATCGGCCCACCGATCAAGGACGGCTTCTACTACGACTTCCGGGTCGAGCGCCCGTTCACCCCCGAGGATCTGGCCAGGCTGGAGTCTCGGATGAAGAAGATCGTCAAGGGCGCGCAGCGGTTCTCCCGCCGCGTGGTCGAGGTGGACCAGGCGCGGATCGAACTCGCGAAGGAACCGTTCAAACTCGAACTGATCGGCGACAAATCCGGGATCGACGATCCGGAGGTCATGGAGGTCGGCGGGAACGAGCTGACCATCTACGACAATCTCGACCCGCGGACCGGTGAGCGGGTGTGGGGCGATCTGTGCCGCGGTCCGCACATACCCACCACCAAGTTCATCCCGGCCTTCAAACTGACCCGCAGTTCGGCCGCGTACTGGCGCGGTGACCAGAACCGGGAAGGCCTGCAGCGCATCTACGGCACCGCCTGGGAATCGGCCGAGGCGCAGGACGAGTATCTGCACATGCTCGCCGAGGCCGAGAAGCGCGACCATCGCAAACTGGGCCTGGAACTCGACCTGTTCTCCTTCCCGGACGAACTGGGTTCGGGTCTGCCGGTGTTCCACCCCAAGGGCGGCATCATCCGCAAGGAGATGGAGGACTACTCGCGTCAGCAGCATGTGGCGGCGGGCTACGAGTTCGTCAACACCCCGCACATCACCAAGGCGCATCTGTTCGAGACCTCCAAGCACCTCGAGTGGTACGCCGACGGGATGTACCCGCCCATGCACCTGGACGCCGAACTCAACGAGGACGGCACCGTGCGCAAGCCGGGGCAGGACTACTACCTCAAGCCGATGAACTGCCCGATGCACAACCTGATCTACCGGTCCCGGGGCCGGTCGTACCGGGAGCTGCCGCTGCGGCTGTTCGAATTCGGTTCGGTGTACCGGTACGAGAAGTCCGGGGTCGTGCACGGCCTGACCCGGGCCCGCGGTTTCACCCAGGACGACGCGCATCTGTACTGCACCCAGGAGCAGGTGGTCGAGGAACTGACCGGCACCCTGCGGTTCGTGCTCGACCTGCTGAAGGCCTACGGTCTGGACGATTTCTACCTGGAACTGTCCACCAAGGACCCGGACAAGTACGTCGGCTCGGACGAACTGTGGGACGAGGCCACCGAGACCCTGCGCCAGGTGGGGGAGGCGTCCGGCCTGGAACTGGTGCCCGATCCCGGGGGCGCCGCCTTCTACGGTCCGAAGATCTCGGTGCAGACCCGCGACGCGCTCGGCCGCAACTGGCAGATGTCGACCATCCAGCTGGATTTCTTCGAACCGGACCTGTTCGAGCTCGAGTACACCGCCTCCGACGGCACCAAGAAGCGGCCGGTGATGATCCACCGGGCCCTGTTCGGCTCGATCGAACGTTTCTTCGGCGTCCTCACCGAGCATTACGCGGGTGCGTTCCCGGCCTGGCTGGCGCCGGTACAGGTCGTCGGCATCCCGGTGGCCGATACCTTCGTCCCGCACCTGGACGCGGTGGTGACGCGGCTGCGCGCGGCCGGGGTCCGGGCCGAGGTCGATCGCGGTGACGACCGGATGCAGAAGAAGATCTTCAACCACACCGCGCAGAAAGTGCCGTTCATGCTGCTGGCCGGCGCGCGGGATGTGGAGGCCGGCGCGGTGAGCTTCCGGTTCCGGGACGGCACCCAGGTCAACGGGGTGCCGGTGGACGATGCGGTGCGAGTGGTCGCGGAGTGGATCCGCCGCCGCGACAATTCCTCGCCCACCGCGGATACGGTTCGCGCCCTGGTGGACAGCGAAGGCGGTGCGCCCGAGTGACACCGGGTCCGTCCGGGCGGGGAAAGGGTATGGAGCATGAGTGAGCGCACGGCGCCGGACGAGCTGACCGAGGAGTCGGGCGCGACCCCGGAGCGGTCCGGCGAGATCGTGGATCGCGGAGCGGGCGAACCGGACCGGTTGCAGCGGCTGTGGACGCCGTACCGGATGTCCTATATCGCGGAGGCCGCCACCACGGCCCCCAAGGGCGCGACCGGGCATCCGTTCACCGATATCCCCACCATGTCCGACGAGGACGGTCTGGTCATCGCCCGCGGCGAGCAGGTGTACGCGGTGCTGAACCTGTACCCCTACAACCCGGGGCACATGATGGTGGTGCCCTATCGCCGGGTCGCGAACCTCGAGGATCTCACCGCCGCCGAATCCACCGAACTGATGGAGTTCACGCAGCGGGCCATCCGGACGATGAAGAAGGTGTCCCGGCCGCACGGCTTCAATGTCGGACTCAACCTGGGCGGTGTCGCGGGCGGCTCGCTCGCCGACCACCTGCACCAGCACATTGTTCCGCGCTGGGGTGGTGACGCGAACTTCATCACCGTGATCGGGGGCGCGAAGGTGATGCCGCAGCTGCTGCGCGAGACCCGGGCGCTGCTCGCGTCGGCCTGGGAGGAAGCGTAGATGAGCGACGCCGTGCTGCGGTCGCGCGCCGGATCCGGGCGGGTGCGGGTGACCCGCCGGGCAGAGCAGGAGGGGTAGGTGCTGAGCATCTTCGGCCGGGCGACCTTCGCCAAGGCCACCGCGCCGCTGGGCAGGGCACTGGTCGGCACCGGCCTGACCCCCGACGCGGTCACCCTCATCGGCACCGCCGCCTCGATCGCCGCCGCGGTCACGCTGTTCCCCACCGGGCATTTGTTCTGGGGAACCATGCTCATCTGGCTGTTCGTCATGTTCGACATGCTCGACGGCGCGATGGCCCGGGCCCGGGGCGGTGGGACCCGCTACGGGGCGGTGCTCGACGCGACCTGCGACCGCGTCGCCGACGGCGCCATCTTCGGTTCGTTGGCCTGGTGGGCGGTCTACCACGAACAGAGCAGGCCGCTGTTCGTGGCCACGCTGGTCGTCCTGGTGACCTCGCAGGTCATCTCCTACGCCAAGGCCCGGGCCGAGGCCAGCGGACTGTCCGCCGACGGGGGCCTGATCGAACGCCCGGACCGGCTGGTGATCGTGCTGGTGGGGGCCGGGCTCACCGGGATCGGCGGGTACTGGGGGATCGGATGGCTCGCCTGGGCCGTACACGTGGCGATGTGGGTCCTGGCCGTCCTCAGCATCGTGACGGTGGGCCAGCGGGTGCTGGCGGTACGCAACTCGCCCGGGGCCCGCGAGATCCTGGGTAGCACGAACGACAAGGGAACGGAGCGGCCGTCGTGAGCGGGTGGCGGGCGAACGCGAGCGATCGCGGATACGCCGCGGGCTGGCGGCTGGTGCGCGCCCTCCCGGATCGGGCGGCGCGCACACTGTTCGACCGGGGTGCGGATTTCGCGGCCCGTAAGGGCGGACCGGTCCAGTTGCGCCGCAATCTGGCCCGGGTGGTCGGGATGCCCGCGGAAGCCGTATCCGACGAACTCGTCCGGGCGAGTATGCGTTCCTACGCCCGCTACTGGCGGGAGGCGTTCCGGTTACCGACGATGGATCACGCCGAACTGGTGCGGTCGGGCCGAATCGTGGTGACCGGCCTGGAACACCTGGACGCCGCGCTGGCCCGCGGTCGCGGCGTGGTGTTCGTCCTGCCCCATTCGGGTAACTGGGATATGGCCGGTACCTGGCTGGTCCAGAACTACGGGACATTCACCACCGTCGCGGAACGGCTGAAACCGGAATCGCTGTTCGAACGGTTCGTCGCCTACCGGGAGAGTCTCGGCTTCGAGGTGTTCCCGCTGACCGGCGGCGAACAGCCGCCGTTCACCACGCTCGCGCAGCGGTTGCGCGACAACAAGATCGTCTGCCTGATGGGGGAGCGCGACCTCACCGGTCGTGGTGTCCCGGTCACCTTCTTCGGTGAACGGACGTGGATGCCCGCCGGAGCGGCCGCGCTGGCCGTGGAAACCGGTGCCGCGCTCATGCCGGTACACGTCTCGTTCACCGTGGACGACCGCGGCCGTGAGGGCTGGGTGGTCCGTACCCGGGAACCCCTGGACGTCACGGACGGTGTCGCGGCCGCGACGCAGGCCCTGGCGGATTGTTTCGCCGCCGGTATCGCCGAGCATCCGGCCGACTGGCATATGTTGCAGCCGCTGTGGGAAACGGATCTGTCCGAGGCCCGGCTGGACCGTATCCACGCCGAACAGGCACGGCGCGAGACGTATTCGATCGAAGCCGGTGGAGACCGCGCCCCATGAGAATCGGCATGGTCTGTCCCTACTCGTTCGACGTACCGGGCGGCGTGCAGGCGCATGTGGTGGAGCTCGCGCAGGTCTTCCTGGAACGCGGTCACAAAGTGAGTGTGCTGGCGCCCGCCTCCGAGACGACCGAGCTTCCCGATTTCGTCGTCTCGGCCGGGCGCGCGGTGGCGATCCCGTACAACGGCTCGGTGGCCCGGCTCTCCTTCGGGCCGACCGCCTACACCCGGATCCGCCGGTGGATCGAGAGCAACGAGTTCGATGTCCTGCACATCCACGAACCCAACGCGCCCAGTCTGTCCATGCTGGCCCTGAAGATCGCCGAGGGACCGATTGTGGCCACCTTCCACACCTCCACCACGAAATCCCTGATACTGGCGACATTTCAGGGTGTGCTGCGGCCCTATCACGAGAAGATCAGTGGCCGGATCGCGGTATCGGAACTGGCCCGCCGCTGGCAGGTGGAGGCACTCGGTTCCGACGCGGTGGAGATCCCGAACGGGGTCGATGTGCAGGCGTTCGCCCGCGCCCCGCGGCTGCCCGGCTATCCGCGACCGGGCGGCACCGTCCTGTTCCTCGGACGATACGACGAGCCGCGTAAGGGGATGCAGGTCCTGCTGGGGGCGCTGCCGGCCCTCGTCGCGCGGCATCCCGAGGTAGAGGTCCTGGTCGTCGGTCGCGGTGACGAGGAACGCCTGCGCCGGGAGGCCGGTCCGCTCGCCCGGCACCTGCGTTTCCTCGGCCAGGTCTCGGACGCGGAGAAGGCCTCGGCCATGCGCAGCGCCGATGTCTACGTGGCACCGAATCTGGGTGGGGAGAGTTTCGGGATCATCCTCATCGAGGCCATGGCCGCCGGGACCGCCGTGGTGGCCAGTGAATTGGACGCTTTCCGGCGGGTACTGCGCGACGGCGCCGCCGGGTTGCTGGTGCCGATCGGTGACGCAACGGCTCTGGCCGATGCCCTGGACACGGTGCTCACCGACGAGGCCCGGCGCGGCGATCTGGTGCGTACGGCGACCCAGGTGGTCGGCACCTATGACTGGCCGGTGGTGGCCGAACAGATCCTGCGGGTCTACGAAACCGTGGTGGTCGGCGATCTGCGGGTGCGGGTGGCCGGATGATCACCTTCTCCGCGACCACGGTTCTCGTTCTCGCGTTCGCCGCCGCCCTCGTGGTCGCACTCGGGGTGTGGGCCTATTCCACCGCCAACCGGCTCGACCGCTTGCATGTGCGCACCGATCTGGCCTGGCACGCGCTGGAGGCGGCGCTGGCCCGCCGGGCCGTGGTGGCCCGGGCGGTGGCGACCTCGCTGTCCGGCGCGCACGCCGCCCCGGAGCCCGATACGGCCGAGTCCGCCCGGCGGCTCACCGCCCTGGCCGACCGCGCCGAGCGCACCGGCCGCGAAGACCGGGAAACCGTGGAGAACCAGCTGGCGGCCGCCCTGTCGGCCGTCGATATCGCCGAGCTACCGACCCAGCAGGTAGCCGAATTGGCCGATGCCGAAGCCCGGGTGCTCATCGCCCGCCGCTTCCACAACGACGCCGTGCGCGACACCTTGGCCCTGCGCACCCGCCGCCCGGTGCGCTGGCTGCACCTCGGCGGTACGGCCCCCATGCCGACCTATTTCGAGATCGCCGAGCGGGCCACTCCCGCGGCCTCCACCGGACTGGAGGTCGACACCACGCGGGTCTCGGCGCGGGTGGCCCTGCTCGACGAACAGGATCGGATCCTGCTCATGCGCGGCCACGATCCGCTGGCCCCGGAGGTGTCCTTCTGGTTCACCGTCGGCGGCGGGGTGGAACCGGGGGAGAGTTTGCGCGAAGCCGCGGTGCGCGAGGTGTACGAGGAAACCGGGCTCACCGCCGATCCGGCCGCGCTGCGCGGCCCGATCTGGCGGCGGGTGGCGGTCTTCCCCTTCAACGGCGATCTGATCCGGTCCGAGGAACTGTTCTTCGCGCTACGGGTACCGCGATTCGAACCCGCGGCGACGGATCTGACCTATGTCGAGCAACGCTCCATCACCGGTAACCGGTGGTGCGGCCCGGACGAGATCAGGGCCCAGGTCGCCGCAGGTGAGATGGTGTATCCGTACCAGTTGGACGAACTGCTCGCGGAAGCCTCGGCCGCGGCCGACGCCGCGGGCGATCCGGAGGTCCGCTCCATCCGGTGAATGTGACCGGGCTCACCGGCGTGATAGGGTCGCAGACGGTTTGACACGCCGAGAATATGTCGATTCGGTGTGTGGAGGTGAGTACGTGTCCTACATCCTGTTCGATTATCTGTTGCCGATTCTGGGTCCCGGCGCCGCCGAGTACTGGGCGAAGCTGCTGGTGGTCGATCCGATCTGAATCGGTTCGCAGCGCCCCGCCGGGCCGGTGTCCAACCGGTCCGGCGGCGCCGTTTTCCGGTCCAGTAGCCGGAGCTCGCCGGTCGATCGCAGGTCGCGGCCAGGCCAGTGTGCGCCAACTGGCTATGAAGCCGGTTTGTCGCCCCACCTAGAATCGTGGTGTTCATCGACGATCCCCACCTGGCAACAGACACAGGAGCTGCCGTGACCACGCCCGAGACCACCCAGACCCCCGACGCGACCCGCGAGGCCGGTACCGCCCGCGTGAAGCGCGGTATGGCCGAGATGCTCAAGGGCGGGGTGATCATGGACGTCGTCACCCCCGACCAGGCCAAGATCGCCGAGGATGCCGGCGCCGTCGCGGTGATGGCGCTCGAACGGGTACCGGCCGATATCCGCGCTCAGGGCGGGGTGTCCCGGATGAGCGATCCGGACATGATCGACGGGATCATCGAAGCGGTCTCCATCCCGGTGATGGCCAAGGCCCGGATCGGGCATTTCGTGGAGGCCCAGGTGCTGCAGAGCCTCGGCGTCGACTACATCGACGAATCCGAGGTCCTCACCCCCGCCGACTACGCCAACCACATCGACAAGTGGAACTTCACGGTGCCGTTCGTCTGTGGCGCCACCAATCTCGGTGAGGCGCTGCGCCGGATCACCGAGGGCGCGGCCATGATCCGCTCCAAGGGCGAGGCGGGCACGGGCGATGTCTCCAACGCCACCACGCATATGCGTAAGATCCGGCAGGAGATCACCCGGCTGGCCTCCCTGCCCACCGATGAACTGTTCGTCGCCGCCAAGGAACTCCAGGCGCCCTACGAACTGGTGAAGGAGATCGCCGAAACCGGGAAACTGCCCGTCGTGCTGTTCACCGCCGGGGGTATCGCCACCCCGGCCGACGCGGCCATGATGATGCAGCTCGGCGCCGAGGGCGTTTTCGTCGGTTCGGGCATCTTCAAGTCCGGCAACCCGGCCCAGCGCGCGAGCGCGATCGTCAAGGCGACCACGTTCTACGACGACCCCGATGTGCTCGCCAAGGTGTCGCGCGGGCTGGGTGAGGCGATGGTCGGTATCAATGTCGACGAGATCCCGCAGCCGCATCGGCTGGCCGAACGCGGTTGGTGATCGGCGCGCCGAATCCCGGCGGTCCGGTGCCGTCTTCGTGTCCGGCGTGCGGCGGCGGCCTCGATCCGCTGCCGCGGTGCGACACCGGATCGCGGCGCACTCGGTAGCGCGGCGCGGATGGAACTGCGGCAGCTGCGGTACTTCGTCGTACTCGCCGAGGAACTGCATTTCGGTCGCGCCGCCGACCGCTTGTTCATCACCACGCCCACCCTGAGCCAGCAGCTGAAGGTACTGGAACGGGAGCTCGGTACGCCCCTGGTGCTGCGCGGCCGCCGGACCGAATTGACCCCGGCGGGAGCGGCCCTGCTGGTATCGGGTCGTGCGGTGTTGCGCGCCGCCGACGAGGCGGTCCGGTCGGCCCGGCGGGCGGGCGGCGTCGACGATCCGCGCTTGCGTCTCGGGCTGGTCAACGGCGCACCGCCCTGGTTACCCACCCGGATCGGCGAACTGGCGCGGGCTGCGGTCCCGGGTGCCCGGACGGTCCTGACCAGCGGTACCACTACCGAGCAGGCCGAGCTGCTGGCCGCGGGCGCAGTGGATCTGGCGCTGCTCCGGGCACCGGTCCAGCTGCCTGCCGCCTTCGTCCGGCGACCCGTGGCCGCCGAGGAACTCGGGATCCTGATGTCGGCCACCCATCCGCTGGCCGGCGCCTCGATTCTGACTCCGGACGAGCTGGACGGCCACGAACTGATCCTTTTTCCCCGCGACGTGGCTCCCGGACTGCACGACAGGCTGCTCGACGAGCTCCGCGCGCGGGGCGTGCGGATGAGGCTCAGCGACAGTGTGCTCGGCCATGCCCAGATGGTTTCGGTGCTGCCGTCCCGGGACGATGTGGTGGGTGTGGGGTCGTTACGGGCACGGCGCCCGGGCTTGGTCTGGCGTGCTTTCCCCGGCGATCCGCTGATCGTCACCTATGTCGCGGCGTGGCCGCGCGACAGCCGTCATCCGGTGCTGCGCGGTGTGCTCGAGATGCTGCCGGCCGGTGCGCTCACCGGACCTGCCGAACTCTGACCGCGCGCCGTGGGCGGTGCGCAAAAGCCCTCCCGGCAGCGACGTTCGCCGGAGCCGAACGGTTGTGCGCAACTACCACATGGACCGGGGATCTCGCCGGTGGTCGACTGGCGTCATGACAGCAGATACGACGGCGACCGAACGGGTCGTCATCATCGGTGGCAGCTCCGGAATGGGTCTCGCGCTCGCCCGGGAACTCCTCGCTACGGGTGCCGAGGTGGTGATCGCCGGCCGGTCCGCCGCCCGGCTCGCGACGGCAGCGGCGACGCTGCCCGAAGGGACCGGCACGGTGCATACCCGGCAGGTCGACATCACCCGGGAAGCCGAGGTCGAGACGCTGTTCGCCGGCCTCGGCCGGATCGACCACGCGATCGTCACCGCCGCCGATGTGCGGGGAATGTATGCGCCCATCCGGTCCTTCGAACCCAGGGCAACCCGAGCCCTCGTCGATACGAAACTCTTCGGACCCGCACTGGTCGCCAAGTACGCCGATGTCGCTCCGGGGGGTTCGCTCGTACTGACCTCGGGTATCGCCGCCTATCGGCCGGGCCCGGGTTCGGCGATGGTCGCCGCCGTGAACGGCGGCGTGGCCTCGCTGGCCTATGCGCTGGCGCTCGAACTCGCACCGACCCGGGTCAACGTCATCTCGCCGGGTTGGGTGGATACCCCGATCTGGGAATCGATCGGTGGTGGTGACCCGGGACAGCGACAGCGGGACATGGCGGCGAGGCTACCGGTGGGCCGTATCGGGCGGCCGGACGATATCGCGGCCGCGATCCTCGCCCTCATGCGCAATCCATTCGTCACCGGCACCGTTCTGCACGCGGATGGCGGTCACCGCCTGGTCTGATGTTCCGGCACCCGGCATGGACCGGAAGATCGGCCGTTTGTCGCGCGGTCAGCCGATGCCGGTCCGCAGAGCCGGCCGGTCGGGATGGTCCCAGCGCACGAAATAATCCGCTGCCTCGCTGTTTTCGCGATCGTGGACGAGCAGTGCCGGTACGGTCCAGGCATCGTCGCCCGGGGTGCCGCGGGTGAGCGCGGCCGCGCTGAGGTCGAGGCGGACGGTGCGATCGAAGGGCAGGCCGCGACCCAGCAGCATAGGGCCCGCCACGAACAGCACGGTCCCGGGCAGCGCGGTGCGCCGGCGGGCCCGTGCGGAGCGATCGGCGGCCTCGTCCCACAGCGCGGGTAGCCAGGTACCGGTGTGGTGCACCGCATCGAGTACTTCGCGCCGCAGCGCCGCATAGTCGAACCAGCTCGACCGGTACGAGGTCGCGTCGCGGCCGAACTCCATCCGCAGCGAGGCGGGCCGGACGTAATCGTGCAGCGAGACCGTTTCGGCGGGCCGTCCGTCGGCCCGCACCCGCTCGGCGGCGTGTCCCGCGAACCCGAGCGGGCCCGCCGCGTCGGCGCCGTCGACACCGACCACCCGGTACCCGTCCAGCGTCCGCAGGTCCCGGGTCACCAGTTCGGCGAGAGCGTCGGGGGTGGTCGGAGTGAAACGCGGCACCGGACCATCACAGCAGGTCCGGCCGGGCGGCCGGTGACGGGGATTACCCGTGACCGGATCGTGGAAAAACGGGGGCTCGGGATAATCTCGGCGGATGGCGACTATCGAAGAGGCACTGGAGATCGAACGCCTCGAGCGGGATATCTTCCGCGGCGCGTCCACCAAGACCCAGCTGCCGCGTACGTTCGGCGGCCAGGTGGCGGGCCAGGCACTGGTGGCGGCGGTGCGCACGGTGGAGCCGCGGTTCCAGGTCCATTCGCTGCACGGCTACTTCTTGCGGCCCGGCAACCCCGGGGCGCCCACCGTCTATCTGGTGGACCGGATCCGGGACGGTCGCTCGTTCTGCACCCGCCGGGTCACCGGGGTGCAGGACGGTGACGCGATATTCACCATGTCGGCGTCCTTCCACCTCGGTGACGAGGGCCCGTCGCATCAGGACGAGATGGCCGATGTGGAGCCGCCGAACGATCTTCCCGATGCCGCGACCAGTATGGATCCCGAGCGGCTGTGGGCCATGCGGGAATGGGAGCACTGGGATATCCGGCCCGTGCCGCAAGAGCGGGTGACCAAGCGGCCCGGGGTCGTCTCGCCGCAGCAGGTGTGGTTCCGCTACCGGCATCCGCTGCCCGACGATCCGCTGTTCCATGTGTGCACGCTCGCCTATATGAGCGATATGACGCTGCTCGGCTCCTCCAAGGTCACCCATCCCGACGAGCCCACCCAGAACGCCTCGCTCGACCACGCGATGTGGTTCCTGCGCCCGTTCCGCACCGACGACTGGCTGCTCTACGACCAGTCGTCGCCATCCGCCGGGTTCGGCCGGGCCCTGACCGGCGGGAAGATCTTCGATCGCGACGGCCGGCTGGTGGCCGCGGTGGTGCAGGAGGGTCTGATCCGGACGCTGCGTTCCTAGCCGGGACGGTCCGCGGGCGCCGGGTGTCCGTCCGGGACCGGCGTGACCCCGAGCACACCGGTCCGGCTCGTAAGCTCGCACACGTGAACGAGTCTGCGGTGTCCCCGGAAGTGGCGGCCGCACCGGATGCCGGTGCCGCGCCCGACCAGCCCACTATCGGCGTGCTGGCCCTGCAGGGTGATGTCCGGGAACATATCGCGGTGCTCGCCGAATGCGGTGCCCACCCGGTTCTGGTCCGCCGCCCGGACGAGCTGGCCGCCGTCGACGCGCTGGTCCTGCCCGGCGGGGAATCCACGGCGATCAGCAAACTGCTCGAGATCTTCGAACTGCTCGAACCGGTGCGCGCCCGGCTCCGCGCCGGGATGCCGGCGTTCGGGTCCTGCGCCGGAATGATCCTGCTGGCGAGCGAGGTGCTCGACACCCGCGCCGATGCGAAACATCTCGACGGAATCGATATGACGGTGCGCCGCAACGCTTTCGGGCGCCAGGTCGACTCGTTCGAAACCGATATCGAATTCGCCGGGCTGCCCGGCGACCCGGTCCGGGCGGTGTTCATCCGCGCGCCGTGGGTCGAACGGGCCGGTGACGGGGTGGAGGTGCTGGCCCGGGTGCCGAGCGGCCCGGCCGCCGGCCGGATCGTCGCCGTCCGGCAGGGCCGCGTGGTGGCCACGGCCTTCCACCCGGAAGTCACCGGTGATCACCGTGTGCACCGAATGTTCGTCGATCTGGTCCGTGGCGTAGCGTTGTCGAGCGATACCGTGCCATCGACCTGAAGGAAGTAGGGAATGAGCGGCCACTCCAAATGGGCCACCACCAAGCACAAGAAGGCGGCGATCGATGCTAAGCGTGGCAAGCTCTTCGCCAAGCTGATCAAGAACATCGAGGTGGCGGCCCGGACCGGCGGTGGCGATCCGGAAGGCAACCCGACGCTGTTCGACGCCATCCAGAAGGCCAAGAAATCGTCGGTTCCCAACGACAATATCGAGCGGGCACGTAAACGCGGCGGCGGCGAGGAAGCCGGCGGCGCCGACTGGCAGACCATCATGTACGAGGGCTACGGCCCCAATGGTGTCGCCGTCCTGATCGAATGCCTCACCGACAACCGCAACCGGGCTGCCGGTGAGGTCCGTGTCGCCATGACCCGCAACGGCGGAAACATGGCCGATCCGGGATCGGTGTCCTACCTGTTCCACCGTAAGGGCATCGTCACCCTGGAGAAGAACGGTCTGTCCGAGGACGATGTGTTGATGGCGGTGCTGGACGCCGGCGCCGAGGAGGTCAACGACCTCGGCGAATCCTTCGAGATCATCAGCGAGCCCGGCGACCTGATCGAGGTCCGGAAGGCGCTGCAGTCCTCCGATATCGACTACGACTCCGCCGAATCCGGTTTCCAGCCGTCGGTGAGCGTAGCGGTCGACGCGGACGGTGCCCGCAAGGTGTTCAAACTGGTCGACGCGCTGGAGGACAGCGACGACGTCCAGAACGTCTACACCAATGTCGACATCTCCGACGAGGTGCTGGCCGAACTGGACGCCGACTAACTGGACCGACCCGCGAGTGCGGTGTAGTGATCCCGCAGCGCGGGGTAGTAGTCGTCGAAGTCGGGGCGTCGCGCCTCCGTGCGTGACGCCCCGAGCGCGTCCAGGTAGTAATCCCAGCCGGGCCCGATCTCGGGCAGCTGTTCGGGCGAAATCAAGTGGTGGACGAAGACGAGCTCGGTCAGCCCCTCGTGTTCGGTGAGCGTGACCTCGAGATGCCAGCTGCCGTGCTCGTCGACGGCGCGCAGGGCGAGGTGACGCGGCGGCTCGCACGCGTCGACGGTGTACTCACTCCACGGCTGCCCCTCTTCGTAGGACAACCGCACCCGTATCGTCCGGCCCGGCCCGGGTTCGCCCTGCCACGGCCCGAACCAGCGGGCGGTGCGCTCGGATTCGGTGATACTGGCCCACACGTCCGCGATGGGTGCGCGATAGGTCCGGGTGAGGACCAGATCGTGGCCGGCCGGTGTGTTCTCCAGGCGTCCGGTGGGGCGGATGGTCATGCCGAGTTCTCCTTGTTGTCGATCGTTTCCGGGGCGCCCGAGGAGGGTGGCCCCTGTGGTGCTCGGGCGGTGGTGGACCTGCGCTCGCGCCGGGTCCGGTGGACCTCGGTGGCCAGCGCGTCCAGCCGGTGTTCCCACGCGGCCGGTTCGTCCAGAGCGGCGAGCCAGGTGCGCAGTTCGCGCAGTGGTGTGGTGTCGAGGGCGTAGTAGCGCTGCCGCCCCACCAGTTCGTCACGAACCAGGCCGCTGTCGCGCAGCACCCGCAGGTGCCGGCTGATCGCGGGCCGGCTGATGGGGAACCGGGCGGCGATCGCGCCCGCGGTATACCGGGTGCCGCGCAGCATCTCCAAGATCTCTCGTCGTATCGGATCGGCGATTGCCGCGGCCACTTCGTCCACAGGCTAAAGCGTAACCACCCGGTTACGCTTTTGTCCAGTGGACGCCTCGGGGTATGTCACGGATGACCGGCGGTAGTGCCGAGACATGCAGGTATCGATCGAGGGGCGCGGGCGTGCCACCGAGAGAGGGGCGGTGGGCGGCGGCACAATGGCGGCATGGTCGCTGTGACTCTCGTGCACGGGGATATCACCGAGCAGCAGGTCGACGCGGTGGTCAATGCCGCCAACTCGGAGCTGCTCGGCGGCGGGGGGGTGGACGGTGCGATACACCGGCGCGGAGGACCCGCGATCCTGGCCGAATGCCGGCGGCTGCGGGAGACCGACTACCCCCGCGGACTGCCCACCGGGCAGGCGGTGGCGACCACGGCCGGCGACCTGCCGGCCCGGTGGGTCATCCATACGGTCGGCCCGGTGTGGTCGGCCCGCGGCGACCGCGCGGCCCGGCTCGCCCCGCTGCTGGCCTCCTGCTATCGCGAATCACTGCGGGTCGCGGACGAACTGGGCGCGCGGACGGTCGCGTTCCCGGCGATCTCCACCGGTGTGTACCGCTGGCCGATGGAGGACGGGGCCCGGATCGCGATCGACACCGTCCACGCCACCGCGACCCGGGTCGAGGAAGTGCGGTTCGTGCTCTACGACGCCGCCGCGTACGACATCTTCGCAGCGCAGCTGGGTCGCTGAGCCCCCAGCGACCCGGGCCCGTGTCCCTGGCGCCCAGATACCCGGTCCTGCACTAGACTTCGAACAACTGTTCGTTCTGGGAAGGGATTCGTCGGTGCGGGTGATGGGCGTCGACCCCGGGCTCACCCGGTGTGGGGTGAGCATGGTCGAAGGGGGCGCGGGGCGCACCGTGCGGGCGATCGCGGTGGATGTGGTCCGCACACCGGCCGAGATGGACCTGGCCCGGCGACTGCTGCGGATCTCCGACGCCGCCGAGGAGTGGATGGAAACCCACCGTCCCGAGGTGGTGGCGATCGAGCGGGTGTTCGCGCAGCACAATGTGCGCACCGCCATGGGCACCGCGCAGGCGGGCGGGGTCATCGCACTGGCGGCCGCGCGCCGCGATATCCCGGTCATGTTCCATACTCCCAGTGAGGTGAAGGCGGCCGTCACCGGTAACGGCGGTGCGGACAAGAAACAGGTGACCGCCATGGTCACCCGGATTCTCGGGCTCGCGACCCCGCCGAAACCGGCCGATGCCGCCGACGCGCTGGCGCTCGCCATCTGCCACTGCTGGCGGGCGCCGCTGCTGGAGCGGATGGCACGGGCCGAAGCCCTGGCCGAACGGGCCCGGCAGCAGTACACACAACGACTGGAACAGCAGCGGAAGGCGGTACGCGGGTGATCGCGTCCATACGCGGCGAAGTCCTCGAACTCGCCCTCGATCATGTGGTGCTGGAGGCGTCGGGCGTCGGATACCGGCTCAACGCCACCCCCGCGACCCTGGCCGGTCTCACCCGCGGTGCGGAGGCCACGCTGTTCACCGCGTTGATCGTGCGCGAGGACGCGATGACCCTCTACGGGTTCGCCGATACCGAGTCGCGCGATCTGTTCGGTCTGTTGCAGACCGTGTCCGGGGTGGGGCCGCGGCTGGCCATGGCGGTGCTGGCGGTGCTGGAACCCGAGGCGCTGCGCAAGGCGCTGGCCGCGGGCGATATCGCGGCCCTCACCCGGGTGCCGGGCATCGGCAAGCGCGGGGCCGAGCGGATGGTCGTGGAACTTCGCGACAAGGTGAACCTGGTCCCCGTACCGGCGGACCGCGCGGCCGCTGTCACGCCGGTATCCACGCCGGTCCGCGATCAGGTAGTGGAGGCGCTCACCGGCCTCGGGTTCCCGCTCAAACAGGCCGAGCCGGCCGTGGACGCGGTACTGGCCGAGAATCCCGACGCCGGGACATCGGCGGCATTGCGTGCCGCGCTCGGGACACTGGGCAGGAATCGTTAGGCCGTAATGGAATACGACGACGACCAGACCTCGCCGGACTCGCCGGTCAGTGCCGGCTATCTCGCCTCCGACGGTGATACCGACTCCGGACTGCGTCCCACCTCGCTGGACGGTTTCATCGGTCAGCCGCGGGTGCGGGAACAACTCGCCCTGGTGCTGCGCGGCGCCCGGGCGCGGGGCGGTACACCCGACCACATCCTGCTGTCGGGTCCCCCGGGGCTGGGTAAGACGAGCCTGGCGATGATCATCGCCACCGAACTCGGCACCGCGTTGCGCATCACCTCCGGTCCGGCCCTGGAACGCGCGGGTGATCTGGCCGCCATGCTCAGCAACCTGGTCGCCGGGGACGTGCTGTTCATCGACGAGATCCACCGTATGGCCCGGCCCGCCGAGGAGATGCTCTATCTGGCGATGGAGGATTTCCGGGTCGACGTGGTGGTCGGCAAGGGGCCGGGCGCGACCTCGATTCCGCTCGATATCGCGCCGTTCACCCTGGTGGGCGCCACCACCCGATCGGGTGCGCTCACCGGTCCGCTCCGCGACCGGTTCGGTTTCACCGGCCATATGGACTTCTACGAGCCCGACGAGCTGCTGCTGATCCTGCAGCGCTCCGCGCAGATCCTCGGCGTGGGCATCGATACCGATGCCGCCGCCGAGATCGCGGGCCGCTCCCGGGGGACGCCCCGGATCGCCAACCGGCTGTTGCGCCGGGTACGTGACTACGCCGAGGTCCGGGCCGACGGTCTGATCACCCTGGCGGTCGCCCGGGCGGCGCTCGAGGTCTACGACGTCGACCCGATGGGCCTGGACCGGCTCGACCGTGCCGTGCTGGGCGCCCTGGTCCGGGGTTTCGGCGGGGGACCGGTGGGTGTGTCGACGCTGGCCGTGGCGGTCGGTGAGGAACCGGCCACGGTCGAGGAGGTGTGCGAACCGTTCCTGGTGCGGGCCGGGATGGTCGCGCGGACCCCGCGCGGCCGGGTGGCGACCGCCGCCGCCTGGACACATCTGGGCCTGACGCCGCCGCCGGACCTGGTGTTCGGGGCGCTCGAGGTCCGCGGTCGCGAACCGCATCCCACGCTCGACCTATTCGAGTGAACCTCGGCAACGGGCGCGGTGCGCCCCGCCGAACCACACGCCGCTCAGAAACCGAACCGGCGGCGTACCTGCTCCAGGAAGTGGTCCACCTGGTCGGGGTGGTAGCCGCGCTGGAACATACTCGACGCGGTGCGGATCCCGCGATCCAGGTGTTCGGAGGTGAGCGTCGCACGCCCGGCCAGTGCGGCCGCGATCAGGTCCAGTAACTCGTCGACATCCTGCTCCCGGTAGCCGCGACGCCCGAATGGCGCTTGCGCAAACGTGATTCGGTGAACGTCTTCGGGAGTCATCGGTCGATTATCGCGTGCACGGGCCGCCGCCGTCGGCGGTTCACCCGAGGGTGATATGGGCCACCGGCCCTCCCCGGCGAAACCTGGACACCGCGTGTTCGGGCGTGCGGGTGTGGCGCGGATCCGAAGAACTGGCAGACTGTGTGCGTACCTGTCCCCCTCCCCACCCAGATCAGGAACTGACTTCGACCATGGATCTGCTGTTTCCGCTCATACTGGTCGCGCTGCTGGTGCCGATGTTCCTAGGCATGCGCCGCCAGAAGAAAGAGGCCGACAAAGTCGCCCAGATGCAGGACAGTCTGAAGGTCGGTGACCGGGTCACCACCACCTCGGGCCTGTACGGCACCGTGGTCGACGCCGACGACACCAGTGTCGATCTCGAGATCGCCGAGGATGTCGTGACCACCTGGCTGCGTGCGGCCATCCGCGACGTGCGCGTCGACGATACCGACGACGAAACCGCTGGTGACAGCACTGAGGGCGCCGAGTCGACCGACTCCGCCGACGCCCCCGCCGCGGCCGCCGCCGAGGAGACCCCGGCACAGACCGAAACCCGGCTGACCAAGGACTGATCACCACGGCCCGGCCACCGGAACCGGATATCCCGGGCAACCGGTGGTATAGGCATGTGCCGTGGCCGTTCCACCCAGAACTTCCGCCTAGGAGATGACGACCTGTGCCACCGTCCCAGGGATCGGCGCACCAATTCCGCTGGCTCGCCTTGTTCGGCGTGTTGGTGGCCGCGATCTACGCGCTGGTGTTCTTCACCGGTGACAAATCACCGACACCCAAACTCGGCATCGACCTGCAGGGTGGTACCCGGGTCACCCTGACCGCGCGAACGCCCGACGGGAACCGGCCCAGCAAGGACAGCCTCGCCAAGGCACAGGAGATCATCGAGAACCGGGTCAACGGTCTCGGCGTCTCCGGATCCGAGGTCGTGATCGACGGGGACAACCTGGTCATCACCGTCCCGGGCGAGGACAGCCAGCAGGCCCGCACTCTGGCCAGCACCGCCAAGCTGTACATCCGGCCGGTCCTGAACGCTGCGCCGGCGCCGAGCGCGCAGCAGCCGGCCCCGGGCGGCACCACCCCGGCCCCGGGCCAGACCACCCCGGCGCCCGAGCCCGCTCCCGCACCGGCCGGTGCGGAGGGCGCGGTACCCGGTACCGGTGCGGAGGGCACAGCTCCCGATGCGGGCACCACGCCCGATACCGGCGCTCAGGACGGTACGGTTCCCGATACCGGCGCCACCGCACCGGCCGAGGAGACCCCCGCCGCCGCGCCCTTGCCGGAGAGCGAGGTCGATGTCCATCCGGCTCAGGCGCCCGGCGAACCGCCCACCGCACCGTCGGCGCCCGCCGAGACCACTCCGGCTCCCGCTCCGCAGGATCCGAATGCCCCGCCGGCCACTCCCGCCGAGGGATCGCTGAGCCCACAGGAACAGGCGCAGCAGGAGATCGAGATGGCCAAGGCCATCCGGCAGAGCACCGATCCCACCACCCAGCAGCTCGCCATGGCATCCCTGAACTGCACCGCCGCCGATCCGCTCGCCGGCAACGACGATCCGAATCTGCCGCTGGTCACCTGCTCCACCGACGGTAAAGAGGTGTTCCTGCTCGACAAGAGCCGGATCGACGGACAGGAGATCGCCAACGCGACCTCCGGCCTGAACACCGAGCAGGCGCGGCACGAGGTCAACCTCGAGTTCAAGGGCAGCGGTAGCGATGCCTGGGCCTCGCTCACCGGTGAGTACGTGCAGCAGCGGGTCGCCTTCGTCCTCGATTCGGAGGTGGTCAGCGCACCCGTGGTCCAGCAGGGCCCCCAGCTGGGCGGACGCACCTCGATCTCCGGTGATTTCAACGCGGCCAGCGCCAAGGAACTGGCGAACACGCTGAAGTACGGTTCGCTGCCGCTGTCGTTCCAGACCTCCGAAGCCGAGACGGTGTCGGCGACTCTCGGGCTGTCCTCGCTGAAGGCGGGCCTGCTCGCCGGGGCGGTCGGCCTGGTCGCGGTGCTGATCTACTGTCTGGTCTACTACCGCATGCTCGGATTCCTCACGGCATTGTCGCTGATCGGATCCGGTTTCGCGGTGTACGGGATCATGGTTCTGCTCGGCCGCTGGATCGGGTTCACCCTGGACCTGGCCGGTATCGCCGGTTTGATCATCGGTATCGGTATGACCGCCGACTCGTTCGTCGTGTTCTTCGAACGCATCAAGGACGAGATGCGGGAGGGACGAAGTTTCCGGTCGGCGGTACCGCGCGGCTGGCAGCGCGCGCGCAAGACCATCCTCTCCGGTAACGCCGTCAGCTTCATCGCGGCCGCCGTGCTGTACGCGCTGGCCGTCGGCCAGGTGCGCGGCTTCGCGTTCACGCTCGGTTTGACCACCATCCTCGACGTGGTGGTCGTGGTCCTGGTGACGGCACCGCTCGTCCACCTGGCCTCCCGGTCCACTTTCTGGGCCAAACCGTCGGTGAACGGGCTCGGCGCGATGCAGGAGCTCGCCCGGGAACGCAAGGCGGCCGAGGCCGCGGTCGGGAAGGCGTGACGATGAACAGCCCCGTGACGATGGACAAACCCTCCGCGCCGCGCCCCTCCGGCGCCCGGCACAGCTGGTTGAACCGCCTCTACACCGGCACCGGTGTACTCGATGTGGTCGGCAACCGCCGCCGCTGGTACCTGATCACCGCCGGTATCGTGCTGGTCTGCCTGGTCAGCATGGCGGTGCGTGGTTTCACCTTCGGTATCGATTTCGTCGGTGGCTCCCGTATCCAGCTACCGGCGGGTGATGTCACCACCGAGCAGGTGGAGACGGTCTACAGCGACACCATCGGTTCGGAGCCCGAATCGGTGCAGACCGTGGGTACCGGCGACGGCAAGACCATCCTGATCCGTTCGGAGACACTGGATGCCGAACAGCTCGGCGCCCTGCAGACCGCGCTGTTCGACCAGTTCCAGCCGCGCGACGACAGCGGGAACCCCAGCCGCAACGCCATCAGCGCCTCCGATGTCAGCGAGACCTGGGGCGGGCAGATCACCAGGCAGGCGCTGATCGCGCTGGCGGTGTTCCTGGTACTGGTCAGCGTCTACATCGGTATCCGCTACGAACGCGATATGGCCTTGGCGGCGCTGGCCGCCCTGGTCTTCGACCTGCTGGTCACGGCCGGGGTGTATTCGCTGGTCGGCTTCGAGGTGACCCCTGCGATGGTGATCGGCATGCTCACCATCCTCGGGTTCTCGCTCTACGACTCGGTCGTCGTCTTCGACAAGGTCGAGGAGAACACCCGCGGGGTGCTGCACACGAGCCGGCGCACCTACGGGGAACAGGCGAACCTGGCCATCAACCAGACCCTGATGCGTTCCATCAACACCACCCTCATCGGCGCGCTGCCCATCATCGGCCTGATGGTGATCGCGGTGTGGATGCTGGGGGTCGGCACACTGCAGGACCTGGCGCTGGTGCAGCTCGTCGGCACCCTGGTCGGCGCCTACTCGTCGATCTTCTTCGCGACTCCGCTGCTGGTATCCATCAAGGAACGCTGGGGCCCGGTGGCGGCGCATACGAAGAAGGTGCACGCGCGTCGCGCGGCGCAGGCGAGCGGACGGCCCGTTCCCGGTGCCGACCGGCCCGCGGCGGCACCCGGCCGGCGCCCCCCGGGCGCATCCGAAGATCTGGATCAGCGCAACCCACGCAGGACCGGGCCCGGCGGGCCTCCGCCCGGCGCCCGCCCCACCGGAAAACGACAGAGGCGGCACTGACAGACGAGGGGTAGTTCGATGCGACACTCATCTCTGCGCCGGACGATCGCGCTGCTCGCGGCCACGGTCGCGGCGGCCGGGCTGGCGGCCGGATGTTCCGGCAAGGACAAGGTGCCCTCGATCGGCTACGCCGTCGACACCACCGTCACCAGTTACAACGGCGGGACCACCGCCGGGGCGGCCGCGGCCCAGGCGGTGTTCGGCCGGGTGCTCACCGGATTCTTCTACACCGGTCCCGACGGGCAGCCGATCGCCGATACCGATACCGGGTCCGCCAAGGAGGTGCCGGGGGAGGCGCAGACCATCCAGTACCGGCTGAACCCCGCGGGTGTCTACTCCGACGGCGTCCCCACCTCGTGTGACGACCTGGTGTTCACCTGGGCCGCACGCAGCGGCCGGTTTCCCGGGTTCGATTCGGCGAGCACGGCCGGCTACGAGGATATCGAGCGGGTGGAGTGCCAGCCCGGGTCCAAGGACGGCACGGTGGTGTTCCGGCCGGGCCGTCGCTACTCGCCCTGGCGCACCCTGTTCGCCGCCGGAGAACTGATGCCCGCGCATGTGGCGACCCAGGCCGCGAATGTGCCCGATATCGTCGCCGCCGTCCAGAACGACGACCGGCCCGCGCTGGACCGGCTGGCCCAGTTCTGGAACACCGGGTGGAATCTGGCGCCCGGTGATCTCGATATCACCGCGTTCCCGTCCTCCGGGCCTTACCGCATCGAATCGTTCGACCTCGACAACGGACTGGTCCTGGTGGCCAACGAACGCTGGTGGGGTGACGCCCCCGCCACGGGCCGGATCGTGGTGTACCCGAAACCGGCCGATCTCGCCGCCCATATCGCGGACGGTTCGGTCTCGGTGGTCGATATCGGTACGGGCTCGCTGCCGGATCTGAACCTGGACGCCTTCGCGGTCGAACAGCGGCCCAGCCGTGGGGTCGAGCAGTTGGTGCTCGGCACGGGTGGGGTTTTCGAAACCGATGCCGCGCGGCGCGCGTTCGCGCTGTGTGTGCCCCGCCAGGCGTTGTTCGACCAGCTGGGCCGGGTAGCGGAGGCGCCGGAGACCGGGCTGGGCTCGGGTCTTGCGGATTCGCGTACGGTGCAGCCGGATTCGCCGTTCTACCCGGCGGTGACCGGCGCCGCCGATCCATTCGCCGGCGGTGATGTGGCGGGGGCGAAGTCCGCGCTCGCCGAGTCCGGGAAGAAGCAGCTCACCGTTCGTGTCGGCTATCTCGCCCCGGATGCCCGCCGCGCGCGCACCGTATCGATGATCGCGGACTCCTGCCGGCAGGCCGGGATCACCGTGGAGGACGCCGGCACCCCGGACTTCGGCACCGCGCAACTGGCCGGCGGTGCGGTGGACGCGGTTCTCGGCGGCCCCGGCGGACTGCCCGGTCCGGCCGGTTCGCTCGACGGTATCGCCGCGGTGAGCGGACTGCGCAGCGGCAGTGGGCTCAATGCCGGTCGGTTCCGCAACGGCCGTTACGATGCGATCACGGATCAGCTTGCGGCCGACGAGAACTCGACAGATCAGCTGAATCTGCTCACCGAGGCGGAGAACCTGCTGTGGGCACAGCTGCCGAGCGTTCCGTTGTTCGCGACCCCGCGCACCATCGCCTTCGGCGGAGGGCTGCAGAACGCCGTCGCGGGGCCCACCCGGGCCGGATCCGGCTGGAATATGGACCAGTGGGTCCTGCAGCGCTGAGCTGCGCGGTAGCCGATCATGGAGGTGTCGATGAGCAAACACTCGGCGGTCGAACCCGCGGACGCGGTGGCCGGGCGATCCGGTCAGGCCGCCGCGATGGTGCGCAGATACACCCGCTGGGCCGACGGCTTCCCGGAGCCGGGGGTCCGATTCGCCGATCTCACCCCGGTTTTCGCCCATCCCGAGGGCTTCCGCACAGTGGTCGACTGTCTGGCCGCGCTGGTGCCGGATGCCGATCTGGTGGCCGGGGTCGATGCCCGGGGCTTCCTGCTCGGTGCCGGAGTCGCCACGACACTGGGAACCGGTGTGCTGGCCGTCCGTAAGCGCGGCAAACTCCCGCCGCCGGTGATCACGCGGGAGTATGAACTCGAATACGGTACGGCGGCGCTGGAGATTCCGGCCACCGGCGTGGCGCTGGAGGGCCGCCGCGTCCTGCTGCTCGACGATGTCCTGGCGACCGGCGGTACGCTGGCCGCGGCGGCCGATCTGTTCGCCGATGCCGGGGCCGAGGTGGTGGCTGCCGCGGTCGTGCTGGAACTCGAGGCGCTGGGTGGCCGGGCCCGGCAGGGCGAGTACCCGGTCACATCGATCGTCACCGTGTAAGCCATTCGACTCCCGGGCCGAAATGTGACCCGGTGCGTAATGTGCTGGCGTTCGTGGTGGCCGGCGCGTATCGTCGCCGGAGTCTTGTTTCCGAGGATCGGAGCTGCCGTTGCTCTCATGAGGTAGTCGCTCGTGCGGCCCGCGTTCTGCGCGTCGCCTCCGTATCGATACCTCCAGGGGCAGCCATGGCCGATATTTCTTTTTCCGATCTTTCATTCACCTGGCCGGACGGGACTCCGGTGTTCGACGGGCTCGACGCGGTGCTCACCGCGGGCCATATCGGGCTCGTGGGAGCCAACGGCGCCGGGAAATCCACGCTGCTGCGGCTGGTCGCGCGCGATCTGCTGCCCGCTCGCGGGTCGATCACCGTGACCGGGGAGCTGGGCTATCTGCGCCAGGATCTCGGGCTCGCCGTCGGCCGGCGCGTCGACGAGGTACTCGGTATCGCCGGGATCCGAGGAGCGTTGCATCGCATCGAATCCGGTAGCTGCGCCGAGACCGATTTCGACATCGTCGGGGCGCAGTGGGATATCGAAGAACGCGCGGTGGCGATGCTCGGCCGGCTCGGACTCGGCTACCTCGCCGACGGTGTACAGCAGCTGGATCGCCGCCTGGCGACGCTGTCCGGTGGCGAGACCGTACTGCTCGGCCTGGGCGCGCAACTGCTGACCGAACCGGATGTGCTGTTGCTCGACGAACCCACCAACAACCTCGACCGGGCCGCCCGCGCCCGCCTCTACGAGGTGGTCGCACAGTTCACCGGGACCGTCGTGGTGGTCAGCCACGACCGCGATCTGCTGGAGCGGATGGACACCATCGCCGAACTCCGCGGCGGCACGCTGCGATTGTTCGGCGGCAACTACAGCGACTACGAGCGCGCCGTCGAACAGGAACAGGAGACAGCGCGGGCAGCGGTCCGGGAGGCCCGCAGCGATGTGCGCAAACAGTCGCGCGAACTGGTGCAGGCCCGGATCAAACTCGACCGGCGGCAGCGGTACGGGCAGAAGATGTTCGAGAACAAACGTGAACCGAAGATCATCATGGGCCAGCGCAAACGGCAGGCGCAGGTCGCGGCGGGCAAACTGCGCAACAACCATCTGGAGAAAGTGGAGGATGCCGGGGAACGGCTGGACAGGGCCGAGGAGATGCTGCGCGATGATCGCGAGATCCGCGTCGATCTGCCCGGGACCCGCCTGCATCCCGGGCAGGAGGTCGTCGAGCTGGACGGAGTGGAACTGGCCAACGGACCGGTCGTATCGCTCGCGGTGCGGGGGCCGGAGCGGCTGGCGATCACCGGCCGCAACGGCGTGGGAAAGACCACGCTGCTGCGGCGGATCACCGCGGAACCGCCCCGGGTGCCCTGGCGGCTGCTGCCGCAGCGTCTCGATATCTTCGACGAGCACCGGACCGTCTACGACAATGTCGCCGACGCCGCCCCGCACGCCGCACCGGAACGGATCCGCGCCCAGCTCGCCCGTTTCCTGTTCCGTGGTGCCGCCGCCGATGTGCCCGCCGCCGCCCTGTCCGGTGGCGAGCGGTTGCGGGCCGCGCTGGCTGTTCTGCTGCTCGCCGAACCCGGGCCCGGCCTGCTGATTCTGGACGAACCCACCAACAATCTCGACCTGGTGAGTCTCGGCCATCTCACGCAGGCACTCGCCGCGTATCAGGGAGCGCTGCTGGTGGTGAGTCATGATCAGCGGTTCCTGGATGAGATCGGGGTCACCCGGCAAGTGGAACTGACCCCGGCCGGTCTGGTGGAATGACCCCCGACCGCGCCGCCGGGGGAACGCCGGGGTGCGATCGGGCGTTCACCCGGGTGGCCGGGGATATCGATCGATGTCGATGGTGTTGCGGCGGGGGTTTCCCACGGTGCTGTGGGGGTTAAAGTTGGTGGTCTGGAACGTTGCGGTGATCTGCCGCGGCACGGAGAGGTGGTGGCATGACTCAGCATCTGGGCGAGGCGAATGTCGAGCAGACGTCCGGTTCGCAGTCGAACGGTGCCGCCACCCCTGCTCCTGCCGCCGGTTCGCGCCCGGAGCCCGCGCCCGAACCCGACGGTGTCCGGTCCTCCGGCGCGGTCCCGAGTTCGGCGTCGCGCCGGGTACGGGCCCGGTTGGCCCGGCGGATGACCGGTCAGCGCGGCATTCCGGCGGTAAAACCGGTGCTCGAGCCGCTGGCCACGGTGCACCGCGAGCTGTATCCGAAGGCCAATCTCACCCAGCTGCAGCGGGCGTTCGACGTGGCCGACGAGCGGCACGCGACCCAGTTCCGCAAATCCGGTGATCCTTACATCACCCACCCGCTGGCCGTCGCGAATATCCTGGCCGAGCTGGGGATGGACACCACCACCCTGGTCGCGGCCCTGCTGCACGACACCGTCGAGGACACCGGGTACTCGCTCGAACAGCTGACCGCGGATTTCGGTTCCGAGGTGGCCCACCTCGTCGACGGCGTCACCAAGCTGGACAAGGTGAACCTGGGCGCCGCGGCGGAGGCCGAGACCATCCGCAAGATGATCATCGCGATGGCGCGCGATCCGCGTGTCCTGGTGATCAAGGTGGCCGACCGGTTGCACAATATGCGGACCATGCGGTTCCTGCCCCCGGAGAAGCAGGCCAAGAAGGCACGCGAAACCCTCGAGGTGATCGCGCCGCTGGCGCACCGGCTGGGTATGGCCACCGTGAAATGGGAGCTGGAGGACCTCGCGTTCGCGATTCTGCATCCCAAGAAATACGACGAGATCGTCCGCTTGGTCGCTGACCGGGCGCCGTCACGTGACACCTATCTCGCGAAGGTGCGCGCGGAGATCGTCAACACCCTCGCGGCATCTCGGATCCCCGCCACCGTCGAGGGCCGCCCCAAGCACTACTGGTCGATCTACCAGAAGATGATCGTGAAGGGGAAGGATTTCGACGATATCCACGACCTGGTGGGTATCCGGATCCTGTGCGACGAGGTGCGCGACTGCTACGCCGCCGTCGGTGTGGTGCATTCGCTGTGGCAGCCCATGGCCGGGCGGTTCAAGGACTACATCGCTCAGCCCCGCTACGGCGTCTACCAGTCGCTGCATACGACGGTGGTCGGCCCGGACGGTAAACCGCTCGAGGTACAGATCCGCACGCACGATATGCACCGGACCGCCGAATTCGGGATCGCCGCGCATTGGCGCTACAAGGAGACCAAGGGCCGCCATTCCGGGGACGCCGCCGAGGTCGACGATATGGCCTGGATGCGGCAGCTGCTCGACTGGCAGCGGGAGGCCGCCGACCCGGCGGAGTTCCTGGAATCGCTGCGCTTCGACCTCAAGGCGCCCGAGATCTTCGTCTTCACCCCCAAGGGCGATGTGATCACGTTGCCGCAGAAGTCGACTCCGGTGGATTTCGCCTACGCGGTGCACACCGAGGTGGGGCACAAGTGCATCGGTGCCCGGGTCAACGGACGGCTGGTCGCGCTGGAACGCCAGCTGGAGAACGGCGAGGTCGTCGAGGTCTTCACCTCCAAGGCGCCCAATGCCGGGCCCAGCCGTGACTGGCAGACCTTCGTCGTCTCGCCACGCGCCAAGGCCAAGATCCGGCAGTGGTTCGCCAAGGAGCGTCGCGAAGAGGCACTGGAGAGCGGCAAGGAACAGATCAACAAGGAGGTCCGCCGCGTCGGACTGCCGCTGCAGCGGTTGATGAGCGTCGACGCCATGACCGCCGTCGCCCACGAACTGCACTACAGCGATATCTCCGCGCTCTACACCGCCGTCGGCGAACACCAGGTCTCCGCGCACCACGTGGTGCAGCGGCTCATGGCCCAGCTGGGCGGAATCGGTGATGTCGAGAACGAACTCGCCGAACGGTCCACGCCGTCCACCACACCGTCGCGGCAGCGGCTCACCGGTGATGCCGGGGTACTGATCCCGGGCGCCGAGGGGACTGTCGCGAAGCTGGCCAAATGCTGCACTCCCGTACCGGGCGACGAGATCATGGGTTTCGTCACCCGCGGCGGGTCGGTGAGTGTGCACCGGGTCGACTGCACCAACGCCGATTCGCTGCGCGCCCAGTCCGAACGCATCATCGAGGTGGAGTGGGCGCCGTCGCCGCATTCGGTGTTCCTGGTGGCCATCCAGATCGAGGCGCTGGACCGCACCCGGTTGCTCTCCGATGTCACCAAGGTGCTCGCCGACGAGAAGGTCAACATCCTGTCCGCGTCGGTGGCCACCCATGGCGACCGGGTGGCGATCAGTAAATTCACCTTCGAGATGGGTGATCCGAAGCATCTCGGGCATTTGCTGAATGTTGTCCGCAATGTCGAAGGTGTCTACGACGTGTACCGGGTGACCTCCGCCGCCTGAGTGGCTCCTGCGTCGGCTGTGGTCGTCGTCTTCCCGGGTGTCCCGGTGTCCACCGTGGCCGTGTGTACGAGTGCGTCCGCGGTGGTCTCGGCGGCCGAGCGGTGCGCAGGCGTCGGCCGGTGTTCTGCGTGTCCCTGTGGTGACCGCGTGCGTTTCCTGCGGATTCCCTCCTGCACCGAGACGGGAAGAGGGGTGTCCCGGGACGTGTTTCGGGGTCTTGGCAGCACTTCTGCGGTTGCCGGAAGAATATAACGTTCGGGCTTCGGCGCGCCGCGTCACGTACGGGTCGTGCTGGCGGGTCGCGTAAACTCTTCGGCGCTTCAGCGGTCATAGCCGGAATCTGTTACCGTTTACTGCGTTTCGTCGCGCTCGGTAACTGCGGTAGGACTGATTGCGGGTCGCTATGGCTGGATGCACAAGATTCTCGGGGATGCTGATCGCATTCACCGTCGCTGTGGCGACGGCGGCAGCGGGCACACTCGCCGCTCCCGCGTACGCTCAACCGCCGAATCCGGCGGGCCCGGCGACCGAACTCGCGGTGACGTCGTGTCCGGCACTGTACGCGTTGGGGATCCAGGGCACCGGTGAATCCTCGCCGGATGCCGCCCCCACGACCGATACCGGCATGCTGTCCACCGTCTTCCGGCCGCTCATGGCCGCGGCGCCCGACCAGGGGCTGGTCGAGCGTGCCTATGTGCCGTACGAGTCCAGCTTCGGTGGGGTCGACGGCGGCAGCGCCACGCCGTATTCGGATTCGGTGAAGGGCGGCCTCATCCGGCTGCGCAGTATGGCGGGTTCGGTGGCGCAGCGGTGCCCGGAGACCCGCTTCGCGATCGTCGGGTATTCGCAGGGCGCGCATGTGGCCTCGGTATTCGCGCAGGAGATCGGCCAGGGGCAGGGCGGCCTGCCCGCCGACAAGGTCGCCGCCGTCGCCCTGATCGGTGACCCGACCCGCAACGCCGGAGCCCCGCTGTTCCCCGGTGCGCCGGGCAAGGCCAATCCCGACCCCGCGCCCGGTACCGAGGGCACCGAGATCGGGCATATTGCGGCACTGAACCAGACGCCGGCCACCGGCGGCGGTATCGCGCCCGATCGGGATACCGCGGAGAACTTCGGGGCGCTCACCGGGCGGGTGGCCAGTTTCTGTGCCGCGGGCGATCTCGCCTGCGATGCCCCCGAGGGCGCGCCGATCCTCAAGGCGGTGGCCGGTGTCGTGGGGCAGATGAAGCTCAGCGGCGGCGATCCGATCGCCTCGCTCACCTCGATCGCGCAGGCCCTGGCGTTCACCTCGATCAAAACGGCCACCAAGGTGGTCAACGAGGACATCCAGGGCACCTCGCTGGCGACGCTGAACATCTCGCCGAAGAAGTCGATCTCCGAACGGCTGGCCGATGCCGCCGATCCGCGGACCCCGCTGGATATTCCGGGCGCCATGCGAGCCCTGCTGAAAGTGGGCATGATCGGGCTGAACGCGGTGGTCACCGTGGTCCGTACGGTGTTGAACCCCACGGCGATCGCCGAACTGGCCACCGCCGGTCTGGCGAATCCCCCGGCGGCGCTGCTGATGCTGGGAGTCAAACTGCTGGGTGCCGTTCCGCAGCTCGTTCCACCCACCACCGGTATCCGGTTGGTGAGTCAGGCCTTCGACGCGGTCGTCGACAACATCACCGACAACCACGCCCTGCTCGACACCACGACATGGGTGCGCTACTGGGACACCATCCAGCGGCACCAGGCCTATGGCAATGCGGCCATTTCGGCCACCGGTGAGGCGCCCACGCGCTTCATCGCCGACTGGTTCGCCGCCGCCGCTCGGGATCTCGCCGCGGTACACGGCAGCGGCAACGAACCCGTCGCGGAAAAGGCGATACCGCAGGTCCCGAGCATGCCGGACAGTGGAGTTCCCGCTCCGAACGGATTCTCAGGTGCCGATCCCGGCGCGTCGCCTGCGCCCGCTCCCTCCGGTACGGGACAATTCCCTTTTGGGACAGGAGTGAACAATGGTGCCCCGGAGGGTCCGGTGACCACCACTCCCACACCCCGTACAACCGAAACCGACTCGTTCTCCGTGAACTGATCGCCGAGAGGGATCGATGATGCCAGATCACGCGCCCGGCGCCACGGGAATGGGGGAATGTTGAAGTCCTACAAAAAGCTCGATCGATGGTACGGTCCGCTGGAGCCGGAGGGGACGCGCGACACGGATGTGCCGCCTCGCGCGCCGGAGCCCGGCGGCGAGGCCGTCCCGGGGGCCGACGACGGCCCCGCCAGGTACCCCGACTACATTGCCGAGGCCGGCAGCGCGACAGCCCGGCCCGATCCGGCGCCCGCCGAACTGTCCGGTCGCCGCACCGAATTCACCGGTGGCTGGTCGGACTGGGTGGACGCGCCCGGCGACGACCGGGACGCGGACCTGGTGCGATTTCCCTGGGCCGACGACGAGGAGCTCACCGAACCGGCGCGGATCGGCCGCACCCCGGCCCGGCTCCGCGATATCGGGGCCGAGCCCGGCGCCCGCCGTCGCCGCACCGCCGGAGTCCTTCTCGCCGCCGTGGTGCTGCTCGGTATCGCCGCCGCCGTGGTCCTGTACCTGCTGGCGCCCGGCACACCCGGTGCCGCCGGCCCCGGAGCCGCGCCCGACGGGGGCGCGGGCCTGCGCTTCACCGCCGGGAGCACCGGCGCCGATCCCGCCGCCGCGGCGTGCCCGGCCGAACAGACCGCGCAGGTGGTGCGCGGCGCGGGGCCGGGTGGCACGAATTCCGGGCCCGACGCCGTGCTGCGCTTCCAATACGCCTACTACGTGCAGCGGTCCGGTGCCGAGGCGCGCGCCGCGGTCGCCCCCGACGCCCCGGTGTCCTCCGCCGAGGTGATCCAGGCGGGTATCGACAGCGTGGCGCCCGGCACCGCGCACTGCGTACGGATCATGACCGTGGCCGATGGCCGGTACACGGTCGAGGTCACCGAGTTCCGGCCCGGTGGCGAGCCCGCTACCTACAGCAGGCAAACGGTCACCACCGCGGTGATCGACGGCCGCACCCTCATCACGGGTATCTCGGCCGGATAGAGGAGAGTGCTGCGATGGGAGAGGATTGGAGCCGCTGGCTCGACACCGCACCGGATGCCGAGGTGACGGACGGGACAGACGGAGACCGGAAGGCGCGGGTGGTGCGGTTGCCGGGTGGCGCCCGGACCCGCGCGGCCGGTGAGCCCCGGCCGATCCTGGTGGTGGGCGGCTGCGGCGGCGCCGGCACCACGACCACCGCGCTCGGGCTGGCGGGTGAACTCGGTTTCGCGGGAACCGCCACGGTCGCGGTGGACGCCACGCCGGCCGGGGGTGATCTGGCCCTGCGCGGCGCCGACGAGCATCTGCACCCGATCAGCATGCAGCAGTGGTTGTACGGCCGCGGCGACGACGAGCCCGCCCCGTTGAAGGACTGTATGTCCCGGGCCACCTCCGGAATCGGCCTGCTGTGGCGTGACGCTGCGCCGCTGCGCCGCCGCGCGAGCTATCTCACCGTGGCCCGGGCGGTCGACCAGGCCGGATACACCGGTGTCTACGACGGCGGAAACCCGATCGCGAGCCGGCAGTTGCGGCCGTTGCTCGACGACGCGGACGTCGCGCTGGTCTTGACCATCCCGGCGCGGGTAGACGCGGCCAACCGACTGCGGGTGACACTCGAATGGCTCGATGACGAATACGGCGACTCCTCGGAACCCATGGGCGGCGGGATCGTCGGCGATACCACCATCGTCGTCTCCCATCAGCTGCGCGGCGCCGATTCGCGGGTAGCCGACCATTTGCGGGAACATCTCGCCGGTTGGGTCCGCGATATCGTCGAGGTGCCCTACGACCCCCACCTGGCACGCGGTGAACTGGTGCGTCACGTCGCGCTCGCCGACGAGACGCGGCAGACCTACGAGCGACTACTCGCCGGGATGGCGTCATGAGGCGGCCTCGTCGTCAGGGCTCCGGCCTGCGCGGACCGTGTGTCGCGTCGCGCGGCCGGGGTCACGCGGCCGCTGGGCTTTCGGTGACTCCGCGGGCCATTCGGAACTTTTCGGGGGGCGGCATTGTGTTGCGTCCCTTCCGTCGAGGCTCCGGCTTGCGCGGACCGTGGGTTGCGTCCCGGGGGCGGGGTCATGGGGTCGCTGGGCCTTCGGTGACTCCGCGGGCCATCCGGAACGCGGAGGGAGGCATCATGTTGCGATCCCTCCGCCTTCGCTCCGGGCTCCGCGGATCGCATGCCAGACCTTTGAGGGAGGCATGATGTTGCGATCCCTGCGCCTGCGCTACGGGCTCCGCGGATTACATGCCGCATCTCGGAGGGAGGCATCATGTCTGTTGCTATGAATCTTCCTCGTCGACCGGACCGTAACGCTGTTGCCGGAGTGGTACCACCGCCGGAATCACGCCGCGCCGCGGTCTGGGACCGTCCTGTTCCCGGCGCCGGCCGTGCGCCGCTGGTGTGGCTGCTGGGTGTCCACGGCGGCGCCGGCGCCAGTTCGCTGGCCCATGTGCTGGCGCCCGCCGCGGATTCGGGCCGGCGCTGGCCCGGTGTCTTCGACCGGGAATCGCCGTTCGTGGTGCTGGTGGCGCGGGAGACCATCGCCGGACTGACCCACGCGCACGATCTGCTGCGCCAGCACCACTCGGGGTTCGCCGGTCCCAGCCAGGTTCTCGGCCTCATCACGGTGGCGGCGCGTCCGGGCCGGATGGCGCCGGAGATCCGGCGCTACCGCGATGTGGTCGCCTCACTGGCCGGACAGGTCTGGCAGGTGCCCTGGTACGAGGAGTGGACGCTGGTCGAACCGGAGAAATTGCCGGTGTGGACGCCGGGTGTCGCGACCTCGCCGCAGCGCCGCCGCCGGATCGACCCACTCGACGAGGTTCCCCTGGACATCAGGGAGCTCGGTTCGGAAATCGTCGCGGCCGCCCGGGCCGCGCTGGAGGAATCGGAGGACGCCCCCACTCGGGGCCGATCGAGATTCGTAGAGGAGTGATGCCGTGATCGCCGCCGTCGAGCATGTATTCCGTGACGTGCTCCCCGCGCTCGCGCGGACCGAATGTTGCACCTCAGCTATCGAGAAAGGCACCCGATGAGCACCGTACTTCTCGCCGTGCACCAGGTCTACGACACCGTTGTTGTGGCCCAGGTGGGCAATCCGACGCCCGAGGCCCCGCCCGGGTCGGAGAAGATCCTGCAGCTGGTGCGGTACCTCACCTGGTTCGTCCTGCTGTCCGGGATCTGCGGCATCATCTACGCGGGCGGCAAATTCGCGTGGGAGAAATGGACCGGCGGTGGACTGGAGTCCCCGAAGATGGTGGCCGGAGCGATGATCGGCGGCGTGGTCGCGACCAGTGCCGGAACGATCATGAACGCCGTCATCGGAACGTGAGGTTGTAATGGATCTGGTCGGGGCGGCCGGTGTTCTGGCGTACAAGCAGATGCCGGCCGAAGTGTTGGAACCGTTGATGCAGTTGCTGAATTGGCTGCTCTGGTTCGTTCTCATGGGCTGTCTGGCGTGGATGATCGTTTCGGCCGGAAAGCTGTGGCTGACGTTCAAGGGCGATCTGGCGATGAACGACGCCTCGCACGGGGTGCTCATGAGCCTGCTCGGCGCGATCGTGGCCAGTGGCGCCTCCGGTATCGCCCTGGCGTTCCTGCCCGGATGATCCGGGGCGAGGCGAGGAGAACGACCTGCGCATGAAATCGACCGTGATTCCGGCCCCGCGCCGGTCCGGCCGGCCGTATGTCCTCAGGGCTGCCCCTGTGCTGTCCGCGCTGCTGCTGGCCGGCGTCGTGGGCTGCGGGGGCGGGGACGCCGCGGCACCGCCCGATCTGTCGGCGCCCCCGACGAATGTGCGCTGGGTGCCGTTCCAGGGCGTATCGTTACCGCATAGCGATCAAGGTCCGACGGCCCAAACCGACGGTGCCGCAACGGGTTTCGAGCAGACCCCGACGGGCGCCGGGGTGGCCGCCATGGTGCACGCCGTGCGCCTGGCGATCGCCGATGACGGACAGTGGTCGAATATTGTTGCCCGGGAGGTGGTTCCGGGCCCGGCGAAGGACGAATGGGCGGTGAACCGGGTGCAGCTGTCCATCAGTGGTCCCGCGGATCCGGTCTACGCGCCGCGGCTGCTGGGGTACCGGATCACCGAGTACAGCGACCAGCGCGCCGCGGTGGACGTGTACAGCGAGTACTCGGACAGTTCGAGAGCGGTGAACCACACGACTGTGGAGTGGTTCGCCCGGGATTGGAGGTTACGGCTGCCGGATCCGGAATCGACCACGCGACCGATCGACCCTGTGACCGAATTACCCAGTGACACTGTGAAAGTGGAGGCACCGAAATGAGCGGGAAGGAGACCTATCAGCGTGACCGCGTCTCCTTCGGAGTCATCGCCTCCGCGGCGGTACTGGCGCTGATCGTGGTGGTCGGCGTCGTCATGTGGACGGGCCGCGACGACGCACCCGTCTCGGCGCCGCCGCCCCCGGCCGCGGTGGGCGAGGGCTTCGCCGATCCGGAGGTGGATGTGTTCAATCGGCGCATCGATATCCCCAACAACCCGGCGGGGCAGGTCCTTCCGCAGGACCCGTCCCCGCAACGCAAGTCGACGGATCCCGATTGGCTGACCGCCGCGCCGGTGGGCACCACCGATCCCCGCGGCTGGCAGCGGGTGTACGGGGCGTCGGTGCCGTTCTCGAGTTCCGACGGTCCGAACCGGATCGAGGACGGACTGGCGGTGGGGTACTCGCACACCCCGCAGGGCGCCGCGCTGGCCGCGGCCCAGATCACCTACCGGCTGAATGCCCGGCCGGCGGACCGTGATCTCTATGTACGGCAGGTGCGGGTTTCGGCGCAGCAGATCGCGGCCTACGACAAGGCCCTGGAAGCGGATCGGCTGCCCGAACAGCAGCCCGAATCGGTGACCCGGTACCTCGTCGCGTCCGACGCGTTCAAGATCGACGACTACGCGGACGATATGGCGATCGTGCGGTTGGCGCTGCGTGCTCCGGCGCTCGATGCGAAGCCGGTGTGGGTGACGTTGCGACTGATCATGGTGTGGGACGCGGGGGATTGGCGGCTCAAGCCGACCACCTCGCCGAACACACAGACCGAGTATGTCGAATCGCTCGAGGGGTGGACTCGATGGTGATTCCGATGTTGGGACGAAATGTGGAAGCTCAGGTAGTGCGCGCAGACAGCCCTTCCGAGCGCGGGGAGCGAACTCCCGCGGTCTCGTACCGGGTGTCGCTGGCCAGACGGCTCGTCACGATCCTCGCGGTGATCTTCACCGTGTCGATGGCGACGCCGGTGGTGGCCTACGGTCAGTCCTACGGGTTCGACGAGACCTGTAACGAGATACACGATGCCCTCGACGAGCTCGGCATTCCCGGGATCTCGCTCGGCGACGCCGCCGCGGCGGTGTGCAAGGCGGGCAATGCCGCCACCCATCCCGGTGAAGCGGCCACCGCCGTCAAGGACAAGGCGTGGGATTCGACCTTCGGCAAAGTGGTCGATTCGCTGATGAACGGGCTGGGCGAAGCCATCATCCTGGCGCTGACCTTCTGGATGAAGGTGCCCAACGAGGTGGCCAGCGATTCCGGTTCGCTGTTCACCAAGATCAACGACTACACATATCAGATACAGATACTGCTGTTGATGGCCTCCATCATCATCACGGGTCTCAGATTGGCCGAGGCCAGACGCGGCGGCGCGATGCAGGAGGCGGCCGAATCGTTCCGGATGTTCACCCGGGTGGTGTTCAGTTCCTGGATGCTGGGCGCGGTGATCGTGGCCGGCACCGTGGCCTCGGACCGCTTCGCCGAATGGATCATCCAGGACTCCACCGACGGCAATGCCCGCAACATGGCCGAGCTGATGGTGAAAACCAGTAAGCTGCAAGCCTTCTCACCCGGCCTCGTCCTCATCATCGCGATCGTCGGACTACTCGGGGCGCTGGCCCAGATCGTGCTGGCCATCGTCCGGCAGGGCCTGCTGGTGATCGCGGCCGGTGTGCTGCCGCTGGCGGCCGCCGCCTCCGGAATGAGCACCGGTAAGCAGTCGTATCAGAAACTGGTCGGCTGGATCATCGCCTTCATGCTGTGGAAACCGGTGGCGGCGATCGTGTACATGATCGCGTTCACCACCGCCGGGCACGTGGACGAGATGACCCCGGCGGGCGGACTGCCCGAGGCCGAGGAAGCCCAGCGCATGCTGGTGGCCATCGTGCTGCTGTGCAGTGTCGCGTTCGTGCTGCCCGCGCTGATGCGGCTGGTCACGCCGGCGGTCGCCATTGTCGGCAGCGGCGGTTCGGGTCTCACCGCGACCGGTGGAACCCTGATCGCCGCAGCCGGTCTGGGCGCCATGGGTACCAAGGCGGTCGGCGCGAAGGGTGCCGCGGCGCCCGGTCGCGCCGGCTACGTCGGCGGCGCGGCCGGTCCGCCGCCGCCCGGTGGCGGACGCGGCGGTGGTGCGCCCCGGCCGATGCCCCCGCCGCGCGGTGGCGGAGGCGGCGGCGCGCCGGCCGGCGGACAGGGACCTCGGTCGAGTGGGTCCCCGGGCGGTGTACCGTCCGGTGCGTCCCGCGTGGCAAACAGAATGGGCGCGACCCGCGCCGCGACCGCCGGGATGACCCGCGCGGACCAGGCCATGGGTGATGTAGCAGGCGACAATTGGCGCAACCGTAACCCCGACTTCGGTAGGAACACCATCCCACGATGACCAGCACCGAGACCTACGAACGCCGCTCCTACGGCCTGTGGCAGAAGCCCCGCAGCGCCGGACTTTTCGGGCTGCGGTGGGAAGAGACCGTGCTCGGCTTCGCGGTGGTGATCACCGCGCTGCTCACCGCCATGATCGGCGGTTTCCAGTGGGGCGCCGTCGTCGGCGGGGTCGGTGTGGTGATCATGGCCCCCCTCGTCATGCGACGCGGTGGGCGTTCGGGCTACGAGACGGGATTGATGATGTTCCACTGGATGCGTTCGCGTAATCGCGGTGAGCACGTGTACCGCGGCGGCCGGTTCTCCCGGGTGCCGGGTGGTTTCACCCGGCTGCCGGGGCTGCTCGCGCCCTCCAAGCTCTACGAGGGTATCGACGCCGGCGGTTACAGCTTCGGCATGATCCACCTGCCGCAGTTCGCGCAGTACACGGTGGTGCTGCGGGCGTGGCCGCAGGGTCACGAGGCGGTGGACCAGCCGGTGATCGACCGTTGGGTATCGGCCTGGGGCACCTTCCTCGCCTCGGTCGGCCAGACCAGCGATATCGTCGCCGTGGTGCCGGTGATCGATACCGTCCCGGAGACCGGGAACCGGTTGCTCACCGAGGTTTCCACCATTACCCGGCCGGAGGCGCCGGATCTGGCGCAGCAGGTGATGTACGAGCTGGCCACCGAACTGCCGCAGGAGCGGGTGCAACTGCTGCCTCGGGTCGCCATCACCTTCAAGGCGACCACCGCCGAACGTCGCAAGAATCCGGCGGAGGAGGCGGTCGAGATCGGCCGCCGGCTACCGGGTATCTGCGCCGCGCTCGCCGAAGCCGGGGTGCGCGCCCAGCCCATGTCGGCCGACGAGGTGATCTCGTTCATCCGGCGCAGCTACGACCCGGCCTCGCAGGCCGATCTCGAGGTGGCCGCGGGCGAGCCCGAGGGCCACGGCCTGGACTGGGCCGACGCCGGGCCGGTCTCGCACGACGAGAAATGGGATCACCTCGTCCACGACGGCGGCCGGTCGGTGACCTGGGAAATGGACACCGCCCCGGAGGGCGCGGTGGACGAGCGGGTGCTGCAGCGGCTGCTGGCGCCGAATCCGGAGGTGCCGCGGAAGCGGATCGCCATCGTGTACCGGCCGCATTCGGCGGCCGACGCGGCCGAGATCGTCGACGACGATTTCAAGAACGCCCTGGTCGCTCAACAGAGCGAACGCGGTGTGGTGTCGGCGTCGGCGACCCTGCGGGTCGGCGCGACCCAGCAGGCCCGGGAGGAGCAGGCGCGCGGTCACGGTGTCACCCGGTTCGGCGCCCTGGTCACCATCACCGAGCCGAATCGCGGTGACCTGCCGCGGATCGAGGCGATCACGCGCGACCTGTCCACGCAGGCCCGGCTCAAGATCCGCCGCTGCTACCGCTACCAGGCGGCGGCCTTCGCGGCATCGCTCGGTTGCGGGGTGATCCTGCCCGAGCACGCGACCATTCCCAAAGCATTGGCGGGGTGAACGACTGATGGCACGCGAGCACGAGCCACCCGTACGGGAGCGCAACAGAACCCGGGTCGCCACCGGCGACCGGTCGCGATCCGGCCGGGACGACGAACGGCATATCCGGGACGCCCGGCGCGGATCCGGCGACGCCGAACGGCGCGATCCCGAACGCTCGCGGGCCGATCGCCGGACCCGCACCGGGCGCGACGGCGAGGCCGGCAACCGGGAGCGGGCCCGCCGCAACCGGGTCGATACGACCGCCGACCGGGCAATGGGCACCCCGGAGTTCGACAAGGCGGCCCGCCGGGCGAAGGCGCGGGCCGAGAAACGCCGGCAGCAGGGCCCGCCGCTGCTCGACGCGGCCACCCGCTCACGTCTCGAGGAGGTGAGCCGGGAAGGCGCGGGTATCCGGGCCGCCTGGGCCACCTTCCGGATCCGCACCGACGATATCCGCCGCCGCAACTACGCCGCGCGCGCCGAACAGGAATACCAGGACGGATTCGACCGCCAGACCGCCCAGCTGACCGACCGGGGGTTCGCCGGGGCCGGCGGCGGCCGGATGAACGTGGTGGGCCGCCCGGTCGAGTACCGGGCCACCACCGCCCAGGTCGCCGGGCTGTGGCCGTGGTCGGTCGGCGCCGGCGCACCGCTGATCGGTACACCGCTCGGCTCCCACCTGCACACCGGCGCCCCGGTGTGCTTCGACCCGATGAACTGGTTCATGCGCGGTAGCTTCATCACCGCGCCGAGCCTGTTCGTGCTGGGTCTGAACGGTTTCGGCAAATCGTCGCTGGTGCGGCGGATCGTGCTCGGCGGGGTCGCGCAGAACATCACGCCGCTGGTGCTCGCCGACGTGAAACCCGACTACCGGAAGCTGGTTGAACTGGTCGGCGGTCAGGTGATCGATCTCGGGTACGGTCACGGCAAACTCAACCCGCTGGCCGGCGGCGTGCTCGGCGATATCGTGCCGCGGCTGGAAGAGCATCCCGAGTTGCAGCGGCAGGTGCTGCAGGATCTACGGGCCCGGCAGGTCACGCTGATCGCCGGTCTGGTGGAACTGGTGCGCGGCGCGCGGGTACGCGATTACGAGGAGACACTGATCTCCACCGCCCTGCGGATCCTGTACCGGCCGGGCAGCGGATTCACCCCGGACCAGCCGCCCATCATGGAGAATCTGCTCGAGGTCATCGTCGCCGGTGGCGAGGAGATGATGCTCGATGCCGGCGCCGACAGCCCCACCGAGTACCACGAGGCGATCCGCGGGTTGCGGCGCTCGCTGCGTGCCCTCACCCAGGGTCCGTTCGGCGCGGTGTTCAACGGGCAGACCTCGGTACCGATCGATACCGACTCGGTCGCGGTGTGCATCGATGTGTCCCATATCCCCAACGGGGACAAGAAGCTCAAGGCCGCCGTCATGCTGGCCTGCTGGGCCGACGGATTCGCCGCCGTGGAGGCAGCGCATACGCTCACCGACGCGGGGATGGCCCCCCAGCGGTACTTCCAGGTGGTGATGGACGAGCTGTGGCAGGTGCTGGGCCTGGGTGATTTCATGGTCGACCGGGTCGATGAACTCACCCGTCTGCAGCGCGGTATCGCCACCGCCCTGATCATGATCAGCCACACCATCAAGGACCTGCAGTCGCTGGGTTCGGAAGCCGCCATCGCCAAGGCCCTCGGTTTCCTGGAACGGGCCCGCGCCAAGATCTTCGGCGCCCTGCCCGGCGAGGAGATCAAACGACTGGACAGCACAGTGCCCTTCACCGCGGCCGAGGAGGAGATGGTGACCAGCTGGTCGGCGCCCCAGGCGCTGACCGGTGAGGCCCTCAGACCGGGTCAGGTCAGACCGTCCCCGCCGGGTACCGGCAAGTTCCTGCTGAAAATCGGTGAGGACCGGCGGCCGGGCATTCCCTTCCATATGGAATTCACCGCGGCCGAGAGGATCAGCGGGATCCACGACACCAACCAGCGTTTCGAGGAATTCACCTCCTACCCGGGGCGCTATGCGGCCGAACAGGTCGCGGCGCCGGACAGTTCAAATCCGGTAGGCGGGAGCAATTCATGATGCCGCATCGGTCCTATCGCCGGGTCTCGCCGGAGGTCCGGGCCGCCGCGGTGGAACAGGTGCTCGCGCTCACCAGCAAACTGCGCAGCGAATCGGAGGCGTGCCGGCTGGTCGCCGAACAGATCGGGGTGCACACCAATTCGGTACGCAACTGGGTGCGCGCGGCGGAGGGACCGAGCCTGGAGCGGATGGACGCGGCCGCCCTGCGCCGCAAGGTCGCCGCGCTGCAGCAGCAACTTGCGGCCGCCGCGGAGGTGAACCGCGCCCTGGCCGACACTCTCAACGAATCCCGGCGCGAGACGTGAACCCCGCGGGAGCGCGGTGAACGCGAAATCGGTGCTGTGGACCTGCCTCGGTCTGGTGCTCGGCCTGATGACGGTCATCCTCGTCATCGTGATGCCCGCTGTGGACGATCCGTGCGAGGGCGGGTCGGTGCTCGACCCGAGCCAGGCGACGCTGCCGCCGCTGGGCGGATACCCACCGGGTGATCCGCGCGCGGCCGGCGAGACGGGAATCCCGGACGGCTCCACCGCCAACCCCACCGCGGTCGCGACTCCGTCGCTGGCCGCCGGGGCGGGACCGCTGGGTCGTAGTTGGCCGATGGCCGCCGGCACCTATTCGGTCTCGGATGTCTTCGGTTCGCGTGGCGGGGGGCACAAGGGTGTCGACCTGGCCGCGCCGGACGGCACCCCGATCTTCTCGGTGGCCGACGGAATCGTGGTGGCCGCGGGCCCGGCCTCGGGTTTCGGTAACTGGATCGTGGTGGATTCGGTGGATGCGGGCAACGGGCGCGCGTATTCCGCGGTGTACGGGCATATGTGGGACAGCGGAGTACTGGTGCGGGTCGGCCAGGTCGTGCAGGCCGGCCAGCATATCGGCGCGGTGGGATCGGCCGGGGAATCCAGCGGGCCCCATCTGCATTTCGAGATCGTGCCGGGCGGCCGGTTCACCGGCGGCCGGCAGATCGACCCGCTGCCCTGGCTCGACGGGGCGCCCACCCCGGATCTGGGTGGTGCCCGCGCGTATTCCACCGATCCGGCGTGTGTGCGCGGTTTCGGTACACCGGGTGGGGCATTGGCCAATGGGAAAGTGCCACCGGAACTGGAGATCTGGTACCGCCGCGCGGGATCGCTGTGCCCCGAGGTCACCCCATCCCTGCTGGCCGCGCAGGGACGGCAGGAATCCGGTTTCCGGCGTGGGCTCACCTCGCCCGCGGGCGCGCAGGGGCTCGCGCAGTTCCTGCCCGGCACCGCCGCGAGTATCAATCCCGACGACGGTCAGCCGTACGTGATCGATGCCGACGGTAATGGAGTGGCCAGCGTATGGGACGACGGTGACGCCATCGTCGGGCAGGGCCGGTACATGTGCGCGATCGCGCACAAGATCACCGGCTGGATCGGCGAGGGGCGGGTCCAGGGTGATGTGGTGGCGCTGACGCTGGCCGCCTACAACGCGGGCGAGGGCGCGGTGCTGGCGTCGGGCGGTATGCCGAATCAGGTGGCCGCGCACTACTCCGAGACCCAGCCCTACGTCACGAACATCTTGGCGATGGAAGCGGAATACCGCGATCCGGGAGCCACCGGGCGTTTCGCCCCCGACAGTGCGGGAGCGGCCGGGGACCAGGTCGTACAGGCCGCGCACGAATGGCTGGGCACCCCGTACGTATGGGGTGGCGGTGGCCCGCAGGGACCCAGCGGTGGCGGGCTCGACGGACCGGGCTTGACCTCGGCGGCGGTGTTCGCCGCCTCGGCCGGTGCGGTCTCGCTGCCGCGTACCGCCGAGCAGCAGTGGGAGGCCGGTATCGAGGTGCCGCTCGCCAAGGTGCAGCCGGGGGATCTGGTGTTCAGCGAATTCGGGCCGCGTGGACCCGCGCGGGTCGGAATCTACAGCGGGAACGGGCAGATGATCCAGGCGGCGCCCGCGCTGACCGCGGACTCTCCCGGCGGGGTGGCCGAAACTGCCGTACCCGGCGACGCCCGGGCGAGGAGGGTGCTGTGAACACGCGCGGATCGGCGGCGTTTACGAGGTCCGGGCGGTTAGCCTGGAACGAGGAGACGAGTGCTGGTGCGGGACTGGTGGTGGTGCTGATGCTGGGCATCACGGTACTGAGCGGATGCGGCGGCAGTGGCGAGGACGTGGGATCGGGTGGCACCGTGGCCACCTCGACCACCCGGCGGCTCGAGGCCGTACCCGCCCCGGATCCGGTGACCCCGGATGGGGTCGCGGTGGCGGCGCTGCGTGAGATCTATCAGTGGGAGCCCGCCACCGAGGTTCCGGGCGCTTCGCTGGAACGCGCGCGGAAATGGCTGGGCCCCAGCCTGACCCGGGTGCTGGATGCGTCGACGGCCACCGCCGGCGCTCCGGCGGTGTCGCTGCAGTGGGGTGACTGGGCGGCGGCCGGGGCCCGGGTGGAGGCGTTCACCTTCGCCTCCGGTGACCGGCCGCCCGCCGGGCCGGATCCCGGTGTGCAGCAATTCAAGATCGGAATCGAGCAGACCGTCGTCTATCCGGACGGCCGCGAGGAACCCCTGGCGCCGTCCACCGTCATCGCGACCGTTGTTCGTACGCCGCAGGGCTGGCGTCTGGACGGCTACCGGTGACCCGGCAGGCATCATTCAGGAGGCAGTAATGGCCAAGAAGAAACCGGTGAAGGACCCGGCCGCGGTCGGGCCGGATCTGACCCTCATCGCGATCTACGTCGGCGGCGCCGTCCTGGGAACCGTATGGGTGGCCCTGCACCTGGGCAATATGCTCTCGCTGCAGAAGCAGGACATGCCGATCAACCCGATCGATATCGTGGCCGGGATGGTCAAGGGCGAGCTGCACTGGCCCACCGGTACGACGGTGATCCTGCTGCTCGTACTGCTCGCGCTGGCCCTTTTCGTGCTGTACCGGCGGCGGGCCACGGCCAGACGGCTGGTGGGCCGCCTCGCCGTGGACGACAAGGCCGATGTGATGGGCAACGGCGGCGCCATCGCCGCCTTGACCGAGGCCGGGGTCCGGGAGAAGGCCCAGAACATGGGCGTCAAGCTCGGTTACAACGACGCGCCCGGAGTGCCGATCGGCGTCGCCGTCGCCGACGGCACGATGCTGTACGGCTCGTACGAGGATCTGCACCTGGACATCTGGGGCCCGCGGCAGGGTAAATCGACCTCCCGGGTCATCCCGGCGATCCTCACCGCCATCGGACCGGTCCTGGCCACCTCGAACAAACGCGATGTGGTGGACGCGACCCGCGATGTCCGCGAGGCCAAGGGTAGCCGCACCTTCGTCTTCGACCCGCAGGGCGTGGCCGCCGAAGAGCCCACCTGGTACTGGAATCCGCTGGCCTGGGTGGACGCGAACAGCGACGGCTGTGAGATGCGGGCCGCTCGCCTGGCCGGTCATTTCGCCGACAGCGACAGCGGTTCCGATTCCCGCAACGACGCCTTCTTCGATCCGGAGGCCGAGGATCTGCTGGCCGGGCTCTTCCTGGCCGCCGCGATCGCGAAGAAGCCGATCACCCAGATCTGGGAATGGGTGACCGATTCGCAGAACATCGAACCGATCAAGTTCCTGCGCGACGCGGGCCACGATTTCTCCGCCTCCGGTCTGGCGGCACAGTACAACGCCGACCCGCGGACCCGCAGCGGTATCTTCGGCACCGCCAAGAAGATGGTGCGCTGCCTGAAACTGCGCAATGTGCACAAGTGGGTCACCCCGCACAGCGCGGACCGACACGAGCCGGCCCGGGCCCAGTTCGACGAACTGGAGTTCATCGAGAAGAACGGCACCCTCTACAGTTTGTCGCTGGAGGGTCGCGGTTCGGCGGCCCCGCTGGTGAGCGCGCTCACCGAGGCCGTGATCGATGTGGCCATGCGCAAGGCGTCGCGTTCGGCCTACGGGCGCCTGCCGATTCCGCTGCTGGCGGTGCTGGACGAGGCCGCGAACGTGGTCCGGTGGAAGGATCTGCCCAAGCAGTACAGCCACTTCGGCTCGCGCGGCATCGTGGTCATGACCGTGCTGCAGTCCTGGGCGCAGGGCGCCCGGTGCTGGGGTGACGACGGGATGAACGCATTGTGGTCGGCGGCCAATATCAAGGTGCTCGGCAGCGGCGTCGACGACACCAACTTCCTGCGGGAACGGTCCGAGGCCATCGGCGAGCACTCCGCCATCTCCGCCTCGGTCTCCGAATCCAAGGGCGGTAAGAGTTATTCGCGGTCGCTGGGTTCCTCCAAGACCTTCACCGTGCAGGCGCTGGCGACGCTGCCGCGAGGCCGCGCCATCGTGTTCTCCTCCGGTGCACCCCCGGTGCTGGTGCGCACGGTGCCCTGGTGGGAGGGCGATTACGCGTCCGCGGTGAAGAAGTCCATCGAACAGCACGACCCGCAGCGCAAGACATTGGTCACCGATCTCATCGGTTCCCCCGCGCTGATCAAGGAGAAGCCCACCGAGCCGGACCACGGCCCGGCGGGCGCGCCGACGATCTTGGACAAGAAGCCGGCGGGAGCACAGACGGAACCGGATAACGGTCCGGGCGGAACACCACCGGGTCCGGAGAACGGGCCGGGAGAGAGGCAGGAGGTTCGACCGCTGTGACCGAGATTTCCCGAGAGCAGCAGATACCGACCTACAAGAACGTGGTGGAGTTCGTCGAGAACTACCTCAGCGTCGTCTATCGGCGGCAGGTCAGCGATCTCAGCGATACCGTGTGGTGCCCCGAGTGGTGGAAGCATACGGAGGCCATCGCGCGCCTGGACGCGATGTGGCGGGCCTGGGAGCATCTGCGGCAGGACGGCGCCACGGGAATGAGCGTCTGGTTCCTCGACCACGCCGACCAGCATATGGCCGTACTCCTCGACCCGAAGGGCCCGTTCAAATATTGCAGCGTGCGCAACGGGCACAAGGACATGCTGGTGCCGCTGCCGCTGACGGCTCCACCCGACGGCATGTTCAGCGATCCGTTCGACAGCACCGAAGAAGCCGAAGCCCCGGTCCGTCCGGCGGCTAGCGAAGTCAAGAGCTGACGACCCCCGCCGACGGCCCCGGAATACGAAGAACGCCCGTCCTCCTGGACGGGCGTTCTTCGTACTCCGGCCGGAACCGCGGCCTAGCGACTACGTTCGAGACCGCGGGCGAGTTCCTGCTCCCGGGCACGCTGGACCGACGGCGCCCGATCGGGCCGGTTGCGCACCGCCTCGCTCGGCGGGGTGGCCTGCCCGACCTCGACCAGCATCCGGGCCGCGGCCAATTCGGGTGCGACACCGATCTTGGCGAGATGCGCGGCCAGGGCCGCCCGCCGCTCCACCGAGTCGTAGCGCACCGCGTCCGCCGCGCTGCTCACCTGATCGGATTTCTCGGCGAACGAGCTCATCGAGAAGCGGTCCTTCTCGAGCTGGACGCCGCGATAGCCGGGCGTTTCCCGATGCGGTACCGAGGTGCCCGGTGGCCCGACCTCCGCGACCGACCGCGAAATGGTCTGGCTCAGGGCGAGATTGCGCGGATCCTTGGCCTTGGCGTCGCGCGCCTCGCGGATCTGCAGCTCTCGCGCCTCTTTCACCCGGGCCTCGGTCATCTTGACCCGCATCTCGGCTTCACGCTGGCCGCGTTCCCGGGCCTTGAGTGCGACCAATGTCGCGATCTGCAACATCGTCTTCATCATGGCCGCGGTTTCCCGGCCGATGTCGTCCAGTTCCTCGGACATGGCTGCTCCCCGATACTGCGGTGTGCACTATTGGATGTTGTGGTGCCCCGGCGGCACGGGCCGGGCCGGCGGATCGGGATCCGCCGGCCGGCCCGCGGAACCGCCCGGCGAAGGTACGCCCGGCGCGACGCGAACACCGGGAGAACTCGCGAGCGGCGCCCCGGCCCGGAACTGCGGCCGGAGAGCACGACTTGGTCACGCGCACTCCCTTTTTCGAGATTACCCGAGAGATGGGGGCTCAGTCTTCGCAACGTTGCGCCGACCAGCATATATCGCCGGAAACCGAGGTGAGCGGAACGCGCCCGAGGGCGGGGCCGCCGGGATCAGTCGATCCGGACCGAGTTCAGCGTCACCGGCTGTGTGGGTTTACCGTCGCCGGGACCGTTGGATTCGTCCTGACCCTGACCGGCGATCTTGTCCAGGGTCGCCAGGCCGCCCTCGTCCACGGTGCCGAAGATCGTGTAGTTCGGCGGGAGCATCGAATCGCCGTACACGATGAAGAACTGGCTACCGTTGGTGCCCGGTCCGGCATTGGCCATGGCCAGCACACCGCGTCCGTAACTGATCGGCTGCTGCAGCGCCGGATCGTTCGGCGCGAACTGATCGGTCGGGTACTCGTTGTCGAATTCGTACCCCGGGCCACCGGTGCCGGTACCGGTCGGGTCACCGCACTGCAGCACCTTGAGGCCCTCACCCTGGGTGAGCCGGTGGCAGTTGGTGCCGTCGAAATAGCCCTGGCCGGCCAGGCTGGCGAAGCTGTTCACCGTGCACGGCGACTCGGCGTTGTTCAGCGTCAGTCCCAGCGGACCCTGGTTGGAGTCCACGCTGATGCTCAGCGAGGAGTTGCCGTCCCCGGTCTGGATGCCCTCCGCGCGCGGCTTCTGCACCGGCTTGGACGCGGGTTCCGCGCTGTCCCGGTAGGTGCAGTTCACGCTGGCCGGTTTGGCGGCCGCGGGCGGGGGCGGGGCCGCGCCCGGCGTGCTGGACAGCGAGGCGTCCGGCGTCTGCGAGGCATTGGAGGCCGTATCGGCGCTCTCGCCGCCGCGGGTCAGAAAGTACACCCCGGTCACCGCGGCGATCACCACGACGACCCCGAGCGCCGATCCGGCGATGGTCAGTTGTTTACGCTTGCGCGCGCGTTCGGCCCGGTTGGCGAGCTGTCGTTCCAGCTTGCGTTTCGCCGCCGCTCGGCGTTGTTCGTTGCTGGGCACTACCACGTTCCTCCCGTGCGGCGGCCGGGCCTGCCGGCCCGGCCGGTCGCGGCTGGTCTGTTGCTTCCGGCACTAGAGTCTGCCATCTCCGGCGCCCGGCACCCGGATATCGACCGGACCGGCCGCCTCGGGGCCCGGATAGGGCGGAACCGGTTGGACTCGACCGGGGCGGGTGGGGGAAACTGGTTCACCGTGACCAAGACCAGCAGCTTCTCCGCCCCGAAGGGGGTGCCGGATTACGTTCCGCCCGGTTCGGCCGAGTTCGTCGCGGTACGCGACGGTCTGCTCCGCGCCGCCCGACTCGCCGGGTACGGGCATATCGAGCTGCCGGTCTTCGAGGACACCGAACTGTTCGCCCGGGGTGTCGGCGAGTCCACCGATGTGGTGAGCAAGGAGATGTTCACCTTCTCCGATCGCAGCGATCGCAGCGTCACCCTGCGTCCCGAGGGCACCGCCGGGGTGATGCGGGCGGTGATCGAACACGGCCTCGACCGCGGCCAGCTGCCGGTCAAGCTGAGCTACGCCGGCCCCTTCTTCCGCTACGAGCGGCCGCAGAAGGGCCGGTACCGGCAGTTGCAACAGGTCGGTGTGGAGGCCATCGGCGTCGACGATCCGGCGCTGGACGCCGAGGTCATCGCGGTTGCCGATGCCGGGTTCCGGAGCCTGGGCCTGACCGGGTTCCGGCTGGAGATCACCTCGCTCGGTGACGAGACGTGCCGCCCGCAGTACCGCGAGCGGCTGCAGGAGTTCCTGTTCGGGCTGGACCTGGACGCCGAGACCCGGCGGCGGGCCGAGATCAACCCGCTGCGTGTACTCGACGACAAGCGGCCCGAGGTGCGGGAGATGACCGCGACGGCGCCCCTGATGATCGACCACCTCTCCGAATCCGCCAAAACCCACTTCGACCAGGTTCTCGCGTACCTCGACGCACTCGGCGTGCCGTATGTGCCGAATCCGCGCATGGTGCGTGGGCTGGACTACTATACGAAGACGACCTTCGAGTTCGTGCACGACGGATTGGGTGCCCAGTCCGGGATCGGCGGCGGCGGCCGCTACGACGGACTCATGGCCGAGCTGGGCGGGCAGGCCCTGTCCGGAATCGGTTTCGGTCTCGGTGTCGACCGCACGGTTCTGGCGCTGGCCGCCGAGGGCGTCACGGCGGGCGACCCGGCCCGCTGTGAGGTGTTCGGTGTCCCGCTCGGCGAGGCCGCCACCCAGCGCATGGTGGTCCTGGCCGGTGAGCTGCGCGCCGCGGGGGTCCGGGTGGATCTGGCCTACGGCGGCCGCGGGGTGAAGGGCGCCATGAAGGCCGCGGACCGGTCGGGTGCGCGGGCCACGCTGATCCTGGGCGATCGCGATCTGGCCGAGGGGACCATCGGGCTGAAGGATATGCAGACCGGGGACCAGCGGCAGATCCCGCTCGACGAGATCGTCGCCACCCTGGCCGCGCAGTAGTCGCCTCGGCCGCCGCATCGTGGGTCTGGCCGACGATGCGGCGATCGGGCAGACCGGCGATCGGGCAGACGAATCGTGCGGCCGTGTGCTGGGCGCTGTCCGACGTGGCGTAGTACTGTCCGGTGCGACCCTGTCCCCCTGATCGAAATGCGCCTGCCGTGACCGATTTACCCGTGCCCGACGACGCCCAGCGAATCGGGCTGGACCTGGTCGCCCCGGAGATCTACGGGCCGGTGCTCCGACGACTGGCGTCGATCGCCCTCGCGCTCGCTCTCGCGGTCGGTGTGATCGCCGGACTCCTGTTCGGCCCGCCGGCGGGGCTGGTGGCGGCACTGGTCGTGGCCGTACCGGCCGTGGGCTATGCCCTGGCGGTACCCCGGCGCCGGCTGTGGCTACGCGGGACCTCGATCAACGCACGCACCCTGCTCGGCACCCGGTCCCTCGATATCGCGGCCGTTACCGGTGTCGAGCTGCTGATATATCCGGGCCGGCTCAGCCGCCTGGTGCTGCGGCTGACCGCCGGCCCCGACCGGCAGGTCGTCCCGCTGGCCATGTACACCGACGCGGGGAGCGGCCGTGAGCTGCATCTGCTGGGACTGCGGCGGTTGGCGGACGCCCTGGTGCGCAGTGACCTTCCCGCGGCGCTCGCGGTGGCGGATCTACTCGTCCATCAGCTACGTGCCGAGGCCCGCGACGCGCCGCTTCCGCAGCGGCCGCTGTATCGCGCGGTGACGTTGACCCGGGCCAAGGACTATGTCGCTCCGATCGTGCTCACCGACGAGGAGATCGCGACCCTGTACTGACCGCGGAACCGGCGTCGGCCGGCGACCGCCCGCGCGCCGACGAGCCGCTCAGCGCACCGTCCAGGTCTCGGAGCCGGTGAGCAGATTCTGCAGTGAGTCTTCGGCCACCGGGAACCGTTCCCGGGCCGCGGCGGTCTGGGCCCGGACTCCGTCGTCGTAGGTGGGTCGGTCCACCGCCCGGAAGACACCCGTGACCACATGGTCGAGGTCCTGATCGGAGAGCCGGGACAGCGCGTAGGCGTACTCGGGGTCGTCGGTATGCGCGTCGTGCACCACGATCTCGTCGTCGGGAACATTCGCCGCCGGCACCGCGGCGAGACCGAAGCCCCTTCGCACCACGGCGTATTCACCGTCGGCGCCGAACCGTAGCGGTTCACCGTGGCGCAGGCGGATGAGCCGGGACTCGCTGTCCCCGCGGCGCAGCACATCGAAGGATCCGTCATTGAAGATCGGGCAGTCCTGGAGGATCTCTACGAAGGAGGTGCCGCGATGTTCGGCGGCGGCGCGCAGTACCTCGTTCAGGCCGGTGCGGTCGGAGTCCAGGGCGCGGGCGGCGAAGGTCGCTTCGGCGCCCAGCGCCACCGACAGGGTGTTGAACGGGTGGTCCACCGAACCCATCGGGGTCGATTTGGTCACCTTGCCCGGTTCCGAGGTGGGGGAGTACTGGCCCTTGGTCAGGCCGTAGATCCGATTGTTGAACAGCAGGATCGTCATATTGACATTGCGGCGCAGCGCGTGGATCAGATGGTTGCCGCCGATGGAGAGGGCGTCGCCGTCGCCGGTGACCACCCAGACCGACAGATCCGGGCGGGTCACCGCCAGCCCGGTGGCGATGGCCGGCGCGCGGCCGTGGATGGAGTGGATACCGTAGGCGTCGAGGTAGTAGGGGAAGCGGCTCGAGCAGCCGATTCCGGAGACGAACATCAGGTTCTCCCGGCGCAGGCCGAGATCGGCCAGGAAGCCGCGCACGGTGGCGAGGATGACATAGTCGCCACACCCGGGGCACCAGCGCACCTCCTGGTCGGAGGTGTAGTCCTTGGCCTTCTGCGGCCCGTCGGCCGTCGGCACCCCGGACAGGCCGGAGACCGGTGTGAGCCCGAGCTCGGTCCCGGTCAGCGATGTTTCGACGATGGTCATGATGCGCCCCCGTTCGTGCGATACGTGGCCCGGGCCCGCGCGGCGCGGGCCTTGTCGTGCTCGAGTCCGGCCAGGGTTCCGTCCCGTGCCGCGTCGATGACGCCCACCAGTTCCTGGGCGGAGAACGCCGTACCGGCGACCTTGGTCCACGGTTGGACGTCCACCAGGTACTTCGCGCGCAGCAGCAGGGCCAGCTGGCCGCCGTTCATCTCGGGGGCGACCACGGTGGGGTACCGGCGCAGGACCTCGCCCAGATCGGGCGGCAGCGGATTGAGATGCCGCAGATGCAGCTGGGCCACTCGCCCGCCCCGGCGCCGTACCCGCCGGCACGCCTCACCGATCGGTCCGTAGGAGCTGCCCCAGCCGACCAGCAGGATTTCGGCCGCGCCGTCGGGATCGTCCACCTCGGCCGGCGGCACGGTGATCCCGTCGATCTTGGCCTGCCGCAACCGCACCATCAGGTCGTGATTGGCCGGATCGTAGGAGATATCGCCGCTGCCGTCGGCCTTCTCCAGCCCACCGATCCGGTGGGCCCGGCCCGCGGTGCCCGGGACCGCCAGCGGGCGCGCCAGCGTTTCCCGATCGCGGGCATAGGGCAGGAACTCGCCCTCCGCGCCGGACTCGAAGCCCGGATCGATGGGATCGAGGTCGGCCACCGACGGGATGGCCCACGGTTCGGAACCGTTGGCGATCGAACCGTCGGACAGCAACAGCACCGGCGTCCGGTAGGTGAGGGCGATCCGCGCGGCCTCCACCGCGGTGGCGAAACAGTCGGCGGGTGAGCGCGGCGCCAGCACGGCCACCGGGGATTCGCCGTTGCGTCCGTACAGGGCCTGCAGCAGGTCGGCCTGTTCGGTCTTGGTGGGCAGCCCGGTCGACGGGCCGCCGCGCTGTACATCGATGATCAACAGCGGCAGCTCGGTCATCACGGCCAGACCGATGGTCTCGCTCTTGAGCGCCAAACCGGGGCCCGAGGTGCTGGTGACCCCGAGCGCGCCGCCGAGGGACGCCCCCAGCGCCGCGCCGATCCCGGCGATCTCGTCCTCGGCCTGGAAGGTGGTGACGCCGAAGTTCTTGTGTTTGCTCAGCTCGTGCAGGATATCGGAGGCCGGGGTGATCGGATAGGTCCCCAGGAACACGGGCAGGCCCGCCAGCGAACCGGCTGTGATCAGCCCATATGCCAATGCCGTGTTACCGGTGATCTGCCGGTAGGTACCGGTGGGCAGGACCGCCGGGGCGATGCTGTAGGTGGTGGCGAAGGCCTCGGTGGTCTCGCCGTAGTTCCAGCCCGCCCGGAAGGCGAGAATATTGGCCTCGGCGATATCCGGTTTCGCGGCGAACTTTTCCCGCAGGAACTTTTCGGTACCGCCGAGGGGGCGCCCGTACATCCAGGACAGCAGGCCCAGCGCGAACATGTTCTTGGCGCGTTGGCCGTCCTTCTTGCCGACCCCGGTGGACTCGGTGGCGGCCAGCGTGAGCGAGGTCATCGGCACCTGGTGGACCACGAACTCGCCGAGGCTGTCGTCGGCCAGCGGATCGGCCGCGTAGCCGACCTTGGTGAGGTTGCGTTTGGTGAACTCGTCGGTGTTGACGATGACGGTGCCGCCACGCGGTAACTCGCCCAGATTGGCCTTCAGCGCCGCCGGGTTCATCGCGACCAGCACATCCGGCTGATCGCCGGCGGTGAGGATATCGTGGTCGGCGATCTGGATCTGGAACGACGACACACCCGGCAGCGTCCCCTGCGGTGCCCGGATCTCGGCCGGGAAATTGGGCTGGGTGGCCAGATCGTTGCCGAAGGCGGCCGCCTCGTGGGTGAACCGGTCGCCGGTGAGTTGCATACCGTCGCCCGAGTCGCCCGCGAAGCGAATGACGACACGGTCCAATACCGCTGTGCCGGAGTCGTTCCCGGCGGAAGCGGTGTCGGGGCGGCCGATATTGTCGTGGTGCGAAACCATACGCGTGCTTCACTTCCTCGTCGAAATGAGCTGCCGGTCGCCAACCTACCCCGGGGCGGGGTCGCCGCGCCGGAAAAGCACACGGCCGGGTCGGCGGCGGAAGCGGAACGAGGTGTTCCTGCGTCGTACTTGTGTGGTACCTACCAGGGTAGTGCGCCGGGCGTGCCGGGCCCTATGACCTGGAACTCGCCGTTCCACGACGGTTCGGAGGACATCGTGCCGGTGGCCGGGATCGCGCGGCGGATCGGCCGGCGCCGGGCGTGACCTCCGCCGGGTACTCCGCGGGGATCCGGTCAGGCGAAGAGCTCGAGCTGGGGGGCCGGTCGAGGCTCGGCAGGGAGTGGGGCGCGGGGTTCGGCCTCGCGTTCGGGGAGCAGACCGTGCTGCTCCAGCAGCGGATCGATACGTTCGCGCAACCAGCCGGCGTACTCGGGGGCGACCACCGCACCGCGCCGATACAGCTGGCGGTAGCGGCGCAGCAGTGCCGGATGGTGTTCGGCCAGCCAGCCCAGGAACCAGTCCCGGGTGCTGCCGCGCAGGTGCAGGGGCAGCACGACCGCCGACGCCGCACCGGCCGCGGCCAGTTCACCGAACAACTCGTCGAGCTGGGACCGGCCGTCGGTGAGGTACGGGATCACCGGCGCCACCATGATGTTCACCGCGAAACCGGCGTCACTACAGGCGCGCACCAGGTCCAGCCGGGCGCGCGGCGACGGGGTGCCCGGTTCCAGTCCGCGATGCAGTTCGGGTTCCAGCAGGGCCAGCGAGATACCGATGTGCACCGGCACCTCCCGCGCGGCCAGGGTGAGCAGCGGCAGATCCCGGTGCAGCAGGGTGCCCTTGGTGAGGAGGGAGAACGGCGTCCCGGAATCGGTGAGAGCGCGGATGATTCCGGGCATCAGCCGGTACCGGCCCTCCGCGCGCTGGTAGGGATCGGTGTTGGTGCCGAGCGCCACCTGCTCCCGGTGCCAGGACCGGCGGGTGAGCTCGCGCCGCAGCACGGCGGCGATATTGGTCTTCACGACGATCTGGGTGTCGAAATCCGTTCCGGCGTCGAGGTCCAGGTATTCGTGCGAACCGCGCGCGAAACAGTAGCGGCAGGCGTGCGAACAACCGCGCATCGGATTGACCGTCCACCGGAACGGCAGAGTCGATTCGTCGGGCACCTTGTTCAGCGCGCTCTTGCAGAGCACTTCGTGGAAGGTGATCCCGTCGAATTCGGGAGTCTGTACGGTGCGGGCGAATCCGGCCCGGTCCAGCCCGGGCAGCGCGCCGTCGTCGGCATCCAGGGTTTGGTTCTGCCACCGCACCGGACCAGTCGAACACGCGTTCTATGTGCTGTCAAGCAGTCGGGGTGAAATCCGGCAGCGGGGCGTGCGGGTCGGCGAAGAAGGCGACCAGGTCGCGCACCGTGTCGTCGATGGGACGTGGTCGGTAGCCGAGTTCCCGGGTGGCCTTGCCGTGGTCCACCAGCGGCGCCGAGACCAGCGCGCCGAGCGCGGCCTTGGAGACGATGTCGGTGCCGAGCCGCTTACCGATCGGCTCCATCACGGGGATGAGACCAGAGACCAGTTTCGGGGAGATGGAGAAGCGTGGCCCCTTCTTCCCGCCGTGCCGCGCGGCCATCCGGCACAGGTCGAGCATGGAGATCATCTCGCCGCCGATCAGATAGTTCTCCCCGGTCCGGCCGTGCTCACCGGCCAGGACGAGACCGCGCGCGACATCGCGGACGTCCACCAGGTCGAAACCGCCGTCGATCATGGCCGGGATGCGGCCGCGCGCGGCGTCGCGCAGCGAACGGTTGATGCGCGACAGCGGGGTGCCGTGATCGGCCGGCCCGAAAACCCCGGTGGGATTGCAGATCACCGCGTCCAGACCGGCCTCGACCACCGTGCGCAGTGCGAGCTCGCCGGCCCATTTGGAGCGGTCGTACACCGGCAGGCCCGCGTCGGTGGACCGCAGCGTCGTCTCGTCGATGTTCCCGCCGCAGCTGTACTGGTCGAAGGCGTGGATCGAGCTGGCGTGCACGAACCGCCGTACTCCGACGGCATGGGCGGCCTCGGCGACCACGCGGACGCCCTCGGTGTTCACCCGCCAGGCCAGATCGTGCTTGTCGGCGAGAGTGATCACGGCGACCAGGTGGTAGACGATCTCGGCGCCCTCGAGTGCGGCGCGCATGGATTCGGGGTCCAGGACGTCGGCGCTCACCCAGGAGATGTTCGCCGCGCCGGGCTGCCGGGGTGCCACCCGGTCGATGGCGACGATCTCGTCACCCCGCTCGGCGAGCAACGGGAGCAGATTCGTACCCAGGTAGCCGGCTGCGCCGGTCACTGCGACCTTCATGGAGACGAGAATATAGAACTTGTTCTAATTTGCAACAGGTTCTAGTTTTACGGCTCCGTCGCGTCTCGTGTGCGGCAGGGCGAGTGGGCTATATTCGGGCGGCAACCATTTGGTGCCACAAGGGGTGTGCGTCGTTGCGGCATAGGGCGCGTTCCACGCGGTGGCCACGAGGATGTTCACGAAGAATCAGGGGGGAGCTCGATGAGTGATCTCTCGGTAGCGACCGAAGCGCTGCGGGCGTTCGGAATCACGAATTCCGGAATCGGGACCGAGATCGCGGCAGCCGGCAATATCGACGCCGTGGCCAATGTGGCCGCACTGACACCGGTTTTCGGTTTGATCGGCGCCGACTATCTGGCCATGTTCGCCGCCGCCCAGGTCCTGCAGGCGCGCGATATCAACGATCTGTCGGCCAAATACCAGAAACTGTCGGAGGCCGCCTTCACCTCCGCGTTCAACTACGACGCCACCGACGACGGTACGGCCGGTGTGCTCGGTGTGGCCGGGGGTGGCCTGTGAAACCGCTCGACACCACCGCCTCCGCGGGCCTCATCGCCCCCGAGCTCCAGCAGGCGGCGCCGGCCGTCCCGGTGCATGTTCCGGAAACCGCCGCCCCCGCGGCCGCACCGGACCCGGCCGCCGCCATCCAGGATGTTCCGCTCGCCCAGCTGCCCGAGGGTGAGCTGCCGGTGGAGGCACCGGAATTCGTGCTCTCGCGGCGGATCTCCGACGACGCACCGCAGACCGGCGTACCCGCGGCGGGTCTGCCCGGGTTGTCCGGGCCGGGCGGGGAACCGGCCGGAGCGCAGGACATCCTTTCCGGTGCGGCCGAGGAGGCCAACGCTCAGGCGAACGAGCTGCTGGGCGTCGTCAACGAGGCCGCGGCGCCGGTGCTGGAAACCGCCGAGGGTGTCCTCGGGCAGGTGCTGAACACGGCCGCCGGCGGTGGCCTCCCCTCCGGCACCGGCGCCGCCGCGGCCGGAGCCACGCCTGCGGCGGCCGCTCCGGCACTGCCCGCCGATCCGGTGGGAGCACTGCTCAATGGCGCCGCCCTGCCCGCCCTGCCCGGTATCGATGTGCTGTTCCAGCCGATCCGCGACCTGCTGAGCAGTTTCGGCACCGGGGTCATCGGAGCCCTGGACCCGACCGCGATCCTGAGCCAGTCCTCCCAGGTCATCGAGGTCGCCATGAGCGTGGGCAAGAGCAGCCTGACCGCCATGGGCCAGGTCTGGGAGAGCGACGCCGCGCAGACCGCCCAGACCGCCGGGCAGGAGGCGAACAACTCCGGGCTCCAGACCAGTCAGCGCGGTATCGATATCGCGGCCCTCACCCAGGCGGCCGCCGCGGTCGTACAACAGGGCAATGCCCAGCTCAGTACCATCGCGACATCGTTTCTGGGACAGGCGGTCGCACTCGCCCCGGTGGTTATGACGCCGCCCGCCCAGACCGCTCTCATCGCCTCGGCGACCGAGCATCTGGGGCAGGCCGTGATCGTGGCCAACGGCACCCGCGGTGATCTCGCCGGGAAGACGGCGGAGCTGGGCGGAATGGTGCAGAACCTGCTCGGTGTGGACCCGCAGAAGGCCGCCGAGGCCGCGCAGAGTGTGGCCCAGAGTGTCGGCGAGCCGATCATGCAGCAGGCGCAGAGCATGGCCTCCGATACCTCGGCACTCGAATCGGCACTGGGCTCCGGCGACGATCCCGCCGCCACCACCCTGGCCGGCCTGAACTCCGGGAGCCCGAGCACCACGTCCGGCAGCCCCGGACTCACCACGGGAAGCCCCGGCCTGTCCACCGGTTCGCCCGGCGGCACCCCGGGTACGCCCGGTTCGCCCGCGCTGCCCGGAGTGCCCGGAGTGCCCGGAGCGAGCCAGACACCGCTGACGGGTGTGGTCCGTCCCGGTCTGCCGGTGACAGGTATGCCCTCCGCCGCCACCACACCCGCGTCGAGTTCGTTCATGGGTTCGCCCGGCGGCGCCGCCGGGCAGCGCAACAACGACGACGAACACTCCCGCACAGTCGATCCCTACCGGAGTCCCACCGGTAACGACGATCTCACCGGGCCGCTCGGGGAATCCGCGCCGGAGGTCATCGGCGCGGTGGACGCCGATGAGGACGCGGGCTACGACAACCAGTTCTGAGCCGGCCGTCCCGGCGGGTCAGCGCAGGCCCGCCGGGTTGCTCAGATCGCCGGCCGAATAGGTGTCGCAGGCCGCCACCTCGCCGGTGCGGTATCCGGTGAGAAACCACTTCTGGCGCTGATCGGAGGCGCCGTGCGTCCACGCCTCCGGATTCACCCGGCCCGTCGCGGCTTCTTGGATCCGGTCGTCACCGACCGCGGAGGCGGCCGACAGGGCATCCTTGATATCGGTATCGGCCAGCGGCATCAGCAGCGGCGTATCCGATCCCGGCGCGGGCGTCTTGTCCGCGTAGTGGGCCCAGATACCCGCGTAGCAGTCGGCCTGCAGCTCGGTGCGCACCGCACCGGACTCCGGGCCCCGGGGATCCTGCTGCGCCCGGCCGATATCGCCGAGCAGGTTCTGGATGTGGTGGCCCACCTCGTGCGCCACCACATACTCCTGGGCGAGCGGCCCACCGCTCGCACCGAACCGGTCCACCAGTTCCTGGAAGAAACCGACATCGAAATAGGCGGTCCGGTCGCCGGGGCAGTAGAACGGGCCCACTTCACTGCTCGCGTACCCGCAGCCCGTGGAAATGCCGCCCGTGAACAGGCGGATACCGGGTTCGGTATAGGCGACCCCGGTCTGTCCCGGCAGTTCCGCCGACCAGACCGAGTCCAGGCTCTGTGCGGTCAGCACCACCCGGCAGTCCACGTATTTGTTGGCGTCGGCGCCGGTCCGGCAGTGCTCGGGCGTACCAGCGGTCTCGCCGGTGCCCTGCTGTGCATCCTCGACCCCGGTGAACTGGCCCAGCATCGAACCCGGATCCCCACCCAGCAGCAGGGCCAGTACCAGAACGATCAGGCCGCCGGCGCCGCCGCCGAGGGCGATTTTCCCACCCCGCCCCGGGCCCGGGCCCGACGAGGCGCGACCGGGGTCGATCTGTGATCCCTCGTTGAAGGTCATGGCTGATCCCGTCTGTGAACGTGTTCACCGCGGCGTGCTCGGGTGCTCGCAATATATCCGTTTACGTCCGCTCGGCGGGGCCCACTACGATGGCAACCGCATCCGGAGGCCGTCCCGGTGTGCTCCGACCGTCGAAAGGAATACCGTGCTGCGCACCCACTTGGCCGGTTCATTGCGAAGTGAACAGGCCGGTCAGACCGTTACCCTCTCCGGTTGGGTGGCACGGCGGCGGGACCACGGTGGCGTGATCTTCATCGATCTGCGTGATGCGTCCGGGGTGGCGCAGGTCGTGTTCCGCGAAGGTCCGGCGGCGGAGCAGGCGCACCGGTTGCGGGCGGAATACTGCGTGCGGATCGTCGGCGTGGTGGAACAGCGGCCCGCGGGCAACGAGAACCCGGAACTCCCGACCGGCGCGGTCGAGGTCGATGTCAAGGAACTCGAGGTGCTCAACGAGAGCGCGCCGCTGCCGTTCCAGCTCGACGAACAGCCCGGTGAGGAGGCCCGGCTCCGGTACCGCTACCTGGACCTGCGCCGCGAGGGCCCCGCCCATGCCATCCGGCTGCGGTCCAAGGTGAACGCCGCCGCCCGCGCGGTGCTGGCCCGGCACGAGTTCGTCGAGGTCGAAACTCCGACGCTCACCCGTTCGACCCCCGAGGGCGCCCGCGACTTCCTGGTGCCCGCCCGGCTGCAGCCCGGTAACTTCTACGCCCTGCCGCAGAGCCCGCAGCTGTTCAAGCAGTTGCTCATGGTGGGCGGAATCGAACGCTACTTCCAGATCGCGCGCTGCTACCGCGACGAGGACTTCCGCGCCGACCGCCAGCCCGAGTTCACCCAGCTCGACCTGGAGATGAGCTTCGTCCGGCAGGAGGATGTCATCCTGCTCGCCGAGGACATCCTGGTGGCGCTGTGGGACCTCGTCGGTTACCGGATTCCCACGCCGATCCCGCATATGACCTACGCCGAGGCGATGCGGCGGTTCGGCAGCGACAAACCGGACCTCCGCTTCGGGGTCGAGATCACCGAGTGCACCGAATACTTCGCGAACACCCCGTTCCGGGTGTTCCAGGCGCCCTACGTCGGTGCGGTCGTCATGCCGGGCGGCGCGAGCCAGCCGCGGCGGCAGCTCGACGCCTGGCAGGACTGGGCCAAACAGCGCGGCGCCAAGGGCCTGGCCTATGTACTGGTCGGCGAGGACGGGACCCTCACCGGGCCGGTCGCCAAGAATCTCACCGAGGACGAGCGCGCCGGCCTGGCCGCGCACGTCGGCGCCGAGCCGGGTGACTGTGTGTTCTTCGCCGCCGGGCCGGCCAAGGCGCAGCGGGCACTGCTGGGCGCGGCCCGTTCCGAGATCGCGCACCGGGTGGGGCTGATCGACGAGAACGCCTGGTCGTTCGTCTGGATCGTGGACGCCCCGCTGTTCGAACCGGCCGCCGACGCCACCGCCAGCGGCGATGTAGCGCTCGGACATTCGGCCTGGACGGCGGTGCACCACGCGTTCACCTCGCCGAAGCCGGAATCGGTGGACACCTTCGACACCGACCCCGGCGCCGCGCTGGCCTACGCCTACGACATCGTCTGCAACGGCAACGAGATCGGCGGCGGCAGTATCCGTATCCATCGCAAGGACGTGCAGGAGCGCGTATTCAAGGTGATGGGGATCAGCGAAGCCGAAGCGCAGGAGAAGTTCGGCTTCCTGCTGGACGCATTCGCCTTCGGCGCCCCACCGCACGGCGGTATCGCCTTCGGCTGGGACCGTATCGTCGCCCTGCTGGCCGGCCTGGATTCCATCCGCGAGGTGATCGCCTTCCCGAAGACCGGGGGCGGGGTCGACCCGCTCACCGACGCGCCGGCGCCGATCACCGCCCTGCAGCGCAAGGAAGCCGGTCTGGACGCGGCGCCCCAGCCCAAGGGGAAGGGGTCGGAGAGCAACGGCGCGGTGCAGGCCGCGGCCCCGGCAGGTGGTAGCGCCTAGGTTCCCGCTACACGGGTGACACCGGGCCCCCGGTGAGCGTGCGATACGCGTAGGTGACCGCGATCGTCGCCACCGGGCCCGCGACCAGCAGGCCGAGCCCGCAGGCCAGCAGGCCGAGTGCCGTGACCACGACCACTGTGAGCACCAGGAGCAGCACCCTGACCGGGTCCCGTAGCACCAGCAGGAAGCTGGACTTGATGGCTTCCACCGGGCTCTGCCCCTGTTCGATGGCGAAGTGCAGCGAGAACATACAGCCGATCCCCACCGCGATCCCCGGGAGCAGGCACAGCGCGGAGGCCAGGGTGGTCGCGAGGAAGGCGAGCAGCGCGGTCAGGAACGCGTTCGCCATACTGCCCAGATAGAAGTAGGAACCGAAACCCGGCCGGTAACCGTCGGTTTCGTACAGCGCACCCCGCACCATGGCGGCTTGTAGCAGCCACAACCCGGCCATGACGGCGGCGAATATCACGAACAGGCCGAGCGCCGAGCGCGGCTCCACCACCCGGACGACCAGACAGACCAGCAGATAGATGATCAGGCCGAGCGAGGTGACCGCGACCCACGGTCCCGGATTGCGCTTGAACTTCTCCAAGCCGTAGCTGAGCGCGTGGCCGATATCGAGCCGACCCGGGATCCCGGTGCCGTAGGCCTGGTAGCCGTAGGTCCCGGTGTTGGGGTCCGGTCCCGTGCCGGTCGGCCCGTACACCGGCCGACCGGGGACGCCGCCGGGCTCCGCGGTGCCGTACGGTGTGGTGCCCGCAGGCCCCGGAGCGCCGGCCCCGGCGGCATCGGGCGGTGGGGCGTCGCGCGGCACACCGGGCGTCTCGTCCACGGTGCCCGGCCGGGTCGCGGGTGGTTTGCCCGCCGGTGGTGGGGCGCCGGGGAGCGGAGTGTCGCTGCTCACCACGGCACTGCCGCCCTGGGGCGCGGCGGCGGGCCGCGGGCCGCCGGGTGCGGGGGGCTGCTCACCTGCCGGATCGCCGGGAGAGACCGGGGCGGAACGCGGTGTGTCGGTCACGCTGGCATACCTTTCGACGCAGCTGGTTTCCGGTGTGGCGCACAGCAGTTCAGATCGAGAAAACCCGACCGGCACAGCGGTGTCAAGCAGGCCGGTCACGCGGCGGGGAGCGCGGCGGACACGCCGAACGACACGGAAAGGTTGTTCAACCGCTCGCTAGAAGTGACCGGATGCGAGTAACTTGAGATGCGATGACTGCACTACTGGCCGAACGAGCCACCGAAGTCGTATCCGCAGCACAGCAGTTGCTCACAAAGCGAATGGGTGCTCCGGTGAAGCTGAGCGACCCCACCGAACTCAGCGGCAGTGGACGGACGACCGTCCTCCGCGTCCGGGTCGCCGAAAACGCTTTCTCGCTACCCCGCACCCTGATCATCAAGCAGGTGCGCGGGTCGGTGTCGGACCCGAAGAACGTCACCATCACCCCGGGTGTCGCGAGCGTCGATTCGGCCTTCCTCCGGGAGGCGGTGTCCTACCAGTTCACCACCGCGCTGAGCCGGGGGGAACGCCCCGGCGCCTATCTGATCGCGCACAGCCTGCCCGACCGGTTGCTCGTCCTCAGCGATCTCGGGGAGAACACCAAACTCACCGATGTGCTGAGTTCCGGGATCGAACCGGCCACCCGCAATGCCATGATGGCGTTCGCGCAGGCGCTCGGCCGGATGCACGCCGCCACGGTGGGCCGCGAACCCGATTTCGTGGCACTGCTGCGCCGTGTCGATGTCGTGCACCGGGTCGACGGAATCGCCCAGCAGGCGGAGGCCGCGGTCGCGGAGATGCCCGCGGTGCTGCGGCGCGAACTCGGTATGGAGGTCCCCGACGAGGTGAGTGAACAGATCGCGCACGGCGCGCGCCTGTTCACCGGCGGCCGGTTCCGGGCGTTCAGCCCGTCGGACCTGTGCCCCGACAATGTGATCCTCAACGACGAAGGCGCCCGCATCCTCGACTACGAATGGGGCGGATTCCGGGACGCCACCCTCGATATCGCCTACGCGCTGGTCTCCTTCCCCGGCTGCCTCTGCGATATCGAACTCTCCCGCGAACGCGCCCTGCAGATGGTGGAGGCGTGGCGCGCCGAAGTGGTCGGCGTCTGGCCGGCGCTCGCCGACGACGCGCTGCTCGCGGACAAGATCCTCGAAGCCCGGCTGATCTGGGTATGGCTGAGCACCTACTGGTTCCTCCCGGCCGATCACGCGCGTATCGCCGCCGCCCGCGAACACGGCCTGTCGGTGCCGCGCTCGGATGCGCTGCTCAACCGGTGGGCCGGTCTGGCCGAGGACGCGCGGTGCCTCGGCAACGACGCCGTCGGCGATTTCGCCGAAGCCGTCTGCGCGGTCCTCGACGAACACTTCAGCTGAGCTGTGTTTTTCGGCGGCTCCGAAGGCGCCGCCGAAAAACACAGAACCTTCGCGGGCGAGTCTGCCTGCCACCTTCGCGTGTGGGTCTGCCTGTCGGTCGGCGTGTGAGCCCGCCTCCCACTTCGCCGACCGACCCACCTGTCGCGTGACGAGCCGAGAGGCCGCCCGTGCGGTCTCCGGTGGCCGCGCCCGGCCTCCGTGTCGGCGCCGGGCGGTACGGTCGCAGGCATGGACGGTCTGTTCGATCTGCCCGGTGCGGGGGCGGGCGCACCGGAGATCGCCTTCGCGGGCGAGGCCGCACGGGACGGTGGGGCGCGTGCCCCGCTCGCGGTGCGGATGCGGCCCGCCTCGCTCGACGAGGTCGTCGGGCAGCAGCATCTGCTGGGCCCCGGGTCGCCGCTGCGGCGGCTGGTGGAGGGGTCGGGTGCGGCGTCGGTGCTGCTGTACGGGCCGCCCGGTACCGGGAAGACGACGCTCGCGTCGCTGATCTCGTATGCCACCGGGCGCCGGTTCGAGGCCCTGTCGGCCCTGTCCGCCGGCGTCAAAGAGGTGCGGGCGGTCATCGATATCTCACGTCGGCGGCTCACCGCGGGCGAACAGACCGTGCTGTTCATCGACGAGGTACACCGCTTTTCCAAAACCCAGCAGGACGCGCTGCTGGCCGCGGTGGAGAACCGCATCGTGCTACTGGTCGGCGCGACCACGGAGAACCCGTCGTTCTCGGTGGTGGCGCCGCTGCTGTCGCGGTCGCTGGTACTGCAGCTGCACTCGCTCGGGCCCGACGATATCCGGGCAGTGCTCACCCGGGCCATCGCCGATCCGCGCGGTCTGGACGGGCAGTACACGGTGACCGGCGAGGCCCTCGACCACATCGTGCGGATCGCCGGCGGTGATGCCCGGCGGGCCCTCACCGCGCTGGAGGCCTCGGCGGAATCCTCGCTGGACGGGACGGTGGATCTCGACCTGGTGGCCGCCAGTATCGACAAGGCGGCCGTCCGGTACGACCGGGCCGGTGACCAGCACTACGACGTGATCAGCGCGTTCATCAAATCGATCCGCGGCTCCGACGTGGACGCGGCGCTGCACTATCTGGCCCGCATGCTGACCGCGGGGGAGGACCCGCGCTTCATCGCCCGCCGCCTGATGATCCACGCCAGTGAGGACATCGGTATGGCCGACCCGACCGCGCTGCAGACGGCGACCGCGGCGGCCCAGGTGGTGCAGCTGGTCGGGCTACCGGAGGCCCGGCTGGCGCTGGCACAGGCCACCATCCATCTGGCGACCGCGCCGAAATCGGGCGCGGTGGTCGCGGCGATCGGCGCGGCCATGGCCGATGTGGCCGCCGGGAAGGCGGGCACGGTGCCGCCGCATCTGCGGGACGGGCACTACGCGGGTGCGGAGCGGCTCGGCAACGCCCAGGGCTACCGCTACCCGCACGACGACCCGGACGGGGTCCTCGCCCAGCAGTACCCGCCGGACGAACTCGTCGGGGTGGACTATTACCACCCGACCGACCACGGCCACGAGCGGGCGGTCGGGCCCCGGGTGAGCACGCTGCGCCGGATCGTGCGGGGTCTGCGCCCCGGAAACCCGGCTCGGTGATAATTCGGGTGCGCGGCACCGGTAGGCTGGATATTCGTGCAGACCCACGAGATCAGACGGCGGTTCCTGGACCATTTCGTAAGTGCCGGGCATACAGAGGTGTCCAGTGCATCGCTGATTCTCGACGACCCGAACCTGCTGTTCGTGAACGCGGGCATGGTGCAGTTCAAGCCGTATTTCCTCGGTCAGCAGACGCCGCCGTTCCCGCGTGCGACCAGCGTGCAGAAATGTGTGCGTACCGGTGATATCGAGGAAGTCGGCGTCACCACTCGGCACAATACGTTCTTCCAGATGGCGGGTAATTTCTCGTTCGGTGACTACTTCAAGGAAGGCGCTATCCGCTTCGCCTGGGAGCTGATCACCAACTCGCAGGAGGACGGCGGGTACGGGTTCGACCCGGAGCGGATCTGGGTCACCGCTTACCAGGACGACCCCGAGGCCGCCGAGATCTGGCGCCGGGTGGCCGGTATCCCCGAGGAGCGGATCCAGTTCCGCGACGGTAAGGACAACTACTGGGATATGGGCGTGCCCGGTCCCGGCGGCCCCTGTTCGGAGATCTACTACGACCGCGGGCCCGAGTACGGCCGCGACGGTGGCCCGGTCGCCGACGAGGACCGTTACCTGGAGATCTGGAACCTGGTCTTCATGCAGGACATCCGCGGCGAGGACAGCCCGAAGCTGGGCTTTCCGCCGGTGGGCGTGCTGCCGAAGAAGAACATCGATACCGGTATGGGCGTCGAGCGCATCGCACTGCTGCTGCAGGGCGTCGACAACGTCTACGAAACCGATCTGCTGCGTCCCATCATCGACAAGGCCGAGGAATTGACCGGCCGCTCCTACGGTGTCGAACACGCCGACGACGTCCGGTTCCGGGTGATCGCCGACCACGCGCGCACCTCGGCCATGCTGATCGCCGACGGCGTCAACCCCGGCAACGACGGCCGCGGCTACGTGCTGCGCCGGTTGCTGCGCCGGATCGTGCGCTCGGCCCGGCTGCTCGGCGCCGAACAGCCGGTGATGAGCGAGTTCATGCGGGTCGTGAGCGCGCTTATGGCGCCCTCGTATCCCGAACTGTCCACCGACTACGCGCGGATCGAAACCGTCGCGGTCGGCGAGGAGACGGCGTTCCGTAAGACCTTGAGCACGGGTTCCAAGCTGTTCGACGAAACAGCGGAGCAGGTCAAGGCGGCGACCTCGCGCGGCGGCGCCGGCACCATCTCCGGCGCCGACGCCTTCACCCTGCACGACACCTACGGTTTCCCGATCGACCTGACCCTGGAGATGGCCGCGGAAGCCGGCCTCTCGGTGGACGAGGACGGGTTCCGCACGCTCATGGCCGAACAGCGGCGGCGGGCGAAGGAGGACGCGCACGCCCGCAAGCACGCGCACGCCGATCTCTCGGTGTACAAGGACCTGGTCGATCGCGGCGATACCGAATTCACCGGTTTCGACGAGCTGACCTCGGAGGCCCATGTACTGGCGCTGATCTCCGAGGGAGTCCGGGTGCCGACCGCGCCGGCGGGCACCGATATCGAGGTGATCCTGGACCGTAGCCCGCTCTACGCGGAATCCGGTGGTCAGATCGCCGACCGCGGCACGATCACCGCGGCGGGGACGAAGCTCGTCGTCAACGATGTGCAGAAGATCGCGAAGAAGCTCTGGGTGCATCGGTGCACCGTCGAACAGGGACAGATCACCGAAGGCGATGTGGTGCTGGCCCAGGTCGACCCGGGCTGGCGGCGCGGCGCCACCCAGGGACATTCGGGCACCCATATGGTGCACGCGGCACTGCGCCAGGTGCTGGGACCGAACGCGGTCCAGGCCGGTTCGCTCAACAAACCGGGCTACCTGCGGTTCGATTTCAACTGGCAGGGTCAGCTCAGCGAGCAGCAGAAGGCCGATATCGAGGCGGTGTCCAACGACGGGGTCGGCGCGGACTTCTCGGTGAACACCTTCGTCACCGATCTGCCCAAGGCCAAGGAAATGGGCGCGCTGGCGCTGTTCGGGGAGAACTACGGCGACCGGGTCCGCGTGGTCGAGATCGGCGGGCCGTTCTCCATGGAGCTCTGCGGTGGCACCCACGTGGGTCACTCCTCGCAGATCGGCCCGATCACCCTGCTCGGCGAGTCGTCGGTGGGTTCGGGCGTACGCCGGGTGGAGGCCTTCGTCGGGTTGGATTCGTACCAATATCTGGCCAAGGAACGTGCGTTGCTGGCGGGGGTCGCCTCGATGCTGAAGGTGCCCTCGGACGAGGTACCGGGGCGGGTCGAGCAGCTGGTGGACCGGCTCCGCGTCGCGGAGAAGGAACTCGAGCGGACCAAGATCGCGGCCGTGCTGTCGTCGGCGGGTTCCTATGCCGATGCCGCCGAACGGCTCGGGGACGTGCTGCTGGTCGCGGCCGCCGCACCGGCCGGAGTATCGGCGGGTGATCTGCGCACCCTGGCCACCGATATCCGTGGCCGGCTGGGTTCCACCCCCGCTGTCGTGGTGTTGCTCGGAAATAACGAGGGCAAGGTGCCGTTCGTGGTGACCGTGAACAAGCCCGCCCAGGCGCTGGGCTTCGCCGCCGGTGATCTGGTGGCCGTCTTCGGGCCGCGGATCTCCGGCCGCGGCGGCGGCAAGCCGGAGATGGCGCAGGGCGCGGGCTCGGACCCGTCCGGTATCGACGCGGGTCTGGCGGCGGTACGCGCTCACATCGGCGCGCACGCCGGCTGATGACGGTGGGCTCGCTGGACGACCCGCCCGTCGACCGGCCCGATCCTGCCACGGATCCGGGCCGGGGCAGGCGGCTGGGCATCGATGTGGGCAGTGTGCGGATCGGGGTCGCCGCGAGTGATCCCGACGGGATCCTCGCGACCCCGGTGGAGACCGTGCCCCGCGATACCGGCTCCCGGCGCGCCGGGCGGCCGCGGGCTGCCCACGCCGGCGGTTCCGCGCCCGGGGCGGGCGCGGATATCGCGCGGATCGCGGCGATCGCGGACGAGTACGAGGCGGTGGAGATCATCGTCGGGTTGCCTCGCACGCTGCGCGGCGAGAAGGGGACCTCGGCGCGCATGGCAACGGAATTCGCCGGAAGGTTGCGCGACTCGCTGCCCGAAGTGCCGATCCGGCTTTCCGACGAACGTTTGACTACGGTGTCTGCTGCACGCGCTCTGCGGGACAGTGGTGTTCGAGCGCGCGGACAGCGGCAGGTGATCGACCAGGCTGCTGCTGTGTCGATCCTGCAGAGCTGGTTGGACGAACGGAGTTCTGTGATGAGGTCGGCCGAGGACGCGGCACGTACCGCGTTGTCCGGAGACGATGAATGACGGATCGATGGGCGCGGGCGGAGGCGCAATTCCGGCAGCGTGAGGCCGAGCGAAAATATCGTCGCGACGACAAGGCATGGGAGCGGTCCCGCCGGGCCGCCGCCACGCCGGTGGCCGACGAGCCGGAATGGGAGGACGAGCCCGCGGACGGCTGGGACCCCTACGAGGACGACGACACCGCCGTCATTCCCCGCTATGTCGACGAGGACGAATACGACGACGATTTCGACGACGAGCCCGAACCCGAGCCGCGACCGCGCCCTCGACGCCGCGCCGGTGCGCGGACCGCGCCCGCTCGTGGGGGCCGCGCGGCGGCGCGGAAAGCCGCCCGTAAACAGGAGGGCGGCCGCCGCCGGCTGATCTGGGTGGCCGCCGGGGTCCTGCTGGTGCTGGTCGTCGGGGCAGGGGTGTACAAGCTGGTCAATCGGTACACCCCGGCCGAGGATTTCGCCGGTCCCGCCGGTGCGCCCGTGGTGGTCCAGGTGAAATCCGGCGATACCGCCACCGAGGTCGCCTCGACAATGGCGGAAGCGGGAATCGTCGCCAGTTCCGCCGCCTTCTACGAGGCCGCCGTGCAGAACGAGGGGATGAATTCGCTCCAGCCCGGCTACTACGCGATTCCGGTGCACAGTCCGGCCGCGGACGCGGTCGCGGCGCTCGTCGCGCCCGGGTCGCGGGTCGGAAATGTCGTCGTCTCCGAAGGCCGGCAGCTGCACGATCAGCACGATGTGAACACCGGTGCGCGCAAGGAGGGCATCTACACCAAGATCGCCGCCGCCAGCTGCGTGGGTGCCGAGCCCGAACGCCGCTGTGTCACCTACGACCAGCTGGCTCAGGCCGGCGCCACCACTGATCTGGCCGCGCTCGGCGTCCCGGAATGGGCGGTGGAGTCGGTCCGCACGGTGCCCGACCGTGCCCGCCAGCTCGAGGGCCTGATCGCCGCCGGCAGCTGGGATTTCGATCCGAGCGGTTCCGCGCTGGACATTCTGCGGCAGCTGGTGACCGAGAGCGCCCGCAGCTACGAGTCCACCGGGATCCTGGAATCCGGCCGAGTCAACGGGCTCAGCCCGTACGAAACCTTGATCGGCGCGTCCCTCGTGGAGCGTGAAGCACTGCCGCAGGATATGAGCAAGGTGGCCCGGGTGATCGTGAACCGGCTGGATATCGACCAGCCGCTGCAGTTCGATTCCACCGTCAACTACGCGCTCGACAAAACCGAGGTGGCGACCACCGACGCCGACCGCGGGCAGACCACCCCGTGGAACACCTACGCCATGCCCGGGTTGCCCGCGACCCCGATCTCCTCGCCCTCGATCGCGGCGCTGGAGGCCATGGAGGAACCCGAGCCCGGCACGTGGCTGTACTTCGTGACGGTCGATAAAGAGGGGACCACGCTGTTCACCGAGAGCTACTCCGAACATCTGCAGAACATCGAATTGGCGTTGGAGAGCGGGATCCTGGACAGTGGGCGCTGAACCGGCGGGCCCGCGCCGCGCCGCTGTGCTCGGCAGCCCCATCACCCATTCGAAATCTCCGCAGCTGCATCTGGCGGCCTACCGCGCGCTCGGCCTGGACTGGACCTACGAGCGGATCGAATGCACCGCCGACCGGTTGCCCGGTCTGGTGGAGGGGCTCGGCCCGGAATGGGCCGGATTGTCGGTGACCATGCCGGGCAAGGAAGCGGCCCTCGCGTACGCGCAGGTACGCACCGAACGCGCGGTACTGGTCGGTTCGGCCAACACCCTGGTGCGGACGGCGTCCGGCTGGCGTGCCGACTGCACCGATGTCGACGGGGTGCTGGGCGCACTGCGTGGCGGCGGGGTGCGGGAACTGTCCGAGGCGGTGGTGCTGGGGGCCGGGGGCACCGCCCGTCCCGCGCTGCTGGCGCTGACCGAACTCGGGGCCACGACCATCACCATCGTCGCCCGCGATGCCGGCCGCGCGGTGGGCGCGCGCGAACTCGCCGAGCGGCTCGGCGCGGCCGTCCGGGTGATCGGATTCGACGCGCCGGAGCTGGCCGGTGTCTGTGGCCGTGCGGGCGCCGTGGTGAGCACCGTGCCGGCCGCGGCGGCCGCGGCGGTCGCCGGATCGGTGGCCGCGGCTCCTGTGGTGCTCGACGCGTTGTACGACCCGTGGCCCACCCCGCTGGCCGAAGTGGTCGCCGCCGCCGGGCACACGGTGATCGGCGGTCTGCAGATGCTGCTCGAACAGGCCTACGGTCAGGTCGAGCAGTTCACCGGCCGCCCCGCCCCCCGGGAAGCGATGGCCGCCGCGCTCGCCGACCTCGGCTGATGTCGCCGGTAGCGCATCGGATCCCGGCGAATATCTGTAACGGGTTCTAGTCCGGTGCGCGGGGGAGCTATGGTGATCGGCATGACTGCGTGGTTGTTGCGGGCACTGGCGCTCGGTGGGCTGGCCGTCGTCCTGCGGGTGCTCCTCGGGTTCGCGATGGGCTACATCCCGACCTATGGGGTGTGGTTGCGGCTGCTGTGCCTGGTGGTGCTGATCGGTACCGCAGTGGCCTGGGGCGTGCGCGACGGCCGGGCCGACCGCCACGAGCACCCGAACCCCGAGCACGGCGCGGATCTGACGATCCGGTGGCTGCAGACCGCGGTGGTCGCCGGTGTGGGCAGCGGACTGGTGTCCTGGCTGCTCGATTTCCTGCCGAAGGTCGACCTCGGCGACGGCGGGCTGCTGTTCGAGGCCACCGCCGCCTCGTCGTTCATCGTCCTGCTGGTCTTCGTGCCCGGACTCGTCGGGGTGGCCGTCGGACGGCGGCTGGGCAGCCGCGACAACGAGCGGTCGGCGGGTGGTGTCACCCCCGCGCTCGGTTCGCCCGCCTGACGGTCCGTTGCGCCTGACCGGGCCGGAATGCCATCACCGGTCCGCCGGCGGTGGGCAGGACGGGCTCGGACAGGCGGAATATCCGTGGACCGGGGTGTGAGCTCCCGGAAAGAGTGCGGGCCGCGATCGAAGCGATCGCGGCCCGCGCCCGGTCTCACGGCCGGTCTCACAGCAGGATCGCGCCGCCTCCGGTGGACCCGGAGCCGGCGACCGCCGAATACGCGGCGGCGAGCAGGGCGGGGTCGGGGCCTTCCAGCCGGCCGGGTTTGGCCAGTCCGTCGAGCACCACGAACCGCAGCACGCCGGAGCGGGTCTTCTTGTCGGTCTGCATACTCTCCAGCAGCTGCGGCAGGGCATCGGGATCGTAGGTGGTGGGCAGTCCGACGCTCTCCAGGATGCTGCGGTGCCGGTCGGCGGTGGCGTCGTCGAGCCGGCCGGCCAGCCGGCCCAGTTCCGCGGCGAAGACCAGGCCCACCGACACCGCCGCGCCGTGCCGCCAGCGGTAGCGCTCCCGGCGTTCGATCGCATGGCCCAGCGTATGACCGTAATTGAGGATCTCGCGCAGCGCGGACTCCTTGAGATCGGCCGCGACCACCTCCGCCTTCACCGCCACTGCCCGGCGAATGAGCTCCGGCAGTACTTCGCCGGTCGGGTCCAGCGCGGCCTGCGGGTCGCGTTCGACCAGGTCGAGAATCACCGGGTCGGCGATGAACCCGGCCTTGATGATCTCCGCCATCCCCGCCACGATCTCGTTGCGCGGCACGGTTTCCAGGGTCACCAGGTCGACCAGCACGGCGGACGGCTCGTGGAAGCAGCCGACGAGGTTCTTCCCCGCTTCGGTGTTGATACCGGTCTTACCGCCCACCGCGGCGTCCACCATGGCCAGCAGCGTGGTGGGTACGTGGACGACCTTCACCCCGCGCATCCAGGTGGCGGCGACGAATCCGGCGAGATCGGTGGCCGCGCCACCGCCGAGGCTCACCACCACATCGTTGCGGGTGAGACCGATCCGGCCCAGCACCTCCCAGCAGAAGCCGGCCACGGCGAGTTCCTTGCCCGCCTCGGCGTCCGGGATCTCGATGCGGTGGGCGTCGAGGCCGGCCTCGGCCAGCGTAGTGCGCACCACCTCGGCGGTTTCGACCAGCGACGGCTGATGGAACAAGGCGACGGTCCGTACGCCGCCCGCGCCGGTGACCACCTCGACGAGGTCCCCGAGCAGACCGCGGCCGATGATCACCGGATAGGGCTGTGCGGTGCGGACCTCGATACGCGTCGGTTCTGTCACGTGTGCTGCTCCGATCCTGTCTGTGTCTGTTCGGCCTGTTCTCGTTGCTGCCGCCGGGCCCGGGCCCGTCTGGCGCGCGCCCGCCGGGACCGGCCCGGAGTGCGCAGGCCGTTGTCGGCGGCCTGCGCGAGCTCGGTGGCGGGTGATGTTCCGGTGTCGCTTCCCGGGCTGCCCGATGCCGCGGCATCGCCGCCGGAAGCGGCCGCAGTATCGGGCTCCCCGGAGGCCGCCGCACGTTGCACCGCGGTGCGGCGCGCCCGCGCCCGGGCCCGCCGGCGGGCCCGGGACCTGCTGGTGCGCTGGGTTCCGGAGCCTTCGGGCAGATCCGTATCTGGGGTGTCGGCGGCCACCCGGACCGATTCCAGTGCGAGTTTCCCCAGAATCGAACGAACCACACGGCCGGGACTGCGGCCGTCGGTGCGCACGCGGACCGACGTCACTTCCCGGTAGAGCGGCCGCCGGGTCCGCATGAGTTCCCGGTATTTCGTCCCCGGGTCGGCGCCACCCAGCAGCGGCCGGTGCGTGCCGGCGCCCGTGCGGCGCAGCCCCTCGGCGATGCTGATCTCCAGATACACCACGGTCCGGTCGCGGAGCAGGACGCGGGTGCGTTCCGAGAGCACCGCGCCGCCACCGAGGGAGACGACACCGCTGCGCGTGGCGAGCGCGTCGCCGACCACCTCTTCCTCGATCCGGCGGAATTCGGTTTCCCCGTCCTCGGCGAAGATCTCCGGAATGGTGCGGCCGGTCACCTCCTCGATCCCGGCGTCGGTGTCGTAGAGCTCGACGCCGAGTTCCCGGGCGAGTTTGCGGCCGATGGTGGTCTTGCCCGCCCCGGGCGGGCCGATCAGCACTACCAGTGGGCCGTGCGGACCGGTCTGCTCGGTCATTACGCCGGGTCGGCGATGGTATCGCCCGGGTTCAGATGGGGGCGCCCGCTGATCCGCTTCACATAGCCGTCGAGGTTGCCCACCGTCTCGGCGAGCGAATCGCCACCGAACTTCTCCAGCGCGGCCTGGGCCACTACCAGCGCGACCATCGATTCGGCGACCACGCCGGCCGCCGGAACGGCACAGACATCGGAACGCTGGTGGATCGCCACGGCCTCTTCGCCGGTGGACATATCGACCGTGGCCAGCGCGCGCGGCACCGTGGAGATGGGCTTCATGGCCGCGCGTACGCGCAGGGCCTCCCCGTTGGTCATCCCGCCCTCGAGACCGCCGGCGCGGTTGGTGGACCGCAGTACGCCGTCACTGCCGGGGCGCATCTCGTCGTGGGCCTGGCTACCGCGGCGCCGCGCCGTCTCGAAACCGTCGCCGACCTCGACGCCCTTGATGGCCTGGATACCCATGAGCGCCGCCGCGAGCCGCGAGTCCAGCCGGTTCTCGCCGCTGGTGAAGGAGCCGAGTCCGATCGGGAGCCCGGTGACGACCACCTCGACCACCCCGCCCAGCGTGTCGCCGTCCTTCTTCGCCGCCTCGATCTCGGCGATCATGGCCGCCTCGGCGCCGGCATCGAACGCGCGCACCGGGCTCTCGTCGATCGCTGCCAGATCGGCGCCGGTGGGGACCACCCCGGTGGTGTTCGCGGCCGTACCGATGGAGACCACATGGGAGACGACTTCCACCCCGAGGGCCTGGCGCAGGAAGGCGCGCGCCACCGTCCCGGCCGCGACCCGGGCCGCCGTCTCGCGGGCGCTGGCGCGTTCCAGCACCGGGCGGGCATCGTCGAAACCGTATTTGAGCATGCCCGAGTAGTCGGCATGGCCGGGGCGGGGGCGGGTGAGCGGAGCGTTGCGGGCCAGTTCGGCCAGTTCGGCCTCGTCGACAGGATCGGCGGACATGACGGTGGTCCACTTGGGCCATTCGGAATTGGCGATCTCGATGGCGACCGGCCCACCCATGGTGCGGCCGTGGCGGACCCCGCCGATCACGGTGACCTTGTCGGCCTCGAACTTCATCCGGGCGCCGCGGCCGTAGCCCAGCCGTCGGCGCGCCAGCTGTGCGGAGATCTCCTCCGAGGTCACCTCGACACCGGCGACCATCCCTTCCAGGATGGCGACGAGAGCGGGTCCATGGGATTCTCCAGCAGTTATCCAGCGCAGCACGCCGACCATCTTCCCATGTCGGCGCGACGGACGGGGGATGCGGTCGGCGGTGCTCATCGCCTCGGGACGTGCGTGGTGTCCGGGATTGCCGCGGGGTCACCACAGGGCGAGTCCGAGAAGTGTCGCCGCACACATCGACGGACCGTGCGGGATCGTGGGTCCGGGGCCTTCCGGTGCGGGCGCCCGCGGGGCGGGGCCGTGGTACCGGCCGCCGTATATCCGCCGACCCGCCCGAGAACCGAGCAGCGCGCCGACTCCGGCGATCGCGCTACACACGGGTGCCGCAACGGCCGACCAGACCCAGACCTGCCCGCCACCGAGCCCGGCGGCCGCACCCAGCCCCACGGCCAGTTTCACGTCACCGGCCCCGAGTGCGGCCGGGCGCGTCAGGTGTATCAGCAGATAAGGGGTCGCCAGCAGTGCCGCGCCCCAGGCGGCGGTGTGGAAGCGCCCGGTCAGCGTCGCATAACCGAGCACGCCGACGGCTCCGGGCACCGTGAGCAGGTTCGGTAGGCGCCGGGAACGGATATCGCCGAGGCTCAGCGCCACGCACCAGACGGTCAAAGTGAGGAAGCCGAGGGTCGTCATGCCGTCAACGATCGCCGCCGGCGGGCCGTACCGGTGGCGGTGCACGCGATCTGTGGACAAGCCGGGCCGCCGGGTCGATATGTGAACAGCGAGTGATCCTCATTTTCGGGCTGTCCGTCGCCCGGCCGACCCGTGTGCCGAGGCCGGGTCGGCGGTACTTTTATGCCATGTCTGCTGATGCCGGTCGGGGCCCGCGGGTCCGGCCCGATTACGCTGCCCGGCGCGGTGCCCTGCGCAACCTGCTGGTCCAGAACGAGATCGACGGCCTCCTGGTCACCGATCTGGTGAACATCCGCTATCTCACCGGATTCACCGGGTCGAATGCCGCGTTGCTGGTGCACTCGTGGGACACCCCGGGCGCGGAGGACCGCACCGTGATCGCGACCGACGGCCGCTACGACACCCAGGTCGCCGAGCAGGTACCCGATCTGCGCGCCGAGATCGCCCGGGCGGTGTCGCGCCGGGTGGTGGAACTGGCGGGGGAGTGGCAATTCGGCCGGCTGGGTTACGAGAGCCATATTGTCACCGTCGATCAGCACCGGGCGCTGCTCGAACTCGGCTCGGGCCTGGAGTTCGTGGCGACACCGGGCCTGGTCGAGCAGCTGCGCATGGTCAAGGACGAGTACGAGATCGAGCTGCTGCGCACCGCCTGCGCCGTCGGCGACGGAGCCCTGGCGGCACTGCTGGAGTCCGGGGCGCTGCGGCCGGGGCGCACCGAGCGTCAGGTCGCCCGGGATCTGGAATGGGCGATGTTCGAGCGCGGGGCGGCCGGCATCGCCTTCGAGACCATCGTCGCGTCCGGGGCGAATTCCGCCGTCCCGCATCACCGGCCCACCGAGGCGGTACTGGCCGCCGGTGATTTCGTGAAGATCGATTTCGGCGCTGTGGTGGACGGCTACCACTCGGATATGACCCGGACCTTCGTGCTGGGCGAACCCACGTCCTGGCAGCGCGAGGTCTACGACCTGGTGTATGCCGCGCAGCGGGCCGGTCGTGAGGCGCTGCGGCCCGGCGTGCCGTGTGCCGATGTGGACGCGGCCGCCCGCGAGGTCATCGCCGCCGCCGGTCACGGGCCGCTGTTCGTGCACGGTCTGGGGCACGGGGTGGGGTTGCGCATCCACGAAGCGCCCGGAATCGCCAAAACGGGCACGGGTACACTCCAGTCTGGCGTGGCGGTGACCGTCGAACCAGGGGTGTACTTTCCCGGCCGCGGCGGGGTCCGGATCGAGGACACGCTCGTGGTGCGCGAAGGGGGCCCGGAGCTGCTCACCAACACCAGCAAAGATCTGATCGTCGTCGGATGACGACGGTCGCCCGAGAACCGAGGAGACCCGAAGACAGTGGCGGACACCAGCGACTTCAAGAACGGCCTCGTGCTGAAGATCGACGGTAATCTCCAGCAGATCGTCGAGTTCCAGCACGTGAAGCCGGGTAAGGGTCCCGCGTTCGTGCGGACGAAGCTGAAGAACGTGCTGTCGGGCAAGACCGTCGACAAAACCTTCAACGCGGGCGTGAAGGTGGAGACCGCCACGGTCGACCGCCGCGATATGACCTACCTCTACCATGACGGCTCCGATTACGTCTTCATGGACGGCGAGACCTTCGACCAGATCGCCATCGCGGAGAGCATCATCGGCGAGCAGGCCCGGTTCCTGCTGGAGAACATGACCGTGCAGGTCGCCACGCACGAAGGTGCGCCGCTGTACGTGGAGCTCCCGGTCACCGCCGAGCTCGAGGTCACCCACACCGATATCGGTCTGCAGGGCGATCGCTCCACCGGCGGCACCAAGCCCGCCACCCTGGAGACCGGCGCCGAGGTCCAGGTCCCGCTGTTCATCAACACCGGCGACAAACTCCGCATCGACACCCGCGACGGCAGCTACCTGGGCCGCGTCAACTCCTGACGTGCCCGATCAGCCCGCGGACAAGAAATCCGCATACAAGAAGCTCGGCGCCCGCCACAAGGCGCGCCGCCGGGCGGTGGACCTGCTCTTCGAGGCCGAGGCCCGCGATGTCGATCCCGCCGATCTGGCCGACGAGCGGATCGAGCTCGCGGCCCGCGATCAGGGGGTGGCGCCGGTCCACGCCTATACCCGCACCCTGGTGGACGGTATCGCCGAGGAACTCGACCGGGTGGACGGGACCATCGAGTCGTATCTGCAGGATTGGACGCTGCCCCGGTTGCCCGCGGTGGATCGCGCCATTCTGCGGGTCGCGGTATGGGAACTGCTCTACGCGCCCGATGTCCCGCCGATCGTCGCGGTGGACGAGGCGGTGGAACTGGCCAAGGAACTGTCCACCGATGATTCCCCGGGGTTTGTGAACGGGGTGCTCGGCCAGGTGGTGCTGGTGGCTCCGCAGATCCGCGCGGCCGCCGCGGCCGCCGGGCGTGCCGGTGATCCGGAATCGGAGGACTGAGATGCGCAAGTACCTTGTGCTGGCCCGCCGTACTCCGGCCTACGACCCGGCGGTGGCCGAACCGCACCGCCGGTTCCTCGCCGAGCTGCGTGCGAAGGACATGCTGCAGGAGAGTGGTCCGTTCACCGACGGCAGTGGTGGGGCGTACCTCGTGCTCGCGGATTCGCTCGCGGCCGCCGAGACGGTGGTGTACACCGATCCGCTGCACACCACCGGCTCGTCCGCGATCACGGTCCACGAGTGGGAGATCACCGGCTGAGCCCATGCCGGATCTTTCCGGCTCCGGTCCGCCGCGCGACTCGATGAGAGGGCGATAGGCTGTTCATCGCAACGTCCCATGATGTCGAGGAGTGCGGACCATGACCGAGAACGCGGGTATCACCCTGCCCGAGGGCGGTTGCACCGCCGCGGAGGCCTGGGAGATCTTCGACCGGTTGCCGGCCGCGCGGGTGGACGAGGTGACCACCGGCCGCTGGCGCGGTTCGGAACTGCCCACCGGTCACCCGATGGACGGCACCCTGTCCGAAAGCGGGTGGTACGGAAAGCAGTTCGATGCGCCCGATCAGGTGCATCCGCTGCTGTTCACCGATGAGCGCGGCACCGTGTTCGCGGTGGATCCGCGCCGGGTCCCGCTCTCGCTGGCGGGCCGGATTCCGGCGCACTGGCTGCGCCCGGTCCGCAAGAACCTGCGCACCCTCGGCCCGCTGCTGCGTACCCGCAAGGCGACGGCCCGGCTGCGCGATATCGAGTACCGCGGCGTGGTCAGCGCCGCCATGGTCTACGACCATCTGCCGATCATCGACCATTTTCGCCGGCTCGGCGACGACAGGCTGCTCGGTGTCATGGATATGCGCGGTCTGGCCGAACCGTACTTCTTCGTCCTGACGCGCTGATCAGCGTGCCGCCGGGCCCGGCCGCAGGATGATCTTGCCGAGTGGCGCCCGGGATTCCAGCAGTTCGTGGGCCGCGGCGGCGCGGTCGAGCGGCAGGATCGTTTCCACCGGTGCCGCCAGGGCCGGTACTCGCTCGAGTATCGCGGCACGGGCGTGGTCCACCCGGCCGTGCCAGGCGGGGCCTGAGCATCCGGTGAGTGTCAGCCCGTGCGGGATGAGGTCGGCCGCCGAGACGCGGGCGGGTTCCCCGGAAAGCCAGCCGTAGCTGAGCATCCGCCCGGAGCCGGGCGTCATGGTATCGAGCAGCGCGGCCGCCGAGGTACCGCCGAGTGAGTCGAACACGATATCGATCGTGTGGCCCGGTTCCCCGCGAAGTTCCTCGGGCCAGTGCGCGTGGCGGTGGTCGATCACCTCGTCGGCGCCCAATTCCCGCGCGCGCCGGACCTTGTCCGGACCGCCGGCGGTCGCGATCACCCGGGCCGCGCCGAATTCGCGGGCCAATTGGACCAGGTGGGCACCCACGCCGGTGGCACCGGCCTCGATCAGCACTGTTTCGGATCCGGTCAGCGCCGCGGCTTCGAGCAGCGCCAGCGCCACCGAACCGCTCATCATCACCGCCGCCGCGTCGGCGGCCGTGACGCCCGCGGGAATCGGGGTCATGGCTTCCGCTCGCGCGCGGACCAGTTCGGCGTACGACCCCGTGCCGTCCGTGGCGGCCACCACCCGTTGTCCGAGGTGCTCGGATCCGACGCCCTCGCCCACGGCGATCACTTCGCCGGCCGCCTGGAAGCCGAAGACGACCGGCGGGGGCGACGCCATCGGAAACGCGCCGGCACGCAGCTGGGTTTCGGGGTACAGGACGGGAATCGCCTCGGTCCTGATCACTACTTCGCCCGGGCCGGGGGCCGGCTCCGGGATTTCCCGGGGTACCAGCACCTCGGGCCCGCCGGTATTCGTCATTACGATTGCCTGCATTGGAACTCCATAAGTTGACTGACGGTCCAGATAACTTCTTCAAGATATGGACCGTCGGTCAAGTTGTCAACGAAGGTGGTGCGATAATTCCGAAGGAACGCGCGGACGCCGCCCGCAACCGGCGCGCCATCCTGGACGCGACCGCGGCGCTACTCGCCGAGCACGGCCCGGAGGCGGTCACCATGGACCGGGTCGCGGCGGCCGCCGGCGTGGGCAAGGGGACGATCTTCCATCGTTTCGGCAACCGTGCCGGATTGCTGCACGAGATGGTCGCCGAAAGCGCGGTCACCCTGATGTCCGCGGTGGCCGACGGCCCTCCGCCGCTGGGTCCCGGTGCGCCGGCCGGTGACCGGCTGCTCGCCTTTTTCGACGCCATGGCCCGGTTGGTGATCGACAACCTGGCGCTTATGGAGGTCTACCGGGTGGTCCCGCCACATCCGCGCACCGAGGAGTTCCACCGGTTCTGGCGTGCCCACATCACCGCCCTGCTGAGCGAAGCACGCCCGGATCTGGACGCGGAGACGGTCGGGCGGCTGCTGCTGGACGGTCTGGCGGGCCAAACCGTGCCGGATATGGTCCGCGCGGGATCGACCGATCGGTTGCTGGCGGCGGTCGATCAGCAGGTGCGCGCGGTACTGCATACGCCGTAGCGCATCGAGATTCAGCGCACGTTGCGCGGCCGGAACTGGATGCTGATCCGCGGCCCGGTCGCCCGCCGGGTCTTGGGCACCGCGTGCTCCCAGGTGCGCTGGCAGGAGCCGCCCATGACCAGCAGATCGCCGTGACCCGGGTGGAAGCGCAGGCTCGGCCCGCCGGTGCGGGGTCGCAGCAGCAGTGGCCGCGGCGCTCCCAGAGTGAGGATGGCGACCATGGTGTCGTGCGCGGCGCCGCGTCCGATGGTGTCGCCGTGCCAGGCCACGCTGTCGCGGCCGTCGCGGTAGTAGCAGAACCCCGCGGTGCGGAACGGTTCGCCGAGTTCGGGTCCGTAGTAGGTGCTGAGTGCCGCGCGGGCCTCGTCCAGGACGGGGTCCGGTAACGGGTCGGATTCGCCGTAGAAGCAGAGCAGTCGCGGTACATCGACGACCCGGTCGTACATCTGCCGCCGCTCGGCCTGCCACGGCACCGTCGCGGCCAGTTGTTCGAACAGGTCGTCGGCGCCGCGGAGCCAGCCGGGGCGCAGATCGACCCAGGCGCCGTGGGTGAGCGGGGTACGCCCGACGTCGGTCAGCGGGGCGAGTTCCGCCGCCCCGAAGCCGTCGAAGAGTGAGCCCTGCAGTGCCATGCCGTCAGGGTACCCCGGTATTCGAACATATGTTCTCATGGGTCGGCCGCAGGGCCTCGGCTCGGCGATCGCCGGGGCCCGCGCTCCCGCAGCACCCGCGGGTGGGCACCGGAGAAGAACGATGACTGCTCCGGCTGGTACTACGTCCGCCGAACGGCGCCGATACCCGTATCAGCGGCTGTGTCAGGCCGGCATCAGGGCGGTGTCAGCGGATCCGGCGACAGTATTCCCATGAGCAGCACAGCGCACAGCACGCCTCGGACGGACGCGGTATCCGTTCGGTCGGATTCCGCCGCAGCATCTTCGAAGGAGTACGCCACCATGTCCGTCACCCTGACCGATCGGGAACAAGCCACCCTGCGGACCGCCGCCTACGGCGCCGTGACGTTGATGGCCGCCACCGGTGCGGACCACTCGGCCGTGGCGAACGGGTCCCTCGCCCTCGCCTCGGCGACCGGCGTGGTCGGCCATGTGCTCGCCGCGCGGTACGCGGACATGGAACTCACCGGAAAGACCGTCGCCGAAATCGCCGACCAAGTGTTCCCGGCTCTGCGTGCCGCGGTGCACCTGCTGGAGAACAAGAATCCGGCCGAGGCCGAGAACTTCCGCGGCACGGTCGGCCTCGCTGTCGGCGCCGCCGCCCGGCCCCGCCGGGGTGAGCCCGGCCCGGCGATGGTCGAGATGGCCCGCAAGATCACCGCCGCCCTCGCCGGGCCGGGCTCCGTGGACGGCCGGACCGAGCCGGCGGCCGGTGAACGGGATCGCCCGGAGTTGCAGAAAGCGCTCGAGGAGATCGTCGCGTCCGGTCTCACCGGGATCACCGTGCGGGTGCACGACGAGCGGGGCGAGTGGGCCGGTAGTGCGGGAGTGGCCGAGTTGGGTGGTTCGGTGCCGCCGCCGATCGACGGGCATGTCCGTATCGGCAGCAATACCAAGACTTTCACCGCGACCCTGGTGTTGCAGCTGGTGGGTGAGGGCAGGATCGGGCTGGACGTCCCGGTGGTGGAGTATCTGCCGGAGTTCGGGTTCGATGCGCGGATCACGGTGCGGATGCTGTTGCAGCACACCAGTGGCCTGTTCAACTTCACCGGGGAGTACTACGGCGACGGGACGGTTGTGGCGGGGATTCCCTGCACCATCTCGGGTAAGGCGTGGGTGGACAACCGGTTCCACAGCTACGAGCCGCAGGAACTGGTCCGGCTGGCGCTGTCGAAACCGGCGCGATTCGAGCCGGGGACGGATTGGAGCTATTCCAACACCAATTACGTGGTGGCGCGGCTGCTGGTCGAGAAGGTCACCGGACGCCCGGTCGCCCAGGAGATGCAGCGCCTGATCCTGGGACCGCTGGGACTGACGGGCACCGTCGCGCCGACCACCCAGACCGGGATCCCCGAGCCGCATGCCCACGCCTATTACCGCTACGAGGACGCCGGCGAGGAGCTGACGATCGACGTCACCGAACACAACCCCTCCTGGATCTCCAGCGGCGGTGACATGATCTCGACCAGCCGGGACCTGCACGTCTTCATTTCGGCGCTGAACAGCGGCAAGCTCCTGCCGGACGACCTGCTGGCCGAGATGCGCACCCCGCGCCCGACGGGTATCCCCGGGATGGGCTACGGGCTGGGGGTCTTCGTCCAGGAGATGGACGGCGGCGGCACCCTCGTCATGCACAACGGCGGCGCCGGGGGTCATGCGGCGCTGATGTACAGCACCCCCGACGGCACGGCGACGCTGACCGGCACGCTGAACTATGTGGACGATGCCGCGCTGTCGCTCTCCGCGGCGTTCCAGGAGGCGACGCGGCGGCTCGTCGGCGAAATATTCGACGGCGGGTGGGCCGATCCGGCTCTGCCGGCGGAATGAGCGCAAGGCTCCATGCGCCTCTGCGAACCGACCTGCTCCGGTGGTGCGGGCGATAGCACGCCAATCCGCGGCCGCGCCGAGCTTTCGAGCTCGGCGCGGCCCGCTGCTGTGTGAACCGTGCACACGATCCGGCGTTCTGTGGCGCGCGCCCGCATGCGGTGGTCCCGGCCGGATGGAACCGAGAACCCGGCGGGCGAACGTCAGGAATCGGCGGCGGGGATCGCGCGTTCCACGGCCATCCTTACCAGTTCGCGGGCCCGTTCCTCGGTGAAGACGCCGGGCAGGGTGAGTCGCTCGAGGATCAGCCAGTTCAGGGCGAGGAACAGCAGCACGACGGTGTCCTCGTCGCCGGGCATTCCGAAGTCCAGGTGGTTACGGATATTGAAGTCGAGATCGGCGCGCACCCGCTCGGTGAGCAGGGCCTGTAGTTCGGGTCGCCGAGTGGCTTCCAATCGGAGTTCCAGCAGGGCCAGGTAGCCGGTCCGGAAACGGGTGACGCGGCCGACGACCTCGGTCATCATCTCCGTGACGGTCTCGCGGGTGCGTGGTCCGTGGAGGGCGGCCATGGCGGACTCGTCGGGGATCAAGCGTTCGTAGTACCGGTGGCCAACCTGGACGAGGAGATCGTCGCGGTTGCTGAAGTAGTTGGATGCCGTTCCGGCAGGTACCGCCGCCGCTTTGTCCACTGCGCGGAAGGTCAGTCCCCGGGCGCCGTCTCGGGCCAGGACCTCGATAGATGCGTCCAGCAACGCCTGGCGGCGTTCAGGATTCGTGCGGACCACTTGACACCACTCCATCTGTAGTACTACGGTTCAAACCACTTCGAACAGAGTACTACATCTGAAGCGGTAAGGGTGTGTAGCCCCCGCCGTCCCCTCGAAGGCCCGGTACGCACCGGTACACGAAAGGCGCAACAGATATGCGAAAGCAGCACGGCACCTACCCCATTCGCAACAACCAGCAGCGTTTTGTGGCTCGTCCCGTCCCTCCGCGGGTGGCCGCCACCCGCAACGGAGGGTCCCGGACCGGCCGGCGTGGCCCCCGCTGAGTGCGGAGTCGGAAGCCCGCCCGCTCCGTTCGGGCCCTCCGGGCCGGACGGAGCGGAACACAGCAGGAAATACCACCGGCGCGACCGGTGCGTCTACAGAAGAGGACACCCCGCCCCATGCACGACGTGAATCTCTGGAGTGAAGAATTCGGCACCGCGACGGATACGCCGATCTTGTTGATCATGGGGTCGATGTCGCAGGGCATTCTGTGGCCGGACGAGTTCGTCGGCCGCCTCGTTGCCGGGGGTCGCCGGGTGATCCGGTACGACCACCGCGACACCGGCCGGTCGGACACCGTCGACTTCGCGGCGCATCCGTACACGTGGAGCGATATCAAGGACGACGTCTATCGCGTGCTGGACGCGCACGGCCTGCGGAGCGCGCACCTGGTCTGCCACTCGGCGGGTGGGCTGCTCGGCCAGTTCATTGCCGTGGAGCGGCCGGAGCGGGTGCGCTCGCTGACCGTGATCGGTTCCTCGCCGCTCGGCGGCGGCGAAGGCATGGTCCTCATGCGGGCGCTGCTGGGGGAGCCGCAGCCCGAGGGGAGCCTGCCGGAGCCGACGCCGGAGTTCGTCGCGTTCTACCGCGCGCTGATGGCCGCCGCGCCACCGGACGACCGGCACGACCGAATCGACGGCATGGTCGCCGAGCAGCGCGTATTGCACGGCACCGGGCTGCCGTTCGACGAGGACGCGGCCCGCCGGCTTCAGGAGCGGATCCACGACCGCGCCCGCGATCTGTCGGCCGTGGCCAACCACCGGCTGGCCGCCGCGGCGCAGCCGGACTTCGAGCCGGTGGGCGTGCTGCACCAGGTGGAGGCGCCCACGCTGGTCGTCGAGGGCAGCCACGAGCCGGCCAAACCGGGCCACGGCGCGCTCATCGCCGAACAGATCCCCGGGGCACGGCTGCTGATCGTGGCGGGTATGGGTCATACGCTGCCGCCGGAGGTTCACGAGGAACTGGCCGCCGCCGTCCTCGCGCAGACGGAGGAATGAGGATCATCGGTTTTCGCCGACCGGCTCCGCCGGCAACGGGCTGTCGGACGTCTCGGGTCCGGATCCCGCGCGGGTTCGGTCATCGGATCCGCGAGCAGCCGGAACCGATAGCGCAGGCTCACCCGAAACCGCTATCGTCTCCGCTGTAACCGGTTACCAGCCGGGCGACAGGTGAGTTCGCAGGGGAGTTCGGATGACAGATCCTTCCGTCCGGGTACCGACCGCCGGGGTGGCCATGACCGCGATCGGGGTCGCGGTCATCCGGGCCCGCGAGAGTGCCCGGCCGGACCGGCTCTACGACGACCCCCTCGCGGCGGCCTTCGTCGCGGCGGCCCGTCCGGCATTCGACGACGATCGCTGGGCGCGGCTCGAGGTACTGGCCGACCAGTTCTACGAAGGCCGGTCCCTCGCGGTGAAGGTCGTGGACGAGAGCTTCGGTGCGGCGGTGGCCGCGGGGTGCGGGCAGATCGTCCTGCTCGGTGCCGGACTGGACACCCGGGCGTTCCGGCTCGGGTTGCCCGCCGAGACGGTGTTCTTCGAGGTGGACCTCCCCGAACTGTTCGCTTTCAAGGAGCCGGTCCTGGCCGCGTACCGGGCCCGGCCGGAATGTGTCCGCCGGGTGGTCGCGGCCGATCTGCGCGCCGACTGGGCGCGGGCTCTGACGGCGGGCGGGTTTCGCCGGGATGCGGCGACGCTGTGGGTGGACGAAGGGGTCCTCGACTACCTCCCCCGGCGGGACGCGCACGCGGTGATCGAAACGGTGACCGAGTTGTCGGCGCCGGGAAGCCGCTTCGGTATCGGCCGGTTCCGGGTCGACAGCGCCGCGGCGCGGTACCGGGACCTCCGGGAGCTGGTATCCGCCGACTCGGACGCCGCGCGGCCGGTCAACGGCCTGGGCCCGGACGCGGAATCGTGGTTCACCGCGCACGGCTGGCGCACCACCTTCCGCGCCTGGAACGACCTCGTCGCCCCCTACGGGCGCCCCGGTCTCGGTGAGGTTCCCGGAATGGGCACGGTGCTCGCTGTGCGGGAATGATCGGTCACCGCTGCCGGTAACCGCGGTCACATCCCGCGGCCCCGCCGCCGGGCGTGGCCCCGTTCACACTCACAGGCCCGTCCTCACCTGGTGAAAGTCCCCGTTCGGCGGCTGATAGGCTGCTCGGCGTAAGACATCCTTTAACGGACCGTCCAGTGAGGCGGGGAAGGAGGTCGGTATGGCCGTGCCCGAAGAACGCGGTGCTGCCGAGGCGACGTCACCTCCCGAGCGGCACACCCCGGAATGGGTCGCGACAGGGCGCGAACTGCTCTCCGCCTCCGATGTCGGCCGCACCATCGCGCGGATCGCACACCAGATCATCGAACGCACCGCCCTGGATTCGGGCGATCCCGGCACGCCCCGGGTTGTGCTCATCGGTATCCCGACCCGCGGCACCACTCTCGCGCATCGGCTCACCGACAAGATCGAGGAATTCTCCGGAGTCCGGCCCGCGCTCGGTTCGCTCGACATCACGCTCTACCGCGACGATCTGCGCACCAAACCGCATCGTCCGCTGGAACGCACGTCGGTCCCCGAGGGCGGAATCGAGGACGCGCTGGTCGTCCTCGTCGACGATGTGCTCTTCTCCGGACGCACGGTGCGCTCGGCGCTGGACGCACTGCGGGATCTGGGCCGGCCGCGCGCCGTCCAGCTGGCGGTCCTGGTGGACCGCGGCCACCGCGAACTACCGATCCGCGCCGATTTCGTCGGCAAGAACGTGCCCACCGCGCGCACCGAGGACGTGTCGGTGCTGCTGTCCGAACACGACGGCCGCGACGGGGTTTTCCTGCATCAGGGGGAGGGACAGTGAGACATCTGCTGACGGTGACCGATCTGGATCGCGACACCGCCACCGAACTGCTCGACGAGGCCGAACGATTCGAACAGGCGCTGCTGGGCCGCGAAGTGCGCAAACTCCCCACCCTGCGCGGTCGCACGGTGATGACGGTGTTCTTCGAGAACTCCACCCGTACCCGGGTCTCCTTCGAGGTCGCGGGCAAATGGATGAGCGCCGATGTGATCAATGTGAGCGCGAGCAGCTCCTCGGTCGCCAAGGGGGAGTCGCTGCGCGATACCGCGCTCACCCTGCACGCCGCGGGTGCCGACGCGCTCATCGTGCGGCATCCCGCTTCCGGTGCGGCCCATCAGATCACCCGCTGGTTCGAGGACTGGTCGCGGCAGTCGGGCAGTTCGGTCCCCGCGGTGATCAACGCCGGTGACGGTACCCATCAGCATCCCACCCAGGCACTGCTCGACGCCTTGACCCTGCGGCAGCGGCTCGGCGATATCGCCGGTAAACGGGTGGTGATCGTCGGCGATATCCTGCACAGCCGGGTGGCCCGGTCCAATGCGTTCCTGCTGTCCACGCTCGGGGCGGAGGTGGTGCTCGTCGCGCCGCGCACGCTGCTGCCGGTGGGCGTCGAGGGCTGGCCGGTGCGGGTCTCGACGGATCTGGATTCCGAACTGCCCGGCGCCGACGCCGTCCTCATGCTGCGGGTCCAGGCGGAGCGGATGAACGGCGGATTCTTCCCGTCGGCCCGCGAGTACTCGATCCGCTACGGCCTCTCGGAACGCCGGCTGGCGCTGCTCGACGAACAGGCGGTAGTGCTGCACCCCGGCCCGATGCTGCGCGGTATGGAGATCGCGTCGTCGGTGGCCGATTCGCCGCGCGCCGCCGTATTGCAACAGGTGACGAATGGAGTCCATATGCGGATGGCGGTGCTGTTCCGCCTCCTGGTCGGAGTGCAGGAGGCCGCGGCGTGACGGAGTCGGCAGCGGAGCGTAACCACGGAGGGTCCTCGCGCACGCCCGGAAAGCATGTGAGCGATAACGTGCTGATCACCGGGGTGCGGCCCTACGGTGAGGGCGAGCCGGTGGATGTGCTGATCGCCGGCGGCGTGATCCGGCAGATCGGGACCGGCCTGCAGGCCGAGGGCGCGGAGATCGTCGACGGCACCGGGCAGGTGCTGCTGCCCGGATTCGTGGATCTGCATACCCACCTGCGCGAACCCGGCCGCGAGGACACCGAGACCATCGAATCGGGGTCCGCCGCCGCGGCGCTGGGCGGCTACACCGCGGTCTTCGCCATGGCCAACACCTCGCCGGTCGCCGATACCCAGGTGGTCACCGACCATGTCTGGCGGCGCGGGCAGGAAGTCGGGCTGGTCGACGTGTACCCGGTGGGCGCGGTGACGGTGGGCCTGGCCGGCGCGCAGCTCGCCGAGATGGGCACCATGGCCACCGGCGCGGGCGCGGTCCGCATGTTCTCCGACGACGGGCACTGCGTGCACGACCCGCTCATCATGCGGCGCGCGCTGGAGTACGCCCGCTCGCTGGGCGTACTCATCGCGCAGCACGCGGAGGAGCCCCGGCTCACCTCCGGGGCGGTGGCGCACGAAGGACCGACCGCGGCCAGGCTGGGGCTGGCGGGGTGGCCGCGGGCCGCGGAGGAATCCATCGTCGCGCGTGACGCGCTGCTGGCCCGGGACGCGGGCGCACGGGTCCACATCTGCCACGCTTCCACGGCCGGCACCGTGGAATTGGTGAAATGGGCAAAAGCGCAAGGTATTTCGATCACCGCCGAGGTCACGCCGCATCATCTGCTGCTGACCGACGCCCGCCTGGAAACCTATGACGCGGTGAACAAGGTGAACCCGCCGCTCCGCGAGGGCTCCGATACCGAGGCCCTGCGGCAGGCGCTGGCGGACGGCATCGTGGACTGTGTCGCCACCGATCACGCCCCGCACGCCGAACAGGACAAATGCTGCGAATTCGCTGCGGCGCGGCCCGGGATGCTGGGTCTGGAGACCGCGTTGTCCGTCGTGGTGGAGACCATGGTGCGGCCCGGTCTGCTGGACTGGCGCGGGGTCGCCCGGGTGATGAGCGAACGGCCCGCCGAGATCGTCGGCCTCGACGACCAGGGCCGCCCGATCGCCGAGGGCGAGCCCGCCAACCTGGTGCTGGTCGACCCGGAGACCACCTGGACCGTGGAGGGCGGCGATCTCGCGAGTATTGCGAGCAACACCCCGTATCAGGCGATGACGCTGCCGGGACGGGTCACCACGACACTGCTGCGCGGCCGGATCACCGCGCGCGACGGGGTGGCCGCCGCACCCGCGGGTGTACGAGTAGGAGAGCGCTGATGGAGCGGACACTGTGGGTTATCGGCTGCGTTCTGCTGTGGGCGCTGTTCGTCTACCTGATGTACCGGGGCTGGCGTAACCGCGCCGCCCGGCAGGCCGACCGCATCGGCGACCTGCCGCCGGTACCGGAGGAGACGGGCGCGCAGGTCCTGGATCCGACCACCGGCCTCTACCTCGGCAGCACCATCGCGCCGAGCTGGCAGGACCGGATCGCGGTCGGCGACCTCGGCTTCCGCGCGACCGCGGAGCTCACCCGCTTCGAACACGGAATCCTGCTGGAACGGCAGGGTGCGTCCGCGATCTGGATCCCGGAGGAGTCCATCTCCGTGATCCGCACCGAACGCGGACACGCGGGCAAGGTCATGAGCGAGGGCGGCGTCCTGGTGATCCGCTGGACGCTGCCGTCCGGGACCGAGATCGACACCGGGTTCCGCGGCGACGACAAAACGGTGTATCCGGCCTGGGCGCGGGCAACGACGGGAGACGACGAGAAATGACGACAACAACGGCCGCAGCCCTGGTTCTGGAAGACGGACGGGTCTTCCGCGGCACCGCCTACGGCGCGGTGGGCCAGACCCTCGGCGAAGCGGTGTTCTGCACCGCGATGACCGGATATCAGGAAACCCTCACCGATCCCAGCTATCACCGGCAGATCGTGGTGGCCACCGCCCCGCAGATCGGCAATACCGGCTGGAACGACGAGGACGACGAATCGCAGCAGATCTGGGTCGCGGGCTACGCGGTCCGTGATCCCGCGCGCCGCGCCTCGAACTGGCGGTCCAGCGGCACCCTGCCGGGACAGCTGGAACAGCAGAACATCGTCGGCATCGCCGGTATCGACACCCGCGCGGTGGTGCGGCATCTGCGCAGCCGCGGCTCGATGAAGGCGGGGATCTTCTCCGGCCCGGCGCTCGCCGAGACCGAGGAACTGCTCGCCCGGGTCACCGGCCAGCCGTCCATGCTGGGCGCCGATCTCGCCGGTGAGGTCAGCACCGAGCGGATCTACACCGTGGAACCGGAAGGCACTCCCCGGTTCACCGTGGTCGCCGTCGACCTCGGGATCAAATCCAACACTCCGCGGATGTTCGCCGCGCGCGGTATGCGGGTGCACGTGGTGCCGTCCTCGACGAGCCTGGACAAGATCCTGGAACTGAAACCCGACGGCGCGTTCCTGTCCAACGGTCCGGGTGACCCGGCCACCGCCGATACCGCCGTCGCCCTGACCCAGGGCATCCTCGACAAGGGGCTGCCGCTGTTCGGTATCTGCTTCGGTAACCAGATCCTGGGTCGGGCGCTGGGCCGCGGCACCTACAAGATGAAATTCGGGCACCGGGGGATCAATATCCCGGTCGTCGAACACGACACCGGCCGTATCTCCATCACCGCGCAGAACCACGGGTTCGCGCTGGAGGGGGAGCGCGGCGAGCAGTTCGACACCCCGTTCGGCAAAGCCGAGGTCAGCCATGTCTGCGCCAACGACGGCGTCGTCGAGGGGGTGCGCCTGATCGACGGCCGCGCCTTCTCCGTGCAATACCACCCGGAAGCGGCCGCCGGGCCCCATGACGCCGCGTACTTGTTCGACCGGTTCTCCGGTCTTATGGAGGGAGCCTGATGCCACGCCGTACCGACCTCGAACATATTCTGGTCATCGGTTCGGGCCCGATCGTCATCGGTCAGGCGTGCGAGTTCGACTACTCGGGCACCCAGGCGTGCCGGGTGCTGCGCGCCGAGGGGCTGCGCGTCTCGCTGGTCAACTCGAATCCGGCGACCATCATGACCGACCCGGAGTTCGCCGATTCCACCTATGTGGAGCCGATCACCCCGGAATTCGTCGAAAAGGTCATCGAGAAGGAACGTCCCGACGCGCTGCTGGCCACCCTCGGTGGGCAGACCGCGCTGAACACCGCGGTCGCGCTGCACGAGCGCGGGGTGCTGGAGAAGTACGGGGTCGAGCTGATCGGCGCCGATTTCGAGGCGATCCAGCGCGGTGAGGATCGGCAGAAATTCAAGGACATCGTGGCGCGGGTCGGCGGGGAGAGTGCCCGCTCCCGGGTCTGCTACACCATGGACGAGGTCCGCGACACCGTCGCGGAACTGGGCTTCCCGGTCGTGGTGCGGCCCTCGTTCACCATGGGCGGGCTCGGGTCCGGGATGGCTTACGACGATACCGATCTCGACCGGATCGCCGGTGGCGGCCTGGCCGCCTCGCCGACCGCGAACGTGCTGATCGAGGAGTCCATCCTCGGCTGGAAGGAATACGAACTCGAGCTGATGCGTGACGGGCGCGACAATGTCGTGATCGTCTGCTCGATCGAGAACGTCGACCCCATGGGTGTGCATACCGGCGACTCCATGACCGTCGCCCCCGCCCTCACCCTCACCGACCGCGAGTACCAGAAGATGCGTGATCTGGGTATCGCGATTCTGCGTGAGGTCGGGGTGGACACCGGCGGCTGCAATATCCAGTTCGCGGTGGACCCGGCCGACGGCCGGCTCATCGTCATCGAGATGAACCCGCGTGTCTCGCGGTCCTCGGCGCTGGCGTCCAAGGCCACCGGTTTCCCGATCGCCAAGATCGCGGCCAAACTGGCCATCGGTTACACGCTCGACGAGATCGTCAACGACATCACCAAGGAGACCCCGGCCTGTTTCGAACCCACCCTCGACTATGTCGTGGTGAAGGCGCCGCGGTTCGCGTTCGAGAAGTTCCCCGGCGCCGATCCCACCCTGACCACCACCATGAAATCGGTGGGCGAGGCCATGTCGCTGGGCCGCAATTTCGCCGAGGCGCTCGGTAAGGTGCTGCGCTCGCTGGAAACCAAAGCGGCCGGGTTCTGGACCGCCGCGGACGGCAGGTGGGCACCGGCCTCCACGGATCAGGCCGATATCGACGCCGTGATCGCGGAGATCCTGGCGGATCTGCGCACCCCCACCGAGGGCCGGATCTACCAGGTGGAGCGCGCCCTGCGGTTCGGGGCGAGTATCGAGGACGTCGCCGCCGCCTCCGGGATCGACCCGTGGTTCGTCGCCGAGATCGCCGGACTGGTGGACCTGCGCGCGGAACTGCTGGAGACCCCGGTCCTGGACGAATCGCTGCTGCGGCGGGCGAAGTACCACGGCCTCTCCGATCGCCAGATCGCCGCACTGCGGCCGGAACTGGCCGGTGAGAGCGGTGTGCGCGCCCTGCGGCACCGGCTCGGGGTGCGGCCGGTGTTCAAAACGGTCGATACCTGTGCCGCCGAATTCGAGGCCAAGACGCCGTATCACTATTCGGCCTACGAACTCGACCCCGCGGCCGAATCCGAGGTCGCCCCGCAGCCCGATCGCGACAAGGTGATCATCCTGGGTTCCGGGCCCAACCGTATCGGCCAGGGCATCGAGTTCGACTACTCGTGCGTCCATGCCGCGCAGACGCTGTCGGCGGCCGGCTACGAGACCGTCATGGTCAATTGCAACCCGGAAACGGTGTCCACCGACTACGACACCGCCGACCGCCTCTACTTCGAACCCCTCACCTTCGAGGACGTGCTCGAGGTCTACCACGCCGAATCCGAGTCCGGCACGGTCGCCGGGGTCATCGTGCAGCTCGGCGGGCAGACCCCGCTGGGGCTCGCGGAACGGCTCACCGCCGCCGGGGTGCCGGTGGTCGGCACCAGCGCCGCCGCCATCGATCTCGCCGAGGACCGTGGCGAATTCGGTGACGTCCTGATCGCCGCCGGGCTGCCCGCGCCCAAGTACGGCACCGCCACCACTTTCGAGCAGGCCCGCAAGATCGCGGCCGATATCGGTTACCCGGTCCTGGTGCGCCCCTCGTACGTACTGGGCGGTCGCGGTATGGAGATCGTCTACGACGAGCAGTCCCTCGAGGGCTACATCTCCCGGGCCACCGAACTCAGTCCCGAACATCCGGTGCTGGTGGACCGGTTCCTGGAAGACGCCATCGAAATCGACGTGGACGCGCTCTGCGACGGCCACGAGGTCTTCCTGGGCGGCGTCATGGAACATATCGAGGAAGCCGGTATCCACTCCGGTGACTCCGCCTGCGCGCTGCCGCCGATCACGTTGGGGCGCAGCGATATCGAGGCGGTGCGCCGCTCCACCGTCGCGCTGGCCAAGGGGATCGGCGTCAAAGGTCTGCTGAACGTGCAGTACGCGCTCAAGGACGACGTCCTCTACGTCCTCGAGGCGAATCCGCGCGCCAGCCGCACCGTACCGTTCGTCTCCAAGGCCACCGCCGTACCGCTGGCCAAGGCGGCCGCCCGGATCATGCTCGGCACCACCATCGCCGAACTCCGCGCCGAGGGCATGCTGCCCGAGGGCGACGGCGGGCATGTCCCGCTGGACGCTCCGGTGGCGGTCAAGGAAGCGGTACTGCCGTTCCACCGCTTCCGCAGTGCCGACGGCAGCCAGGTGGATTCGCTGCTCTCACCGGAGATGAAATCCACCGGTGAGGTCATGGGCATCGACGCCGACTTCGGTACCGCGTTCGCCAAGAGCCAATCCGCGGCGTACGGGTCGCTGCCCACCGAGGGCACCGTGTTCGTCTCCGTCGCCAATCGGGACAAACGCGCCATGGTGTTCCCGGTGAAACGCCTCCACGATCTCGGTTTCCGTATCCTGGCAACCGCCGGAACCGCGGAAATGCTGCGCCGCAACGGAATCCCCTGCGAGCAGGTCCGTAAGCATTCGGATCCGGTCTCCCCCGCGGGTGGCAGCCATACACCCCCGCAGCCGTCCATCGTGGACCAGATCCGCGACGGGGAGGTCGATATGGTCATCAACACCCCCTACGGCAACTCCGGGCCCCGGGTGGACGGTTACGAGATCCGCAGTGCCGCGGTCGGGGTCAACATCCCCTGTATCACCACGGTCCAGGGCGCCGCGGCAGCCGTGCAGGGCATCGAGGCCAGTATCAACGGCGGGCTGGGCGTGCGGTCGCTGCAGGAACTGCACTCGGCGTTGCGCGGCTGAGGGCGCGGGCGATGACGACCACGACGTTCGGTGAGCGGCTGGCCGCCGCCATGAACACCCACGGGCCGATCTGTGTCGGGATCGATCCCCATCCCGCCCTCCTCGCGGCCTGGGGTATGTCCGAGGACGCCGACGGGCTCGAGGCCTTCGCCGAGCGCTGCGTCGAAGCCTTCGACGGAACGGTGGCGCTGGTCAAACCACAGGTCGCCTTCTTCGAGGCCTGCGGCGCCGCGGGGATCGGGGTGCTCGAACGCACCATCGAGGTGCTGCGCGCCTCGGGCACCCTGGTCCTGGCCGACGCCAAACGCGGCGATATCGGCTCCACCATGGACGCCTACGCCCGCACCTGGCTCGCCGACGGCCCGCTGGGCGCGGACGCGGTCACCGTATCGCCCTACCTGGGCTTCGGCGCCCTCCGCCCGGCCCTGGAGCTGGCCCACGCCAACCACCGCGGCGTGTTCGTCCTGGCCGCCACCTCCAACCCGGAAGCCGCCCAGATCCAGCAGGCGACGGTCGGCGGCCGCACCGTCGCGCAGACGGTGGTCGACGACGCCGCCCAGCTCAATCCGGCCGGGCAGCCGGGTTCGGTGGGGGTGGTGGTCGGCGCCACACTCACCGAGACCCCGGATCTCACCATGCTCAACGGGCCGATCCTGCTCCCCGGAGTCGGGGCGCAGGGCGGCACCGCGGAGAAGGTCCGGGCACTGCTGCCGCGTCCGCTGTGGCGGGCGGCGGTACCCAATGTGTCCCGGGACGTGCTCCGGGCGGGACCCTCGGTCGAAGCGCTACGCGGCCGCCTGGCCGAGTTTCAGGAGGAGTTCGCCTTCCTCCGGTGAAGGGGGTGCCGTGCGTGCTCGAGACGGGCTGTGGGCTTCGCGCGAGGGTGCGAAACGGGCTTGCCCGTGCAGGCGGCGGCGTGGGCTTGCTTTGTGACGGCGTGGCGGCCGTTTCGTAGGGGAGAAGTGGGCTCGCACGGGGAGGCAGATGTGTGGGCTTGTTTGTGAAGGTGCTGTGTTTTTGGCGCCGCCTGCGGCGGCGCGGGGTCGAGGCCCCCTCGATCTCGCCGTTTCGGCCTCGGGACTCGAGCCTTCGGCTCATGCGATGTGCGGTGGGCCGTCCATAGCGGGCGACCGTTGAGCACCTTCGGCCAAGGGGCGAGACGGGCCTCAACCCTTCGAGGTGTCTCGTAAAACTCGACGCATGCGGGTTGCGTCGGCACTCGAGGGCTGGATCGGATGTCGACAGACGCCGGAGGGGGCCGGCATCTGGTACTCGCCTTCGATCCGGATCATTCACATATGCCCACCCGGCCGTCCGCTGTACGCTGTACATATACGGACGATACGGGCGCCTCATGGGTTGTCTCGCGGGGTCCGGGAGGGCTCGTTTCTTGTTGCCGGAGCCGCTTCCGCTCGCTCAGCAGGGGCTCGGGCGAAAATTTCCCAGAAAATTCCTGGTAGGGCGGCTGGGCGGTAGCCAGCAGGTCGATCGCACGTGTGGTTATCGCGCCGCAACTCCGGTTCTTGCTCGAAAAGCCGCTGATGGCAGGCTGTTTCGTGCGCAAGGGGGTGCGGGCCGCAGTTACGGCAAGCAGGGATGCGGGCGGGTCGGCAAGGGGGCGATACCGGGTCCGATTCATGCCCTGACCTGGGGGGTGGGTTCGCAATCCGGGGGCGTCGTGGGTACGGTCGCTGAGACTGCCGGGTAGTTCGGCAGGTTTTGATGCAGGAATGATGAGACGGAGGAACCGTGGCCCTTCCCCAGCTGACTGATGAGCAGCGCGCCGCTGCTCTGGAGAAGGCGGCTGCCGCTCGCCGTGAGCGGGCAGAACTCAAGGATCGCCTGAAGCGCGGCGGCACCGACCTCAAAGAGGTCCTCGGCCAGGCCGAGAGCAATGAGATCATCGGCAAGATGAAGGTGCGCGCACTGCTGGAAGCCCTGCCCAAGGTCGGCAAGGTCAAGGCCGAGGAGATCATGAACGAGCTCGAGATCGCGCCGACCCGCCGGCTGCGTGGTCTCGGTGACCGGCAGCGCAAGGCGCTGCTCGCCAAATTCGATCTCGGCGCCTGACACCCTCGGTGATCGAGAACATGACGAAGGGTCGGCTGGTTGTACTGGTCGGCCCCTCGGCCGTGGGCAAATCCACCGTGGTGCGATGTGTCCGCGAACGGCTGCCGGAACTGGTTTTCAGTGTCTCGGCGACGACCCGGGACCCGCGTCCCGGTGAAGTCGACGGTCGTGATTACCGGTTCGTCAGCCGGGCCGAGTTCGACGCGATGATCGAGTCCGGCGATCTGCTCGAATGGGCGGATATCCACGGCGGGTTGCAGCGGTCCGGTACGCCGGCCGCGCCGGTGCGCGCCGCATTGTCGGAGGGGCTGCCGGTACTGATCGAGGTCGATCTCGAAGGAGCACGCTCGATCCGGCGGGTGATGCCGGAGGCCGTGCTGGTGTTCCTCGCGCCGCCCAGCTGGGAGGAACTGGTGGACCGGCTGCGCAGCCGCGGCACCGAATCGCCGGAGGTCATCGAACGCCGCCTGGCGACGGCACGGGTGGAACTGGCCGCACGTGACGAGTTCGACACTGTGATCGTGAACGACACCGTGACCAGCGCCTGCGCGCAGTTGGTATCGTTGTTCGTCAGCACGAATTCCAATTCGTAGCCAGTTGCGCGGCCGGAGAGCCGCCGCGCAGCCGAGCCACCGACCCCGCAGGAGCTTCCTCAGTGAGCAGTACGGATACCGCTACGCCCGCCTACGACACCCCGGTCGGCCTCACCAATCCGCCGATCGACGAGCTGCTCGACCGCACCTCGTCCAAGTACAGCCTGGTGATCTACGCGGCCAAACGGGCCCGCCAGATCAACGACTACTACAACCAGCTGGGTGACGGCATCCTCGAATACGTCGGCCCGCTGGTGGAGCCGCTGCCGCAGGAGAAGCCGCTGTCGGTGGCGATGCGGGAGATCCACAGCGATCTGCTCGAGCACACCGAAGGCGAATGACCGCCGGCCGGTGATGGGCCGATAGGGCAGGAGGCGCGCGATGGCGCGGGTAGTTGTCGGGGTGGGCGGCGGAATCGCCGCGTACAAGGCGTGCGCGCTGGTGCGGCGGTTCACCGAGACCGGTCATACCGTCCGGGTGATCCCCACCGAGGCGGCACTGCAGTTCGTGGGCACGGCGACCTTCGAGGCGCTGTCCGGCCATCCCGTGCACACCGGGGTCTTCTCGGATGTGCCGGAGGTGCCGCATGTGCGGCTGGGCCAGGAGGCGGAGCTCGTCGTCATCGCGCCCGCCACCGCGGACCTCATGGCGCGGGCCGCCCACGGGCGCGCCGACGATCTGCTCACCGCGACCCTGCTCACGGCCCGATGTCCCGTGCTGTTCGCGCCCGCCATGCACACCGAGATGTGGGAGCACGCGGCGACCGTCGCGAATGTGGCGGCTCTGCGCGCGCACGGCGCCACCGTGATGGAGCCCGCGTCCGGCCGGCTCACCGGTACCGATACCGGCCCGGGCCGCCTGCCCGAACCCGAGGAGATCTTCGGCCTCGCGTCACTGCTGCTCGAACGCCCCGACGCCATACCGCGGGACCTGGTGGGCAGGCGGGTGGTGATCACCGCGGGCGGCACCCGCGAACCGCTGGACCCGGTCCGTTTCCTCGGCAACCGCAGCTCCGGTAAGCAGGGGTACGCGCTCGCCAGGGTCGCCGCCCAGCGCGGCGCCCAGGTCACGCTCATCGCCGGCAACACCATCGAGATGGCACCGCCGGCCGCGGTCGAGCTGGTCCACATCACCACGGCCGAACAGCTGAAGACCGCGGTCGACAAGCATGCGGTCGGCGCGGACGCGGTGATCATGGCCGCCGCGGTCGCCGATTTCCGGCCCGCCACGGTGGCCGCCGCCAAGATCAAGAAGGGCAAGGACGAACCCGCCACCATCGCCCTGGCCAAGAACGAGGACATCCTCGCCGGTCTGGTCCAGGAGCGCCGGGAGGGCCGGTTGCCCGGAACGGCCATCGTCGGATTCGCCGCCGAGACCGGCGACGCGGACGGCGACGTGATCACCCACGCACGGGCGAAACTGGCCCGTAAGGGCTGCGATCTGCTGGTGGTGAACGCGGTGGGCGACGGTAAGGCGTTCGAGGTCGACACCAACGACGGCTGGCTGCTGCGCGCGGACGGCAGCGAACAGGCGCTCGACCACGGATCCAAGGCGCTGCTGGCCAGTCGCGTCCTGGACGCGCTGGGTCCCCTGCTGAGCTGAGCCCGGGTGCCCGCCGAATCGCGAGATCCGGCTGTTGCCACGGCCGTGGCGGCGTGAGAGGTGCCCGCCGAGGGCGCGAACGCGATACGATCCAGCCCGCTCGGGGGTGCGCGTGCCGCGGAGCGGACACCACGGCCGGAAACCCGTCCAGGATGGTGTCCGAAACCCCAATTACGCCGCCCGTTCTAATAGTCTGGGAGTCCAGGGGCGTGACCGGAGCCGTGCGCTACGGTCCCTCCGGACACGAGTAACCGTTGAGGAAGAGGGAAACTGTGCGCACGTCCGGTAGCCGGCTATTCACCAGTGAGTCCGTGACCGAAGGTCATCCGGACAAGATCTGTGACGCCATCAGCGATTCCATCCTCGACTCTCTTCTGGCCCAGGATCCCCGCAGCCGGGTCGCCGTGGAAACCATGGTGACCACCGGTCAGGTGCATGTGGCCGGCGAGGTCACCACCGAGGCCTATGCGGATATCCCGCATATCGTCCGGGAGAAGATCCTCGAGATCGGATACGACTCCTCGGCAAAGGGATTCGACGGGAACTCCTGCGGCGTGAATATCGCGATCGGTGCGCAATCGCCCGATATCGCGCAGGGTGTCGACACCTCGCACGAGGCGCGGGTCGGCGGCTCCGACGACGAGATCGAACAGCAGGGCGCCGGCGATCAGGGCCTCATGTTCGGTTACGCCAATACCGACACCCCCGAACTCATGCCGCTGCCGATCGCGCTGGCCCACCGCCTGTCGCGCAAGCTCACCGAGGTCCGCAAGACCGGTGTGCTGCCGTATCTGCGGCCGGACGGCAAAACCCAGGTCACCATCGAGTACGACGGTGACAAGGCGGTACGCCTGGACACCGTGGTGCTGTCCACCCAGCACGCCGCCGATATCGATCTGGACAATCTGCTGGCCCCCGATATCCGGGAAAAGGTCGTCGACGCGGTGCTGGCCGATATCGCCATCCCCGACCTGGACATCTCCGATATCCGCCTGCTGGTGAACCCCACCGGCAAGTTCGTGCTCGGTGGTCCGATGGGCGATGCCGGCCTGACCGGCCGCAAGATCATCGTCGACACGTACGGCGGTATGGCCCGCCACGGTGGCGGCGCGTTCTCCGGCAAAGACCCCTCGAAGGTCGACCGCTCGGCCGCCTACGCCATGCGCTGGGTCGCCAAGAACGTGGTCGCCGCCGGTCTGGCGGACCGGGTCGAGGTGCAGGTCGCGTATGCGATCGGCAAATCGGCGCCGGTTGGGCTGTTCGTAGAGACCTTCGGCACCGAGAAGGTCGATCCGGCCCAGATCTCGTCGGCGATCTCCGAGGTGTTCGATCTGCGCCCCGGCGCGATCATCCGCGACCTGGATCTGCTGCGCCCGATCTACGCGCCGACCGCCGCCTACGGGCACTTCGGCCGCACCGATATCGATCTGCCCTGGGAGCGCACCGACCGCGCGGACAAGCTGCGCGCCGCCGCCGGACTGTAAGTTCCACGTCCCGCGTGGATCGACCACCCACCGACACCCCCGCCGACCCCGCGTCGGCGGGGGTGTCGGCCGAGTCGGGCCCGGCGCGCCGCCGGGCCGCTCGCGCGAAGAAGGCCGCGCCCGCGGCCTCGGGGCCGGTCGAGAACCCGATCGCCCGGGTGCTGCCGCTACTCACCCCCGCGCACCTGGACCGTGATTTCGACTACCTGGTGCCGCCCGAGCTCGCCGAAATCGCCCGCCCCGGTGTCCGCGTGAGGGTCCGGTTCGCGGGGCGGCTGGTGGACGGTTATCTGCTGTCCCGGCACGCCGAATCCGATCACCCGGGCAAACTGGTCCGGCTGGAGCGGGTGGTATCCGCCGAACAAGTGCTCACCCCGGAGATCCTGCGCCTCGCGACGACCGTGGCGGCGCGGTGCGCCGGGACCCGTGCCGACGTGCTGCGCCTGGCGATCCCACCGCGGCACGCGCGGGTGGAGAACGGGGGGCCGGCGAAGAAAACCGCGGAGACAGGGCCGGATGCCGAGGCAGGGCCGGGCGCGGAGACAGAGTCGGGTGCGAATGACGGGGCGGGCACGAACGCCGGGTTGCGAGCGGACGCCGGGGCGGATTCGGATTCCGGGACAGCAACGGACGCCGGATCTGGCGTGGGCGCCGGGTTGCGTGCGGACGCTGAGCTGGGCGCAGAGGCCGAGCCGCGTATGGAACCTGCGCCAGTCGTAGGTACCGGGTTGGGCGTGGCGGGACGCGCGGCACTTCCCACCGGAGTGGACACCGGCGCCTGGCGCCGGTACCGGCACGGGGGCGCCTTCCTGACCGCACTCGCGGGCCGCCGGGGGCCGCGGGCGGCGTGGCAGGCACTGCCGGGAGAGGACTGGGCGCGGCGATTGGCCGAGCTCGCGGCGGTGGTGGCCGCGGAGGGCCGCAGCGCGATCCTGATGGTGCCCGACCAGCGCGACCTCGACCGGGTGCTAAGCGAATGTGAACGGCTGGTCGGTGATGCCGCGGTCGGCTTGTCGGCGGGGCTGGGACCGGCGGCCAGGTACCGGCGCTGGCTGGCTGTTCTGCGCGGCACCGCGCGCGTGGTGGTGGGCACCCGTAGTGCGGTTTTCGCCCCCGCTGTGGATTTGGGTCTCATCGCGATCTGGGACGACGGCGACGACACCTATGCCGAACCCCGCGCCCCCTACCCGCACACGCGGGAGGTCGCCATGCTCCGCGCTCACGACACCGGTGCGGCGTTCGTGGCTGCCGGGTTCGCCCGGACCGCCGAGATCCAGGCCGTCGTGGAAACCGGATGGGCCCACGATCTGCTGGCCGACCGGGCGACCGTACGGGCCGCCGCGCCGCGGATCAGCGCCCCGGGGGACAGCGATACCGCGCTCGAACGCGATCCGATGGCACGCGCGATCCGGATCCCCGCCGCCGCCTTCGCCGCGGCCCGGAAGGCACTCGCCGCCGGGTCCGGGGTGCTGGTGCAGGTGCCGCGCCGTGGGTACGTTCCGGCGCTCGCCTGTACCAAATGCCGTACACCCGCCCGTTGCCGCCGGTGTGTGGGGCCGCTGTCGTTGCCCGGGTCGGATCGTCCCGCCGGGGATCCGGGGGCGGCGCACAGTCCGGTCTGCCGTTGGTGCGGGCGCACCGAGGCGGCGTTCCGGTGCCCGGCCTGCGGGGGCCGGGTGTTGCGCGCCGTGGTCATCGGTGCGGCACGGACCGCCGAGGAACTCGGCCGGGCATTCCCCGGGGTGCCGATCCGCGGGTCCAGCGGCGCGGCCGTACTGGACACGGTGCCGCCCGGGCCCCAGGTCGTGGTGGCCACCGTCGGGGCCGAACCGTTGCTTGCCGGTGGATACGGGGTGGGGCTGTTGCTGGACGGGTGGGCGCTGCTCGGCCGCGCCGATCTGCGCGCCGCGGAGGACGCCCTGCGCCGTTGGCTCAGCGCCGCGGCCCTGGTGCGGCCGGACGGTGAAGTGCTGGTGATGGCCGATCCCGCCGTGCCGACCGTGCAGGCGCTGCTGCGCTGGGATCCGGCCGGGCACGCGGCCGCCGAACTGGCGCAGCGGACCGAGGTCGGATTCCCGCCGGCGGTGCGGATGGCGGCGGTGGACGGCACTCCGGACGGTGTCGCCGGACTGCTCGCCGCCGCCGAACTCCCGGCGGCGGTGGAGGTGCTGGGCCCGGTGCCGCTACCGGCTGCCGCGCGGCTGCCCTCCGGCGCGCGCGGCGACAGCGACGACCCGGGTGCCGAGGTCGAACGGGTGCTGCTGCGTACGCCGCGAACACGTGGCGCGGCGCTGGCGCGGGCGCTCACGGCGGCGCAGGCGATCCGGAGCAGTCAGCGGGCGGAGTCGCCGCCGCGGATTCAGATAGACCCGCTGGAAATCGGCTGACCTGACCGGGCCGGGGCCATATGGCGCACCGAGGCCGTGCGGCAGACCGTGGCGAGCAGGCTGCCCGGTCGCGCATCCGCAGGGCCGCGGCGGAGGAGTCGTTCAGCATGCCGGTGTCGCACTCTGGTCGCGTACGCCGATCCATCGCTTCGGCAGCACTCGACCAGGCGGCTTCGAACCGGTCGGTCGGAGATCGGGGCGGCGGCAGCGCAGCCGGACCGATTCACCCGGTCGACGATCAGGGCCGCGCAGTGTTCGGGCTCCGCGGGGAGCAGCTCGTCCACGGCGGCGAGGGGCGGTGTCCGCGCGCCGAGGGAACCTCCGGCTGGTGGTGGCGGAGGCGGACGGCCATTCGGTGGCGCCGCTGTCCGCGTGGTGTCGGGACGATCGAGGAATCAATCCGGCAGAGGGTTGCGTTGGATAGATTGACGATATATCGTCGATGCTACGCAAACCGATCGAGTAGCTCAGGAGGCTGCTATGGAGAACATCGAGAACACAGAATTTCGCCGGGGTCGCGGGCGTCGTGGGCGCGGCCCCCGTCCGGGCGGCTTCGGTCCGGGCGGTCCGTTCCGGCACGGTGGCCCGCCCGGTTTCGGCCCGGGGTTCGGCGGGGACTTCGGTCCCGGTTTCGGCCCCGGCTTCGGACCGGGTTTCGGCCCGGGATTCGGACGCGGCCGCGGCCGGGGCGGCCGGGGCCGGCGCGGCGACGTACGGGCGGCGATCCTGCTGCTGCTCGCCGAGCGCCCCATGCACGGCTACGAGCTGATCCAGCAGATCCGCGAACGCAGTGACGACCTCTGGCGGCCCAGCCCCGGATCCATCTATCCGGCGCTGTCGCAGTTGGAGGACGAGGGTTTGATCACCATCGAGAAAGTCGCCGGCCGCAAGACAGCGCAACTGACCGAGACAGGGACAGCTCATGTGACGGAGAACCGGGCAGAGCTCGGGGACCCGTGGGCCGATGTCAAGGAAGGGGTCGGCGCGCACACCAGCGATCTGCGGGCCCTGATCGGCCCGCTCATGGGCGCGGTCGCGCAGGTGGCGGCGGCAGGCACCCCGGAGCAGGCGGCCAAGGCGGCCGAGGTGCTCACCGATGCCCGGAAAGCGTTGTACCGCATCCTCGCCGGAGACGAGGACTCCGGAAAGTAACGGGGTGATCAAAACCTTCGGCCCCGGTGTTCCACCGAGCCGACAGGGTAGAAGATTGTGGTGTGAAACAACTTCGATGGCCGATGGGGCGGGACGGTTCACAAACCGGCAGGCGTGTTCTGCGGGCGGTGACCGTGGCTGTCGCACTGGCTGGGTCGGTGTTGCTCGCGAGTGTCGAGAGCACCGCCCAGCCGGCCGGTTACCTCCCCGCGTCGGTCCCCACGGACCCGGCTCCACCGCAACCCGACCAGCTGGGAGCGGTGCTCTATATGAAATCCCATCCGGACGCGGTGCCCCGCGGCGCGAACGATTTCGGGTGTGTCCCGGACGCGGCCCATCCGCGACCGGTGATCCTCGCGCACGGCACCGACGCGAGCGCCTACACCGACTGGTCGGTCATCGGGCCGCAGCTCGTGGACCACGGCTTCTGCGTCTTCGCTCTGAACTACGGGGGTAAACCGGGCGCCGGTACCTACGGCACCGAGGACATCGTGCTCAGCGCCTACCAGATCGCGCAGTTCGTCGACGAGGTACGCGCCGCGACGGGAGCCGGGCAGGTCGATCTGGTCGGATTCTCCCAGGGCGCCAATGTCACCCGCTACTACATCAACAAGCTCGGCGGCGCGCCCTACGTCGGCAACTGGGTCGGCCTGGCCTCGCCCACCTACGGCGGGGTGCTGTACGGCCTGGTCCCGATTGCCGAGCAGCTTCCGGGCGCGATGGACCTGGCGACCAGGGCGGTCTCCGTGGCGGCGGTCCAGCAGGTGCAGGGTTCACCGTTCATGCGGGAACTCAATGCGGGCGGCGACACCGTGCCGGGGGTGCGCTACACCACGGTCGGCAGCCGGGTCGACGAAGTGATCCAGCCCTTCGGCAATATCGCCCTGCGCGGAGCGGGGGCACACAACATCGTCCTGCAGGACCGCTGCCCGGTCGACCTCACCGGCCATTTCCACATGGTCTACGACCCGTACGTGTTCCAGTTGCTGTTCCAGACCCTCGACCCCGAACACGCCCCCGAACCGGTATGCGTGCCGGTACCGCTCGGCACCGGCATCCCGCAGGTGATCATCGGCGGGAACATCTGAGGCCGGGTCGACGGCGTCGCCTCCGGTGCCTCGTAGCCGGGGCCCTCGTGACCCCGGCTACGAATGGTGACCGACCGGCGTAGGGGAGAGGTATACGCGAACGTGCGGCCCGGCCGCGTAGGCCGACCACCCGGAGCGGACCGGAGGTGTGCGCGGACGCCCTGAGCACGGTCGTGCCGGGCTACCTAGAATGAAACCTTCCTGCCCTGCCACATGTCTTCGGGAGCTACCGTGACCGTCCAGTCCGTCCGCCTCTTCGGCGATCCGATCCTGCGAGCCCGCGCGGCGGAGGTCACCGAGTTCGGCCCCGAACTGCGGCAGCTGGTGACCGATCTGACCGACACCATGTACGACGACGGCGGAGTGGGGATGGCGGCCCCGCAGATCGGTGTCGGCCTGCGGGTGTTCGTCTACGACACCCGCGACGCCCGCGGGCATCTGATCAACCCGACCTGGACCGCGCTGGACGAGGAGGAACAGATCGGTCCGGAGGGCTGCCTGTCGATCCCGGGGGTCAATCACGATACGAGGCGGGCCATGCGGGTGCGGGCGACCGGCGTGGACGTGGAAGGCAACCCGGTCGAATTCGAGGCCGAAGGACTGCTGGCGCGCTGTGTGCAGCACGAAACAGATCATCTGGACGGCACTCTGTTCATCGACCGGCTCGACCCCCCCGACCGGAAGCAGGCCATGCGCACCATCCGTGAATCCGACTGGTTCATCGCCGGGCTGACCGTCCGGCCGAGCCGCGCTCTCGCCGAGCGGGACCGCTGATGCGGATCGTCTTCGCCGGTACTCCCGACCCGGCGGTCCCGTCGCTGCGCCGGCTCCTCGATTCCCGGCACGAGGTGGTCGCCGTGGTGACGCGGCCCGACGCCGTCGCCGGGCGTGGCCGGAAGCTGAAACGCTCACCGGTCGGGCAACTCGCCGACGAACACGGTATTCCGGTCCTCACCCCGGGTAAGCCCGGCGATCCCGAATTCGTCGAGGCGCTCACGGAGCTGGCACCGGACTGCTGCCCGGTGGTGGCCTACGGCGCGCTGCTACCGCCGGGGGTGCTGGAGATTCCGAAGTACGGTTGGATCAATCTGCATTTCTCACTGCTGCCCGCGTGGCGTGGCGCGGCCCCGGTCCAGGCCGCCATCGCGGCCGGTGACGAGATCACCGGCGCGTCCACTTTCCGGATCGAGACCGGTCTGGACACCGGACCGGTCTACGGCGTGGTGACCGAGCGGATCGCGGTCACCGATACCGCCGCCGATCTCCTGGGCCGGCTGTCCGACAGCGGCGCGGCGTTGCTGGAGCAGACCCTCGACGGTGTCGAGGACGGCACCCTGCAGGCGATTCCGCAACCGGCGGACGGGGTCTCCTACGCACCCAAGATCACCGTCGAGGCGGCACAGGTCCGCTGGGATCAGCCCGCGCTGGCGGTCGGCCGCGCCATCCGGGCGGTGACCCCGTTCCCCGGCGCCTGGACCACGGTCGCCGGGAACCGTCTCAAACTGGGCCCGGTGGAGCTGGTCGAAGAGGTGCTGCCCGAGCGGCGGATCGAGGTGCGCAAAACCGGTGTTCTCGTCGGTACCGCCACCACCGCGGTACGGCTGGATCAGGTGCAGCCGCAGGGCAAACGGATGATGGCCGCACTCGACTGGGCGCGGGGCGCCCGTCCGGCGCCCGGCGCGGTGGTCGAATGACCGGCGCGAGCGGCGACCGGCCCCGGGGCTTCCGGCGTCATGCCGACCCCCGCGCGACCGAATCCGGCGCCCCGCGTAACGAATCGCCGGAGCGCCGGGGTGATCTCGGGCCGGGCGGCCGTTCGGCGGGGCCCGGATCGGGCCGGCATCCGGCCGAATCCCGGCAGGATCAGCGCGCGAGCGATTCTCGCCGGGGCGAGCGTACGTCCGGGTCCGGGCAGGACCGGAGTCCGGGCGGTTTCCGCCGGGGCGAGCGTGCGGATGATGCCCGGCAGGGCGAGCGGTCGGGCGCGGCGCGGCAGGACCAGCGCTCGGCAGGTTTGCGCCGGGGCGAGCCGCCGGCCGGCTCCCGGCAGGATCGGCGCGAGGGCGGTTCCCGTACCGACCGGCGTCCGTCCGGCGACCGGCCGGATCGCACGGCCGGATCCCGCCGAGATCGTCCGGCCGGGGAGCCCCGGGGCAATCCCGAGGGCATCTCCGGTCCACGTCGACGCCCGGATCGACCCGACACCGCGGGATCCGGTGAGTCCGGCGGGGACCGCGGGCAGCCGCGTCACCGCGGGGCCGAGCCCGGTCGCGGTGCGGGCGGTGGCCGCCGTCCCGACCGGGAGAACGGTGTGAGTCGGGGCCGTCGCGCGGCCGGAGCGTCCGACCGTGCCGGCCGGAGTGGAGCCCCCGCGGGCACCGGTGCCGCCCGGAAACGAACGGATGACAGCCGGGACGACCGGCGCGGGGATCGGCGCCGGGGCTCGTCGGCGGCCGCGCAAGGTCGCGGCGCCGGGAAGCGGGCCGACGGTCCGGCTCGGGACCGGCCCGGGCGGGGCCATGGTGCCGCCGCGCGCACGCCCGCTGATCCGGCGCGCACCGTGGCGCTGGAGACCCTGCGCGCCGTCCGCGAACGGGACGCCTACGCCAACCTGGTGCTACCCGGACTGCTGCGCGAATATCGTGTGGAGGGACGTGACGCGGCCCTGGCCACCGAACTCGGTTACGGAGCGTGCCGGGCCCTGGGTGTACTCGACGCGGTGATCGCGGACTGCGCCGGTCGTGAGATCGGCGAGATCGACGGCTCGCTGCTGGATATCCTGCGCCTCGGCGCCTACCAGTTGCTGCGCACCCGGGTCGAACCCCACGCCGCGGTGCATACCGCGGTCGAATTCGCCCGTGCCGAATCCGGGACGGGGCGTTCCGGTTTCGTCAACGCGGTGCTGCGCCGCGTCGCCGAGCGGAGTCCGCAGGAGTGGATCGAGCGGCTCGCCCCCGCCGATCCGATCGGCCGCATGGCCTTCGAATACGCCCATCCGATGTGGATCGCGCAGGCGTTCGCCGATGCGCTGGGCGCGGACGCGGGTGAACTGCCGGAGCTGCTCGCCGCGGACGACGCCCGGCCGCTGGTGCACCTGGTGGCGCGTCCCGGCGATATCACCGCCGAGGAACTCGCGCTGGTCACCGGTGGCGAGGAGGGCCGGTGGTCGCCGTACGCGGTGTATCTGGAGGGCGGTGACCCGGGCGCGCTGGAACCCGTGCGGGAGGGCATGGCCGCGGTCCAGGACGAGGGCAGTCAGCTGGTGGCCCTGGCACTCACCCGTGCCCCGCTGCACGGTGCCGACGGCGGCCGCTGGCTGGACCTGTGTGCCGGTCCGGGCGGGAAGACGGCGCTGCTCGGGGCACTGGCCGATATCGACGGTTTCCGGGTCGACGCGGTCGAGCCGGCCCCGCACCGGGCCGAACTGGTCCGCACCGCGACGCGCGGGCTGCCCGTGCAGGTGCATATCGCCGATGGCCGCGACAGCGGTCTGGCGGCGGGCTACGACCGCATCCTGGTGGATGCTCCGTGTACCGGTCTCGGCGCGCTGCGCCGCCGCCCGGAGGCCCGGTGGCGGCGGACCCCCGGCGATATCGCCGATCTGGTCGCTCTGCAGCGCGAACTGCTGACCGCGGCCTGGGACCTGGTGCGCCCCGGTGGTGTGGTGGTGTATTCCACCTGCTCGCCTCATCTGCCGGAAACCGTTGCCGTAGTGGCGGATACGGTTCGTCGCACCGGCGCCGAACAGCTCGACGCCCGCCCGCTGCTACCCGGTGTCACCGGGCTCGGTGCGGGCCCGGCCGTCCAGCTGTGGCCGCATCGGCACGGGACCGATGCCATGTTCGTGGCCGTGCTGCGCAAACCGGCTTAGCCGCCGGGCGCGCGAGTGGCCACGGATTTCCGAACCTGCCGCGTCCGCGCCCGGCACACTGTCGCTATGGGTATCACCTGGGCGCACGTGGTACGGATGGCCACCGAGCTGCCGGAGGTCGCCGAATCGACCTCCTACCGCACCCCGGCTCTGAAAGCGGCGGGCAAGAGTTTCGCGCGGCTGCGCACCGAAGCCGAGGGCGGTCTCGCGCTGCGCTGCGAGATGGTGGAGAAGGAGGCGCTGCTGGCCTCCGGCGACCCCGCCTTCTACACCATCCCGCACTACGACGGCTACCCCTACATCCTCATCGACCTCCACCGCGTCGATCCCGGCCAGTTGCGCGAACTGCTGGACGCGGCCTGGTGGCTGGTCGCGCCCGCGCGGCTACGGCGCGCCCGCGAGCGCGACCTGTGACCGTACGCTCCCACCGGGGGCGAGCCGGTACGGCCCGGCCCTCGGCAGGCACCCGCCTATACGGCGTGGACTTTCACCCAGGTGCTGTTGACCGCGGCATTACCGGAGATACGGTCCACCTGTTCCGGATCGTGCAGCAGGTTCACATTCGCGCCCGGTACCGCGGCCGCGACGGTCCAGCCGACTCCCGGCTCGCCGTGACCCCAGCCATGCGGGATGGCGACCGTACCCGGCCGGATCTCGTCGCTGATCTCCACCGGCACCACGATGGAGCCGATGGGTGAGCTCACCGTGACCCGGCCGCCGTCGGATAGTCCGCGCGCGGTCGCGTCCTGCGGATGCATGAGCGCGGTGCAGCGGTCGCGGCCCTTCACCATCGACGGCACATTGTGCAGCCAGGAATTGTTGCTGCGCAGATGGCGCCGGCCGATGAGGCGCAGATCGAAACCGAGGTCGCGGTCCGCGCCGCCCGCGCGCGCCTCGTCGAGGAGCCGGCGCGCCTCGGTGACGAACTGCCGCGGCGCCAGCTGAACTCTGCGGTCGGCGGTGGCGATGAGCGAATGCAGCCGCGGCTGCAGTGGGCCCAGGTCGATACCGCCGCGGGCTTCGCGCACTTTCTGCACGGTCACACCCTTACGGCCCCGGCGCAGTACGCCGTGCGGGCCGACCGCGATACCGAGCGCCGCGGCCCGCAGCGGGCTGAACCGGGCGAAGACCGCGTTGAGGGCGCGGCCGGTGAGCGAGCGCAGCGGAAGCGGCAGGATCTCGGTGGTCAGCCGCGCCATGATCTCCCAGTCCTCCAGCCCCTCCTGCTCGGGTGCGACGGCTCGCGCGTTGAAGCGAATGTTGTTGTGCACGCTGAACATGGTGAGCAGGATGTCGAGATCCTCGCGTTCCAGCGGCGACAGCGGCGGCAGGATGATGTCGGCGTGCCGCGTCGTCTCGGTGATGTACATGTCCACGGCTACATAGAAATCCAGCGAACCCAGCGCTTTGTCGAGCTCTCCGCGTTGCGGGGTGGACAGGACCGGGTTGCCCGCGTAGGTGATCATGGCGCGGATACGGTCCGGGCCGTCGTCGAGGATCTCCGAGGCCAGCGCGGCCACCGGCAGTTCGAACCGGAACGATTTGTATTTACCGGAGCGGTCGGTCCACGCGCCGTAGTTGGGCGACACCCGGCGCGCCAGCGGCAGCAGGTCCACGGCCGGGGTGGCATACATCTGGCCGCCCGGACTGTCGAGGTTTCCGGTGATCGCGTTGATGGTGTTGACCAGCCAGTGGGTGACGGTGCCGGTCAGCGTCTGGCACACCCCGATCCGCGCGTACATCACCGCCGATTTCGCGGCCGCGTGCTCGCGGGCCAGCCGCCGGATCGTCTCGGCGTCCACACCGGCGTAGGGGGCGGCGTCCTCGGGCGTGAAACCGGCGACCAGTTCGCGCAATTCGTCCAGTCCGGCGCACTGGGTGCGGACGGCGGTCCGGTCACAGAGATCCTCGGTGATCAGTACGTGCAGAACGGCCAGCAGCAGATAGGGATCGCCACCCGGCAGGACCGAGACGTGCTCGTCGGCCAGCCGGGCGGTCTCGGTACGCCGGGGATCGATCACCACGACCTTGCCGCCGCGGGCGCGCACATCCTTGATGCGGTTGCGTGCGCCCGGCATGGTGGTGACCGATCCGTTGGATACCGCCGGGTTGGCGCCGATGATCACCATCCGGTCGGTGCGGTCGATATCGGCGATGGGCATGAGGAAATTCGACCCGTACATCTGCCAGGCCACGAATTCCTGCGGGAACTGGTCGATCGAGGAGGCCGTGTAGAAATTGCGGGTCATCAGCGCCATGCGGAGCGCGAAGGCATACATGATCGCCGAATTGTGGGCGGCCGGATTGCCCAGGTACATGCCCACCGAATGCGGTCCGTGCTCCCGGCGCACCCGGCGCAGGCGGTCGCCGATCTCGCGGAAGGCCTCGTCCCAGCCGATGGGTTCGAACTTCTCGCCGACCCGGCGTACCGGGGTGCGCAGCCGGTCCGGATCGTCGTGCAGGCCCGCCATGGCGGTGGCCTTGGGACAGATGTAGCCCTTGGACAGCACATCGTCGGGATTTCCCTCGACCTTGGCCACTTTCGTGTCCTCGACGGTCACCAGGATGCCGCAGTGCGCTTCGCACAGGGTGCATTGCCGGGCGATGGTTTCAGCGGTCATCACTCACGTCACCTTCCGCCGCGTCGTCGTCGACGCGCGACCCGCAGGAGCGCCGGATTACGGGCTGATCCGGCTGGTCGGTTGCTGGGGAGAAAAGCGGGCTCTCGGAATGGTCGTTTGAGATAAATACCCACTCATACTCTCAACGATGAGGGTAGACCGAACGGCGAAGCGGGCACAACAGGTGCGGCGATTACTCCCGGGCCGACTGTTCGCGCAACCGGGCCAGCGTCTTGGCGAGAATGCGCGATACGTGCATCTGTGAAATACCCATCTGCTGCGCGATCTGCGTCTGGGTCATCGATTCGAAGAACCGCATGGTGAGAATCCGCCGCTCCCGCTCGGGCAACCCGGCCAGCAGCGGCCGGATCGCCACGTACTCCTCGACCCGGTCGAATTGCGCTTCCTCTTCGCCGAGCGTGTCCAGCAGGGACGCGTCCGTATCGCGTCCCACCGAGGCGGCATCGATCGATGTCGGCTGATAGGCGTTACCGGCGATCACGGCCTGCGTCACTTCGTCCGGATCGACATCCAGCTCGGCGGCGATCTCCTTGGCCGTCGGCGAACGACCCAGCGACTGCGACAGCGAATCCACCGCGGCGCCGATCCGCAAATGGGTCTCCTTGACCCGGCGCGGCACCCGCATCGCCCAGGTGTTGTCCCGGAAATACCGGCGCACCTCGCCCATGATCGTGGGCACCGCGAACGACAGGAAGTTCGAACCGCGCGAGATATCGAAACGGTCCACCGCGTGCACCAGGCCCACCCGGGCCACCTGGGTCAAATCGTCGAACGGCTCCCCGCGTCCACTGAACTTCCGGGCGATGTGGTCGGCCAGGGGAATGCAGCGCGCGATCAACTCGTTGCGCAGCGCCGCCTGCTCCGCCGAATCCGGTTCGGCATCGGCGAGCCGGACGAACAGATCCGCGACATCATCGTATCCGCCCGCCGAGGACGATTTCTCCAGCTCCTCGCGCGTTTCGGTATCGGCCTCGGCGTCGGCTTCGGCGGTGTCGGCCTCACTCGCCGATTCCCGAGCGTGCTCGTCCTCGGGAGATTCGAGCGGCTTGTCCTGCTCGCTCACTACGCTTTCCCCCGGACCCGACGGAACTCGACCGCTGTCGGATATCCGGAAACCTGCTGATCGAAGGGGTCCTGCCGCGCGTCCACCGAATCGGTCAGGGTACGTAGGACGTGCCAGCCGAAACTGCGCGCGTCGGGCAGTCCCTCCTGCGCCGCCACCCCGGCGACCTGCACCCGTAATTCGGTGTCGCCGATGCTGAACACACACTGCAGGCTCGTCTCGGGCGCCGCCAGGCCGATCAGTGTGGAACATGCCTCGTCCACCGCCAGCCGGATATCGGCGACCTCGTCCAGCGTGAAATCACTGAGCAGGACCAGAGTCTCGGCGAGACCGCGCACGATCGGCAACTGTGTCACCGATGCCGCCACCCGAATCTCCACCGGGGCACCGTGGAGCCCTTGTTCCGCCGAAGTATTGATCACGCAGCCGAGTGTATGGGCGCATCGTCACAAAGAGGGGAGCGGGGCACGCCCGCAGACGGAATCCGGCCGGGAAACCGGGTCCGCGGTGCCGCGGGTCTGTCCCGATGGCCGGCGGCCACGCCCGGCCGGAGGCGCCACCGGCGAACCCTGCCCCCCGGGCCCGCGCCGCCACGGGCGCCGCCATACACTCCCGCTGTGACTGCGTCCGAGCCCACGTTCACCCGTCCTACGGTCCCGATGATCGCCCCGTCGATTCTGTCCGCCGATTTCGCCCGGCTGGCCGACGAGGCCGATGCGGTATCGACCGCCGACTGGTTGCACGTCGATGTGATGGACGCGCATTTCGTCCCGAATCTGACCCTGGGGCTGCCGGTGGTGCAGAGCCTGCTGAAGGCCACCGATATTCCGCTGGACTGCCATCTGATGATCGAGGATCCGGCCCGGTGGGCGCCGCCGTACGCGGAGGCGGGTGCCTACAACGTGACCTTCCATGCCGAGGCGACCGAGAATCCGGTGGCCGTGGCCCGTAACATCCGGGCCGCCGGCGCCAAAGCGGGGCTGTCGGTGAAGCCGAACACCCCCATCGAGCCGTACCTGGAGATCCTGCGCGATTTCGACACGCTGCTGGTGATGAGTGTCGAGCCCGGGTTCGGCGGGCAGTCCTTCATTCCGGAGGTGCTGGAGAAGGCCCGGATCGTGCGGCGTCTGGTCGATGCGGGGGAGCTGCGCCTGGTGGTGGAGATCGACGGCGGGATCAACGCCGACACCATCGAGCAGGCCGCGGCGGCCGGTATCGACTGCTTCGTGGCGGGTTCGGCGGTGTACAACACCGAGGATCCCGGCGCGACCGTGGAGAAACTGCGCCGGCAGGCCGAATCGAGCTGGTCGGCGCATCACCTCACCCACTGAAGTCCGTGGGCGGCATCGTGGCACACCGGTTCGTAGCGGCGTCGGTACGTCCGCACCGCACCTTCCGCCCGACCAGCAGGAACAACGGATCGGTCCGGAAACCCTCGGATCCGTGATATCGACCCGTAGGATCGAATTCGTGTCTGTAACAGGGGATTCCGTGGACCTTTCCATCAGTGTGTCGGCCGCGTCCGACTCCGCTGCCGAGGTCCGGTCCTTGTTCCGGTGGCTGCAGCGGGAAGAGGACCTACCGAATCCGGTATTCGTACCGGCGACGCCCGGCCCCGAGGATATGGGGGGACTGAGTGACGCGCTGGTATTGGTGCTGGGCTCCGGGACCGGTGTAGTGCTGGCCAGATCGCTGAGTGTCTGGATACGTCACCGCACCTCCGATGTGAAGATCACGATTCGCGGGCAGAAGGGGACCGTCCAGCTGGACATGCAGCGGCTCGGAGATCCGCGCGCGGTGGTCGAGATACTGCGGGAGGCAACGGGGGAGTTGTGATGGTGATGCCGGATCCGGCCCGGAGCTGGGCCTGCCTCATCGGGGTCGGTACCTATCCCCGGGACGACGGTCTCGATGACCTGCCCGCCGTGCCGAACAACCTCGACGCGCTCCACGAGATCCTCACCGATCCGCTGCTCGCCGGCCTCCCCGACGACCACTGCGTGGTCATCCGGGACCCGGTGAACGCCCAGGAGTTGGCGCTGCGAGTCGAAGACGTCGCCGGCCGAGCGACCGATATGTTCCTGGTCTACTTCGCGGGGCACGGACTCATCGACTCCTACTTCGACGGCCGCCTCTATCTGGCCACCTCACACGCGTTGGAAGGCAAGCCGCATTTCACCTCGCTCGCCTACGACGATCTGCGACGGGCCATGCTGCACTCCAGTGCGCGCAACAAGGTCGTGGTGCTCGACTGCTGTTTCAGCGGGCAGGCCCACGGGACCATGGCCGGGAGTGCCGCGCAGGTGGCCGGGCAACTCGATATCCGGGGCACCTGTGTGCTGACCGCCACGAAGAGCAACGAGATGGCGAAAGCACCGGCGGGCGAGGTTTTCACCGCGTACACCGGTCAACTCGTCGATGTCCTGAGGTGTGGCGTGGCAGACGGCCCGGAGCTGGTCGATATCACCACGCTGCACGAGCAGCTGCTGTACCGGTTGCGCAGTGCCGGTCTCCCGGAACCGAGGATGAGCGGCAGCGATACCATCGGCCGGCTGCCCTTGGTACGCAACGCATCCTGGCGCGCGGCCGGTGCCGGGAACGAACCGGTCGACCTCGCCGATCCGGCCCAGGTGTACGGGCTGGGAAGCCGGCTCGAAGCGGAAGGTCACCCGGAGGCGGCCGGACAGCTCTACCGGCGAGCGATATCGGCCGGCAATACCGATGTGATGCTCCTGCTGGGCGCACACCACCAGGAACGTGAAAACGATACGCGGGCCGAACGCTGGTACCGCGAAGCGGCCGGCACGGGACTGCCCGACGGGATGACCCTCCTCGGGACATTCCTCCACAACCGGGGTGCCTTCGACGAAGCCGAATCGTGGTATCGAAAGGCGGCCGAGGCAGGACAACCGCGGGCGGCCGAACTCCTGGGCGAGGTGCTGGAGAGGCGTGGCGACACCGGCGCGGCCGAGCGCTGGTACCGCGCGGCGGTCGATGCGGGCCGGACGCGTTCCATGATCAGGATGGGTGGCCTGCTCGAGCGCCGCGGGGAGCCGGGCCAGGCCGTGTCGTGGTACCGGCGAGCGGTGGACGCGGGTGACGCGGCCGGTTGGACCTGCTTGGGCATGATGGCCGCCGAACAGGGGGCGACGATCGAGGCCGACGCATGGCTGCGGAAGGCGGCCGCGGCCGGTGAACCCGACGCGATGACAAATCTCGGTATCCGGCACCTGGCGCGAAACGAGCGGGCGGCGGGGATCCGGTGGTTCGGTGAAGCCGCGGCGGCGGGCAGCACCGATGGGATGGTCCGGCTCGGGAACGAGCTCATGGAGGCAGGCGATACGGCTGCGGCCGAGCGGTGGTTCCGGTCGGCGGCCCGCGAGGGTAATGGACTTGCCATGGTTGAAATCGGCAAGATCCGGGAGGCGGCCGGTGACCTCGCGGAAGCCGAGGACTGGTATCGGCGAGGAGTCAGGGCCGGTGCCCATATCGGCGTGATCGCCTTGGTGAAGCTGCTCATCCTGCGAGACCGGTGGGACGAAGCCGAGCGGGTGTGCCGCGCCTCCGCCGAAGCCGGCCGAGCGGAGGGTATGAGCGTATTGGGAATGCTCCTCGAGCAGCGCGGCGACCCGATCGAAGCCCGGTACTGGCAGGAGGCGGCCCGGGCAGTGTTGCCCGATCCGAACCGACGAGAGACCGGGCCACCTCCGGCATGATCGGGTGCGCCGAGGCGGTGCCGTCGGACGGTGCGAAAAGCGGGACAGCGGGGGCCTCGTCGCGGTCCCCGCGGCTACGATCCGCCCGGGCTCAGCGGGTACCGGCAGAGCACTCGCGGGCGCCGTCGACCACCGCGTGCTGGGGCGGCCGGGTCCCCAGCACATCGGGGCCAGCGACCCACAGTCGGTAGCCGCTGGCCTCGTCCTCGGGCGAGGGCAGCACGATCTGGCTGCCGGTACCGGCGACGGTGGTGTAGAGCCGGAAGAGTTCGGCGGCCGCGGTAGCGGTGAATTCCTCGTGCCGGGTGGGACCGGTGAGGAAGGTCCAGCGCCGGGCCCGGGGATGGGCGAAGACGGGTCCGGCGATCCCCGCCGCCCGTAGTCGTGACAACACCTGTTCACCGAGTTCGGTCGGCATGGTGACGGCGCCGTAGGTGGCGCCCACGTGCAACAGGATCCGTCGGGAGGCGGCATCGACCACCGCGGGCAGCAGATCCTTCTCCCGGTACCGCCGGCAGTGCCGCTCCAGGGCGGATTCGGTGAAAGTGGTCATAGCGGTTCGGCTTCCTCGAGTGGTGGCGTGCCCGGCCGGGGCGCGGGCATCCACCGGGGGGCGGATGTCGCACGGATCCGACGGGTGTGGTCACCGCGGGGATCCGGTGCCCGGACAGCACCGTCGCCGGGCCGAGAGACGCTGGATCGCCGCGGCGGTGCGGGGTCTCCCCGGCCCGCGCTGTTGTGGGCGGATCCAGTTGTCGTGATGGCTTGTGGCGCACGGTGTTCCGCGGCGGTGGCCGTCCTCGTACGAATACTGCGCCGGGCCGCACCGCGGGGTGGTCGAGGTGGGTGAACCGGTCACCTCACAATATTGCGTCAGCCCCTGTGAGCGTGCAAATCGAGAAACATTTCGGGTTTCGATGCGGTATCGGTGGGGCAAAGAGGAGTCGGGTGAATCCGGTCCGGACCGGATCGCAGCCCGTCGGAAGTGGTATGGCCGAATGCGGTCCGAATGTGACCACCATCTCTCGATCGGAAAATTTCCGGATCGCCTCCCGCGGCGCCGCGGCCGCGCGACCAGGGCTCCCGCAGGGTGGTCCGTGTCATGGCCGGGCCGGAGGGTGGGAACTAGTCTGGTCGTGGACGGCGAACTGGGAATACTCGGTACCACTCCCGCCGTTCCGTATGCGGAACACCGACGCGAACGGGAGAAGACATGTTCACGGGCATCGTCGAGGAACTGGGCGAAATCGTCGCCCGCGAACAATCCGCCGACGCGGCGCGGCTGACGATCCGCGGGAAAGTGGTCACCTCCGATGCCGGACACGGAGATTCGATCGCGGTCAACGGTGTCTGTCTGACCGTCGTCGACGTGATCGACGACGCGTTCACCGTCGATGTCATGGGCGAAACGCTGCGCCGGTCGAGTATCGGCGGTCTGGAACCGGGTTCGCGGGTCAATCTGGAGCGCGCGGCCGCGGTGAACAGCCGGCTCGGGGGTCATATCGTCCAAGGGCACGTGGACGGCACCGGCACCATCCTGGCCCGGACCCCGGAGGACAACTGGGAAGTGGTCCGGATCTCGCTGCCCGACGCGATCGCCAGATACGTGGTGGAGAAGGGCTCCATCACCGTGAACGGCATTTCGCTCACCGTCTCCGGGTTGGGCCGGGCCGATACACCGGCCGCCGACGGCCACCGGGACTGGTTCGAGGTCTCGCTCATCCCGACCACACTGAGTCTCACCGATCTGGGCGCATCCACCCCCGGGACCGTCGTGAATCTCGAGGTCGACGTGATCGCCAAGTACGTCGAGCGCCTCCAGCAGCGCGGCTGATGACTGCGGCCGCGCCCGAACCGGCCGAACAGACCCAGTAGTGTGATCGGGACCTATCGAGATGGAGCATTACAGACGTGACCAGGTTCGACAGCATCGAGCGCGCGGTCGCCGATATCGCGGCCGGTAAACCGGTCGTCGTGGTCGACGACGAGGACCGGGAGAACGAGGGCGACCTCATCTTCGCCGCGGAGAAGGCCACCCCGGAGCTCGTGGCGTTCATGATCCGCTACACCTCGGGTTACATCTGTGCACCGCTCACCGGTGACGATTGCGATCGGCTGGGACTGCCGCCGATGTACGCGGTCAACCAGGACAAGCACGGCACCGCGTACACCGTGTCGGTGGATGCCCGAGAGGGTGTGACCACCGGTATCTCCGGTGCCGACCGGGCCACCACCATCCGGCTGCTGGCCGACGGCGATGCCAAACCGAACGATTTCACCCGTCCCGGTCATGTGGTGCCGCTGCGCGCGAAGGACGGGGGCGTGCTCCGCCGGCCCGGTCATACCGAGGCCGCCGTGGATCTGGCACGAATGGCTGGCCTGCGGCCGGCCGGGGTGATCTGCGAGATCGTCAGCCAGAAGGAAGACGGGCATATGGCCCGCACCGACGAGCTGCGAGTTTTCGCCGACGAACACGAACTGGCGCTGATCTCGATCGCCGAGATGATCGCCTGGCGGCGTAAGCACGAGAAGCATGTCGTGCGGGTGGCCCAAGCGCGTATCCCGACCGTGCACGGCGAGTTCACCGCCGTCGGATACCAGAGCATCTACGACGATGTCGAACATGTCGCGCTGGTCCGCGGGGATGTCGGTGACGGCGAGGACGTGCTGGTCCGGGTGCATTCGGAATGCCTGACCGGTGACGTGTTCGGTTCGCTGCGCTGCGACTGCGGGCCGCAGCTGGACGCGGCCCTGGAGATGGTGGCCGCCGAGGGCCGCGGCGTGGTGCTCTACATGCGCGGTCATGAAGGCCGCGGTATCGGGCTCATGCACAAGCTGCAGGCCTATCAGCTGCAGGATTCGGGCCACGATACGGTCGACGCCAATATCGAGCTCGGCCTGCCCGCCGATGCCCGCGACTACGGGACCGGCGCGCAGATCCTGGTCGATCTGGGACTGCGGTCCATGCGGCTGCTCACCAACAACCCGGCCAAACGGGTCGGGCTCGACGGTTACGGACTGCGGATCACCGAACGGGTGCCCATGCCGGTCCGGGCCAATGCCGAGAACCTGCGCTACCTGCGCACCAAACGCGACCGGATGGGTCACGACCTGGTGGGTCTCGACGATCTGGATCTGGGGGAGACAGCGCAGTGACCTCCTCCGGACCGAAAGGCGGAAACCGATGAGCGGCACCGGAGTACCGAGCTTCGCGCTCGCCGACGCCAAGGACCTGCGGCTGGCGATCGTGGCCTCGCGCTGGCACACCGAGATCTGCGACACCCTGGTCGCCAACGCCGAACGCGTCGCTGCCGAGGCGGGGGTTCGCCACATCACCGTCGCGCGGTGCGCCGGGGCGATGGAGCTGCCGGTGCTGGCCCAGGAACTGGCCCGCACCCATGACGCCGTGGTCGCGCTCGGCGTGGTGATCCGGGGCGGCACCCCGCATTTCGACTATGTCTGCGATTCGGTGACCGCCGGCCTGACCCGGGTCTCGCTGGACGAGAGCACCCCGGTCGCCAACGGCGTGCTCACCACCGACAACGAAGCGCAGGCCCTCGACCGGGCCGGACTGCCGGATTCGGCGGAGAACAAGGGCGAACAGGCGGCGGCCGCCGCCTTGGATGCCGCCCTCACCCTCCGCGGTCTGCGCGCGGCAGGCTGAGCCGTGCCGGTCGTACGGATCTGGCGCCGGGGGCAGGCCTCCGGCGGTGACTCGGGGGGCTCTCCCGAATGGGAGCTGGAGGTACGCCCGCGGAAGTCGCGTCGCACGGCGGTGATCGTCGCGGTGCTCCTGGTGGTGGCCTTCGTACTGTTCGGGATCTTCTTGCGAACCGACTACACCGGGGTCAACTTCCGAGTGGTCGATCAGTTCGCGATGGCGTGTATCGGGATCTTCGGTGCGGCGGCCGTCCTACTGCTCACCCGCCCGCGCGTGCGGGCCGGCCGGCGCGGGGTCGTGGTCCGGAATGTGCTCGGGGACAACGAGTTCGAATGGAAGCATATCCGCGGGGTGACGTTCCCGGACCGTAAGGCGTGGGCTCGGCTCGAACTGGTGAACGACGATTACGTCCCGATGCTGGCGGTGCGATCCAACGACGGTGAGCACGCCGCGGCGGCACTGGACCGGCTCCGCGACCTCGGTGTCAAGTACGCCCCGCCGGACTGATCGGACCCGGTGCCCGGCTTTCCGGGGCGAGCCGTATCGTCCTGTTGCGTTCCGGCCGCTGCGGGTCTCGCCGGCCCGGCCGACTACTCCACCCGCACGATCGGCGGTAGCTGGTAGCTGCCGTCGAAAACGGCGTCGCGCGGTTCGTAGATACGCAGCATCGGCCGGAACGGGCCGGCCGGAGCGGGTAGCCAGTTGGCCCGCCGCTGCGGATCGGTGGGTTCGTCGTGCTGCACCACCACGGTCAGCGATCCGTCCACCGTCCGCAGACCGGGCGTCCGGTCACCCAGCGAGTAGCGCCCGATCGGGTTCGCGACCAGGAAGAAATCCGGGGTGTCGTACATGGTCAACGACCAGAATGCCCCGCAGGGTGGAGGCTCGGCGAAGCGCACCTCGTAGCGGTGGGAGCCGTGCAGCGGCCGGTCCTCGCCATCGGTGAAGGCCAACGCGTAGGCGGCCTCGTAGCCGTGGTTGCCCCAGAGCCCGGCGCGGGCCGCACCCGCGCGCAACAGATAGCGGTCCGGGTCGTCGGGAAGTTTCCAGTGCGGATCGTCGAGGGCGCCGACGCCGAAGAAATCCAGATTATAGTCGAAGATGTGATAGGTCAGATTCCAGCCGTTCTGCCGGGGCGCGCTGCTGTGGGTGGCCGCCGTCTCGAGGCGTTCCTTGCCGGCCGCGAGGCCCTCCCGCAGTGCCGACGCCCGTTCCGGGTCGAGATCGGTGTAGGGCGTATCGGTGTCCAGTAGCCCCAGCGGCTGGTAACGCCGCTGATAGCGGCGGTCTCGGTCGGCGGGCGGGAAGGCCCGGATACCGACGCGGAGCTCTTCGAAGAAACGCAGGTCCTCCGGGACCCCCCGCGCGGGGGCGGGCAGGTCCGGGGCCGACGCGGTCGGTACGAGGCGCAGGGCGTTCTGGAGAGCGCGCACCGCCGGTAGATCGGACTCCCCGTCCACGGCCCACCGGCCCACGATGGTGGCGACCGTGGTCGGGAACTCGATGACGGTGACGCCTTCCGGGGGCATACCGTCCCAGCCCGGCGCGACCAGCAGGTAGGCCCCCGGGAGAGTGCCGGTGGCGCGATGGCCGATATAGGCGAAGTTGTTCGTCCAGGCGTCGACGAACTGCAGGACGTAGTAGCGGCCCGCCGTATCCGGTACGTCCAAGCGCACCGGGCCGGCCGCGGTGGAGACGTTCGCGATCGAATAGACGGTGTCGTTGTTGATGGAGACGAAGGTGTCCTGCGGCCCGGCCAGTGTGGTGGCATGGCCGAAGACGTTGAGCGGTGTCGGCGGCAGGCCACCTATTCCTTCTCCGGTGAACCGCGCGATCTGCCGGAGGTCGTAGACGAGCGGGAAACCGTAGACGAACGCGTCGGCCGCCAGGGTGGCGAGTTCGGCCCGGGACAGCCCGGCGGCATCGGTGCTCGGCATGACTCCAGGGGACCACCGGATACCGCTCGGCGGCTCACCCGCCGCGGGTGAGCCGCCAGGGCGCGGCGTGGTTCATCGCGTATCGCCGAGGACCTCGCCTTCGCGCCGGGGGTCGGCTCCGCCGATCCAGCTGTTGTCACCGTCGCGGCCGAGCACACTGAGCCCGCTGGTCTGCGGGGCCACCGACACCCGATGGCCCCGTTCGCGCAGCCGGGTGACGAGGGGGTCGTGGACGCCGTCGTCGCGCGCCTCGATCGCCGGATGCTCACCGCCCACATTCGTGACGGGCGTATTCGCGGCGCCGATGGCCGGCGCGGAGACCGCCTGCTGCGGATCCAGGCCCCAATCCAGCATGCCGACAAGGGTTTTCACCACGAACTGGATGATGACCGAGCCACCCGGCGAGCCGACCACATGGGTGAGCGCGCCCCGCTCGGAGTCGTTGCCCTGCTCGAACACCAGGGTCGGGCTCATGGAGCTGCGCGGCCGTTTTCCCGGCTCGATCCGGTTGGCGACCGGCTTCCCGTCGGCGCCGAGCGGATCGGTCGCGAAATCGGTGAGCTGGTTGTTCAGCAGAAATCCGTCGACCATATGGAAGGAACCGAAGGCCGATTCCACGGTGGTGGTCATGGCCGCGGCATTGCCGTAGGAATCGACCACCGAGATATGGCTGGTGCCGTGTTCGGGCTGCTGGGGGCCGATACCCACCGGCGCGGCCCCGAAATCACCGGGCTGCGCGGTGCCCATGCTCCGGCGTGGGTCGATGAGCTCGGCGCGTGTGTCCAGGTACTCGGGGTTCACCAGCGTCTCCGGTGAATTGCCCGGCAGCGGAACGTAATCGGGATCGGCGACGAATTTGTCCCGGTCGGCGTAGGCGAGTCGTTCGGCCTCGGCGATGAGGTGCACGGCCTCGGCCTGCGGGACACCGCCGTTACGGTCGACATTCTGCGGCGGCATGGCCGGAAGATCGAAGTTCGCCAGGATGCCGAGCGTGGCCGCCACCGTGATACCGCCGGAGGACGGCCCCGGCATCCCGCAGATCTCGTGCGCGCGGTAGCCGGTGCACAACGGGGTGCGTTTCACCGCGCGGTAGGAGTCGAGGTCCGCGGCCTCCAGCAGACCCGGGGTGCGCCCGCCGGCCCGTGAGGCGGCCGCGGCGACGATGTCCTCGGCGATCGGCCCGGTGTAGAAGCCCTCCGCGCCCTCGGTGGCCACCGTGGTGAGGGTCTTCGACAGGGCCGGATTGGTGAGGACCGTGCCCGCCGCCTTGGGAGACCTGTCCGGATTCAGGAAGTACTCGGCCGCCGCCGGGTCCCGGGCCAGCTCGGCCGCGGAGTCCGCGATCTGCCCGGCCAGCCGGGGACTGATCTCGAACCCCTGGTCCGCCATCGCCACGGCGGGATCGAACAGTTCCCGCCACGGAATATGGCCGTGCTCGGTATGCGCCAGCTCGAGCATCCGGACCACCCCCGGCACCCCGATCGAGCGCCCGCTGGCGCGGGTGTCCGGTTTCGGTTCGCTGCGGTCGGTATCGCTGATCCAGCGCAGGTAGTTCTCGGTCGCTTCGGCCGGTGCGGTCTCCCGGCCGTCGTAGGCATCCAGCGTCTCGTGTTCCGCGTCGTAGTAGAGCAGGAACGCGCCACCGCCCAGGCCCGACGCCTGCGGCTCGGTGAGCCCCAGCACGGTCTGCGCGGTGATCAGCGCATCCGCCGCGGTGCCGCCGGCCCGGAGCACCTCGCAGGCCGCGCGCGTCGCGTGGGAGTTCGCGGTGGATACGGCGTAGCCGCTGGTGCGGACGGCGGTCATCTCGCTGCGGTAGCCCGACGCGATCTCCGGGTTGGTCGCCAGGTCGCGCGAGGTGGGGGCCGCCGAACCGGGGGCCGGCGCGGCGGTCACCGGGGTGCCGTTCGGTGCCGGGGTACAGGGGCCCGCGGCCCCGGTATCGTCGGAGCATCCGCTGAGCGAGCCTGCCACGAGCAGCGCCGTCACCGTCAGCGCGTACCGAATCCGTTGTATCGGGCGCATATTCGAACTCTAGCGGGACACGGCGACAGCGGCGGCCGAACTCGCCCCGCATGGGGGAAGCGGGCCGTGACCGGCCGGGTGGCGGATACCGGCGGCGCCGGTGCACGAGGTGGGCCCCGGCAGGCCCGGTGGCGCCGCCGGGCCGGGCCGTCGGTGTGCGAGCGGCCTGTGCCGACCGGCGGCCGGATGTGTCCGAGGCCGCTACTACGCTGGATACGTGGCAGATCCCGCGACGTACCGGCCGCAGCCCGGCTCCATTCCGCTCGAACCCGGTGTCTACAAGTTCCGGGACTCCTACGGCCGGGTCATCTATGTCGGCAAGGCGAAAAGCCTGCGCAATCGGCTCAACTCGTACTTCGCCGATATCGCCGCACTGCATCCGCGTACCCGCCAGATGGTCACCACCGCCGCGAGCGTGGAATGGACCGTGGTCTCCACCGAGGTGGAAGCACTGCAGCTCGAGTACAACTGGATCAAGGAGTTCGATCCGCGGTTCAACGTCCGCTATCGCGACGACAAGTCCTATCCCGTACTGGCGGTCACGCTGAACGAGGAGTACCCGCGACTGTTCGTCTACCGGGGTGCCCGGAAGAAGGGAGTGCGCTATTTCGGCCCCTACGCGCATGCCTGGGCGATCCGGGAGACTCTCGATCTGCTGCTGCGCGTCTTCCCCGCCCGCACCTGCTCGGCCGGGGTGTTCAAACGGCACAGCCAGATGGGCCGCCCGTGTCTGCTCGGCTATATAGACAAGTGCTCGGCCCCGTGTGTGGGCCGCGTCTCCGCCGCCGAGCACCGGCAGATCGTCGACGATTTCTGCGACTTTCTGGCGGGCCGCACCGATCGGATGGTCAAGGACCTGGAACGCCGGATGCAGGCGGCCGCCGAGGACCTCGATTTCGAGAACGCGGCCCGGCTGCGCGACGATGTGCAGGCTCTGCGCCGGGCACTGGAGAAACAAGCCGTCGTGCTGGGCGACGGCACCGACGCCGATGTGATCGCCTTCGCCGGGGACGACCTGGAGGTCGCCGTGCAGATCTTCCATGTCCGCGACGGCCGGGTGCGCGGGCAGCGTGGCTGGGTGGTCGACAAATCCGGCGATGCGGCCGATACCCCGGAGCAGGGCGGTGAACTGGCCGCGCTGGTGGAACAGTTCCTCACCCAGTTCTACGCGGAGCAGACCGCCGTGGCCGAGCAGACCACGGGCGACCAGGCCGCGGCGGTGGTACCGCGCGAGGTGCTGGTTCCCGAACTCCCGGCCGATGCCGAGGAGATCCAGCGCTGGCTGTCGACCCTGCGCGGCGCATCGGTGCGGTTGCGGGTACCGCAGCGCGGCGACAAGAAGGCCCTGGCCGAGACGGTGGCGCGTAACGCGAAGGAGGCGCTGGCCCAGCACAAACTCCGCCGCGCCGGCGATTTGACCTCGCGCTCGGTGGCGTTACAGGACATCCAGGACGCCCTCGATCTCGATACCGCGCCACTGCGTATCGAATGTGTGGACATCAGCCATGTGCAGGGCACCGATGTGGTGGCCTCGCTGGTGGTCTTCGAGGACGGGCTGCCCAAGAAGTCCGACTATCGCCACTACGCGATCCGGGAGGCCGCCGGCGAGGGGCGCTCGGACGATGTGGCCAGTATCGCCGAGGTGACCCGGCGCCGGTTCGCCCGGCTGCGCCGGGAGCGCGACGCCACCGAGCAGGCCGACCTCGCGGGGTCGGCGCAGGTGCCCGACTTCGGTACGCCGCCGGCGGACGACGGCGCCGGCCCGGCCGGTACGGAGGCCGACGCGGAGATCGTGACCCGGCCCGGTATCGACCCGAAAACCGGGCGGCCGCGCAAGTTCGCCTATCCGCCCAACCTCTACGTCGTCGACGGCGGTGCGCCGCAGGTGGCGGCCGCGGCGGAGGTGCTCGAGGAGTTCGGCATCACCGATATCGCGGTGGTGGGCCTGGCCAAACGGCTGGAAGAGGTGTGGGTTCCCGGCGAACCCGACCCGGTGGTGTTGCCGCGCACCAGCGAGGCCCTCTACCTGCTGCAGCGGGTGCGTGACGAAGCCCACCGCTTCGCCATCACCTTCCATCGCAGCAAACGGTCGCGGCGGATGACGGCGTCGGCACTGGACGCGGTCCGCGGCCTCGGGGAGACCCGGCGGACCGCGCTGGTGACCCATTTCGGTTCGGTCGCGCGACTCAAAGAGGCCACCGTCGAGGAGATCATCGAGGTACCGGGTATCGGCCGCGCCACCGCGGAGGCGGTGCTGGCGGCCCTGCACGAGCGATAGCCTCCGGCGCGGCGGCCGCGGCAACTGCACGGCGACCGGCGCCGGTCACGTACGTTTGTTCCTGCGTCCCGCGACAGTTTCCGGGCCGCCGACTACAGCTGGGTGACCGAAACGCAATTCCCGAACAAGATCCGGGTGGTACATGACTCGCGTCGAATCGAACAACAGTACGACAGTGGTGCCGGGTACCGATTCCGGCTCGGGCACCCCGGTCGAAGTCGTGATGGTGACCGGCCTGTCCGGTGCGGGGCGTGGCACGGCCGCGCGGGTACTCGAGGACCTGGGCTGGTACGTCACCGACAATCTGCCGCCGGAACTGATCGGCCGCATGGTCGAACTGGGTTCCTCGGCCGATCCGCCCATCCTGCGGCTGGCGATCGTCATGGACGTGCGCAGCCGGTTCTTCACCGGGGACCTGTCCGCCGTCACCGAACAACTGCGCGCTCGCGGCGTCCCCACGCGCATCCTGTTCCTGGAGGCCTCCGACGATGTGCTGATCCGCCGGTTCGGTTTCGCCCGGCGCCGCCATCCGCTGCAGAACGACAGCGCCGAGGGGACCCTGTCGGCCGGCATCGCCGCCGAACGGGTCCGGCTCGCTGGAGTGAAGGCCGCCGCCGACGTGGTCATCGACACCACGGAACTGTCGATTCACCAGTTGCACCGGAAACTGGAGGAGGTCTACGGCGGCGGCACGCCCGCTGCGCTGCAGTTGACCGTTCAATCCTTCGGATTCAAGTACGGTGTCCCGCTGGACGCGGACATGGTGCTGGATGTGCGTTTCCTGCCCAACCCGCACTGGGTACCAGAACTTCGGCAGCACAGTGGTCAGGAAACGGTGGTCAGCGACTATGTGCTGTCGCGTCCGGGCGCCGACGACTACCTGCGGACCTGTGATCACCTGATCGAGCTGACCACCCAGGGTTATCGCCAAGAGGGGAAGCGTTACATGACGGTCGCAGTGGGCTGCACCGGCGGTAGACATCGCAGCGTCGCGATCGCCGAGGCCCTCGGCAAGATCACCGGTAGCCGGATCGACGCGGGCGCGGACGGGCCGGTGGACGCGGTACGGGTGCTGCACCGGGATCTGGGGCGCGAATGAGTCGCGCGGACAACGGAGCCGCCGACCCGTCCGGGCCCGCGGTCGCCGCGCTCGGCGGTGGCCACGGGCTGTACGCGACCCTCACGGCGATCCGGCGCATCACGCGCCGGATCAGTGCGGTGGTGACAGTCGCCGACGACGGGGGTTCCTCCGGCCGGCTGCGCGCCGAACTCGGGGTGCCACCGCCCGGTGACCTGCGGATGGCGCTGGCCGCGCTGGCCGACGACGCCGACGGGGTGCTCACCCGCACCGTGCAGCACCGGTTCGGCGGCACCGGCGCCCTGGCCGGGCATTCGGTGGGCAACCTGCTACTGGCCGGGCTCACCGAGGTGCTCGGGGACCCGGTGGCCGCCCTCGACCAGGTGGGTGAGCTGCTCGGGATCAGCGGACGGGTCCTGCCCATGTCGAATATTCCGCTGGATATCGAGGCCGATGTCTCCGGGCTGGAAGCCGATCCGCGGGTGAGCCGTTGTATCCGCGGCCAGGTCGCGGTCGCCACGACGCCGGGCAAGGTGCGGCGGGTACGGCTGCTGCCCGCCGACCCACCGTCCTGCGCGGAGGCCACCGCCGCCATCGAACGCGCGGACGCGGTGATCCTGGGGCCGGGCTCCTGGTTCACCAGTGTCATACCGCATCTGCTCGTACCCGGGCTCCGTGACGCACTGGTACACACCCGGGCGCGTAAAGTGCTGATTCTGAACCTCGCCGCGCAGCCCGGTGAGACCGCGGGGTTCTCCGCCGAACGTCATCTCCATGTATTGTCCCAGCACGCACCGGATTTCGCGGTCGACGAGGTTCTGGTCGATTCCGGGTGCGTGCCGGAAGGGCGGGAGCGTGAGCATGTGGCCAGGGCTGCCGGCCAATTACGGGCGCGAGTAGTCTTTTCCGATGTCGCCGACGCGGGAACCGACCGGCACGACCCCGGAAAGCTCGCCGCCGCACTGGATCAACTGATCCACGGCCCTCGGCCTCAGGTGCCGGGGCTTCGAGTCGAGGGACGGCACATGGGTCAGGATGTGCGGTCCGGGTTGGGTGGAAAGGAGCACGTCTCGTGGCGATGACAGCCGAAGTGAAAGACGAGCTGAGCCGGCTCGCCGTAACACAGGTGAGTGCGCGCAAAGCCGAACTGTCCGCCCTGCTGCGTTTCGCCGGCGGCCTCCATATCGTCGGCGGGCGGGTGATTGTCGAAGCCGAAGTCGATATGGGCTCCATCGCCCGGCGGCTACGGCGGGAGATCTTCGAACTCTACGGATACGGGTCGGATGTGCATGTGCTCAGCGCCGGCGGCCTGCGCAAATCCTCCCGCTATGTGGTCCGGGTCGCGAAAGAGGGCGAGGCCCTGGCCCGGCAGACCGGCCTGCTCGACGTCCGTGGCCGGCCCGTGCGCGGACTTCCCGCCCAGGTGGTCGGCGGTAGCGTCGCGGACGCGGAAGCGGCGTGGCGTGGCGCCTTCCTGGCGCACGGCTCGCTCACCGAGCCCGGCCGTTCCTCGGCCCTCGAAGTGAGCTGCCCAGGACCCGAAGCCGCGCTGGCACTGGTCGGCGCCGCCCGGCGGCTCGGGATCTCCGCCAAGGCCCGCGAAGTGCGTGGCACCGATCGGGTCGTGGTCCGCGACGGTGAAGCCATCGGCGCCCTGCTCACCCGGATGGGCGCCCAGGACACCCGGCTCACCTGGGAAGAGCGGCGGATGCGCCGCGAGGTCCGGGCCACCGCCAATCGGCTCGCCAACTTCGACGACGCGAACCTGCGCCGTTCCGCCCGTGCCGCGGTGGCCGCGGCCGCCCGGGTGGAACGTGCCCTGGAGTTGCTCGGCGAGGATGTGCCGGACCATCTGGCCGCGGCGGGGAAGCTGCGGGTGGAACACCGGCAGGCTTCGCTCGAGGAGCTCGGTCAGCTCGCCGAGCCTCCCATGACCAAGGACGCGGTGGCGGGCCGTATTCGGCGCTTGCTGTCGATGGCCGACCGGCGGGCGAAGGAGCTCGGGGTGCCGGATACGGAATCCGCGGTGACAGCGGAGCTTCTCGACGACGCCTGAGGCGTGCGGCCGCCACGGCCGGACGGCCCCCACCGGTCCGTCCGGCCGGCGCGCGGCGGGGTGCGCAACCGGGGCTTTCAGCGCGTCATGCACCAGGTGCGGGGACCGTTGTCCGGGATCTCCACCTGCGGGCTTGTTCGGCATCTCCGCCGTCCTCCAGGACGGTCGGCGGAACTGCCGGAGTGTTCCGGCCGGGTGCGCGGATATCCGGTGCTCACGAACACCAGGTGCCTGTCGGGGAGGTGACCGCGAGGCATTAGGGTTGACAGGGCATCGGAACGATCCGCTTGACAGCTGAGGAGCGATAACGTGACTGTCCGGGTAGGTATCAACGGCTTCGGTCGTATCGGGCGTAACTTCTTCCGGGCGGTGGAGGCGCAGAAGGCGCTCGGCACCACCGATATCGAGATCGTGGCGGTCAACGACCTCACCGACAACGCGACCCTCGCCACGCTGCTGAAGTACGACTCCATCCTGGGCCGGCTGCCCGAGGATGTGTCGCTCGACGGTGAGGACACCATCGTGGTGGGCGATCAGCGCATCAAGGCGCTGGCCATCAAGGAGGGCCCGGCGGCGCTGCCGTGGGGTGATCTGGGCGTGGACGTCGTGGTCGAGTCCACCGGTATCTTCACCGACGCCACCAAGGCCAAGGGGCATCTGGCCGCGGGCGCGAAGAAGGTCATCATCTCCGCCCCGGCCAAGGGCGAGGACATCACCATCGTGATGGGTGTCAACGACGACAAGTACGACGGCAGCCAGAACATCATCTCCAACGCCTCCTGCACCACCAACTGCCTGGGCCCGCTGGCCAAGGTGCTGAACGACGAGTTCGGCATCGTCAAGGGCCTGATGACCACCATCCACGCCTACACCCAGGATCAGAACCTGCAGGACGGCCCGCACAAGGATCTGCGTCGGGCCCGTGCCGCCGCGGTGAACATCGTGCCGACGAGCACCGGTGCGGCCAAGGCCATCGGCCTGGTGCTGCCGGAACTGAACGGCAAGCTCGACGGCTACTCGCTGCGGGTGCCGATTCCCACCGGCTCGATCACCGACCTGACGGCCGATCTCGCCAAGAAGGCCACGGTCGACGAGATCAACGCGGCGTTCAAGGCGGCCGCCGAGGGCCCGCTGAAAGGCATCCTGAAGTACAGCGTCGACCCGATCGTGTCCAGCGATATCGTCACCGACCCGCACTCGTCGATCTACGACGCGCCGCTCACCAAGGTGATCGACGACCAGGTGAAGGTCTACTCCTGGTACGACAACGAGTGGGGCTACTCCAACCGCCTCGCCGACCTCATCGGCCTCGTCGGCAAGTCCCTCTGAGGAACGGCGTGACTGTCAAAACTCTGGAAGATCTCCTCGCCGAGGGCGTCGAGGGGCGCGGGGTGCTGGTGCGCTCCGACCTCAATGTTCCGCTGGACAACGGGCAGATCACCGATCCGGGCCGCATCGTGGCCTCGGTGCCGACCATCCGCGCGCTGGTGGAAGCCGGTGCGAAAGTGGTCGTCACCGCGCACCTCGGTCGTCCGAAGGGCGCCCCGGACCCGGCCCTGTCGCTGGCTCCGGTGGCGACCCGGCTCGCCGCCGAACTGGGCCGCAATGTGCAGCTCGCCGGTGATGTGGTGGGTCAGGACGCGCTGGCGCGGTCCGAGGGCCTGACCGACGGCGATGTGCTGCTGCTGGAGAACATCCGCTTCGATCCGCGCGAGACCAGCAAGGACGATGCCGAGCGCGCGAAACTGGCCGCTGCGCTGGTGGAGCTGGTCGGCGACGACGGTGCATTCGTGTCCGACGGGTTCGGTGTGGTGCATCGCAAGCAGGCGTCGGTGTACGACGTGGCGAAACTGCTGCCGCACTACGCGGGCACGCTCGTCGCGGCGGAGGCCGAGGTGCTGGCCAAGCTCACCGAATCCACCGATCGCCCGTACGCGGTGGTGCTCGGCGGGTCCAAGGTGTCGGACAAGCTCGCGGTGATCGAGGCATTGGCCCCCAAGGTCGACACCCTGGTCATCGGTGGCGGTATGTGCTTCACCTTCCTTGCCGCCCAAGGTCTTTCGGTCGGCTCCTCGCTCTTGCAGGAGGAGATGATCGAGACCTGCAAGGGTCTGCTGGATCGCTACGCCGATGTCATCCATCTGCCGCGCGATATCGTCGTCGCCGATTCCTTCTCCGCCGATGCGGAGTCGAAGGTCGTATCGGCGCACGAGATCCCGGACGGCCGGCTGGGTCTGGACATCGGGCCCGAGTCGGTGCAGCGTTTCGCGGCGCTGCTCACCGAAGCGCGCACCGTGTTCTGGAACGGCCCCATGGGTGTGTTCGAGTTCGAGAAGTTCGCGGCCGGAACCCGGGGGGTCGCCGAGGCCATCGCCACGGCCACCGGTAAGGGCGCGTTCACCGTGGTCGGCGGCGGCGATTCCGCCGCGGCCGTGCGGGCGCTGGGTATCCCGGAGGGCGATTTCTCGCATATCTCGACCGGTGGCGGCGCGTCGCTGGAGTACCTGGAAGGCAAGACGCTGCCCGGTATCAGCGTGCTCGAGGAAGCGGAGGGTGCGTAGATGGCCCGGAAACCGCTTATCGCGGGCAACTGGAAGATGAACCTCAATCACCTCGAGGCCATCGCTCTGGTGCAGAAGATCGCGTTCGCGCTGCCCGACAAGTACTTCGACAAGGTCGATGTCACGGTGATTCCGCCGTTCGTCGATCTCCGCAGCGTGCAGACGCTGGTCGAGGGCGACAAACTCCGTATCACCTACGGTGCGCAGGATGTGTCGGTACACGAATCGGGCGCCTACACCGGCGAGGTCAGCGCGGCGATGCTGGCGAAGCTGGGCTGCGCCTTCGCGGTGGTCGGGCATTCCGAGCGCCGCCAGTACCACAACGAGGACGACGCCACGGTGCTGGCGAAGGCCAAGCAGGCGCTGAAGCACGGCATCACGCCGATCGTCTGCATCGGTGAGGGACTGAACGTGCGCGATGCGGGCACCCATGTCGAGTACAACCTCGAACAGTTGCGGGGTTCGCTGAAGGGCCTGTCGGCCGAGGAGATCGCGAAGGTGGTGATCGCCTACGAACCCGTGTGGGCGATCGGTACCGGCAAGGTCGCGACACCCGCCGACGCGCAGGAGGTCTGCGGTGCGATCCGCGGCGAACTGGTGCAGCTGGCCGGCGAGCAGGTCGCCGAGACCGTCCGGGTGCTCTACGGCGGTTCGGTGAACGCCAAGAATGTCGGCGAGCTGACCAAGCAGACCGATATCGACGGGGCCCTGGTGGGCGGGGCGTCGCTCAAGGGCGACGAATTCGCCACCCTGTCCGCCATCGCGGCGGGCGGGCCGCTGCCCTGACCGATCGATAACCCGATGAGGCCCGCCGGTTCCCCACCGGCGGGCCTCGTCGGTTCGCGCACCGTGTGCCGTCGCCTGCCCGGTCCGGATACGATCACGCGAGGGTCGTCGGCCGGGTGGTCGGGCGGCGTAGCGGCGGTAGACGACGCCGTGGCGGATCGGTCGGGAGTGTGTGTGACAACTGCATCGGCTAGTCGACCGGGCCGCGCGAACCCCTGGATCGTGGTGACCGCGTTCGCGGTGCTCACCTTCCTTGTGTCGGGAGCCCTGCTGACGGTGCAGCCGATATCGGGTATCGACCCCGCCGCGCTGTCGTTGGTACAGTTCGGCCCCGGACTGGCGGCTGTGCTGACGTGGGCGGTGTGGCGCCGGCGGCTGACCGGTCTGCTCCCCACCGCGATCCCGTGGTCCGCGACGGCCGCACGCCTGGCGGTGATGGTCGGCCTGTGCCTGCTCTGCACGGCGGTGGTCGCCGGTGCGGCGTGGGCCGCCGGCGCGGATCCGGCCGGCTTCGTCTCCGTCGGTGGCGTCTCGTTCGCGCTGCTTCTGCTGCTGCAACTGATCGGCGCGTGCGGGGAGGAAATCGGCTGGCGCGGTCTCGCGCAGCCCGTGCTCGAACCGGCAGTGGGCCGCCTACCGGCAGTACTGGTGACCGGACTGGTGTGGGCGCTGTGGCATGTGCACGCCTTCGCGGCGGGGCCGGTGATCGCCCTGTCGTTCCTGCTGTCCACGCTGTGTCTCGCGGTGCTGTTCGGCTGTGTCGGTGCGGGTAGCCCTGCCCAGCGGATACTCGTCGCCACCCTCGGGCACTGGCTGGTGAATATCGGGTTGTACGTGGTGTCGGGTGACCGCACCCTGGAGTACCCGCAGGTGCTCTACACCGTGACCGGCGCGGTCACCGTGGTCGTGGTGCCGGCGGTGGCGGGAGCCGTTGCGCGGAAACCCCTTTCGGCCCGGCCCGGCGGTGCGCGGGCGCGGTAGCGACCGCGGGCGCCGCGGAGACGGTCGCCCGGCCGGGGAGACGGCCGGAGGAATTATCCGGCGCGCAGGATCAGTCCGTGGCCGTTGGGGTTGCGCAGGGTGAGGGTCTCGGCGTCCACGGTGGCCTGTGCCGTACCGTCCAGCGCGGCCAGCACTGCCCGTTCGACTTCCATGATCTCCGGACCGCACATCATCCGGGTGGTGGCCGCGGTGAACGTGATATCGGCTCCGGCCGGTGTTCCGGTCACCACCGCCCGGCCGGTCATCCGGTTGCAGCCGGCGAACCCGGTGAGCGAATCGTCGGCGGCGACGTTGAGTGCCGGCCGGATCTGATCGACGGTCTGTGAGCTGGTCTGCGCTTCCGGGGTGAGCAGGCTGGTCACCACCCATTCGGTGCCGCGGATCGGGCGGTCCGGTTGCAGCACCTTCTTGTCGGTGAGGACGACGGTGGTGTCCTTCCCGGTCAGGGTCAGCCGATCCTGATCGAGCTGCCAGGTGGGGTCCGCGCGCAGCAGGTCGCCGACCCAGGCGTCGGAGCCGGCCCGGTCGCCCGGACAGCCGACCAGCGTGCTCGCGAGCTCGGAGACGTGCAGGACGTGGTCGCGGAGATCCACCGCGCCGCTGTGGGTGTTGCATCCGGCCGCCGCCGAGATCCGGTCGTCGGCGAAGGTGAGGGTGAGCGGGCCGCCGCCGGGGATGGGTGCGCCGGTGACCTCGGTGGATATATAGGTGTGGCCCATGGGAGTGGGTTCGGGTGCGGTCGGCGCCGGCTCGTTGTCCGAGCATGCTGTCGCGGCGAGCAGAAGCAACGACACGGCCGCACCGATTCGGAGCACTGGTCCCGGCATGACGGCGATGCTACCCGGCGCGCGACCGGGTTCGGTGCGCCGAAACCCGCCCGTTGCTCGAATCTTGCTGATTCCAACGCTTCCTACCTGCGCCGTTGTCCTCATATTCTCGCTCGGCGATCGACGCGGGAGCGAAGGGAACATGATGTCACTACTGGAAACCGGGCCGACCGCAACCCATCCGGACGATCGCACCACGGCGCCCGCCGACGGGCTCGGGGCGGCCGACACCAGAAAAGCCGTGGTGGCGAGTCTGATCGGCACCACCGTCGAGTGGTACGACTTCTTCCTCTACGCCACCGCGGCGGGTCTCGTCTTCGACAAACTCTTCTTCCCGAACAACAGCGCATTCGTCGGAACCATGCTGTCGTTCGCGACCTTCGCCGTCGGCTTCGTGATGCGGCCGATCGGCGGACTCGTCTTCGGCCATATCGGTGATCGGATCGGCCGGAAGAAGACACTGGCCCTGACCATGGCGATCATGGGCGGGTCCACCGCGCTGATGGGTGTACTGCCCACCGCCGCCGCGATCGGTGTCGCGGCCCCGATCCTGCTCCTGCTGCTGCGGATGCTGCAGGGTTTCGCGCTGGGCGGTGAATGGGCCGGCGCGGTGCTGCTCGCCGTCGAGCACAGCCCGCGCCGCAAGGTCGGCCTGTTCGGCAGCTATCCGCAGGTCGGGCTGGCACTCGGGCTCGCCCTGGGAACGGGTGTGTTCGCGGTGCTGCGGACGACGCTGAGCGAAGCGGCGTTCCTCGACTACGGCTGGCGGATCGCGTTCGGCGCCGGCCTGGTGCTGGTACTGATCGGCCTGGTGGTGCGTCTGAAGATCGACGAGACACCCGCCTTCCGGGAGGTCGACCGGCTCAACCGGATCTCGAAAGTGCCCGTGGTGGAACTGTTCCGCAATGCCCGCTCGCGGCGCAACACAATGCTCGGATTGCTGTCGCGCTGGGGTGAGGGCGCGGCGTTCAACACCTGGGGTGTTTTCGCGATCACGTTCGCGACCGGGCATCTCGGTTTCGAGCAGGTGCCGGTGCTGGTGGCGGTCACCGTCGCCGCGGTGGCGATGGCGGCGCTCATCCCGGTGTCCGGTCTGCTCGCCGACCGCTTCGGGCCGCGCCGGGTCTACATCGCCGGCATCGCGGCCTACGGCGTGCTGGTGTACCCGGTGTTCGCGCTCTTCGAGACCGGGAACATCGTCGTCTTCACCGTCGCGATCATCGCGGTGTTCGGCGTGGCGCACGCGCTCTTCTACGGAGCGCAGGGCACCTTGTACGCGGGACTGTATCCGGCCGAGGTGCGGTACACCGGACTGTCCTTCGTCTACCAGTTCTCCGGAATCTACGCATCGGGCCTGACCCCGATGATCGTCACGGCGCTGATCGCGGTGGGCGGTTCGACACCATGGCTGGCCTGCGGTTACCTGGTGGCGACCGCGGTGGTGAGCGTGATCGCGACCTGGTTCATCAGCGAGGACGACCGGCTCACCGCGTGAGCCCGCGCCGCGCCGGATCACGGTCGCGCGCGGAGCCGATGCCCGAGTCGGCGGGCTCCGGCACCCGGTCGATGCGGGCCGGAGCCGGGCCCCGCCGGGAACCGGCCGGGGGTCCCTTCGCCCGGCGGGCCGGTCAGAGCGCGACGCTATGCTGTCCCGAGTGACTACAGCCGCAGCGAAACCAGTTTCCACTTGGGCGCCATTGCGGTCGCGGGTCTATCGGGCGCTGTGGATCGCGCAGCTGGTATCCAACCTGGGCACCTGGATGCAGATGGTCGGGGCGCAGTGGGTGCTGGTCGACGAACCCAATGCCGCCGCGCTGGTCTCCTTCGTGCAGACCGCGACGACACTGCCGGTGATGATCCTGGCCATCCCGTCCGGGGTGCTGGCCGACCTGCTGGACCGCCGCCGTCTGCTGCTCGGCGCGCAAACCACCATGGCGGTACTGGCGATCACGCTGGCGGTATCCACCGCTGCCGGGCACACCACCCCCTCGGTACTGCTCACGCTGCTGTTCCTGCTCGGCTGCGGCCAAGCGGTGGTGGGGCCCGCCTGGCAGGCGATCCAGCCCGAACTGGTGCCCCGGGATCAGATTCCCTCGGCCGCCGCGCTCGGCAGTATGAACATGAACATCGGCCGGGCGGTGGGCCCGGCCATCGCCGGTGTACTGGTCGCCCTGTCGGGTCCCGCACTGGTATTCGCGCTCAACGCCGTATCGTTCGCCGCGATCGTCGCGGCGCTGCTGTTCTGGCGGCGGCCGCGAGTGGCCAAGGACCTGCCCAGTGAACGGCCGCTGGCGGCTTTGCAGGCGGGGACCCGCTTCATCAAATCCGCGCCCGCGATCCGGCGCGTGCTGCTGCGCACCGCCCTGTTCGTCGCGCCCGCCAGCGCGCTGTGGGCGCTGCTACCGGTGATCGCGCGCAACCAGCTCGGTCTCGGTTCCTCCGGGTACGGCCTCATGCTGGGCGCGCTCGGCGTGGGCGCGGTCCTCGGTGCGCTGGGCCTGGCCCGGGTGCGGGCCCTGCTGTCCCCGACCCAGCAGGTCGCGGTCGCCGCGGTGGTGTTCGGGATCGCCTGCTGCGGTACCGCGCTGCTGCGCGTGGAGGCGCTGGTGCTGCTTCTGCTCGTCTTCGCGGGCGCGTCCTGGCTGCTGACCCTGGCCACCATGAACGCGACCATGCAGTTGTTGCTGCCCGGCTGGGTCCGGGCCCGGGGACTGTCGGTGTATCTGCTGGTGTTCATGGCCGGACAGGCCATCGGCTCGGTGGTGTGGGGCCTGGCCGCCGGGGCCTACGGTGCGGTCACCGCGCTGCTGGCGGCGGGGGTGCTGCTCGGCGTGTGCGCGGTCAGCACGATCTGGCTGCCGCTGCGGCAGTTCGCGCCCGGGTTCGATCTCACGCCGCACGCGTACTGGCCGGAACCCCAACTGGTGGTGGAACCGGACCCCGACGACGGCCCGGTACTGGTGCTCAAGGACTACGACGTCCCGGCGGACAAGGTGCCGGAATTCCTGGCGGCCATGAGCTTCGTGGGACGCTCGCGGCAGCGCACCGGCGCGATGGAATGGCGGGTGTACCGCGATGTGGGCAGTACGGACCGCTATGTGGAGGCGTTCGTGGTGCGATCCTGGTCCGAACACATGCAGCAGCACAAGGTGCGGTTGACGGCCCAGGACCTGCTGCGCGAGCGGGCGGTGTCGGAGTTCGCGCACGATGAGACGCTCACCCACCTGGTATCGGTGGAACCGCGGCCATAGGCGTACCTCCGCGTCCGCTCCGGCCGTGCGCGTCGTGCGTACCTCCGCGTCCGCTCCGGCCGTGCTCGGACGGCGAATGGGATTCATTCCGTCGCACCCTCTAGACTGTCCGGCATGCGGATGTTCCTGGATATCCTCCTGATCGTCACCAGCCTGCTGCTGGTGCTGCTGGTGCTGCTGCACCGGGCCAAGGGCGGAGGTCTGTCCAGCCTGTTCGGTGGTGGGATGCAGTCGAGCCTGTCCGGGTCGACCGTCGCCGAGAAGAACCTCAACCGCATCACCATCTTCACCGGCATGGTCTGGTTCATCGCGATCCTGGGGATCGGGCTGGAGATCAAATTCGCCTGACCTGCCGGTCAGTCGTGGCGGGGGACTCTCCCGTCCACATCGGTGAACCCGTAGTCGCCGGCCAGATCGGCGACCTTCCATGCCTGCCCGGATCGTTTCCCGCGGTCGGGGTCGGTGGCGAGGGCCACCACCGCGCGGCCCGCGAACCGCGGGGTCTCCGCCTGATTCAGGTCGAAACTGCCCTCTCCGGGAAGTGCCACCACCCGGTTGCCGTCCGCGTCGGCGGGCACCATCTGCAGTAGTTCGGTATCGACGATGCCCGGCCAGATCGAGACGGCGGTCACCTCGGTGCCGGCGAGATCGCGTGCGAAATCGGCGGTCATCCGGTCGAGTGCGGTCTTGGCGACTCCGTACACCGCGTTGTGCATATACCGCCGGGAGCCCGGCGAGGAGACATTGACGATCAAGCCGGCGCCCTTCAGCAGCAGCGGCGCGGCGTAGACGGCGGCCGCGTAATGCGATCGAACGCCCACCTCGAAGGTTTCGTCCCACGCCGCGGGCGGCACCTCCCAGAATTTGCGGCCGAGCCAGCGGGCGGCGGCGGGGGAGTTGTAGACGTTGTTCACCAGGATATCGAGCCGGTCGTGTTCGTTCGCGATCCGCTCGAAGAGCGCGGCGGTCGCCTCGTCGTCGCGGTGATCGCAGACCACCGGCACGCCGGTGCCGCCGAGTTCGTCGATCCGCGCGGCCGTTTCGCCCACGGTGCCCGGGAGTTTGCCCGGCCGGTCCGATCGTCCGGTCACGTAGACGGTCGCGCCGGCGGCGCCCAGTTCGAGGGCGATACCTTTGCCGATCCCACGGCTGGCGCCGGTGACCACCGCGATCCGATTCTGCAGGGGGTGTGGTGTTCCGCTCACAGTCCCGGGACGTTACCGTGAAACTGTAACGCGTTCTAGTATTCGGGAGGTGCGGTGGAGCCGACACACCGGTTCGTCGACACCGGCGGCGTGCGGATGCATATCGCCGAACAGGGCCGGGGCCACCCGGTGATCTTCTGCCACGGGTTTCCGCACACCTGGTACATCTGGCACCGCCAGCTCGCGGCGGCCGCCGCCGCCGGATACCGGGCCCTGGCCCCCGATCTGCGCGGCGCGGGCCGGACCGGCGCGCCCGAGTCGATCGACGACTACACCAACGAGGCCGTGGTCGGTGACCTGCTCGCGTTGCTCGACGATATCGACGCCGACCAGGCGATTTTCGTGGGCGTCGATTTCGGCGCGGCCCTGCTGTGGGAACTCGCGCTACGCGCGCCGGAGCGGGTGCGCGGACTGGTGATCCTGAACAACCCCTTCGGCCCGCGCGCCCCGAAACCGCCCGGGTACTACTGGGGGAAGATGGCCGAGCGGCATTTCCTGCACCTGCAGTATTTCCAGGAACCCGGCGTGGCCGACGGGCATCTGGCCGAACGGCCACGCGAATTCCTTTCCCGGGTCTACTTCGCGCTGAGCGGAGATTTCCACTATCTCGACGTGTGGAAGAACCCGCCGGGAACCCGCTATATCGATGCGCTGCCCGCAGCGCCGGAACTGCCCTGGTCGTGGCTTTCGAAAGACGAATTCGACATCCTGGCCGGTGATTTCGAGCGCACCGGGTTCACCGGTGGCCTGAACTGGTACCGGGCCATCGATCGCAACTGGGAACTGACGGCCGAGTATGCGGAGGCGGTGCCCACGGTCCCGGTGTACTTCGTCTACGGCGAGAACGACCCCGATATGGAAGGGTTCAGCGGCCGCGACCCGCTGGCCACGATGCGCGCGCTGCTTCCGGATCTGCGCGCCGTGCAATCGGTGCCGGGCGCCGGTCATCTGGTGCAATTGGAGGCGACGGACGCTGTGAACGAATTCCTGTTGGGCGCGCTCGGGGAACTGACCGGAAAGTAACCGGCGGAGCGTCCACTCGATCCGCTGATGGCGGCGCCGGGCCTGCTCGCCTGGTAGGTCGGTCCTCACGTGTGTCAGGCCCGGCGGTGGACATTCCTGCGCCCTCGGGAAAGTAGCGGAGCGAATACGTAACAACTCACAGAACCTGGCTGTGGCAGGCGCTGTTCAGCGGGCCTTATTGTGAAATTGTGGAATTTTGCAAGGGCTGTACGCCGGTCGGTTCCTGCGCGACGGCGCTTCGGTGCGGTGTCTCTCCGTCGCTCGCGGCTTTCGTTTCCGTCTCCGTGGTGGGCCCGATACCGCGGCGCCGGCCTCGGGTGTGAACCGGTGAGGTGGGCAGGAGACGAGGTGTTCCGGCGGCTCCGGGACGACTTGGCGGAGCTACTGACCCGGCGTTCGAGCGGGGAGTCCAATTGGACCCACCGGCACGCCGAGCAGGCCGGTGCGGGCGCATCGGCCGGCGAACACGCCGGTGAGCAAGGCCGGCAACTCGTTGCTGCTGCGACTCGCGGCCTCTCGGACGGTGCTCCCGAAGTGACCCTCCCGCGCGCCGATGCGCAAGGAACTGCCCGAGCGTGGGATTGGCTCGATCGGCAGCTACCGGATTGGCCCGCCGGCCGGCGAGACGATATCGGGTTGACCCTGAGTGATACGACTGCGTATTCGGCTCGCTCCACCGGTGCGGACCCGCACGTCGTGTTGGAAACCGCGGGCGAGCGTCCCGACCGGACGTTGCGGGTCCGGATTCTCGACCGGGGTGACGGCGCCCCGCCTGCCGAGGTGCTCGATGATTCGGTATTCGGCCGACTCGACCACCGGTCGCTGGTGGACGACCCGGACGGGTGGACCAGGGAGATTTCGTTCACAGTTCGCGAGACGCCTCCGCTCCCGGGGTGGCTCGGTGACGCACTGCAATCGGCGCGCCACCTGAGATTGAACGCGGGCGACGACCTCGCCATCGCTGTACGTTCCAAATTCTTGCCGAGGTTGGAAGATGCGCTGGGGCCGCTGTCCCCTCATGGCTCTCCGCTCGATGTGGCCAAGGACAATATGGACGCTGGTCTACGGCATGCGGCGCGGATCAACCACGCGCGACTTCACGCGGGCTCGACCGACCTCGAGCCCTCCTTTGTGCAGCTGCGCTCGGGCGACGAGCAAGTCGAGCTGAGCGTCTACCCGTTCTGGGACCAGGACTTCCGGGATGGACTGAAACGTATGGATTTGACCGACGACGGCAGTACTGTCGTCCCGGTCGCGGACTTCGCGAAAGCCGTGATCGAGAGAGGGGCCGAGCGCGCGGCCGGGCGTCCGATCGCCGACTGATCCCGTGGCCTCGACGGGCGGTAGGCCCTTCAGCCGTGGTCCGAGGCCGATGTGGTGGTTGGGTGCCGCCGGCTGCCCAGCACCTCGCGCAGCCGTGCGGCGAAGGCGGTCGGGTGGGTGGAGAGGCTGTGGCCGCCCGGGAATTCGGTGACCGTGCTGTCCAGTAGGGCGGCCAGGGCGCGGGCGCAGTCGTAGTTCCAGATCTCCCGGGAGCCGTGACCGGCGGCGGGCACGATGTGGACCGGGGTCCTGGCTAGTGCGGCGATATGTGCGGCGTCCAGCGTCGACGAGCGGATCTCCGGCAGGTCCCGGGACAGGAAGAAGTCCAGGTCGTCCAGGTCTCCGGAGCCACGCGGTGCCGGTGGCGTGACGCCGGGCTCCCGATCGGAGCGATCGGCGTGGACCAGTTCGGCGAGTTTCCGGAGCGCGGGCAGTGCGCCGTCGCGACGGTAGACCTCGTCGAGGGCGGCGAGGTCGTGTTCGGCACGGTCGCGGGCCGCGGTCGGCAGCAGGCCGATCGTGGCGGGGTCGTGGGCGATGAGGGTGCAGACCTGTTCCGGGTGGTCGGCGGCCAGGGTGAGCGCGATGAGCGCGCCGTAGCTGGAGCCGAATATTCGGGCCGGCTCGTCGGTGAGGGCTGCCAGGAGGCGGTGGGTGTCATCGGCGTGGGTGGCCACCGTCACAGGTGCGTCCGGGTCGTCGAGCACGCTGCCGGACAGGCCGCGGCGGTCGGGGACGACCACGGTGTAGTCGGTGGCGAGTCGTCCGGCCAGGTCGGCGCCGCGGGCGGTGTTGCCGTCGCCGCCCTGGAGCAGCAAGAGCAGTGGGCCGCTGCCGCGGATCTCGTAGTACAGGGTCGCGCCGGGGACGGGGAGGCGGCCGGTTCTGAAGCGGGTCATACCGAGCACCGTAATCCATCTTTTTAGATACATCAAGAAAGATGTATTTGGAACGATGCGTCTCGGGTAGCGTGCCCTTGGTGAACGGAGTCGAACTCTTCCTGCTCGGGCGCACGCTGATGAAGATCGGCGAGGAGGCGATGCCGACCGAGGGGCTGCCGCGGTACTCGACGAGTGTGCGATCGGTGCTGATCGTGGCCAGCGATATCGTCGAGCACCCCGGCAGCACGGTGGGGGAGATCGCCGCGCGCACGGGTCTGCCGCAGAGCCAGGTCTCCGGATGCGTCGCGCGCCTACGGGAGGCGGGCGCGATCGTGAGCGAACCCGATCCGGCCGACCGGCGTCGCGTCCTGATCCGTCAAGCGCCCGATGCCTCCGATCGGGTCGATACGGTCCGGGCGACCACGGTCGATACCGCGCTCGCGGCGGCGCTCGGTACCGACGATCCCGAGGAGGTCGCCGGGGTGGTCACCGCTTTGGAAACACTCGCGCAGCGGCTGACCCCGGGAACCCTGTCGCGGCTGCGGCCCGGGCGCCCGCGGTCATCCGTAACCTGACTCGCATGACCATCCGCGGCGTGCTCTTCGATTTCTCCGGCACACTTTTCCGGTTCGAACCGATACTCGACGGATTGATCGATCATCGCGGGGCGCCGCTCGCCGGTGCACGCCAGGCCGAGATCATGCGCCGGATGACCGCTCCGACCGGGCGACCCGAGGGGCTGCCCGACCGTCTGCGTGACGATTGGCACCGCCGGGATCTCGACCCGTCGCTGCACCGCGAACTGTATACGGCCGTGCTGGAGGGGTCCGGGGTCGGAAACCCGGGCTATCTCTACGACCAGCTGATATCGGCCGGCGCGTGGGCCCCGTACCCGGATGCGGCGGCCGCCTTGAAGGCGGTGGCGGGTTTCGAGTTGCCGGTCGCGGTCCTGAGCAATATCGCCTGGGATATCCGGTCGGCATTCGAACACGCCGGAACGGCCGACTACGTACGCGAATTCGTGCTCTCGTATCGCGAAGGTGCCGTAAAACCCGATCCGCGGCTGTTCGCGCTGGCCTGCGAACGCATCGGTGTACCGCCGGGCGAGACGTTGATGATCGGGGACAGCGCCGAGGCCGATGGCGCCGCCGCCGAGATCGGCTGCCTGGTCGAACTCGTCGATCCGTTACCGACCGATCAGCGGCCGCGCGCCCTGCTCGATGCCCTCGCCGCGTACGGCATCGGCTGATCGCAGCCCGCCACCGCGCACCACTGCCGCGCCCAGCGATGAATTCCGGGCAGTCGCCAGGTCTGTATCACCACCGGCGAACGAAGGGAATATCACGTGGAGGCACCAGAGGTAGTGCTCGAGGGAATCGTGTTCGGTGAATCGCCGCGCTGGCACGAGGGCCGGCTGTGGTTCTCCGACTGGGGCGCGAATCAGGTGATCGCGGTGGACGGCCCCGGACATGGTGAGGTGATCGCCGCTGTGCCCTCGTTCCCGATGTGTATCGACTTCCTGCCCGACGGGCGGCTGCTCATCGTCGATTCGGGCCGGCGGCGCCTGCTGCGCCGCGAACCCGGCGGCAGCCTGGTGACGCACGCCGATCTCGCCGGTGAAACGGATACACCGTGGAACGATATCGTCGTCGACGCCCGGGGCAACGCTTACGTCAACAGCATCGGATTCGATTTCCCCGGCGGGGAGTTCGCGCCGGGGTTCGTCGTGCTGGTGACTCCGGCCGGTACGGTGCGCCGGGTCGCGGACGATCTCGCGTTCCCGAACGGTATGGCGATCACCGCGGACGGGGCCACCCTGATCGTCGCCGAATCCTATGCCGAGCGACTCACTGCCTACGACATCACACCTTCGGGTGATCTCGCGGGCCGCCGGGTCTGGGCAGCCACGCCCGGCGACCATCCCGACGGTATCTGCCTCGATACCGAAGGCGCGGCCTGGTACGCGGATGTGGGTAACCGGCACTGCGTCCGGGTGGCCGAAGGCGGCGCGGTCCTGGACACCGTGGAATTCGACCGCGGTGCTTTCGCCTGTGTGCTCGACCGTGACCCCGACCGCCCCCGGCTGTTCGTGGTCGGTCAGGAGTACGGCGCGGAGACACCCGGACCCAGCGGCCGGGTGGTGGCCTTCCCCGCGCCCGCGCCGGGGGCGGGCCGGCCCTGAAGCAGAGCGCACTACCGCTCCGCGCAACAGGATGAATGTCTCGATGCTCGCGGGGCCGGATCCGGCTAGGGGACGGTGACCGTGACGAATTCGCCCAGCTCGTACCCGCCGGCGGGGCCCGTGTCCGCGCAGCCGCCGCGGGCGTTGATCGTGGTCCCCGATTCGAGACCCGTCAGCGAGGTCTCGACGGTCTGGCCCGGGCCGGCCAGCGATTCCGGTTTCGCCTCCCCGAAGAAGACGTGGTTGTTCTCCGGGCCGACTCCCGCCTCCGCCCAGCACTGACCCCGGTCGTTCGGGTTGTGCAGGGTCGCGGTCACCGTTCCCGGTGTGGTACCCGCGAAGGTGACCTGGGGTGCGGTGAACGGTGCGTCCGCGACCGCGGGTGCGGTGGTGAGGGGTGCGAACGTCGCGGCGGCGAGGGCCAGCAGGGCAGCTCCATGAACTCGTCTGATCATCACACGATCAGATGGTGCCCGAAAAGGCGTTCGGGCACAGCGGAATCCGCCCAGAACGGGCCGCGGTGGGGTTGGCGGCCGCCCGGTTGCCGGTGTGCCCCCACCCATACGAACGCGGCCCCGCGGTGGGTTCCGTGGTGACAGAACTGCGCCGCGGGGCCGGGCGTCACGACCGGTCCGGTCGCGGGTGCGATCTCTCCCGGGTCACCAGGGCAGCGGCACCCACCGGTCGAAGATCCAGAAGCCGTGGCCGTTCGGATGGTTCGGCCCGGGGTTGTTCTGGTGCTGGTCCCAGTGCGGCTGGTTCTGCTGCGGCTGGTTCCCGTGCTGGTCCGGGCCCGGCTGTGCGCTGGCCGCGCCCGCGCCCAGACCGATCATCCCCAGTCCGACCCCGCCGACCACGGCCGCCTTCGCGAGCTTCGACTTCATCACCTTCGCCATTGCGAGATATTCCTCCTCTGCGTGCGGCCTGACCCTCAGGCCACCGGTCCGGGCGTTCCCCGGTCCGACAACGGCCATCCTGGGCAACCGGCCTCGAGGCTCGCTGCCAACGGCCTGCGAATTCCCTGGCAACCGGGAAGCCCCCCGCTCCCGCCTCGGAAACCCGCGGTGATCCGGCCGCCCGCCGGACTCCCAGGTTCTTCCCGGCCTGCCCCCAGGGGGGAAGGAGCATCGAGGGCGACCGTGGAACACATGACCGAGAATTCGAGCAGTTCCGCCGCCGTCGGCGGTCCCGTGCGGGAGGTGGCGCCGTGACCACCTTGATGACGCGCCGTCCGGCCCCCGTCCCGGCGGCGGCACCCGCCCGGCGGGACACGCTCTGGGAGAAGATCGGCCTCGCGGCGCTGCTGCTGGGTACGGCGGCGGCCTATTTCTGGAATCTCACCGCGAACGGGTTCGCCAACTCCTTCTACGCGGCCGCCGTGCAGTCGGGCACGAAATCCTGGGAGGCGTTCTTCTTCGGCTCTTCCGACTGGTCCAATGCCATCACCGTCGACAAGACACCGGCGGCGCTGTGGCCGATGGAATTGTCGGCGCGAATATTCGGCTTCGGCAGCGGGAGCATGCTGGCGCCACAGGTGCTGATGGCGGTCGCCTCGGTGGCGTTGCTGTGGGCGACGGTGCGGCGCGCGTTCGGCGCCACCGCCGGGCTGGTGTCCGGCCTGGTGCTGGCGGTGACCCCGGTTGCCGCGCTGATGTTCCGGTTCAACAACCCCGACGCGCTGCTGGTCCTGCTGATGGTCGCGGCGGTCTGGGCGATGGCCCGGGCCGTCGAGGACGGACGCTGGCGCTGGCCGGTGCTGTGCGGCGCCTTCGTCGGATTCGGATTCCTGACCAAACAATTGCAGGTGATGCTGGTGCTGCCCGCGCTGGTCGTGGTCTACCTGTTCGCCGGACCGCCGCGGCTGGGCACGCGGATCACCCAATTGTGCGCGGCGGGAGCGGCGATGGTGGCCGCGGCGGGCTGGTGGATTCTGATCGCCCAGTTGTGGCCGGCGGATTCGCGGCCCTACTTCGGCGGCTCGGAGCACAATTCGATCATCGAACTGACCCTGGGCTACAACGGGCTCGACCGGCTCAGTTCCGCCGGTGGCGGTCCGGGCGGCGGCTTCGGCAGCGATGCCGGGATCGCGCGCCTGTTCGGCGCCTCGATCGGCGGCCAGATCGGCTGGCTGCTACCGGCGGCACTGATCCTGCTGGTCGCGGCGACGGTGGTGCGCGGCCGCGCGGTGCGTACCGATCGGCAGCGGGCGACCCTGCTGCTGTTCGGTGGGTGGGGACTGGTCACCGGTGTGGTGTTCAGCTTCATGACCGGGACGTTCCACCAGTACTACACCGTGGCACTCGCACCGGCGGTGGCGGCGGTGACCGGCGCGGGCGGGGTCGCGCTGTGGCGGGAACGCGACCGGCTGTGGGTGCGGTCGGTCCTCGCGGGGACCGTGGCACTGACCGTGATGACCTCATGGGTGTTCCTGGGCCGCTCCGCGGAGTTCGTACCGTGGCTGCGCTGGGTGGTGCTCGGGGCCGGGGCGCCCGCCGCGGTGGCCGTGCTGATCCGCGCACGGAAGGTGTCGGTGGTCGCGGCGCTGACCGCACTGTTCGTCGGGCTGGCCGGTCCGGTCGCCTACACCGTCGACACCCTGGCCACGCCGCATACGGGCTCCATCGTGCTGGCCGGGCCGAGCACCGGCTCGGGCGGTTTCGGCGGACCCGGTGGTCCGGGCCGGGGACCCGGCGGTATGGACGGTGCTCCCGGTGGCGCGGACGCTGCCCTCGGTGGCACGGATGCCGTACCGGGAGGAATGGGCACCACGCCCGGCGCAGTGGGTGACGGATCCGGCGCCGGTGCGATGCCCGGTGGTTCCGGTGCCGCGTCCGCCGGAACAGGAGACGAGGGCCCGGGCGACGGTGCGGGCGGACGGCCCGACGGGCAACAGGGTGCCGGTGCGGGCACCCCGGGACAGGGCGGCGGACCCGGCGGCGAGAGCAGTGCGGCCGTCACCGCGCTGCTACAGCAGAACGCCGGGTCCTACACCTGGGCCGCGGCCACCGTGAGTTCGATGAATGCCGCGGGCTATCAGCTGGCCGGAGACGTGCCGGTGATGTCGATCGGCGGTTTCGGCGGCGGCGATCCGTCTCCCACGCTGGAACAGTTCCAGCAGTACGTGGCCGGCGGCGCGATCCACTACTTCATCGCGGGTGGCCGCGGCGGTGGACCGGGGTCGGCGTCGCAATCGGAAGCCTCGAAGATCGCCCAGTGGGTGCAGGACAACTACACCGCCACCGAAGTCGACGGGGTCACCGTGTACGACCTCACAGCGATCGACTGACCGCGGCCGGCCGGCAGTCGCGTCGCCCGGGTGGTGAACCCGGCAGGCGCACAGAAGATTCGCGGTATCGACCGCTGACCTGTGGCGCGGCGGTGGATCACGCCCGGCCCGGGAAGAGCGAACGGTCGGCGGCGGCCTCGATATCGGCCTCGCTCAGCAGGACGGTCGCGGCGGCGGGCCCCAGCGGTACGAAACTGTCCGCGCTGGTGACCCGGGCCAGTGTGCCGGTGAAACCGGCGTCCACCAGTGCCGCGCACACGGATTCGGAGACGCCGCCGCTGCGCCGGGTCTCGTCGGCGACCAGGACCCGCCCCGTGGCCGCGGCGTGCTGGATCAGGTCGGCGTACGGGAGCGGGGCGAGCCAGCGCAGATCGAGGACGCGCGCACCGATACCGCGGCGCGCGAGGCGGCGGGCCACGCGCAGGCTCATCGGCACCGTATTGGCGAAGGCGACGATTGTCAGATCCGTTCCCTCGCCGTAGACGCGGGCCCGGCCGATCGGCGCGGAGACGGTTTCCGCACCGGCCGCCGCCCACTGCCCGTCATCGGGTTCGTACAGGTCGCGAGTGTGGTACAGGGCGATGGGCTCCAGGAAAACGCAGACCCGGCCGTCCGCGCGGGCGGCGGCGACGCAGGTGCGCAGCGCGGCCGCGGCATCGTCCGGCCGGGCCGGCGACGCCACGATCACGCCGGGTATATCGCGCAGCGCGGCAACGGAATTGTCGTTGTGGAAGTGTCCGCCGAATCCGCGCTGGTAGGCGTAGCCGGCGATCCGCACCACCATCGGGTTGCGGTAGCGGCCGGCCGAGAAGAAGGACAGGGTCGCCGCCTCGCCGCGCAACTGGTCCAGCGCGTTGTGCACGTAGGCCAGGTACTGGATCTCCGGGATCGGTACGAATCCCGCGAGCCCGGCGCCCAGGGCCGTGCCGAGGATGCTCTGCTCGTCGAGGAGGGTATCGAACACCCGCCGGGGACCGAACCGTTTGCGCAGCCCTCTGGTCACACCGTAGACACCGCCCTTGCGGGCGATATCCTCGCCGAAGACCAGTACATCGGGGTCGCGGGCGAGCAGGTCGGCGAGGGTGTGGTTGATCGCCTGCGCCAGGGTCTGCGGGGGCGCGCTGTCCGCCTTGTCCTCGGCCTCCGTTGTGGCACGGGGCTCGTCCGCTGCCGGGCGGGGCGCGGGGGACAGCCCGGCGGTCACCGGCGCGCGGAGGTTCCGCCGCGGTGCCTCGTCGTCCGGAGGGTCCGGGGCCAGCGATGCGAGTACCTCGTTCGCGGTGGCGAGTTTGGGTTCGTCACATACCTCGCCCGCGGTCGCCGCGACCTGCTCGGCGAGGCGGTCGTAGTGGTCGAGCAGTTCGCGTGGGGTACGGATACCGGCCGTGATCAGGAGTCGCGCGGTAGCGGTGACCGGATCGCGCGCCAGGCCGGCTTCGATCGCGGCGGTGTCGCGGTAGGCGCTCTCCACATCGGATCCGGCGTGCCCGAACAGTCGTACCGTGCGCAGATGCAGAAACGCCGGACGGCGTCGGGCGCGTACCCAGTCCACCGCCGCCAGGGCGCCGGCCACCGCGTCGCGGAGATCGCAGCCGTCGGCCGCGAACCAGCGCAGGCCCGGCCGGCGCCCGTAAGCGTGCTCGATCCAATCGGGCGGGGTGGGCACACTGATCCCGATTCCGTTGTCCTCGCAGACGAACAGCACCGGGACGGGAACGCCGAGATGTGCGGTGTGGACGGCGGCGTTGATCGCGCCCGTCGCGGTCGAATGATTGGCCGAGGCATCTCCGAAACCGCAGAGCACCACCGCGTCCGACGGCCACGGACAGGCCACCCCGAGCCGGTCGGCGCGCTCGAGGGCGAACGCGAGCCCGACCGCGCGCGGCAGCTGCGAGGCGATGGTGGAGGTCTGCGGGACGATATTGGCCACCGCGCTGCCGAACACCTTGTGCCGGCCCCCGGAAATGGGGTCCGTCGCGGCGGCCACCACGCCCAGCAGGATATCGCGCACCGGGTCCGTCACGCCGGCACGGCGGGCGCGATGGACGAAGAAGGCGCCCGAACGATAATGCGGCAGAACCGGATCGGTGATACGGGTCGCCGCCGACAGCGCGACATTGCCCTCGTGTCCCGACGATCCGATGCTGTAGAAGCCGCGCCCGCTCGCACCCAGCCGCCGTGCGGCGAGATCGGCCTGCCGGCTCAGCACCTGGGCCTCGAACAACTCCACGAAGTCCGGCCCGGTGAACCCCGGGGGCAGGGCCTGATCGGAGTGCGTCGGCGCGGGGGCGCGCAGCGCCGCGATCTCCGCGCGGAACCGCTGGTCGGGGTCCTGGATACTCACCGGGTCCTCACCGCACCAGCCTAGGGGGCGGAATCGGTGACCGGGTGGTTTACCGGACCGCATCGTGTCGCACCGCTCGGGTGCGCCGTTGCCGCGGCTGCGGATCGTCTGTGTCTCCGGGTCGCCCTGGAACAGATGACCACGCGGCCGCTGTGCGCCCGGTGCAGGTGCTCTTGGCCGGTGCCCGGCGTGGTGGCTGTTTTCGGGCCCCCGGACGCCGGGCGATGTTCGGCGCGTCCGGACTGATGTCAGATCATCACCCCGCCGACCGTGGACTCAGGACGGGAGTGTGAAGCCCTCGGGCGGGGTGCCCTCGATGAACAGCAGGCGTATCCGCATCTTGCCCTCGCGGATCCGGCGGGCTTCGCGATACCCGGGGGACTCGTACCACTCCCGGATCCGGTCCATATGGGGGAATTCGATGATCACCAGCCGGGGTAGATCCCAGCTGCCTTCGACGGTGCCGGAGGTGGGCCCGGCGACCAGGTAGCGGCCGCCGTATTCGAGTATCGACTGCTGGGCGATTGGAGCGTAGGCCCGGCCCGCCTCCTCGTCGAGGACCTCCACATTGGCTATCACATAGGCGGGCATACGATTCCGATCTGTTAGTACACGGCGTGTAGTAATGACACGGATAAGAGTATTGATGCTCTGTATCCTGTCAAGGTGGTCGAGACCGATACGGGCGTGCCGAGCCGCCGGGCGCGGCTGCGCGCGGAAACCACGCGCGAGATCGAATCGATCGCGCTGCGACAGATGGCCGAGGAAGGGCCGGGCGCGATTTCGCTACGCGGTATCGCCCGGGAGATGGGCATGACCGCGCGTGCCATCTACAGCTACTTTCCGACCCGGGACGATCTGATCACCGCGCTGATCCGGGGTATCGGCGAATCTTTGGCGGCGTCACTGCGGTCGGCGGTCGACGCCGTGCCCGAGCGCGATCCGGCGGGCAGACTGGTGGCCTGGGGTCGTGCGCTGCGCACCTGGGCGCTGGCGAACCCGGAAGGATTCCGGCTGTTCTACGGGCAACCCGTCCCCGGCTACCGTCCGCCGGAGGACGGCCCGGTGGACCGCGCCGCGCGCCGCGTCTGCCGCGAACTCACCCGGCTGGTGGCCGCCACCGAACCGTCACTGTCCGAGAGCAGCTCCTGGGCCGAGCTGCACCCCGACTATGTGGCGAAGGTTCGCGAGGACATCCCGGAGGTGACCCCGGCCACGGCGGCGCTGGCACTCCGGGTGTGGGGTCGTATGCACGGTTTGGTGGCCCTGGAGATCGACGGCCATATCCATCCGGTCGCGCGGGATCCCGCGGCGCTGCACCATGCGGAAATGCTGGACCTCGTGGCATCGCTGGGATTGCCCCGCCCGGGAGCTACGCCGACCGACTGAGAGACGATCCCGGACCGACGCCGGGTGCCGCCCGAGTCCCGCTCGCCCTCCCGGCGACCGCGTCCCGGCGGCTCCTGCTGGTCGCGACGCCCGGTGGCGCGGAACCCGGCGACAGGGTGTGCGGTGTGCCGTCGCCGACGCGATTCCGTTCGCGCCCGGGCAGTCGGAAGCGTCCGGGGTATTCGGCCGGACATGGTGCCCGAGATGTGGATTCCGGCGGTCACCGTCGTGGCGGCGGATCCTCGGCGAAGAGGCCGGCGCGCGCGGCGGTGAGCGCCACCGCCGCCGCCCTGTCGGCGGTGCGGTCGTCCACCTTTTCGCCGGTGATCGCGACTCGCAAGTAGATGGGCGCCACGAGGGCTTTGATCAATTCGGCGGGATCGGTGTGCGGCGGCAGCTCACCGCGCGCGACGGCCCGGGCGACCGGCGGGAGCGCTCGGCGGATGCGGTCCCGGAAGACGTGCCGAACAGGATCCGACGGGGTCGGTGCGCCGGTGGGCCCGGTCGGCATCACCGCGAGGACCGCCCGGCCGGCCGGGCTGGTGATCCATTCGACCAGGCCGCGGGCCAGCGCGGGTAGGTCGTCGTCGATCGAACCGGTGTCGGGAATGGGGAGTTCCGTGGCGACGCTCTCGCTCAGTGCCTCGGTGATCAGGGTGTCGCGGTCGGGCCAGCGGCGGTAGACGGTGGTCTTGTGCACGCCGGTGCGCCGCGCGACGTTCTCGATGGTGAACGCGGCATATCCGTGCTCACCCAGCTCGGCGACGGTCGCGGCCAAGACGGCGGCGCGAACCTTGGGCCCGCGGCCGAGGGATGCGGCATTCATTGCAACTCCTTGTTGCGTTATCTGCGAACGGCGGGCATGCTGACGATAACGCAACTCACTGTTGCGATACCGAAAGGGAGTTTCCGATGTGGTCGACACCCATACGCGCGGCTGCGCTCCTGTTTCCCGGATTGCTGGCCGGGGCCTTCGGCTACGGGGCGGTGAACGTGCTGTACGCGTTTCGTGAGGTCCCGCTCGACGTCCGTTTCACGTTCCATACCGCGCTGATGCGGGTGAACGGTCCGGTCGTGCAGTCGCTGATGGGTCTTGCCGTATTGAGCACACTGGTGCTGGCCGTGCGATCGAGCGGGCGGCTGCGCCTGCTCGCCGGCTGCGCGTCGGCGCTCGTGATCACCTCTTTCCTGGTGACCCGATTCGGGAACGTCCCGATCAACCAGCACATCAAGCAGTGGGCCGTGGGAACTCCACCGGCCGACTACGCCGAGGTCCTGCACCGCTGGGAGATGTTCCACTTCCTCCGGACCGGTTGCGCGCTGGCAGCGTTCGTCCTGGCGATCGGCGTCGTCCTCACCACCGCCCGGGCCGGCAGCTCGAACGCAGCCACCGCTCCCGCGGTGCGCGCGCAACCGCCGGCGACCGTCGAGCCGCGGTCAGCGTAATCCGGCGGCGGCGTCCTCATCCAGCAGCCAGGTGGTCGACTCCGCACCGTGCGCGCCGGCCGCCGGGACCTCCAAGGGCTCGGCCCCGTTCACCGCCGCCGCGACGGCCTCGGCCTTCCCGGAGCCGGAGACCACCAGGACCACATGACGGGAACGGCGGATCGCCGGGTAGGTCAGCGTGACCCGCACCGGCGGTGGTTTGGGGGAATCGGTGACCGCGACGGCGTATTCGTGTTCCTCTCCGATCGCGTCGGTATGACCGGGGAACAGCGAATTGATGTGCCCATCCGGGCCCATCCCGAGCAGGTGCAGGTCGAACGCGCCGTGGGCGGCGAGATGGGCGCGTACGGCGGTGGCGTATTCGGCGGCGGCCTCGACGGGGTCGGGGTATTCGCCGTCGGAGGTGGCCACGGCGTGGATCCGGGCCGGGTCCACCGGGACGTGGTCCAGCAGCGCCCGGTGCGCCTGGAGTTCGTTGCGCTCCGGATCCCCGGCGGGCACGAAACGTTCATCACCCCAGAACACATCGAGTTTCGACCAGTCGAGAGCGCCCGGATCGTCCCGGACCTTCTCGAGCAGGGTGATACCGGTCCCGCCGCCGGTCACCACCACCGACGCCGCACCGCGTTCGGCCTGCGCGGCCACCAGGACCTCGACGAACAGCCGGGCGGCGGCGGTGGTCAGGGCGTCACCGTCGGCATGGATTTCGACGGCGGCTGCGGAGCTAGTGGTCATAGGTAACCCCTTCGATTCCGGCCAGGGCCTCGGCATAGATCTCGTCCGCGTCCAGCCGGCGCAATTCCTCGGCCAGGCAGTCGCGGGTCTCGCGGCGCGCCAGCGCAATTCGCTGCACGGGATCGCCGGTGCGGGTCAGGGTGGCGGTGACACCGGTCTGCGGGCGGGCGATGGCGATGGACACCGACTTCCGGCGCAACTCCACCCGCAGCTCCCCGGTCTGCCGGTACACGGGGCAGCCCAGTCGCCGGGCCAGCCAGCCCGCGAGCATATCCAGCGCGGGCTCGTCGCGCAGACCCGAGACGGACACCGACTGGACGGGCTCGAACGGTGGTTCGTCCATCGCGGCGGCCAGCAATGCCCGCCAATAGGTGATCCGGCTCCACGCCAGATCGGAATCACCGGGCGCGTAGGAGCCGCGACGTTTCTTGATGGTCGCCTGCGGGTCGGGGGCGAAGGTGGCGTCGGTGATCCGCCGGGTCGCCAACCGGCCCACCGAATCCCGGGACGGGAAGTCCGGGGCGCCCCGCGGCCACCACGCCACCACCGGGGTATCGGGCAGCAGGAACGGGATCACCACACTGTTCTCGTGATTCACCAGCTGCCCCTGCAGGCGCAGCACGATGACCTCGGCGGCGCCGGCGTCCCCGCCGACGCGGATCTGCGCGTCCAACCGGGTCGGTGCCGACCGGTCGCCGCGTGCGAGAACCACCACCCGGCAGGGGTGTTCGCGGCTGGCGTCGTTGGCGGCGTCGATGGCCTCCTCGGCCTCGGAACTGTCCAGTGTGCACACCACCAGGGTCAGCACCCGGCCCATGGTGATCACACCGTTGCTCTCGCGCAGCTGCACCAGGCGTTTGGTGACCGCGCCGGTCGTGGTGTCGGGGATATCGATGATCACGGCCGCCGCCATTCCCGGCCGGTGCGGGCCAGCATCGCGTCGGCGGAATCCGGGCCCCAGGTCCCGGCCTCGTACTGTTCGGGTTTCCCGTCGGCGGCCCAGTGGGCCAGTACCGGATCCAGGATGCGCCAGGACAATTCGACCTCCGCGTTGACCGGGAACAGGGAGGGCTCGCCGAGCAGCACATCCAGGATCAGCCGCTCGTAGGCCTCCGGGGACGATTCGGTGAACGCCTCGCCGTAGCTGAAATCCATGTTCACATCGCGCACTTCCATCGACGACCCGGGCACCTTCGACCCGAACCGCATGGTGATGCCCTCATCCGGCTGCACCCGGATGACGAGTGCGTTCTCGCCGAGCTCCTCGGTCATGGTCTGATCGAAGGGCAGATGGGGGGCGCGTTTGAACACCACCGCGATCTCGGTGACCCGGCGGCCGAGGCGTTTCCCGGTGCGCAGATAGAAGGGCACGCCCGCCCAGCGCCGGGTATCGACCTCGAGGGTCAGCGCGGCGTAGGTCTCGGTGCGCGACTGCGGATCGAAACCCTCCTCGTCCAGCAGGCCCACCACTTCCTGGCCGCCCTGCCAGCCGGCCGCGTACTGGCCGCGGGCGGTGGTCTCATCGAGCGGTTCCACGAGTTTGGTGGCCGAGAGGACCTTGATCTTCTCGTTCTGCAACTGACGGGGTTCGAAGCTGATCGGCTCCTCCATGGCGGTGAGCGCGAGCAACTGCAGCAGGTGGTTCTGGATCACGTCGCGGGCGGCGCCGATACCGTCGTAGTACCCGGCCCGGCCGCCCAGACCGATGTCCTCGGCCATGGTGATCTGGACGTGGTCGACGTAGTTGGCGTTCCAGATCGGATCGAAGAGCTGGTTGGCGAAACGCAGCGCCAGGATGTTCTGCACCGTCTCCTTGCCGAGATAGTGGTCGATCCGGAAGACCGTCTCCTCGGGGAACACCCGGTTCACCAGGGCGTTCAACTCGTGCGCGCTGTCGAGATCGTGCCCGAACGGCTTCTCGATCACGACCCGCCGCCATGGCGCGCGGCCGAGTGCGGCCGCCGAACTGGTCAGCCGGTGGCGGTGCAGCTGGTCCAGCACCACCGGGAAGGTGTTCGGCGGAATCGACAGGTAGAAGGCGTGGTTACCGCCGGTGCCGCGCTCGTCGTCGAGCCGGGCGAGGGTTTCGGCGAGGCGGCCGAACGCCTCGCCGTCCTCGAAGGTCCCCTGTACGAACCGGAATCCCTCGGCCAGATGGTCCCAGACCTCCTGGCGGAACGGGGTGCGCGCGTGTTCGCGGACGGCCTCGTGCACGATATCGCCGAAATCCCGGTCCGACATCTCCCGGCGGGCGAATCCGACCAGCGCGAAACCCGGGGGCAGCAGCCCCCGGTTCGCCAGATCGTAGATGGCCGGCATGAGTTTGCGCCGGGACAGATCTCCGGTCACCCCGAAGATCACCATGCTGCACGGGCCCGCGATCCGCGGAATCCGTTTGTCCCGGCCGTCCCGCAGCGGGTTACGCCACGGTGTGCCGGATGCCGTCTGTGTGCTCTCCGGAGCGCCGGCCATCTGAGTCAGTTACCTCCCGCGTCCGCAGCGTCGGGCCCGGAGGAGGTAGCCTGCGTGGCCACGGAGGGACCCGCGGAGGACGCCGTCGATACAGCAGACTGGAGTTCGGCCGTGGTGGCCTCCAGCAGTTCCTCCCAGGACTTCTCGAACTTGTCCACGCCCTCGCGTTCGAGCACGGCGAAGACGTCGTCGAGATCGATACCGGCAGCCCGCAGCCGATCGAAGACCTCGGCGGCTTCGGCGGCCGTACCGGAGACGGTGTCGCCGCGGACCTCGCCGTGATCGGCGACGGCCTCGAGCGTCTTCTCCGGCAGCGTGTTCACCGTGTTCGCCGCGACCAGTTCGGTCACGTAGAGGGTGTCCGGGTAGTCGGGGTTCTTCACACCGGTGGACGCCCACAGCGGCCGCTGCCGGTTGGCCCCGGCCGAGGCCAGGTGATTGTAGGTGGAGACGTGGTTGCCGCCCGGGGCGAAAACGTCCTCGTACTCGGCGTAGGCGAGGCGGGCGTTGGCCACGCCGGCCTTACCGCGCAGTGCCAGCGCCTCCGGGGTGCCGATCGCCTCGAGGCGTTTGTCGATCTCGGTGTCCACCCGCGAGACGAAGAACGACGCCACCGAATGGATCTTGCCGAGATCGTGCCCGGCGACCCGCGCCTTGCGCAGCCCGTCGAGGTAGGCACCCATGACCGCCCGGTAGCGCTGCACCGAGAAGATCAGCGTGACGTTCACGCTGATGCCCTCCTCGATCACCGCGGTGATGGCGGGCAGGCCCGCCTCGGTGGCCGGGATCTTGATGAACAGGTTCGGCCGGTCGACGATCTTCCACAGTTCCACCGCCTGGGCGGCGGTCTTGTCGGCGTCGAAGGCCATCCGCGGATCCACCTCGATGGAGACCCGGCCGTCGACTCCGCCGGTCCGTTCGAACACCGGGGCCAGCACATCGCAGGCCGCGCGGACGTCATCGGTGGTGATGGTGCGGATCGCGGCGTCGACATCGGCGCCGCGGGCGGCCAGCTCACGGACCTGTTGGTCGTAGGCATGGCCCTTGCTGAGGGCGCCCTGGAAAATGGTGGGGTTGGTGGTGACTCCGACGACCCCGCGGGTAGCGATCAGTTCGGCCAGGTTGCCGGAATTGATCCGATCGCGGGACAGATCGTCCAGCCACACCGATACCCCGGCCGCGGCCAGGGCGGCGATGTTCTCGTTCTGTGCCATGGGCCCTTATCCCTTCACATTGTCGAGCGTGCGCTGCGCAGCGGCGACGACAGCCTCCGGCGTGAAGCCGAACTCGCGGAACAGGGTCTTGTAATCGGCCGAGGCGCCGAAATGCTCGATCGAAACGATCTCGCCCGCGTCGCCGGTGAACCGGTGCCACGGCATCGCGATACCGGCCTCGACGACGACGCGCGCGGCGACCGCCGGGGGCAGCACCTCGTCGCGATACGCCTTGTCCTGCGCGTCGAACCACTCCACGCACGGCATCGAGACCACCCGGGTACCGATGCCCTGCTCCTCCAGCGTAGTGCGGGCGGCGACGGCGAGCTGGAGCTCGGAGCCCGTACCGATCAGGATCACCTGCGGTACGCCGGTGGAGGCCTCGGCCAGGATGTAGCCGCCCTTGGCGACGCCCTCGAGGCTGGTGCCCTCCTGGACCGGGAGGTCCTGGCGGGTCAGGGCCAGTGCGGCCGGGCCGCCGGTGCCCACGGCGTCGCTGGAGACGAACGGGGAATTGTGCTTACCGCTGTGTTTCTCGATCACGGTGCGCCAGGCGTAGGCGGTTTCGTTGGCGTCGCCGGGACGCACCACCGAAAGACCCGGGATGGCGCGCAGCGCGGCCAGATGCTCGATGGGCTGGTGGGTCGGACCGTCCTCGCCGAGACCGATCGAATCGTGGGTCCAGACATAGGTGACCGGCACCCGCATCAGCGCGGCCAGGCGGACGGCCGGGCGCATGTAATCGCTGAACACCAGGAAGGTGCCACCGTAGGGCCGGGTGGGGCCGTGCAGGGCGATGCCGTTGAGGATGGAACCCATGGCGTGCTCACGGACGCCGAAGTGCAGGGTCCGGCCGTAGGGGCTCGCCTTCCACATACCGGTCGAAATGGCCTCGGGGCCGAAGCTGAGCGAATCCGGGATGGTGGTGTTGTTCGATTCGGCGAGGTCGGCCGATCCGCCCCACAGCTCCGGCAGCACCGGGCCCAGGGCGCTCAGTACCTTGGCCGAAGCCTTCCGGGTGGCCAGGCCCTTCGCGTCGGGCTCCCAGGTGGGCAGGCCCTTGTCCCAGCCCTCCGGCAGCTGTCCGTTGAACAGCCGGTCGAACAGCGCCTTGGCCTCGGGTGCGCGCTGGGCCCAGGCGTCGAACTCGACGGTCCAGTCCGCGTGCGCCCGCGCGCCGCGTTCGGCGGCCTTGCGGGTGTGCGCGATGACCTCGTCGGCGACCTGGAAGCTCTGCTCGGGATCGAAACCGAGGGCGCGCTTGGTGCCGGCCACCTCGTCGGGGCCGAGCGCGGCGCCGTGCGCGGCACCGGTGTTCATCTTGTTCGGGGCCGGGTAACCGATGATGGTGCGCAGCAGGATCAGCGACGGCCTACCGATCTCGGCCTTGGCCGCCGCCAGCGCCGACTCGATCGCGACGACGTCCTCGCCGCCCTCCACCACCTCCACATGCCAGCCGTAGGCCGCGTACCGCGCCGCCACGTCCTCGGTGAAGGCGATGGTGGTGTCGTCCTCGATGGAGATCTTGTTGTCGTCGTAGATCACCACCAGGTTGCCGAGCTGCTGGGTGCCCGCCAGGGAGGAGGCCTCGGAGGTGACGCCCTCTTCCATATCGCCGTCGGAGGCGATCACGTAGATGTGGTGATCGAACGGGCTGGCCCCGGCCTCGGCTTCGGCGTCGAACAGGCCGCGCTCACGACGGGCGGCCATGGCCATACCCACCGCCGAGGCCAGGCCCTGGCCCAGCGGGCCGGTGGTGATCTCCACGCCCTTGGTGTGCCGGTACTCCGGGTGGCCCGGTGTCAGCGAACCCCATTTACGCAGGTTGCGCAGATCGTCGAGTTCCAGGCCGAAACCGGCCAGGTACAGCTGGATGTAGAGGGTCAGGCTGGAGTGTCCGCAGGACAGGACGAACCGGTCGCGGCCCACCCACTCGGGGTCGGCGGGGTCGTGCCGCATGGTGCGCTGGAACAGCGTGTAGGCCAGCGGCGCCAGGCTCATGGCGGTACCGGGGTGGCCGTTGCCCGCGGCCTGCACCGCGTCGGCGGCCAGGACCCGGACGGTGTCGACAGCTTTGGTGTCCAGATCCGTCCAGTCGTCCGGAAGGTGCGGCTGGGTGAGGGCGCGGATGTCGTCTGTCACTGACACGACCGTGTTTCTCCTGACATTTCGAGGCGTCGAAATTGGGGGCGGGCGGGGTGGCGAACCGGTGCGGCGCGGTGACTGTGGCGCCGCATACACCCCCTACCCTAATTGCGACCGGCCGCCCCCGGTGCACGCCCCCCGGCCAGTCGCGCGAGCCGGTCGTTCCCCGGATGGCCGCGGTGTCCGGCCGCACCGGCACACCCGGGGAGCGCGGCGTCCGGGTCGAGCGCAGGGGCGAGCGGCGGCGCGCACCGGGCGTGGGTCTACCATCGTCTGTAGTAGTAGCCGCGTCGCAGCCGCGCGCTGCTCCTTCCCAAACCGGATGCGGAAGCACAGCGTGCGAGGAGAGATAGTGCGGATCGGTCATGACACGGGGGTCGGCGGCGCCCACGATTCCGCTCCGGCACCCGCGGACCGCGTCCTCGGCAGTGAGAAACTCGCCCGCGTCGCCCGCCGTCCGCTCGCCTATATCGCGCTCACCAAACCGCGCGTCATCGAACTGTTGCTGGTGGCCACCATCCCCACGATGTTGCTGGCCGACCGGGGCACGGTCGATATCCGGCTGATCCTGGCCACCCTGTTCGGCGGCTGGATGGGCGCGGCCAGCGCCAATACGCTCAACTGCGTCGCCGACGCCGATATCGACAAGGTGATGAAGCGGACCGCCAAACGGCCGCTCGCCCGAGACGCGGTCCCGACCTCGCACGCCTTCGTCTTCGGGGTCGTCCTGGGTATCGGCTCGTTCGCCTGGCTGTGGTGGCAGGCCAATCTGCTCAGCGGTGTGCTCGTCGTCGCGACCATCCTGTTCTACGTTTTCGTGTACACCCTCGGCCTCAAACGGCGTACCTCGCAGAACGTGGTCTGGGGCGGCGCGGCCGGGTGTATGCCCGCGCTCGTCGGCTGGTCGGCGGTCACCGGCACCATCGGCTGGCCCGCCCTGGCGCTGTTCGGGGTGATCTTCTTCTGGACGCCGCCGCACACCTGGGCGCTGGCCATGCGCTACAAGGAGGACTACCGCGCGGCCGGGGTGCCGATGCTGCCGGTGGTCGCCACCGAGCGGACCGTCACCAAACAGATCGTCATCTACACCTGGCTGACCGTGCTCACCACGCTGGCACTGGTCCCGGCCACCGGGGTGATCTACACGGCGGTGGCCCTGGTCGCCGGCGCCTGGTTCCTGCTGATGGCCCACCAGCTCTACGCCGGGGTGCGCCGGGGCGAATCGGTCAAACCGCTGCGGCTGTTCCTCCAGTCCAACAACTACCTCGCGGTGGTGTTCTGCGGCCTGGCCGTCGATTCGGTACTCGGCTGGACCACGCTGGGTGACGTCTTCTTCGGCTGAACCCCCGGCACCACCCTGGTGAGCCGCACCGGCGCCTGCTTTCGGGGTGGCCTGCCGGAGTCGGTCCGCCGTCAACCGACCTGCCCGATATAGCCGTCCGGGCGAATCAGGATCCGAGTCCCCGCGCCGGCGTGGTAGGCGGCGCGGGCGTGACCCTCGACGTCGATCACCGCGGGACCGGAGACCGGGGCGCCCGGCTCGACCACCGCATAACTCCGGGTGCCGGGCAACCCGGGCAACTCGCCCGTGGCGCCGAAGCAGAGCAGGGTCGCGTGCGGCCCGCGAAAGAGATCGAACAGCCGCAGCGGCCGGCCATCGGCACCTTTCAGCGGCGCGTCGGGGGCGCGGTCGCCGGCCGCGACGGGTCGGGTGTCGGCCGGGTCGCGGTAGCTGATGTCGAGCTGGCGGGTCTCCGCGCCGCGTTCCATGGCGTCTTCCGCCCCGTCGACGAGCTTGCCGAGCAGCGCGGAGCTGATACCGAGCACCCGGGCCGCGACCGTGCGGCGTTCCGGTTCGTAGGTCCACAGCGGCTCCTCGTCGCCGGCCAGCGCGGCCGCGAGTTTCCAGCCCAGGTTGTAGGCGTCCTGGAGGCCGGTGTTCATACCCTGCCCGCCGGTGGGCGGGTGCACATGCGCGGCGTCGCCCGCCAGCAGCACGCGCCCGGCCCGGAATCGCCCGGCGAGCCGGATATTGGGCCGCCAGACCGTTGTCCAGATCAGATCGGTCAGGGTGATATCGCTGCGTCCCGACCAGCGATCGATGGCTGTCTGCAATGTCTCCAGGGTGGGTTCGGTGCCGTCGGCGAAGGGCGCGGCGAACTGGAAATGACGCCCGCCCGGAAGCGGCGACAGCGCGACGCCCCGGGTCGGCTCGGCGGCTGCGGCGAACCAGTAGCCGTAGTTGTGGTCGAGGGCGTCGGCCCGGACATCACCGAGCAGCATCCGCAGTGATTCGTCGGTGGTTCCCTCGAACGCGATCCCTGCCTGTTTACGGACGGTACTGCCGCCGCCGTCGGCGCCGACCAGGTAGGCGACCCGCAGGGTTTCCGTGCCCCGGTCGCTCGACAGGCGCGCCGTGACACTCGAGTCGTCCTGGGTGAACGACAGGAGCGTCGTGCCGAGTTCTACCCGCACACCGAACTCCGCCAGCCGGGTCCGCAGGATCGCCTCGGTCTGCGCCTGTCCGAGAAACCAGCTGTTGGGGTAGGGGACCGCCGGGGTGGGATCGACGGGCTCGGCCATCCGGTGCTCGCCGACCGGCTGCCCGTCGAAATAGGCCCGCATGACCGGCGCCGGGGCGCCCGCTGCCCGCACGGCCTCGAGTACCCCCAGATCGTCGAACACTTCGAGCGACCGCGGCTGGATGCCGTCACCGCGCGATCCGGGGCAGAACTCGACGGCCTTGTCGACGATACGCACGGCGATGTTCCGGCGGGCCAGATCCAGGGCGAGGGTGAGGCCGGTGGGGCCGGCGCCGGCGATGAGGACGGAAGGCGACATGAGAGCTCCTGATCGACAAGTTGAGTGAATTTAGATTCAGTGAATCTACATTCAGTATTGAGGTTGGTAGGTTGCCGTGTCAAGGAGGTGAGGTCGGTGGGATCGAGCCGGCGCGAACGGGCGGAAGAAACAGAGCTGGCGCTCAAGGCGGCCGCGCGGCGGGTCTTCGCGGAGCGCGGCTATCTGAACACCAAGATCACCGACATCACGGCGGCGGCAGGCCGGTCGGCGGGGTCGTTCTACAACCATTTCGCGAGCAAAGAAGAACTGCTCCGGGCGCTGCTCGCCGATCTGGGGGAGGCCGGGGACGAACAGGCCGGGCAGGCCGAGCACAATCCGGATTTCAGCGACCCCGACGCCGTCCGGTTCCATATCGCCGGCTTCTGGCACTTCGCCCGCGAGCACGCCGTGATCATGCGGGCGATGGGGCAGGCTGCCCTTGTCAACGAGGAATTCGCCCGCGAGATAGCGCAATTCGGCGCGGAACAGCGCCGGGATATCGCCGACCATCTGGACGGTCTGATGGCGCAGGGGATGACGCTGCCCGGCACGGTCGACACCAGTCTGGCGATGATGTTCTATCTCGTCCAGGCCATCGCGGCCGGGGTCGAGGACGGCGCGGTGCAGATCGCGGACGACGAAGCCGTGGCAAGCCTGACGCGCTTCGTCTATCGCGGCTTGACCGGGCGCGACTACTGAGACCGCGCCCGGTCGAACGGATCAGGGCAGCAGCACGATCGAGCCGGTGGTCTTACGGCTCTCCAGATCGCGATGCGCCTGTTCGGCCTCGGCCAGCGGATAGGTGGCGCCGACGCGGACGGTGAGCGAGCCGTCGGCGACGGCCTCGAAGATATCGCCGGCCCGCCAGTCCAGCTCGGCGCGATCGCGGGTGTAGTGGGCGATATTGGGGCGGGTCACGAATACCGACCCGGCCGCGTTGAGCCGTTGCAGATCGACCGGCGGGACCGGGCCGCTGGCCGCGCCGAACAGTGCCAGCGTGCCGCGGACCCGCAGCGCGGCGAGGCTGGCGTCGAAGGTGGCCGCGCCCACGCCGTCGTAGACCGCCGCGACACCCTCGCCGCCGGTCAGTTCACGGACCCGCTCGGCGAGATCGTCGCCGTAGCGCAGCACCTCCCAGGCGCCGGCGCCGCGCGACAGGGCCTCCTTCTCGTCGGTGGACACCGTGGTGATCACCCGGATATCGCGCGCCACGGCCAGCTGGGTGAGCAGCAGCCCGACCCCGCCGGCGCCCGCGTGCACCAGGATCGTCTCGCCCGGTTCAGGGCGGTAGACCGATTCGATCAGATAGTGCGCCGTCATACCCTGCAGCAGGGCCGAGGCCGCCACCGCCGGATCGATATCGCCGGGTACCGCGACCGCGACCGCCTCGTCCACCACCGCGCGCGGGGCGTAGCTGCTCGGCCCCGCCGCCCACGCCACCCGGTCGCCGACCGCGAATTCGGTGACGTCGGAGCCGATTTCGGCCACCACTCCGGTGCCCTCGGAACCCGGAATGTAGGGCACCGGGCGCGGATAGGTACCGGTGCGGAAATAGGTATCGATGAAATTGACGCCGACGGCATCGATATCGACCAGTAGCTGATTCGGCCCGGGCTCCGGATCGGGAACCTCGGCGAGGGTCAGCACTTCCGGACCGCCGTGCCGGTCTACCTGGATCGCGCGCATGGGTCCAGTTCTACACCGGTGCCCGCACCCGGAAAACAGGGGTCCGCCGCGGCGGTGCCGAAGGCCGCCGCCGTGGCGACCGGGTGGTTCGGACCGGGTCCGGCGGCGCCGACCTACTCGCCGGTAAACTCCTCGCCATGAGTGCAGATTCCGTTACCGCCACCGTCGCCGCTCCCCGGGAGATCGTCGAGTCGGTGCGTAAGTTCGTCGCCGCGCACGGGGGTTCGGCCGAGGCCGTGCCGCAGCCGGTGGGCCGCCGGGGTGTGCGGCTCACCCTGGTCGGTTCCGACGGTGTTCTCGGAGATCGGATGGTCGCCGATACCGCCACCGCGCAGGCTGTGATCGACGCGGTGGATGGGCTCACCGCCGCCGAGGGCTGGGAACGCGATCTGGTGGCACGTACCACGCCGCGGACCGGTCACTGGGCGAAGATGGCCGGCTGGGTCGCCGGTCAGACACGATTTCCGAAGGCTCGCAACGAGAACTGACACCTGTGGGTGCTCACAGGTCGCGCGCCCGGGCCGCAGGTAGCTCGAACAGTTTCCCGATCAAAAACTACTGACGAGTAACCGGTTCGCGCTACCGTTAGTGCCTCGAGCGTCAGCCCCGGGGTAGAAGGAGCCGATATGACGGTCAGCAGTCCGACCCGTTCCAGACTCACGGTGTCCGGCCGTCCGATCTCGAACCACCTGCGGGACGTATCGACCCTGTCGCGTCAGATGGTCGGTCATTTCGTCGAACACGTGGCGCCCTGCGGGACCCTTCCGGGCGACGCGCTCCAGGGCGATGTCACCGCGGTCACCCGGCTCTGCCTGGAACTCACGGTGAGCCGGCTCGATGGCCGCGAGCTGCCGGAAAAGATCGAACAGGTCCGGGAAGCCGCCGCCGAATGGGCTCGCGAGGGCATCCCGATCGACACGATCAACCATGCCATCCACGAGGGTTTCAAACTCGGATTCGATCGCATCATGGTCACCGCGGGGCCGGCCGATTCGGCGACCCTGGTCGACACCGCCCGCCGGATGCTGGAAATCCTGGACACGATCACCTCGGAGGTGGCGCTGGCCTATGTCGGCGAATACCGGGGGGTGGTCTCCGAACACCACACCGCGGTGCACACGCTGACCTCCGCGCTGCTCGGTGGGCACAGTACCGCCACCATGGCCCGGGAATGCGGGATCGAGATCGCCGAGGCGTACCAGGTGCTGGCGTTGGCGCTGGCGCCGCATCCGGACGAATCCGCGCCGCAGGTCGACGGCCGGATCGTCGCCCGGCGCAAACTGCGCCGCGTCCAGGCCGAGCTCGCCCGCAGTTGCGGGGAGAAGGCGCTGTCGCTGCTCAGTATCGACGGCGGCACGGTGCTGTTGCCCGCGGACGCTTTCCCCGAGGACACCTTGGACGAGTTGATCGCGCGCCTGGCGCAGGCGGCGCAGGTGCCCGTCACGGGCACCGTCGTCACCGCGGCCACCGCCGAGATCCCCGATGCCACCGACCGCGCTCATGAACTCCTCGACACCGTGCAGCGCATCACCGACGGCGGCGGTCTGCACCGGTTCACCGATCTGGCCCTGGAATTCCAGATCACCCGGCCGGGCCCGGCCCGCGAGCACCTGAGCGCCATCCTCGATCCGCTCGACGAACATCCCGAACTGCTGGAAACGCTGCGCCAGCACATCGCCAACAATTTCAATCGGCAGCGCACCGCCCGGCTGATGCATATGCACACCAATACGCTCGACTACCGGCTCAAACGGGTCCGGATGCTCACCGGATTCGATCCGGCGATCCCCACGGGTCTGTGGTATCTGACTTCGGCGCTGGTGGCGCGCAGCTACCAGAACGGGCCGAGCGCGACCTGAGGCGGCCCGGCGGCGATGCCCGTTCGGGGAGGCGTCGCGAGCCGGGTAGTCACGTGTATCCGTGGCGGCCGGACTGTTCGGTGATCACGGATGCGAGCCGCCCGCAGTGGCTCGGCGGGGTCGGGGAATCCGCACGGCCGAACGACGCGACCGGTGACCGAGCTCAGGCGAGTCCGGCCGACCTTCCGGCGCGGTCGCCTCAGGCCGGCTGGGCGCTCGGTTCCACGACCGGGGCGGGTAGGGGTTCCCGGGTACGCAGGGACGCCCACAGCGCGGCGGTCGCGGCGGTGCACAGGGCCGCGCCACCGACATGGATCGCGACCAGCGCCGCCGGGACGTCGGTGAAGTACTGGACGATGCCGACCATCGACTGCGCGAGCACCAGCCCGAGCAGAACGAACAGGCGGTCGCGCACCGGCTTGGTGATACCGGTCGCGAAGAGTCCGAAGGCGAGACCGATCAGCAGCGCGAGGTAGCCGATCAGCAGCTGCGAATGCAGATGCACCAGCGTCACGATCTCCACCTCGAGCCGGGCCACCGGGCGTTCGATGCTCTTGTCGCCGGCATGCGGGCCGGCGCCGGTCACCAGTGTGCCCGCGATCAGCACCCCGGCCAGGGCGATTCCGCTCAGTGCGGTCAACCAGCGCAGGGGCGCGGGCGCACGGACGGTGTCGACACCGTCGTCGGGGGAGGCGATCTTCGCGTACATCACCGAGGCCACCCACACCATGAGCATGGATGCGAGCAGGTGCAGCGCGACGGTCCACCACAGCAGCCCGGACAGCACCGTGATACCGCCGATGATCGCCTGTACGACGGTGCCGGCGGGCATGAGCCAGGCGTAGACGAGAACTTCCCGCCGCCGCCGGGCCCGGGTGACCGCGAGAACGATGAGTGCCGCGCACAGTGTCACCGCGAAGGTGAGCATGCGGTTGCCGAACTCCACCGCTTGATGGAGCACGGCCACTTCGGAGACCCCGATCGGGGTGAAACTTCCCGGGAAGCACTGCGGCCAGGTGGGGCAGCCCAGACCCGACGCGGTGACGCGGACGATCGCGCCGGTCACGGCGATGCCGGCTTGGGAAGCGATCACCGCCAGCGCGATCAGCAGCTGGGTGCGCCGCGAGGGGAGCGGCAGCCGGTCGACGAGTCGCAGGAATGCGCGATACAGCACGTTCCGATGGTAGCGGGCGGCCACCGCCGGCCCGCACCCGGACTACTACAACGTGTCGTGGAAGATCATTCGAAGCGGAACCAGCGGGCCGCGAGCAGGGCCGCGCCGGTACCCCAGACAATCAGCGCGCCCACTCCCAGCCAGTCGACGCCGCCGCTCAGCGCGTGTTCCAGCGCGACCGCCAGCGCACCGGAAGGGACCAGGCGCACCAGGGTGTGTACCGCGGTGGGCAGTTCGTCGGAGGCGAAGACCACGCTGGCGATACCGAGCATGACGAACCAGAGGATATTCGCCAGCGCCAGCACCACTTCGGCCTTGAGCGTGCCGCCGAGCAGCAGGCCCATCGCCGCGAATGTGGCGGTACCCAGCGCGATCAGCACCGCGCCCAGCAGCAACCCCAGCGGTGTCGGCCGCCAGCCCAGCGCCACCCCGATCAGGCCCAGCAGCACCGCCTGCAGGATCACCACCAGCAGGACCGCCCCGCTCTTACCCGCGATGATCCCCCAGCGCGGCAGGGGAGTGGCGCCCAGCCGCTTGAGCGCCCCGTAGCGGCGGTCGAAACCGATGGCGATGGCCTGGCCCGTGAACGCGGTCGACATCACCGCCACCATCATCACCGCGGGTACGATCTTGTCGATCTTGTCCGGGCCCATGTCGCCGAAGGGCAACAGCGCCAGCCCGATCAGCAGCGTCACCGGAATGAACATGGTGAGCAGCAGCTGTTCGCCGTTGCGCAGCAACAGCACCAGATCGAGCCGGGTCTGCGCGAGCAACATGGCCACCCGCGGCGCGGGCCGGGGCGCGGGCGCGAAAGTACCCGGCTCGAACCGATTGGCCGTCAGCTCCGGCTTGGTCACAAGGCCTCCCTCGAAGCTGATGGATGCGGTCCGCGGAGGCCGTAGCGAAGGCGGAGGTATCGCATCACAAGGCCTCCCTCGAAGCTGATGGATGCGGTCCGCGGAGGCCGTAGCGAAGGCGGAGGTATCGCCTCATGCGCGCAGGTCCCGTCCGGTCAGTTCCAGGAAGACGTCCTCGAGCCGGCGCTGGTCGATCCGGATATCGGTCGCGAGCACGTCCACCCGGGCGCACCAGGCGGTCACCGTGGCCAGCACCTGCGGGTTGATCTCGCCCTCCACCAGATACGAGCCGGGGCTGGTCTCCTTCGGCGCGAATCCCTCCGGCAGCGCCGACTGCAGCAGGTCCAGGTCCAGATGCGGTGGCGCGGCGAAACGCAACTGTCCGGCAGCACCGTGCGCGGTGACCTCGGCCGGCGTACCGGAGGCGACGATGCGCCCGTGGTCGATGATCACCAGGTGATCGGCCAGTTCCTCGGCCTCGTCCATGAGATGGGTGGTGAGCAGGACGCTGACACCGTCGCGCCGCAGTGCGTCGATCAACTCCCACACCAGGATCCGGGCCTGTGCGTCCATCCCCGCGGTGGGTTCGTCGAGGAAGACGATCTCCGGGCGGCCGACCAGCGCGCACGCCAGCGAGAGCCGCTGCTGCTGACCACCGGAGAGCCGGCGATAGGGGGTGCGGCGGTGGTCGGCCAGGCCGAGCATGCCGAGCAGCCACGCGGGGTCCAGCGGGTTCGCCGAATAGGAGGCGACCAGATCCAGCATCTCTCCGGCACGTGCGCCCGGATAGGCGCCGCCGCCCTGCAACATCACTCCGATCCGCGGGCGCAGCCGCTCGGAATCGGCGATCGGGTCCAGGCCCAGGACCCGCACCTGCCCCGAATCCGGGCGGACGAAGCCCTCGCACATCTCCACCGTGGTGGTTTTGCCGGCGCCGTTCGGGCCGAGCAGGGCGAAAACCTGTGCGGGTTCGATGGTGAAACCGATACCGTCCACCGCGATCGTCTCGCCGTAGCGTTTGGCGACGTGGTCCACCTGTACGGCGGGCACCCGGGAAGCGGTCACGAGGTCCCACCGTAGGCCCCGGCCGGCTGTGACGGGGCCGACACCCCCTGCTGCGCCCGCCAGGGCAGTGAGTTCCGGGTGACCACGATGAACAGCAGCGACACGATCACGGTGGCCACCGCCGATCCCACGATCTGGAACACCTCGAGGTCGGCGCCGCGCGGCATGAGGATCACACTGACCACCGCGGAGATGCCGATCGCCGGGCCGCGGAACGCGGGCCGGGTGGCCCAGGCCGCCATCGGCACGATGGCCCACAGCAGATACCAGGGTTGGACGACCGGGAACAGCAGCACGATCGCGCCCAGCGAGACCCCGAGCGCGCCGACCGGATGCAGGCGTCCGGTCCAGGTGGCGACCAGCATTCGCACCGTGATGAAACCCGCCACCACGGCGGCGATGGGCCGGGTGATGCTGAGCAGCGCGGTGGTGTGGTCGCCGAGGCCGAGCAGGACGCCCCCGAATCCGGTGACGATGCCCAGGGCGGTGGGCAGCGACATCCAGCTGCGCACCGCGTTCGCCGTGTTCAGGGTGTAGAGCCAACCGAACCCGAGACCGCTCGCCATGCTGATCACCACGGTCACCACCACCGCGATCAGGCCGAGTAATCCGGCCGCGGCCAGGATCGGCCGCAGCGCCGGCCCCCAGCGGCGGGCCAGGGCCATTCCCGCGAAGCCCAGCGCGATGATCGAGGTGACCTTCACCGAGGACGACAGGCTGATCACGACCGCGCCGCCCACCAGCAGGGTCCAGCCGCGGCCGTCCAGCGGAGGTGGCCCGCCGTCTCCGGGGACCCCGTGGATCGCGCGCAGCATGAACTCCAGGCCGGCCAGCATCAGGCCGAGCATGAGCGCGTCGTTGTGCACCCCGCCGATCAGGTGGAACAGCACCAGCGGGTTCGCGACACCCAGCCACAGTGCGCTCACCGGCGCCACCCCGCAGCGCACGGACAGTCGTGGCAGCGCCCAGACGATCAGCGCCACCCCGGCCAGGGCCAGCAGCCGGTGCACCCAGACCCCGGCCAGAATGTTCTCCCCGGTGAGCTCGGCGATCCCATGGCCTATCCACAGGAAGAGCGGTCCGTAGGGCGCGGGTGTCTCACGCCAGATGTTGGGGACATTGTTGGTGAGCACATTGTCGATACCGAGCCCGGCGACGGGGCCCTCCTGATACGGGTCGATCCCGCGGGCGGCGATCTCGCTCTGCGCCAGATAGGAGTAGACGTCGTTGCTGAACATCGGCGGCGCCACGCACAGCGGGATGATCCACAGCAGCAGTGTCCGGTCGAACTGGCGCCGGGTGAGCCGGTGCCGCGGGGAACCGCCGATCCCGCCGACGGCGAACCGCCCCAGCAGCAGCCATGCCAGCACCACGGTCACCGTGCCGACCATGCACATGGCCAGTGATCCGGTGTGCGCCCGCGCGAAAATACCCAGCACCCGCATGCCCGAAGTCGGATTCTGGTGCACCGGCTGCGCGCCGATACCGAGGGCGCTGATCGCCATGAGCACAGTGCCGGTGGCGCCCATCAGCCGGATCCGGTCCAGTTGGGCCCGCTCCCGGCGGTCGAGCCCCGGGACCTCGGATTCGTCGCTGTGCAGAATCGCGATGGTGTGATCCGAGGGCGGGACGTCGAGCCCGAGGGCGCGCCGCACCAGTTTCAGTGCGCGCTGCTCGCGCGACGCCACTGCGCCCGGGGCGCCTGCCTGTCCTGCCACGGTCACCGAGACTAGTTCGCCGGGGGCGCTGCCGGTGCCCGGGCCGCGGCATCGTGTGGCGGGCCGGACGCGTGCCGAGGCGTCGTTTCCGGGCCGGACATCTTCTGGCTACCGTGGGTATCCGGCGCCCGGTGCGCGGTGTTCGACGCCGGTGGCTCCGCGAACGGCTTCCGGGCGCCCGGTCCGGAGAGCCCGGCGGTTCGTTCGCTCGGCGGAGCGTCGGGCGTGAGCGCAGCCGGGCAGCAATTCTTCGGCGTGGGGTCCCGTGATCCGTCCGGAGTTCAGGCGTAGTGAAGCACATCACTGCACTGATCCGGCAGGAGAGGCGCGAGCGGCACTTTCTCGTCCGAACAGGCGATTTCGGCGTCTCCGGCCGGACGTGGCCGGTTCGGGCGACCCGCCTGCTCAGGGCACCCTTATTAGATTTCGGGAACGAATTCCGCCACACTGATGTTGTGAAAACTATGGGTTTGCCGAATGTGGACGAAAGGGCTGGTCACCGGGCCGGTACCGGGTCCGTCGGCGTGCCCGCGACCGGCGGCGAAGGCCATACCCGCGCCGCCATCGTCCGGCTGCTGCTGGAGGAGGGACCGATCACCGCGACCGCGATAGGCAGTGCCCTGGGCCTGGCGCCCGCCGGGGTACGCCGGCATCTGGACGCGCTCATCGAATCGGGTCAGGCCCGCGCCGGACGGTCGGCGCCCTGGCAGCAGAAGGGTCGCGGACGGCCGGCCAAGCAGTATCAGCTCACCGCGGCCGGGCGCGGCATGCTCGGTCACGCCTACGACGATCTCGCCGGTGCGGCCATCCGGCAGCTGCGCGAGATAGGCGGCGAGGAAGCGGTCACCGCTTTCGCCCGTAAACGCGCACGGACCCTGGTCGACGGGATCGAACCGCTCCCCGGCCACCGTACGGAGCCGGCGGCGGACGAGCCCGCCACCGCGGAGGGCTCCGTGCAATCGGGTACGGCTGCCAAGGCCGAGGAGATCGCCACGGCGCTCTCGGACGCGGGGTTCGCCGCGAGTACCCGCCGCGTCGGCGCGGGTGTCCAGATCTGCCAGCACCACTGCCCGGTCGCCCATGTGGCCGAGGAATTCCCCGAATTGTGCGAGGCCGAACTCGCGGCCTTCCGGGAGGTTCTCGGTACCCATGTGCAGCGCCTGGCCACCATCGCCAACGGGGACTGCGCCTGCACCACCCACGTACCACTGACGGTGCTGCCCACGGCGGCCGCCGATCGACCGAAGCACGCTTCACCTGCCACCGTTGCACAGCCCGCAACGGACGCACCGAACGACTCCGGAAGGAGCGCCGAATGACGACCACCACCGACCAGGTGCCACCGCTCACCCAGGAGGAGGCCATTGCCTCGCTGGGTAAATACGGTTACGGCTGGGCCGACTCGGATGCGGCCGGAGCCAGCGCGCAGCGTGGTCTCTCCGAGGAGGTCGTTCGCGATATCTCGGCCAAGAAGGACGAGCAGGCCTGGATGCTGGAGAACCGGCTCAAGGCGCTGCGCATCTTCGACCGCAAGCCCATGCCGAACTGGGGCTCCAACCTCGACGGCATCGACTTCGACAACATCAAGTACTTCGTGCGCTCGACCGAGAAGCAGGCCGAGAGCTGGGAGGACCTGCCCGAGGACATCCGCAACACCTACGACAAGCTGGGCATCCCGGAGGCGGAGAAGCAGCGGCTGGTCTCCGGTGTCGCGGCACAGTACGAGAGCGAAGTCGTGTACCACCAGATCCGCGAGGACCTGGAACAGCAGGGCGTCATCTTCCTCGACACCGATACCGCGTTGAAGGAGCACCCGGAGATCTTCCGCGAGTACTTCGGCACGGTCATCCCGGCCGGGGACAACAAGTTCTCCGCGCTGAACACTGCGGTGTGGTCGGGTGGCTCCTTCATCTATGTGCCGCCCGGCGTGCACGTCGACATCCCGCTGCAGGCCTACTTCCGGATCAACACCGAGAACATGGGCCAGTTCGAGCGGACCCTGATCATCGTCGACGAGGGCGCCTACGTGCACTACGTCGAGGGCTGCACCGCGCCGATCTACAAATCCGATTCGCTGCACTCGGCGGTCGTCGAAATCATCGTGAAGAAGGGCGGCCGCTGTCGCTACACGACCATCCAGAACTGGTCGAACAACGTCTACAACCTGGTCACCAAGCGGGCCAAGGCCGAGGCGGGCGCCACCATGGAGTGGATCGACGGCAATATCGGCTCCAAGGTCACCATGAAGTACCCGGCCGTCTGGATGACCGGTGAGCACGCCAAGGGCGAGGTGCTCTCGGTCGCCTTCGCCGGTGAGGGGCAGCACCAGGACACCGGCGCCAAGATGTTGCACCTGGCCCCGCACACCTCCTCGACCATTGTGTCCAAATCGGTGGCCCGCGGCGGTGGCCGTGCCTCCTACCGCGGCCTGGTGCAGGTCAACAAGGGCGCGCACGGGTCCAGGTCGACGGTGAAATGCGATGCGCTGCTGGTCGACACGATCAGCCGTTCCGATACCTACCCTTACGTCGATATCCGCGAGGACGACGTGACCATGGGGCACGAGGCGACGGTGTCGAAGGTGTCCGAGGAGCAGCTGTTCTACCTCATGAGCCGCGGGATGACCGAGGACGAGGCGATGGCCATGGTGGTGCGCGGCTTCGTCGAGCCCATCGCCAAGGAGCTCCCGATGGAGTACGCCCTGGAACTCAACCGGCTGATCGAACTGCAGATGGAAGGAGCCGTCGGCTGATGGCATTGGACAACGTTGCCGAGGCCGCCGAGGCTCGCCAGCCGGCGATCAACAAGGGGGAGGTGTTCACCTCCTTCGATGTGAACGCCTTCGAAATCCCCTCCGGTAAGGACGAGGTGTGGCGGTTCACCCCGCTGCGCCGGCTGCGCGGCCTGCACAACGGCACCGCCACCGCCGACGGGCGGGCCGGGGTCGAGATCGGGCAGGTCACCGGTGTCACCGTGGAGACCGTGGGTCGCGAAGATTCCCGCCTGGGGCAGGGCGGTACCCCGTCCGACCGGGTCGCCGCCCAGGCGTACTCCGGCTTCGAACAGGCGACGGTCATCTCGGTGGGTAAGGAGATCGAGGTCGCCGAACCCGTCGTCGTGCGGATCACCGGACCGGGTGAAGGGAAGACCGCCTACGGTCACCTGCAGGTGCGGTTGGCCGAATTCGCCGTCGCGACCGTCGTGATCGACCAGCGCGGTAGTGGAACCTACGCCGAGAACATCGAATTCGTGCTCGGCGACAGCGCCAAGCTGACCGTGGTGGCGGTCCAGGACTGGGCCGACGATGTCGTGCACGCCACCGCGCACCACGCCCTGGTGGGTCGCGACGCGGTACTGCGGCATACCGCGGTCACCCTCGGCGGCGAACTGGTCCGGCTCACCGGCAATGTCCGCTACGCGGGCCCGGGCGGTGACGCCGAACTGCTCGGCCTGTACTTCGCCGACGCTGGTCAGCATTTCGAACAGCGTCTGCTGATCGATCACGCGGTGCCGCACTGCAAATCGAACGTGCTGTACAAGGGCGCGCTCCAGGGTGATCCCGATTCGCCCAAGGGGGACGCTCGCACGGTCTGGGTCGGCGATGTGCTGATCCGGGCCGCCGCCGAGGGAACCGATACGTTCGAGATCAACCGCAACCTGGTCCTCACCGACGGCGCCCGCGCCGATTCGGTGCCGAACCTGGAGATCGAGACCGGTGAGATCGTCGGCGCGGGCCACGCCTCGGCGACCGGCCGGTTCGACGACGAGCAGCTGTTCTATCTGCGTGCCCGCGGTATTCCGGAAGACGCCGCCCGCCGCCTGGTGGTGCGCGGTTTCTTCCACGAGATCATCCACAAGATCGGAGTCGGTGAGGTCGCCGAGCGGCTCGAGGCGGCCATCGAAGCCGAACTCGCCGCGATCGGCGCCTGACCGACCACCCGGCCTCCCAGACCACCGAAGGAATTCGACACCCTATGACCACCCTGGAAATCAAGGACCTGCACGCCGAGGTCGCCACCCCCGATGGGGACACCGTCAAGATTCTCAACGGTGTGAACCTCACCGTGAAATCCGGCGAGACGCACGCCATCATGGGCCCCAACGGCTCCGGTAAGTCGACACTGTCCTACGCCATCGCCGGGCATCCCAAGTACACCGTCACCTCGGGTTCTATCACCCTCGACGGTGAAGATGTGCTGGAGATGTCGGTGGACGAGCGGGCGCGGGCCGGGCTGTTCCTGGCCATGCAGTACCCGGTGGAGGTCCCCGGTGTCTCGATGTCGAACTTCCTGCGTACGGCGGCGACCGCGGTCCGCGGTGAGGCGCCGAAGCTGCGGCACTGGGTCAAGGAGGTGAAGGAGTCGATGAACGAACTCGATATCGACGCCGCCTTCGCCGATCGCAGTGTGAACGAGGGCTTCTCCGGTGGCGAGAAGAAGCGGCACGAGATCCTGCAGTTGGGCCTGCTCAAGCCGAAGATCGCCATCCTCGACGAAACCGATTCCGGCCTGGATGTGGACGCGCTGCGGATCGTCTCCGAGGGCGTGAACCGCTACCGGGAGCGGGAGAACGGCGGGGTCCTGCTGATCACCCACTACACCCGGATCCTGCGCTATATCCAGCCGCAGTTCGTGCACGTCTTCGTGGGCGGCCGCATCGTCGCCGAGGGCGGCCCGGAACTCGCCGAGGAACTCGACGCCAACGGCTATGTGAAATTCACCCAGACCGCCGGAGCCGGAGCCTGAGATGACCGCGACCCTTCCCGCCTTCGACGTCGCCCGGATCCGGGCCGACTTCCCGATCCTGAACCGTACGGTCCGGGACGGGAAGCCGCTGGTGTACCTGGATTCCGGGGCTACCGCGCAGCGGCCGCTGGCGGTACTGGACGCCGAACGCGACTTCCTGCTGGCGAGTAATTCCGCCGTGCACCGCGGCGCGCATCAGCTGTCGGAGGAGGCCACCGACGCCTACGAGGACGCCCGCGCGCAGATCGCACGTTTCGTCGGCGCCGCCGCCGACGAGCTCGTGTTCACCAAGAACGCGACCGAATCGCTCAATCTGGTGACCTACGCGTTCTCCGACGACCGGTTCCCGTATCACGTGGGCCCGGGCGACGAGATCGTGATCACCGAACTGGAGCATCACGCGAATCTGGTGCCCTGGCAGGAACTCGCGCGCCGGACCGGCGCCACCCTGCGCTGGTACGGCGTCACCGACGACGGCCGCATCGATCCGGACTCGCTCGACCTGTCGCCGGCCACCAAGGTCGTGGCCTTCAGCCACCAGTCCAATGTCACCGGTGCGGTGGCGCCGGTCGCCGAATTGGTGCGCCGGGCCCGCGCCGTGGGCGCGCTGGTGGTGCTCGACGCCTGCCAGTCGGTACCGCACGCCCCGGTCGACTTCCACGCACTGGATGTCGACTATGCGGCCTTCTCCGGGCACAAGATGCTCGGCCCCTCCGGGGTCGGTGTGCTGTACGGGAAGCGAGCGCTGCTCGAGGAGACCCCGCCCTTCATCACCGGCGGTTCCATGATCGAGACCGTCACCATGGAGCAGACCACCTACGCGCCGCCGCCGCAGCGTTTCGAGGCCGGGGTGCCGATGACCTCACAGGTCATCGGGCTGGGCGCCGCCGTGCGCTATCTCGAGGAGATCGGGATGGACGCGGTGGCCGCGCACGAGCACACCCTCGTCGACGCCGCGCTCGCCGGGCTGGGCGCCGTACCGGGTGTGCGGATCATCGGCCCCACCGAGAACGTCGACCGCGGTGGCGCGGTCGCCTTCCTCGCCGACGGAATCCACGCCCACGACCTGGGCCAGATCCTGGACGACGAGGGCGTGGCGATCCGGGTGGGTCACCACTGCGCCTGGCCGCTGCACCGGCGTTTCGGCGTCGCCGCGACCGCCCGCGCCTCGTTCGCGCTGTACAACACCGTGGATGAGGTGGACAAGATGGTCGCCGCGGTGCGGAAGGCCCAGAGCTTCTTCGGGGTTGCCTAGAACATGCGCATGGAGCAGATGTACCAGGAAGTGATCCTGGATCACTACAAGCATCCGCACAACCGCGGCCTGCGGGAACCGTTCGGCGCGGAGGTGCACCACGTCAACCCCACCTGCGGTGACGAGGTGACGCTGCGGGTGCGGCTCGGCGACAACGGCGAGGTCGAGGATGTGTCCTACGACGGCCAGGGTTGCTCGATCAGCCAGGCCTCGGTCTCGGTGCTGACCGATCAGGTGATCGGACTGCCGGTTCTGGAGGCGCTGGGTGTGGTCGACTCGTTCAACGAGATGATCGGCAGCCGGGGCACCGTCGAGGGCGACGAGGACATAATCGGCGACGGAATCGCTTTCGCCGGTGTCGCCAAATACCCGGCCCGGGTGAAATGCGCACTGCTGGGCTGGATGGCATTCAAGGACGCGGTGCTGCGGGTCGACGGCGCGGCCGATTCCGCCGCGGGATCCGGTGCGTCCGCGACCGACCGCTCACGGAACGGGGAAACAGCATGACCGATACTTCTGCCACCGAAGCCACCGTGCCGGAACCGGCGGCCGGCCCCGACGCCGAACTCTCGGCCGAGGATCTGGCGCAGCTCGCCGATCTCGAGGAGGCCATGCGCGATGTGGTCGATCCCGAACTCGGTATCAATGTCGTGGATCTCGGCCTGGTCTACGGAATGCGGGTCGAGGAAACCACCGCGGTGCTGGATATGACCTTGACCTCGGCCGCCTGTCCGCTCACCGATGTGATCGAGGATCAGTCCCGCAATGCGCTGGTCCGCAGCGGGCTGGTCGACGATCTGAAGATCAACTGGGTCTGGATGCCGCCGTGGGGTCCGGACAAGATCACCGAAGACGGCCGGGAACAGTTGCGGGCGCTCGGCTTCACGGTCTGAGGCCCGCGCACCCACCGCGCGGCACTTCGCGACGGCGACCGATACGGTCGCCGTCGCGTTCTGGTCTGTACCCGAATTGGTGCGGACAGAAGGCCGGGAAGCCGGCTGCCGGTACGGACCGGTCGGCCGTTCCCGAGCCCCGGTCGCATTTCGCCCGGTAATGCCGGGGCTTTACTGGAATACGGCTATTCCACGTCTCCGCGGTGATCGTCGCGCCGTCTGCCGGGAGGCGCGCATTGGGCATTTCGGCCCGGGCCGGGCGCCCGATTCGAGTGGGCGCGCGCAGTATTGGACCTGTCTTGATATCAATTTTCCGGGCCCGCCGCCAATCACCGACCGTTCGGTCTGCTTTCTGTGCTCCGTCCCTGGTGATAGGGGATGCGATCACGGTGTGCCTTGGAGCACCCCGTGCCGCGCGCGCAGTCCCCGCAGCGCTCCGCGGTCGTGATCTTCACGGTCGCAATACCTTTCCGCATTCTGCGAGGTCGCGGCCCTATCACGGAAAGGTGACAATCGATTATCGGCCGTTATTGAGAGAGTTCACCACAATGCTGCTACTGTGAGCGAGTCGTCGGGTTCCGGGCCATCGGAGGATGTGCTCCGATGGTCATCGATCGGCCGAATGACTTGTCCCTTAGTTACTTTCGGGTAGTCGAAAGTAACTAAGGGATATGTCACCGACCGTTACCGCGGTGCCCGGCACGGACCCTCATCCGGCCAGGGGCGAACATGGTCGGCGTCGCGAGGAAGGCGAGACGAAGCGCCGTGGCATGCCACGGCACCGCGTGGCGCACCTCGAGCCCCGTCAACGACGAGAAAGCTGATGAATCTGAATACCGCCGTGCTGCTTCCCTGGATACTCGCCCCCATATTGGTGCTCGGCGTGGCGTGGTACGCCGTTCGGGCCGTGCGAGACCAACAGAAACGACTCGATGTGCTCGAGCGGGAACTAGCCGTGCGCGAGGATGCGCTCGAGCATCTCGCGGCCAGCACGTTGCCCGCCCTCTCGGAGTCCACCCGCCGGTTCGACCAGACCGCCGTGGCACCCGAAGTGCCCCCCGGACTGGAGAATTCGCGCTTCGCCCAATGCCTGCGCTGGATAGTCGACCGGGTCACCGAGGACCTGCGGACCGTCCAGAGCGAAACCCGCGAAGCCGTCACCCGGGAGATGGAGGAGCAGGTACGCACCGCCGTCTCGGCCGCCGAGCGGAACGTGCGTACCGAGGCCGACGCCGGCCGCGAACGCTCGGAAACCCTTGCCCGTGAGGCCACCAGCGCCGCGGTCCGCTCGTTCGGCACCTCCGTGGTGAGCCTGGGAGCCGACGTCTCCCAGGTCGTGAGCTCCGCGCTCCGTGAACACCGCGACGACCGCGTCTACGAGACCCTCATCCGGATCGACCACACCGTGCAGCAGATGATCCGCCAGGCGCAGTCCTACGTGATCGTCTGTGGTGGTCTGCCCGGCCGCCGCTGGCCCGCCCAGTCGCTCACCGATGTCGTCGGTGGCGCGACCGGTCGTGTCCGTGACTACCTGCGGGTGCGCCCGTCCCAGCTCGACCGCATCGTCATCAGTCGTGCGGTGGAACCGCTGGTGCACACCCTGGCCTCGCTCATCGACAACGCGCTGCGCTACTCGCCGCCGACCTCCTTCGTGGACGTGACCTTCCAGGAAGGTCATCACGGTGTGACCGTGATCGTCGACGACGCCGGTGTCCGGATGAACGCCGAGCAGATGGAAGAGGCCCGCCAGGTCCTGGCCAACGAACGCTCGATCGACATCCATCAGCTCGGCCCGGCCCCCAAGGTCGGTTTCCCCGGTATCGCCGCGCTCGCCCGCCGCTACGGGTTCACCGTCTACATCGACGGACCCAACGCCTACGGCGGTATGCGCGCCATGGTCTACATCCCGGAGGCACTGCTGGTCGCACCGAAGGCCAACCAGGACAACGACGCCGCGTCGCCGGTCGGCGCCCCCGCGCCGCGGGAACTCGCCGCGGTCCCCGGCGGCCAGACCTCGTCGGTATCGGGAAGCTCCGCTAACGCTCTGGTCGGTAACGCCGTATCGTCCGGTATCGGAGCACATTCGGCGACGAGCACCGGCGCGCACGCCGCGATCCCGGTCGTATCCGAGAGCTCCCGGCCTGTCGAGCGGACTTCGGCGGCAGGTGGCATCGACGAGACCGAGAGCGAGCAGCGTACGACAGTCCACGACATCACCAGCGGCGGTCTGCCCCGGCGCCGGCGCCGTGCCGCGGCCGTCCCTGATGACATCAACGATCGCGTGTCCGGACAGGACAGGACCGAACCGGGGCAGCCCCGCCCCGATATCGCCGCTGCCTGGCAGAGCGGCTCCAAGAGCGGCCGTGCCGCCGCATCCGAACACACCGAAGGGATGACATCCTGATGGGTTCACCGAGGACAGTGGTATCCGACAGCACCAATAAACTGGGCTGGTTACTGGACGATCTCGAGGTTCCCGGCGTCCGATTCGCCGTCCTGTTGTCCGAGGACGGGCTGCGTATCGCCCATTCGGCGGGTATCGCGAAAGACGATGCCGAGCGGTTCGCCGCCGCCGCCTCCGGCCTGCGTTCGCTCGGTAAGGCGCTCGGCGAGTTCTGTGGTAGCAACGGAAACGATGTGCGGCAGAACATGACCGAATACGACCAGGGCATGATCATGATCACCGCGGCGGGCGAGGGCGCGCTCCTGGGTGTGGCGACCATGACCGATATCGATGTGGGCCTGATCGCCCACCGGATGAACGAGCTCGCCGGCCGGGTCGGCCACGAGCTCGGGAGTGAACCTCGCAGAGGCGCACACGGCGGCGATCTGCAATGAGCCGGTCGCGGCGTGATCCAGACCTGGTCCGCGCGTATGTGCGGACCGGCGGGCGCTCCCGTCCGACCCGTGAGCTCGGCCTGGTCACCCTGGTCGTCGCCGTCGGAGATCCGGCGCCGGGCTCCACACCGGATGCGCGCCGGGTGGTCGATGTCTGCGCCCGCGGCGCCCTGTCGATCGCGGAGGTCGCCGCCTATCTCGACCTCCCGCCGTCGGTGGTAACGATCGTCGTGTCCGACCTGCTGGACAGCGGACATCTCAATATCCCGACCCCGGCGGAAATAATGCCGGAGATCGCCCTGCTCGAGGAGGTACTCAATGGGCTCCGTGCTCTCCCGGCCTGATCGGTCCGCGGAATACGGCCGCGCGGTCGACTATGTGCCGGAGACGGTGACCCGATCGGTGAAATTGCTGGTAGCCGGTAATTTCGGCGTCGGTAAGACCACCTTCGTGAGCAGTATTTCCGAGATCAAGCCGCTGCGTACCGAGGAGACCATCACCGAGGCCAGCGTCGGTATCGACGATCTGGGCGGCCTGGGATCGAAGACGCAGACCACGGTCGCGATGGACTTCGGCCGTATCACGCTCAATCCCGAACTGGCCCTGTACCTCTTCGGTACGCCGGGCCAGCAGCGGTTCATCCCGCTGTGGGAGGAACTGGCCAAGGGCGCACTCGGTGCCCTGGTCCTGGTGGACACCCGGCGTATCGAGAAGGCCGACGAGGTACTGGCCGTACTCGAGGAGCGCGGTGTGCCGTACGCGGTCGGGGTGAACGAGTTCGAGGGTTCGAACCGCTTCCCGCTGTCGGAAGTGCGCGAGGCACTCGACCTGACCGAAGACACTCCGCTCATCGCCCTCGACGCCCGTGATCGGCGAACCTGCCTGCAGTCGCTGATCACGCTCGTCGAATTTCTGTTCCGCCGATTGGAGTCTCGTCTTTGACCACGCAGTTCTCTCCGGTTCCGCAACAGCAACCTCCGTTCACCGGCTGCCCGGTCGTTCACGGAGACCCCACCGGAGGCGTTGGCGACCGCTTCAGCCTCTTTTCCGAAGAATTCGCCGGTGATCCGCATCGCGCCTATGCCGCGATGCGGAGCCGATACGGTTCGCTGGTTCCCATCGATCTGGCCCCGGATGTGCCGGCCACCTTGGTGATCGGCTATGACGCGGCCGTCCGGATCCTCAATGATCCCGACCGTTTCCCGGCCGATCCGCGGACCTGGCAGACGAGTATCCCGCCCGATTCGCCGGTCAAACCGATGATGGAGTGGTACCCGAACGCCCTGCGTAACAGCGGTGAGCTGCATCAGCGCTACCGCCAGGTGTATGTGCACGCGATCGACGGCATCGACCTGCACGAACTGCACCAGACCGTGGAGCGGATCGCAGTTCCGCTGATCAACTCCTTCTGTGAGACGGGCAAGGCCGACCTGGTCACGCAGTACGCGTTTCCGCTGGTGTTCGAGGTGATCAACCAGATGGTCGGTTGCTCACTGGAACTGGGCGAGCGCGTCGCCAATGGGATGGCCGCGCTGTTCGACACGGTCAACGCCGAATGGGGGATGACCCATCTCAGCGAGGCGCTGATGGAGCTCGTCTTCATGAAGCGCTCCGATCCGGCCGACGATGTGACCTCCCGGCTGGTACACCATCCGGCGAAACTCGACGACGAGGAGCTGCTGTCCAATCTGATCAGCTTCTACGGCGCCGGGGTGGAGCCGCAGCAGAACCTCATCAACAACACCCTGCTGCTGATGATGACCGACGAGCGGTTCGGCGGAAACATGCTCGGCGGTGCGCTGTCCACCCGCGACGCGCTGGACGAGGTGCTGTTCAACGACCCGCCGATGGCCAACTTCTGCACCACCTATCCGCGGCAGCCCATTCTCGTCGAGAACACCTGGCTGCCCGCCCACCAGCCGGTGGTGATCAGCCTCTCGGCGTGCAACAACGACCCGGCCATCCGGGGCGCCGACCACACGGGCAACCGCTCCCATCTGGCCTGGAGTATCGGACCGCACGCATGCCCCGCGCAGTCGCCGGCGTTCGTGGTGGTCCAGGGGGCGATCGACCTGCTGCTCGACGCGCTGCCCGAACTGGAACTCGCGATGGCACCCGAGGAACTGATCTGGCGTCCGGGGCCCTTCCACCGGGCCCTGGCCGCCCTGCCGGTCGTTTTCCCGCCTTCTCCTCCGTTGCATCTCGTATAAGGAGTCAGTCGTTGGAACGCCAACCCATCGTCCTGGATATGGCAGGTGCCGATACCCAAGGGGAAGCGGCGAGGTTGCGCGCCCAGGGTCCCGCCGCGCTGATCGAGTTGCCGGGTAACGTGCCCGCCTGGTCGGTGACCGACGCGACGGTCCTGAAGAGCCTGCTGGCCGATCCGCGGGTGTCCAAGGACCCGCGCCAGCACTGGACGGCGTTCGTGAACGGTGAGATCACCGAGGACTGGCCGCTGCTGCCGTGGATCGCGGTGGAGAACATGTTCACCACCTATGGGGCCGACCATCGCCGGCTGCGCCGGCTGGTGTCCCCGGCCTTCACCCACCGGCGGACCACGGCGCTGCGCCCGCGGGTGGAAGCGCTTATCGCCGACCTGCTCGACCGGCTGGCCGCCGTGCCCGCGGGCCAGGTCGTCGACCTGCGTGAGGGCTACGCCTATCCGGTACCGATCCAGGTGATCACCGAACTGCTGGGGGTTCCGGATTCGCTGGGCGCGGGTCTGCGCGTCTGTGTGGACCGGTATTTCGACACCACGATCGATCAGGCGGGGGCCCAGGCCAACTTCGTCGAGATGTACGGTCTGGTCACCGAACTGGTCGCCTATCGGCGCGACAACCCCGGGGACGACATCACCAGCGTGATGATCGGCAGTCGCGACGAGGACGGTTCGCAGCTCACCGAGAAGCAGATCGTCGAAACCCTGATGCTGGTCATCAATGCCGGTCACGAGACGACGGTCAACCTGCTCGACCAGGCCATCGTCGCGCTGCTCACCCATCCGGAGCAGCGCGCGGCCGCCCTGGCGGGCGAGGTGAGCTGGTCGGAGGTGGTCGAGGAGACGCTGCGTTACCAGGCCCCGGTGGCGCATCTGCCGCTGCGGTACGCCGTGGAGGACATCGAAATCGAGGGACTGCGGATCGGCAAGGGCGAGGCCATCCTGGCCTCCTACGCCGCGGCCGGCCGCGACCCGAAGATCCACGGCGACACCGCCGATCTGTTCGACGTGACCCGGGCGGCCAAGGATCATGTGTCCTTCGGCCACGGGGCGCACCATTGCATCGGTGCGCCGCTGGCCCGGATGGAGGGCGAGCTGGCGCTGCCCGCGCTGTTCCGGCGGTTCCCGGATATCCGGCTGGCCGTGGCGGTCGGCGAGTTGAAGCCGGTGGTGAGCTTCGTTTCCAACGGTCACCAGGAATTGCCTGTGTACCTGGGCTGAAGCCGGTAGCGTAAAAGGTTCTGGTTACTACAACTTCATGCTGATGGCTCGTCGCGGACGTCGCTGAGCGGGATGTATGGGTCGGCGGATAGGTCTGCGAGAACGCACTATTCACCGATTCATACGAACCTCGGAGTGTGATGTCATGACCACAGCACAACATGATCGGTACCGCGTTTCCGATCCACGCCTGGTGATCCACGGCTCCCCGGTGGATCCCATCGGCCCGTACGTCCCGCTGTATTCGGAGGAGTTCGCCGCCGATCCGCACAAGATGTACCGGGAGATGCGGCAGCGGTTCGGTTCGCTGGCTCCGGTGGAGCTGGCCCCGGGCGTCCCGGCCACCCTGGTGATCGGCTATCACACCGCCCTGCGGATCCTCAACGACCCCGAACACTTTCCCGCCGACCCGCGGGTATGGCAGCGCGGGGTAGCCGAGGACTGCCCGGTATTGCCCATGATGGAGTACCGGCCCAATCCGCTGCGCACCGTCGGCCAGGAGCGGATCCGCTACCGGTCGGCCGCGGTCTCGGCCATCGGCGAGATCGATATGCACGAATTGCGTCCCACCATCGAGCAGATCGCGGTCACGCTGATCAACTCGTTCTGCACCGACGGCTATTGCGATGTGGTGGGGCAGTACGCTTCCCCGCTGATCTTCGCGACCCTCAACGCCATGCTCGGCTGCCCACCCGAACTCGGGCACCGCGCGGCCCGCGGTCTGGCGGCCATGTTCGATACAGTGGACGCGGCCGAGGGCAATGTCACCCAGGCCGACGCGCTGCTGGAATTGGCCCGGCTCAAACGGGTTCAGCCCGGTGACGACATCACCACCCGGCTGGTCCGGCATCCGGTGCAGTTGAGCGACGAGGAGACCCGGCAGCAGCTGGCGCTGTTGTACGGCGCGGGGACCGAGCCGCCGCAGAATCTGATCGCGAACACGCTGCTGCTGATGCTGACCGATGAGCGTTTCGCGGCCAATGTGCTGGACGGCAGTCTCTCCACCCGGGATGCCCTCGACGAGGTGCTGTTCAACGATCCACCGCTGTCCAATTACTGCATCAGCTATCCGCGGCAGCCGATGCTGATCGACGGTATCTGGTTGCCGGCACACCAGCCGGTGCTGATCAGTATGACCGCCTGCAACAACGATCCCGCCATCAGAGCCGATGGGCCGACCATCAACCGGTCGCATCTGGCATTCAGCGCGGGCCAGCACAGCTGCCCGGCCCGTTCGGTGGCGTTGCTGATCGTCCAGGACGCGATCGACCAGTTGCTGGACGCGGTGCCGGAGATGGAGCTGGCGGTACCGCAGGCCGATCTGCGATGGCGGCCCGGCCCGTTCCATCGGGCGCTGGTATCGCTGCCGGTCACCTTTCCCGAGTCCCCGCCGATCCGGATAAACGGTCGCTGAACGTCGCATATCGGTCGGCCGGGCCGGTGCTGTTCGTGGATGGCCGCACTGTGTTGCGCCGGGTGCGCTGTTTTCTCGCCCCGGCGGCAGCATCTCGCAGTGCGCTACCACGTGAAAGCCCGGCGGCCGGGCCGTGCGCGAGGAAGACGTGAAAGTGCCGGCGGGGCACGCGCATCCGGCCGGACGAACGATGACACGACCCGGCGCCGGGGCCGCCGCGGCCCGCAGCGGGTCGAAGCCGTCCCGCCCTCGGCCGGGGTGCTCACCGGTCGCACTCCGTGAAGGGCGGACCGCACATCGCATACGCGAGTCTCGGGCGTTGAACGGCCAGACCGAGAGGTCTCGACCCCGCGCGGCCGATGAACACAGCCGACCGTGCATGTGCACGACCATCCGTGGCGCTGCGAATCCCGATCGGCCGCGCTGGGTTCCAGGTAGAGTCGCGAACTCAGCCCGGCGGCCGGACCTCCGGCCGCGAGACCCTTCGCGCAGGAACCACAGACTTTTGACTATCGAGAGCACACCCCTATCGTCCGCGGGACCCCGGGATTTCGACGGTCCGCGAATCCCGCTGTACGCGGAAGAGTACGCAGCCGATCCACACCGGGCCTACCGGGAGATGCGGCAGCGTTTCGGCTCCTTGGCTCCGGTGGAGCTGGCGCCGGGCGTCCCGGCCACCCTGGTGATCGGCTACCACGCCGCCCTGCAGATCCTGCACGATCCGGACCATTTTCCGGCCGATCCGCGTGCGTGGGAACAGGATATCCCCGCCGACTGCCCGATCCGCCCGATGATGGAGTGGCGGCCCAACCCGATCCGCAGCGCCGGCAGTGAGCACACGCGGTATCGTTCGGCGGCCGCGGCGGCGCTCGGCAAGATCGATCTGCACCGCCTGCACGCCACCGTGGAACAGGTCGCGGTCCCACTGATCAACTCGTTCTGCGAAGTCGGTTACTGCGACGTGGTCAGCCAATACGCTCTGCCGGTCGCCTTCTCCACCCTCAATGCCACGCTCGGCTGCCCGCCCGATATCAGCCGGCGCGCGGCCACCGGGATGGCGGCGCTGTTCGATACCATCGACGCCGAACGCGGCAATCAGATGCTGTCCGAAGCGCTCCTGGAGCTGACCCGGCTCAAACGCGCCGAACCCGGTGACGATGTCACCAGCCGGCTGGTCGAACACCCGGTGCGACTGGACGACGAAGAAATGATGCATCAGTTGGTGACGCTGTACGGGGCGGCGATCGAACCACCGCAGAATCTCATCGCGAACACCCTGCTGCTCATGCTGACCGACGAGCGGTTCGCGGCGAATGTACTGGACGGAAGCCTGTCGACCCGGGATGCGCTGGACGAGGTGCTGTTCAACGATCCGCCGATAGCCAACTACTGCTTCAGCTATCCGCGGCAGCCGATCCTGATCGACAATGTGTGGTTGCCCGCGCATCAGCCCGTGGTGATCAGTATGGCGGCCTGTAACAACGATCCGGCGATCCGCACCGGGAACGTGACCGACAATCGCTCACATCTGGCCTTCGGAACGGGCCCGCATGCCTGCCCGGCGCGGCCGGTAGCGGTGCTGATCGTGCAGGACGCGATCGATCAGCTGCTGGATGCGCTCCCGGAGATGGAACTGGCGGTGCCCGCCGCGGAATTGCAGTGGCGGCCGGGCCCATTCCACCGGGCACTGTCCGCACTTCCGGTCACCTTCCCGAAGAGCCCGCCGATCAGCGTGGCCGGTTTTCACTAGTTCGGCAGTTCGGTCAGGAGTCTCCGATGCAGAATGCCACCGCCCCGTTCGTCCTGGATCCAGGTGGTTCGGGGTTTCTTCGACACCACTCTCTCCGTGGCCCAGGCCCAGGCCAGCTCAGCCGCCGCGATGCAGTTCCAGGAAATCGGTCACGGTGCGCCGCGGTGTCGGCGGTTGTGCGGCCGCGGTAGGCGCGGTGCCCACCCGCACGACGACCTGCGGAATCGCGGGCTCGGCCAGTAGATTCGCAATGGCGCGCCGGCTGACCGGGACCTCGGTGATATGGGTCAGCGGACAGGTCGACAGCCCGGCGGCCGTGCAGTCCAGCAGTACCGCGGACAGCGCTTCCCCGGCCCGCAGCCAATCCAGGGCACTGTCGGTGGCCGAACCGAGCACCAGCAGCCGCGACGCGTCGGTCAGCTCACCACGCCGCAGCGAGGGCGGCGCGGTGGGAAAGGCCCGGCCCACCCCGACCTGCGCCGCTTCCGCCGCCGAGACCAGCGCGGAGATCGGCACCCCGTCGGCGGGGGAGTTGTTACCCGCCCACCAGTGCAGCTCGTTCAGATATTGCGGATCGTATTCGCGCAACGCCGCCGATCGTGCCGAGGCGGCGGCGAGGCGCAGCCGGGCGGAGTCGCCCAGTACCTCGAGCTGGGCCCCGCGGGCACCGGCCGCCGCACACAGGCCCGGCTCGACCCGGTCCCAGTCGCGGGGTGGCAGCATCGGCAGCCGGTCGGTGTAGCGCTGCTCGATGGCCGCGGCGCGGGCCCGGACGGTATCGGAGACCTCGGCGGCGGGAGCGAAGTCGACGGTGGCGAGGTGGTCGGGCGCGGTATCGGGCAGCCGGATCACCTCGGTGTCCCAGCCTGCCGCCGCGAACGCGGTCCGGGTGTGGTCGAGGATGGCCCCACAGCTGATGGTCAGCTGTCTGCCCTGCGGATCCGCCGAGAACAGCTGCCGACTGGTGTCGCGGTGCAGATGCAGCCGGTGACCGTCGAACACCCAGCGCCACGGTTGCGTATTGTGCACCGACGGCGCCCGCCGGGCCAGGGACAGCGCGGCCTGCACTGTCGGATGATCGGGCACCCGGGCTGTACCGATGGCGTCCATCCTCCGAGTCTGCGCCTCGCGAGCGCGCCGGACCACCTCGTTCGCCGATCCGGGCCGAATCGTGGCACTCAGGGCATGGGGCCGATACCGGTGATCAAGGTCCGGTCACCGATTCGCATCGTCGTGACCAGTTGCGGGTTGTATCCGAGCGGCGCCGATCCGGGCCGGTACTCGGTGATGGTGACGGTGTACTGGCCGACGAACGCGCCGGGAGCGATCCGGACGCAGTAGGTGGTCCCCTCCGGGATGGTGTCGATACCGCGCTGGATATCGGCGGCCGGTGGGACGGCGGCGTCCCCCGCGACGAGCGCGCGGGCCTGCTCCCCGGACCGGGCGACGTAGTAGGCGTGCTGGAACCCGAAGATGGCCGAGGGCCCCGAATCGGTGCCGCCCGGTTCGTTGCCCTGCACGGTGTTACCGACCCGTTCGGCCACGCAGTGCGGGTCGGCGCCGGGGGCGGCGGGCACCGTGGCGCTGGGCGCCGCCGCGGCGGGGGCGCGCGGTTCGTCCCCGCCGACGATCGCGAACTGCACATACGCGGCCGCGCCGAGAGCCGCGACCCCCGCGACCCCCAGCAGCACCGGAAGCACACGGATCCGGCCGGAGGGGGCCGTGGCGTGGACCGGCGCAGGGGTGGTGTGGTCGGGTGGGGTCAACCGCCGGCGCAGGCGTTCCCGGGCGCCCGCGGGAGAGGTGTCCGCGGTGGTCGCCATCGGCTCGTTCTCGGGCGCGACGGTGGTGTCGGCCGCCGCGGCGGCCCCGGACGGGGGTCGGGTATCGACGGTGGGAGGCGGGACCACACCGGGATCCTCCGCCGTGACACCCTCGGGCTCGGCCGCGTCGGCGCTCGCCCGCGCGACCCAATCCGACCACGAACCCTCGTAGTGGGCGTTGCCGCTGTCCCATCCCGGCAGCCGGAGCACCGGTATGGGTTCGGTGGGCATCGAATCGGCCGGCACCGGCGAGCCGGCCGGATCGCCGTGGTGCGGGCGGTACAGGTCGGGGTGCGGAGTGGCGGGATCCTGGTCCGCGTATCCGGGTGCGACTGACGGATGCGGGTCCCACTGCCCGGGTGGGTCGGTGTGGCCATACGGGTCCGGATCGGCGTATCCGGGTTCCGGTGCCGTGCGCGGGTCCCGCTCCCGGGGTGGGCCGGTGTGGTCTCGGGGGTACTGCTCCCCGTCGGCGGGACCCGAGGGCGGTCGATCCATGGCGCGGCCCCCTTCATCGGTTCACGACGCGCGATCGCTCTTCATTGTTCTAGTGGATCGCCGGCCGGACCGCAGCGCGGGGGCCGGCACCGGGCGCGCCGGTCACCCGATCACCAGTGGATGTTCACCGGATCGCCGACACCGACGTTTTCGTAGTACCACGCGGCGTCGTCGGGAGACAGATTGATACACCCGTGACTCACATTGGAATTACCCTGCTGATCGACCGACCAGGGCGCGGAATGGACGAAGACGCCGCCCCAGGTGAGCCGCTCGGCCCATTCTCCGTCGATCAGGTAGCCCTCCGGGGAATCCAGGGGAATACCGATGGTCCGGGAATCGAAGATGATGTTGCGGAACTTCTCCAGCACCGGGTAGGTGCCGGTGGGCGTCTCGTAACCGGGTTTGCCCATGGACGCGGGCATAATTCGCACCACCAGACCGCCCATGCTGACGGTGAAGGTGTGGGTGGACATGTTCGCGTCGGCGACCACCCCTCCGTTGGTCTGGAACTGGGTACGGTGATCACCGAAATTCACGGTGAGCGTGCTGTTCGCCGGCAGATATCCGGTGGGCGTCCAGGTCAGTTCCCGGTCACCGCGCCAGGTGTAGGAGCCGGGCAGCGGATCGCCGGCGGTGACCGCCAGCGACTGCTCGGCGCGGGCCCGATCGGTGACCGCGCCGGAGAACCGGACGGTAACCGGATGGGCGATGCCGACGAGAGCGCCGTCGGAGGGAGTTACCGAGGCCACGGGTGCGGGGCCGGGCGGATCGATCGTCATGGCGTTCGCCCCCGCGGGGGCGACGGCCAGCGAGAGCGCGATCGCGATCGCTAGAAAAAGGTGCCGGGCAACAATATTCATGGTTCCACCCCTTACGGACGACTGGTGGACAGACGTCCATCCTAAGGGGCCATGATCAACTCAACCACCCAAGATATCGTCCCGGCACCCGTTCGGGATGTAGACACACCGGGCGATTGCTATTCGGTGACGAGTTTCCAGTCGTCGGGCAGCCCGTGGACGTGCATGGTGGAGCCTTCGGCGTGGATGCTCACCGTGGCAGAGCCCAGTCTCAGGTCCGTCAGGCCCACCTTGCCCCATTCCCGGGGCAACTGCGGGGTCACCCGCAGGACACGATGCGGTACACACGGCGAGAGCCCCAGGAAGGACCGCACCAGCAGCAGCGGCGCCGCGCTCGCCCACGCCTGCGGGGAGCAGGAGGTGGGGTAGGGCACCGGCGAGCGGAACTCGGTCCGGGCGAAACCGCAGAACAGTTCCGGCAGCCTGCCGCCGAAGTCGATGGCCGCGTCGAGCAGGCCGGTGGTGAGGCGCTCGGCCAGGTCGGAGGCGCCGGCGATATGCCGATACCGCAGCAGGCCGGCGACCGCGATCGCGGTGTCGTGTGGCCACACCGAGCCGTTGTGATAGCTCATCGGGTTGAAGGCGCCCATGCCGGCAGCGAGCGTGCGCAGGCCGAAACCGCTGTCCATACTCACATCGGCCAGCCGTTCGATGAGTTCGGCGGCGCGCTCGTCGGACACGATGCCGGTCCACAGACATTGAGCGGCGTTGCTGGTCAGCGCGTCGACCTGGTTCTTCTGGCCGTCCAGGGCCACGGCATACCAGCCGTTCTTGGCGACCCAGAACGCCTCATCGAACCGGTCCTTGAGGTTCTCGGCCTGCTCGCGTAGCCGGGCGGCGGTGCCCGTATCGCCGAAATGGTCGGCGAGCTGGGCACGGGCCAGGCGGGCCGCGTACACGTAGCCCTGGACCTCGCACAGTGCGACCGACGGCTCGGCCAGATGACCGGAGGCGTCGTTGATCGCGTCGAAACTGTCCTTCCAGCCCTGGTTGCTCAGGCCGCGATCGGTTTTACGGCGGTATTCGACGAACCCGTCGCCGTCGGCGTCGCCGTATTCGTCGATCCAGGCCAGGGCCGCGTCGGCGGCCGGAAGCAGTTCGCGGATCACCTGGTCACCCGCGCCCCAGCGCCAGCATTCGGCGAGCAGCATCACGAACAGCGGCGTCGCGTCGACCGACCCGTAGTAGACGGTCCCGCCGAGTACCTGGCCGCTGGCCGGGCCGTGCCGCATCTCGTGCATGATGCGCCCGGGCTCTTCCTCGGTGATCGGGTTGACCTTCGTACCCTGCAGATCCGCCAGCCGGCGCAGGGTGCCCACGGCGAGCGCGGAATCCAGTGGCAGCGCCATCCACGACGTGAGCAGACTGTCCCGGCCGAACAGCGCCATGAACCACGGGGCGCCCGCGGCCACATACGCCGGAGCGCCGTCGGTGCTGCCGTCGATGCGCAGCGCGCCGAGATCGCTCTCGGTGCGCTGCAGGACCTCCGACAGGGCCGGATCGGTGGCTGTGAGGTCGGTGGCGGTGGCCCGCCACGCCTTCAACCGGCTGATCGGGCTGTCCTCGTCGTCGCCGAACGCCATCGGCACCCGGCGGTGCGACATGACCGGATGGGCAAGGATCTCGGTATCCCAGCGTCCGCGGGCCGGCACCACCACCTGCCAGGTGATGGTGCCGGGCAGCATGACCGCCCCGGCGGTGGCGCTGATGGTCAGGCCGCGTCCGGGTTCGGCATGGTCGGTCAGGTGCAGATCGCCGTCGACGGCATTGTGCTCGGCGCCACCGCCGTGGTTACGGCCCTCCTTGACCGCGAACAAATCCGCGAAATCGGAATCGACGAACAGGGTGATGGTCATCGCCGTGTCCTCGTGCCCGAGGTTGCGCACGGTGATCGTTTCCTTGAGCCCGTTGCCGATGAGCCGCCGACGCACCACCAGCACGGTGCTGTCGGCGACTCCGGCGCGCGGGGGTTTGCGCAGGATGAAGCGGCCCTTGAAGGCTTCCGGCGTGAGCACCGTCAGATGTTCCGCCGGCTGTCCGTCCAGGCGCAGCTCCCACCGTGAGATCACCCGCGAGTCCCGGTAGAACAGGCCCTGCGAGGTGCCGGAATGGATATCGCCGAGAGGGTCGGACAAGCAGAAAGTGCTCGCCTCGACCAGGGTCACGGTCCCCCCGCCGCCATTGATGGCGGCGGGTTGGCCGGAGTTGAGAATTCTCGGCGGTGCGTTCATGCCCTACTCCATACCGGTGTCGTGCCGGCGTCGGCGCGTATCTCGGGTACCGCAGTGCGACGCGTACCGACGGCGGTCAATGCCTGGGCGTTGCTGTGGGCTTCGTCCCACGCATCGAGTATGCGGTAATAGGCCGTCTCGTACCCGGCACCCAGCTGATCCACGCCGAAATAATCCTCGACACGCCGTCGGCACGCGTGCGGGTCCAACTCGCCGGCGCGGGCGATGGCCGCGGGCAGTTCGTCGGGGTGATCGCAGATGAAGCCGGTGACACCGTGCTCGATCACCTCCTCGACCGCGCCGCCGCGCAACGCCACCACCGGGGTGCCGCAGGCCATGGCCTCGATCATCACGATGCCGAACGGCTCTTCCCAGCGGATGGGGAACAGCAGGCAGCGGGCGCCCGCGAGCAGTTCCCGTTTGGCGACCGCGTCGGCTTCCCCGAAGACGTGGTCGGTATCGGTGAGCAGCGGCTCGATCTCCTGGGCGAAGAAGGCCTTCTCGGGCGGCTCGTTGCACTTACCGGCGAGGATCAGCTTGATCCCGGCCTCGTGCGCGGCGTGCAATGCGAGATGGGGGCCCTTGTAGGAGGCGTAGCGGCCGAGGAACAGCGCATAGTCCTGCTTCTCGGTCCGAAAGGGCCATTCGCTGGGCCGCAGCGCATTGTGCACCCGGCCGATCCAGTTGAAACTCGGCGCCAGTTCACGCTGCCGGTCGCTGATCGCGACGAGGCGAGTGTGTTCGTCGAGAGCGCCGTAGTACTCCCACATATCGTTGTCGACCGGCCCGTGCACGGTGACCGCGGTCGGAATGCCCAGCGCCTCGTAGGCGGGAGCGTTCAACGGGCCGGCGAAAGTATGGTCGTGGATGATATCGATATGCCGGGAGCGGGCCAATTTCTCCACCACGCGCCGCACCTTGAGCGCGTTGACCACTTCCGGGAAGGGGTCGCCCAGCCGCTCGGCCTGCGTACTCTCCCAGACCGGGACGAATTCGGCCTCGGTACCGGGCTTTCCGGCGCCCAGCAGCGTCACCCGGTGACCGCGCGCGATCAAGGTGTCGGCGAGTTCGGCGACCACGGCCTCGACGCCGCCGTAACCGGCCGGGGGGACGTCGAAATAGGGCGGGGCCACCAACACGATGTTCAGCGGGTGGTTCCGGCCGTTACCACCGAACCGGGCGCGCCGTGGTTTTCGCGCCGGAGTATCCGATTCGGATTCCGCATTCGTGAATATGGTGCTCAACTCTTCCTCCTCTACTAGTGACCGCGCGGCATACGCCAATCGCCACCCGGCCAATGGGTGGAGCTGCTAGAGAACCATTCGGTGCGAGTTCGTAGCGCTATCGAAAGCGCGCCGGAATACCCGGCGCCGGAAAGAGGCGTGACGGGCAGCTGTTTTCACCCGGCACGCGGGAATCAATCGCCGTAGTGCGCGGACCGCCCGGGCGAAATGCCGAACGTGGGACGGTCCGGGGCGGCCGAAGCGATGGCCAAGGTGAGACGGGCCCGTCTGCGGACCTGACATTCGGGAGAACAGAGCCGGTGGATATCGTGTGCGCGCCGGGCCTGGCCGAGCGTCAACACTCCTGGATCCGCCGAACAGTCGGCGATATTGGATACGACTCCGTGTTCGGTGATGACATCGATACCTGGGTCGGGGAGTTCCGCCGCGACCGGAGCCGATGTGTACCCGATCCTCACCGTTACCTCCTGCACTCGTCGAGCTGGGGCAAACAGTTCCCCGGCCGCCGGTGCCCCGCCGGCCGGTCTAGCTGCTCGAGCCTGGGTCGAGCGGTGGAGCAGTGTGAATATCAGGAACGAAGCCCATTCTACGCGTGCTCCGTTCTGCACTTGATCTCGAATAATCCCAGTTCGGCATAAACCTGGTTAATTCGCGCGTGCTGATATGTGTACCCGAATCACCCGCCGCGAACCGCGCGAAGCACCTCCTGGTGCAGTGTTTCGGCGCGGTCGGTGATTTCCTCGATCCGCACCAGCGCCTCGCTGAAAGCGGCGGCGTGTTCTTCCGGAAGCGAGACGACATTGATCTCGATATTCAGTTGGGAGGTCACCGCGGCGGCCCGGGCCGCCGCGGCGGCCGCGCCGATATCGGTGACCACGTTCGGGTTTCCGATAGGCAGCAATTCGGTTGCCAGCGCGAGGATCTCGTCGGCCGCGTCGATCACCGCGGCGGGGACCCGGGCGGCCTCCAGTAGCGCTTCGTGGATCGCCGCCGTCCGTGCGGTGGCTTCGCTGTCGGTGCCCTTGGGCAGCTTGTAGGCGGCGCCGACGGCGGTGAAGGCCTCGGCGTCGGCGTCGGCCAGCGTCAGTGCGCGCTCGCGGGCGATATCGGCGGCCGCGACGATGCGGTCGATCACCGGCCGATGGTCGGCGTCCTTGGCCCGGGTGGTGTAGCGCGCGACCATGGCGACCAGTGCGGCCGCCTGTGCGGCGTGCAGCGCGGCTACCGCGCCGCCACCCGGGGCCGGTACCTTCGCCGCGAGTTCGCCCAGGTAGTCGCTGATCGGCGAACCCGCGAAACCGCTGGCGGCGTGCTGTGGCGATTGGGTGGGCTCCGACACGATTCGGCCTTTCTCGATCATAATTGCTCGAAGTTAGCTGCACGGTGCACTGTGCTATCGGGTTCAACCTACCGCGTCGCCCGGCGTGGCCGGTGCGTGGCCACCCCGTAGCCGGGATTATGTTGAGGGCATGCGGATCGGATTGAGCATCAACTACTCGGGTGGCTTCACCGAGGCGGCGGCCGAAGTGGCCGATCTGGAGCGCGCCGGCCTGGACATCGTGTTCGTGCCGGAGGCCTACTCCTTCGACGCGGTGAGCGCTCTGGGCTATCTCGCCGCCAAGACCTCCCGGTTGCAGCTGGCGTCGGGGATTCTGCAGCTCTACACCCGGACGCCCACGCTGACGGCGATGACCGCGGCCGGTTTGGATTTCGTCTCCGACGGCCGGTTCGTGCTCGGCCTGGGTGCCTCCGGACCCCAGGTCATCGAGGGATTCCACGGGGTGCCCTACGATGCGCCGATCGGACGAACCCGTGAACTCGTGGAGATCTGCCGCAAGGTCTGGCGCCGGGAACGGCTGGACTACCGGGGCAAGTACTACCAGATCCCGCTACCCGAGGGGACCGGCACCGGTCTGGGCAAACCGCTGAAGCTGATCAATCACCCGGTGCGCGAACGTATCCCGGTGTTGCTTGCCGCGCTGGGCCCCAAGAACGTGGCACTGGCCGCCGAGGTCGCCGAGGGCTGGCAGCCGATCTTCTTCCTGCCCGAACGTGCCGACGCGGTCTTCGGTGACGCGCTGCGTGCCGGAAAGGAGCGGCGCGACCCCGAACTCGGCCCGCTCGACATCTACGCCGGTCCGGCTCTGGCCATCGGTGAGGACGTGGAGCCCCTCCTGGGATTCGTGAAGCCCATGCTGGCGCTCTACATCGGTGGAATGGGTGCCAAGGGCAAGAACTTCTACCACACCCTCGCCACCCGGTACGGCTACGGCGCGGAGGCCGACCGGATCCAGGAGCTGTACCTGGCGGGCAAGAAAGAGGAAGCGACGCAGGTGGTTCCGGACGCGCTGGTCCGCGATATTTCGCTGATCGGCCCGGCCGGATACGTGAAGGAACGGGTCGCCGCGTTCGCCGAAGCGGGGGTCACCGTGCTCAATGTCGCGCCGCTGGCCGCGACACCGGCCGACCGGGTCAAGCTGATCGAACAGTTCCGCGCCATCTGCGACTGATCCCGCTCCGGAAACGACTCGGGCCGGGCCGGCGGAGCAATCCGCCGGCCCGGCCCGCTCCGGTATCCGGGGTTCAGCCCGCCCGGAAGCCGGCCAGGGCCGCGTCCAGCGTCGTATGCAGGGCGAAGACCTGGTCCAGAGCCGTCATCTTGAGCTGCCGGCTGGTGGCGGGCCCGTCGGCCACCAGGGCGATCGTCGTCTTGTCACCGGCCCGCTGATGGGCGGCGACCAGCGCGGCCATCCCGGCCGACGCCAAAAAGCTCACGGCGGCCAGGTCGACCACCAGGCCGGCCGGTTCGGCGTCGAGGGCGGCGTCGATCGCGGTCTCCAGGGCAGGAGCCGTGGCGAGGTCGACCTCTCCGGTCACCGTGAGCACGGTGACACCGTCGTGGTCGGCGACCGAGGTCGTCATCGTATCCGTGAGCGGGTTCGCGTCTGGAGGAGTATTGGTCACATCATCACAATCTGCCATGAGTCTCTCGATCTCGCTGCATCGTATCCCCGCCGGACCGATTCGCGGTCCCGCGCAGGGCGCTGGCCACCGGGAACGTGATCGCCGGAAGCGTGACCGACATCCGTACCCGGGTTCCGGGCCCCAGGTGGTGATCTATCTCGAGTTCTTCGGTGAGCGCCCGCATCATATCGATGCCGCGACCTCGCGGTCCCGGATCGGCCGGACGCGGACGCCAGGTCCCGGTGTCGGTGGTCTCGATGACCACCCGGTCGCCTACGCATTCGGCGGTGAGCACCACCCGTTCGGCGTCACCGCCGCCGTTGCGATAGGCGTGCTCGATACTGTTGCTGCACGCCTCGTTGGTGGCGGCCACCAGATCCGAGGTGAGGTTGTGCGGTACCGCCGCGGACGACAGCCATGCTGTCAGCGTACGACGCAGCATGGCCAGCCGGTCCGGGCGGGCCGGTACATCCAGCCGGAGCGGCGCGGGCGGCTGCCGGTAGACCACCATGGCGATATCGTCGTCGTATCCGCCCTCGGGCCGCAGCGCCGACAATACCGAGTCGGCGACCTGGCGCGGTAACTTCTCGGCGGTGTCGGCCAGGATGGTGGCGATTTTGGTGAAACCCTCGTCGATATCCTCACCGCGGCGTTCCACCAGACCGTCGGTGAACAACACCAGGGTCGATCCGGGCGGCAGCGGTGTGGTGGCCTCCGGGCGGCGCGGGATCTCGAAGGTCGCCAGCGGCACCGACCGGCCGCCCTCCAGCATGCGCCCGGTCTTGTCCACATCGGCCAGGATGGGCGGCATATGGCCGGCGTTGCTGTACCGCACCAGCCCGCGCACCGGATCCAGCACCGCGGCGCAGACGGTGGTGCACAGCGCTCCCGGAATCCGGGCCGCCACCGGGTCGAGTTCGGTGAGCAACTGGGCCGGTCCGGCGCCGCGCAGCAGCAGCGCGCGGGCGGCGGTACGCAACTGACCCATCACCACGGCCGCGGACAGGCCGCGGCCCACACAGTCGCCGACCACCACGCCGATGGTGCCGTCGGGCAGCGGGACCACGTCGTACCAGTCGCCGCCGATCTCGAGCGGTGGCAGAGCCGGTTCGTAGTGCACCGAGAACCGCGGTGGGAGTTCGATGGGACCGAGCATGGCGCGCTGCAGGGTCAGCGAGGTGGAACGCGCCTGATCGAAGTTGCGGGCGCGCTGGACGGCCAGGCTGAGATGCCCGATGAGCAGTGAGAACAGCGTCCAGTCGGCGGCGTCGACGACCCGCGGGACGGCGAAGCGCAGCCACAGCGCGGCATCGCTCTTCTCGCCGAGCGGCGCCACGATGCCCTGTGCGCTGCCCGCGCCCTCCGGGACCGCGATGAGTGTGCGGCCGGGCCGCACGCGGGCGCGTTTGAGAATCGCCTCCGTCGCCGGTTCGAGTCGGGAACCGCCCGCGGCGGCCGGGGGGTTCCCGGAAATGTAGACCTCCGGCGCGGTGAGACCGGCCCAGACCGCCACCACCGCGGTCTCCGCGCCGACCGTGCGTCGCAGCTCGTCCAGCCCCACCTCGAGGACCTCGGCGACCGTGGTGGCCGAGGCCAGCGCGGTGGCCAGCCGGTTCGCGGCCTGGTCGCGCGCCTGGGCGTCGTGTTCGGCGGTGACATCACGGACGGTGCCGACGAAGATGTGCTCCTCGCCGTCGGGTTTGACCAGCGCGCTGGTACTCACCGCGATCCAGCGGCGGCGGCCGTCCCGATGCTGGATCGGTACCACGAAACGGGACGCCTCGGTACCCAGGTCGGGGTAGCGCGGGCCCTCCGGGATCGACCAGGGATGCGGTAACGGATAGGGCACGCCGGTCGCGCCGTAGCCGGTGAGCTCGCCGAACGCCTTGTTCACCTCGATGATGGTGCCGCGGGCGTCGGCGACGAAGAACCCGTCCTGCAGCGATTCGACCAGGGCGGTGCGGAACTCGTCGCGCCCGGCCAGATCGTCGGCCCGGGATCGCTGCTGTTCGTACCGGCGGGTGCCGTCGAGGTAGCCGCGGGTGGCGACATCCAGCGTGATCAGGGTTTGCAGCAGGAATTCGAGCGCGTCCTCGGCGAGCAGATTCTCCACGCGGCCCGCATCGTGCGGCCCGGCCGTCTCGCCGGCCTCGGCCTGTACCTGTTTCGCCACCCGGAAGTGGTGCTCGGTGAGGTCGAGCAGGCTGATGCCCTCGACCAGCGCTCGGCGGCCCAGCTCATGCCCCTCGGCCAGGCCGTCGCCCTCCGGGTCGGCGAGATGGCGGCGCAACGCGTCGGCGTAGGCGTCGAGGAACGCCGCGAGTACGGTGCTCATTGCCGGCCTCGCCGGATCACGACGCTTCCCGCTGGGCGGTTCCGTTCGACACGCCCCGCACCCGCGCCGCGAGTACCAGGGCGTCGTCGGTGTCCTTGGCGTGCCGGCTCAGCAGCTCCTGGGCGATATCTGCGGTGGATTTCGCGAGGTCCACACCTTGGCCCGGTTCCACCTCCACCCCGTCGGTGGACATCAGCAGCAGATCGCCCGGCCGGACCGGAACGGTCTGCGGCTGCAGGGTGGACGGCAGCCGGTATCCGACGATCCCCCCGCTCTGTAGCGCGGTGGCGCTGACCTGCGGCCCGGTAGGGCCCGCGGTCAGCACGATCGAATCGATATTCCCGACACCCAGCCACTGCGTTTCCTCCGCACCGAACAAAGCCAGGGTGACCGCGGCGCCACGCGTATCGGACATGGCCCGATGGCACAGCACCATCAGCACGTCCAGCGGCTCGGCGCGGTTCTCGGCGAGTACCCGGGTCGCGCGGTCCACCGCGGCGGCCGCGGCCGCCCCGTGGCCGAGACCGTCGAGTACCGCGAACAATACGGTGCCGGTACCGGTGTCCAGGACGACACACCGATCCCCGGACACATCCTGTCCGGGGAGGGCTCGGCCGGCCATCGCCCATTCGATCCGGCCGATGTACCCGTCCTCATGCACCGTGGGGTACCCACTTCCACATCTCCACCAATGTGCCTCGGCCGGGGGCGGATTCGATGGCCATACCGTCCATCAGCCGTTTGGCACCGGGGAGACCGAGCCCCAGGCCCAGGCCGGTCGAATAACCGTCCTCCATGGCCCGGGCGATATCGATGATCCCGGGACCCTGATCCTTGGCCTGGACCACCAGGGCGCGGCGGCCGTCGCGCTCGTCGACCTGCAGCCGGATCTCGCCGCTACCGGCGTAACTGGTGATATTCCGCGCGACCTCCGAGATCGCCGTGGAGATCATGGTCCGGTCGGTGAGCGTGAAGCCGAGTTCCTCGGCCAGCTCACGCCCGGCCTGACGTGCGGTCACGATGTCGTTCGACATCTTCACCGCGATAACCACCTGTTCAGCGGGCACTGTCACGACCATCTCGGTGCTGGCGCCGCGAAGCCTTGTGGTTCAGCCAGGCCAGGCCCTCCTCGAGATCCAGTGCGGTGTGCATGTCCTCGAAGGTGAGGCCGAGCTGCACCATGGCGAACGCGACCTCGGGTTGCAGGCCCACGATGACGGTTTCGGCACCGCGCAGCTGGGTCATGTGCGCGATGGTGCGCAGTGATCTGGCCGCGAAGGAATCCATCACATCGATGGCCGTCACGTCGACGATGATGCCCTGCGCGCGGTATTTGCTGACCTGCTTCATCAGGTCGTCCTGCAACCGCTCGGTATCGGCGTCGGTCAGCGCCGACTGCACGGACGCGATCAGATAGGTGCCCTGTTTGAGTATCGGTACTGGCATAGTGGTTTCCGGTCAGCGCGAATCGCGTTCGCTGCGCTCGGTCACTCTGGACACTTCGTAGCCCAGTAACCGCTCCGCTTCCTCGATACCGCCCTGGAGATCGCCGACCGCGTTCATCTTCGACAGGTCCAAACCGATGGTGACCAGTGTCAGCGCGATCTCCGAGGACAGGCCGGTCATGATGACGCTGGCGCCCATCAGGCCCGACGCGTCGACCGTCTGGACCAGGTGGTTGGCCACCGTGGAGTCGATATCGGGCACACCGGTGATATCGATGACCACGACCTTGGCGCGATTGTTGCGGATGGCGCGCAGTAGTTGTTCGGTGAGCTGCCGGGCCCGCTGACTGTCCAGGACACCGATTATCGGCAGGATCAGCAGTTGTTCGCGCACCTGCAGCACGGGGGTGGACAGTTCGCGGATCGCTTCCTGCTGCTGCCGGATGACGCGCTCGCGCTCCTGCACGAAGGAGACGCCCACCGTGTTGGCGATCCGGTTGGCCGCCGGCTCGTAGGCGTCGAGTACCGCGTTCAGTAATTCGAAATTGGACTGGTACTTCTCGAACAGCGAACGGGCCAGTACGTCACGCAGGAGCAGCACCATGCCGAGGACCTCGTCGGTCTCCACCCCGCGCGGAATGATGCGCTCGGAGAGGTCGCGGGCGTAGGCCTGCAGCGCCTCGACGCTACCGGTCTCCAGAACCTCGACGTAATTGTCGTAGACCGACGTCGCCTCGGAGAAGACCTCCTCGGGCGTCATCGCGGTGAGCAGGCGCGCCTCGGTGATCCGGCGGGCCCACTCCTCACGCAGCGCGGTGCGGTTCTGGCGCAGATGCTCGACGAGCTGCGGAAGCAGATTGTCTACGGGTCCCGCAGCCAATGAGTCCGCCGAAAGGCCCATGGACACCTCGGACATGTAACTTGTGCCCCTTTCGACGGCGGTCGGGTACATCATAGATTTTCCGGCGGTCGTGCCGTTACCGAGCCTAGTCATACCCCCGCGCCCATACTGGCGAAACCTGCCGGTCCGGTTCTACCGCGCCGATGTGAGCGGCGTCGCGCCGGGGGTGGCGAAACCTCGCTCCAGCGCCGCCAGTGCCCGATCGAGATACACGGTGAGATCCGCGTCCGCCCGGGCCAGCCACGCGTCGAAGGCCGCCCGGGCGGCGGCCAGTGTGGTGCGGCCGACCGCCATCGGGACGAGCGAATCGGCGGGTTCGCCGAGCCGGCCGGCGGCGAACTCGCCCACCGCCCGCTCCCACGCGTCGTAATGGGTGCCGGCGGTGGCGGCCAGTGCCGGCACGTCGGCGACCAGTTTCATCCGCATGCGCAATTCGGGGACGTCCTCGGCGCGGTACCGGTTGGCGTTCACCACCACCCGCCGGACCGCCGCCATCATGGGTTCGGCATCGGGCACGGTGGCGAACGCGGCACGGAGCGCGGTGACCTCGTCATCGAACGAGTACCAGAGCACTTCCGCCTTCCCCGGGAAGTAACGGAAGAAGGTACGACCGCTGATCCCGGCCGCGGCGGCGATCTGCTCCACGGTGGTCTCGTCGAAGCCCCGCTCACTGAACAACCGCATCGCGATCAGCTCGAGCTCGCGTTTGGTGGTTCCCCGCGGTCGGCCGCGGGAGTGCTGTGGTGTCACGCGGTAATACTGCGCTGCTGCCACCGTGTTCGGGGACGGTACCCCTATGTTTTCGGGTCCGCCGGGAGAGGACCTCTCACTTCCGGGTGGTGGGTCGGAGTCGTAGTCTGCGGGCCACTCCCGGGTGCGGGCCTATTGATTATGTCAGTGGCTGACGTTAATCTCGGCCCATGATGGTGGCGGACCTCACATCGCCCGACGTGGACGCGCTACGCGCCGCCGCGCCGGTGCTGGTGGTGCCGGTGGGCGCGACCGAGCAACACGGACCGCACCTACCGCTGTCCACCGACACCGATCTCGCCGCCGCACTGTGCGCGGGTGTGGCCGCGCGACGTCCCGATGTGCTCGTCGCCCCCGCGATCGCCTACGGCGCCAGCGGTGAGCACGCCGGATTCCCCGGCACGCTGTCGATAGGCTTGGCGGCCCTGGAACTGCTGATCGTGGAACTGTGCCGTTCGGCGACCGCTACTTTCGAGCGGATCGTGCTGGTCAACGGGCACGGCGGCAATATCGAGGCGCTGCGCCGGGCAGTGGATCTGCTGCGGCGCGAATCCCGCGATATCCGGCTGTTCCTGCCGCGCCACGACGGCGACGCGCACGCCGGACGGACCGAAACCTCGCTGCAGCTGGCGCTCGACCCGGACCGCGTGCGCGCCGACCGCGCCGAACCCGGTGATACCCGGCCGCTCGCCGAAATCCTGCCGCGGCTGCGGGCCGGTGGGGTCGCGGCGGTGAGCGCCAACGGTGTGCTCGGCGATCCCACCGGTGCCACCGCGGCCGAGGGGGTCCGGCTGCTCGACCTGCTCATCTCCCAGTTGTACGACCAGATCCGGCAGTGGTGGCCGGAACCAGTGGAAAGGATCCGACCATGAATCCGTGGTTCGAAACTGTCGCCGAGGCGCATCGGCGGGCGAAGAAACGGTTGCCGAAATCTGTGTACGGCGCGCTGGTGGCCGGTTCGGAACGCGGGCTGACCATCGACGACAACCAGGCCGCCTTCGGTGAACTCGGGTTCGCCCCGCATGTCGCCGGACCCATCGGCGACCGCGACCAGTCCACCACCGTGCTGGGGCAGCGGATCTCCATGCCGGTGATCATCTCGCCCACCGGCGTCCAGGCCGTACATCCCGACGGTGAGGTCGCGGTGGCCCGTGCCGCGGCGGCCCGCGGTACGGCCATGGGGCTCTCCTCGTTCGCCAGCAAATCGGTCGAGGAGGTCGTCGCCGCCAACCCGGCCACGTTCTTCCAGCTCTACTGGTGCGGCAGCAAGGACGATATCGCCGGCCGGATGGCGCGCGCGAAGGCGGCGGGCGCGGTGGGCCTCATCCTCACCCTCGACTGGTCGTTCTCGCACGGCCGCGACTGGGGCAGTCCGGTGATCCCGGAGAAACTGGACCTGAAGACGATGGCGGGTTTCGCGCCGCAGGTGGTGGCCAAACCACGCTGGCTGACCCGCTACCTGAAGTCGGGTTCGCTGCCCGACCTCACCGCGCCCAATATGGCGCTGGGTGAGGCGCCCGCGCCGGGATTCTTCGGCGCCTACGGGGAGTGGATGGGTACGCCGCCGCCGGACTGGGCCGATGTCGCCTGGGTCTGCGAACAGTGGGGCGGGCCGGTCATGCTCAAAGGCGTGATGCGGGTGGACGACGCGCGGCGCGCGGTCGACGCCGGCGTGGCCGCCATCTCGGTGTCCAACCACGGCGGGAACAACCTCGACGGCACCCCGGCCTCCATTCGCGCGCTCCCGGTGGTGGCGGATGCGGTGGGCCACGAGATCGAGATCCTGCTCGACGGCGGGATCCGCCGCGGCAGCGATGTGGTGAAGGCCGTGGCGCTCGGGGCGCGGGCGGTGATGATCGGCCGCGCGTACCTGTGGGGCCTGGCGGCCAACGGGCAGGCCGGGGTGGAGAACGTGCTCGATATCCTGCGCGGCGGAATAGATTCCGCCCTGCTCGGGCTCCGCAAGACCACGGTCACCGATCTGGACCGGTCCGATATCGTGATCCCGGAGGGGTTCGAGCGCCGGTTGGGGGTCGACGCGTCGGCGCAGCTCCGGCTCCCGGAATCGGCCACGGAAGCGGTGTAACGCTGTCGCTGTGCGTTTCGTGGCCTGATGGCCATGCGTCACCGCGCAACGTGCGCCGGATTCGGACGGTCGCCCACCGGAGTGGCCGCCGGGTTACGATTTAGGTTTGCCTAACTCCAAGTGGGGCGGCTGCCGGTCGCTAGGCTCGCTGTGCCAGACCCCGGCGCAGTGGCCTTCACCGGCGGCTGCGTCGTGTTCGACCCGCAGCCCACCTCCAAAGGAGTGCGATCGGTGACCGCGCCCGAGTTCCGTTATTCAGACCTGCTCCCGATCGGCGCCGACGACACCCGGTACCGGCTGCTCACCACCGAGGGCGTCAGCACCTTCGAATCCGGCGGCCGGACCTTCCTCCAGGTCGACCCCGAGGTCCTGCGACTGCTGACCGCCGAGGCGATGCACGACATCAGCCATTACCTGCGGCCGGCGCATCTGGCCCAGCTGCGCCGGATCATCGACGACCCGGAGGCCAGCGGTAACGACCGTTTCGTCGCGCTGGACCTGCTGAAGAACGTGAATATTTCGGCCGGCGGCATCCTGCCCATGTGCCAGGACACCGGCACCGCCATCGTGATGGGTAAGAAGTCCGAGGGCGTGCTCACCGGTGCCGACGATGCCGAGTGGATCAGCCGCGGCGTGTTCGACGCCTATACGAAGCTGAACCTGCGGTATTCCCAGCTTGCGCCCCTCACCATGTGGGACGAGAAGAACACCGGCTCCAACCTGCCCGCGCAGGTCGAGCTGTACTCCACGCCCGGCGATCCCGCGCAGCCGTCCTACAAGTTCCTGTACATGGCCAAGGGCGGGGGTTCGGCCAACAAGTCGTTCCTGTACCAGGAGACCAAGGCCATCCTGAACCCCACCCGGATGCTGGAATTCCTCGACGAGAAGATCCGCTCGCTGGGCACCGCGGCCTGCCCGCCCTACCACCTCGCCGTGGTGATCGGCGGTACCAGCGCCGAATTCGCGCTCAAGACCGCCAAATACGCGTCCGCGCACTATCTGGACAACCTGCCCACCGAGGGTTCGATGACCGGGCACGCCTTCCGCGATCTCGAACTCGAGCAGGAAGTCTTCACACTGACCCAGTCCTTCGGGATCGGCGCCCAGTTCGGCGGCAAGTACTTCTGCCACGACGTCCGTGTGGTGCGGCTGCCCCGGCACGGCGCGAGCTGCCCGGTGGCGCTCGCGGTTTCGTGCTCCGCGGACCGGCAGGCGCTGGCCAAGATCACCCCCGAGGGCGTGTTCCTGGAGCAGCTCGAACGCGAACCCGCGCAGTATCTGCCCGAGCAGACCGACGAGATCCTCGGCGGCGATGTGGTGCAGGTCGATCTGAACCGGCCGATGGACGAGATCCGCGCGGAGCTGTCGAAATACCCGGTGAAGACCCGGCTCTCGCTGTCGGGTCCGCTGGTGGTGGCCCGCGACATCGCGCACGCCAAGATCAAGGAGCGGCTGGACGCGGGCGAGGAGATGCCGCAGTACCTGCGCGATATGGCGGTGTACTACGCGGGACCGGCCAAAACCCCCGACGGCTACGCCTCGGGTTCCTTCGGCCCGACCACCGCGGGCCGGATGGACTCCTACGTCGACCAGTTCCAGGCGGCCGGTGGGTCGTTCGTGATGCTGGCCAAGGGCAACCGGTCGGCTCAGGTCACCAAGGCGTGTAAGGAACACGGCGGCTTCTACCTCGGCTCCATCGGTGGCCCCGCCGCCCGGCTCGCCCTGGACTGCATCAAATCGGTGGAGGTCCTGGAATACCCCGAACTGGGTATGGAAGCAGTCTGGAAGATCGAAGTGGAGGATTTCCCGGCGTTCATCGTGGTGGACGACAAGGGCAACGATTTCTTCGCCGAAACCCAGAAACCGATCGCGCTGCGGGTGCGGACCAGGTCCAAAGAGCGCGTCTGAGTCCTCTGGTACCGAACTCGCGGCACGGGGCCGGGTTGCGGAGCGCCACCACGAAAGTCGATCGACAGCCCGGAGACCCAATTCGGGACCCGGGCTGCCTCGAATCTCACTCGCCCGGCCGGGACAGGATCTCGATATACCCGTCCGTCCCGTTCACCCGGATCCGCTGCCCGTCCCGGATCAGCCGGGTGGCATGCTCCACACCCACCACGGCGGGCAGGCCGTACTCGCGGGCGATCACGGCGCCGTGGGTCATCAGCCCGCCCACCTCCGTCACCAGGCCCGTGATCGCGACGAACAGGGGAGTCCAGCTCGGATCGGTATAGGCGGTGACCAGGATATCGCCCGGTTCGAGATCGGCCTGCGCCATATCCGGGACGACCCGGGCCCGCCCTTCGACGGTCCCGGCGGATACCGGCATTCCGGGTAGCGCACCGTCCGGGACATCCGCGCGCCGATACGCTCCGGTGACGGCCTCGCCGTCCGAGGTGAGCACGCGGGGCGGCGTGAGCGCCCCGTACGACCGGAATGCGTCCCTTCGCTCGCGGATGAGTTCCGCGCTCGCCCGATGCGTGCGCACGACCTCGTGGAGTTCCTCGAACGTCAGGAAGAAGATATCGTCGGGCTCGCGCAGCACCCGGGCCTGCACGAGACGCTCGGCCTCCCGCGACAAAGCTTGTTTATAGACCCAGTAGCGGCTGACCATGCCGTATTTCGGATACTCCCGGTATCCGGAGAAGGTGCGGACCCGGTCGATCATCCGCGCGGTCTCCTCGGCCTTGCGGTCCCCGTCCGGTAGCGCGCGCAGCCGCTCCAGCAGTTCATACGCTTTCTGCTCGGCCTGGAGCCGGCCGTCCGCGAAGCGTCGGGTGCCGGCGCCCGGTTCGAAACTTCTGATGTTGTTGACGATCGTCGGCACGAGCGCGGCGGGGTGTTCACTCCAGCGCGGTCGCGTGATGTCGATTTCGCCGGCACAGCGCATTCCGTACCGGTCGAGATAGGCGTCGATCGCCGCGCGCGCCGCACGACCGCCGGGCAGCTGTGCCAGCTCGTCCAGGAAACCGCTCCCTTCGGCACCCGTTTCCTCGATGTGCCGCAGGAAAGCCACCACCTCCGGGTGCGGCCGGATCACATCGGCCACATCGAGCAGCGCCAGACCCATCTCCGCGGTGACGTTGTGCGGAACCGATTGCGCGAGAATATCGGCCGCGTTCTTCTCGCCCAGCCACTCCTGCAGCTGATCGTTGAGCCACCAGGTGGCCTCCATCCCCGCCTTGATGACCTGCTGGCTGCGCGGGTGGAACAGCACCCGGCGCAGCTCTTGGATATCGGCCCGGACGAAGTCGACCAGCTCCGGCCCGGAGGTGGTTCCGATATCGCGTTTCAGGGCCTCCATGGACGCCTCGCTGTCCGCGATCAGCTCGGCGACCACGGCCGGATCGGCCTCGATCAGGGTGGGGCCGGCGGCGGCCAGCGGACCGCCGGGCCCCTCGTCCGGGCCCGGCGGGAGGAAGTCGTCACGCTCGAGAACGGTCCGCAGCGCGTCCCCGGTCAGCGGATCGGATTTGCTGAAACCCTCGACCATGGCCGCGCGAGTCGCGGGCGTCGCCAGGCCCCGGGTGGCATCGACGAACAACCGGCCGCCCGCGTGCCGCATGGGCGCCGGGCTGGTCAGCTGCCATACGGAGATCCCCAGTGGTTTCATGGGGTCGGTCATCATCTGCTGATGGCCGACGGAGATGTATACGTGGTTTTCGTCGTCGTCGGCCTCGGGAATCGGGAACAGTGTGGTGATCGGCCGGCTCTGCACGATGCGGAACTCGTCGTCCACCAGGCACCATTCGATATCCTGCGGACTGCCGAAATGCGCCTCGATGCGGCGGCCCAGCTGCGCGAGGCGCACGATCTGCGCCGGGGTGAGCACCGGCCGGTTCTGCCGTTCGGGCTCGATCTCCGCGACGCGCGTGCCGCCCTCCGGTGCGGCCTCGACAGCGACCCGTTTCGTGGCCACCGTCTCGGAAACGACTTCGCCGTCACGCACCGTGTAGACATCCGGGTTCACCAGACCGGAGACCAGGGCCTCGCCGAGACCGAACCCGGCGTCCACGGAAACCACCTTCCGGTTGGACGTCAGGGGATCCGCGGTGACCAGGATGCCGGCCGCCCGCGGAAACACCATCCGCTGCACGACCACTCCCATCCGCACCTTCCGCTGATCGAAGCCGTGACGCAGGCGGTAGGTGACGGCGCGCTCGGTGAACAGCGATCCCCAGCACCGGCCGACGTGCCGCAGCACCGCCTCCGGTCCCGCGACGTTCAGGAAGGTGTCCTGCTGGCCGGCGAACGACGCGGTCGGCAGGTCCTCGGCCGTCGCGCTGGATCGGACGGCACAGGCATCCTGCGCCCCCAGCCGGGCGAGTGCACCGGTGATCGCCGCCGCCACATCGCCGGGAACAGCGCATTCTTCGATCGCTGCGCGGATCTCCGCGCTCAGCACCCGAATCGACTCCCGGTCATCGGGTTCGAGCTGCGACAACCGATCGATCCTGTCGTCGATCGCCGGCACTTCGGCAACAATCCGCTGGAAGGCGGCCGTCGTCACGCAGAAACCCTCCGGTACCGCGATACCGTCGATCCGCGACAGCTCGCCGAGGTTCGCGCCCTTGCCGCCGACGGTCGCGACGTGCGTCCGGTCGATTTCCTCGAAGCCCAGCACATAACTCATCCGCCACTCCTCACCTGGTGGTTTCCGCATCAGTGGGCGATTATGGACCACAAATCGGCGTCTCATGAGGGCCGCGGATCGTGTATAACGTAGAAGGGGGATGGGGAAAGCGGCACGACAAGCCGAGCAGGTCTGTGTCCGTCGGCCGGGGCCTACCGGATCTTCTCGAGCAGCTGTCGCGGTCAGCGACCCGTCAACTCTTCCGTCCGGCGCCGCGATGGCCTCCTATCTACTGCTCTCCCGCGCTCTCGCCGCCACCCTCGGCCACTCGGCGCTGGGGATCGCGCCGCTGCGGACCCGTCCATCTGAGGTATGCCCCCGATAGACGACGGTCGCTGTACAGCTCGGATGGCCGACGAGGACCGGCCGGCTTCGGAGCCGGGCGTGCGCTGCCTCACCCTTCGGGGGAGTTGCGGCCGGTCTGTGGCATGCTGGAGATGAGCACGGGTTGTTGAAGTGATCGCTCGGCTCACAACAGGAAGTAAAATAACAGTATGTCGCAAGGCAGTGTGAAGTGGTTCAACGGCGAAAAGGGCTTCGGGTTCATCGCGCAAGACGGTGGCGGTCCTGACGTTTTCGTCCACTACTCCGCGATTTCCGGCTCCGGCTTCAAGTCTCTCGAAGAGGGACAGCGTGTCGAGTTCGATATCGAGCAGGGCCAGAAGGGCCCGCAGGCTCAGAGCGTCCGCGCTATCTAAGAGCCGACCAACACAGAAACCCGCGCCACGGCGCGGGTTTCTTGCTTTCCGGGCGCGATGCCGGGCCGTGGCTCGGCCGGCTGCCGGCCATGATCGACCGATGAGCTGGTCCGGCCGGGCCGGCTCCGTGCACATCCGAGGCGTCGCCGGTCGCGCGGCTACTGATTTCTCGTGCTCGACAAGTCGCCCGGCAGAGGCCGACCGCGACGAACCGAGGCCCAGGCGGCCGGGTGGTTTCCGTCGGTTGATGGCGGGTAAGCAGGGCGCAGTGGGAGCGGCCTTGGGTAGGGGGCTCGCCGGAGCGGAGGAGGAGCCGCAGTGGGTGTGATGACACGGGATCCGGTGCGGAACGGTGTTGGACCGGATGGTCTGGTTGTCGAGGTGGATCTCCGGACGGCACCGGCGGCGCAGGTGCGGGCCGAGGTGCGTCACCTGATAGGTCGTGGCACCGGGATCGAGGTCTGCGACGCGGTGCAGGTGAGCGATGAGTTGGTGAGCAACGCCTGCTGCCATGCCCGCTCGCCGCGCACCTGCCGGCTGATGGTCGACGGCCGGGGTGGCTTCCGTGTCGAGGTGGACGACGCCTCGCCCGCGCTGGCGCGGGTCCGGCGGCCCGACCACACGGGCGGGCGCGGGCTGCTGCTGGTCGCGCAGCTCGCGACCCGGTGGGGGACCGACTATCGCGAGGGCGGGAAAACCGTCTGGGCCGAACTCGACCGGCGCGCCGGTATCTGATCCAGCGGTGACCGGCCGCGGGGCCGGGGAATTTCCTTGCCGGCGGGCACGCCGGTGTGGTCAGTCCTGTTCGGTGAGTTTGGCGTTGATCTCGCGGGCTTCGGCGAGTTGGTCTTCGAGGATGATGATCCGGCACGCCGCTTCCAGGGGGGTGCCGGAATCCATGAGTTCGCGGGCGCGGGCGGCGATGCGCAGCTGGTATCGGGAGTAGCGGCGATGCCCGCCGGCGGAGCGTTGCGGGGTGATCAGGTTCGCCTCGTCCAGGGTGCGCAGAAATGCTTGGGTGGTGCCGAGCATGTCCGCGGCCCGGCCCATGGTGTAGGCGGGGTAGTCGTCATCGTCGAACTTCTCGTTCGTGGTCGGGGGTTCAGAAATCGTACGGCCTCCAGACGCGCCGAAGTGCCCCGGCGCCAGCGGCGCCGGGGCACTGAAAGGGGGAATTACTTCGTCTTCCGACATGTAACCGATACGTCGGTGATCACCCGAACCACAGATCTTCACGGGTGACCCGACGGGCAACGCCTCCTTTCTCCTCATTTCATCTTTCCGGGCAACTTCATTGTGCTGCCCGACGGGCGGCAGGGCCGTCGTATCTACTGGCCCAGTGGCCGCGCCCGCCGGTCTTACTTCACGGGCAGTTCCATTATCTCCCGTGCCGTATGGATACTTCCTTCGCTACCAACGACACAGAAGTTACCTCACCTGATCGCGAATGTCTACAGTTCTCACTGTAGATTTTCCGCGCCGTGCCTCTCATGGTGGAGTTGCTGTCCAGTGGGTGTCATGCGCGCCGACGGAACGTATCGTTGGGACCCGGCCGGCTACACGGCCACGGTCCGCGCGGCGCGGGATGTCGGCACCATGTCCCGCGGCCGGATGGACGAGTCACGATTCGGGCCGGGGCGGGCGAATCCCGGCGTCCGGATAACAGCACGCTCACAGGCGCTGAAATCGGCGGTCGAGCCCTTCCGGAACCGGGCCGACCGGTCTAACCTTCAACGTCATGACCGCCTTCACCGGAAAGGTCGTACTCATCACCGGCGGCGCCCGCGGTATCGGTGCGGAACTCGCCCGGCAGCTGCGGGCGCGTGGCGCGCGGCTGGTGCTCACCGATATCGATCCGCCTCCGCTGCGGGAGCTCGCCGTGGAACTGGGCGGTGACGAGTACGTCGTGGCGGTCACCGCCGATGTGTGCGATCTCGCCGCGATGGAGGCCGCGGTCGCGCGAGGCATCGAAAGGTTCGGCGGAATCGATGTCGTCGTGGCCAACGCCGGTATCGGCAGCTACGGATCGGTCCTGGCGGTGGACCCCGCTGCCTTCCGGCGGGTGATCGACGTAAACCTCGTCGGATGTTTCAATACCGTGCGCGCCGCCCTGCCCTCGGTCATCGAACGTCGCGGCTACGTGCTGTTCGTGTCCTCGGTCGCCGCCTACGTGGCGATGCCGGGGCTGGCGGGTTACTCCGCGACGAAGGCCGGGGTGGAGCAGTTCGCCAATGCTGTGCGAGCGGAGGTCGGCTACCGTGGCGTCGCGGTCGGGTCGGCGCATATGTTGTGGATCGACACCGCGCTGGTGCGGGAAACGTTCACCGATCTGCCGGCGGCCGCGCGGGCGCTCGCCTCGTTGCCGGGCCTGTTCCAGAAAACCGTCACGGTGCGGGAGTGCGCTGCCGCCTTCGAACGGGGCATCGAGCGGCGTGCCGAGCGGATCAATGTGCCCGGCTGGGCGGGCGCGCTGCGCTGGCTGAAACCGGTGCTGCAAACCCCGCTGGTCGAGCGATTCGTCGGCACGGCCACCCGGACCTGGCTGCCCGAGATGGACGCGGAGGTGAGCGAGCTCGGCCGTTCGCTGAGCGCCCGCACCCACGCGCTCAGCGCGGACAATTAGGGCAGACGCCGGCCTCGGTCGAGAGCGACCTTTCCGTCGTCGTGCCGTTCGCGGTCGTGCTATCGGCTGTGTCGTGCATACGACGATCACCTGCGCGGGCGCTGGTGCCGATCTTGCACAGCGCGGTCGGTGGGCCGAGCCGGGTGGCCGTGTCAGCGGACGGTGTGTCGACCAGCGCCGGGGCTGGACGCCGGGCGAGAAGCCCAGGCCTGCTATACCGAACGATCGATGGTTCGACGGGCCCGGCCGACGACGTAACGCGCATGCGGTCGCTCGAAAGTGGGAGTGCCCCCACCCGCGGAACTCGAGTGAGGGCACTCCGATTACGGCCGGCTGGGCTGGTGGCCCGCCGGGGCGTATCTCAGTCCTCGCCGGTCCGGTAGGCGTCGAGGCGGATGGTCGCGGTCGCTTCGTGAGCGGCCATACCTTCGTACCGCGAGATGGTTTCGACGGCACCGGCCGCTTCCGGCGTGGCCGACCGTTCCACGCGCTGGTAGGTCAGCGGCTTGAGGAAGCGGGAGACCGAGAGGCCCGCACTGTGCTTGGCCCCGCCGGCGGTCGGGAGCACGTGGTTGGTGCCCGCCATGCCCTTGTCCGAGTACGCCACCGTGCTCCAGCGGCCCAGGAAGATCGAACCGTAGTTGTGCAGGGTGTTGTGGTAGTACTCGTCGTCGGTGGTCTGGATCTCCAGGTGTTCGGGTGCGAGGTCGTCCATCAGGGCCGCGGCGGTCGCGGGGTCCTTGGCCCAGGTCACCGACCCGTAGTCGCGCCAGGCCGGCCCGGCGATATCGCGGGTTTCCAGGGTTTCCAGTTGCCGGTCGGCCTCGGCGATCACCGCTTCGCCCAGTTGCCGCGAGGTGGTGACCAGGGCGGCGGGCGATTCGGTGCCGTGTTCGGCCTGGCCCAGGAGATCGGCGGCGACCGTGGCCGGATCGGCGGTCTCGTCGGCGATCACCGCGACCTCGGACGGGCCGGCCAACAGGTCGATCGCGACCTTGCCGAAGAGCTGCCGTTTGGCCTCGGCCACATAGGCGTTGCCGGCGCCGACGAGCATATCGACCGACGGTTCACCGAGCAGGCCGAACGCCATGGCGGCCAGTGCCTGGACACCGCCCAGCACGTAGACGCGGTCGGCGCCGGAGAGATGGCAGGAGTAGAGCACGGCGGGGTCGGCGGTGCCGTCGCGGCGCGGGGGAGTGCACGCGAGCACGGTCGGGACCCCGGCCACCTTGGCGACGCCGACGGTCATGAACGCCCCGGCGAGTAGGGGGAACCGACCGGCCGGGACGTAGGCACCCACCCGGGAGATCGGCACATAGCGCACGCCGGTGGTCAGGCCGGGTGCCGGCCGGGTCTCGAAATCGACCAGATGCGAGCGGGCTTCCCGGGCGAACGCACTGGTCCGCTCGTGGCCCAGTTCCAGCGCCGTCCGCAGTTCGGGCGACAGCGAATCGCCGGACCGCGCCAGTTCGGCCGCGCCGAGTTCGACCTGAGTGGCGGTGAACCCGTCGAGATCGCGGGCATAGGCCAGCACCGCGTCGAGGCCGCCCTGCTCGATCGTGGAGAGCATCTCCGAGACGGTGGCGATGACCTTCGGGTCGCGTTGGGCGGCCGGGCGGTCCAGCGCGGGGCGCTTGAGGATCTGGAAGGAGCCTTCGAGTTCGGCGAGGCGGGCGGGGGTGAACTTCATAGTTCGACGGTATGGCGGGCGCCGGCAATGGACAACCCGTTGCAATCCTGGGTTAGTTGAAGGATAACCCTATGGAGATATCCACCGGGCGATCGGCGGGAGAGGGCGATGTCGACGACCTCGAGGAGTGCGCCGAAAAGAAGGAGCAGCGTTGCGGCGATCGCGGTGGCGGGGGCTGGATGCCGGCCGCGAAGTCTGCCGACGACGTGAGCCCGTCCCACGGAGGCGATTCCGCCGGCTTTGCTGATGCCCTGTAGGAATACGCTCGCTCACTACACCGGAATCGGCGTGGACTCTGAGATCTGTGTAGCCAATGACTCCGCCGCCGCCACCGTGGTCGGTGGCGGCGGCGGAAACCATCGGATTTCCCGGGGGCGGTCGGTGCTCGCTCAGAGCGCGAGCACCGCGGGGATCGTCAGTACCGCGACGTAGTAACCCATGAACAACACTCCGGCGTGGATCTTGAAGAATCGGCACAGCAGGCCGCCCACGAGACCGACCGTGAGTGTCACGGCGAGCCCCAGAATCCCGCCCTCCCACACGCTGATCACCACGACGAGTCCGGCGAAGGCGGCGATGATGGCTTCGTGGCTGACGAACCGCACGACGACGGTCGCGGCCCGATGGGCGAAGTTCATCGCGAAGGGGTAGGCGATGAGGCCGGCCACCGCGACGGCAGCGAGTCCGTAGAGCAGGAATTCGGTGCTGGTGAGTGCGGTGGACAGGTTGTCGATATTGCCGTTGCCGTCGTCGGTGGTGAACACCGGTGGCGCGTTGAACAAGGGGGCGGCGGGCCCGGCGGCGACCGGACTCAGCGGCAGTCCGAAGGCGATGAGGGGGATCAGGGCTTCGGCGATATAGGTGGATTCGGTCGTGCCGTTGCGGGCAGCGATCACCGAAGTGAGCCGGCGGTAGCCGTGTTTGATGCGGCTCCCGACCACTTCACCCATCAGGACCGTCATGGCGACCGGGCTGAAAACGAAAGTGGCGCTGGAAACGGTGGCGGTGGCCGCGACATAGCCGGTCTGTCCACGGTCGAGAATCCGGAAGGGATTGGGAAAGTATCCCTTCCAGGTCTTGACGTCGGGTGCGAGCCATACCGTCGCCGGCTCCTTGCGCGCCATCTCGGCACGTCCCTGTGGTCCCAAGGACAAGAAGAGGTCGGCGATCAGCGGTCCGACGGCGATGCCGAGGAAGTAACTGATGTTGAGCGCGACATCGTAGGACGCCGTGAGCTGTTTGAGACCGAGGATGAGGACCACGAACGGTACGAGCGCGAGCACGCCCGCCCATTTCCCGGGCGACGCGTAGGCGATGCCGATGGCGGCCAGCACGAACAACCACGGCGCGGCGGACTGGACCGTGTCGGCGAACGGGGCCAGCAGCACGGCGAACAGCACGGCGGCGGGGACGGCTATCACAGCGGCGATGAGAGCCGCGGAGATCGCTTTGCGGAGCGCGATATGGGGTACACCCAGTGCGCGCAGCATCCGCGCTTCGCGCAAGAGCGGGACCGCCATCGTGTCCCCGGGAATGCCGAGGAGTGTGGTCGGCGCCGCATGCGTCATATGTTTGGCCACGGCTCCGGCGAGGAAGAATGTGAACACGCCTGCCGGGGGAGCGCCGAGCAGAATCACCAGCAGGGTCAGCGGGGCGATGGTCGCGGTTTCGTCGGTACCCGAAACCATTCCGATCAACGAGAAGACGATTGCGCCGATCACGGCGAGCATGATGGCCAGCGCGATATCGCTGGTGAGGATCGAACTCATGACACTGTCCCGGTGGTGGAGTGCTCGGCTTCGGTGAACCGCCGGCGCAGCCCGAGTTCGTCGAGTTCACGCCGGGTGTGCGCGGGCAGATCGTCGAGCGAGCCCAGCCCCTGTCGTTCTTCGCGCAGTGCGGCGATGACCTCGCCGACGGCCGCGTCTTCGGACACCTCGGTGACCACGATCCGCTTCGGACGGAAGAGCCGTCCGCAGATCAGACCGGCGATCACGCATCCGGCGATCCCCACGAGGAGAGCGTAGGCGTCGGCGAGCGAGTCGTTCGCCACGAACGAAGAGAATGCCCGGTCCGCCAGTAGAAGCGCGGACAGGCTCACGCCGACGCCGATGACCACGGATACGGCCAGGTGGCGACCGACGACGGTATCACCCCATACCTCCAGGTACTGCGGATGTTCGCGGCCGGCGGCCGGCTCTGCGGTGTGCGGGTCGACCGGTGTCACTGCCGCGGTCGGCGGGGGTTGGGTGGGCATGGGTACTCCGTCGGCGTCGAGGGGGTCGGGCGGGTCAGGATGTCGAGGCGGTGAGGGCGCGGACCACTCGCGAAGGGCTGGGCCGACCGAGGACGGTGGACATCCACCGGGAAGTCGCGGTGAGCGTGTCCAGATCGATTCCGGTGGTGATACCGAGGCCGTGCAGCATCCACACCAGGTCCTCGGTGGCGAGATTTCCGGTGGCTCCGGCGGCATACGGGCAGCGGCCCAGGCCGCCGGCGGCGCTGTCGAACTCGGTGATCCCGGCGCTCAGGGCGGCATAGACGTTCGCGAGCGCCTGGCCGTAGGTGTCGTGGAAATGCATCGCTGTGATCTCCGGGCGGATACCGCGGGCGAACAGGGCTTCCAGGAGGTCGAGGACGTGTCCGGGCGTGGCGACCCCGATGGTGTCGCCCAGCGAGATCGAGGCCACCCCCATGTCGAGGAGGCGTTCGGCGATATCGGCGACGGCCGAGGTGTCGACAGCGCCCTCCCAGGGGTCCCCGAAACACATCGAGATGTATCCGCGCGTGGCAAGCCCCTGTGCTCCGGCACCGTGCACCACGGGGCGTGCGGATTCGATCGCACCGTCGACGGTGGTATGCAGGTTCTTGTCCGCGAAGGTCTCGGTCGCGCTCACGAATACGGCGAGTTCCGTGGCGCCGGCGGCCAACGCCCTGTCGAGCCCGCGGCGGTTCGGCGCCAGCACCACCCGCCGGATATCGCTGGGCAGGTCCAGGACGGCCAGCAGCTGCTCGGCATCGGACAGCTGTGGGATCCATCGCGGTGAGACGAAGCTCGTGAGCTCGAGCGCCGACACCCCCGCGGCGGCGAGTTGCCGGCAGAATTCGGCCTTGACCGGTGTCGATACCACAGTGGCTTCGGCCTGGAGACCGTCACGGGGGCCGACTTCGTATACCCGGACCGCGGCCGGTAGCTCCGGCCTGCGGTGGACATGCGGTGCGGGCCGGCGGACGGCCTCGGTGTCCGGCGCCACCTCAGCTCCGTTCCCGCAGGTCGGTGAGCACCTTCTCGGCGTGCTCGACGCGAATGTTCCTGTCCTGGATGAGTTGCGCGACGACAGCGTCGAGCTCCGCGGTGCGCGCTCCGGCGGTGACCGCGACGGTACGGGCGTGCAGGCTCATATGGCCACGCTGGATGCCTTCGGCCGCGAGCGCGCGGCAGGCGCCGAGATTCTGGGCCAGCCCCACCGCGACCACGACCTCCGCGAGTTCGGTGGCCGACTCCACGCCGAGGATCTTGATCGCTGCCCGCGCGACGGGATGGGCCTTGGTGGCTCCGCCCACCAGACCCACCGCCATCGGCACCTCCAGCGTGCCGGACAGGTGTCCGTCGGCGGTTTTCTCGAAGTGTGAAAGAGCCGTGTACCGCCCATCGGGGCCGACGGCGTGGGAGTGACAGCCGGCCTCGACGGCGCGGGTGTCGTTGCCGGAGGCCAGTACCGCGGCGGTGATGCCGTTCATGATGCCCTTGTTGTGCGTGGCGGCACGGTAGGGGTCGGCTTCGGCGAGCGCGGAGGCGTGCACGATATCGTCGACGACCTGCTCGCCGCCCAGCAGATCACGGTCGAAGACGGCTCGGGCGCGCACGATTCGCCGGTCGGCCATATTGGTGAGGATGCGGAGCAGGGGCCGCCCGCCGGCGATGGCCGCGAGCCGGGGCGCGATGGCCTCCGCCATGGTGTTGACCGCGTTGGCCCCCATCGCATCGCGCACATCGACCACCAGATGTGCGACGACATGCGTGCCGGTTCGCGTCGGCACCAGACGCACCTGGAGGTCCGTCGCACCGCCGCCGAACCGGACCAGGGTCGGGTCCTGCTCGTTGGCGAGGTCCACGACGGTCGAGCGTTGTTCCAGAATGCGCAGGCGCGCGGCCTCGGGATCGGGTAGGTCCAGCAACTGGATCTGCGCCTGCATCACCGGGCCGGTGCCGGAGGTGAAGAATCCGCCTCGTTCGCGGGCCATGCGCGCGGCATTGCTCGCCGCGGCGACGACCGACGGCTCCTCGGTGGCCATGGGGACCAGATAGTCTCGGCCGTTGATCCGGAAGTTGGTGGCGATGCCGACCGGAATACCCAGCACCCCGATCACATTCTCGATCATGTGATCGGCATGCTCGGTGTCCAGGCCGTGCGCGGGTTCGAGAACGTCCAGCTCCGCGACAGCTACCCCGGTCCGCTCGGAAACCACCGAGCGGCGCTGCTCGACGGACGAGTCCTTGAATCCCGGAATCCTGCTGTTCACGGTCACTGCGCCGCCCTCCACATCGTGGGGGCGCGGTATCCGCGGCCCCGCTGAACATTTGCCGGATCCGACGGTACGACCGCGCTGTAACCCGCGACATGTGTGATGACCACATGAAACGGCGGTTTCAGTGTGTTGGAGGCATATTTGCCGTTCATGGCCGGGAGACCGAACGTAACTCGTCCAGCCGAGTGGCGAGCGAGATACGGAACAGGTGTTCGTCCTGGCGCCAATCCGCTCCGAGCAGGGCTTTGAGGCGATCGAGGCGCTGCAAAATCGTATTGGGGTGGTAGTTCAGCGCTCGCGCGGTCTTCGTCGGGCTTGCCTCGTGCCGCACGAAGGTGCGCAGTGTGGTGAGCAGATCGGTGCCGTGCCGGGCGTCGTAGTCGACGACCGGCCCGATGGTGAGGTCGAGGAAGGACTGCAGGGCTTGCGGGTTGGCGCCGAACAGGACGGTGTACGGGGCGTAGGCGTCGGTGGCGACCGCGCGGTCGTCGATGCCCAGCCCGGTCAGCAGGCGCACTGTCTGTTGCGCTGTGCGGAACAGATCCGGGAGCTCGTCGGGCCCGGCGGCCCGCGGCGGGGCCACGACCAGCACCGGGGCCCCGAATACGCCGATGAGATGCCTTCGCAGATCGTTCGCGAACGCCATCGGATCGACAGCCGATCCGATTACCGTGAGGGTGGCCGCGTGCTCACCCACCAACCCGCCGCGGCCGAGGAAACCCGCGACGGCGCGTTCGGCCCCGGCCCGCCGGGCCGGTGGCACATCGACGATGAGCAGCGTACGCAGTTCGGACAACGTCAGGCGGTGATTGCGCGCCCGCTGGTCCATACCGCGACGTCGCTCCGGCGATGAATGCAGCAGGTCGGCGATGAGTTCGCCGCGCTCACGGCGGTACGCGTCGGTGACCGCCCGCTGTTGCAGGGCCAGCAGAGCGGCGACCTGAGCCGCCCGTTCGATCGTGCGTCGTTCCACCGGACCGAGTTCCACGCTCCCCGGGCTGAGCAGCAGGGCCCCGAAGTGGAGTTCGCCGGCGGTGACGGCGGCCACCACCTCGACCGATCTGTTGTTCGCGACGGACCGGCAGTGCCCGCTCGCACGACTCAGCGAGATCGCGGCACGCACATCCGGGGACAGACTCACCACCGTATGCTCCTGGTCCGCGGCCGCGGAGGCGGCGAGCGAGAACGAGTCGGCGTCGATGATCGTCACCCGCCGGTCCAGCGCCGCCGCCAGGGTGTGCGCGACCTGTGTGAAGCCGCCGCCGGACAGGACGGCGTGGACGAGTTCCTGGTGGACCGCGCTCGACCGATCGCGTGCTTCCAGGTGCGCGGTCAATTTCTCCAGGGCGCCTCGGGTGCGGTCCTGCGACTCCCGGAGTTGCGTGAGGATGTTCGCGGTCTGCAACACCACCGAGGCGTGGTCGGCCAGAGCCGAGAGCAACGCGATCTCTTCGGGGGTGAACTGGTGTTCCTGCCGGGTCGCGGCGAAGAGCACACCGAGCACGGTGCCGTCGGAGAGCATGGGCACGCCGAGGATGGAGATGATCCCCTCGGCGAAGACGGCATCGTCGATGGTGTGCTCGTGGGTGCCTCCCGCGTACTCGCTGTACCGCGGCACCCACTGCGCCGACCGGGTATCGGCGATCCGGCTCGCCAGTCCAGTCCCGGCGGGGACGTGCAGGTCCTGGAATTGCGGGGTCACCGCTCCCATCGTCTTCCGGACGTGCAGGTCGCGGGTGGTGGCGTCGAACTCCGACAGATAGGTCACATCGGTGCCCATCATCTCGTGGGCGCGCGCCACCAACCTGGCCAGCAGCGCATCGATATCACGCACCTCGGCCAGATCGCGGGCACTGGAGAACAGCGCGGTGAGCTCCTGTTCGCGGCGCCGTAGGCGCGTGACCTGGGCTCGGTCGCGACGTGCGTGGTCGACGATATCGCCGACCGTGCCCGCGTCGAGTCCCAGTTCGGTCAGCGAGGCCGCGAGCGTGGTGACATCCGGTTCGCCGCGGGTGACGGCGCGAAGAACCTCGTGCACGATACGGGCGAGGTCACTGCTGTTCATGGTTACAGACTGCCCGTGTCCACCGGCCCGGCTCGATGCGCTCCCCGTGACCGCTACCGGTACCGCGCCCACCTCGCCGGCGATGCGGTGTTCGCCGGGTCGCGTGGGGGCGGCCTCAATGGGTCAGCGCGATCTTGACGATCACGACCAGGGCGGCGGCGAGGGTGAGCAGCAGTGCGGTGATCACGGTGGCGCGGGTGGGATGCCGGCCGCGGAGTCTGCCGATGACGAAGACGATCCCGCCGATACGCACGAGAATGACCAGTTCGGCGAGGATCTGCGCGGTTCGGGGTTGCAGCCAGCCCAGCCAGCCGGCGGCAAGGACGGCACAGGGCAGGACCGCGGAGGTCAGAATCGGGACGGAGTTGCGCAGGGCGCGAACCCGGTCGCCGAGGGTGGTGGTGTGCTGTTCGCGGACGGTGCGGGCCACGGTCTCGGCGAAGCTGTGGGCGAGGAAGGTGGACAGGGCCGTGCCGAGTACGACGAGGATGCCGAGGTGTTTCTCGGCGGTGACGAGGGGCACGAGGGCGGTGAGGACGAGGATATTGCCGTAGATGTAGGCACTGATCCGGCTGGCGGCATTGTCGCGGTCCAGCGGATTCCGGGCGGAGAACAGCGGGCCGTGCAGCAGGCCGGCCGGATCGGCGTCCATCGGGATCAGTCGGCGAAGACCTCGCGCAACGTGGCTTCCTGCTCATGGGACAGGTTGGTGGAGATCAACTCCGCCGACTGGCCGTGGAACGCCTCGTGCACCCGGTCCATCGTGGCATCGGAGGTCAACGCGAACAGCGCCGAGGTGCCGGGGGTGAGCTTGTCGCGCACTTCCTTGATGAAGTCGTCGTCGATACCGATATCGGCCAGCGACCCCGACATCGCGCCCAGACCCGCACCCATCGCGGCACCGATCAGGGGGATGAAGAACAACAACCCGAACAGCAGACCCCAGAACGCGCCGCCCAGCGCGCCGAGCCCGGCCAGGCTGTGCAGCTGGCGGGTCTTGGGTTTCTTCGCGTCCGCCGGCCAGCTGACCACCGCCGCGTCCTGCACGGTGATCAACTCCCGGCGTTGCAGATCATCCAAGGTCGATACGGCGGTATCGGCGCCGGTGGCGGTGGGGAACTTCCAGACGGTCAACGTACCGGCCATCTCCGGCTCCTTCTACAGGGTGAGTACGCTTCCGGATCGACCATAGGGCCGGTCGCACGCCGATTCCTCACCCGCTACGGGTGAGAGACCACGGCGCCGGTGACGGACAACTCGTCTGCCGCGATCGCGAACACCTCCGCCGGGATCACCGCGGTCGCACCACGTGTCATCCGAGAGATCCCGCCGGTGGGTTGCCATAACCCGCACTTCCACGCCGGTCGGAAACGGCAACGGTTATGCGCGGCCGACCTCCGGGCACCTCACCCGCCCGACACGAATTCGCTCGCCCCCCGAGAACTCCGCGAATGGTATGGCGTCAACTTCCGATTCCGGGCGGGTGTACCGCGTTCGGCACGACCGCCTCGAGGGCCGCCGCGACCGCCAGCGCGCGGGCGTCGCAGCCGGGTGCCGCGGTGACCGTCAGGCCGACGGGGAGACCCGCGACCGCGCCGATGGGCACCTGCACCGAGGGCGCACCGGTGTTCGAGGCGATTCCGGCCGCGGCGGTCCCGGCCCAGCCGGGGTGCGCGATATCGGGGGCCGTGGGATAGATGAGCACGTCGACGCCGCGGCGGGCGAGTAGTGCGGTGAGCGCCCGGCGCCCGGCGCGCTGTTTCGCCAGGGCAGCGTCGTGGGCCGGGTTCGGTATCGGCGGCGCTGCCAGCCAGGCCGCGGCAGTGTCCCGGTCGAGGGCCGTCGTGGTGAGTAGATCGGCGAAGTCGGGCCGGGGTCCCCGCCGGGCACCGGCGCCCGGCTCGTACCGGGCCGGGGTCCGTTCGAGGAACATATCGATCGAATGCCGCGCGTCCGTCCACCCGCTGTCGGTGAGGACATCACGGGCGAAAGCGGCGTCCAGTTCGGGCAACTCGGCGCGGCGCAGCCGGTATTCGCGAGTGAGCGTGTCGATCACGTGGTCGGCGAGTGCCCGTAGTCGAGCGGATCGGCTGTCGCGGCCGCGCGCCGCGGAGCGACCGGACGGGGTATCGAAAGGCCAGGTCAGATAGGCGGTGGTGAGTTCCGTGAGATCGGTTGCCGCCGCTCCGGCGAGCCAGGAATGCCGGCCGCCCGTCATCGAGTCGGCGAATTCCGCGATATCGCGCACGGTCCGGCCGATCGGGCCGACGACATCCTGGGACGGGGACAGCGGGATGACGCCGCTGCGGCCGACCGCGCCACCGGACGGCCGGAAACCGACGAGTCCGGCGTGCACCGCCGGTCCCACCACCGAGCCACAGGAATCGGTGCCGAGGGAGATCGGCGCGAAACCCGCGGCCACCGCCACCGCGCTCCCGCCGCTCGACCCGCCGGCGCTGCGCGCGGTATCGAAGATATTGGCCGTGATACCGCGGATGGAGCTTTCGGTGAATGTCCCGTGCCAGGCGAATTCCGACATGTTCGCGGAAGCGAGGACGATGGCGCCGGCGGCCCGGAGCTCACGGACCACGGCGGCGTCGGTGCGGGGCCGGTAGGAGGCGAGCCCGCGATTGCCCGCCGTCGCCGGCAGGCCGGTCGCGGCGATATTGGTTTTCACCACGAACGGGATACCGTGCAGCGGACTGCGAACCCGGCCCGCCGCACGTTCACGGTCCCGGGCGCGCGCGTGCTCGACCGCCGCGCGGTCGATATCGACGATGGAGTTCAGCGGCGGGGATCCGGCGCGGTCGAAGCGGTCGATCCGGTCCAGATACGTTCGGATGATCTCCGCGCTGGTCACGGTCCCGTCCGCCAGGAGCCGGCGGAGGTCGGCGACGCTATAGGTCTGCCAGGGCGAGAGGGTCACGAACTAGAACCTAGGAACCGCACCGGCCATGGACAACCCGGGTAGTGGCTGGTGTTCGCATAGGATCACCCTGTGACTCTTCGGCAACTGCGCGCGTTCCTGGTGACGGCCCGGACCGGGACGTTCACCGCCGCCGCCAAATCGCTGGGCATCGCCCAGGCCTCGGTCTCCGAACTCGTCCGGACGCTCGAGGACGAGTACGGGACCGTCCTGTTCGTCCGCGGCGGCCGCAAACTGGTGCTGACCGCCGCCGGGGTCGCCTTGCTGCCGCATGCCGAACAATCGCTGGCCGCGGCCGACGGCGGAGTCGCGGCGCTGAAATCGGTGCGGTCGCTGACCGGCGGTGTGGCCACCTTCGGGGTGCTCCGCAATGCCTCGTACTATCTGCTGTCCGATCTGGCCGAGGAGTTCCATCGCCGGTTCCCGGAGGTCCGGATCCGGCTGGTGGGGATGAACTCGGTCGAGGTCGCGGCGGAGGTCGCCGAGGGGCGGCTGGAAGCCGGTCTGGTGGTGCTGCCCATCGATGCCGACGGGCTGCGGGTGACCCCGCTGGTCCGGGACGAGGTGCTCTACGCCTCCGCCGTACCGGAGCGCGTGGCGAGCGCGGTCACCATCGAACAGTTCGCCCACGCCACGGTGATCCTCTACGACGCGCACTACGGATGGAAGGAACCGACCCGCCGCCAATTGGCCGAACGGGCCCAGCTCGCGGGTCACCGGATCGAACCGCTGATCGAGGTGGAACAGGTGGAATCGGCGCTCGGGCTGGTGCGCCGGGGGATCGGGGACACCGTCATCTCCCGCGCTGTCGCGACCAGCTCCGCCTGCCCGCCCGAGGTGCGGGTGGTGGGTTTCGAGCCGCCGCTGTACGACACCATCGCGCTGGTCCAGCGGGAATCGGGAGTGCTGTCGCCGGCGACGCGGGAGCTGGCGCGGATGGCGCAGCAGATGCTGCTGCGCCATCGGGTCGCCGACGCCCCCGCGCGCGACGGCGACCCGGGCCGCGATCAGTAGATGTTCTGGCTCACGTACGGTTCGTCGCCGCGATGGGCGTAGATCTGCGACCGGGTGGCGATATCGTCGTAGATCCGGGTTTCCTTGACGATCTTGCCGGACTGCACCAGGAACTGCGAGATGCCGATGATCTCGACCGGTGAGCCGGTGAGCGGGCCGTAATCGGCGATCCCGTCGTATTTTCCGGTGAACTTCCAGGTCACCGCGATGCGCAGGCCGCCGTAGCGGGGTGAATTGTTGGCCGCGACATCCCGGATGTCGAAGGTGCCGCCGGGGAAGGGCCGCAGCATGCGCAGCAGTGCGCGCCGGTAGCCTTCGGGGCGGGCGATGGTGCGATCGTCGATGGTGTTCAGCCATAGATCGCGGATCCAGAACTGCTCGACCCGTTCCAATTCGCGCTTGTTCCACACCGAGTCGATGAACTCGAGCACCATTTCGACCTCGGGCCGGAAGTCGTCCGGCCGCGGACCGCTACCGCCTTCGGTGATCACCTCGGCGGGCGCGGGTCCGGCCATGGAACCGCTGAAGCCGCGGAAAGCCTGCCTGCGGGCGAGTTCATCGGGATCCTGGCCGAGCTGGCGGGCCACCGACAGCGCGTCACGCACGACCCATTCCTCCACCATCCGGCCGCGGCGGTAGAGGCAGTTCGCGATATTGCGGCTGCGGTACTCGATGTTCTCCAGGTCGGTACCGAGCACCAGATGCGAGCTGAGGAACGCGTCGTCCCCGCGGGCTTCCCAGACGATGTCCTCGGCCTGGCCCACCCGGTTCGGGGTGGTCGAGATCCGCATGAGCGTTCCCTCGATCACCTCGCGTGCGGTGGTGGAGGTGCCGTACACGCCATGCACGATCGAATCGGGTTCGTAATTGTCGTTGATATGGCCGATCGCGCGCTCGATCCAGATGTGATCGGTGACCTCACGGATGAAGTCGTCGGGGTCGGCGTAGGGCTGGTAGGCAATCGGATCGAGTGGCATGACGCCTAGGATACATACGTATTCATCGTCAGGGAAGGGCCGGGTGCCGGCTATTCCGGCAGGATATCCGGGTACCGCGCCCGCGCGCCGGACGCCGTGCCGGTCGCGGACAGCGCAATGCGCCGGCCGGGGCGGAGCCCGGCCGGCGCATGGCGAAAGGACAGCTCAAGCTGCCAGGCGAGCGCCCGTATCCGGATGGAACAGATGCACTTCCGCGTGGTTGCGCACACCGACGCGCACCGTCTGCCCGATCCGTGGCGGGGTCCGGCCGTCGACCCGGACGTTCACCCGATGCGGCCCGGACGGGCTCAGTACGGTGCCATAGACATACGCATCCGCACCCAGCTCCTCGACCAGCTCCACGGTGAGTGCGAAGCCCTCGTCTTCTTCGCCGATCAACCGCAGTGTCTCCGGCCGGATCCCGCACACGATCTCGCGCAGATCCGCGACCGCCGACCGCGCCACCGGAACCGTGCACTCGCCGATCTCGACCCCGTCGGCGCAGACGGTCAAGGTGGTGAGGTTCATTCCGGGCGAGCCCATGAAACCCGCCACGAAGGCGTTGGCCGGACGGTCGTACAGTTCGCGGGGTGTCGCCACCTGTTGCAGCACACCGTCTTTCAGTACCGCGACCCGGTGCCCCATCGTCATGGCCTCGACCTGATCGTGGGTGACGTAGACCGTGGTGGTGGCCAGCCGTTGCTGCAAAGAGGCGATATTGGCGCGGGTCTCCACGCGCAGTTTGGCATCGAGATTCGACAGCGGCTCGTCCATCAGGAATACCGCCGGATCGCGCACGATCGCGCGGCCCATCGCCACGCGCTGGCGCTGACCGCCGGAGAGCGCCTTGGGTTTGCGATCGAGAAACGGGGTGAGGTCCAGCATCTTCGCCGCGTCGGCGACCTTCTGCCGGATGGTGTCCTTGGGTACGCCCTTCAGCTTCAGCGCGAAGCCCATATTGTCGCCGACGGTCATATGCGGGTACAGCGCATAGGACTGGAACACCATGGCGATATCGCGTTCCTTCGGCTGGACGAAGGTGACATCGCGGGTGCCGATGGAGATCGACCCGTCGTCGACGTCCTCCAGCCCGGCCAGCATGCGCAGCGCGGTGGTCTTACCCGAGCCGGACGGTCCGACCAGCACGAGGAATTCGCCGTCGGCGATATCCAGGTCCAGGCGGTCGACGGCGGCGCTGTCGGACCCGGCGTAGCGGCGGGTCGCCTTCTGGTAACTGACTTCTGCCATGTCACTGCCTTTCCGGAACGGAGGCGGCCGGCGCCGCGGTGGGTTCGTCGCCGCGGGCGCGGGCGAGCTGGGCCAGGACGGCGAGTTGGTCGTAGACCCGCCATTCCTCGACGATGCGGCCCTCGCGCAGCCGGAACTGCGAGGACCCGAGAATCTCGACCCGTGACCCGGTGACCGGGCCGAAAACGGGCAGACCCGAATAGGTACCGGTGAGCCACCAGACGACGCCCACCCGCAGCCCACCGTGCGGCGCCGAATCGTTGGCGACGATATCGCGCACCTCGATCCGGGCGTCGGGGAAGGGCGCGAGCAGGTCCATCCACGATTCCTGGTAGTTCCGCGGCCGGGTGAGGGTGCGGTTGCCGACGGTGTGGCAGGTGATATCGCGGGCGATGTACTCGTCGATGCGGTGGAACATCGCCTGGCCCAGCACGGTGTCGAACAGGTCCAGGACGAAGGCGCACTCGTCGCGGTGGGTGCCGGGGCGGGCGCCCGAATCGCCGGCGGTGAGGGGTTGCACCGCCTTGTCGCGAGTGGCCGAGCCGGTGAAGCCGCGGAAGGCGAGGGTGCGCGCCACCTCGAACGGATCCAGGCCGAGGTCCTGGACCACCGCGAGTTCGTCGCGGATCACCCACTCCTCCTCCATCACCCCGTTGCGGTAGAGGCAGTTCGCGATGGTCCGGTGCGAGAACCGGCGGTGGGTGGGCGGGCCGTAGACGGTGTGCTTGGAATTGGTACCGCTGCTGAAGATGCGATGCGAACTGAGGAACGCGTCGTCACCGCGGGCCTCCCACACCACGTCCTCGGCCTGGCCCACCCGGTCCGGGAAGGCGCTGATCTTGGCCAGAGTGGAGGCGACCACGGGCTCCACGCCGACCCCGGTGCCGTAGGCGCCGTGCACGATCGCGTCGGGGGCGTAGTTCTGCCTGATCAGTCCGACCCCGCGCTGCACCCAGATGCGGTCGGTCCATTCGACGATGAACTCCTCCGGATCGGCATAGGGCAGGAAGGCACTGTCTTTCAAAGTCATACATTCGGCTTTCGTGTGGAAGCGAGGTGATCGCTCAGTCGAGCTCGTCGATCCGGCCTGCCGCGTCGGTGAGCTGCGCGCGCACATCGTCGCCATTGGCCATATTGCTGATGGCCACAGCCAGGACATCCATGATCCGGGGCCAGTCGAGGTTCATCGGGATGGCGCGGGCGGACTGCAACGCCTCGTACTGCAGCCGGGGCAGGTCGTTGTTGGCCGCGTTTACCGCGGGATCCAGCATGTTCGAGTCGTGCATGGTGATCCCGGTGCTCGTCGCCGGCGACGATTTGTCGAGCGTGATGGCGCGTTCGGTCTCCGCGTCGGTCATCCACTTCACGTACTCCCAGGCCGCGCCCTGGTTGTCCGAGGTGTTCATGACCCCGGCCAGCCAGGTGTAGGCGTAGCTCTGCGCCTCGTGGCCGGGGAAGCCCGGTATCGGCGCCACGCCCACGTTGCCGGCCAGTTCGGGGGCCGCCTTCGTCGGATTCGCGAAATCCTCCAGATGCCAGGACCAGGTCAACACGGTGGCGGCATCGCCGTTCTGGAAGGCCTTGGTGGATTCGAGCTCGCCCCAGTTCGAGGATTCCGGCGGGCTGTAGCCCGCGCGGAACGACTCCAGGTACTTCTCGGTCGCGGCCACTCCCGCCGGCGTATCGAATGCCGCCTTGCCGTTCTCGTCGAGGAGCTCCGTGCCGTTGCTCCACAGCATGGCCAGCCAGGTGTTCAGGTTCTGGCCGTTACGCCGGTTGAACTGACCGGCCACCGGATATTCCGGGGTGGCCTTTTTGATCGTTTCGAGCTGGCGGTAGTACTCGTCCCAGGTCGTGGGCGGTTCCAGCCCCAGCTTCGCGTAGATGTCCTTGCGGTAGAAGAGGTTGTAGGAGAAGCCGCGCAGGGGCATCCCGTAGGTCTTACCCGGATCACCGGCGGACGCGGCCTCCTCGAACGGACCGGAGAAATCGTCCATGGTCACCCCGTGGGCGGCCATCACCTCGTTGAGCGGCTGGACCCCGATCTTCAGCGACGGACCCCAGGCGTCCGGCCAGATGAGCGCGTCGTAGGTGCCGCCGCCGATGGCGCTCTCGGCCACGATCTTCTGCAGGTAGGCCGCGTACGGGATATTCGACCATTCGACCCGGATCCCGGTGCGTTCGGTGAACTCCGCGGTGCGCTGGTGCAGCGCGGCGAACTGGGGCACGGTCGCGCAGCAGGTGAGCAGGCGGATCGTGGTGCCGTCGTAGGGTTTGCCGTCGAGCAGACCGTCCGGTCCCACGGACGCCGTCGCGACCTGGTCCATCAGGCTCTTGGTCTCCGGGGCGCTGGTACACCCCCCGGCCAGGACGGCGAGCACGGTCGCGAAGACCAAGGCCAGGACACCGCGTCCCCGTTTCTTGTGTTCCGGTCGTCCGGACAGCACCCTCACTTGACTGCTCCTAGGGTCATGCCCTGCGCGAAGTGCTTGCGCACCAGCGTCGCCAGGACGATCATCGGCACCATCACCAGCAGACCGGCTGCCGCCATATGGCCCCACAGCACGCCGTCGGGCTGATCCAGCGTCATCAGCGAGACCGGGAGGGTGACCGCGTTGCTGCGGGCCAGGAAGGTCGGGAAGAGGAATTCGTTCCAGGACAGCAGGAACGAGAACACCACGCCCACGAAGATGCCCGGTGCGGCCAGCGGGGTGACCACGCGCCACAGCAGGGCGAGCTGACCGCAGCCGTCGAGCCGGCCCGCCTCCTCGATCTCGATGGGCAGGCCGTCGACGAAGCCCTTGAGCAACCAGGTGTTGTAGGGCACCACGATGGCGAGGTTGGTGACGATGAGCGCGAGATGGGTGTCGAGCAGGCCCAGGTCGCGGTACATGGTCAGGAAGGGCAGCGCGATCGCCACACCCGGGATGAACTGGGTCGCGACGATGCCCAGCAGGATCGGTTTCGCGCCGGGGAATTTGTACCGGGAGAAACCGTAGGCGGCGAGCATGGACAGCGGTACCGCGATCACGGTGGTGACCACGGCGACGATGATGCTGTTCCACATCGGCCCCACCAGATCGTTCTGGCCGCCGATGATCGCCCGGAAGTTGTCGAGCGAGGGCCGGAACAGTACCGAGGTGGAGAAGACCTCACGATCCGGTTTGAACGCGGTGAGGGTGAGCCACAGAATCGGGAACATCACGAAGAACAGGATCGCGAGAGTGCCCAGCAGCCGCAGCAGACTGCCTGCTCGCCCGAGTGGCGAGGGACCGCGGCGGACCGCCTTCGGCGCCGGTGGCGCGGCGGTGGGCACGGATTCGAGGGTGTCGGTCATTTCTGCTCCTGCCGACCCATGAGGATCAGGTATCCGGTGGCGAGCACGCCCAGCACGACGACCAGGATCCACGAGACGGCCGAGGCGTAGCCGATATCGAGGAAGGTGAAGCCCTGCTCGTAGGCGAAGAAGTTCAGGGTTTCGGTGGCCCGGCCCGGCCCGCCGCCCGTGGTGGTGACGACCTGGTCGAACATCTTCACCGACCACACGGCCTTGAGGAATACGACGATCAGGATCAGCGGCCGCAGCAGCGGGAACTTGATCCGCCAGAACTCCTGCCAGGCGTTGGCGCCGTCGACGCGCGCGGCATCGCGAATCTCCGGTGAGATGGCACCGAGGCCGCCCAGGAACATGAGCGCGATGAGCGGCGCCCAGCCCCAGATCTCGCTCAGGGTGACCACGACCAGCGCCCAGAACGGTTCACCGAGCCAGTTGATATCCCGCGTGAACGGCAGCAGGGTGTCGAGCATGTCGTCGTAGACGCCGTAGTCGGGGTTGAACATGAACCGCCAGGAGTAGCCCTTGAGCGCGGGCGCGATGGCGAACGGCAGGATGAGCAGTGCCTTGGTGAGGCCGTTCAACCAGGTCGCCTTGTTCAGGACGAGCGCCATGACCAGGCCCAGCCCGACCGACAGCACCACCGACATGATGGTGAAGAGCAGGGTCACCCACACCGCGTTGTGGAAGGTGTCGTCGGTCAGCGCCTTGGTGTACTGCGCGAATCCCACGAATTGCTCGGGTTCGCGGGTCTCGTTCACCCGCCAGTGCCGGAAGCTGTTCACCAGGGCGACGCCCAGCGGGTAGATCGTGGTGAGGACGATGGCCACGAGGGCGGGGGCGAGATGCGCGTACGGCACGCCGATCCGGCGCCAGGCGGAGTGTCCGCGGCGGTCCGGCCGGCTGGGGGGCGCGGTGGTGGCCGTCATCGTCGGACCCGCGACCGCGGCGGACAGGAGGTCGGGGCGCCGGGGTCGGCGAGTGGCTCGGCCCGGTGGGGGCGGCTCGGCTTCACTCTGAACTCCTTCGGATTGTGATCCCACAGGACGGGGGAGGGAGGGGAGGCGGCGGGGTGTAACGCGGCTCTCAGTGTCCGGTGAGTGTATGCGTATGTATTCGAGAAAGACAAGGGGTCGTATCCCGGCGGCCGGGTAAGGTTTACGTACCCGTCGCCTCTTACTTGGCGCGTCCACTAGGAGCGGAACGGCCCGATCGGACGTTGTGCCGGCTCTCCGGATCGCGGTCGCGCGTGCCTGATCCGGCGAGGTTATGATACGTATGCACAAACCGGTCGGAGGCATGCCGGACCCATGCCGGGGCGACCGGCGTCGGGCACCGGGAAATGGCGCCGACCGGTCGGCTGTTACGGGCGCGGGTCGGAAACGGTGGCGCGTTCGATCAGCTGCGGCGTCATGACGATGCGGCGCGGGCCGTCGTCGCTGTTCTTTTTTTCGAGACGCTCGACGAGCAGGCGCGCGGCCGCCGCGGCCATCGCGTCGAGGTCGTGACCCACGGTGGTGAGGCGGAACGCCTCCCACTCGGCCATCGGAATATTGTCGAAGCCGATGATGCCGATGTCCTCGGGAATGCTAACGCCCCTGGCCAGGGCCGCGTTGAGCGCCCCGATCGCGACGACGTCGTTACCGCAGAACACCGCTGTCGGGCGCGGGTCGGCGTCGAGGAGTTCCTGCATCGCCCGGTAGCCGGTCTCGAATTCGAACGGGCCCCGGCGGGTGAATACGCTCGGCAACGCGATGCCCGCCTCGGCGAGCGCGGCGCGGAACCCGGTCTCCCGGTCACGTCCGGTGCTGGTGGTGGCGGGGCCGAAGATTCCGGCGATCCGGCGGTGACCGTGGTCGGTGAGATGGTGTGCCGCCAGGCGCCCGCCGAGCTCGTTGTCCACCACCGCGGCATCGGCGGTGTGCGGGGTGCTCTCGCGGTTCAGGAAGACGAACGGCAGCCGCCGGCGCTGCAACTCACCGGGGAGCAGGGAGTCGATATTGCTGGTCAGCAGGACCGCTCCGTCGATGGATCCGTCCACCAGCTGTTCGAGCGGGACCTGGTTGTCCGACCGCTCGGTGAACACCATCATCCGGTAGGCGTGCTGTTCCAGCTCGTCGTGCAGCGGGCCGAGCAGATGCGGGTAGAAGGGGTTGGTCAGATCGCTGACCACGATGCCGATCCGTCTGGTCCGGCGGGTCACCAGGCTGCGTCCGGCCTCGCTGGGCACATAACCGAGGGCGGTCACCGCCTCCTGTACCCGGGCCCGGGTCTCCGCGGCGACCCGCGGATCGCCGCGCAGCGCGCGCGAGACGGTCGGCTGCGATACGCCTGCCAGTCGTGCGACATCGCGGCTCGTGATCGGCATGGATCTCCCTGATCGGGTGCGCGGCCGCCGCGGAAGCGGCCGGTGCGGTTGTGTGAATACGAATCTTAGTCGATGTGGTCGGGCCTGCTGTTGTCCGCGTACCGGCGGGGGCGCCGATCGTCTCGGGGCGGCGAATAGCCCTGATGATCGGGGGAAACGGAACGGATGGCGCCGCCGATTCACCGGCGGGCGTTGACACCGAGCACCTGTTCCGGCACGATGCATACGTATAAATCATCGTCGTATTCGCGATTTCCGTCCGTGTGGTTGCGCCGCCCGTTCGTGCCGAGCGCCCACCGTGAGAAGAAGAGGTCAGATGTCTGCCGAAGTCACCGTCACCGCCGAGGATCTGGACCGGTACACCATCCGGCGCACCGACTTCGTGTCCTGCAACCAGGCGTTCATCGATTGCCGGACACCGGGTTCGGACCGCAAGGAGAACTACTCGATGATCGGGCGCGGCGTGAGCCAGAGCGCCGGTCAGGTGGTCAACCTGCGCGAACCGCACGGCTTCCAGATCGGCGCGGCCGCGATGCCCAACGGGGTCACCAACAACCTGCACCTGCACTTCACCGCCGAGGTCTTCCTGTGCTTCAAGGGCGAGTACCTGCTCCGCTGGGGCGCGCAGGGGGAGCAGGGCGAACTCGTGCTCCGGGAAGGTGAGATCGCCTCCATTCCGACCTGGATCTTCCGCGGTTTCACCAATATCGGCCCGGACGACGGTTTCCTGTTCACCGCGCTCGGCATGGACGACACCGGCGGGATCATCTGGGGGCCCTCGGTCCTCGAGGACGCCAAAGGCCACGGCCTCTACCTCACGGCGGACAACAAACTCGTCGACACCGTCGCCGGGGACGAGATCCCGGAGGGCGTCGAACTGGTCGAACCGATCAGCGATGAACAGATCGCGGCGCTGCGTCCGTTCACGGTCGAACAGATGCGGGAACGGATCGCGACGCCGGAGAACATCGAATGGTCCCGGCGCGCCCTGCTCGATTCCGCGCTGCCCGGCGGCGGGGTCGAACTCGGCCTGGTGATCGGCTACGGCATGACCGAGGACGCGACCCAGGTGCCGCGGATCCACAATCCGCACGGACACAACATCGCGTGGCTGCGCGCCGAGCCGGGCGCCGGCCTCTCCGCGCACCGGCATGCCGAACGCCAGGTACTGATGGTCAAGGACGGCGAATGGGAGGTCACCCTCAACCGGGGAGTCGACGCCCGCACGGTCCGGCTGGGCGCGTGGGACATGCTGTCGGTTCCGGCCGGCGCCTACCGGTCGATCCGGAATGTGGGCGGACAGACCGCGCTCCTGCTCGTGGTCAACAGCGGTGACGGCCGGGTCCGGCTGACCTGGGACGAAGAGGTCGTCAAGGCGGCCGCCGATGCCGGCGACGCTCTCGATCACAACGGCTACCTCGCGCCGTACGCGCTGGTACCGCGCCGGAAGCGCTGAGATGACCGCCGATATCCCCGTCGTATTCGTCCCGGGCATGCTGTGCGACGCGCAGTTGTGGGCGCAGGTGGAGCCGGGCCCCGGTTTCCGGGCCGTGCACGGTGGCCTCGACGCGCCGTCCATTTCCGGTATGGCCGATCAGGTGCTGAGCGCTGTGGACGGGCCCTTCGTCCTGGCGGGCCTGAGCCTGGGCGCGATCGCCGGGTTCGAGGTGCTGCGCCGGGCGCCGGGCCGGGTTGTGGGGTTCTGCGCCGTATCCACGAATCCGCATGCCCCGACCGCCACCCAATACCGCTCCTGGCACGATATGGCCTTCCGGACCACGCGCGGGGAGTTCGAGACCGTGGTGCGTGAGGTCATCGCGCCCACCATGTTCGGCGAACGGTCCGGCACACCCGAACTGGTCGACCGCTTCGTCGCGATGGCACTGCGCGTGGGGTCGAGCCGATTCCAGAGCCAGCTACGGGCACAGGCCGATCGTGTCGATTCGGTCCCGGCCCTGGGTGCCGTGGACTGTCCGGTCCTGGTCGTCTCCGCAGACGACGACGCCCTGTGTCCCCGCGAGTACCACCGCACCATCGCCGCGGCGATCCCAGGATCACGCTTCGAGACGATCGCCGGAGCCGGTCACCTGTGCACCTGGGAAGCGCCACACCGAATTTCCGAACTTCTGAGCGATTGGCTACCGGCCGTCGCTCGGTACCGAACCATCCGACAGGAGTCGACATGCCCGTAGTTCTGAAGAAGCCGGTCCCGGCCGAAGTGGTCCGCCAGGATCGCTCCGAGGTGGGTGAACGTGTCGCCGCGATCCTCGAGGACATCCGGCTCGGCGGCGACGCCGCGGTGCGCAGGTACTCCGAGCAGTTCGACAAGTGGAGTCCCGAATCGTTCCGGCTCTCCCCGGACCGGATCGAGGAGATCATCGCCTCGCTGCCCGCGCAGGTCGTCGAGGACATCGAATTCGTCCAGCGGCAGGTGCGTACCTTCGCGCAGCACCAGCGCGATTCGCTCACCGATTTCGAGGTCGAGACGCTGCCGGGGGTCCACCTCGGGCAGAAACATATTCCGATCGACCGGGTCGGCGCGTATGTGCCGGGCGGCCGCTACCCGCTCACCGCCTCCGCCCATATGACCATCGTGACCGCGAAGGTCGCCGGGGTGCCGAGCGTGGCCGCCTGCACCCCGCCCATCCGGGGCGAGATCCCGGCGGCGACCGTCGCCGCCATGCATCTGGCCGGGGCCGACGAGATCTACCTGCTGGGCGGTGTCCAGGCCGTCGGCGCGCTCGCGCGCGGCACCGAGACCATCGACCGGGTCGATCTGCTCGCCGGCCCGGGTAACGCCTATGTCGCCGAGGCCAAACGGCAGCTCTTCGGCGAGGTCGGGATCGATCTGTTCGCCGGGCCGACCGAGATCCTGGTCATCGCCGACGACGCCGCCGACCCGTTCGTCGTCGCGGTCGATCTGCTCTCCCAGGCCGAACACGGCCCGGACTCGCCCGCGGTATTGATCACCACCTCCGAGACGCTGGGCCGCCGGGTCCTCGACCATATCGAGACGCTGCTGCCGGGTATGCCGACCGCCGATTTCGCCGCGCCGGCCTGGCGCGACCACGGCGAGATCATTGTGGTCGATTCGCTGGACGAGGCCTATGAGCTCGCCGACAGCTATGCCAGCGAGCACGTCGAGGTGCTGACCCGCGCACCGCGCGAGGCACTGGAGAAGATGACCAGCTACGGCGGCCTGTTCCTCGGGGAGGGCACCTGCGTCTCCTACGGCGACAAAGTGATCGGGACCAACCATGTGCTCCCGACCCGCGGCTCGGCCCGCTACACCGGCGGTCTGTGGGTCGGTAAATACCTGAAGACGGTGACCTACTCCGAGGTCGTCGATCAGGCGTCGAGTGCGCGGCTCGGTGAGGTGTGCGGCCGGGCAGCACGCGTCGAACTGTTCGAGGGGCATGCGCGCTCGGGCGATGTGCGGGCCGCCAAATATGCGGGCGCCGAGCTGCCGTGGGCCGGAAACCTCTATGCCGGAGCGAACTCGTGAGCGACCACGCTCCCGGCCGCGCCGTGACACCCGGTGCGGGGCCCGGTGTCGGGGAGGATGCCGCCGCCGAGCGCGCACTCTCCGGCCCGTGTGCCGGAGAGCGGGAGCCCGTCGCGGCGAACCGGTCTTCGATCGATCCGATCGCCGGCCGCACCGCGCTGGTCACCGGTGGTGGCAGCGGGCTCGGCGCGGCCATCGGCCTGGCATTGGCGGGCGCCGGGGCCCGGGTGATCGCGGTGGGGCGGGACCGGGGCAAACTCGACCGGGTCGTGGCGCGGCATCCGGAGTCGATGCGGGCCGCGGTCTGCGATGTCGCCTCTCCGGCATCGGTGACGGCGCTGGCCGGTGAACTCGCCGACGAAAATGTATCGATCCTGATCAACAACGCGGGTGTACCGGGTCCGGTCGCGCCGCTCACCGAGATCGACCCCGACGAGTGGGACGACGTCTTCGCGGTCAATGTGCGCGGCGTGTACCTGCTGTGCCGCGCCTTCGTTCCGGCGATGGTCGCGGCGGGTCGTGGTGATGTCGTCAACCTGGCCTCGGTCTCCGGTAAGCGGCCGCTGGCCCGGCGTACGCCCTACTGCGCGTCGAAGATGGCGGTGATCGGGCTCACCACCACGCTGGCCGCCGAGGTCGGGCCGCTGGGGGTGAACGTGAACTCGCTGTCGCCCGGTCCGGTGGACAGCGCCCGGATGCACCGCAACTTCCGGCTCGAGGCCGAACGGACCGGGACCGGCTACGAGGAAGCCGAGCGGGCGTTCGTGTCGCGGGCCGCGCTCGGACGCATGGTCACCGAGGACGAGGTGGCCCGCGCGGTCCTGGCGATGCTGGCGATGCCCGGTCTCTGCGCGGCCGATATCGATCTGTCGGCAGGGATGGTGGCCCGCTGATGACGGCCATGAAACAGCGTCTGCGCGACGGCGACCGGCTGCTCGGCGCGCTGGTCCGGATGCCGGCGGAGGAACTCGTCGAGATGGTGGGGGTCGTCGGATTCGACTACATCCTGATCGACTGCGAGCACGGGCCCGCCGACCTGATCCCGCTGCGACAGCACATCGCCGCCGCCCGAGTGCACGGAATGGATGTGCTCGTGCGGGTGGGTCAGCAGGAGCCGGCGCTGATCCAACGGGTTCTCGACCACGGCGCCGCCGGGGTGGTGGTACCCCATATCGACGATGCCGGGCAGGCCGCGGCAGCCGTCCACGCGGCGCGGTACCCACCGGTGGGCGACCGCGGTTTCGCGACCTACGGCCGGGCGGGCCGGTACGGGACGCGGACCGCGGCCGACCACCTCGCCGCCGATGCGCGGGAAACGCTCGTCATCGCCATGGTCGAATCCACGGCGGGCTGTCGCCACGCGCCCGAGATCGTGGCGACCCCCGGGGTCGATGGGGTGATGGTCGGCCCGGCCGATCTCGCGGTGTCCATGGGCGCGCACGGTCCGGCCGACCCGGCCGTACAGGCCGAGATCGAGAAGGTTCACGCGGCCGTGGCCGATCATCAGCGGATCCGGCTCGACATCGTCTCGAGCGACCAGCGGGCCGCCGCGGCGTTCGATTCGGGTGCGGACCTGGTGGTCATCAACCTCACGCACGTGCTGATGGAGACGTTCGCGAAGTTGCGGTCGGTGCGCTGATCGGGTCCGGAGCCGGTCGCGCGGTACCTCGAGGCCAGGAGTTCGCCGCGTATCGCTCCGATCGATCGACTGATGACAGGACAATGGCTTCCGGATTACGTTTGTGCAGCTCAGAGTGGATTTATATGGAAGTGGCGGGTGGGCGCCGATAGGATTCCCGGCATGATCGACCCCGCGCGCCTCCTGCCCCGCCGCATTGCTGTGACGGCCGCGATCCTGGCGGCCACGGCCGCCGGACCGGTACTGGGCACCGCGCCCGCCACCGCCGCGCCCGCCCCGCCCGCCCACGCGCCGGCGTTCCCGGTCCCGCCGCTCACCGAGGTGGCCGCGGCGGGCACCGAGGGCTTGGACCCGTTGCTGGCACTGGCCTACACCATGGCCGAACAGGAGGCGCACGCCCAGGGGGTGCCGATGTCGATCAATTCGGGCTATCGCACATCCGAGGAGCAGCGGGCGATGTGGGAAGAGGGTCTGCGCACCTACGGGAGCCCGGAGGAGACCCGGCGCTGGGTGCTGCCCCCGGAGGAATCCACCCATGTCACCGGCCGGGCCGTCGATATCGCCCCCCGGGAGGGCGCCGCCTGGCTGGAGACCAACGGCAACCGCTGGGGGCTGTGCCGGACCTTCGACAACGAATGGTGGCATTTCGAACTCGCCACCCTCCCGGGTGCCGCATGCCCGGCCCGGGTCCCCGATGCCGCGCACCGGTGACGCGGGGCCGCGCCGAAAGGTGACCTGTGCTGATCCCTCGACCACCAGCGGTGGATTGCCGAGTCGGGTAGCGCGCAGCCGACGTGGAGTCAGACGCCCGACAGTGACCGGAGCTCGTCCAGGAAGGCGCGGGTCCGCGGATCGCCCGGAAAGTTGTCCACCAGTTCCTGCGCCACCTCGCTGCCGATGCACAGCAGCGAGGGCAGGGACCGCCGTTTCGCCTCGAACGCCCGCCGTCCCTGGGCCACCGCCAGTTCCAGATCGCGGCTGCGCGCGGCGACCACGGCCAGGGTGAGGTGGGCTTCGGCGACCCGCATCGGATTGCGCACCGAACCGTCCAGGGCGACCGAGTCGGCCAGTACCGCCTGCGCGTACATCTCGGCGCGCGCATCGTCGCCGACGACCCGGGAGCAGTCCATGGCGTAGAAGTCGAACTTCTGCGGATCCACGACGAAATGATTGTCGAGGTCGTCGGGGTGGCCGAGCCGGTTCAGCAGGGTGCGGCCCTCGGCCAGCGCCGCGTCCACGGCCGTGCGATCGCCCAGCCGCGCCCACGCCTTCGCCCGCTGGGCCGCCAGCTGCACACCGACTCCGCTGCCTGCGCATTCCGCCGGAACCGCCTCGGCCGCCTGGATCACCCCGCGATGATTGCCCTGGGTCAGCGCGAACCAGGCCGCCAGTTCCGAACTCCAGCCGATGATCTCGGCATGCCCGGCCTCCTGGCCCAGCGACCGGGCCGCCCGCCGGGTGGCCTCGGCGCTGCTGCGCCGGCCGAGATCGTATTCGAGACAGCCGAGCAGCAGTGCCACCCAGCCGGCCAGCTCCAGGACCTCTTTGTGCTGGGCCAGGGTGAGCCGGCTGTCGAGCAGTGCGGCGATCCGGCGCAACCAGCCCGCGGCCTCGAGATGGAGTTCGTGTGGATCGGTGGAGGCGTAGTCGCAGCACAGCCGCTGCGCGGTGATCCGCACCGCGTCCAGGGTGGCCGTCGAAATATCCGACATCCGAAGGCGTCCCATGAATTCGAGCGTGTCCATCCCGGTGGCGGTGAGCAATTCGTCGTCGCGGCTCGGCCGGGCCTTCGGGAAGAATGCCGCGGCCACCGAGTCGAAGGCGGCCGCGATGAGGGGCGCGTAGAAATCGTCGGGTCGTGATTCGCCGGATTCCCAACGCCGCCAATTGCGTAGGAGGGTGCTGTCGGTCGGGAGATTGTGGGACGACTTGGCGCGCAGGGCGCGGACGGCGTCCGCCTGTGACCACCCACGCGCATCGCGTTCCGAGCGCATCCGGATGGCCCACAGCGGACGATCTTCAGCAGCAGTCACGCGGCCAGTATTGCACCAGCAAACTTTCCGTGGACCCCAGAGGGCATCCAGATGTCCCCCGCATGACCTCTTCTGCCGTTGTCACGGGTGGGCCATGCTCGAATAGGACCGGCTTCGTACCGGTTCAAGCAACACCCCCGCGAATGCGGGGAGGAGATCCCGGAGCAGGAAATGGTTCCCCGCCCCCGTGTGGGGAAGGATTCAGGAGGTTCGGGTGGAAGCGTTGGTATACGGGTATTTACGCGACGATCTGGCCGCGGGCGACGGTGACGATATGGAGGCCGCGCTACGTGAGCTGGCCGAGGCCCGAGGACTGTGCTTCGCCGCGACGTTCCACGAATCGCGTCCCGGCGACGGGACGGCGTTCGCCGAACTGACCCGGGAACTCCAGCGGGCGGATGCCCATCACGTGGTGGTTCCCTCGCTCGATCACCTCACCGGCCAGACGATTCCACGCGAACTGCTCATCGCGAAACTGGCCAGTGACGCCGCCGCCCGCATCTGGTCGGTGGCCGGCTGAACCGAGGACCCGGCGGCCCGGCGTACCCCCTCAGCGCCCGAAGCCGCCGGGTCCTCGCCTGCGCAGGTACTTCTCGAATTCGGCGGCCAGGGCGTCGCCGTCGATCTTGGCCATCACCTCGTTGACGTCGATCGCGGCGTCGCCGCGCTCCTCCAGCGAATGCACGTATTCGGCGATCTCGTCGTCGGCGACGGTCATCTCGTTCACCGTCGACTCCCACTCCTCGGCCTGCTGGGGCAGCTCCCGCAGCGGCACCTCGATATCGAGGACGTCCTCGACCCGGTGCAGCAGCGCGATCGTCGCCTTCGGGTTGGGCGGCTGCGATACGTAGTGCGGCACCGCGGCCCAGAACGACACCGCCGGGACCCCGGCCTTCACGCACTGGTCCTGCAGCACCCCGGTGATACCGGTGGGCCCCTCGTAGCGGGTCTGCTCGAGTCCGAACTGCTCGGCCGCCTCCTTGCTGTAGGCCGAACCCGTGACCGGCACCGGCCGGGTGTGCGGGGTATCGGCGAGCAGCGCCCCGAGGATCACCACGGTCTGCACGCCGAGCTGATCGATGAACTCCAGCAGATCCGCGCAGAAGCGCCGCCACCGCATATTCGGTTCGATACCGCGTAACAGCACCACATCGCGGTCGCTGCCGGGCGGGGAGCACACCGACAGGACGGTCGCCGGCCAGACGATCTCCCGGGTGACGCCCTCCACCTGCCGGACCATCGGCCGGTTCACCTGGTAGTCGTAATAGTCCTCGGAATCGAGTTCGGCCAGCGGCCGCGCATCCCAGATCAACTCCAGATGCTCCACCGCGCCGCTGGCGGCGTCACCAGCGTCGTTCCAGCCCTCGAAGGCCGCAACGAGCACCGGGTCACGCAGTGCGGGCAGTTCCCGATCCACCGGAGATTCACTCGAGCTCACCCCTGCCAGCCTACGGGGCGGGGCGCCACCGGCGCGCAGTATCGGTCCCGCCGCGCCTGTCGGCGGCGTCGCCGGTTGTGGCCGCCCGCACAGGGCAGGAAGTAGGGCGACACCGTGACAGAGGCGCACACTAGTCTGGAATCCATGTCTGCCTCCCGCTCCGCCGAGTTCGATACCACGTTGCTCGACACTCTCACCAGGCGTGTCGTGATCGGTGACGGCGCGATGGGCACGATGCTGCAGGCCGTGGACCTGACGCTGGACGATTTCCGCGGGCTGGAGGGGTGCAACGAGATCCTCAACGACACCCGCCCCGAGGTGTTGCGGCATATCCATCGTTCCTATTTCGAGGCCGGCGCCGATGCCGTGGAGACCAATACCTTCGGCTGTAACCTGCCCAATCTCGGCGACTACGGGATCGCCGACCGGATCCGGGATCTCTCGGAGAAGGGGACCCGGCTGGCCCGCGAGGTCGCCGACGAGATGGGGCCGGGCCCCGACGGTGTCCCGCGGTACGTGCTGGGCTCCATGGGCCCCGGTACCAAACTGCCCACCCTCGGCCACGCGCCGTACGCGGACCTGCGCGACGCCTACACCGAGGCCGCGCTCGGCATGCTCGACGGCGGCGCCGACGCGGTACTGATCGAAACCTGCCAGGATCTCCTCCAGGTCAAGGCCGCCATCACCGGCACCCATCGGGCGATGGAGCGGGCCGGTCGCCGGATCCCGATCATCACCCACGTCACGGTGGAGACCACCGGCACCATGCTGGTCGGCAGTGAGATCGGCGCGGCGCTGACCGCGCTCGAACCGCTCGGTATCGACCTGATCGGCCTCAACTGCGCCACCGGGCCGGACGAGATGAGCGAACATCTGCGCTACCTCTCCCAGCATGCGCGCATCCCGGTGTCGGTGATGCCCAACGCGGGCCTGCCGGTACTCGGCGCGCACGGTGCCGAGTACCCGCTGACCCCGGAGGAGCTGGCCGCCGCGCTGCGCGGGTTCGTCGCCGACTACGGCCTGGCCCTGGTCGGCGGCTGCTGCGGTACCACCCCGGAACATATCCGCCAGGTGGCCGAGGCGGTCCGTGAGGTCGAGACCGGGCTGGCGCCGATCGGGCAGCGCCGCACGCCCGACCCCGAGCCCAGCATCTCGAGTATGTACACCGCGGTGCCGTTCCGGCAGGACGCGAGCGTGCTGATGATCGGGGAACGCACCAATGCCAACGGTTCGAAGGCGTTCCGGGAGGCGATGCTCGCCCAGGATTGGGCGAAATGCCTGGATATCGCCAAGGACCAGACCCGCGACGGCGCCCATATGCTCGACCTCTGCGTCGACTACGTCGGCCGTGACGGCGCCGCCGATATGTCGGAACTGGCGTCCCGGCTGGCCACCGCCTCCACCCTGCCGATCATGCTCGACTCCACCGAGACGCCGGTGCTGCGCGCGGGCCTGGAACATCTGGGCGGGCGCTGTGCGGTGAACTCGGTGAACTACGAGGACGGTGACGGCCCGGGTTCCCGGTTCCAGCAGACCATGGCCCTGGTCGCCGAACACGGCGCCGCGGTGGTCGCGCTGACCATCGACGAGGAGGGGCAGGCCCGTACCGCCGAGCACAAGGTCGCCATCGCCGAAAGGCTCATCGCCGATATCACCGGCAACTGGGGTCTGCGCGAGAGCGACATCATCATCGACACCCTCACCTTCACCCTGGGCACCGGGCAGGAGGAGTCGCGTCGCGACGGTCTGGAGACCGTCGAGGCCATCCGGGAACTCAAACGCCGGCACCCCGAGGTGCAGACCACGCTGGGCCTGTCCAATATCTCCTTCGGGCTCAACCCCGCCGCGCGCCAGGTGCTGAACTCGGTGTTCATGCACGAATGCGTGCAGGCCGGCCTGGACAGCGCCATCGTGCACGCCTCGAAGATCCTGCCGATGAGCCGGATCCCCGACGAGCAGCGGGAGACAGCCCTGGACCTGCTCTACGACCGTCGCCGCGAGGGCTACGACCCGCTGCAGAAACTCATGCAGCTGTTCGAAGGTGTGTCCACGGCCGACTCCCGCGCCTCACGGGCCGACGAACTGGCCGCGCTGCCGCTGTTCGACCGGCTCGAGCGGCGCATCGTCGACGGTGAGCGGGCCGGGATGGAAGCCGATCTCGACGAGGCCATGCGGGAAGTGCCGCCGCTGAAGATCATCAACGAGACCCTGCTGTCGGGGATGAAAACCGTCGGCGAGCTGTTCGGGTCCGGGCAGATGCAGTTGCCGTTCGTGCTGCAGTCGGCCGAGGTCATGAAAGCCGCGGTCGCCCACCTGGAACCGCATATGGAGGCCACCGACGACAGCGGTAAGGGCCGCGTCGTCCTCGCCACGGTCAAGGGCGATGTGCACGATATCGGCAAGAACCTGGTGGACATCATCCTGTCCAACAACGGCTACGAGGTGGTGAACCTCGGTATCAAACAGCCCATCGCGACCATTCTCGACGCCGCCCTGGACAAGAAGGCCGATGTGATCGGTATGTCCGGGCTGCTCGTGAAATCCACCGTGGTGATGAAGGAGAACCTCGAGGAGCTCAACTCCCGCGGGGTCGCCGACCAGTTCCCGGTGCTGCTCGGTGGGGCCGCCCTCACCCGGTCGTATGTGGAGAACGACCTCACCGACGTCTACGAGGGCGATGTGCACTACGCCCGGGACGCGTTCGAGGGCCTGCGGCTGATGGACGAGATCATGTCGCAGAAACGCGGTGACGGTCCCGATCCGGACAGTCCGGAGGCGGTGGCCGCGCGCGAGAAGGCGGCCGAACGCAAAGCGCGTCACGAGCGCTCGCGCCGGATCGCCGAACAGCGGCGGGCAGCCGAGACACCGGTCGAGGTACCCGCCCGGTCGGATGTGGCCGCCGACCTGCCGGTCCCGGTGCCGCCGTTCTGGGGCTCCCGGGTGATCAAAGGCCTCCCGGTGCACGAGTACTCCGGGTTGCTGGACGAACGGGCGCTGTTCCTCGGCCAGTGGGGGTTGCGCGGCCAGCGCGGCGGCGACGGCCCCAGCTATGAGGAACTGGTGGAATCCGACGGCCGGCCCCGCCTGCGGGCCTGGCTCGACAAGCTCAGTACCGAGGGCGTGCTACAGCATGCCGCGGTGGTGTACGGCTATTTCCCGGCGGTGTCCGAGGGCGACGATGTCGTGGTGCTCACCGAACCGGAACCCGATGCGCCGCAGCGTCACCGGTTCACCTTCCCGCGCCAGCAGCGGGACCGGTTCCTGTGCGTCGCCGATTTCATCCGCTCGCGTGCGCGTGCCCGCGAGACCGGACAGGTGGACGTCCTGCCGTTCCAGCTGGTGACCATGGGCCAGCCGATCGCCGATTACGCCAATCAGCTCTTCGCCGAGGACAACTACCGGGACTATCTGGAGGTGCACGGCATCGGGGTGCAGCTCACCGAGGCGCTCGCCGAGTACTGGCATCGCCGTATCCGTGAGGAACTCACCCTGGAAGGCCACGCGATCGCCGAGTCCGATCCGGCCGATATCGCCGACTACTTCTCGCTCGGCTACCGCGGCGCCCGGTACTCGTTCGGGTACGGCGCGTGCCCGGATCTCGAAGATCGCGCCAAACTGGTGGACCTGCTCGACGCCGGGCGGCTGGGGGTGACGCTGTCGGAGGAACTGCAGCTGCATCCGGAGCAGTCCACCGACGCGTTCGTCCTGTTGCATCCGGAGGCGAAGTACTTCAATGTCTGAGCCCGGATAAACCTGCGGGCAATGTGATTGTCGTCACTTGCGGGGCGGTCCGGGTGCTCCGGACCGCCGTCGGAGATCGAAAACGCAGGTGATCGGGGTGCGACGGGGTCGGTAAACCCCTACTGCCCGCGCGGCTTCCAGGCGTCGGAGCGTAGGATTTCCGGGAATTTCCGCTGAGGTTACCGCCGAATCAGAAGTCGCGACAATGTTGTCGGGCGGTTCGGGCGCGCCGGGCCGGAGCGGACCCGTAGGCAGCCGCCTGTGACGCGCGGAGTGCTGGAAGACTCGGCGGCGAACAGAAGGGGCCACGACAGAGATGACCAAGGATCGGCTGATCGCCGGACGGTATCGGCTCACGGATCCCATCGGCACCGGCGCCATGGGTGTGGTGTGGCGGGCACTCGATATCCGGCTCCAGCGCACCGTCGCGGTCAAACAGGTGCTGCTCGGACCCAACCTGACCGAACAGCAGACCTCCGAAGCGCGCAAACGCGCACTGCGCGAAGGCCGGATCGCCGCGCGCCTGCACCACCCCAACGCCATCTCGGTGTTCGACGTCGCCGAGGAGGACGGCCAGCCGTGGCTGGTCATGGAATACATGAACGCGCCGAGCCTGGCGAGCCGGTTGAATCTCGACGGCACCATGGGCCCGCTCGAGGTTGCCAAACTCGGCGCCCAGGCGGCCGCCGCGCTCGCCGCCGCGCACGACGCGGGCATTGTGCACCGCGATGTGAAACCGGCGAATCTGCTGGTGGGCGACGACGGTACGGTGAAGATCACCGATTTCGGTATCTCGCGAGCCACCGGCGATGTGACGGTGACGGCCACAGGTTTCCTGGCCGGCACCCCCGCGTATCTGGCCCCTGAGGTCGCCCGCGGTGAGCAGCCGATACCCGCCTCCGATGTCTTTGCCCTGGGATCCACGCTCTACCACGCCCATACCGGCCGCCCGCCGTTCGGCGACGGTGACAATCCGCTGGCGGTCCTGCACGCGGTGGCCGGCGGACAGGTCGAACCGCCCGCCGGCGCGGGCGCCCTGGGACCGGTGCTGATGCGCCTGCTGGCGACCGAGGTCGCCATCCGTCCCACCATGCACGAGGCACAGGTCATGCTCGAGGAGGTGGCTGCCGGGCGGGCACCGGAACCGGTCGATCCGGTGGCGCCCGCCGCCACGAAGATCCTGCCCGCCGATGCGGCCGCGACCACCCCGCTGTCTCCGGACGCTCCCTCCTCGGTACCGGTTCCGTCGCCGGGCGCAACCCCGCCGGCCTTCCGCGGTCCGCGACAGACCGTCCCGGCGAGTGGCGCCGGTGCCGTCCCACTCGCATCCGGCCAGACTCCGGCAGAGACCGGGGGCTCCCGGAAACGCACCGGTGCGGCGTTACTGGCGGCTGTCTCCGCGCTGATTCTGGTGGTGGTTGTGGGCCTGGTGCTGGCGAATGCCCTCGGCGGCGACGACACCAACGATCCGGCCGCGCTTGCCCCGGGCACGTCGCAGGCGCTCGCCCCCGACACCGCCGAATCCGACACCGAATCCACCGCCCGGCCGTCGACCACGACCCCGCCGCCGACCACCACGGCAGAAACCGGTCCGCCGTCCGCGGCCCGCGTCGAGCAGTTCGTCCGCGGGTACTACGGCCTGCTGCCCGGCAACCCGTCCGCCGCCTGGTCCCAGCTCTCGCCCGCGTACCAGGCCACCACGGGCGGCTACGCCGAGTACACGCGCTTCTGGTCGACCATCTCCGCCATCAGTATCGGCGCGGTGACGCCGTCGGGCACCGGCTCGGCCGTCGCCACCATCACCTACACGATGAGCAATGGTTCGGTGCAGTCGGAGAACCGGTCGTTCCAGGTGGTGCCGGAGGGCGGACAGCTGGTGATCACCGCGTCCCAACTGCAGTGAGCCGCCCGCCCGGGACCTTCCCCCGGCCGTGCTGCCGATAGGGTCGGCCGGGGATGCCGGGTCGGCTCCCGGGCACAGGCATGTGATCGACCGCGACGAAAGGCCGTACCTATGAACCGGGTTGCCGGAGTGCTGTGGGATATGGACGGCACCCTCCTCGATTCGGAGAAGCTCTGGGATATCGGTGTGCGGGAGCTGGCGCGCGAACTGGGCCGGGAGATGACCCAGGAGATCCGGCACGCACTCATCGGCGCGTCGGGGGCGAACGCGCTGCGGATCATGTTCACCGAACTCGGCCTGCACCCGGAGCCCGCGGCCGTGGCGGCGGCCGGACATTTTCTGGAACAGCGCGTCACGGAACTGATGAGCGGGCCGATCCCGTGGCGGCCGGGCGCGGTGGAGGCGCTCGAGATGGTACGTGCCGCGGGCCTGCCCACCGCGCTGGTGACCAACACCAAACGGTCGCTGACCGAGCTGGCGCTGGAGACCCTGGGCCGCGATCGCTTCGACGTCTCGGTCTGCGGCGACGAGGTCCCGCACGGGAAACCCGATCCGGCCGTGTATATGCGTGCGGCGGAGCTGCTCGGCCTGGATCCGTGCGAGTGTGTGGCCGTGGAGGATTCGATCACCGGCGTGGCGGCGGCCGCGGCCGCGGGCTGCGCGGTACTGGTGGTGCCCTGCGAGATCCCGGTCCCGGTGCATCCGTCCCGGGTGCACCGGGACAGCCTGATCGGCCTGTCGCGCATCGACCTCGACGAGGTGCTACGGACCTGCCGCGAGCCGGCCGCGGGCGATCCCGCAGTGTCCTGACCCATCCCGGTCCTGACCCATCCCGTGACTGCCGGTCCGCGCCGGCGGGCGGTCAGCGGTGGACCGGCCCGGGAATACGGACCCCGGCGGTGCGGAGCTCGGACTCGAAGAGCGCCGCCAGTCGCATCGCGGCCGGTGTCTGTTCTTCGCCGTGGTGCGCGATCAGCGTGTAGCGGGCCGCGGTATCGGTGCGGGCCTGCAGGGCGGTCACGATTTTCAGGTGGTCGGGGTTGGCGAGGTAGTGATCGGCCACGGCGCTGGCGAGTTCGGTGATCCGGGGGTCGTCCGGTTCCCAGGCCGCGGCCGCGGCGGCGCGCTGGATCAGGGCGACGTAGCGGGGGTCGTCGAGGGCGTGCTCGACATGGCCGAGGTAGTCGTCGAAACCGTCGGGCACCAGCGCCTTGGCCAGCACCCAGCCCTCGCGGGCGGTCGCCACCTCGTCCGCGGGGAAGCCGAGGCGCGTCATCCTTTCCAGTAGCGTCACCGCGCGGTCGCCCAGCAGCGCCCGGTCACCGTCGGCGAGCCGGTGCAGTGTGTCACGCCGCGTGACCAGCTCTTCGATCCGTTCGGTGAGTTGCCGCTCGACGCCGGCCAGCGCGGTGACGAACCCCGCGGGGTCGGCGGCGAGCAGCGGCCCGATCTCGGCCAGCGGCACCCCGGCGGCGGCCAGCGTCCGGGCCTGCACCAGCCGCAACAACTCCGCGGACCCGTACCGCCGGAAACCGGAACTGTCGCGTTCCGGCTCTGCCACCAGGCCGACCTTGTGGTAGTGCCGCACCGTTTTCACCGTCACTCCGACGAACGCGGCCGCCTGCCCGATCGTGACTCCGTTCTTCATCTGTTCAGCCTTCCTTGTCCCGGCGACCACCGGCCGCGACCGGCGGGAGCTCTGTCCCGACGACCGCAGCCGGCGCCCCACCATGTCGACTACCCGAGGTTCAGCGCAAGGGCGATGGTGCCGAATGCCGCCACGGTCGAGGTCATGCCGCCGCGCGTCCCGATCGACAGCCATGACGGTCGCTCGGCAGCCACTCGACCGCGCTTCGGCCGAGTGCCCTCAGTGGTGTACACGGCGAGCAGCCCCGGAATCGGCGAACACCTCGTCGACCAGCCGTTGCTGGGCGTCCCGGAACGCCGTGGCGATGGACAGGCCGGGGTCGTCCACGCAGTTCAGCGCCGCGGTCAGGGTCTTGCTGCCATCGGGTGTGCTGTACATCAGCGCCGCATGACCCACGGCCGCGCCGTTGTGGGAGATGACGGTGCCGCCGTCGGTCTCCACCACGAACACTCCGAGGCCATAACCCATATGCGGCAGGGGAGTCGGGTGCGGGGTGCACATCTGTGCCAGCAGCGGGGCCGGCAGGAGCTTGCCACTCATCAGCGCGGAGAGGAAAGTGTGCAGGTCGCGGGTGGTCGAGATCATGTCACCGCCGGTGGAGATCCAGGAGGGGTTCTGCCGGGTGATGTCGATGGTCTGCTGCTGTCCGGCGTCGTCGTAGCGGTAGTAGGCGTGCGCGTGCGGCTCGGGGATCTCCGGCGAGGCGTCCGGCAGCACGGTACCCGACAGCCCCAGCGGCCCCAGGATGCGCTGCCGCATCTCCTGGGCGAGCGAGCGCCCGGTGGCCTTTTCGATCAGCAGCCGCGCCAGCACGTAATTGGTGTTGGAGTAGCTCCAGTTCGTACCCGGTTCGAACCGCGCCGGCTCGGACAGCGCCAGTTCCACCAGCTCCTGCGGCCGGTAGACGGCGAACCGGTCGGCCGCCCACTCCGCGCCCGAGGCGCCGTAGGGAATTCGGATCCCCGCCACGATCGCCCCGTCGTCGAAGACTTCACCGGTGAAATTGAAGATCCCGCTGGTGTGCTGCAACAGCATCCGTACCGTGACCTGCCCGTCGAGTGCGAACTCCGGTAGGTAGTCCACCACCGGGGTATCCAGCCCGACCCTGCCCTCGGCCACCAGTTGCAACACCAGAGTCGCGGTGAAGGTTTTGGTAGCGCTGCCGATCCGGATGTGCCCGTCGATCGGCGGTGGCACGGCCTCGCCCAGTTCGGCCACCCCGGCGCTGCCCACCCACTCGCCCCGCTCATCGTGCACTCGCAGCGTGATCCCGGTGAAGCCGGAATCGACGATCTCCTGGAGGGCCCGCTGCAGTTCCGGGCGATCCGGCCCGGCAGCCACCGGCCCGGTATCGCTGTCCGATGCCGTCCCGGCAGCGAGGGCCGCAGTGATCGTGCGGGCCATTTCCGCCGCGGCGGGGCCGGGCCCGTCCGGGTGGATCTGTGCGGCTTCGAGGGCGAGCAGAATCGTGCTGCGAAAGTCGCCGGCCGCTGCGGGATCTCGCTCGCTGAGCAGGTGCACGGTCGCGGCCAGGGCCGGCAGCACCCGGTCGGCGAGTTCGGCGACGGTCCGGCCGGTGACGGCTATCTCCGTGGGCTTCGCGGCGAGTGCATGGCCGATCACCCCGGTCGCCGAGGTGAGGGCGAGGGCGGCGTTCGTGGCGGCCCGGCGGGGGTCGCCGGTGGCGGCGGCCATCAGGGATACCGCACCGTACGCGGCGGTCCGCAGGGTGCTCTTGTCGTGGTCGGAAAGGGTGATGGACATGCCGGTTCAATCCTTCGAATCTGTGGTGCCCGGTCGGCGTCGTGCCGCTGGGACGAGCTTCCGCCCTGCCCCAAGGTCAACTTCAATAGTGATCTGACTCACACCAATGCCGCTCATGTGGTGCGGGGACGGCTCGGTGGTCGCGCGCTGCCGGGGTCTCCGGTGGGCTGCTACTTCCTCGACCGCGGGGTCTCGCCGGCGCGGCAAGGGCCATGGTCCGGCTCGGCCTCGGGAGTGGTGGGGGTGATCGGGCCGGTAGTGGGGCTGGAGGTGTTCGTGTGAGTTCGGTTCGGACGAACCGGGATTTCGGGAACCGGGCGTGTGTGCCGCTGCATCCGGAGGTCGAAACATCCTGGGATGGATCACTTTTTCTACCGCTCATCCCGTCCCGGCCGTGGTGCGGGAGAAACGGCGGGCGTGAACGGTATTACGCGGCAACAAGACCGAACGGTCCGTGACCGGACTCACCCGTTATCTCTGGCAAACACCGGGCGTGTCGCAGACAGTCCGATAACAATATCGCTATGGCCGCCACGGTGACCTTGAACGACATCGTCGATACATCCCGCTACCCGCTCGCGGAGCCCGGTGCCCCCGGTTGGCGTGCCGCGGTGGCGGCGGCCCGGGCCGATCTAGCCGAGGACGGCTGCACCGTCCTGCGCGAGTTCATCCGGCCCGAACTGCACGCCCTGCTCGCCGAGCAGGGGGAGCGGATGGCGCCGCACGCCTACTACCGCACCGAGCGGGTCAACGCCTACAACATCCCGCTCGACAGCGAATTACCCGAGGACCATCCCGGCCGGATCGTGTTCGAACGCGGTAACGCCTTCGTCCCGCGTGACCGCATCCCCGCCGACGCGCTCATCCACCGCCTGTACACCGACGAGCTGTTCCAGCGTTTCCTCGCCGATTGCTTCGGCCGGGACCGGCTGCACGAATTCGCCGACCCCCTGGCAGGGCTGGTTCTCAATGTGGTCTCCCCGGGGCAATCGCATCCCTGGCATTTCGACACCAACGAGTTCACCGTCAGCATGCTGACCGCCACCCCCGACGCGGGCGGGGTCTTCGAATACTGTCCCGGAATCCGTTCCCCGCAGGCCGAAAATCTGCCGGATGTGCACGCGGTCCTGACCGGATCGGGCGAGCGCCTCATCCGGCGTCTGGTACTGCGCCCGGGGGATCTGCAACTCTTCCAGGGCCGCTTCTCACTGCACCGGGTCTCCCCGGTGGAGGGCGCGGCCGCGCGGCATACGGCGATCTTCGCCTACAGCGACCGTCCCGGTGTCATCGGCACCGTGGAACGCACCCGTCAACTGTTCGGACGGGTGCTCCCCGATCATCTCGCCGCGGCCGACGCCGTCCGGGGTGACCGGCTGCTCGATTGATCGGACGCGATCGAGTGGATACCGCCCGAGGAGAGGAACACACCGTGCCAGTTCCGTTGCACACCACCGGGAAAGCATCCTTCGACGACATCTACTCGAGGCCCGATCCACGCGACTACTACGCGCGGATGTCGGAGCTGGACTATCGCATTCCGGAACTGGCGAAACCGCATCTGCGGCGACAGATCGCCGAATGCGGCGCGGCGAAGGGCGCAGCACCCGGTGTGCTGGACATCGGGTGCTCCTACGGCGTGAACGCAGCCCTGCTGCGCTGGGACACCACCCTCGCCGAGCTGGCCGGATGGTATGCGGACCCCGAGGCGGAGACGAACGAGTTGATCGCTCGCGACCGCGCCCGGCCGGCCGGCGCCGACGCGCTGCCCGGGGTGCGGTTCCTCGGTATGGACGCCTCCGCGCCCGCGCTGGACTACGCCCGTGCGGCGGGCCTGCTCGACGCCGTGGTGCACGCCGACCTCGAGGCCACCGACCCCAGCGACGAACAACGCGCGATTCTCGCCTCGGCGGACCTGGTCGTCTCGACGGGCTGTATCGGATACGTCACCGAGAAGACGATCGTGCGGATCGCCACCGCCCATCCCGACCGGCGCCCCTGGATGGCCCATTTCGTGCTGCGTATGTACGGTTTCGAACCCATCGAGGCGGAGCTGGCGGCCCTGGGTTACCACACCCGGCGAATGCCCGGCGAGTTCGCCCAGCGCAGGTTCGCCTCGGTGGCCGAGCGCGAGCAGGTGCTGAGTACGCTGACCGGTAACGGCATCGATACCACCGGCCTGGAGAACGAGGGTTGGCTGTATGCCAATCTCTATGTGTCCCGGCCGCTTTCGGCGCCCATATCCATCGCTTGACCGCCGGGCGCAACCCGCCGACCGACAACCGAACCGGAGAACGACTTGACCGAACCCACCTTCGCCGCCGAGGACCAGCTCCCGAGGGTCCCGTTGCCGACCCTCGAGGACAGCTGCGCGCGTTTCGTCCAGTGGTGCACACCGCTGCTGACCGCCGAGCAAGTGGCCGCCACCGAGGCGGCCGTGGCCGATCTGCTACGCCCCGGCGGCCCCGGCCGCGTGCTGCACGACGCGTTGCGCGAATACGACGAGACCCCGGGCGTGGGTAGCTGGCTCGACCGGTTCTGGCCCTCGCGCTACCTGGGCCGGCGGGACCGGATCGCGTTGAACGCCAACTTCTTCTTCCTGTTCCGCGACGATACGGCGCTGGCGAGTTCCACGGCGGCCGACCAGGCCGAGCGTGCCGCCGCGCTGGTCGCCGCCGCGGTCGACTACAAGCTGGCACTGGACCGGGAGGAGATCCCGCCGGTCACCCAGCGGGGGCAGCGCCTGTCCATGTGGCAGAACAAGTACCTGTTCTCGGAGACCCGGATTCCCGGTCTCGAACAGGACACCGTGCGGGTGCCCTACAGTGAGGCCGAGCCGGGCCCGTCCACCGCGCGGCACATCCTCGTACTGCACCGCGGAGCCATGTTCCGGCTGGACGTTCTCGGAGCCGACGGCGACCCGTACGCCTTCGAGGATGTGACCGCGGGCCTGCGCGCGATCCTGAAATCGGCCACCGAGCCGGCCCCGGCCGGGACCTCGGTCGGACAGCTGACCACCGCCGCGCGCGCCGACTGGGCCCGCGCCCGCGCCCGGCTGCTGACCGATCCGCACAATGCCGAAGCGCTCGACACCGTCGAAACGGCGCTGTTCGCCGTCTGCCTCGAGGATTTCGCCCCACGCGACGACCTGCACGCCGCCGACACCCTGCTGCACGGTGACAGCGCCAACCGGTGGTTCGACAAATCGGTCTCGTTCATCGTCTTCGCCGACGGCCGGACCGGGATCAATGTCGAACACTGCGGCCTGGACGGCACCACCATCCTGTCCTTCGTCGACACCCTGCTGGAGACTCCCGTCGGCGAACACCTCCAGCGGTCCGGGGCGCGGGGGCAGGGGCTGCCGCCGGCCGAGCAGATCGAGTTCCGGCTCGACGCGGAGCAGCAGGCCGAAGTGGTCGCCGCCGGTGCGGCGTTCGCGCAGTACGCCGCGGACAATGCCACCACGGTCGTCTCGTTCGAGAATTTCGGCACCGCCCGGGCCAAACAGCTCGGTATCTCCCCGGATGCGTTCGCTCAGCTGAGCTACCAGCTCGCGCACCGGCGCAGTAAGGGCCTCACCGGCGCCACCTACGAATCCATCGCCACCCGGCAGTACCGCAACGGCCGTACCGAGGCGATGCGCGTGGTGACCCCGGAGATGGTGACCTTCGCCGACACCATGACGGACCCGGCGGCCGATACCGCCGCGAAACTGGCCGCTGCCCGCGCCGCCGCCACCGCGCATGTGGAGCGGGCGAAACAGTGCCAGTCCGGTGCGGCGCCGGAACAGCATCTGTGGGAACTCGAATGGATCCAGCGCCGCCGCGGCGCCGAACTCGGCGTCACCGACCCGATTCCGCTGTACTCCAGCCCCGGTTGGACCGTTCTGCGCGACGACTATCTGAGCACCAGCTCCGCGCCGTCGGTGAACATCAGCTACTTCGGTTTCGGATCCACCAGCCCGAAATGCATCGGTATCGCCTACGTACTGCTGCCCGACCGGTGGAATCTGTACCTGGCCACTCCGGCGGCCGTCGCCGACCAGATGCACGCGTTCGCCGGGCACCTGCGTACCGCCGTCGCCGAACTGGAGACCCTGCTCTCCGGAGCATGAGCGAGTCGGGCCCGGAGGCGGTAGCGCAGCGTGACCATGTAGGGCCCTCGCTCATGCCAATGGACACGGCATGAGCGAGTCAGGCCCGGAGGCGGTAGCGCAGCGTGACCACGCAGGGCCCTCGCTCATGCCAATGGACACAGCCTGAGCGGTACTCGGCCGATCGCCCGAGTGGGTGCCACGACACAGTGGTGCCCACTCGGGCGGAGTCGCGCGGCGGTGGTCTGAAACAATGACCTGCCGTGAAGACTTTCGAGGCCCTGTTCGCCGAGCTCCAGGATCGCGCAGCCACCCGTCCCGCCGGGTCGGGTACCGTCGCCGCGCTGGACGCGGGCGTCCATACCCAGGGCAAGAAGGTGCTGGAGGAGGCCGGTGAGGTGTGGCTGGCCGCCGAACACGAGGGCGACGAGGCGCTCGCCGAGGAGATCTCCCAGCTCCTCTACTGGGTGCAGGTTCTGATGGTGGGCCGCGGGCTGCGGCTGGAGGACGTCTACCGACATCTGTAGACGCCCCGACCGTTCCCCCCGACCGAAAGGACCACCATGCTGCGCGTCGCAGTACCCAACAAGGGCGCACTCTCCGAATCCGCGGTCGCCATCCTCACCGAGGCCGGCTACCGCAAACGCACCGACTCCCGCGATCTCACCGTGCTCGATCCGGCCAACCAGGTGGAGTTCTTCTTTCTGCGGCCCAAGGACATCGCCATCTACGTCGGCTCCGGCGAACTCGACCTGGGGATCACCGGCCGTGATCTGTCGCTGGATTCGGGCGCGCCCGTGCACGAGCGACTTTCGCTCGGATTCGGCGGTTCGACCTTCCGCTACGCCGCGCCGCAGGGCCAGGGCTGGAAGGTCGAGGATCTGCAGGACAAGCGGATCGCCACCTCCTACCCCAACCTTGTACTGGCCGATCTGTCGCGCCGCGGGATCGAGGCCGAGGTGATCCGGCTCGACGGGGCCGTCGAGATCTCCATCCAGCTCGGGGTGGCCGACGCGATCGCCGATGTGGTCGGCTCCGGCCGGACCCTGCGCCAGCACAATCTGGTCGCCTTCGGTGAATCGCTGTGCGATTCCGAGGCCGTGCTGATCGAACGGGCCGGCTCCGACCAGCGCGACCGGGCGCGTAACCAGCTGATCGCCAGGGTCAAGGGCGTGGTGTTCGCTCAGCAGTATCTGATGCTCGATTACGACTGCCCGAAGAGTCTGCTGGAACGCGCCGCCGAACTCACCCCGGGCCTGGAATCCCCGACGGTCGCCCCGTTGGCCGACCCCGGCTGGGTGGCGGTCCGGGCGCTGGTGCCGCGCAAGAAGGGCAACGAGCTGATGGATCAACTGGCGGAACTGGGCGCCCGGGCCATCCTGGCCACCGATATCCGCTCCTGCCGCGCCTTCTGAACCAGCGGGCGTAGGGACGGTCTGTTCCGACTCGGCGCCGAGGCCCACACCTCGGCGCCGAGCGAGCGGCCCGTGATCTGTGTTGCGGGCTGTCCCTGCGCGATACCTGCGCCCGACCCCATATCCAGCCCGGATTTCTCTGTGTCTGTCGCCCGCCCCGGTTTCCGACCACACGCCGTCGACCGTTTGTAAGTGGTCGGGGCCCGCCCCCGATTCTGGACCGACGGAGCGAAGGAGCGCAGCGACTGAGCGGAGGAGGGAAGAATCGGGGTCACAGGGCCCCGACCCGCCCCGCCGGAGGCGGGGCAATTGAACACAGTCTCATTCCGATACCGATTCGGCGAAGGATTCGGCCGGGGGTTCGTCGTCCGCGGGCCAGCCGGGGTAGGGCGGGGGCGTTCCGTCGAATGCCGGGCACAGGCTTTTGTAGGCGCAGTAATCACACAGCCAACTCGGATTAGGTGGAAAATCTCCGGTCCGGCCGGCGGTGCGCACCGCGCCCCACAGGGCGGTGAGGGTGCGTTCGAAGCGAAGGAGTTCGTCCTCGTCGGGGGTGTAGGTGAGCAGTTCGGCGTCGGCCAGGTAGATCAACCGCAGCTGAGTGGGAACCACACCGCGGGTGCGCAGCAGCATGAGTGCGTAGAACTTCAGCTGGAACAGCGCCCGCGTCTCCTGGGTGGGCCCGGGCGCCCGGCCGGTCTTGTAGTCCACCACCCGGAGTTCCCCGGTGGGCGCCACGTCGATCCGGTCCACGAAACCGCGCAGCGGGGCGCCGTCGGGCAGCCGGACCTCGAGCCGGGTCTCGCAGGATTCGGGATCGAACCGGCGCGGGTCCTCCAGCCGGTAGTAGGTGCGCACCAGGGCGCGGACCTCGTCGAGAAAAAGCGCGACGTCGAGCCCGGCGGCGAGGAGTTCGGCCGCTTCGGGGCGTTCGGCCAGCACCCGGGTCCAGGCCGGCTCGGCCAGCGCGGTCGCGTGGTCGGGATCGCGGTCGGCGGCCGGCAGGGTATAGAGATCTTCGAGGACGGCGTGCACGACGGTACCGCGCACCGCCTGGCGGCTCGGCGGCTCGGGAATGCGGTCGATGGTGCGGAGCCGGTACTTCAGCGGGCACTGCTTGAAATCGGCTGCGCGCGAAGGGGACAACGCCGGTCGGGCGGAAGCGGGTGCCGGTTCGAGGCCGGAACCGGCCGGGGGCGTGCTCGGTGGCGCTGACATACCTGGCAGGCTATCCGGCGGCACCGACACGGTGCCGCGCCCGGTGATCGGCTCGGGCGCAGTCCTCATCGTGAACGGAGATCCATGACGGCCAGACGGACCGGGCCATTCGTCGTCGGCGACCGGGTGCAGCTGACCGACGCCAAGGGCAGGCTGTACACGGTGCTGTTGGAACCGGGTAAACAGTTCCACACCCACCGCGGCGCCATCGCCCACGACGACCTGATCGGTGCCGACGAGGGCACCCTCGCGCACTCCAACAACGGCACGCCGTATCTGGCCCTGCGCCCGCTGCTGACCGATTACGTGATGTCCATGCCGCGCGGGGCGGCGGTGATCTACCCCAAGGATGCCGCGCAGATCGTGCACGAGGGCGATATGTTCCCCGGCGCCCGGGTGCTGGAGGCGGGGGCGGGGTCGGGTGCGCTGACCTGCTCATTGCTGCGCGCGGTGGGGTCGGCCGGAGCGGTCGTGTCCTACGAGATCCGCGAGGACCACGCCGAGCACGCTGTCCGCAATGTGGAGCGTTTCTTCGGCGAACGGCCTGCGAACTGGCAGCTCACCGTCGGCGACGTGGCCGATTATGAAGGGGAGCGGGTGGATCGTGTGGTGCTGGACATGCTCGCGCCGTGGGACGCGCTACCGGCCGTATCGCGGGCCCTCGTGCCCGGCGGGGTGCTGATGGTCTACGTCGCGACGGTGACCCAGCTCTCCAGGCTGGTGGAGGCATTGCGTGAGCAGCAGTGCTGGACCGAGCCGCGGTCCTGGGAGTCGATGGTCCGCGGCTGGCACGTGGTGGGCCTGGCGGTGCGTCCCGAGCACCGGATGCAGGGGCATACGGCCTTCCTGGTGAGCGCGCGGCGGCTCGCCGAGGGGGTGGTCACCCCGAAACCGCAGCGCCGGCCGTCGAAGGGCTGAGCGGGCGCGAAGGGCGGTCGCGGGACCACGGGGCCGATCACCGGCTCTCCGTGGCCCCGCGGGCCCCCGATGGTCAGGCGGGCGAGCAGGGGAGCTGCGCGAACCCGAACAACACGCAGGCGCCGGCATCGGACAGTTTCCAGGAGCCGTCGTCGTATTCCCAGGTCATCGGCATGGGCGGTGCGCTCTGGCCGGAGGGGCTGGTGATGGTGGTCTGCCCGGTGGCGGTATCGCCGTCGACCGTGACCTCCCCGACCTGGTAGGTGATCCCGCGATAGGACTGCAGGGCGGCGTTGAGCTTCTCGAGGATGTCCCGCCGGTTCTCGCCGTCGTCGATCAGCTTGACCTTCTCGTCCACCGGCACATCCGGGTTTGTGATCTGCTCGAGGGTGGACTGTAGGCTCTGCGCGGTGGGCGCGGGCGCGGTGTCGCCGTGGTCGTGATCGTCCCCGTGGTCGTGCGCCGCGGCGCTGGTGGTGGCCGCGACACTGCCGGCGGCGGCAGTATCGCCGCCGTCGTCGTCGGACCCGCAGGCCGTGAGGCCCAGCGCCAGGGCGGCGGCCGCGGCAGTAGCCGCCGCGACGCGGGACAATCGCCGTGTCCGTGCGGGAAGTTGCATATCTGGCAACCTTTCGGCTAGTCGGTGAGCATGCCCACCATAGTTGGGTTAGGGGAGGCTAACATGGTGTGACCTGCAGATGGCCGCGGACCAGATGTGATCACGACGAAATCGTGTCGGACAGCGCAAACGGGCCGCGCCCGGTAGCGTTGATAGACCGGGACTGGGAGGAGCAGCACATGAGCCCCATCGAGAATTCGGATTCGGCGGCCTGGAGAGAACTCGAGGCAGTACGCGCCGAAGCGGCTGCACTCCGGAGGCAACTCGCCGACTCACCGGATCGCTCACGGGAATTGGAAGCCCGTATCGATTCGCTGACCATTCGCAACACCAAGCTGATGGATACCCTGAAAGAAGCGCGGCAGCAACTCGTCGCGTTGCGTGAGGAGGTCGACCGGCTCGGTCAGCCACCGAGCGGTTACGGGATTCTGATCGGGGTGTACGAGGATCAGACCGTCGACGTGTTCACCTCCGGCCGCAAGATGCGATTGACCTGCTCGCCGAACATCGACACCGCGACCCTGGCCTACGGCCAGACCGTCCGCCTCAACGAGGCGCTGACGGTGGTCGAGGCCGGGATGTTCGACGCGATCGGGGAGATCGGCACGCTGCGGGAGATACTCGACGGAGGCCGCCGCGCGCTGGTCGTCGGGCATGCCGACGAGGAGCGGGTGGTCTGGCTGTCCGGGCCGCTGTCCAAACTCGCCGAGGCCGACGATCTGGACGATCCGGACTCGCCGATCCGCAAATTGCGGCCCGGTGACTCCCTGCTGGTCGATACGAAGGCCGGGTTCGCGTTCGAACGCATCCCCAAGGCCGAGGTCGAGGACCTGGTGCTGGAGGAGGTCCCCGATGTCGGGTACGAGGACATCGGTGGTCTGGGCCGTCAGATCGAGCAGATCCGCGACGCGGTGGAGCTGCCGTTCCTGCACAAGGATCTCTTCCGCGAGTACGCGCTGCGCCCGCCCAAGGGTGTGTTGCTCTACGGTCCGCCCGGCTGCGGTAAGACGCTGATCGCCAAGGCGGTGGCGAATTCGCTGGCCAAGAAGATCGCCGAGGCCCGGGGTGAGGATGCCAAGGAGGCGAAGTCCTACTTCCTGAACATCAAGGGTCCCGAGCTGCTGAACAAGTTCGTCGGTGAAACCGAACGCCATATCCGGATCATCTTCCAGCGGGCCCGGGAGAAGGCGTCGGAAGGGACGCCGGTGATCGTGTTCTTCGACGAGATGGACTCGATCTTCCGTACCCGCGGTTCCGGTGTCTCCTCGGATGTGGAGACCACCGTGGTGCCGCAGCTGCTGAGCGAGATCGACGGCGTGGAAGGGCTGGAGAACGTCATCGTCATCGGCGCCTCCAACCGTGAGGACATGATCGATCCCGCGATCCTGCGGCCCGGCCGGCTGGACGTGAAGATCAAGATCGAGCGGCCGGACGCCGAATCCGCGCAGGACATCTTCTCGAAGTACCTCACCGAGGGGCTGCCGCTGCACGCCGACGATCTGGAGGAGTTCAAGGGCGACAAGGTGGCCTGCGTCCGCGCGATGATCGAGCGGGTGGTGGACCGGATGTACGCCGAGAGCGAGGACAACCGCTTCCTGGAGGTCACCTACGCCAACGGTGACAAGGAGGTCCTGTACTTCAAGGACTTCAACTCCGGCGCCATGATCCAGAACATCGTGGACCGGTCCAAGAAGTACGCCATCAAGGCGGTGCTCGACACCGGTAACCCGGGTCTGCGGATCCAGCATCTCTACGATTCGATCGTGGACGAGTTCTCCGAGAACGAGGACCTGCCCAACACCACGAATCCGGATGACTGGGCCCGTATCTCGGGGAAGAAGGGCGAGCGGATCGTCTACATCCGCACGCTGGTCACCGGCAAGAACGCCAGTGCCAGCCGGGCGATCGACACCGAGTCGAACACCGGCCAGTACCTGTAACCGGCACCGATACCGAGGCCGCGCTCCCGTGGGGGCGCGGCCTCGGTCGTTGCCGGCCCCGAGGGGCGAGTCGTTGCCGAGGTCCTCGGGGCGGGTATCGGTCGTCGCCTGGGTCCACCTGGAGGTGTACCGCGGGTACACCCTGCGTGCCGCGCAATTCCACCGATCGGGGGACGCCGAGGCGGCGCGGTCGCGGATATGTTCCGAGGGCCAGGCTCACGAAACGCAGGAGTACCCCGTGACCACCATGACCGATTCCGTCCCGCCACGGCCCGATACGCACGTCGACCGCCCCTTCGCCACCGGCCCCGTACTCGGTGTGGCGGCTGTGGCCGCCGTCGTCCTGCTACTCTCGGCGACCCGCTACGGCTATTTCGGCGACGAACTGTACTTCCTGGCCGCGGGCCGGCGGCTGTCGTTCGGCTATGCCGATCAGGGCCCGGTGCTGCCCCTGCTCGCGGCACTGGGGGATACCGTCGCGCCGGGTTCGCTGGTGGCGCTGCGGCTGCCCGCCATCCTCTTGACGGTGGTCGCGATCGTGGTCAGCGCACTCGTCGCGCGGGAGTTCGGAGGCGGTCGCGGCGCCCAGGTTCTCACTGCCGTGGCCTACGCGACCTCGCCGTTTCTGCTCATGCAGGCCAAGAACCTGTCCACCAACGCGATCGACTCCGCCCTGTGGGTTCTCATCACCTGGCTGGTGGTGCGCTGGGTGCGTACCCGCCGCGACGGGCTGCTGCTGGCCGCCGCCGCGGTCACCGCGCTCGATATGCAGGTCAAATGGCTGATCCCGTTCTTCTGGATCGCGGTGGTGGCGAGTTCGCTGGTCTTCGGTCCCCGGGATCTGGTGCGCCGGCCGCTGCTGTGGGCGGGCGGGCTGATCGTGCTGCTGGTGTCGGTGCCTTCGCTGTTCTGGCAGGCCCGGCACGGGTGGCCCCAGCTGGGCCTGGGGGCGGTGGTACGCGCGGAACAGCAGTACTCCGGCGGCCCGGCGACCTTCGTGCCCTTGGCCGTACTGCTCGCGGGAGCGCTGGGCGCGGTGCTGCTGTGCTACGGCCTGTGGGCGCTGCTGCGGCACGAACCGCTGCGCCCGTACCGCTTCCTCGGCGCGACCACGGTGCTGCTGCTCGCGGTGTTCCTCGTCTCCGGCGGCCGTGTCTACTACCTGGCCGGGATGTACGGCGTGGTATTCGCGGCCGGTGCGGTCGCGCTGGCTGCCGCGGTGCGGCGCGCCGAGTCGGTCCGGCGCCGCCGCGTACTGCTCGGCTCGGGCGCGGCGCTGGTGGCGGTATCGCTGGCCCTGATCGCGGGGTCCACGCCCTGGCAGGACCCCGCCGAGATCACACCGCCCGCGAACGATACCGAGGCCGCGCTGAACATCGGGCTGTACGGCGAATTCGGCTGGACCGAACTCGCGGACGCGGTGGTGACCGCGCACCGGTCGCTGACCCCCGGAGAACGGGCCCATTCGGCGGTGATCACGGAGAGCTACTGGCAGGCGGGTGCATTGGATCAGCTGGCGCGTACGCAGCTGCCGGAAGTGCACAGTCCCTCGCGGGGGTTCGGATATTTCGGCGCACCCGCCGACTCGGCCACCACCATGGTGTGTGTCGGCGGCGATGAGGAGCGGCTGCGCGCGCAGTTCGCCACCCTCGAACCGATCGGCCACGTCGACACCCGGCTCGGGTTCCTGGGCAACACCCGTGATGTCACGCTCTGGAAATGCGCGCAGCCGCGGCGCCCGTGGTCGCAGGTGTGGCCGGAATGGATGCACCTGTAGCGGGCTACGCTCACCACCATGAGCACTCCGGAAACCGAGATCTGGCACAATCCGCGCTGCAGTAAGAGCCGGGCCGCCGTGGCCCATCTGGACGCCGCCGGAACCGAGTATTCGGTCCGCCGGTACCTCGACGAGCCGCCCACCGTCGCGGAACTCCGCGTGGCGCTCGACCGGCTCGGCGCGCAACCGTGGGATATCACCCGCACCGGTGAGGACATCGCGAAAGAACTGGGGATGGCCGAATGGGGCCGGACCGAGGCGGACCGGGACCGCTGGCTCGCGGCGCTGGCCGAGTATCCGCGGCTCATCCAGCGTCCCCTCGTGTTCACCGCCGGGCGTGCGATCATCGCCCGTGATGCGGATGCCCTGGATTCGCTGGGCTGAGTCCGCGGTGGTTTGCCGGGGCGTAGCGCGAATGGGTGACGGACTGGACCGGCGCCCGAGAGCGCCGGAGCATTTCGGCATCCGGTCCCCGGCGATCAGGGCCGGTCGGCCGTTCTCCACAGGGAGACGGTGTTGATCGTCCACCGCTCCGGCCCGGGAAACCCGCATACCGTACCGGTACGGACTGTCACCGGGACCGTATGGTCACCGCCCTCGGTGGCGGTAGTGTCGGCTCATGAAAGTTGAACTGCGGCACAACCCGTCGTCGACGGTTGCCCGGTGTGTCCTCGCGGGTGGTGAGCCGGTCCGCGTGGAATCCGGTGCCATGGTGGCGCATTCGGCGGGAGTGAGCCTGGAGGCCAAGGCCGAGGGCGGCATCCTGGCCGGTCTGAAGCGGTCGATGCTGTCGGGCGAATCGTTTTTCGTCTCCACCTTCACCGCGCCGCAGCAGGGTGGCTGGGTGGATGTGGCGCCATCGCTGCCCGGGGACATGCTCGCCCTGCACATCGACCAGGACCGGCCGTATTTCATCAGCCGCGGGGGCTGGATCGCGAATTCGACCGGTGTTCAGGTGGAGAGCAAATGGGGTGGTTTCGCCAACCTGTTCGGCGGTGAGGGCGGCTTCGGCCTGCGCGCGTCGGGCCGGGGTGAAGTCGTGGTCGGCGTGTTCGGGGCCATCGATGTCATCGACCTGGCGCCCGGCGAGCCGGTCACCATCGATACCGGGCATGTGGTCGCCTACGACCTGTCCATCCGGTTCACCATCCGGCGCGCGGTGTCCGGCCGCTCGCTGCAATCGCTCAAATCGGGTGAAGGCCTGGTCTTCGATTTCGTCGGGCCCGGACGAGTCCTGCTGCAAACCCGCAACCCCAGCGCCTTCGCCTCCTGGACGGCCTCGGTTTCCTCCGGGTAGGCGTACCTCCGCGTTCGCTCCGGCCGTGCGCTTTGTGCGTACCTCCGCGTTCGCTCCGGCCGTGCGCTTTGTGCGTACCTCCGCGTCCGCCCCGGCCGACCGCACCTCGCCGATCATCCGTTCGGTGCGACCACCGTGTAGCGCGCGCAGGCGAATTCCCCGTTACCCGCCACCTCGTCGACCCGCAGCTCCAGCCGGCGTGGCAGCAGTGGTGCGCCCGCGCCCAGAGTCACCGGTGCGATCGAGACGATCACCTCGTCGAGCAGGCCGCGATCGGCGAACTGTCCCGCGAGTTCGCCGCCGCCGACGACCCACAGGTTCTTACCGGCCGCCACCTCGGTCATCGACTTGTGGACGAGTTCGACCGGGTCCTGGGTGAAGCGCACATCGCCGTCGGTGCGCGGAGCGAACTCACGATGGGTGCATACCCAGGTCGCGACCTCGTAGGGCCAGGGTTGCGCACTCTCGTTGTCGAGTAGCCACTGGTAGGTGTTGGCGCCCATGACGATCGCGCCGACACCGGCCATGAACGCGGTCATCCCCATGGGCCCGTTCTCGTTGTCGGCCTCCCGGGACAGCAGCCAGTCCAGGGAGTGGTCAGGGGTGGCGATGAAGCCGTCGAGGCTGCTCGCCGTGTAGTAGACGGTCCGCGGTCCGGTCGCCTGGGTGGTCATTCACTCTCTCCTTCGCAGCCAGTCGATCGGGTCGCCCCAGCCGACGGCATCATCGGGTGATGTACCGCGTATCCAGTACCGCACCAGCTGGCGGCGATACGCGGAGTAGGTGAGCACATGCGCGATCACGCTGCCGAGGACGAAACTCTCCGGCGGCTCGCACAGGGCATCGATCAGGGTGTCGCCCCAGCCGCCGCGCCGGTCGATTTCGCGGACCGTATCCAGCCACCGGGGGCCCACCTCGTCGAGACGGGCCATGAGCGCGGGCAGGTCGTCATCGCCGGCCGGCGGGGTGTCGGCTCCCTCGATGGAGGCCAGCCAGCACTCCTTGCTGCGGATCAGATGGTGCAGAACCGCGGCGACCGAGTCCTCGGGGCCGTCCCAGGGCAGCACAATCCCGCTGCTGCCCCGGGCGCGCCGGTACTGCTCCTCGGTCAATCCCGCGGCCGCCTTCACCAGCAGGGCGGTGTCCTCGAGGTCGTGGTGCAGCAGCAGCGCGGTCGGGTCCATATCGGATCGTCCTCTCGGTTCACCTTCGACCCACAGCGACATGGGCGGGTGGAAGTGGATTCCGTTCGCCGCGGGCAGCCAGCGCGGTGTCCGGCCCGTCAGCGGCGGGGTCGCGCTCGGCGGGTGGCCGAACGCGCGGGTGAACGCCCTGCTGAACCCCTCCACCGTGTCGTAGCCCGCGGCGAAGGCCACCTCGGTGACCGCCGCGCCGCCGCCGAGCTGCCAGCACGCGCGCTCGAGCAACACCCGCCGCCGCAGGCCCACCGGGGACTCGCCGGTACCGCGACTGAACTGCCGGGCGAAGTGGTACCGCGAGGCGTACGCGCCGGCGGCCATCTGCCCGAGCGTGGTGTTGTCTTCGTCGAGAACGGCGTCCAGCAGTTCCCGCAGTCGATCCCGTCGGTTGCTCACCCGTCGAGTCTGGCGGGTCGGCCGGCCGGTGCGCTTGACCGATCTTGCGCAGTCCGGCCGGTGGCGCCGGCCGGACCCGCGCCGGCGTTCAGCGGCTGCTGCGTCGCTCGAGGCCCTTGCGGTCGTAGAGGATCGTGAAGACGAGACCGAGAACCAGGCCGATGGCCAGCCCGGCCAGGCTCATCCAGACCCCGCGCGCCAGTCCGGGGTTGCCGTGGGCGTCGAAGTACAGGATGGCGCGGATACCCAGGTAGATCTGGTGCATCGGTTCGAAGGCGGCCAGCCAGGCCATGTAGTGCGGGGTGGCCTCCAGCGGGATGGTGGCGCCGGCCGAGGGCAGTCCGAGCACGATGAACAGGATCAGGTTGATCAGCAGACCCGCCGACCCGAACACCGCGAGTACGGACAGTGCTGTCACCCCGACCGCGAGGATCGCCAGGGCGCCGAAGAGGAAAAGCGCCAGGCCGTGTTCGAGCGGTACGTCCAGCAGGGTGGCGATACCGACGAACAACCCGGAGGCGATCGGTGCCACCACGGCCATCACCCCCCACTTCAACAGCAGGGTGCGGACCCGGGAATGCGGGGCGGTCGGATGGTGCACGAACCACGGGCCGTATTCGGTGGGAACGAAACCCAGCGCCGAATCCACCATGGTGTGCACGATCATGGCGCCGGTGAAACCGGCCAGCACGATCAGCAGGGTGTAGAAGAACGCGGACAGTCCCTGCCCGGTCCCGTCCGGAAGCGGCCGGTATTGCTCGATGAGCACATCGATCGGTTCGGCCAGCATCAGCCGGGACGCGCCGGAGAGCTGGGTGCCGCCGCCGGGGCCGGAGCTCAGTTCGCTGTCGACCGTTGCCGTGAGTTGTTTGCCGACCTCGGCGTTCACCTGTGTCAGCGCCTGGCGGGCGATGATCTGGGTGATCTGGGTGGCGAATGTCCCGGTCCGCGGATTGGTCACGACGGTGATCACCGGCTGCTGGATATCGCCGGGCACCACACTGCCCGCACCCAGTATCGACAGGCGTTTGGACAGATCACTGGGCAGGATGATCGCGCCGTAGACCTCGCCGTTGTCGAGCAGGCGCTGGGCCTCGCCGATGCCGGTGACCCGCAGATCCACCTTGTCCGCCGGGACGCGCGCGGTGAGCGCCGAGGTGATCTGGTCACCGATATCTATCTGCTGTCCGTCGCGGATATCGCCGTCGTCCTGGTTCACCAGCGCGATCGGGAAATCGTGCAGATTCTTCTCCGGGTTGACGACATAGCCCAGATACATCGTCGAAAGCAGGGCCATCAGCAGCGTGACCACCACGATCGGACCGGCCCAGATACGGATACGACGCCGGACCCGGGCGCGGGTGTCGGTATCGCCCTCCCCACTCGGTACGGCGTGTGCGCCGGGTTCGTCGCCGGTGCTGTCGGTCCCCATCGTGTCCTCCGTCGAAGCTGCGGTCCCGGCCCGGGTGCACGGGCCGGTCGTCTGCCGTTACGGCCGGGTCAATGGTGGCAGCTACCCGGGCGCGGAGCGGTACCGCGACCGGGTGTGTCTGCTCACTGTGGCAGGCGTATCAGCGCAGCACGGCGGCTATGCCCGATTCAGGAGCCGGTAGCTCGAATGCCACAGCCACTCCACCGGACCGCGTTCGAACCGGCGCAGCCAGCAGTGCGCGAACAGTGCGATCACCGCGCACACGGTCACGTAGACGGCGACGGTGAACGGCACCCGGGCTTCCGGGGCGAACCGCGCGGCCAGCCCGAACCCCCAGCCGTAGCAGAGGATCGACGCCACCAGATTCTGCAAGATGTAGCAGCTCAGCGCGGCCCGGCCGATCTCGCTCAGCCGGCGTCCGGCGAAACCGGTGCGCGCGCGGCGCACGTAGAACTCGGCGACCAGCGCCAGGATGCCCAGCGAGACCACCGGTGCCACCACATAGCGGGTGATCAGCACCAGGTCGCCGCCGCCGGCCAGACCGGCCAGCAGATCGATCGGCGCGGCCACGCCGAAACCCACGAGCAGGAGCCGGCGCCGCAGGCGCGCTCCTTCGGGCAGGAACACACCGGCATGGAACAGGCGCGCGCCCACCAGGAACAGCACGATCGACAGCGGCAGGATGACGATCGTTTCCACGCGGAACGCCAGTGCGTGCTCGGCCCGGAACAGCACCAGATCCCAGAACGAGCCGTCGGCGTAGGGGTTCGGGGACAGCGGCGCCCGCTTCCCGGGGGCGGCAGGCTCCGCCAGGACCAGCGAGACGGCGTAGAGCGCGATCAGGGTGAGGTGCACGCCGAGCATCGCGTAGAGCCACCGGCCCTGTGCCCGCCCGCTGCGCGTGAGCAGGAACGCGACGATCGCCGCCGTCACGGCGTACCCCATGAGAACGTCGAATTCGGCGATCAGGAGGAAATTGAGCAGGCCGTCGAGGAACAGCAGTGCGGCGCGCCAGGGGTATCCGCCCGGCCAGGGGCGCCCGGCTCGGCGGGCCGAGGTCTGCTGGATGGCCAGGCCGATCCCGAACATCACCGTGAGCAGACCCAGGAATTTGCCCTGGGCCAGTTGTTGCAATACCTTCTCGGCCCACATCCAGCCGTCGGTGGGGGACATCGAGATCCGGTGCAGATATCCGCTCAGGCCCTCGGGGTCGGTCAGGATCCAGACATTGGTGCCCAGCGTGCCCAGGATCGCGATTCCGCGCAGTACATCCAGGGCCGCGAGCCGAGGCGGCCGCGGCGGATTCGGGCCGGGGGAGAGAGGGTCGGCGACGGTGCGGGTCATGGTCAGAGCATGTGGTCGCGGGCTACGCCACGGCATCGGCCGGGAGTACCACTCGACGGATGATTCGCCGTCCGTCGCCTACGCTCGAACCCATGCAGCGCATCATCGGTATCGAGGTCGAATACGGGATCTCCACCCCCACCGAGCCGTCGGCCAACCCGATCCTCACCTCTACCCAGGCGGTTCTGGCCTATGCCGCGGCCGAGGGGGTGCCGCGCGCCAAGCGCACCCGATGGGACTACGAGGTCGAGTCGCCCCTGCGTGATGCCCGCGGTTTCGATCTGAGCCGGATGAACGGTCCGGCGCCGGTGATCGATGCCGACGAGGTCGGCGCGGCGAATATGATCCTCACCAACGGCGCCCGCCTCTACGTCGACCACGCGCATCCGGAATATTCCGCGCCGGAGGTCACCGATCCGCTCGACGCGGTGATCTGGGACAAGGCCGGCGAACGGGTGATGGAGGCGGCCGCCCGGCACGCGTCCAGCGTTCCCGGAGCACCCCGGATGCAGCTGTACAAGAACAATGTCGACGGTAAGGGCGCCTCCTACGGCACCCACGAGAATTACCTGATGAGCCGCGAAACCCCGTTCAACGCGGTGATTCTCGGGCTCACCCCGTTCTTCGTCTCGCGGCAGGTGATCTGCGGGTCCGGCCGGGTCGGGATCGGGCAGTCCGGTGACAACGCGGGCTACCAGCTCTCGCAGCGCTCGGACTACATCGAGGTCGAGGTGGGGCTGGAGACCACGCTCAAACGCGGGATCATCAACACCCGCGACGAACCGCACGCCGACGCCGACAAGTATCGCCGTCTCCATGTCATCATCGGGGACGCCAATCTGGCCGAGATGTCGACCTATCTGAAGGTCGGCACCACCGCGCTGGTGCTGGACCTGATCGAATCCGGCGCCGATCTGTCCGATCTGCAATTGGCCCGCCCGGTCACCGCGGTCCACACCATCAGCCACGACCCCACCCTCCGCGCCACGGTCGCCCTGGCCGACGGCCGGGAACTCACCGGGCTGGCGATCCAGCGGCTCTACCACGAACGGGTCGCGAAGTTCGTCGAGGAGCAGGGTAACGACGACGAGCGGGTGCGCGATGTGCTCGACAACTGGTCGATGGTGCTGGATCTGCTGGAACGCGATCCGATGGAATGCGCCGACCTGCTGGACTGGCCGGCCAAGCTGCGCCTGCTCGAAGGGATGCGCAGCCGTGAGGGCCTGGGCTGGGCGGCCCCGAAACTGCATCTGATGGATCTGCAGTACTCGGATGTGCGCCTGGACAAGGGCCTGTACAACCGGCTGGTGGCGCGCGGGTCCATGAAGCGGCTCGTCACCGAACAGCAGGTGCTCGACGCCATGACCAAACCGCCCACCGATACCCGGGCCTACTTCCGCGGGGAATGCCTGCGCCGGTTCGGCGCCGATATCGCCGCCGCGAGCTGGGACTCGGTGATCTTCGACCTGGGCGGTGATTCGCTGGTCCGCATTCCCACCCTGGAGCCCCGCCGCGGCACCAAGGCGCACGTCGGAAAACTTCTCGACGGTGTAGATACTGCCGCTGACCTGGTGCGACAGCTCACCACCTGAGTGTTCACCGGAAAGGCCCCCGCAGGTCTCGGCCACCGGGGTGGGACGTAATCCGACTACGTGTCGTCCCGGCTGGGTAGTGTTGAAGAACGAGCACAGGGGTGCTCACGATTCGTCCGGTACGCGAGCGCGGCCGGTCGGTGGAAACAGAGGAGGTCGGCTGCGATGGCACAAGAGCAGACCAAACGCGCCGGGGGCGGCGACGATGACGAAGGCGTCGACGGCGTAGACGCCGCGGGTCAGGAGCGGCGCGAGAAGCTGGCGGAGGACACCGACGACCTGCTCGACGAGATCGACGATGTGCTCGAAGAGAACGCCGAAGACTTCGTTCGTGCCTACGTGCAGAAAGGTGGCCAGTGACCGCAGGTGACCCCTTGCGTCTCCAACTGGGGTACGCCCTCTCGTCCTTTTCCGAACATCTGCGGCAACACGCCCCGGATCTCCTGCCGGGTAGCGGATTCGCCGCCCTGAGCCAGCCCACCGCCGCCGGAAACCCCGGCGGCGGTGCCGCGGGGGATATCGCACCGCACGGCACCACCGTGGTCGCGGTGTCCTATCGCGGCGGTGTCCTGATCGCCGGTGACCGGCGCTCCACCCAGGGCAATCTGCTGGCGGGTCGCGATGTGGAGAAGGTCCATATCACCGATACCTACTCGGCGACCGGTATCGCCGGGACCGTGGGCATGGCCATCGAACTGGTCCGCCTGTTCGCGGTGGAACTCGAGCACTACGAGAAGATCGAAGGCGTTTCCCTCACCTTCGACGGCAAGGCCAACAAACTGTCGAAGATGGTGCGCGACAACCTGCCGGCCGCCATGCAGGGCCTGGCGGTGGTGCCGCTGCTGGTCGGCTACGACCAGCAGGCCACCGATCCGGACCGGGCCGGGCGCATCGTCTCCTACGACGTGGTGGGCGGGCGCAGCGAGGAGCGGTTCGGATTCACCGCTGTCGGCTCCGGCTCCATGTTCGCGCGGACCTCGCTGAAGAAGCTGTATTCCAAGGGGATCGGTGCCGACCGCGCCCTGCGGATCGCGGTCGAGGCCCTGGTGGACGCGTCCGACGACGATACCGCCACCGGCGGGCCGGATCTGCTGCGCGGGATCTACCCGACCGCGATCCTGATCGATGACGAGGGCGCCGTCGAGGTGGCCGAATCCCGGCTCGAGGAGATCGCGCGCGGTATCGCCGCCGACCGCCAGGCCGCAGAGGAAGGGAGCGCCCGGGCATGACCCTGCCGCTGTATGCGTCCGCCGAGCAGATCATGCGCGACAAGACCGAGCTCGCGCGCAAAGGTATCGCCCGGGGGCGCAGTGTCGTGGTGCTCGCCTACGACCAGGGTGTGGTGTTCGTGGCGGAGAATCCGTCGGCGACCCTGCACAAGGTCAGCGAACTCTACGACCGGACCGGTTTCGCCGCCGTCGGCAAATACAACGAATTCGAGAACCTGCGCCGGGGCGGCATCCTGCAGGCCGATCTGCGCGGCTACCAGTACGACCGCCGCGATGTCACCGGCCGGGCGCTGGCCAACGCCTACGCCCAGACGCTGGGCTCGATCTTCACCGATCAGCTCAAACCCTACGAGGTGGAAATCTGCGTCGCCGAGGTGAGCTATTCGGACCAGGAGCCCGAATCGGTCCTCTACCGGATCACCTTCGACGGGTCGATCGTCGACGAGCGTGAATACGTGGTGATGGGCGGTACCACCGAACCCATCGTCAGCGCGCTGAAAGAGTCCTACCGGCGGGGGCTGGACCTGGCCGGGGCGATCCGGGTCGCGGTGGAAGCGCTGCAGTCCAGCGAAGGCGCGGACAAGGACAAGCGGACCCTCGGGGTCGGCTCGCTGGAGGTCGCCACCCTGGAGCAGGCGCGGCCGCGGCGGGCGTTCCGCCGGATCGGCCGCGCCTCCCTCGAAGAGCTGCTGGGCTCGGCGGGTGAGGCCGGCCCGGCGGAGCCGGAAACCGGCGGCAAGCCGGACTGAACAGGCCGGCTCCGCGCCGGACGGGTATTCACGGGTCGCGCACCGACAACGGTGCGCGACCCGTTCACGTGAGATGTGATATGCGACGTGCGACGTGCGGTTGGCCGTCCACGACGTGCGGTTGGCCGTCCATGGATTGGCGACCATTGAGCACTTACAGTGCTGTGAGCCTCCCCCGGTCGGTCAAGGCGCACGTGTGCGCGCACCTTGGGTCTTCTCGGGATGATCGGAATCCATATTCGGAGCGGCCCCTGACCCACCTCGCGGAGGCGGGGCAAATGGGCGCAGAACGATCGCCGACCTAATCGTTGCCAAGCCGTATACATCGGGTTTTCCGCACTGACCCGCAGGAATCTCTCCGCGCTGTAACCTCGATAGTGTGCAGCGACGAATTATGGGGATCGAGACCGAATTCGGTGTGACGTGCACCTTTCACGGACACCGCCGGCTCAGCCCCGACGAGGTGGCCCGGTATCTGTTCCGCCGGGTGGTTTCCTGGGGGCGCAGCTCCAATGTGTTCCTGCGAAACGGCGCCCGGCTCTACCTCGACGTCGGTTCGCATCCGGAGTACGCCACCGCCGAATGCGACAGCCTGGTCCAGCTGGTCACCCATGACCGGGCCGGGGAGCGAGTACTGGAGGAGCTGCTCATCGACGCCGAGCAGCGCCTCGCGGAGGAGGGTATCGGCGGGGACATCTACCTGTTCAAGAACAACACCGATTCGGCGGGCAACTCCTACGGCTGCCACGAGAACTTCCTGGTCGTGCGGGCCGGCGAGTTCTCCCGCATCTCCGACGTGCTGCTGCCGTTCCTGGTGACCCGGCAGTTGATCTGCGGGGCCGGCAAGGTGCTGCAGACGCCGAAGGCGGCCACCTTCTGCCTGTCGCAGCGGGCCGAGCACATCTGGGAGGGCGTCTCCTCGGCGACCACCCGCTCGCGTCCGATCATCAACACCCGGGACGAGCCGCATGCCGACGCCGAGAAGTATCGGCGCCTGCACGTGATCGTGGGCGATTCCAATATGGCCGAGACCACCACCATGCTCAAGGTCGGCACCGCCGCCCTGGTGCTGGAGATGATCGAGGCCGGAGTGTCGTTCCGCGATTTCGCGCTGGACAATCCCATCCGGGCGATCCGCGAGGTCAGCCACGACCTCACCGGCCGCCGTCCGGTGCGGTTGGCGGGTGGCCGGCAGGCCAGCGCCCTGGACATCCAGCGCGAGTACTACGCCCGCGCCGTGGAGCATCTGCGCAATCGGGACCGTGACCCGCAGGTCGATCAGGTGGTCGATCTGTGGGGCCGCACCCTGGACGCGGTGGAGTCGCAGGATTTCGCCAAGGTCGACACCGAGATCGACTGGGTGATCAAGCGCAAACTGTTCCAGCGCTACCAGGACCGGTACAGCATGGAGCTGTCCGATCCCAAGATCGCCCAGCTGGACCTGGCCTACCACGACATCAAACGCGGCCGCGGCGTCTTCGACCTGCTGCAGCGTAAGGGTCTGGCCAAGCGGATCACCGAGGACGACGCGGTCGACACCGCCGTCGACACCCCACCGCAGACCACCCGGGCGAAACTGCGCGGTGATTTCATCACCGCCGCCCAGGCGGCCGGCCGGGACTTCACGGTCGACTGGGTCCACCTGAAGTTGAACGACCAGGCCCAGCGCACCGTGCTGTGCAAGGACCCGTTCCGCTCGGTGGACGAGCGAGTGGATCGCCTCATCGCTTCGATGTAGGCCGCGTCCCCGGCGCCGACCCCAGGCCGGTCGGCGCCGGGGGTCGTCTGCCGTCGATCCGCCGAATTTCCCATCGCCCGGGACGCGTACGAAATTTGCCGCGTGAATTCTCACGTGTCGGTGCTCGGCACTAGCGTGCGCCCAATGGATCTTCGGATGAGTTGGATCGGTACCGATCTCGGCCCCTATCGCCCGTGCGACAGCACCTACGATCACTACGCGGTCGAGGCGCTCCCGGCCTTGCCCGATCGCATTTTCGACGGAACGTTCGGTTGGCTGGTACGGGACGAGGTCCGTGCAAGTGTCGGCGCCGACTCGCTGCCGAAAGCGCTGCGGGGCCAGGTCCCGGCTGTTTTCGCCGCCTTCTTCGATCGGCCCGAGCTGCAACAGGCCATCCCGTCGTGCACCGACTGCTATTGGGATGTCAGCGCCTCGACCATCCCCGGTCCGTACGGTGACGGCGACCGCCTCGTCCGGTTTCTCGCCGATTCACAGGACTGTGTGCTGTGGTACCTGCACATTTTGTCCGACGGCACCCACCAGGTTGTCGCTGCCGGCGAACGGTACTGTGACGACGGACCTGTGCCGTCCGTCGCACACCTGAACTCCGCGCTGATCTTGGTGGCCGACGATTTCGAGCGGTTCCTTTACCGGTTCTGGGTCGAGAACACGGCCTGGTTCGAAGTCGTTTACGACGAACTGGACGAGGTCGACTTCTCTCCGGCGGTCCGCGACTACCTGGCCGATCGCCGGAAGGTTTCGTCGACCGCAGACCAGTAAACCGATCGCTTTCCCGCCGGACTCGGAGCGGACGAGGTCTGAGCGTGTGCAGTCAACAGTTCAGAGACCGGTGACCATTGAGCGCTTACAGTGACGTGAGCCTCCCGAGGCCGGTCGAGGCGCACGACAGCAGGCACCTTCTGTCTGCTCCGGATGGTCTGCCTCAGTGCTCGGGGCCCGCCCCCGAGTCTGGACCGACGCAGCGAAGGAGCGTAGCGACTGCGCGGAGGAGGGAAGAATCGGGGTCACAGGGCCTCGACCCGCGGCGCCGGAGGCGCCGCAAACAGACACTGCATTATCCTGCTCGGGTGGCGATATCCAAGGTCGAGCGCCTGATGAATCTGGTCATCGCGCTGCTGTCGACTCGGCAGTTCCTGACTGCGGAGCGTATCCGGGAGAGTGTCGCGGGCTATGAGGACTGTGCCAGCGACGAGGCGTTCAGCCGGATGTTCGAGCGGGACAAGAACGAGCTCCGGGATCTGGGCATACCTCTCGAGGTGGGCCCGTCCGGTCGTTTTTCCACGGTGGAGGGTTACCGGATCAACCGGGACGCCTACGAGCTGCCGGATATCGATCTGACCAGTGAGGAGTCGGCGGCGGTGGCGGTGGCTCTGCAGATGTGGGAGTCGCCGGAGTTGGCGGCGGCCGCGGCGGGGGCGCTGCTGAAATTGCGGGCGGGGGGTGTGCACGTGGAGACCGATACCGCGTTCGCGGCCATTCCGGCGGTGCCGGCGCGGACCCGTGGGTCCGAGCCGGTGCTGGGGAAGTTGCTCGCGGCGATCGATGCCGGGCAGGCGGTGCGGTTCGAGCATCGTGGTACCAGTAACGCGCCGTTTCTGATGCGGGATGTCGAGCCCTGGGGGGTGGTGACGTGGCGGGGGCGCTGGTATCTGGTGGGGCACGATCGTGACCGGGATGCGGTGCGGACGTTCCGGTTGTCCCGGATCGGGGAGGAGATCACCGCGTACGGGCCGCGTAATGCCGTGCATCCGCCGGCGGGGACGGATCTGCGGGAGATCGTGACCCGGGTGACCGGTAGTGCGCCGGTCACCGGGTCGGCGACCATCTGGGTGGCGCAGGGCCGGGGCCGGGATCTGCGCCGGATCGGCGATGTGGTGGGTAGCCGGACCGTCGGTGAACGGCCGGGCAGTGTGCTCGAGGTGCCGATTCGATCGCAGCATTGGCTGGCCCGGTTGATCACCGGGTTGGGCGCCGATGCGCTGGTGCTCGAACCGGCGGAGTTGCGGGCCGATGTGGTGGCGCGGTTGCGTTCGGTGATCGACCGGACGGAGGTGGCGTTGTGAGCACGCGGTTGTCGGCGCGACTGTCGCGGCTGCTGAACATGGTCCCGTATTTCGTGGCCAATCCGGGGATCAGTGCGGCGGAGGCCGCGGCCGATCTGGGGGTCACGACCAAGCAGTTGATGGCCGATCTGAATCAGCTCTGGATGTGCGGGCTGCCCGGCTACGGTCCCGGTGACCTGATCGATCTGTCCTTTTCGGAGGAGAGCGTGCAGGTCACGTTTACCGCGGGGATCGAGCGGCCGTTGCGGCTGACCTCGATCGAGGCGACGGCGGTGCTGGTGGCGCTGCGGTCGATCGTCGACCTGCCGGGCATGGTGGATCCGACCGCCGCGCATTCGGCCATCGCCAAGCTCGAGGCGGCGATCTCCGGCGCGGCGCCGGCCGCGGACGCGGGGGCCGTTCCGGTGGGCGACCTGCCCGCCGAGGCGCCGGCGGTGACCACGGTGCGGTCCGCGGTGGCGGCGCGCCGGGCGCTGCGACTGGAGTACTACTCGGCGAGCCGCGATGTGGTGTCGGACCGGGTGGTCGATCCCATCCGGATCGTCGCCGTCGACGACAACAGCTATTTGCAGGCGTGGTGCCGGGAGGCCGAGGGGGTGCGACTGTTCCGGTTCGACCGCATCGAGTCGGCGGCCGAACTCGACGAAGCGGCCCGCCCGCCGCGGGAGGCGCGCGATACGGAGGCGGGGCTGGATCTGTTCCAGGACGATCCCGCGGTCCCGTTGGCGCGGCTGCGGATCGCCGCCGATCACGGCTGGGTGCTGGACCAGTATCCGATGCACCGGGTGGCGGTGCACGCCGACGGGAGTATCGAGGCGACCATGCGTTTCGCCACACTGGACTGGATGGCGCGGTTGGCGCTCGGGTTCGGATCCGGGGTGACCGTGCTGGGTCCGCCCGATCTGGTGGCGGCGGTCCGGGAGCGCTCCGATGCCGCCCTGGCGGCATATGCGGCCGCGGGGCTCGACGAGCCCGCCTGACAACCGGAGGACCCGCCACGCGCCCGCAACCACCGGATGCGGTGGTGAACGGCGGTCTACCGGCGGGTGACGTGCGGGCATCTGCCCCAGGTTGCGTTCGATGCGCCTGTCTGGGCAGGTAGCATCGGAAAGACCACAGTCTTGGGAGGTAACCACAATGGGCAGTCTGAGCATCTGGCACTGGCTGATCATCGCGGCGCTGTTCGTGGTGTTCTTCGGCGCGAAGCGGATGCCCGACGCGGCCCGCAGTCTCGGCCGGTCGTTGCGCATCTTCAAGAGCGAAGTGAGCGAGATGCACAACGACGGCAAGCCCGCCGGCACCGCGACCACGCAGCCCGCACCGGAACTGCCGGCCGGCCGGGAGGCGGCGCCGCAGGCGACGGAGACGCGGAGCGAGTCGAAAACGCTCTGAGCCCGTATTCGCGGGTCCGGGCGCACCCGGACCCCGATACGACGCTGTCGACCCGGCGCTGCCGACCGGGCCCTGACCGAACACCGGGCGGAGTATCGCCGGGGCACCGGGCAGCGCCGCAGGCCGAGCGGAGCGAGGCACGCTGATACGAGGGCATCCACACACCATGCGAATTCCGTTCGACCCCCGGCACAGCAAGCGCCGGACCAATCCCGATGGCACCATGTCCCTGGTCGACCATCTGCGGGAGTTGCGCACCCGGCTGTTGATCTCGCTGGCGGCCGTGCTGGTCACCACGATCGTGGGTTTCCTGTGGTACGCGCATTCGTTCTTCGGCCTGGAGAGCCTCGGCGAGATTCTGCGCGGCCCCTACTGTTCGCTACCCGATTCGGCGCGTGCCTCGCTGACTCCCGGCGGTGAGTGCCGCCTGCTGGCCACCGCACCGTTCGAGCAGTTCATGCTCCGGTTGAAGGTCGGCCTGACCGCCGGTGTGGTGCTGGCCTGCCCGGTCTGGCTGTATCAGGCATGGGCGTTCATCACGCCGGGTCTGTATCCGAAGGAACGCAGGTACGCGGTCGGTTTCGTGGTGACCGGCTCGTTCCTGTTCGTCGGCGGCGCGGTGCTGGCCTACTGGGTCATCTCGCACGCGCTGAGTTTCCTGCTCAGTATCGGCGACAATGTGCAGATCACCGCGCTCAGCGGGTCCCAGTACTTCAGCTTCATCATTCAGCTGCTGATCATCTTCGGCGTCAGTTTCGAGACTCCGCTGCTGATCGTCGGTCTCAACCTGATCGGGGTGCTGCCGTACGAGAAGCTGAAGGCCTGGCGGCGCGGCATCATCTTCGGTCTGTTCGTGTTCGCGGCGATCGTCACCCCGCAGGACCCGTTCTCCATGCTGGCGCTGGCACTCGCGCTGACCGTGCTGTTCGAGTTCGCGGTGCAGTTCGCCCGGTTCAACGACCGGCGCCGGGCCCGGATCGAGGCGCAGCAGCTGGGCGCCCTCGACGATGAGGATGCCTCGCGTATCGAGGCGCCGACCTCGGTCGATCCGGCCACACCCATTCCGTCGGCCGATACGGTGCCCGCCCCGGAGCGGACCGGTCGCCCGACCACGGACTATTCGGACACACTCTGACCGCTGCGGGCCCGTCCCCGGAAATTATCGGCGCGACCGGTGTCGGATTCCTCGATTAGTCTCGGAGCCGTGACACCGAACGCGTCGCTGACCGCCGAACTGTCCCGGTTCGCCGCCCAGCTGACATTCGAGCTGGACCCCTTCCAGCGCCAGGCCTGTACCGCCCTCGAGCAGGGGCATGGGGTACTCGTCTGCGCGCCCACCGGCGCCGGGAAGACCGTCGTCGGCGAATTCGCGGTGCATCTGGCGTTGGCGTCGGGCGGGAAATGTTTCTACACCACGCCCATCAAGGCGCTCTCGAACCAGAAGTTCGCCGATCTCACCGAGCGGTACGGCCGGGGTCAGGTGGGTCTGCTCACCGGCGATCAGTCGATCAATGCCGATGCCCCGGTGGTGGTGATGACCACCGAGGTGCTGCGGAACATGATCTACGCCTCGTCCGACGCCTTGCGCTCCCTGTCCCATGTGGTGATGGACGAGGTGCACTACCTGGCCGACCGGTTCCGCGGCGCGGTCTGGGAGGAGGTGATCCTGCACCTGCCGCCGGAAGTGCGGCTGGTGAGCCTGTCGGCCACGGTGTCCAATGCCGAGGAGTTCGGCGCCTGGATGGAAACCGTGCGCGGTAATACCGCGGTGGTGGTGGACGAGACCCGCCCGGTGCCGCTGTGGCAGCACGTGATGGTCGGGCGCCGCATGTTCGACCTGTTCGACAGCGAATCCTCCGACCAGCGGGTGCTGGTCGATTCGGATCTGGTCCGCTACATCAAACAGCGGGAGAGCGCCGACCGGATGGAAGGCTGGGGTGGTCCGCGCGGGCGGGGCGGGCCGCGGCGGTTCTTCCGGCCGCTGCCCCGGCCCGAAGTCCTGGCCCGGCTCGACGAAGAGGGCCTGCTCCCCGCGATCACCTTCATCTTCAGCCGGGCCGGCTGTGACGGCGCGCTGGCCCAGTGCCTGCGCTCCGGGCTGGATCTGGGCGGCGCGGCCGATCCGGAGGTCGTCGACGCGATCATCGACAAACACACCGGCGAACTGCCGCGCGCCGACCTCGAGGTGCTCGGCTACTGGGAGTGGCGGGAGGCGCTGCACCGCGGCCTGGCCGCCCATCACGCCGGAATGCTGCCCGCGTTCCGGCACACCGTCGAGGAATTGTTCGTCAAAGGGCTGGTCCGGGCGGTATTCGCGACCGAGACGCTGGCGCTGGGGATCAATATGCCCGCGCGCACGGTGGTGCTCGAGCGTCTGGTCAAGTTCAACGGCGAGACCCACGCCGAACTGACCCCGGGGGAGTACACCCAGCTCACCGGGCGGGCGGGCCGGCGCGGTATCGACGTGGAGGGCCACGCGGTCGTGCTGTGGCAGCCCGAGGTCGATACCAGCGCGGTCGCCGGTCTGGCCTCCACCCGCACCTATCCGCTGCGCAGTTCCTTCAAACCCGGCTACAACATGTCGATCAACCTGATCGACCGGCTCGGCGCCGAGGAGGCGCGGCTGCTGCTGGAGCGTTCCTTCGCCCAGTTCCAGGCCGACCGGTCGGTGGTCGGTCTGGTCCGCGGTATCGAACGCAACGAGAGCCAATTGCGTAAACTCGCCGTCCAGCTCGGCGGCGAGGACGGGGACTTCCTGGAGTACTTCGGGCTGCGGGAACGGATCAAACAGCGCGAACGACAACTCAACCAGCAGACCCGCACCGACCGGCGCACTGCCGGTGTCGCCGCCCTGACCGAACTACGCCGCGGCGATGTGGTCGCCATCGGCGCCGGGCGCCGGGCGGGCCTGGCCGTGATCCTGGAACCCGACGCCACCCCCGGTGATCCGCGCCCGCTGGTGCTCACCGAGGACAAATGGGCGGGCCGGGTCTCGGTCGCCGATTTCCCGGTGCCGGCCCAGCCGCTGGGCCGGATGCGTTTACCGCGCCGGGTGGACCATCGCACCGCGCGGACCCGCCGCGATCTCGCCTCGGCGCTGCGCAGCACCGGGATCATCGCGCCGCACCGCCCCCGCCGGGACAAACGGGCCGCGGGTGCCGACGATCCCGAACTGGGCGCCCTGCGCCGGGCGCTGCGGGCCCATGCCGCCCACACCCGGCCTGATCGGGAGCAGCTGGCCCGGGTCGGGGAGCGCTACAACCGGGTGGCGCGGGAGACCGAGTCGATGCGGCAGAAGGTCGCGACGACCACCAATTCGCTGGCCCGCACCTTCGACCGGATCGTCGGGCTGCTGGAGGAACGCGGTTTCGTGCACCAGGGGGAGGTCACCGCGGACGGGCGGCGGCTGGCCCGTATCTACGCGGAGAGCGATCTGCTCGTGGCCGAATGTCTGCGGCAGGGGCTGTGGCGCGGACTGGGCCCGGCCGAACTGGCGGCCGTGGTGTCGATTCTGGTGTACGAATCGCGTTCGGAGGGCGGGTATCTCGGCGCCACCGGACCGACCGCGCCGATCCGCCGCGCGGTCGCCGACACCATCGCCGAGTGGTCACGGTTGCGCAACGACGAGTCCGAGCACCGGCTGGCCCCCAGTCGCGAACCGGATCTCGGGTTCGTCGGCGGTATCTACAAATGGGCGCGCGGGGACGCACTGGCGGATTCGCTGCTGGCCAGCGGCGATCAGGGCACACCGCTGTCGGCGGGGGATTTCGTGCGCTGGTGCCGGCAGGTGATCGATCTGCTCGACCAGATCCACACCACCGCAGACGATACCGAGGTCGCGGCCACCGCGGCCAAGGCCGTCCGGGCGATCCGGCGTGGTGTCGTCGCGGTGGACGCGGCATGAGAGAGTCAGGCCCGGAGGCGGTAGCGGAGCGTAACCACGCAGGGTCCTCGCTCATGCCTCGGTAGGCACAGCGTGAGACCATCGATTGTGATTTGATTTCAACCGCACGCGGGGGGCTACCGTGTGTTGGACAATGCGAGTGGAGGCAACCAGATGAGCGGGCCGTACGGACCGAACGACGCCCCGGGCACCGGGGAGGGACGTAACGATCCCACCCAGGTCTGGGGTGGGCAGCAGCCGCCCGGCGCGGCGCCGCAGTGGGGGAACCAGCCGCCCGCGCAGCCTCCGGTGCCCGACCCGCAGCAGGCGCAGCCCACCCAGCAGTGGGGCAGCGATCAGGGTGGTCAGCAGTGGCAGCCCGCCCCGCCCCCGCAGCAGCAGTGGAGCCAGCCGCAGCCGCAACCGCAGCAGCCCCAGCCGCAGCAGTGGAACGACCCCAATCAGCAGCAGTGGGGCCAGCAGCCCCAGCAGCAGTGGGGCGATCCGAATCAGCAGCAGCCACAGTGGAGCGATCCGAATCAGCAGCAGTGGGGGCAGCAGCCGCAGCAGCAGTGGGGTCAGCCGAATCAGCAGCAGTGGGCCGGTCAGCAGCAGCCGTCGGGCGGTGGTAAGAAAACCGGCGTCATCATCGGCGTGGCCGTGCTGGTGGTGGTGCTCGTGGTCGGCGCGGTCGTGGGCATTCTGACCCTCACCGCCAAGGACCAGCTGGACCAGGCCGCCGTGCAGACGGGCGTGGCGCAGGTCCTCGCGGATTCCTACGGTATCGACGACGTCAAGGATGTTCAGTGCCCCGCGGGCCAGGAGGTCGCGGTGGACGCCACGTTCACCTGTGATCTGAAGGTCGGTGGCGAGGCCAAGAAGGTCAACATCAAGATCACCAAGGACGACGGCACCTACGAAGTCGGCCGCCCGAGCTGATCTTCTCGCCGAACGAACCCGCCGGACGCTGCCCTCCGGCGGGTTTTCGCTGTCCCGGGCCGGTCAGGAGCAGTTCGCCAGCGCGGTGATCAACCGCTCGACCGGACTCTCCGCGTTGTAGGCGCGGGCGAGCTCCCGCAGCGCGTCGGTATCGGCCGGGATCGGATGCAGAGTGTCGGGCCGGGACAGGATCACATCGGCGTCGCGCACCACCCGCACCACCGGCGCCGCCGCGTCGAGATAGTCGGCGGCCGTGCGTAATTTGGTCCGGACGCCCTGGGCCAGGTCGGCCGCGGGATCATCGACCGCCGCCCGTAGCGCCTCGAGGGAACCGAACCTGCTGATCAGGGTGGCGGCGGTCTTCTCGCCGATCCCCGCGGCGCCCGGGAGCCCGTCCGACGAATCCCCGCGCAGCGTCGCCATATCCGCGTAGGCCGGGCCCGCGTTCTGCTCCGGGACGCCGTATTTCGCCGCGACCTCCACCGGCCCGAACAACTCGGCCTTGGCCAGGCCGCGGCCCGCGTACAGCACCCGCACCGGCGGTTCGGGGGTATCGCGGACCAGCTGCAGCAGATCCCGGTCGCCGCTGACCACGATCACCGGGTCGGTGAGCTCGGTGGAGGCCAGCGTGCCCAGTACATCGTCGGCTTCCAGGCCCTCCGCACCGCCCGTGGCGATACCGGCGGCGGCCAGCACCTCGAGGATCATGTCGACCTGCGGAGTCAGCCGGTCCGGTACTTCCTCGGCGCCCGGTGCGGCCGTGGCGGAGGTGTCGAGACGATGGGCCTTGTAGGTGGGTACCAGATCCACTCTGAACTTCGGCCGCCAGTCCAGGTCCAGGCACACCACGAGCCGGGCGGGGCGATGCCTGGTGACGAGGGAGGCGACCATATCGGTGAACCCGCGCAGGGCGTTCACCGACCGGCCGTCGGACGCGGTGAGCTTGTCCGGGATCGCGTAGAAGGCCCGGAACCACAGACTCGCGCCGTCCAGCAGCAGCAGGGGACGCGGCGTGGATTCGGTCGTAGTCACCCGGTGAATCTACAAGGACCCACCGACGTATCCGATGTGCCGCCCCCCGGGTGCGAGGTAGGTTCGAGGTCATGAGCGCGCACACGGAGTCACGGTTCGCGGCGGAGGTCTACGGGCAGCGATTGGAGCGGGCGGTCCAGTTGATCCGCGACGCCCATCTCGACGCCCTGCTCATCACCCCCGGCCCGGACCTGCGGTACCTCATCGGATCGGCGGCCCAGTCGTTCGAACGGCTGACCTGTCTGGTGATCACCTCCGACAAGGCCACCCCCTCGGTGGTGATCCCGAAGCTGGAGGTGTCGGCCCTGCAGGAGTCCGCGGTCGACGAACTCGGCCTGCGGGTCCTGGACTGGGTGGACGGGGTGGATCCGTATCAGCTGGTCCGGTCGGCGCTGCACATCGGCTCCCGCGTCGCGGTGGCCGATTCCATGCCCGCACTGCATCTACTGCCGCTGGCGCACAGTTTCAGCGGGCTCCCGGTCTCGGCGACCCCGGTCCTGCGCGAATTGCGCATGATCAAGGACGACGCCGAGATCGCGGCGCTGCGCCGGGCGGGCGCGGCCATCGACCGGGTGCACGCCCGGATGGGGGAGTTCCTGCGGGTCGGGCGGACCGAAGCCGAGGTCGGTAGGGATATCACCGCCGCCATCGTGGCCGAGGGCCATACCGAGGCCGCGTTCGTGATCGTGGGCAGCGGGCCCAACGGCGCCAACCCGCACCACGAGGTATCGGAGCGCCGGATCGAGGCCGGTGACGTGGTGGTGATCGATATCGGCGGTCCGGTGGAGCCCGGTTACTACTCGGATTCAACCCGGACCTATGTGCTGGGCGAACCCGGTCCGGAGATCGCCGCGCGCTGCGCCGAACTGGAACGTGCCCAGGCCGCCGCGGTGGCCGCCGTGCGTCCCGGTGCCCGCGCCGAAGCCGTGGACGCCGCCGCCCGCGAACCGCTGGAAGCCGCCGGGTTCGGGCCCGCGTTCGTTCACCGGACCGGGCACGGGATCGGCCTGTCGGTGCACGAGGAGCCCTATATCGTCGCGGGCAACGACCTGGAACTGCGGCCGGGTATGGCGTTCAGTATCGAACCCGGGATCTACTTCCCGGGCGAATGGGGTGCCCGGATCGAGGACATCGTGGTCGTCACCGAGGACGGCTGTGTGGCGATGAACGAGCGCCCGCACGGGCTGACCGTCCTGCCGGCCGACAGCTAGCCGGCCCGGCGTTCAGGCCTCGCGCAACCGGACCCCGCACAGCACCCGCTGGACCTCGATGGCCAGCACCACCCGGGTCGGGTTCTCCCGCGGCACCCGGTAGCGCTCGGCATAGCGCCGTTCGGCTTCCCGGACGGCGGCCGGATCGTCGAGGACGACCGCCGGACCCTCCAGGGTCAGCCAGCGCGCACCGTCCACCTGGCCGACGGCGGCGTAACCCGACCGCCGCACATTACGGGCTTTCACCGAAGCGCCGTCGGTGATGATCCGGGCCAGCCCGGCGTCGGGATCCCAGGTGAACCCCACCGGCACCATGTGCGGGGTGCCGTCGGCCCGCATAGTCGTGAGGGTCGCCAGGTGCCGTTCGGTGAGGAACTCGACGGCCGCCGGGGACAATTCGGCAGTACGCAGCGTCATGGATCGACCGTAGCGGGTCGCCGCGCGCGCCCGGCACGTCTCCCGGTTCCGCACCTCGCCGTGTGCGGATGACAGACTGAGCGCATGGTTGTGCGTCGAACACGAGGGATCGACCCGGGCACGGTGCTGGTGCTGGGTGGACGCAGTGAGATCGGTCTGCAGGTGGCGCTGCGGCTCGCGCCCGGGCGGGCGGTGGTGCTGGCCGCGCGACGCTGCGAGGATCTGGACGCCGAGACCGCGGCGCTCACCGCCGCCGGCGCGACCGCGGTGCATCCGGTGGAGTTCGACGCCGACGACACCGCGGGTCATCCCGCCCTGCTCGGCAAGATCGCCGCCGACTACGGGCCGATCGGGGTCGCGGTGCTGGCCTTCGGGGTGCTGGGCGACCAGTCCCGCGCCGAGGCCGACCCCGCCCACGCGCTGGCGGTGGTACACACCGACTACACCGCCCAGATCAGCGTGCTGACCGTCCTGGCCAACGAGATGCGGTCCCGGGGCAGCGGTCAGCTGGTGGTGTTCGGTTCGGTGGCCGGGGTCCGAGTGCGGCGGGCCAACTATGTCTACGGATCGGCCAAAGCGGGGTTGGACGGATTCGCCTCCGGGCTGGCCGACGCGCTGCACGGTAGCGGGGTGCAGTTGCTGCTGGCCCGGCCGGGCTTCGTGGTGGGCAAGATGACCGAGGGGATGAGTCCGGCGCCGTTCTCCAGCACGCCGGACCAGGTCGCCGCCGCGGTGGTGACCGCGCTGAACCGCCGCTCGGCACGGGTGTGGATCCCGGGAATACTGCGTCCGGTGTTCTTCGGCATGCGCCTGCTGCCGCAGGCCGTCTGGCGGCGGCTGCCCCGGTGACCGCCGACCCCGCGCTCTCCGGGGCGGGGCACCCGATTCCGGTGGTGGGTATCGGCGCCGACGGCTGGGCGGGGCTGCCCGACCGGTCCCGGCAGGTCCTGCGCGACTGCGCGGTGCTGTTCGGTTCGGCGCGCCAGCTGGCGTTGCTCCCCGGTGAGGTGACCGCGCGGCGGGAACCGTGGCCGTCACCGCTGGTTCCCGCGCTGCCCGGGCTGCTGGCCGAGCATCGGGAAACCCGCCTCGGGGTGGTCGCCAGCGGCGATCCCATGTTCTACGGGATCGGTGTCACCCTCGCCCGGCTGCTCGGGCCCGGCGCGTTGCGGGTGTTCCCGCAACCGTCGGCGGCCTCGCTGGCGTGTGCCCGGCTGGGCTGGCCGGTGGCCGAGGTGGGGATCGTCAGCGTGGTCGGCCGGCCGCTGGAGCGGTTGCTGCCCGAACTGGCGGACGGCCGACGGCTCCTCGTACTCAGCGCCGACGCCGATACGCCCGAGCGGATCGCGGAGTTGCTGCGACACAACGCGTTCGGTCCTTCCGCGCTGACCGTGCTGGAACAACTGGGCGGGCCCACCGAACGCATGGTGTCCGGAACCGCCGCCACCTGGCGGGAGCCCGCGGGCGACCCCCTCAATATCGTGGCCGTCACCGCGGCGGGCGAACCCGGGCGCACCCGCCTCACCCGGCTGCCCGGCCTGCCGGACGACGCCTACGGCGGGGACGGGCAGCTCACCAAGACCGAGATCCGGGCGCTCACGCTGGCGGCGCTCGCTCCCGGACCCGGGGAAACGCTGTGGGATATCGGCGGCGGTTCGGGCAGTATCGCCATCGAATGGTGCCGCACCGATCCCGCCTGCCGGGCGGTCACGTTCGAGATCCTGGCGCGGCGCCGGGCGCAGATCGCCGCCAATGCCGTCGCGCTCGGCGTACCCGGTATCGAGGTGCGTGGCGAGGCGGTGGCCGAACTCGCCGGAGACGCGGTGGCCGGCGATCCCGACGCGATCTTCCTCGGTGGCGGGCTCACCACACCCGCGCTGTTCGAGCACTGCTGGTCCCGATTGCCCGCCGGCGGCCGGCTGGTGGCGAACGCGGTCACCGCGGAATCGGAGGCACTGCTGCTGGACTGGGCCGGGGCGCACGGGGGCGGTCTGCGCCGCTTCCAGGTCTACCGCGGGGAACCGCTGGGGCGTTTCACCACATGGCGGCCCCAGCTACCGGTGACCCAATGGTCGGTGGTCAAGGGCCGGTCCGGCGAGACTTCCCGTATGTGACAACACGAATGGACGAATCGGGCATCGGGAGTAAGGTCACGGGGGTTCCTAGCGTGGGTCACGCGGATTCGCGCGCGACGGGGAGATCGATAGTGAAATACAAGAAGTTCGCCGCGACCGCGATCATGGCGGCGGCGGCCACCGGTATCGCCGCGGGCACGGGCTACGCGGCGCCCGCTCCGACGGCGCCCGCTGTCGAGCAGCAGCAGAACGCGGTTCCGGAGGTCACCGGTCACGATCGCGGCGTGGACTACACCCTGGCACTGGCCGAGGCCGGAAAGTCGCTGGTCACCACGGTTTCCGGCGGTGCGTTCAGCCTCGACGCCGCCAACGACGCGGTGGTGCTGAGCAATGCCGCCGGGGAGCGGCTGACCAGTATCCCGCTCACCCAGGCCACCAATGGCCAGGTGGTCTCGATCGCCGCCACCCTCGACGAGGACAACAGCCGGCTGACGCTGACCCCGCGGGCCACGCCGGTCGCGGGCGCGCCGTCACAGGCGCAGTTCATCGGGGCCCAGCAGTGGTTCATGAGCGAACTGCAGGCGGCCTCGCTGGGTGCGGCCGTGGGCGCCGCCATCGGCGCGGCTGTCGGCCTCCTGTTCCTGGGTGTCGGCGTCATCCCGGGCGCCATCATCGGCGCGGGTATCGGCCTCGCGGTCGCCGGCGGCCCGCCGCTGCTGGATTCGGCCATCGCCTACTTCAGCGGCCAGCCCTGAGAATTCTGCTGCTGGGCGGCACCGGGGAAGCCCGGGAACTCGCCCGGCTGCTCACCGGCGAGCGAGAACACGAGATAGTGTCCTCGCTCGCCGGTCGGGTTTCCGAGCCGATCCGGCCCGCGGGCGAGGTGCGGATCGGCGGATTCGGCGGTGCCGAGGGGCTGCGCGAATGGCTGGCGGACAACCGGACGGAACTCGTCGTCGACGCCACCCATCCCTTCGCCGAGAAGATCACCGCCAATGCCGCGCAGGCCACCGCGCGACTCGGACTGCCCATGATCCGGTTGAGCCGTCCGGGCTGGACCGCCGGCCCCGGCGACCGCTGGTACCGGGTCCCCGATCCGGCCGCCGCCGCGGACACCGCCGCCGGACTGGGGGACCGGATACTGCTCACCATCGGCCGTCAGGGGGTGGCGGCCTTCGCCGGCCATGCCCGGCCCTGGTTTCTGATCCGCGCCATCGACCCGCCGACGGGTGAACTTCCCGCACGGCACGAAATACTGTTGGCCCGTGGGCCTTTCACGGTCGCCGAGGAATCGGAACTGCTGGCCCGGCACCGGATCGATGTCGTGGTCACCAAGGACAGCGGGGGTACGGCGACCGCCGCGAAGCTCACCGCCGCGCGCGCCGCCGGGCTTCCGGTGGTGGTCGTGGACCGTCCACCCGTGCCGTCCGGTGTCACGGTGGTGGCCACGGTCGGGGAAGCGCGAGAAGTTCTGTCCGCGTGGGACGCCGAGGGCCGGGGTGGGCGGCCGGGCGGAACGCCGTGATCGATGTCGGGTCCCGCTTCCGGACGGCACCCGGTCCGGCCGGATGTGCTCGGCGCGGTCGGCCGTTCCACCCCGCGCTCGGCGGAATCCGCCGGTCGGTGCCGTTCGGCGGTCCCGCGTTCGACCTCGTCGGTGGCCGGCGGCAGCGGCGGCACCCGCGCGGTGTCGTCGAAGGCCAGCCCGTCGAGGAACTGTTCGGCTTCGGCGGCGCTGCGCGGGAAACCGGGGTCGTCCCGCAGCCACCGCTCGGGTTCGGCTTCCGACCAGGGGTAGCTGCGAAGGCCGGCGCGAGAGGGGTGACGCGCGTTCAGGAGCCGAGCAGTTCGGGGAGCCGGTCGAACCAGTCCAGGACCGCGCGCTCGTATCCGATACCGAATTCCAGCGTCGCCCGGGTGTGCGGGGACAGATCCGGGCCCGCTTCCTCGGCGCGGTAGCGGTCCAGCCGTTCCTGGTGAACCTTGCGGGCGTTGTCGATGATCGAGGCCAGATGCGCCGGTTCGAGGTGACCGCCGAAATGCAGGGTGAGCAGCAGCGGGAACCGGATGGTCTCCGGGCTCGGGTCGCGCGCGATCCACTCGGCGAATGCGGCGCGGCCGGCCTCGGTGATGCGGTACGGAGTGCGTTCGCGGGCACCGGTTTCGCCCTTGACGACCAGGCCCGCCGAATCCATGGTGGCGAGTTCCCGGTAGACCTGGCTTTGCGTGATGGTCCAGAAATCGCCGATGCGGTCCTGGGCCAGCGTCACCAGGTCCCAGCCCGACATCGGCCCCTCGTGCAGAAAACCCAGAAGTGAGGCGGCCGTGGAATTCAGCGGCCGCTTCTGTTTGCCGTTCACCACGTGTCCTTCCACCGTCGCTATTCCATAGTGGAATGCTATCGGATGGGTTCGGCTCAGGCGTGGTAGCGCCGCGCGGTGTAGACCCGCGATGCGCCGGCGCCCTCGACAACCGTGGTGGTGGAGGCGCCGATGATCAGCAGGGTCCGCATATCGACCTCGGCGGGTTCCAGTTCGCCCAGCGTCACCACCCGCACCGATTCGCCCGGGCCGCCCACATCGCGGCCGAGAACCACCGGGGTGTCCGGTGCGCGGTGGGCCAGCAGGATGTCCTTCATCGCGCCCACCTGCCAGGTGCGTTTGCTCGAGGCCGGGTTGTAGACGGCGATGGCCATATCGGCCGCGGCCACCGCCGCCAGGCGCCGGGCCACCACGTCCCACGGTTTGAGGCGGTCGGACAGGGAAATCGTGGCGTAGTCGTGTCCGAGCGGGGCGCCGACGCGGCTGGCCACCGCGTTCGCCGCCGTTATTCCGGGCAGGACCCGCACCGGCACCCCCGCCCACTGCGGGTCCGCGGATTCCTCCAGGACGGCCGCGGCCATCGCGAACACCCCCGGGTCGCCCGAGGAGACCACGGCGACCCGCCCGCCGCGGCGGGCGAGGTCCAGGGCCATGGCGGCGCGTTCGGATTCGACCCGGTTGTCACTGCTGTGCCGCCGCTGACCGGGGCGGGCCGGGACGCGGTCGATATAGGTGGTGTAGCCGACGAGGTCGGTGGCGGCGGCGAGCGCGGCGGAGACTTCCGGGGTGGTCCAGCGCGTATCGCCCGGGCCCAGACCGACGACCACCACCTCTCCGGCGTCCGTGGCGCCGCTCGGCGCGGCGCTCTCGGCTGCCGGGGTGCTCGCCGCGCGGGTCACCGGTTCGGCGGCCGCAGAGCCCCGGCGGGCGGGGACCGGAGTGGTCGGTTCGGGGCCCGGGACGAGGGTGATCGCGAAATACGGGACCTGGGCGTCGTCCACGTCGCCGGCGGGGAGCACCCGCTCGCGTCCGGTGCTGGCCCGTTCGACGTAGTAGGCCCGGTCGAGGCGGCCGGAGTCGGCGAGCGCCTTGCGGACGGCCGGGTAGGTGCGGCCGAGTTTCATGATCGCGGCGGCCTCGCTGTCGGCGAGGCGGCGGGTCAGTTCGTCGGCGGGCAGGGTCGCGGGCAGAACCGTCAGTACCTGTTCACCCTCCACCAGCGGAGTGGCCAGGGCCGCCGACGCGGCGCTCACCGAGGTGATTCCGGGGACGATCTCCGCCTCGAACCGGTCGGCCAGCCGGCGGTGCATATGCATATAGGAGCTGTAGAAAAGCGGGTCCCCGGCGGCCAGCAGCGCCACCGACCGGCCCGCCGCCAGATGCGCGGCCAGCCGTTCGGCCGCCGCGGCGTAGAACTCGTCGATCGCGCCCTGGTAACCGCCGGGATGATCGGTGGTCTCGGTGGTGACCGGGTAGACCAGGTGTTCCTCGAGCTGGCCCGGCCGCATGTACGGTTCGGCGATACCGCGCGAGATACTGCGGCCGTGCCGGGCACTGTGGAACGCGATCACATCGGCCGCGGCGATCACCCGGGCCGCCTTCACCGTCACCAGTTCCGGATCGCCCGGGCCCAGCCCGACCCCCCACAGCTTTCCCGTAGCCACCGTCATTCCACTTCGCTCGCAATCGCATTCAGGGCGGACGCGGTGATGGCGCTGCCGCCGCGCCGCCCGCGCACCGTCAGATACTCCACGCCCGTGCTCGCGGCGAGCGCGTCCTTCGATTCGGCCGCGCCGACGAAGCCCACCGGGATACCGAGCACGGCGGCCGGTTTCAGGGCGCCCGCCGCGATCATGTCCAGCAGGTGGAACAGCGCGGTCGGCGCATTGCCGATGGCCACCACCGCGCCGTCGAGCCGCTCCCGCCACAACTCCAGTGCCGCCGCCGACCGGGTGGTCCCGAGTTCGGCCGCCAGCTCCGGTACCCGGGGGTCCCGCAACAGGCACAGCACCTCGTTGTCCGCGGGCAGCCGGGTCCGGGTGACTCCCGAGGCGACCATGTTCGCATCGCACAGAATCGGCGCGCCGGCGCGCAGCGCGGCCCGCGCCGCGGCCACCACCCCCGGGGTGAACAGCACGTCCCCGGCCAGGTCGACCTGGCCGCAGCCGTGGATCATCCGCACGACGACCTGCGCGATATCGGCCGGGAACCGGTCCAGCTCGGCCTCGGCTCGGATGATCGCGAACGACCGGCGGTAGATCTCGGCCGCGTCGGTGACGTAGCTGGTGCGCGTGTCGGGCATGCCGACACCCTATGCCGGGCCGAGCGCACCGGGCCGGTGCGGGTGGGCCTCGGCCGCCGGGGTACCCGGGTCACAGTGGAGCCGCCGCCCACCACTGATCGACGATCTCCCGCCCGGTGTGGTGCGGCCACGAGATGTCGAGGACGGCCCAGGCCCCGGGCCGGGTCGTCGAAGGACACCGTTACCGGAGCGGCACCCGTCTCACCGGCGGAGCGGAGCGGGCTTACGCGGTCTCGCCGGCGCCGCCCCGCGGGCGCGGGCCGATCTGGTCGAGCAGATCGTTGACCTCGTCCGGGAAACCATTGGTGACCTGCTGCGGTGTCTTGTTCGGGAAGCGGCGCGCGACATGCTCTTCGGCCGCCGAACCGGGTAGCACGTACACCGGCTCGGTCTTGCTCTGCAGTGGCCGGACCACCTCGTCGAGGTGGGCTCGGCGATCGTCGAGGTAGGCGCCGATCACGTCCTCGCCGGCCGGGCACACGGCCATGCAGTAGCCGGCCTTGTAGTTCGGTTTGAACGACAGGCTCTGCCACATCGAGAACGATTCCCCGGTGGTGACCCGCTGCCGGTATTCGTCGCGGTCGGCGCTGTCGGCGACGGTTTCCGCCCAATCGGTGAAGCCGCCCATGAACTCCCGGTAGTTGTGCGTGTAGCACGCCTGGAAATCGAAACCGCCGTCCGGGGTGATCGCACCCACCGGGCAGGCGGAGACACACAGTTTGCATTCCAGGCAGGGATTGAAATCCAGCGGTGCGCTCGGGGTGTCGATCACCGCGTCGGTGACCACGGTGCCGAGCAGGACGAAATTGCCGAACCGGGGGTGGATCACATTGCGATGGATGCCCATGACGCCCAGCCCGGCGGCCTCGGCCACCACCTTGTGCGCGATCACCCAGATACGCCCGGGAAACTGTTGCACTTCCATCGGATATCCCGGCGCGGGATAGACCGCGCGGTAGCCGGCGTCCTGGAGCGCGCGGGTGATCCGGCGGGACACCGCGTTGGTCTCGTCGTCGGCGTGATTGAACTCGGTATTGGCGAGACTGCGCTGCGGACTGCGCAGATTGTCCCGGTTCATCCGCACACAGAACGAGACGAATGTGCGTGCGGCGGGCAGGATCGCCCGTGCGTGCTCGAGTTCGTCGGCCACCCGCGGGTCCTCGACGGCGACGAACCCCACATCATCGGCGCCGGCCGCGAGGCAGATCTCGCGGAGCCGGTCGGCGGCGAGGACCGGGTCGGGTTTTTCGCGCTCACGGCCGGCCATCCGCTGGACGGTCGGATGCTGCGCCAGCCGCCGCGGGGCGGCGGGGTCGTGATCGGTATCCGGCATCGGGACTCCTTCTCGCAACGAGATCCACGCGGACTCACAGTGAACGACGGCGTGGGCGTGCGGAATTCATCGGTTGCCGGATCCGCCGGGCCCGATGCGGCCGCGGCGCGGGGCGTCAGTGCGGACGCAACGGCACACCCGCCGCGTCGAGGCAGTACTCCCACAGTGACAGCAGGTTGCCCTCCGCATAGCGGGTGTGGCGCAGATAGTGCTCGTCACGGATACGCCGGTCGTGCCAGAAATGACCGGACAGCGGAGCCGGGGTGGTGGTGGCCAACCATACCGCGGTATCGGCACCCTCGGCGGCGGTGCGCATCGCCGGGCGCAGCGCGGAACCGAAACGGGGGAGTGCGGCGGTGATCCCGGGTGTGGCAACCCAGCCCGGATGCATACTGTGGACGCTGACCCCGTGGTCGGCGAGGCGCCCGTCCAGCAGCGGCCCGAACGCCACCTGCATTCGCTTGGTGCGGGCATAGGCGGTGGCACCCCGGTATTCCCCGCGGCGATACTGCGGATCCCGGAACGGCAGCGGTTGCGTGTACATCCCGCCGGAGGCCACGAAGATGATGCGGGCGTCGCCGGAGGCGGCGAGCAGCGGAGCGAGCCGGTCGGTGAGGCGTAGCGGGCCGAGGACATGGGTGGCCAGGCTCAATTCGTGGCCGGCGGAGTTCTCGGTGCGGTCGCCGGGCAGTATTCCCGCATTGTGGACGAGTATGTCCAGCGCGTCGTGGCGTTCGTGCACGGCCCGGGCGCAGGCGTCGACACTGCCGGGTTCGGCGGGATCGCATATCTCGAGTTCCACCTGGGCCTCGGGGACCGCGCCGAGGATCTGCCGGCGTGCGCGCTCGCCGCGGGCCGGGTCCCGGACCGCGAGCACAGTGCGGGCGCCCAAGCCCGCGAAGCCGGTGGCGATCGATTTGCCGATTCCCGAGGTCGCGCCGGTGATCAGGGCGGTTTTGCCGTGCAGGGCGCCGGTGGGCGGATCGTCACGGGTCCAGGAGACCTTGCGCAGGTGGTACCCGAGGCGGGTGTAGCCGGGCACTATGGCCCGGTCGAGCAGAGCGTCGACTGTACGGATCATCGGATCACACCTCGCCTCGTCTCGTCGGCACGAACTGCCCGACCTCCGGAAAGCCGCTGCGGCGGCCCGTGCCGGCATACGCCGGAGGCAACCGCCACATGCGCTAAACGCGGGGTCGAAACCGAGCGCGCTCGTCTTGTCGATATACCCATCGGATCGCGCGTGCCACAGGCGTGACCCAGGGACGGGACCGGTCCGGTTCGCGCTGCTCGGTCATGACGCTCCTCTGCTCGATGACCATCGGCCAGGTCTGCATCGAGTATGCATCGTTTTATGGTAGATGGCCAGCCGGGTGCCGCTCCGCGGTCGATCGGGCGCGTGGTCGCGAAGAGGTTCGCCGTTTTCGGGATAGCGGATGGATGAGGGTGAACGAGCGGGCGGGACCGGACTCAGCCGAGTCGCCGGATCGCCTCGGGAAGGCTCGCCAGGCGTACGACCGCCGCCGGGAGGATGACCGCGTCCCAGCCCGGGCCGCCGACGAAGACCTGCGCGCCGGCGTCGGTGCCGGCCCGCACACTGGAGGTCAGTGCCGTCGACTCGTGCTGCGACCACAGCACCAGTTCGGCCGGCCGGCCCAGACGCGCCAGAGTGTCGGCGAGGGCGGTGGTGGGCACATCCGCCCCGAGCATCTGCGCCCCGATTTCGAGCTCCGCCAGCGCGGCCCGCAGCACCTCGAGGGGGAGCGCGTGGGATTCGCCGCCGGTGCAGGCGAGCACGATCGGCCGCGGGCGCAGCCGGTCCGGCGGGTTGTTGCGGTGTAGCGCCGAGGTGATGCACCACGAGAGCAGATGTTCGACATCGATGCAGCCCTCGCCGCCCAGCTGGCGGGCGACGATCTCGGCGAAAGCCGGGCGGCACAGTCGTTCCCATGTGTCGATCACGCCGTAGGTCCGCAGCGCGCCGGCCAATTGCGCTGTCACCGACCGATAGTCGAGGGCGAAGGCGGCGGACAGCAGCGAGGACAGGTCGCCGGGGGCGACGGCCGGGGTGCGCACCGCGGCCGCGGCACCGGCCGGGGTGGCGCCGCCGCGGATGAGTCCGAGCATCCGATCGAGCTGGACGATATCGGCTTCGGTGTACAGCCGGTGGGTGCCCGGCCGGTGGCCGGTGGGGCCGATCTCGTAGCGACGGTTCCAGCTGCGCAGGGTGGCGGTCGGGATACCGAGCCGCTCGGCGACCGCGCGGACGGTGTAGCCGGCCGCGTCGGAGGCGGGGGTGGAACCGTCGGGCATCGTCTTATTCTGCCTGTCCCGATTCGCCGGCCGAGGCGGACCCGCGACTTCGGCGTGGGCGCCGTCGGCGTACGGCCGTGTTCACCGTGCCCTCGTCGCGGTCGGGCCCGCCGCGCAGCACAGCAGGATCGCCACGGCCAGTCCGTAACACGCCGTGGCCGCTCCCATGAATCGGGCGAAACCCATAGCTACCATCGATCCTCCTGCGCCGAATAGGTATGCATCGATTATGCATCTATATGGGTTAGAGTGGTCACACACCGCCGAACGCGAGGAGTTTTCGTGACAGCACATCGTGCAGTTCGCCGCACCACCGGCCTCGTGGCCGCCCTGCTGACCTTCGGTGCCCTGGCCGCCGGTGGCGCGGTCGCCCAGCCGCCGCTGCCGCCCGGCCCCGCCCCGGTCCCCACGCTGGACCTGAACCGGTACCTCGGTGACTGGAACCAGCTCGCCGCGGTACCCCAGCCGTTCAATCTCGACTGTGCGCGCGACACCCGCGCGCAGTACACGCTCGATCCGCAGGGCAATGTCGCCGTACACAATTCCTGCACCACCTGGGCGGGCGGCCGGAACGAGATCCGCGGCACCGCGAAGGTGAACGACCCGGTGACCGGCGCGCAGTTGCACGTCAGCTTCCCCGGAGTGCCGAATCAGGACTCGCTCGACGGCCCGACGAACTACATCGTCACCGCGCTGGCCCCCGATTACTCCTGGGCGCTGGTGACCGACCCGAGCCGCCTGTCGGGTTTCGTACTGGCCCGCTCGGCCGCGCTCGACGCGCCGACCTGGGACCAGGTGAAGTCCGCCATCACCGCGGCGGGACAGACACCCTGCATGTACCTGAGCTCGCCCACCACCGGTGGCCGCTCCGATATCACGCCGTTGTGTCTGCGCTGACCGTTTCGGCGGTCATGGCACGTCACGCGATATGTGAGCGGTTCGCGGGCAGGATGTGTGTGGTGCCGGGCTGTCGGGCGCCGGTCGCGGTGCCGTCGAACGGTCCGGTGATGACCCGCCGCGCGGCCGGGACTACGGGACCGGCCGCTGGTCCGCTGGATAATGCCGGGTATGGCAGATGACTGGAACGACCGGATCATCACGGAATTCCGGGCCAACGAGGGCCGGGTCGGCGGGTTCTTCAAGGATGCGCCGTTGGCATTGGTGCACCATCGCGGCCGGCGCACCGGCCGTGAATCGGTGACCCCGATGATGTACCTGGCCGATGAACAGGATCCCGACGGCCTGGTCTACGTATTCGCCAGTAAAGCGGGTGCGCCGACGAATCCCGACTGGTACCGCAACCTGACCGCGGCCGGGGAGGCCACGGTGGAGCGGGGGACCGAGACCTATCCCGTCACGGTCACGGAGGTGACCGGCGCGGAGCGCGACCGCATCTACGGCGAACAGTCGCGCCGCTATCCCGGCTTCGCCGAATACGAGCAGAAGGCGGCCGGCTTCCGCACCATCCCGGTTCTGGCGTTGCGGCGCACCCGGTAGTCCGCTGCTCGCCTACCGCGACCCGGTCGTGAACCGCGGATGGGCCCGGCCCGCCACCATCGGCAGTTCGACCGAGGTACGGATACCGGGTTCGGCCGCGCAGACGTACGGGACGGAGTTGACGCAGTGCGCGGCCGTCGCGGCGATCCCGGGATTCTCGGCCTCCGGCGGGTCTCCGGGTTCGGATTGCCACCCGCGGATGGTGACGAACGTGCCCGGGTCGCCGTCGATCTCGATCTCGAACCGTTCGCCCTCGGCGCCGAGTGTCCACGGCGGGTCGAGATGCTGTTGGCCCATCAGCCAGTTGACCCCGATGCGCACGACGGTTTCGCCGCCGGCCACCGCCTCCCAGTGGAAGCGCTGGCCGGCCACCTGCCCGGGTTCGATGGTGCCGATGGGTGATTCGATCGGTGCGGTCGCGACCGCCGTCTCGTGCACCGTGCGGATCTCCGGGTTCCCGCCGAAGCCCAGCGTGTCCAGGATCATCCGGACCGATTGGCGGAAGCCGCCGTCGAGCAGTTGCCGCATCGGGCCCGCGGCGGCCTCGGCGGGAGTGGCACCGAATCGCATGATGTGGCGCACCACATCGGGCGCGCCGTAGGTCCGGATATCGGAGAACTCCTCGCCGCGCACGAAGGTGACCGCCGCGGACATGGCCGACAGCATCAGCGGGAACACCTCGGTGACCCCGCCGGGATCTATTCCGGTGCCGTGCAGTGTGGTCCCGCCCGCCAGACATGCCTGCCGGACCGGTTCGGCCTGCTCGTCGTCGGGATAGAACCAGCCGACCGGCGTCACCACGTTCTTCCCCGACCGCAGCAGTGCCGCCACCTCCTTCGCGCGCGGGAGCAGCGGCGCGTAGATCACGGCGTCGGCGGGCAGCGCGAGGATCTCGTCGAGACTGTCGGTCGCCCGCACCCCGACGGGCGCCCGGCCGAGGATCTCACCCACGTCACGGCCGCGTTTGTCCGGCGAATGCACCCAGCACCCCACCAGTTCGAGTTCCGGATGGTCGATAACGGCTCGCAGCGCGGCCCGGCCGACCGATCCGGTGGCCCATTGCACGACCCGGTAGCTCACACGTCCTCCTCGTCACTGTCCGGTCGCGCGGCAGGCCGGCGCCGGTGGTCCGGGCGGCTCAGCGGTCCGCGTCGGTGTAGCGGATGATGCCGCGGATATTGCGGCCGGCCAGCATGTCCTGATAGCCGTCGTTGATGTCCTCGAGCCGGTACTGCCGGGTGACCATATCGTCGAGATTCAACTTGCCGACCTGGTACATCGACAGCAGGTGCGGGATGTCGTAGTGCGGGTTGCCGCCACCGAAGATGGTGCCCTGCAGGTTCTTCTGCAATAGCGAGAGCATGGCGAGGTTCAGGGTCGTCTTGTTCTCGGTCAGGCTGCCCATGGCGGTGAGGACGCACGTACCGGCCTTGGCGGTGATGCCCATCCAGCTGTCGACGTCCTCGCCGTGCACCTCGCCGACGGTCACGATCACTTTCTTCGCCATACCGCCCCAGGTGACCTCGGCGCAGCCGGCGGTCGCCTCCTCGATGGTGGCGTAGGTGTGGGTGGCCCCGAACTTCACGGCCTGTTCGCGTTTCCACGGCACCGGGTCGACCGCGAAGATGTACCGGGCGCCCGCGTGGGCCGCGCCCTGCAACGCCGACATACCCACGCCGCCGAGGCCGATGATCGCGACATCCTCGCCCGGCCGGATATCCGCGGTGCGGACGGCGGATCCGTACCCGGTGGTGACACCGCAACCGACCAGGCAGGCGACCTCGAACGGGATGGACGGGTCGATCTTCACCACCGAGCTCTGGTGCACCACCATGTACGGGGAGAAGGTGCCCAGCAGGGCCATCGGGTAGACGTCGTGACCGCGGGCCTGGATCCGGAACGATCCGTCGGTCACCGAGGTGCCCGCGAGCAGGAGGGCGCCGAGATCGCAGAGGTTGCGCAGACCCGCCTGACAGGATTTGCATTTCCCGCACGACGGGATGAACGACAGGACAACGTGGTCACCGACCGCGAGGTCCTCCACGCCTTCGCCGACCTCGGTCACGATGCCGGCGCCCTCGTGCCCGCCGAGTACCGGAAAGCCCATCATCGGAATACCGCCGGTGACCAGATGGTGGTCGGAATGGCACATTCCGGCCGCTTCCAGCTGGACCTTGACCTCGTGTTTGCGGGGATCGCCGATCTCGATCTCCTCGATCTGCCACGGCTGGTCGAATTCCCAGATGAGAGCGCCTTTGGTCTTCATCGGTGAACCTGCTTTCTCCTACCGCTCCGGGCTCGTGAAGTGTCCGGGCCCGGCTGTATGCACAAGTGTATGGACATTAGTCCAGACGACCATACGACACGAGGGCGGCGGGCGTTGCGAAATCCATCCGGCGGAATGTCTGCCACCCTCGGTCGGCGAGAAACTGAGATGATGACCTACTATTCGTCTCAGAGTTTCGCGCCGTTCGACAAGGAGGTCAGATCGTGGGTGCTCCGGATACCGCCGCCACATCCCGTCTCGTGGGGGCACCGATCGGACCCGGGTCGCTGACCTGGGAGTACGCCGGAGATCTGCGGAACATGCTGTTCCTCGGCCGCACCGGCATCCTGCAGAACATGCATCCGGCGGTGGGCGCGGCCCTCCAGGACCATTCGAACTTCTTCCGCGACCCGTGGGACCGCCTCATCCGCTCCCTGCCGCAGATCCAGGGCATGATCTACGACGCCGATAACGAGGCGCAGGCCGCCCGGGTACGGGACTACCACCGCCCGCTGAAGGGCACCGATTCCCGGGGGGAGCGCTACCACGCGCTCAATCCCGAGGTGTACTGGTGGACGCACGCGACCTTCGTCGAACTCACCATCGCCCTCAACGAGCATTTCGGGACCCCGCTCACCGCTGCGGAAAAGGACCAGCTGATCGCCGAGGGCATCACCTGGTGGCGGATGTACGGACTGTCCGACCGGGTGCTGGTGGCGAACTACGCCGAGTTCGCGGAGTACTGGCACCGCACCATCGACCAGGTGCTCGAGGCCAACGCCACCACCGATTTCGCACTCCGGCTCGGCAGCACCCGGATCCCGGCGCTGCCCGGAGTCCCGGAACCGGTGTGGTCGGTGATCTGGCAGCCGGTGATGGCCTTCAATGTCTGGCTCGCCAATGCGCTCATGCCCGAACGCGCCCGCGAGATCCTCGATCTGCGCTGGACAGCGGTGGACCAGAAGCTGTTCGGGGTGTTCGCGGCGGTGGTGCGTACGGTGTGGCCGCTGCTGCCCGATCGCCTGCGATACGCCCCGCGTGCCTATGCGGGTGTCCGGCGCGTCCGGGCCGGTTGATCTATGGTTTGCGACACAAAACCGGAGACGGCCGGACAGCGTACCGCACGTCACAGCGGGCCGATTTACGTTGTGGGCCTGCTGTTCCCGGCTCCGAGCCGCTGACCGGCGCATACGTGACCTGGGACACCTCGACATTATTACGAAGTAAATTCCCCATTGCCGGGAAGTTTCCGAAAAACCGCCGGTCGCACGTCGATACGATTTCCGCATGCTCACAGTTCAGGAGCCGCAAGGCAGGTCGTCGTTCGTCACCGGGAATACGATTCGGTCGAATGGGTGTCCGGCAGCCGCGGTGCGTCCCGAGCGCCGTGCCGCCGAACCCGTCGTGCTGTTGCCGGAGGAGATGTCGGTGCGCGAGGAAACCGAGCAGTTGCGCAAACCGTCGGCCGCGCTGGCCGTCGCGGCGATGATGGGGCTGTTGATCGTGGTGCTCCTGGTGGCCAGCCACGGCAAAGGGGACGACGGGGACCGTCGCTCGCGGCCGATCGAAAAGTCCTCGACCTCGCAGGAGCAGTAGGGCGGCCCGGCCGGGGGCGACCGCGGTACTCCGCGGTGCGGCGGCTCAGGTGCGCGGCGGTATCACCCGGTAGCCTTCGGGACCGGCGGTCACCTCGGTGACCGCCGCAGCGGGCCGGCCGCAGCGGCGCTCGCACCCCGACCAGTGTTGCCGACCGGCCGTGGTGATCTCGGCGGCCGGGATCGGCGTATCCGAGCCGCCGGCGTCGGAGGTATCCGTCCGGCCCGATTCGACAGCGGCCGCGGCGTCGGCCCGGACGTCGGTATGCGATTTCGCGCACCCGGGCGCTCCGGCGCAGGCGGTGATCCGCAGCCAGGGTGAATCCGCGTCGAAGACGAGGCCCATCGGCGCCAGCACCCGGACGACCTGCTCGGCGGGCCACTCCTCCAGATCGGTGACGATCAGGCTGCGCCACGGAGTGAGCAGGATCGGCCGTTCGACAGCGGCGAGGAATTCGGCGGTGCGGGCGGGTAGGGCGCCCAGCCGAACACCCGCGCCCAGCGCGACGAGACCGTCGTGCTGGGGCAGCCAGCCGATCGGCGGGTCCCCGGGCCCGCTGAACTCCAGCCGCTCGGACCGGGGTTCGAGCCCCAGCAGCGCGGCCAGTCGCGCGGCGCCGTCGGCGACCTCGTGCAGGCGCCACTGCCCGTCGGCGAGTGCCAGGAATCCGTGCGCGGCCGCCAGCAGCACCTCGGGCGCTTCGGCGGTGGTCACGCGGATACCGCTGTCCCGTCCGGCGAGCACGAGGGCGGCTCGGTCGCCGTCGAGGACGTGCAGGCCGATATCCGGGCCGAGCGGGGTCACATCGCCCCGGCCGTCGTCGAGGGTGAACAGGACCCGGCCCGGGAGTTCGGCCAGCCGGGGCGAGCCGAGCAGCCCCGTGTCGAGGGCCGCGACCAGCGGCCGGATATCGGGGTGGTCGCCGACCCGGCCGGACAGGGGCGAAGCGATGATGTTGCGGACCCGCTCGTGGGTCCGGCTCGGCAGCAGCCCGGCACCGGCCAGCCGTTCGGTGAGCGCGTCGGCGTCGCGGATCCGGCGCAACTGCACATTGCCGCGCGAGGTCAGCTCGATATTGCCGTCCCCGAGCTCACCGGCGGCCGCGGCCAGGGTCTGCACCTGCTCCGGCGCGAGCATCCCGCCCGGCACCCGGACCCGGGCCAGCGGGCCGTCGGCGGCCTCGTGCAGGCGCAGGACGCCGGGGCAGGAATCGGGATCGGTACGTGCCATGATCCGACCAGTTTACGGACGCCGGACTACCGCACCGCCTGGGTCTGCGTCACCTTCGCCACCAGCTTGCCCGCGTCGTCGCGCACCTCGGTCTCGACGACGATGAACGACCGCCCGGTGTGCAACGGCCGGGACGACGCCTCGGCATGACCCGACCGCACGGCGCGCAGGAAGTTCGTCTTCGATTCGACGGTGGTGGTCGCCTGGGCGCCTTCGGGCAGATTGAGGAACGCGCAGACCGCCGCGGTCGAATCCGCCAGCGCCATCAGCACGCCGCCGTGCAGCGCGCCACCCAGTGTGCACAGTGTCTCGTCCCAGGTGATGCGGCTGCGCACCAAACCGGGACCGTGTTCGAGCACCTCCACGCCGAGGCGTTCGGTGAAGGGCATGGACTGGTGGAACAGTTGCGTCCCCGCGTCATCGGTCATGGGAGGAAGCCAACCCGGAACGAGAAGCGTCGGCAAGTACGGGCGCGCGGGTGCCGCTCACCGGTGTGGTGACGGACGGCCTCGGTGGTCGCGGTAGCATCCGGGGGCTCGACGGGTGACGAGGAAACCGGTGGAACTCCGGTGCGGTCGCGCCACTGACACAGCCAGACCCTCTCCGGCGAGCACACAACCCCCCACGGGCGCGCCACCCCAGGAAGGTCATCGCTGTGATTCTGCTGCTGTCCACCTCCGATACCGATCTGCTGAGCGCGCGCGCCAGTGGCGCCGAGTATCGGTGGGCCAATCCGGCCCGATTGCTGGTGGAGGATCTCCCCGGCCTGCTCGCGGACGCCGATCTGGTGATCGTGCGGATCCTCGGCGGCAAACGGGCCTGGGAGGACGGCCTGGCCGCGGTGCGCGCGAGCGGGGTGCCGGTGGTCGCGGTCGGCGGGGAGATGGCCCCCGACGCCGAACTGATGGAGTGCTCGACCGTACCGGTCGGCGTGGCCTCCGACGCGCACAACTACCTGGCGGCCGGCGGACCGCAGAATCTGCGCCAGCTGCACAACTTCCTCTCCGATACGGTCCTGCTCACCGGGCACGGGTTCGAACCGCCGGTGCAGTTGCCCGCCTGGGGCCGGCTCGACCGCGCCGCACGGTATCCCGAACCGGTGGCCGGGAAACCGACGGTCGGCGTCGTCTACTACCGGGCCCAGCATCTGGCCGGGAACACCGGCTATATCGACGCACTGTGCGGTGCGATCGAGGACGCCGGCGCGGTACCGCTGCCCGTCTACTGCGCCTCCCTGCGTACCGCCGAACCCGACCTGCTCGCCACCCTCCGGCAGGCCGACGCGCTGGTGGTCACCGTGCTGGCGGCCGGCGGCAGCAAACCGGCGCTGGCCGCGGCGGGCGGTGACGACGAGGCGTGGGATATCGGCGCGCTGGCCGAACTGGATGTCCCGATCCTGCAGGGCCTGTGCCTGACCAGTGGCCGCGCGCAGTGGGAGGCCAATGACGACGGGCTGTCCCCGCTGGACGTGGCGACCCAGGTCGCGGTGCCGGAGTTCGACGGCCGGATCATCACGGTGCCGTTCTCCTTCAAGGAGTTCGACGAGGACGGGCTGTCCACCTATGTGCCCGACGCCGAACGCGCCGCCCGCGTCGCCGGGATCGCGGTGCGGCACGCACGGCTGCGGTACATCCCCGCCGGCCGCAAACGCCTGGCGCTCATGCTCTCGGCCTACCCCACCAAACACGCCCGTATCGGTAACGCCGTCGGACTGGATACGCCCGCCAGCGCTATTGCGCTGCTCACCGAATTGCGTGCCGCCGGATACGATCTCGGTGCCCCGGGTGAGGTCCCGGGCCTGGAAGAACGTGACGGCGACGCGCTGATGCACGCGCTGATCGCCGCCGGTGGCCAGGATCCGGACTGGCTCACCGCCGAACAGCTCGAGGGCAACCCGGTACGGATCGGCGCCGAGGTCTACACCGCCTGGTTCGACACGCTGCCCGAGGAGCTGCGCACCGCTGTCGTCGAAGCGTGGGGGCCGCCCCCGGGTGAGCTCTATGTGGACCGTTCCGCCGACCCGCGCGGCGAAATCGTCATCGCCGCGCTGCGATTCGGCAATGTGGTGCTCATGGTGCAGCCGCCGCGCGGTTTCGGCGAGAACCCGGTCGCCATCTACCACGACCCCGATCTCCCGCCGAGCCACCACTACCTCGCCGCCTACCGGTGGCTGTCCACCGACCCCGCGGCCGGGGGTTTCGGCGCGGACGCGATGGTGCATCTGGGCAAGCACGGCAACCTGGAGTGGCTGCCCGGCAAAACCCTGGGTATGTCCGCAGCGTGCGGTACCGATGCCGCTCTGGGGGACCTGCCGCTGATCTACCCGTTCCTGGTGAACGATCCGGGGGAGGGCACCCAGGCCAAACGCCGCGCCCACGCCACCCTGGTGGATCATCTGATTCCGCCGATGGCGCGCGCCGAGAGCTATGGCGATATCTCCCGTCTCGAACAGCTGCTCGACGAGCACGCGAACATCTCCGCGCTGGACCCGGCCAAACTGCCCGCCATCCGGCAGCAGATCTGGACGCTCATGCGCGCCGCGAAGATGGACCACGATCTGGGGCTGGCCGAACGCCCGGACGAGGAATCCTTCGACGATATGCTGCTGCACGTCGACGGCTGGCTGTGCGAGATCAAGGATGTGCAGATCCGCGACGGCCTGCATATTCTCGGCCGCGCCCCGGCCGGTGACGGCGAGGTCGACCTGGTCCTGGCCATGCTGCGGGCCCGGCAGTTGTGGGGCGGGGAGATGTCGGTACCGGGGCTGCGGGAAGCGCTGGGGCTCAGCGAATCCGGCGGCGAGGCGCGGGAACGGGTCGATACGGTGGAGGCCCGCGCCCGGGAACTGATCGTCGCGCTGCAGGCCGCCGGGTGGGCGTCCGAGGCAGTGGACCGGCTCGTCGCCCAGCACGCGGACGAATTGTTCGAAACGGCCGGCGGCGATCCTACGGCGGTCGCCGCGGTGCTGCGTTTCGCCGCGACCGAGGTGGTGCCGCGGCTGCGGGGGACCGGGGTCGAGATCGACCGGGTACTGCATGCGCTGAACGGCGGTTTCATCCCGGCCGGCCCGAGTGGTTCGCCGCTGCGCGGCCTGATCAATGTGCTGCCGACCGGCCGTAACTTCTACTCCGTGGACCCGAAGGCCGTACCGTCGCGGCTGGCCTGGGAAACCGGGCAGGCCATGGCCGAATCACTGCTCGAACGCTATCTGGCCGACCACGGCGAGTATCCGCGCTCGGTGGGTCTGTCGGTCTGGGGCACCTCGGCCATGCGCACCTCCGGCGACGATATCGCCGAGGTACTCGCCCTGCTCGGGGTGCGCCCGGTCTGGGACGAGGCCAGCCGCCGGGTCACCACCCTCGAGGTGATCGATTCCGCGGAATTGGGCCGGCCGCGCGTGGACGTGACGGTACGGATCAGTGGATTCTTCCGCGACGCCTTCCCACACGTGCTGGCATTGCTCGACGACGCGGTGCGGCTCGTGGCCGAACTCGACGAGCCCGCGGAGACCAACTACGTCCGCGCCCACACCCGCGCCGATCTCGCCGAGCACGGTGACGAGCGTCGGGCCACCACCCGTATCTTCGGCTCGAAACCGGGGACCTACGGTGCGGGGCTGCTCCAGCTGATCGATTCCAAGAGCTGGCGCACCGACGACGATCTCGCGCAGGTCTACACCACCTGGGGTGGCTACGCCTACGGGCGCGACCTCGACGGCGCGCCGGCGGCCGACGATATGCGTACCGCGTACCGCCGGATCGCGGTGGCCGCGAAGAACACCGATACCCGCGAGCACGATATCGCCGACTCCGACGACTACTTCCAGTACCACGGCGGGATGGTCGCCACGGTGCGCGCCCTGACGGGCAAGAACCCGGAGGCCTATATCGGCGACAGCACTCGCCCCGACGCGGTCCGTACCCGCACGCTGTCGGAGGAGACCACGCGCGTGTTCCGGGCCCGGGTGGTCAATCCGCGCTGGCTCGAGGCCATGCGCCGGCACGGGTACAAGGGCGCTTTCGAGATGGCGGCCACCGTGGATTACCTATTCGGCTACGACGCCACCACCGATGTGATCACCGACTGGATGTACGAGAAGCTCTCCGAGAGCTATGTGTTCGACGAGACGAACCGCAAGTTCATGGAGCAGTCCAATCCGTGGGCATTGCACGGTATCGCCGAACGTCTGCTCGAGGCGGCGGAACGCGGGATGTGGGCGAGCCCCGAGCGGGAGACGCTGGACCGGCTGCGCCAGGTGTACCTGGAGACCGAGGGCGAACTCGAATAGCCGGTCAGAGGGTCCAGCTGCTCTGCACGAAATAGTCGCTGGTGGCGAAGATGATCTGTGCCGGTGTCTGCTGCCGGTCGAGGCCGAAGGCCACCAGCCCGTGACGGGGCTGTCCCGGCTCCAGGAACCCGGCCGGGAATTCGCCGGGGACATCGGTGAGCGGATACACCGTCGTCCCGTCGGCGGTCACCATGCGCAGGTCGAGTGTCGGCAGGAAGTAGGGGTTGCCCGCGGTCTGCTCGGCGGTCACGTCGTACACCAGCACCCGCTGACCGTCGGCGCGTGGCTCGACCACCGCGTCGGCGGGGTTGATCGTGACGGCCATATCTCCTCCGGTACGAACCGGGAACGTGGTTCCGAGCGGTCCGGAAGGAACCTGATCCTGCGCGGCCGCCACCGGCGGTTCGGGGATCACCGGGACCGGTTCGGCGCCGGCGGCGGTGGCGGACAACAGCGGGAGAACGACGGCAGCGGCGGCCAGGACGGTCTTTTTCACAGGAGGTCCTTCGGGGTCGTCAGCGCTCGGAGCGCGTTATCGGTGCCGGCACGCCGTTGGCCGGTCGGTGCGGTGGGCGTCGCCGGGACGCCGGGTCCGGATGGGCCGCACCTGGTCACGGGGGGAACGGCGGCGGCCCTCCGCGAGCCTAGAAGCCACGCGGCCGGCGCCGCACCCGGGGGAACCCGATCTTGCCGAACCTGTGATGTTCGATCTTGCCGAGACCGCATCGTGACCCGAGACGAATGGTGACCCGGCGAGGACCGGTCACACGGTGTCGCCGTCGGCCGGTTCGGGGGCGAGCAACAGCTGCCGAGCCGCGTCCACTGCCCGGGCGAGCACCGCCGGGTCGGTTGTCAGTCCGCCCACGATCTCGTCGACGGCCCGCAGCCCGGCACGGTGCAGTAGCCGCTTCTCGTTGGTGACCCACTCGCCGCGAGCCGCCAGCACCGCGTGTGCCGTCTGCACAGCGGCGGTGGCCAGCGCGCCCGCGACTTCGGTCGCCTGTCCGCGCCGGACGTATGCGTCGCGCGCATAGCGCAGTGTCCTGGTCGCGCGGTCGCGCCATATCGGCGGAGCCGCGCGGCGTAGCGCACCCGGGTAGGCGGGGCAGGGCAGAGTGCCGTGCAGTACCCGGTTGACGGCGAGTTCGGCGACCACGAGGTAACTGGGGATACCCGCGAGGTGGAACATCAGCGGCTCCCAATGGAAGCGGCCCTGCCGGGCCTCGGCGAGTTCGTGTTCGACGACGTCGAGGTCACGGTAGTGGACGTCTACGTGCCGGTCGTCGATCGTGAGCCAGGCTCCGCCGTTGAAGACGCCCCCGCCCCAGCCGCCGACCTCGGAGACCTCGCCCGCCCAGCCGACGGCACGCAGGTCTGCCGGGTCGAAGTCGCCCCGGTAGTAGATCGCGAAGTCCCAGTCGCTGTCCGGGGTGTGGGTGTCCGCTGCGCGTGATCCACCGAGGGCGACGGCATGCACCATCGGCAGGGCGGCCAACCGGCCGGCGACGTGGGCGAGGAACTTTTCGTCGGTCACAGATATCCGTCCATGTCCTTCGGATTCGATGGTGCCGGTCGGTATCGTCCGACCGGGTCTCCTGCCGCTCGCCGTACATGCCCGCCGTCGGCTCGTCGGCCGTCAGCGACGGTGGTGGGATTCGTCCACATCCGTGGGTGGCGCGGGTTGCTGGGCGCGTAGCCGGGCCTCCAACCCGTCCAGCAGGCACAGCAGGCCGAAATCGAAGCCGAGCGCATTGCCGACCGCGGAATCCTCGGGCATGAGTGTCCGGTAATCGGCGCGCATCTGGGGGTAGTCGGCGCTGAGTTCGTCGAGTATCCGCATCACCTGGCCACTGTCCACGGGACCACCGTGGGCCTTCTCCATCGCGATCAACGGCACAACCTGGCCGAGTACGAAACTGGTGACGGTGCCACTGGCCAGGTAGACGTCGAAGCCCCGGAAACCCGCTTCGGTGAAGGCCCGCCGCAGCCGCTCGGTCAGCCGGAAGGCCTGCGGGCCGACACTCGGTATCTGGCCGATGAGCGTCGCCGCCCATGGATGCGACAGCAGCGCACTGCGGAAGTTGTAAGCGAAGGTACTGAGCAGTTCGCGCAGGCCGGAGGCGGATTCCAGCCCGCCGTCGTCGATCGAACCCCAGATCTCGTCCAGGGCCAGTTCGAGAAGTTCGTTCTTGTTCGCGACGTGCCAGTACAGGCTGGTGGCGCCCGCTCCGAGTTCGGCGCCGAGTCTGCGCATGCTGAGCGCCTCGAGACCCTCTTTGTCCAGGACGGCCACTGCGGCGCGCACGATCTGGTCCCGGCTCAGGCCCGAGGTCCGGGTACGCCGGGGCGCACGGGTCCACACACTTCTGAACTGCTCGGTCACAGTTCGATCCTAACCGCACTCGCACAGTGTTCGATTCCGTCGTACAGTGTGCGAGTGGAATCGAACACTGTACGAGATCCGCGCCGATGGCTGATCCTCGCCGCGTTGTGCCTCGCGTTGCTGGTGCTGATGATCGACAGCACTGTGCTCACCATCGCGATCCCCTCGCTGATCCGGGAACTCGACGCGACCCCTTCCGATATCCAGTGGATCCTGGACTCCTATGTGCTGGTCTTCGCCGGTCTGCTGCTCACCGCGGGCAGCCTGTCGGACCGGTTCGGCCGCCGGCTGATGCTGATCCTCGGCCTGATCGTGCTGGGGGTGGGTTCACTGGCCGCGGTCCTGGCCATCGACCCCTGGCAGGTGGTCGCCGCCCGGGCCGTGATGGGTGTGGGCGGCGCCCTGCTGATGCCCTCGACGCTGTCGATCCTGATGACCACCTTCGACGAGAGCGAACGCCGGATGGCACTGGCCGCCTGGTCCACGGTGTCGATCCTCGGTATCGTCGCCGGTCCGACGCTGGGTGGTCTCCTGCTACAGCACTACTGGTGGGGGTCGGTGTTCCTGCTGAACATTCCGGTGGCCGTCCTGGCGATCGCCGCCGCCCTGGTGCTGATGCCGGAGACCACCGGTGCGCAGCGCCCGATCGACGCGGTGGGCGTGGTGCTGTCGATCCTCGCACTCGCCTCGACCGTGTACCTGATCATCGAGCGCGAATGGAACCTCCCGGTACTGATTCTGGCGGTCGTCTCCGCCGCCGCGTTCGTGCTGTGGGAGCGTCGGCAGGAGCATCCGATGCTGCCCCTGGGCCTGTTCGCGAACCGCGATTTCACCGGCACCTGCGCCACTGTGCTGCTGATGGTGTTCGGGATGGGCGCGGTAATGCTGATGCTCACCCAGTACCTGCAGTTCGTCCTCGGCTACGGGCCGATGAAAGCGGGTCTCGCGCTGCTGCCCTACGCCCTGGCCGGCGCGGTGTGCAACGGCCTCGGCGCGACCCTGGGCAAGAACCTCGCGAACAAGACGCTCATCGTGGCGGGACTGTCGGTCATGGCCGCCGCCTTCGCGATTCTGGCCGTAGGCACCGGATATCTGTGGGTACTGGCCGGCATGCTGGTCATGGGGATCGGCGGCGGCCTGGCCGGACCTGCCGCCTACACCGCCATCATGAACGCCATCCCGCTGCGGCACGCGGGTGTCGGCTCGGCCCTCAACGACACCCTGCAGCAGGTGGGTATGGCATTGAGTATCGCCATTCTGGGCAGTGTGCTGGCCGGTGTCTTCACCGCGCGAATGCCGGCCGACGCGCCCCCGGCCGCCCGGGAATCCATCGGCGCGGCATTCGAACTCGGATACTCCGAGGTCGCGAAGACCGCGTTCACCGCTGCGGTATCGACAGGAGCGTGGGTGGGTGCCGGGTTCACTGCGGCGGCCGCCCTCCTCGGCGCGCTCGTCCTGCGGGCCCGTCCACAACCGGCCGGGAACGAAGAACCGGCGGCCGTGGAAACCCCGGCCCGCAATCCGTGACGCGCGACCGCTGTCGGCCTACCGTGTAGCAATGAGCTGGGACCAGCTGGCGCAGGCCAAATATGTTTCGCTGACCACCTACAAGAAGGACGGCTCGCCCGTCGGGACCCCCGTCTGGGTGGCGCCCGACGGCGACCGTCTCCTGGTGTGGACGAACCCGGCCTCCTGGAAGGTCAAGCGGATCCGCCGCAACCCCGAGGTGACCCTGCAAATCTCGGACAACCGAGGTCGTACGCAGGGCGGTGAGGTACTCCCCGGTGCCGCCGAGGTCTTGGACGCGGCGGGCACCGAGCGCGCCCGAGAGGTCGTGGGCCGGAAATACGGGTTGATCGGAAAGGTCATGATCCGCGGTCACAAACTGTTGCGCGGGGCGGACGGATCGGTCGGGATCGCGATCACTCCGCGGCCGGATGCTGCGGGTTGAGATGGTGCCGTGTCGGCGGCCGCGGGGTCCGCGCCGCGTCCGGCTCTGCCGCAGGGTGACTCACCACGGCCCGCGGCCGAAGGTGACGTCGAAGGTCGTGCCCGGTTTGTGGTAGAGCGAGCCGTCGGCATTGCGCATGGCGAGCATCGAATCCGTCAGCTCCTTGATCGTGGTGACCTGTACGGCATCCACAACCTGCGAGTACGACTTGGTCACCTCGTCGTATCGCAGGTCGTACTTCGGCAGATACCAGAAGGAATACAGCTCGGGTGAACCGTCCTTCCCGGTGCGCCCGGTAGCCATCGTCACGTGCTCCGCATCGCGGTTCCACATCACGATATCGCCGCGCTGTGGCGCCGGGCCGTCGGCTGCGCCGGTGTACACCCGGCGCCCTTCGGGGATCAACCAGTTGCCCATGCGGGGAAGCCATGCCTTCATGAGGAAAGGCTCGCTCCAACCGCCGTCGGGGTCACGTGGCAACTCGGTCAGCTCGCGCAGATAGGGCTTGTCCACTACGCCGGTCCGGGCCGCCGCGTAGCAGATCATCTCCCAGCAGTTGAGCCCGTAGCGGTCGTTCAGCGGCCCGAGCGGTTCGTCGGACTTCAACCACCCTTCGTACCCGCGGTGCCCCTGCCGGAAAAGTTCGGGGTCGTAGTTCGCCCACCGGGCCTTGGCTCCGGAGCGATGAATACGTTCCAGTTCGTCCGCTATCAATTCGGGAGCGTTGTGGACCCGGGGCACCGGTGGCTGGATCCACCGTGGGAGGAACCTCTCGATGTAGTCGCGGGAACCGACGAGGTCGGTCGACGGATCGCGGATATTCAGTCTGTCCCGGGCCACCAGCGTGTCCGTGCCCCTGTTCAATCGGAGCGCGATCGAATCGGTATCGTGACGGATGATTCCCGCCACATCGTCGATGGATCCGCTGATTCGCTGAAAGGCCTGCGCCACGGCGGCGTCCAGGTCGCTACGGGCCACAGAAAAAGAGATTACGCAGCTGAAGACTCGAATCAGTAACGTGCGCAGTGTGATAGTGGCCATCTGCGCTCCAGCGGCAGCATTCACCGTCGGCCCGCCGGATCTGCCGAAATGGACTTCTGCCCTGCGGTGGCCGCGGTAGGTCTCGCGCGACCCTCCGGTGGGGCCGATGCAGTGGCGGCGAGGTCCATGGCAAGAGCTCGAGAAGGCCGGTGGTCTGCGATCGGCCGCCACAGGTCGGTGGCAAGCGCCGGGGAACGTCGTGGACATCGGCGAGGGACCTGATTAGCGTGCGTTGAAAGCGGCTGGGGCAGCCCCGGTCGGCACATCGAAGAGCGAGGTTCCGCATGCACCCGTTCCGCAAGGCCGTGGAGGAGCGCGATTCCGCCGCCATCGAGGCACTGCTGGCCGACAATGTGGTGTTCACCAGTCCTGTGGCGTTCAAGCCCTATCCCGGTAAACCCCTCACCGCGGCCATCCTGCGCGGTGTGCTGCGGGTATTCGAGGATTTCCGCTATATCCGGGAGATCACCGACCCCGGTGGCCGCGACCACGCGCTTGTCTTCGAGGCGACGGTCGCGGGTAAGCGGCTCACCGGATGCGATTTCCTGCACTTCGACGAGGACGGCAAGATCGACGATTTCATGGTGATGGTGCGTCCGCTCTCGGCGGCGACCGCGCTGGCCGAGGCCATGGGCGCGCAGTTCGACCGGATCCAGAGCGAGGCGATCGCCGCGAGTACGGACGCGCAGTAGCGGTCGATCAGCTGGTGAGCGGCGACCCGTTGGGCTGGAGTGCGGGCCCGACCGCCCGCAGGGTGCCGGGTTTGCGGCCTTTGCCCCAGCCGATCTGCGCGCGGTAGCTGCCCAGCAGCCCGCTGCGGACCAACTCCTCCTGGTCTCCGGCCGCCGAGGATTCCGGTTCCGGGGTGGTACGCGGCGAGACGAACAGCGCGTCGGCGGGGCAGTTCGCCTCGCACTGGAAGCAGGTCTGGCAGTCGCTGTGCCGGCTGATCACCGGAATACCGCCGACACCGCGGTCGAACACATTGGTGGGGCATACGGCGATGCATTTATCGCAGGCGATGCAGCGCTGCGCGGATACGAGTTCGATCACGACGCCACCGCCGCGGGGATCGCCGCCTGTTCGGGCCGCACCCAGATCCGGTCCAGCCCGCCGGTGACGAGCCGATGGTGCTGATCGGGGTCCTGGTCGGGGAAATCGAGCCGTTTCGCCATGCCCCGGGTTTCGGTGCGGGCCAGGGCCGCTCGGTACATCCAGCGGGCGTGCGCGGTGATCGCCGCGGCCTGCCGGGTGCGCACCCGCTCCGCGCCGTCGCCGCCCAAGGATTCGCGGATCTCCGACCAGAGCGCGTCCAGGGTGTTCAGCGATTCGGTGAGCACGCTGCCGTGCCGCAGATAGTTCTTGTCGTAGGGCAGTACTTCGCGCTGGACGGCGGCCACCACCTGCCGCGGATCGTGCTCGGTCCGGCGGCCCTCGGGGCGGGCACCCACGTCGCCGATCCCCGTCACGCGGCGGCCCGCCGCACCGGCCCCGAGCGCCAGCGCGTACCGGGCGGCGCCGGCACCCGCCCAGGTGCCCGAGGAGATCGCCCAGGCGGCATTGTGACTGCCGCCGCCGGTGAAACCGCCGCAGATCAGTTCGCGGGTCGCGGCGTCACCGGCCGCGTAGAGGCCCGGCACGCTGGTACCGCATTCGTCGGTGACGAGCCGGATACCGCCGGTGCCGCGGACGGTGCCCTCGGCGATCAGCGTGATCGGGAACTTCTCGGTGAACGGATCGATGCCCAGCCGGTCGAAGGTCAGGAAGAAATTCGGCTGGGCACGGCGCATGGCGGCCCGGGCCGGTTCGTCGGCCTGATCGATTCGGCAGAAAACCCTGTCGCGCAGCAGTTCCGCCGCGATGGGTGAGCGGTTGCGGCCGCCGGCTCCCTCGAGCACGCTGCCGTCGGCGCGATAGAAGGTGGCGAAATGATAGAACGCCGTCTTGGTCACCGAGGTCCCCTCCGGTGCGATGCCGTAGGCGTTCGAGAACTCCATTCCGGACAACTCGGCCCCGGCCTCGACCGCGAACAGCGCGCCGTCGCCGGTGTTCACATCGCAGCCCAACGCCTTGGACTGGAAAGCGCAACCGCCGGTCGCCAGTACCACCGCACCGGCCCGGACCCGATAGCTCTCCCCGGCCTGACGCCGGTAGCCCGCGGCTCCCGCGACCGCACCCGCCGCGTCGACCAGCAGTTCGATGGCCGGGCTGTGGTCGAGGATCCGCACACCGGCCCGGCGGACGCGGATCCGCATCCGCCGCATGTACTCCGGGCCCTGCAGTCCGTTGCGCAATTGCTTCCCGTCCGGTCCGACCGGGAACGGGAAGCGGGCCTGTTCGGCGAGTTCGTTCAGGCGTTCGTAGGTTTCGTCCAGGACCCGTTCCGACCAGCGCCGATCGGCCAGATAGCCGCCCAGGCCCGCGCGGCTCGCGATCGCGGCCGCACGATCGACCGGGTCCGGCGGGACGTACCACACGCCGGTGCCGGCCGAGGCGGTGGCGCCGCTGGTCCCGCAGTAGCCCTTGTCGGCGAGCACCACCTGCGCGCCGGCTCGGGCGGCCCGCAGGGCTGCCCAGGTGGCGGCGGGGCCACCACCGATCACGAGAACATCGGTGCTCAGTTCGTGCACATCCGTCATTCGAATCCCTCGTTCCGACGACCGCGTCCACCTCGGCGCAGCGCGGGTCACAGTGACGAATGCCAGGCTGCACCCGGGCCCACCCGGGCGACAACGATTGGAATCGCGGGTAGTGCAAATATCGTCGCCGGCGGCCGGCGTCGTCATGATCACGCCATGCGTAAACGTGTGCCGGCCTTGCTCTTCGCGTTGCTCGCGGCCGTCTCCCTGGTGTCGGCGTGCGGCACCTCGTCGGAAGCCCGGACGAGCGAGGACGGGCGGACGCTCATCCGGTACCAGGGCTGGGCCGGCCAGGTCACCTATCCCGAGCTCGCCGCCGATCTGGGCTATTTCGACAAGGTGGCGCTGGACTGGGTCGGCAATACGACCAGCGGTCCGCAGGACATCCAATCGGCGGCCACCGGCGCCACCGATATCGGCGGCGCGTTCAACGGCGCCGTGGTGAAACTCGCCGCCGCGGGTTCCCCGATCACCTCGGTGATCAGCTATTACGGCTCGGACAAGGAGAACTTCACCGGCTACTACGTGCTGGACAACAGCCCGATCCGCAGTGCCCGCGATCTGATCGGCAAGAAGTTCGGGGTGAACACCCTCGGTGCGCATCACGAGTTCGTGGCCCGTGAATGGCTGGCCCGGCAGGGTCTGTCCAATGACGAGATCGCCCAAGTGGAGCTGACCGTGGTACCGCCGGTCAATGCGGAACAGGCGTTGCGGCAGGGCCGGATCGATGCGGTCGCGCTGTTCGATATCTGGCGGGACGAGGCGGTGGCCCGGGGCGGAGTCCGGCCGCTGTTCACCGACGGCGACCTGTTCGGTGCGTTCAGCTACGGCACCTATATCGTTCGCGACGACTTCCTGGCCCGCAACCGCGACGCCGTCGCCGATCTGACCCAGGGCACCGCCCGCGCGATCCGCTGGGCCCAGACCACGCCGCGCGACCAGGTGATCGCCAAGTTCAAGGACATCATCACGCGCCGCGGACGGGAGGGCGAGAGCCCCGACAAGGCGAACTACTGGAAGAGCACCGGCGTCGCGGGGCCCGGTGGTGTCACACGCGAGCAGGAGATCCAGCTGTGGGTCGACTGGCTGGTCCGCAACGGTGAGGTGGAGAGCGGGAAGCTGACCGCGAAGGACCTCTACACCAACGAGTTCAACCCCTACGCCAACGGCACCTATCCGGAGAACGCCGGACCGGACGGCAAGGTGGTCGGGTAGGCCGCGGCCGAGCCGAACGGATGACATCCACCTGGACAACGCTGCGTCCCCTGTTGCCCACCGTTTTCCTGCCGTCCGCGGTGTTCGGGATCGGTCAGGGCGCCGGTTCCCCCGTGATCGCGCTGACTGCTCGGGACCTGGGCGCCTCGGTGGGCGTGGCCGGGTTGATCGTGGCCCTCGTCGGGCTCGGCGCGGTCCTGGGCGATCTCCCGGCGGGCCGGATCGTCGCCCGGTTCGGCGAGCGGCGCTCGATCATCGCCGGCTCGCTGATCGGCACCACGGGGGTGCTGCTGTCGCTGCTGGCCTGGACGCCGGCGGTGCTGGCGGTCGGCGCTCTGCTCACCGGGGTGTCCAACGCGGTGTGGGGGCTGGCCCGGCAGAGCTATCTCGCCGAGGTGGTCCCGGTCGAGATGCGGGCCCGGGCCATGGCGACCTTCGCGCTGATGTGGCGGCTGGGCTTTCTGATCGGCCCCTTCGCGGGCGCGCTGGTAATCCTCGGGATGGGCACCCGCGGCGGGTTCGCCGTTCAGCTGGCCGGGGTGATCGTGTCCGGCTATCTGATGTCGCGGGTGCCCGACCCGCCGCGTGCCCACGACGCACCGGGCGGTGGGGTCTCGCTGGGGACGATCCTGCGCCGGCACCGGCGGCTGCTGGCGACGCTGGGCGCCGGATCGCTGCTCATGGGCGCGGCCCGGGCCTCCCGGGAGGCGGCGCTTCCGCTGTGGGCCGACCATATCGGCCTGGACGCCGCCTCGGCCTCGCTCGTTTTCGGTGTCGGCGCCGCGTTCGACCTGCTGTGTTCGTATCCGGCCGGGCAGCTGATGGACCGCTACGGCCGCCGGTTCATCGCGGTGCCGTCGCTGTTGATCATCGCGCTGTCCTATTTCCTGCTGCCGCTGGCCCATGATGTGTGGACCATCGGCGCGGTGGCCGTGATCATGGGGATCGGCAACGGTTTCGGTAACGGCGTGATCATGACCCTGGGCGCCGATGTGGCCCCGGCCGCCACCCGCGCGGAATTCCTGGCGGCCTGGCGGCTCACCCATGATTTCGGCATGTTCCTCGGGCCGTTGGCCGCCGGGGCCGTGGCCACCGTGGTCGCGCTCGGCGTGGCGGTGGCGGCCCTGGGAGTGGTCTCGGTGACCGGTGCGGGAGTGATGTTCCGGTACATCCCGCGATTTGTTCCGGTCCCCGGTCGTTCTGCACCCGACCTGGTCGCGCGATAGCTCGCGCTCCCGACCCGGGAGCAGGCATGGGGGTACGCGGCAGCCGAGGCCGGGCGTATCGCCGAGGCGGGGATGGTGGCCGCCGATGCGGGGCGATCGGTCCACACCACCTGCTCCCCGCGTCGGCGATTTTTGGTGGAAGCCGTTACGGGGAGCCCGAATATATCGGCCATCGCGGCCCGGCCGGTTCCCGGCGCGGCCGTGCCTCAGCCCACGGGCAGTGGGGGCGTGGGCGGGAAAGTCACCGGTAGCGCGGCCAGGGTGCGGTGCAGCACGCCCGGTCGCCAGGCCAGTTCCGCCACCGGGACCGCGAGCCGCAGCTCGGGCAGCGCGTCGAGCAGCTGGTCTATGGCCTCCTGCGCGATCAGATACGCGGTCGGCCGGGCCGGGCAGGCGTGCGGCCCGGCGCCCCAGGCCAGATGCGACCGGTTGCCGCTGTGGTGACCGGTCCCGATCTCCGGATCCTTGTTGCATCCGGCGAGACTGATCACCACCGGCTGGTGGGCCGGTAACCAGACGCCGTCCACCATGGTGGGCTGACGCGGATAGGTGACGCTGGCGTTGGGCAGCGGCGGATCGTCGAACAGCACGTCGTCGAGCGCGTCACGGGTCGCCAGCGCGCCGCCGAGCATCTCGTCGGCGAACCTGTCGTCGGTGAGGATCAGGCACAGGGTGTTGATGATCAGGCTCTGCATCGGCCCCATACCGACGCCGTAGAGGGCTATCACCTGGTGGGTCATCTCGGTCGCGTCGAGGGCCGCGGAGTGGTGCAGGAGCCGCGTGGTGACATCGTCGCCCGGCTCGGCGCGTTTGGCCTCCACCAGTTCCTGCACCGCCTCGCCGAACATCAGATTGCCCTTCTCCGAGTCGACGCCGTCGAAGATTGCGGCGGTCGCGGCGGCGGCGCGGTCGCTGATCTCGGGTGGGCAGCCGAGCATCGCGTTGATGACCTCGAAGGTCAGCGGGAACGCGTACTGGGCGACCAGATCGGCCGAGCCGGACTCGCAGAACGTATTGATCAGCGGTGCCGCGAAGCGTTCGACGGTGGCGCGCAGCCGGTGCAGATCCACCCCGGCCAGCGCCGCGGTGACCGCGCCCCGGTAGCGCGTGTGCTCGGCGCCGGCACTGCGCGGCGCGTTCGGCCGCCACTGCAGTACCGGCAGTACCGGGCAGTCGGCGGGGACGGTTGTCTCCCAGTGACGGGGATCGGCGGGGAAACGCGCCGGATCGTTGAGGATCCGCAGCGCGGCGCGGTATCCGATGACCAAGGTGGCGGAGACGCCGGGTGCCAGCTCCACCGGCACCAGCGAACCGTGGCGTTTTCGCATCTCCTGGTAGGCGCGGTGCGGGTCGGCGGTGAATTCCGCCGAGTACAGCGGGAATCGCTCTTCGTCGCCTCGACCGGGCCCCGGGGGCGATGGCACGGGGTCGGGCGGCGTGATCATGGCGTGCTCCAAGCATATCGGCAGCCAACGGCATGACGAGGCAGAGACGTTGGCCCGGGAACTGTTTCGGCCGGTCCGCTGCGCTGCGGGCACCAAGATCATAGGTCACTTCGCGCCGGGAAGGTTGCGCCCGGGTTGCCGTGAGTGGGCACAGTGGCCATCGACTTTCGGCAGTCGGTGTCATATTGTCGGTCTACGGCAAAGCTGCAGATACGGCGCGCGATACGGAGTGACTCATGGGCAAACTGGACGGCAGGATCGCATTCGTCACCGGCGCCGGGCGGGGCCAGGGCCGCTCCCACGCAGTACGTTTTGCGCAGGAGGGCGCCGATATCATCGCCGTCGACACCACGGCCGAGGTCGCCAGTGTGCCCTATCCGCTGGCAAATGCCGCCGACCTCGCGGAGACGGTGCGCCTGGTGGAGGCCACCGGCCGCCGTATCGTCGCCCGTGACGCCGATGTCCGTGATCTCGCCGCTCTGACCGCGGCGGTCGCCGCGGGGGTGGCGGAATTCGGGCGGCTCGATATCGTCGTCGCCAATGCCGGGATCTCCAGTCCGGCCCCGACCCTCGAGATGGGCGAGGATGTCTGGCAGGACATGATCGACATCAATCTCACCGGGGTATGGAAATCGCTCAAGGCCGCCGTACCGCATATCATCGCGGGAGGCCGCGGGGGTGCCGTGGTGATCACCAGTTCGCTGGCCGCGTACCACGCCAACGAGAACACCGCGCACTATGCGGCGTCCAAGGCCGGCCTGGTGATGCTGATGAAGGTGCTCGCCAAAGAACTGGCCCCGCACGCTATCCGGGTGAATACCGTGCACCCCACGACCGTCGCCACCCCCATGATCCTCAACGACGCCACCTACCGCCTGTTCCGGCCGGATCTGCCGAACCCGGACCGGGCCGATTTCGAAGAGGCGGCCCGCACCCTGAACCGGCTACCGGTGGTCGCCCTGGAGCCGGAGGACATCACCGCCACGGTGCTGCATCTGGTCTCCGACGACGGTCGCTACATCACCGGGACCACCCAGCAGATCGATGCCGGTGGGGCGCTCTGACCGCCGACCATAGGTAGCCGTCCCGCTCGTTTCCGGTGCCTCCGCGTGTCGGCTGCACGAGTACGGCCCTCGCGCGCCGGAGTGTCGCGGGTGCGATCCGGCGTGCGCGCACCGAACTGCTGTAGCGCGGGGGTGGGCGTCGCCGCAAGGACTTCGCAAGGTTTTCTCGAGCGCGCCCGATAGGTTTGCGGGTATGACGCACGGAGTTGTCCGCCGGGTGCTGCTCGGCGCGGGGTGGTGTGCGCTGCTGGCCGGGACCTTCGGCCTGGCCCTCCATCTCGGGGGCTGGCAGCGGCGGGAACTGATCCTGCTGGCCGCGGGCGCGACGTATCTGATGCTGGGCGCCGTGGCCGCCCTCCTGCTGTTCCTGGCCGCGCGCGGATGGCGCAGCGCCGCGGCGGCGGTGATCGTGCTCGCCGGTGTGCTGTGGACCCAGCTGCCCCTGTTCGTTCCGGACAGCCGCGCCGCGACCGGCGCCGAACTGACCGTCCTGCAATCGAATCTGCTGTTCGGCGGCGCGGATACGACCGCGCTCGTGACCGCGGTCCGGGAACGCGGCGTCGACGTGCTCACCGTGGACGAACTCACGCCCGAGGCGGTCGATGCCCTGACCGCGGACGGTCTCGGCGCTCTGCTCCCGTACACCTATCTGGACCCCGGGCCCGGCGGCGGGGGTACCGGTATCTACAGCCGGTTCCCGCTGTCGGATCCGGTGCGCCACCAGGAGTTCGTGCTTGGCAACCTGTCCGCGACGCTCACCCATCCCGCCCTCGGGTCTGTCGCGATCCACGCCTTCCACCCGCTCCCGCCGACCGCGGACGCCGCCGTCTGGGCGAAGGAGATGAGCGCCGTCGACACCATCCTGCGCGCATCTGCGGGACCGGCGGTGGTCGGCGCCGACTTCAACGCGACCAGTGACCACGCGGCCTTCCGCCGCCTGGTGAGCGGCGATTTCGCCGCCGCCGCCGAACAGGCCGGTGCGGGCAGGCTGCTCACCTATCCGGCCGACCGAACCTGGGGCCCGCTGATCGGTATCGATCATATTCTGGTATCCGGCGGCACCACCGAGCACATCAGTACATTCACCCTTGCGGGTACGGACCACCGCGCCGTCGTGGCCCGCCTCCGGCTCATCCCCTGATCCGCCACCGCGCGGTCGCCCTTCCCACGAAAAACCAGGAGAGAACATGTATTCCGGCACCCGTCTGCGCACCGTCACCGGCACCGTGGTGATCGCCCTCGCGGCCGGCTTCGGTTCGGTCGCCTGCAGCAGCGACCGCTGGTGCGAATTCGACGCCACCGACACCAAGGTCGCCGATTCATACTGCGAGAACGGAACTCCCGGCTACGAATGGGAGCCCGACAGCGACGGCAAGAACAACAGCAAGAAGAAGCCCAGCAAACCCACCACCTCCAAACGCAATCACTGAGCGGATGCGGTCGCGGGTAGATCGGTCCGGATAGCCGGCGTGCACAACCTGCTGGACTTCGCCGGGGTGGCCGCAGGTACCGTTCTCCGAGGTTCTGGACCGGGCTCACCGGGCCGTTCCGAACGGCATTCGGCGCCCTGGCCGTGCCCACGCTCGTCGCCTGGCAGCGGCCGGGCGGTGCCCTCGAAGCCGGTGGACCCGCATGGTCGCGCCGATGCGCTCCCGGCGCGCGCCCGCCGCAGGTCGTCGCTACGGGGAGTCGAGGGCTTCGATCACCCGGTGGGTGGCGGCGACCCGGGCGGGTATCGGGATGTTCCGGTTCATCAGGACGACGACGGCGAGGGAGCGGCTCGGTACGTAGGCGACGTAGGCGCCGAATCCGCCGGTCGACCCGGTCTTGTCGAACAACGCCGGACCGGATGCGGCCGCGGCCGGTTCGACCGGCTGCGGCCGGTTGACGATATCGGCCGAGTTACCGGCCTGGAGCGTCTCGAGGGAGACGGGATACTCGAAACGTTCCCAGCCCAGGACCTGGGTCATCGAGCCGACCCGGTAGCGGCCGTGCCGGGTCGCCTCCAGCGGTCCGCGCAGGGCCGATGGAGCGCGCCGGTTGTCCATATTCGCCGCCACGAACGCCAGCAGGTCGGCCGCGGTCGTCTTCAACCCGTAGGCCTCGGTATCCCCCGGACCGGGAGAAACCCGTACCGCAGCGCCCGATCGTTCTGTCCCCCAGGCATAGTCGTCCTGCGCCGGTGCCGGTACATCGAAGTAGGTGTGTCGGAGGCCGAGCGGCTCGAGTATCTCCGTACGCATCGCGTCCTCGAACGGGCGGCCGAGCGCCGCGGCGGTCGCCTGCCCCAGCAGCGCCATACCCGGATTGCCGTAGAGGCGGGTGGTTCCCACCGGGTATGTCGGGCGCCACTGCTGGAAGTAGCGCCACATCTCGGCCTCCGTCGTCACCTCGCCGGGGAACTGCTGCGGCAGGCCACCCGCGGTGTAGGTGGCGAAATCCCTGATCTGCGCGCCATCGATCGGGTAATCGCGTAGTTGCGGCAGGTACCGGCCCGGGGTCTCGTCGAAGTCGAGCCGCTCCTGGGCCGCGGCGGTACCGGCCAGCAATGTGGTGAACAGTTTGCTGATCGAGCCGATCTCGAAGATCGTGTGCTCGGTGACCGGGTGATCACCGCCGGGCGCGGTGGTGCCGAACTCGAAGAGCCGGGTCCGGTCCCCGTGTACCACCCCCACGGCGATGCCGGGAATGTCGTGCGCTTCGCGCAACGCCGTGAAGGTGTCGTGCACGACGGTGCCCAGGACATCGTCGGTTGCCGCCGGGGCGGGCGCTTCTCCGGTGCATGCGGAAACGAGTAGGCCGGTGAGCAGGACGACCGCCGGACGAATCCACCGCGTACCGCGTTGCGCTCGCGCCTCGGCAGCCCGGCCGAGGTGATGGCGTTCGGCGCGGTGCCCCGGCCACGGCTCGGCTCGTTCGCGCGCGGCATCAGTATCTCGAAACCCCATAGGTGGCACGGTAGGCGGTCCGCCGCTGTCGCCGACAGTTCGATCAGTTCTGATCACCGGCCGGGCGCCCACGGTCCGGGTAGTCCGGTCGGGTCCGCGATACGAGCAACTCGTGAACATCATTCGGGCGCGCGACCTCTCGCTGGTCATCCTCGACGATGTCCGCACGGTCGCCTGACCCGGCACCGCGGACCGCACCCGGTCACTCAGGTGACCGCCAAATCGGCCTGTCGGCATAGTGGTGCCATGGCCTCTAACGGCATCGATAGCCGGTGAACATCGATTTGACACCGTAAAATAGACTCAACGGCGTTTCGGATTTCTGAGAGGCTGCCGGTGTCGCGGGTCCCGCATGAGTACGTCGCATTCGCGAACCGTCTGTCCGGCTATGTCCAGACATACGTCCAGAAGGTCCGGGCCGAAGTCGACGGTCTGATCGGCCTCGGCGCCGGTACCGGGCCGGGGAGGCTGGTGGCCGAGGACGCGGCGGGAGCGGAGCGCATCTCCGGGAGCGGGCCGGCCGCTGCCGGGGGGCGGGCCGGCGCGGACACATCGGGCCGGGACGCCGCCGCGATCCCACGGGCGGGCGCGGAAAAGCCGACACCGGCGCGGCCGGATCGGCGGCGGGTGGTCGAGATCGTGCATCGTGCGGGGGCGGGTGCCGGCAATTTCGGTATCGGCCGGGCCGGGTGGGCCGAGGCGGACGCCGCCGGTGTGGCGTGGGTCGGGGCCGAGGCCGGACGGTTGCCCTACGGCACCACCCATCGCTGGGTCAGCGAAGACGGATTGCGGCAGTACCGCCCGCCCCAGCAGAAACCGTCCGGGCGGGGTGTGGAGGCCAATTACGAGTCACGGTCGGAGACCGGCCGGCACTGGGAGAGCAACGCGCATCTGGAGGTCGGGGAGCGGTGATGAGAGCGGAACTGAAGGGGATGCACAGTCCGGATGTCGATCTCGCGGACCCGGACGCTGTGTGGGCGGCCGACGAGGTGCTGGTGCAGTTGATGATCGGCCCGGTGAAAGGGGCGGGTGAAGAGGCGTTCGATCTCGTCGTCCGGGCATGGGGGAGCAGTGCGGAGGGCGCGCGCGGGGGCGGGTTCCGCCCGGCCGATCACGCGCTCGAGCTCGCCCGTATCGATACGGCGGAGATTCGCCGCTACGTCCAGGATTTTCTGCGTGATCTGGAACGTCCGACCTGGGACGCGCTGGCCCGTGCGATCGACCGGATTGCGCGGTGGGAGTTCGCGCACTACCGTCCTGTTCGCGACGACGGCGCGTAGGTCCCGGCGGGTGGGCCCGGGTCCGGTCTCCGCGGGACGCGAAGGAGTGGGCGGCCGGGCCGTTCCCGATCGTTCAGGCGGATTCGGCGAGGTTGTCCGCGGTCCAGATCTCGGCGAGCTCTTCGAGGGGCAGTTCGAGCACGCGGCTCAGGGATACGACCGTGCCGAAGCCGGGTGAGGGGAGGCGGCCGGTTTCGATCTTGCGGAGGGTCTCCGGGGAGATGCCGGCCGCGCGGGCGACCTCGGCGAGGTCGCGCCCGTCGCGGGCGGTGCGCAATCGGACTCCGAGGCGGCGGCCGGCGTCGATCTGGGAGGCGGTGAGGGGCAGGCGGACCATGCCTCCACTCTAAAGAGTGGTATTAATGTACCGCAATGACGGTATAGAAATACCATTGGCTGTGGAGGTTGTGATGGTGGAGTTGAAATCGCCCGAGGAGATCGAGCGGATGCGCGTCGCGGGCGCGTTCGTGGCCGAGATCCTGGCGGAACTGCGGGCGGTCGCGGCGGTGGGTGTGAACCTGCTCGAGCTGGAGATGATCGTGCGTGAACGGATCCGGCAGCGGGGCGCGGTGTCGTGTTACTGGGACTACGCGCCCTCGTTCGGGCGCGGTCCGTTCCGCAATACGGTGTGCCTGTCGGTCAACGACGCCGTCCTGCACGGGCTGCCCTTCGACTACGCGCTGCGCGACGGTGATGTGCTGACCGCGGATCTGGCGTTGAGCATCGACGGCTGGGTCGCCGACGCCGCCACCACCGTCATCGTCGGCACACCCGCCGCCGCGGATCTGCGGCTGGTGCGGGCCACCGAAGAGGCGCTGGCCGCGGCGATCGAGGCCGCGCAGCCGGGTAACCGGATCGGTGACATCTCCGCGGCGATCTCCGCCGTCGCCGCCGCGTACGGCTATCCGGTCAACACCGAGTTCGGCGGTCACGGGCTCGGGCGGACCATGCACGAGGACCCGCATGTTTCCAACGCCGGACGCGCGGGCCGCGGCTTCCGGCTGCGGCCCGGCCTCACCCTCGCCCTGGAACCGTGGTTCGCCGCGACCACCGACCGGATCGTCACCGATCCCGACGGCTGGACCATCCGCTCGGCCGACGCCTCCCGCACCGCCCACTCCGAGCACACCGTCGCGATCACCGCCGACGGGCCCCGGGTGCTGACCGCGGCGGCGTGACCGGCCGGGCGCCGGGCCGTACCCGACCGGTCCGGGGTGGAGCTCCGGGACGACGCCTCCCGGCTCAGGTCGCCCGGCTCACCGACGACATGTGGAAGTCCGGGATCCGCAGCGGCGGCATGGCCGTGCGGGTGAACCAGTCCTTCCATTCCCGTGGCAGCGTGAGTTCGGTGGCCCCGGCCTCGGTGACCCGGCGTAGCAGGTCCAGCGGGCTCTCGTTGAACCGGAAGTTGTTCACCGCCGCGGTGACCTCCCCGTTCTCGACCAGGTACACACCGTCGCGAGTGAGACCGGTGAGCAGCAGGGTGGCCGGGTCGACCTCGCGGATGTACCAGAGGGTGGTGAGCAGCAGACCGCGTTCGGTGCGCGCGATCATCTCGTCCAGCGTCGCGGCGGAACCGCCGGTGAGCAGCAGATTCTGCACCGGGACGGTGGGGGAGGCGGCGTAGTCGGCGGCGGTGGCGCGCGGATACACCAGATCGGCGATCGCGCCGTCGCGCAACCAGTCCACCCGCGGCGCGGACAACCCGTTGTCGAAGACCGACACCGTCTCCGATGAGGCCGGGGTGGCCACGAACGGCAGGCACTGCAATCCGGGCGCCGCGGGATCGGAGAAGAGGGTCAGCGGGATATCGGTGAGCTTCTCACCGACCCGGGTACCGCCCGCGGCGGCGAACGCGGTGTGTCCCTCCTGCGCGCCCCGGCCCTCCATGGACCAGTACATATAGATGAGGAGGTCCGCGACCGCCGACGGCGGCAGCAGGGTTTCGTACCGCCCGGCGGGCAGTTCCACCCGCCGCGCCGACCAGTCCAACCGCCGGGACAGCTCCGCCAGCAGGCCGGGGGTGTCCACATCGGTGAAATCGGCGGTGCCCGCCCCCACCCAGGCACTGGCCAGGTCCGCCCCGTCGCCGCGCTTACCGTTGATCTCGATCGACCCGGTGGGCTGGGTGTAGCGGCGCCGGACACCGGTGGAGGTACCGAGCCAGGTGGTCTGTACCTGATGGTGCGCGAAACCGTAGAGCCGGTCGCCGCCGTCGAAACCGGTGGCCAGATCGGCGGCGAGCCCGGTGAACACATCGATCCCGGTGACAGCCGGGGCCTGCTCCCAATCCGGTGCCGCCGGAACCGCGTCCGCGTCCAGCAGCGGCATGGCGTCGCGGGCCGGTTCGGCGGATCGGGCCGCTTCCTCACTCGCCCGCACCACGGCCTCGATATCGACGGGGTCGACGCTGGTCGAGGCCACACTGCCGACGCGCGCCGAACGCGGCCCGTCCCGGAACACCGAGATCACCGACCAGCGCCGCGATACGGAGGCGCCGTTGGTGGTCATGGAGTTGCCGGCCCAGCGCAGCGAGGCCTCGTACTCGTCGCTGACGATCACGATCGTCTCGTCGGCCCGGGACGCGCCGAGGGCCCGCTCTACCACCGCACCCGCGGGTAGTACCCCCGCACCGATCACCGTCATCGTCCTGCCTCCGTCCGGGTGTTGAGGACGTTCACGCCGCGCACCAGCACCGACGGGCAGCCGTGACTGACCGCCGCGACCTGGCCGGGCTGCGCCTTACCGCAGTTGAACGCGCCGCCCAGCTGCCAGGTCGACGGTCCGCCGACCGCCTCCATCGAACCCCAGAAATCCGTGGTGGTCGCCTGGTAGGCGACATCGCGCAACTGGCCGGCCAGCTCACCGTTGCGGATCCGGAAGAAACGCTGCCCGGTGAACTGGAAGTTGTAGCGCTGCATATCGATCGACCAGCTCTTGTCGCCGACGATATAGATGCCGTCGGCGACCCGCGAGATCAGTTCGGCGGTACTGGTATCGGTGTCGGGATCGGGCTGTAGCGAGACATTGGCCATCCGCTGGATCGGTACATGATGCGGGGAGTCGGCGTAGGAGCAGCCGTTGGAGCGGTCCAGGCCCAGCCGCGGCGCGAACACCCGGTCGAGCTGGTAGCCCACCAGCACCCCGTCGCGCACCAGATCCCACCGCTGACCGGCCACTCCGTCGTCGTCGTAGCCGACGGTGGCCAGCCCGTGCGGCTGGACCCGGTCGGCGGTGACATGCATGACCGGCGTGCCGTAGCGCAGTGTGCCCAGCAGATCCGGGGTCGCGAACGAGGTCCCGGCGTACGCCGATTCGTAGCCGATCGCGCGGTCGTACTCGGTGGCGTGACCGATGGATTCGTGGATGGTGAGCCACAGGTTGGTGGGGTCGATCACCAGATCGGTCGGGCCCGCGGTGACGGTCGGCGCTTTTACCTTCTCGGCCAGCCATTCCGGGATCCGGGCGAGTTCGGTATCCCAGTCCCAGACCCCGTCGGCGCCGGTGACGTACTCCCAGCCGCGGCCGACCGGCGGCGCCAGGGTGCGCATGGTCTCGAACGCGCCGGAAGCGGTGTCGACAGTGATCGCCTCCAGTTCCGGGTGCAGGCGCACCCGCTGCTGGGTGATCGAGGAACCGGCGGTGTCCGCGTAGTAGGTCTGTTCCTTGACCTGGAGAAGTGACGCGGTGACGTGGTCGACGCCGTCGGCGGCGGTCAGCCGGCCGGAATAGTCCTGGAGCAGGGCCACTTTGTCGGCCGAGGGCACGGTGAACGGATCGATCCGGTAGTCGGAGATCCAGCGGGCGTTGTCGTAGCGGGGTTCGTCGGCGAGTTCGACGCGTTCCCGGTTCAGGTCGCGCAGGGTGGTCGCCACGGCCACCGCGGACCGCGCGACCTCGGCCGCGGTCTCCCGGGTGAGTGCCGCGTGCGAGGCGAAACCCCAGGTGCCGTCGACGATGACGCGGACCGCGAACCCGAGTTCGACGGTATCGGTCAGTGCCTCCACCCGGCCGTCGCGTAACCGCAGTGTCTGCGTACACAATCGGTGCACCCGCAGATCGGCGTGCTCGGCCCCGGCCGCGCGGGCCGTGGCGAGAGCCGACTCCGCCAGCGCCGCCAGCGGTAGGTTCGCGAACTCCGGATCGATATCGTGCCCGGACGGTAGGCCGCCCGATTCGATAGAGGTTGTCGCCGTCACCCTGCACAACTTACAGCGCGTCCGATAACTCGCTGAGTTATCGGACACCGCCCTTCTCGGGCGTCCTCGGCTCATACCCCGACCGGGATAGGAGCCTTGGTTCCCGCGTCGTCCGGGCCGGTTGCACCGGCACCCATCGGGTGCCGGTCAGTGCCTTCCCGTCGGCGGGCATTGGTAACCCGGCCCCCTGCTCGGAGGTCCGGGGATCGTGGTGGGTCTTGCGGCCGGCGATTACGCAGCATCCCCGCCACATGCAGGTCCTCGACAACGAGCCGGTCGTGGGTTTTGACCAGCTCGTTGGTGACCTGATGCAGGAAATGACGACGCACATTCGCGACCCGATGATGATGGCGGGCCAGCCGGGCGGCTGCCTCTCGCCGGTTGCGGGAACCTTTCTCCTTCCTCGACAAGGTCTTCGCCAGCCGCCGCTGCCGCGCCAACCCGCGAGCCAGGGGTTTCGGCGGATCATCGACCCGCGCGACTTCACGGCCCTCGCTGGTGGCGGCAATCAGGAACGCCGACAACCCACGGTCGATACCGACCCACCCGCCACCGTCGTCGGGGGCCCGAGCCGGATGGTGGTGGCCCGGGTGCAGATCCGCGGCCTCCACAGTCACACTGACCCACCAACGGCCCGCCCGCTGGGACACGGTGGCGGACAGGATCTTCGCCCGACCGGCGGTCAGCATCCGGCGCAGGCGACGCGTGTCCTCCCGGACCCGCAACTGCCCGAGACCGGGCAATGTCACCGACCGCGGCGTGTCGTCGTCGCCGACCCGGATCGCCGATCGCCCGGTTCTGGAGTGTTTGTTGCGGAGCCGGAACGATGCGGTGCTGGTGGTTTTCTCCTTGAACCGGGGAAACCCGACCTTCGGGCGCCGGCGTTTCCCGCTACAGGAGTCCGACCAGCCGGCCAGTCCGCGGCCGCAGTCGGTAGCGGCTTCCTCGAACACCTGCTGACACACCTGGTCACGCCATACCAGCCCGGTGACCTCGACCGTGGTGACCCCGCTGGGGTCGACGGTGAACAGTCGGCCGGCTGCTTCGGACTTCTTCCAGGTGTTGAAGGCGTTGATCAGGTCGAACCGGGTCCACGGGACAGGGTGTTCGGGGTCGGTCCGCCGCTGAGTGAGCGCGGTTTTCACCATTGCCAGGCACTGGTTGTAGGCGAAGCGTGCCGCGCCCGCGTGCCTGGCCAGTACGGTCTGCTGCTCGACGGTGGGGTCGAGACAGTACCGGAACGCGGTGTGCCTACTCATCGCCGGCGACTATGGCAGAGGCCACCGACAACTTCGCGAGTTACGCGGCAAGGACTCCGGCACGTTCCGAACCGCGAGCAGAACCGCAGGACAACATGGGTACCAGAACCCCTACGCCAGTGCGCACGCTCTCTACCCCCCAGTCCACCGATCCGAACCGGCAATCGGAGATCTCAGACACCCTCTTACCTCGAGTTCTAACCTCTGATCTGCTGATTTATGACTCGAGAGATCGTGAGCGAAGCCCTTGGTTGACCTTGTCCTCTTGCGACGGAGAGACCTTCAACGACCAAGGGCTTCAGTTGAACAGTGTGCACAACACCGGCTGTGCTGGCATGGTCGGGGATCTTCCGCCACGCTGCGGGCGTGATCAGCGGTCCTGGTGAAGCCGTGGGGCCGCTGCTTCTGGGTCTCGGACGGGCTCATCGTCCGCGTTGCCGGCATCAGCAACATGACCCAAGTGCTCGTCGGGCTGGTCGAAAGCGGTGGGTTCACGCAGTTGCTTCAGCGGCTCGACGGCTGACAGCTTCCCGCAGTCACCCGAACTTGATTCTGAAACGATCAGTCAGTCCGACCCGGCGGATGCCGGGTGGTGCGCCCGGCCTCAACCGAACTGCTGCCAGCCCAGCCGGATCACCATGGCCACCACGACCACCAGCAGCACCGCGCGGACGAACTCCGCGCCGCGGTCCAGTGCCATCCGCGAACCCAGTACCGCGCCCGCGATATTGGCCAGCGCCATTGCCGCGCCCAGCGCCCACAGCACATGCCCGGTGGCACCGAAATAGATCAGCGCCCCGATATTGGAGCCGCAGTTGATCACCTTCGCCATCGCCGCCGCCCGGACGAACTCGGTGCCGAGCAGGGTGGCGAAGGTGATGATCAGGAATGTCCCGGTGCCGGGACCGAGCAGTCCGTCGTAGGCGCCGATCAGACCCGCGGCCAGCGCCACCACCAGAACGACCTTGCGCCGCGACGGGGGATGGGTGGCCAGGGTGATCCCGATCGAGGGCCGGGCCGTGACGAAGATCGCCACCCCGATCAGCACCACCAGCACGATCGGAATGAACAGGTCCCGGTCGATGAGCGCCACCGCCGCCGCGCCCGCCGCCGCGGTGATCGCCGCCAGTACGGCGGCGGGTATCAGCAGCCGCCACTGGAGCGGAACTTTGCGGGCGAAGGTGGCCGCCGCCGTGGCCGTGCCCGCGACCGCCGCCAGCTTGTTGGTGCCCAGTGCCGTCTGCGGGGCGAGGCCGGGGGCCACCAGCAGCAGGGTCGGCAGCACGATCAGACCGCCGCCGCCCACCACGGCGTCCACCCAGCCGGCGGCGGCCGCGGCCGACAGCAGCATCAACCAGTCGGTCACATCCATTCGCTCAGCAAACCAGACGGTCCGCAGGTGAAGATCACCCGCTCATGGATCCGGCCGGGGGCCGGCCTCCTAGGTGTACTGCCCAGGCAGGTTGGTCGAGGGTTTGTGGCGACACGCTGTAGGTGATCGTTGAAATGGTGAAGGTCTCCGTCGTGGAGTGGGAGTTG
>NZ_JOAJ01000002.1 GCF_000720425.1 Nocardia rhamnosiphila NBRC 108938 | reverse complement strand
GAGGGCTTACCAAACGAAGATTGCTACGCGTCCACTGTGCAGTATCTGAAACAACACACAGATACAGAAGACACCACACACACCGGAAAACATTTCCGGAGAGAGTGTGGGTGGCTCTCTGTGGATAGTTTCATAGAGTTACGGCGGTTATAGCGGCAGGGGAACGCCCGGGCCCATTCCGAACCCGGAAGCTAAGCCTGCCAGCGCCGATGGTACTGCACTCGACAGGGTGTGGGAGAGTAGGACACCGCCGGAACATACTTTCAAGGTAGGGGACCCATTCGTGGGTCCCCTACCTGCATTTCTGCCTACGGTGATATGGCCCGTAAACTTGGTGTGAGCACAAATCCACCATTGTCGGCGGTTCGACCGTGTTGCCGTCGCACTCCATTGATCCAGACTGGTAACCGAGAGAGGGACCGCCGTGCCGGAACAGAACAATGGCAGGAAACCGTTCCGGCGCAATTCTTCCGGACCCGATGCCGGCTTCCGTCGTGGCGGCGAGGGCGCCGGTAACGGCAGGCGCTCGGGTGGCGATTCCGGCGGTACGGGAGACACCGGCCGCTCGAGTGACCGGGGCGGTTTCCGCCGGGACGATAATCGCGGCGATGCCCGCCGGAGCAGCGAACCGGACGCCAGGGGCGGGGGACGTCCGGCGTCCGGCGGTAGCGGATTCGGTGGTGACCGGCCCCGCGGCCCGCAGCGGTCCGATCGCGCCGGCCGCGGGGAGCGGACCGGAACTCCGGGGCAGCGCGACCGCGGTGCCGACCGGTCGGGCGGCCGCCCGGGTTTCCGGGCCGAAGGGGCACGGTTGGACTGGGAGGACAATCGATCCCGCGGTCCGCGGCCGCAGTCGCGTCCGGACGGTGACAAACGGGAGTACGGAACGCGTGATCGCGGAGACTTCCGGTCGCAGGGGCGCTCTTCCTCCGGTGACTCGGACCGAGGCCGGGACAATCGCGGCGCCGGGCGCGCGGACAGCCGAGGCGGTCCGGACGACCGCCGGTTCGGTGGGCGCCCGTCCGAGCAGTCCGCTCGCGGTGCCGACGACCGTCGTTTCGGTGGACGGGGTGGGGCCGATCGGCCCGCTCGCGGTGCCGACGACCGTCGCTTCGGTGGACGGGGCGGATCGGACCGGCCGGAGCGTGGGAGCGATGAGCGTCGTTTCGGCGGGCGCGGTGCGTCCGACCGGCCGGACCGCGGAAGCGACCGGCCGTACCGGGACCGGGTAGGACCGGTGGAGAGCAGCAGCGGTCCGGGATTCTCGCGCGGTGGCGACGCCGGAGGACCCCGGCGTCGGGGCGGTGAGGGTGGGGGCCGTGGGGCCGATCGTCGCCCGCCGCGTCCCGACGAGCCCGACCTGCCCGATGAGGTCCAGGCCGGTGACCTCGATACCTCGATCCGGCGTGACCTGCTGAGTCTCGACAAGGGGAATGCGGAAACCGTCGCCCGGCATCTGGCGATGGCCGTGCAGGTGCTCGACGACGATCCGCAGCTCGCTTTGGCCCACGCACGGGCCGCGCGGCAGCGGGCGGGACGGATTGCCGTCGTACGGGAGACCGCCGGCGTCGTCGCCTATCACGCCGGGGAATGGGCCGAGGCTCTGTCCGAGCTGCGTGCGGCTCGGCGGATGGCGGGCGGGTCCGGTCTGCTCGCGGTGATGGCGGACTGTGAACGCGGTCTCGGCCGGCCCGAACGCGCGATCGAGATCGGCCGCAGCGACGAGGGCCGGGCGCTGACCGGCGACGAGGCGATCGAACTGCGGATTGTGGTCGCGGGCGCGCGGATGGACCTCGGTCAATACGACCAGGCCGTGGTGACTCTGCAGACCTCGGACCTCGACCCGTCCCGCACCGGTTCGGGTCCCGCCCGGCTGTTCTATGCCTACGCCGACGCGCTGGTCGCGGCCGGTCGTACCGACGAGGGACAGACCTGGTTCTTCAACGCGGCCGCCGCCGACCTCGACGGCGAAACCGATGCCGAGGAGCGCGCGGCCGAGCTGACCGGCGAAGCCTGACCCACGGCCGTCAAGGCCGCGTGACCGACCAGTTGAGCTCGGTCCGCAGATCGGCCGGGTCCATGTGCGGATCGGGTTCGGTGAGGTAGACCTCCCAGCGGTCCGCTCCCGGAACCAGGCGCTGCTCGGTGATCCAGCCGTGCAGGCGGTCCCAGGTGGCGCCCAGCGCGTCGAATGCGCCGTAATGCACTACGCGGGCGACCCGGCACGCCGGGAGCACCCCGGGGACGACATCCCCGTCGGGACGGATCCGCCGGTCGACGGGGAAGCCCACCTCCAGGTCCGTGGCCTCCTCGGAAGCGTCCCCCCACCGGGAGAGAGCCGGGCCGGTGATCGCGGCCTCCTGTGCGGCGATAGCCGGTGGGAGAATGCCGAACGAGGTGTCGAAGAACGAGATCGTCTGTGCCGGCGCCACCCGGCCGCGCACCACAGCGGTGATCGTTTCGGCGATTTCGAGCAGTTCGGGTTCGGCTGTGCGGTCGGCCGGTTCGGCAGTCACGGTTCTCCTCGATGAAGTCGGCGGTCGGCCGCTGCGGGCCGGCCTCTCTCCGGTTCCGACGGGTCACGGCGTGGAAATTCATCGGTCTTCGCGCACCGTGTTCACCGCGGCCGGAGGCGACAGGTGGGGCGTCCGCCGTAGGCGTGACGGGAGTCGTCGACCCGGGCCGGGCGGACCGGGCGGGTGCTACCAGGCGATGCCTGTGGACCGGGATTCGTGGGCAGGTGCGCGCGGAGACAACAGCGGGCCGGCCGGCACCTCCGAGGTGATCGGCCTCGCGCTACTTGCCGGCACGGCTACCGGAACCCCAGCTATGGCTTCGGCCTCGGTGCAAGCGCTATCCAGGTGATGCCCGGGCGGTGAACATCGATACCGCGCTCTTCGTCCCAGGACGTCGGTCGCCCGTCCATCGGGGTGGCCGTGTGGGCCGTGGGAAGCGGCTGGGTGCCCGGGGCGTCGGGGGCAGGACGTAGGGTCCGAGGTGTGCGGGAAGCGAGTGAGACACCGTTGCGGGACAGGTACGAGGCGCTGCTACTGGATCTGGACGGGACCCTCTACCGGGGTGCCGACGTGATCGACGGTGCGCCCGAGGCGCTGGCCGGCGGGGCCCAGCGATCGGTGTATGTCACCAATAACGCGAGCCGGGCGGCCGGCAGCGTGGCGGCCCACCTGGCCGAGCTGGGGTATCCGGCGACGGAGGCGGATGTGGTGACCAGCGCGCAGGCGGCGAGCCGGTTGCTCGCCGAGCGGCTGGCACCCGGATCGGAGGTGCTGGTCGTGGGCTCCGACGATCTGGCGGCGGAGATCAAAACGGCCGGCCTGCAACCGGTGCGCCGGGCGACGGAGACGGTGGCGGCGGTCGTCCAGGGACATTCGCCGCAGACGGCCTGGCCGGACCTGGCCGAGGCGGCCTACGCGTTGCGGGCGGGCGCGGTGTGGGTGGCGGCCAATACCGACCGGACGCTGCCGAACGAGCGCGGACTCGCGCCGGGCAACGGGGCGATGGTCGCGGCGCTGCGGGCCGCCACCGATCTGGAACCCGTGGTGGCCGGTAAGCCGTATCCGCCGCTGCTCGAAGATGCGCTGATCCGGGCGGATACGCGTGCGGCGCTGGTCGTGGGCGACCGGCTCGACACCGATATCTCCGGTGCGCAAGCCGTGGATCTGGATTCGCTGCTCGTACTGACCGGGGTCAGTACTGCCGCCGAACTGATCGGTCTGCCGGAAGAGGAACTGCCCACGTATGTCGCCGACGGTCTGGACGCCCTGCGGCAGCCGCCGGTGCCGGGCCGCGTCGCCCCGGAGGATGTGCGCGCGCAACTGCGGGCGTACCCGGGCCGGGCGCTGACGGTGCGCGCGCCCCGTTCGGAAATCCGATAGCGTTGAGCCCACGATGACTACCCCGACTTCCCGCCCGAACACTCCCGGCACCGCCCGCTCCGGGGTGCCGCTGCCCGGTCGGCATCTGCCCGGGACGGCCGGGCACGGTGAACCCGCCGACCCGGATCGCATTCGCGCCGAGGTCCGCGACCTGCTCGCCGAACTCGGGCCCGTGCCGAACACCGGAGGCGCGACCGGGGACGATTCCGTCGGCGCCGATCTGGCCCGCCGTGCGCACATCCTGGACCAGGCACACGAAGTGCTGGTGCGGGCACTGGCCACGGTGGACAAGATCTGAGGTGGCCAGGCGGGCGCGGGTGGACGCGGAACTGGTCCGCCGTGGTCTGGCGCGGTCACGGGAACACGCGGTGGAGTTGATCGGCGCCGGACGGGTGCTGATCAACGGCACCCGCGCGGTGAAACCGGCGACCGCGGTGGAGACCGGTACTCCACTGGTGGTCAAAGAACAGGTCGACGAGGTCGCCTGGGCCTCACGTGGGGCGCATAAACTGCTGGGCGCGCTGGAGGCGTTCGAACCGCGGGGGCTGCGGGTCGCGGGCCGGCGCTGCCTCGACGCCGGGGCATCGACCGGCGGTTTCACCGATGTGCTGCTCAGCCGGGAGGCGCGCGAAGTGGTCGCGGTCGATGTGGGTTACGGGCAACTGGTGTGGCGGCTGCGTACCGACGACCGGGTGCGCGTGCACGACCGGACCAATGTGCGGAGCCTGACCGCCGAGGATATCGGCGGGCCGGTGGAACTGGTGGTCGCCGATCTCTCGTTCATCGCGCTGACACTGGTACTGCCCGCGCTGGCGGGCTGCGTGGTGCCGGGCGCCGATCTGCTGCCGATGGTGAAACCGCAGTTCGAGGTCGGCAAGGACCGGGTCGGATCCGGCGGGGTGGTGCGGGATCCGCAACTGCGGGCCGACGCGGTGTGTTCGGTCGCCGCCGCTGCCGCGGATCTGGGGTTGCAGACCCGCGGTGTGGTGGCCAGTCCGTTGCCCGGACCGTCCGGCAATGTCGAATACTTTCTGTGGCTGCGCCGGGACGAGTCGGCGAGCTACACCGCCGGCGAGGTGGGGGAACTGGTGCGACGGGCAGTCGAGGAGGGGCCACAGTGAACACGGAGGCGTCCCGGCCGCGGGAGATCCTGCTGGTCTCCCATCCCGGACGGGCCGAGATCAGTGAGACGGCGCATCGGGTCGCGAAGATCTGCGCGGAGGCCGGAATCGGGTTGCGGGTGCTGGCGGACGAGGCCTACAGCACCCGATTCGACGCCGATACCGAGCCGATCGCCGACCCCTGCGGATATCCGGTGCAGGTGGTCGCCCACGAACCGGACGCGGCACTGGGCTGTGAGATGGTGCTGGCGCTCGGCGGCGACGGCACGCTGCTGCGTGCCGCGGAACTGGCCCGCCAGGTGACGGTCCCGGTGCTGGGTATCAACCTGGGGCGGATCGGGTTTCTCACCGAGGCCGAGGCGGAGAACCTGGACGAGGCGCTCGCCCAGGTCGTCCGGCGCGACTACCGCGTCGAAGAGCGGATGACCCTGGACGTCAACATCCGGCTCGACGACGAGATCATCGAACGGGGTTGGGCGCTGAACGAGGCCAGTATCGAGAACGCGGCCCGGATGGGTGTTCTCGAAGTGGTGCTCGAAGTCGACGGGCGACCGGTCTCGTCCTACGGTTGTGACGGGATCCTTGTCGCGACCCCTACCGGATCGACGGCGTATGCTTTCTCCGCGGGCGGGCCGGTGGTGTGGCCGGAACTGGAAGCGCTGCTGGTGATTCCGAGCAACGCGCACGCCCTGTTCGCTCGGCCCCTGGTCACCAGCCCGGATTCACGAATCGCGGTCGAATCCGTTGCCACCGGCCACGATGCGATAGTTTTCCTGGATGGCAGGCGCACCCTCGCACTGCCGCGGGGCGGCCGGGTCGAAGCGGTCCGGGGTGCCGAGCCGGTGCGGTGGGTGCGACTGGATTCCGCGCCGTTCGCGGATCGGATGGTGCGCAAGTTCGAGCTGCCGGTCACGGGTTGGCGGGGCCGGCGGCGAACGGAGGGCACACGTGCTGACAGAGATAAGAATTGACGGATTGGGCGTCATCTCGACGGCCACCGCGCAATTCCACGAAGGGCTGACTGTGCTCACCGGGGAAACCGGAGCGGGCAAGACGATGGTGGTCACCAGTCTGCACCTGCTGAGCGGTGCGCGCGCCGACGCCGGACGGGTCCGGCTGGGCGCGAATCGCGCGGTGGTGGAGGGCCGGTTCACGCTCGACGAGGTGAACGAGTCCGCGCGTGCCGAAGCGGAGCGCGTACTGGAATCGGCGGCGGCCGTTGCCGACGACGACGGTACGGTGATCGCGATCCGTACCGTCGGTAGCGACGGGCGGTCCCGGGCGCATCTGGGCGGTCGTGGCGTACCGGCCTCGGTGCTGGCCGATTTCACCGCACCGATGCTCACCGTGCACGGCCAGAACGACCAGTTGCGATTACAGCGTCCCGAACAGCAGTTGCACGCGCTGGACCAGTTCGCCGACGCGACGGTGGGGCCGCTGCTGCGGGACTACATCGAACACCGCCGCGCCTGGCTGGATGCCCGGACGACGCTGCTGGAACGCACCGCGCGCGGCCGGGAGATGGCGGCCGAGGCCGAACGGCTCACCCAGTCGCTGGCCGAAATCGACGCCGTCGCACCGGAGCCGGGAGAGGACGAGCGCCTGGTCGCGGAGATCCGGCGGCTCAGTGATCTGGATTCGCTGCGCGAGGCGGCGGCGACCGCGCACGAGGCGCTCGCCGGTCCGGCCGACAACCCCGGCGAAGGGGTCGGGGCGCTGGACGCGCTCGGCGTGGCCCGATCCCGGGTGGAAGGTGCCGAGGATCCGGCGCTGGCGGCGCTGTCGCCGCGGCTGGCGGAGGCGATCGCGGTGGTGGTGGATCTGACCACCGAACTGAGCGGTTATCTGTCGGATCTGCCGTCGGACCCCGGCGCGCTGGAATCCATGCTGTCGCGGCAGGCGGAGTTGAAATCGCTGACCCGGAAATACGCACCCGATATCGATGGCGTGATCGCGTGGGCGGACGAGGCGCGGACCCGGCTGGATTCGCTGGATGTCTCGGAGGAGACCCTCGCGGCGCTGACCGCCGAGGTCGAGGTGGGGGCCGAACGGGTGCGGGCCGCGGCGGTGAAACTGTCGCAGGTGCGGGCCGCCGCCGCGGGGGATCTGGCGGCGGCGGTGACCGAGGAGTTGAGCGGGCTCGCCATGGGCAAGGCGCGGCTGGAGGTGGAGGTGCGGCCGCTGCCGGCCGGTGCGCAGGATTCCGCGCCGCTGCTGATCGACGGCGCCGAACTGCACGCCGGTCCGGCCGGGGTGGACGAGGTGGAGTTCCGGCTGGCCGCGCATTCCGGTGCGCAGTCGCTGCCGTTGAGCAAGAGCGCGTCCGGCGGTGAGCTGTCCCGGGTGATGCTGGCCCTGGAAGTGGTGCTGGCCGGTGCCGAGCACGGGGCGACGATGGTGTTCGACGAGGTGGACGCGGGGGTCGGTGGCCGGGCGGCGGTGGAGATCGGGCGGCGGCTGGCCCGGCTGGCACGCACCCATCAGGTCATCGTGGTGACACATCTGGCGCAGGTGGCGGCGTTCGCCGATACGCATCTGGTGGTCAACAAATCCGATGACGGCGAGGGCGCCGTGAATTCGGGGGTCCGGGCATTGACCCAGGACGAGCGGATCGTGGAGCTGGCCCGCATGCTGGCCGGGCTCGACGATACCGAGACCGGTCGCGCGCACGCCTGGGAGTTGCTGAACACCGCCCGCGCCGAGCGGATGGCGGCGTACTGACCGGTGGTCGGCCCGGTTCGCGGTGCCGAGCGGTGTTCAGCACGCTCCGGTGGGCTCTTTCTTCACCACCCGGCTCGCCGGTGTATTCGCGTTCGAGTTCGCAGCCGGGCCGCAGACGACCTCGGGCTCCGGGACCCGCGTTCTCCGGGCGCGGACATCCGGGTGGTCAGGGCGAACCGGGGCTGCCGGTCTCTGTGGGCAATCCGCGTGCGGCCCCGGGGGAGCCCGAGGTCGGGCCGGATCACGGTGAGTCGTGGCGGTGGTCCGCCGACGGCCGTGGATTCAGCGCCCGGTACGCGGACACTTGTCCTTCGTGCGGTGTGGTACCGGCGCCTGCGACGACAGCGACGATGATGTCGCCTCGCCGAAGCGACCGGAAAACCGGCCCGGCGGCGGCGCCTACGCTACGCGTAGCACCGGCCGCATCCGCCCGAGGCCGGTGGTGAACCCGTCGTCGCCGCCGGTACGTGGACCGGTACCGGCTGCCGACGTGCCGGAGAGAGGCCGGTACCGGCCGAGGATCTCGTCCGGCGCGGCAGCGCGGCTTCGACCTCGTGCGCCGGCAGGTCAGTCGACGGCTTTACGCGCGGCGGAGATGAACTGGTTGATCAGGCCTTTGAGGCCGATCTCGAGCACCTTGGCCGGCACGGGGAGAGAGGGGTCGGAGGTCATCGTGTAGGTGACCCGGGTGCCGTTGTCGGCGTCGGCGAAGGTGATGACGCCGGTATGGCTCTTCACCGGGGCGCCTTTGACGATCTTGTACTCCATCCGCTCGTTCGGCACCAGCGCGGTGATCTCCTCGACCACCCCGACCGGGCCGATACCGATCTTGTGCCGGGCGCCGACGCCTTCTCGTTCGGTGGTGCCCGGTGTGACGAGCGTGACGTTCACCGCAAGAAACGGATCGATGCTCTCGCGGTCGGCGAACAGCCGGTACACGGTCGCGCGCGGGGCGGCGATCACGGTATCGACGGTGGTGCTGGCCATGGAGACTCCTCTTCGTATAGCTGTCCCGGGCAGCTTACGGCGCATGGCAGCGGATTTCCGTCCCGCGACGAGGCCGCCGGGCACGCCCGGTAACCGATCAATAGCTGTTGAGTATCGACTCGCGGCGTGTCTCCACCAATGGTTGAGGGTTTGCGGCGATCATCGCTGCATGAGGATGCTGGCGCTGCTGTCGAAGAATTCGGAGACGCTGCCCGGCCGGACCGGCACCGCCCGGGTCGACCGCGATACCCGGCGGCTGCTCGAACGCGTGGAACCCGGTGATATCGCGGTCCTCGACGAAATGGACCTGGATCAGGTCACTGCCGACCGGCTGCTCGCGGCCGGGGTGGCGGCGGTGGTGAACACCTCGCCCTCGATCTCCGGGCGCTATCCCAATCCGGGACCCGAACTCCTGGTGGCCGGCGGCGTGCTGCTGCTGGATACGGTCACCTCCGACGCCTTCGGCCGGATCAAGGACGGCGCGAAGGTGCGGATCGAGAACGGGGTCGTCTACGCCGACCGGCTCACCCGCCGGGAACCCGAGGTGCTGGTCGAATGCCTCGAACTCGACGAAACCGCGGTGGCCGACCGGCTGTCGGAAGCGCGCAACGGTCTCGCCGGCCATCTCGAAGCCTTCGCCGACGGCACTCTAGATTTCATCCGGACCGAATCGTCGCTGCTCATGGACGGTATCGGGGTGCCCCATCCGGATCTGGACCTGAACGGCCGGCAGGTGGTGGTGGTCGGTGACGGTCCCGGACATGCCGAGGACCTGAAAAAGCTCAAACCCTTCATCAAGGAGTACGCCCCGATCATGATCGGGGTGGGGCAGGGCGCGGAGACCGTCCGGCGCGCGGGCTACCGGCTGGATCTGATCGTCGCCAACCCCGAGCTACTCCCCGCGAAAATCCTCACCGGCAGCGCGGAGTTGATCGTGCCGGCGGAACTGGACGGCTATGCCGAGGGGCTGGACCGGGTCAAGGAACTGGGGATCGGCGCGATCACCTTCCCGTGCTCCGGGACGCCCGCGGACCTGGCGCTGCTGCTCGCGCATCACCGCGGCGCCGCGCTCATCGTCACGGCGGGCGCACCCGCCTCCCTGGAGGAATTCTTCGACCGGTGCCGCCAGGACAGCAACCCCGCGACATTCCTGACACGTCTGAAGGTCGGGGGCGCGATCATGGACGCCACCGCGGTGGCCACGCTGTATCGGAGCCGGGTGTCGGGCACGCTGATGGCGCTCCTGGTCCTGGCCGCGCTCGTCGTGCTGATCGTGGCGGTACTGGCCGCCGGGCACGGGAGCGAGGTGCTCGCGCCGGTGCAGGACCTGCTGCACCGCGCCGATCTGTGGGTGCGAGAGACGCTGAGCCGGCCCGGGTAGGGCTGGGCACCACGTCCGGCGCCCGGATGCGACGCGGTATCCGGGGCGGCTCGCGCAATCCCGCAGCATCGCGTGGAACGGGCGGTCCCGCGACGCCTGTGCGCGGAAGTGTGAGAGAAGTGGCCGGTGGTGCGCCCGGGGCGAGGGTGGCACGTTTCTGCTCCGTACCCCGATCGCGGCGCCGGGCGGATACGGCGATCTGGTGGTTAACCGGGGGTGGCGGTCGATCGTCTCCCGGGTTTCGTGTTACCGTGAAGACCCGTGGGTCATACACGGATTCAGGCGCGGACAGCCACCAAGCATATTTTCGTCAGCGGTGGCGTGGCCTCCTCACTCGGTAAGGGTCTCACCGCCTCCAGCCTCGGTCAGTTGCTGACCGCGCGGGGGCTACGGGTCACCATGCAGAAACTCGACCCCTATCTGAACGTCGATCCCGGCACCATGAATCCGTTCCAGCACGGCGAGGTGTTCGTGACCGAGGACGGGGCCGAGACCGACCTCGATGTGGGGCACTACGAACGCTTCCTCGACCGGGATCTCTCCCGGGACGCCAACGTCACCACCGGTCAGGTGTACTCGTCGGTGATCGCCAAGGAGCGGCGCGGCGAATACCTCGGCGATACCGTGCAGGTCATCCCGCACATCACCGATGAGATCAAGGCGCGCATCCTGGCCATGCGCGGCCCGGATCTGCAGGGGCAGGAACCGGATGTGGTGATCACCGAGATCGGCGGCACGGTGGGCGATATCGAATCGCAGCCGTTCCTCGAGGCGGCCCGGCAGATTCGCCACGACGTCGGCCGCGACAATGTCTTCTTCCTGCACGTTTCGCTGGTTCCGTATCTGGCCCCCTCGGGCGAACTCAAGACCAAACCCACCCAGCACTCGGTGGCCGCGCTGCGCAGTATCGGTATCCAGCCCGACGCGCTGATCCTGCGCTGTGACCGCGAGGTGCCGGCCGGCCTGAAGAACAAGATCGCGCTGATGTGCGACGTGGACGTCGACGCCTGTATCTCCACCCCCGACGCGCCGTCGATCTACGACATCCCCAAGGTGCTGCACCGGGAGGCCCTCGACGCCTACGTCGTGCGCAAACTCGGGCTGCCGTTCCGGGATGTGGACTGGACGATCTGGGGCGATCTCCTCGACCGTGTCCACGCGCCCCGGGAGACGGTGGAGGTCGCGCTGGTCGGCAAGTACGTGGATCTGCCCGACGCCTATCTGTCGGTGACCGAGGCGCTGCGGGCCGGTGGTTTCGCGCACCGGGCCAAGGTGAAGCTGCGCTGGGTCCGGTCCGATGATTGCGAGACCCCGGCCGGCGCGCAGGCCGCTCTGCGCGATGTGGACGCGGTCCTCATCCCCGGCGGATTCGGGATCCGGGGGATCGAAGGCAAGGTCGGCGCCATCCACCACGCCCGTACCCGCGGGCTGCCGCTGCTCGGGCTGTGCCTGGGCCTGCAGTGCATGGTCATCGAGGCCGCGCGGTCGGTGGGCCTCACCGACGCCAACTCCGCCGAGTTCGAACCGGAGACCGAGCACCCGGTGATCTCCACCATGGCCGACCAGGAACAGGCCGTGGCCGGGGAGGCCGATCTGGGCGGCACCATGCGGCTCGGCGCCTATCCGGCGGTCCTGGAGAAGGGATCGGTCGTGGCCCGGGCCTACCACTCCACCGAGGTCTCCGAACGGCACCGGCACCGCTACGAGGTGAACAACGCCTACCGCGACAAGATCGCCGCCAGTGGGTTGCGGTTCAGCGGCACCTCCCCGGACGGGCATCTGGTGGAGTTCGTCGAGCTGCCCGCCGATATCCACCCCTTCTTCGTCGGCACCCAGGCCCATCCGGAGCTGAAGAGCCGGCCCACCCGGCCGCATCCGCTGTTCGCCGAACTGATCGCCGCCGCGCTGCGGTACAAATTGGCCGAGCGGCTGCCGGTCGATATCCCCGGTGAAGAAGAACTGGCCGGTACCTCCGAGCGGGTGTCGTGACCCCCGCGAACCCGGCGCCCGGCAGCCACGCCTTCGCGACGGTCGACAGCCGGGTCGTGTACTCGGGGGCGATCCTGGCGCTGCGGGTGGACCGGGTGGAGATGCCGGACGGGCGGGTCGTGGAACGCGAAGTCGTCGAACACCACGGTGCGGTCGCCGTGGTCGCGGTCGACGACGACGGCCGGGTGGTGCTGATCCGCCAGTACCGGCATCCGCTCGGGGAGCGGCTGCTCGAACTCCCGGCCGGCCTGATCGATATCGAGGGCGAGGACCCACTGCAGGCCGCGCGCCGTGAACTCGCCGAGGAAACCGGGCTGGCCGCCCGGGAGTGGTCGGTGCTGGTCGACGTCGCGCTGTCGCCGGGTTTCACCGACGAGGCGCTGCGGGTGTATCTGGCGCGCGGGCTCGGCGATACCGAACGTCCGGACCCCGAACACGAGGAAGCCGACCTGGAGTTGGTGCGGATGCCGGTCGCCGAGGCGGTCCGTGCGGCGCTGGCCGGGACGATCGTGAACGCCACCGCGGTCGCCGGTCTGCTGGCGTTGAGCGCGGCCGAGGCCGCCGGCCTGCCGCTGCGGCCGGCCGACGCGCCGTGGCCGGGCCAGCCGGACGCACTGCTGCGCCGCCAGGCCGCGCAGCGGGATACGGACTGACCGGGGGCCGGCGGTGCGGGAGGTCGAAATCTTCCTGGACCATCTGGCCGTGGAACGGGGTGCCGCGCGCAGCACCCTCTCCGCGTACCGCCGGGACCTGTCCCGGTACCGGGAGTTCCTGAGCGAACGCGGTCGCGCCGACCTGGCATCCGTCGCGGAACGCGATATCACCGAGTTCGCGGTCGCCCTGCGGGCCGGTGGCGCGCACCATCCCCCGCTGGCACCGGGCTCGGTGGCGCGGGCATTGATCGCCGTACGGGGATTGCACCGGTTCGCGGCTGCCGAGGGGCTGACCAGCGCTGATGTCGCGCAGGCCGTCAAACCACCGATGGTGGGCCAGCGGCTGCCCAAAGCGCTCCCGGTGGATCAGGTGTTGCGACTGCTGGACGCGGCGGATGCCGGTGCCGGGACCGGGGGCGAAGCTGCGGCGCGCGGGTTGCGTGACCGGGCGCTGCTGGAACTGCTGTACTCGACCGGCGCGCGGATCTCCGAGACCGTCGGACTCGATATCGACGACCTCGACCTCGACGACCGGGCGGTCGTCCTGCGCGGTAAGGGCGGTAAACAGCGGATCGTGCCCATCGGCCGCCCCGCGCTGGCCGCGGTGGACGCCTACCTGGTGCGCGGCCGGCCCGCCCTCGCGGCCCGGGCCCGCCGGCATACACCCGGCGCGGCGGCCGCGTTGTTCCTGAATGTGCGCGGCGGCCGGCTGTCCCGGCAGAGCGCCTGGCAGGTGCTCCAGCGCGCCGCCGAGCACGCCGGGATCACCGCCACGGTTTCTCCGCACACCCTGCGGCATTCGTTCGCCACCCATCTACTCGACGGCGGCGCCGATGTGCGGGTCGTGCAGGAGTTACTGGGCCACGCGTCGGTGACCACCACCCAGATCTACACATTGGTCACGGTGGGGACACTGCGCGAGGTCTGGGCGACGGCCCACCCGCGGGCGCGGTGAGTCGCGGCCTTGGACGGGGCCGGGGTGGTCCGCTGCCGGTCGCTGGAGCGTAACGAGTGCACACCACGCACCACGGCCCCCTCGGATCCGTCCGCCGGATCGCCGCACGATACCTATCGAGGGCATCGCACCCGAGCCTCCGGCGCTGAGCCGTCGCCGCAGGTAGCGCCATCAACACGAACACGCCGTGCATACACGCGGCGCTCGAGTGGGGTCAACCGGTAGCGTCTAGGACTAGCCGGACCGTGGCGAAAGCGAGACCGTGCCTTGATCGGCCTCGTTACGCTCTACGAGGTGACGGACGGGTAGGAACGTATAAGGAGCAGCGGATCGTGACGACAGCCGGAGCGGCGGACTCGCCCAAGGGCGCCGAGAGCGACGATCGCGCCGCGTCTGTGTGGGGCGCGGGCCCCGAACCCGTTCCTGCCGACGCTGCGCTCGGGCCGACGGGTCGGCCCCTGCGCGCGGTCCCGGATCCGCCCGAGCCGTCGCACGAGGGCAACGCGCTCATCGTGGCGATGTGCAATCAGAAAGGCGGGGTGGGCAAGACCACCTCGACCATCAATCTGGGTGCGGCGCTGGCCGAATACGGCCGCCGGGTACTGCTGGTGGATCTCGATCCCCAGGGCGCGCTGTCGGCGGGTCTGGGTGTGGCACACCACGATCTCGATCTGACCGTGCACAATCTGCTCATCGGAGCGCCGGTGAGCGCCGATGACGTGCTCATGCAGACCAAGGTCGAGAATCTGGATCTGCTCCCCAGCAATATCGACCTGTCGGCGGCCGAGATCCAGTTGGTGAACGAGGTCGGCCGCGAGCAGTCGCTGGGCCGGGCGCTGGAACCGATCCGCGACCGCTACGACTACATCCTCATCGATTGCCAGCCGTCGCTCGGTCTGCTCACCGTGAACGCGCTCGCCTGCTCCGACGGGGTGATCATCCCGATGGAATGCGAGTACTTCTCGTTGCGCGGGCTGGCCCTGCTCAACGACACCGTGGAGAAGGTCCGGGACCGGCTGAATCCGCGGCTGAGCCTGTACGGCATCGTGGTGACCATGTTCGACGCCCGGTTGCTGCATTCCCGCCAGGTGATGGCGCGGGTGGTCGAGGTGTTCGGCGAACTGGTCTACGACACCGCGATCGCGCGGACGGTCCGGTTCCCGGATGCCAGCGTCGCCGGTGAACCGATCACCACATGGGCGCCGAAATCCAGTGGTGCCGAGGCGTATCGGGCGATGGCACGGGAAGTCATCCACCGGTCCGGGCGGTGAGCGGGCCGCCCCGGCCGGCATCGTCGACGATCAGCCAACCCGCCGCGCCCGCGGATCCGGCGGGCGCGGTAGCGGAGAAGTCCGGATTCCATCTGCGGTTGAGCAATTTCGAAGGTCCTTTCGACCTGCTGCTCCAGCTGATCTCGCAACGCCGTCTCGATGTGACCGAGGTGGCGCTGCACAAGGTCACCGACGAATTCATCGCCTACACCAAGGCGTTGACCGCCGCATTGAACCAGCCCGGCAATACGCTGCGCACGGACAAGATCCTGGATCAGACCACCGAGTTCCTGGTGGTGGCGGCGACCCTGCTGGATCTGAAGGCGGCCCGGCTGCTGCCGTCGGGTGAGGTGACCGACCCCGACGATCTGGAGTTGCTCGAGGCCCGGGATCTGCTGTTCGCCCGGCTCCTGCAGTATCGGGCGTTCAAGCAGGTCGCCGAGTTGCTCGGGGAACTGGAGGCGGCCGCGCTGCGCCGGTATCCGCGCAGTGTCGGGTTGGAGGAGCGGTTCGCGAGTCTGCTGCCGGAGGTCAGCCTCGGGGTGGACGCGGCCGGTTTCGCCGAGATCGCGGCGGCGGCGTTCCGGCCGCGGCCGGTACCGACCGTGGGCCTGGACCATCTGCACGCGCATGCGATATCGGTGGCGGAGCAGGCGACGCTCATGCTGGAACGGCTGCGCGCCCGGGGCGTGGGGGTATGGACCACGTTCGCCGAGCTGGTGGCCGATTGCGCGGCGCCGATCCAGATTGTGGCGCGGTTCCTGGCGTTGCTCGAGCTGTATCGGGGTAAGACGATCGAGTTCGACCAGCCCGACCCGCTGGGCCCGCTCGCCGTGCGCTGGATCGGCGAAGACGGGGACGGCGGCGCCGCGCCGGTGACCATAGAAGAGGACTACGGATGACCGAGGCTGTGACCGATATCGCGCCCGAGCCGTTGGACGACGACGAATTCCGGGCGGCGCTCGAGGCGTTGCTGCTCGTGGTGGACACTCCGGCGCCGGTGGAGCAGCTGGCCACCGCTCTGGACGAGGCCCCGCAGCGGGTGGAGCGCACCCTGCGGGAGATGTCGGCGGAACTGGCCGCCCGGCGCAGCGGAATCGATCTGCGTTTCGCCGGGGACGGGTGGCGCTTCTATACTCGCAGCGAGTACGCACCGTATGTGGAGCGTATGTTGCTCGACGGCGCCCGGTCGAAGTTGACCCGGGCGGCTCTGGAGACGCTGGCGGTGGTGGCATACCGTCAGCCGGTGACCCGGGCTCGGGTCAGCGCGGTGCGCGGTGTCAACGTCGACGGTGTGATGCGTACCCTGCTGGCCAGGGGATTGATCACCGAGGCGGGCACCGACCCGGAAACCAACGGCACGCTGTACGGCACCACCGAACTGTTCCTGGAGCGGATCGGATTGGCGTCGCTGAGCGATCTGCCGCCATTGGCGCCCCTGTTGCCGGGGGTGGACCTGATCGATGAGATCAACGACAGTCTGGAGACGGACCCCCGCTACACCAGGCTGCGAAAACCCGCTGAGGACGATCTGAAACTCGGCGCCGAGGATTGACAGGAAAACGTGAAGACACCCGCTCGCCGTGATGGCATACCGGATCGTAGGAAAAGTGACGACCAGGCCGGTCGGGCCGGTCGCGGCCGCGGCGCCCCCCGTACCGGGGACGCGCGCCGCGGTGGCAGTGATACGCCCCGCACCGGCCGTACCGGGGGACCGCGCAGTACCGAACGGGGGGCCCGCAGTGACCAGCTGCCGCGTTCCGGGCGTCCCGCGAGCGCGGAATCGTCGTCCGGCGGACGCGGCGCCCGCACCGCCGGCGGTCGCGGTGACTTCGCGACCCCGGGCCGGGCGGGTTCGGCCGGCACGGGCCGCGGTGGTCCCGCGGGATCGGCCCGGACCGGATCGGCGGGTGCGGGTCGCGGTGGCCCCGCGGGATCGGCCCGGACCGGAGCGGCGGGCGCGGGCCGCGGTGGTTCCGCGGGGACGGGCCGTGGCGGCTCGACAGCGGGCCGGAGCGGCGCCGCCGGATCGCGGGCCGGTGGCCGCCCGGGCGGCGGTACGGCCCGTAAGACCCAGAGCACTCGGTCCGGGAGCAGCGCCCCGCAGCTGAACAATGCGAAACCGGCCCGGCATCAGCATGTGGAATCGGGTGAACCCGGTCACGAGAAGTTGCCCTGGGGCGAGGGCGAACGCCTGCAGAAGGTGCTGGCCAAGGCCGGGGTCGCCTCGCGCCGGGCGGCCGAGGAGATGATCGAGCAGGGTCGCGTCGAGGTCGACGGCATCATCGTGCGAGAGCAGGGCCTGCGGATCGACCCGGAGAACGCCGTGGTGCGGGTGGACGGGACCCGGGTGGTGGTGCGCGAGGAACTGGTGCACCTGGCCCTCAACAAGCCCAAGGGCTGGCAGTCCACCATGTCCGACGATCTGGGCCGGCCCTGTGTCGGCGATATCGTCGCCGAGCGGGTCGCGGCCGGGCAGCGGCTGTTCCATGTCGGCCGGTTGGATGCCGATACCGAGGGGTTGCTGTTGCTCACCAATGACGGTGATCTCGCGCACCGGCTGATGCACCCGTCCTACGAGGTGTCGAAGACCTACCTGGCGACCGTGCAGGGCGAAGTGCACCGTTCGATCGGCAAGATCCTGCGCGAGGGCGTGGAGCTCGACGACGGACCGGCCAAGGTGGACCGCTTCCAGGTGCTCGAGGTCGACGCGGGACGTTCCCTGGTGAAAGTGGTGTTGCACGAGGGGCGCAAACATATCGTGCGGCGGCTGCTGGACGCGGTCGGGCATCCGGTGACCAGGCTTGTCCGCACCCATATCGGCCCGGTCGTCCTGAACGACCAACGTCCGGGCACGCTGCGCGTGCTGGGGCGCGATGAAATCGGCAAACTCTACGAGGCGGTGTCTTTGTGAACGGTGTGGAAGCTCCGGTGGGGGTCGTCGTGGATCCGGCCCGCGACCGGTCCCTGGTCGTCGCGATGGACGGTCCCTCGGGGACCGGGAAGTCCAGTGTGTCGCGGCGGCTGGCGGTACGGCTTTCGGCCCGCTACCTCGATACCGGCGCGATGTACCGGGTCGCCACGCTGCAGGTGCTGCGTGCGGGGGTCGACCCGGCGGATTCCGCCGCGGTGGCCGCGACGGTCACCGACATGCCGTTGCGGATCGGTACCGATCCCGAACGGGAACTGATCGAACTCGACGGCGACGATGTGCGTACCGAGATCCGCGGAGCCGAGGTCACCGCGGCGGTATCGGCCGTCTCGGCCGTGCCGGAGGTCCGGGAGCAACTGGTGGCGCTGCAGCGTGAGATCGCGGTGAGCGCGGGCCGGATCGTGGTCGAGGGCCGCGATATCGGCACCACCGTCCTGCCCGACGCCGACGCCAAGATCTATCTGACCGCGTCCGCGCAGGCGCGCGCCCATCGCCGTAATCAGCAGAACATCGCCGAGGGCCGCGGGGACGACTACGCCGGGGTACTCGCCGATGTGGAGCGCCGTGACCGCCTCGATTCGACGCGCGCGGTGTCGCCGCTGCGGCGGGCCGAGGACGCGGTGCAGGTCGACACCAGCGAACTGACCATGGACGAGACCATCGACGAGCTGTACCGCGAGGTCGGCCGGCAGTTGGACCGGCCGCGGGATCGTGCCGCGGCGCGCAGCCGGGGAGCTGCCGGATGAGCGAGGACACTGTGAGTGACGTACTCGCCGGCGACGGCGTATGGAGCGACGAATCGGATTGGGAGCTCACCGATCTCGCCGGTGACGCGGAGGCCGCCGACCAGGTGCCGATGCCCACGCTGGCTGTGGTCGGACGCCCGAATGTCGGTAAATCGACGCTGGTGAACCGTATTCTCGGCCGCCGCGAAGCCGTGGTCGAGGATGTGCCCGGGGTGACCCGGGACCGGGTCTCCTACGAAGCCAACTGGGCGGGCCGCCGTTTCTGGGTGCAGGACACCGGCGGCTGGGAACCGGACGCCAAGGGACTGCAGCAGTCGGTGGCGCGGCAGGCCGAACTCGCCATGAACACGGCCGACGCCATTGTGCTGGTGGTCGACGCGGTGGTCGGCGCGACCGCCACCGACGAGGCCGCCGTGAAGGTGCTGCGGCGGGCGAAGACACCGGTCATCCTCGTCGCCAACAAGGTCGACGACCAGCGCTTGGAGGCCGATGCGGCCGCGCTGTGGTCGCTGGGTCTCGGGGAACCGCGTATGGTCTCCGCCGCACACGGCCGCGGGACCGGTGACCTGCTCGACGATGTGCTCGAAGTGCTGCCGGAGACCCCGCGGGAACTCGGCGGGCCCGGCGGCGGGCCGCGCCGGGTGGCGCTGGTCGGGAAACCGAACGTCGGTAAATCGAGCCTGCTGAACAAGCTGAGCGGTGACGAGCGGTCGGTGGTGCACGATATCGCCGGCACCACGGTCGATCCGGTCGATTCGCTGGTGGAACTGGGCGGCAAGGTCTGGCGTTTCGTCGATACCGCGGGGCTGCGGCGTAAGGTCGCCAATGCCAGCGGTACCGAGTACTACGCCTCGTTGCGCACCAAATCGGCACTGGAGGCCTCCGAGGTGGCGATCATGCTGATCGACGCCGCGCAGCCCATCACCGAACAGGACCTGCGGGTGATCAGCCTGGTCGCCGACTCCGGGCGGGCCCTGGTGCTGGCGTTCAACAAATGGGATCTGGTGGACGAGGACCGCCGCCTGCAACTCGAGCGCGAGGTCGATCGCGATCTGGTGCGGGTGCCGTGGGCGCAGCGGGTCAATATCTCCGCGCAGACGGGCCGGGCGGTGCAGAAGCTCGTCCCGGCCATGGAGACCGCGCTGGAATCCTGGGACAAGCGGATTTCGACCGGCCGCCTGAACACCTGGTTGAAAGAGGTGGTCGCCGCGACACCGCCGCCCATGCGTGGCGGGCGGCTGCCCCGGGTGCTGTTCGCCACCCAGGCCACCACCAGGCCACCGACCTTCGTCCTGTTCACCACCGGGTTCCTGGAGGCCGGCTATCGCCGGTTCCTGGAGCGGCGGCTGCGCGAGGAGTTCGGGTTCGACGGGTCGCCGGTGCGGATCTCGGTCCGGATCCGGGAGAAGCGCGCCAAGAAGTGAACCCGGTGCTCACCCGCCGCCACGGCGGGTGAGCACCGAGGTTTCCGGCCGGTGCCGTAGGTCCGGTCACTACCGCGGGGATGCGCGCCAGGGGTCGCGCCGGGACCGGGTGTCGGCCGATGGCAGCTCGTGCCGCGCTGCGTAGTCGCGGCGGCCCGGAGTTCGGCACTGGTGCGTGGACCGAACTTCCGCTCCCGGCCGCGGCTGTCGTATCCGTCGTATCGCATACCGGCGCTCAAGACCGCGGCGACGACCGACCGGGTAGCGCGGTCGTTTCGTCCGGGCGCGGCGAAGTCCGGTCCGGCGCAATACATTTCGAATCCACAACGGGGCAACCGTACCGCACGGCCGAATGCGGATCCGCCCCGGGCCGCCGGCTCGGGGCGGATCCGCGATATCCGGCACTAGGGGCAGACGTAGTGCGTCCGGTACCGGTACGACCTGTCGTCGCATATCCGACGAAGGTAACGCGCCCGCGCCGGTGGACGCATCGGAATATGCTCCGGAGAGCCGGGACCGGTCCGGTTCCGCCCGGCGGGCGGATACGGAGGGAGTAGACATTCATGGTCAGTCGCCGCGCCCGGGCGCTGTCGGTGTTCCTGCGGGTCACCCGCCAACGCGGTATGGCGACCGCGGAGAAGGCCCGGGTCGCCATGGCCGAACCCGCCGGCCCCCACACCCCGCCGCGGCGGCTGCGGCGCCGGCATCGGGTGGAAGACCGCCTCGTCGACGGCTTCCCCTGCTACCGCGTGACGCCCCGGACGGCGCCGGAGTCCGGGAAAGTCGTGCTCTATCTGCACGGCGGTAGCTTCTTCCGGGAGATCAGCTGGTGGCACTGGCGGTTCATCGATCGGCTCGTCACGGCCGGGCACCGGGTCGAGGTGCCGATCTATCCGCTGGCGCCGCGGTACACCTACCGGTCGGCGCGGCCGTATCTGCTCGCGGTGTATCGGGAGGTGATCGGCGCCGTGGAGCCCGGGCGGGTGGTACTCGCCGGGGATTCCGCCGGTGGCACCCTGGCGCTGCTGCTCGCCCAGACGCTGCCGGACGCCGGACTGCCCGGCCCGGCGCGGCTGATCCTGTTCGCACCGTGTCTCGATATGCGTTTGTCCGCACCGGAGATCGACCGGGTGCAGGCGGACGATCCGTGGCTGGCGCGCCCCGGTCTGCTCGAGGCGGGACGCGTCTGGGCCGGCGGGGACGACCTCGGGCTGCCGGAACTCAGCCCGATCAACGGTCCGGTGGACGGGCTACCGGAAACGGATCTCTTCGTCGGTACGCACGACATCCTGTACCCCGACGCGCGCGCATTCGCCGAACGCGCCGGCGCCCGCGTGCGTCTCATCGCCGAACCCGGCCTGTTCCACGTGTATCCGCTCGCTCCGGTCCCCGAGGCGCGTCCCGCGGTGAAAGCGGTCCTGACCACCCTGGACGACCTGTGAGCGGCCGCGCCGGCTGCCCCCGCCGTGTCGTGACGGGCCCCCGTGGACGCGGAAATGCCGGGCTGCCCGGGGAACTCGTGAACAGCCTGTGAACGCCCACGGAATTCGGCCGATTCGACCGTGACGATGCATCGCGGAGCAAAGGCCGGTACCGTACCCGGGCGTGACTACTTGTCTGCCATCGAATCACCCGAGGCGGGAGCCGTAATGACTGTCGAACCGCCACTCGAGGACGATGTCACGCAACTGGCTCAGCGCGTCGAACACGCTCGGGGCCGGCTGGCCTACCAGTTCGACCCCGCCCTCACCGAGGCACTGTCGGAAACGGAGCTACGCGCCGAACGTGATCTCGCCGAGCGCATCCGCGAACAGGAGCGTGGGCAGCGCTGGAAGGAGATCCAAGCGGTCGCCTCGGCCAACGATCGTGCCAGGCAGACCACCGAGCAGATCGAGAAGGCGGATATGCGCGACCTCTTGCTCGCCCGTAAAGCCATCGCCGCTCAGCGCCGGGAGTCCAGCCCGCACGCCAAACTCGCCTCGCTGTACCGGCATCGGTCCTGGTCGTTGCGTGCGCTGGCCGGTGTGGTCGGTGCGGGGATGCTCTGGTCGGCCGTCAACGTGCAGCAGAACATCGCCCCCACCGGTGCGTCCGATCCGCTGTTCTGGTTCAGCTATCTGCTGGAAGCGATGATCAGTGTCTGCCTGATCATCATCATGATCGGCACCAACAAGGTCGCGGAGTGGGGGGTGATCAACAACCGGAAACAGGTGGCCGCCGCCGAGATCGCGCTGCTCGCCCTGACCGTCGGACTGAACACCTACCCCTATCTGCGGGTCGGGGAATGGTACGACGCCGCCGTGCACGCGGTCGCCCCGGTGATGATCGGTGTCGCGCTGCTCATCCACGACGCGGCGAGCAGTCGCTACGGTATGGCGATCCTGCGGGCCACCGAACAGGTCCGGGTGCTGCCCGACCCCGCGGATCAGATCCGCAACAGCCTGCCCCGGGTGAGCCTGCGGCTCGATCACGCGAAGCTGGCGACCGAACTCCCGGCCGTCGAGCCCGAGGCGAAACCGGCCGCGCTGGAGCCGGGCGGGGCGAAGACAGCTGTTTCCGCATCGAGTGGTTCGGCCTTCCGGTCGGACGGCAAGGGCGGTGATACGGGAAAACGCCGGTCGGGGGATCTGGCGGAGGTCACTTCCGGGTTGATCGGGCGGACGAGTTCGCTGCTCGATGAGATGGCGGCCAATTCGCCTCTGTTCGAGGGGGACTCGGCCACGACGAAAACCGCCGACACCACCGACAAGCTTCCGGTGACCAAACCGAAAAAGCTCTCGGGGTTGAGCAAGGGTTCCTCCGACGGTGCCAGGAACGGTTCCGGGGAGAGCAAGGGCAAGCTGTCCGGGGACAAGGAGACCGACGAGTTCCTCGACGTCGTGCGCTCCTCCGACGGCTACGACACCGGCCAGTTCCGGGTCGCCGATATCCTCGAGCAGGAGCTCGCCGACCTCCAGGCGGAGCGCCGCCGGGCCCGTTCCGGCCGCGCCCGCAGTACCTCCACCAACGGGGCCTGAGCCCGGGAGGTGACCCGTGGTTGCACGGGTCGCCTCCGGCGCCGCTGCCGGCACGCAGCGTTACCGTGGTGGGAGACGGTGAGGAGGCACGATGACCGAGCGCAAACCCGTGGGTGTCGACTTCGAGTCCTGGGTCGATCGCAAAATCCGGGAAGCCACCGAACGCGGCGACTTCGAGAACCTCTCCGGCGCCGGTAAACCGCTACCGGGTGCCGGGAACCCCTACCACGACGAGAACGCGTGGTTGCGCGACTACCTGCGTCGCGAAGGTGTGAGCGGCGACGCCATGCTGCCGCCTTCGCTGTTGCTGCGCCGTGATGTGGAGCGGTTACCGGAGACGGTCCGCGACGCCGCGTCCGAACACGAGGTGCGCGAGACGGTCGCCGAGCTCAACCGGCGCATCGTCGACTGGTTGCGGATGCCCACCGGTCCGCAGGTCCCGGTCGCGCCGGTCGACGCGGACGCGGTCGTCCGGGAATGGCGGGAGCGGGCCACCCGGGTGGACGCTCCGGCGGTCGCGGCCCGGCGCCCGGATATCGCCCGGCCCCGTCCCGTACCCGGCGTGCGTTGGTGGCATCGGATCTTTCGCGGCCGCTGAGACCGAACCCGCCCGGACACCGCGGCGGTGCGGTTGTATGGAGGGATGGATTCAGCGACCCTCGCCGATCGGCTCGAGATCACCGATCTGCTCACCCGCTACGCCACCGCCGTCGACAGCAAGGACTGGGCGCTGTACCGCACAGTGTTCACTGCCGACGCGCAGATCGACTACAGCACGGCCGGCGGCCCGGTCGGCGATCTCGACACCGTGGTGGCCCGGCTGACCGAGCAGCTGAACCTGTTCGCCCGCACCCAGCATTTCATCTCCAATATCGCGGTCGACCTCGACGGCGACAGCGCGAAGGTGCGGGCGATGTTCTTCAACCCGATGATCGTGTCCCCGGGCAAGCAGTTCACCTGCGGCGGCTGGTACAACCACGACCTCATCCGGACTCCCGACGGCTGGCGCAGCACCCGGCTGCTCGAGGAAGCGGCGTGGTTCGACGGTATCGAGGCCGCGTTCGCGCAGTAGGCGGCCCGGTCATCCGGTCAACGCGGTTTCGCTGTGCTCGCGCACGCGCGTCCGCCGCGGATGCAGTTCGTACACCGCGAAGGCCGAGCGGATGACCGGCTGGGCGACATTGCGGACGCGGATACCGCCGGGTGTGGTGCCGCGTTCGCACCCGGCGTGGGCGTGCCCGTGCAGCGCCAGATCCGCCCGGTGGGTGTCGATGGGCTCACCGAGCAGGTAGGAACCCAGAAACGGGTAGATCTCCCGCGGTTCTCCGTGCAGGGTGTCGCTGACGGGAGAGTAGTGGGTGAGGACCACCGTGACATCGGTGTCGAGCTCGGCCAGCGCGGTATCGAGCCGGGTGGCCAACTCCACGGTGTGCCCGGCGAACTCGCGCATCAGGTGTTCGCCGAACACGCTGGCGCATTTCCCGGCGAACCCGCCGCCGAAGCCCTTCGTTCCCGCGACGCCCAGCGTGCGATCGCCGATCGTGACCGTGGTGGCGCTGCCCTCGAGGACCGTGATCCCGGCCGCGGCCAGCATTTCGGTGATCTCGTCGGAGAGATCGCTGTGATAATCGTGGTTACCGAGGACCGCGATGACCGGGACACCGACATCGGCGAATTCCGTGGCCACCACCTCGGCTTCGGGCAGGGTCCCGTGATTGGTCAGATCACCGGCCAACAGCAGGACATCGGCGTGGTCCGGTAGACCGCGTAGCGCGGGACGCAGCATGCCCCGCGAGTCGGTCCCCAGATGGACATCCCCCACAGCGGCGATCCGCATCGGTGCACTCCCTTCCGCCCGGTGTCAGTCACCGAGGTCCTCGCATTCGCCCGGGCCGGGCGTCGCGGTCACGTGTACGTCGTTGTGGATCTGTGCGTCCGGGGCGATCTCGTGCACCACGTCCTCGAGCCGGCGCCGCCGTTCCGCGGTACCCACTTCGCCGTCGAGCACCACCACATCGCCCCGGATCCGCACCCGCACACCCTGTTCGGCGCAGCGTGGATCCTCGGTCAATGCCCGGTGTAGTTCGGCGGCCAGGTACTCCGGTGGCCGGCCGGGCGGACGGTTCTGGGTTTCCGACATCTATCCGGCCTTTCCTGAGGTTCGATCATCGGTCCGGGTATCGGCGATGCCGAGATCGTCGATCAACCCGAGGAACGCCCGCGCGTAGGGCGAATGTTCGGTCTGGGCGCGCACCGACGGCCAGTCCACCTGTTCGCGCAGATCGCGCGAGATACGCAACAGCGGGCTCAGGTCCAGCCGGTGGGCGTCGAAGACCAGCAGTTTGTCGACCAGCAGATCGGTGCCGTGCACCACCGGCGCCATTGTCGGCCCGACCCGCATGATCTCCGCCCGGGCCAGCAGGGCGTCGTCCACCTCGCGGTTGTTGGGCCGGTGGATGATGTCGATGAGGGTGTCGCCGTCGTAGGCCTTGGTGAGCCAATCCTCGGCCGCGTCGGCGATACGCAGGCCCGCCCGGGCCAGTTCGCTGCGCGCCCGGCCGCTGTCGGCGGGTTTGACGAAGAGATCGACATCATGATCCGAGGGCGGTCCGCCCCGGGCGTAGACCGCGCAACCACCCGCCACGGCGAAGGGGACGTCGTGGTGCGTCAGCGCATTCGCGGCTCGCGTCAGCGCATGGAGCAACTGCTGATGGGTCGGAGCCATACCGGGCGGCTACCCGGAAACGGCACCGCCAATCAGCTCACGACCGTGATCACCAGGGCCACCGCCACCACCACGAACGCGGCGACCAGGGCGATCGTCAGTACCACCGCCAGGACTCCGGTCGGGGGAAAGTGATGCCGCGTGGCCGGCTCCTCTGCCGACAACCCGGAGGTCTGTGGAGTATCGGGCGGTGTGGAACCCGGTGGGACTCCGCCGCCCGGTTCCAGATCAGGGGTTTCGGCGGGGTCGGGATCCATGGACGACATACCTCTACCTCCCTTCTCGATCATTTCCGGAGCGCCGGGCCCGGCGGCGATGGCTCGTATCGCACAGCGGGTAGCTCCCGGAACGTTTGCAGGTACACAGCGCGACCAGGAAGCGGTCGGCGAGCATGGGGTCACCCTCCGGGGTGATCACCTCCAGCGGGCCCTCCACCAGCGCCGGCCCCTCGGCGGTGAAGGTGATCCGGCGTACCGGGTTCGCCGCATCCGGTGGGATAGGGGCCGGTTCCGGCCGGGAGCCGCAGGCGTCGTCCGCCGCCGCGTCATCCGCCGTCGCGGGGTCGGCGTGGCGGATCGCGGCGAGCAACTCGTCGGGACCGGGCGGTGTGTCAGCGGGTTCGGTCGGCACGGATCACCACCAGTTCCTCGTGCTCTTGTTCGGGCTGGATCAGGCCGCGTTCCCGCAGCCACTCCAGCCGGCTGCGCATCACCGGCCCGAACGGGATGACGGTGCGGGCCACCACGGTCGCCTTCAACCCACCCGCACGCAACCGGGTAAGCGTGGCGGCGATACCCGAGACCGCGGAGTGCACGATCAGCGCGGTACCGCCGACGGCGAGCAATTGCGGCATCATCTCGCACAGGGGGTCCAGCAGATGGCGGCCGTGCCAGCCGGCGTCCCAGGCGCGCGCGGGGCCGTCCTCGGGCGGATGGGCTTCGCTGGGTACATACGGCGGGTTGGCGACCACCACGTCGAACGTGCGGCCCTCGACCACCCGGGTGACGTCTCCGCACAGCAGTTCCAGCCGCACCCCGTACAGCCGGCTGTTGAACCAGGCCGAGGCCAGCGCGGCGCGTGACAGGTCCACCGCGGTGACGGCCGCCGCCCCGGACCGGGCGGCGTGGATCGCCAGCGCACCGGTGCCGGTACACGCGTCGAGTACCTGCGCGCCGCGCGGCAGGGCCGCGTCGGTCATCGCCCGGGCGAGCAGCCGGGTATCCGGCTGGGGACGGTAGACGCCGGGAACACTGACGAACACCGGACTCACCGCGCCGTCGTCCGCAGCGAACTCTCGCCCGCGCGCCAGCGGTCGAGCATCTGGTCCGCGCACCGGTCCTCGAGCAGATCGGTCGCCTGGATTCCGAAGACCACCGACTCGGCCAGTCCGGGTTCGCGGGCCAACAGGTCGTCGAGTACCTCGCGGCGCACGACCTGTTCGTGGACGGCGTCCGCCGTCACGTGTTCGCTGTAGAAACGGACGCAGTCCGGGTGGGCGGAGAACCGTCGCAGCGCCTCGACCATCAGTTTCGAGGCCGGTGAGGAGGTGATCTCCACTGCCGCGAAATGGCCCACGACCGCGCCCCGCAGCGAACGGTGCAGGCCGAACAGCGACATCATGTCGACCAGGGCGAGCATGGAGGCGGGGACGACGTCCAGATAGTGCAGGTAGCCGTCGGACAGGCCCGCGCCGCGCAGCAGGTCGGCGTAGAGCCGGGCGTGGATGCGATCTCCGTGGCCGCCGCCGAACTCGTCGAACTCGATTGCCACCAATCCGGCCTTCGCCCGGCCGCGCAGACGGGGTATCACCCAGGCCACCGGATCGGCCTCCTTGTGGTGGTAGATCGAGCGCTGGACGAAATACTCGCGCATCTGCCACCAGGACCCGTCGTCGCGCAGCCGGCCCGGGACACCGCCGGCCACGGGGACGGTGAGCAAGCGATCCAGTTCCGCTGTGACATCGGCGCCTCCGGGCACCTCGGCGCGCAGGGTGGCGAGGAACCGGCGCTCGAGTTCCGCCCGCATCCGCAGCAGTCCCGGATCCCACTCCCAGCCGGCGTCCACGCCACGGAAGCCTTGATAGTGCAGCTCATAGCAGGTGTGCAGGGTCAGCTGGAAATCGTCACCGTAGGGATCGAGATCGTCGGGGACCTCGGGTACCGGTCGTCCGGATACGTCCCGCAGCAGCGTCAGTACGGCCTCCGACAGCGGGCCGCGGGCCAGGGGGAGCAGGGGCGCGCCGACGGCGGTCTCGCGCGGGGTGAGTGTTTCGACCATGGTTCGCCTTTCGCAGGCATCGAACTTCGAATCCCTGGGAGGCAGCGGGACGCGCTGCGCGTTACTCGGCCGGATAGGGCGCTCCGCGCAATGCTCGGGCGAGATGCGCCGCATTCCGGGCAGCGGTCGCGTTCGTGGAGGCGACCGCGCTGGGAACCTTGTCCAGATCCAGATAGTCGACACCGCTCATGGCCTCACCGTTCCAGTAGGTTCCACCCTGCGCGGGCAGGGTGTAGCCGATATCGTTCAGGCCCTGGAACAGGTCCGCGGTGATCTTGTGGGCGCCGTCCTCGTTACCGACCACCGCCGTCAGCGCGACCTTGCCGAACAGGGCGGGCCGTCCCGCGTCGTCGGTTTCCGACAGCTCGGCGTCCAGTCTTTCCAGCACGCGCTGGGCCACCGACGACATATGACCCACCCAGGTCGGGGTCGCGAAGAGCAGAATGTCCGCATCGATGACGCGGGCCCGGACCGCGGGCCATTCGTCGCCGTCGCCCTCGTCGGCGCTGACGCCCGGACGGATATCGTGATCGACGACCCGGATCACTTCGCCCGCCACATCATGCTTGGCGAGTTCGTCGAGCACCTGCCGGGCCAGCAGATCGCTGCTGGATTCGGCGGGTGAGCTCTTCAGTGAGCACACCAGTGCCACCGCGGTCAGAGAAGCCATTCCGGAAACCTCCGCCCCTGTTCGGTCGGCCGGTCCGACCCGGCCTTGTGCCTGTGCGCAATAGCCGGTGGCACGGGGGATAAACATCTCCATCCGACCGCGCGACGGCGCCGGCGACCGGATATGCCCGGGTCGACGGCGGTGTACACCGTCGGCCGACCGTGCCAGAATGGTCGGCAGGTTGAAAACATGCAGCCGATCCCGGTACCGCGTATCTCTCGGTGCCCGGGTTCGATGAGCGGGACCGGCTCCCGTTCCGATATCCGCCCGTAGCGCGTACGCCAACCGGAAATCCCCACCAGCAAGGGATGGGATTGATATGTCGGTTACCACCGCCCGGTGCCAGGTCGATCAGCAACGCAGGCGCGACCCGCGACCGGTGACCACCGGTCGTATGTGGTCGCGACGCAGTACCGAACACCCCGAATGCGTGGTCGCCCGCGTAGAAGGCGAGTTGGATGCCGTACTACACGAAGAACTGCGCGCGCTGCTCGAGCGGTGCCGCGCCGGTCTGTGCCGCGCCGTGGTGCTGGACCTGCGTGCCACCACTTTCATGAGTATCCGCGCCGCCGTCATCCTCGCCGAGGCCAAGGCCGCCGCGTGGCGTGCCGGGGTCGAACTTCGGGTGGTCAGCGGCCGGAAGGAAGTGGAGCGGGCGCTCGAGGTCGCCGGTGTGCGGCCGCAGTTCGAGTATTTCCCGAGCCTGAACAGCGCGCTCACGAGCTGACCCACAGCCCGCGCTCACACCCCGCCCCGGCCGCTCGAGCGGCCGGGGCGGGGTCGCTTTCCGCGTGGGCACGGTCGATACTCGAGCCGTGTCACGAGAAGACGGCGCTGTCGCCGAGGAATTACTGGACTCGATCGGAGCGTTTCGCAGTGTGCGGGCGCCTTCCGCTTCTGGTTCGCCGACCAACGCTGGGAGTGGTCGGAAGCCGTCGCCGAGATGCACGGTTACCCGTCGGCGCCGATGACGCCCAGCACCGAGCTGCTGCTCGGGCACAAGCATCCCGACGACCGCGCGCAGGTGGCGAACGCTCTCGCGAAATCGGTGGCCGAGGGGACGCCGTTCTGCAGCAGGCACCGCATCGTCGATCTCGCCGGGGAAACCAAGCACGTCATCGTGGTGGCCGATGTGATGACCGACGAGCAGGGTGCCGTGATCGGTTCCACGGGCTACTACATCGACCTCACCGAAACGCTGGCCGAGGAGCGGGAGGAGGCTCTGCAGGACACGCTGCCGGGCCTCTACGCGGCACGAGCGGTGATCGAGCAGGCCAAGGGTGCGTTGATGGTGGTGTACGGGATCAGCGCCGACCAGGCGTTCCGGGTGCTGATCTGGCGCTCTCAGGAGACCAACACCAAACTCCGGGCGCTGGCCGCGCAGTTGGTCGCCGAGCTGCCCACGGTGGACTACGCCGCCCCTGCGCTGCGCACCGAATTCGATCATCTGCTGCTGACCGTCCACGAGCGGATAGATCACACGTGAACTGGGCAGGGTTTCGGCGATTCCGGCCGGGGTATGTGCGCATGTGACAATCAGGCCGACATCCGAGGAAAGACGAACCGCGGCGTCACCGACGGTCACGGGCACCGACGGGGCCCGGCGGGCGCCCCCCGCCCGCCGGGGCGCGGGCGGTAGGAACGAGGTGGTGATGCGCATGGGGGAGAGTGTCTCCGATTCCGTGTATACGACATCGGCGGATACGACGGTGGGCGTTCGGATTCCGGCCCGGCAGGAGCAGCTGGTGATGCTGCGCGCGCTGGCCGAGACCGTATCGCTGATCGCCGATTTCGGTCTGGACGAGGTGACCGATATCCGGCTCGCCCTCGATGAGGTGGCTACGTCGTTGATTGCGGCAGCTGTTCCCGATTCGAGTCTGACCTGCGATTTCGATTACGACGAGCATCGCATGACAGTGCGCGTAACCTCGATCTCGGAGGTCGACTCGCTCCGCGATCAGGAGGGATTCGGCTGGCATATCGTGCGGACGCTGACCCGCTCGGTCAGCGTGGAACAGCATCCCTACGACGTGGCGAGTGGTGGTTACCCGACCGATGTCGAGTTCAGCTGGTTCCGAGGAGGCGCCGATGGCGCGTGAAGGCATACGGGCGGATCCCGGGCCTTCGCGTCGCCACCGCGGCCACGACAGTTACGACAATATCGAGCCGTTGTTCGGCAAAGCGGCCGCCCTCGCCGAGGGCGACCCCGCCCGCGCGGAGCTGCGCGCGGAGATCATGCGGCGGTGTCTGCCGCTGGCCGAGCACATCGCCAGGAAGTTCTCCGGGCGCGGTGAGAACTACGACGATCTGCTGCAGGTGGCCCGGCTCGGCCTGGTGAACGCGGTGGACCGTTTCGACGTCTCGCGTGGTTCGTCGTTCCTGTCCTTCGCCGTCCCGACCATCATGGGCGAGGTCCGCCGGCATTTCCGTGACAACACCTGGTCGGTCCGGGTGCCGCGGCGGGTCAAGGAACTGCAGCTCAATCTGGGCCCCACCATCGAGATCCTCTCGCAGCGGCTGGGCCGGGTGCCGCGGGCCAAGGAGATCGCCGGCGAACTCGAGATCGATGTGGTGGAGGTGACCCAGGCCCTCATCGCCGGTAACGCCTACCAGGCCTCCTCGCTGGACGCGCCCGCCACCGGGGACGACGGCGACAGCGCGGCATTGCCGCTGGTGGAATCGCTGGGCGCCGAGGAGCCGTCCTACGGCTGGCTGGAGGACTACCTCGCGATCGAACCCCTGCTCGACGAGCTGTCCGAGCGGGAGCGCCAGGTGTTGCGGATGCGGTTCTTCGAATCCCGCACCCAGTCGCAGATCGCGGAGGAACTGGGAGTGTCACAGATGCACATCTCCCGGATACTCTCGCGTACCCTCGGCTGGCTGCGGGAGCAGGCGCTGCGCGACTGATCGGCGCGTCCGGCCCGGTGGCCGGACCGGGATCAGTGGGTCGCCGCCGGATCCGTCCGGCCGGCGGGAGCGCGAGAGAGAATGCCGCGGACGAAAGCGGCCTGGCCCGCGTGTTGGAGGTCGTCGGCGATCACACTGACCAGGCGTACGCCCATCGTGACCGGCGGATCCCAGTTCGTGTCGACGATCGCGTCGAGGTCCCGGTCGTCCAGCGCGGCCACGAACCGGACCGTGCGCGCGTGCACGGCGTCGTGGTATCCGGTGAGCAGCTCGGGCGGAGCACTGATCAGCGCCACCTCGGCGGGGGTGTCGCCGTACCCGGTGGCGTCCCGGTCGATCGGCAGGTCGAAGCGCTCGAACCAGCCGCGGCCCGTCCACAGCGATTCGGTGGCCTGCAATTCCGCCAGATGCTCGTCCTGTACCCGGGTGAGATGCCAGACCAGCCACGCGATGGAATTGGCCGCCGGATCGAGACGGTGGGTCAGGGCCTGCTCGTCGAGTCCGTCCACTGCTTCGTGGACCACCCCGCGGATTCGATCGAAGGCATCGGTGAGTAGATCGGCACTGTTCATTGCTGTCTCCGTCGCTGGTGGAAAGCGCGGCAACGCCGGCGCGACGGACCGGGTACCGCGAGTTGTCGTCCGGTATCGGCGCAGTACCACGATCCGGGCAGGGCAAACGGGAGGTCGGCGTGGCGAGAAAATAGAACATGTTCTTGCCGCGCTCGGGTCGCCGTGCCAAGGTGGCTCCATGGATCTGCAGGCACTCGAACTTCTCCGCGGCCTCAAGTACCGGTACTTCCGCACTCTGGATCTGAAGCAGTGGGACGATTTCGCCGCCACGCTGGATCCGGAGATCGAAGCCCGCTACGGCACCCACGCCATGGGCAAGGAGCTCACCCTCGACGGACGCGACGCGGTGGTCGGGTTCATGCGCGAGAACATGGGCCCCGGCATCGTCACCACCCATGTGGCCAATCATCCGGAGATCACCGTCGACGGCGACACCGCGACCGGTAGCTGGCTGTTCGAGGACACGGTATTGGCCACGGATTTCGGTGTGCTGATCCGCGGTGCCGGGTACTACACCGACCGCTACCGACGCGGCGCCGACGGGATCTGGCGTATCCACGCCACCTCCTACGTGCGGATCTACGAATCCTCGCAGTCGCTGGCCGATACCCCCAGCCATACGTTGCTCAGCAATATGTGGGCGACCGGCACGAGATGAGCCCGGTCAGGGCACCAGGACCGCGCGGCCCCGGATTCTGCCCTGTTCGAGCAGTTCGTAGGCGTGCGCGCCGTCCTCGAGCGGGAACTGCCGGGTGCGCGCGGCGATCCGGCCCTCCCGGGCCAGCGCGATACTGTCGATGAGATCGCGTTTGGTGCCGCCGTAGGATTTCCGCACCGTCGCGCCCCACGGCAGCCCCGGACCGCCCGCGGGGCCCGCGGTGATACCGGGATCGCCCTCGCCCAACCCGATCATCCGGTAGGCCCCGTTGGGTCCGACCGATTCGACCGAGAGCTTCGCGGTCGCGTCCACGCCGACGAAATCGAATACCGCTTCCGCGCCGCGGCCGCCGGTCATGGCGAGGATCCGGGCCGCGGTGTCCGCGTCGGCCGCGAGCCCCTCGTGCGCGCCGCATTCCGCCGCCAGTTCGAGTTTGTCCGGATCGGTGTCCACCGCGATCACCCGCACCGGGGTGATCGCCCGCAGGATCTGGATGCCGACATGACCGAGCCCGCCGGCTCCGATCACCACCGCAGTGGCTCCGGGGTAGAGCTGGTCGCGGGCGCCGCGGATGGCGTGGTAGCTGGTGAGCGCGGCGTCGGCCAGCGGTGCGGCGGCGACGAAGTCCATATCGCCGATGGGAACGAAGGAGTTGGCCGGGACGGCCACGTACTCGGCCATACCGCCGTCGGGTCCGAGTCCGGGACAGGGCGGCATGGCGACCCGTCCGGCCGCCCGGCACACATTCTCGTTGCCGCTCGCGCATTCCGGGCAGTGTCCACACGACCAGCACAGGTACACCACACCGCGTTCGCCGGTCGTCCGCCCGGCGACCTGGTCGCCGACCGCGGCGATGGTGCCGGCGATCTCGTGACCGAGGGTCAGCGGGTCCTCGCGGACCTTGAAGGGGAGATGGAGGACATGCAGGTCGGAGTGGCAGATCCCGGAGGCGCCGACCCGGATCAGCAGCTCGCCCGGACCCGGTTCGGGGGTCGGGACCTCACGTATCTCCAGGGTGCCGGGTTCGGTGAGTTGCAGCGCTCTCATGGGGTGTCCTCCCGCTCCGGCCGACTCTGGCGTGTCTCACAAACTAGGCCGCTCCGCGGCGGGCTGACAAGAGTTGATTTTTATTGACACCTGTCAAATCCGTACCTAGGGTCCATGTGACCGGTATCACCCGGCGCGTCGGCCATTGCGCCGGCGTCGTGCCCGAGGAGGTCGTATGCCCGAACCCACCGTCGCCGTCATCGGAGCGGGTATCAGCGGATTGACCACCGGAAAGATGCTGGGCGACTACGGCATCCCGTACACCTGCTTCGAAGCCTCCGACCGCATCGGCGGGAACTGGGCGTTCGGCAATCCGAACGGACACTCCAGCGCGTACCGCTCGCTGCATATCGACACCTCGAAGTACCAGCTCTCCTTCCGGGACTATCCGATGCCGGAGTCCTACCCCGACTTCCCGCACCACACCCTCATCAAGGAGTACCTGGAGGGCTATGCCGCGGCGTTCGACCTGAAACGCGCCATCGAATTCGGCACCGCCGTCGAGTACGCCCGCCCGGCCGCGGGCGGCGGCTGGGATATCGAGACCGGGGCCGGTGACATCCGCCGGTTCGATCTGCTGGTGGTCGCCAACGGGCACCACTGGGATCCGCGTTTCCCGGACTTCCCCGGCGAGTTCACCGGAGAATCCATCCACTCCCACTCCTATATCGATCCGCGCACCCCGCTGGATCTGTACGGCAAGCGCATCCTGATCGTCGGTATCGGTAACAGTGCCGCCGATATCGCCGTCGAACTGTCCTCGCGCAGTACGGAGAACGAGGTGTGGCTGTCGACCCGGTCGAGCGCGTGGGTGGTGCCCAAGTATTTCGCCGGTACCCCGGCCGACCGCTATTTCCGCACCGTGCCCTATGTGCCGCTGTCCTGGCAGCGCAAGATCACCCAGATCTTCACGCCGCTCGTCTCCGGCGATCCGGTGAAATACGGTCTGCCCGCGCCGAACCACAAATTCTTCGAGGCCCACCCCACCCAATCGGTGGAACTGCCGCTGCGGCTCGGCTCCGGTGATGTGGTCGCCAAACCCGATGTGAGCCGGTTGGACGGTGCCACGGTGCATTTCGAGGACGGGACGGCGAAGGATTTCGACGTCATCATCTACTGCACCGGCTACAACATCACCTTCCCGTTCTTCGACCCGGAATTCCTCAGCGCTCCGGGCAATCGGATCTCCCTGTACAAGCGCATATTCAAACCGGGTATCGACGATCTCGCCTTCGTGGGGTTCGCGCAGCCGTTTCCCACGCTGTTCCCGTTCGTCGAATGCCAGGCGCGGCTGGTGGCCGCATACGCGGCCGGGCACTACCGCCCGCCGCCGGTGGAGACGATGCGCCGGGTCATCGAAACCGATCGGCAGCGGTTCACCGGTCATGTGGTGGACCGGCCCCGGCACACCCAGCAGCTGGACTACTTCGTCTACGAACGGGACCTGCGGCTCACCGAACTACCCGCCGGGCTGCGCCGGGCCCGGGCGCGGGGTCCGGTTCCGCTGGGCCGGGCGGGATGACCACGCGGTCGCGCACCGACCGCCGGGCCCCGCAGCGCGGCGATCGGCGGCGCAGCGCACTGCTGGCGGCCCTGGACGAACTGTTGCGCGATAACGGTGGCCGGCTCGAAACCGTCAATATCGCCGAAATCTCGCGGCGTGCCGGGCTCACCAGATCCGCCTTCTACTTCTATTTCGAGAACAAGGCCGCGGCCGTGGCGGCCGCGCTGGAGGAGACCTACGAGGAAGTCTTCGCGCTCAACGATATTCTCGTCGGCGCGGGAGCACCGGCCCAGCGTATCGAGCGGGCCATCCGTGGACTCGTCGAGTTCTGGGACCGCCACCGCCACCTCTACGGTGCGGTGCTGGCCGTGCGCAGTGCCCCGGGCGTGCGCGAGCTGTGGGAGTCCGACCGCCAGGCCTTCATCCCGTCCATCGCGGCCATGATCGACGCCGAACGCGCCGCCGGTCGCGCCCCGGCCGGCGGTGACGCCACCGCCGTCGCCGATGTGCTGCTCCTGCTCAACGAGCGCCTGCTCGAACGATTGACCTTCGATGTGGAACTGGACCGGGAACGCTACATCGAGTCGGTGGTCACCGTCTGGCTGCGGTCGATCTACGGCACCGGTCCCGCCGCACCCATCACAGCGAGGAACGACTCATGACTCTGCGCGATACCCCGGGCCCGGCCGATACCGCCGGTGCGGCCACCGTGACCTTCCGCTCCGGCGGCACGGACTGCCACGCCTGGCATTTCCCCGCCACGTCCGCCGAGTTCGACGGCCCGTCCGGCCGCCCGGTCGCGGTCATGGCGCACGGTTTCGGCGGGACCAAGGATTCCGGACTCGAACCGTTCGCGCGGGCCTACGCCGCGGCCGGGATCGACGTCCTCGCCTTCGATTTCCGCTATTTCGGCGCGAGTGGGGGCCGGCCGCGCCAGCGGGTGCGGATGTCGGAGCAGCTGGCCGACTACCGGGCCGCGGTGCTGGCCGCCGCGCAACTACCCGGCGTGGACCCGCGCCGAGTGGTGCTGTGGGGCGTGTCGCTGTCCGGCGGTCACGTATTCGCCGCCGGTGCCGCCGCCGGCGCCACACCTGCCGACTCGACCGCCGTCCGGGCCGCCCTCGCGGCGATCGTGTCGGTCACTCCGCTGGTCGACGGCCGGGCGGCGGGAGCACTGGCGGCGCGGGAGAGCGGTGTCGCGGGAGTACTGCGGGGAGCGGCCGGCGGCGCCCGGGCCGGGCTGGCCGCGGCGTTCGGCGGTTCCGGGCTCATCCCGCTCGTCGGCCGGCCCTGGGAGATCGCCGCGCTGACATCGGACGGCTACTACGACTCCTACACCGCCCTCGCCGGACCCACCTGGCGCAACGAAATCGACGCGGGTGTGCTGTGGCAGCTGCCCGGGTATCGGCCCGCGCGGGCGGCCGCCGAGCTGAACCTGCCCGTCCTCGTGCAGATCGCCGATTTCGATCGCGGCGCACCGCCGCACGCCGCGGCACGGGCGGCGTTCGCGGCACGGGCCGAGGTACGCCACTACCCCTGCGACCACTTCGGTATCTGGCCGGGCAATCCGTTCTTCGAGTCCGCCGTGGCCCACCAGCTGCTGTTCCTGCGCCGGCATCTGGCGGCGGCGCCGAACGGGACGCGCCCCCCGGCCGCGAGTCGCTGATACCGGATTCATCGGCCCGCCGGACCGGGAACCGGCCTGCGGTAGCGTCGGCGGCACCCCGGCGGTGTGCCACAGCACAAATTGCAGGCAGATAACACCAGTTGTGAATGCCCTTACGTTCACGACGATTCGGCATATCGTCGGGCGGGTAATACCCGGTGTCGGCGGTGGCTGTCGCGGCTGCCGGCCCCTGATCGATACACAGGAGCAGAATGAGTGCCAAAACCGAACTCGTCCGCGAACTGAACGGACCCACTGCCGCGTCGGAAATGCTCTCCGACTCCGAGATCCAGGATCTGCTCGGATTGTTCCGCAGTGCCCAGCAACAGGAGAAGGACCTGCTCATCGAAGCCGTCAACGGAATGATCCGGTTCTTCCCCCCGCCGTTCCGGACGATCACCCGCCGGATCATGTTCGGGGACAAACTCGAAGGATGAGCGATCTGGTCACCCGCGCGCAGATGATTCTGCTCGCGCGCACGCTACACGTGCCTGTCGAACGTATCGCCTACCTCGAACGACTGGGCGCCGAACATCTGCACGAACTCGAGCAGCGGATGTCGGGCCGGATCTTCGAGTACCACGGTGAGATGTTCAAACGGATCGGGCGCCTGATCCCGATCATTCCCCTCACGGTATCCCTGCCTCTGGTCCAGCGGATCGTGCCGCCCATGATGACCGGCCGCGCGGCCGGAGCGGTCGGCGTCGAATACCCCGATGCGGCCGCCGAGACACTCACCATGCTCAAAACGGAGTATGCCGCGGACTGTACCCCGTATGTGGATCCCAAGGCACTCGGCGAACTGGGCGACATCATGGCTTCCGAGCCGTTGGTCGCCATCGTGAACGAGGTCCTGCGCCGCAAGGACCACATCACCGTCGGGCCGTTTCTCGAATATGCCAAACCGAAATTCGTCGAGGCGGTCGAGCACGGGACGCTCGACGACGAGGGCATCATCTTCTCCGCCGCCTACGCGTACTCCGCGCCCGCGATCAGCAACATACTGCGCCAGTTGCTGGACGGCCGGTCGAGACGGATCCCGCGAATGATGGAGACGGTGCTGGCCGGTTCGCCGGAATTGAAGGAGGCGGCGATCTCGGTGATGTCGCGCGCTTCCCGCGACGTGGTGTCCGAGATCGGGGATATCCTGCTCGCGATCGCCAGTCCGGAGGCGCTGGGCAAACTCGCCGCCCATGTCATCCAGAAGGGCGCGGCGCCGGAACTGATGACCTTCGTTTCGAAACTCGGCCACCCGGCTCTGCAGCGGATGGCGATGAACCCGATCTTCGCCAATACCGCCGCGCTCACCGCGATCGTCGAATCCCTGGTGATCGCGTTCTCTCCCGGGCCGTGGCGGGGTCTGCTGCTGCTGGCCGAACGCAGCCATCCCGATGTGCAGCGCTATATCGTCGGCCTGCTGGTGCGGATGCCGGTGGAGCGGATCGCCGAGCTGCCGGAGATAGCCAACGCCGACGACCTCTGGCCGGAACTGCTCAGGCTGGTGGCCCTCGCCGATCACCCCTCGCAACGCCGGATCGGCGCGATCTGGGCGGGGTTGCCGGCGGAACGGCGAGCCGGGCTGCACCGGCGGATCGCCGAGCTCCGGCTGGACGCGCGACTGGCCGGGATCGTCGAGGAAGTGCCCAACATATCGGTGGAGGAGGTGTTCTACCAGCGTCGGCGACGTGGGCGGCGACGCGGCTCGACCCCCGATAGCTGGAGTGTCGCCTGAGTGGGTGGAGGTTGCCGGACGATCGCCGGACCGCGCCCCATTTCGGCGCGTCTACGGTAATTGTTACCCACAGCCCGGCATATTCGGTTACCTTCGTGTAGGTCTCTGATTTCGCTCGGAATTTGCTATCCCTCGCCGGATGCGGCGGCAAATCGACGAAAAGAGGTCGGCACGAGATGAGCAACGGACAGTTCCTCCATCGGATATGCCGTACGGCTGTACTCGCCGGTATCGCGGCGGCCGCGCTGGCGCCCACAGCGCCCGCGCTGGCCGATCCACTCTGGCCGAACGGGCCGGATGTGCCCGGTGCACCGGCCATCATCCCGACCCAGGCGCCCTGCTCACCGGCGGCCCGGGCCTGCCTGCGGCTGTCCAGCAACGAGGTGTGGTTGATGGACGACGGCGACGTCGTCTACGGGCCGACGCCGATGTCGCACGGTATGCAGGGCTACGAGACCCCACCCGGTGTCTTCCACGTGGCGTTCAAAGAGCTGTACCACTGGAGCACCATGCACAACGCCCCGATGCACTACGCGGTCTTCTTCAACGGCGATATCGCGTTCCACATCGGGCCGGTGGAACACAAATCGCACGGGTGCATCCGGCTGACCGAACCCGGTGCCGTCGCGGTCTACCACTACCTGAACCCCGGTGATGTGGTCGAGGTCGTGCCCTGATCTCCGGCCGATCCGGTCCGGGCCGCGGTGCCCGGACCGGCGACCCGGTACCCGGGTCGTGCGTCCGGTTTCGTACGCTTGCCCCATGTGGATCATCGTGGCTGTCGCCGTCATCAGTTGTGTGCTCATCGCGATCGGCTTCGCACTGGGTCTGCCGGACTGAGCTGCCGCCGGTCCGCGTAACAGCCCGCCCGCTGCACAGCGGACGGGCTCTCTCTGGTGCCCGGCGTTCGCCGGATCAGTCGGTGCCGGGCGCGGTGCTCTCCTCGGCCGATTCCCGACCGGGCCGGTCGACCGCCACCGGGCGCAGTAGCGCCCAGGTCACGAAGGCCGCGGCGACCACCACCAGGGCCAGGCCGGCCCACAGGTTCACATTGATACCGCCGGTCTTGGCCTCCTCGTCGACCGTGTCGTGAACGAGTCCGGTGATCACCAGGATGATGCCGTAGAGGCCGAGCAGGCTGCCCACAATGGTGCGGATATCGAAGAGCACGATGGTTGTCCTATCCGGTGACGATATTGAGGACGATCACGAGCACCAGCGCGATACCCGCCAGCAGGACCGGGCGCTGATACCAGGGCAGGGTGGCGGCCTCGGGGTCCGTGCGCAGTTCGCGCGGTGTCTCCGAGTAGACCAGCCCGACCAGCTCGGCGGCCGGTTTCGGTGCGGTCACCAGCGTCACGGCCACGCTGACCAGGATATCCACCACGAAGGCCGCGCCGGCGGCGACGAAGCTGACGCCCTGGCCGGAGAGCGAGAACACTTCCGTCTCGTTCAGCACGAAGATGGTCACCGCCACCGCGGTACCCGCCACCAGACCGGTCCAACCGGCCGTGGGTGTCATGCGTTTCCAGAACATGCCCAGGATGAAGGTGGCGAACAGGGGCGCGTTGAAGAAACTGAACAGCGTCTGCAGGTAGTCCATGATGTTGCTGAACCCGCCGGCGATGAACGCGGTGAAGATGGCGGCGATGGTGGCGCCCACCGTGGCCAGCCGGCCCACCCGCAGGTAGTAGCCGTCGGATTTGTCCTTGACCACGTACTGCTGCCACAGGTCGATACTGAACACCGTGTTGAACGCCGAGACGTTGGCCGCCATACCGGCCATGAACGCGGCCAGCAGACCGGCCAGACCCACCCCGAGCAGACCGTTGGGCAGGACGTCCTTCATCAGATAGAGCAGCGCCTGGTTGTAGGTGACGTCGCTTTCCACATCCGGGTTCGCGGTGACCGCCGCTTTGTACTGGGCCATCTGCGGAACCAGCACCGCGCTGATCATGCCGGGGATGATGACGATGAGCGGAATGAGGATCTTCGGGTAGGCACCGATGATCGGGGTGCGGCGCGCGGCGGCGATGGAATGGGTGGCCAGGGCGCGCTGCACTTCGACGAAGTTGGTGGTCCAGTACCCGAACGAGAGCACGAATCCGAGACCGAACACGATGCCGAGGATGGACAGGAAATCGTTGGCGAAGCCCGACAGCGCGTTACCCGGCCAGGAGTCCAGCTGTTCGGGGCCGCCGGGGGAAGCCGCCACTTTGTCCTGCAATCCGTCCCAGCCGCCGACCCGGTGCAGCCCGATCAGGGTGAGTGGGAGCAGGGCGGCCACGATGACGAAGAACTGCAGCACCTCGTTGTAGATCGCCGCCGACAACCCACCCAGGGTGATGTAGGAGAGCACGATGATCGCCGCCGCGATCACCGCGACCCACAGCGGCCAGCCCAGTAGGACATTGAGGATGGTGCCGAGCAGATAGAGGTTGACCCCGGCGATGAGGACCTGGGCCACCGCGAAACTGAGCGCGTTCACCAGATGTGCGCCGGTGCCGAAGCGGCGGCGCATGAACTCCGGCACGCTGCGCACCTTGGAGCCGTAGTAGAACGGCATCATCACCACACCCAGGAAGAGCATGGCCGGGACCGCGCCGATCCAGAAGTAGTGGAAAGCGGGGAAACCGTATTCGGCGCCGTTGGCCGACATACCCATGATCTCTACCGCGCCGAGGTTGGCCGAGATGAACGCGAGCCCGGTGACCCAGGCCGGTAGGGACCGTCCGGAGAGGAAGAAGTCCATACTCGACGAGACCCGCTGCCGGGCCAGTAGCCCGATACCGAGGACGAAGACGAAATAGAGGGCGACGATCGCGTAGTCGACGGGCTGGGCGTCGAGCCGCAGTACCTCGCCTTCCGCGAACAATGAAACGACCTCGTGGGATAGCTCGTGCTGCGACATACGTCGTTCTCCTCGAAGCGGTCCCGGACAACCGCGCGCAGCTCGCGTCATCGCTTCTACCGATGGCTGGCCGCACTACCAGACCGGCTCTGGTGCATAAAACGTACCGCGCTGGACGGCCGTCCGGGTGCTGTCCGGCGGAATCGGGCGTGTCCGTGGATACGAATCCCGGTGGCCGGTCTTCGCCCGACTGCGAGCACAGTCGTGCGGGCGCAGGCTCTCGTGCGCCGTCCCAGGTGTTGCTACCATGGACGGCGGCGCATCCAATCGCACTGTGCGCCAGGGAATTTCACATGTCCCTGGCGCCGCTGTGGTGTGCGCGGGTTTCGTGGTCACCGAAGTAGGGGTCGCCGTGATTGTACGCGTGCAGAGCACCGAATTGTCGAGTGTTCAACGTTTTGTCCGGCGACTCATATCCGATTGGGGTCCGGGCGCCGAGCGGATGGGCGGTGTGGCACTACTCGGCTCGCCGCCACCGCGTTCGCGCCGCCGGGCCGCGCCGGATACCGACCTGCTGATCTGGACGCCGTACGCCTGCACTCTGGTGGTACTGGCCGATTTCGGTTCGGTCCAGCACGGGGTGCTCACCACCGGGCCCACCGGGCGCTGGCAGCTCGGTGACGGCGTCGCGGATCTGCGCACCGGGAAGGCCACGCCGAATCCGATACTGCGCGGGCGCAAAGTGCGCAACGAGCTGGCCGCGCTCTTCCGGCGGCACGGCCTGTCCGAACATATCGATGTTCTCGTGGTGCTGATCCCCAAAACCGGTTCCCGGATCAGCTGGACGCCGCCTCCGCCGGAGGACGGTATCGAGACCGTTCTGGTCCGGATCGGGCGATCCGAGGGATTGGCGGAATACTTCGAGCGTGCGGCCGCCGGCCCGGTGCGCTGGCGCGGCGAGGACCTCGTGCGGGCGTTCGAAATCCTGGGTGTGTCACGGTATCTGCCCGATCCGGACGCACTCGACGAGGAGGGGTTCGCTTTCGCGCCCGGCGGCGCCGCCGGAATTCGTGCTGCGTCGGGCGCATCATCGGAGGTGATGACCTGGGGCGAATCGAGCTCTGTCGCGGCGATAGCCGCGGCGTCCGCCCTGCCCCGGGAACAAGGCGTCACCGGAGATTTCGTGACTTCGCCGCGGGCTGCGTCCGCGGAGCGGGATGCCGGCTCCGCCCCGCCGATCCGGGATTCGGGCGCCCCGACCGCACCGACGGTCACGTCGGATCCGCCTCCGGAGCGCGGCGGAACCACCCCTGAAACCGATAAGGGCTCAGCTGGTTCCGGGGAGTCGCCGAGCGGAGACGAGCACCGGCCGGAGAGCGATGTGCCGAGCTCGGCCGGTATGTGGGCCGCGGATATCCCCGCTCGCGGTCGGATCGACTCGAATCAGCGGGTTTCCGGGCCGGAGCACGGTGTCGGGCGCCCGGCCGCGAGGGAATCGGCTGTCCGGGGCGCGGCTACCGGCCGAGGGCGGGACGAAGGTGTTTCCGGTGGTGCGGCGGCCGAACCAGGGCAGCGGCTCGGGGGCTCGGCTCGGGGGACGGGCCCGGAACCGAGGGTGGAGACCGGCTCGCCGGCGGTATCGGTCGAGCGGGGCCCGGCGGCTGTCACAGCCGGGTACGGGAGCACAGCCGCTGAGGCCGCGCCGGAGCCGGCGGTGGCGCGCGGATCTGCCGGTCCGCCGTCGGACCACGAGCCGGACGGTCCCGCTCGTATCGGGTCCCGCTCACTCGGGCACGGCGGCCGGGACTTCGCCGATACGCCGGCCACCCCCGAGTCCGATCACGGCCGCCGGATCGGTGACCGTGTCCCGGCCCGAATACGACAGGGTCTCGCCGGGCTCCGAGAGGTCCCGGCGCGAGCGCGCCGGGCGGCGGCCGGCCCGCGTCCGGCTGCCCGGCCACCGCGAGAGCCCTGGGACGGTCGCGCCTACGGCGAACCGGCGCGCCGCGGGAAGAACTTGCGGTATCCGGCGGCACTGGGGGTGGCCGGGGTGGCGCTCGCGGCCGTGACGGCGACGGTGTTCGCGGCGTCCGGTTTCGCCCGGTTCGATGTGGCCGAATACGGTGCGTTGTGCGCGGGCGGGGAGGGGAATCCGGCCGCGGCACCGTATTCGGCGGCCGGGCCCAGTCCGGTGTATCTCGGCGGGGATCTGCCCGAGTACACCGCGTTCGGGCCCTCCGCGGTATGGCGTCCGATCGATTCCGGCGCGGTGCAACTGGTCGCGTGTGTGGGCCAGGAACGCCGTGGGGAACTCGTCCACACCTGCCAATACCCGCCCGCACCCGGGCAGCCGGTGGGCCGGACGCTCAACCTCTTCACAGCGGTCTATCGCCTCACCGTGTACGAGGCCCGCACCGGTAGCCGGCTGGCGGCGATGGAGATCACCGGTGACGAGTTCGGCACAAACCCTGCTGCCGCGGAACCTGATCCGTGTCGCGCGGCCACCGGCGCGCCCGAGGACGGACTGCCGGGACGCCGGTACAGCCGGCCCTCGCACCAGCAGATCGAACAGGCCCTCACCCCGTTTGTGGCCCCGGCCTCGCAACGGATCCGGGCCGCACGCTGAGTCGGTACCGGCGGCCGTGCTGTGCCCGGCCGCCTGGTGCCACGCGTCGGCTGTCTGCGCCCGAACCGACGGGTGGGCGTCCGTGCAGCCGTTAGGCTCGGGGCACCGCCGGACAACGCCGCACCCGGCACCGGTGCCGGCCCGACCGCAGGAGACGCAGCACAGTGGGCAAAGGTTCGATCCTCATCACCGGCGCGAGTTCGGGCCTGGGCGCCGAAATGGCGCGGCAGTTCGCCGCTGCCGGCTACGACCTGGCCCTGTGCGCTCGGCGCACGGAGCGGCTCGACGAGTTGGCCCGAGAGATCGAGTCGGCGCATCCCGGGGCCCGGGTGCGGGTCGCCGAACTGGATGTCACCGATTTCGATGCGGTGCCGAAGGTTTTCGACGGTTTCGCCGCCGATCTCGGCCGGCTCGACCGGGTGATCGTCAATGCCGGCCTCGGGAAGGGGGTGCCGTTCGGGAAGGGCGGCGACCGCCCCAACCGGCAGACCGTCCAGACCAATTTCCTCGGCGCAATGGCCCAGATGGAGGCGGCCATGAAGATCTTCCGCGCGCAGGGCGGCGGTCATCTCGTGGTGATCTCGTCGATCTCCGCGGTCCGCGGTATGCCCAAGACGATGACCGCCTACGCCGCGAGCAAGGCCGGCGTGGCGGCGTTGGCCGAGGGCATCGCGGCCGAACGGGTTCCGGGCGTGGATGTGTCGATCATCTTCCCGGGCTATATCTCCTCGGAGATGAACGACAAAGCCGCACACCCGCCCACGTTTCTGGTCGATACCCGCACCGGGGTCCGCTCCATGGTGTCGGCCATCGAGAAGCGGCGGTTCAAGGCCTATTGCCCGGCGTGGCCGTGGGTACCGCTGGCCTACGCGATGAAGGTGCTGCCGCTGTCCATCGTGCGCCGGCTCGCCGGCATCTGACGGTCCCGGGCGCGGGCCGGCTCATTCCGGCGGTTCGAGCACTGTCACGGCGGTGGAGAGGTCGGTGAGCGCGGCCACGATCTCGGTCAGGCGTTCGATACCGAGTTCGGCCGTGAGCCGGGCGGCGAACTCGGCGTGCCGCGGCGTGATCCGGGCCACGGCCGCGTGGCCCGCGTCCGTCATCGCGACCAGTTTCGCGCGGCGGTGCGCCGGATTCGGCCGGTATTCCGCGAGACCGCGTTCCACCAGCAGGTCGGCGATCCGCTGCACTCCCTGCCGGGTGACGCCCATCGCCCGGGCGATGCCTGCCACCGGGAGCGGTTCGTGCAGTACGGCGCCCAGCACCTGCCACCAGGCGGCGGTGAGGCCGGCCGGGCCGGCCAGGCTCTCGGCGATCGCGAGGAACTGGCCGTTGAGCCGGAACGAGGTGAGGGCGGCCGAGCTGAACAGCTGCTGTTCGGGATTCTGCACGGTGCCTGGACCTCAGACCGCCGCCTGCCGCGCCTCGTACTCCGCCAGAACCGCATAGCCCGCCGGATCTCCCGCGCTGAACAGGCGGTACCAGCCGTCGAGCACCTCGGGTTCGTAGATCTCCAGGGCGGCCAGCACTTCGCGCGCGAACTCGAAGGGCGCGGTGGAATTCGCCGTGATCACCCCGCGATCGGTGACCGCTGGTTCGTCGACATAGTGGTCACCACCCGCGTACCCGCTGGCGGCCAGGAATGCGGCGACATTGCTGGTGTGCCGGCGGTCGTCGAGCAGGCCCGCCCGCGCGAGACCGAAGGTCGCGCCGCAGATCGCGGCGACCGGGACGCCGGCCGCGGCGAATTCGCGGGCTTTCTGGGCGAAGGGATCCAGTTCGCCGAGTTCCCAGCCGGTGGCGCCCGGCAGGATGAGCATGGCGCTGTCGGCCGGGGTGAGCTCGGCGAGGGCGATATCGGGCACGATCCGCATACCACCCATCGTGGTGACGGGCTCGGTGCTCACGCCGACGGTACGGGTGCGGTAGGCGCCCGGTTCGCGGTGCCAGGCGTCATTGTTGATATGCGCTGTCGCCGCACCCACTTCCCAGTCGGCGAGGGTGTCGAAGACGGCCACGTGCACGATTTTCGATGTCATGACAACATCCTGTCAATACGACATCATATTGTCAATATGGATCAGAATTGTGGCGTACCGCCCACCGCCCCGTCGCGTTCGAGAGCAGCCACCTCCGCCGTGCTGTAGCCGAGTTCGGCCAGTACCGCGTGGTTGTCCTGGCCGAGGAGCGGGGCGTGGGCACGGTGGTAGCGGCCGGGACCGGCGGAATAGCGAGCGGGGACCGTGCTGTGCCGCGCGGTCGGATTCACCGGATGCGCGACGGGTTCGAAGAACTCGCGGTGGCGCAACTGGGGAATCTCCGACTGGCGGTGTGGCTGTAGTACTTCGGCCACCGGTATTCCGGCGTCCCAGAGGCGGGCGACGACCGCACCGGCTTCCTGACCGGCGAACCATTCCGCGAGGTGGTCGTCGATCGCGTCGTGGTGGGCCCGGCGGCCCGCGGCCGTGCGCAGTCCGGGGTCGGTCGCCCAGCCGGGCCGCCCCAGGACGTCCACGAGCGCGGCCCACTGCTCATCGGTGGCGACGGCGAGAGCGATCCAGTTGTCGGGCCGGCCGAATTCGTCGAGTCCGGCGGCCCGATAGAGGTTCTGCGGCGCGGCGTGCGGACCCCGGTTGCCGGCGCGTTCCAGCAGCGCACCGTAGGCGGAGTATTCGATGACCTGCTCGGCGGTGATGTTCAGGGCGGCGTCGACCATGGCCGCCTCCACCAGTACTCCTTCGCCGGTGCGGCGCCGGTGTTCGAGGGCCAGCAGCAGGGCGACGAGGGCGTGTACGCCGGCGTTCGGGTCGCCGAGACTGTAGGGCTCGACCGGGTTCTGGTCCGGGTATCCGGTACGCGCGGTGAGCCCGGAGGCGTCCTCGATCACGTAGGCGAAGGCCGGATTGTCGCGCCAGGGACCGTCGAGACCGAACCCCGGCATCCGGACCATGACGGCATCGGGGCGTAACGCCCGCACGGCGTCCCAGTCGAGACCGATCTGTTCGATCACCCGTGGCGTGTAGTTCTCCACGATCACCTCGCAGGAGGCGACAAGCCTGCGCAGGATCTCGCGGCCCGCCGGTTTTCGGAAATCGACGGTGATCCCGCGCTTTCCGGTGTTGAGGCCGGTGAAGATCCCCGACTTCTCCCACCACCGGTCCTCGTCGATCGGCACCCCGGCGATGAGCCTGGTCCCGTCGGGACGCTGGGCCGATTCGACATGGATCACCTCCGCACCCTGCATCGCCAGGAAATGGGTGCACGATGGGCCTGCCCAGAACGTGGTCATATCGAGTACCCGCAGACCCTCGAACGGCAGCGGTTTCGTGGTGGCGGCGCCGGGCGGGACCACGCGGGTGGGTGATCCGGCGCGGCGGTACCGCTCGGTGTGCTCGCCCAGCCGCGGCGCCGCCGCCGGCGCACGCAACAGCGGCGGCCGGGACCGGAACGGCGGTCCGGGCCGGACGAATCCGCCGCCCGGGTGCACCGTGAAGAAATCGCGGGCGCGGTGCTGATCCAGCTCGGTGACGGTGGCGCCGTCGGCCACGGGACTGTTCGGGATCCGGAACGCCGTGGCCAACTCCTGGATCTCGTCGACCTTGTGCGCCGCGAACCAGGCGGCGATCTCGGCCGCTTTCTCGTTGGTGCGTTCGGTGATGGCGGGAGTCGGGTCCTCCTCGATCCATTCCGGATGCCCGACCATGACACACAGATCGAACCACTGCTGCGCGGTACCGCACCCGACCGCGATCAGACCGTCGGCGGCGGTGGCCACCCCGGGCCGGCTCAGCCGGCGCTGGGTGCGGAACGGGCGGTTCAGCGTCTCGTAGAAGGACACCGGATAGTAGGAGAGCCCGAGGATCTGGGTTTCCAGCATCGACAGGTCGACCAGTTCACCGGTGCCGGTGGCGAGCGCGCGCTGCCGGGCGGTGAGCAGCGCGGCCGCCGCGTGCGCGCCGGCGAACCATTCGCCGACATCGCCGCCGATATGCAGCGGGGCCCGTTCGGGCGCGCCGCGGCCGAGGCCGACGATACCGCCCGACCAGGCCTGCAGCGTGAACTCCGTGGCGGCCCGCCCGGCCCACGGGCCGTCCAGGCCGAACGGCGTGATCGTGGTGACGACGAGATGGGGATGACGGTCGCGCAGTGTGGCGGGAGCGTGCTCGGGGCGGTCGGCGGTGCCGGGCCCGGGGGACCAGACGACCGCGTCGGCGCCGGCGAGCAGCCGGTCGAGCAGATCGCGGTCCGCGGCGCTGCGCGGATCGGCCACCACGCTGTGGGAGTGACCGGCGAGGAAAGCGAAGAGCGCGCCGTCGCCGCCGTCGTCGAGGGCCGCCCCGGAGATCGTCCGGCGGCGCAGCGGATTGCCCTCCGGTGGTTCGACCGCGATCACCCGGGCGCCGGCGTCGGCGAGGAGTTTGGTGCAGTACGCGCCGGCGATCCCGCTCGACAGATCGACCACGACGTAACCCGCCAGCGGTGACATTTCCGGGGGGCCGTATCGGCCCGATGCCCGATTCGCTGTCATGACTCTCTCGATTCCTGTGCCGGGACTGCGGGCGTGGCCAACCCTGGAGACCACGCTGCACCCGCACTGTGGTGCGGGTGCAGCACACCGGCACGCCCGGGCCGGTGCGGTCGATCCCCCGGAAATGCGGACGCGGTCCGCTACTCCTTCTTCCGGCGGCCCGATTTGCTCAGCCGGAATTCCGGCGGGAACCGGCTGTCGTTGTCCTTGACCGAATTGTTCAGGCCACCGTCGAAGGCGTTGTCCAGCATCAGATCGTTGTCGTCGGCGTGGATATGGCCGCCCATGGATTCGAAGAAGCCGCTGAGCAGGCTGCCCATGTACTCACCCTGCTGCTGTTTCATGATCTCGAAGAAGACCTTCTGCATGAACACCGTGTCCGTGGGCCGGTTGCGCGCGCAGGCCAGCGCGTACTTGTCGGTCTCCGCCTCGAGGTCCGCCCGGGGCACGACACTGTTGAGGAAGTTGCACTCGGCCATCTCCGCGGCGGAGAAGGCCCGGCCGGTGAACACCATCTCCTGGAACTTGCGCAGGCCCATGGTCTGCGCCCAGGTCCACATCCGCGGGCCCCAGCCGTAATAGCGGAACGACGGATGCCCGAACAGCGCGTCGTCGGCGGAGATCACCAGATCGGCGTCCGCGGCCTGGTAGAAGTGCCAGCCGTAGCAGTAGCCCTTGACCTCGACAATACTGATCTTCTTGAATTCCTGCAGGCTCCGGCAGCCCGCCTGGGCATTGGCGTACCACTGACTGATGCTGGCGCCGTGCCGGAACGATTCCTTGGGCGGATACCTGACCTCGTCGGGCCCGATCTTGTATTCGCTCAGCCGCGGTCCCTGATCCGGGTCGTTCTGCACCGCCATGAACTCGCCGAGGTCGGCACCGGACCCGAAATCGTCACCCGCGCCGCGGATCACCAGCACCTTGACCTCGTCGTCGATGCTCGCCCGGTGGATCAGGTCGCCGTAGCGGAGGCGGGCGGCCATGGTCGGGGCATTGAGCTGTTCCGGCCGATCGAAGGTGATGGTCGCGATGCGGGTCGCGGGATCCTTCGCGTACCGGATGATCTCCTCGGCGGTCGGCCGCGTGGGCCCTGCGTCCCGGGTGCTCCCGTCGTCGTCGGCGTGGACTCCGTTGCCGGGGGTGCGGGTGGTCATCGCGGCTCCCAGTGCGGGCTCGAGGTCAGGATCTGCGGGCCGTCCGCGCCGATGAGTACGGCGTCGCGGCCGAATACCGCGCCCACTCCCTCGGCCCAGACATAACCGGTCACGGCGAGCACCATGCCGGGTTCGAGGATCTCGGCCTCGGCCGTGCGTCGCAGGGCGGGCGCGACGACCGGCGGGTCGAAACCCATGCCGAGACCGCGGGCCACGGGCAGGGCCGGGAGCGGCTCGCCGGCGGAGAGATAGGCGTCGAGCAGCCCGGCCGCGGGTGCGCCCGGCCGGCAGGCCGCGACGAGCCCGTCCCACAGCCGGCGCCAGCGGCCGTAGAGTTTCGCCGTCGCCGGAGTCACCGGCCCGACCGGCCAGGTGCGCCCGACCTCCCCGATATATCCGTCGGCGAGCACCCCGGAGGAGAAGGCGACCAGATCACCCTCCTGGACCCGCCGGTCCGCGGTGGCCCGCCGCCACGGATGGTCCCGGGCGGTCACCCATGCCGCGTCCTGGGTGGCGGGGGTACTCACCCCGCCCGCGGCGCACGCTTCGAGCAGGACTCCGGCCAGCCCCTGTTCGGTGACCCCGGGCGCGAGTTCGGCCAGTCCGGCGGCGAGTCCCTGTTCGGCGACCCGCAGTCCGGCGCGCAGGGTTTCGATCTCGTCCGCGGTCTTGATCCGCCGGGCCGCCCGGAAGGCCAGTTCACCGTCGACGATCTCGGCGTTCGGGAACGCGGTGGGCAGCAGCTCGGCGAAACCGGGGGAGAGCGCATCGGTCCCGACGCGCCGGGCGTCGGCCGCACCGTCGATATCCCGCAGCACGGCAACGAGATTGCGGGGATCCCACATGGTCTCGTAGAGGTTCTCGTGCGGGATGTCCTCGGGGATCCCCTCGTCCCAGGTGCTGTGCAGATGGACGGCGCCGGTACGCCGCACGAGCAGGGCCACCGGCCCGAACGGCCGGGTGCCCGCCACCCACAGCTGGGGCGCGCCGGAGAGATAGCGGGCATTGGCCTGCCGTCCGGCGATGAGTACATCGAGGTCGTGGGCGTGCATCTGTGCCAGCACGCGCTCGCGGCGTCCCACCCGCAGCGCGCGATCGTCCGGCAGGATCTCAATCGCCATAGGGGGCATAGGTGTAGTCGGTGAGAGGCGCGAAGCCTCCGTCGGTAACCACCACGATCTCCTCACTGCGGTAGCCGCCGGTGCCGTCCTCCCACACCACGGGTTCGAGGACCAGCACCATGCCGGGTCGGAGCACGAAGTTCTCGTCGAATTCGGCGCCGAGATCGGTGCCGATCATCGGCACCTCGGCGGCGCTCACGCCGATTCCGTGCGATATGTAGAAATGGGGGAGCCAGGGGCGATGCCCCCCGGCCGCCGCGGTGGCCGCAGCACCGAGTTCGGCCGCGGTCGCGCCGGGCCGGATCTGCGCGAGTACCGCGTCCAGGATCTCCCGCCATTTCCGGTATTGCGCCTGCTGGCGCGGCGTCGGGTCCCGGCCGACGATCCAGGTGCGGCCGAAATCCGAGCAGTACCCGTTGTAGGTGATGCTGACATCGGTCCACAGCACATCGCCGGCGGCGAGTTCCCGCTCGGTGGTGAGCAGCGGCAACGCGAGATCACCGTGCTTGGTCCAGACACCGTCGGCCTTGGTTTCCGGCATGACCTGCCAGATGGCGTCGAGCATGGTGGCAGTGGCGCCGAGCTCGAACGCGCGCCGCACGAAACCCGCGGACAGGTCGATCTGGCGCTGCCCGGGCGCGAGTCCGGTGTGGATGTCGACGATCGCTTCCTCGGTGATCCGGCAGGCCTTGCGGATACAGGAGAGCTCGTCGGCGGTTTTGATCAGCTTCGCCGGGCCGATGACCGTGGCGGCGTCCACCGGTTTCCCACCCGGGAAGAGGCGGTCGCGCGCCCGCAGCATGGCGCCGGTGTACTCGTCCACCGCGAAGGTGGACCCGGCGGGCACCAGTTCGGCCAGTTTCCGCGCGAAATCCGTGACCCCCTCGTCGAATTCGAGATATACCGGCGGATGCAGATGGTCCTCGGGCAGGTCGGATTCGGCCGCGGCGCCGGCCCGGAAGGGCAGGAACAGATGTGGCCATTCGTCGTGCACCGTGACCACGGCGACCGGTCGCTCGACGTGGGCGAGGCCGGCGTCCCCGAGCGGCCAGTTGGCGCCGGTCGCGTAGACGACATTGTTGTTCAGCAGCAGGATCGCCGCGTCCACTCCGCGTTCGGCCATGGCCGAACGCAGGCGTGCCCCGGTCTCCCGGCGCATCCGGGCGCGATCCGGGAGGTCGGGTATATCGATCGCCGCGCTGGTCGCGGCGGGGAATGCGGTCATCGAAATCGGTCCTTCTCGCCCTCGGCGCCTAGATACCGAGGAATTCCTTGATGTTCCCGCTCACGATGCGCGCGGCGTCCTCGGGACCGACCGCCTCGACGACCGCGGCCAGCGACTGCTCGGAGTAGCCGAAGGTGCTCTCGTTGTGCGGATAGTCCGAGGACCACATCACCCGGTCGACACCGATCTGGTCGACGACGGCCAGACCCAGCGGGTCCACCATGAACGAGGCCCGCATATGGTTCTGCCAGTAGTGGCGGACCTCGTGTTCCACCGGGCGGTTGTACATGTGCCGGTAGGACGCGTTCATATGCTCGGCGTCCTGGAGGGCCGAAGCGACCCAGTTGATCCCGCCCTCGAACCAGCCGATCTGCAGACCCGGGTGCCGGTCGATGATCCCGCTGAAGAGGTACTTGGAGAACAGCTCCCGGAAGGGGGCCACATTGTGCATCATGCCGACCACGACACTGTTCACCTCACACGGAGCGGACAGCGGGGATTCGCCGATATGGTGCGATACCGGTACCCCGGATTCCTCGATGGCGTCCCAGACGCCGATCATCGACGTGCTGCCGTAATCGATGACATTGCCGTCGTCGTCCTTGCCGGCCGACAGCGGCAGCAGGAACGTTGTGAGGCCCAGCGCTTTCAACTCGGTCAGGGTGCGGCGCGCTCCCTCGGCGTCCCACCAGTTGATCAGTCCGACGCCGTACAGCGTGCCGCCGGAGCGCTCCTGCACCTCGGCGATGTACTCGTTGTAGATGCGGAAACAGCGCTCCCGCACCGCCTTGTCGGGATAGAAGAGCAGCGCCAGCAGCGAATTGGGGAAGGCCAATTCCTTGTCGATCCCGTCGGCGCGCAGATCCGCCACCCGGGCCTCGAGGTTACCGCTCCCGGAGCCGTCGAGGGGGTCGTACTGCATCAGCACCCGGCTGAAATCACCCGGCAGGAACGACTTTCCCTTGCGCCCGATCTGGTATGCCCCGTCCTCGTACCACACCCGCGGCGCCTTGTCCCGGAGCTCCTCGGGGAATCGTTCGTAGAAGATGTCGTCCGCGAGGGAGATGTGATTGTCGGCGGAGAAGACCTCGGTGCCGGCGGGGAGTCCGAGTGTGCCCTCGGCATGGCCCCGGCGATCCTTCGGCGGGCCGAAACCCTGCGGCGGGTAGAGCTGGGCACTGCTGGGCGAAGTCGGCATCGTGACCCTCCAATGGATCGTTTGATTCGCGAATCTGCCGTCGGCGGTCGTGGTCCCGGGCTGCCGTTGCCGTCACGGTGTCATGCCGATTCCGTATGGCCGGTCGCCTCGGGTGATCGGTGCTGCGCGCGGCCGGGTCCCGGTGGTCACCCGCCAAGCTGAAAACGACATTATCACATTAGGAGAGTGACGTTCTATCGGTGTGCCTGGATTTGGTTGTTCTTCTGCGGCTAGTGCAGGGAGAATGCTATTTTCATCAGGGGTTCACGCCGGGCCGCGCAACAGGTGCTCTCGGTGGATTCCGAATCGGTCGCGACCGCGATTCGCCTGTGAAGGCCCATTGCCGGGGCAACTTCCTTGTAACCCTTGTCACAGGCCTGAAACCAACCTACTGTGTGTTCACTAGGTTTGTCAGATCGGGGTTCGGGCCATGACAGCTCCTCGTCCTTACGCCTCACTTCTCGCCAAGGGAGAAGACCGCAGGCAACGCATCCTCGCCGTCGCGCAGCGACTGCTCACCCGAAATGGTTGGCGCGGGACCACACTCGCGCAGATCGCCGGAGAGGCCGGAGTGACCTCCGCGGGGTTGTTGCACCACTTCTCCTCGAAAGAGCAACTGCTGCACGCCGTTCTGGATGCCCGCGACGCCCAGGATCTCGAGGACGCCGATATCAGCGGTGACCTCGTGGTCGAGATCCGCAAGGTGGTCACCCGGATGGAACGCCATCCGGAACTGGTCGGCACCTTTGTGGTGCTGCTCGTCGAAAACCTGATGCCCGAGGCGCCGTTGCACGATCGAATGCTCGATCGCTGGCATACGGCTGTCGAACTCGTCGTCCAGGCGATCCGGAGAGGCCAGGACAGCGGCCGGTACCGGCGCGATATCGATCCACGGATGCGTGCCGTGGAAATCGTGGCCTTCTTGAACGGAATGGAGATCTCATGGCTGCTCGATCGTTCGATCCCGCTGGCCGACGTATTCAACGGTTACACCGAGTCGCTGGCCCGCGACTTGGCGGCGAAGGAGATGTGATGAGGTACCGGCTCGATGTGGTGGCGGCGACCGTGGCCGATGCGGTCCAGTTCGCCGGCGGGTGGCTGTTCGATCGATCGGTGGCCGGCTGGGATGTGACCGTCCTGCTCGCGCAACCCTCCGATACCCGGCCGTTGAAGATTCTCGGCGCCGAGGTGCGTGAACTCGACGCGGTGCTGGCGACGGAGGTGCCCGGCCGGCTGCCGCAGGCCCTGGCCGTCAATGCCGATGTCTGTAGCCGGGACGGCCGGGCCCGCAAGGGTGTACTGCGGGCACTCGAGGATCGCGGGATCGAGGTCGTCGTCTGGGGTGACGGCTGGCCGGCCGGTCAGGATCACGGTGTGGACCCGGTGCTGCACCGGCTCAGCTACGCGGCGCGGGCGTTCAAGGCGCAGGCGATGGTGGCGGCCGGGCTGTCGCCCACCGCGGTGACGCCGAGTGAGATCTTCCGCAGCGGTGCCATGGAGTACGCGCCGTTCTGCGCGGACCTGGTGCCCGCGGTCTGAGCTTTCGTCGGCGCATCCCGCGGTGGGTGATCCCGTCGGGGTGCGGTAGTGGCGGGCCGGGTCGGTGCGGTATCGCGCCGACCCGGACAGTGGTGCGGCGGCAGGTGGCCGGTCCCTGGGCCGGACAGGTGGGAGGCGGGGTGGCGCCGCTGTTATTCCGTTCGCGGTTCGGTGCGGGATCGCGTGATCTCTAAAGCGTTTCGTACGCATTCGTGCGAATTCAATCCGGGTCCGAAGTGTCGGGGGATTTTGAAACGTTGAATTTCACAACTCGGGAGTCGCCCGGGGGCTGACGCGCGGGTTTCGCCGACCGTGCGGTGGGGGATCATGCCTGTTCGAGGCGGTTTCGCCGCGGTCGCGCAGCCGTTTGCCCGGTCTGCCTGGGTATTCCGGGCAACTTGCCGACAAGTATTGAATTCTCCCAATTCGGATGCCATCCTATTGGAAATTGAGAATGACATTTCCGTACCGAGATATGCGACAGCATGCCGACTGAGACGGCCGCAGCCATCGGATCCTGATCCGTAGCCGTCCCCCGGGTACCGCTCGTCGCGCCGCGGCTCGTCCGGAGCCGCCCCGTCCCGGTGGGGGTACGCCGTCCGGAACACCCACCGAGCCGTCGATCGTTCGACAGGAGCACTTCGATGCCGAATTCCTCGTTGCCCGGGTGGATCCCGGGCCCGCCGGGGGACCGCCCGAACGACCCGGCTTCGACTCGCGGCACCGCGAGGCTCGGATGACCACCCGCACCCCGGTCTGGATCCGGGCCAAGGATCGCGTCGCCGGACCTCTCCAGACTGTGGGCGGGCTGTTCGCCATGACCGCCGACGCCGTGAAATTCGCCTTCCGCCGCCCTTTCCAGACCCGCGAGTTCCTCGAACAGGCGTGGTTCATCGTGCGGGTCTCGCTGGTGCCCACGCTCCTGGTCGCGATTCCGTTCACCGTGCTGGTCAGCTTCACGCTCAATATCCTGCTGCGCGAACTCGGCGCCGCCGACCTCTCCGGGGCGGGCGCGGCCTTCGGCGCGGTGACCCAGGTGGGCCCGATGGTGACGGTGCTGATCGTGGCCGGGTCCGGGGCCACCGCCATGTGCGCCGACCTGGGCTCCCGGACCATCCGGGAGGAGATAGCGGCCATGGAGGTGCTCGGGATCGACCCGGTCCAGCGTCTGGTCACCCCGCGCATGCTGGCCTCCGGCCTGGTCGCACTCCTGCTGAACAACCTGGTCTGCATTATCGGGGTGCTCGGCGGATACGTCTTCTCGGTCTATGTACAGGACGTGAACCCGGGCGCTTTCGTCGCCGGTATCACGCTGCTCACCGGTATCAACGAGGTCATCATCTCGTCGGTGAAAGCCCTGCTGTTCGGGCTGGTCGCCGGGATCGTCGCCTGCTATCGCGGGCTGATCGTCACCGGTGGCGCCAAAGCGGTCGGCAATGCGGTCAACGAGACCGTTGTCTACGCGTTCATGTCGCTGTTCGTCATCAATGTGATGGTGACGGCGATCGGCATCCAGTTGACGACCGGATGAGAGGAGGTATCCGATGACAGCCTCCGAGGTCCTGACGGCTCGGTATCCGGTCTTGATCCGCCGCCTGCGCAAACCGGTGGACATCCTGGGCCGGGTCGGTGACCATGCCATCTTCTATGTGAAGGCCTTGGCGTCCGCGCCACTGGCGGCCTGGCGGTACAAGCGCGAAACCATCCGGCTGATCGCCGAGATCAGTATGGGCGCGGGCACGCTGGCCGCCTTCGGCGGCACGGTGGTGATCGTCAGTTTCCTGACCCTCGCCACCGGCGGCACCCTCGCGGTACAGGGGTACAGCTCCCTCGGCGATATCGGAATCGAGGCGCTCACGGGCTTTTTGTCCGCGTTCATCAATGTCCGGATCTCGGCGCCGGTGGTGGCCGGTATCGGGTTGGCGGCGACCTTCGGCGCAGGCGTGACGGCGCAGCTGGGCGCCATGCGTATCAACGAGGAGATCGACGCCCTGGAATCCATTGCCATCGAGCCGATCTCGTACCTGGTCGGCACCCGGATCATGGCCGGGATGATCGCCATCACCCCGCTGTACGCGATCGCGGTGATCGCCTCGTTCCTGGCCAGCCGGTTCACCACTGTGGTGATCCTCGGACAGTCCTCCGGACTCTACGACCACTATTTCGCCACCTTCCTCAACCCGATCGACCTGATCTGGTCGTTCCTGCAGGCGATCCTCATGGCGATCACGATCCTGCTGATCCACACCTACTTCGGCTTCTTCGCCGCCGGCGGTCCGTCCGGTGTCGGGACCGCGGTCGGCAACGCGGTGCGCACCTCGCTCATCGCGGTCGTATCGGTGACGCTGCTGGTCTCGCTGGCCGTGTACGGGTCCAACGGAAACTTCGAGCTGTCGGGGTAGGGATGGCGCTGGTGGCAAAGGAAAATCAGTCCTGGCCGGATCGGCCGGCGGTGGGGCCGCACCCGTCGGCTCCCGCCGCCGGGCGACGCTGGCGGGATCGGCTCCGGCCGCTGTCCGCGGCGGGCCGGCCCGCCGCGGGTCTGCTGGCGGTCGCCGCGGGAACGGCCGTCGTGGTCCTCGCGGTCGCCCTCTTCCAGGGTGCGTTCGCCGATACCGTCGGCGTAACGGTGCGGTCGCCACGGGCCGGTCTGGTGATGTACCCGGACGCCGAGGTCAAACTGCGCGGAGTGACCGTCGGCGCGGTGCAGTCGATCGCCGAACGCCCGGACGGCACCGCCGAGATCGAACTGGCCATCGACCGCGGCCAACTCGACCGCATTCCCGCCGATGTCACCGTGGATATCGCCTCTACCACCGTGTTCGGCGCCAAGTACATCCAGCTGGTACCGCCCGACCAGCCCTCGGACCGTCATCTCGAACCCGGCCAGGTGTTCGCCGCCGACAGTGTGACGGTCGAGATCAATACGGTGTTCCAGCAGCTCACCGAGGTGCTCGGCGAGATCCAGCCGGAGAAACTCAACGAGACGCTCGGCGCGCTGGCCAATGCGATGCGCGGGCGCGGTGACCGGGTGGGCCAGATGATGGTCGATCTGGAGGCGTTCCTGGCGAAACTCGAGCCCGGATTGCCCGCACTGCGCGCCGATCTCGCGATGGCGCCGCAGGTCGCCGGAGTGTACGCGGATTCGGCGCCCGCCCTCATGCAGACCGTCGGCAACGCCACCGCGCTCAGCGATACCGTGGTGGCCGAACAACAGCAGCTCGACGTCCTGCTCATGAGTCTCATCGGTCTGGCCGATACCGGGAACCGGGTGATCGGCGACAACGGACCGGCGCTGGCGAGCGCCCTCGACGTCCTGGTCCCGACCACCGACCTCACCAACCGCTACCGGCAGGCCCTGACCTGCGCGCTGGACGGCCTCGGCTATCTGGCGTCCGTGGATCCGGTGAAGGTGCCCGGTATCGGCCTGTCGGCGAACTTCCTCTGGGGCGTGGAGCCCTACCGCTATCCGGATCATCTGCCGAAGGTCGCGGCCTCGGGCGGGCCGCAGTGTTCGATGCTGCCGGTCGGCTACGAGGATTTCCCGCCGTACGTGGTCACCGATATCGGCGCCAATCCGCACGCCGGGCCGTTCCGGTCCGGGCTGACCCTGAACACCGAATCGCTGGCGCGGGCGCTGTTCGGTCCGGCTGCCGCCGGGAAGGGAGCCCCGTGATGAGCAATCGGAACACCCCGCTGGTGAAATTCGGCATCTTCGCCGCGGTGATGGTGGTGCTCTCCGCCTGCCTGATCATCGTGTTCGGGGAGTACCGCAGCGGATCCACCACCGAGTACTCGGCGATGTTCGCCGATTCGTCGGGCCTGCGCGACGGCGACACCGTGCGGGTCTCGGGTGTGGTCGTGGGCTCGGTGCGCGGTGTCACGCTGGAGCGGGACCACCGGGTGCGGGTGGATTTCGACGCCGACCGCGCGCTGCCGCTGACCACCGGCACGCAGGTGGCCGTGCGCTACCTCAACCTCGTCGGCGACCGCTATCTCGAACTCACCGACAAACCCGGCAACGCCCTGCCCGCCGGTGGGCAGCTGCCGGTGCAGAACACTGTCGGGGCCCTCGATCTGGACCTGCTGCTCGGCGGGCTGAAACCGGTGATCCAGGGACTCAACGCCCGGGATGTGAACGCGCTGACCTGGTCGCTACTCGAAATCGTGCAGGGCAAGGAGGGCACCGTGAACTCCATCCTCGGCCGGACCGCGTCGTTCTCCGCGGCGCTCGCCGACAACAACGAGGTCATCGAGCAGTTGATCGACAATCTCCACACCGTGATGACCACGCTGTCCGCGGAGGGCGGCCGGTTCACGAATCTGGTGGACCGGCTCGAACAGCTCATCACCCAACTGAGCAACGACCGCGACCCCATTGCCGCGGCGATCGACTCGCTGGAGGCGGGCACCGCCACCGTCGCCGATCTGCTCACCCAGGGCCGGTCGCCGCTGGCCGGGGCGATCGCGCAGGTCAACCAGCTCGCCGCGAATATCGACGGCGACAGCCAGACCCTCGACACCGCACTGCAGAAGGCGCCGGAGAACTTCCGCAAACTCGTGCGCACCGGGGCATACGGCAACTTCATCCAGTACTACCTGTGCGATTTGACGCTACGGGTCAACGATCTGTCCGGGCAGGTCGTGGAGATCCCGGCCGCCGTACAGACCGACGGAAGGTGCGCTCCCTGAGATGTTTCGATATCGCGGAAGACATCTGCTGCGGCACGGTCTGGTCGGGATCGTGCTCATCCTCTGTGTCATCTCCCTCGGGCTGCAGTCACAGCAGGCGATCGCCTGGGGCACCACGGTGCGCTATCAAGCCGTTTTCCAGGAGGCCGGTGGGTTGGAGGCCGGGGACGAGGTGATCGTGTCGGGGGTGCGGGTCGGCTCGGTGACCGAGGTCGGACTCGACCACGGGGACGCGCGGGTGGTGTTCACGGTGCGCAGCTCGGTTCCGGTCGGGGCGGAGAGCTCGGTACAGATCAAGACGGGTTCGCTGCTGGGCAAGCGGATCATGACCCTGGTTCCGCGCGGCACCGAACACCTGCGCCCGCTGGACACCATCCCGGTGGAGCGGACCTCATCGCCCTATTCGCTGACCGACGCGCTGGGCGACCTCACCACCACTGCCGGTGCCATGGATACCGATTCGCTGAACAACTCGCTGAATATGCTGTCGTCCACACTGGATCAGATCGCACCGCAGCTGGGCCCCGCGTTCGACGGCCTGTCGGAGCTGTCGAAATCCATCAACAGCCGCAATACCGCGCTGCGCGATCTGCTCACCGCGTCCCGGGACGTTACCGCGATCCTCGCCGACCGCAGTCAGCAGGTGAACACCATGCTGCTCAATGCCAATACGCTGATCGGGGTCCTCGATGATCGCCGACAGGCGATCGCGACGCTGCTGGCCAATACGGCGGCGGTGGCCGATCAGCTCACCAAGCTGGTGGCCGATAACGAAGCCCGGCTGGGGCCCGCCCTGGACCGGTTGAATTCGGTGGCCGCACTACTGCAGCGCAACCGGGACAATATCGCCGCGGCCATCCCGGGTCTGGCGAAAGCCTCCCTCACCCAGGGCGAAGCGGTATCCGGCGGACCGTTCTACAACGCCTATGTCGCCAACCTGATCCCGGCCCAGTGGATCCGGCCATTCGTGGACGCCGCGTTCGGCGGCTCGGTCCCGCAGCCACCGGCTCCGCAACCGGCCGCACCGCAACCCGGGGCACCACAACCGGAGGCGCCGCGATGAACCGGGCACTGATCACACGGCTCGTGGCGGGCATCCTGGCGGTCGCGGTGGTGGCCGCCGCATTCGTCGTGGTGAACCGGACAGTGCTCGCGCCCACCACCATTCGTGCCGTATTCGGGACCGCCACCGCCATCTACCCCGGCGACGATGTGCGGGTGTCCGGGGTGAAGGTCGGCACCATCGCGGGTATCGAACCGCGCGGCACCACCGTGGAAATGGCACTGCGCATCGACCGGGACGTGGACATCCCGGCCGAAGCGGGGGCGGTGATCGTCGCGCAGAGTCTGGTGGACTCCCGCTACGTCCAGCTCACCCCCGCCTATCGCGGCGAGGGCGAGACCATGCCCGACGGTGCCGTGATCCCGCTGGAACGCACCGCGGTGCCGGTGGAATGGGACGAGATCAAAACCCAGCTCACCCGGCTGGCCACCGAACTGGGACCCGACGGCGACAAATCCTCCGGGCCCGCGGGGCGGTTCATCGACAGCGCCGCCGATGCCCTCGCCGGTAATGGCGACAAGTTGCGCCAGGTGCTGGCACAGCTGTCCGGGGTCGGCCGCATCCTGGCGCACGGTAGCGGCGATATCGCCGACACCATCAAGAACCTGCAGATCTTCGTCACCGCGCTGCGCGACAGCAATGTGCAGATCGTGCAGTTCCAGAACCGGCTGGCCACGCTGACCAGCGTGCTGGACAGCAGCCGTTCCGAGCTCGACGCGGCCCTGAACAATCTCGCCATCGCGGTGGGCGAGGTGCAGCGCTTCGTCTCGGAGAACCGGGACAAGGCGAGCGAACAGGTGGGCCGGCTGGCCGACGTCACCCAGAACCTGGTGGACAACCGGGGCGAGCTCGAGGAGCTGCTGCACATCTTCCCGACCAGCCTGGCCAACTTCTACAACATCTACAACCCCGATACCGGCACCGAAGCAGGGGTTTTCGTGCTGAACAACTTCTCCAATCCGATCGAGTTCGTCTGCGGCGGTATCGCCAGCGTGGAGAATATCGGCGCCGAAGAGGCCGCGCGCAAATGCCGCGACTACCTCGGGCCGGTACTCGGACTGATGAACTTCAACTACCTTCCGGTGCCGGTGAATCCCGGACTCGGGCCCTCGGCCTCGCCGGACAACATCATCTACAGCGAACCCGATCTGGTTCCCGCGGCGGCGGCCGTCGACCCGGCGGCTCCGCCACCTCCACCGGCGCCCACCCTCGCCGAAATCCTCTTCCCCGGTGGGCGGTGATCCCATGGCGAGACAGGGACGTGCGCGCCGGGTGCGCAGGGCCGTCATGGGGTTCGCGTGTGTGATCGCCACCGCCTCCGGATGCGCGTGGGACGGGGTGAACTCGCTGCCGTTACCCGGAGCCACGGGCCGCGGTCCCGACGCCACCACGCTCTACGTCGAAATGGCCGATGTCGGCACCCTGACCCCGAACTCACCGGTGCTGATCGACGATGTGGTGGTCGGCAGTATCGGCGATATCCGGGTCGAGAACTGGCACGCGCTGGTGGAGGTATCCATCGAGCCGGGCGAGGTGGTTCCGGCGAACGCGCAGGCGCGGGTCGGGCAGACCAGTCTGCTCGGATCGATGCATCTGGCCCTGGATCCGCCGGCCGGGCAGGCGCCGCAGGGCCGGTTGGATTCCGGCGCCCGGATCACCCTCGACGACACGGCCACCTACCCGTCGACCGAGCAGACCCTGGCCTCGCTGTCGGTGGTGGTCAACGGCGGCGGTTTGGGCCAGGTCGGCGATATCGTCAGCAGTCTCGGGGCGGCGTTCGAGGGGCGCGAGACGAATATCCGCGCCCTGCTGGACCGGCTGGACATCTTCCTGGGCGCGCTCGACGCCCAGCGCGCCGATATCGTCGCCACCATCGACGGACTCAACCGGCTCGGCGGAACCTTCGCGTCCCAGCGCGACGTCCTCACCGAGGCCCTGCGCCGGATCCCGCCGGCCCTGGACGTCCTGATCCGGGAGCGGCCGGACCTGGTGACCGCGCTCGACCACCTGCGCACCTTCAACGATACGGCCAACGGGGTGCTGACCGCGGTGCACGACGATCTGCTCACCAACCTGCGCAATCTGGAACCCACGCTGAAGGCGTTGGCCGATGTGGGCCCGGACATCAACAAGGCCATCGCGTTCGCGACCGTGTTCCCCTACGGGCAGTACCTCGTCGACAACGGGGTGCGCGGCGATTTCATCAACCTGTTCGCGACGGTCGACCTGACCATCCCGCGACTGCGCCGGGAGTTGCTGCTGGGTACGCCGTGGGGCGACCCCACCGCCGTCATCCAGGCGGCGGTGGGCGACCCGGGCTACGCGGAGCAGACGAAGAATCCGCTCGGTTTCGGAGTGACCGCGCCGCCGCCCGCCCCGGCCCCGGAGTCCACCCCGGCCCCCGCACCGGAGCAGCCCCCGGCGCCGCCACCTGCGCCGCCCGCCCCGGCACCCGCGTTGCCGTTCCCCCTGCCGCAGCTACCGCTACCGCAGATACCCCTGCCGCCCGGGATCGGAGGCCGCTGATGCTGCTGTCCCGCTTCGTTCGTGCCCAGCTGATCATCTTCAGTATCATCTCGGTGATCGGCCTGGTCGTGATGTCGGTGTTCTATATGAAACTGCCGAGCCTGGCCGGGGTCGGCACCATCGATGTGACGGTGGACCTGCCGGAGGCCGGTGGGCTCTACCGGTTCGGCAATGTGACCTACCGGGGTATCCGCGTGGGCAAGGTGACCCGGGTCGACCTGTCCGGTGACGGCGTGCGAGCCACGCTCGCGATCGACGGCTCGCGCCGCATCCCGGCCGATCTGATCGCCGAGGTGCGCAGCGTCTCGGCGGTGGGTGAGCAGTACGTGGATCTGCTGCCGCGCACCGATTCCCCGCCGTATCTGTACGACGGCGCCACCATCGCCCGCCGCGACACCGAGATCCCGCAACCCGTCGGCCCGATGCTGGACCGGCTCAGCGCGCTGGTCGGGACGATCCCGAAGGACGATCTGCGCCGGCTGCTCGACGAGATGTTCGCCGGTGTCAACGGCGCGAGCGATGATCTCGATTCGCTGCTGGGTTCGGCCGAGGAACTGACCGCGACACTGAACGGTGTCGGCGACAACACGCGCACCCTGGTGGAAGACGCCGTGCCGCTGCTGGATTCGCAGGTGCGGTCGGCGGACGCGATCCGGATCTGGACCCGCGCCACCGCCGATGTCACCGGGCAGTTGGTGGCGAACGATCCGCAGCTGCGCACCCTGCTGCACTCCGGGCCCGGTTTCGCCGACGAGGTGTCCGAACTGCTGGATTCGCTACAGCTCACCCTGCCGGTCCTGCTGTCCAACCTGACCACAGTGGGGCAGTTGGCGGTTACCTACAACGCTGGTCTGGAACAGCTGCTGGTGCTGCTTCCGCCGGCGGTGTCCCTGGTCCAGGCGGTGCAGCCCACCAAGAACGCGTCCGGGCTCGGCATCGGCGATTTCCGGATCAGCGGTGTCTCCGATCCGCCCGCGTGTACGGTCGGTTTCCTCCCACCGTCGGAGTGGCGGTCGCCCCAGGACGTGACCACCATCGACACCCCGGACAATCTCTACTGCAAACTGCCGCAGGACCATCCGATAGCGGTCCGCGGCGCACGCAATATCCCGTGTGCCGGCAATCCCGCCAAGCGGGCCCCGACCGCGGCCATCTGCAACAGCGACCAGGATTTCGTCCCGGTCGCCCCGGACCAGCCGGTGGTCGGGCCGTACCCGCGCGACCCGGAGCTGGAAGAACAAGGCATCCCCCCGGATTCGCGATTCGCCCCGTCGCCGGGTAACGCGCCGGCGGCGGATACGACCGCGCCGGGTGCCGCCGCGCCGGCTGTCGCCTTCGCCCAGTACGACCCGAACACGGGTGAATACCTGGGACCCGACGGGCAGCTCTACCGGCAGACCGACCTGGTGGCCGACAGCCACACCAGCTGGGAGGAGATGCTCCCCCACTGAATACCTGGGGTGGGAGCAGCGATTCTGCTCCCGCCCCGGGCTTTCCTTTCTGTCAGCTGCGGGGGAGACCGAGGACGCGCTGCGCGATGATATTGCGCTGGATCTCGGAGGTGCCGCCCGCGATGGTGCCGGAGAAGCTGCGCAGATAGCGTTCGAACCAGCTCGGTGCGTGATCCTCGAGGTTCAGCAGATTGTGCCGGGAGGTGACCGAGGGGTGGGTCAAGCCGTCGGCGCCGGCCGCGTCGAGCGCGGCCTCCAGGCCGTTCTGCACGGCTTCCGAACCCAGGAGTTTCAGTACCGACAGCGCCGCCACATCGGTTTCGCCGCGCGATTCCCGGGCCAGGGCCGCCGAGCCCAGCAGTTCCAGCGCCTGCAGATCCATCACCGAGGTCGCGAAGCGGTCGGTGTCGAGTTCGGTGCGTGGCGTGAAATCCGCGACCAGCATCCGCAGCCGCTGGGCGAAACTCATCCACAGCAGGGTGCGTTCGTGCCCGAGCGAGCCGTTGGCCACGGTCCAGCCCTTGTTCAGCTCACCCACCAGGTTCTCCACCGGAACGCGGGCGTCCTCGAAGAAGACCTCGTTGAAATCGAGATCGTCGGCGGCGCACGCCGACGCGAACGGCCGGCGCCGCACCCCCGGGGTATCGGTGGGGATCAGCAGTACCGAGATACCGCGATGTTTGGGGGCCGCCGGATCGGTGCGGACGAAGGTGAGGATCACCTCGGAATCGTGCGCGCCGGAGGTCCACACCTTCTGGCCGTCGACGACGAAATGGTCACCGTCGCGCACCGCCCGGGTCCGCAGCCCGGCCAGGTCCGAACCCGCTCCGGGTTCGCTCATGCCGAGTGCGGCCGGCATCTCGCCGCGCAGGATGGGTACGGCCCATCTCCGCTGCTGTTCGGGAGTGCCGAAGGTGATGAGGGAGGCGGCGATGATGCCCTGGCCCTGCGGGTTACAGCTCTCGTAGATCTTGCGGGCGGCCAGTTCCTCGCGGTGCACGTACTGCTGCAGGACGGTGGCATTGCGGCCGCCGAACTCGGGCGGATAGCCCGGCACCAGCCAGCCGTGATCGAATTGGACCGACTGCCAGTCGCGGGCCCAGGGCGGCACATGTGAGCTCGACCGCGGTCGTTCGACCGCGGTGGCCTCGGGCGGCAGGTACTCGTCGAGGAAAGCGATGAACTCGGCGCGGAACCGTTCCACGTCCTCGTCGAAAGTCAGCTGCACGATGGACCTCCTTTTGCGAATTATGAGAATATCATTCTCTTATAGAGATACTCTAGTTTTCAAAGGTGGGGCGACCGGCCGGACAACGGGTTCACTCCGGTGCGAGTCGCCGCGGTGACGGGAGGTACGGCCATGCGGAGTGCCGGCAGTGGGCTGACCCTGCAGCAGCGGATCGACGCGCGGTCGGTGCGTACCACCAAATTGTTCGGCAGCGCCGCGGTTCAGCGTTTCCTGGACGCCGCCCGGGCATTGATCACCGAACGCGGCAGTACCGATTTCACCATGCACGAGGTGGTGGACAACGCGGGTCAGTCGCTGCGCAGTTTCTACCTGCTCTTCGACGGCAAGCACGAACTGCTGCTGGCGCTCTACGAAGAGGCGATCGCGAAAGTGGCCGGTCAGATCCGGGAGGCCACCGGTAACGACGACGATCCGCTGGACAAGCTGCGGCTCGCGGTGGAGCTGCTGTTCGAGTTCTGCCGGCCGGACCCGGGCGCGCATCGTCCGCTGTTCACCGAGTACGCGCCGCAACTGCTGATGTCGGACCCCATCGAGATCCAGGTCGCGCACGCCTCGCTGTTCGAGTTGCTGGCCGATCTCATGCGCGACGCGGCCGCCGCGGGTCATCTCCGGCCGGGTACGCGACCGCGCCGGCTGGCCGCGATGACCCTGCAAACGGTGATGTTCGTGGCCCAGGGCGCCCGCACCGACGACGGGTCGAATGCGATCACCGCGGCCGAGGTGTGGAACCTCTGCGCCTTCGGAGTGCTCGGGGACGCGGAAGGCGCCGGTGAAAACCGCCGGTGAGCCGGCGGGAGCAGACCGCGCGGTCGGCGAAGCGACGGCACAGTGCAGCGGATATGATATTCTCAGTTTCCGAGAATATCGATATCACCACAGGCTGGGCGCGGGGACGCTCGGCGTTCAGGAAGTAGTCGTATGAGTATTTCGCTACTGCTGGATATGGCGGCCTCGACCGACCCGGATCGAGTGGCCGTCGTCTCCGGTGAATCGCGCTGGACCGGCGCGGAGCTGGACGCACTGGCACACGGCGGTGCGGGCGCGATCGCGGCTACCGGGGCGCGCAGCGTCGCGTATGTCGGTACCGGGGGTGCGCTGCTGCCGCTGCTGATCTTCGCCTCGGCCCGGGCCGGAGTGCCGTTCACCCCGTTGAACTATCGGCTCAGCGGCGACAAACTCGCCGAACTCGTGCGGCGCCTCGACGCGCCACTGGTCGTCCACGACGACGCCTACGCGCACGCGGTCACCGGTACGGCCGACCTGCTCTGGGCCTCGGCGGAATTCCTGGAGCAGGCCCGGACCGCGGACCCGGCCGGCGCCGAACCCGACCCCGAGTCCGCGGCGGTCGTGCTGTTCACCTCCGGGACCACTTCGCAGCCGAAAGCCGTCGAGCTCTCGCACAACAATCTGGTCGGCTACATCACCGGCACGGTGGAGTTCGCCTCCGCCGCGCCCGACGACGTCTCCCTGATCTGCGTACCGCCCTACCATGTGGCCGGGGTCGGCGCGGCGCTGTCGAACCTGTACGCGGGCCGGAAAATGGTGTACCTGCGCAATTTCGAACCGCAGGAATGGATCCGGCTGGTGGAGTCCGAACGGGTCACCACCGCGACCGTCGTACCGACCATGCTGGATCGGATCATCAGTGGCCTGAAAGCGAGCGGTGCCCGCCTGCCCACCCTGCGCACCCTGGCCTACGGTGGGTCCAAAGTCGGTCTGCCCCTGGTACGGACCGCGCTCGAACTGCTGCCCGAGGTCGGCTTCGTCAACGCCTACGGGCTCACCGAGACCAGTTCCACCCTCGCGGTCCTCGGCCCGGACGATCACCGGGCCGCCCTGGCCGCCACCGACTCGGCGGTCGCCGCGCGGCTCGGCTCGGTCGGGCAGCCGGTACCGGGGATCGAAGTACAGATCCGCGACGAGGGCGGCGCGGTCGTGCCCGCCGGTACGGTCGGCGAACTGTTCGTCCGCGGGCCGCAGGTCTCCGGCCGGTACACCGGGATCGGCTCGGTACTCGACGCCGAAGGCTGGTTCCCGACCCGAGATCTCGCGGTACTGGACGAGGGCGGGTACCTGTTCATCCACGGTCGCAGCGACGACACCATCATCCGGGGCGGCGAGAACATCGCCCCGGCCGAGATCGAGGACTTCCTGGTCGAGCATCCGGCCGTGCACGAGGTCGCGGTGGTCGGCGTCGAGGATGCCGAATGGGGGCAGATCATCGTCGCGGTGGTGGTGCCCGCGGATCCCGGCAGCGTCCCCGATCCGGAGGAGCTGCGCGCCTACGCGCGGTCCGGATTGCGCGGCTCCCGGACCCCGGACCGCGTGGTGTTCCGAGCCGAACTCCCCGCCACCCCCACCGGGAAGATCCTGCGCCGCGAACTCGTCGCCGATCTCACCCGCGAGACCGCCGGCGCGTAGCGCAGCCGGAGAAAGGAACAACGCTCATGGTCAAAACCGGTACCCGGCTACGGAGCCAGGTGTGCAGTACCGAGGTCATCATCGTCCGGGCCGCCGACAGCCTCGACGATCTGCGGGCCGGCGGGGTGCCGATGGTGCCCATCGACGGTGGCGCGGCGGACTCGGCCGGAAGTCCGCAGGAGGGTTTCGCGGACGGCAATCTCATCGGCAAACGCTATGTCGACGACGGCGGCGCCGAAGTGCTCGTGACCAAGGCCGGCGCCGGGACGCTCAGTGTCGGCAGTACGCCGCTGGCCATCAAGGAAGCGAAGCCGCTGCCCGCGAGCGATTAGACGTATCTCCGCATTCGCTCCGGCCGTGCGTGGGCCGCGGGCGGGGTGCGCCGAAAGTGCCCTTCAGACGAGTGATCGAGGTGGGAACATGACACAGGCCACCACCGACCCGCTGATCTTGGCGGCGGAGGAAGCCGACGCCGAAGCGGCGGCCGCGGAAGCCGAAGCGGTCGCCGCGCAGGCGTCCGCGACGGCGGCTCGGGCCCGGGCCCGGGCGGCGCGGCTACGCCGGGAGGCCGGGACATCGGGCGAACCGCCCGGTTCCGGTACCGGAGCGGAGAAACCGGGCGCTGCGGCGCCGGTGGCCGGAACCTCGACGGAGTTCGCGGACGATACTGCACCCGCCGCCGAACCGGACGAGGACGCGGCGGTGGCGGCCGGTACGGATTCGGAGCGGGCCGGGTCCGATCCGGAGCACACGGAGTCCGGCGCCGATCCGGACCGTCCCGCGCCCGATACATCCGGGGCGCATTCCGTCGATTCGGAAGACGCCGTACCCGTCAGGGATAAGCTCGCGAAGGCGGACGAGACCCGGCGCGCCCGGGTGTTCCGGCGGTGGCCACGACCGGCGTACCGCCTGCCGCCGGGCCGCGCGCTGGGCCGGACTCTCGCCGGCGTGGTGGTGGTCGCGGCGCTGGTGATCAGTGGTTTCTCGATCTGGAACCACCATCGGATCGGCGCCGAACAGGCCCGCGCCGACGAGTACCTCGCGGCCGCGCGGCAGGGGGTCCTGGCGCTCACCAGCATGGATTCCGGGCGGGCCGCCGATGACGTACGGCGGGTGCTCGACAATTCCACCGGCGCCTTCCGCACCGATTTCCAGACGCGCTCGGAGGATTTCACCAAGGTCGTCGAACAGTCGAAGGTCGCCACGCAGGGTGAGATCACCGCCTCGGCGGTCGAATCCATGACCGACGAGTCGGCGGTGGTGCTCGTCTCCGCGGTGTCCCGGATCACCAATTCCGCGGGAGCGCAGCAGGAGCCGCGGGTGTGGCGGTTGAGTGTCACCGTCACCCGGGACGGCCCGGCCCTGAAGATGTCGAAAGTGGAGTTCGTGCCGTGAGAATCCCCCGCTTCCTCCGTACCGCGCGCCGTTCCCCGGAACCGCTGCTGCTCACGCTGGTGTCCGTGGCCGCGGTGGTCGTGGCCGCCTCCCTGCTGGTCTTCCAGTACCGTCCGGACGATCACGGTGACGCCGTGCGCAACGAGGTCCTCACCGCGGCGACCGAGGGCACTGTCGCGCTGCTCTCGTATTCCCCCGAGTCGCTGGACACCGATTTCGCGGCGGCGAAAGCCCGGATGACCGGCGATTTCCTGACCTACTACAACCAGTTCACCGAGAAGGTCATCGCACCCGCGGCCAAGGAGAAGTCGGTGAAGACGACGGCGACGATCGTTCGGTCCGCGGTGGCCGAACTCCACGCCGATTCGGCGGTCGCGCTGCTGTTCATCAACCAGACGACCACCAGCGCCGAGAAACCCGATCCCGCGCTGGCGGCCAGCAGCGTCCGCGTGACCCTGTCGAAGGTAGAGGACTCATGGCTGATCTCGTCATTCGATCCTGTCTGAACGCCACCTCCGGCGCGGCGCTCCCGCTGCCGCCCGGGATGCGTCCGGAAGAACCGGTCCTGGTTACGGTGTATCCGGTATTGGACTATTTCTCCACGTGTCCGCGGTGCGGGTACCCGGCCGAGGCGTCCACGACCGTACGCACCTACGCCGACGGCGGTACCACCAGCGAAACGCATACCACCTGCGGTATGCCCTGCGGCTGGGACGATTCCCGCTAGTACGCCGGCGATACCCGGACGCGGACCGTGCCGGTGCTCGGCTCGAGCGCCGGCACGGTCGCGCTCATGCCGGTCGCGGTTCCGGAGCACCGGTGTCCGAGGTGGGTTCGCCGTTCACCCGGTTCGATTCGGGCAGCATCGTGATGGCGTGCACCGGGCAGTCGAACAGGGCGCGGGTCACCGCGGCCTCGTCGGCGGGCGCGATGACCGGGCCGCCGGCCAGCACGGCATAACCCCAGTCGTCGAGGGGGAAATGGTCGGGGGCATGTTTGGCGCAGAGGCCGAACCCGTCGCACCGGGTGCGGTCCAGTTTGATCTTCACGGCACTACCTCCGTGGCCACCCGGTAGGGGGCGTGGTCGAGCGCGGGGCCCGCCGCGCAGTCCGGGCACCGGCCGTCGAGATGGGCAGCGACCTCCCGGGGGAATCGTTCCAGCAGGCTCGCCGCGGTATTGCAGGCGGCGTCGAGGGTGCCGCAGGCCCCGCGTCCGCGCAGCACGGTCGCCCAGCGGCGCAACCGGTGCAGATCTTCGACGGCGGCCCGGCCCTCGGCCAGCGCGGTGGCCGCCGCGGCCATGGCCGCGGTGCCGTTGAAACATGATCCGCACTGGCCGGCGTTCTCCCGGTCGAAATAGTTCAGGACTCCCGCGGCCACCGCCACCGGGCACTCCGCGGTGACCAGGGCGATCGCCCCGCAGCCCAGCCCGGCACCGGCGCGGTGCAGGGTTTCGTGATCCAGGGTGAGATCCGCGACGGTGCGGTCCAGCAGGCCGGTGAAGTATCCGCCGATCAAGGCGCCGCGCAGCTCGGATTCCGCGACCTCATGCAGGGCGAGCAGATCGGTGAACGGAAGGCCGTGCGGCAGTTCGTAGAGTGTGGGCCGGCGTCCGGCGGCGGTGACCGTCGCCAAGAAGGTGCCGGGGGACAGTGCGGTGCCGGCGGCCCGATACGTATCGGCGCCCCAGCGGTCCAGGAACGGCAGATTGGCCAGCGTCTCCACATTGCTGACCAGCGTCGGAAGTCCGGCGACACCGGCTTCGAAGGGACGCGGAGGTTTATCGGTGGGTTTGGCGGGGCCGCCGTCGATGGCCTGTACCGCCGCGGTCTCCTCCCCGGCGACGTACCCGGGATCGACCTGCACCACAGCGATATCCGGTCCGTCGGGCAGCGCGCCGCCGAGTTCCTCCAGGGCCGCGGCGACACACCGTGCGGCTTCCGGGTCGGAGACATAGACGTACCCCCGCCGCGAACCGACCAGCGCTGCCGCCAACCGTAGGCCGTCCAGTACCAGGTGCGGCCGGTGGCGCAGCAGCCAGCGGTCCTTGAACGACGCTGGCTCGCCCTCTTCGCCGTTGGCCACGACCACCGTGTCGGTCCAGCCGGTGGGGGCGCCCGCGCCCACCCGGCTGCCGCCGCGCACTCCGGCGACCTTCACCGCGAACGGAAATCCCCCGCCGCCCCGGCCGCGCAATCCGCTGCGCTCGACCTCGTCGGCCAGGGCCGCGACCGACCCGACCGGGCGGTAGCCGCCCCGGTCCCGGTATTCGTAGGCGGTTTCGGTCCCGCCGCCGGTGAGGAGCAGGCGTGGGTCGCTACCGGGGTAGGGGACCACGGTGAGGCCCCCGGCCGACGAGAAGATGTGCTGCATCGTCCCTCCTGAGTGGGCGCGGCGTCCGGCCGCGGATATCGGGCGCGGCTGCGCGTTCGTTGCGGAGGGGCCGAAGCCGGCCGCGCCCGTTAGGCTGAAACGCATGCGAACTGCGGTGCTGCGGGTGAACGTGGACCCGGCCGGTGAACTGGCCGCCGACTCGCTGGTCCGGGGTACGGCCGAGTTGGCCGCGGGTCTCGCCGAATCCGGCGCCCGGCTCCTGGACCGGGACCTGACTGCCGCGCCGCGCGGCCGCCGGGAACTGCAGGTGCTGCTGGACACCGCCGACGCCGCGGCCGATACCGAACGGGTGGTCGCGGAGTGCGCGCGGGTGTTCGGTACGGCGGCGGTGCCGGGCGTGATCACTTACGTGAGTCGCGGTACCGATGCGGACGCGTACGGGGTCCTGGCGGGATTCGGGCTCACCGGGGAGATCGTCCGGGTGCCGGGCACCGAGGGCTACGACATCCTGCAGGTGCTGCTGCGCGAATCCGATCTGGAGCGGGTCCCGGAGAGCCGGATCCACACCGCGCTGGAGGCCTCCACCAACTGCGAGGTCCGGATCCGGGCGGTCTGAGGGCGCGGGCGACCCGTTCATCGCGCGCCCAGGAATTTCAGGATCTGCGGCGCCGCCAGCACCCAGGTGTCGAACATGTTGTACTGCTGCACCCGGCCCTGGGCCCGGTCCTCCATCGCGCGCTCCCAGGCGTCCTCGGGCCACGGCGGATCGATGAGGGTGGATCCCTCGATCAGGCAGCTCACCTCGAGTGAGGTCCGTTTGGGATGGTCCAGATCGTGCGCCCCGCCCCGGATGATGAGGGTGGGCACCCGGATCCGTTCGAACATCTCGTCGTCCACGCCCGGAATCGTCTGTCCCGGTTTCGGTACATAGGCGTTGAGCCAGCGCAGCGACAGCTTCACGAACTCTTCCGGGTCCAGCGACCGCAGCCGCTGCTCGTTGTCCGGGTTCTCCGCGATCCGTTCCCGCCACTCCCGCATCCGCGGCAGTCCCTCGACACCCAGCCCTCGCACCGCCTGCAGGCTCGGCAGCACGTAGTAGGCACCGAGATTGAAGGTGCCGTAGACCCCGCCGACGATATTCCACAGCACGAGATCGGTGACCAGATCCGGATACAGCATGGTGGTGAGCATCGAATCGCGGGCGCCACCGGAACCGCCGGCCAGGATCACCGGACCGGTGTCGAGTTCGGCGAGCAACCCGGCCAGCGTTTCGGCACGCATATGCGATTCGGTCTGCCCGAAGAATTGGATATCGGAGGCGCCGCAGTTGGGCCGGTCCCACAGCAGTACCCGGTACCCGCCGGCGACCAGCGCCTCGGCCAGCGGCCGGAGCCCGGGAATATCCTTGCTGTAGCGGCCGCCGGGGGTGAGCACGATGAGATCTCCGGCCGCGCCGAGTAGCTCGTAGACGACCTTGCCGCCGTTCACCGTTACCGCGGGCATCGCACACTCCTGGAAGGGTTCGGGGAGTAGACCGTGGCGGGCACTCCCGCGGCCGGCCCACTGGGCCGGCCGGGTCGTCGTAGGTTTTCCGGCGGTGCCGGATCAGGCGGTGACCAGCACGTCGTCACCGACCACCCGCACCGGATAGGTGCGGATACTCCATTCGGGTTTCACCGCGGTGGTACCGGTGGCCAGTTCGAAACCCCACTGGTGCCACGGGCAGTAGATGAACTCGTTGTCGCGCACCATCACCGAATCGCCGGGGACCGATTCGTCGACCACCGTGCGACCGCGGGTCCGGCCCGCGCACAGCGGGCCGCCCTCGTGCGGACAGTAGTTGGCGATGGCGTAGAAGGTGCCGCCGACGTTGTAGACACCGACCCCGTGCCGGCCGATCGGCACCACCTTGGAGGATCCGGGCGGGATCTCGTCCACGGTGGCCACCACGTGTTCGCGGCCCTGGGCGAGCCGGACCCGTTCGCCTTCGGCCGCCCCGGGAGTCCCGGCGCCCGTCGGCTGTGCGTCTGCGGTCGCCCCGGGCTGTCCCGTGCTCGCCGACTGCGCGGCTGCGCCACTCATCGCGGCCTGCTCGTCCGGTACGGGAGCCGCACCGGGCGTCTCGAACTCCTCCGTCATCAGTGCACCCGCATCTGTCCGGGCAGCGCCGGTACGGTCTCCGGCAGATGATAGGTCTCGATACCGTTGCGGAACATGACGTTGTCCCGGGCCGCGCGCGGCAGGTGTTTCACCAGCCAGCGCGGGTCGTCGAAGGTCCAGTGCGGATAGTCCGAGGAGTACAGCAGGATCTTGTCCGCTTCCATCCATTCGAAGGCCCGGGTGAGTTCGGTTTTGTCCTCCGGGTAGTCCAGCGGCTGGGTGGTGAACCTGATGTGTTCCTTCACGTATTCGGAGGGCTTCCGGGTGATCGACATGAACGACCCGCGCGCCGCGTAGATCGCGTCCATCCGCCACATGAGCGGCAGGATCCAGGTGAACGCGTGCTCCACGAAGACGATGCGCAGCGCCGGGAACCGATCGAAGACCCCGTCGAAGATCAGGCTCATGACCTGGTTCGCCGCCAGCAGCGAGTAGGTGACCATGAAATCATGGTTGTAGCTGGGGAAACCGACCGGCGGCATGGGCATGGTCTCGTAGGCGCCGCGACTGAGATGGCAGCTCACCGGAATATCGTGTTTCACCGCGGCCGCCCAGATCGGGTCGTAGCGGGTATCGCCCCACGACGGGCGGGGTTCGGCCTTGATGAGGATCTGCGCCATGTATTCGTGCCCGGCCCAGTGCTCGATCTCGGCGACCGCGGCCCGCGGATCGTCGATGGCCACACAGATCGAGCCGCGCCAGCGCCGGTGCCAGTTGTTGTGCGCGTCCAGCCATTGCGCGTCCAGCCACCGGTTCACGGCGGTGGCCATCGCGGCCGTCGCCTCGGGCAACCGGGTCGCCTTCACTGTCGGTTCGAGGATGACGATATCCGAGCCGGCCTCCATGATGAGCTGGCGGAACGCCATATCGGGGTCGCTACCGGGGAACTCGCCGTTCGCGGGGAAGGTGTCCACCCGCATCGCCTTGGAATGGGCGTAGTCGGGCGCGTCGTAGACGATGGTGTCGCCGACCCGGTGACCGAGGAAGAACGAGGTGCGCCACGGTTCCGGGATATGGTCCACCAGATCGCCCCGCCGGGGGACCGGATGGACATCGGAATCCACGACGCGAACCGGAACCAGCTCCGTGGACGGTACACGCGCCCGTACCTGTGCTGTTGTCATCACGCCTCCTTCGTTGGGGCTGCATATGGTCGGCGGAGGCCGTAGCGAAGGCGGAGGTATCGCCCTATCGCGGATGCGGCCGCCCGCAGCAGCATCAGCCGACCGCGGTGACCGCGTCGATATCGATGCTGTACAAGGCGGCGGCATTGCGCCAGTACAGTTTTTCGCGCTGCTGCGGGGTCAGCGCGGCGGGCAGGGTGTCGGTATCGCCGCTGTGCCAGTGCGGGTAACTGGACCCGAACATCACCATGTCGTCCTTACCGGTGAAGTTCAGCCATTCGGCGGCGTGGGGGGCATCGCCGGGGCCGTCGATCGTGGCGTGCACGAAGTACACGTGGCCGGGCAGATAGTCGCTGGGCATCCGCGGTGCCCAGGGGGTTTGTTCGAGGTGGGGCCGGCCGAAGGTGTCCATCCGCCAGGTGAACGGGGTCAGCAGATCGGCGCCGCCGTCGGCCCAGACGAATTTCAGGCCCGGATACCGTTCGAACACACCCTCCGCGATCATGTTCATGAGGTGGTAGAGGTAGTTCAGCCCCATGAACCCGTAGTACTGCTCGTAGGTGCGCGCATGCCCGGACGGGGTCGGCGGCAGACCGATACTCTCCCCGGTCTCGATATGCGCGGCGACCGGCAGGTTCGCCGCTGCCGCCGCCTCCCACAGCGGCCAGAACTGCGGTTTTCCGTAGACTTCCCGCGATTGCAGGGGGATCCCGAGCTGAACGATCCGCGGATGGCCGCCGAGGCGATCGATCTCGCGCAGCGCTCCGCCGATATCCTCGGGATTCACCCGCAGTGTGCCGCGGAAGTGATCACAGTAGGTGCCGCTGTCGAGCCAGCGTGACACCATCATGTCGTTGTGGGCGGACAGTACCGCGGTGGTGAGATGGCGGTCGGGCAGGATGCCGCGGGTCATCGGATGCAGCACGGCCACATCCACCCCGCGCTCTTCGAAGAGGTGCTGCCCGACGAATTCCGGGTCCGAACCCGGGTACCCCTTGTGGGGCCCGCGGGCACCCTTGACGTACTCGCCACCCGGTGCGCCGTACCAGTCCATTTCCGGGTCCGGGATACCGCGACTCTTGAACGGTTCGTTCAGATAAGAGCGCATATCGTCGTTGGAGCGGAAGAAGATGTGCACGCTGGTGTCGATCACCGGAGTGCGGGTGCCGTCGGGCAGGTCCTGCATCGCGATCACCTCGTCGGAGAGAGATACCGGCCGAACCCCGCGGTATCGGCCGGTACCGTGCGGTCAGTAGTCGAAGTCGATCACCGCGGCGTCGGGCCGTTCGGTTACCGGCGCGGCCAGGCCCTGCTCGTCGCAGATGCGCTGCAGCTGAGCCAGAGTCTCGTCCAGACCGGGCCCCAGCCGTTTGCCCGGGGTGAAGGTGGCCGGCAGATGCCGCATGCCCTGGATGACACCGATGGTGTCGTAGTGGACCGTGCCCTCGGGGTCGCACGTGTAGTCCGGCATCCGGTCGAGCACCGCCAGCAACATCGACTTGAACACGGTGCGGGCGACATTGGATCCGATGCACCGGTGCACGCCGAGCCCGAAACTGAAGTGCCGGTTGCCCTTACGGTCCAGCACGATATCGTCGGGGTCCGGGAAGATGGATTCGTCACGGTTGGCCATCGCCCAGGACAACCACAGCCGCTCGCCCTCGCGGAACTCGGTGTTCTGGTAGGTGCAGTCGTCGGCGATGGTGCGGCCGTCACCGGGCGCGGGAGTGAAGTAGCGCAGGAATTCCTCGGTGGCCGAGTCGAGTAGTTCGTCGCGGTCCCGGCTGAGCTCCTCCCGCTGAGCCGGGTTCTCCGACAGCCATTCCAGTGAATGCGCGGTGAGCGCGGTGGTGGTGTCGAAACCGCCGCCGATGAGCAGACCCATCATGCCCAGAAGTTCCATATCGGGCGCGGGCTCACCGTCGATGCGCAGTTCGGTGAGTGCCTTGATCAGGCCCGGACGGGGGGCGGTCTTCGCTTCGTGGAGACTGGTGAGGATATCGATGCCCATGGTCCGATGCATTTCGGCGACGCGCGGGGCATCGGGCGAATCCTCCGGTGTGTACACCGAGGCGTGCACCGGATCGCTGTACACCGACCATTTCACGAGCGGAATGCCCAGCATGGCCAGGGTCAGGACCGCCGGGACGATATTGGCCAGATCGTCCACGAAATCGATACGGCCGGTTTCGATCTTCTCGTCCAGGCAGGCCCGCACGATTTCGTCGATGAAAGGCTGCCAGCGTTTGACGGCGGCGGGGGACAGATACGGATTGAGCACGGAGCGGTAGGTGCGGTGTTCCGGTTCGTCCATCTCCAGCATGCCGCCGCGGACCAGGGCGGCCCGCTGTGCCTTGGGGATGGAAATACCCTGGTAGCCGCGACGTTCGTTGTGCACGTCGTGATCGACCGAGACCTCGGGGCAGCGCGCCAGTTCGAAGACCGCGTTTCCGCCGGCCGCGACCCAGTGCCCGTCGTAGGTGTCGGTCCACGCCACCGGGCATTTCGCGTGCATCTCGTGGGTGATCTCGGTGAACTGCTCGCGGTATTCGGGGGTGTGCCGATCGAAGTGGTACCGGTTCTGCTTGCGCTGGTCGTTATCCGTAGAAGTCACGGTCTGTAGTCCCTCTGCTGATCACTGGGTGCGGCGAACCTTCGCCGGGGCCCGGAACTCTGCGCCGCTCCGGGAGTCGGGTGCCGACTCGCCACCGGTGTGGCGGCACGCGCAACGATCGCCTGCGTGCGCGCGCCGCCGGCACCGGCGTGGCCGGGCGGGGTCAGAGTTTGTGGTCGTACCACTTCAGGTAGCCGCCGGCGTCGACGCGCAACTGCATACCGGTGACGAAGCGGGCTTCGTCGGAGACGAGGAACAGGATGGCGTTGGAGATGTCGACCGGTTCGATCCACGGTGTCTTCATGGCCTGCTGGACATAGAAGGCCGGTTCCGCGTCGGCGCGGGTGGGGTTCTCGAGATCGGGCCGGAACGAGCGGTACATCGGCTCGCTCTGCAGCATGTCGGTGTTGCAGTTGGTGGGGTGGACCACGTTGGCGCGGATACCGCGGGGGGACAGGTGCCGGGCGATATCGAAGACGTAGTACGACAGGGCGCGCTTGGAATGCACGTAGGCCATACCGCCGAGGTCCGAACCGGGATTGTCGACCTTGCTGGTGTCCACCATTGCCGCGGTGGAGCCGGTGGCCACGATGGAGGCGCCCTCGCCGAGATGCGGGAGCGCGGCCTGGATGGCGTTGATGGTGCCGACCAGGTTCGTGTTGATCACATCGGTCCACGCCTGGATATCCGGTGCGCCCTTCATACCCGCGACGCCGGCCTGGGCGATCACGATATCGAGCTTGCCGAACTCGGCGACGCCCGCGTCCAGTGCCGCTTTCAGGGCGACGGCGTCACGGACATCGGTCTGGGACGCGATGATTCGGCGGCCGGTCTTCTCGACCAGGCGCACGGTTTCCTCGAGATCCTCGGGCGAGGCCAGCGGGTAACCGATGGTCGACATGTTCTGGCAGAGGTCGACCGCGATGATGTCGGCGCCTTCCTCGGCCAGTCGTACGGCGTGGCTACGGCCCTGACCGCGTGCGGCGCCCGTGATGAATGCGACTTTGCCTTCGACACGTCCCACAGCATTCCCTTTCGATCTGTTTTCGGGAGCCACCTGCCCGGTGTGCCGGACCGCCGGGAGCGGCCGCGGGCACGGGGCAGGGTGCGCGGCGCGCGCCGCGCGTCGATCCGGCCGCGGCCCCGATTCGGTGTCGACCCAGCACCGCCGGGTACCGGCTGCGGACATACGGCTGTTCTCGTATGCGAAAAGAACTACGTTTTCGCATACGAGAACGGTACTCTACCTGTGGGCTCGGCGGCAAGGTTTCGGAAGAAGCCTGGTCGATGGTCCGATTCCGGCCGACGCGGCAATTCGGCTGCCGAGAACCGGTAACGGGCGCGGCCTGCCGAAAGCCTGAGGCGATTTTATCGTTCGCTTCGATAGAGAATTCCATTTTCACCAGTCGGCGGATACGACTCCGACGCGCTCGCGCGGGCGCCTCGAATGGGGTGCCGGGCATTCCGCCGGCGCGGAAGGGGTGAACCGTTATGTCCGACCGGCATATTCGAGGTGGGGTCCGGTGACCCGGATGGTGGCCGACGAACTACGCGCCCGGTATATCGCCGAGGGCTGGTGGACCGGCGACACCATGGGCGATCTGCTGAGCCGCGGCCTGGCCGCCGCGCCGGAGACCGAATTCCGGGTGCATTCCGAGGTGCGGCCCTGGCGGGGGACGTTCGCCGAGGTCGAACGGGTCGCCCGGCGGCTGGCCGCGGGCCTGCGGGCCCGGGGCGTCGGCCCCGGTGATGTCCTGGCGTTCCAGCTGCCGAACTGGATGGAAGCCGCGGCGACCTTCTGGGCGGCGTCATTCCTGGGTGCCGCGGTGGTGCCGATCGTGCACTTCTACGGGCGCAGGGAACTGGGCCATATCCTGCGGGTCGCCCGGCCGCGGGTTTTCATCACCATGGCCGAGTTCGGTCGTACCGTGCACGATCCGGAGGTCTGTGCCGAGGTGCCCGTCGTGGGCGTGGTGGGGCGCGATTTCGACGATCTGCTCGCCGACGAACCCATGCCGGGAGTACTGCCCGCCGACCCGGCCGCCCCCGCGCTCATCGCCTTCACCTCCGGGACGACGAGCGCGCCCAAGGGTGTCGTGCACAGCCATCAGACCCTCGGCTGCGAATCGGTGCAGCTCGCGGAACGGAACAGGGAGGACCGTGGAGACCAGCTGACCGCCACCCCGGTGGGTCACTTCATCGGAATGGTGGGCGCCTGCCTGCTCCCGGTACTGCACGGCCGGCCGGTGAACCTGCTCGACGTCTGGGATCCGGGGCGGGCGCTGGCGCTCATGCGATCCGACGGGCTCGTGGTGGGTGGCGGCCCACCGTATTTCGTCACGAGTATGGTCGAGCACCCCGACTACACCCCGGGGCATCTCGCACATATGCGCTATGTGGGGCTCGGGGGTTCGGCTGTGCCGGCCGCCGTGACGCGGACGCTGACCGATCTGGGCGTGATCGCCTTCCGTGCCTACGGCAGTACCGAGCATCCGTCCATCACGGCCTCCGCGCTCGACGCCCCCGCGCGCGAGCGGCTCACCACCGACGGCCGGCCCATGCCGGGTGTGGAGATAAGGATCGCCGCGGACGGCGAGATCCTCAGCCGCGGACCGGATCTGTGCCTGGGCTACACCGATCCGGAGCTGACCGCGCGGGCGTTCGACGCCGACGGCTGGTATCACACCGGCGATATCGGGGTGCTGGATGCCGACGGCTGCCTGACCATCACCGATCGCAAAGCCGATGTGGTGATCCGCGGCGGCGAGAACGTGGGGGCACGCGAGGTGGAGGATGTGCTCGACGCCATGCCGCAGGTCGCGGAGTCGGTGGTGATCGCCTTACCCGACGAACGGTTCGGGGAGGTGGTGGGGGCGGTGCTGCGGCTGCAGCCGGGATGTGAGCTCCCGTCCCGGGCGGAGGTGCGGGCCTTCTTCGAGGGCGCGGGAGTGGCACGGCAGAAGTTTCCGGAGCGGTTGTTCGAGGCCACGGACTTCCCCCGCACCCCCAGCGGCAAGATCCAGAAACATTTGATCCGAGAGGGTATTGCGGCATCCATCCTGCGAGAATAGTATTCTCATAAAGGGAGATTATCGTTTTACTCGCGCCGGTCCGGCCCGTGCTCCGCACGGCAGCCCGCCGGGACCGGCGCCTCTCCGCCTGCTCGCCGAAAGGACAGCGCAGTGCCATCGCAACAGCCATCGGCTGCCGGATCCGATCCGTCGAACACCTGGGACGAGGAGGCCGACGTAGTCGTTCTGGGCAGCGGAGCCGCCGGGCTCACCGCGGCGCTCGCCGCGGCCGTCGAGGGTGCCTCGGTGGCACTGTTCGAGAAGGCGGCCACGGTCGGCGGCACGAGCGCGGTATCCGGCGGACTGGCCTGGATTCCCGCGCACGCCCGGGCGGACCGGGAACTCACCGTCGCCGACGCACTGGCCTACCTGAACGCGCAGTCCCTGGACTCCATGGACGACGAACTGGTCGAGGTGTTCGTCCGCACGGGCGCGCGCATGCTCGATTTCGTCGAAGAGCACAGTGCCGTGCAATTCGAAGTGGCCGACGGGTTCCCGGATTACAAGCCGGAGCTGCCCGGCGGTCAGCCCGCGGGCGGCCGGTCGCTGGGCCCCGCGGCCTACGATCTGGCCCGGCTCGGCGAATGGCGCGACCGGATCACCACGTTCCCGCTCGACTGGAGCAATGTCGGCTTCGATGCCGAGACCCGGGCCCGGCTGCGGGCGGTACTCGGCGACGCCTCGGCCGATGTCTGTGTGGCGGGTCAGGCGCTGGTCGCCGGGCTGCTCGAGGGCGTACTCGCCGCCGGGATCACCCCGCGCACCGGAGCCCGGGCCGTGCATCTGCTCGCCGCGGACGGGGCGGTGACCGGGGTCCGGGTCGAGATCGGAGGCAGGCGGTCGGCGGTCCGGGCTCGTCGCGGCGTGGTCCTGGCCACCGGCGGGTTCGAATGGGATCCCGGCCTGGTCAGAGCCTTTCTGCGAGGGCCGATGACCGGCCCGGTGTCACCGCCGAACAACACCGGCGACGGGCTGCGGATGGCCATGGCGCACGGCGCCGACCTCGGGAACATGGGCGAGGCCTGGTGGGTCCCGGTGGTGCAGCTGCCCGGTGACACCATCGACGGCCGGCAACGCAGCCGCAGTGTCCGGCTGGAACGCACCCGGCCGCGCAGCATCATCGTGAACCGGGCCGGTGCGCGGTTCGTCAACGAAGCGGCCGAGTACAACTCCATGGCGGGCGCCTTCCACTACCTGGACCCGCGCGGCGGCTATGTGAACAACCCCGGCTGGATGGTGTTCGACGCCGAACATCTGCGCCGCTACGGATTCCTGGGCGTCGAACCCGGTGGTGTGGCACCCGACTGGTTCTGCGAATCCGCGGACCTCACCGAACTCGGCGCCCGGACCGGTATCGATCCCGAAGGGTTGCGTCGCACCGTCGCCGCCTGGAACCGGGCCGTGGCGGCGGGGTCCGATCCCGACTTCGGCCGGGGTGCCAGCGAATACGACGGCTACTGGGGCGACCCGGACGCGGAAACCGTCGTCGGGCGCACGCTCGGACCGATCGATAACGGCCCCTACTACGCGGTCCCGGTGACCGTGGGCGCCATGGGCACCAAGGGCGGACCGCGGACCGATCGCGACGGGCGGGTCCGGCACGTCGGCGGTGGCGTGATCCCCGGGCTGTACGCGGTCGGCAATGCGATGGCCGGAGTGACCGGGCGTGCCTACGGCGGCGCCGGCGGGACCCTTGGGCCCGGGATGGTCTGGGGTCTGCGCGCGGGCCATCACGCGGCCACCGGCGAATCGGTGAAGTACTGAGCGAACACGGTGACCGTACGGCGTGATCGCCGCGGTGCCGGGGCAGTGGACAGAGCGGAAGGTAGCAGTGTCGGAATACGAGAGTGTGTGGTGCGACCTGCAGGGTGTCGCGTTCAGTCAGGGATACCTGGATGTGGCCGGGGCGCGCACGCGCTATCTGCACGCCGGCGACCGGGGCAGGCCCGCGCTGGTGTTCCTGCACGGGTCGGGCGGGCACGCCGAGGCCTATGTCCGGAATCTGGCGGCGCATGCCGAGCACTTCTCCACCTGGTCGATCGATATGCTCGGCCACGGGTACACCGATAGACCCGGGCATCCCCTGGAAGTCGAACACTATGTGCGGCATCTGATCTCGTTCCTCGATACCATCGGCGCCGCCCGCGCTCATATCAGTGGTGAATCGCTCGGCGGCTGGGTCGCCGCGCGGGCCGCCTACGACCATCCCGGCCGGGTCGACAAATTGGTGCTCAACACCGCGGGCGGCTCACAGGCCGATCCGGAGGTCATGCAGCGGATCATCACCCTGTCCATGGCGGCGGCCGCCGACCCCACCTGGGAGACGGTGCAGGCCCGGATCAAATGGCTGATGGCGGACAAATCCAAGGACTACGCCGATATCGTCGCCAGCCGGCAGCGCGTCTACCGGCAGCCCGGTTTCGTCGACGCCATGCGCGACATCATGGCGCTACAGGATCCGGAGATCCGGGCCCGGAATCTGCTCGGGCCGCGGGAGTACGGCGGTATCACCGCGCCGACGCTCGTGGTGTGGACCAGCGACGATCCCACCGCCGACGTCGCCGAGGGCACGCGGATCGCGTCCATGATCCCCGGTGCCCGCTTCGAGGTGCTACCCGGCTGCGGACACTGGCCGCAGTACGAGGCGCCCGCGGCGTTCGACGCACTGCATCTCGAATTTCTGCTGGGTGGTTGAGATGGATACCGGAAACGGCAGCGGGCCCGAGCTCTTCGACGTGCTGATCGTCGGTGCGGGGCCGGTCGGGCTGACCATCGCCAATACCCTCGGCCGCTACGGTGTGCACACCCTGCTGGTGGAGGAACGCCCGGACCTCATCGACTACCCGCGCGGTGTCGGCATCGACGACGAATCATTGCGCACCCTGCAGTCCACCGGCCTGGTGGAGCGCATCCTGCCGCACACCAACCCGAACCAGATCATGCGGTTCGTCGACGGACAGCGGCGGCTGCTGGCCGAGATCGCGCCGACCGACCAGCAATTCGGCTGGCCCAAGCGCAGCGGATTCATCCAGCCGCTGGTGGACGCCGAACTGCTGGCCGGGCTCGACCGCTTCGACTGTGTGCAGATCCGCTGGGCGACCGCGCTGCGCGAATGCGACGACACCGGTGCCGAGGTGTGGGCCCTGCTCGACACCGCCGACGGTCCGCAGCAGGTCCGCGCCCGCTATGTGGTGGGCTGCGACGGCGGGCGCAGTACCACCCGGCATGCGATGGGCGTGAGTTTCGAGGGCACCACCTCACCGACCCGCTGGCTGGTGGTCGATATCGACGGTGATCCGCTCGGACATCCGAATGTGGAAGTCGGGGCGGATCCGGCGCGACCGAATGTGTCGATCTCGCTGGCCCACGGCATCCGGCGATTCGAATTCCTCCTGCATGCCGACGAATCCGATGCCGACGCCGAAACACCGGAGTTCCTGGCCCGGCTGCTCGCGCCGTTCGTACCGCATCCGGAGCGCCTCGACGTGATCCGGCGCCGGGTCTACACCCACCATTCCCGGATCGCCGGCGAATTCCGGAGGGGCCGCCTGCTGCTGGCCGGTGACGCCGCGCATCTCATGCCGGTCTGGCAGGGCCAGGGCTACAACAGCGGTATCCGGGACGCGGCGAACCTCGGTTGGAAGCTGGCGGCGGTGGTGTCGGGGACCGCCGGCGACGGGCTGCTCGACACCTACGACCAGGAGCGGCGCAAACACGCCCGGGCCATGATCGATCTGTCCACCATGGTCGGGCGGGTCATCTCCCCGACGAACCATCAGGTCGCCGCGGTGCGGGATGTCCTGGTGCGGGGGCTGGCGCTGGTACCGCCGCTGAAACGGTATGTGCTCGGCATGCGGTTCAAACCCATGCCGCGCTACGACCGCGGCGCGGTGGTGCACGGTTGGTCGCGTTCGCCGCAGTCCGCCGTCGGCACCCTGTTCATCCAACCGCGGGTCGCGACCCGCGCGCAGCCCGCGGTACTGCTCGACGACGCGCTGGGGCCGTGGTTCGCGGTGCTGTGCTGGAACAACCATCCGCGAAAAGTTCTGGGCGAGAAGGAGTTCGCACTCTGGAAGGCACTCGGGGCGCGTTTCGTGGAGGCGCGGCCCGCCACCCAATTGCATTGGACCGGCCACGACGACCCGGAGGTGGTGGTTGTCGGGGACAGCACCGGCGCCTTGAAGAAGTGGTTCGACGCCCAACTCGATTCGGTGCTCTTCCTACGCCCGGACCGCTGTATCGCGGGCGCCTCCATCGCCCAGCACGCCGCCGAACTCGGGGCGGCGCTGCGCAACACCCTCGAACTCACTCCGGGAGGTACCGATGCCGCTGGCCGTGTGCTGCGTCTCGCACAGCCCGCTCCTTGATCTCCCGGGGCCGGGTCCCGGCCTGCGCGCGGAGGTCGGGGCCGCCCTGGACCGGGCCCGGGATTTCGTGCGCGACTTCGACCCGGAGCTGGTGGTCCTTTTCGCCCCGGACCACTACAACGGGTTCTTCTACAAGCTCATGCCGCCCTTCTGCGTCGGCACGGCAGCGACCGCGGTGGGGGATTACGGGACCCACGCGGGACCGCTGAACGTCCCGGCGGATCGTGCGCTACGACTGGCCGAAGCGCTGCTCGACGGCGGGATCGATATCGCCACCTCGGCGGAGATGTCGGTCGATCACGGCACTGTGCAGCCACTGCAGCGCTTGTTCGGCGACGCCACCGTGCGGCCGGTGATCCCGATCTTCGTGAATTCCGTGGCGACACCGCTCGGCCCGCTGCGCCGGGTGCGGGCGCTGGGTACCGCGGTCGGCCGCCATCTCGCGACCCTGGGCAAGCGGGTTCTCGTCATCGGCTCGGGTGGTCTGTCCCACGACCCGCCGGTGCCACAGCGGGCGACCGCCCCCGAACCGGTGCTGGAGCGGATAGTGCACGGCCGCCCGATGACCACCGAACAGCGGGCCGCCCGGCAGACCGCGGTGATCGCGGCCGCCCGTGACTTCGCCGCCGGCGACAGTCCGCTGCAGCCGCTCAACCCGGAATGGGACCGGGCGTTCCTGGAGCTGGTGGACACCGGCCGCCTGGCGGCCGTCGACGACTGGGCCAACAGCGAGATCACCCGGGTGGCGGGCAATTCCGCGCACGAGGTCCGCACCTGGGTGGCCGCGTTCGCGGCCTTGGCCGCGCAGGGCTCGTATCGAACCGAGGTGCGCTACTACCGGCCCGCGCCCGAGCTCATCGCCGGTTTCGCCGTGCGCACGGCCTGGCCCGCGGATGAGCCGACCGACGACAGGAGGCGATGAGTGAGCACCGACGAGACGGACTTCGACGAAACCGTCGATCTGCTGGTGATCGGGTCCGGCGGCGGCGGGATGAGCGCCGCGCTGCGCGCCGACGCGCTGGGCCTGGACACCCTGGTGGTGGAGAAGGCCGACTATTACGGGGGTTCCACCGCACTGTCCGGCGGCGGTATCTGGGTACCCAACGCGCCGGCGCAGCAGCGGGACGGGTTCGCGCTCGACCCCGACGCGGTGGTCGGATATCTGCGGACCATCACCGGTGGGCTGGTCACCGAGCAGCGGTTGCGTGCCTACGTCGAGAAATCGCCGGAGATGATGGCGTTTCTCGAAGAGCACAGCCGATGGCTGGAATTCGTGTGGAAACCCGGCTACGCCGACTACTACCCCGAACTCGAGGGCGGCTCGCCGCAGGGCAGCACCATCAACGTACCGCCGATCGATCTGCGCGAGCTCGGTGACGAGGAAGAGAAGCTGCTCAAACCACTGGCCCTCGCGCCGAAGGGGATCTGGCTGGGGCCCAAGGATCTGCGGCTGTTCTATCAGGTCCGGCAGAACTGGCGCGGTAAGGCGGTGATGCTGAAGCTGATCTGGCGGATGTTCCGGGCGCATGTGTTCGGCGACCGGATCGCCGCCATCGGACAGTCCCTGATCGCCCGGTTGCGCCTGGCCATGCGGGAGCGCGATATCCCGCTGTGGCTCGGTTCGCCGATGACCTCCCTGATCACCGGCGCCGACGGACAGGTGACCGGCGCGGTCGTTGCCCGGGACGGGAAACCGGTACGGATCCGGGCGCGCCGCGGCGTGATCCTGGCGACCGGCGGATTCGACCACGATATGGCCTGGCGCAAAGCGGAACTACCGGAAGTCGAGCAGGACTGGAGTTTCGGTAACCCGGTGGCCCTGGGTGACGGTATCCGGGCCGGGCAGCAGGCCGGCGCGGCCACCGAGCTGATGGACGAGGCCTGGTGGTTCCCGGCCATCCACTGGCCGGACGGCCGGATGCAGTTCATGCTCAACGAGCGGATGATGCCGGCCCAGTTCATCGTCAACGGGGCGGGTAAGCGGTTCATCAACGAGGCCGCGCCCTATATGGATTTCGGGCACGCCATGATCGCGGGCCAGCGCACCGGAGTGACCCATATTCCATGCTGGCTGATCACCGATAACGCGTCCTGGCACAAATATGTGATCGGCGGGCATCTGCCGATTCCGAAGGTGCCGTTCGCGCCGGTGCCGACCGGGTTCGCGATGGTGGCGGCCTGGCTGGAATCCGGTGTGGTGAAAACCGCGGACAGTTTCGCCGAGCTCGCCGGGAAGATCGGCGTACCCGCCGCCGAACTCGAGGCCACCGCGGCCCGGTTCAACGCACTCGCCCTGGCCGGTCACGACGACGATTTCCAGCGCGGTGACAGCGTGTACGACAACTACTACGGCGACCCCACGCTGCCCAACCCGAATCTGTTCCCGCTCGGGAAACCGCCCTACTACGCATTCCGGATCGTCCTCGGCGACCTCGGCACCTCGGGCGGGCTGCGCACCGACGAGCACGCCCGGGTACTGCGCGCCGACGGGTCGGTGATCGGCGGGCTGTACGCGGTCGGCAACACCTCGGCCGCGGTCATGGGCCGCAGTTACGCGGGCGCCGGCGCCACCATCGGCCCGGCCATGACCTTCGGATACATCGCCGCCGAGCACTGCGCCGGGCGGGCACTGTCCGGAGCGGGGGATACCGGCGAAGGGGTGGTCCGGCCGGCCGAAGGAAATGACGTGACGATCGATTCCACTGGAGGTAACCGATGAAAATATCCCTCTTCTACGAGTTCGCCCTGCCGCGGCCCTGGAGCGACGATGACGAATTCGAGATGTTCCAGGACGGGCTGACCGAGGTAGAAGCTGCGGATAAGGCCGGTTTCTCCACCGTATGGCTCACCGAACACCATTTCCTCGAGGAGTACTGCCACTCCACCGCGCCGGAGATGTTTCTCGCGGCCGCCAGCCAGCGGACGAAGAACATCCGCCTCGGTTTCGGCGTCATGCACCTGCCGCCGGGCATCAACCATCCCGCCCGTGTCGCCGAACGGGTCTCGACACTCGACCACCTGTCCGGTGGCCGGGTCGAGTTCGGCACCGGTGAATCCTCTTCGGTGGGTGAGCTCGGCGGTTTCAATATCGACCCCGCCGATAAACGCGGCCAGTGGGAAGAAGCGCTCGACGTCACCCTTCGCTGTATGACCGAGACGCCGTTCACCGGGTTCAAAGGCCAGCACATCGAGATGCCGCCGCGCAATGTCATCCCCAAACCCCGGCAGACCCCGCATCCGCCGCTGTGGGTCGCCTGTACCCGGCCCTCCTCGGTGCAGATGGCGGCGCAGAAGGGGATCGGCGCGCTGAGCTTCGCCTACACCGGCCCGGGCCCGCTCGGGGAACGGGTGCGCGGCTACTACCAGGAGTTCGAGGAGAAGGCGGCACCCACTGTCCCGCAGCTCAATCCGAACATCCTCGCCATCGGCGGCGACCTGTCGATGATGGTGGCGCGCACCGACGACGAGGCCGTGAAACGGCTCGGTGTGGGTGGCGGCTTCTTCTCGTTCGGGATCATGCACTACTACATGACCGGTATGCACACCCCCGGCCGGACCGGGGTGTGGGAAAAGTATCTGGATGCGGTGAAAGAGGACGAGACCCTCGCCTACGGTCCCGGTCGCGGCGCGATCGGTGGGCCGGACACGGTCCGCGAGTTCCTGCGCGGTTACGAGGAGAGCGGGGTCGACGAGATCATCCTGCTGCTCAATCCGCGCAGCCACGAGGGCACCATGGAGTCCATCGAGATCATGGGCAAGGAGATCCTGCCCGAATTCATCGAACGCGACGAGAAAGCCGTGGCCGCGAAGGCCAAGCGGCTCGAGCCGGTCATCGAGAAGGTCGAGCGGCGACGGCGTCCGCTGGCCGCGCCGGACTTCGACGAGGAGTACTCGTTCGGCGGTCTGCCCACCGGCCGCGGCGGGAAGTTCACCGCCAGCGAGATCCCCGAGGCGATGGCCGAGATCAACGAGGGCCGGGTGCAGGCCGCCCAGCGGCTCAAGGACGAACAGCAGGGCTGAGCCGCCGCCCGCGGCCGCAGGACAGAGAGCGAGGTGCCGGAGGTGGAGACGATCGACCAACGGTGGCGTTTCGACGGGAAACGCGTGGTGGTGACCGGTTGTGCCTCCGGCATCGGTGCCTGTGTGGTGCATCAGCTGCGGCATCTGGGCGCCGAGATCGTCGGGCTGGATCTGCTCCGCCCCGGGACCGAACTCGACGCGTTCTACGAAATGGATCAGGCCGACCCCGACTCCATCGACCGGGCCGCGCGCAAGGTCGGTACGGGTGTCGACGCGCTGTTCAATATCGCCGGCGTCTCGTCCGGAATCGGTGACCCGCTGCGCGTGGCCACCATCAATTTCCTCGGACTCCGGCATTTCACCGAAGCCCTGGTGCCGCATATGGCGCCCGGTTCGGCGGTGGTCAGTGTCTCCTCGCTGGCCGCCGCCGGCTATCTGGACAACCGGTGGGCGGTGAACGGACTCCTGGACACCGAGTCGATGGCCGCGGGGATCGCCTGGTGCGAGAACCACCCGGAGGCGCTCGCCGACGGCGGGTACCGGCTGTCCAAAGAGGCCATCATCCTCTACACCGTGCGGCGGTCGGTGGAACTGGCCGCCCGCGGTATCCGGATGAACTGCACCGGACCCGGCGTCACCGAAACACCCATCCTGGACCAGCTGCGCAACGCCTACGGCCAGGACTACCTCGACGGAATCCCCAAACCCCTGGGCCGGGCCGCCGACCCCGTCGAACAGGCAGCGGCACTGCTGTTCCTGAACAGCCGGGCCGCCGGTTACATCACCGGCCAGGTGCTGTGGGTCGACGGCGGCAATATCGCCGGACGCCTGGCGGACGAATTGGCCGGCTCCGCGCCCACGGACGCGCAATGACACCGGCGCCCAACGAATGAGAACTGTGGAAGGAGGAGCACCGTGGCGACTTTGACCGATTTCCGGAAGGTCGGCGACAGTGTTCGCAACTGGGGGCGCTGGGGCGCGGCCGACGAACTCGGCACCCTGAATTTCATCACCCCCGCCAAAGTCGCCGCCGCCGCGCGACTCGTGCGGCACGGGAGAGTGTTCCCGCTCGGTATCGATTTCGGCTCCTCCGGTCCGCAGGGCGCGTTCCAGTTCCGGCAGAACCCGACCCACCTCATGACGGTCGACGGTGGCGACGCCGAAACCCTCGTCGAGTACGGCCCGAAATGGCTGCGTAATTCGGTGGCCGGCCAGTTGAGCGGATTCTTCGAGGACAATCCGTTCCGGTTCAACGACGATATGGTCGTCATGCCGTTGCAGGCCGCGACCCAGTGGGACGCGTTCTCCCACGTCTATTACGACGACAAGCTCTACAACGGTTTCCCGGCGAATTCGGTGACCAGCCTCGGCGCGTTCCACTGCGGTATCGACAAGGTCGACAGCAAGGGAATCACCAGCCGCGGCGTGTTGCTGGATCTGGTGAAACATCGTGGTGCGGATACCTTCCTGGCCCCTGGGGAGCCGATCACGCCGGACGAACTGGACGAGGTGGCCGCACGTCAGGGCGTGACCATCGAATCCGGCGATATCGTGCTGGTCCGCACCGGCTGGTGGAACCGTTTCCTGGAAGCCGGCGACGGCACCGAACCCTATTCCGGCCTGGACTGGCGCTGCGCGCAGTGGCTGCACGAACACGAGATCGCGGCGGTGGCGGCGGACAATCTGATGGTCGAGGACCCGGTCTCCGGTGTCACGGGCACCTTCCTGCCGATGCATATGCTCTGCCTCCGCGATATGGGACTGATGCTGGGCGAATACTGGGATTTCACCGCGCTGGCCGCCGATTGCGCCGCCGACGGTGTCTACGAATTCCAGTTGATCGCACCGCCCTTGCGCGTCGTCGGAGCCGTGGGTTCGCCGATCAACCCGATCGCCATCAAATAGGAGGGCCGGTCATGTCCGTGGGAAGCACAATGGTGGATCGCACAGAACTCGGCGCCGCGACACGGCCGTTCGTGGTGGGCCTCGGCGGGACGCTGCGGGCGAATTCCTCGACCGAGCGCGCCCTCCGGCACTGCCTGGACGAGGTCGAGCGGCGTGGCGGCCGCACGGCGCTGTTCAGCGGCGCGGATATCAATCTGCCCATGTACAACCCGCACGATCCCGCCCGCACCCCGCAGGCGATCGCACTGGTGGAGGCACTGCGCGCCGCCGACGCGGTGATCGTCGGATCGCCCGGCTACCACGGCGCCATCTCCGGTCTGGTGAAGAACGCGCTGGACTATGTGGAGGATATGCGGACCGATCCCACGGTCTACCTGGACAACAAACCCTGGGGCTGTATCACCTGCGCCTACGGCTGGCAGGCCGCGGTCGGCACCCTCGGCCAGCTGCGCGGTATCGGTCACGCGTTGCGCGCCTGGCCCACACCCATCGGGGTGGCGATCAATTCGGCGGACAAGATCTGGGACGACACCGGGGCCTTGGCCGACCCCGGGGTACGCGGTCAGCTCGAGCTGCTGGCCGCGCAGGTGCTCACCAGCGCCAGGGCGATCGGCGGCACCGTATGAGCGACTCGGACCGGGAATCGGCCGGGGAGCGCGACCTCGGAGGGACCCGGGTCGTGCTGGAAGGACGCAGCACGAGCGGGTCGGATAGGCAGGCGCCCGCGGAGCGCGGCCGTGGCGGATCCTCGGTGGTACGGGGTGAGAGCACGAGGGAGCCGGCAAGGCGAAACCACGGAGAGTCCTCGGTCGTCCTCGGTGGACACAGCACAAGCGAATCGGTTCAGGGGCCGGAAGCGGAGCGTGGCGGTTCAGGGCCCGCGGGCGTCCTGGATCGGCACAGCACGAGTGGTTACATGCACCGCACACTCGTGGTGGACGGACTACACACCCATTTCCTGGAGGCGGGCGCGGGCGAACCGGTCGTCCTGCTGCACGGGGGCGAGTTCGGGGCGAGCGCCGAAATAGGCTGGGAAGAAACCATTTCCGCGCTCGCTCAGCGTTACCACGTCTTCGCGCCCGATATGCTCGGCTTCGGTGAATCGGCCAAGGTCGTCGATTTCACCGACGGCCGGGGGCTGCGTATCCGGCACCTCGCCCGGTTCTGCGCGCTGCTCGGCATCGAATCCGCGTTTTTCGTGGGCAATTCGATGGGCGCGGTGAATCTGCTGGCCGATACCACCGCCGATCATCCGGTGCTGCCGGTGCGGGCCATGGTGACCATCTGCGGCGGCGGGCAGATCCGGGCCGGCGAGCATATGCAGGCCCTCTACGATTTCGACGCCACCCTGCCCGCCATGCGCCGGATCGTCACCGCGCTGTTCGCCTCGCCCGCCTACCCGGCCGACGAGGACTATGTGCGCCGCCGATTCGACTCGGCGACCGCCCCCGGCGCGTGGGAGGCGATCGCGGCCGCGCGGTTCCGGCGTCCCGATGCCCCGCCGCCGCCCGGCCCGGGGGACCGCCCGTTCGAGCGGATCCGGGTCCCGACCCTGGTGGTCGAAGGCGGCGCCGACAAACTCCTGCCCCCGGGCTGGGCCGCCGAACTCGCGGCCCGTATCCCGGACGCCCGTTCGGCCGTCGTCGACGGGGCCGGGCACTGCCCACAGCTGGAACGACCCGAAGCGGTCAACACGTTGCTACTGGACTTCCTGGACCGGCAGTCCCCGGCCTCCGGCTACCCGCGCAGCGGATGAATCGCAGGTTCCGCGCGGGACCCACGGGGGCTACGGAAGTCGTGACGAGAGGAATTCAGGGCATGGGCAATGAGTTGGCGGGCAAGGTCGCGGTGGTGACCGGTGGCGCGACCGGGCTGGGCAGCGCCATGGTCGAGCGGTTCGTGGCCGAAGGGGCCCGGGTGGTGGTGGGTGATCTCGACGCCGAGCGCGGCGCCGCTGTGGCCCGGCGCTGTGGCGCGGGCGCGCTGTTCCGGGCCACCGATGTCGGGGACCCCGAGCAGCTCGCCGCACTCGTCGAGTGCGCGGTGGAACGCTTCGGCGGCCTGGACATCATGTGCAACAACGCCGGGATCTCCGGGACGATGCACCGCAGCATCCTGCACGACGATTTCGCCGATTTCCATCGGGTGATGTCGGTCAACGTGCTCGGCGTCATGGCGGGAACCCGGCTGGCCGCCCGGCACATGTCCGAGCACGGCGGCGGCTCGATCATCAACCTGTCCTCGGTGGGCGGGGTGCAGGCCGGCGGCGGGGTGATGACCTACCGTGCCTCCAAAGCGGCGGTCATCCATTTCACGAAATCCGCGGCGATCGAACTCGCGCAGTACGACATCCGGGTCAACTGTCTCGCCCCCGGCAACATCCCCACCGATCTGCTTGCCAAGGCCTCCACCACCATGTCGCCGGAAAAGGCGGAGCGGATGACGCGGGCCATGCGGGAGATGATGAACCAGGACCGCCCCCTGCCCCGTGAAGGCACGCCCGAGGACGTCGCCGAAGCGGCCGTCTACTTCGCCGGCGACCGGTCCCGCTATCTCACCGGGACGGTCCTGACCGTCGACGGCGGCACCACCGCGGGTAAGCCGCTGCGCACCCGCAGACCCGACCCGGCGGCCAACGGTTCCGCCTCCGCCCCGGCGGGATCGTCGTGAGCCGGCCGAGTCGCGATCATCACCACCAGAAAGAGAACGTCATGAAAGTGACTGTCGAACAAGGGAAATGCATCGCCGCCGGGCATTGCGTGATGGCGGCGGACGCGGTGTTCGATCAGCGCGAGGACGACGGCATCGTCGTCCTGCTGGACGAGAACCCGCCGGACGAGCTCGCCGACGAGGTGCGCGAGGCCGCCGCCGTGTGCCCCGCCATGGCCATTCACGTCCACGAGGAGTAGCAGTGTCGAATTCTTCCGGAGCCGAGACACCCATCCAGGCCGCACCGGACCCCGCCGAGATCCTGGCCTATCCACAGGACCGGGCGCCCGGCTGCCCGTTCGCGCCGCCACCCGAGGTGCTCGGCCTGATCAGCGACCGTCCGCTGAGCCGCGTGCGCATCTGGGACGGCAGTACCCCGTGGCTGGTGACCGGTTACGCCGAACTCAAATCGCTCATGTCCGATCCCCGGATCAGCGTCGATGATTCGCAGCCGGGATTTCCGCACTGGAACGAGGGCATGCTCGACCTGGTCAACCACCGCGCCAAATCGGTGTTCAACACCGACGGCGAGGAGCACAGCCGGTTTCGCCGGATGATGACCAAACCGTTCACCGTCAAACGCGTCGACGCCCTGCGCCCCGCCATCCAGCAGATCACCGACGACCATATCGACGCCATCCTGGCCGGCCCGCGGCCCGCCGACCTGGTGGAAGCCCTGGCGCTGCCAGTGCCGTCGCTGGTGATCAGCGAAATGCTCGGCGTGCCCTACGAAGATCACGAGTTCTTCCAGCAGCACGCGACCACCGGTGTCTCCCGCTACGCCACCAAGGAGGAGTCGGCCAAAGGCCGGGTCGGCCTGGCCCGGTACCTGATCGATCTGATCAAGGCCAAGATGGAGAATCCGGCCGAGGATATGGTCACCGAACTCGCCGAACGTGTCACCGCGGGCGAGATCTCCATGAAGGAGGCGGCCCAGATCGGCACGGGGGTACTCATCGCCGGCCACGAGACCAGCGCGAACATGATCGCGCTCGGCACTCTCGCCCTGCTCGAGAACCCCGAGCAGCTCGCCCTGCTGCGCGATACCGACGATCCCAAGGTCGTGGCGAATGCGGTCGAAGAACTGCTGCGCTATCTGAGCATCATCCAGAACGGTCAGCGCCGGGTCGCGCTCGACGATATCGAGATCGGCGGGCAGACGATCAGGGCCGGCGACGGGGTGATCATCGACCTGGCCCCGGCCAACTGGGATCCCGCCCAGTTCCCGGAGCCCGACAAACTCGATCTGACCCGCCCGGCCCGCCTCCACGTCGGCTTCGGTTTCGGCCCGCACCAGTGCGTCGGCCAGCAGTTGGCCCGGGTGGAACTGCAGATCGTCTTCACAACCCTGCTGCGGCGGATTCCCGCCATGCGCCTGGCCATTCCGGCCGAAGACGTCGAATTCAAACACGACAAGCTCGCCTTCGGCGTCTACCGCCTACCCGTGACGTGGTGACCACGCCGCACAACTCCCGGAGAGGAGACGACCTGTGACGACCAGCGCGCCCAGCGACGTCTACTACGACCCCTACGATGTCGAGCTGAACGCCGACCCTTATCCCATGTTCAAACGGCTCCGTGACGAGAGACCGCTGTACTACAACGAAACACACGATTTCTACGCGCTGAGCCGCTTCGCCGACGTCAATGCCGCGCTGATCGACAAAGACACCTTCAGCTCCGCACGCGGCGCCATCATCGAACTCATCAAGGCGAATATCGAGATCCCGCCGGGTGTACTCATCTTCGAGGATCCGCCCGTCCACACCATGCACCGCAAACTGCTGTCGCGCATGTTCACGCCGCGCAAGATCGCGGCGCTGGAGGAGAAGGTGCGCGAGTTCTGCCGGCGCAGCCTCGATCCGCTGGTCGGCACCGGCCGCATCGATTTCATCGCCGACCTGGGCGCGCAGATGCCGATGCGGACCATCGGCATGCTGCTCGGAATTCCCGAGGAGGACCAGGAAGCGGTCCGGGATTTCGCCAACGACCAGATGCGCACCGAAGAGGGCAAGCCGATGGCGGTGTCGGCGGAGAGCCTGGCCAGTGGTGAACTGTTCGAGAAATACGTCGACTGGCGGGCCGAGAACCCGTCCGACGACATCATTTCCGAGTTGCTCACTGTCGAATTCGAGGACGAGACGGGCACGCTGCGCCACCTGACCCGCGCCGAAATCCTCACCTACATCAATGTCGTATCCGGGGCCGGGAACGAGACCACCACCCGGCTGATCGGCTGGGCGGGCAAGGTCCTCTCCGAACACCCCGACCAGCGGCGCGAACTCGTCCGGAACCCATCTCTGATCCCCGCCGCCATCGAGGAACTGCTGCGCTACGAACCCCCCGCGCCGCACGTGGCACGCTATGTGACCCGGGATATCGAATTCCACGGCACGACGGTGCCCGCGGGCAGCGCCATGATGATGCTCATCGGCGCCGCCAATCGCGACCACCGGCAGTTCGCCCCCGACGGCGACGTGTTCGATATCCACCGGGAGAGCAAGCCGCACCTGGCCTTCAGCGTGGGCACCCACTTCTGCATGGGTTCGGCACTGGCGCGGTTGGAAGGCCGGATCGCGCTGGAGGAGATACTGAAACGCTTCCCGGAGTGGGAGGCCGACGCGTCGAACGCCAAACTCTCACCGACCTCCACAGTGCGCGGCTGGGAGAGTATGCCGGCCACGTTCTGAGAGCCGGGGCGGCGTGGTGGGACCATTCCGCCCCGGCCATTCGACGGCGACCGGCAGGCGCTACAACGCGGAACCGGCCGCGGTCACCGGGAGCGGCGGCCGCCGCCTTTTCCGCGGTCCGTGATCCCCGGATGGCCGGTTTCGGCCTTGGTAACCCACAATGTCCGCTGCTCATCGTCGATGGCGTACCAGATCCGCGCCCCGCTGGTGACCTCGTACTGCCACTGCTCCATTTCGGTACCGTCGATTTTCACCGCGCTCAGAGTCGCCTTCAATCGGTGCTGACGACCTGGATTCCGGACGCTGCGGGGTTCGGAGGTGATTGCGACCCAAGCGCGATCCAATGCGTCGATCGCCTGCCGCTCCAGTTCGGACCAACCGCGTGCCGTGTCTGTGTTGTGCAGGAGTTCCCGCCACGGTTTGGGGCGAGGAACCTCGTCGCCTCGCTTGTGACGGATCATCTGCGCTTGCCCGGCCGGTCGACCTCCACGAACTCGGAGGTATTGAACGGACCGCTCAGCTCCGCCACCAACGCCGGGTCCGTGTAGATCTCGGCCGTGTGCTTCCACGCAATCAGATCCCTGAGGAATGGAAGGTAGTGCCCGGTGTCCGCGCCGGCGAGCAGATCGTCGAGGAGTTCTCCGATTGCTTCGGGCCGGTGTTCGGCCGGTAGCCAGCGTAGCCAGGGTAGTTCTTCGGCAAGGACCTCCTCGGCCAAATTCCGGTTCGCTTTCGCTACCAGGCCGAGCGACCGGGCGGCGAGCCTGAGTGCGCCGTCCATGGCGCGATACCGCTCGTCACGCATCAGCACGACGTTTTCGGCATCGCGGCGCTCCAAGAGCACGTCGGCGTCGGCGAGTAGTGGGAAAACCGATGTCTGCTTCCGAACCAAATCGCTGAACGGCAGGCTCTTCATCGTGCTCATGGATCCAGATTAACATAGTGCTGAACTAGTTCAGTACTGCTGTATCGGCTGGGTGGCAATTCCGCCTCCCGCGACAGAACTGCGGCCGCTGTGTCATCCCTGCTCCAGGGGCTGTGTGGCGGTTCCGGTCGATCTGCTTCGTCCGGTGTTTTCAGAGGGTCGCTACGTGGCGTTCCAGCACGGTGAGAATCGTCGCGCGATCGACGGACCCGTGCGGCGTGACCGCGTCCAGCGAGAGACCGGAGACCAGCGCGGCGAGATGCGCGGCGGCAGCGGCCGGGTCGGCGGTCCCGGTGGCGGCCACCGCGCCGATGAGTACCTGTCGCAGATCCGTGGCCATCTGCCGGACCACCGGCCCGAACGCCGGGTCGAGCCGGGAGGCGGCGATGATCTCCAGCAGGACGACCGCTTCGCGATGGCGCTCCTCGTCCAGCGGTACCAGTTCCGCGAGCACGGCGAGCAGGTGCCGGCGGGCCGCCCCGCGGTCCCCGTTCCCGGGTGCGGGATGTCGGGTGAGCCGCTGTCCCATCCGGTCGCCGACTTCGGTCGCCACGGCCACGACCAGCGATTCGTGGTCGGCGAAGTAGTGCCGGACCGACCCCACGTTCAGGTCGGCCTCCACCGCGACCTTCCGGAAAGTCGCGGCGGCGATACCGCCGCGCACGATCAGGCGCAGCGCGGCGTCGACGATATGGCGGCGGCGCGCCTCGGCATCTACTCGGACCGGCACCGCCACAGTCTAGAAAATCGGTTCAGGTTTCTATCACGGGTGTGATAGAAAACGGTCGCTCGCGATACCGACTTGTGGAAGGGACCGATGATGGACGAGGCCGCGGCGATCGCCGCCAACCGGGCGAACTGGGACGACCGCGCCGAGGTCCACCGGCGTTCGCGGATGTATGACGTCGATGCCTTCGTGGCCGATACCGGGCGAATCTCCCCGGTGGTGCGCAACGATCTGGCGGCGCTGTCCGCGCATCTGCCGGAATCGGGGGTACGGGACCGGTCCCTGTTGCATCTGCAGTGTCATATCGGCATCGACACACTCTCCTGGTCCCGCCTGGGCGCGATCGACGTGCACGGGCTCGACTTCTCGCCCAACTCGCTGAGCCACGCCGCGCGGATCGCGCAGACCGCCGGCCACGAGATCACCTTCGTGGAAGGCGACGCACGATTCGCCTCGGCGGCGCTGGACCGCCGGTTCGATCTCGTCGTCACCAGTGCCGGAACCATCGTGTGGCTACCCGAATTGGACGACTGGGCGCGATCGATCCACGACCTCCTCGAGCCCGGTGGAGTGTTCCTGATCCGCGACGACCATCCGATCCTCGGATCCATGGAATTCGAACCCTGGCAGATCAGCGATGACTATCTGGGCGGCGGCGGTCACCGCACCTACATCGAATCGGGCAGCTATACCGAGGATTCGGCCGGGCAGATCGCGCACGACGCCGTGTCCGAGTGGCGGCACGGATTGGGCGAGGTGGTCGGCGCGCTGCTGCGGGCGGGGCTGCGGATCGAGGCGGTCGAGGAACTGCCGATCATGGACTGGCCCGCCTTCCCCGGCCTGGTGCCGTGCCCGCAGGGGTGGACGTTGCCGCCCGGGGCGCCGCGGATCCCGCTGAACTTCGCCGTCGTGGCGACCCGGGCGTGATGCTCCGATTTCAGCTGATCGGCGGTCCGGCAATGGCATCCCGGACGGCTGCCGTCGGCTCCGTCGGCTTTTCCACCGCACCGCCGGTGGTGAACTCGCAGCCCCCGTGCCGGGTGAATGGTTCGGTGAGTTGGGCCAGATAGTCGACGGGGTAGTCCGGCTTTGCGGCCATGCCCAGATCGGTACTGCTGAACCTGCGTTCGGGATCGTAACCATAGGTGCCCAGCAGGTGGTCCCAGAGCAGGGTGAACAGCCCGAAGTTGACATCACCGATCCCCGCCCACTTGAGGTGGTGGAAGCGATGGCCCGCGTTGAGCGCGAGTACGTGGGTCAACGGGCCGACACGATAGTCCGCGTTGGAGTGTTGCAGAAGTAGTTGTACCGCCACGGCCAGCGACAGTGCCGCCGCGACCGGCACCGGGATTCCGGCCAGCAACAGCGGGGTGACGCCGGCGGCCGTTTCGACGGTCTGGTGCAGGGGGTGTTTCATCAGGCCGTTGAGGCCGTAGAAGCGGGTGACGCTGTGGTGTACGGCATGGAACCGCCACAGCAGCCCCACCTTGTGGCTGGCGTAGTGGGTGAGGGTGATCCCCAGGTCGGCGACCAGGATCGCGATCAGCACCTGAATGGCGAACGGCGAGTGCGTGGGCCAGATTCCGTCGCCGGGGACGAGGGCGGCCAGTGCGGGGACGGCGAGCACACCGGCCAGGGCCAGGGTTTCGTTGACGAATGTATGGGCGGTATCGCGCCGGGTATCGCCGTGGGAGGAGTTCCAGGTCGTCTCGTACGGCAGCAGACGTTCGGCAGCGAAGGAGAGTGCGACGGCGACGATCAGCAGGGCCGGCAGCGAGGCCTTGTGCGCGCCGCCGGCGGCCAGGGCGATCCCGGCGCCGTTCACACCGAGCAACATCAGCGGGACGTAGCCGTAGCGGATAAAGGTTCGGACAGAGGTGGACATGTACTCAGCGTCGTCCGGCCGCGGGCCGTGAGCTTGTAGAAATCAGCTGAGCCGGGAGCCGCCCGGCGCGCGCCAGCCGCCCGCGGCCAGTGCTTCGGTGGGGGTGATACCGAACAGATCCCGGCAGGTCTTCGTCAGATGCGCGCTGTCGGTGAAGCCGGCCGCGTGGGCCGCCTCCGTGAGTGTCCCGCCCGTGCGGACCGTGCGGGACGCCAGCTGTAACCGGGTCCAGCGTCGCCACGCCGCATACGGCAGCCCGACGTGCTGGGAGAACAGATGGGACAGCCGGCTCGGTGAAATGGCCACGGCCGCGGCCAGTTCTCCCAGCGTCGGTGGGAAACCGGCCGCGCCGGCCACCCGCAGGGCCTCGGTCACCAGGGGGTGCGGGGACCGGATCGAGGGCCGCGGTGCGGGATCCGGCGACGGAGCCGTGGCAGTCGCGCGCGGCACGGCGGCGGTGATCCAGCTGGTGACGGCTTCGAGGGGCAGGCCGTGCAGCCGGGCGAGAGCGGCGCGCCCGGCGATATCGGCGGAGTCGAGGTAGGCGATGAACCCGGTGGCGGAGGGGGACGCACGCACTTCATGGCGTACGCCGGGCGGGATGATGGCCGATCCGGCGACGGCCGTACACCCCATCGCGTCGGTGAGCCGGACTTCGCCGCCGGTCACCAGCAGAACCTGGACGGCGGCATGGGAATGGGCCGCGGTATCGCCGATCTCGCCCGTGAAGGCCATCAGCCCGGGAGTGAACACCACGCCACCGAGCCAGCGCGGGCCGGGCCCGGTCACCGCGGTGCGCCCCGTCGCGGCGGAGGCGCGGAGCCGGACGTCGCGGCATCGGTCACCGGACTCGCGCTCCATAACCGGACCATCGGCTCAGTGTAGGTATTTTGCGGCCCCCGGGGCGCCGCCCCTTCCGGAGAAGGGGCGGCAGAGGCCCGGCCTCCCATCGCCTGCCCGGGGCAGCCACACCGACGGCCGGACCCTTCCCGACCTCCACTGTCCGCGGCCGAACCAATTACTCGGCCGCCGAGGCCGGGGTCGTGGGGCTCACCAAGGCGGCAGCCAAGGAGATGGCCCACCACGAAGTGCGGATCAACGCGCGGCCGGGAGAGTATCATCGCCCGCGCGTCCTGGCGGTCCGCGACAAGCCTCGGCCTTCCCGGATCGGGCCCGGTAAGACAATGGGGGTGGGGCGGCGCACCACTGATAACCGGCGGTAGTCATCGATCGGCCCTCTACGCTGGGCTGATGTTCTTCATCTTCGGTTTCGGCACCAAGCGGCGCAACCTCGGCCCCGGCGGAACCCGAACATGCCCACGCTGCCACAACACGACGCAATGGATGCGGGTACGCGAGTTCAAGCAGTTCACGGTGTTCTTCGTGCCGGTCGCGCGCTGGAAGCGCCGCACGCTCGAGGTGTGCGGTATCTGCGGCACCGCGGTCGAAGCCTGAGTCGAGGCGCCGGCCGGCGAACTCCGGGCCGGTTCAGTCGAGGAACATATCCGGCATCGGGTTGGTGCCGCCGCCGTATTCCGACAGGTCGGTCCGGCCGGATTCGATGAGGGCGGCGGCGTCGATATAGCAGTTGCCGGTGTTGTACCGCGCCGCGCGGGACAGGATTTCCGCGGCGGCGTCGCCCATGATCCGCGGATCCCGTGACCGCTCCAGCAGGTCCGAACCGTCGGGCAGATTCGCTACTGCCGAGGTCGCGATATAGGTCTGCGGCCACAGGCAGTTCGCCGCGATCCCGGCGTCGGCGTACTCCGCCGCCCAGCCCAGGGTCAGCAGGGTCATACCGTATTTCGAGAGGGTGTAGGAGGGGTGGGCGCCGAGCCAGCGGGGGCTGGTGTTCAGCGGCGGCGCGACGGTCAGGATGTGCGGGTTCGGTGCCTGCCGGAGATGGGGCAGGCAGGCCCGGGTCAGCAGGAAGGTGCCGCGCAGGTTGATCTGCTGCATCAGGTCGAACTTCTTGGCCGAGAGCTGCTCGGTGGGGTCGGTGGCGATGGCGCTGGCATTGTTCACGCAGTAGTCGATGCGGCCGAACCGTTCGAGCGCGGTCTCGACGACCCGCTGGACATCGGCTTCCTCCCGCACATCGCCGACCACCGCGGCCGCTTTTCCGCCGGCCGCCTCGATCTCCGCGACGGCGGTGTGCACGGTGCCGGGCAGCTTCGGATGCGGTTCGGCCGTTTTGGCCAACAGGACCACGTTGGCGCCGCGGCGGGCGGCCGACAGGGCGACGGCGAGGCCGATGCCGCGGCTGGCTCCGGATATCACCAGGGTCCGGTCGGTGAAGATCTGCTGTTCGGTCGGCATGTCACTCCTGGTCGATTATGCGTTCGCGTGAAGCGGTATTGGCATTCTCATTTTCTGCAAGTATCGTATTCAACGATGAACGACGCAGTCCATACCTCCTCGGGTATCCCGCTCGATCCGGTCTACGGACCGGCCGACCGGCGTACCGAACCGCCCGCGCCCGGCGCGTTTCCGTTCACCCGGGGCAACTACGCCACCGGATACCGGGGACGGCTGTGGACCTTCCGGCAGTACTCGGGATTCGGCACCGCCGAAGAGTCCAACCGGCGCTATCGCTATCTACTGGATCAGGGCGGCACCGGCCTGTCGGTCGCGCTGGACCTGCCGACCCAATGCGGTTACGACTCCGACGATCCCGAAGTGGGGGAGGAGGTCGGCCGGGTCGGTGTCGCGGTCGACACCCTCGCCGACGCCGAGATCCTGTTCGACGGCATCCCGCTGGACAAGATCAGCACCAGTTTCACCATCAACGGCACGGCCGCGATCCTGCTCGCCTTCTACGTCGCCGCGGCGGAGAAGAAAGGCGTGCCCCGGGCGAAGCTCACCGGCACCATCCAGAACGACATCCTGAAGGAATACGCCTCACGCGGCACCTGGATCTGGCCCCCACAACCCTCGCTGCGGCTCATCGCCGACACCATCGAGTTCTGCGCCGCCGAGGTCCCGCGTTTCAATGCCATCTCGGTGGCCGGCGCGCATTTCCGCGATGCCGGCGCGACCGCGGTCCAGGAGATGGCGTTCACCCTCGCCGACGGCGTCACCTACTGCGATACCGTCGTCGAACGCGGCCGGATGAGTATCGAGAAGTTCGCCCCGCAGATCTCGTTCTTCTTCTACACCCACGGCGATTTCTTCGAGGAGATCGCCAAATACCGGGCCGGGCGCCGCCGCTGGGCGACCATCGTGCGCGAACGCTACGGCGCCACCACGGACAAGGCGTCGATGTTCCGCTTCGGCTGTGTGGCCGGCGGCGCTTCCCTCTACGCCCCGCAGGCGCAGAACAATCTCGTCCGCGTCGCCTACGAGGCGTTGGCCGCGGTGCTCGGCGGCGTGCAGTCGATGTTCACCGCCGCCTGGGACGAACCGTTCGCCCTGCCCAGCGAGGAATCGGCGACCATGGCACTGCGCACCCAGCAGATCCTCGCCTACGAGACCGGGGTGACCCGGGTGGCCGATCCGCTGGGCGGCTCCTATTTCGTGGAAGCGCTCACCGACAAGACCGAGGCGGCCATCCAGGAGATCATGACCGACCTGGAGAACCGCGGCGGCATGGTCCGGGCGATCGAGGACGGCTACCTGCAGGGCCTGATCGCCGACGAGGCCTACAAACTGCACCAGGACATCGAATCCGGCGCGAAACCGGTGGTCGGGGTGAACAAATTCGTCTCCGACGAGCCGGCCCCCGAGATCTCCACCTACGAACTGGATTCCGACGGCCGCGAAACCCAGTTGAAACGGCTGGCCAAGGTGAAAGCCGAACGCGACACCGCCGCCGTCCGCGAGACCCTGGCGGCGCTGTCGCGGGGCGCCGAAGGAGACGACAACCTCATGCACCGCTTGATCGATTGCGCGAACGCCTACTGCACGGTGGGCGAGATGACCGCCGCCCTGAAATCGGTCTGGGGCGAATTCCAGCAGCCGGTGGTGTTCTGATGACCGCACGGGTACTGGTCGCCAAACCCGGTCTCGACGGCCACGATCGCGGTGCCAAAATCGTCGCCCGCACCCTGCGCGACGCCGGTTTCGAGGTCGTCTACACCGGGATCCGGCAGCGTATCGAGGACATCGTGTCCATCGCCGTCCAGGAGGACGTGGCGGTGGTGGGCCTGAGCATTCTGTCCGGCGCGCACGTCGCCCTGACCCAGCGCGTGGTCGACGCCTTGCGCGCGGCCGACGCCGCCGATATCGCGGTGGTGGTCGGCGGCACCATCCCGCAGGGCGATATCGAGAAATTGCGGGCCTCCGGCGCCGCCGCCGTCTTCCCGACCGGCACCCCGCTGGACGTACTCGTCACCGAGATGCGGGCGCTCACCGGAACCCCGGCGCCGCCCTCACCCTGACCCCCGGACGCCGCGTCGTCCGGGCCCGGAGCCGCCGCCGTGACGGTGGGCGGCGGCTCCACCCGAATCATGAGAGTGGAGGAATCGTGCGGATCGGCGTGATGATCGGACCCGAGCGCGGCGACACCGCGCGCAAGGCCGCCCGGATGATCGACGACATCAAATGGGCCGAAGCGGCCGGTATGGACACCGCCTGGATTCCCCAGATTCCCACCGATTTCGACGCACTGGTCACCGTGGCGCTGCTCGGTGCGGTGACCGAACGGATCGAACTCGGCACCGCGGTGGTCCCGCTCCAGGCCCAGCACCCCATCGCCCTGGCCCGGCAAGCCCTGTCCGCGCACGCGGTCGCCGGCGGCCGGCTCGCCCTCGGCGTGGGGCCGTCGCATCACTGGATCGTGCAGGACATGCTCGGCCTGCCGTACGAGAAACCGGCCGCCTACACCCGCGACTACCTCGAGGTCCTGAATCCCGCCCTGAACGGACCCGGCACCATCGAAGTGTCCAACGGCAGCTTCACCGTGCACAACCCCCTCGATCTCGGCCCGGTGGCGCCCCTGCCGGTCCTGGTCGCCGCGCTGGGCCCGGTCATGCTGCGCATCGCGGGCGAACACGCCGACGGCACCATCCTGTGGATGGCCGACGAACGCGCCATCGCCGACCATATCGCCCCCCGCATCACCAAAGCCGCCGCCGACGCCGGCCGCGGCGCCCCGAGAATCGTTGCCGGACTGCCTATCTGCCTGTGCGCGTCCGGTGATATCGCCACCGCTCGCGAGCGCGCCAACCGCATCCTGGGCGAAGCCGAGGTCTCCCCGAACTATCAGCGCCTGCTGGAACAGGGCGACGCCCGCGATATCGGCGATATCTGCATCGCCGGCGACGAAGACGCCATCGCCGCCGGCCTGCGCCGCTACGCCGAGGCCGGCGCCACCGACCTGTCCGTCCGCCTGCTGCCCATCGGTGACACCCGCGACGAACTGATCGCCTCCAAACGCCGCACCCGGGAGATGATCGCGCAGATCGCGAAGGACCTCCGATGATGCGATACCCCCGCCTCCGTGCCGGCCTCCGCGACCCGCGTCAACCAGCGCCGGCGGAGCTGTCATGACGCGCCTCCGCCTTGGCTCCGGGCTCCGCGGCCCGCATGAACACGCGCCGGAGGAGCTGTCATGATGGGATACCTTCGCCTTCGCCTTCGCTCCGGCCTTCGCGGCCCGCATCGATCTGCGCCGAAGGAGCTGCCATGATGCGATACCGCCGTCTTGGCCCTGGACTCCGCGGACCGCACGGCCCCGCTTCGAAGGAGTCGCCATGATTTCCGGGCCGCTGGCCGGTATCCGGGTGCTGGAGGTTGGCACCATGCTGGCCGGCCCCTACGCCACCATGATGCTGGCCGACCTGGGCGCGGACGTGGTGAAACTCGAACCGCCGGGTGGCGATATCTCACGCAAGGTCGGTGCTTCGTATTTCGCCAGCCTCAACCGCGGCAAACGCAGCATCTGCCTGGATCTGACCGCCGAGGCCGGGCAGCGCCGCCTCGGCGAACTGGCCGCGGATGCCCACGCACTGCTGGTGAACCTGAAACCCTCGGCCATCCGCAAACTCGGACTCACCTACGAGGCGCTGCGCAGATACAACGAGCGGATCGTCTGCGTCGCCCTCACCGGTTTCGGTCTGGACAACGGGGACGACCCCGCCTTCGACTACGTCGTCCAGGCGGCCACCGGTGTCGCCGCGCTCACCGGCGATCCCGCCGGACCACCCACGCTGCCGGGGTACTCCTCCGCCGACAACTCCACCGGTCTGACCGCCGCGCTGGGGTTGCTCGCCCAGATCGTGTCGGGGCGGGGTGGGCAGATCGATGTCTCCTTGCGCGATGTGATGCTGTCCCAGCTGAACTATCACGCGGCCGCCTACCTCGACAACGGCACCGAACCTCAGCGCCGGCCTTATGGCGCTCACTCGTATTACGTTCCGGCTCAGCTTTTCCCGACCGCACAGGGGTATCTCGCGCTGTTCATCACCCACGACGGGTTCTGGAAGCTCTTCGCGGGTGAGGCCGGGCTGGCCGGGTTCGAGACCATGGCCGAACGGGTGAGCAGCCGCGAATCCGTTCTCGGCATGGTGACCGCCGTACTGGCCACCGACACCGCGGCGTCCTGGGAGGCACGATTACGGCCGCTCGGCGTCCCCGCCGCGGCGGTGCGCACGCTGCCGGAGGCACTGGAGGCGACCCCGGACATGGTCGTACAGGCAGGGGAGCACCGGCTCGTCGGCTCGTCCATACACGTCGCCGGCTGGAGCCCGGACTACCGGCCGCCACCCCGACTCGGCGAACACGGCGAGTCCGTCGGCGACGGAACAGCGGCGTAGTATCGCGGCGACTCGAGTTGGGGTTGCCGCGGGGCGTCGCGATGGACGCGGAGCAGCATGTGCCCACCTTGTGGCCGTCGTGATCACGATGGCCGTGCACTGCTGTTCGAGGACGCGCAGGCCGCCCGGCTGCGGACCGTCACCATCGAGGGGGCGCCCAGATGGAAGACCTTGCTCGATATCGCGAAGGCACGGGGGGTGGGCTGGCCCGTGCCCAGCCGCGCGGTTGCTGACCATTCGAAAGGCGCAGGTAGCGGCTGGTGCGTGGGTCAGAAGGCCAGTTCGGGCCAGCCGATACGGATGGGGAACGGAAAGTCGATCAGAACTCCATCCTCATCGGCGGGCGTCCATTCCCCCGCCAGCAGGTAATTGGTGGGGTGCAGAGGATGAACTCCGTCCGGCAGCTGGGCGGCGCCGGTTTGAAGTGCGTAGGCGCGGATGGTGGCAATTGTGCTGTCGTCGGCTGCGAGCGCCACCTCCCAATACCAGGGGATCCCGGCGCCCGCGTAGCGGCTCTTCTTGGCCTCGACGTCGGATCGGGTGTTCGACGGGGAGAGCACCTCACCCACCAGCAGGGTATCCGCAGCCCGAATGTCCTGGTACGGCGATTCCAGGCATCGGTACACGAGGAAATCGGGCGTGAGGAAATCCGATTTACCCTGCTCCCCGAGGAACACATTGTTCTCGAAATCCACTTGCCAGCAAGTTTCCGGCCTTTCCGCCATGCTCTTGCGCGCACACGATTCGAGGGCGTTGGTCAGGCGGCGGGTGAAGCGCTGATGCTCGGCGGGCCCGCGCCGCAGCCACACCACGCGCCCGGCCCAGAGTTCGATCCGACCGGCCACCTCATCGGGCAGACGCTCCAGCTCCTCCCAGGTCATGTACTCGGGGAGGTCGGGCTTCTCGATCCGGGGCGAGGACATGCTCCCATGCTATGGCGAAGGGGGTGGGTGAGCGCTACCCTCTCCGGCGCGCAGTAACCACCGCCCACCGCTCCACCTCGGCGCACACGTCGGCACCGTGGCCGACTTCGCGCTCGGTGATCGTCGGCGCCGGCGATGTGGGGGAGCAATTCCTCGAATAATCCGGAGAAGGGGAACCGATCCGCTCCCGGCGGCGTCTGATCTACTGGATCGCTGATCAATCTGTGCGAGGAGTGGCATGAAAAGCCGAGTCAGGGCCTTCCACGGTGCGGACAAACCGGGGTAAGGAACAGAGAATTGCGTAGTTTTTTCACCGCACTTGTTCGATCGGGTGTGATCGGCCCGCTCGCCAAGGTCGCCGGCTGGATGGGTGTCGCCGCAGCGGTGATGCTGGTTATCGCGTGGATCGGCAACCCCTACGCCGACACGGTGCCCGAAGTGGAGCAGGCTGCTCCATCGTGGCGGCCCCCGGCTCCGGTTGAGTCGCCGACGGATCCGCCGCTACCGCCCGGATTTCCCTCCATGGCCTTTCCCGCCGCCGCTACCCGAGGTGGCCGAGGGACAACCCAGGGCTGTGCCGACGAGGTACGGGCTCGACTATTCCGTACCCGCGGCGAACGGCTGGCGCCCTTCCAACGGCCGGACCGTGAGTTGGTCCGAGGGCGGTCGGACGATCGCGTCCTACGGTGCCGTGAGCGACTACGGATATGGCTATTGTCCGGAGACCGAAGGGTCGGCCCTGGCGAGAGTCGGGGTCCAGGGTCGCAACGGCACCGATATCGACACCGCGGCGCGCGAAGCGGCCGGCCGAGCCGGTGCGATCTTCTCCGACACCGCGGGCACTCGGCCCGACGTGGAGATCCGAGGCCCGGTGCAGGCCGAAGTCTCCGGGCGACCGGCCATCCGATACACGGCGGTCGTCACCGGGATCGCTCGAGAGTCGTCGTGCGACCCGAGCACCGCGCAGTTCGATGTCGTGGCCACTTCCGCGTACGCCTCTGCCGAGGTGATGGTGCTGTTTTTGCAGCGTCACACCGGTCTGCCGGACGTGCTGAGCGAAGGCGATGCCGAAGCGATCCTGACTTCTCTGCACACTACGAACCGATGATGGAAGGAAGGTCGGACAGGTGGCGGAAACACTGGTAGCCGAGTCCTCGCAGATCGCGGGGTTGGGAAACGCGCTGGATGTCATCGGCGCCGATGCAAAGGCCATCGCCGATTTCGTCGGCGCGCACTGCGTGGTCAGCCCAGAGAGACTCGGCGGGGCCATACTCGAGCCGTTGACAGCACCATTCACGCACGCGGCAGGGGTGTTCAAAACCCGGATGGCCGGTATCGGCAATACCACCGCGAACAGCGGCGACGAGCTGAACCGCACCGCGTGGATGTATCACGACCAGGACAAGAAAACCTACGAGGCACTCAACGCGGCCACCACGAACCTGATCACCGGGCAGGGGGTGGCCGTCGACGTCGATCGGGAGAACACCGGCCTGGTCATGGACTATCCCGATCCCGTCGCATATCCGAAACCCAATGAGATCAAGCTGGACCCGCCTTCGGCCGCGCCGCCGGACTCGCGGATCTGATCGCGGAGACCACCGGTGTCGTCGGCGATGTCAACGAGGCGGTCAAGAACGTCACCAGGATGGCGGGCAATGAGGTGAACATCTTGGAGATGGTCGTCTCCCGCATCACCGCGAACTGGAACGAACTCCGCCGGATCGGTGAAACGTACAAGGTCGCCGGTAATGCGATGGAGAGCTCCGCCGCGAATCTCGAAGACGCGGTGCGCCGTGTGGGCCCACACTGGGACGGCAGAGCGGCCATCGCCTTCGAGACGTGGGCGGGAAGCCAGATCTCGGCCATGAAGTGGGAGGGGCCCGTGGGTCGGGTCATCTGCGATCTGCTCACCATCGTCGCGGACAAGATCCGCGACGGTGTCCGACGGGCCTGCGAGAAGCTCCGCGACTTCGTGACATCCTTCGTCGACTTCCGCAGTACCAAACAAATCTTCAAGGCCCTCGTCAAGAAGATTCCCGGAATCGGCACGGCGATCGAAATCGTCGATATGGCCAGGAAGATCTGGAACATAGTCGATCTCGTCAACACGATCATCAACGAGATCGAGGATGTGCGTAATCGCACCAAGGAATTCCTGGAGTGGCTCGGCAACCCGGTCGGCAAAGGTAAGGACTGGGTCACCCAGAAGCTCGAGCCGATCACCAGCCGTGCCGACGATGCCGCTCGCCGGGCGGCTCTGGTGAACGATGTCGCGAAGGTGGCCCAGGCCGAGGACACCCTGAACCGGCCGAAGGAAGCCTATGAGGTGGGCTCCGGGCGTGCGCCGTGGGAGGACGCGGTATGACGGTAGTTCGGTGGAGGTCGGCGGCTGAACCAGGCGGTGTCGATGTTCGATGATCCGAATCTGGACCCCGGTGTGGAATCCATGGCCCATCGCGTTCTCGCCGCGGCGGAACGTCTGGAGACGGCAAGCCTGCGAGTAGAGCGCACCGTCCTCGACGACCTGTGGAGCGATCCGGTTCCGGTCACCGAGGAGCTCATGGCGTCGGTGGCGGCGATGCCGAATGCCTCACCCGAGTTGCGGCACTACAGTGCGCGCGTCGAGATGGGCGAATGCCGCTGGCAGGATATCGAATGGTTCGCGCGACCGGTACCGCCCGAGGTGGCGGAATTGAAGAATTCGCCTTCCTACATATGGACCTGGGGTGCACCGGCTCCCACGCCAGAGACACCGATGCCGCCACCGACGTCACGCCGTGACGACAACGTAGTAGGGCCGAGTGATTGGCCCGACGATTTCGACGACTACCCGGAACAGAGGACTTGGCTGCAATGAGAAGAACACTGGTGAAGGTATTACTCGCCGGAGTCATCGCGGCGACGACTACCTCATGCGGGGATACCGGTGACACGGCCGAACCACAGTCGGTCGCCCACCCTTGCGATATCCCCGCGGCCGGCCTGACCGAAGCAGGAATCGTGCCGCAACCATTGATGACGGAGCCTTTCGGGACCGAATTCTCCGGCTGGAAAGGCTGTATCTGGAAGTCCACCGCCGGGTGGTACGACGCGGCAGTCTACTTCGGACCCACTTCGCTGGACGAGTTCCAGCAGGACCCGCGCTACCGGGATTACCAGGCGGCCGGGCCCGCCACTGTCGGTGACCGGACAGCACTCGAATTCGGTGACGCACTCGACCCGGAACGGAAGGAGCGCTGCTACTTCGGTGTGGAACTGCAGCAGGGTATGGCACTGATCTGGTCGCGTCTGCCGGTCGGTCCGGGTGGAGGCGCGGCGGGTGGCGATATTTGTGCGGAAGGGGAGCGGGTGGTCGGGGGGTTGAGCCCTTACCTGCCCGAATGACGGTTTGCGGCTCCGCTTGTCCTGCTCAGCGCCGGATCGGTCCGGCGCAGCGCAACGTCGGTCGCAGATTGAGCGGGGGTTACAGGTTGGGTAGGGTCGGCTGAGTGCGGGGGGCCGGCCGGTTCCCGGTTCGATATGGAATGCCGGTGTCGGGAGGTTTGTGATGGCCGCCGTTCGGTTCTCGGCATGGTGACCGTGTTACTGGCAACAGACACCGCGGTGTCCTGGGAGGCGCGGCTGCGGCCGCTCGGCGTCCCCGCTACGGCGGTCCACACGCTGCCGGGAGCTCCGGCTATGGTCGTTCCAGCGCAGGGGTTCACTGTGCTGCGTCGTCGAGCAACACGGTCAGAACTGCTCTGGCGAATCGTTCGGTGGCCAAACCGGTGGATGGGGAACGCAGGCCGGTGGGATCGAGTGCATGGCGAACATCGCGCAGGATCGCGGCTATCGAATGCGTCGTGACCGGGGAACCGTCGTCCAGGCACCAGCCCATATCGCCGAGCATGGCGGCGGCAGCGGGTTCGGCGTTGTCGGCCATACCGGCTGCTAGCGCCAGAAAGTACAGGATGCCGGCGTCGCGTCGAGGCTTTCCCTGCAGCATCGTGGGGATCCGTTCGGCGAGATACGTCCACAGCCGGACCGGGTCGTCGCCGATCGCTCGCGCCTTGGCAGTGCGGTTGAGCCGGCCGCGATATTTGCGCAGCAAACCGATCTGTTGCGCGGAGTGCCGCAGGTTCGCGATCGGTGAGGTGTTGTCCTCGCGATTACCTTTCCCGATCCACCGCTCGCCCAGTTCGAGGTCGGCGAATATGGCTGCCACCGCTTTGGGCGGGAGGTAACCGGCCGAGGTGAGGGCGACGCCGTCGGCACCGATATGGTCCAGCAGGCACATGTAGGGACGGACAGCCCGGGCTGCCGCATCGGCATCGATGGTGGCCGGCCGGTCCAGTGCGGCGTCGGCGACGAGCGTCCGCAGTTGCCGTCTGCCTCGGACGGTGCCGGTCCTCCGGAGAATCTCGGCGAGTGCAGACGGGATTTCTTGTGCGTTCCCGGCCTCGGGATCGGCGCCGTCGGCATGTGAGCCGGTGCCGAATTCGGCCAGCGCCGCATTGATCTCGTCGATATCGAATGGCACCGGTGCGTAGGCGTCGATGTCGAAATCGTCGCCATACCATTGATGCAGATCCGTCAGGGCTTGTGCGTGTCCGCGATGGCCGGTATCGCACGCCGCGGTGAACAGCTCGTACCCGGGGATCCCGCCGCAGTCCTCCGCTGGGGAAGGCCGCCGACCGGCCGTGCAGCGGGCGCGCGGCGCGTCGTCATCCCGCGGTAGCACCGCTTCCAGCTTCAGCACGTGCATCCAGTCGTCGCCGAAGTCGTACCAGTACGACATCGCGTCACCGGCGTCGACAAGCACTTCGTCGAGCCGTACCTGCCCCTCCGGCACTCCGGGATCGCCCTCTTCCACCTGGTACGGGGACAGATACAGTTCGGCGTCCTCGGCGAAGTGACCGCCGGAACTCGCGAACTGGTGCAGGTGGCAGTTGTACCAGTTGAACGTCGCCTGGATCACCTCGTGCAGCTCGTCGAGGAACATATCCGATGCCACGTCCACCCGACGCCACGTGGGCGGCTTCGCATGTTGTAGATCTATGCGGATCCGGTAGGTCACCGGCGCGGAACGGCGCGGCCGACGCGCGCTCGGCACGGTATGAGGCGATGCCGGTTCCGGCGGACCCAGCTGCTCGGCGACGTCCGCGATCAGCTCACCGAAGAATCGCCGGGCCATTGCCGGTGGCATTGCGGCGAGGATCGCGTCGAAATCGGGTTCGGCGTTGTTGTTGGTCACGGCCGATACCGTACGAAAATTCTCCCTCGCGAGAGGGAGTCATCGGGCCGGCCCGCGACCTGGCGGAGGACCGGTGAACCGGTTCAACGATTCCGTACATGGTCATATTCCTGGGCCAGGAGTGATGCGGCAGTCGGGAACCTCGTCTGGTAGCCACTCGTCGAGACGGGCGCGATCGCTCATCATCCAGCCCACCACCCGGCGAACCGACGGCGGTTTGTGTGCCGGGCGGGGAAGACAGCCGGTGCTGCGGACGGGGTGCAGGTAGTTGAGCACGACCTTCTTGCTTCCGCGGTAGCCGAGTTCGGAGATCTCGCCCAATTGGGTGCCGTTTGTGCAGCCTTCGTTCCATCGCCGGTGCAGGTAGGAAGTAGGGAGCGCGGCACGGGCTTCCGGATCGCGAGTGTGGTGCGTTCAAGTTATGCTGGCCGCTGCGCGGTCGGCGGGTTGCCGCGCTGGTGGGGTTCAGATCGGAAGGTGTTTATGGCTGGGCGGCAGATCGGCATCCTATTTCCTGATAACAGTGCGCTGGCCAGACTACGCAGGGTCGTGGATGTCGCAAACGATCGGGAAGGCCATACCAGCTCCTGTACGTTGTCGTTCGAAATTCCTGATCGCATGAAAACTAAGGTCGTCTTGATAGCGCACGGTGAGTCGATCCTATTTGCTGCTGAAGTGGAAAAGTGCACCAGGGCGGATGATCTACGGTGGGCCTTCTCGTTTCGCTCCGTATTCAAAATGCGCTATCAGCTCCGTCTGTCCATGGTCGAGGCGCAGCTTGCGTCATCGCAGCGTAGGCCGATAAAGGAGGGTGGCGGCGCGTTCACCGACAATGCATCCGCTAAGGTGCTGCAGTTTTTGGTCGACCACGACCGATCTCTGGGAGAATACCTCGATGCTTCCTTTGGGTACCAGTTTTCCGGCTCGTCTTCCCGTATCGCCCGAATGGCGCAAGAGCGGGATGCCTTGGCCTCGATCATCGCGTTTACGGGATTCTCTGGTCTCGGTCCGGAGGGAGGGCTGCTGTCGGAAGACGAAAAGCTCAGTATTTCCGAGAGGGATTCATTCCTCCCAAGAAGTGGAGCAAGGCCACCTCGTGAAGACGCCCTGATCGAGCATGATGCCAACAACTTTCTCGGGTGGACGCCACAGGCCAGCGATGAACTCGGCGTCCGTGTGTACAGCGATGGCCGTGACCGGACGCTACGGGTCATGAATGTCAACCGAACGCTGATCGAGGAAGATCTCGGGCCCGACCTTCTCTACTATCATGTACAGCGTCGCTGTTTCGTGCTTGTTCAGTACAAGCGTATGGTAAAGGCACATGCGGTATGGCGGTATCGGGTCGATGAACATTTTCGTGATCAGTTGTCGAAGATGCGGGATCTGGACTCTGTTTGCGCGAAATCGGCGGATACGGGTCAATTCAGACTCACTGCGGAGCCGGGTTTTGTGAAAATATGCAAATTGGAAAGCTTCGATATCGACAGTCTTTCGTCGGTTTCAGGAATGTGCATGCCGCGCGCTCAGGTCGAAATGCATATCAAGCGGTTCGAAGAATCCGGAGAATCGGCGGTATTTTCCTATGAAACCGTGAAAGAGTATATGACGAGTACTCTTTTCTCGCAGTTGGTTGCCTACGGTTACATCGGAAGCAGTGGTGTAGGAACCGAAATCGTGGCGCGAGAAATCGAAAGTGCTCTCACGCGCAGCGGGTCGGCGGTGGTCGGGGTCCTCGATGACCCGAGTGGGCAGCGGCCGTCCTGGAATTAGCGATGTAACCTGGTCGCCGAAGTGATAATGGGCGTAATCACACGGCATTCGGCCGGATTGGGAATGCTGCACGATCCGGTGACAGGTTCGGTCACACGGCCTGGCTGGCCGGTGGAGTTTTGATTTTCTCTCATTCGAGCAGCGTCAACCGGCCGAGGATAATTTGCCGGCGGTGCCGGTGATCGGTCCGTTCGATCCAGGTGACGAAATCCTCGCGAGTGCGCCAGAATCGGCGATCGAGAACATTCTTCTATCCATGCAGCAGTGCCCACCGGCCCCGCTCTGGTATTCGGTGCGGGGAATGGGACGCCTGCGATACTGGTCTGCGCGCGGGCGGACTCGGCTCAGCGGATCGAAGGGTACCCGTACGAACCGACCGCACTCTCGCCGCCCCGGCTGAGGGCGGTCGGTTCGTCCGAAGGGACGGATATCAGTTCGAGGTGAGCACCGCCCCGAGGTCCGCCGCCAGCGCCTTCGCGATGGCGCGAGCCCCGGGCGCCAACTCGGCACGCCCCGCCCGAGGTCCGCTGACGCCTTCCCGCTCAGACATATTCGAGCCGAAAACGGTCGCGCTGACGAAGACGTTGCTCTTCCGAAAGGCACTCGAGGCGGTGTTGTCCGGAGCATCCCAGGATGCGAAGGATTCGTCCCCGAGCCCGGTTGTCTCGCTGCCTTTCGTAGCGTCGAGTGCCCGATCGAAATGTCGTTCCGTGGCCGCGACCGCATCATCGCCCGATCTCAGTGAGATCGACAGGGTGATGGTGCGGTGAAGAGGATTCCCGGCCGCCCAGGGTTCGATCTTCTGATATTGCGCCGTACACACTTTGACGGTTGCTTCCGGGTCGGAAAATCCCGCGCTCTCATCTTCGAACTCGACCGTGTCGCTGAACAGCGCGCCTGTATAGGAGCGGATGGCGCCCATCGCCGGCCCTGATACCTGAGCGCAGGAATTCGCCAGTCCACCGAACATCGGCCCCGCTCCGGTGTCCTCGGATCCACAGGCAGTCACGGTCCCGAGAATCAACAGGGCACTCACCGTGACCGATCGCAGCCATTCGGATCGACTCTGCCTCAGCTGCCGGCGATTCATTCCTCGACTCCGTCCTGCTTCCAGCCGTCGTCCTGATTGTCGTACTCGTGCGACTCCGTGGTTGGCCAGGTGCTCTTACCATCGGCGTTCACCATCATTCCTGCTGGGTTCGTAATCATGTTCTCGAGACGCTGGGCGGCGAGATAGACCTTTGTTTCCACTCGGACGAACCCGGTGATCGCCTCGACGATCAGTTCGACACTTGCGACGATCGCCGAGTCCACATTGGGGATACCGGTGACACGGCCGAAACGCCGCCGGTGCCCACCCTTGCGATATCCCCGCGGCAGGCCTGGTCGAAGCAGGAATCGCGCCGTAACCGTTGATGACGGAGCCTTTCGGGACCGAACAGCGGGTGCGTGCTGCCGGTCGAGCCGGGTGGAGACGCGCCGAGAGGTGATATCTGTGCAGAGGGAGAGCGGGTTGCTGGGGCGTTGATTCCCTACTTGCCCCGAATGACTGTATGCCCGCCGTCCGGCGCAGGCTCGACCGTGACGGCTGTCGGCGCTGCGGTACCGTCACGGAGTACATACGGCTACGGAGGGATCAGAGGTGTTGGGGGCGGGCGCGACCTTCGCCGGATATCGGGTCGAGAGAGTACTCGGACAGGGCGGTATGGGCACCGTCTACCTGGCGCAGCATCCGCGGCTGCCCCGCAGTGTGGCCCTGAAACTGTTGAACCGCGAGGTATCAACCGACCCGGAGCTCGTCCGCCGCTTCGAAAGGGAAGCCGACGTCATCGCCCGGCTCGAGCACCCCGGCATAGTCGGAGTGCTGGACCGTGGAGCCGACGACGACCACCTGTGGATCGCGATGCAGTACATCCGCGGGACCGATGCCGCGTCCTGGGACGCGCGGGCCCATCCGGCGAGCACAGCGGTGCGGCTGCTCGGTGAAATCGCGTCGGCCCTGGACTTCGCGCACAGTCGTGGTGTGTTGCACCGCGATGTGAAACCGGCCAACATCCTCATCTCAGAGGCTGATTCGTTCCGGGATTCCCGCGCCGTACTGACCGATTTCGGAATCGCCCGCCTCACCGACGCTGCCGCCACCAAGATCACGGCCACCGGTACGTTCACGGCCACCCTCGCCTACGGCTCGCCGGAACAGTTGTCCGGTGAAGTGGTGGACCACCGCTCCGACCAATACTCACTGGCCTGCACCCTGTTCACGTTACTGACCGGGCAGCCACCCTACGCTTCGACCAACCCGGGGCAAGTCGTGATGGGACATATCGCGCAGCCCGTGCCCCGGCTCACCGCCGTCCGACCGGATCTCCCTCCGACGGTGGACACGGTATTCGAGCGCGCAATGGCCAAGCGGCGCGACGACCGATTCGAAAGCTGCGCCGAGTTCGTCACCGCGGCCCGCGACGCGCTCGACGGCCGGCGTATCGGCGCGTTCGCCGGCCGCGCCGCGCCCACCACGCACAATGCGCAGCACCACGGCTACGCGATGGCATCCGCACCGAATCCGGTGTTCCCGGCTGCCGGTATCCAGGCCGCACCATCACTGCCTACCGAAGCCGAGTTCTATCCGGCTCCGCAGGATTCCGGCCGCGAGGAGGGCCGGGACCGATCGGCGCCGTCGCGGTTCTCGGCTTTCACCGCAGCTATCACCACACTGGTCGTGGGCTTGATTCCGGTGGGTCTCTTTATTGCGGCTCTCGGGTCGCTGGCCCACAGATTCAACGCCCCCGACATGGTCCTCGGCCTCACCGCCGGAGCCGCGGCAACGCTATGGGTCACCGCGGGAATCTCGTTGCTGTCGGGCAGGCGAACCGGCCGGGTTTTGACGGGCCTCTGCTCTGTTATCGGGCTATCGATCCCGGTGGGCCTCCTGCTCCTGTACACGGTTCAGCGACAACTCGCGGCCGGGTTGTTCTTGCTGTTCACGGTGGTCTTCGTGGTCAACCTGGCTGCTCTGTGGTGCACCTTGGCGCAGGAGACGGGACGCTGGATCGATTACCGCACCCGCATTCGACGCCGACGCCGGTGAGACCATCGAAGCTGACCGATGCGGGCAGGCACTGCCTCCTATCGCCCGCTGCCTCCGGCCTGACCGATCCACAATGGTGGGACATTGCGGGACGATCCTGCAACGGCTCTTGGACCCGAGCAAGTTCCTGGTGTGATGGCGCCGAGGCCTGCCGGGCTTGTCCGTCGCCTGATCCGGGCTTGCCGTCCTGAACGGTTGTGGATCCGGTGACGAGCGATTCACGCTTCCCACCGGAATCCCACTGCGGACGGTCGCGGTTGAGTGACGGATGGTGAGGTCGGTAGGGTCGACTGGGACGCGGGGGGCCGGCCGGTTCCCGGTTCGATATGGAATGCCGGTGTCGGGAGGTTTGTGATGGCCGCTGTTCGGTCGGTCCGGGGGATTCTGTTCGGTGTGGGGGTTGCGCTGCTGGTCGCGGGGTGTGGTTCCGAGACCGGGGGGACGGCGTCGCCGGTGACCACGACGACCGGGTTGCCGATCGCGGCGGAGGCGCCGTCGTCGTTCGACCCGTGTACCGATATCCCGCAGGATGTGCTGGCGTCGGAGGATCTGCGGCGGGGGGTGACGGATGCGAATGTCGACGGGTCGCGTGGAATCAAGTGGCGGGGGTGCAGTTACGTGGCTCCGGATAGTTATGCGGTGGGGATCACGACCACGAACCTGACGTTGCCTGTGGTGCGTGACAACAAGGATTTCGTGCTCCGTGGGGAGTACACCGTGGACGGACGTGCCGCGATAGGGGTACATGGCGTCGACCAGTCTGATCCCCGAGGGCGTTGCTTGTTCTATGTGGAGATGGAGGGTGGAAGCCTCGAGCTTTCTATGAGCAACCCGCCTTCGCGCGACAAGACCGGACATCTCGATTCCTGCGAGCTCGCTCTTGGTTTGGCAGAGAAGGTCGTGCCATTGATACCGGATGCATAATCGGCCGCTTCATACTACAGGTTCGAATTGGCAGGAGAGAGTACGGCAATGAGTGAAGACACGCCGCCACGGCCGCTCGAGGGATTGCTGACCGAGGCGCGGGAGGGCCGGTTATCGGTAAACCTTGGTGCAGGATCGCCTGATGCTGTCCGGGTCAACGCCGAAGAGTTCGTTTACATGGAACGCGATTGTGAAGGCTTCAAGCTTCTGATCCAAGAGTTGCAGCGTATCGCGGAAGGCATTTCGGATCAGGAAAAATGGGACCTTGGGGAGAGAAATTCAAATCTTCCTTCGGCGGGGGTCATGGTCGGTCGCTTCCGCTCCAAGGCCAAGGAATCTGAAGACTCCAATGATGTCTTTGCAATTCTCGAGCAGCATTACCGGATTGTCGAGGATATTCAGGAGCTGCACCGGGTGATCGCGCAGCGGTACATGGAAACCGATGAGACGTTCGCCGGCCGATACAACGAGTTGATGGCCGGGGCGCCGCCGGTCGTGCCGTTGGCGATGCCGCCGGCCTTCCCGGCCACCCCGGGCCAGTAGGAGCATCGTGGTGCGGTCGCAGGGCTTGTCGGTCCGTTCGAAACAGGGGGAATGATGACCTTTCAGAACGAGAATCCGAAAATCGGTGATCCGGAGGAACCCAATGGGTTCTCCCATTCGGAGATCAACGGGGCGTTCCAACCGTTGGCGCCGGGTGATCACGGGATGACCGCGTCGGACCAGTACGGGCAAATAGCCGCCCAGTGGGAAAGTGGAGTGCAGGTTTTCGCCGCACGGATCCGCCGGTCCAGCGCTGCGGCCTGGGAGGGGCCGGCGGCCGAGCAGTCGCGGCAGGCGATCGGCAATTACGCCACCCGAGCCGAAGATCTGGTTCCCGCATTGAATGCGCTCGCCGTGCAGGTTTACGACTCCGTGGTGTCGATCATGCGTACCCAGAACAATCTGCCCGAGGTGATCGAGAAGCGTTCGAGCTGGGATCCAAGGGAGTGGTCCTTCCTCGGATTCGACAACGAGCGGACCGATAACGAGGAAGCGGCCCGGCAGGTCATGCGGGACTACTACGTAACCGGTTTCGTCGCGGCCGATACGAGGATCCCGGTCCTGCCCGTCCCCGTGAACCCGACCCAGCCCCTGCACACCGACCTGCCCACCGACACCGGCGACCAGCCCGGCCCGGGTGGCATCTCCACCGACCAGAGCGGCAACCCCAACGGCACGGACACCGGCGGACCGCAGGGCGAGAACCCCACCGGAGAACAACCCGGGACGGAACCCGGCGAGGAACAACCGGGCGATGACCCCGGCACCACGCAGTCGGAGGACCCAGGCACCGAACAGCCCGGCACGACGCCCGCGGGGACGACACCGTCCACCACCGAGAGTCCGATATCCACCACACCCAGCACCACCACCGTGCCCAGCACCACCACGACCACACCCGGCCCGGGCACCCCGGGTTATCCCAGCGGCAGCCCGGTGACCACCGGCGACCCCGGCCGCAGTGTCCCCGGCACCCCGAACACCACCGGAACTCCCGCGGTGGCCTCCACCGGCACCACCAGTTCCGGCGCAGCACGCAGCGGTATGCCGGGGATGATGTCGCCGGGGGCCGGTCGTGGCCAGCAGGCGGCGGACGACGACAAGCACGAAATCCCGGACTATCTCATCAATGCCGAGAACACCGACGAACTGCTCGGGGAGTTGCCACCCACGATTCCCGGCGGGGTACTGGGCGCTGACACACCGGCTGCGCGTCCGGCGGAACGCGACTGATCGATCGTCTGCCCATCCCGAGGCACCGGCCGGCGGCGCCGAGGTACCGGCAGCCGTCAAATAATCGAGGAAACACCACCGACAATGAGCACATGGATTTGGGAGCCGGACGATTTCGCCGCGCTCTGGTATCGCGACGGGATCGACCGGTTCCCGCGCCCGCTGCACTATCTGAGCCGCTACAAGACCCGCAACCCGTTCGAGGCCCACGCGGCGGCCGTGCGCGCGCGATACGACCGGGACGAGCGCGAACTGATCCGGCGAGCCCTGCACACCGTGTCCGACGGCGACCTGCGAATCGAGATCCTGGGCGCCTCGACCGCGACCACCAAGGGCCGGGTGCGTGAGTACCGGGTGGTCGGCGCACGCACCACCCACTACGGGGTGGTGTTGGCGCAGTCGGTGATCGACGGTGTCGACGGTTCGATCCATGCCCAGCTGTTCGCCGCCGAACAGCTGCCGAAACGCCTCGCCGGCCTGGTGCCGTCGTGCGATCCCGGCCGGGAACCGGCGGGCACGTTCCATATCGACGATCTCGCGCCCGGCCGCGACCAGCAGCGATCCCTGCGGCGCGGTCCCGGCGAACAGTATCGGCGTCTCGTGCAGCGTCCCGCGGACGGCGGCGGTATGGCGGCCCTGCGCGTCGGATCGATTCTGGATCGCCCCGAACCCTGGTACCGGACCCAGTGGTACGACCTCACCGCCGACGGCCGCTACCTGGAGAAACGGACGCGCGAACATGTCACGGTGCGGCCGGCCGGTGCCGCTGATCTCGCGGCCGGGTTCGCCGACTGGATCGACCGCGCACTGCGCCGGCTCCGCGAGAACGAACCGGATATCTGGTAGCCCGCACTGCAGGTGCCTGGGTACTCGAGGCAGCGTCGGCGAACCCGTGCGGGCACGAGGGTAAGGCGCCGTGGGATCGCCGCTATTCATCGAGATACCGCGCTATATCCGTGAGAGTTGCCGCCGCGTAGAGCGTTTCACCGTCCGCGGCGTCCAGCAGCGCCCAGCCGAGCGGTGTGCCCGGTTCGCGGACGAGCCGGTAACCGAGGCTTTCGGCATGGGTGGCGAGCCTATCGAACAGGGCGATGTGCTGGTCGCTGTCCGTTGTCCCGTTCATCGGGCTTTCCCGTTTTCCTGCGGTGGCCACCGGCGCAGGGCATTGCACACCCGGACGAGGGTGGCGATATCGGTCGGAGGTTGCCAATTTGAACCCTTCGGTATGGAACGCGCACCGGGAATACGAGGTGGCAATTTGTCTTTCATCCGAGTATTTCCTTCGTCCGGACGTATCAGTAGCCCGTAAAATCCCGAGCGCCGGGAACCATTCTGCGTGCCTCGATCAGGCGCGCCCGGGCCTGGCTTTTGATCGGGCACTCCGCCGAGAGGCATTCGATATGGGTCTGCATCACCTGGTGGGCGTGCTGGATGGTCATCACCGGCACGGGCCGGTGATCGGTCACCGGTACTCCGAACTGCATGGTCACCTCGCAACGTCGGGAATGGTCTGGTCACGCCGGTCGGCGAACACTGCATGGTGTCTCCGGTTTCGCCGAGCCGGTGCGTGCGATATGGGAAATTCCGCTGCGGAAGTTCCCACGTCTGCGTCCGCGTATTCAGTGAACCACGCACTTTCCCGATTGGAAATCGATACGTAAGATTCGGTCGCACAACGGAATTGCTCCGGGTGGATAGGTAATTCCAAACGGCTCGACTATTCCATTTGAGTTGGAATAACCGCGAGTAACGCTAACGAAGGGGAGAGATCAGTGTCGATCGAATCGAACGCCACGAACCCACCGACCCTGCCGCGCAGGGTCCTGGGCCGCCGCCTGCGGGAACTGCGTGAGGAGGCGGGGATGAGCCGCGCGAACGCGGCCCGCCGGTGCGAGATGGGTGCGCAAACCCTGTGGCGCTTGGAGTCCGGGCGCACCAGCGAGACCAAGAGAATGGTGATCAACGCGCTGTGTGATGCGTACGAGGCCAGCGCGGAGGACCGCCGCGAACTGCTGTGGCTGGTTGAGGAATCTCGCAAAGACGGGTGGTGGCAGTCGTCGTTTGCCGATGCAGTGGTCCCCGAAGCAGAGATGTTCCTCGGGCTTGAGCAGGCTGCGCGTGAGGTCTTCACCTGGCAGACAACGACCTTGCCAGGGTTGCTTCAAACTCACCGTTACCGGTATGCCATGTGGGAGATCGCGAAGCCGCTCGGAAGACCGATCGAGCTTCATCGGGAGATCACTCTGCTTCAGCGTCGTCAGGCTCGGCTGCACAACTCGTCTGATTTCACCTTCGAGGCCGCGCTCAGCGAGGCCGCGCTGCGGCATCCGATCGGTGGCGCCGAGACCATGGCGGAGCAGCTGGATCATCTCCTGGAGATGGCAGCATTGCCGAGCGTTTCGCTACGAGTCGTACCGCTGGATGCCACGGATCATCTTGGGTGGACCACGAAGCACTTCGTCTACCTGGACTTCCCGGATCACGTGAACCCAGCTCTGACCGAATCTCCTGTCATATATGTCGAGGGGTTCACCGGGTCGTTGTACTTGGACAAGCCGAGCGAGGTCGAGCAGTATCAAGCGGCTCGGGATTCGATATTGCAAGTAGCATTGGACGAGTCGGATACACAGCGCCTCATCGAGGTGGCGGCGAGGGAGCATCGCGGATGAGCATCGACCTTTCCGGAGCGGTCTGGTTCAAGAGCAGCCGCAGCACCAGTGGCAATGACTGTGTCGAGGTCGCCCATCTGCGCAGCGGACTGGTGGGTGTGCGGGATTCCAAGAACCCCACCGGCCCGGCTCTGGTTTTCGGTCCGGGGGAGTGGGACGCCTTCACCTCCGGCCTGCGCACGGGCGCACTCGGCTCAGCGGACTGACGGGCACATACCCGGGACGAACCGACCGCACTTTCGCCGCTCGGCCGGAGTGCGGTTGGTTCCGCATCATGGCGGCACCGAGGTCGGCCAGTACCGCGGCGGTGTCGGCGCCGAGCAGCGGGGCCGGTTCGTCCCGAAGGGACTGATTTCAGTTCGAGGCGAGCACGGCACCGAGGTTTCCCGTCAGCGCCTCCGCGATGGCGCGAGCGCCGGGCGCCAACTCGCCGCGCCCCGCCCGAGGTTTGCTGGCGCCTTCCCGATCCGACATGTTCGAGCCGAAGACAGCCACGCTGACGAAGACATTGCTCTTCCGAAACGCACTCGACTCTGTGCGCCAAGTACGGGGCGAAGATCAAACCGTTCATCACGCTGTTCAAATCCCCCGGCCTGGGGCGCGGGTTCAAAGACGTTCCGGATTTCTCCAGCCACAAGACGAACATGGACCGGATCTGGCAGATGATCAACAAGAAGGCGCCCGGCGGCCACCGGCCCGGTAAAAGCACCGATTGGTCGTTCGGCCCCGAAGACGAGAAGGCTATCCAAACTGCCGCCATGAGGTCGCCCGACAGTGGCATGACCCTCAATGAAAAGCTGACCAGAGGCCTGCCATTGACATCGGAGGAACAGCGCCGCGCTGCCGCGCTGGAACAGGCCCTCGCCAAGCTGCCCTCCCACGAGGGTCCGCTGGTTCGCCATATCACTCTGACCCCGGAAGAACTGGCTCGCTACGTCCCGGGAAAGCCGGTCACCGAACACGGGTTCACATACAGCACTCTCAAGCACGGAGGCATCGACCCGGAATTCGTCAAGCAGCAGAACGTCGAGTTCCAGATCGTGAGCAAGACCGGCAAGCCTGTCGGGGAGTACGCCACACGCCCCGACGAAGTGATGTTCGGGCCCAACACACCGTTCATGGTGCATGAGGTGGTCACGCTTCCGAACGGCCGTACCATCGTTCAGATGACCGAGATCTAGAAGGGGATGCCCTGTGTTCGAACGATTCACCGGCCGCAAGAAAAAGCCGCTCTTGACCGGCGAGGACTACTTCAACAGCGACGAATACACTCGCAACCAGGCGATATTCGACCAGTTCAACGCCCGGATCATCGAAGCGCGCGCCGCCGCCGAGGCCAGCCCTGGCCCGGGTCTCGCCCCCGAAACGATGGCTGAACTGCAAGCCCAAGCCAGAGAGTCGATCAGCCCGGAGAGGCGGAACTGGACCAACGACGCCGATCACTGGTACGGCGGCGACGGCAACATCGTCTACAGCCGAGGCGCCGACGGGTGGTACGACACCGCAGGAGTGCGGGTCTACGATCTGGTGTACAACCCGGTCACTCAGTAGAAACCATGGCTCCTTCGCACGCGAAGAAGCCATCTGATCAAGAGGTTGGCTGACCGGAAGGCGTTGTGCGGCACATTGTTTGTGTTGTACACGGGGTTCCGTGGGAGTTCTTGCCGCAGGAGATGGGTTACGGGTCGGGGATGACGTGCTGGCGGCGGTTGCGTGATCGGCACGAGGCCGGGGTGTGGCAGCGGCTGCATGGGCTGCTGGCAGAACTCAACGCCGGCGACCTGATCGACTGGTCCCGGGCTCCGGTGGACGGGTCGCATGTGCGGCCGGTGGGGCCGGCCCCGTCACCGGCCCGTTCGGGTCTATGCCGACCGCGCCTACGACCACGACAAGTATCGGAAACTCGTACGTGGCAAAGGAATCGCGCCGATCATCGCGCGCCGCGGTGTCGAGCACGGCTCCGGGCTCGGCGTGCACCGCTGGGTCGTCGAGTAGTGTTTCACACCGGCGCGCTGCCACCGGGTCTCTGTCGGGGCTCGTCAGTGGATACCTGGCAGACGGACCCGTGCGACCAAGGCGCGATGGTCTGCGCCGGGTAGTCCGACGGTTTCCACCGAGACCGCGTGAGCGTCCGCGAGAACTATGTGGTCGATCCCGATCACCGGCGGCCAGTGCCGCATGACCACCCACGCCGCCAGGGCGATCGGTGCGGAAGCCATCAGGTACGGCGCGATGGAAGCGCCCAAGGCCAGCGGTTGCGCCGACGAACGGCTGAAGTGCAACCCGACCCCGGCAGCTCCTGTCAGCGTCGCGACCCAGGCGAGAGCATGGGTACCGGCGCGGACCGGCTTCGACATCACAGGCGACAGCCAAACACATCTATCCGCACAATCGACAGTTCAGAGTTGAGGTACCGCCAGGGCGCGGACTTCGTTTCGGCGGCGCATCCACGGATTTCAAGCGCAGCGTCTGCCGATCGACAACGTCCCCCGGTCGTCGATGCAGGTACGGTTGCCGAGCCACCACGCTGTCGGAACAGTTACACCCGGGGCGGCTACGCGCACGAGTACTGCCCGATCAGGGAACGAGTGCGGCGCAGGCCCAGCAGACGCTGTTGCGGGTCCGTACCGACGAGGCCGATTCTCGGACCTCTGCGGACGAACCCGGTTTCGCACGGCCGACTTCAATCGAACGGTACTATGTCGGTCTCGTTCAACGTGACAACTCCGAGTGTTTCACCGTCGTCGGCAACAAATTCGACCTCGTACGATACCTCACGAGACTCGGACCCGTAGACGGCCACCACTGCACCGACACTACGAGCGGGTATTTCCTCGTCACCCGAGTCAGGCCAGAACTCCCGGGTTTCCGGAGACACTGCATGCACCAGCTTTACCGCATCACCTTCGCTGTACACTCCACTCCTCTATTTCTTGGTCGGAATCGCGGTCACCAGCCGAACAACGCCGTCCTCGTTCCTGATCCAGGCGAAGTTCACCTCTATCGTCTTACCATTCGCACCTACGATGGGGATGGTCTGATTGTATTTGGTTCCGTACTGCGTAGTCCCGGTCTCAACCGCTGTCTCAGGATCGAATTTGATCTGCCGTTCCAAGTCCGCCTGGTTCTCCTTGGTGTATCCGAGGGCTTGTTCGAACCACTTCGCCTTCGGCCCCCCGGCAGGGTGATCCTGGTTCAGGAGGTAGTTCGTAAGCTTCTTGTTGACACTGTCTTCAGTTGTTCCCGGCGTCGGCGCCTTTCCGCCGGGCACATCGACCTTTCGGTCACCGATATCATCACTGCGCTTCTTGATCAGATCCATGATGCGCTGCATCTGTCGGCCGGTCGCCGAAACCGGCGTCTTCAGCAAAACAACAGTTTTCAGCTTGAAGTCGTTGAGGACCTTTCGGAGCTTGCCGACGTAGACGGCGACTTTCTGGACGTACCGGCCGGCACGGATCGCAGTCACTGCCGCCGCGCCCATTCCAAAGGTAACCAGCGATGCACCGACGTACAGCACGAGGTCGACAGCGATATCCTGTCCGATGTCGAGTGCCATCTGTTCGAGTACCGCTGTGAGCTCCGAACGTTGCTTTCGGTGCGCTGCTTCTTGATCGCGGCACGCCGCTGCCAGGTCGGCGAACGCGGCGATCAATTCCTGAGCAGCCGATTTCATCTCCCGCAGGTCTTCATCGATGAAGGAGGCGTCAGGGGCCGTCACAGCCTGGAACAGAACAGCTGCCCGTTCCAGTTCTGAAGGGAGGTCAGTGGTTGCTCGGTCCGTTGCCATGGCGGTCCAGCAGGCAGCGGCCTTGCCCAACTTGTCGGCGTCCCCGTCGGGGATCGGCACCCCGATCTGAGTTGCGAGGTCGAGGCCATCATCTACCAGTCCGCTTCCCGGACCGCCGGCGGAAGCCGGCGTCGCCGGGCAGGTCATGAATGCGGGCTGCGGCGTAACGGGACGCTCGGGTGCAGGGCCGTTTCCGTCGTAGTCGGCGATCGCGTGGTTGTAGCCGGCCTCGATCAAAATGTCGGCATAATTATCGATGGCGCCTATCAGGTTCTTGAACAGAAGGTAAGTGTCGGTGGTCTGCCGATCGTAGGATTCCGCCCATATCTTGCCGTCGCCGATACTGCCCGCCATGTCTTTCGTGTCGAACGCGAGCTTGCCGAACTGGGTACGTACAACGCCGAATAACGCGACTGCCGCGGAATTGCAGATCGTTGCCGCCTCGTAGTAGACACCCGGGGCAACACTGATGAACGTCATCGCCCGAACATCTGACGGTTCGCCTCGATCGCGGCGGTATACCGGTCTCGCGCGGCTACGGCCGCCTGCCGCATGATGTCTATTCCCTCGGCGACGTCGGTCGCTCCCGCCGCCCATTGCCGGAACGCATCGGTCTGCGCGATCGCCGCGTCACCGCTCCAGGTCTGATGTAGGACCGTCATCCGCTGCTCCAGGCCGGTGAGACTGTCGGCCAAGAATCCGACGAAGTTTCCCACACGCGAGGTGATGTTCTCCAGCTCGGCCAGATCGACCTGAAATGCTTTCTCGTCCAACCTTGTCCCCTTCTGTCGCCGACTCAGATGTTCAGCGAGCCATAGCTCTGCGAGTTGCTGTCGTCCTGCTCGACGTAGGTGCGACTGTTTACCCCGAGCAACTCCGCGATATCAGCCAAGGCTTCCAGCACTGTGATCGCCCCCTGCTTGGTCTCCTGCCAGCCTGCCCGATAGGAAGTGGCCGAAACACCCTTCCATACCTCGAACAGACCGTCGATATCCATGTCGAGTGAACTCAATGCGTTGACCAGTGCGTCCGCGGTTTGCTGCACGAACTGGCCCGCGTCGGCCACCTCGTCGGGAACCACCTGGAGTACAGGACCCGAGTCCTCGGATTCGGAAATATTCCACCCCCACACCTTGCGACGATCGGCCCACTTTACCCCGGCGTCGACACCCCTCGGAGGACCCTCGGCGAACACGTAATCGGACACACAGCAGACGATGCCTTCCCTGTACCCAGCCGGACATACCGATCAGACAGCGACCACTTCCTGGGTCGGCACCGGCCCCACACGATCGGGATTGTTCTCATCGAGCTCCAGCAGAGTCCGTGCCTGGCGGACCTGCTGAGCCGGATAGGCCCCGGTCCGAATCCGGGCCATCCCCGCGTGCGCGGGGCTGACAGGTAAGCCCGCACGAATTTGTCGATCGCCGCGGCGCTGCCGAACCTCGGCGGCGACAGCCGGTCGACGCTGCCGGGCGATGCGCACTCTTGTTCAGAACGCGAGAGCCGACCATCCGATATCGATCGGGAACGGATACCCGAACGACACCCCCACCGGGGCACTGTGCGTCCATTCGCCCACCAGGCGATAATCGGATCGGTGCAGCGGGCGGACGCCCTCGGGTAACTCGGCGACCCTGGTTTCCAGGCCATATGCCAGGATCGTCGCGATGGCGCTGATATCCGGTCGCAAAGTCACCTCCCAGTACCAGAGGATTCCCGCGGCGGCGTATCGACTCTTCTTGGCCTCGATATCGGATTGGGTATTGGACGGCGACAGCACTTCACCGACCAGCACTGTGTCGGCAGCGTGCACATCCTGGTACGGCGGAATGCATCGATGCACGAGAAAGTCCGGCGCCAGGAAGTCCGATTTTCCGGTAGCTCCCAGGAACACGTTGGTTTCGGACTCGACTTCCCAGCAGTGCTCGGGACGTGTGGACATGTACTCACGCGCGCAGCGCTCGATCTCGTTGACCAGTCGTCGAGTGAACTTCTGGTGTTCGCGTGGCCCAGGCCGCACCCACACGACGCGCCCGTTCCACAGCTCGATCTGATCCGCCAGTTCCCCGGGCAGTCGCTCCAGTTCCGACCAGGTCATGTACTCGGGGAGGTCGGGCTTCTCAATCCGGGGCGAGGACATGCCTGAATCGTATGGCCTGCGCGCCCGCAGCCGGAGAATGTGGCAGCCATCATTTCCAGCATTGGTGGGGTGGGCGCGGCCGTGAGTACGGTTTGCCGTGTTCCAGGTTGCACCGTCGCGCCGCCACCGGGTCTCTGTTGGGGGCTTGTCAAGGGACACCCGGCAGACGGACGCGTGCGACCAGGGCGCGATGGTCCGCGCCGGGTAGTCCGACGGTTTCCACCGCGACCGAGTGAGCGTCCGCGAGAACGATGTGGTCGATCCCGACCACCGGCGGCCACCATTTGTCGGTCGGGTAGGTGACGAGATGTCCGGCACCCGCCTGCTCGGCCGCGTCGTGGAAACGCCCCGATATCAGCGCGCGGAATTGCGAATGGTCGTGGGTCGCGTTGAAGTCGCCGCCGGCGATCACCGGCCGGTCGGCCGGCGATCGGCCGAGAATGTCGTGCAGCCGGGACAACTCATCGGCCCAGACCTGTGTGCCGTAAACCGGTGGCACCGGGTGGAACGCGTACACCGTGACCGGCCCGACGCTGGGGATAGTCGCCGTCGCCGCGAGCTGGTTCAGGACGAAGCCGTCGTATTCGACGGTTTCCGACAGCGGGTAGGCGCTCCAGATCCCCGTGCCGGCCGCGGTCCGGCCGGGTGAGAGGTACCGGTACGGCAATACCTGGTCGAGGCCGGCCCGGCCGAGATCCTCGACTGCCGCCGGCGTGAGTTCGTTGACGGTGAGCACACCGACCTTCCGGTCCCGCACCTCCTGGATAAGGGCCCGAGGGTCGGCTCCGTCGAACAATAGATTGGCCTGCATCACCGTCAACTCGGGGCCGTCGGCGGTACCCGGATGGCCGAGATACAGCGGAACCTGGGTCCATGCCGCGGCGGCGGCAACGAGAGCCGCCACCGCCGCGCCACGCCACTGCCGCAGAGCCACCCACACCGCCAGGGCGACCGGTGCGGAAACCATCAGATACGGCGCGATGGAAGCGCCCAAGACCAGCGGTTGCGCCGACGAACGGTTGAAGTGCAACCCGACCCCGGCAGCTCCTGCCAGCGTCGCGGCCCAGGCGAGAGCATGGGTACCGGCACGGACCGACTTCGACATCACAGGTGACAGACAAACACACCTATCCGCACGGTCGACAGTTCCGAGTCGGGGTCGGGCTTCGCTTCCGGTAGTTCACCGACGAATATCGGGCTCTTCGCTGCGGAGCGGAGTGATGGCGTAGCCATGCTGGAGCGCCCTCGTTTTCAGCACTGGTGGGTGCAGGTGGCCGCCGGTACCGTTGCCCTGTTCAGGGCTGCCTCCGCACGCCTCGAACGGGAATGGGGACTACTCGAACGAGGTGAGAAGAGATGGACGGATTCCGGACCGTCGTACTGATCGCGGCCACCGTGGCCACCGGCCTGATGGCGGGAGTGTTCGGCATCTACGCGGTGGCGATCATGCCCGGCCTGCGGACGACCGACGACCGCACCTTCATCGGCGCGTACCAGGCGATCGACCGCGCGATCATCAATCCGCTGTTCCTGGCCACCTTCCTGGGCGCCTTGATCCTGTCGATCGCGGCAGCGCTGCTGAACCTCGGTGGCGACAGGCGCTCGGTGCTGTTCTGGGCGGCGGCCGCGGCACTGCTCTACCTGGTGGCGGTGGTGATCACCTTCGCCGTGCATCTGCCGCTCAACGACGCGTTGAAGGCTGCGGGCGCACCCGCCGACCTGGCCGATCCGGCAGCGGTACGGGAAGCGTTCGCGGAGTCGCGGTGGGTGGCCTGGAATATTGTGCGCACAGTGACGAGCACGGCGGCATTCGCCTGTCTCGGCTGGGCGCTGATGCTGTGGGGGAGGACACAGGCCGCGAGCTGACCGGCTCGAGTCAGACGGCCGGCTCGCGCCGGCCGGCGTGGGACCGCACCTGTGTATTACAGATTCACTAGTGTTCGCCTGCCCGGCAAGCTCGTGACCAGCTCGCTAGAGTGTCCAGGCATTTTGGTCCGCCGATACTCGAGGCCGTCCAGCGATTGGTAATGTCGCCTACCTATGCACGCGACCCGCAACCGGCCGCGGGGGACTGAGCGGTAGGTGGTGACGTGGCACAGAACGACGACCGGTGGGTCGAGGTATCCAAGTCGGCGTTTCCGCACGAAGCGGATGGTCTGTCGATGCTTCGGTACGTCGTTCCGAAGGCATCACCTTACCGGGCGTGGACGAACTTCGAGTTCATGGACAACCACGGCCAGTGGCATGAGGTCGACGCCTTGGTCCTCGGCCGGCGCCGGCTGCATCTGGTGGAGCTGAAGCATTACACCGGGGAGCTTCGGGGTAGCGAGACGAGTTGGATTCGCACCATACGCGGTGGTAAGCCCCGCACCCAACGCTCTCCGTTGCTACTCACCCGCCGTAAGGCGCAGCGACTGGCGACGCGGATCGAGGAGGAGGCGCGCAAGGTCGCGCTGGAGCACGGGCTCAATGTGGAGAAGGTGCGGCGCGCGCTGCCGTTCGTGCAGGAGTCGGTGTTCCTGCACGGTTCACCCTTCCGGGTCGACATGCCCGACCTGGCAAAATCCGGGCTGTTCGGTCTCGACGGTCTCGAGGACGAGACCGGTTTGCCCGGGATCTCGACGCGTCTGCTGGAACCGCCCACCGATACGCGGCGGATCGACGAGGACCTGTCGGTCATCATCGCGCTGGCCTTGCGGAACCTGGGTATCGCCCGCCGCACCGAGCGTGACGCGGGCTCCTGGACCATCACGGGCACACCGCTGGCCAGCGGTGACGACTGGCAGGAGTGGTCGGCGACCCATAAGGGCACCGGTGAGCCGGGTCGCGCGCGGGTCGTCTCCTTCAACCCAGGCACGCCGACGCAGGCGAGGGCCGCGGCGCACCGCCGGATGCAACGCGAGTTCTCGCTGCTCTCGTCGCTGCGGCACGAGGCGATCGTCGCCCCGCACGATCTTGTGCAGGACGACGACGGCAATACCGTCCTCGTCTACCGGGACCTTCCCGGCTACGAGCCGCTCGACCTGGCGCTGGCCACCCGCATCCTCACCGCCGACCAACAGTTGCAGGTCCTCACCCAGATCGCCGAGGCCGTCGCCTACGCGCACCGCAACCACGTGGCTCATCGAGGTTTGGGCCCGAGCACGGTCCTCCTCCATATCGAGTCGCTCGACCGCGGTGAGGTACGGGTGCGGCTGGCCGACTGGTCCTGGGCCGGCCGTGTGCACGGCGGCAATACCCCGGCGTCGACGATGATGCGGACACCGCCGCCGCCCGGGAGCGCACCGTCCGACGCGGTGTATCAGGCGCCGGAGGACAGGTGGGCGCCGGATGCGGACCGGCTGGCTCTCGATGTGTTCTCACTGGGCGCGCTCGCCTACTACCTGCTGTCCGGCGGGCAGGCACCGGCCCGTGATCGCGCGGCACTACAGGAGCGCCTGCGTCAGGAGCACGGTCTGGACCTGGCGGCGTCGGGCACCGGATTCATCGATGAGACGCTGCGTGCGCTGGTACTGCAAGCAACAGCGCCTTCGGTATCGCAGCGGATGAAGACCGACCGCCGCTCGGGCCGCCCGCAATTCGATGCGCAGCAGTTCGTCGCGGAGCTCATCGATTACCGCCGTGATCGGCTGGCCGTGTGGGCGGCGCCGGAGGCCGACCCGCTGAACCCGGCGCCCGGTTCGCTGCTGGGTGGCCGGTTCGAGGTGATGCGGGTGCTGGGCGCGGGTTCCACCGCGCGCGGGGTGCTGGTCGCCGACCGGGAACACGATGACCACCTGCGGGTGCTGAAAGTGGGCTTGGACGACGCGGCCACATCGAGGCTGCACGACGAAGCCCAGGTCCTCACCGAACTCGCCCGGCAGTCACCGCCGGTGCCCGGCGTGGTCGAATTGCTCGAGGGCCCTATCGAGTTGGCGAACCGCACGGCACTGCTATTGAGCAACTGCGGCGAGCAAACCCTCGCCGATGTCGTGCGCTACACCCCGCTCGGTGAAGCGCAATTACGCACCTGGGGTAAGGAACTGCTCGATGTGGTGGTCGCGCTCGACGCCGCGGGCATCACCCATCGCGATCTCAAACCGGCCAATCTCGGCCTGGCGAAACCCGAGGGCCGAGCGCGGGCGAAGGCCCGGCTGGCGCTGTTCGATTTCTCACTGTCGCGGGCTCCGGTCGAGCAGGTCGATGCGGGGACCCCGCCTTATCGGGATCCGTTCCTGGGCAGCGGTATCCGCACCTCCTACGATTCGGCGGCGGAACGATACTCGGCCGCCGTCGTGCTCTACGAGATGGCGACCGCCGCGACCCCTGTCTACGGCGACGGGTTGAGCGATCCGCGGGTGCTCGACGACGATGTCGCCGTCACCGCCGAAGACTTCACCTCGGCGGGGATGAGCTCCACTCGTGCCGAAGCGTTGGCGGCGTTCTTCCGAATCGCCTTGGCCCGGGATGTCCGTAAGCGTTTCGATACCGCGACAGCGATGCGGGCCGCATGGGTCGAGGTGTTCGCAGCCCCGGCCGAGCCCGCGCCGAAAACGAAGAAGCCTGCATCAGTTTCGACGCCGGCGCCCGAGCCGTCGGATACGGTCGGCTCGCTCGCGGCGCTGGCCGAGATGTTCGCGTTCGCCGCCGCGACGAAGCCGTCGGCGATGCGCAGGCAGGTCGTCGAGCTGGTTCTCGGCACTCACGCGAAGAGCCCGGATGATCCCTTCGTCACTTACCAGGTACTCGCGCCACGGGCCAGCGTCACCCCGGCTCGGATTGCTCAGATCTTCGGCGAGTTCCCGAAACTGTGGTCGAAGAATCCACGGCTGGAAGCCACTATTGCCGACCTGTATCGGCGGATGCTCGTCCGGCTCGAATCCTCGGGTGGTGTATCGACTCCGGACCTGCTGGCCCGCGAGCTCGCGGGCGCCCTCTCTACTGACGGCGCCGCTGACCCGCAGCGCACCGCGCTGGGCGTGCTGCGGCTACTGCTCGCTTCGCCACCGCGGGTCGACGCCACCACCGAAGACGCCGACCCGGCCGCGGTGAACATGGTGCGCAGACACGGTTCCGGGACGGTCGCGATGATCTCGTTGCCAGGTGTCCCTCGCAGGCTGCCCGCCGTGCTCGCGGCCGAGGCCGAGACGCTGGTGCTCGCCGCGCCGGAACAAGGGGCGCAGTTGGTGTCGCCAGGTGACTGCGAACCCGCGTTGCGCGCGGCCGCGGCGGCGCTGCTGGACCTCGCCGCCGATGCGGTGGAGATCCCCGCGCACACCCTCCTGCGTATCGCGGCCGCGGCATCGACACAGGTGGCGTTGACCTCCAACGACGAACTGCACGCCCGGTCGATGCCGATCGACGAAGCCCTGCGGATACTGCTGCGCGGCATATCGTCCAGCGATGTGTTCGGACGCCCCGAACTGGAATCCCGGCTCGCGGCGCGTTTCCCCGCATTGGCCAAGGCGCTGCCCCGGCGTCCGGAACTCGATGCCCTGGTGCAGACGGTGGTTCCGGATATGCAGTGGAACGACACGCTCAGCCGGTACGAGTTCACACCGGAACAAGCCGCGGCGTCCTATGTGCCGACCCGGCACACTCGCCCGTCTACTCCGGTGCGCCGCGAGCACGGGACCTCGGATGTGGAATACCTGCTCCTCGCGAGCAAACAGGAGCGCACGTTCCGAGCGCTCGGGATCCCATTGGGCACCTCGGATGACATGGCGAAAGTGCTGACCGACAAATTCGGCGCCACCCACATCGATGTGACCGACCTGCTGTTGAGCACTCTTCGGTCGAGGGCTACCGCCGCGGGGATCGATTGGAATATGATCCTCGCCGCCGACGCCGGCGCGGCCGCCGATCGCGAAGGACTGAAAGGGTTTGTCGCGCAGGCGATCCCGACGCTGAAAGAGGCCGTCGACACCGCACCCGGCCCGGTGGTTCTTACCGATCTGTCGACGCTCGCCGCCTATGGACAGCTTGAGGTGCTGAGCAGCTGGACCGATCTGACCACCCCACCGCGGCACGCGGTGTGGGTATTGGTGCCGCAGCGCGACGAGGCCAGTGGTCGTCCGGGGTCGAAGGTCGACGGCACCCGGTTGCCGATCAACAGCCCGGAACAATTCGCGCAGATCGACGATAGAGAGGTGGCTGCGCTGCTCGGCGCGGCCGCGCACAACGCTGATACGACAGTGAAGGAACCCGCCTGATGGCATTGGCCACGATCGCCGGAAGCCAACTGACAGCTGCCCTCAAGCCACAACTGGCCCTCCTGGTCGACGATATGCGCGAGCGCCTCAATGCCGACTCGTTACAACTCGAAGAATGGCGTTCAACCCACCGCAAAGCGGTGAGCGAGCAGCGCACCGCGACCTCATGGACGGATTGGTCGGAGGATCAGCTTACCCAGGCGGCCGTCGGCTGGCTGCTCACCTCGGTATTCGTCCGGTTCTGCGAGGACAACCTGCTACTCGGTGAGACGGCGGTGTGGATCGCCGGGCCGACACCGCTGCTTCGACAGCGTGCGGTGGATGCGGAGAACGCCTTCTATCGCGAGCACCAGGACTGCTCGTACCGCGAGTGGTTGAAGCAGTCGTTCGATGCGCTGCGGAACAACCCGGCGACGCAGGCGCTGGTGGACGAGCACGCGGCATTGAACATCATCTCGCCCTCGTCGGACGCGGTACAGCAGTTGCTCGGATTCTGGCGGCAGACCGATGACTCGGGCGAGTTGGGGTGGTCGTTCCGGGACGAAACACTGTCCACAAGGTTTCTCGGGGATCTGTATCAGGACCTGTCGGACTTCGCGAAGAAGAAGTACGCGCTCCTGCAGACGCCGGAGTTCGTGGAGGAGTTCATCCTCGATCAGACCCTCGAGCCGGCGCTGAAGGACCGGCCGCTCGAAGGGTTCAAACTCATCGACCCCACCTGCGGGTCCGGGCACTTCCTGCTCGGTGCGTTCACTCGGCTGGTCGAGCAATGGCATCGGCAAGCGCCTGGTGTCGAATTACGTGCGCGGGTGGACAACGCCCTGGCCTCGGTCTACGGCGTGGACTTGAACCCGTTCGCGGTTGCGATCGCCAAGTTTCGGCTGATCGTCGCGGCGATGAAGGCGTGCGAGGAGATATCTCTGGTCCACACACCGAAGTTCACCCTCAACCTCGCGGCCGGCGACTCGCTGCTGCACGGTCCCGAACAAGGGGGTAAGGAGGCCTTCGACTTCGGTGACGCGGCATTCGACAAAGACGCCGTCGCCTCGGGTTTCACCTACAGCACCGAAGACGCGCGCGAGCTGCGGCGTATCCTCGCACCGGGGCAGTACGACGTGGTGGTGGGGAACCCGCCTTATATCACGGTCAGTGACAAGGCATTGAACCTTCGCTACCGGGAGATCTACCACTACTGCAAGGGCACATATGCACTGACGGTTCCATTCATGGAGAAGTTCTTCGACCTTGCGAAGACCGGAGTACGTGCGGGGTGGACCGGACAGATCACGTCGAACTCCTTCATGAAACGTGAGTTCGGTGTTCCGCTGATCGAAAATTTCCTTGCCCGTAAGGATCTTCGGCTGGTTGCCGATACCTCGGGAGCGTATATCCCGGGTCACGGTACGCCGACCGTGATTATTGCAGGGCGGAACGCGGAGAAGGCCCACGACACCGTCCGCGCCGTTCTCGGCATTCAAGGAGAGCCGGGCGCGCCGGAAAACCCCGCCAAGGGCTTGGTATGGACTTCGATCACCGAGCATGTCGACGAACCTGGATTTGAGGACCAGTGGGTTTCGGTAACCGACCTGCCGCGGGATAACTTGCGCAAGCATCCGTGGAGCTTGAGTGGCGGTGGGGCTGTGGATACCCTTTCTGCAATCGAAGGCGCTGGATTCAGCACACTTTCTGAACACTGTGACGCTGTTGGCAGGACAACTCATACAGGACTGGACGATGCGTTCTATGTCACACCGCAGGCGGCCAGAACGCGCGGATACACTGGCGATACCGTCCCAATCGTTCTCGGTGAAGACCTTCGCGATTACGCCATGTCGCCTGATCTTGTAACAATATTTCCTTATAACCAGCAAGGGCTACAGCAGGAGCTTGATGAAGCTGCGGCTCAAACTTTGTGGCTCAACCGAACTGCTCTGAGCCGCCGCGTCGACTATCAACAAACTCTCACTGAACGCGGCTTGAGGTGGTTCGACCACTCTATGTTCTTCCCTAAGCGTTACCGAAACGCACTCGGGATCGGATTTGCGTTTGTTGCGACGCACAATCACTTCGTGCTCGATCGTGGCGGCAAGGTGTTCAACCGTACCGCGCCGGTGATCAAGTTGCCGGAGGGGGCGAGCGAGGACGATCATCTGCGGTTGCTGGGAGCCCTCAACAGCTCGACCGCGTGCTTCTGGCTCAAGCAGAACAGCCACAACAAAGGAAGCACCGTCGATAACAAGGGCGCCCGTACGACGCTGTCGGAGTGGGAGAATTTCTACGAGTTCACGGGCACAACGCTCAAGGACTTCCCACTGACTAAGGAAGCTCCACTACTGCGTGCCCGACGAATCGATACGCTGGCAAGTCAGCTGGCAGGACACGAGCCAAATTCGGCAATCACAGCCAGCGGTGCCCCTCACGCCACAACTGAGTCGGCTCGTAATGAACATGCTGACGTACGGTCGAAATTGGTCGCCGAGCAGGAAGAACTCGACTGGGAGGTGTATCGCCACTACGGCCTGATCGACGAGGATCTGACTTTCCCTGTGGGCCACGCCCCAGGGATTGCTCTGGGAGAACGCGCCTTCGAGATCGCGCTGGCCCGCAAGATCGCAGCGGGTGAGGCCGAGAGCGACTGGTTTACCCGCCATGGCTCCACTGCCAAGTCCGAAATTCCCACAGACTGGCCAGCTGAATACCGAGAACTCGTGGAAAAGCGTCTCTCCGTAATTAGATCGAATCCATATATCCGGCTGCTCGAACGTCCGCAATACAAGCGGCGATGGGCGGGCGACTCATGGGATGCCAAACTTCAGCGTGCTTTGAAGGATTGGCTGCTGGACAAGCTCGAGGACCAGAGCCTTTGGTTCACCCCGCAAGGCACCCCGCTCCCGCGTTCTGTCGGCGAACTCGCCGGGCATGTCGAGAAGGACCCCGAGTTCATCGAAGCCCTTGACCTGTGGGCAGGGCAGAAAGACGCCCCGGTCACCGCCACGCTTGTCAAACTGCTTGCCGACCAGCCTGTCCCTTATCTCGCCGCTCTCCGCTACAAGGAGTCCGGTCTCCGGAAGCGGGCCGAATGGGAGCGGGTGTGGGATATGCAGCGCGACGAGGACGCCGGGCTGATCAAGGCCACCGATATCCCCGTCCCCCCGAAGTACACCAGCGCCGACTTCCTCAAAACCTCGTATTGGTCGCATCGCGGGAAGCTCGATGTCCCCAAGGAACGATTCATCGCCTACCCCGACGCCGGGCGTGACACCGATCCGACCCCGCTGCTCGGCTGGGCCGGTTGGAACCATGCCCAGCAGGGTTTGGCACTCGCCACGATCTATGCCTGGCGGGAGTCGGAGGGTATGCCGCTGGCGTCCCTCGTGCCGGTTGTCGCCGGGATCGCCGAGGTGCTGCCCTGGGTGAAACAGTGGCATTCCGGTGTCGACCCGAATCTCGGTGTCGATCTCGCCGAGTACCTGAGCGCCCAGCTCGCCGAGAAAGCCGCGGCTGTCGGTGCGCCGGTGCAAGATCTGGCGGCATGGCGGCCCGAGAAGAAGACCCGTGGCCGGAAGGCGACAGCAGGAAAGGCAGGCCAGTAGTGTTCCCCGGTGGCTCCACGCCCGCGCGTACCCTGCGGGAGACGTTCGATATCCCCGAATCGAAAGGCACCAGCGATTACGTGCTGCGCCTTTCCGATTCGGTGGGTGCGGAGCATCTCGCGGCGACCGTCGACTCCTATGTGGTGACACCTGCCCTCACCGAAGCGTTCGACTCGGCGCTGGCGGTGGTCGAGGAGGCGCTGCGCACGGGGGAGAACAAGGCGGCATTTCTGCACGGATCGTTCGGGTCCGGTAAATCGCATTTCATGGCGATGCTGCACGGGATCCTTGGGCACGAGCCCCCGGCCCTATCGGTGCCGGATCTGCAGCCGGTCATTACCGCGCACCTGGCGGTGAACGAGGCGAAGTTCCTGCGGCTGACGTTCCATTTCCTCGGTTCGGAGGATATGGAATCGGCGCTGTTCGACCAGTGCTTGCGCCAGATCACTGCGCTGCATCCGGGTGAGTTGCCGCCCGTGCTGCATTCGGCGGGCCGGCTTTTCGAGGATGCCGACAACAGGCGCCGAGAAGTCGGCGATGAGAAGTTCTTCGCCGCCCTGAATGCTTCGGGGGCTCCGCAGGCGAGCACACAGGTGGATTGGAAGGCGCTCAGTGGTAGTGCCGCCACCTCCGCATGGACTCCCAAAACCTACGCGGCGGCGAGCGCACCGGATGCCGGCGCGGCCGAGCGCAGCCGGCTGCAGCAGGCGCTGATCTCCACCTACTTCACCAGCTACTCCCGCAATACCGACTGGCTCTCCCTCGAAGACGGTCTCGCGGTGATCGCCGATCACGCGAAATCGCTGAATTACGACGGTGTCGTGCTCATGCTGGACGAGCTGGTGCTGTGGTTGACGTTCCTCATCACCGAGCGGGAACGGTTCAACGCCGAGGTCCAGAAGATCACCAAACTGGTCGAGACCAGCCGGGGACGACTCGCGGTGCCGGTCATCTCGTTCGTGGCGCGCCAGCACAATCTCGCCGAATGGGTGGCCAGCGGGCCCGATGCCGGCGCGATCCAGCAGGCCGTCGAACGGGCCTTCGCGCATCAAGAGGGCCGTTTCGGGCTGGTGAAACTCGGCGACGAGAACCTGCCGTATATCGCGCACAAACGACTACTGAAGCCACGCGACGCCGCAGCCGAAGCGGCGCTCAGCACCGCGTTCGAACGGCTGGACCGCAGTCCGCAGGTGTGGGATGTGCTGCTGGACGGTATCAATACCGATGAGCGGCACCGCGGGGCCGATGCCGACGCGTTCAAACTCACCTACCCGTTCTCGCCGGCCCTCATCGCGACACTGCGCGAACTGTCCGGGCAGATGCAGCGCGAACGCACCGCGCTCAAGGTCATGCAGCAGATGCTCGAGGACAATGCCGACCGGCTCACCATCGATCACGTCATCCCCGTCGGGGAAGCGTTCGACTACATCATCGACAGCGCCAACGCCACCCCCATCAACGATGCCGCCGTGCACACATTCAAGATGGCGCGGTCGCTGTGGACCGACAAGCTGCGGCCGCTGCTCTTCCGGAACGCCAACGTCGCCGAATCCACCCTCGACAAGGATGTGCCGCCCGGTTTGCGCGCGGATATCCGTATCGCCAAAACGCTGCTCATGTCGGCGGTGGCACCGAATGTGCCCGCGCTCAAGCAGGTCGATGCGTCACGCCTGGCGTCGCTGAACCACGGCAGCGTCATCAGTCTCATCCCCGGCGACCAGATCGGGCAGATCACCGGCAAGGTCAAACAGTGGGCCGCGGAGATTCCCGAACTGGCCGTCACCGCGGACGCCAACCCGATCATCTCAGTCACTCTCGAATCGGTGGACTACGAGCGGATCGTGCGCCGCGCGCAGGCCGAGGACACCGACGGGCGGCGGCGTGAACTCATCCGCGAGCTGCTCTCCGAACAACTCGGTGTGCTGGGCGCCGAGCACACGGTCGACAACGCGCTACTGCGGCAACGGGTCTGGCGCGGCACGCAGCGTCAGGTGGAAGTGGTGTTCGGCAATGTCCGCGACCACGGCTACCTGCCCGACGAAGCCTTCCGGCCCTCGGTCGAGGGCGCGCTCCGGCTGATCGTCGACCTCCCCTTCGACGAGGCCGGCCACACCACCGGCGAAGATCACGACCGCATCGACGAACTGCTGCGCACCGGCCAGAACCGGTTCACCGTGGTCTGGCTGCCGAAATTCTTCAGCGACAAGGTGAACCGCCAACTCGGGCGGCTGGTCATCCTCAACTATGTGCTCGCCGGTGACCGATGGGCCTCCTACGCCAACGAACTGTCCGACGCCGACCGCACGGCCGCACGCTCGATCCTGCAGCAGCAGCAGACACAAGTGCGTGGACAGCTCGGCACCGCGATCCAAGTCGCGTACGGCGTCGCCGCCGGCGCCGGTTTCCCCGAGAATCAGCCACCCCTCCGTTCCCTGCACGCCGGATTCGCCGTGCAGCCGCCCATCGGTCACGATCTGGGTGAAGCGGCCAACCGCCTGATCGACGATGCCTTCGCGGCGCTCTACCCCGATCACCCGGAGTTCACCCCCGCCGACCAGCTCATCACCCGCCGCCAGCTCAACACCGCACTCGCCAGGTTGCGAGAAGCGCAGGCCTTGGCGGACGGCCGGATCGCGCTCGAACGCAGCGAACGCGATATCGTGCGGCGGATCGTCGAATCGCTGAGTGTCGCCCGCACCAACGACACCCACCTGCTGGCCGGACCGGAACATTTCGCCACCTGGCGCAACCGCATCACCCAGGAACTGTCCCGCGCCGGGGTCGACGAATCCGACGATGTGCCCATCGAGGAGTTGCGCAGCGCGATCGTCGCGAGTGGGCCGAAGCGGGGACTGACCGACGATATGGTCGACCTCGTCGCCGGTGCCTGGGCGGCACAGGGCAAACGCTCCTGGTTCCTGCACTCGTCCCCCATCGACGAACCCGGAATCGGTGAGTTCCGCCGCGGCACCAGCCTGCGCCTCGAAGCACTGCCCGACCGGCAGGTGTGGGCGCAGGCCTGCACCCGATGGAAGAAACTCACCGGGAATGTCGTCAACGAATATCTCACCGCGTCCAATGTCGCGGCATTCGTCCAGCAGGTCCGTGACCACGCGGCCGCCGGGCGAGCCGACCGGGTGCGGCTCATCGACGTGCTCACCGAGGCATACCGGTATCTCGGACTCGAATCCGGTGAGCGGCTCGCTCTCGCCCGCGAGCTGAACAGCATGCTCGACGCACGCCTCAACCATCTCGACAACCTCGCCGTGGTCGACGCCATCGCGACCACTGCGCTCACCGGCACCGACCTGGAAGCCGGGAAGAGTGCCACGACCGCCGGTGTGGTCGCCGACACGGTGAGCAGGTACTCCCTGCATCGGTTCGATATCCTGCGCACCGCGGCAGCCGGCGCGGACGACCGGGGACGGCAGGCGCGGTCGATCGTCAACGCCCTCGCGGCCGCCTTCGTCGAGCACGAACTGTCGCGCCCGCTCGGCGAAGCCCTGCGCGTCGCGGACGACGCCCGCAACACCTGGCTCGAGACCGGTGTCGCGCAGGCACCGGCCCCGCAGCCGCAACCCGCGCCGGTGCCCGCACCGCCCGTCCCGGCTCGGCCGGAGACCAGTGCGTCATTGCATACCTTCACCATCAGCGGCCGGGACGGCTTCTCCGCTGTCGAGAAGCGGATGCTCGAACTTCTCGCCACCGAACCGAACGCCACGTTCACGGTCACCATCAATAAGGTGGAGCCGTGACCACGGCGGTTCTGCCCGAAGCGGACTTTTCGGCGGTGCGTGGCCAGATCGCCGGATTCCAGAAGAAGAACCATGCCCGCGGCGTGGTGGCGATAGCGGCCGTCCCGGTGTGGTCGGGTCCGGAGACGTTCGAGATGGACGGGCAAACAGTGCGCGTCCGCACCGCAACGAGCGTGCTCGCGATCCGCGACGCACTCACCGAACGGCATCGCGCCGACTGGGTGGTCATCCTCACCGACTGTCAATCCGGCGACCTGCCCGTGGGTGTCCTCGAACATCTCACTGCCGGCCGCCTGTCGAACTTGGACCCGTGGCCGGCGCTGCGGGAGCTGTTCCGCGCTGCCCGCCAGGAGTTCCATCTGCTGTCGCTGAACAACGAGGCCGCCCGCGCGGCCCTGCGTGACCTCGACGGCCCACAGGCACCCGCGCCACGTGGCGTCCTCACCAACGACCACCTTTTCGCAAAGCTCTCGGAACACAAATTCCTGTTGCGGCCCGCCGAATACACCCCACACCACATCGCACTGTGGTCGATGGATACGGCGGCGACCGCGCGCTTCGACGTGTGGCGGCAGGACACCGATCCCGCCCTGCTCGAACAGTTCTACACCTGGATCGGCAACCGGCTCGGTCCCCTCGGACCGACCTTCGTCACCGTATGGCGCACGCGCGGGCCCGGGGAACTCGTGCCACTGGGTTTGGTCGCGGCATTGCTGGGGGACAGCAGCGCGTCGTTCAGCGCGCCACGCGATATCACCATCAAGGTGCGGACGCTGCTGGAGGTCGAGCTCGGTGGGCAGACGCTCACCGAACAGCAGCTCACCACCTGGGGGAACGCCGCGGCGCTCGCGGTGACCGGCACCGATGTGCCCGATGAGGTGCTGCGCCGGGCCGAAGACGCCGTGCGCCGGCTGCGGGCCGAGCCGCTGGTCGCCCGCTCGGATGTGCTGCCGATGGCGCTGGCACCCCGTATCGCGCAATTCGCGGCGGCACTCGCCGCGGCCGTGGATTCCCGCGACCTCGGCGCCGCGGAGAATGCGTGGGCGGATGTAGTCGCCCACCGCGCCGCCCGGGTGGGCACCCCGGACGCACCCCGCGACGTCCAGGTGGGTGCGGCCGCATTACGACTGCTGCGCCGCCGCGACCTTGCCTGGTCGACCCCCGGCGGACTCGCCGACTGGCTCACCTACTACCGGCAGGATCTGTCGTGGGTGGACGACGCGGTCAATGACGCGTTCGTGGGCGCCGACGACCACCGCCTCGCCGAGACCACCCACCGGATCATGGGCACTGTGCGTGCCGAGCGCCGGAAAGCCGACCGCTTGTTCGCCGAACAACTCCGCGCCGAGGGTGCGCACCGGCCGGACTCGGGCGATCTGCTTCCGATCGAAGATGTCCTCGACCGCATCGTCAAACCACTCACCGCCAAACCCTCCGGACCCACCGGCGGGTTCCACGGTGTCACCTCCGAAGGCCCGAAGCCGTCGCCGGTACTGCTCGTGATCGCGGACGGGATGAGCGCGGCGGTATCCAACGAAGTGGTCGTGGATGCGCTGCGCCGTCATCGACCGCAATGGCAGGAATGCCGATCGACCACCATCCCGTGGCCGCATACGGCGCTCGCCGCGCTGCCGACCGTCACCAAGTTCTCGCGGTGTTCGCTGCTCAGCGGCGTACTCGCCGAAGGCGGGCAGGACAAGGAGCGATCGGGATTCTCGAATTGGTTGCAGCGCAACGGATTCGGGACGGTCGCGCCGGTACTGTTCCATAAGGCCGAGATGGACCTGGTCACCCGCGCCCAGTCCCTGTCGGATGTGGTGCGTGACGCCGTCAACGACACCGCCCACCGGCCGGTGGTCGCCTGTGTGCTCAACGATATCGACGATGCGCTGGACAGATCCGACCCGATCGGAACGGCTTGGCGGACGTCGAGCTTCAAACATCTCGGACCGTTGCTCACTGCAGCGGCCGCTGTCGGCCGGACCGTTGTCCTGGTGAGCGATCACGGGCACGTCGTCGAACGGCGCGAACAACCGAGCGTGCAGCGTGGACAGCAGGTCTCCGCTCGGTACCGGCCGGCATCCGTTGCGGGTCCTGCGGCCGAAGAGGACGAAATTCTCATCACCGGTGAGCGCGTGCTCTCCGCGAACAACCGGGCGATTCTGGCCGTGGACGAACAGCTGCGCTACACCGGACTGAAAGCGGGCTACCACGGTGGTGGTTCGCCGGCCGAGGCGATCATCCCGGTGACCATCCTGGTCAACGGTGCTGTACCGCCACATCTCGAGCTCGAGGTGGTGCCGCCGCCGCAACCCGCATGGTGGACGGATACGCGGAAGGACCCCGAGCCGACACCGGCTCCGGTCGTGAGCAAGCCCACTGGGCGACCGAAACCGGCTCCCGCAGTGCAGCCCGCGGCGTCCTCCGACGTATTGTTCGATCTGGGAGCCCCAGTCGCAGACCGGGGACCGGCGCCCGCCGAACGAGACCGCATCGCCGAATTGCTGGGCAGCGAACTGTTCAAACAGCAGTATCAGCAGTTCCGGCCGAAATTCCAGAAGCCGGCGATCGGCCGGCTGCTGCGGGATCTGGTCGACAATAACGGCCGCCTGCCGCTGCAGCGTGCCGCCGAGGTCCTCGAGGTCAAACCCACCCGCGCGCGTCCCGCGATCGCAGTGCTCGCCCAGGTACTCAACACCGATGGTGTCGTGGTGCTATCCGACAACGGGACCGAGGTCGAACTCGAAGCCGGGTTGATGTTCGAACAGTACGGGGTGGCGCCGTGAGCGCGCTGTCACCGGTCCGGCGGCGCGAGATCCTGCAGGCACTGCGCCAGGGCACCGTCCCGGCCGGCAGCCTCGATGCGCTCGCTGTAGGCATCGACAGGTTCGTACCCGCTGTCGACGAGGACCTCGAAGCCGTCGCGGCGGGCGGGTCCATGTTCAAAGCCGTACGCGGTGACTACGGGTCCGGTAAGACGTTCTTCGCCCGATGGATGCAGCAGCGGGCGATGCGCCGCGGTTTGGCGGTGGCCGAGGTACAGATCAGCGAGCTGGAAACGCCGCTGCACAAACTCGAAACCGTCTATCGGCGCACCACCGAGTCACTGCGCACCGCGGCGTTTCCACCGTCGGCATTCCGTAATGTGCTGGACGCCTGGCTGTTCGGGATAGAAGAGGACGCCGCGGCGGCCGCCGGGGTGGAAGAGGCCACGGTCGAGCAGGTGGACACGCTGCTCGAACGGCGTCTCGCCACGGTCGCTTCGGCGACCCCGGTGTATCCGATGGTGCTGCGCGCTTACCGTGCCGCCCTCACCTCGGGTGACGCGGCGACAGCGGATGCACTGGTCGCATGGCTCGGGGGACAACCACACGTGGGTGCCGGCGCCAAGCGTGCGGCCGGAGTGCGCCAGGACGTAGACCATTTCCTGGCGATGGGTTTCCTGCAGGGCCTGCTCGCCGTACTGGAAGGCGCACGGCATCCCGGTCTGCTGCTGGTGATCGACGAGGTCGAAACACTGCAGCGGATGCGTTCGGACAGCCGGGCCAAGGCGCTCAATGCGCTGCGGCAGTGGATCGACGAACTCGATTCCGGTCGTTACCCGGGCCTGTACCTGCTCATCACCGGTACTCCCGCCTTCTTCGACGGCCGGCTCGGCATCCAGTCGCTTCCGCCGCTCGCTCAGCGCCTGCACACCGACTTCACCACCGACGCCCGGTTCGACAACCCGCGGGCTCCGCAGATCCGGCTCGCCGGATTCGACCTCGACCGGCTCGTCGAAGTCGGTATGCGGGTTCGCTCGGTATACGCCGAGGGTGCACAGGCACCTGAACGCATTCGCACGCTCGTGGATGACGCGTACCTTGGCGCCCTCGCCTCGGCTGTCGCCGGAAAACTCGGCGGTCAGGTCGGTATCTCGCCGCGGTTGTTCCTCAAGAAACTGGTCCTCGACATTCTCGACCGAGTCGACCAATTCCCCGATTTCGATCCACGACAGCACTATGCGCTGACCGTCACCACCACGGAGCTCACCGATACCGAGCGCGGCGCGGTCAGCGCCGACGATGTGGAGCTCTAGGTGACGGGATTCGACCGGCTCGATCCCGCCCTGCAGCACCACATTGTCAATACGCTCGGCTGGCCGGGGTTGCGTGCGCTCCAGGCCGAAGCCGTCTCGCCCATCATCAACGGGTCCGACGCGATCCTGCTCGCGCCCACCGCTGGCGGCAAAACGGAGGCCGCGGTCTTCCCGCTGCTGACGCGGATGCAATCCGAGCGATGGACCGGAATCTCGGTGCTCTACATCTGCCCGCTCAAAGCACTGCTCAACAACCTGCAGCCCCGGCTGGCCGAGTACGCCGAATGGCTCGGCCGGTCCGCGATGAACTGGCACGGTGACGTCAGCCAATCGGTCCGTGGCCGCATCAAACGCGACCGGCCCGACATCCTGCTCACCACCCCCGAATCTCTGGAATCCATGCTGGTCTCCGAAAGCGTGGACGCCGGTGAACTGCTCAGCGGACTCCGGGCCGTAGTGGTCGACGAGGTGCACGCATTCGCCGGCGACGACCGCGGCTGGCATCTGCTCGCAGTCCTCGCCCGCCTCGAAACACTCCTCGGCAGGCGGTTGCAACGAGTCGGCATGTCCGCCACCGTCGGAAACCCGGACCAGCTTCTCGGCTGGCTCCAGGGTGGAACCACCGGACCCGGCCGGGTCATTGCCCCCGCAGTGCTCGGCAGCGCCGTCGCACCGGAGATCACCGTAGATTCCGTCGGTAGCGTCGAGAACGCCGCGAAGGTGATCGCCGCACTTCACTCGGGCGAGAAGCGCCTGGTCTTCGTAGATTCCCGCCGCCTCGCCGAAGAACTCGGCGCCGAGCTGCGCCGACGCGAGATCACCACCTTCGTCTCGCACTCGTCGCTGTCCGCCGCGGAACGCCGCGAATCGGAGCAGGCGTTCGCCGAAGCTCGCGACTGCGTCATCGTCGCCACCTCCACCCTTGAATTGGGCATCGACGTCGGCGATCTGGATCGCGTCATCCAGATCAACGCACCGCGCACGGTCTCATCGTTCCTGCAGCGGCTCGGCCGCACCGGTCGCCGGCCCGGCACAACCCGCAACTGCCTCTTCCTCGGCCTCACCGACCAAGCTGTCCTCGACACACTCGGGATGTTGCAGTGCTGGGCTTCGGGGTGGGTCGAGCCCGTGGTCCCGACCCCGGAACCGCGGCATATCGCCGCCCAGCAATTACTGGCAGCGGCCCTGCAAACCCGCCGGGTGCCGCTCAGTGGCTGGCAACAGGCATGGGGACGGCTCCCACTGTTCGATGCCGACGGACAGGAAATCTTCGACCACCTGCTGGCCGGAGGGTTCCTCGAACACGACGCCGGCAGCGCCTTCATCGGGCCCGAAGCCGAGCAGCACTTCGGCCGACGCCACTTCATGGACCTCCTCGCCGTGTTCACGGCCGCGCCGGAGTTCACGGTGTTCGCGGGGCGACAAGAAATCGGCTCGGTGGAATCGAGCGTCCTCACCGATGTTGTCGAAGGCCCACGAATCCTGCTCCTGGCCGGTAGGTCGTGGCAGGTTACGCATACCGACTGGAAGCGACGGCAGGTATACGTCGAAGCCACCGATATCGCCGGCCGCGCCAAGTGGAGTTCGGTACCCGACGGTTCCTCGTTCGCCATCACCCGTGGAATCAGAGAGGTCCTGCTCGGCGCCGTCCCCGCTGGAGTGACTCTCACGAAGCGGGCGGTCGTCAGTCTCGAGGACCAGCGCCTGCTACGCCGAGACCATGTCGCTGAAGACTCATTCGTGATCACCCGCGACAGCCGGGACGACTGGCGGTGGTGGACCTGGGCGGGGAGCAAGGTCAACCGCACCCTTGCCGCGTGGGCCACCGACCTCGTACCGGCACGGCAGAAGATCACCGCCGAATCGCTGCGCCTCCACTCCGACCTCACGGTCAGCGAGATCAGGTCGGGGCTGGCCGAGCTCCGCGCGGCTAGGGGCGGGCCGCCTCCCCCCGTTGACGCAAACGCGGTACGGGGGCTGAAGTTCTCCGCGGCACTTCCGGAGCACCTTGCCCGCGCAAGCCTCGCCGCCCGCACATCCGATCCCGTCGGGGCGACCACTGTCGTCGGCGAGAAGACAAAGATCAGGCGGACTGCGCACCATCCGTAACGCGCGTCGATGCTGGATGCAGATTGCACAGCTACCTTCTTCGCGCGGCTTCTCAGCAGGTGTGCTCAGGCCCGAGAGGACAAGGTTTCGGCCGTGAGTGCTGCGATCTGATAGCGTTCTGACCGCACGCGGCCCGCGGATACCGCATGTCCGAACCGGGCGGCATGCCGAATTATCGAACAAGACCGCGGTGAACACCGCCCGTTCGTCCACCGGCGCGGTCCCTCAGCCCTGAGGTCAACCAACGGTCCGGGGCAGTCCATTCTCTACTGGTTGGCACCGAACGCAATCGACTCCCTCCCGCGCCGTCGATACGGAACATGATCGGCATTCCGGGCAGATATATCGTCCCGGGACAGTACGTGCCCAACAGGGGGAGGACAGCGCATCCCGACCATAGATGCGTTCGATCCATCCGGGACCGGTCACATCGGGATTCCGAATTTGGCGCTCAGGTTCAATGATCGGAATGCGCTCTCCGCATCGACCACACCGTTCGTGACCCCACCTCGCCTCGCACGAGCGACATGTGATCATGAAGATGTCGGCATCGCGGCCGACTCGGGTCGTATCGCCGCGAGTCGCACACAGCGGGCAGGTCAGGAGTTCCGCTGTTGAAGCGGCCGTGCTCTCGATCGCCGAGCGCAGTGACTCGATCTCGGTGATCAGGTCGCGCTCCCATCCCGGGGACTTCGCTCGGTCCGAGAGTCGACGAATCGTCGCATCTAACTTGGTCTGCTCTGAGCCGGTGAGCGGACGCCTGATAGCAATCTCGCCCTTCCTCGGGCGGTGGAACAGTGGGCTCAACCCGAGTTGGGCGATATCGGCGTCCATCACGTAATCAATAAGGCGGCCGGACATCCGAGCCCCGCTTGGCAGGATAGCTCGGGGATAGTCGAGTAGGGCCGGTACCTGCACAGCGATGGCGACCGCGCGGGCGACGCGCTCGAGGCTCGTGGTCTCCAAAGGAGACACGGGCAGGCAGGTGACGGTCTGCTCTGGATTCACGCCGTCGTGTCCGACGGAGCTCATAGCGATCGCGAGTTCACGAGGCAACCGTCGGATCGCCTCGTCGGCCGCCAAATTCACCACCACTGTCCAGCTCTTGGCCGCGCCCTCCACCGATGCCCATCTGCGAGCGATGGTCTGCGGCTCGTCATTCGGGCCGACCAGGTCGAGTAACGGCACGAAGCGCGTACTCTGATGATGACTCGTGAGGACGATGACGCCGTCGGGGCCTCGAGCGAGATCCACCGCCCCCCACGGGCCGCGTACAGTGACGGGCCCGTGTTCGCCCGGCAGCTCATCCTCGTCGGGGGAATAACCGAGATCGCCGAGCGCGCGAATGACCAGACCGAAGACATAAATGTCGAACGTTTGGTGTCTGGACCGAAACCGGCTCGCTCGCTTTTCTGGAGATTCGTCGACTTCCGGCTCCCGCTCGTAGGCCGACCAAACCATGCCAGCGGCCCGGTAGTGCCTGTCGTTGGCGATGACGTTGGTGTTTCGGAGGCCGCGTCGGCCCGTTCGGCGACCTCGTAGTGTCTCGACCAGGGTGCTTCCTCGCAGAGATTGCACCCTGGCGGCGAGTGCCTCGAGCACCCGCAGGGTCTGAGCAGTGCGAGTCGATGACTCGGCAGCCCGGGCCGCGTCCGCTCCCCAGAATGCGTAGAGGCGATGACGGCGGTGATGCGTGCCCTCGTCCTTGGCCTTCTCGAGATCTGCGAGGTCGGACGTCAGCCGGTGAAGGCGGCGGATTCGTTGACTCAAAGCGGTCGTGAGGATGGGATGTACGAGCTCGGTCACCATCCGGTTCTCGTACAGGTCGGCGTTCTCTTCGCGAGTCGCTGCCAGCGCCCGGCGTGGTACCGGACCGGAGAGGGTTCGAGCCGCCCAATCCTCGGTGTGAGCCGACAAGCGTTCCAACGCCTTTCGAGCGGGGCGTTTCACCCTGGCAACCGGAAGGAGCTCCGATCTTTCGCCGAGTCTCGTGACGAACCGCTCGCACACGCGGGCGATGGAAGGCAAGTTCGTTTCAAGGATTCGTTCCCGGGCATGGAGTTGAAGGCTCTCCTCGTCACGTCCGGACAGCAGGGGCACCCGGCTGCCCTTGTGCCACGAACCGGACAGCACGGCGTCCGTGAGGCCTTGTGCCAGAGCCATGAGCGCATCGAGGTCGTCCGACTCGACCGCATCCCTGTTGGTGCTGCCGCTCGCCGTGTCCACGATGTGTATGGCCCCCTCGGCCCATCTGCCGGTCCACCCGCTCTCGGGTTCGCCGGGTTCAGCAGTCAGGCGATCGTGCGGGGGAGTCACGCTCGGTAACCTTCACGGAGGCGATCGGCCTCGGCACGGATTCGTTTGATCGACTTTTCCGGCCTCTCCTGATCGAGCTTCCAGAGCTTCTCGATACTATCGGCGAGTTGGTCCAAATCATCAGGGCGAATTTCGAATCGGTCTTTGAGCTTACGAACGAGCTTGGTCGCCACGAGGTGGTCCACAGCCTCGGTAAGACTCCCGCCACCGTAGAGGACCACAGGAACGAACCGTTCGAGCTGCCGTTCGAAACGGTTTCCCCAACCGACACCGAAACGTGCGAATTCACCGTGCAGGCCTTTGTTCAGGAGCTGCTTCGCTTCCTCGACCTCGTCGGCGCAGTCACGTCCGGCCTCGACGAACGCGGACTCCAGTGCCCTGAACGAGATGGGGTCAGCGAGTCCTTGCCGGCGAGCCTCGAACGGCTTGTGCTGCGGCGGGAGTTCCTGGACATGCGCGCGGTCATACGTCTTGTCCGCGAAGGCGACAGTGGTCTCGTCATGGTTCGCGGTTCCGACGAACCAAACATTGCGTGGCAAAGGAAGGCGGGACCCCGAGAATCGTTCTGGAAGCCCGGGTAGAACGCTGGTGAGCAAATCGATGTGGCCCGGCTCGGTGACAGCATTCTCGAGAATCGAAAGCATCGAACCGAAGTACTGCTCCGGATGAGCCAGGTTCATCTCGTCCAGAACGATGACCATCGGCCTGTCAGCGTTGGCAGGAAGCAGTGCTCGGTAGAGCGCCTTGGTGAACTCGCTCTCGACGAAGCGCTTCTCGAAGGCGTTGTAGTAGCCGAAGAGATCGTCCTTGTCGCGCCAGCCGGCCTGCACCTCGATCATCTGGGCATCACCTCCGAGGGCCCTGAAGAACTCGCGGGGCAGGCTCGTTTTACCAGTTCCGGAGATGCCTTGGAGGAGATGGAGCCGACTCGAAGCCAATCCGGCGAGGAAGAGACGTACATCGGACTCGGAGTAGTAGAAGGCCGTGGTCGAGTCGGTTGCCATGCGGTTGCGGACCTCGGCGACGAGCTCCGCCAACGTGTCGAAGTCCCGAGTAGCGGTAGGACGCGACAGTACGTCGTCCCGATCGTAGGCGGAGCAAGCGGGGAACGGTTCCGTGGAACTTTCCCTGGCTTGCAACTCTTCCCAGTCCCCTCGGTGCTGCTCAATTGCTTGTCTGAGAGTCTCGCGCTGCGCGGTGAGCGCCTCACGCTCGTCGCGCAGTACCTCGAGCTCGCCGACGTTTATCAATTGGTAACGAAGCTGTCGGTCGATCGCGTCGTGCTGCTGTTGCCAGTGCGCCGCTTCCGCCTGGGCCTCAGTGACCGTCTGGGCCCGCTGCCTCAACTCCGCTACCTCATCGGCGGGCGGTCGCCGGGAGAGTTCGTCGCGGAGGTCACGCACTTGCCGCACCAAGTCATCGTTCCGGCGCCTGATGGTGTCCGGGTCCTCGTTGTATCGCGCCAACTCCGCACGAAGGTCTTTCAGCTCCTGCTCCCGCGTTCCCCTGCGCCGACGCTCCAACTCGAGAAGCTGATTGGCTTCATCCAATTGATCACTTACGGTGGCAACCCGCGCCTCCAATCGTCGCTCGAACTGCTCAGCCACCATCAATTCCTTCGCCTGTGCGAACGAGAGATCTGCTTCGATCCGCGCTTCGCGTTCGCGCAGGTCGACCTGCCGGCGACGAAGTTCGACCCATTTGTCGGCGAGTTCGGCGCGCTCGGCCTCCAGATCCCGCTGAGCCGCGGCGACGATGTCCCGAGCACGCACCATCGCCTCGTACTCGATTTTGGCGGCCTCGGCCAGGATATTGTCGCGGAGTTGAGCGGCTTCCTGGGTGAGCGATCGCAGTTCGGCGGCGAAGCCGGCCTTCGCCGCCGAGCGCTGTTCTTCGATGGATAGGGCTTCACGGACAAGCTCGGATTCCCGATTCGCGAGCCGATCGGCGCGTTCGGCAAGCACGTCCCGTTCTGTCGAGAGGGCATCGCGCGCCTCCTGAAGAGCCTTCGCCTCACTCTCGGCCTTTTCCGTGGCCTTCCGCCATCCGGCCTCTCGCTCCTTGACCTTCATCCATGCGTTACGAAGCTGGACAGCGGTGCCGATTTCGGATTCGGCGAGCTCGACCTTGTCGAGTTCGGCGACGACGTCTTCTGGGGGTTCTGGACATGCCGTAAGAGCGGCTTCGACCTCAGCCAGCCTGGCGGCGTTCCGGGCAGCATCGCGTCCTTTGGCCTGCTTGCTGGACATCAGCATTCTCCGATACGGTGATGAGCCGATCGCATAACGCGATTGTGGCGTCTACCAATTGAGTCAGTGAGACATGAGAGTTGTGGGCGCGTGTAGCGGCCAGCCATTCAGCCGAGGACGCTGCCAGACGCCGCAGCATCTGCTCGTTGTGCGGGTTCCCTCTCCCCTCGATCAGGAGCAGGCGGGAAACTTTATGACCAAGAGTGCCACGCTTCGAACGTGCCAGGAGCTCGGCGGCATCTCGATCGAGCTCGAACCCGGTGCTGAGTACGGCCGCGTCGGCTGGTGACGGGTCAAGGCTCGTATCGAGGCCGTGCAGGTATTGATACTGATCAACAAACCGACTCAAGCAGAGTTCGACGCGGCTGAGAACGCTTTCGAATTCGTCTGCCGCATGTTGAAGGGTTCGCAGTGCACCGACTATGTCGCGCAGTTCGGCGATCGCCTGCTTCAGAGGAAAATCCGTGGAAGGCGGGGCCTCGGCCTCCGGAACCTCATGGAGCCAGCGAGACACCGCTTGGTGCTCTTGACTCGCTTTGACGAGGTGACGAGTCAAGCTCAAGTGGGGAATGCCCCGTGTGGTCTCAATGGCGTACCCGGCCGTCAGACCGACGACCGGACTCGCGACAAGGCACAATTCGCCAGAACTGACAATCGCGGTTCGCCTGCTGCGGTCCGCTGAAGCTCGGCTGAATCGGGCGAGCTCGATGCCGGTCGGCTCCGCCACATCGTGCTCATCGGTGTCGAGCAGGAGGCATTCGACGGAGATGGGTCGTCCGGCGGTACCGCGGTCGAATCGTCCGCGAAAGACCGAGGTGAATCGCACGGGTAGTGGCGGCACCTCCGGAGCCGGATCAGGCCAGAGTTCCCCTGTCGCCAGATCGCGATAGACCCAAGCAACCTGTGAGCTGTTCGCCTGGAGCTGCCCGCCGGCGGCCACCTGCCACTTCTCGGTCACCGCTTGCGCGAGGAGGTGCCGGATCAAGTCGTCGGGTAGTTGGAGGAGGTCGGCGATGCGGCCAGGGGAAGATTCTCCAGCCGCCCTCAAGCGAAGGACAGTTTCGAGAATGACATCGTGGTCGATTTTTCTGACCTGCTCGACAACCACACGCCAACGGACCGCTGGGGTCAGCACGACATGCCGGATTCTCCATGTTAAGTCGGCAAGTGTGTACGCGGAGAGGTCACGCCGCTCGGCGGAAGCCATGCTCGCCCCCTGTCAGGTCGTGGAAGGCGGCAAGTGCGGGAACTGCCTCTCGGCCTTCCGGCGAGGTCATCATCGCGGCGTCGCCCACGGCCACCAGAAGTTTGCGTTGCCGGCTCATGGCAACGCAGAGCCGGTTCGGCAGGACAAGGAATCCGTACGGGTTCGATCGTCGTCCGGAGCCTGGTTTACGCGACCGCGTTGTCGACAAATAGACCACATCGAACTCACGGCCCTGGAATGCGTCGACGGACCCGATACGGACACGGGGCAGGTCACGGTTCGTACGCAACCAAGGAATCGATGGGTTGAGGTCAAAGTTGTCGCCTTGCCTGACAGCGAGCCCGGACTCGGCCATGGCCTCCCAGATCGCGGTGACCTGACCCGAATAGAAGGTGATGATGCCGAACGTGAGTTCAGATGACGACAGCAGGCCGACCATCAGTTCGCTGACGATCATCGATGCCTCCGCCGGTCGGCTTATGCTTGTACCGGCCCGCTGCTCGGCCCCTCTCGCCACCGGTACATCGATCCACCCGCACGCCGCTCGGCCGTACATTGCGATGTTGTGCGCGAACGAGGACGTATCCGGATTTCCGTTGCTCAAGCGCTCACCGAAGGGCGCGTAGAACTGCCTGCTGATGAAGGCACCCAGCACGGGGTGCATGCGGAACTGTCGATCAAGGGTGATAACCCTTTTCGTGCCGCTACGGTGTTCCGTTTCGCGGAGCTTGAGGAACAGCCGCTCGAACATCGATCTCTGCAGGACGGCCGAGACGACATTCGCGTCGTGGCGTGATGACAACCTCGGCACGATACTGTCATCGAGCAATTGAGGGAGCTGCCGATGGTCACCGACGAGGATGATACGTTCCTTCGCCAAACTCAGCGGCACCATGAGGTCGAGTGGATTGGCGCGGGCTGCCTCGTCGACGATCACAGTGTCGAACAGAACCGATTGCGCCTCTCGCATGCTGCTCGAAACCGCCTGCTGGCAGGTAGCGGCCAAGGCACGCGTATGAGCCTGGAGCGAGTGTCGAATCGCCGCCGGCCGATGCTCAACGGCATCACGAAACCGCTCGACGGCGAGGTCGATGGGAGTCGTGGCCAGCGCCACTTCCTCATCGGCCGAGTGGAGGGCACGCTGGAGAAGGGCCTCGACGGTGGGCATCGTCGCGATCACGCTCGATCGCGCGCGGGCGTCGAGAAGTCGGTCGAGCAGGCTTCGCTTTATCTCGGCAAGCCGGCGTGCGGCAATCGTGGCATCCTGACCTCGTGCGGCCATCTCCAACACGTTCCGTTGAGAGTCGGTCAAGAGATCGAACACGGCGGAAGTGGAGAGGGCCCGCATCGCTGTGACGTCGCCGTCGTCGGCATATCCCTCGGGCGACGAACGCAAGGAACGTGCCAGTCGCGCCACAAGGGCCTGCGAGCGGGGAGAAGTGGATGCGGCTCCGAGGGTGTGCTCGAGCTGATTCGCCAAGCGGCCCGCCTCGTGCACAACGTCACTACCGACGAGATCCAGTTGCCCGGCAAGCCACTTCAATAAATCCACGGTGCTACCGACATCGAAGGGTTGTCGACGGTATGCGTTGCTGCGATCGATAAGAGCCTTGCGGGCGCGCACCGCCTTGTTGGGGCGAACATTTTCGTACCGCTCGGCGAGCCGTGCTTGTAGGTCGTTGATCCAGGCAGTGAGGTACGTCTCGTCGTCAACGCCTGCGGCTCGACCCAGTTTGACCGGCGGAAGGTTTCCGTCATCGGCCGCCTGAACAAGGTTGGCGACCGCGTCGTGCTGATAACTGGTGAGCAGTACCCGCTTGTTAAGTGCGGGAGCGTCTTTGTTGAGTTCAGTGAGGCGCGCCTGGATGGCGGCGATCACGCGTGTCTTTCCGGTACCGGGCGGGCCCTGGATCAACACAATGTCGCGTGAGTTGATCGCGAGATCGATCGCTTGCACCTGAGCTTCCGTGGGCTCTCCGCCGAGGATCTGCCGGACTCGGTGTGACAGCGGCGCGTAACGCCGCACCCGACCCATGGGATCGAGCCGTTGATCTGCGAGAATCAGCCCCATTTGACGAGCCGGGACGGTCTCGCCATGGGCGATCCGCGCTTTGGCCCTCTCACGCCGTTCGATGCGAATTCTGTCCAGAGTGAAAGCGCCGGCGATCGTGCCGCGCTGGGGCAGTGTGCCGTCCTGATAGGTTTTGTCCGGGCGCAACCGAATCGTTCCCTCGGCCGTGACCCACGCTGTACCGATCACGGCATCGCGGGTCTCCTCGTCATTGAATGCGACCCCTGCGGCTGCCTCGAGCCCTACCGTATCGCGCCCGATGCGCTCGCGCAGCGCGTCCGAACGCGGGTGCCGAACCAGCTCGAATTCCAGAAAGCCATCGCCACGGACTCGAAACCGGTCGTAGTCGGCCCATCCGATGTCGCGCGCTGCTTGGCGCGCGGCCTCGCGTTCGAGCTCGTTGTACTCCTCCCAGACCGCCAGGTACGCGTTGTCCGCTTCCGCTAAACGTTTGATCTCTTGTTTCTCGGCCGCGCTGATCCGTCCCATCCGTGTCGCATCGACAACAGCGACTTTTCCCCGCACCAGGATGAGGCCGCGCTCTGAATTGTGCGTACGGTGGGTGACTCGCGTAATGATCAGGCGGTCATCGATCAGTCGGACGTCGGCCACAATCGTGGCGCCGACGAGGCGGAATGCCTCAGCACCGAATTCGCCATCGCCGGCAGTGACCACTGCGAAGGGCTCACCGGTATCGAGTGTCAATTCACCGGCGAGCCACTGCGTGACTTCTGCTGGAGCGTCTGCTCGCCCACGAGACCGGTTGACGTCCTCGACGGTTGTGTCGTCGACGCCGACCATTCGGCCATCGGGCCAACGCTGAAACCCAGCGAACGTGAGGACTCGAACGATCACCTTCTGCGATGAGGTAAGCAGTTCGGCGATATACGAACCGGACTCACACGCCGTCTCGAGCCACTCGGCATCCTGAAGGTCGGGGCGCTCGCAGGCCGCGACGTAGGTGTCATGGTGGATGGTGACACCCGTCGGCGTAACTGTGAGCCGGACGGGTTTGCCGTCCTCGATCTGGACCGAGTGGACCGGTATGAGCCGCACAGCGCGTTCGGCGGTGCACGCGATCTGACTCAACTTCATGCCGGTTGCACCGATCGGAGCGCGAGAAAGCGGCTGGGGCGGTTGGGCACGCTGAGACGCACTCGATAGACGTCACCACGGGAGGGAGTTGGAATACTCGCAACATCTCTGCCGGAACCGTCGGTCACCCTCGCATCGTCGTATGTCCTGAGTTCGAAGCCCCCACGGACCGGCCAGAATGTGACAACGGGGTCGGGCTGGTCGTGCCGACCCCATAGATGGCGGGGCATAACCTTGGTTTCAGCGTCGGAGGTTACGACAAACGAATCCCGAGCAGCCAGTGGCTGCTCGGCCGTGCCGGAGTAGACGGTGATGAGCGCAGTCGGTGGGGTGTCGGCACCGCAGTTCGGGCAACCGACCTGCAGCCTGTAGTAGGTCCAACCGCAATCGTTCGCGCAGCTGACAACGTTGTCCAAGGCGCTGAAGAGCACGTCGCGCCAACGGGCAGAACCAGGACGTTTGGAGGGGTCTGTTCTGCCGTCGCCGAAAGTCCGTTCACACAAATGACGCATCCGTCCGCTCATCACCAAAGGGAAGAGCCCAGCGGGAAAGCTTCGCGGTGGAAGCTGGTTCGAGCGGTCGTCAGGGTCTGAGACGTAGGGGAAGTTACCCCGGTCCATCCGGTCACGTGCGGTGTCGCCATCGACGGCCTCGGCAGCCAGACCCTCGAGAGGATGTCGCATCACGAGAAGGCGGAAAACGTGGATCGCCAGGATATAGCTGTCGGCCAGTGTGGAAGGTGGTGCGCTTCGTCTGAGTCTCTCTGGCGCCACGTATCCAGGAAAGCCCAGTATGTCCGACTTCGGGTTCGATCGTGAGGTCAGATTGTCGGTGTCGATGAGCCACGTCTCCGTACGGCTCAGATCATCGGACACCATGACGTTGTTCGGGTTCAGGTCGACGTAGGCGAGGCCTCGTTCGTGCAGAGCTGAGATGCTGTGAGCGATGTTGGCAGCGATGGCGAGGCGACGTCGGAGGCCTCCGGTCTCGAGATACCAACGAGCGTTGGTCTCGCGAGCGCCGAACTCACGCGGGAGGTAGGGCTCCCGGATAGGCGTCATGTCGCTTGCCAAACGCATCAGGTAGCCTTCGCCGCCGTTGCGGATCAGTGTGAGCGGTGCGGCGACCGGCAAACCGTCCAGCGGAAGCCGCCGAACAGCGGCGATCCGCTCCAAGTCCTCGGACTTTTTCAGGAGCTTGATGGCATACCCGGGGTGCCCGTCGACGCGGAAGACCGCGCCCTGGGCCCCCTCGGCAATCTTCGACCCCAGCACGAATTCGACCTCCGTCTCGTCCGTGACCCGTAGTTCAGTAGGCATCGTCGCTCTGCAGCCGAAGGATAGATTCTGCGGAGTCGGACTGAGCGGGTACATCGGGCTCGAAGACCGACAACGTCACTTGTGTGATGGTTGTTGTGACGAATCTGAGGAAGTTCCTGATCTGTGCCGCTTCGCTCGCTTCATGAACCTCGCCGCCGCTGAACCGGCCGAGAAGTTCCCTGTCCGCGTCGGCGCCGATTGCGAGCGCGAAGCGTGTGGCCTTGGCGCCTCGCTCACTCTTCAACAGGTGCTCGAGCTCTGACTCCCAGCTGGGATCGGTCGGAATGCCGTCGGAGACGAGGGCGAGCGTCGGGCGGTAGGCGCGAGAGGGGAATGCTTGCCGGTCCTCGATCAGTTCCCGCGTCACACGGAGAGCATCACCCAGGGGCGTCCGTCCGCGTGCCTTCAGGGACGTGAACTCGATGTCGGCGATAGGGACGTTATTGGTCACGACGTTAGCGGATTCGTCTCCGAAAGTGATGATACTCAGAGTGATGAACCCGTGGCCGGCGTCGACCGAGGTGAGCTCCTCGATCATCTCGGTCACGCTGTCGTTGAGGACATCGATCTTGTCGTCCTCACGCATGCTCCCGCTCGTGTCCAATAGAAGGACCACGGGGAGGATGCGAGCCGCGACAGGATCATAGGAATCGAGTAATGACATATTGCGGCTCAGTTCCTTTCGGCGTCTGCATTGAGTAGCCAGGGTGCAGTGGTGAGATCGGGGGCGTACCGTCCGCGGGCGCGCTTTCGACCTGAGGGACGGATCTGCAGCGCGTCGCGTGCGAGGCTGATCCGATCGGCCGCCTCGAGCGTTTGCAGAACGCCAGGCTGAAGCCGCGATTCGTTTCCGCCCTTCCTGATCAGAGCAGTGCCGTTTCTGGAGCCGAGTTCTTCGACGATAAGACGGCCGGACCGGTTGGAAAGGCAGAGGTGGTCGCGACTGACAAGCGCGGAGTGTCGATCGTCCAGGATGGCCCGGACGTCGTAACGGTCCTCGCCTCTGCCCCGGCCTACGAAAAGCGATGTGCCTTCGGCAATGGGGATTCGGTCAACTTCGTCATCCCCGAGAAGCACGACGACCTCGCGCGTGTTCTCACGCGCGCCTACCCTACGCGCTGGAGTGCGGCACTCGGGGCAGCAGACTCGACCATCCTCATAGCGCGGATCATCGTCGATGACGGGCGCTGCAGCCCAAACACAGGTCGAGTCGGTGCACGCCCACTCGTCCAGAAGAGCCCGCCGGGCCTGAGGCGTCGTCAGACCCTTCGGCTTCAGGTCGGCCTCCTCTGCTCGCCAGGAGACTTCGTAATGAGGTATTGGTGAGAAGTCGAGTTCAATAAACGTGACGTTCGGTCCGCTGATCACGGGCTGCAGCAGACGGGTGCTTCCCTGGAGCCACGGGAAAGTCCGGCGATGATCACGGAACAAGTCCGTCGTGATGATCACAGCCTCAGGATTCGCCTCAGCCAGCTCAAGCACTTCCGAATCGGCATACGGAACGGATCGTGCACAGCCGCGCCGCTTCCACTCTGCGAGGCGTTGATTGCCGTATCCATCCATGCGGTGTCTAAGGCTGTTGTCGGCAATGCCGTAAAAGACCGCGCCGGGGTCCTTCTGCTCGCGCCAAGCCCTGACAACCATCTCGACGTGACGCCAATCGTTTCTGCCGCCGCGACGAACTACAGGCGACAGGTCGATGATCACAGTCGGCGCGGCCACGAGTCTCTCCTTGATCCTACTGATAGGGAGCAGTCGGTACGACTGTAGAACTGCTCCCAAACCAAACTGGAGGCCTGCGGCGTTCTCGGCTACATCCCAACGTGAAGATTAGCGTGCGCGGGATCGTCGTGGTTGAGAAGGCAACAGGTTCAGCGTATCGCGTGGGCTCGGGCTGATTTCGACGAAGTACTGAGCGTGGCGGCCATCAGACGATAGGTCGGTCGGTAAGAGGTTCGGTGTCAGGGCGCTGCTCGGGACAGGCTGGGAGCAGCGGCAACTCGGTGCGCTGACCTTACCGGAAATGCGCGAGTTCACCCTCTCGGTGATATCCGGCCCGGTGATCGGAGACCATGGTCCCGCCGAACCCACGACAGTCACCTTCGAGGTATCGGGCCGGCATGCCGAAGAATTCACCGCCATGATCTACCAGCGCTCCTGAACGACCGCCCGGTGAAGGCGGCCGGTCAAGAGATCGCGCGATCTGATCACGTTGTTCTACTGACTGTGTTCATTCGTCGGTCCACAGCTTGGTCGTGAGCCATTCGGTCGCCGCGGCCGGCGGCATGTCGGTGTCCACACCGAAGACTCGCACCGCGCCGAGTTCACGACCGTTGCCGTGGACGCGCACCGTCCGAAACCCGCCGGACTCGGGGGCCGGATGGATGATCGCGGCGATCGGTGCCTCCTCGGGCGCATAGCCCGCGACGTAGGTCAGGAGTTGGTGCAGATCGGCCGCGGCCAGCGAGGTGCGATGGTAGTGTTTGTACTTCGCATCGATGGGCAGCATGGCGTCCCCGTCGGCTTGTTGCATTCGGAACAGGACGTCCGGACGGAACGATGACTGGTTCGACAGATCACCGCATATCTTGATTCTCGAGCGATCGGTCGGCGACACGGGTGCTGCGAAGGCAGGTGCCGAGTCGGCGGTCAGCCGGACCACGACCTTCTCCCAGAGTCGCGGCATATCCAACAGAAGACTGTCCGCGGCGTTTCCGGCGTCGATGAGCAGGTCGCTCACCCCGCCGCCGCGGAGAATCAAGGCGGACCACAGGTGGGCGGGACGGTAGTGCAAGTTCAACGGGGTATAGCGGGCCCTCAGCTGAGCGCGGAGAACCGTCGCGACTGATCCGGAGGCCGGGAATTCGTCGGCGACGGATATGAGCTCGCGGGCGAGCCGAGGGTCGGCGACTGCTTTGCCGGCTGCCCGCAGGGCATGGCCGCACAAGCGGTTCTCCCAGATGTCCGTCTCACGGTCGAAGGTGTGCACATGCAGGGTGTCGAGCATCCCGTAGCGTTTGGTGGCCTGGGCCATCACATCGAGCCGGCCGCGAAGTACCGGCGATATTCGTGCGTTGCGCACATAGTCACGCCGGAGCCCGTAACCAAGCAGGCTCCGGCACTCCGCGAGCAGCGCCGCGGCGACCAGGTCGGTGAAGCCGGTGCGATCGGTCTGCCAGGCCCTCGTCGTGGTTTCGTGCGGCACCGGGACATTCATCGCATACGCCGTCCAGCGCAGCAATGAGTTACGGGTGAATGCCATCTTCGGGGCGATATTCAGGTGGATACGCGTCAGGCGCAGCACACCGACAATCTCTCGGGCGGTGATTCGCCAGCCGTCGCGATGCGGAGTAACCCCGCAGATGCGGCGGCTTTTGTCACCCCCGGTGAGCCGTGCGTGATCATGGAGTGTGAGATGGTCCCCGGGGACGATCACCGAGCCGTATTCCGGCAGCGTGATGCGGCAAAGGCCGTGGGCCCTGTCATGGTGCGGGCAAGGATCAGGTTTCGGCACCGGACACCGTCGAAATGTATTCGGCCGCGAGTTCGCCGGGCAGGTCGGCGACGGCGATCTGGGCGGGTCGTGCGGTGTCCTTATCGGCGAGCCGGCCGAGGATCTCTCGCAGCAGCTCGACCCTGCCGATGCAGTAGTCCTCCAGCAGCGGGACGATATCCGAGTAGAAGGCGGCGGCGAGTTCTTCCTCCGTGGCCACCGGCTCTCCGCCACGCAGTAGATAGGCGTGACCGATGTGATGGTCGGCGTCGAGGATGCGACCGATCCGGGCGTTGAGTGCGCTCAGGAATTGTCCCAGATCCAGCGGTCCGACCGCGCCGGACAGCGCATCGGGGTCCGGGTCCACGGGAACGAAGGCGAAGCGTCGGCGGATCGCGGCGTCGAGGTGGCTGACGCTGCGATCCGCCGTGTTCATGGTGCCGATGATCCGGACATTGGCCGGGACCGCGAATTTTCGCCCGCTGATCGGCAAGGTCAGCTCGAGCCCGCGCTTATCGGATTCGAGGAGCGTAATGGTCTCCCCGAAGATACGTGGCAGGTCACCGCGGTTGATTTCGTCGATGATGAGGAGGAACGTCTCGTCTGCACTGGCTTCGGCGGTCGCACACAGGGCGCGGAACAGGCCGTCGGTGAGGGTGAGGCGTAGGCCGTCGGTCGAGGGATTCCGGTCGGGTTTGAAGCCTTCGATGAAGTCTTCATAACCGTAGGAAGGGTGGAAGGTGACCAGCTGGACCATGTCGGTACCCAGCACTGCCTTGATCGCGTCCCGCTCATCGCGTGCGTCGATCGACCCGGACCGGCCGGTCATCGCGAGTGCGGTCCGCAGCGCCAACCGTGTTTTCCCGGTTCCGGGTGGGCCGTGCAGGATCACTTGACGTTTGCGCTCGAGTTCTCCCAGGACACGCGCAATATCCTGGGGCAGTGCGCGATTGAACGCGACAGGTTGGGACGAGTTCGACGTCGGTTCCAGCTCCGCCAAGAACTTCTCGGTGACCTTCGCGAAGGTTTGCCGCCAGCCGGGCATGTTAGCCGGAAGGTCACGCTCATAGGTGGTGTCCCACTCCACCGGTACGAGGTGCTTGTACTCGGCGCGGTCGTCGTCGAACCGGTAGCCGCCCGTCACCGTTCCGACTGCCAGCACGTGACCGATCCCTCTGTTGGCGACCACCAGGTCACCCGCCTCGAGATCACGGAAGCTGATCAAATTTCGAGCTTTCGACAGGTTCGCGCCGGTTCGCTCGGGATAGGTGGCGTCCATGACGTCCCGCAACTCGGTATCGCTCGTGTACTCGGTGAGATCGCCGATCTCATCCCATCCGACGCAGATATGTGAATTGGCGAGGCAGTCCGGCCACAGCCGGGCATCGTTGCCCGGAGCGACCTTCAGAATGCGGCGCTTGCGTGCGCGGGGGTCGAAGAACTCGTAGAGCAGACGAGCCACCTCGTCCGGCGACCAGCCGACGAATTCGTCTCGGCTCGAGACGAGTTCACCGAGCTGTCGATTGGCCTGCCAGGCAGGAACGTTGGGCTCGGGAACTCCCCTCAGGACCTCGATGTAGTGGCGCAGGTGTGCGGCACTGTAAATGGGCAGGAAGTGTTGCGGGAAATACGTCGCCAGCGACTTGGTCACCAGTGCCGGGCCCGACAACAGCACATCGAGGTCGTCGAGTTCGGCGAAGTCTCCACGCTGAGCGATCTCGAAGGCGGTCACGAACTGTTTTCGCAGGTGCTGCCAGGCCTCGTCCACGGACATTCCCGCGAGCGAGGTGGCGAGGCGCCACTCACCCGTGCGGTGCCGGAACATGATGTGTTTGGCAGCGCTACCGCCGCTGATACTGCCGAGTGCCGGAGTACCGTACTCCAATGTTCGGCAGAAGGACTCACCGTTCATGCCGAGCGCGTAACGCTCGAGGGGAAGCGTCGGCCAATCATCGAGCGGGAAGGCCTTCTGAACGAATGTCCTCTGCTCGTGGGCCTCTGCGATATGTGTGGCGTACCCGGCGCGGTCGAACCGTTCGATGGCGGAAGTCAGATTCATGGTGTCCCTGATGAAAATGTGCTGGATATCGCTGAAGTCGTAGGGCGGCAGACGATTATCGATCGGCACAAGACTAGCGGTCTGCCTTGGGAAGAGCTCGCGATCTGCCAATGTTCGTTCCTTCTACCGGCAGCATGCTGAACCAGCGCGTTGACGAGGTGCTCGCGGTCTCGAAGTGCCGGAGAGTAGACGGTAGGTGTCGTCCTCATGGCGACACGGCGGGGCGACGTGCCCCGATGCACGTCGGGTGGCCTGGAATGTTCAGAGAGATGGCCTCTGGGGTGCGTGTCGCAGGTTGGTGCCGGAGGTGGAACCAGACGTCACCTGAGCTGCTTCGGCAAGTAATGCCCGCTTCATTCATATTGAGGCTGAATGGTGAGAATTCCCCGTCTCTTTTCAAGATATAGCGCACAGGGGGACTTGCCGCAAGGCCGGGGGGATGCCGCAGAATATCTCGCCGAAGGCCGGGACCTGAGGAAATGCGGGGTTCATGCGGTGCTCGCACGGGGTGTCTGGCGCAAATCCGAACTCTTGTGGATGGGTGACTCGTGTTCGATGTGATCGTGGCCGGTGGCGGGCCGACCGGTTTGATGCTGGCCGGGGAGCTGCGCCTGCATGGTGTGCGTGTGCTCGTACTGGAAAGGGAGGTGGTGCCGCCCGCGTTCGTCCGGTCGCGGGGGCTGCATGTGCGCAGTATCGAGGTGATGGATCAGCGAGGGTTGCTGGAGCGGTTCCTCGCGGTCGGAAAGAAACATCCGCTCGGGGGCTTCTTCGCCGGTATCGCCAAGCCCGCACCCGAACTGGACAGTGCGCATGCCTATGTGCTCGGTGTTCCACAGACCATCACCGATCCCTTGCTGGCCGAGCGCGCGGCCGAGCTCGGCGCGGAGATACGGCGGGGCAGTGAGGTGACCGGGTTGAGTCAGGACGAGCACGGGGTGGAGGTCGAGCTCGGCGACTGCACGCGGTTGCGTGCGCGGTACCTCGTGGGTTGTGACGGTGGCCGTAGCACGGTGCGCAAGCTGCTCGGCATCGATTTTCCCGGCGAACCGTCCCAGAACGACACGCTGGTGGGTGAAATGGCGGCGGCCGAGGATCCTGCCGTGATAGACGCCATCGTCGCGGAGATCCGTAAAACGCAGACGCGGTTCGGCCTGGGGCCGCTCGGTGACGGGGTGTATCGCGTCGTCGTACCCGCGGCCGAGGTGGTCGAGGACCGATCGGTGACACCGACACTCGCGGAGTTCCGGCAGCAGCTGCAGGTGGTCGCCGGGACCGATTTCGGTGTGCATGCACCGCGGTGGCTGTCCCGTTTCGGTGACGCCACCCGGTTGGCCGAGCGGTATCGAGTCGGGCGGGTGCTGCTGGCCGGCGATGCGGCGCACGTCCACCCGCCGATGGGCGGCCAGGGGCTCAATCTCGGCATCCAGGACGCGTTCAACCTCGGTTGGAAACTGGCCGCCGAGATCAACGGCTGGGCGCCGAAGGCGTTGCTGGACAGCTATGAGAGCGAACGGCGGCCCGTGGCGGCCGACATGCTCGACAACACTCGTGCCCAGGCGGAGTTGATGTCCACCGAACCCGGTCCGCAGGCGGTGCGCCGGCTGCTGACGGAATTGATGGACTTCGAGGAGGTGAACCGCTATCTGATCGAGAAGATCGTCGCGATCGGTATCCGCTACGACTTCGGTGAGGGGCACGAGCTGCTCGGCCGGCGTCTGCGTGACGTGCGATTGGGGCGCGGCCGGCTCTACGAGTTGATGCACGCGGGTCGCGGCCTGCTGCTCGACCGGACCGGGCGGCTTTCGGTCACCGGGTGGACGGATCGGATCGACCACGTCGTCGATATCAGTGCGGAACTCGATATACCTGCTGTTCTGCTCCGCCCTGACGGCCATGTGGCATGGGTCGGCGACGAGCAACAGGATCTGCTCGAACATCTGCCGCGCTGGTTCGGCGCGGGCGGTACGGACCGGGGAGAGCAGTCACCTCTTCCGGCAAGTTCCGGCCGATCGGGTTGAGCCGTGTCGTGCAAGGACGCCTGGAGGATGCGAGCAACGCGCGCCTGATGGGTGGGGGCCGGGGATGCTCCGACGCGCAACGGGATTCCAGGTCGCTGCGCAGTACCAGCGCGATTTCCTGAGCGACACCCTGTCGCTTCAGTGTTGTGTCCAGAATCGCGTGTTGCGCTGAACCGATGTTCTGCCCAGAACGCCCGATTCGCGGCCGACCGCAGCCGCCACCGGCAGTAGCGGCCCGCCGGCGGCGGGTGTCCGGATACGCCGCTGCGGGGCTGTCCGGTGTCGGATTGCGGCGTATACGTGCGGATGACGTGGCCGTAGGCCGACGGCGGTCGACGATTGTCGCCATGGGACACGACATCAACGGTTTTCACCACGTCGGGATCGTCAATCGCGATCTGGACACCATGGAGGCGACGTATCGGTCGTTCGGGTTCACCCTGAGCCCGCGGTCGCGGCATATGTTGTCCGAGCGGCCGGGGGCCCCACTGACGGCGGGTTGTACGGCCAATATGTGTGCGCTGTTCGGTGATTCGTATATCGAGCTGCTCGGCATCGTGGACGACTCCGCCCCCGACCCGTGGCATACCAAGCAGATGGTGGAGCAGCACGAAGGGCTGCGGATTCTCAGCTTCGAGACAGCGGATGCGGAGGGTACCGACGCGCGACTGGGCGCGGCCGGGCTGCGGACTTCCGGGGTGCTGGATCTCGAGCGGCCGGTCGACACCGAGGACGGCCCGGCGGTGTTGCGGGCCCGGTCTGTCCATTTGGATCCGCGCTCGACGGCCGAGGGCTATATCGGTGTCGCCCAGCACCTCACCCGTGAATACGTTCTGCAACCGCGTTATTTGACCCACCCGAACGGTGCCCTTGGGTTGAACGCTTTGCTGATCGTCGTCGCCGACGCCGAACTCGACGCCGTCGTAGGGCGCTATCAGCATGTTCTCGGCGTCACGCCGGAGACCGCCGGTCCGGCGACCGTTCTGACCCGCGGCAATGCGCGCATCGAGATCGTATCCGCGTCGGCTGCGCCGGAGGTGCTGCCGGGTGAGACCGCGCCGGCGCCGTCATATCTGGCGGCGCTGACCGTTGTGGTCGACGATATCGGCCGGGCCCGGAAATGCGTCGAGGAAGCGGGCACCGAGACGCGGACCACCGGCACCGGATTCTTCGTTTCCGGCCGGGACGCGTGCGGTTGCGGGCTTTTCTTCGGCGCGGCGCGATGATCGTCGACACCACCGGCGGCAAGGTCCGGGGAACCAGGTCCGGCCCGGTTACCGCGTTTCGCGGGATCCCCTACGCCCGCGCCGCCCGATTCGCGCCACCGGCGACCGTATCGCCTCGGGCGGGGGTCCTCGATGCCGTGCGACCCGGCCCGGCGGCACCTCAGTTGCCCTCACGGCTGGCCGCGGTGATGGGTGATGTCGAGGTCGCGCAAGCCGAGGATTGTCTGACACTGAATGTCTGGACGCCGCCGGGTGGAGGCTCCCGGGCGGTGCTCGTCTTCCTGCACGGTGGAGGATTCGTCAGCGGGTCCGGGGGACTGCCCTGGTACGACGGTGCCGAATTGGCGGCCCGCGGAGACATCGTGGTGGTGACCGTCAATTACCGGTTGGGTGCCCTGGGATTCCTGTACCTGCCGGGGGTGAGTCCCGGTAACCTCGGGCTGCTCGACCAACTGGCCGCACTGCGTTGGGTCCACGACAATATCGAGGGGTTCGGCGGGGATCCCGGTGCGGTGACGGTCGCCGGTCAGTCCGCGGGGGCGCTGTCGATCCTGACCTTGCTCGCGGGCGAGCGCGCGAACGGTCTGTTCCGGCGAGCCGTACTGCAGAGCACCCCGGCGGGGATGAACGCATTGACAACGGGCGAGGCCGAACGTATCGGTGCGCTGATACTGGAGGAACTCGCCATCGCGCCGCGTGACGCCGGTCGGCTCGCCGACGTGCCGGTCACCGCGCTCCTTACTGCCCAGTCGACGGTCATGCGACGAACCGCCGACCCTGCCGAACCCGTTCCTCCATTCCGCTTGGTCGCCGACGGCGACCTGGTTTCCGCCGATCCGATTACCGCAGTAGGAATGAACGGCGGTGAGGTCGAATTGATGATCGGTACCACACGCGACGAGGCGGCCGCTTTCGCTCCCGGCGAGCCGGTGCTGGTGCGGGCGGTGACCGAGCGGCTGTTCGCGGGGCCCGCACGCCGACTCGCGTTGCTACTCGCGCGACGAAATGCACCGTGGGTCTACCGATTCGACTGGTCGCCTCCGGGGAGCCCGTTCGGTGCGTGCCATTGCCTCGAACTGCCTTTCCTCTTCGGCAACTCCGCTGCCTGGCAGCACGCGCCGATGCTGAGTGGACGACACCCGGCCCGCCTCACCGACCGGGTCACGGGTGCGTGGGCCCGTTTCGTCCGGGAAGGCGCCCCGGGCTGGGCGCGTGGCACCACCTACCTGTTCGGCGCCGAGTTGGCACCACCGGACCTCGGCTGAAAACCGGCTGTCGCCCGGGAACGACTGCGTCTGTTCGGCGATATCGCACCGGTATGGTGCCTAGGATTCGTCCGGTGACGAATTCCGATCAGCTATTGCCCCGGGCTCCGGGCAGCTCACCGACCGGTACCGACGGCCCACGGATCCCGCTGTATGTACCGGATTTCGCGGTCGATCCGCACAGCACCTATCGCGCGATGCGGGAACAGTACGGGTCGCTGGTTCCGGTGGAGGTGGCTCCCGGGGTGCCCGCGACGCTGGTGATCGGCTATTACACCGCACTGCGTATCTTCGGTGATCCGGACCATTTCCCGGCCGATCCGCGTATGTGGCAGCGCGATATTCCGGCGGATTGCCCGGTACTGCCGCTCATGCAGTGGCGGCCGAACGCACGGCGTAACGACGGCCGCGCACACGCGCGCTACCGGCAGGCCATCGTCGCGGGGCTGGCCGAGGTCGACCCGTTCGGTCTGCACGCGACCGTGGAGCAGATCGCTGTTCCATTGATCAACTCCTTCTGCGGCGACGGATCCGCTGATCTGATCCGGCAGTATGCGTTTCCGCTCACCTTCGCGGTGCTGAACGCGATGTTGGGCTGTCCCACCGAGATCGCGCAGCGGGCCGCGGCCGGCATGGCGGCGATGTTCGAGGGCGTCGGCGCGGAGGAGGGCGCCCAGACGCTGATGAAATCGCTGGCGGATCTGGTCGAACTCAAACGCGCCGAACCCGGTGATGATGTGACGACACGGATGATGCGGCATTCGAGCGCATTGACCGAGCCCGAGATCATGAATCAGGTGGGCACGCTCTACGGGGCCGGTATCGAACCGCTGCAGAATCTGATCGTCAATGCGCTGCGTCTGATGCTCACCGACGAGCAGTTCGGGGGCCGGGCGCTCGACGGAAGCCTGTCCACCCGAGACGCTCTGGACGAGGTGCTGTTCAATGATCCGCCGATGGCGAATTTCTGTTTCACGTTCCCGAAACAGCCGATCCTCATCGACGATGTCTGGCTGCCGGCCCATCAGCCCGTCGTCATCAGTATGGCCGCCTGTAACACCGATCCGGCGATCGGGTCGAACCAGCATGCGGGCAACCGCGCGCACCTGGCCTTCGGTGGCGGGCCGCACGTCTGTCCGGCGAGTTCGCTGGCCTATCTGATCGCGCAGGATGCCATCGACCAGTTGCTCGACGGCCTACCCGAGATCCGGCTGGCGGTGCCGGCCGCCGAGCTGACCTGGCGTACCGGTGCGTTCCATCGCGCGTTGACCGCGCTACCCGTCGTCTTTCCCCCGTCACCCCCGCTGTGGCCGGTATAGCCGTCAGCTGTCGCGCAACCGGTCCACGCTGAGCAGCCAGTCATCGACGATCCGGTCGGCCACGGTCGGATCGGCGCGCATGAGGCGGGTCAGTTCGAGTCCGCGCACGAGGGCCATGAGCGATTCGAAGGCGGTGCGGGCCGCTTCGGGATCGGCGATGCCCGCATGCTGCCGGAAGAACGCGCGGAGTGCGGACCCCAGCCGTTTCTCCGCCGGCAGTAGCGCCTCGCGCAGTTGCGTATCGGTGCGGGAGGCGGCCCACAGCTCGAGGGCGGCCTGAAAGGGCGGTCCGGTCATCGCCGACCGGATCGCCCGCACCAGCTGTGCCAGGGCCTCGGGGCCGTCGCCGAGATCGGCGGCGACTTCACCGAGGTGACGCAGGCGGATATCGGCGATGTGGTGGATCGCGGCGACCAGTAGTTCCGATTTCGAGGGGAAATGATGGAGCAGCGCGCCCCGCGATACACCGGCCGCCTCTTGGATCCGCTGCGTGGTCGTCCCGGCGTAGCCGTGCTCCACCAGACATCGGATCGTGGCGTCGAGCAGCGCCGCACGGGTTCTCGCATGCTGCTCTTTACGGGTCGGAATCGCCGCGCGCGCCGCCGGCGGCGCGGAAGGCGGCCGCTCCGAATCTCCACCGTGCTCGGCGCGCACGGGCTTCCGGTTCACAATGTTTCCAGCCGGCCGTCGGCGATCTGGTCACGAAGCCGGAATTTCTGGAGCTTGCCCATCGCGTTGACGGGAAAGCTCTCGGCGACGTACCAGGCTTTGGGAGTCTTGTGCGGGGCGAGTCGTTCCCGCAGGTAATCGTGCAGCTCCGCCGGCGTGGGGGCCGGCGTTGCCGGGTCCGGCCGGACCACGGCGGCCACACTTTCGCCCCAGATCTCGTCGGGCAGGCCGAGCACAGCCGCGTCGGCGATCGCGGGGTGCGCGACCAGAGCTTGTTCGATCTCGCGTGGATAGATGTTCTCCCCGCCGCGGATGATCATATCCTTGAGTCGTCCGGTGACCCGGATGTATCCGCGGGCGTCCATCGTCCCGAGATCGCCGGTGCGCAGCCGGCCCTCGGCATCAATCGTCTGTGCGGTCTCGGCGGGCATATCGAGGTAACCGATCATCTGCTGGTACCCGCGGGCACAGATCTCGCCCTCGACCCCGAGGGGCTGCACCGCACCGGTGCCGGGATCGACGATGGACACTTCCACTCCGGGCAGGGGCCGGCCCGCCGTGAACCGGTTGTCCTCGTGGCTGTCGGCCGGACTCGTCTGGCATACGATCGGCCCGAGTTCGGTCTGACCGTAGACCGCGCTGGTCGCGGCGCCGCAGAGTTTCGCCCAGGCGTCGACCAGGGCAGGCTGGACGGCATCGCCCCCGGACATGACGACCCGCAACGCACCGAGGTCGAAATCGGCAAGTCCGGGATGCGCGAGTAAGGCGTGCAGCATCGCGGGCACGCCACCGTAGATCTCGGCGTGATGATCCTGGATCGCCGTCAGCATTGTGGTGGGATCGAAGATCTCGGCGAGAACGAGCGTGGCCCGCTGGTACATCGAACCCAGTGCGGCCAGACCGCAGCCCGCGGTGTGGAACAGCGGCAGCGCGGTGGCGAATATCGCTCCCGGAGAGGCGCCGCAGCGGTCACGGACAAACGCGGCGTTGGTCACCATCGACCGGTGCGCGAGTACCGCCGGCTTCGCCCGGCCGGTGGTGCCGGAGGTGAATTGGATCTGGGTGGCCGACCGCGGATCGACAACCGGTAACTGCGCCCGCTTCTCGGTGCGGCGTACCTCGTCGAGCCAGCCTTCGAAGGCAATGGATTCCCGGACCGCGGGCACTGCGGGCAGCACCGTGCGGATCTGTACGGCCATATCGGTGCCGCGGAAGCTGTCGGTGTGGAAGACACCGGCCGCGCGTGACCTGTCGAGCGCGTATTCGAGTTCGGATCCGCGCAGAGCGGGGTTGGTCGTGACGAGCACCAGGCCGCCGAGGGCGGCGCCGTACTGGAGTACGAGCCATTCGGGGACATTCGGCGCACATACGGCTATATGTTCACCCGGCCGGAAACGGTCGAGCAACCAGGCTGCCGCACGTTCGGCATCGTCGAGCAACTGTGCGTAAGTCCAGGTGCGGTCGTCGCGGTCGGGCGCGACCGAGACGAGCGCGAGCCGTTCGGGTGCCTCGGCGGCCGCCTGTTGGAGCAGTCCGCCCACGGTGAGCTCGAGCACGGGACTGCTGATGTCGATCGGCCATACGGATCGGGTGAGCGGGGTCATCGGCCGCGCTCCGCCGTGGCGGCCGCTTTCTCGTCGAGTTCGCGTTTCATCCGGCCGATTTCGTCGTCGGACGGGATATCGCCGCCGCCGTCGGGGATGAAACGACCGGTATCACGCCACTGGACCGCGGCATCGAAGCCGTGTTGCTGGGCGAAGTCGACGAACCAGCGGCCTTCGGGGGAGTGACGGGTGATGCCGTCGAAGAGGACGGCAAGGTTCTGGGTGGTTTGCAGGCCCATGTTGTCGTATGCCTGGTTGATCATCATCTTCTGCATGACCAGCTGATTGGTCGGGACCCCGGCCATCCGGTCGACGAGGTCTTCTACCGCGGTGTCGAGTTCGGCCGCCGGTACCGCATCGATGACCAGCCCCCACTCCCGGGCCCGGACCCCGTCGATGGTGTCACCGGTGAGCAGCATCCGTTTGGCACGTTCGGCGCCGAGGCGATACACCCACATCGCGGTCGTGGGGCAGCCCCATACCCGGGCCGGCATGTAACCGATCCGGGCATCCTCGGCCATCACGACCAAATCGCAGGACAGGGCGATATCGCTGCCGCCCGCCACCGCGTAACCGTGCACTTTGGCGACGGTCGGCTTGGCCGAGCGCCAGAGCGAGAAGAAGTGGTCGGTATTGGCCTTCATCATCCGGAAGTCCTTGATCGGATCCCAGACCGCACCCTGATGTTCTTCGCCGCCTTCGGCATAGAGCTTCAGATCGTAGCCCGCGCAGAAGGCGCGCCCGGCGCCCTGGATCACGATGACACGCACGGAATCGTCGGCATTCGCCGCGGCGACGGCCGCGCCGATCTCCCCGGCCATCTCGCCGGTGATCGCGTTCAGCCGCTCCGGGCGGTTCAGGGTGAGGTAGGCGCGATGGTCGCGTACTGCGTAGTCGACCGTATTACCGGCGAAGGTCATCTCGGTATTCCAATCTGGGCGGCGTCGGTGCCGAGCACGCTTTCACAGTCTGATTGGACTGTCAATAAGATGCCCTGTTCGGGGCCGCCCTCCGGACACTCCGCACACCGGCTGCTACGGCCCGTATATCGACGGGATGCGGTCCCCAGGCAGTAGCCGGAAAGGGGAACGCTGGTACGCCAGGAGCGTCCGCCGGGTGTCGGGCCGGTGCTCTACCATCGCCGAATGTCGTTCACCCTGCGCCAGTGGCATACCGATACCGGCGAACCCGAGCCGGAACCCTCGGTGAGGCAGACACCGGTAGCCCACCGAGAGTCCCTCGGTCCCTGGACATTCGAGATCCGCAGCGATATCTCACTGTCCCCGCTCGACTGTGAACGGATCATCGCCTCTATCGTTTCGCCGGACGGTGCCGGACAGGACCGCGAGGACATCCCGGCCGATGCGGCCGCGCGGGCCGGTGCGGAACTCACCGAAGCGCTCGGCACGGGGCGCAGCCTGGACGACCACCTCGACGACGACGTGTCGCTGTTCATCCGGACCGACTTCGGTGACGACGAGGCGTGGCGGATCGTGGCCGCATTGGCGATGGCCCCCGGCGCGGGCGAGGAGGCCGAATTCGTCGCCACGCTGACCTGTATCGACAATCCGGAGAACGAGGGCTTGTCGATCGATGCACTGCTCGACAAGATCGGTGACCGGCCGACCTACTTCGCTTTCCTCGCCGACACCGTCACTCTCACCGACCCCGAACACCCGATCCTCGCTGTCGACACCGGCCCGGAGGAGACCGGTCACGAACGCGGCCGGACGGTCCGAATCCTCCCGTCGGAGATGTGGGGCATCGAAAACAATCTGTCCATCGCCAATATGGACTTCCAGGACTTCGCCGATGCCGCCGATCCGGACGGTGTGTTCCGCGGTTTCGCCTGAGGACTTGCAGCGGCCGCGATCGACGTTACAGCCGCTGCAACTCGCTGCGGCGGAACCCCAGTTCACGTTCCACTCGTCGGACCGGGGAGCCGGTGAAAGGGAGCCGGCCGTAGTCGACAGCCGCCGCGGCGCGCAGGGCGACGGCGCGCGCGGAGGCTGCGCCACGGTCGGGTAGGCCGATCTCGGCGCCAAAGCCGATCCAGTCGCGTGCCTTCAGTTTGCGGGTTCGGCCGCCTATCGGCAGTGCCATCGAATCATCGTCGTAGATCAGTGTGCCGGGGATGTCGTATATCGGTGCGATTGCCCAGCGATTGTCCGGAGCTTCGAGCACGCCGAGGTTCTTGGCGTGTAGATCCCCGTTCCCGGTGAGCCAGGCGAACAAGAATTGCAGGTACAGGTTCCGTACGGCGACGCGCGGTGCGTGCGCCACGGCCGCGAGTGCCCGGACGGCTTCGATCGCGTCCACTGTGTACTTCCCCGCAGGCGGGATTCCCATTACTTGTGTGGCGTCTTCGAACGCCAGGCGAGTCCATTCGCCGCCCCGCTCGACACGGTCGAACCGTCGCACCAGCAATCCGGACGTGCCTGCGCGGTCGGTGATCAACTGCCCGGCGGCGACGGGAACCTTGAGCAACCGCGCCGCCTCCAGGTGAAGCGCTTCGTTCTCCACCAGATGCGGAAACCCATCCTGCGAGAGTTTCAGGACGAACCGTCCGAAACCGGCCGCGAGAGGCGTGCTGATCATGGACGTGCTGGCCTTCTGTTGCACACCCGGCAGCGCATGAGGGTCGACCGTCTCCACCAAGTCCGTGAAGTCCAGATCGGCAGGGGACTCGCCGCTGACGAGTGCCGGAACCTCGACCAGAGGTTCTCCACGAGGTATCACCTGCACGTCCCCGGGTGCGTCGGTGCCGACCGCCAGTAGCAGGGTGAGTTCGTCGTCGAGGCCGGTTTTCACCGCCCGTCGCAGTACCGACAGCCGGTGTCCTTCGGGGAGCAACCCCGCGAAGTAGGCCGGCAGGCTTCCTCCGAAAGTGCGGATCGGCTCGTCGGTCAATGGCAGCGTGGTGGCGATCGGTCGTTCGGATGCAGTCAGATATTCGGGAAGGTAACGGAACTCGAGTGTTCCGTCGATGCTCTTCGTCATCGCCGCCGCTCGTCGGCCGGACTTGTAGACGTCCGCGGCGCGAACAGTGCGGAGGCGGGTCAGGTCCGTCATCCGCGGAGTTCCAGTGTGAGACCGAGGACGTCTGCGACCTCGGCAACCGTTCCGATCCCGGTTGTCCCGGTTCCGTGCTCGATATCGCGCACCGTGCGGGTCGATGTTCCGGCGAGATCGGCGAGCTGCTCCTGAGTGAGCCGGTATTGGCGGCGGGCAGCACGGATATCGGCGCCGATACGCTGCATCCGATTCATACCGCCTCCAATCCGGCAGAATGCTGCCGAAAGCCCAAGAAGTAGTCCAAAGAGTACGGCAGCTGCCCTGAATCGGCAAGATTCTGCCGTTTCATGCCTGTGGTTACGTCCTGGGTCGTCCTGGCCGGTATTTCCGGCAGTATTCTGCCGAAACTGCGACCGAAGATTTCTCGCCTCGACCGGTCTTCCCGCCGCCGTTGCGAGGCTCGGGTAGTCATCGCGGACCGGGCCGGAAGCTCGGCCGAACCGGTCCGGGGGCGATGATTTATCGGTCCGGAGGGCGTCGTCACCGGTATGTCGACCCATACTCTCGAAACCGCCGGTGCCGATATCGTCTACGACGTGCACGGCCCGCTGCCCCCCGCTGGGGGACGGCCGCCGCTGTTCATGATCGGCCAGCCCATGGAGGCGGCCGGCTTCCGGGCGCTCGCCGCGCAGTTCCCCGACCGCACCGTCGTCACCTACGACCCGCGGGGCATCGGCCGCAGCATCCGCAAGGACGGTCGCGTCGACCACGTGCCGGAGGTACAAGCGGAGGACGTTCATGCCGTGGTCGAGGCGCTCGGTGCCGGCCCGGTCGAGATGTTCGCGAGCAGCGGCGGCGCGGTGACCGCGCTCGCGCTCGTGGTGGCCCACCCCGGCGACGTCATCACCCTGGTGGCGCACGAGCCGCCGCTGATCCCGGTGCTGCCCGATGCCGCGGCCGCCGAACGTGCCCGTGCGGCTGTGCGTGACGTATACGAGGCACAGGGCTTCGGTGCCGGGATGGCGGCCTTCCTCGCGATGACTTCCTGGCAGGGCGAGTTCACCGACGAGTACTTCGCGCAACCGGCGGCCGACCCGGCCGTGTTCGGGATGCCGACCGAGGACGACGGCTCTCGGGACAACCCGCTGCTGTCGGATCGCTCACGGGCGGTCACCGGCTATCGGCCCGACCCCGGCGTAGTGGCCGCCGCGCCGACCCGCGTAGTCATCGCGGTGGGAGTGGAGACCGGGGATACGTTCACCGGCCGCACCGCGGTGGCCACCGCCGAATTACTCGGTCAGCGAGTGGCCGTGTTCCCGAGCCATCACGGTGGCTTCCTCGATGAAGAATTCGGGTACGCGGGGCAGCCCGAGGAATTCGCGGACAAGCTGCGGGAGGTTCTGAACGATCGCGGGTGAGCCTGTGCCTGCTGTCCGGGAGCTGGATGAATCGGCCGGAGACGTCGTCGAGGTCGACGGCGTCCTCACCGTGAAGGTCATCGAGGTCGATCTCGTCCAGCGCCGCAGCACTCCGTCTCCAGGGGCATGCCCGTGCACCCCGCCGCGCGAGATGACCGACGACGTCACCGCAACCCACGCGCGCAACGCCGCTGTCAGCGGGAGCTATTCGTAGCGGACGGTCACCGATGGGGTATCGGGGACGGCCTGGCAGGTGAGGATGTAACCCTCGTCGAGGTCGTCGTCGGTGAGGGCGTCGTTGACTCGCATGGTCGCCTTACCCTCGGTGAGTTTGGCCATGCAGGTGGCGCAGTTACCGGATTCGCAGGAGAACGGTGGCGTCAATCCGGCTCGGCGGGCGCTCTCCAGGAGGGTTTCGCCGTCGCGGCGCGGGACGGATTTCTTCTTGCGGTTGAGGATGATCGTCACCGTGCCCTCCTCGACGGCGGATCCCCCGGGGGTGGTCGCTGAGGCGCCGGTGCTCGCGGTCTGTGTCAGGGCCCCCGCGTCGGCCACCGGGTTGACGACAGCACTCGATACGGCTGCGGCGGGGGTCGCGGCTGCGGTGGATCCAGCCTGCGCCACAGCCGGATTCGGGGTGGCAGCCGTAGTCGCATTCGTGGTGGATCCAGACTGTGCCGCAGGTGGGTTCGCGGCGCCGGCCGCGGGGGGTGCGGGCTTGGCCGCGGCGCCGCCGAACCGTTCCGAGAAGATCCGGCCCGGGCCCGGTAGGGCGTTCTCGACGAGTTCCATGAAGGGTTCCGGGCCGCAGATATAGGCGTCGCCGGAGGTGTGGGGGCCGACGAATTCGAGGACCTTCGCGGCGTTCACGTACCCGTGTTCGTCGTCGCGGTGCCGCACGACGGTCAGCCGGCCGGGGTAGCGGGCGGCCAGTTCGTCCAGGGCGGCTTCGAAAATGGCGGAGGTGCGGTCGCGGTCGGCGCACAGCAGGCGGACATCGCGGTCGGTGGTCGCCAGGGTGCTCTTGGCCAGGGAGATGATCGGCGTGATCCCGCTGCCGCCGGAGAAACCGAGCACCGGGACCTCGCCTTCGCGCAGGCAGAATCGGCCGGTCGGCACCGTCAGTTCGACCTCGTCGCCTTCGCTCAGGTTGTCGTGCATCCAGTTCGACACCGTGCCGCCGGGTACGCGTTTGACCGTGGTCATGAACTCGGTATCGGTCACCGGGCAGCTCGACATCGAGTACGAGCGGAAGTACGGCTTGCCGTCGACCACGAACTTGAACGTGCAGAACTGGCCGGCCTGGTAGGCGAAGGGGCCGTCGTGCGGTTCCAGCACGAAGGTGCGGGTGTCCGGTGTCTCCTTCACGATGCGCGTCACCTTCGCGCGCCGGAACAACGGTGGTCTCGCCATGGTCGCCTCCTTCTGGTATTAAGATTCTATCCAAGCGAGAATGATATTCTCAAATTCGGATAGGAATTGCCATGAAGTGCTACCGGATCGGGGGACGCAGATGACGGGCCCCACAGTGCTCGCCTTCGAGGACCGCGAGTACACCCGCGCCGAACTGGATGCGGCGGCCGACGGTCTGGCCGAGTTGCTCGCACAGCGCGGGGTCGGATCCGGGCAGCGAGTGGCGTTGATGTCCTCGAACCGCCCGGAGTTCGTGACCGCGGTGCTGGCGGTCTGGCGGCTGGGGTCCGCGGTCGTGCTGCTCAGTCCGGCGTGGAAACGTGCCGAGGTCGCGCACGCGCTCGAGATCACCGGCGCGCAGCACGCGCTCGGCGATCATCCGGTGCTGGCCGAGCTCGCGGACATGATCTCCCTGGACGATCCCGCACCCTCGCCCACCCGCACGTTCGCCGAGCCCGAGCCCGGCAGTGACGCGGTGCTCGTGTTCAGTTCCGGCACCACCGGTATGCCGAAAGCCGTCCGCCACACCCACACGTCGTTCGCGGCGGCGGTGCGGCACTGGCGCGATGCGCTGCGACTGGGCTCGGGCGACCGGATCCAGGTGGCGACACCGCCGTCGCATATCCTCGGCATCCTCAATATCGTCACCGCGCTGGAGTGCGGCGCCTGGGTGCGATTGCATCGGCGGTTCGAACTGGAACGGGTGCTGCGGCACATCGAATCGGACAAGATCACCATCGAGATGGCGGTCGCCCCGATCGCCCTGGCGATGGCGCAGCACCCCGGTCTGGAGTCCTACGACCTCTCCTCACTGCGCTACATCATGTGGGGCGCGACTCCGGTGACGGCGAGTGTCGCCGAGACCGTCACCCGGCGCACCGGCGTCACCTGGCTACCCGCCTACGGGGCGAGCGAACTCCCGGTGATCGCCTGCAACCCGATCGACTCCCCGCGCCTCGATTCCGTCGGCAAGGCCGTGCCCGGCGTCGATGTGCGGGTGGTGTCGCTGGAAGACGGACGACCCGTCGCGCCGGGGGAGGACGGCGAGATCCAGTTGCGCGCCGAATCGGTGATGGCGGGCTACCTTCCCGATGCGGCCACCGCGGGAGCGTTCGACGACGGCTGGTACCGCACCGGCGATGTCGGGAATCTGGACGCGGACGGCTGGCTGCGGCTCACCGACCGCTCCAAGGAAATGATCAAGGTCCGCGGATTCCAGGTGGCGCCGGCCGAGATCGAAACCGTGTTGCACGGCCACGACGCGGTCGCCGACTGCGCGGTGTTCGGGGTGCCCGACGGTGCGAACGGCGAAGCGATCGTGGCGGCCGTCGCGCTCACGAGCCCGGTGACGGCCGACGAACTGATGACGACCGTGCAGGAGCGGCTGGCCGGGTACAAGCGGTTGCGGCAGGTGCTGTTCGTGGACGAGATTCCCCGCCTGCCGTCCGGCAAGGTGTTGCGGCGAGTGCTGAAGGAGCGGTATGGACGTCCGGCTGACGAGTGAACAGCGGCAACTGCGCGACGCGGCCGCGAAACTGGCCGACGAACTCGGCCCGGGTTCGGTGCTGGACCTCGCCGATGCCCGCCGCCGCACCCGCTTGGAGGACGCGGTCGCGGGCACCGGTTTCCGGGAACTGCGCTCCGACGGCGCCTCCGGGGTGGAGGTGGCGATCGTGGCCGAGGAGTTCGCGCGCGGACTGGTCGACGTCCCGTTCCTGGGCCCGGTCCTCGCCGATGATCTACAGGGCCGGCTCGACGGTGACACCGCGCGGTGGACGGTGGCGCACCGGGGCGTCGCGATCGACGCCTCAGGCTGCGACCGGGTGCTGAAACTGGAGGACAGCGGTGTATTCGCCGGGCCGGTCGGCGACCAGGTCGCCGGTGCGGATCTCACCCGGGCCACGGGTGCGGCCGCGGGCCCCTGGGAAGCCAGGGGGGATATCTCCGCGGGGCACCGGGATCGCTGGCTGGCGCTGGCGCTCACCACCACCTGCGCCGATCTGGTCGGTGCCGCGCGCGGTGCCCAGCGGCTCGCGGTGGAGTACGCGAAAGTGCGTAGCCAGTACGGGAACACCATCGGTTCCTACCAGGCGATCGGGCATCTGCTGGCGGAGAGCGAGGCCCTGATCGAGGGATCGATCAGTGCGCTGTGGCATGCCGCCTGGGCGGTCGACGAACTCGAACCGGAGCCGGCCCTGTGGGCGGCGCGGATCGCCAAACTCTATGCCGCCCGCGCCGCCCGGACCGTCTGCGAAACCGCGATCCAGGTGCACGGCGGGATCGGCAACACCTGGGAATGCCTGGCCCACGTGTATCTGCGGCGGGCCCTGGTGTCCACCGAACTGTTCCCCGTACGCCTGGAGGAGGCCGGCCTTGGACTTTCGTGATTCCCTGGAGGAGGCGGCGTTCCGGGAGCGCCTGCGCGACTGGCTCGCCGGGGTGGCGGGCACCTACCCGACCTCCGGCGACGAATACTGGGCCCGGCAGGGCGAATGGCATGCCGAGCTGTACCGGGCCGGATTCTTCGGCCTGTCCTGGCCCAAGGAGTACGGCGGACAGGAGCTGCCGCCGGTCTACGACGTGATCCTGGACGAGGAACTCGCGATCGCGGGGGCGCCGCCGCGGCCGAGTCTCGGCTATCTGATCCAGGGGCTGGGCCGTCATGCGAGCCCGGAGCTGTGCCGCCGCTTCCTGCCCGGCATGATCGACGGAAGCCAGCGCTGGTGCCAGGGTTTCAGTGAGCCGGGTGCCGGATCGGATCTGGCCTCCCTCACCACCACGGCCACCCGCGACGGCGACGACTACGTCATCCACGGCCACAAGATCTGGACCAGCTACTCCGATGTGGCCGACTGGTGCCTGCTGCTGGCCCGCACCGATCCGGCCGCGCCCCGGCACAAAGGGATCTCGGCGTTCGTGCTCTCGATGAAACAGCCCGGAGTGGAGCAGCGGCCGCTGGAGATGATGAGCGGGGTGACCACCGAATTCGGACAGGTCCTCTTCGACGGCGCCCGGGTGCCCGCGGACCAGCTGGTGGGTGCGCCCGGCGAAGGCTGGAAACTGGCCATGACGGTGGTCGGGCACGAACGCGAACCGTCCACCCTCGGCTACGCCGCACGCTACGGGAAGCTGGTGCGCCAGCTGGCCGCGCGCACCGACGGCGCGGTCCCCGACGAACTCGCGTGGGCGGCGGTCCAGGCGGAGATGCTGCGACTGCATGTGCGGCGGCGGCTGTCCGAACAACTGGACGGGGTGACCCACGGGCCGCAGGGGTCGCTGGACAAATTGCTCATGACCTGGGTCGACCAGTCGGTCGGGCATGCCGCGCTCGCCGTGGCGGGCACCGGTGACCAGGAGATGTTCGGCTCCTATCTCTACAGCCGCGCGCAGAGCGTGATGGGCGGGACATCGCAGATCCAGAAGAACATCATCGCCGCGCGCATCCTCGGATTGGGAGCCTGAAATGTACGATATGCCAACGGAAATCGACGTCCGCGCCGACGGTCCGCTGCGAATCATCACCCTCAACCGCCCGGACGCGCTCAATGCGGTGGACGACGCGCTGCACACCGGGCTGGCCCGGCTGTGGCCGCGCCTGGCCGAGGATCACGACGCCCGGGCGGCGGTGCTCACCGGTGCCGGCAAGGCCTTCTCGGCGGGCGGTGATTTCGCCTATCTCGCGGAGTTGAGTCGCGATACGGTGCTGCGCGAGAAAACCATCGCGCACGGTCGCGATATCGTGCTCGGTATGGCGCGCTGCCGGGTACCGGTGGTCGCCGCGGTCAACGGTCCCGCCGTCGGTCTCGGCTGCAGCCTGGTCTCGCTCAGCGATATCGTCTATATCGCCGACACCGCTTATCTCGCCGACCCGCACGTCCAGGTCGGGCTGGTGGCCGCCGACGGCGGTCCGCTGACCTGGCCGTTGCACACGAGTCTGCTGCTGGCCAAGGAGTACGCGCTCACCGGCGCGCGTATCTCGGCGGAACGCGCGCGGGAGATGGGCTTGGCCAATCACGTGGTGGCCGACCCGCTGGCCGAGGCGCTGGCCTGTGCGAAGCGGATCGCGGAAATGCCCCGCCAAGCGGTGGAAGCGACCAAGCGGGTGTTGAACATCCAGCTCGAGAAGTCGGTGGCGGCCACCCTGGACTACGCCACCACCGCGGAGTACCAGTCGTTCCAGACCGACGATTTCCAGGCGACGATCGCCCGGCTCAACTCCGGGAAGAAGTAGCTTCCGGCATATGAATACGGCAGCGGCCGTTGGTGTTCCGTTCTCTATGCTGAGCCGATGGACGCATCGGCCGGTGAGCACCACCCGTGGCCGGAATTCCGGCCGGTCACCGAATCGACATGGCAAGGGGTTCTGTCGGAGAACTGGGCGACCGGTGCTCCGGAACTGACGTGGAGCCTCTACTTCGACGGCTACCCGGACGGGACATCCGGGGTGCAATTCCACATCGAGTGGATCCCATTCGCCGTGTCGTCCTGGCGTGAGCTCGAAGGCGCGCAGGCCGAATGCGAAGAGTTCGGCGAGCCGATCGAGGCCTACCTCTTCGACGGCGAACACAGCAGTTTCGACTATGTGCGCATCGAGGCGCTGCATCAGGCTGGAACAACGGTGCGATTCATGATCCATTTGGGCTGGTGTGAGGTGGACCAGGTCAAAGTGAACGACGAGGACGACTGGGCGGATATCGACCGGCTGCGAGTGGTGGTGGATGCCGAGTTCCAGGGCGTGACCGTCCGGACGCCGGAACACCGATTGGCCGATTTCATCGATACCACCGGTTTGGTGTTCGACGCTGCCCGTGACACCTATCGGCCGGCCGGCGATTGATCAGCAGTGCCGGTCGGATTGCGTTCCTTCACCGCGGACATCGAGACCGGCCGCCGGCGCGACACCGTCCTCGACCAGGTGGATCTGCGCGTCACCGCCGGGCGGCTCACCGCCTTGCTCGGCGGCCCTGGTGACGGCAAGACGATGACCGTCTACGCCCCGACCGGCCGTCTGCCCGAAGTTACCCGGACCACCGGTGAAGTCCTGGTCGACGGCGGCGTCGGCGACAGGTCGGTCTCGGCACGTGCGGCCGGTGATTTCACCAGGCGACGGCGTCATCGCTGAGACGCCCGAAACGCCGCGCGGTGTGTCCCGGGCACAGGCCGGCCGGACCCGGCTCGATCCCGCCGGCGTGTAGACGGTCGGTCGAGGGCACCGCGGCGCAGGCACGGCCGACCCGCGCGGAACGCCACCACCGGCAGCGGGCTCGGCTCCGGACGAAACGGGATTCTGTGGTACCGGCGGTTTGTACTTCTGAAAGAGCAGTACCGCCCGTCGTGGTGGCAGGATCTACGGTCGTGTGTCCGGCCGGGGGCAGCGCAGAAACGTGTCGCGGTCCGTGGAGGAAATCGATGTCGGGCTGGTCCCGGGTAAAAGCCGAATTGATGCAGCGTGTGAAGAATGCCGTACACGGTGTCGCCCAGCTCCGCGCCGCGCCCTCCGCCCAGACCGCCGACCGGCTCCGTGGGGGACTCGACACGGCGGGCGATGCCGAGGACCGAGCCGTCACGCTGTTCGCCGCGGATCAGCACGACAGCTCCTCCGGCGATGCCGTACCCGTAGCTTCCGGAACGCCAGGGAGCGGTCCCACCGGCGCCGCGATACGCCGGCTGGCTCCGGATGATTGGCGGGTCAACAAAGAAATCGCTCTCGCTATGGGTGACGACAACCCTCTCGACTTCCGGACAGGTGCGTCGGGCGCGGAGCGGAAAACCGAACCGGAGTACCGGGCGGATTTCGACCGGATCGAATCGTTCGTCGCTTTCCGGGACGGCTCACCGGTAGGGCGTACCCGGCTCGTGCACGGCGATGACCCCGCGATGCTGACGATGGCCGCCGTGTGGGTGTCGCCCGCCGCCCGCGGGGCCGGTATCGGAGATCAACTGATGACCCACGCGGTGGACTGGGCTCGAGGGCACGGCTATCGAGAGATCAGACTGTGGGTGCGGGAGAACAACGAGCACGCCACGAATCTGTATCTGCGGCACGCTTTCCAACTCACCGGCGAGTCCAGGCCACACTTCGCCGACCCCTCGTTGCGATCGGTAGAGATGCGCCACGACCTCTGCTGACGACTCCCCGCTGCGACGGGACGCACAGCTGTGGGAGTCGCGCAGTCGAATCGACGGCTCCGGTAGCCGGACCCGGAATCACACTGTGGCGAGGAGGGTTTCCGAGCGTTGGACCGTCCCGGTGATGCCGGTACCGTCCTGCGCCGCGAGCAGTGCCGCGGCCCGCCCCATCGTTTCCGGCGGTTCCACCATGTCGGCCGGGATCTCAGCGCCACCCGCGGCCTGCCAGCCCTCCGTCAGGACCACCCGGGACGGGCTCAGGCAGTTCACCGCGATATTGTCGGGCCGCAGGTCGGCGGCCAGGCCGAGATAGAGGCGTTCGACCGCGGCCTTGGACACCCAGTAGGCGTTGGACCCGCGGTCCGTCATGTTCACGCCGGTGGTGGTGACCGCGATGAGTGAACCTCCGCCGCGGGCCCGGAGGTAGGGGATCGCCTCCCGGGTCACCAGGAAGACACCGGTGAGGTTCACATCCAGGCACAGCTGCCAGCGCTTCAGCGGGGTGCTCTCGATGGGCCCCAGCCACAGCACCCCGGCATTCGCGACCAGGATGTCGAGGCCGCCGAATTCGGTGACAGTGGTCGCCAGTGCCGCCTGTACCGATTCCTCGTCCGTGACATCGCAGGGCACCGGCAGCGCCCGTCCGCCCGCGGCGGCTATCCGGCCGGCGACATCGTGGATGGTCCCGGGGATCCGGCCTGTTTCCTCGGAGCGGGCTGCCACCGCGACCGACGCGCCCTGCGCGGCCAGGCTCGCTGCTATCGCGGCGCCGATACCGCGACTGGCCCCGGCCACGAAGGCGACCTTCCCCGCCAGCGGTTTTCGCGCGCGGAAGCTGCCGGTTTCGCCATCGGCACCCGCCCCCGGTCCGGAGTCCGCGCCTCGGCAGTCCTGTGCCGGGGATCGGGCGGACGACGCGGCCGGTCCCGCACCGGTCGGCCCGACCGCCGCACGACCCGGTTCGGTCGGGCCGCTCACTTCGGTGGGAACCGCAGGGCGCCGTCGAGGCGGATGACCTCGCCGTTGAGATAGTCGTTCTCCACGATCGACTGCACCAGCTGCCCGTACTCCGGCGAACGCCCCATCCGCTTCGGGAACGGAATCTGCGGCGACCAGTACTGTTCGAGCTGGTCCGCGGCTTTGCCGTAGGCGGGGGTGTTGAACGTGCCCGGGGCGATGGTCACCACCCGGATGCCGAGCGGGGACAGATCGCGGGCCGCGACCAGGGTCATCCCGATCACGCCGCCTTTCGCCGCGGAGTAGGGGAGCTGACCGATCTGTCCCTCGTAGCCGGCGACCGACGCGGTGTTGACGATCACGCCGCGCGAACCTTCCGCGGTGGGCTCGGATTCGGCGATCGCGGCGGCGGACAGGCGCATGACGTTGAAGACCGCGATCAGATAGAACTCGATGGTGGTACGGAACCCGTCGAGCGCCAGCGGGGCGCCGTCCTTGCCCACCAGCCGCCCGCCGGTGGCGGGCCCGCCGTGGGTGTCGACCGAGATACGCAGCGGTCCGAGGGATTTCGCCTCCTCGACGGCGGCCCGCACCGAATCCTCGCTGGTGGCGTCGGTGTGCACATACCGGATACCGAGCTCGTCGGACAGTTCCTTGCCTTTGTCGTCGGCGACATCGGCCACCACCACCTTGGCGCCGGCCGCGTGCAGCCGCCGGACCGTGGCCTCGCCCAGTCCACCCGTGCCCCCGACGACGATCGCCGAACTTCCCTCGATCTGCATGGCGCTACCCTCTCTTGCGATTATCGCTCTCAGATTGAGAGAATACTATTCTCATGTATATCGGCAAGATCGTCGACGTGGGGGAAACTGGAGAGAACTGATGCCTGAAGCCGTGATCGTATCCGCGCTGCGCACCCCGATCGGGACCGCCGTCAAGGGCACGCTGCGTGAAACCACCGCCTTCGACCTGGCCCACCACGTGGTCGAGGCGACGACCAAACAGCTCGAGACCGACGCGCCAATCGACGATCTGATCCTCGGCGAGGGCCGCTACGGCGGCGGGGTGATCGCCCGGCACGCGGCGATCACCGCCGGGCTGACCGGGGCGCCCGGTCTGGCGCACAACCGCCACTGCGCGGCGGGAATGGCGGCGGTGCAGACGGCGGCGGCCGGTATCCGGGCCGGAATGGACCGGCTGGTGCTGGCCGGCGGGGTCAACGCCGATTCCACCGCGCCGAAGGCGCGGTTCCGGGTCGGGCCCGACGAATGGGCCGATCCGTGGACCTCGCCGTCGCACCCGGATCGGCCGGACGCACCGAACCTGGACATGTCGATCACCGTGGGCTGGAACACCGCGATGAAATCCGGTATCTCCCGGGAAGACCTGGACGCCTGGGCGCTGCGCTCGCACCGCAATGCGATCGCGGCCATCGACGAGGGACGGTTCGACGCCGAGGTGGTGCCGATCGCTACCCCCTTCGGGCAGTTCGCGGTCGACGAACATCCACGGCGGACGACCACCCTGGAAAAGCTCGCCTCGCTCAAGGTGCTGCACCCCGAGATCGACGGGTTCTCGATCACCGCGGGCAATGCGGCGGGCGCCAACGACGGGGCCGCGCTGCTCACCGTCGCCAGTGACGAATTGGGTCTGCCGGCGCTGGCCACCATCCGGTCCTGGGCGTCGGTGGGGGTGGACCCGGCCGACACCGGCCTGGCGCCGATCGAGGCGATCACGAAAGCCGCGCGCAAAGCCGGTATCTCGCTCGCCGACGTGAAACTGTTCGAAATCAACGAGGCGTTCGCGTCCGTCCCCGTCGCGGCCGTGCGAGCCCTGGACCTGGACCCGGATCTGGTCAACGTCAACGGCAGCGGCTGCTCGCTCGGGCATCCGGTGGCGGCCACCGGGGCGCGCATGATCGTGACCACGGTCCACGAACTGCGCCGGCGTGGCGGCGGGCTGGCGATTGTGGCCATGTGCGCCGGTGGGGGAATGGGTTCGGCGACCGTGCTCGAGGTCGCCGCGCCGTGACCGGCAACGGTGCCGCCGGGGGCAGGTCCCCGGCGGAACTGATCGCCGCCGCGCGCACCGGATCGGTGCGCGCGGCGGGCCGGTTGCTCACCCTGATCGAGGGGCCGGCCCGCGACGAGGTGCTGCGGTTGCTGGAACCGGCGGATATCCGGGTGGTGGGTTTCACCGGACCGCCGGGCGCCGGGAAGTCGACCACCATCGCGGCGGTCGTGAGTACCTATCGTGCACAGGGCCTCCGGGTCGCCGTGCTGGCCGTCGACCCGTCCTCGCCGTACAGCGGCGGCGCGCTTCTCGGTGACCGGATCCGTATGGCCGCCCATATCGACGATCCGCGGGTACTGATTCGATCGATGGCGACCCGCGGGCATCTGGGCGGACTGTCGGCGGCGGTACCCGCGGCGATCCGGCTGCTGGCCGCGCTGTCCTACGACCTGGTCGTCATCGAATCGGTCGGGGTGGGTCAGTCCGAGATCGAAATCGCCGCCGTGGCCGACCCGACCGTCGTGGTCCTCACCCCGGGTGCCGGGGATGCCGTGCAGGCCGCGAAGGCGGGACTGCTCGAGGTGGCCGACATCCTGGTGGTGAACAAGGCCGACCGGGACGGGGCCGAGCAGACGGTACGTGAGTTGCGCGCCGAGTCCGATGTCCCGATTCTCACGGCGGTCGCGGCGAACGGTACCGGTATTCCCGAACTGGTCGGCGCCGTCGAGGCCCACCATCGCGCCGATACCGCGCAGCGCCGTGCCGCCCGGGCCCGGGCGCAGATCCTGTCACTCGCCTACAGCCGATTACGCGTCCATCCCACGCTCGGCGCCCTCGCCGACGCGGTCGGGGCGGGCGAATGCGACCCCTATACCGCCGTCGACCACCTGATGCGGCCGGTCGATACCGGGGACCGGCCCACCACCGGCCTCGTCACCGAGTGATCCGCGCAGAAGCCGTGGGGGACAGGTCGAACAACTCGGTGCCCGGTCCCCAGTGCTCGGCCGCCCGCGCCGTGGCGGCAATGCCTCGGAGGGCCGGGTTGCCCCCGGTTACCGGTCTTCCTCGATGAGCGAAGTGTGTCGTAGTGCTCCGGCACCATAGGTCTGTGTCGGCGCCGACAGCCGGTCGATGATCGACGAGCAACCTCGCCGAGCACCGATACCGGCGAGACCACAGCGATGGGGGTACTCACTGTGTTACTGGAAAATCGGGGCGATTCGGTCGAAGCCGAAACCCGCGCGCGCCGCGCGGCCGAGGCAGGCCTCGCCGAGGCGATGAACGACCTTGCGGTCCTGCTGGAGAAAAGGGGCGAGACCTCCGCGGCCGAGACGTGGTACCGCCGAGCCGTCGCCGCCGATCACGGCACGGCGATGTACAACCTCGCGCTCATGTTGGAGGGAAGGGGTGCGATCGAGGAGGCCGAAGCCTGGTTCCGGCGGTCGGTGAGCGGTGGAAACCATCATGCGTTATATGCCATAGCGCGCCTCCTGACCCGGCAAGGGAAAGCGGAGGAGGCGGAACTCTGGCTACGGCGTGCCGTGGCCGGTCTGTGCCCCGGTTATCCACGGAGCGCGAATCCGACCAGCGGTGGCCCGGTTCGGGGGCCCCGATCTCGCCTCCGGACCAGGGATTCGTCCTGCTGCCCGCGGTTCTAGGCGTCCGCGGGCCGGTAGTCCGTGTGCAGGCGGGTCAGCCGCTGGGTCCGGATACGCCATGTGCCGTCGATCTTGGCGTAGGTCTCGTGGTAGTGCCCGAAACCGTGCACTCGCGTACCGTTCGGCCAGGACAGCCGGTCCTCCAGCGCCCAGATACCCTGGGCCGTGGTCTCGCTCAGCACATCGATCTCGGGGGAGTGCCCGTGATGGATCGTCAGCGCGTCGCCGATCCGGCCGGTGAGGAAGGTGAGGAACTCGTCCGCACCGGTGATCACCTCGCCACCCGACTCGGAAAGGTCGATCACCACGTCGTCGCAGAACAGTGCGCGGAACCCGGCCCAGTCCTTGGTGTCCATCAGGCGGAAATAGCGGGCTTTGAGTGCGCGCAGTGCTTCGTGGTCGTTCATGGTCGTCCCAGGTTCGCGGTGATCGCCGGCAGGTCCAGTACCGTGCGGATGCCCGGTGGCGCCGCGCAGACGGGTGCGACGGCGTTGACCGCACGGTTGGCGGTATAGGAGGGGGAGTGTTCGGCCATCTCCGCGAGCGGGAAGGGGAACACCATATCGATCTCGAGCGGAGCATCCCCGCGCACCGACAGATGCCAGCCGGTGGGGCGGATATCCCAGCCGGTTTCGGCGTCGGCACCGCAATGCCAGACGGCCCGGAAGGATACGACGGTGTGCCCGGCGCGCCGGCCGGCGATCGTGATGCGCTGCGCCGCCACGGTGCCCTTCTCGACGGTGCCGGCGGCGATGTCGAATGTGTGTCCCGCGGTCGCGACCTCGCCCGCCGCGGTGACCTCGTCGAGGGGCAGGCCGATGCCGTCGGCGAGCAACCGCAGCGACGGCCCGAAGCTGTCGCGTAGGTGGTCGAGCCGGGCGGTGGCGAACTCGGCCGGGGGGCTGCCGAAGCCCATGACGTCGAACAGGATGGCCGGCGAGTTCCGCTGGGAGAGGTCGGCGTATTCCTCGATGGCCAGCGAGTCGAGCCGTCGCTGGATCGAGGCGAGTACCAGCGGTACCGCCTCGGTGATGAATCCCGGGCTGCTGCCGGTGCTGTGGATCGAGGTGGTGCCCGCGGCGCAGGCCGCCTCCACCCGGGCCCGGATCCCGGGATCCATACTGGGCGGGTGATGGAAGAGGCCGACGGTGGTGACGATATTCGTGCCCGCGGCCAGGATCGCGCACACCTCGTCGATATCGCAGGTCTGCGGCATATAGAGCACGCAGTCCGGGTGCCGGGCCAGAATCTGCTCGATATCGGCGGTCGCCCGGACTCCGGTCGGTGCGTCCAGGCCACAGAGTTCGGCGGCGTCGAGCCCGGCCTTGTCCGGCGAATGCGAATAGAGAGCGGCCAGTTCGAGTCCCGGATGGGCGATCACCGCGCGCAGGGCGCGTCGGCCGATGGTGCCGGTGGCCCATTGGGCAACCCGGTACAGGCCGCCGGAGTCACGACCGGCGGCGGAGGTCAAAGTGTCTGGTTGCATCGGATGCTCCGTCCGTGGAGTGCGGTACTGCCGGTCAGGGACGGAAACGCAGCAGGGCTTCCTGCGCGAAGGAGGCCACCAGAGTGCCGTCGGTGGTGAGGACGTCGCCGCGTCCGTAGGCGCGACCGTGGGCCAGGACCGTGCCGTGATGCCGCAGCAGCAGCCAATCGTCGCTGCGGAACGGCCGATGGAACCAGAGAGTGTGCGAGGTGGTGGCCGAGGTGAATTCGGTGCCGTTACCGCTGTGCTCGAAACCGTCGAGCTGGCGCAGCACCGTACCGATCACGTTCAGGTCGGTCGCGTAGGCCACCAGTCCGGGGGCGAGTTCGGGCCCGACCTCGGGGGTACGCATCCACAGGTCGTATTCGGCCGGGCCCACCGATTCATCGCTCAGGTCGGTCAGTGAGCGGGTCTCCCAGGGGATGAGTCCGATCTCGATCCGGTGCTCGGGTCCCGGCAGCGGTGAGGGCGCCGCGATCTCCTGGCTCTGCCGGCCGTCCTCCATCGCGGTCATGGAGACCAGCGCGGTGGCGATCACATCGCCCTTCTGGCGCGCGGCGATGGTGAGGGTCGCGAAGGAGCGGCCGCGGTGCTGCGGTTGCACCACGTAGTACACCGGGGCGTCGCTCTTACCTTCGCGCGCGAAGATCACGTGCACGGATTTCACGGTCTTGTCGGGGCAGGCGAAAACCGCCGCGCGCAGGAACTGCGCCAGCAGCTGGCCGCCGAACAAGCGGTGGTATTCGAGTTGCTGATTGGGGCCCTCGAACACCGAGAGGGTGGCCTGGGGGTCGGCGGCGGGCGCGTCGTCGTCGCCGGTCTGCGGCGCGGTCGGCCGCAGGCGTAGGTCCATGCAGGCGAGAAGGTCGGTCCAGAGATCGGGCATACAGCGAGTGTAAGCCTGTTTCTCTGATTTGGAGAACGTTATTCTCGCTCAGTCGGCGTGCGCGAAGCCCCGGGCGCAGAATTCCCAGATCTCCTCGGCGGAGATGGGATACGCGGTCTCGTCGTCGATACCGCCGTTGGACTGTGCGGTGAACATGACCGTCTGCATCACCATGGCCGCCATCCGGCGCGGGTTGACCTCGCTGCGGAGCAGTCCGGCCTTGTCCGCGTCGATCATGAGTTCGGTGAACAATGCCAGCAGCGGGGTGTGCGCGACCTTCACCTGGGCCGGATGGCTGACCAGCAGCTGTGGCGCGAAATCGGTGAACAGCGGGCGCTGTGCGGTCGGATCCGGGCGGCACAGTTCGTAGAGGAGTTCCACGGCCAGTTGCAGCCGTTCCAGGGCGTTGTCCTTACCCGCCGCGGCCGCGCGGATCTGTTCCGCGGTCCGGCTCAGGGCGTCCTCGAACAGGGCCAGCAGCAGTTCGTGCTTACCGTCGAACTGCAGGTAGAAGCTGCGCAGGGACTGTTTCGACCGATCCACGACCTCCTGGACCGTGAAATCGGTGGTGCCCTTCTCGGTGATGATCGCCTGGGCGGCATCGAGGAAGCGCTGGACCCGCTGCTCCGCGCGTAGTTTCGCGGTGCGGATCGAGCGCTCGACGGCGCGCTGCTTCCAGGCCGGTTCTTCGCTCGGGCTGGTCACCGGATGGCCCGTCCGATCCCATCGATCCCATCTGTGGAGAACATGAGTGCACTGTACCGGAGAACGTCCCATGTCTGGGCAGGCACGTCCCGTGTCCGCGCCACTGAGGAGACTATTAATTTCATCTCAAGAGAATGCTATTCTCCTGAACGTAACGCAACCCCGCCACAGGAGGCAGCCCGGATGCTCTTCGAGTTCGATACCGATCAACGGCTGCTGCGCGATACGGTCCGGGAAGTCACCGCCAAGGAGTGCCCGCCCGCGGTGATCCGGGAGATCGTCGACGCCGGTGCGGATCCGGCCCGGCTGTGGAAGACCTACGTCGAACTCGGCTGGACCGAACTGGTGGAACCGGAAGCGACCGTGGAACTCGGTATCGTGCTCGAAGGGCTGGGCCGGGCGACCGATCCCACACCCTATCTCGCCACCATGACCCAGTTCGCGCCGCTGGCCGGGGATTCGGCCACCGCCGACGGCACCGGCGCCGCGGTGTTCGAGGGGGTCACCGCGACCCGCGACGGTGACGGCTGGCTGCTGAACGGCAGCCCCGCTCCGGTCCTGGACGGTGACCGCTGCGAGCGTCTCGCGGTGGTCACCGAAGCCGGTGTGTTCGTGGTCCCCGCCCATGCCGTCACCGCCCGGCGGACCGCCGCCTTCGATCCGGTGCTGCATTTGGCCGAGGTCACCTTCGACGCGGTACGGGTCACCGACGGCGACCGTACCGCCGCCGATCCCGAACGTGCCCGCCAGCTGGCACTGACGGGTCTGGCGCTGACCACGGTGGGCGCCTGCCAGCGGGTCCTCGACATGGTGCTCGAGCATGTTCGCACCCGGCATCAGTTCGATACCGCCATCGGCGCGTTCCAAGCGGTCCAGCACAAGGCTGCCGATATGCATCTGGCCATCGAACGAGCCAGGGCGCTGGCGTATTTCGCGGCACTGTGCCTGGCCGAGGACGATCCGCGGCGCAAGCTGGCGGCCGCGATGGCCAAAGCGGCGGCGGGTGAATGCCAGTCGACGGTGTTCCGCCACGGGGTGCAGTTGTTCGGGGCCATGGGTTTCACCTGGGAGAACGATCTGCAGTTCGCGATCAAGCGGGCCAAGGCCGGTGAGCTGTTGTTCGGCGGGGCGGCGCGGCATCGCGCGGTGGTCGCCGCGGAATACCTCGCCGCCGCACGATGATCGGCGACACCATGGGATCGCGTCTCCGCGGCGGCCGGGCGATCCGACGGCCGCGGGCGGCGCAGTAAGCGCAAACTCGCGCCGGGCCCGTGCCCGGCGCACCCGGAACCGAGGAGTACTGCTTTGTCGTATATCGACTACGAGGTCGCCGACAAGATCGCGACGATCACGCTGAACCGGCCCGAGGCCGCCAATGCCCAGAACTCGGCGCTGCTGGACGAACTCGATGCCGCCTGGACACGGGCGGCCACCGACGACGACGTAGTGGTCATCGTCCTGAACGCCGCGGGTAAGCATTTCTCGGCCGGCCACGATCTCAAGGACGACAGCTGGCCGAAACCGGAGAAGATCACCCTCGACTGGATCTATCAGACCGAGAGCCGACGGTACCTGGAGTACACGCTGCGGTGGCGCAATGTGCCCAAACCGTCGATCGCGGCGGTCCAGGGCCGGTGTATCGCGGGCGGGCTGATGCTGTGCTGGCCGTGTGATCTCATCATCGCCGCCGATAACGCGCTGTTCTCCGATCCGGTGGCGATGATGGGAATCGGCGGCGTCGAGTATCACGGGCACACCTGGGAACTCGGCCCGCGCAAGGCCAAGGAGATCCTGTTCACCGGCCGCGCGGTCACCGCGCAGGAGGCCGCGCAGACCGGCATGGTGAACACGGTGGTCCCGCTGGCGGAGCTACCGGCCAAGACCGCGGAGCTGGCGGCCCGGATCGCGAAGATGCCGCCGTTCGGATTGCGCCAGGCGAAACGGGCGGTGAACCAGACGCTGGACGTCCAGGGTTTCTACGCGGCGGTGCAATCGGTTTTCGATATCCATTCCACCGGGCACGGAAACGCGTTGAGTGTGAGTGGCTATCCGATTCTGGTCGACCTCGAACAGATGAAATCGAATATCAAGTAGACCTGCCGCCCGGGGGATCGATCCGTTCGCCGCGGTATCGATCCCCCGATATCGGAAAGTGATCACCGAAAAGGAAACCGGCGGTCAGGGATTCTTCGACACGGGTAGCGTAACCGATTACGACTGCCCGGAACCCTGTTTCCGAATTTCCCTGATGGACAACGAATCGACGTGTTCATCGGAAAGGTTTCCGCCATGCGTTCCAGTAGAACCCGGCGTAGTGCCGCACTCATCGGCCTGATGGCGCTGACGGCCACGGCCGTCCTCGGCTGCGGCGATTCCACCGACGATGCCGCCGCGGCCACCTCGGCTCCGGCCGCCACCGGTTCGGCCGCGCCGGCCGCGGCCTCCCCGGAGGTCCAGAAGGAGATCACCGACGCGTTCGTCACCTTCTTCGACGGGAAGTCGCCGGCCGCCACGCGGGCGGGGCTCGTCGAGAAGGGCGACGCGTTCGCGCCGATGCTCGAGGGTATGGCCGCCGACCCCCGGGCCTCCGGGACGAGTGTGACCGTCGCCGCGGTCCAACTCGTCGACGACAAGACAGCGGATGTCACCTACACCCTGCTGCTGGGCGGGAATCCGGTGCTGCCGGACCAATCCGGGCAGGCGATCAAGGAGGGTGACACCTGGAAGGTGGCGGCGATGACGTTCTGTTCGCTGCTGGCCGTCCAGGGCAGCGGTGAGCCGAATCCGGCGTGTAGCTGACCGTCGCTCGCGGGGCGGCGCCGGTCCCGTCATCGGGACATCCGTCCCCGCGCGGTGATATCGCGCGATGGACTCTCCACCGGGCTCGGGTGCCGCGTACCGATTGCGCAGGATCGGTATGCCGCCCGGGCCCGCGGCGGTCATCTCGGTGTCGTGATGGTGCCGAGGTGTGGTGAAGGGGTGGCGGCCGCGGATCGTGGGGGTCGAGGACAAGTCACCTCGGGTGCCGGGGGCCGACGCGGACCCCGGATGCCCCGGTAGGCAGCCGAAGCGCGGCTGTTTACCGGATTTCTATCCGTTCAATTGCTTCGAATTCGCCCTTACCCCAGAGTGTCCCGGGCTAAGCTCGCCGCGGCATCTGCGGCGAACCAAGTTTTCCGGAGCTGCGCTTCATCACTCTGCAGAAAGACGAATCGATGTCACGAAGACACCGGGTAGCGCGTATTGCTGCCGCGGGCGGGGTCGCGCTCGCCCTGACCGCGGCCACCGGTTGCGGTAATTTCTTCGGCCCCGACAACTGCTATGTGCTACCCGCCGCGGAAACTCCCGGAGCCGAGAAATCGGCAACGGCAGCCGGATCCGACACCGGAGTCGCGGTCACCGAATCACCGGCTGTCGCGAGCGCCGCCATCGTGGGCGCTTATACGACATTCTTCGCCCCGGCCACCTCGACCGCGGACCGTATCGCTCTGGTGGAGCACGGGGCAGATTTCGAAACCGAGATCTCGGGAATGGCGAATCATATCCGCACGGCGCTCACCACGGTGGAGGTCACCAATGTGGTACTGGCCCAACCCGGAAAAGCCGAATTACGTTTCACCCTCAATATCTCCGGCAGTCCGGTGGTGGACGGACAGGCCGGTCACGCGGTCCGCGAGGCGGACGGCTGGAAGATAGCGGCCTCCACCATGTGCGGCCTGGTCGCGATCTCCGGGGGAGTATCGCAGGCCTGCGCCTGAACCCACCGGCGACCCGGTAGCCGGAACGCCTCGCGCGGGCGTCGTTGAACCGGGCCACCGAGCCACCGCCCTGGTGCGCCGACCAGGGCGAGACGGCGATTCACAGATGCGCGAGCCGCGGCGCGTACCCCAGATCGCGGAGAATCGCGCCGGCCTCCCGGGTGAGTTCCCGGGCGCTGCCGAACAGTCCGTCGAGGACCAGCACGCGCTTGTAATGCCGATGGAACTCGTGTTCCGCGGTGAAACCGATACCGCCCAGGACCTGCTGGCAATGCCGGGCCGTCAGCAACGCCGCCCGGCCCGCGGCAGCCTTCGCCAGCAGAGCGGCCAGCGCCTCGGAATCCTCGGGCCGGGGACGGTGCAGGTCCGGATGCGCCGGGTGGTGGGCATCGCCGGGCGATACCGCCAGCGCGGCCTCCGCGCCCTCGACGGCCACCAGCGATTCGGCCAGACGATGCCGGATGGCCTGGAACCCCGCCACCGGCCTGCCGAACTGATGGCGCTCGAGCGCATGCCGGCGGGCCGGTTCCAGCATGGCCCGCGCCGACCCCACCAGCCACCAGCCCAGTGCCCGACGTGCGGCGTTCGTCGCCGCATCCGGCAGTGCCGCGGCTGCCCCGGTGGTGTCGTTCGTACGCGCCAACGGCAGTTCGGGATCGACGGGTTCCGGTGCGCCTGCCGGCCGTTCGTCGACCCAGCGCACCCAGGCGCCGCCGGTGAACGGTAGCGGTATCCGCTCGCCGACCGGCCGGCCCGCCGCGTGCGCGATCACATCGTCGAGCAGCGGGGCGTGCGTGCCGGTTTCACCGAGCAGCCGGAAGACCAGGGGGACGGCGATCCCGGCGGTGACGGCGGGACCGGTGAGCAGGTCGTGCCAGCCCAGGCCACACAGCGCCGAATACAGGCCGGCGCCGGTGGTCGCCCTCATCGTCTTGCGGAGCGTATCGGTGAGCAGAATCTGTTCGTCGGCGTCCACCGCTCACTCCTTCCCCAGGTCGAGCAGGCGGCGAGCGATGATGTTGCGCTGGATCTCGGCGGTGCCGCCGTAGATGGTCGCCGCGCGCGAATACAGGAATTCCGAGCGCCATTCGGTCTCGTCGAGTTCGACGACACCCGGGAGCAGATCGCGCGCGGTATCGAACAGCTGCTGTTCCGCGGTCGCCAGCAGCACCTTGTCGACGGAGGTGTCCGGCCCCAGGGCGGCACCGCCGGCCAGTCGCCGCTGGGTGGCCCGGGACCGGCAGCGCACGGTGTGCAGCGCCAGATAGGCGGCGCCGAGATCGGCGTCGTCACCGGCGGCGGTCTGATCCAGGACCCGGTCGAGCCGGGTGAACAGGTGGGCGATGCGATGCCAGAAGCAGGTGGAGCGTTCGTACGGCAGCAGATCCATAGCGACCCGCCAGCCGTCGCCGGGCCGGCCGAGCATCCGTTCGGCGCCCACCACCACATCGTCGAAGTACACCTCGGCGAATTCGTCCACGCCGTGCATGGTGCGCAGCGGTCGTACGGTGATCCCCGGCGTGTCCATATCGACGAAGAACGCGGTGATCCCGTCGTGCCCGGGGCCGGTGCGGGTCAGCAGGACGCAGCGGGCGGCGAACTGCGCCAGGCTGGTCCACACCTTCTGACCGTTGATCACCCAGTCCGTCCCCCGCCGGTCGGCCCGGGTGCGCAGGGAGGCCAGATCGGAGCCCGAACCCGGCTCGGAGAAACCCTGGCACCACTGTTCGCTGCCGTCGAGTAGCCTGGGCACCATCCGCGCGGCCAGTTCGGGCCGGGCGTAGGAGATCATGGTGGGCGCGAGCACCTCGACCATCGAGTAGATACCCGGTTCGGCCAGGCCGCGGGTGGCGACCTCCTCACCGAGCACCGCCCGCAGCAGCGGTTCGCCGCCGAACCCGCCGACGGTCTCCGGCCAGCCGTACCGCATCCAGCCCCCGTCGTAGAGCGCCCGCCGGACCCGGGCCAGCTGCGCGACCTGGGCGTCGAAACCGGGTTCCGGTCCGGGGGCGAGGTCGTGCTCGTCCAGCCAGACGCGCAAGCCGGACCGGAACTCCTCGACTTTCGCTTCCGCCTCCGGGCCTGACCCGCTCATGCTGTGTCCATCGGGTATGAGCGGGGGCCCTGCGTGGTCACGCTTCGCTTCCGCCTCCGGGCCTGACCCGCTCATACCGCCGGCCGCTCGAAAGCGTGCGGGATCCCGGAATCGTGGATGCCGCTGCGCCGGATGAAGGTCATGGCGCGGGTCCGTAACCGCCAGCCCTGTTCGGTGCGCAGATAGGTATCGCTGTAGTAGCCGATCCGCATATCGTGACTGGAATGCTCTACGAAGCACAGCGGTTGGGTGCCGGTGCCGGTATCGCCGTCCAGTTCGATCAGTGGGGTGCCGGTGAGGAACAGGCCCTTGGGGGCGGCGTCCACGAGTTCGGGGAACACCTCGAGGGTGTAGGTGTCGCCGAACGCGCTGTAGGTGCCGTCGGGGGCGAATACGCCGATCAGACCGTCGATATCGCCCTTGGTGATGGTCACCGCGTAGCGGGCGAGCAACTGCTGGATCTCGATCAGGTCATCGATTGCCGCCATAGACCTTCCCGCCTTTCATGACGAACCGCACCTGCTGGGTGACGGTGATATCGGCCAGCGGATCGCCGGGTACCCCGATCACATCCGCCAGCAGTCCCTCGGCCAGCCGGCCGCGATCATTCACCTGGATCAGGTCGGCCGCGGTGACCGTGGCCGCCCGCAACACCGACAGCGGGTCCATGCCGCGCTCCACCAATGCCACCAGTTCGTCGGCATTGCGGCCGTGCGGAATGGCCGGTGCGTCGGTGCCGACCGCGATCTTGACCCCGGCGTCGAAGGCCGCCTTCACCGAAGTACGTGCCTTCGGGAACATCTCGGCGGCCTTGGCCTGCAACTCCGGGGCGGCCTTGGACACATCCATGGCGTCGGCGAGCCGAGTGGTCGGCACCAGATAGGTGCCGGCCTGCACCATCATATCGATGGCTTCGTCGTCGACCAGGAAACCGTGCTCGATACAGTCGATGCCGGCCCGGACCGCTTCCTTGACCGCCTCCGCGCCGTGGGTGTGCGCGGCGACGCGCAAACCGCGCCGATGTGCCTCATCCACGATCGCGCGCAGTTCCTCGGACGAATAGTGTTGTGCGCCCGGAGCACCCGTCAACGACATGACCCCGCCGGAAACGCAGATCTTGATCAGCTGGGCGCCGTGTTTGATCTGGTACCGGACCGCTTTGCGTACCTCGTCGACGCCGTTGGCGATGCCCTCCTCCAAGGTCAGCTGGAGAACATTCGGTGCGAACGCGGCGAACATCGTGGGATCCAGATGCCCGCCGGTCGGTGTGATGGCATGGCCGGCCGGGACGATACGCGGTCCGTCGATCCATCCCGCGTCGATCGCTTTACCGAGCGCCACATCCAGGAGATAACCGCCGGTCTTGACGAACAACCCGAGGTTGCGCACGGTGGTGAATCCGGCGCGGAGGGTGCGCCGGGCATTGCCCACCGCGCGCAGCATGCGCAGTGGTGGATCGTCCTGCACCGAGGAGACGAGGCCGGTTTCGCCCCGCCCACCCATCAGCAGGTTGACCTCCATATCCATCAACCCCGGGAGCAGGACGAGATCGCCCAACTCCACGATTTCACCCTCGGGTTCACCGCCGACTCCGACGATCCGATCACCCTCGACGCGCAGGATACCGGGCCGGACGATCTCGCCGGTGTCCACATCGAGCAGACCGGCGGCTCGCAGAGTCAGCATGCTCACACCACCGGCTCCCGCACGATATCCAGGTAGGCCGCACCGCTGTCCGGCACCCGTGGCTGCTTCCACACCTCCACCGGGAACGAGGCCATCACCAGCGACTGCAGCAGATGGAACAGATTGCGAGCATCATCGGGCAGATCGTCGAGGTCGAACCGGTCGCAGTAGGCGATGGCGTCCTCGAGCCGCGCCATTCCCGCGTCGTAGAACTCCTGCATCTCCGGCATCGTGGAGGCCAGCCGTTTGGCATAGCGCTCGGGTTCGGTGGGCAGGATCCAGTCCTCGAACCGCGCCAGATCGGCGAATTCGGCGGGCAGTTTCGACTCAGTTGCCATTGCGGTACTCCTCGACTTTCTTCTGGGCGGTCTTGTGCAGGTGGCGCAGCAGGATCTCCTGGTCGTTGAGCGGGAAATCGGTGACGGTGCGGGTCGCGATCATGGTCTGGGTGGCCTCGAGGGTGTTGGCATCCTGCAACGCGTATTCCTTGAAGGTCACTCCGGCCAGTTCCTGGGCCAGGCGTTCCCGGGCATTCTTCGCGGGTACGAAGTACAGGTTGGCCTCGAAGATGTGCTTGTTCACCGCGGTCGGCCAGTAGTGGTAGGTGAGGTACCAGCCCGGCGCCCAGAACAGCAGCGAGAAGTTGGGCCAGATCTCGAACTCGTCCACACCCCAGGCCTTGTGCCCGCTCGGGTTGATGCCCACGGGCAGCGGGTCCAGGCCCTCGATATCGGGCCGGTCCCAGGGGCCGAACAGACCACTGCGCAGCACGCGTTCGATCGGTTTGACCATGTTCAGGTCCTTGGGCGGCGCCATACCGCCCCAGGAGGAGATCATCGAATGCGGCGGCTGCAGGTCGTAGTGCAGCGCCTCGTAGCCGTAGCCGGCCAGTTTGTCGGCTTCATCCTTGACCGCCTGCTTCATATGCAGGATCGGCGCGTGGTAGAACTCGGCGAAGGCGTCGATGAACAGCTTCCAGTTGCTGCCGACCTCGGCCTTGTAACTGAACACCTCGGTCATCTCGTGGAACGGATAGCCCTCGAGGCCCTTGATCATCGGGCCGAGGAAGGTCGTCAGCGGTTCGGCGTCGGCGTCGAGGTTGACGAAGATGAACCCCTCCCACACCTCGCAGCGCACGTCCTTGAGGCCGTAGTCGGCGCGGTCGAGGCCGAAGAACTCCTTCTCCTGCTGGACGAAGGTCAGCTCGCCCTCGAGGCTGTAGCGCCAGGCGTGGTATTTGCAGGTGAACTGTTTGCAGAAGCCCGAGGTCTCCTCGTTGGGGAAATCGTCCCAGACCAGTTTGTTGCCGCGATGGCGGCAGACATTGTGGTAGGCGTGGACCGCGTTGTCGTTGCCGCGGACGATGATCAGCGACGTGCCCGCGGCGGAGAGCTCCTTGGTGAAGTAGCTGCCCCTGCGCGGCAGCCGTTCCACCCGGCCGACATTGAGCCAGGTCCGCTTGAAGATGGCGTTGCGCTCGTCCTCGTAGAACTCGGGGTCGATGGAATCGCTGTAGTCGACCGGCTCGGTGCCCAGGTCGGGGTAATGCTCGGTCCAGCTACCCGCTGCCGGTTTGTTGAAGTGTGCCAAGGGATTACCTCTCGTACTCGGATCGGACGCCGAAGGTGTTGAAGGCCGCGGCGAGCGTGTTGTAGGTGCCGATGGTGAAGATCAGGTCCATGCGCTGCTGTTCGTCGAGGTGTGCGCACAGCGCGTCCCAGGTGGTGTCGGCCAGATTCGACTTCTCGTCGAGCTCGTCGACCGCCCGCAGGATCAGCTGATCGAGCGCCGCGGTGGCCTCGCCCCGCCGGACCGCCTCGATCTCGGCTTCGGTGATGCCCTCCGCCAACGCGGCTTCCCGGTGGTGGTTCCACTCGTAGATGCAGTCCCGCCGGTGCGCGACCCGCAGGATCGCGAGCTCACGCAGGCGGGCCGGCAGCGACGACCGGAACAGCAGATGGACGTTCAGGGTCAGGAACGCCTTGGTGAGCGCCGGATGCCGGACCAGCGTCGACAGGGCGTTGCTCGCCGATTCCGGATTGCGCAGCCGGCGCGGGAGCATCACCCGGAGCGCGGCGTCGACTTCGTCGTCCCACTCTTCGGCGGGTAGCGGCGGTACACGCATCGCGCCTCCTCTCGATGAGAATGGTATTCTCGCTTTCGGATAACAGGTTTCCATGCGGCGGCCCGTTAGTCAACGCGAGGGTCTACGGACAGGTCGTGGCCACTGTGCGGTGCGGGCGGGCCGATGTTCGGGTGCTGTGTCGTGACCTCGAAGCTCCGGGGTACCCGAAAAAGAGGATATTGATTCTCGATAAGTGAGAAGCTAGTTTTCATTCACCGAGAGCTATGGATACGGCCCGGCCGACCGGGAAGTCTCGCCGCGGAACTCGGTGCGCGGGCGGACGCTGTACCGCCCGATCACGATCGGCCGGCCGATGGGGCCGGCGCAGAAAGGACCGTCGTGAGACCGAAGCGAATAGCCGCCGGCCTGATCGCCGTGGCATTGCTCGCCACCGCCGGTTGCGGAGGCCGCACCGGAACCGAAACCGCGAACACCTCGTCCGGTGATTCGGTGGTCGCCGATTTCGGGGACCTGACCGGTGTCTGCCAGGACGGCGACGCCACCGGAGCGCCGACCCAGGGCGTCACCGACACCGAGATCACCATCGGCGTCTTCTCCGATGTCGGCTATTCGAAGAACCCGGAATTCGTGGACGCCGCCAAGGTATTCACCTCGTGGTGCAATGCCGCGGGCGGGATCAACGGCCGCACCATCACCACCCAGACCCACGATTCCAAGGTGATGGCGGTACGCCAGAAGATGGTGGAGGCCTGCCGGACCGATTTCGCGCTGGTGGGCGGCGGCGCCGGACTCGACGGTCTCGGTGTGAAGGAACGCCTCGAGTGCACCCTGCCCGATATCCCGGCGCAGGTCTCCCAGCAGCCCAACCTCGGTACCGATCTGCAGGTGATCCCCTCACCCAGCACCTACGCCCACTACGACCCCTACAACGCCTTCCGGCGGTGGCTGACCACGGAGGCCTACCCGCAGTCGGCGGGCGCGGTCGGGATCATCAACGGCGACTCCCCGGTCACCAAGGTGCTCGGTGACAAGGCCGTCGAATCGCTGAAGGCGATGGGCGCGAACGTCATCTACAACGAGCTGTACCCGGTGGGCGGGGTCACCGACTGGACGCCCTATGCGCAGGCCATCAAGAACAGCGGGGTCCGCGGGCTGATCTGGTACGGCGAGGACGCGCCGCTGGCCAAACTCGAGGAGAAGCTGACCTCGATGGACTACAAGCTCGACTGGATCGACCCGAACAACAACGCCTTCCGGCCCGACTACGTCGACTTGCTCGGACGCTCGGCGAGCTTCCAGAACAACCTGGTCGACCTGGGCGGCGTGGTACCGCCGCAGTCGGCCGACCGGTCGGCGGCCATGCAGCAGTTGCAGGATCTCTACCAGGAGTACGCGCCGGACGCGGTGATCACCCTGCCGGCCGTCCGTGCCTTCTCGGCCTGGCTGCTGTTCGCCAAAGCGGCGAGCAGCTGCGGTGCCGAGCTGACCCGGACCTGCCTGATCGAAGCGGCGCAGAAAGAGAACGCCTGGAACGGGGGCGGGCTGCACAGCCCGAACGACCTCACGAACAAAGACGCCCCGCCGACCTGCTTCAACGTCATGCAGGCGACGCCGGACGGCTGGAAACCCGTGGAGTTCGGCGCCGACAACGGATTGTTCCGCTGCAACACCCCGCCCTACCGCTACACCGGTGACTACGGCGAGCCGATGACGCTCGCCGATGTCGGCAAGACCATGGCGGACGTCGAGTAATCGATCATGGATCAATTCCTCGCCTTCGGGATCGTCGGGCTGAGCACCGCCGCCGTCTATGCCGTCATCGGCAGCGGTCTGGTGCTCACCCATACGACCACCGGCATCTTCAACTTCGCGCACGGCGCCGCCGGCATGATGGCGGCGTTCTCGTACTGGCAGCTCACCGCCGGGTGGGATGTCCCGGTCCCGGTCGCCCTGGCGATCGTGCTGCTGGTGCTGGCGCCGCTGTCCGGCCTGCTCGTGGAGCGGGCGCTGCGGGCGGTCCAGGGTCTCGGTGACGCGGAGAAACTGGTGATGACGGTCGCGCTGCTGAGCGGGCTCATCGCCACCGCGCGCTGGATCTGGGATCCGATGCGGGCCCGCACCCTGCCCACCTTCTTCGCCGAGACCGAACCCCTCCGGATCGGCTCGGCCACCGTCACCTGGCATCAGGTGCTGACCATGCTGGTGGCGGTCGCCGTCGCGGTGGGTCTGCGGGTGCTGCTGTTCAACACCCGGACCGGGGCGGAGATGCGGGCCACCGTCGACGATCGCGCGCTCGCCGGTCTCACCGGCGCGGATCCCCTCCGCGCCAACCGGGTCGCCTGGATACTCGGTATCGAATTGGCCGCCGTGGGCGGCATTCTCATCGCTCCGACGGTCTCGCTGGACGCCGCCACGCTGTCGCTGCTCATCGTCAGCGCCTACACCGCGGCCATCTTCGGCCGTCTGCGCAGTCTGCCGATGACCTTCGTCGGCGCGATCGTGGTCGGGCTGATGGAGAGCTACCTGACCGGATACCTGCCGCAGAACGAATACCTGCCCGGGCTGCGACTGGCCGCGCCGGCGCTGTTGCTGCTGATCGCGCTGCTGCTCTTCCCGCACGGTCGGTTGCGCGGCCGCGACCGCAAACTCAGCCCGGTGCCCACCCCGTCGCGCGGTGGGGCGCTGTTCTTCGCCGGCGTGATCGCGCTGCTCGGCCTGATGGTCGCCACCACCCTCGGCGAAAGCGATCTGATCGCCTACGGTCCGATGTTCGCCTTCGGCGTCATCGCGCTGTCGTTCGTCCCGCTGTCCGGTTACGCGGGACAGATCTCGCTGGCACAGCTCAGCATGGCGGGTATCGGCGCCGTCGCCTACGCCCATCTGGCCCCGGACGGTCAGTGGTGGGGGTTGCTCGGGGCGGTACTGATCGCGGCCGTCGCGGGGGCGCTGGTCGCGATCCCGGCGCTGCGCTTGTCCGGGGTGTACCTGGCCCTGGGCACCGCGGCCTTCGCGGTGATCCTGGACCGGTGGATCTTCACCCTGCCCGCGTTCGAGATCGGCAGCGTGCGGATCGCGTTCTTCGACCAGGGCTCGGTGGAAGTGGCCGGAGTGAATCTCTTCGGGCTGAAACTGGACGAGACCGCGCAGATCACCGTCTTCGCGGCGGTCTGCCTGGCACTGGCCACCCTCGGCGTTGCGGTGCTGCGCCGCGGGCGTTTCGGCCGCCGGCTCATCGCCCTGCGCGACAGCGAGGCCGCCTACGCGACCCTCGGCGGCAACCTGCTGCTCGCCAAGGTCGCGGTCTTCGCGCTCAGTGCGGGCCTGGCCGGGTTGGGCGGCGCGCTCTACGGTATGCAGATCGGGTCGGTGACACCGGAACAGTTCAATTTCGTGGCCGGGATGCCGATCTTCCTGGTCGCCGTGTTCGCCGGACTCGGTGCCCTGGGCAACGGGCTGTTCGTCGGTGTCGCGCTCTACGGGCCGCTGCTGGCGGTCCCGGTGCTCTTCCCGTCCACCGAGAACCTGATCCATGTGATCCCGGCCCTGGCCGGTATCGCCTTCGGCGGCGGGGTGGTGAGCCACGGTGCCGTGGCGCGGATGCGGGAGGGTTTCGAGGCGGCCATCCGCAACCGGGCGGCCCTGGCCGCCATGATCGGTATTCCGGTGGTGCTGTGGCTGCTGCGGCTGGCCGGCGCCGTCGACGGCTGGATCCTGTTCTGGGGCTCGGTGCTCGGTGTCTTCGCGGTCCGGATCTGGGCCGACAACCGGGAACAACGGACCGCCGCGAGCGAACCGGACGTACCGGTCGAATGGTGGGGTGTGAAACGCCCGTGGCGTGCCGCGGACAAGGAGGTGCTCGACCATGCCGTCACTGCTGCACGTTAGCGATGTCACCGTCACCTTCGGCGGCCGGCGGGCCCTCGACGGTGCCGGGTTGCGTGCCGAGGCCGGGCAGGTCACCGGCCTGATCGGCCCCAACGGAGCGGGGAAGAGCACCCTGTTCGATGTGATCTGCGGATTGCGGCGTCCCGCGGCGGGCCGGGTCCGGCTGGGCGAGCAGGACATCACCCGGCTGGCTCCGGCGCGCCGGGCCCGGCACGGGATGGCACGCACGTTCCAGCGGCTCGAACTGTTCGGCCGGCTCTCGGTCCGCGACAACTTGCTCGTGGCCGCCGAACTCGGCCCGCACCGGCGGCGCGCCGCGCAGCTCACCGACGAGATCATCGACCGCCTCGAACTGGGAGCCCGCGCCGGTGATCTCGCCGACGCCCTGCCGACCGGGCTGGCGCGGCTCGTCGAGGTGGGCCGGGCGCTGGCCGTGCGGCCCACGCTGCTGCTGCTCGACGAACCCGCTGCCGGGCAGGACAGTACGGAAACGGACCGGTTCGCCGGGCTGCTGCGTTCGGTCGCCGCCGACGGCACCGCGGTGGTGCTGGTCGAACACGATATGGGCCTGGTGATGAACGTCTGCGACCACGTGTACGTCCTGGACCTCGGCACGGTGATCGCCGACGGGATCCCGGAGCAGATCCGCGCCGACGAACAGGTCCTCGCCGCATACCTGGGGGCCGCATGACCACCCTGTTGGAACTACGCGATATCCGCGCCGCCTACGGGGCGATCACCGTGCTGCACGGTGTCGATCTGAGTGTGCGCGCGGGCGAGGTGGTCGCACTGCTCGGCCCCAACGGCGCCGGTAAGACCACCACGCTCTCGGTCGCGGCCGGGGTGCATCCGGTCGCGGACGGGGAACTCCGCCTCGGCGGACGCGTGGTGAACGGCGTCGATCCCCGGGACCTGGCACGCGCCGGGGTCTGCCTGATCCCCGAGGGCCGGGGCATCTTCCCGAATCTCACCGTGCGCGACAACCTGCTCATGATGACCTTCACCGGCCGGCCCCGCGCGCAGATCGAGGAGATCGCCTTCGCCCGCTTCCCGATCCTGGCCCAGCGGGCAGAGCAGACCGCGGGCACCCTCTCCGGCGGCGAGCAGCAGATGCTGGCGCTGGCGCGCGGCCTGGCCACCGATCCGGCCGTACTGATGCTGGACGAATTGTCCATGGGGCTCGCGCCGCTGGTGGTGGGCCGTCTCTACGAACAGGTCGCCGAGATCGCCCGGCAGGGCGTCGCGGTGCTCGTCGTCGAACAGTTCGCCGCCGCCGTCCTGGATATCGCCGACTCCGCCGCCGTCCTGGTGCGCGGCCGCGTCGAATATCAGGGCCCGCCCGACCAAGGGCTCCGCAACGAATTGGCCACTCTCTACCTAGGAAGTTCCGCATGACCGAATCGACCCGGGCCGACCGTTTCGTCGCCGAGCTCGCCGAACTGAAGATCCCCGACCCCGCCGCCGGCCGCGGCGCGCTGTGGTTGCGCGTGGGCGTGGCACTACTGATCCTCGGACCGGTGGTGACGGTGCCGGCATACCTGATGTCGCACAACACCTCCGACGCGCTGGTCCAGCGTGACGCGCTCGTCATCGCTCTGGCCGGAGTCGCGTTGAGCATCGTGGGGGCGGCGCTGTTCCTGCGCTACTCCTTGACCGGGATCCTGCGGTATTGGATGGCCCGGCAGTCCTACGATCTGGCCCTGCTGGCCGAGCGGTTGCCCGGGCCCACAGAGCAGGAATCCGGTGCGGTCACGGTGCCGCAGCGGTGAGAGTTTGCGGCCTACCGCGCTGTATCGCCATAGGGCCGATATCGGACCGACGCGGTGTCGCGCGTGGCGGCGGGGCAGGTGATATCTGACGTGAATCCGCCGGTCTCGCAGCGGCGAACCGTTCCGGGACCGAGTGGTGGACCGCTCCGGAGGAACCGCTCCGGGCGCGGCGGTGAATCGCCCGGGCAGCGCCGGCGGACCGATCCGGAGCCGCGGCGGCGAACCGGTCGGGACAAACAGTGGAACATTCCGCCTCATCGGTGACCCGATCCGGGTGCGGGGACCCGCCGCCCGCGACGGCGGTGCAGGTGTACACCGCGGTCGGCCGCGCCGGGCCACCGCGGCGGGGCCGGGTTCGCGGCGGCGGTGCGCGGCCGCGGTCCGGCGACGACGAGAGGGAGTTGATGTGTCCGACGGTATGAGTTTCGAGCTGAGCGAGGATCAGCGGCTGATCCGCGACTCCGTGGCCGAACTGGCCCGGAAATTCGACGATCAGTACTGGATGGAGAAGGACCGGGAACACGAATTCCCCACCGAGTTCTATCGCGCCATCGCCGACGGCGGCTGGCTGGGCCTGTGCATTCCCGAGGAGTATGGCGGGCACGGTCTCGGAATCACCGAGGCCTCGATCCTGGCCGAACAGGTGTCGCGGTCCGGCGGCGGAATGAACGCCGCCACCTCGATCCATATGTCGATCTTCGGTATGCAACCGGTGATCGTGCACGGTTCCGAAGAACTGAAGCAGCGCACGCTGCCCCGGGTCGCACGCGGCGACCTGCACGTCTGCTTCGGGGTCACGGAACCGGGCGCGGGCCTGGACACCAGCCGTATCACCACCTTCGCCCGCCGCGACGGGGACCGCTATGTGGTCAACGGCCGCAAGGTCTGGATCTCCAAGGCACTGGAGTCGGAGAAGATCCTGCTGCTGACCCGCACGCAGAAGTACGAGGACGTCGAGAAGAAGACCAGCGGAATGACGCTGTTCCTCACCGATATCGACCGCGACCACATCGATATCCGGCCCATCCCGAAGATGGGCCGCAATGCGGTGTCCTCCAACGAGTTGTTCATCGACGATCTGCGGATACCGGTCGAGGACCGGGTGGGGGAGGAGGGCCGCGGGTTCGAATATCTGCTCGACGGCCTGAACCCCGAGCGGATGCTCATCGCGGCCGAAGCGCTCGGGCTGGGCCGGGTCGCGCTGGATCGGGCTGTCCGGTACGCGAACGAGCGTGAGGTCTTCGGGCGGCCGATCGGCAAGAACCAGGGGATCCAGTTCCCGCTGGCCGATTCGCTGGCCCGGCTGGACGCGGCCGAACTCGTACTGCGCAAGGCGACCTGGTTGTACGACCAGGGCAAAGCGTGTGGCCGAGAGGCCAATACCGCGAAATACCTCTGCGCGGAGGCAGGCTTCGAGGCCGCCGACCGGGCAATGCAGACACACGGTGGAATGGGCTATTCGGAGGAGTACCACATCTCCCGGTATTTCCGGGAGTCGCGGGTTATGCGGATCGCACCGATCAGTCAGGAAATGATCCTCAACTATCTGGGGTCGCACGTATTGGGAATGCCGAGGAGTTACTGATGGCAGCGAACAACGGTTTGTTCGATCTGACCGGCCGCACGGCCCTGGTCACCGGGGCGGCGGGCGGTATCGGTTCGGCCGTGGCCCGCGCACTGGCCGCCCAGGGGGCCGCGGTACTGGTCACCGACCTCGACGGCGGCGCCGCGGGTGCGGTCGCCGAGAAGATCACCGCCGACGGCGGCACGGCGCGGGCGTGCGCCCTGAACGTGGCCGATCCCGATTCCGCGGCGGCCGCCGCCCGGCAGGCCGCCGAATTGGGCGGCGGGACGGTCAATATCGTGGTGAACAATGCCGGGATCACTGCTCCGGCCATGTTCTCGAAGACCACGCCGGACTCCATGCGCAAGATTTTCGATGTGCACGTGCTCGGCACGTTCAACTGCAGTCAGGCCGTCCTGCCCTATCTACCGTCCGACGGCACCGGCCGCATCATCAACGTGACCTCTTCCGCGGGCCTCACCGGAACCCTCGGTCAGGTCAACTATTCCGCCGCCAAGGCCGGGATCATCGGCATCACCAAATCGCTGGCCCGGGAACTGGCCCGGAAGAACATCCTGGTGAACGCGCTCGCGCCGCTGGCCGCGACCCCCATGACCGAAACCATCCGCACCGACGAGAAATTCGCGGAGCAGATGCTCAACCGGATCCCGCTGCGCCGCTGGGCCGAACCCGACGAGGTCGCGGGCGCGTTCGTCTTCCTGGCCTCCGATGCCGCGTCGTTCGTGACCGGCCAGGTGCTGCCGGTCGACGGCGGCATGGTGATGTGATGGCCACCGCCGGACCGCTGGCCGGAGTGCTGGTGGTGGCGTTGGAACAGGCGGTATCGGCGCCCATGTGCACCCGCACCCTCGCCGATTTCGGTGCCCGGGTGATCAAGGTGGAGAACCCGGCCGGCGGTGATTTCGCCCGGCACTACGACGATGTGGTGGCGGGCCAGGCGGCCCATTTCGTCTGGGTCAACCGGGGCAAGGAGTCGGTCACCCTCGACCTGAAATCCGGCCGGGGTCTGGCGGTGCTGCACGAACTGCTGACCCGCGCGGATGTGCTGGTGTCGAATCTGGCGCCGGGCGCCACCGCACGGCTCGGCCTTGCCCCGGCCGATCTGGCCGACCGCCATCCACATCTGATCGCGCTGGAGATAGATGGTTTCGGGGCGGGCGGCCCGCTCTCGCACAAACGCGCCTACGATCTGCTCGTCCAGGCGGAATCCGGGGTGTGCTCGGTGACCGGGCACCCGGGCGAACCGGCCAAACCCGGACCGGCGGTGGCGGATGTGACCACGGGACTGTATGCGGCACTGTCGATCGTGACCCAGCTGTGCGGACGATATCGGGAGACCGGTACCACCGGTGGCTCGATCAGTATCAGCCTCTTCGACACCATGGCCGAGATGATGGGCTACCACCTGAACTACACCCGGCACTCCGGGGTGGAGCAGCAGCCGCTCGGTATGAGCTCGCCCGCGGTGGCGCCGTACGGCGCCTACCCCACCGGGGACGGACAGACCGTGGTGCTCGGCACCACCAACGACCGGGAGTGGCAGCGGCTGGCCCGGGAGATCCTCGGCCGCCCGGATCTCGCCGGGGACGACCGTTTCCGGACCAATTCCGACCGCGTACGCAACCGTGCGCCGCTGGACGGGGCCATCGGCGGCTGGTGTGCCCGGCACACCCTGGCCGAGGTGCAGAAGGCCGCCGACGAGGCCGGTATCGGCAACTCGCGGTACAACACCGCCGCCGAGATGATCGACCATCCGCAGCTGACGGCCCGCGATCGCTGGCGCGCGGTGGACAGTCCCGGCGGTCCGGTGCCCGCCCTGCTGCCGCCGGCCGTGATCCGCGGTTTCGATCCGCCCATGGGCGCGGTTCCGGGACTGGGCGAGCACACCGACGCCGTGCTGCGGGAACTGGGCCGGTCGGCGGCGGAGATCGACGCGCTGCGCGCCGGCTCGGTGATCGGACCCGCGTACCGGGCCGCGGGGGAGCGATAGTGACCAACAGTGCGCCGCCCACCGGCGAACCCGAGCTGCTGGTGGCCGACCGGGCCGGAGTACGGACGGTGACCCTGAACCGGCCGCACCGCAAGAACGCCATGACCTGGGCGATGTGGCGGGAACTGGCGGATGTCCTGCGCGATACCGGCAGCGATCGGTCCGTGCGTGCGCTGGTTCTCACCGGGGCCGGGGGCGCATTCTGTTCGGGAGCCGATATCTCGGTGCCCGATGCCCGGCACCCGATGGACAAACTGCGGATCTTCACCGATCTCGCCCTGCAACTGCACGAACTGCCGATTCCCACCGTCGCGAAGGTGACCGGAGTGGCGGTCGGCGCCGGGTGGAATCTCGCCCTGGGCTGCGATCTGGTGGTCGCCACCCCGGGGGCGACATTCGCGCAGATCTTCGCGCGGCGCGGGCTGTCGGTGGATCTCGGTGGTTCCTGGTTGCTGCCGAAGCTGGTCGGCCTGCAACAGGCCAAACGCCTGGCTCTGCTGGCCGAGACCGTCGACGCCGCCCGCGCCGAAGCGCTGGGACTGGTCACCTGGGTGATCGCGGACGCCGAGATAGACGCGTTCACCGCGGATCTCGCGGACCGGCTGGCGGCCGGGCCGCCGGTCGCGCTGGCGCAGACCAAGGCATTGCTGAACGAGGGTGCAGACTCGACATTACGAGAGGCTCTGGCCGGCGAGGCCCGGGCCCAGGGAGTCAATTTCGCTACCGCCGACGCGCCGGAGGCGTACGCGGCCTTCGCCGGGAAACGCGCCCCGCGTTTCACCGGCGCCTGGTCGCTGCCCCCGGCCGGCGGCGAGAAAGAGAGCGGGTAGATGCGGGAAGCAGTGATCGCCGGCGCGGTGCGCACACCGGTCGGTAAACGGAAGGGCGGCCTGTCGAGCGTGCACGCCGCCGACCTGTCCGCGGTGGTGTTGCGGGCCCTCGCCGAACGCACCGGCGTCGACCCGGCGCTGATCGACGATGTGGTGTGGGGCTGTGTGTCCCAGGTCGGTGATCAGTCGAGCAATATCGGCCGCTACGCGGTACTGGCCGCCGGCTGGCCCGAATCCATCCCCGGTACCACGGTGAACCGGGCCTGCGGATCGAGTCAGCAGGCCCTGGATTTCGCGGCGCAGGCGGTGCTGTCGGGTCAGCAGGATCTGGTGGTGGCCGGCGGGGTCGAGGTGATGAGCCGGGTGCCGCTGGGGGCGGCCCGCGCGACCGGGCAGCCGTACGGCCCGGCGGTGCTGGCGCGTTACGAGGATTTCTCCTTCAACCAGGGGATCTCGGCCGAACTCATCGCCCGGAAATGGGGTTTCACCCGAACGGCGCTCGACGAGTACTCCGCGCGCTCGCACGAACTGGCGGCCGCCGCCCAGGACCGGGGCGCGTTCGACGCGCAGATCGTGGCGGTCGACGCGCCCGCCGGGGAGACGACCGAGGGCGGCGAGGTCACCGCCGACGAGGGGATCCGCCGCGGTACCACCGCCGCGAAGCTGGCGAATCTGAAACCGGCGTTCCAGGACGACGGCGTGATCCACGCGGGTAACTCCTCCCAGATCTCCGACGGCGCCGCGGCCCTGCTGGTCACCACTCCCGAGAAGGCCGCCGAACTCGGCCTGACCCCGCTCGTGCGCTACCGCGCGGGCGCGGTGGCGGGCGCCGACCCGGTGCTCATGCTCACCGGTCCCATCCCGGCGACCGAGAAAGTACTGCGCAGAACCGGGCTCACGGTGGCCGATATCGGAGTCTTCGAGGTGAACGAGGCATTCGCGCCGGTCCCGCTGGCCTGGCAGGCCGAAACCGGGGCCGACCCGGAGCGGCTCAACCCGCTGGGTGGCGCCATCGCAGTCGGGCATCCACTCGGTGGTTCGGGCGCGGTGCTCATGACCAGGATGATCCATCACATGCGGGATCACGGGATCCGCTTCGGCCTGCAAACCATGTGCGAGGGCGGCGGCACCGCCAATGCCACCGTCGTCGAACTCGTCTCCTAGGAAGAATATGCGTCGCGATCTGTTCACCGCCGACCACGAAGCGTTCCGGGATCTGGCGCGCGAGTTCATCGAGAAGGAGGTCGTGCCCCGATACCCGGATTGGGAGAAGCAGGGGCAGATGCCGCGCGAGGTGTTCCGGCGGCTCGGCGAACTCGGCCTGCTCGGTACCGCGATCCCGGCGGAGTACGGCGGGATGGGGGACCGGGACTACCGGTACAACGTGGTGTTGCAGGAGGAGGCCCAGCGGGCGCTGGTGACCCTCAGTACCGTGCGGACCCAGCTCGACGTCATCCTGCCGTATTTCCTCGAGTACGCCGACGCGGCGCAGCGGCAGCGGTGGTTCCCCGGACTCGCCGAGGGGAGCCTGCTCACCGCGATCGCCATGACCGAGCCGGGCACCGGTTCCGATCTCGCCGGTATCCGTACCACCGCGGTCCGCGACGGCGACGACTACGTGCTCAACGGGGCGAAAACCTTCATCACCGGCGGGCTGCTCGCCGATCTGGTGATCGTGGTGGCCCGCACCGCGACCGATCCGGACAACCGGCGGGCGGGCCTGACCCTGCTGGTGGTGGAGGACGGGATGCCCGGTTTCGAGCGGGGCCGGGTCCTGGACAAGATGGGATGCAAGGTGCAGGACACGGTGGAGCTGTCGTTCACCGATGTCCGGGTACCGGTGGTCAACAGGCTGGGGGAGGAGGGTGCCGCCTTCGGCTATCTCGGCCACAATCTGCCCCAGGAGCGGATGACGGTGGCGGTGGGGTCGGTGGCGCAGGCGCGGGCGGCGCTGCACGCCACCATCGATTACGTCAAGGAGCGCAAGGCATTCGGGACGCCGGTGGCGTCGTTCCAGAACACGAAATTCGAACTCGCCGCGATCTCCGCCGAGATCGAGGCCGGGCAGACCCTGGTGGATCGCGCGGTGCGGGATCTGGTGGACGGGCAGCTCTCCGGTGCGGACGCCGCCCGGGTGAAACTGTTCGCCACCGAGACCCAGGCCCGGGTCGTCGACCGGTGCCTGCAGTTGTTCGGTGGTTACGGCTACATGATGGAGTATCCGATCGCCCGGCTCTACACCGATGCCCGGGTCGCGCGGATCTACGCCGGGACCAGCGAGGTCATGAAAGTTATCATTGCCAAAGACCTTGGTCTGTGATGTATAGCACACCTGATAATTCGATGAGACGTGCATCACATATCGCCGTTCGACCCTACTGTTTCAGCAGTTGGTTTATCGAACGGAGTACCCGGTGATCGGTTCACGGGATGAAGACAGTGCGGCTGATTGCCCTCCGGACACCGAAACCATGGTCGGTCCCGGGCTACGTCCGGTCGACTTCATGCGTGCGCACGCCCGCCGTCACCCGCTGCGCCACCGGCTGGCAATCGTCGCGCCGAACACCGTGGACGCGGTGCGGTACGCGGGCGGGTTCATCTTCGACCGCATGATGGGCGGCTGGGAGGTGGTCGCCGTGCTCACCGAACACGACGATGTGCGCCCGCTCGAGATCCTCGGCGCGACCGTCCTGGACCTCACCACCGCCATGGCCTCGCCCGTGCACGGCACCTGGCCGGAGAGTGTGCTGCTGGCGCCGGACGTCTTCGTTTCGAACGAATGGGTCCGCAAAGGCGCCATCGACTGCCTGGACAAGGGGCTGGCCGAACTCGCGGTCTGGGGCGACGAGCTGCCCGCCGAACTCGCGTGCCGGGTCCTGTCCGCCCATCATCCCCTCAGCTCGGCCGCCCGGGCATTCAAACGATGCGCCCTCGGGGCAGCCGGGGTGCCGGAACAGGCCCGCGAGGATATCGAGGTCTTCCACAGCGGTGAGGTCCTACTGGCCGATCTCCGTGGCCGCCAGGCCCTGGTCCGCGCGGTCTGAACCGCGCGGACCAGGTCGAACGGTCAGGAACCCTCGGCGAGGAAGCGTTCGGCGAATTCGGAGAGTTCGTCCTGCTGTTCGGCCGGATCGGTGGCCGTAGCGCTCACGACCACCCGGGTCACTCCCTGCGCCGTGAAGGCGGCCAATCGCTCGTCGGTCATATCCAGTCCGCTCCACCGCGTGTACTCGAGCGCACCGGGATCGCGTCCCGTCTCCGCCGCGGTCGCCCGGGCCAGTTCCCACTGCGCCGCGCGCTCGTCCGGGAGCAGCGCCCCACCCGCGAAATACCCGTCGCCACGCAGCCCGGCCCGGCGTGCGGCGGCCGCGCTGGAACCACCGATGTGCACGGGCAAGGTGCGGGCCTCGTACGGCTTGGGGAACTGGACCAGGTTCTCGAAGTCGAAGAATTCGCCGTGATAACTCACCCCCTCCTCGTCACCGGACCACAGCAACCGCAGCACATCGATCGCCTCGTCGGCCCGTCGCCCGCGCGTGCGGAAATCGACGCCGGCCGCGGCCGCCTCGGCCGGCAGTGTGCCCAGCCCGACGGACAGCAGCCGCATCCGCCCCTTCGACAGCACATCGATCGTCGCCAGCTGCTTGGCCAGCACGACCGGATGCCGATAGGGCAGCAGTAGAACCCCGGTGCCGAGCAGCAGCCGGTCGGTGACCGCGGCGACGAAAGCGAGAGTGTCCAGCGGGTCTGTGAAGGGCAGGGCGGGTGGTACCTCGAAATTGTGCAGTGTCGCCCCGGGATACAGGACCAGGTGTTCGGGCAGGTACAGCCCTTCGAATCCACAGGCCTCGGCATGCCGTGCGTAGGCGGCGAGGCGATCCGGATCCGCACCGAAATGGGCGGTGCTGTAGCTGACTGCGTACTTCATCATGTTCCTTCCGATGCCCGTGCCGGTGGCCGGCCGGCCACGGGATTCCCGCGCCGTCTTGTCGCCGTGGGCCTCAGCGGATGAACCTGACGGACCGCCGCGAAAATTCCTGCCCGGCACGCACTCAGGGCAGACGCCCGCGGTTCCCGGGCCGGGAAGGCCCCGCGTTCTGCGCCCGAGGCCGGCGCCGGGGAGTCCGTCGAGTGCTGCGCCCCGGGATTCCCGCTGTGGACTCCGGCGCCGCCACGGTAGGGCGCTGATTCGAGAACCGCTCGAGGCTACTCCGGGTGCCGGCATACGGCTTCGACGTTGTTGCCGTCGGGGTCTCGCACGAACGCGCCGTAGTACGCGGGGTGGTACTCCGGCCAGAGCCGCGGCCGGTGCAGGACTTCCGCGCCGGTGTCCACAGCTGCGTGGAAGAACGCGCGCACCGCCGCTCGGCTCGGTGCGGTGAAAGCGATATGCGTTTCACGGAACCCGGCTCCGGGAGGCAGCGGTCCCAACCAGAAATCGGGCCCGGGCGAGTTCGTACTCCCGTAGCCGATGACTTCGCCGAAGTCGATCATCCGGGTCCCTCCCAAGGAGGCGAGTACCCGATCGTAGAAGGCGGCCGCGGCCGCGACATCGGCACATTGAACCGCGAGATGATCGAGCATGCCAGAACCTCCACCGTAGAAAAGCGTTGCGGGCGTTCGCGATTCGCCCTGTTCGGCAGGGGGGTCGATCGGCGAACCTCACGTGGTGGCGGGTTCGGTCCGCCGCCGGTTCCCGGCCGAACTCTCCGTGTCCACATCGGCCTCGTCGTGATGTTCTCGACCGTAACGGCGGATAGGCCAGATGCTGTCCGCAATTCGGTGTGGCGTACGGGCTCGCTACGCCACCCATGCTCGGTCGGTGCGGGCGGTACTCGTGGCGCGATCGGCGGAACGGGAGCCGAGACGGTTCGCCTGCGGATTTTGCGATGCCCATGGTCCGAGAAGCCTTCCGACGATCCGGTCCTGCCCGAACGGGACCTCGTGCCGGCGGGCAGTCCGTGGGGTCGCCGGCTGCCGGGGGCACCGTCACCGGATGCGATCCAGGTAGTCCTTTCGCTGTGCTGGGTCGTATCCGCCGTACTCGGTGCCGCCTACGAAGCGTTTGAGCCACCACAGGACCGGGGTGGGCGTCAGTTCTTCGATCAGGCCCATCGGTGCGAGCCAGCGGGGCACGGTCACCTCGCCGCGGCCGTGGCGGGTGCTGTCGGCGATAGCGGTGGCGACCTGCTGCGGTGCGAGTGTGGGCTGTAGTCGTAACCGCACGCCGGAGGTGAGGTCGGTGTGGGTGGCGGCGGGCAGCACCGTGGTGACGGTGACGCCCGAGCCCGCGAGTTCGGCCCGCAGTGCGCGAGAGAAGGCCACGACCCCGAACTTGGACGCGCAGTAGGTCGCGATCCCGGGCGTGGTGATCTTGCCCGCCATGGACGCGACATTGACAATGTGCCCGCGCCGCCGCAGCCGCATCCCGGGCAGCACCAAGTGCACGCCGGTGAGCACGGCGCCGAGGTTCACGGCGAGTTCACGCTGCATCGCGGCCAGGTCCTGGTCGGCGAAACCGCCCATGAACTGGACGCCCGCATTGTTGACCAGCATGTCGATCGGGCCGTCTTCTTCCGCGGCGGCCAGGAAAGTGCGGAAGCTGTTCTCGTCGGTGACATCGAGAACATGGGCGGTGGCACCGATCTCGGCGGCGGTCTGTTCGGCGGCCGGTAGATCGCGATCGCCGATCCACACCCGGGCACCGCGGGCGATCAGTTCCGCGGCGGTGGCCCGTCCGATCCCGCGCGCCCCGCCGGTGATGCAGACCCGGGCGCCGCGCACCTCCATCACAGCGGGCTGCCGATCGGCTCGCGCAGCGCGAAGTAGGCGATGAGCCTGATCGCGCCGTTGTTCATCCGTAGCAGTGCCCGGCCGAGGTAGACGCCGGGGATCACCTCGACGATCTCGTCGCGGGTCCGCGCGATGGGGAAGGTCCGGATGCCGGGATTGCGGTATTCGGGTACCGCGTAGTCCAAGGCGCGCACGGTCTTGTCCGGTTCGATCCAGCTCGGGGCGAGGGCGTGCGCGAAGTCGAAACCCTCCATCTCGGCGCCGACGCGGCGCAGCCCGCGGTAGCCGGCGGTGATGACCGGCATCACGAAACGGGCGATCGGTGAAAGCCGGTTCCAGCCGACCCCGCCGGCGGCATCGAAGGTTTTGCCCCGCCAGGTCGGGTCGATACGCATCAGCGGATTCGCGAGCCGCGCTTCGGGGATTCCGAAGAGTTTCCCGACGATCAGGCCCTCCATTTTCCCGTCCGGTCCTTCGGGTGCGCTCCCCGCGGCGAACACCTCCGCGAGTCCGGCGTGATCCTCCCGCGCACCGAGACCCGCGAGGTAATCCCACGCCTGCGCGCGAGCCGAAACCGGATGTGCCGTCACCCTGTCCCGCAGCTCTTCGCACATCGCGCGCGGCGCCGACGTTCGTTGTTCCCACTGTGCCGTCATCACTCTCTCCAATCTGGTACGTTTCCGTACCAGTTGATTTGGTACGGAACTGTGCCAGATCAATGGACGGTGTGTCAACGGCCCGGCAGCGGAAATGGGAGGATGACGGCGTGTCGACCGCCGAACGGAAGTACGCAGGAGATTCCGCAGCCACGCGGACGCTGCGCCGGCGCGGCGCCCTGATCGACGTCGCACTCACCGAGATGGCCGAGAACCGTTGGCGCACGGCGACGGTGGAGGCGCTCTGCCGGTCGGCCAAACTCAACAAGCGCTACTTCTACGAAAGCTTCGACGGTCTCGACGCCCTGGCCGACGCGGTCATCGAATCGATCGCCGCCGAGGTGGCCGAAGCGGCCGTGGGTGGTTACGTCCCGCTGCTCGACCGGCCGGTGCGGGAACAAGCCCGCGGCGCGATCGCCGCCGTCGTCGATATCCTCGGTGACGACCCGCGCAAAGCGCTCGTCCTCCTCGGCGGTGTCCCTACCACCCCGGTGGCGCACGACAAACGCACCGCCGTCATCGCGGGGCTCACCGCCGCATTGATCGCGCACGCCCGCACCACCCACGACCTGTCACTCGAACAGGACTCCCTGGCCTCCACCGCCCCCGCCTTCGTCATCGGCGGCACTGCCCAAACGATCCTGTCCTGGGCCGGTGGGGATTTATCGGTCACCCGCGACCGCCTGGTCGAGGACATCACCGCGCTGTGGATGATCCTGGAGCGCGACGCCACCGGGCTGGCCCGCTCACGGCTCTCCGGTTCCACCGGCGCCCCGGCGTGACGCGGTATCCACCGACGGGTTTTCCGGACGGGCGGCTGCGGCGGGCCTGGGGCGGTCAGTGCGGGCAGAAGGAAGTGCTGGAGGAGCCGGGTTTCGGTATCGGGGTCGGTCGGCCACATCAGCATCGACAGCACGGATCGGATGAGCCAGGTCGCGGCGAGGGGGTTGTCGTGGCCGGTGCCGGTGAGGTCGGCGGCGATGCGGATGAGCGCGGGGGATTCGGCGAAGGTCGCGACCGAGCGGGGTCCGTGCCGCGGGCCGCGTGGTCGAGCGTGGACCTCATGGACGAACTCGGTGACCCCTATCCGTTCTACGACCGGCTACGCCGCGAGTCGCCGGTGCACCGGGTCGGTGGATCGCGGTTCCATCTGGTGTCGAGCTGGGACCTGGTGGCAGAGGCGGCGGCCCGGCCGGCCGATTTCTCGTCGAATCTGACGGCGACGATGATGGTTCATCCCGATGGGGCCGTCACCGAGATCGAACTGGCAGCCCTGGGCGACGCCGGCCACGTGCTGGCCACCGGTGACGATCCGCTGCACCGGTCACAACGCGCAATGGTGCTGCCGGCGCTGACCGCTGCCTGGCTGCTGGCCACCCGGCCCGAGCTCGCCGCGATGTTGCGCACCGAGCCGGACCTGATCCCGGTCTTCGTCGAGGAGGTCCTGCGGCTGGAGTCCCCGTTCCGGGGGCACTACCGGCATGTGGTGGCCGACACCACTCTCGCCTTCGGCCGCGGGATCCACTTCTGCGTCGGTGCGGCGCTGGCCCGTATGGAAGCCCGCGCGGCGATCGGCATGCTGTTGCGCCGGACGCGCGATTTCCGCGCCGTCGCCCCCGCGCCGAGCTGGGCGCCGAGCCATCTGGTGCGCCGCCTTTCCCGCCTCGATCTCACTCTGGCCTGACCGGCGCCCGAAAGCGCGCCCCGCGCCGCCCGGCCCGGGTCTGGGCCGGGCGGCGTGGGGCCGCCGGGTCAGATGCGGGTCATGGTCGAGGTGTATCCACCGCCGCCCGGGTAGACCCATGCACCGGTGACAGTGGTGCCGTGGGCGTCGAAGGTGCCCTCGTAGTAGGCGGGACTGCCCTTCGCGCCGGCCCAGATGGTGAGTGTGTCGCCGATCAATTCGTAGACGTAGTCGAAGGTGTTGCCGACCGAGTCGTAGTACCGCGATGCCACATCGGGGCCGGTGGGTTCGCCGAACGGGCGCAGGTTGCCGATCACCTCCATACCGGTGACAGGTTCGCCGTGCTGGGTCAGGTCGATGTGCTGGAGCAGGAAGAACCGGCCGGGCATCCATTCGTAGCGCACAGTTCCCTCCGCGCCGCCGCTGACCTTCCAGGTTCCGGCCAGGCGGTCCAGGGCCCGCAGTTCGGGGGTGGGCTGCTGCTGGGTGTCGATCATGTTCGTCCTCCTGTGTGGGTTGGTCGCTGCTACCTCGGAGCGGTTCCGCCGGCTTCGACGCTCAGGGGGTGTGATGCGAGTCACTGCCCCGGGGTGTCGAGATCCGACCGGTGGCTCCGAGGTAGCAGCGACCAACCCATCACCGAGGAAGGAACCCGATGACTCTCGCGTCCCACGCCCCGACAGCCAACACCTCCGAACACGCACCTGCTCCGGCAACCGGGTATCTACTGCTCGCAGGTGCCGCTGCCGGTCCGGCGTTCTTCGCTTCGGCCATCACGCAGATGCTCACCCGTGCGGGTTTCGACATCACCCGGCACCCGATCAGCCAGCTCGCCACCGGAGATCTCGGCTGGATCCAGATCATCACGTTCATCGCGGCCGGGATGGGTGCGTTGACCCTGGCCGCCGGCCTCTGGCGCACTCTCACGGAAGGACTCGGGCGGCGGGCGCTACCGATCCTGGTGGGAGTTTTCGGCATCGGACTCATCGCTGCCGGGATGTTCACCATGGATCCGGAGAACGGATTCCCGGCCGGCACACCGGATGGGCCGGTCGCGCAGATGTCCTGGCACAGCATCGCGCATTCGGCCGCCGCCGCAGTGGCGTTCACCGCGCTCGCGCTCGCGGCTCTGGTACTGAGCGTACGGTGCGCGCGCCGCCGGATGGTGCTGCCCGCCGTGGCGAGCGCCGCTGCCGGACTCGTTCTGCTGGTGCCGATATCGCCCGGCTATATGAGCATCCAGATCGCGATCAACGGTCTGATCGCCTTCACCTGGACCACCGTGCTGGCGCTGTCCCAGCGCCGCGCCGCCTGAGCGGGCCATGGCTCTGCCCCCGGCTACCGTGATGACAACCCGACCGCTTCGGAAGGACGGACCGTGAAATACCTGCTGCTCGGTTACACCCCGGCCACCGCGTGGGACGCCGCGACCGCCGACACTCCCTCGGCGGAGGCACTGGCGGCGTTCGCCACCTACCGGCAACTGGAACAGGAACTGATCGCCGCCGGTGAACTGGTCACCAGCGAGGGCCTGGGCCACCCGGCCGTCAGCACCACCGTCCGCAAAACCGCGGACGGTGTGGTGGCCACCGACGGCCCGTTCGCCGAACTCAAGGAGGTCCTGGCCAGCTTCGCCGTGATCGATGTCGCCGGCCACGAACGAGCCGTGGAGATCACCGCCCGCATTGTCGAAGCACTCGGCGAGCCGATCGAAATCCGCCCGGTCATGGGCGAAGACTTCACCACATGACCCCCGCGATCGAGGGCCTGCTGCGCGCCGAAGCGCCGCAGGTACTCGGTGCGCTGGTCCGCCGATTCGGACGATTCGATATCGCCGAGGACGCTGTGCAGGAAGCGTTGCTGATCGCCGCGCGCGCGTGGCCGCTCGACGGTGTCCCGGACCGTCCGCGGAGCTGGCTCGTTCGAATCGCCTACCGGCGCATGGTCGATCTACTGCGCTCCGACCGGGCTCGCCGCCGCCGTGAACTGGAAGCCGGCACCGCCGAACTGGCCATGGCCGAACCCGCGCGGCGCGCGCAGACCACAGGCCTCGACGACAGCCTCACCTTGCTCCTGCTGTGCTGCCATCCCGCGCTCGGCCACACCTCACAGGTGGCGCTGACCCTCCGCGCGGTCGGCGGCCTGACCACTGCCGAGATCGCGCACGCCTACGGCACGGCCGAGGCCACCATGGGCACGCGGATCAGTCGCGCCAAACAACAGCTCGCCAAGGCCGGCGCCCGCTTCACCCCACCCACCGACAGCGACCGCGACAGCCGGATGACCGCTGTCCTGCGCGTGCTCTACCTCATCTTCAACGAGGGCTACACCGCCACCGCCGGAGCCGATCTCACCCGGGTCGATCTCACCCGAGAGGCCATCCGACTGACCAGAATGCTGCACGCCACCGACCCCGGCGACGCGGAAGTGACCGGCCTGCTCGCACTCATGCTGCTCACCGAATCCCGCCGCGCGGCACGCACCGACGCCGGCGAACTGATACCCCTAGCGGAACAGGACTCCACGCGGTGGGACCGCGAACTGATCGATGAGGGAACCGCACTCATCGATCGGGTCTGGAACCGCGGCCCGGCCGGCCCGTACCAACTCCAGGCCGCCATCGCCGCGGTCCACGCCGCCGCCGAGCCGGGCCGGACCGACTGGCCGCAGATCGCGATGCTCTACCTGTGGCTCGAACGCCTCACTCCCACCCCGCCCGTCCGACTCGCCCGCGTCGTGGCCGTCGCCCACGCCTACGGGGCCGCCCGCGGTCTCGCCCTGCTCGACGACCTCGATCGACACCACCACCTGGACCGTAACCCGCTCACCCGGCAACGCGAACACGCCGTACGCGCGCACCTCCTGCAGCAGACCGGCGACGGCACCACCGCGGCCGAACTCTTCCGCCGCGCCGCCGACCTGACCGGCAATCAAGCCGAACAGCGGTATCTCCGCGACAAAGCCGATCGACTCGATCGGGCTCGGCGTCCACCGGCCGATTGAGCGATCTCGCGCCCGGACGCCACGCCGCAGTGGCCGCGGACGTCGATCATTTCTGCGCGGTGTCCGGGCAGTTCACGCCACCGGCACAGCGGCTATCGCGTTGCCGCGAGCAGTCTTTCCACCGTGTGAACCACCTCGGTCGTCACGCGTTCGAACATGGCGTCGCTGTCGAAACCGGCTTCGGCACCGGCGCGGTGCAGTAGGGGCAGGTCGAGGTCCGGATGGCGGTCGAGCCATGACCGCGGGGCCGGATACTGTTCGGCGACCGGTTCGCCGATATCGGCCCGATAATCGATGAACAGGACGAATCCGTAGATCCGTATCGTCAGATCGCTGTGCACGAAGAGGGCGTCCGGCAGGTCCAGTCCGACTCCGGTGAGGAAGGTCAGGAATTGTTCCGGTGCGGCGAGTCGGCGTTCGGGTACGCGGGCATCGCTGATGCGTTCGTCCAGTGACACCAGTAGCGCTCGGGGATGGCGTCGGGCCAGGGCGCGGTGCAGGTGGCAATACTCGCGCAGGCTCTGCCGCCAGCGGGTGGGGTCGAGGTCCGGGGTCGGCCAGCGGGACAGCCAGAGTTCGACGGCGCGGTCGACGACCTCCTGCCGATCGCGCACATGGCGGTAGAGGGCACGGACGGTGACACCGAGTTCGGCGGCCAGATCGTGCATCGAGACCGCGGCGAAGCCGCGCCGGCCCGCGAGCTCCAGCATCGCCGCGGCGATCGCGTCGGCGGTCAGCGTCACCCGGCCGCCCCGGGTCAGCGGGCTGCGCCGGTGGCGACCGGGGGGAAGCGGTTGGGACACAGCTTCGGACTGTACCGACCCGTCCTTGAAGTTCACGACCCATTGACATCAGTGATGTGGTTTTCCAGACTGGGGTAGCCGCGGCGCACCGCCGGTGGCGTGATCGACGAGAGGCACTGCGATGGAATCCGGCACCCTGCTGAACCCGGAACTCGACCGATTGGTCGCGGAGCTGCAACAGCGCAGCACCGAGCAGATCCCGGCCATCGGAGGCTATTTCGCCGAGCGTGCCGCGCGCGGGGACGCGGCCGATCCGAATGCTCTCGATGCCGACGCCGAAACCTTCCTGGCCGATAAACTCATCGCGCTCGAACACGACAAGGCACTGCTGTGCCACCGGTTGTGCCTGGCCATGCGCGCGCGGCGGGTGGTGGAGGTCGGCACGTCCCATGGTGTGTCGACGCTCTACCTGGCGCAGGCGGTGCGCCTGGTGACCGAAAGCGACGGCGGTGCGGGCACCGTGGTCGGCACCGAGATCGAACCCGCCAAAGCCGCGGTTGCCCGGGAGCATTTCCGCCGTGCCGGCCTGCAGAGCGTGATCGATCTACGCGTGGGGGATATCCGCACGACGCTGGCCGATCTGGAAGCGCCACTCGATCTCGCGCTGATCGATATCTGGCCGGTGCTGGCGCGCCCGGCGCTCGAAATGATCGCCCCGAAGCTGCGGCCCGGCGGCGTTGTGCTGATCGACAACACCGAGGGGCATCGGGAGAACTACCGCGACGCATTCGCCTTCATCGAGGACCCGGCCAATGGCCTGCTCTCCCAAACTCTGCCGTTCACGGCGGGGCTGGAGATGGTGGTCAAACGGTGAGCGCACGCGGGAGCCTGCTCGTTCTCGGGCCGGCTCGGCCTGGCGCCGCCACACTCTACGACCACACCGGACCCGTCGGCACCTACGTGATGACCATGCTGTCCAACGTCCGGTGTCAGATCGACTTCTCGACCGCTCCCTCGGATAGTTCATTGTTTTCTGAATACAGTTTCTCATGTACTGTCTCTCATGTGGAGACCGCTGTACACACCGACGCCCTGGCCCGGTTCGGCCACGCCCTGTCCGACCCGACCCGGACCCGGATCCTGCCGAGCCTGTGCCGGGCGCCCGGATATCCCTCGGAGCTGGCCGAACAGATCGGGGTGACCCGCCAGATCCTGTCCAACCACCTCGCCTGTCTGCGCGGTTGCGGGCTGGTGGTCGCGGCTCCCGAGGGCAGGCGCAGCCGCTACGAACTCGCCGATCGCCGGATCGCCGCGGCGCTGGAGGATCTGCCGATAGTGCCCCACAGCCTCGGCATGTGATGCCACCATCAGCGCATGAACGCCACCTGCGACGCGACCGCACAGCGATTGTCGCCGAACTCGGATTCGATTGTGCCGACGCGCATCCGATCGTGACCCTGCGCAACCCGGCCGGCCTCGCCGGCTGGACCCTGCCGGTACTCGAGCTGCTCATCGTCGCCGGGGCCGTGTTCGCGCTGGCACACGCGATCCGCCGGTTACGGCGTGACGGCGATCCGACCAACCTGGCCCTCTGGATCGCGTCCCTGGTCTACCTGTTCGTCATCGAACCACCGCTGTACTTCCCGGGCTGGTTCGGCCTGGACGAACCGATCGGGCTCATTCTCGCACAATGTGTTCACCGTGCCGTTCATGTTCGACCGGTTACCGCTCTACATCGTCGCGTTCTATCCCGCGATGAGCCAGGCCACCGCACGCGGACAGCGCCCCCGCGGGTGGTCGCCGGCTGGCGCACGGTGCTCGCCGGCGCGCTCGCGCCGCTCGGCATGGTCGTCGGGAACGCGCGCCGAGCGGTCTTCGGAATGAGTGGATCGCGGCCTCGGTCATCAACTGTGCCCGGCCACCGGGCAGATCCCGATCGACCGGCCGGAGGAAGGACCACCGCGTCGGTGGGATGCTCGACCGCACGGCGGTAATCGCGCACAGCCCGGTCGCTGTGGGCACGACACCAGTACCGCGACGCCGGCGACCCGGCGACCTGCGGGCATTCGCCTCGGCGCCGGGGGCCGATCAGGCTGTCATATCGATGACCACCTTGCCGACGGCCCGGCCCGCGGCGACCCGTTCGAATGCCCGGGCGGTATCCGCGAGCGGGAAAGTGGCGCCGATATGCGGTGCGATCCGGCCGTCGGCGAGCAGGCCTGCCAGTTCCCGCTCATTGCGGTCGAACTCGTCCGGGTCGATATCGCGGAACTGGAAGCCGACGATCTGCAATCCCTTGACCAGTACCAGGTTCAATGGGATTCGCGGGACCGTTCCGGAGGCGTAACCGATGGTGACGAAGCGGCCGCCGCGGCCCAGCGCACGCAATGCCGGTTCGGACAGGTCACCGCCGACGGGATCCAGGACTGCCGTGGCGCCCGCGGGGACCGCCGCGCGCAGGGCTGCCCGCACATCGGATTCACGATGGTCGATCAGGTGCTTCGCGCCGTAGGACGCGGCGGCGGAGAGCTTTTCGGGCGAGGACGCGATCGCCGCCACCTCGGCGCCGAGCGCGCCGGCCAGCTGTACCGCCGCCAATCCCACCCCGCCCCCGGCGCCGAGGACGACCACGGTGTCACCCGCGCGCACGCGGGCCACCGACCGCAGGGCGTGGTACGCGGTGCGATGGGCGACGCCGAACGCGGCGGCGGTCCGGTCGTCCACGCCCGGCGGGATCGGCGCCAGATTCGTGGCCGGAGCGACGATTTCCTCGGCGAACGCGCCGTACAGGCCGGTACCGGACACACGGTCCCCGATCGCGAATCCCGAGCAGTTCGGGCCGAGTTCGGTGACCCGGCCCGCGAATTCGCTGCCCGGGACGAAGGGCGGCGGCACGGTGACCTGATATCGCCCGGCGATCAGCAGAACGTCGGGGAAGTTCACCGCGGCCGCGCGCACCTGTACCCGCGCCTGCCCGGGGCCGGGCCGGGGGAGGGGTCGCCGTTCGATCCGCAGTACCTCCGGCGAGCCGTACTCGGGGCAGACCACTGCCCGCACCGTGGTCATCTGCTCTGCCACACCGGGGCGCGCTTCTCCATGAACGCCGTCGCGCCCTCCTTGGCGTCCTCGCTGGCGAAGACCACACCTTGCCAGTGCCGCAGCCGGTGCGCCGCCTTCGCGGGATCGGTGACGGACAGGCGCACCAGTTCCTTGCATGCGGCGACCCCCAGCGGTCCGTTCGCGGCGATCCGATCCGCGAAACCGAGGGCGGCGTCGAGCACGTCGCCGGCCGGGACCACGGCATTGATCAGGCCGATCTCGTAGCCACGTGTGGCGCTGAAGAATTCGCCGGTGAGCGTCAATTGCAGTGCGATTCCGAGCGGAATCCGTTCGGCGATATAGGTGCCCCCGCCACCCGGGAAGAGTCCGCGCTGCACCTCGGGCAGGCCGAATTTCGCGGTGTCGGCGGCGACGATGAGATCACAGCCGAGCAGCAGTTCCAATCCGCCACCGACCGCGGTGCCGTTGGCCGCCCCGACCACGGGAACCGCGACGGCCCCGCGGGTGAGACGCTGGAAGGCCCGGTTCTCCGGGGTATCGCCGAACCCGACGTCCTCACCGTCGGCGAACGCGCGCAGGTCCATCCCCGAGCAGAAAGCGCGATCCCCGGCGGCGGTGAGGACCAGTGCCCGGGTGCCGGGATCCTGTTCGGCCGCCAGCACGGTGGCGCCGATGCCGGCGATCAGGTTGCCGTTGAGCGCGTTGCGTGCCTGCGGGCGGTTCAGGGTGAGTACGGTGACCGGACCGCGGTGCTCCACGAGGAATTCTGCATCGTTCGTGCTGTGTCGATCGGTCCCCGCCGAGGGCCCTCCGTGGTTACGCTCCGCTGCCGCCTCCGGGCCCGACTCGTTCATGATGTGTACCCCGTCGTCTCGGTGAGTTCGGCGGCCGAGCGCATGAGTTCGGGCACGATCGGGCCGAAGGATTGCAGTTTCACATCGTCGCCCGCTCGCTGGAAACCCTGTTCCAGGACGATCGCGAGCTTCCATTTGGCCAGGACCAGGTAGTAGTCGAGATCGTCGACCTGCCGGCCCGATACCTGCGAGTAATGCGCCACCACCTGGTCGCGGGAGGGCATCCCGCGCATATCCACGTAGCCCGATTCGGCGGCCTCGGGAGCCGAGGTGTCCGCCGGCCAGCTCTGCACCATCCACGCCAGATCCAGCTTCGGGTCGCCGACGGTACCCATCTCCCAGTCGACGATGGCGGCCAGGCGGGCCGGTTCGCCCGCGCGATACATGACATTGGCGAACTGGTAATCGCCGTGCATCAGACCGGGGATGTAGTCCAGGGGCCGGTGCTCGCGTAGCCACCGGGTGGCGGTGTCCATCCCCTCGAGGTCGCGGCCCTTGATCCGCTCGAAGAAGCCGGTCCACCGGGCGACCTGACGTTCGTGGAAGCCGTCCGGCCGCCCCAGATCGTGCAGGCCCCGGTCCCGCCAATCCACCCTGGACAGCAGCGCGATGCCCTCGGCGAGCTGGTAGGCCAGACCGGCGCGCGCGGTGAGGTCGGTGTCGAAGGGTGCCGGCCAGACCCGGCGATGATCCATCGGCGACCAGCCGTCCACAAACCCCATCAGGTAGAACGTGCGGCCCAGGACCGAGGGGTCGGTGCAGACCGCCACGGCCTCGGTGTGCGGAACGTCGGTACCGTCCAGCGCCTCGATGATCCGCCACTCCCGCAGGATTCCGGTGTCACGGTCGGCCGGCGCCCCGGCCGGTGGTATCCGGAGCACACAGCGGTGCTCGCCGCGGGTGATCTCGTAGATCTCGTTCTGCGTACCGCCCGACAGGAACCGGGTCTCCAGCGGTTCGCTTTTGCCCGGTAGCCCGGCCTCGTCCATCCACTGCGCCAGCGGCGCGAAGTCGATCATTGGTTGCCAACTTCGTTTTCCAGGTAATCGGCGTATTTGGCCCGCGCCGCCTCGAGCCTGCGCGGTATCCATTCCGTGGGCCACTGATCGGCGCTGGGCCGGTGGTCGCGCAGGACCTGTTTGGCGACGGTCATTTTGTGCACCTCGGTCGGGCCGTCGGCCAGGCCCATCACGCCGGCGCCGTGGATCATCGTGAAGAAGGGCAACTCGTTGGTGGTGCCCAGCGCACCATGCACCTGCATTGCCCGCCAGGCGATATCGTGTAGCACGGTCGGCATCACGACCTTCACCGTGGCGATATCCTTGCGGACCTTCTTGTAGTCGTTGTATTTGTCGATTTCCCAGGCCGTGTACAGCACCAGCAGCCGGAACTGTTTCAGCTGGGCGTAGGAATCGGCGATATAGCCCTGGACGAACTGTTTGTCGGCGAGCCGGCTACCGGCGGTCTCCCGGCTCAGCGCGCGTTCGCACATCATGTCCAGGGCCTTCTGCGCGAGCCCGATGGTGCGCATGGCGTGATGGATACGGCCCCCGCCGAGCCGGGTCTGCGCGATCACGAACGCCTGCCCGGCCTCGCCGAGCAGAGCCTCGGCGGGTACGCGGACATCGTCGTAGTGGATCAGCGCGTGCGAGCCGTCGTTCAGTGGTTCGCCGGCCAGGCCGATATTGCGTTCGATGCGGATGCCGGGGGTGTCGGCGGGCACCAGGAACATCGACATCCCCTGATATGGGCTCACGTCCGGGTCCGTCACCGCCATGACGATGAGGAACGCGGCGGTGCGGGCATTGGAAGAGAAGAACTTCCAGCCGCTGATCACCCAGTCGTCGCCGTCGCGTACAGCGCGGGTGCGGAACAGGGTGGGGTCGGCGCCGGCCTGCGGTTCGGTCATCGAGTAGCAGGAGAAGAGTTCGCCGTCGAGCAGCGGCCGCAGGTACCGCTCCTTCTGGGCCGCGGTGCCATAGTGCGTGATGATCTCGGCATTGCCGGTATCGGGCGCCTGGCAGCCGAACACGATGGGAGCCCAGGAACTGCGGCCCAGGATCTCGTTGAGCAGGGCCAGTTTCAGCTGACCGTAACCCTGGCCGCCCAGGTCCGGGCCGAGGTGGGTCGCCCACAGTCCCTGGTCGCGGACCCGCTGTTTGAGCGGGTCGACGACCGCCCGCCGGGCGCCTTCCAGGGGCACGAACTGTTCGTGCGGCCAGAGGAGATCCAGTGGTTCGACCTCATCGCGTACGAACGCATCGGCCCAGTCGAGCTTCGCCTGGAAGTCGGGTTCGGTCTCGAAATCCCATGCCATTTGCGCCTCCTCTCCTGTGGTGAGAATATACTTCTTGTGAAGAAGAATGCAATTCTTTCGGAGTCGGATCTGGTCGCCCGGATCGCCCGGAAGGCGGTGGCCGAACGGGAGGCCGAATACGCCGGCGAGATCCGCCGGCTGTTGGATGCCGCATTGGATCAGGTGCGGCGGGGTGGAGCCGGTGCGCGTCCCCGGGTGGCCGATATCGTCGCCGCCGCGGGGTTGTCCAACGATGCGTTCTACCGGCACTTCCCGTCCAAGGATGCGTTGATGGCGGCGGTACTCGCCGACGGTGCGGAACGGCTGGCGGAATATGTCGCGCACCGGATGTCCAAGGAGAGGGAGCCGCGGGCCCGGGTCCGCGGCTGGGTGGCGGCCATCCTGGCGCAGGCCGAGCCGGCGCTCGCCGCCGATACACGCGCCGTGCTGTGTCATACCGGCGCGCTGGGGGCCGATCTGGTGACCGGGCGGGCCGGCTCGGCGCCGCGTCGGCTCGCAGTCCTGCTCCATGCGCCGTTCACCGAACTCGGCGTGGCCGAACCGAAATTCGCGGCCGGGCTGGTCGCCTACGCGACCGTCGGGAAGTTGTCGGAGTACCTGTGGTCGGATACCGAGCCCACCGCCGCGGAGGTCGCGCGGCTGGGGGACTTCTGCCTGGCTGCCGCCGCGGCGGCAGCCCGTCCGTCCGGCTCGCCTCCATGAGGCCCGGTCTGCTGCGGGTGAAACGGATATCGGCCAAACCAGCAAACATTGCAATCCTTATGAGGATTGCCGTAGGGTACGCCCATGGACTTCACGATGGGTGCGACCGCCGCGAAGCTCCGCGGCGAGCTACGCCGATTGATCACCGACGAGGTCCCCGCCGACTATCTGGGCGCCTTCACCGACGATCCCGCGGACCTTGCCGTCGCGCAGCGTTTCTGCGCGACCTTGGCCGGCCGCGGTCTGCTCTGCCTGGCCTGGCCCGAGGAATTCGGCGGCCGCGGCGCCTCGATCTGGGAGCAGACCGTGGTCCGCGAGGAGATGTGGGCGCAGCACGAACCGCGCGGTGCGCAGTACATGGGCGTCAACTGGGTGGGTCCGACCGTTATGCGGCACGGCACCCCGGAACAGCAGCGCAAACACCTGCCGCCGATCGCGCGCGGCGAGGTGGTCTGGTGTCAGGGCTTCAGCGAACCCGAGGCGGGCTCGGACCTGGCCTCGCTGCGCACCACCGCCCGCCACGACGGCGACGGGTGGGCCATTTCCGGCCAGAAGATCTGGACCTCCTACGCCTCCATGGCCCAATGGTGCTTCCTGCTCGCGCGTACTTCGAACGCCGGGCGCAAACAGCAGGGGCTCACCGTTTTCCTGCTGCCCATGACCCATCCGGGCATCACGGTCCGGCCGATCGCCTCCATGCTGGGTCCGCACCATCTCAACGAAGTCTTCTTCGACGGTGTCCGGGCCACCGAAGCCGATGTGCTCGGCGCGGTGGACCACGGCTGGTCGGTGGTCCAGGAGGTGCTGGCATTCGAACGCGTCGGCATCGCCCGCTACGCCCGCTGCGAGCGGTTGCTGCACGCCGCGCCCGAGGTGCTCGGCGAGAGCTGGGACGAGATCCCGGAAGTCCTGCGGGGGCGTTGGGCGCGCATGCTCACCCGGTGCCGCCGCGCGCGGCTGCTCGCGTACCAGGTTCTCTCGCTACAGAGTTCGGGCACGGTGGCGCCGGGCGATGCCGCCGCCTACCGGATCGCGGTGACCCGTCTCGACCAGGAGAGTGCGGAGGTCCTGGTGGAACTCGCGGCGGCGGTGCCCGCCGATTCGGAGACGCGCCGCCGGTTCCGGCGGGCCGTCCACGATCACTGGCGCTATGCGAATGCCGCGACCGTCGCGTCCGGAAGTATCGAAGTGCAGCGAATTCTGCTCGCCCGCGAACTGCTGACGGCTCCCGGGTCGGGGTGGGAGCGGCCGGCGACGGAATCCGCGGCCGGAGCGGTGCGGAGCAGGCGGCGACAGGCCGGACGGGTCGGGTCGTGACCGAGGGGAAACCCGCGGCGCCGGAGAACCACCCGGTGCGTGCGGCGGAATCCGTGGTGGCGGCGCGCCACCGCAGGGGTTGTCGGGGTCGGCGGAGGAGGACGGTGTGAGTACATCGAACGGGTCGGCCGGGGCCGCCCACGAGGTGCGGATCGAACTCGCCGCCGAGGCCGCCGAGTTCGGTCGCGAAGTAGTGCGCGCGCTGGGCGCGGCCGGCGGGGACGAGTTGGTGCGGCGGGCCGAACAGGACCCGCGCGACCGGCAGCGGGTGATCGAGCCCGTGCTCACCGGTCTCGGTGCCTGGGAACTGGCCCCGCGACGGGATCCCGTCGAATTGGAGGCGGCGGCCGCGCTGTGCCGCGGCGCCGGATACTGGGCGACTCCTTACCCGGTGGCCGAACGACTGGCGCGGCCGGCGGGCCCGGACCACGACGGTCTGATCGTGGTCGCGGGGGCGGAGCCCGCGGGACCGGTGGCGGGGCTGGATCTGCGGTGGGCGACCGTGACGCCCGCCGGCGCCCGCGGCACCGCGCGATCGGTGCCCGGCGGTCCGGTCCGGGACGCGGCGTTCGTCGCCCCGCTCGAGATCCGGCCACTCGACGGGGACGGCAGTGCGGATCTCGCGCTCGCCCTGACCCTCCCGTGCTGGACGCTGCTGGGGATGCTGGACCGCGCCCTGGAGCTCGCCCGCGCCCATGTGTCGATCCGCGAACAGTTCGGGCGGCCGCTGGCCCAGTTCCAGGGGGTTCAGTTCCAGCTCACCGACGCCGAGGTCGAGCGGCGGGGAGTCGACCTGCTGGCCAGGTACGCGCTGTGGAGTATCCAGACCGGTCGCCCGGAAGCGGTCGACGACGCGCTGGCGTTGCGGCTGGCGGCGCTGGAGGCCGCCGATATCGTGTTCCGGACCGCGCACCAGTTGCACGGCGCGGTCGGATTCTGTGACGAGACCACCCTGTCGTGGTTGTCCCGGTACAGCCTGCCGCTGCGCCGATTGCCGTTCGGTGCGGTGACCACCGAGCAACTGCTGACCGGCCGGATCGGCCGGCGCGGTCTGGCAGGTCTGTTCTCCGATCCGGCGGGAGTGTGAGGCGCTGTGCGATACGACCTGCCCGACGCGCTGACCGTCACCGCGGAGGGTCCGATACGCATCGTCACCATCGATCGGCCGGCGGAACTCAATGCCGTGAACGCCGACCTGCACCGGGGGCTGGCGCAGGTCTGGCGGCAGCTGGCCGCCGATACCGGGGCCCGGGTGGTGATACTGACCGGTGCGGGCCGGGCGTTCAGCGCGGGGGGTGATCTGGACTGGATCACTTCGTTCGTGGACGATCCGGTGGCCCGGGACGAGAGCATCCGGGAGGGCGCCGAGATCATCGAGGAGTTGCTGCGCTTCCCGTTGCCGGTCATCGCCGCGGTGAACGGCCCGGCCGTCGGTCTGGGCGCGAGTATCGCGATTCTGTGCGATATCGTCCTGATCTCCGAACGCGCCCATCTGGCCGATCCGCATATCGCCGTGGGACTGGTGGCCGGTGACGGGGGCGCGGCCCTCTGGCCGCTGCTCACCCCGATTCTGCGCTCCCGGGAGTATCTGTACACCGGCGACCGGATCGATGCGGCCACCGCGGTGGAGCTGGGGCTGGCCAGCCGGACGGTACCGGCGGAGGAGTTGCCGGCCGCGGCCCGGGCGCTGGCGCAGCGGCTGGCCGGACTGCCGCAGCAGGCGCTCAGTAGCACCAAACGGGTGGTGAACATGTACCTTTCGCAGGCGTTGGCAGGTCCGCTGCAAGCCGGTTTCGCCGCCGAGGTGGTGACCATGCAGTCGGCCGACCACCGGGCGCGGCTTGCGGCCCTGCGCGGGCGGGCGCGGCGATGACGCGGAGGTGACCGTGGCCGACAGCGATCTCACCGACTTCCGGCACACCGTGCGGAAGTGGTGCCGGGCGAATATCCCCGCGGAGTGGCGGGCCGCCCAGACCGGTGCCACCGACGCGGAGTTCGTGGCCTTCCAGCGGGAGTGGTTCCAGCGGTTGCGGGCCGCCGGGTACGCGGTGCCGCACTGGCCCCGCGAATACGGCGGTGGTATGCCGATTCCGCAGCAGATCGTGCTCTACCAGGAACTGGCGGCACACGACGCGCCGCGGCTGGTGCTGGCGTTCGTGGCGATCCACCATGCCGCGGCCACCCTGCTCGCCGGCGGTACCGCCGACCAGCGGCAGCGCCATCTGTCCGCGATCCTCGACGGGGAACTGTGGGTGCAGGGATTCTCGGAACCGGGCGCCGGCTCGGATCTGGCCGCACTGCGCACCGCCGCCCGGCGCGACGGCGACGACTATGTGGTGACCGGGCAGAAAGTATGGGCCAGCGGCGCCCAGTACGCCGACTGGTGCCTGCTGCTGGCGCGTACCGACCCCGCCGCCGCCAAACGCCGGGGGATCTCGTACTTCCTGATGGATATGCGTACGCCCGGGATAGTGGTGCGGCCGATCCGCCAGGCCACCGGCGAATCGCATTTCTGTGAGATTTTCCTGGACGAGGTGCGGATACCGGCCGCGAATCTGATCGGCGCCGAGAACCGGGGCTGGCAGCTGGCCCAGCAGACGCTGGGCGCCGAACGCGGCCTGACCATGCTGGAACTCGCGGAGCGGCTCGGTAATGCCGGGTTCGGGTGGCTGGTGCGGGAATGCCGCACCCCCGACGCCTTCGGGCGGCGCCCGGTCGACGACGGATATATCGCCGATCGGCTGGCCCGGCTCGAGATCGAGCTGACCGGGTTGCGTGCCCTGTGCCGCGACCTCGTCGAACGCCACGACGCGGGCACCGTCGGCCCGGCCGACGCGTCCGTGGTCAAGCTGTACTACAGCGAACTCCTCCAGCGGATGACCGATTTCGGGGCGGAGGTCTGTGGTCTGCCCGGGCAGACCGTGCTGCGCAAGCCCATGTCGGGCGGCTGGGAGTCCGGCGCCTGGGTGCTGGATTTCGTCGGCTCGTGGGAGTGGACGGTGCCGGGTGGCAGTAGCGAGATCCAGCGCACCATCATCGGGGAACGGGGTCTGGGCCTGCCCAGGGAACCGGCGGGAGCGTGATGAGCGAATTCACCGAATTCCACGACGAACTGCGTACCGTGGCCCGGGAACTGCTCGGCAAGTGCGGCGCCGCGGGCCGGATCGACTGGCCGGTGCTCGTGCGGGCCGGTTGGCCGGGGCTGGAGGTGGCGGAGGAGTACGGGGGAGCCGGGGCCGGCCTCGCGGAGGTCGGCATTCTGCTGGAGGAAGTGGGCCGGGCGGTCGCGCGCACTGCGTATCCGAGTATGACCGCGGCGGGTATCGGCGCCTTGGCGCTGCTCGAGCCGAATGCCCACCGGGACGCGGTGCTGCGCGAAACCGTCGCCGGCATCGCGATACCCATCGCGGTGCTGGAAGGAAATATGGTGCCGGCGGCCGGCGGCGAAACGGCTTGTGCCGGCACCGGAGGCATAGTACCCACCTTCCGCATCATCCAAACCATCGAGGGATTCGAAATCTCCGGAAACGCGGATTTCGTGCCCGATGCGGCGGCGGCGACCACTCTGCTGATTCCCGCTCGAGCTCCCGACGGGGCCGTGTGGGTGGCCGTCGTCGCGCCCGGTGCGCCCGGTGTGCGCATCGAGGATCGACCGGTGGTGGACGAAACGCGGTCGCTGGGACGAGTGACGGCCCAGCGCGTCGGCCTCGCGCCGGAAGCGGTCCGGCCCTTCCGCGCCGGTATCGGCTGCGGACCGCGCGCGCTCTACGACCGTGCCGCGCTGGCGGTGGCCTGCGACAGTCTGGGGGTCGGCGCGGCCATGCTGGACGCGACGGTCGAATACGTCCGCGTCCGAGAGCAATTCGGCCGGCCGGTCGGCTCCTTCCAGGCGGTCAAACACGCCTGCGCCGATATGCTCGTGGACCTCACCGTCGCGCGCCGGCTGGTATCGGACGCCCTGGCCGTCCCGATGGACGGTACCGCGCCCGCCCGCCGGGCCGTTTCGGCGGCGAAGGCCTGTGCCGGTGCGGCCGGGGTCCGGATCGCCGGAAAGGCCGTGCAGTTGCACGGCGGTATCGGTTACACCTGGGAGAGCGGAATTCACCGCTACCTCAAACGGGCCACACTCGACCGTGCGCTGTTCGGAACTCCCGCCGACCACCGCCGCGAATTCGCCGACCGCTATCGCGGGGAGTGGCCTGTGCCGGCGCGGCCCGTCGGGGCGTGACCGGGGCCGAGGAGGCCGTCGACCACGCGGTGCACCTTCTCGACACTGCTCGGCTCACCGAAGCGCAGGGCGATATTGGCCGCGTTGAGTACGGCGTCGATCTGGAAGACCACCAGATCCGTGTCACCTGCGCCGAGTCCCCGCGCGGTAGCGGCGAGCTCGAAATCCCGTGCGAGCGTGTGCAGCCAACCATGGTGCTGTCGCCGGAGCGCGTCGCGGATCGGCCCGGGACGGCTGTCGAACACCGGGAGATTCGCGCCCCAGAAACAGCCGCCGGGGAACAGCGGCCGAGCGGCGTAGTCGATCCACCGATCGATGAGCGCGCGCAACCGCGGCGCACCCGCCGGGGCGGCACCGGCCGGGGCGACGACCGCTTCGGCGAACGCCTCGCCCGCTGTCGCCACGGTGGCCAGTTGCAGGGTCTCCTTGGTGCGGAACAGTGTCTGGATACCCGCTTTGCTGAGCTCGAGGTCCTCGGCGAGCCGGCCGAAGCTGAGCCCGTCCAGGCCGTCGAGGGAGGCGATATCGACGGCGTGCCGGGTGATGATCCGCCGCGACCGTGTCCCGCGCGCCCGGCGGCGGTCGCCGTCGCGCGCACCGCCGGGCGGCGGATCCTCGCTGCCGGTGGTCATCGCCGCAACCCGGCCACCGCAGGTGCCGCGGGCATCACAGCACCTGCTCGACGTGGTAGGCGACCCCGCCGTCGACCGGGTAGCCGGACGCGACCGCGACGAGGTCGTTGAGCCAGGACAGCCGCGCCGATCCCGTCTCGAACAGCGGGGTGGTGCGGAAGTAGTAGCGGGCCGGGTCGACCCGGAACCGAGTGTCCGGATCGGCCATCTCGTCCCGGACGCCGTCCGGGATCACCCAGCGGCCCCGGTAGGTCATGTACACCAGTTCCTCGTCGACGCGCAGGGTCAGCCGGACATCGAGCAGCATGGTGCCGTCGGGACGGTACAGCGCCCAGTCGCCGCCGCCGGCCACCACCTCGCCGCGCAACCGGGGCCCTTCGAACGACCCGCCCGCCGCCCCGTACAGAACTCGGCGGCCGAGCGGCCCGCCGGTCCCGAAATCCAGTCGCGGATTCAGGTCCACGACCATATCGAACAGCGGCGCGGTACCGATAGGCGCGACGGGCCGCACACGTGGGTCCATCGTCGTCACCGCCCGGCCGTCGCGCTCGGCTGCCCGAACAGCCGGGCCCGCACCGCATCGGTGGATACGCCCGACTGTGCGCACAACTCGGCCAGATCGAAGACGAAACGTTCGCTCGCGATCAGGTCGTCGGCGAAGGTGAAGCCGATGAACACCGGTACCACGGCACGGCGGCCGTTCGGTTCGGCACCGAATCGGTCGCCGGTCATGGTCATTCGCGCGGTGCCCCAGCAGATCAAGGTCTCACCGTCGTCCGCGTGCCCGTCCAGTTCGACGTGATAGTCGGGAAAGGTCGCGAAGAATCGCCGCAGTACCCGCTCGTTGTCGGCCGGTCCGTGCGCGGTGGTCCCGAACGCCGGGGTCTCCAACCTCATATCCGGGTGGAGGAGACGCAATGCGGCGGGCAGATCCCGGGCGCTCTTGGCGGCGGCCAGCGAGCGGGCCAGTTCGAACATGCGGTGACCGTCCATGGTGCATCCTCCGGTCGTGGTACGCGCCCGGGGAAATCCCGGTGCTCAAAACATACATACGACCGTATGTAAAAACAAGGGGAGCGGAACGCGCTGGTGACGACCACGGATCGAGGTAAGGTTCGACCACCTGCCCGGTGATATACCGGCCGGGGAGTGCAACGGGTTCGGCCCCCGGCTCCCGACGAGGCCGAGGAGGAGTACTCCGCCGAGGCGGGCGGCCGGCGTGGTGTCGACCCACCCGGGCGCGACGGGACTCGGTGCGGTGGCCGGGCCGCGGTACTTCCGTGTGGCTGCTGCCCACTCTCGCGACGGGCGGGGCTACGGAGTCGCTCGGGCCGCCGTCCGGGTGTCCCGGTGGTCGGCCGATCCCGGCCGTACCGGCTCTCCGATCACGGTCTGCATCGTTCTCCCCGCCGACAGGCCGAGTGTGCGGGTGTGCCCCGGTGCCGGAACAGCTGTCCGGTGGCCGGCGTGCGGGGGCGAGGAGACCGTGCGGCTCCTCCGACTACCGTGACTCCGCTGGGGTGAGCCGCTGGGCCGCCAACGTTCGCAGATCGCTCGATTTGATCTTGGCACTGCCGGTCAGCGCGAGATCCTCCTCGGTGAAGAACAGGATCTCGCGCGGCACCTTGTAGCTGGCCAGCCGGGCGCGCAGATGATCCCGGATCGCGCCGGCGTCCAAGGTCCGGCCGGTATGGGGGACCACGCAGGCGACCACCATCTCACCGAGTGTTTCATGCGGGACGCCGACCGTCCGGCCGATCTTGACACCCGGATACCGATCGAGCTCCTCGTCGACCTCCAGCGGGGAGACATTCGCGCCGCCGGTCTTGATGATGTCGGTGAGCCGCCCCTCCCAGTACAGGCGGCCCTGCTCGTCGAGGTAACCACCGTCGCCGGTGTGGAAGTAGCCGGTGTCGTCGAGGGTTTCGTCGAGCGGGGTCCCGAGGTATCCCAGCATCAGAGTCGGGCCCTTGACGCAGATCTCGCCGTGCTCGCCCCGGCGCAGCGCCGCCCCGGTGAGCGGGTCGGCGATCTTCACGGTGACCCCCGGCAGCGGTACCCCGCTGCTTCCGGCGATGGTCTCCTCCGGCGTGCAGGCCGGGAAACAGGTGGTGATGGTGAAGGTTTCGGTATTGCCGTAGGCGTGGCCGGGTTCGGTCCAGTCGGTGTCGACGGTGGGGTGGGTGGCCAGCGGGAGGTCGCGGTCCACGAACGTCAGACTGCTCAGATCCGCTGTCTCCCAGTTGGGCGCGCCCTGGAGCTGGGCGTGCTGGTGCGGCCAGGCCACCGGGAAGTTCACCCGCTGCGTCCGGATGAGTTCGAGAGTTGCGGCGGCGTCGATCAGCGATTGCAGGATCAGGGTGCCGCCGGCAGCGAGCGTCGCGCCCAGCGCCTGGGCGAAATTACCGGACCAGAAGAAACCGTTCGCGGTCCAGCAGCGCACCTCGTCGCCGGGGCCGAAACCGAACATCCGCCGGAAGCGCCACATCTGCAGGGTGACACCGCGATGTGCGCTGCGGATGCCCTTCGGTTTGCTGGTGGTGCCGGAGGAGAAGAAGAGAACCGCGGTATCGCTGGGTTGCACTGTCGCGGCGGTGGCCTCGATCAGGGCCGGGTCGGTCTCGGTGCCGCGGGCCAGGAAGGCGTCCCAGCTCTCCACCGCCGCACCCGGTACCGGGTCGCCGACCACCGCGAGGTAGCGCAGGAAGGGGTACGCCGTGGAGGCGACCGCGCCCGGGGCGGCCGTGGCGAGCCCCGGTTCGAGTTCGGTGAGGACGTCACCGAAATCCGTTTTGGCCACGCCGCGTTCGAACAGAAGCACCGAAACTCCGGAGACCCGGAGCAGATGATCCAGTTCGGGCGCCGTGGAGAAGGTGCTGAGCGCGACCGCCACCCCGCCCGCCAGCGAGGTGCCGAAGACGGCGGACAGCCATTCGGCACGGTTGGTCATGAGTACGCCGACCCGGCTGTCCTTACCGACCCCGCACGCGCGCAGCGCCCGGGCCACTTCGCGGGCCCGTTCCCACAGGTCGGCATAGGTCCACGCGATACCGTCGGCAGGGGAGGTCAGCGCGGTTCGAGCCGCGTACTGTTCGGTGACCTCGCGCAGGAATCCGGGGAGCGTGAGCGTCCCGAGCCCCGGTTCCTCGGTCAGCGGCGGTCCCGCGACGATCGCCGTCGCCCGGTCAGGGGTGTGCTGGGGCCCGGTGCTCATCGCCGGTAGTCCTCTCTGACAGTGCTTCCGCGCGCGGCGTGGGAACCGCGCTCACCGCGGGAGTTCGACTTCGGCGGTGCAGTCGACCAGGACACCGCCGTCCTGGTTGGTGAGTTTCAGCTTCACCTGGACCAGCGGTACACCCCAGCCCGATTCCGGGTCCTTGTCGACGATTTCGCCCTCGAAATAGGTGACATCGCCCTCGAAGGCGGGCAGGCGGAAATCGGCTTTGGTATGCCGGACCAGCCCGTCGTTGCCGGCCCAATAGGCCAGGTAGTCGGTGCACCACGCGCCCATGGTCGCCCCGTAGCCGTAGGCCCGGGCCATACCCACGTCACCGGCTTTCTCGGCGTCGATATGACCGCGCGAGGGTCCGACGTAGAGGCCGTCGCGCAGGCGCGGGTCGATCTTGGCGCCTTCTTCGTCGAAACCGAACCCCTCGGTCCAGCCCGGGTCCTGGTAGACCCAGGGGTCCTCGACACCCGCGGGCGCGGTCCAGCGGAAGGTGCCCCAGATATTGAACAGGAAAGCGCGGTACTCGGTGGTGAAGCTCGCGATACTGTGCGGGCCGATCACCCGCCGCGGCAGCGCGTCGCCGACCTTCACCTCGTCGAAATGCGGGGACACGCCGAGCCGGTTGGACATCAGCCATTCGGTGCGCAGCGCGTCCACCTCGGCCAGTTCGGCGGCCGTCCACTTCTTGATCGCCCCGAGCTGGTTCTCGTACATACCGCGCTTGTTCGCCTCCTCGGCGAGATAGCGGATCGCGGTCGAACGCTCCTTGGCGACGAGAGTGCCGTGCTGGTTGCGGTGGACGGTGTCGCCGCGCGAGAACATGGTGGGCCCGGCGAATTTTGTCTGGACCACCTTGTAGTCGTGGAAACGGCGTTCCTGGAACAGCTGGTCACCCGGCCGCACCGGGCAGCCGTAGAACCACCATTCCTCGCCACCGAATATGAGGTGGCTGTCGGGGATGCGACCCACGCAGGCCGGCGCCGCGCCGTGCCCGTAGTCCAGCGCCACCGCGATCGACTGCGGCGCCACCAGCCCGCCGTACCGGGACGCCCGCGCGTACTCCTGATCCCAGTGCAGCGGGTTCGGGTAGTCCATCGCCATCACCCAGCGGCGGATATCGGAGGTACTGCACGGATCCCACAGCTGGCCGCCGCCGATCGGTTTACCGACCCGGTGGTCGACATCGCCGAGGTCCAGTTCGACGGTGGTCGCGTCCGGTTTCTTACTCACGAGAACTCCTGCTCAGCGGTTCACATCGACGACTATCCGGCCGCGGACGGTGCCCGCGAGGAAATCGTTCGCTGCCGCGACGGTCTCACTCAGGGGGATCTCGCGGACGATCGAATCGAGCACGGCCGGATCCAGATCCCGGGCGAGCCGGGCCCAGGCGGCGAGCCGTTTCGGCTGCGGCGCCATCACACTGTCCACACCCAGTAGCGAGACGCCGCGCAGGATGAAGGGGGCCACCGAAGCAGGGAAATCCATGCCCTGGGCGAGGCCGCAGGCCGCCACCGCGCCGCCGTAGCGGGTCTGCGCGCAGGCATTGGCCAGGGTGTGGCTGCCGGCGGTGTCCACGACCCCGGCCCAGCGTTCCTTCTGCAGCGGTTTGCCCTTGTCGGCGAGTTCGGCGCGGTCCACCACCGTGGTCGCCCCGAGTTGTTTCAGATAGGCGTGTTCGCCGGACTTGCCGGTCGCGGCGGCCACCGCGAAACCGGCCTTGGTGAGCAGCGCGATGGCCACACTGCCCACGCCACCGGTCGCGCCGGTCACCAGCACTTCGCCGCGGTCGGGCGTGAGTCCATGGGCCAGCAGGGCATCGACGCAGAGGGCGGCGGTGTAGCCGGCCGTACCGATGGACATGGCCTGCCGTTCGGTGAACTCGGCGGGCAGGGGGATCAGCCAGTCGCCGTCGAGCCGGGCCCGCTGCGCGAGGCCGCCCCAGTGGGTTTCGCCGACGCCCCAGCCGTTGAGGACCACCTTGTCGCCAGGGGACCAGCGGGCGTGGCTGTCGGCGGTGACGGTGCCCGCCAGATCGATGCCCGGAATCATCGGGAACCTGCGCACCACGGGGGAGGCGCCGGTGATCGCGAGTGCGTCCTTGTAGTTGAGCGTGGACCAGGCCACCTCGATTTCGACATCGCCTTCGGGCAACCGGGCCTCGTCCACGCTGGTGAGTTCGGCCTTCGTGCCGGATTCACCCTTGTCGATGAGAACTGCGGAGAACATCGGTGATGTGTTCCTTTCTCGATTCGTTCGGCCGTCGTTCAGCTTGTCGAACGACGGTGCCGAGGGGCAGGGCGCCGAGCCGAAGACCTTCTGGAGAATTTGATTCTCTGAAACAAGAATAATATTTCCAGCAGTGGGGATCGGTGTCAACACCCCGGGTCAGCGTGCGGTCCACCCGCCGTCGACGACGATGGTCTGCCCGGTCACATACCGGCCGGAATCCCCGGCCAGCCAGACGATCGCGCCCACGATGTCGGCGGCGGTGCCCTCGGTGGGCAGCGGGATATTGCGGCGCAGATAGCCGGCGCCGCGTTCGCTGTCGTAGAGGCTGTCGGTGATCTCGCTGCGGAAGAAGCCCGGCGCGACGGTGTTCACGCGGATCGAATGCCGGGCCCATTGCACGGCGAGTTCGGTGGTGAGCCCGGACAATCCGGCCTTGCTCGCGGCATAGGAGGCCTGCGGGATGCCGGGGATGCCCACCCGTCCACTGATCGAGGAAACGTTCACGATCGATCCTCGCCCGAGCGCGCGCATGGCGGGGAAGACCTGCTGGGCGAGTAGCAGCGGTGCCAGCAGATTCAGCTCCAGGGTGCGTCGGATATCGATCAGCGACTCCGCCTCCCCGCCCGCGGTGCCGAAGCGGTTACCGGCCGCGTTGACCAGGATCTCCGGCGGGCCCAGCGCGTCGGTGACCGCCGGGACGATCTCGGTGATCCGCTCGGGGTCGCCCAGATCGCACCCCACGGCCAAGCCCTCGATCTCACCGGCCAAGGACTCCAGCCGGTCCCGGCGTCGCGCCACCACCGCGACCCGTGCGCCGAGACCGGCCAGGGCCCTGCTCACCGCCGCGCCCAAACCGGACGACCCGCCGGTCACGACGGCCACCCTGCCGTCGAGTTCGAAGGGGCGCACGGCCGCCGCGCGGTCGCCGCTCACGCCGGGTCCTGCCGCGCGAGCAGACCGGCGAGTCCGGTGCGCACCACCTTGCCCATGGCGTTGAGCGGTAGCGCGTCGACCGCGGCCCAGATCTCGGGAACCTTGTACCCGGCGAGTTCACCTCGGCAGTATTCGGCCAGCTCCGCGAAATCCACCGGCCGCCCGTTCGTTTCGATCACCGCGGCCACCTGCTGGCCCAGCCGTTCGTGCGGCACTCCGCATACCGCCGCCCTGTCGACGGCCGGATGGGCCGCCAGCACCCGCTCCACCTCCAGCGGGTAGATATTCGCGCTACCGCGAAGGATGACCATCTTCTTGCGGTCGAGCACCGTGAGCCAGCCGTCCGCGTCGACGGTGCCGATATCCCCGGTGGCGATCGGCCCGTCCGGTGCGGGCCGTACCTCACCGCCCGACCAGTACCCGAGCATCGGACGCCACAGTCCGGCCCACGGCCCGTCCGTGCGGCCCGCCAATCGCAACTCGCCGAGTCCGCCCGGGGGAAGCCGGTTTCCGTCGTCGTCGTAGGCGGCGACATCGTAATGGGGCAGCACCTGCCCGCCGGCCCGCGGCCGCCATTGGGTCCCGGGCGGGTCGATGGCGACCACGGTCGGCGCTTCGGTGAGGCCGTAGGTCACCCGCGGTACGGTTCCGTGCGCCTGCGCGAACGCCGCCCGGAGGGTATCCGGGGTATCGCTGCCGCCGCTCCACACCTCCCGCAGTGAACCCAGGTCGAGTTCGGTACGGGCGGCCAGGTCGTGGAGCTGGGCCGGGGCGCCGTTCCAGACCGTCACCTTCCGGGTCGCGATCCATTCCGCGACCCCCGCGACATCGCGGCGGTCCATGATCACCGCGCACCCTCCGGCCTGCGCGGTGAGCAGAGTGGACAGCACCATGAGGTTGAGGATGGTCAGCGGAAAGCTGTCCCCTTTGCGCAAGTCTGGTCCCCACCCGCGGGTGGCGACCAGTACGGCTCCGGGCAGCAACAGGTTGCGCTGACTGTGTACGACCGCTTTCGGGCGCCCCGAGGTGCCGCTGGTGAACGCGATCGCGGCCGGCGCGTCCGGATCATGCGTGATCCCGGGTGCCGCCGGGGCGCGCAGCGCGGCGGCCCAGCGCGCCGGATCGACCCGGCCGGGGGTGTCGAGCGTGCAGCGGGGGCCCGCCAGGACCACGCGCGGCTCGATCAGATCGTGCAGATACCGCTGTTCGGCCGGGGCGAGCGCTTCGCCGATACCCGCCCAGATCGCCCCGATGCGCTGCGCGCCGTGGAAGGCGGCCACGATCGGCAGATCGTTGGGCAGGCAGGCAGCGACGCGGTCGCCGGGGCGGACGCCGAGCGACCACAGCGCCCCGGCGGCCGCGTGGGCTTGTTCGTCGAGTTCGCGGTACGTCCAGGAACCCGATACCGCCTCGACGGCGACCGCTTCGGGGTTTGCCGCAAGGACGGGTTGGAGTACCTCGGCGACGGACGCCGGAATCACGGGCACGCCGGCGCCACTACCGGGCCCGGCGTTCTCGCCATTGAAACTGGGCACTCATACTTGATATCACTATCCTTACAAAGATTCATCAGATAGCCGCCGATTTGTTCGGCCGGCCCGGTGAAGGTAGGGCGTATGCAGCACACAGGGCCCCTGGCCGGGGTGCGGGTGATCGATCTGACGGCGATGGTGATGGGTCCCTACTGCACCCAGATCATGGCCGATATGGGCGCGGACGTGATCAAGGTGGAGCCGCCGGCCGGGGACAACACCCGCCATATCTCGGTGGGCCCGGAACCGGGGATGGCGGGGGTGTTCGTCAACGTCAACCGCGGAAAACGCAGTGTGGTCCTCGATCTGCGCGAGCCGGCGGGCAAAACCGCACTGCGCGAATTGATCACCGGCGCCGATGTATTCATCCACTCCATGCGCGGTAAGGCCGTCGACGCGCTCGGGTTCGGCTACGAACAGGTCGCCGCGATCAATCCGGCGATCGTCTACACCAACTGCTACGGCTACGGCCGCCGCGGCCCCGACGCCGACCGCACCGCCTACGACGACACGATCCAGGCCGAATGCGGACTACCGCATGTGCAGGAACTCCTCACCGGCACACCGGGTTACGTGGGCACCATCATGGCCGACAAAATCGCCGGATTGACTGCCGTCTACGCCACCACGATGGCCCTGTTCCATCGCGAGCGGACCGGGGAGGGGCAGGAAGTGGAAGTCGCGATGTTCGAAACCATGGCCGCCTTCATGCTGGTCGAGCACGCCAACGGCGCCCTGTTCGATCCGCCGCTGGGGTCCGCCGCCTACCCGCGCGCGGTGACGCCCGAGCGCACGCCGTACCGCACTGCCGACGGTTATCTCTCCGCGCTCGTCTACAACGACAAACAGTGGACGGCCTTCGTGACCGCGGTCCGCCCGCCCTGGAACCGTCCGGAATTCGCGACCCTCGCGCAGCGTGCGCGCCGGATCGACACCGTCTACGCCCACCTGCGGGAGACTTTCGCGACCCGCACCACCGCCGCCTGGCTCGAACTGCTCGATTCCCTCGATATTCCGGCCGCGCCGGTGCGCAGCCTGGACGATCTCTTCGACAACCCGCACCTGAACGAGGCCGGTTTCTTCGAAACCGTCGACAGCCCCGACGGCCCGCTGCGTTTCCCCGGTCCGCCGACCTGGTTCTCCCGCACCCCCGGGCGCGTATCCGGTCCGGCGCCCCGGCTCGGCGCCCACACCCGGGAAGTACTGGAGGCGGCGGCCGTACGCGAACCGGAACCCTCCGGGCCGGCCGGCCACGGCAGGGGCACCCGAGGATGAGCGAGGCCGATATCGACCTGGGGCGGTGGCTGCGCCCCGGCGACCGGATCGTCATCGGGCAGGCCTGCGGTGAGCCCACCACTCTGCTCGAGGCGCTCATAGACCAGGGGCGGCGGATCGGCGACCTGTCCGCCTTCATCGCGACCAGCTTCTCCGGCCGGTTCGCGCCCGGGGTCGGCCGCTCTATCGCGCTGTCGAGTATGGGCGCCATCGGTGCGCTGCGCAGCCTCACCAGGACCCACGAGCTCGAGATCGTGCCGTGCCATGTGGGCAGGGTGGCCCCGATGATCGAATCCGGCGAGCTCGGCTGCGATGTGGCGCTCATCCAGGTCAGCCCCGCCGATTCCGCCGGCAGGCACAGCTTCGGACTGGTCGGCGACTATGTCCGGGCGGCGGTCGCGCGGGCCCGGGTGGTGATCGCGGAGGTCAACGAGCAGGTGCCCTACACCCTCGGTGAATCACTGGCCGCCGCCGAGATCGACTGCGCGGTCACCGTATCGACCCCGCCGGTGGAGGTGGCCCCCGCGGCGATCGGTGCGGTGGACGAGGCCGTCGCCCGCCACATCACCGACTACATCGGCGACGGCGCGGTACTGCAGATCGGTATCGGTGCCGTCCCCGACGCGGTGGTGCGGCTGCTGCGCGACCGCCGCGACCTCGGCGTCCACTCGGGCATGATGGGGGACGGCCTCGTCGACCTCGTGGAAGCCGGTGTGATCACCAACGCGCGCAAACGGATCGACCCGGGTGTGTCGATCACCGGCGCGCTCATCGGTACCCGGCGACTCTACGATTTCGCCCACCGCAATCCGGCCCTGCGCATGTGCCCGACCTCCTACACCCACGACGCCGCCGTCCTCGCGCGGCTCGACGATCTCGTCACGCTGAACTCCGCGCTCGAGGTGGACCTGACGGGGCAGGTGAACGCCGAACAGTCCGGCGAGAGCTATATCGGCGGCACCGGCGGTCAGGTGGACTTCGTCCGGGCCGGGCTGCGCTCGCCCGGTGGCCGGTCGATCATCGCCCTGCCCGCCACCGCCCGCAACGGCACCGTCAGCCGGATCACCGCCGCGCTGTCCGGACCGGTCACCACCGCGCGGACCGAAGTCGACCTGGTCGTCACCGAATACGGCGCCGCCGAACTCGCCGGGAAATCGCTGGCCGAACGCGCCCGGCGCCTCATCGGTATCGCCCATCCCGGCTTCCGCGACGAACTGGCCCGGACCGCCCGCCTCATCGAGAAACGAGGATTCTAGATGGAGGACGCCGTACTCTTCGACGCCCGTGCCGACGGCATCGCGGTGATCACCCTCAACCGGCCGCAGACCCGTAACTGCCTGTCCGCGGAGGTCCGGGCCGGGTTGTTCACGGCATGGGACCGTTTCGAACACGACCCGGCATTGCGGATCGCCATCCTCACCGGCGCCGGCCCGAAGGCGTTCTGTGCAGGCGGTGACCTACGGGAGATGGTGGACACCGGGATGGCCGAACCGCCCCGGGAGATGTTCCCCGTCCCCTACGACACGATCGAACTGTCCAAACCGACCATCGCCGCGGTCAACGGCGCCGCCTTCGCCGGCGGCTGGATGATCGCCCAGGCCTGCGATCTGTGCGTGGCCAGTACGACGGCGACCTTCGCGGTGAGCGAGGTGAAGGTGGGCCGCAGCTCGCCGTGGGCCGCACCGCTGATCCATATGATCCCGCAGCGCATCATGATGGAGATCCTGCTCACCGGTAACCCGATCAGCGCGCACCGCGCGTACGAGATCGGTCTGGTGAACCGGCTGGCCGAACCGGACGAGCTGTTACCGGCGGCGCTCGACCTGGCCTCGACCGTGCTCGCCGGTGCCCCGCTGTCGGTGCGCGCGGCCCGCGAAACCGTCATGCTGGCCACGGAAATGGGCCGGTCGGCCGCGCTGCGGGCCGCCCGGCACGCCGCGGCGCGGGCCTATCACAGCGCGGACGCGCAGGAGGGGCCGGCGGCGTTCGCGGCCAAGCGGGCGCCGCGGTGGACGGGGGAGTGAGCACGGCCCGGGCCGGCGCGGCACCGGGACGCCGAGGTCGATCGCCGATCAGGAGTATGGGCGGCCGGGGCGGCCGGGGACGTGCCGGCCGCCGCGCGCTCACCGCAGTGTGACGGCCGGGTCGAGATGCGTCCGGCCGCTCGTTCGAGGCAATGACCTCGGGCGACGAGCGGGCCGCATCGTATTCGTCGGTTCTCGTGCGAATCGCATGCACGTTCACCGATGATCTGTTTCATCACGCCGCTACCGTCGGGCGCGCTCGAGCGCCCGGACTGTTGCCCGCCCCCGCGCGGCCGCTTTATAGTGGATGCGAATTCGGGTTGCGTGAAATCGACTTCACCCGCTCACAGCTCTACAACCGATCGGGGAGTAAGCTGTTATGGCCGATATTCTTTTCGTGGTGACCGGCGCGAGTTATTGGACACTGAACGACGGCACCCGGCACCCCACCGGGTATTGGGCCGAAGAGTTCGCCGCCCCCTATCGGATCCTGACCGGTGCCGGTCATCGAATTGTGGTGGCCACTCCCGGCGGGGTGGTACCCCATGTCGATGTGATGAGTCTGCGACCGTCGATGGCCGGTAGCGAACAGATCGCCCAGGATCTGGAAGAGACCCTGCGCTCGGCCGAAGAGTTACGCCGGCCGATCGGGCTGGCGCATGCCCGACCGGCCGACTACGACGCCGTCTACTATCCCGGTGGCCACGGCCCCATGGAGGACCTGTGGCGGGACGCGGACTCCGGCAGGTTGCTGACCGCGGCCCTGGCCTCGGGCAAGCCGCTGGCCATCGTCTGCCACGCGCCGGTGGCGATCCTGGCGACCAGACGCAACGGTGTATCGCCCTTCGCCGGGTATCGCCTGACCGCGTACACAAATGACGAAGAAGATGCCGTCGGATTGCGCGAGAAAGCGATGTGGACGGCCGAGGACGAACTGGTGAAGCTCGGCGTCGATTTCACACGCGGCGAAATCTGGAAGCCGTACACCGTTGTCGACCGGAATCTGTTCACCGGCCAGAATCCGGCTTCCTCCGGTCCGCTCGCCGAGAAAGTTCTCGAAGTACTCGCCTGACGCGAATTCTTCGCTCGGCCGCATGATCCCGCGTGCGGGAATATCCGCGACGTGCTCCAGAAAATCGAAACCTGAGCGAAAACAACAGGAGACGGTGAACATGCGTGGAGTCATCATGTACGCTCCCGGCGACATCCGGGTCGAGGATAGGCCCGATCCCGAAATAGTCGAGCCCACCGACGCGGTCATCCGCATCGCCGCCACCTGTATCTGTGGGTCGGACCTGTGGCCCTATCGCGGCGTGGAACCGGTCGAGGGCCCCGCCCCGATGGGGCACGAGTACATCGGCGTCGTGGAGGAGGTCGGCCCGGAGGTGGCCGATATCGCGGTCGGCGATTTCGTGGTCGGATCGTTCTTCGCCTCCGACAACACCTGCGAGATCTGCCGGGCCGGATACCAGAGCCGCTGCGTGCACAATGTCCCGATGGGCTCGATCGGCACCCAGGCCGAGCGGGCCCGTATCCCGCTCGCCGACGGAACTCTGGTCGCCGTCCCGGGATCTCCGGATCCGGCGCTGTATCCGAGCCTGCTCGCGGCCTCCGATGTGCTGGGAACCGGCTGGTTCGCCGCCGTTGCCGCCGAGGCGGGCCCCGGGAAGACGGTGGTGGTCGTCGGCGACGGTGCGGTGGGTCTGCACGCCGTCCTGGCCGCGAAACAACTCGGCGCCGACCGGGTGATCGCGATGAGCCGTCACGCCGATCGGCAGGCGCTGGCCCTCGAGTTCGGCGCCGACGAGATCGTCGAAGAGCGTGGTAAGGCCGGGGTGGCCCGGATCAAGGAACTCACCGACGGGCTCGGCGCGCATTCGGTGGTCGAGGCGGTCGGCACCCAGGAATCGATGACGCAGGCCATTCGCGCCGCCCGCCCCGGCGGCCATGTCGGCTACGTCGGGGTGGCCCACGGCGTCGAACTCGACGGTATGCGGCTTTTCTTCTCCACTGTCCATCTGCACGGCGGGCCGGCCCCGGTGCGCCGTTTCCTGCCGGAGCTGATCGACCTCATCGTCCGCGGCGATATCGATCCGGGAGAGGTCTTCGATCTCACGCTGCCGCTGGAGCGGGCCGCGGAGGGCTACCGCGCGATGGACGAGCGTCGCGCCACCAAGGTCCTGCTCACCGTCTGAAGTCCCGCGCGGTGGTCAACCCTCCGTTTCGTCGACGATCTTGATCGCCCACTCGGGACACGCGTCCTTGGCGGTCAGCACCGCTTCGTGCAGATCCTCCGGGATGTCCTCGGCGACCGCCTCGGCGTAGCCGTAGTCGTTGAGCGCGAACACTTCCGAACACAGCGTGGTGCAGATACCGTGCCCCTTGCAGGAGTCCTCGTCGACGATGACCTTCATCTGGCCTACCCTTCCGTCCGGTCGAATTCCAGGTGCAGTGCGGTGATCCCGCGCAGGATGAAGGTCGGCAGATACTGGTATCTGCGCGCGTCCGCCGGGCCGTGGGCGCTCTCGTCGATACGGATATCGGTGGTGCGCTCGAGCAGGCGTTTGAACGCCACTTTCGCCTCGGTGCGGGCCAGCGGGGCGCCGGGGCAGGTGTGGATACCGCGTCCGAAAGCGATGTGGGAGCGGGCATTGGACCGCTTGGCGTCGAAAACGCTCGGGTTCTCGAAGCGCCGCGGGTCGCGGTTGGCGCCGCCGTTGGCGAGCATGAGGACCGTGCCCGCCGGGACCTCCACACCGCCGATCGTGGTGGTGGTCTTCGCCAGCCGGAAATCGCCCTTCACCGGGCTCTCCATCCGCAGCATCTCTTCGATGAAGTTGTTGATGCGTTCCGGGTCGCCGCGCAGCCAGGCCTGCAGTTCCGGGTCCTCGGCGATCAGTTTCAGCCCCGAGGACAGCAATCGCACGGTGGTTTCCTGGCCGGCCGAGAAGAGGTTTGCGGCGACCCGGACCACGTCGATCACCTCCGGTCGGCTGCCGTCGGGGAAGGTGGCCTCCGCGAGACTGGTCAGCACATCGCCGCGGGGATTCGTGCGCCGGTCCTCGATGTAGGTGGAGAATTTCTCGTAGAGGAATTCGATCGGGTTGTGCTCCATGGCGTGATCGGAGCTGGTGCTGCCGACCGTGCCGGTGCGGTGCGGATCGCGCTGCAACGCGTTGAGGAACTCCTCCTGATCCTCCGGCGGCACGCCGAGCAGGTCCGCGATCACATAGAGGGTGAAGGGGCCCGCGAAATCGCGGATGAGTTCCCCTTTTCCGGGCGCCAGGTACTCGTCGAGCATCTTGTCGGCCAGATCCCACATCGCCTCTTCGTTCTCTTTGAGACGTTTGGGGGTGATCAGCCGCATGAGCAGCCCACGGTGCGCGGTATGGGTCGGTGGGTCCAGGGCCGGAAGCTGATCGCTGAACGGCAGCGAATCGCGGTGTTCGGCGATGAGGGCGTCGGCGTCGGAGTTCTCGTCGATGGGCACGGGGAAGCCGGGGAAGGGTCCGGTCACCGAAATGCAGGAGGAGAAACGCTCGGCATCGTTGAGGACTTCCAACGCCTCGTCGTAGCCGGTCACCATCATGACGTTGTGGTGCTTCTCGCGGGTCACCGGGCACTGTTCGCGCAGGGCGTCGAAGTACGGATAGGGATCGGCGACCAGCTCCTGCCCGAGGAAGAAGTCCAGATCCTCGAAGTTTTTCACGTGACGGGTTCCCTTCGCTCGGCCGGCACCCACCACCACGAGCAGCTCCGCCGGTTGACTTCCGCATTTGAGAATATAACTCTCATCTGTGAATATGAGATTTCCACACGGTGTGCCGTGCGTCAACCGGAGGACCGGCGAACATGACCCTTGATCTCACCGCTGACCAGCGGCTGTTCCAGCAGACAGCCCGGGAATTCCTGGCCGGCACCGTCCCGGTGCCGACAGTACGCGCGCTCGGCGAGGCCGGGACCGGATTCGACGATCGGTGGTGGCGCTCGGCCGCCGAACTGGGCTGGACCGCCATGCTGGTCGCGGAGGAGCACGGCGGCGGCACCGTGTCCGGGCGGCCGATGACCGAATTGGCCTTGATCGCCACCGAACTCGGCCGGGCCTGCGCACCGGGGCCGTTCGTCACCACCAATGCGGTCCTCGCCGGATTGGCGACCGCGCGCGCGGCGCTCGACGATACGGTCACGGGAATCGCGGCGGGCACCCTCATCGCCACCTGGGCCGTCTACGAACCCGGACGTGGTCTCGATATCGTCGACGCGCTCGCCGATCGCGAAGCGCCCACCGACGGGGAATGGGCGCGTGCGGTCCGGGACGGCGACGGCTACCGGCTGACCGGGGTGAAGGACCGGGTCGAAGCCGGGGACCGCGCCGATATCCTGCTGGTGACCGCGCAGAGCGCGGACGGCCCGGTACAACTGCTGGTGCCCACCGACGCACCGGGGGTCACCGTCATCCCCACCTGGACCCTGGACCTGGTACGCCGCACCGCCCGGATCGAATTCGCCGAGGTCGCGGTGCCCGCGGAGTCCGTGGTGCACACCGGAGCCGCCGCGGCCGACGCCGTCCGCGCCCAATTGCACACCGCCGCGGTACTGACGGCGGCGGAGACGGTGGGCGCCACCGGCAAGGCGATGGAGGCGACCCTGGCCTGGCTCACCGACCGCTTCACCTTCGGCCGCCCGCTGGCCTCGTATCAGGCGCTCAAACATCGGATGGCCGATAACAAGACCTGGTACGAGGCATGCCGGGCGACCGCCGCCGCGGCCGCGGCCGCCTGTGACGACGATCCGGGGTCCGCCGCGGAAGCGGTGAGCGTCGCGAAATCCTATGTGGGCGCGAAAGCGCCGGTGATCGGTCAGGACTGTGTGCAGTTGCACGGCGGCATCGGGGTCACCTGGGAACACGATCTGCATCTGTATCTGCGGCGGATCGGACTGGGCCGCGCGCTCTACGGCACGCCCGAGGAGCATCGCCGCCGGATCACCGACCTCCTCACCGCCGCGTAGCGCCGCAGAACTCTCCGGAAGGCAGTACCGCTATGACCACCGAACCCGAACCCGTAGCCGAGTTCCGCGCACGCGCCCGGGACTGGTTGCGCGCCAACCTTCCCCCCGCGCCGGCGGACCAGGGCCCGCCCGACAGCAAAGAGGAGTGGGACCGGGCGCGGGAACTACAGCGGATGCTCCACGACGGCGGATTCGCCGGCATCTGCTTTCCGAAGGAGTACGGCGGCCTCGGCCTGACCCTCGCGCATCAGCAGGCGTTCACCAAGGAGTCCTACGCCTACGAGATGCCGGTGATCCTGAATGTGCCGACCCTCGCCATCTGCGCGGCCACCCTGCTCGACCTGGGTACCGAGGAGCAGAAGCGGGAGCATCTGACCGCGGTGCTGCGCGGGGACGAGGTGCTGGTGCAGTTGCTGTCCGAGCCGCGCGGCGGGTCGGATCTGGCCGGACTCACCACCCGGGCCGAACGGGACGGCGACCGCTGGCTCCTCAACGGCTCCAAGATCTGGAGTTCGGGCGCCTACGCGGCGGACTACGGGTTGTGCCTGGCCCGCACCAACTGGGAGGTGCCCAAGCACCGTGGGCTCACCATGTTCCTGGTGCCCATCGACGCCGCGGGAGTGACCGTGCAGCGGATCAAACAGGTTACCGGATCCACCGAGTTCTGCCAGGAGTTCTTCGACGATGTGGTGCTGGGCGACGAAGCCGTGATCGGCCGGGTCGACGACGGCTGGGAGGCGGCGTCCCGGCTGCTCTATCACGAGCGTTCGGCCATCGGCGGGACCTCGCCCTATCTCAGCGGCGCCCGGCCGCATATCGGCGGCGAGGAGTCCCCGCTCCTGGATATCGCCCGCGCCGGCGGCCGGCTCGACGATATCCGGGTCCGCGAGGATGTCGGCGAGGCGCGGGCCATGCAGGTGGTGCGCGATCAGCTCATCGACCACATCACCCACAGTGTGCTCGCCGGGGAGCTGCCGCCGGCCGCCGGCTCGATCACGCGCCTGTTCAGTGCGGAGAACTCCTGGCTGCAAACGGATCTGGCGGTGAAGGTCGCGGGGGCGGCCGCCGCGACACACGCCCCGGGCGACCCGGTGGACACCGCGCGCATCGGCACCGACTTCCTGTTCCGCGCCGCCTGGAGTCTGGCGGGCGGTAGCACCGAGATCGCGCGCAATGTGATCAGCGAACGCGTGCTCGGGATGCCGCGGGAGTACGCCGCCGACCGGGACGTGCCGTTCAACGAGGTGAAACGTGGACGGTAACGCCGGAGACGGAGCGAGGACACGGAGGTAGCGATGCGTTTCATCTTCCACTATCCCGAAACCGGCGGCGCGGCAGGCGATGTGCTCGACGCGGGGCCGCTGGGCGAGGTCGCGCGCGCGGCCGAGCGAGCCGGCTTCGCCGGATTCTCGCTCAGCGAGCATCCGGCGCCGGGCGCCCGGTGGCTGGGGGCCGGCGGCCATCAAACCCTCGACCCCTTCGTGTCACTGGGGTACGCGGCGGCGCTGACCGAACGGATCCGCCTGATCACCTATCTGTCGGTGGCGCCCTACCGGAACCCGATGCTGCTGGCCAAAGCGGCGGCCACCCTGGACAAACTGTCCGGCGGGCGGGCCGTCCTGGGTATCGGTACCGGCTATCTGAAGGGTGAATTCCACGCGGTCGGGGTGGATTTCGAGGAGCGCAACACCCTGTTCGACGAAGCCCTGGACGTGCTGCCGCTGCACTGGAAAGGCGAGCCGTTCAGCTATACCGGGAAACATTTCAGCGCCCGCGAGGTGCAGGCCCGCCCGACCCCGGTCCAGCAGCCCATCCCCATCTGGATCGGGGGTAATTCGGCGCTGAGCCGGCGCCGGGTGGCCCGGGCGGCCCAGGGCTGGATCCCGATGTCCGGCGGCGCCGAACTCAGCACCACCGCCCGCACACCGGAACTGGGCACCATCGCGGACCTGGCCCGCAAGATCGCCGACGTGCGAGCGGCGGCCGCGGACAACGGGCGCACCGGCCATATCGACCTGGTGTACTCCTACAGCCATACCGGGCTCACCGGTCCAGGCGCCGATCCCGGCCCCCACCGGGAAGCGTTCGCCGAATTGGCGCGCGCCGGGGTCGACTGGATCACCGTCTCCACTCGGGGCGGTGTGCGCGATCCGCTCGACCCGGCGGCCACCTTCGATTTCCTGACGTCCTTCGGCGCGCACTACATCGGCTAGGGAGGCGGAACCGATGGGCTGGTTCGAGGAACGTGGCGGTCTCGCCGGCAGTGTGGCGGTGGTGACCGGCGGGGCCGGCGGTCTGGGCGGGGCGATCGTCGCGGACTTGGTCGCCAATGGAGTGCGTCCGGCGGTACTCGATCTCGATGCCGCGGCGCTCGCGGAACTGCGGGAGTCACCGGCCGGGCAGGAGGCCGTCCTACACCACGGTGATGCCCGCGACCCGGCGGTCCTGGCGGCGCTGTTCGAGGCCGCCGACGCCCGATGGGGCCGACTCGACACCCTGGTGAATGTGGTCGGCGGCACCTTCCGCGCCCCCTTCTCCGAGACCGGCCCGAAGGGCTGGGACGCGCTGTTGCGCACCAATCTGACCCATGTCCTGCACGCCTGCCATCTGGCCGTACCCCGGATGCGCGCGGGGGGCCGCGGGGGCAGCATCATCAATATCACGACCATCGAAGCCCACCGGGCCGCACCGGGTTTCGCGGTGTACGCCGCGGCGAAGGCGGCGGTGGAACAGTTCGCCCGCACGCTGGCCGTGGAAGTGGCCCCCGACGGGATCCGGGTCAACAACATCGCCCCCGATTTCGTGCCCACGCCGAATCTGGAGCGTATCGGGACCGGCGACAACGCCATGACCGACCCGGCAGGCGTGAAAGTGGCCATCCCCATGGGCCGGGCCGGGCACCTCACCGATATCTCGCAGTGCGCGGTATTCCTGGCTTCCCGCCTGTCGGCCTACCTCACCGGGACCACCCTGCACCCCGATGGAGGTACGTGGGCGTCCGCCGGGTGGTTCAACTGGCCGCGGGAAGGCTGGGCGAATCACGCGCCGCTGCGGGTATTGCGGGCGAGCGAAGACGGGCAGTGAGCGAACCGGCGCACCTGCCGGGCGGGTCGTAGTCGAGCGGTCCGGTGTCCCCGCCCAGCGCCCGGTGCGATCGTCCGGTTCGACCGCCGGCCGCGACAGTATCTCTGGTCGACCAGGGCGGTCGGCCACCCGCAATCGGCTGGCGAGGGCCGAGGGTCGCTGTCAGTCGTTCCCGTCCGGTGCCGGATCCCGGGGGAGCTCGGTCAGGATGCGCAAGGCGTTGAGGAAGCCGCGACGGTCGGCGGCGGGCAGATTTTCCAGGATCTGTGCGTTCTCGCGCGCCTGGATCTCGGCCTGTACCGCGGCCGCGATCCGGTGGCCCTCCGGCGTCAGCGCCAGCAGCCGGGCCCGGCGGTCGGCGGGATCGGGGGTGCGTTCGATGAGACCGCGCTCCTGGAGGTCGTCGAGGACCGCGATGATCCGGGTCTTGTCGGCGCCGATCTCCTGGGCGAGTACGCCCTGCCCGCGGGCGGAGCCCCGGCTCAGCGCGATCAGGACCGTGTAGGCCCACATGGTCAGCCCGTGGGCTTCGAGAATCGGGCGTTCCAGGGCGATGAGGGTGCGGGTCAGCGGCGCGAGCATCGCGGCCAGATCCGGACGGTCCGTGGTTCCCATGAGTAGAACCTACCCACTGGAAAACAGTACGCATTGACGTACGATAAGCTGGTGCGTATGGTCTGCGATATGACCACAGGCCTCGTCGAACTCGACCGCCGCGCGGTACTCACCACGGTGACCACCGCAGAACTCGTCACCCCCGACCGACTCGGCCTGCCGACCCCGTGCGCGGGCTGGACGGTGGGCGACCTGCTGGCGCATATGGCCGCACAGCATCGCGGCTTCGCCGCCAGTGCCCGTGGTGACGGCGCCGACCTCGCCCACTGGCAGGTGCGGCCGCCGGGACCGCACACCCCGGCCGAGTACACCGAATCCGCGGCCGAGGTCCTACAGGCATTCGCCGAGCCCGGCACGGTGGAACGCCTCTTCGCGATGCCGGAATTCGGGCCGGACGTCACGGTCCCGGGCCATCAGGCCCTCGGATTCCACCTGGTCGACTACGTCGTCCACGGCTGGGATCTCGCGCGAGCCCTCGGTGTGGGCTATGAACTGGACGCGGCCACGGCCGAGCCGGTGCTGCGTATCGCCGAATCCGTCCCCGACGGCCCGGAACGCGAGCAGCCCGGGTCCCCCTTCGCCCATGCGCTGCCGGGTGGCGACCCGGGTGCGCCGCTGGACCGGATCCTCCGCCTGCTCGGTCGTTCGCCCGCCTGGCCGAAAAGCGAGTAGCAGTCCTCCGGGCCGGCCCCTCGGCGCCAACCGCTCTGTGACGGCGGGGAAAACGGGGAGCGGCAGCGGAATGGCCGGTGAGGCAATCGTTCGTCCTGTCGACCATCACCGACATCGCGGTACCCGGAAACCCCTCCGCGACAACAAGGCGGCGCAGCAGCGGGCGGTGTTCGGCACGAAGCGGGATGCCGGAGTCAGCCGGAGCCGACCGCCGCGCGGATGGCGGGGTCGAGCAGGCCGAGATCGCTGCCCAGCCGGTCGGCGAGTTCGCGGACCACGGCGACATCCTTGCGCAGGAAATCGCCCACCGAGTCCGCGAACGCCGCCACCGAACCCTTGGCTGCCACACTCAGCACCGCACGCCCCGAACTACTGGCATGCGGCAGTGCGGAAAGGACCTCGGCTTCGGTGAGGCCCAGTTCGCCGGCCAGCCGCACCGCTTCGGTGACCAGGCCGATCTGGGCGGCGAACAGCGAATTGTTGACGAGTTTCACGCGCTGCCCGTTACCGAGTTCCCCGACCGCCAGGACCGGATCCGCGTACGCGGCCAGCACGGGGCGCGCCCGCGCGGTCGCGTCGGCCGAGCCGCCCAGGAAGACGGTGAGCGAACCGTCGGCGATGTTGTGCGGACCCCCGCTCACCGGGGCGTCGACCACATGGCGTCCGGCAGCGGCCCGGTCGGCGGCGATCGTCGTCGCGGTGTCGGGGCTGCCGGTGGTGTGCAGAATCAGGACCGAGCCGGGCGGCATCGTCTCGAGCAGTCCGCTGTCCAGGCACACCTCGCGGACCTGCTGATCGGTGAAAACGCAGACCACCACCGCCTCGGCGTCCTGTCCGGCCTCGATCACCGAGCCGGTCGCGGTGGCGCCGGTCGCGGTGATCGCGGCCCGGGCGCCGGGATTGCGCCCGAGTGCACGGACACTGTGCCCGGCGGCCGTCAGGCGCCGGATCATGGGGGTTCCCATGCGGCCGGCGCCGATGAATCCGATGCGCACTCGGTTCTCCTTCGTTCGGTCAGCGGGGGCGGCCCATCAGGGCGAGCGTGGCGTCGGCGGTATCGAGTACCACCCCGGGGACGATCTGTGCGGCGTCGGCCAGTTCGCTGATCAACCGGACGTCCTTGCGCAGCAGATCACCCGCGTGCGCGGCGATCTGGTCCAGGCTTCCGCCGCCCGCCAGGATGCGGCCGAGCGCGAAACTGTTGCCGCTGCCGTTGCCGATCACTTCGCCGAGCCGCTCGGGGCTGACGCCCAGCCGGGCGCCCAGTTCCAAGGTGCTGACCGCGGTGGCCATATGCGCGGTGAACAGGAGATTGTTGAGCAGTTTGGTGGTCTGCCCGGCGCCGACACCGCCCAGATGCACGATCGGGGCCGCGTAGGTCTCGAAAACCGGCCGGCAGCGCGCGAGGGTGTCCTCGTCACCCCCGGCCATCACCAGCAGCCGCCCGGCCGCGACCGCGGGGGCCCCACCGCTGACCGGTGCGTCGATGAGCGAAACGCCCTGTGTGGCGGCGATTTCGGCCAGTTCCCGACAGGTGTCGGGGTGGACCGTGCTGTGGATCGCGATCACCGGTGCCGTGTCGCGCCCGGCCGCGGAGGCGGCGAATCCCGCCAGGACGCCGTCCGCGCGTTCGAGGACTTCGCGCACATCGGCGTCACCGACCACGCACAGACACACCAGATCGCTGTCGGCGGCGAGTTCCGCGGGAGTCGCGGCGACTTTCGCCGCGGTATCGGCATACGGTTCGGTGGTGACGGGGCGGCGTGCCCACAGGGTGGTCCGGTACCCGGCCTCGACGATACGGCGGGCCATGGGCCCGCCCTGACTACCCAGTCCGATGAATCCGACGCGCATGGTGTTCCTCTCTCGCGCAGCTCAGGAGTCGGCGGCCGCCGACTCCGTTTCCGGGGTGGCCGGTCGCCAGAAGACCGCCAGCAGACCGGCGGTGGCGATGACACCGACCCCCAGCGCGACGGCGCCGCCGCCCCAGCCGGTGAGCTCGATCCCGGCGGCGTGGTCCACCGACAGCCATCCGGGTCCGAGAATCCCGAGCGCCAGCGAGACGACCGCGAGGACCAGGACGTACTCGTAGCCGTCCTTGAACACGAAGAAGCCGTTCTTCCGGTGCGCGAGCAGGGCGGCGACCAGCATCACCGAGATCACCGCCGCGGCGGCCAGCGGGGTGAGCAGCCCGACGACCAGCAGCGCCCCCGCGCCGATCTCGGTGATCACACTGAACCAGGCCTGCAGTACGCCGTGGCGTAACCCGAGGCCGCTGAACCAGCCTGCGGTGCCGGCGATCTTGCCGCCCCCGATCCAGTGGTTGATCCCGTGGGCGATCATGGTGCCGCCCACGACCAGGCGGAGCAGCAGCAGTGCGATATCGGTGACGTCCATTCGGCTACCTTTCCGGCCGCGCCGCCGCGCCGCCGTCGAATTGCAGGGCGGGGCCGGAGAATTCTCCGGTCCCGCGGGCGATGATGCACTCCTCGGCAAAGGCCAGCACGGTGAGGTGGTAGGCCGGTGCGGTCCGGCCGAGGCCGACGTTGTGACCGGTATTGGGCATCCGGTTCAGTACAACCCGTGGCGACCGGGTGAACAAACCGCCCACCGCGACCATCTCCGCGGGATCGTTTCGCCACACCCGTTCGTATTCACCCAGGCTGTATCGCACCGGAACACCGATATCGGGGGCGAGGCCGAGGAATTCCCGCGCGGCCCAGTCGTGCAGCGCCCGCGACTCCAGGTGCGAGCCCTGCGCGGACACGGTACTGCCGCCCAGGACGTCGTCGGGATACAGCCGGGACGGTTCCCAGATCAGCCGCCCCACCCCACGCGGCCGCCGGCCGGCGATCCGGTCGGCGCCCCAGAGCAGGTCCTGCGCGGCCTGCTGGTGCCGGCGTCCAGTGCCGGCGAGTTCGAGTCCGAGCAGGTCGGCGCCGCGGTCGGCGGCCGCCATCCGGACCGCGAGTTCGCAACCCGCCGAATGCGCGAGCAGGAAGACGCCCGCGCCGCGCGGCAAGCCGTCCAGGAGTGCGTCGACGGCGCCGTAGACGAGGTCCACCCGGCGCTGCGGTGGGTCCAGGAGCCGGGCGTGCGGGGCCGAACTGCCGAACCCGGGGCGGTCCAGCGCGAGCACGGTGTAGCCGAGCCGCTGCCCGGTGCGCAGCAGCGAGTACTCCGGGTGTCCGGGGCAGTCGAAGTACCGGGAGTCCACGGCGCCGCCGTGCAGGGCGACCACGACCGCCCGTGGGTCGGCCACCTCGGCCAGCAGTCCGGAGACCGGGATCCTGTCGACTTCGGGTACTTCGGCGACCACCGGCAACGGGCCGGTGGACTCGGCCGGGGCCGGCTCGAATCCGGTCAGTGTCACCACGCACCCCGGGCCATCAGGATTCGCTCCGCAACAGGACCGCGCCGCCCGGGGTGAGACCCCCGCTGGACACCACCGCCACCTTCGCGCCGGGCACCTGCCGCGCCCCGGCGGTCCCGCGTAATTGCACGATCGCCTCGTGCATCAGCCCCATCCCGTGGGTGCGGCCGTGCGAGAGCTGGCCGCCGTGGGTGTTCAGCGGCAGCACGCCGTCGCGGGCGATGTTCCGGCCGCCGTCCAAAAAATCCTTGGCCTCGCCGATCTTGCAGAAACCGAGCGCTTCGATCCAGGACAGGCAGTTGATGGTGAACCCGTCGTACAGCTCGGCGACATCCACATCCTCGGGCCGCAGCTCGGTGCGGGTCCACAGATGGGCGGCGGGGCCGAGAACCTGGGGTTCGTGGGTGAGCGTGCTCTGATCCCATTCGATCCGCTCGACGATCTGGGTGCCCACCGCCTCCACCCGGATGGCGGGGCCGGGTAGATCGGCGGCGGCCTCCCGGGCCGAGACGATCACCGCGACGGCGCCGTCGCACGGGACATCGCAGTCGTAGAGGCCGAACGGTGTGGTGATCGGGCGGGCGTTCAGATAGTCGTCCATCGTCAGCGGATCCCGGTACACCGCGCTCGGATTCAGCGCGGCGTTCGCGCGCTGGTTCAGCGCTATCCAGCCGAGGGTTTCGCGGGTGGTGCCGTAGTCGTGGAAATGCCGCTGCGCCTTCTGCGCCAGCGTATGCGCGGCCGAGGTGGAGCCGAACGGATGCATCCAGCTCGCGGTGCGGCCGCCGCCGGCCGCGGGGATCGTGCCCCGCTTCATCAACTCGTTGAACGTGGCTTCCCAGACCGTGCGGAAACACAGCACATGGGTGGCCAGACCCGCGTGCACCGCGAGCATGGCCGCGATGACCGACCCGCCGGGCCCGAAGGTCTCTATCCCGCCGTTGTGCCAGGTGGGCCGGATACCGAGCGCGGACTCCAGCGCGGTGACGCCGCCTTCCCCGAATCCGCCGAGATTACCGCCGCCCGGATACGAGGACAGTCCGTCGATATCGTCGAGGCCCAGGCCCGCGTCGGCGATCGCCTGCTGGCAGGCGTCGACGGTCAGTTCCAGTGGCGGCCGCATGAGCCGCCGCCCGATTCGCGACATCCCGATCCCGGTGAGCGCGACGCTGTCCTCGAACTTGTCGCGGCGCCGCATCGTCGTCACGTGCCGCCCGAACTGATCCGCGGGTATCTCGTCCACCGGCAGCGGTGCCGGGCCGGGCTGTTGCGCGGCGGGCCGGAACAGTGGCAGCCACACATCGCCGTCCTGCCGGAACACCACCTCCAGCCGCATACCCAGGGTGAGCTCGCCGGGATCGCAGTCGACGATATTGGTGGTCAGCCGCACCCGCGGATCGTCGTCCAGCGCCACCGTCGCCACCACGTACGGCGGCGGGAGACCCGGTAGCGCGAAGCGGTGGTTGACGGTGAACGACGCGAGGATCGCGGTACCCGACACGATCCGGGGCGCCAGCTCGCGTCCTCGGCAGTAGCGGCAGATAGGCTGCGGCGGATGGATCAGTGCCGAACACGCCCGGCACTCCTGGATGCGGAGGTTCCCGTCGGCGCCCGACGTCCAGAAGAACTCGGTGTCCAGGGACAGCAGCGGTAGTGGTCGCCCCGATCGGGGTGCCGGTTCGTCGCCGGTCGTCGATGACATATCGCCTCCTCGTGGCGTCGGTACCGGGGCCCGGTGCCGCCGGTGGCGACCACGTCCGGTGTTCCACCCCGGGCGGTCGCCCGTCCGGGGGCCGGAATTACGTTGTGCTGTTCTGCGTCAGATCTGCGCCGCGTCCTTGCGGACTGTCACCGGCTCGGCGAGCCGCTGTTCGTCGCAGACGGTCTGCAGTTTCGCGAGTGTCTCGGTGAGCCCGGGACCGAGCGGTTCCCCGGGGGTGAATGTGGCCGGCAGGTGCCGCATGCCCTGGATCACCGCGATGGTCTCGTAGTGCACGGCCTCCTCCGGGATGCACCGGAAGTCCGGTAGCCGATCCAGCACCGCGACCAGCATCCGCTTGTACACCGCCCGGGCCACATTCGATCCGATACACCGGTGGATGCCCAATCCGAAACTGAAGTGCCGGTTCCCCTTACGGTCCAGCACGACCGTATCGGGGTGCTCGAACACGGCCGGGTCACGGTTGGCCATGGCCCAGGACAACCACAGTCGTTCACCTTCGGCGAACCGCGCGCCGGCCACTTCGACATCGGTGTTCACGGTGCGGCCGTCGCCGGGCGCCGGCGTGAAGTAGCGCAGGAACTCCTCGGTCGCCGAGTCCAGCAGCTGGTCCCGTTCCCGGCTGAGCGTTTCCCGTTCGCCCGGATGCTCGGACAGCCACTCCAGCGAATGCGCGGTGAGTGCGGTGGTGGTGTCGAAACCTCCGCCGATCAACAGGCCGAGCATGCCGAGGATCTCGATATCGGACAGGGGCTCCCCGCCCAGTGTCGCCTCGGTCGCGAGCGCGTGGATGAGGCCGGGCCGGGGATTCGCCCGGATCTCGGTGAGATTGGTGTAGAGGTCCAGGCCCATCTCCTGGTGCATCCGGTGTACCCGCTCGAACTCCGGCGAGTCGGGCGGGGTGTACACCGTCGCGTGCGCGGGCTCGCTGTAGACCGCCCAGTTGCGCAGCGGTACCCCCAGCATGGCCAGGGTCAGGACGGCGGGCACGATATTGGCCAGGTCGTCGACGAAATCGATGCGGCCCGTGGCGATCTTCTCGTCGAGCGCGGCGCGGACCAGTTCGTCGACGAACGGGATCCACCGCTGTACCGCGGCGGGCGACAGATACGGGTTGAGCACGGCCCGCAGTTCACGGTGCTCGGGGTCGTCCATCTCCAGGATGCCGTTGCGGATGGCGGCCTGGTTGGTGGAGGGGATGGTGATGCCCTGATATCCGCGCCGCACGCCGTCGACGTCACGGTCGTTGGAGACGTAGGGGCACCGGGCGAGTTCGAAGACCTCCCGGTTTCCCGCGGCCACCCAGTAACCGTCGTGGCGGTCGGTCCAGGCGATCGGGCACTGCCGGTGCATATGCTCGGTGATCGCCTGGAACGATTCCCGGTAGGCGGGCCCGTAGCGGTCGAAATCGAGCCGGGGATGCAGGCGGTCGGTGGGTTCGGTGGCGGACATCGGGTGCCCCTCGTACTACTCGGTGAGCGAGATGGCGCGCTCGGGGCAGGAGTGCACCGCTTCGCGCACCTGGTCCTCTTGGTCGTGGGCTACATTTTCGTCGACCGGCGAGGAATGCCCGTCGATTTCACTGAGTTCGAACGCTTTCGGGGCGATCATCGAGCACAGGGTGTGCCCCTGGCAGCGTTCCTGATCGACATGGACCTTCACGGTTGTCACTTCCCTTCGGATGCGGTGGGCGGATTCCTGTGGCTGTCAGGTGTTGCGTCCGCCGTTGACGCCGATGATCTGGCCGGTGATATAGCCGGCCTCCTCGGAGATCAGGAAAGCGCAGGTGGCGGCAATGTCCTCGGGCTTGCCGACGCGCCGCACGGGGGTGCGCTGAATATGGTCCTCGACGGTGCCGCCGAGCAACCGGCGTTCCTCGGAGCGGCGCAGCATGGGGGTGTCGATGAAGCCCGGGGGTACCGCGTTCACCGTGATACCCGAGGGACCCAATTCCAGCGCAAGGGATTTGGTGAGTCCGTTGACCGCGGATTTCGACGATACGTAGTGGGACATGAACGGCTGACCCGACTGTGCGCTCGACGAGGAGATGTTCACAATGCGGCCCCAGCCGGCCTCGATCATATCCGGCAGTACCGCCTGGATGGTGTGGAAGACGCCGTGCAGGTTCACCTCGATGACCCGCTGCCATTCCGCGAAGTCGATGTTCTGGAACCGTTTGAATCCGTCGACTCCGGCCGCATTCACCAGAACGGTGACCGGGCCGAGCTTCTCGCGGACGGCTCCGAGTGCTTCGGCGATGCTGTCCGGATCGGTCACATCGGCCCGGTAGGCGGAATCGTCCTCCGCGGCGGCGTTGCGGTCCAGGGCGGCGACATGGAATCCGTCGCTGCGCAGCCGCTGCGCGATGGCCAGTCCGATGCCCGAGGCGCCGCCGGTGACAACTGCGGTTTTCACGCCTGCCTCTCCTCTCCCGCGCCCACCGACGCAAGAATATGCATTCCGATTATGGAGAACCGTACTCTCGTACAGTTCGTCTCCGCAAGATCGGCGGGAGCCGCGTGCGGGCGGTCGACCTGCGGATGTTTCGGATTGCTCCAGCTCGCCGAATCGTCAGCCGGACCACCCTTGCCAAATGTACTATTCTCCTCAAACGAGAATGCAATTTTCATAATCTTTCGAGGAGGCAGGATGTCAACGCAGGAAGAGGCGGTGACTGCCACCCAGCGGTTGCTCATCGACGGGCAGCTGGTCGAGACCGGGGCGACCCTGGCCTCACTCAACCCCGCGAACGGGGAAGTGGTCGGCCACGCGCCCGAGGCCGGTGTCGCCGAAGTCGACGCCGCGGTGGCCGCCGCCCGTCGTGCGTTCGACACCACCGATTGGTCGACGAACCACGCATTCCGCGCGCGCTGCCTGGAACAGCTCTACCAGGCGCTGCAGGACAATGTGGAGGACCTGCGCGCCCTGATGATCGCCGAGGTCGGCGCGAGCTACATCCTCACCAAGGGTAACCAGCTCGAGACCCCGTTCGAGATCGTCAAGTACTACGCGGGCGTGCTGAAGGACTACACCTGGACCGAGGACCTCGGCCCGGTTGAGATCCGCGGTGCGCAGCACCAGCGCTGGGTGGAGAAGGAGGGCGCGGGCGTCGTCGCCGCCATCGCCGCGTACAACTATCCCTACCAGCTGGCATTCGCCAAACTCGCGCCGGCGCTGGCCGCGGGCTGCACGGTGGTGCTCAAGGGCGCCCCCGACACCCCGCTCATCACGCTGGCACTGGGTGAGCTCATCGCGAACCACACCGATATCCCCGCCGGGGTGGTGAACATCCTCGCGGGCTCCGATGTGGCCGTCGGGGAACGGATGACCACGCATCCCGACGTCGACGTGGTGTCCTTCACCGGCTCCACCCCGGTCGGTCGCAAGATCATGGCCGCCGCCAGCGCCACCCTCAAGAAGGTCTTCCTCGAGCTCGGTGGAAAATCCGCGGCCATCCTGCTCGACGACGCCGACTACAACCTGGGCGCCATGTTCGCCGCGTTCAGCATCTGCTCGCATGCCGGCCAGGGCTGTGCGATCACCACCCGCCTGCTGGTACCCCGCGCCGACCACGACAAGGTGGCCGAACTGGTGGCCGCCAACCTCGCCAACATCACCTACGGCGACCCGGCCGACCCGAAGAACTATATGGGCCCGCTGATCAGTGAACGCCAGCGCGACAAGGTGCACGGCCTGGTGGAGCGGGCGGTCGCCGCGGGGGCCACTCTGGTGGCCGGCGGCGAGAAGGTCGATCCGGGGTACTTCTACAAGCCGACCCTGCTGGCGAATGTCGACCCCGACAGCGAGATCGCGCAGGAGGAGGTGTTCGGCCCGGTCCTCGCGCTGATCCCCTACGACGATATCGACGACGCCGTGCGGATCGCCAACAACTCCATCTACGGCCTGTCCGGCGGCGTCTTCGGCGCCGACGCGGAGCGGGCGCGGGGGGTGGCCCGCCGGATCCGCACCGGCACCTTCAGCATCAACGGTGGCAACTACTTCCATCCGGACGCGCCGTTCGGCGGCTACAAACAGTCCGGTGTCGGGCGGGAGATGGGCGTCGTGGGCATGGAGGAGTTCATGGAGCGCAAGACCCTCGCGGAGGTGGTTTCGGCATGAGCGAGTCAGGCCCGGAGGCGGCAGCGGAGCGTGACCACGCAGGGCCCTCGCTCGTGCCGGATGGGCACAGGAGCAGGCCGCTGGAGGGGATCACGGTCCTCGAGGTCGCCATGTACGGGTTCGTCCCCTCGGCGGGCGCGGTGCTCGCCGACTGGGGCGCGAACGTGATCAAGGTCGAGCACGCGGTCACCGGCGATCCGCAGCGGGGGCTGCGCCAGATCGGCAAGTTCAAGGTCGAGGGCGACCCGAACCCGAACATCGAGCACGCCAACCGTGGGAAACGCAGTATCGGCGTGGATATGTCGAACCCCGGGGGCCGCGAGGTCATCCACGAACTGGCGCGACGCGCGGATGTGTTCCTCACCAGTTTCCTGCCCTCGGCCCGGGCGAAGTTCGGGATCGACGTCGACGATATCCGCGCGGTGAACCCGAAGATCGTCTACGCCCGGGGTAGCGCGCTGGGACCGCGAGGCCAGGAGTCCGATCGCGGCGGCTACGACATGACCGCCTTCTGGTGTCGCGGCGGTGTGGCCGCCACCATCACCCCGGAGGGCACCGACGGGATGATCCAGCCGCCCGGTCCGGCCTTCGGCGACACTATCTCCGGGACGAACCTGGCCGGCGGAATCGCCGCGGCGTTGCTGAAGCGGGAGCGCACCGGGGAACCGTCCGTCGTGGATGTCTCGCTGCTGGGCAGCGGACTCTGGTCGCTGGGGCATACGGTCGCGCTGTCGGCGTATCAGGGTGAACCCATGCTGGCACCTCCGCCCGGGACCCACGGCGCGATGGCGAACCCACTGTCAGGCCTCTACCGCACGGCCGACGACCGCTATCTGTCGTTCGTCATGCTGCAGCCCGGTAAGTTCTGGGCCGACGTCTGCCACCACATCGACCGCCCGGAGCTGGCCGAGGATCCCCGCTTCGCCGACGCGGCGCAGATCGCCGCCAATACCGCGGCCGGGGTCGAGATCCTGCGCGAGGCCATCGCGCAGCGGACGCTGGCCGAGTGGACGAAGAAATTCGCGACACTCAAGGGCCCCTGGGCCCCGGTCCAGGACTCGCACCAGGTGGGACAGGACGAGCAGATCAGGTCCAACGAATACATTCTCCCGGCCGGAGAGCTCGAACTGGTCTCCAGTCCGGTGCAGTTCGATGTCACGGCTCCCGAGTTGCGGCCCGGGCCGGAGTTCGCGGCGCAGACCGAGGAGGTTCTGCTCGAGCTCGGCTGGGACTGGGAGCGGATCATCGAATTGAAGACCAGCGGCGCGGTGGCCTGACCGATCGCACGCAGTGGCGCCGGCACCTCGAGGGTGCCGGCGCCACTGCGCGTCCGTTCAGCTACTCTCGCAGCCGATTCCGTTGCCGTCGCGATCCAGGTCGTACTCGTCGGGTCCGATCACCCGCACTCGCCCGGTGTAGGCGGGCCCGTTACCGCTGCCGCCGGCGCAGTCGACATCACTGGTGATGGGTACGCAGGGGTCGTAGGAGGCGTGGCATCCGGCCGGTGCGGCGCCGGCCGGCGCGGCTGCCATCAGGCCGAACGACGCGGCGGCGAGGGCGGCGGTGCCCAGGATGGACAGGGTTTTCATCGAGGCTTCTTTCAGCGGGAAGGATGAATCGCTGAAGTTTTGCACGACCCCGGCCGGGCAAGCCCGGATTTAACGGAAAAGTGACCTATAAAAATAGTTACCGGATACTTACCGGAACGCAGGGCAACCGCGTTCTCGGGCGGGAATCCTCGCGTGGGCCCGAATGTTGTTCCGGGCGCATCCCGCCCGCCCATCCCCCCGGAGGCCGCTCATGACGACACCGCGCGCGCATCTGATCGACCCCGCAACGGATTTCGGCGCCCGTGTGGCCGAGCGGCTGGACCGCGAGCAGATCATCTGGCTGACCACCGTGGGCCCCACCGGGACCCCGCAGCCCAACCCGGTGTGGTTCCGCTGGGACGGGCACAGCTTCCTGATATTCAGTCAGCCCGACCGTCCCAAGCTGCGCAATATCGCCAGTAACCCGCGGGTTGCGCTGCATTTCAACAGCACCGAGAGCGGGGGAGAAGTGGTGGTCTTCGGCGGTGCTGCCCAACTCGAGCCCCCCGTCGACGCGGATGAGATCGCGGCCTATCTCGACAAGTACGAGTCGGGGCTGGCCGAGCTGGCCATGACCGGTGATCAGTTCCGTGCCGAGTATTCGGTGCCGCTCCGCGTGGTGCCCGACCGCTTGCGCGGCTTCTGACCCGGTCGGAACTCCGGGTTCGACCACGGAATCCGGATCGGGAACGGGTTGCCCGGTACTCCTCGGGTTCCGGGTACGGCCTATTCGCTGAAGACCACGCTCTCGAACGCCGACTGCTGCTCCGGGGCGGAGGGGGCGCCCTCGCAGTTCGGCCCGGGGAACGCGGCTACCCGCAACCGGGTGTCGTTGGCGAGCATCCCGGCGGCGCCCGGCGTGTTGTGGCATCGATCGGGCACCGGATCGCTCAATACGGCCGGGCCGCCCTTCTGTGATACGTAGACGAAGTCGCCGGCCTCCGCGTGCGCGCTGAGCGGGACGGTCAGCGTGAGCGCCGCGCCGGTGGCGAGGACGCCCAGGGTGTTCGCGATGTATCGCACTCTCGCTGCTCCTCTCGTCTCGGGGAACGGCTGTCCGTGTTCGCAGTATCCACGTTCGGCCCGCCGGATGCAGGCGTGCGGTCCGATACCGCCGGTCACCGCCGGCTTCTGGGAGTGTCGCGGCGGTAGGCGGGCTTCGATGCTCCGCCGTGGCCGTGTCGAGAAAGGCCCCGCAGCCATTCACTGTGCTACGGGGCATCCCGGTGCTCGGTCAGGAGCGTAGGTCCCGGCGGTCGAATCGCCAGAACCCGAGAGCGAGCAGGACGAGAGTGAGTGCGAGCAGGACCGCGGCATCGCCGGGTTGCAGGCCATGGCGCAGGGGTTCACCGCCGATGTAGTAGTGGAACGGGGACAGGTATTTCAGCCGGTCGGCGCCGATCACACCGGCGAGGTTGCCCGCCACGTAGGTGAACACTCCGATCCCGGCCGCGATACCGAGTGCGGGTCCGCGGGTGCCCATCGCCGCGCCCAGGCCGATGGCCAGGGCTCCGAAGGTGGTGCCGAGCAGCGCCAGGTGCACGCATTGGCCGGCGAACCCGGCGATACCGACGCTGTCGAGGTCGGCGCCGGATCGGATCGCCATCATCGCGGCGAAGACCAGCAGCGCGATGCCGGCCGCGCCGGTGGCCAGGGCGGCGAAACGCTGGAGCGCCAGCGGGATGCGGCCCAGCGGATGGGCCAGCAGCAGGTCCAGGTATCCGGTTTCCTCGTCGCCGGCGATCAAGCGGGCACCGAAGGTGATCCCGAAGGCGGTGACCAGCAGCGGCAGCAGCAACCCGAACACGGTGGACCCGAGATATCCGGCCGCGGAGCTCATATCCTGTATCCGCAGGGCTTCGCGCATCGCCTCGGGGTAGTTCGCCACGGTGTCGGCCATACCGCCCTCGGAGACCTGCGGATAGAACGCGGCATAGGCCGACCCCACCGCGGCGATACCGGCGGACCACGCCAGCAGGGCACGGCGGTTGTCGGCCAGGGTGCGGGTGTAGAGGTCAGGCAGCATCGGCTTCTCCGGTGTAGTAGCTGTGGAACAGGTCCTCGAGGGCTGGTTCGGTGACCAGCAGCCCGGCCACGTGATAGCCGGCCAGCGCACGCAGCAGTGCGTCCGGGCTGCCGGTCACCTGGCAGCGGAGAGTGTTCGCCTCGACCCGCACGCCCGTGACGCCCGGCAACGCCGCGAACTCGCCGGCTTCGACCGTGTTCGTGAAGCCGACCTCGACGTCACGGACCGCGTCGGCACGCAGGCCCGCCACGGTGTCGAGCGCGACCAGTCGTCCCTCGCGGATGATCGCGACCCGGTCGGCGACTGCCTCGACCTCGCTCATGATGTGGCTGGACATGAACACCGTCTGCCCGGCGGCCGCGGCCTCGGTCACCATGTCCAGGAACGTCTGCTGCGCCAACGGGTCCAGCCCGCTGGTGGGTTCATCGAGGATCAGCAGCTCCGGGTTGTGCATGAACGCCTGCACCAATCCCACCTTCTGCCGATTACCCTTCGACAGCGCCGAGGTCCGCGCCCCCTGATCCAACTCCAGCCGCTCACACAGTCCATCGATGTGGTCGGCTCCCGCTCCGCCCCGCAGCGCGGCCAGGAATCGCAGGGCCGCACCGACCCGCTGACGTCCCGGCGTGACGAAATCCCCGGCCAGATAGCCCAGCCGCGCGTGCAGCGCCACCGTATCGGCACGAGGTTCCATGCCGAGGACCCGAGCAGTGCCGGCCGTGGGCCTGATCAGATCGAGCAGCAGCCGGATGGTGGTGGATTTCCCGGCGCCGTTGGGCCCGAGATAGCCGAAGACCTCCCCCCTCTCCACCGATAGCGACAATCCGGCCAGACCGCGGGACGAGCCGTAGGTCTTCGTGAGCCCGTGCAGCTCGATTGCTTTCACCATGAGCAGAAACTATCCAGAGTTCAGAGATTTGTAAATATTCAGAATGCTCATCCTTCTGATATTTTGACGGGCATGGGCACCAACGAGCGATTGCGTGAAGCCGCCGAGAAACTGGCCTTGGTCCTGTCGGCCGGCGGTGGGATGCAACGCTCCACCGCCCGGGTACTGACCGCCCTGCTCTACACCGAGCAGGACACCATGACCGCCGCCGACCTGTGTGAAGAGCTCTCGATCAGCTCCGGCGCCGTGTCGACCGCGATCAAACACCTCACCCCGATAGGGTTCATCGAACGCGTTCCCGCGCCCGGGAGCCGCCGTGACCACTACCGGTTCCGGGCCGGAGCCTGGGCGGCGTTGATGTCGCAGCAGAACAGCGTGCTCGCCACCATGCGCGACTCCGCGCAAGAAGGCCTCGACGCCACCGGGCCCGATACCGTCACCGCGCGGCGCATGCACGAAATGCAGGATTTCTACACCTTCATGCTCAATGAACTGGTCCCTCTCATCGACCGATGGCGCGAGAACTACGCCGCCGAACACCCCTGAATACGCACATTCGCCGCGCACCCCGCGAGCGACGAGCCACGGTCATCCCGGCCGCTCCCGGTCTCCGTGCGGGAGGTGGGGCACATACTCTCCGAGCCGGCCCGCTGCCCGCAGCATGGCGAGCCCCTGGTCGGTGAGCCGGCGCTGCCAGGCGGCCAGCGCGGTCGTCAGGGCGTCGGTGCCGCCGGCTGTCCGGACCTGTGCGACCACCGTGGCGATACGTTCCAGCCCGTAGCCCCCGCGCCGGAGCAGGTGGGCCAGTTCGGCGTCACGGATATCGGGCGCGCGGTAGATCCGGTAGCCGGTGCCCGGGTCGCGCTGGGGGATGAGAATTCCCGCGGCTTCCCACGCGCGCAGGGTGGCCGGGGTGAGGTGGAGGTGGTGGGCCAGCTCGCCCACAGTGCGGTCGGTGGTCGCACGTGAACGGCCGGGGTCGGGGTCGTGCCCGGTAGGCAGGTGCGCGATGGCCCGGCGGACCGTCTCCAGGGTTTCGCGGTCCCGCAGCAATTGCTGGTGCCCGCGGTCGATGAGTTTCAGGGCGTTGTCCAGGTCGCCGGTGTGCAGTTCGGTCATGATCCGGCCGGCGAGTGCGTGCCCGTATGCCGCGACCAGGGCGAGAAAGGCGCGCAGGGCCGCCGCGTGGACCTCGGTGTAGACCCGGTAGCCGCTCGCCGTGCGTTCGGCGGCCGGGAGGTATCCGTCTCGTTCGTAATTGCGGACCGCCTGGGTCGAGAGTCCGTGCTCGCGCGCGAGGTCGGCCGGTCGCAGGGTGATCATCGGTTTGAAACTTTACCGCCCGATCAACGCGTAGAGGTGAAGAAAGTATCAACCGGGCCTTCAAAGATACGATCGAAGAAATGAACTTCGATATCGATACCCTGCTCACCACCTCTCCTGAGCTGCTGGCATTCGGCGAACCGACCCATCTCGAACCCGCCTTTGCCTGGACCCGCAACGAGCTCTTCGCCGAACTGGCGGGCCGCGGCTATCGCTCGATCGCCCTGGAGACCGATCGGGTGGCCGCCCTCACCGTGAACGACTATGTCCAGCAGGGTGTGGGCACCCTCGATACGGCCATGGACGAGGGTTTCTCGCACGGGTTCGGTGGTCTCGCCGCGAACCGGCAGCTGGTCGCCTGGATGCGGGAATACAACGAGGGGCGGCCCGCCGCCGAGCGGTTGTCGTTCCACGGCTTCGATATCTCCGCGGAGACGATGAGCGCGTTCAGTCCGCGCCGCTACCTCGAATACGCCCGCGACTACCTGGGCCTCGACCTCGAGCTGGCCGGCCTGCTCGGTGCGGACGAACGGTGGCATCGCACGGAGGCGGTCATGGATCCGGCGGAATCGATCGGTGCGACCGCGGCGGCCGGCGCCCTCCGGGTGCACGCCGACGATATGCTCACCGAGCTCTATCTGCGGGCGCCGGAGCTGATGGAGAAAACCTCACGTGCCGAATGGTTCCGGGCCGAAACATATCTCACCGCCGGACTCGGTCTGCTGCGGTACCACGGGCTGGCGGCCCGCCGCGTCGAACAGGCCGACCGCTGGACCCGTATGTGTGCCGCCCGGGACGCGCTGATGGCACAGAACCTCCTCGATATCCGCCGCTTCGAGGCCGGCCGGGGCCCGACGCTGGTATTCGCCCAGAACGCGCATCTGCAACGGAACCCGAGCCATATGACCATGGGGCCCATGGAACTCGACTGGCACAGCGCCGGCGCCGTCGTGCACTCTCTGGTGGGCACGGGCTACGCTCTGGTCCTCGGCAGCCTGGGGCGCGACGAGACCTTCGACCTGCTCGAACCCGACCCCGGCACCTACGAGGGGTTCCTGCAGACCCGTATCCCGGATCGGGGACTGATCGCACCCACCGAGATCCCCACCGCCCGTACCCGCGACGACCACACCCCGGCGCACGGCTACTTCCCGCTCGATCGAGCCTCGATCGATGCCGCCGATGCGATCCTGCACATCCACGACGGTGCCGGCTACCGCGGCGCCGGGGAGGGCGAGCCGCGACCGTGGGTGCCCGCGAACCCGGCGTGATTGCCGGCCGGGAGGCGTAACCGGACCGGGCCGGTGGCAACCTACGGTAGCCACCGGCCCGGAAAGACTCGGGCCACCGACCGCTGGAGACTCCGGCCGCCGTGGGCGCGGATGCGCATTCGCGGAACATCTCCGACTCCGGGTCGGTCTCCCCGAGCCCGGCACGGGGTCCGCATGTTCGGCGCCTTCTCGGGAACGCGGGCTACCCCGGCTCAGCTCGCGTGCTTGGCCGCGAAGCGCTCCGCGTACTCGGCGCGGGTCGTGGTCGACAGGTCCACGTCGGTGGCCTTCGCGCGCAGCGCGCCGACCGTCGCCTGCTCCCGCGGGGTATGGGCGAACGGGTCCCAGTTCAGGAAGCGGCAGGCGTTCTGCCAGGTGATCTTGTCGATATCGGAGTCGTCGGCACCGGCACCCTGCAGTTCGTCGAGCACGAATTCCGGGGCGCCCGGCCACAGCGAATCGGAATGCGGGTAGTCGCATTCCCACGCGATGTTCTCGATGCCGATCTCGTGCCGCAGTTTCAGTGAGGTCGGGTCCGTGACATAGCAGGCGAGGACGTGCTCCCGGAACACCTCGCTGGGCATCTTGCCGCCGAAATCGCGGCGCAGCCAGCGCTGGTTGGTGTAGTGCCGGTCGGAACGGTCCAGGAAGAACGGGATCCAGCCCACGCCGCCCTCGGACAGGGCGACCTTGAGTTTCGGGAAGCTGCGGAAGGCCGGTCCCCACAGCAGATCCTGGGTACCGATGAGCGAAATACTGGGCGCCAGGACCATGAGATTGTCGATCGGCGCGTCCGGCGCCAGCTTGAGGACGCCGAAGCCCTGCCCGATGTGCAGGTTCATCACGGTGTCGTTATCGCTGAGTGCCTGGAAGACCGGGGCCCAGTAGTCGATGTCGTGGTAGCTGGGCAGGCCGTCGATATGCGGCAGTTCCGGCATGGTCACCGAATGACAGCCCTTGGCGGCGACGCGGTTGATCTCGTCGACGGCCAGTTGTGGCTCCCACAGCGGCAGGATGGCGATCGGGATGAAGCGACCGGGGTAGGCGCCCGCCCACTCCTCGATATGCCAGTCGTTGTAGGCGGAGATCATCGCGACGGTGATCTCGTCCATGCCACCGCGGCTCAGATGCCCGGCGCTGAAACCGGTGAAGGTGGGGAAGCACATGGAGCCGAGAACGCCGTTGGCGTCCATATCGCGTACCCGGTCGTGGATGTCGTAGACGGCGGGCCGCATCTCGGCATATCCGGCGGGATCGTATCCCCATTCCTCGGCCGGCCAGGAGACGACCGCGTTGAGCCCGGTGACACCGGTGGGCCGGTCCCGGTAGATCCAGCGATCGATGCCTGTGTCGTCGACGACGACCTTGGGAACGTACTCGGCGTACTTCTTCGGTACGTGGTTGTCGAACATATTGCGCGGCTCGACCACGTGGTCGTCGATGCTCACCAGAATCATGTCGTCGATATTCACCGGGCTCCTCGCTGTTCATGGTCGACGCCGGGCGCGGCCCGGACCAGGAGATCAAAAGTCTCCTTTTATGAGAATCTCACTCTCGGTTGTGTTCGACGATACACCGTGGGCGTTGTCCCGGTCGAGATCGTTCGCGGGTGGATCCCGCCGAAAACCCGGCACGGACGCCGGCGGAAACCCGGCACGGACGCCACCGCCGGGCATGCCGACGCGCCGGACTCCGCGGAGGAGCCCGGCGCACCCGCCGGAGGTACCGCTTCGGGAACGGGCCCGATCCGCTACCGTGCGGGTCGGAGTGGAATCTCGCCGCACCGATTCCTCGGCACAGTTCCCGGTGATCCGGTGCCGCGCCGCTGTTCTCAGCGCAGCTGATCCTTCACGACCTTTCCGGTGGCATTGAGCGGTAGCTCGTCGAGGAAGACCACCGACCGCGGCACCTTGTACCCCGCCATGCGTTCCCTGGCCCAGACGATGAGCTCCGCTTCGCCGAGTTGTCCGCGTGCCACCACGAACGCCTTCCCGACCTGGCCCATCCGCTCGTCCGGGACACCGATCACCGCGGCCTGCGCGACCGCCGGATGTTCCAGCAGGAACCCTTCGATCTCGGCGGGATAGGCGTTGAACCCGCCGACGATGTACATATCCTTCTTCCGGCCGATCACCTTCAGCCGGCCGCCGTCGTCCAGACTGCCCAGATCGCCGGTGTGCAGCCAGCCGTCGGCATCGACGGCCGCGGCGGTGGCCTCCGGGTCGTCGAGGTAACCCTGCATCACGCTGTAACCGCGGATGAGCACTTCTCCGTCGTCGGCGATGCGCAATTCGATTCCGTCGCAGGCGCTACCCGCGGTGGTCGCGATCTGCTCGAAGGTGTCCCCGGGCCGCGACGCGGTGGCCGTACCGGCTTCGGTGAGGCCGTAACCGGTCATGATCGACCGGAACGGCAGTTCCTCCCGGATCCGGCGGATCAGGTCGACCGGGATATCGGCCGCCCCGGTCACCGCCGCGCGCAACGAGGAGATATCGCGCGCACCCCGGTACTCCAGCAGCGAGTGGTACAGCGTCGGCGGCCCGGGCAGCATGGTGATCCGTTCGGTCTCCACGAGTTCGATCACCCGGTCCACGTCGAACACCGGCACCGGCAGCATGGTCGCGCCCCGGACCAGCGAGGACACGATGCCCGCTTTCAACCCGAAGGTATGGAAGAACGGGTTGACCATCAGATAGCGGTCGCCGCGGCGCAGATCGGCCAGATCGCACCATTCCGAGTACAACCGCAGTGTCTGCCGGTGGTTCATCATCACGCCCTTGGGGCGCCCGGTGGTCCCCGAGGTGTAGATGATGTCGGCGATATCGGTGCCCGCGACCGCTCGCTCGAAAGGTGCGCCGCCGGTGAGGAAATCGGACTTCAGGTCGTAGACCGGTACGCCCGGCGGTGCCGGATAGTCCGCGCCGAGAAAGCCCTTCTGCACCAGCAGCGCCCGGGCGCCGCTGCGGCGGATGACATCGGCGGCTTCCTCGGCCTTGAACCGGGTGTTGACCGGGACCAGGACACCGCCCGCGGTCATCAGGCCGAGGGCGGCGACGATCCATTCCGCCGAATTGGGTGCCCAGACGGCCACCCGGTCGCCCTTGCCGATCCCGGATTCGGCGAACGATCCCGCGGCCCGGCGGATCCGGTCCACCAGTTCGCGGTAACTCCACCGCAGGTCCCCGTCGACGACCGCTTCGGTATCGCCGAAACGGTCCGCCGCCGACAGGGCGAGCTGCGGGATGGTCTCCCAACTCATACCTTGAGCAGCCGCGCCAGATTGCCGCCCATGATCTTGGCCTGGTTCTCCAGCGGCATGTCCTTGATCTCGTGGATGTAGCGCGCCGGCTCCGCCAGGCCCTCCGGATGCGGCCAGTCGGAACCGAACAGCACATGGTCGGCGCCCATGACCTGCGACAGCCGCTCCAGATCCTCTTCCCAGAACGGGCTCACATAGAGGCTCTGTTTGATGGCCTCGATCGGATCCCGGAACCCGAAACCCTCCGGCGCCTTCTTGTAGACGTCGGACAGCTGCTGCAGCAGCGGCTCGAGCCAGGCCGAACCGTTCTCGATCACCGCGATCTTCAGGTCGGGGAAGCGGTTCAGCGCACCGTGGCACACCCAGGACGCGACCGCGTCGGTGACCGGCCGCCACTGATTGGTCATTGCGAAGGTGTTGGTCTGGAACGGCAGCATCTCCAGGCTGTTGCCGTCCCATTCGGCGTCGAAGCGGGAGTAGCCGCTGTCCGAGGAGTGCATGGTGACCAGCACATCGAGTTCGACGACCCGTTTCCAGAACGGATCGAACTCCGGCAGTGCGAAAGAGCGCATCCCCTTGAATCCGGGGACCGGCGCCGGCCGCACCAGGATGGCCTTGGCACCGTGTTCGACGACGGCCCAGTTCAGTTCGGCGATGGCGCGTTCGACGATCGGCAGCGTGATCACCGGGACGGTGAAGATCCGGCCGGAGTGCACGAAGTTGCCGTCCTGGCCCCAGTCGTCGAGCATCCAGCGGTTCAGCGATTCGATTACCGCGTGGATGAGTTCGGGGTGGTGGCGCATGCGTTCCTCGACCAGGCTGGCCAGGGTCGGGAACATCAGGGCGCGCTGCAGCTGCAGATCGTCCATGACCTTCAGCCGGGCTTCCGGATTGCGGAAGGCGTCGATCGCCTTCATCGACTTGCCGAAGATCTCGCGCCGGCTCTTGCCCTCGGGGTTGCCGTGTTTGAAGTACTCCTCCATGGCGCCGGGGCGTGCCACGACCTCGAAGGTGGGGTTGGGGATGTACTCGCTGATCTGGCCGAGGACCGCGATCTTGGTGCGGCCGTTGATCTCGACGTACTGGATGGCGCCCGCGTACTCCTTGGGGAGATGCCGGGTGAGCGCTTCCTTGGTCTCGTAGAGATGGTTGTCCGCGTCGAAGAGCTGGTACGGCAGCTCGACTTTGCTCATGGAATCCTCCTTGGCTATTTACGAGAATCGTATTCTCATAATGGTTCGGTCGCAACGGCCTCGTCGCGCGCTGCGGTCAGCTCCCGCCGGATGACGAATTTCTGGATCTTTCCGCTGGGGGTCCGCGGGAAGTCGGCGACGATATGCAGTTCCTCGGGCCACTTCTGCTTGGCCAGCCCGGCGCGGGCGAAATGCGCGCGCAGCGCCTCGATATCGGGTGGCCGGTGGTCGGGCAGGCAGCGCACCACCGCGGCGGTGCGTTCGCCCAGACGCGGATCGGGTACGGCCACCGCCACACCTTCGGCCACGCCCGGCAGCGTGAGCAGCACCTCTTCGACCTCGAGCGCGCTCACGTTCTCGCCACCGCGGATGATGATGTCGGACAGGCGATCGGTGATGGTGAGGTAGCCGTCGGTATCCACGGTGCCGATATCGCCGGTGTGGTACCAGCCGTCGGCGTCGAAGGCGCGGGCGGTGAGTTCGGGATCGGTGTAGCCCAGGCACAGATCGGGTCCGCGGCTGATGATCTCGCCGTCGTCGCCGAGCCGGAACTCCACGCCCGGGAGCGCGTTGCCGTCGGTGAACAGGCGTTTGTCCGCGGGCGCGGTGGTCAGGGAGCCGGTGATCGACGGATGCTCGGTACTGCCGTAGGAGCGGAACACGGTGATACCGAGTTGTTCGAGCCGAGTGCTCACCGCCGCGGGTACGGCCGCGCCGCCGAGACCGGCGTAGCGCAACTGCGCGAGATGGGCGGGCCGGTAGCCGGGATGGTCGAGCAGGCTCGTGACGAAATAGCTCACACCGCCACCGACGCAGATGTTCTCGCTCGCCATCAGTTCGAGTACCCAGCCCGGGTCCCAGAGGTCGAGCAGGTGGACGGGTGCGCCGTCGAGAACCGGGATGAGCAGGGCATTGAGCATGCCGATGAAATGCCCGACCGGTGCCGAGGTGAGCTGGTCGCCGCGATCGGCCGGGTACATCCCGGCCAGCTGCCGGACTTCGTAACCCAGGGTGTTGTGGCTGTGCACGACTCCCTTCGGGGCCCGGGTGGTACCCGAGGTGAAGGCGATACACGCGGGACCGTCCGGGTCGGCGCGCAGCACGCCGTCCATCGGTTCGGGTTCGAGCAGTTCGTCGAAATCCCGGTCCACCACGCCCACCACCGGCACCGCGGCGCACAGGTCGGGGTCGAATTCCTGGTGACCGAATCGTGCGCAGGTGATGAACACCTTCGGGGATACCGCCCCCAGGATGTAGCCGAGTTCCCGGCGTCCGTAGAAGTGCGCGATCGGCACCACGGTGGTGCCGAGCAGGGCCGAAGCCCAGTAGGTGGCGGCCGCCTCCATCCAGTTCGGCAACTGGAACGCGACGATATCTCCGGGGCCCACGCCACGGCGGCGCAGTCCGGCGGCGAGGCGTCGTGCGATCCGTTCGACCTCGGCGAAGGTTCCCGACCAGGGCCGGATGCGGGAGTGCACCCGGAAGGTCACGCCGGGTGCCGCCGCCAGGCCGCGGGCCAGGATCTCGCCGAGGGTCTCGTCGGTCCACCAGCCCGCCTCGCGATAGCGACGGGCGAGATCGGGGGGAACCCTGCGGAGGGGCGATCCGGGCCCGGGGGTGGTAGTGGAGCGCGACCCCGTAGGGCTCTCGCTCGTGCGCCGTGGATGCTGCATCGCGAACTCCCGATCCGACCGCCGGAAACCACCGGAAAGTATATGGTTCTCTAAGTAAGAGAATCATATTTCCGTCGAGGAGAACAAGTCGTGATCGAGCTCGAACTGGCGGACGGTCTGGCCGTCGTCACCATCAACCGGCCGCACGCGCGCAACGCCATCGCCCTGGACACGATGGACGAACTCGGCAAGGCGATCGACGGTGCGGCCGGCGCCCGGGCTCTGGTGATCACCGGGGCCGGGGACCGGGCGTTCGTTTCCGGCGGAGATCTGAAGGAGCTGGCCGCGCTGCGCACCGTGGCGCAGGCGACCGCCATGGCGAACCGGATGCGGGAGGTCTGCGACAAGCTCGAGCGGTTCCCGGGGCCGGTGATCGCGGCGCTGAACGGTCATGCGCTGGGTGGCGGCGCCGAAGTCGCCGTCGCGGCCGATATCCGGATCGCCGCGGACGATATCAAGATCGGTTTCAACCAGGTGGCACTGGCGATCATGCCGGCCTGGGGCGGCGCGGAACGATTGTCGCGGCTGATCGGCCGCAGCCGCGCGCTACTACTGGCGGGCTCGGGTGAGATCCTGTCGGCCCCCGACGCCGAACGTCTCGGCCTGGTCGACCGGGTGCTGCCGCGCGCGGACTTCGACGCGGGCTGGCGCGCTCTGGCCCGGGCTCTGGCCAACCCCTCCGCCGGTGCGATCAAACGAGTCGTCGACGGCGCGAGCCCGCAGGAGGCAGTGGCGGCCTTCGCCGAACTCTGGGTGGCCGACGCGCACTGGGCGGCGGCCGACCGGGTGATGAACCGCGGGAAATGAGGCCCGGATGAGCCGCCGGCTACGCCCCGTCCTCGAGAAGACCGATCTCGCGTTCGGCGAACGCGAAGGTTTCGGCGTGTCCCGCCGTCATTCCGAGAGCCTGTTCCAGCACGACCATCCGCGCCGCGCTCGTCATCAGCACCGAGAGCACATCGGCGGGAAATCGGCCGGTGTCCACGCCGTAGCCGTTGAGCAGCCGGGCCAGCGCCTCGGTCTGCGCCGCGCGGAACCGCTCGGAATAGCGCACCACCTCGGCGCGGATCGCCGGTTTGTGATTGGCCAGGCCGACGAACTCCATGGTGAACCGGGCGGCGGTGGTATCGGTACTGAACTCCCACAGCGCGTGCAGTGGCCGGTCGGATTTCAGTACTTGCGCGAGGGTCTCCAGGCCCTGTTCGGCGCGGCGCCGGAACACCGCAAGGAACAGGTCGTCCATCGACCGGAAGTAGTAGTGCACCAATTGGGGCTTGAGACCGGCGTGTTCGGCGAGTCGTCGCGAGGTCACCGCGGCCCAGCCCTGTTCCAGCATCAGCTGCTCCGCCGCGTCCATCAGGACGCCGCGGTTCTTGGCCTCGGGTGCGCCGAGCCGGCGGGGTGATGACATGTTCAGGCCTCCTCTGGGCTTTCCGTATTACCACGCCGGTCGCGAGATCACCGGCGATCGTATCCCGCGGGTGACGACTGTTGACGCGCTCCCTCCGCCCATGCTAAGCATGTGCTCAGCATCACATCTGAGCGATCGCTCAGCAGTCGTCCCGGCCCGGTACCGGGGTACGGCCGCGGCCTCGGATGGAGTGTGTGACGGCGCGAGGAGGCGGCTGTGGGCGACCGGAGCAGCAGCGCGCGCCGAAGGACGGCTTCCGGCGGCGACAGTCCGAGAGGGCCGCGGAGCAACCGAGCCGTATCAACCGGTGATCCACGGTTGGCGACAAGAGTCTGTTGATATCAGGAGGTTCCCGTGACCGATTTCGATACGGTCGACTACTTCACCGATCCCGCGCTGGTACCCGACCCGCATCCGTACTACGACCATCTGCGCGCCAAATGCCCGGTGACCCGGGAACCCAACTACGGTGTCTGGGCGGTCACCGGCTACGAGGAAGCCATCGACGTCCTCCGCGATTCCGACACCTTCTCCTCGTGCATCGCCGTCGGTGGTCCCTTCCCGCCGCTGCCCTTCACCCCCGAGGGCGACGACATCACCGGCCAGATCGCCGCGCATCGCGAACAACTCCCGATGCACGAGCACATGGTCACCATGGATCCGCCCGATCACACCGCCGCCCGCTCGCTGCTCAACAAACTGCTCGTGCCCTCCCGGCTGAAGGAGAACGAGGAGTTCATGTGGAAACTCGCCGACAAACAGCTCGACGAGTTCATAGACGACGGCAGCTGCGAATTCCTCTCCGCCTACGCCAAGGTCTTCACACTGCTCGTGATCGCCGACCTGCTGGGGGTACCGGAGGAATATCACGAGGAACTGCGCATCAACCTGGCCGGCGGGCCGACGGTGGGTTCGATCGACAAGGAGATCGTGCCGGTCAATCCGCTGGAATGGCTGGACAACCTGTTCAGTGAACTCATCTCCGACCGGCGCTCGAACCCGCAGGACGATGTGCTGACCTCGCTGGCCCAGGCGAAGTATCCCGACGGGTCGACGCCGGAGGTGATCGAGGTGGTACGTACCGCGACCTTCCTCTTCGGCGCCGGCCAGGAAACCACCGCGAAATTACTCGGCAGCGCCATGCAGTTCATGGCCACCCGCCCCGACCTGCAGGACGCACTGCGCGCCGACCGCAGCCGAATCCCGGTGTTCATCGAGGAGACGTTGCGGATGCAGGCACCGGTGAAGAGCGGTTTCCGGCTGGCGAAGAAACCGGTGGAGATCGGCGACGTGCCGCTGGAAGCGGGTTCGCTGGTGATGGTCTGCCCGGGCGCGGCCAATCGCGACCCGCGGCGGTTCACCAACCCGCACGAATTCGATCTCGACCGCCCGAATTTCCGGGAGCACATGGCTTTCGGCCGGGGCGTGCACACCTGCCCGGGCAGTCCGCTGGCCCGCGTCGAGGGCCGGGTGTCGCTGGAACGGATCCTGGACCGGATGCTCGATATCCGGATCGACCCGGAAAAGCACGGCTCACTGGAGAATCCGACCTTCAACTTCGAGCCGACATTCATCCTGCGCGGCCTGACCGACCTGCACATCACCTACACCCCGAAGCGCTGAAATAGACACATCGGCAACAGAATCCGGCCGGTCACCGCGGCCGGAACGACGAAAAGAGGAAGTCATGACCGGACGGGTCGAGGGCAAGGTCGCCTTCATCACCGGTGCGGCCCGCGGCCAGGGCCGCAGCCACGCGGTGCGGCTGGCCGAAGAGGGCGCCGACATCATCGCCATCGATATCTGTAAACCGATCGACACTGTGGAGATCCCGCTGGCCACACCGGACGATCTCGTCGAAACCGAGGAACTGGTCAAGGCCACCGGTCGCAGGGTCGTCACCGCCGAGGTCGACGTGCGTGATTCGGCCGCCCTGAAGGCCGCGCTCGCCGAGGCGGTCGGCACGCTGGGCCGGCTCGACATCATCGTCGCCAACGCCGGTATCGCCAGCGGCGGCGATACACTCGCCGAGACCGACGAAGAGGTCTGGCAGGACATGATCGACGTCAACCTCAGCGGTGTGTGGAAATCGGTGAAGGCCGGTGTCCCGCATATCCTGGAGGGCGGCCGCGGCGGTTCGATCGTGCTCACCAGCTCGGTCGGTGGTCTCAAGGCCTACCCGCAGACCGGTCACTACGTCTCCGCCAAACATGGTGTGGTCGGCCTGATGCGGGCTTTCGCGGTGGAACTCGGACAGCACAATATCCGGGTCAACTCGGTGCACCCGACGCACGTGAGCACCGCGATGATCATGAACGAGAAAACCTTCAAGATGTTCCGCCCGGATCTGGAGAACCCGACCGCCGACGATATGGCGCCGATCTGCCAGCTGTTCCACACCCTGCCGGTGCCGTGGGTGGATCCGATCGATATCAGCAACGCGGTGCTGTACCTGTCCTCCGACGAAGCCCGCTATCTCACCGGCGTGACACTGCCCGTGGACTGCGGGTCGATGCTCAAGTAGCCGAGAGGTTCGCGCGGTCGCGGTCCGGACGTGCCACTGTCCGGGCCGCGCCGCCGCCTGAGTCCGCGCCCTGAGTCGTATTCGGGGATCCGGACGCGCTCAACCGGCTGGGTGCTCACTTCGGGCCGACATTTACGGCCGACCCGCTCTGGCTTCGACTGCGCGAAGCGAGGAGGGTCCGGCCGGCGGTCGTTCCGGCGGTTCCGGAGTGATCCGGAGCTCTCTCGGGTGGTTCCGGTATGCCGGACCTCGGCCCGGCGATGTGCGATGATCGGCTGCCATGCGCGCCAAGCGAATCGGCCGATGGGCAGTAGTGACCGGGGTACTGGCGGCCGCGGCGGGATGCGGTGCGTCGGCCGAGCCGCCTCCTGCCTCCCCGCAACTCGGTACCGAGTTCACGCTGGCACCTGGCGAAACGGCCCGGCCGGACGACGACCGGCTGACGGTGGCCTTCGAAAAGGTGTCCGCCGACGGCCGGTGTCCGGCGGGGACGGCGTGTGTATGGGAAGGCGACGCGACGGTGGTCACCGAAGTGACCGTCGGGGCGCAGCGTTACCGGCACGAACTCCATACGAATCAGCAGTTCGCCACCGGGGTGACCGTGGGCCGGTACCGGATCGAACTGGTCGCGCTCCGGCCGTCGCCGCAGGCGAGCGGGCCGGTTCCCAGCGGGGAGTATCGGGCGGATCTGCTGGTCACCGGGGAATGACCCGCGGAGATTCGTTACGCGTTCACTCGGTGGGCAGCGCCCGGCGTAACTCGGTCACCGCGATCCGCGCGGCCTCGGCGATCGCGGCGTCCACGGCCGGGAGGGCGGGGTCGGCGCGGGCGGCCCGGGTGAAAACGGCCACCGCGACCGGGTGTTCGCCGGGGAACTCCACCACGGCGACCTCGTTGCGGATGATGCCGATCGTGCCCGTCTTCCCGGCCACCGCCACCCCGCGATGCGGGAATCCGGCCGCGATCCGGTGCGGCCAGACCTGGCGGCGCATGACCGCACGGGCGAAATCGGTTTGCTCGCCCGACAACACCTCCCCGCGCCAGAGCGCGGTCAGCAACCGGGTCATCTCCTCCGGCGTGGTCGCGCTCGTATACGCGGGATCGTAGGCGGAGACCGTCCAGGCCTCGTCGTTGTCGGCCAGGGCGCTGAACGCCTCGGCCGTACCGTGGGTGTCGGTATCGCGCACCAGGCTGCGCTGGATATCGGCGGTACCGCCGACCAGCCGGGTCAGCGCCAATCCCAGCGATTCCAGCAGCTCGTGTATCGCGGCCAGCCCGATCTCGCCGAGCAGCAGATCCGCGGCCGCGTTGTCGGAGACGGTCATCATGGAGGTCGCGAGATCACGTCGGCTCATCGTGACCGGATCGTGCAGGGCGGAGATCCCGGTGGGGCCGGGTGTGCATTCCGAGGGAGTCAGCGTGAGCCGCGCCAGCGGGTCCAGGCGACCGGCGTCCACGGCGCGGCAGTACGCGAGTAGCAGCGGGAGCTTGTACACGGACGCGGTGACCACCCGATCGGTCCCGCCGATGGAGATCTCCGCGGCGCTGCCGTCGCAGCGGCGGGCGTGCAGCCGTCCGGTGCAGCCGGCATCGGCGAACACGGCCCGAATCCGCTCGGCCGTGGTCATCGCAGGCGCTCCCGGTAGAGCACCCGGTCGACCGCGTTCGCCTGGTCCTCCGCACCGGCCCGGTGGATCACCCGGCAGCGTAACGCCACCGCCTGCGGGGCCATCCGCAGCCAGGCGACACCCGGGATATCGGAGGGCGGTGTGGTGGTCAGTCCGAAACTCGCGCCCGCGGCGACCGCGGCGAGCACCGCGCGGTCGTCGTGGACGGTGACCGTCTGCGCGTCCAGGCCGCGTTCACGCAGCAGATCGCGGACCGTGTCGGAGGCCGGGGGATTCGCGGCACGTGGATACGCGGCGTGTGTCAGATCGGCCAGCATGGGGAAGGTGGGTCGTTCGGTGGCCGCGCTGCGATGATCGGCCGGTACGACGATCCAGCGTGGGAGTTTCACCACCGACCGGGCCTCCACCCCGTCCACCAGTGCGGGATGCTCGATCACCGCCAGATCGCACAGCCCGGACCGGACGGCCGCCACCAGATCCACCGTCGTACCCGTATCGGTGGAAACCGCTTCGCCGGAGGTGTTTCCGGTCCGCAGCGCGGTGACGCAGGCGGTGACGATCCGGTCGGGTAGAGCGCAGGTGGCACCCCAGTGCACCGTGCCGCGGGTGCGGGCTATCCGCTGTGCTTCGGCGAGCAGCCTTTCCGCGTCGTCGACCAGCAACCGGGCCCGGGGCAGCAATTGCCGGCCGGCCGCCGTGAGCACCGCGCCCTGCCGGGTGCGGTGCACCAGCTCGACGCCCAACCGGCTCTCCAGCCGCCGCAAGCCCTGGGAGAGCGGCGGCTGCGTCATATCCAGTACGGTGGCGGCCCGCCCGAAATGGCCTTCGTCGGCGATCGCGACGAAATAGCCGAGGTGTCGGATCAGGTCCATAGCGATATTGAACCAGCGACCCGGAGAGCGGCTTCCGAACTGCGGATTCCTGGGCCGTTTCGAGCAAGGAAATTAGCATCTACCTGCATGCATATCAAATGCGACTGGTATGCGGGAGTGTCGGATATTGGCGGCCGCCGAGCGGCCGGTGTCTGCTGCGGGGGTGAAACCGAACCGATCCGCACACCGCGTCCCGGCGAGTCGGCGATCACTGGCCCTCGTCCTGACCGCGGTCGCACTGTCCGCTGCCTGCGGGGGTGCCGATACCGGCACACCGGCCGCGCCCCCCACGGTCGAGCAGAAGACCGTGGACCTGAGCAATACGCTGATGACGCTGCAGGCGAAATACAATGTGCTCTTCGGGATCGCCGCGGTCGATACCCGGGGTGGGCGGACCTTCGAGTGGAACGCCGACGATCGATTCGCGCTGTGCTCCACCTTCAAGGTGTACGCGGTGGCCGCGATTCTGCGGCTCGCCGAGCGTAAGCAGCTGGATCTGAACGACAAGGTGCCGATAACCCGGCAGGACATCGTGATGAGCTCGCCGGTGGTCAGCGATCACGTCGGCGAGCTCATGAGCTATTACGAGCTGAGCCGGGCCGCGCTGGTACGCAGCGACAATACGGCGGCGAATCTGCTGCTGCGCCGGCTCGGCGGGCCCGGTGCCGTCACCGAATTCGCGCGGTCGATCAACGATTCGCAGACCCGGTTGGATCGATGGGAGCCGGAGCTCAACGAGGCGCGCGCCGGCGATCCCCGCGACACCGGTACCGCGTCCGCGCTCGCCGCCGGCTACCGCAAGCTGATCCTCGGTGACGGCCTGAGTACCGAGTATCGGCGCATGCTCACCAGCTGGATGCGGTCGAGCGTCACCTCACGCCAGCGCCTGCGCGCGGGTCTTCCGGTCGGCTGGGTGGCGGCGGACAAGACCGGCAGCGGCGCCTACGGCACCGCCAACGACGCCGGTGTGGTGTGGAGTCCCACCGGCAGCTCGCTGGTGCTGGTCGTCTTCAGCCGCTCCACCACGGGGTATCCGATGGCCGCGGGCGCCGATGCCGCGGTCGCCGACGCGACGGCGGCGGTGCTGGGCACCATGACGCAGTGAGCTCGGCACCCGATTTCCGGGTGCGCGGATCGGCGCCGAACGGCTCGCCGGTCGCCGCCCGCGGTCGGTGGGCGCGATATCGATCCGGACCGACCAGCGGCTGTTGCCGAACCGGCGGTCGCAACGAATCGAAGCCGACGAGAAATGAACCTTCAGCCTGGCAGGCCATCATCGGTGCACTGCCGGCGCGGTAATCGGCTCGGACCGTATCGAGTGCTCGTCGGGTCGCCCGTCTGCGGACGGAAGGCCCATCGGACACACCTCTGCCGAGCGGCGCGAACCCACACACATCGGCGGCGTCTGTCCTTCGCTGTCCAGGGCCGGTGACGCGCGCTGTCCCGCAGGCGACCACAGTGACCAGTGCGCGAAACCCCCTGGCATCCGTCCGGTGACGAAGGTCGGCGACGACGCGACTATGGCGCTGAACTGCGAAAACATCGAGCCTTCTCGGCCTATGCTCTTCCCTGGAAGGGTTCCGGACAATTGACCCGTGTACTCGCGAGGGTCTTGTGTTCGGGAGGTGAACGTTTTCTCCGCCTCGAGACCCTTGCTTCAGCGATTGCTTCTACGTACTCTACGAAACTATAAGAGCGCCCTGTTATTTCGGGGCCGATAGCTCAACGCACGTTCGGGCCATCGCTGGTTTCTTTCAGTGGGCATCGTGTTCGTCCAGATCCGTGCCTACGAAGGGGCCCGCTCATGTCGATCCCGCCCGAAGACAGCCCCCGCACAGTTGTGGCAATCATCCACTTGGTGCAGGGCGTCACGCTGCTGTGGCGCGCACCCGGGGTGGTCCGTGCACGCGCGGTTCTCACCGCCCTCCACGTGGCTCCCCTGGGGCTCGCTTATCAGCATTTCGATCCCGGTGAGCACAACGTTGCCGTCATTACCGTCTACACGACGCTGCTGCTGCTGATGACGGCGGTGCGGGGTGGTCCGCCGCCTGCCCCGGGTCACCTCCAGGACTACCCCGATCCCACCCCCGCCTGATCGGCGGGACCGGTGGACACCGATGACCGGGCTTGCGAGAGAACGGATCCCGGCCGTCGGTCATCGAAGCTCTCACGGCTTCCATGTCCACGGTTTGTTCACAAGGGAGTGAGCTCAACTCATGTGTATGGGAAACCATGACAGCGCAAAGATTGTAGATAGAGGACTCAAAAGCATTCACGATATCGTTCGGGATTTCGACGGAATCATCCCCGCCGATCTCGATTCCATCGGCCGGGACCTGCATGCGACCGTCCTGGCCAACGAGCTGCGTTTCCTCGCCGTGCAGGCATACACCGAGGCAGTCCACGCGGTATGGGCGCTCACGGTCAAAAGGAACCGGTACGTGCTCTTGGCCCCCGAATCGATCCCGCGGGTAGCTCTTCTGCGTAGGGCTCGGTGGCGAGTGGTGATATTTCGTCGCCACCTGGTCGCCGCGCTGAACGAGGACGTCCTGGCCTGCGCCGGTCTTGCCGAGGAAGGGGACCTGTTCCATCGTTGGGAGCCCGCCGATGCCCTGCAAGGCCCTGAGCGCAGATCCGGTGTGGTCGTGCATATGCCGCACGAGGCCAAGCCCGGCATCGTGCGCGGGGAGAACGGAAGCGCCGCCGAGCCGGTGGAGTTGGAACTGACCCCCCGCGATGCCCGCAGCTACACCCACTGCCGCGACCACCACTACCACCACCCCGTCGGAGAGCGATCGGAGGGGAAGTGTGCGTGTCTTCGCCCCGGCGACGCGATCACCTACATCCCCATGCGGCGTTTCCCCTCGCAGGTCCCCGTCGCTTTCCTGGTGAGCCGTGACCCGCCCCCCACGCATTCTCATCTCTCCGGCATCGGACTCACCCCGACCCAGCGATCAACTCGTGCGAAAGGACTCCGGCATGTCAGCCGACCAGTACGGGCCGCGCCTCACGGTGCAGCAGGCCCGCGACCAGATCAGTAAGGCCCGGCATCTGGGTTACCGGCCCTCCGTGCGGAAGAAAGGTGTGGCCACCCGCAACCTGGAACGTGTCTTCTCCACCATCGTCACGGTGGACGGTCCCTCCACTCGGGACATCGCCGCGCTCTTGGACCTATCCGCCGGCACGGTCAGCGCGCTGGTGAAGGATCTGGAGGAGCGCCAGTTGGTGCGCATCTCCGCCGGCCGCGCCGCCTCCCAGGGAAGGCGGCCCAAGCCCGTGGTCGTCGACCACCGCACCCGTCACACCCTCGGGTTCGAGATCTCCGCCGACAAGGTGGTGGGAGTGGTCATGAACCTGGCCGGCCAGGCCGTTCTGCATCAGGTCGCCGACCTGGGGCCTGAGGCGCGGACGGATAAGGAGTGGGTGGACGAGGACAAGGTCGTGGACACCATTCGAAATCTGTTCAACTCGCTCGAAGCACGGCTGCTCGGACGCATTCGCGACCAGTACCCCGACGCGCTGGATCAAGGACCGAATCCCGTGGTCGGGATCGGAGTATCCCTGGGCGGCCACATCAACCGCCACACCGGCGAGGTGCTGTTCTCGCCCGACCTGCGATGGGGCGCCACCGGGAACCAGAAAGAAGAATGGGGCCCCTCCGTACATCTGCGCCAGCGGATCAGGGATGTGACCGGTGTCGACAAGAGCGACATCGTGGTGGACAACGACGCCAACGGGCGCGCCGCCGCCTACCAACTCTACGGTGGTGGCGCCTACTTCAACGACGCGCCGTTCACCGTCGTGCTGGTTACCGAAAAGGGTATCGGTGCTACGCATTTCATCGACCAGGAAATCTACCGCGGGGCCACCGGCAAGAGCCTGGAGCTGGGCAACACTCTGGCCAAACCCGATGGCTATCCGTGTCGTTGCGGCGACAACGGGTGCCTGGAGGCCATGTCGACCCGCGACGCCATCCTCGCCGTCGCCAAGGCCGGCAGTCTGGAGGAGGCCCGCAAGCTCGCCGACGAGAGCAATGACCAGGCCATCCGGGCCTTCACCCAGGCCGGCACGTACCTCGGCACCGGCCTGTCGGTTCTGGTCGACCTGCTCGACACCTCCCGCATCGTCCTGACCGGCCCGGCCATCACCCGGGCCGACGGGTCCTCCCCGGTCGTCTTCGACAAGCACTACGACCGCGCCATGCGCGAGGCGCTCCAGGAACACGTCTACGGCAGGGGCATCGATCCCGGCAATGTCGAGGTGATCGAAGAAACCGGCGAATGGAACGGTGCCCGCGGCGCGGCATGCCTGGTCGTACACGACATGATCACCGGCCATCTGGGCCTGTGACCACCCGAACCCGTCGGCCGATCGGGCCGACACGACGAAAGGAAGATTCCGACCACATGACCACCACATGCGCCATCGGCTTGGACGTGGGGGGAACGAAGATCGCGGGAGGCGTCATCGACGCCGATGGCCGAATCCTGCACCGCATTCAGATCCCCAGCCCGGCCGATAAGGGCACCGACACCACGCTGGCTGCCCTCCTCGAACTGGTCGACCGTATGCGGACACGGCATCCCGAGGTCGCTTCCATCGGGGTCGGCGCGGCCGGGATGATCACCTGGCCTTCGGGCCGTATTCTCACCGCGCCCAACAACGCCTACCGCGACCTGCCCCTTCAGGACCTGCTCGGTGAGCACACCGGTCTGCCCGCGGTGGTGGAGAACGACGCAAACGCAGCCGCCTGGGCCGAGGCCCGGCTGGGCGGCGGCGCCGGCTACCGCAATGTGGTAGCGGTAACCGTGGGCACCGGCGTGGGCGGCGGACTGATCCTGGACGGTGCCCTTTTCCGGGGACAGAGTGGTTTCGGTGCCGAGATCGGCCATCTGGTCGTCGATCCCGGCGGAAATGTCCGGTGCGGGTGCGGTTCGGTGGGCTGCCTCGAGGCCCACGCCTCGGGAACCGCACTGGGTCGTCGGGGCCGGGAGGTAGCGGCCACCGATCCCGCCGGGCAACTCGCCACCCTCGCCGGCGGAGCCGACCGCGTCACCGGAGAAACCGTGTTCGCGGCGGCCCGGCAAGGAGACTCCACAGCACGCGGCCTGTTCGACGAACTCGGCTACTGGCTCGGCGCCGGCCTGGCCGGCCTGGTCAACGTATTCGACCCGCAGGTCGTCATTATCGGCGGCGGTCTGGTCGCCGCCGGCGACTACCTCTACCCGCCCACCCACAACAGCTTCCGCACACACGTCTTCGCCGGTCCGCACCGCACCCTTCCCCCGATCATCCCCGCCCGGCTGGGCGAGGATGCCGGGCTGGTCGGGGCCGCCCTGCTGGCCATGGAACGCCAACCCGCTCTTGCCGCCTAGTACCGCTCGGCAATTGGTTGGGCGAGGGCATCAGCCGCTGATCGGCGCGAGTGAGGCGTCGGGTTTTCCAGGTCGCCGAAGGCGTCGGCTCCCGGACCGGATGGTCGTCCCCTGCGGCCGGCACGTAGGCGCGTAGGCGCGGCGGATCCGCGGCACCCGGTCCCGACCTGCCCCGTCGTGTCGCAGTGAGCTCGGCGCCCGATATCCGGGCACGCGGATATCGGGCGCCGCATGGGCGTTCCGGATGCGCATCGCCGACGCGACCGCCCCGGTGGCCGGGGTTATTCACCGAAGCGCAGGGCGACCTCCGGGGTGACCGGCCGGGCCAGGCACGGGAGTATCCGGCCGGCGGTGCGGTCCGTGGCGGTCAGCGCCGACAGCGGCTCGGTGTCCATCTCGACCTCTCCGCGCTCGAGCGTGGCGAGGCAGGTGCCACAGGAGCCGCCGAGGCAGGAGTAGGGCAGGTCCTCGCGCCGGGTGAGGGCCGCGTCCAGGATCGTATGCTCGCGTGGCATCGCGAATTCCAGCGGCTCACCGTATCCGGTGAGCGTGACCCGGCTGGACGCCCCACTCGTCCGAAGTGTCCGGGGTGCCCGGGTCTCGAACAGCTCCGTGCGGATCCGCGACCGGTCGACGCCGCGGGCGCGTAAGGCCGTAACCGTGGCGGCCACCAAAGCTTTCGGCCCGCAGAGGAACCACCGGTCGGCGTCGGTACGGGCGATCTCGACCGGATCGATCCGGCGGTACCGGCGGGCCGGGCCCTGTGGATCCGGCCGTAGTCCGGTGCGCTGCCGGGACAGATGGTGGACGACGTGCAGGCGCCCGGGATAGCGGCAGATCAGCTCCCGTATCCGCGCGGCGAGCATGATGTGCGCATGGTCGCGGCTGCCGTAGTGCAGGGTGACGGTGCTGTCCGGCTCGGCCGCGAGCACGGTGGCGACGATCGAAACGATCGGGGTGATACCGCTGCCCGCCGCGACGGCCGCGTACCGGTGCCGGGCCGTGGGATCCAGCTCGGGGGTGAAGGTCCCGGCCGGCTCGGAGACATAGAGCGCGGTACCGGTGATCCGGTGCTCGAACACATGGGAGCTGAACACGCCGCGGTCCCGGCGCCGCAGCGCGATCCGCACCCGGTCGGACCCCGCCTCGTCGCATAGCGAATAGCTGCGGCGGACCGGCTCGCCGTCGTGGGTGCCGCGGATGACCACGTGCTGGCCCGCGGCGAATTCGAACCGGGACCGCAGCCGGGCGGGCACCTCGAATTCGACGATTGCGCTACCGGGAGTGTCGTGGACCACCGAGCGCACGGTGAGCCGGTGGAATCCGCGCGCCGGGCCGTGCGGCAGCGGATCGAACCGCGCGGCCGGATCCGGCGCGGCGCGGCGCGGTCCCGGCCGGGACGAACCGAGACCGCCGAGGGTGAGCGCGGTCGGGGACGCGCCCGGTCCGGGAAGGTTCCGCAGACCGATACCGCCCAGGGTGAGCGCAATCCGGGCCAGCAGCTCCGGGCGCAGCAGCGCGGTGGGTGGGTCCAGCAGGCCGGCGATGCGGGAGATCTGGCGGCCGATGGCCGCGTCGCGTTCGCCGGCCGCCAGGGCGAGTCCGGCCACCGGGCCGAGTGCGCGCAGCGCGGGCCGTCCGGCGGCATCCACATGCGGCATGGCCAGATCGAACAGGGCGGTGATCGCCCAGGCGTCGTCGATGGCGGCCGCCACGGCCCGGAACCAGCGCCGCGGCAGGTCGTGGTCACCGCCGGCGAGTATCGCGCGCAGTCGCAGCGCCTGCAGGGCCGAGACCGTCATACCCTGGCCGAAGGCCGGGCTGAAACTGCAGACGGCATCACCGAACACGAGCAGCCCCGCCGGGAACCGGTCGAGCCGTTCGTAACGGCGGCGTTGATTGGCGGGGTAGCGATAGGTCGCGATCCCGGTGAGGGGTTCGGCGTCGAGCAGCGCCGGCCGCAGGTCGGCGGGTGCGACCGAGGACGCGAATCGCCAGAAGCCGTCCGGATCGGTCGGCGGATGGTCTTTTCCGTAACCGATGAGCGTGAGGATGTGCTGCCCGTCCTCCACCGCGAACAGCGCCAGGCCCCGGGCCGGGTTCTGGTTCGCGATCACGATCTCCTTGTCCGCGGGCGCGGAGCCGGCGGGCAGTCGCAGCGAGCGGCTCGCGTACTTCATATCGATCCGTACGCCCTCTTCCGCCGGGCGCTCGTAACCCAGGCCGGCCAGCCAATCGTTCACCGGGCCGTGGCGTCCGGTACTGCTCACCACCAGATCCGCGTGGATATCGCGGCCGGTGACCCGTACGCCGGTGACCCGGTCGCGCGTCGCATCGGTGAGCAGGTGCTCCGCGGCGGTGTTGTCGAGCAGCCGGACACCGGGTAAGGCGCGGACTCGCTCCCGCACCCGCCATTCGAGAAACGGGCGACTGGCCTGGAGCAGCGAATACCCGGAATCGGATTGCCGCAGCGTATGTCCGGCGACGGTCATCCGCATCTCGGTGAGGGACCGGCATTCGACCGCGCCGTCGGCGAGCAGTTGCGCGGTGAGGCCTGGGAACAGGTCCTCGAGAATCTGCCGCCCGCGGGCCAGCAGCGCGTGGACGTGTCTGCCCTGGGGGACTCCCCGCCGGTCTCCCGGGGCAGACAGATCGTCGCGCTCGATGACCAGTACCTCGGCGAAGCTCTCACTGAGCACCCGGGCGGCGAGCAGGCCGCCCATACTGGCGCCCAGCACTACGGCCCGTCCACGCGCAGGCGGCCGAGCTGCCGTGTATCCGGTCATATTCGCCTCCGACATCGTTGTCCAGCGGTCTCGATACCTCCGGACTCGGCCCCGTTGCTGAGACTAATCACCAAATTAGTCTCAGCAACGGCAGTGTGGCAACCCGGTGCCGCCGCGGGGTAGAAAGGTCCATGACTTCCTCCACCCGGTCATCGGACGCGTTGCTGGACGCCGCGGTCGAGCTGATCGGCGAGAGCGGTCTCGACGGCCTCACCCACGCCGCGGTCGCCGCCCGGGCCGGTGTCTCCCGGGCCACCGCCTACCGGGAATTCGGGGACAAGGACGGGCTCGTCTCCGCGGTCGGGCGACACGAGGTGGCGAAAATGGTCGCCGCCGCGTTCACCGAGCTCGAACTCGATACCGGCGTCGGCGAGATAGCCCGCGCCGCCACGCTGTTCGCGTTGCGCTACCTCCGGGAACACCGCGCCTTCAACTATCTGCGCGTACACGAACCCGCCTGGTTGCTCACCGTGGCCATCGAACACGGCAGTGCGCAGCTGAACCTGGTCGAATCCGTGGCCGCGGTCGCCGAACCGCTGATCGCCGGCCGCGACGACGGGCGCCTGGCACTACCGCCGCGCCTGGCGGCCGAAGTCGTGGTCCGGACCGTGCTCTCGCACGCGCTCATCCAGGACAGCGGTCTCACCGACGCGGAGATCGCCGCGACCGTGACCCGTGCCGTCACCCGCGCGCCGCGCTGACGATCGCCGTCCTACTCCGGTTGGACAAGGAGTCCGACGGACGCGGCGAATGCCGGAGCGAGGTCGAGCAATTGGTCCGGGGTGACGATCGCACCGCGCAGGGCGGTGACCCCCTCGGCGACCCGCAGTGCCTGCGCCCCGCGGAAATCCACTTTCGTCAACCGCGCGTCACGGACCGCCAGGGCCGAGATCTCCGAACCCGCGAAATCGACCTCGTTCAGCGTCGCGCCGCCGAAATCGACATGCCGCAGCACACAGTCGACGAACCGGACCTTCGTCAGGGCCGCGCCCCGGAAATTGACCGAATCGAGTTTGCAGTTGTGGAACTCCACCCGGCGCAGTTCGGTGCCGCTCGCCTCGACGCCGGACCAGGCGCCCTCCACGATCTCCGCGCCCATCCAGGCCGCGTCCGCCAGATCGGTGCCGGTGATCCGCATTCCGTGCAACCAGGCCTCGGTGAACCGTGCACCGCGCAGCGAACCTCCGTCCACCTGCACCGACCGGAAGGTGCACTGGTCGAACACGGTGTGCGCGGCGTCCGGCGCGGTCAGCACGGCGTCGTCGAAGCGGAGACAGTCGTACTCACCCTCCCTCGCTATCGCACCGGCCGGTTCCAGCAGGTTCGCGAACGGCAGGTCGGTCAGTTTCCGCGGCATAGCACCCTCACGAGATCGTAATAAACGAACGCGGTGGACCTCCGAGACGCTACACCTGCGGGCGCCGCCCTCAGCGCCGTGCCGCGGTCACCGCCGGCGCGTGATCGGGTCGTGGCGAGGCGAATTGGCCGCGCAGTGTGGTCCCCATTTCCTTATTGGAGAATGGTATTCTCCCATGTGAGGGGCTGAGCTCTCGGCTGCGGATGCGGGTACGAGGAAGGGCCGGCCGACCCTGTCCTCGACCGTTCGTTTCCATCCTTATAAAGATTGCAATACTTATTGCGCTTGCCCGGATGGGGCGTTAGATTCCTTACAAGTCCTCGACATCGAGGCGGAACAGCGCTATCGGCCGGGTCGGTTGGGAGTCAGTCGGAATGTTGCAGCAAGAGGCTCGCTTTCAGGGCGGCCGGTCGATCGGGCTCGCGGCGGGATGGCAGCAGTGGCGTGTCACGGCGCCGAGCCGGCTGTTCGGAGCCAACGGCCTGCGCACCGGTCCCGACGGCCGGATCTATATCGCGCAGGTCACCGGTAGTCAGATCAGCGCGCTCGATATCGATACCGGCGCAATCGAAACCATCAGCGCCAAAGGCGGCGATATCGTCGCGCCCGACGACTGCGCCTTCCATCCGGACGGCACCCTCTACGCCACCGAGGTGATGGACGGCCGGGTCAGCGCCCGGCACACCGACGGCACCACCCGGCTGCTGCGCGCAGATCTGCCCAGTGCCAACGGCATCACCGTCCATCAGGGCAGATTGTTCATCAACGAATGCCGGCCGGGTGGCCGGTTGATGGAACTCCCGCTCGACGGCGGCGCCCCGCGCATCCTGCTGGAGAACATCGAGCAGCCCAATGCGATGGAGGTCGGCCCCGACGGGTTGCTCTATTACCCGGTGATGGGCACCAACGAGATCTGGCGCATCCATCCCGACGGCGGTGCACCCGAACGCGTCGCGGGCGATCTCGGGGTACCCGACTCGGTGAAGTTCGACCCCGACGGTTTCATCGTCTCCACCCAGGTGGCGTCGGGACAGGTCCTGCGGATCAACCCGCGCAACGGGGAGAAAACCGTGCTGGCCCAGCTCAGCCCCGGTCTGGACAATTGCACCCTGGTGAATGGGCGCCTGTTCGTCTCCAATTTCACCGGTGAGATCACCGAGATCCTCGCCGGTGGGGAAACCAGGACCACGCTGCCCGGCGGGCTGAACTGGCCGCTGGATCTGACGGTGGGCCCCGACGGCACCCTCTTCGTCGCCGACGGCACCTATTTCTATGCTGTCGGCGCGGACGGACTGGAAACCCAGGGCATGCTGTTCAGCCCGGGGTACCCCGGCTTCACGCGTGGAGTGACCGCCACCGGGCCGGGGGAATTCGTCGTCGCCACCGCCGGTGGGCAGATCGCCCGCTGGCGGCCGGGTACCGGGGAGTGCGAGTTCCTGGCGGGTGCGGAAACTCCGTTCGATCAGCTCTACGGTGTCGAGGTCGGTCCCGGCGGGGTCATCGTGACCACCGAGTTCGGTACCGGGCGGGTCCTGGGGGTGAACAGTGGGGGCAGCGTCGATGTGCTCGCGTCGGGGCTGCGGAAGCCGCTCGGCGTCGCGTTCACCGCCGGCGGCACCCTGCTGGTGGCCGAATCCGCTGCGGGCCGCGTCGTCTCGGTCACCCCGGCGGGGGTGGACACGGTCGTCGACGGCCTCGACACCCCGCAGGGCATTCTGGTGCGCGGCTCGCAACTGCTGGTCGTCGACTCCGGGGCCAAGAGTCTGGTCTCCGTCGACCTGGAGACGAAGGCGCGCGAGGTCCTGGCCTGGAACCTGCCGGTCGGCGCGCCGCCGGGAGTGACCCCGAAACCGCTGCTCGGTATGCCGCCGTTCTCCGGGCCACAGGGTCCGTTCGCCGGTATCACGGCCGCCGCCGACGGCACCGTCTACATCGCCGCCGATGCCGAGGGCAGTGTGCTCGCGTTCCGGAAGGACGGGTGAGGAAACCATGACGAACGACTTCTTCGGGCTCGACGGACGCGTGGTGATCGTGTCCGGCGCGGGCGGCGGCGGTATCGGTACCGCGGTGACCAGGCTGGTCGCCCGGACCGGAGCCACGGTGCTGGGGGTGAGCCGGGGCGCCGAGAATCTCGCGAAGCACGTGGAACCCCTGGCTGGGGAAGGCCTGAGGGTGATTCCGGTGCAGGCCGACGCCGCCACCGACGAAGGAGTCGCCACCGTTCTGGAAGCGGCCCGGCGGGCCGAAGGGGAGCTCTACGGCCTGGTGAACATTGCCGGGGGCGCCGCGCCCGCCACCTGGATGCCCGCCACCCGGGTGACGCGGGAGGACTGGCGGGCGCTGTTCCACCAGAACCTCGAGTCCATGTTCTTCATGAGCCAGGCCGTGGCCGCGGAGATCCGGAGAGAGGGCCGGCCGGGGTCGATCGTCTCGCTGTCGTCCATCAGCGGATTGAACACCGCCCCGTTCCATATCGCCTACGGCACCGCGAAAGCCGCCCTGGTGGCGGCGACCCGGACGCTGGCGGTCGAACTGGCGCTCTGCGATATCCGGGTGAACGCGATCGCGCCCGGCGTCACCGAGACCCCGGCCTCGGGAACCTACGTGGACGAGGACCCCGGACGCGACCGGACCGCCATCGCCATGGGCCGTCGCGGCCGGCCCGAGGAGCAGGCCGGCGCGGTGCTGTTCCTGCTCTCACAGCTGTCGTCCTATATCACCGGTCAGACGCTGCTGGTGGACGGCGGCCTGAACCTGAAATGGACCCATCTGGGCGCCGACAACACCTCCCTGTTCCTGAAGGACGAGGGATTCCGCGCCGCGATCACCAGCTGAACCACCGATATGCACTGCACCGACACCGACTGTCCCCGGACCCGGGGTGGGAGAACGCCATGAGCGAGCGTAGCGAGCGATCAATGGACACAGCCGAGCGTAGCGAGCGATCAATCGACACAGCCGAGACCGCCGACGATATCGCCACGAACACCGAACCGCTGTCCGCGCCGATGACGATCGGGGTTGAGGCCTACCTCAGTCCCGAGTATGTGCAGGCCGAACGCGACAAGCTGTGGCGCAAGGTGTGGCAGCAGGTGGGGCGCATCGAGGAGATCCCGCGGGTGGGTGACTATCTCACCTACGAGATCCTCGACGATTCACTGATCATCGTGCGCACGGCACCGGACAAGATCCGGGCCTACCACAATGTGTGCGCGCATCGCGGCCGGCGCCTGGTCGACACCCCGCCCGGGGAACGCAACGCCCACGGCCGGAAGAAGCAGTTCGTCTGCGGGTTCCACGGCTGGCGCTACGACCTCGAGGGCCGCAACACTTTCGTCCCGGAACGAGAGGACTGGCCCTGCGGTCTCACCGAGGGCAGAGACGGACTCGTCGATGTGCACGTCGACACCTGGGGCGGCTGGATCTTCGTCAACCTGGACCCGAATCCGTCGGAAACCCTGCGCGAATACCTGGAACCCGCGGCCACCCTGCTCGCGCCGTTCCGGCTGGAGAACATGCGCTATCGGTGGCGGCGCTGGCTGGTGTTCGACTGCAATTGGAAGGTCGCGCTGGAGGCCTTCATGGAGACCTACCACGTGCCCTACACCCATCCGGAGTTCATGAATTTCGGCATGTTCCTGGGCTGGGCGCGGGCGCAGGGCAAACACAGCAATATCGGCTACGACGCACCGAAGGGCCAGGAGGAGAGCCAGGGCAAGATTCGCCTCGGCCACGGTCCCGACGCCCGCAAATCCACCATCGAGTTACAGAACTTCACCTGGGAGAACGCCAACACCAACACCACCTGGACCATGGTGGAGGCGGCGCGCCGGCTCGTCGACGAACTGCCCGAGGGCACTCCGGGCCCGGAGGTGATGGCGCACTGGCTGGCCTCCGCCCGCGCCGACGACGAGAAGCGCGGGGTCGTCTGGCCGACGGTCACCCCGGCCGATGTCGCGGCCGCCGGTACCGCCTGGCAGATCTTCCCGAACTTCCAGATCGGCCACGCGGTGAACAATATGCTCTGCTACAGCGCGCGCCCCTACGGCTACGACCCCGATAAATGCATTTTCGAGGCGGCGGTCTACGAGCTGTTCCCCGAGGGTGAGGCACCCGAAACGGAGTGGATCCATACTCCGGAGGGCGACCCGGCCTGGCGGACGGTCCTGCCGCAGGACTTCGACAATATGGCCGCGGTCCAGCAGGGCATGAAGACCCTGGGCTTCTCCGGTCCGAAACCGAATCCGTATCGCGAGCGCAGTGTCGTGAACCTGCACCACAACCTCGCGAAGTACATGGGCACCGGCGCACCGCGTGACCTCGCCTGACTCCGGCGTCGCCGGCCCGATCCATCCCACCGAGGAATTCGAATGAACAACTGCGCACCCACGCAGACCCCCGAGATCGACCATGCCGCGCTCCGGGCCAGATATCTGGCCGAACGCGATAAGCGGCTGCGGCCCGAGGGGCAGAAGCAGTACGTGGCGTCCGAGGACGGATTCACCGACTTCTTCGAAGGCGACCCCTACACTCCGGTAACGCCCCGGGAGCCGCTGACGGAGGAGATCGACGTCGCGGTCCTCGGCGGTGGCTGGGCCGGACTCACCGCGGGCGCGCGGCTGACCCAGGCCGGGGTCGAGGATTTCCGGGTCATCGAACTCGCCGGCGATTTCGGCGGCGCCTGGTACTGGAACCGGTATCCGGGCATCCAATGCGATTCCGATGCCTACTGTTACCTGCCGCTGCTCGAGGAAACCGGGTACATCCCGACCCAGAAATACGCTTACGGCGACGAATGTTTCGAGCACGCCCAGCGGATCGGCAAACATTTCGGGCTGTACGAGAAGGCCATCTTCTCCACGATGGTGAAGTCCCTGGAATGGGACGATTCCATCGAACGGTGGCGGATCGGCACCAATCGTGGCGACGATATCCGCGCCCGGTTCGTGGTGATGGCGCAGGGGCCGTTCAACAAGCCGAAGCTGCCCGGTATCCCGGGGCTGAACGATTTCACCGGCCATACATTCCATTCCGCTCGCTGGGACTACGACTACACCGGCGGCGATATGCGGGGCGGTCTCACCGGTCTCGAGGACAAGAAGGTCGCGGTGATCGGTACCGGCGCCAGCGGTATCCAGGTGATCCCGCATATCGCCCGGTCGGCCGAGCACCTGTATGTCTTCCAGCGCACCCCGTCCTACATCAACGAGCGCGGTAACGTGCCCACCGATCCGGAATGGGTGAAATCGCTACAACCGGGCTGGCAGTTGCAGCGCCGCCGCAATTTCCACACCGCCGCCTTCGAGGCGTTCGCGCCCGGGCAGCCGGATCTGGTGTGTGACGGCTGGACCGAGGTCAGCCGCAATGTGCAGTCCTATCTCGACGAGAACAATCTCTGGGCCGAGGTCACGCCCGAGAAGTTCATGGAAATCCGGGAGAACCAGGACTACCGGGCGATGGAACGAGTGCGGCAGCGGGTCGACGCGATCGTCACGGATCCGGAGACCGCCGCGGCGCTCAAACCGTATTACCGGTTCCTGTGCAAGCGCCCCTGTTTCAACGATGAATATCTGCCGACCTACAACCGCGACAATGTGACCCTGGTCGATGTGTCCGCCACCAAGGGCGTCGAACGGATCACCGCGAAAGGGATCATCGCGGGCGGGGTGGAGCACGAGGTCGACTGCATCGTCTTCGCCAGCGGATTCGAGATCACCACCGAGCTCGACCGCCGCTACGGTATCCATCCGTTCGCCGGCCGCGACGGGCTCTCGCTCTACGAACACTGGGCGGACGGCTACCGCACCCTGCACGGCCTCACCAGCAACGGATTCCCGAACCTGTTCTTCACCGGCTTCATCCAGGGCGGTGTCACCGCGAGCACCACCGATATGTTCGATCAGCAGGCCACCCACGCCGCCTACATCATCGGCGAAGCGCTGAACCGGGGCGCCCGGACGGTGGAACCGACCACCGAGGCCGTGGACGGCTGGTGCGCCACCATCCGGGAAACCGCGGTGGACAACAGCAACTTCCAGCGCGAATGCACCCCCGGTTACTACAACAACGAGGGCGAGCGGAACATCCGCTCGCATCTCGGCGAACCGTACTGGCCGGGCTTCTACGCCCTCGAGGACATCCTCCAGAGCTGGCGCGCGACCGGCCGCCTGGAGGGTTTGGCGCTCGGCGAATGACACGCCGCGGCGAAGGGTTAGGAGAAGCGTTGTCCGAGATGCGGTTCGACGAACGGGTCGCGGTGGTCACCGGCGCCGGTCGCGGCCTCGGCCGGGCCTACGCCCTGCTGCTGGCCGCTCGGGGCGCCCGGGTCGTGGTGAACGATGTGGGCGGCGGTATCCCGGGCGGTGACAGCGATATCGAGGTCGCCGGTGCGGTGGCCGACGAAATCGTGGCCGCCGGTGGGCAGGCGGTCGCGAATGCCGATTCCGTCGCCACCCCGGACGGTGGCCGGGCGATCGTGAACGCCGCCCTGGACACCTACGGCCGGATCGATGTGCTCGTCCACAATGCGGGCAACGTGCGCTATGCCCCGCTCACCGAAATGAGTTACGAGGATTTCGATTCCGTCCTCGATGTCCATCTACGCGGTGCGTTCCACGTCGTACGCGCGGCATTCCCGGTGATGCGGGAGGCCGGGTACGGGCGGGTCGTACTGACCTCCTCCATCGGCGGTCTCTACGGAAATAGGAATGTCGCCAATTACGCCGTCGCCAAGGCGGGCGTGATCGGGCTGTCGAATGTGGTGGCGCTCGAGGGCGCCGAATCCGGGGTGAAATCCAATGTGATCGTGCCCGCGGCGGTCACCCGGCTCGCCGACGGTATCGATACCTCGAAGTATCCGCCGATGGAACCCGGGCTGGTGGCTCCCGCGGTGGGCTGGCTGGCACACGAATCCTGCTCGGTCAGTGGGGAAATGCTGGTGGCGCTGGCGGGCCGGGTGGCGCGGGCCTATATCGCGGAAACTCCCGGCGTCTATCAGCCGGAGTGGTCCATCGAGGACGTCGGGGCCCGTATCGACGACATACGTGACATCAAGGATTCATGGTTGCTGCCGGTCGTTCCGTCGGCCCACAGCGACCATATCGGCCGGAGTTTCGCAATGGCCATGGGAGGTAAGTGAGTATGGCGGTCAAAGTCTACGAACGGATTCTGGATCTCTTCGAAGCCGAAGGTATCGACACCGTCTTCGGCATCCCGGACCCGAATTTCGTGCACCTGTTCCATCTCGCCGACGAGCGGGGCTGGAACGTGGTGTCCCCGCATCATGAGGAATCGGCGGGGTTCATGGCCGAGGCCGTCTCCCGGATGACCGGAAGAGCCGCGCTGTGCATCGGCACCCTCGGCCCCGGCGTCGCCAACCTCGCGGGCGCCATGATGTGCGCCAAGGTGGAGAATTCGCCGGTGATCTTCCTGGGCGGACAGCGTGCCCGGATCACCGAGCAGCGGGTACGCCGCGGCCGGATCCAGTTCGTGAAACAGTCCGGGCTGTTCGAGCCCTCGGTGAAATACGCCGCCAGTATCGAATACGCGGACCAGACCGACGAGGTCATCCGGGAAGGTCTGCGCAAGGCGCTCTCCGGAACCCCGGGACCGGTCTACATCGAATATCCCTCCCATGTGATCCAGGAGGAACTCGACGTCGCCGCACCGCTACCGCCGCACCGGTACCGGCTGGTGGGCCAAACCGCCGGGCAGGACAAGGTGGACGCGGCCGCCGAACTCATCCGGCAGGCGAAGCAGCCGATCCTGCTGGCCGGGCACGGTGTGCACACCGCCCGGGCCGGTGCTTCGGTGAAGGCGCTGGCCGATCTCCTGGCCTGCCCCGTCATCCAGACCTCGGGCGGCACCTCGTTCATCGAAGGACTGGAGGACCGCACCTTCCCCTACGGCTTCTCACCCTCGGCGGTGGACGCCGTCGTGAAATCCGATCTGTGCCTGGCCATCGGCACCGAACTCGGCGAACCCGTGCACTACGGGCGCGGCCGGCACTGGGTCGCCGGGGAAGACGAACGCAAATGGATCCTCATCGAACAGGATCCCACCGCCATCGGAGTCAACCGGCCGATCGACGTACCCCTGGTCGGCGATCTGCGCGCGGTCGTCCCGCAGCTCACCGAAGCCCTGAAGCACACTCCGCGCACCGCCACTCCCGAACTCGCGCAGTGGATCGAACAGGATGCCTCCAGGCTCGCGGGACTCGCCGAGAGCGCGCCGTCGGGTGGTACGCCGGTCCATCCCGCCCGCCTGGTCGTGGAGGCCACCAAGGATTTCCCGGCCGACGGGATCCTGGTCCGCGACGGCGGCGCCACCACGATCTTCGGCTGGACCTACACCCAGTGCAAACCGCACGATGTGATCTGGAACCAGAACTTCGGCCACCTCGGCACCGGTCTGCCCTACGCGGTGGGCGCCTCGGTCGCCGATGGCGGGAAGCGCCCGGTGCTGATGATCACCGGCGACTCCTCTTTCCAGTTCCAGATCGCCGAGCTGGAAACCGCGGCGCGGCTGAACCTTCCGCTGGTCTGCGTGGTCGCCGTCGACTACGCGTGGGGACTCGAGGTCGGGGTATACAAGCGCACCTTCGGTCACGGCTCCCGGGAGACCGCGGTGCACTGGAGCAAGGACACCCGGCTGGACAAGGTCGCCGAGGGTTTCGGCTGCTACGGCGAATACGTCGACACCGATACCGAGATCGCGCCCGCCATCAAACGGGCTTTCGCCAGCGGTCGGCCGGGCGTGATCCATGTCGCCGTGGATCCGAAGGCGAACTCCGAGGAAATGCCCAGCTACGACGAGTTCCGCACCTGGTACGCGGAAGGGATGCAGTGATGCGCGAATACCTGAAGTTCTATATCGACGGCCGCTGGGCCGACCCCGCGGGCGATCAGACCTTCGAGGTGATCAATCCCGCCACCGAAGAGGTGTGCGGGACCGTCGCGCTCGGCTCGGCCGCGGATGTGGACGCCGCCGTCGCCGCGGCCCGCGCCGCGTTCGACGGGTGGGCCGCGAGTACTGTCGGCGAGCGGCTGGACCTGTTCGATGCCATCGGCGCGGAGTACCAGAAGCGCGCCGGTGATCTGGCGGCGGCGCTCACCGAGGAGATGGGCGCTCCGTCGGGGCTGGCCAACGGATTCCAGGTCGATCTCGCCGCCGGACATCTACAGACCGCGACCGAGATACTGCGGAACTACCGCTTCGAGGAGCAACGCGGGGCGACCCTTTTCGTCAAGGAACCCATCGGTGTCTGCGGTCTCATCACCCCGTGGAACTGGCCGATGAACCAGATCGCGGTGAAGGTCTTCCCCGCTCTGGCCACCGGCTGCACCATGGTCCTCAAGCCCTCCGAACGGTCCCCGTTCACCGGGCAGATCTTCGCCGAGGTGCTGGCCGCCGCCGGTGTACCGGCGGGTGTGTTCAACCTGGTGCAGGGCGACGGGCCGAGTGTGGGCGTCCCGCTCTCGTCGCATCCGGAGGTCGATATGGTCTCCTTCACCGGGTCCACCCGCGCGGGGATAGATATCGCCCGCAACGCGGCGACCACCGTGAAGCGGGTGACCCAGGAACTCGGCGGCAAGGGCCCCAACATCATCCTCGACGACGAGGATCTCGCCATCAATGTCGGCCAGGGCGTGGCGAATATGATGGGCAACTCCGGTCAGACCTGTAGCGCGCCGTCGCGAATGCTGGTCCCGGCGGCCCGGATGGAAGAAGCCGTGGCCGCTGCGCGGGCCGCCACCGAGGGCATCACGGTCGGCGATCCCACCGGCGAGGTCGCGCTCGGCCCGGTGGTCGCGGGGTCCCAGTGGGACCGGATCCAGGCATTGATCCAGAAGGGGATCGAGGAGGGAGCCACCGTCGTCGCCGGTGGTCCCGGCCGGCCCGATGGCCTGGAGAAGGGCTTCTTCGTCAAACCGACGGTGTTCGCGGGGGTGACCAACACGATGACCGTCGCCCGTGAGGAGATTTTCGGTCCGGTTCTGGTGATCATCGGCTACCGGGATGTCGACGACGCCATCGCCATCGCCAACGACACCGAGTACGGCCTGGCCGGATTCGTCGCGGGCCGCGATCTGGAACAGGCACGCGCCGTGGCGCGCCGGCTCCGGGCGGGTTCGATCGGTATCAACGGCGGATTCGATTTCGCCGCTCCCTTCGGCGGCTACAAGAAGAGCGGAAACGGCCGCGAATGGGGCGAAGCCGGTTTCGAGGAGTACCTGGAGGTCAAGGGCATTCTCGGATACGCGCCCGAAGCGGCCCGGGCATAGGCAATAGTCACGGTGAACAGCCGCTCGAGACCCGGTCGACTCGCCGGTGAGCCGCCGCGCACCGGCGTGATCGGCGACGACAGCCGGCAGATACTCGCCGCATCGTTCGATCCTGCGTAGCCGATGGCCATAGGCTTCCCCGTGGGCGCCCACGCGGTGCCATGGCCGTGCCTTCCTTCGGGCACGCCTCGGGCCGGGCCTTCCGGTACCACGTGCGTATCGCCGCGCCCCCCACGGAACGGGCCCGGTGGCCCCGGACAGCGGATATTCGGAGTAGCGAGGATTCGGAGCAGCAATGAGCGAAGTACCGTCGGGCTATCGACAGCGTCCCGACTATCGAGTGGACCTGCTGGCCCGCACCAACACCTTCACCGCGACCGTCGGTGCGCGGCAACTGGCGTCCAGTGACGCCTGTCTGCTGGTGGACGAGCAGGATCACGGCCTGGTCGTGTACTTCCCGCCCGAGGCGGTGGATACGACCCGGCTCGAACCCATCGATCTGCACACCCTGTGCCCGTACAAGGGCGAGGCGTCCTACTGGGCTCTGCCGGGCAGCGATCGTCCCTGGATCGCCTGGACCTATCCGCAGCCGCATCTACCGGTCGCCCGGCTGGCCGGTTATATCGCGTTCGACCAGAATGCCGTCGCGGTGACGATCGGAGCCGGGCGCTATACAGGGGTCCGGTCGTGAGCGCGGACCCGGCCGGATCGGCCGGTACGGACGCGCGGGAGTCGTCGATGGCGCGGATGATCGAGATCTTCGATATACGAGCCGATCCCGCCGATCCGGTGCGTTTCCGCGGGGACAGCGACGGCGGCTCCAGAAGCGTGGTGGACGGCAGCCAGATACTCGGGCAGAGCATCGTCGCCGCGTCCAGGACCCTGCCCGGCCGGACGGTGCGCACCGCGCACGCGCTGTTCGTCTCGGCGGCCGACCCCGATGTGCCGCTGGAGTTCACCGTCACCCCGATCAGGGCGGGCCGGAGTGTCGCGAGTGCCACGGTCGGCGTGTGGCAGGGGGCGAAGATCCGGACCCACTGCACCGTCCTGCTGGACGCTCCGCAACCGGATCTGGTCCGGCGGGATACGCCCGCCGGACCGCAGGCCGCCGGCCCCGAGACCGCCGGTCCGGAGGCGAGTCTGGCATTGCCGGGCCGCGAGGTGCGCATCATCGGCTGTGCCGATATCAACGATCCGGACGAGGTGGGTCCGCCCGTGGTCGACGCCTGGTTACGCTACGACGAGGTGCCCGAATCCGACGAACTCCGTCGCGCGATGCTCGCCCATTTCACCGGTCATCTCGGAATCTCCACCGCGTTGCGGCCGTATCCGGGGCTGGGTACGGCGCAGGCGCATCACACCCTGTCGACCGCGCCCCTCGGGATCGGGATCACCTTCCACGACCCGGTGCGCTGGGACGGCTGGTTGCGCTACCACCACGAAGCGACCTTCGTCGGGGCGGGCACGGCGCATATCCGAGGTCAGATCAGCACCCGCGCCGGATCGCTGATCGGGTCGTTCACGCAGGACGCCATGATTCGCGCGTTCGACACCGGGTCGGTACGCGAGATCCCCAGCGCGGCCCGGCTGTAGTCAGCGCCGGCCCGAACCGGACCGGATCGCCTGCTGGGCCAGCGTCGACGACGCGTTGACGATGCCGTCGTCGAACCGCTGCAGCAGCAGTGCCTGGGTGGCGGCCAGATGCGCGCAGGCCATGTGCTCGGCCGCCGACGGCTGCCCGGCGGCGATATCGTCGACGATTTTCTGGTGGGTGCGTACCGCGGCCCGGGCCTGCTCCGGCGACGGATACTCGCCCCGGCCGGTCAGGGCCTCGGCCCAGGCCTCCTCCTGCGCCGACCACAGGGCGACCAGACTGCTCACCACGTATCGCACCGTCGCGTTCGGGGTGAAGGACACCACGAGATCGTGGAATTCGCGGGCGGTCTGGGTGAAGGCCACCCCGTCGTCGATCACTTCCGCGGATTTCTCGATATTCGCGGTGAGCGCCGGAACCACCACCTCGAGCCGATCCTGGCGGCGCGCGCATTCCGCGGCACACATGGGTTCGAGCATCTGCAGGCCGGTGGCCAGATCGCGCAGCGTCACCCGGCCGCCCTGCAGGGCCAGCCCGAGATGGTAGGCGGCCGAGGTCTCGTCGGGCCGGTGGACTTCCGCGCCGCCGACGTTTCCACGCCGCACGGTGACCAGACCCTCGGTTTCCAGGATGCGGATGGCCTCCCGGATCGAGGGATAGGAGACACCGAACTCCTGGACCAGTTGATCCTGGGTCGGCAACCGGTAGTCGTCGGTGCCGTTGAGGATGCGGGTCCGCAGTTCGGCCGCCACGGTCTGGGCCACCCGATGCTGGGTGACCCGTCCCCGCCGTGGGGCCGTCACGAGGACCGCTGCCGGTCGCGAAGATGCACCATGGCGCGAGTTTATCAGTGAACCTATTAGCTCTTAAAAGATTGCAATCCTTGTAAAAATGGGAGCTCAGGTACTGTCCGCCTTGAACTGGTTCACCGGGCCCTTGTCCATCCGTACCTCCACCCGCCCGTCCGGTTGCAGGACGGCGGCGGGCCGGTGCTCGGAGAACCGCCGGCTGTAGAGCTCGAGCCGCTCGATCAGCACACCCTCCGGACGGTTGTAGACGATGCCCGGCACACAGGTGAAGATCCAGCTGGATTTCTTGGCCTGATCGGCGGGAATCGACACACTGTCGGCGCCGTTCTCGATCGCCAGGGTCACCCGGTACTTGTGGAACGATCCGGTGCCGTTGTTGATCGCCGAATACGCCACCGGGATCACCGCCACGATCTCGGGAGCGAGCCGCACCTCGATGATCTCCTCCGTGTGGCCGCCGCCGCGCTGGATGTCACCGCGGCCGCGGTCCCCGAGATGGCGCACCAGATCGCCGTACCGGGGATTCGCCGGAATGCCGGCAGCCGGGAACGTCGCGACATGCACGATGTTCCCGTCGGCCAGGACGACCAGCGCGTAGGCCTCGTAGTCGGTCCCGCTGGCCCAGGCCACCCGCAGCCGGACCAGCGGCGCCTTCTCCAGGAGCACCGGCGGCGCGCCCTTGGTGAGAGTGACGGCGCCCTTGGAGAAGTTCACCCCCGGCGCCGGCGGGGTGGTGGGCGGGGGATACGGGGCGGTACTCGGGGCCGGTGGGGCGAATTGTGCCGCGGGCGGGACCGTGGGCTGTGCCGAAGGTGCGGACGGCGGGGGCGGTACGGGTGGCGACGGGTATCCGGATGCCGGGGCGGTGCGAGGTGCCACCGGTGGCGCTGCGGCGACCTGTGCGGGAGCCGGGGCCGGTGCGTCGTCGTCCACGGTGATACCGAAATCGGTGGCCAGACCGGCCAGGCCGCTGGCGTATCCCTGACCCACATTGCGGAGTTTCCAGGCGCCGGCCCGCCGGTACACCTCGGCCAGGACGACCGTCGTCTCGGTGTCGAGCCCGGTGATGGGCAGATCGTAGGTCTCGCCGTCGCGCTCGGTGATCGCCACGCGCACCGCGATACCGCCGAAGGATCCGGTGTCGACCGAGGCGGCGACCACGAGCCGGTCCGTACTCGCGGCGACCCGCGGCAGGTCGATCTCGATCGCGGCACCGGCCAGCCGGACGGCGCCGTCCGGGGAGGCCGGCTGGTTGTAGAAGACGAAATCGTCGTCGCTGCCGACCTTGCCGTCCGCGCGCAGGCAGAGCACGGTCAGGTCGATACCGGCCGGCGCCGCGGTGATCCGCAACGGGCCGCCCGCGACGGCGACGTTGCCGCCTTTGCTGATCACTCGGGACATCTGTACTCCGGTCGCTCGACTCGGTTGTCCTATCCAGCCTAGGTCCCGGCGCTCGCCCCGGTGCGGGCTTCCCGGCACCGGGCCCGCGGGCGCTCATCGCGGTGTGCGTACGCACCGGCCCATCCGGCAACAATTTCCACCACCGAGAATTCATTGATTGCCGAGCCGGAATCGAAATGGATAATCCTTCGGTACGCCGAAACGGGGGTCGATTGTGGAAAAGAGCTCTTATATCGTGTCAGTTCTGTTCGAGCGTTGACCCGAGTGGGTCCGAAATCTCCGTCGTTTCGCGGGCGGATATCTGCGGCGAATGCATGGTGGCGGCGTGGGAAGTATTGCGCTGCATTGCTTTACGCAATTCTGATTCTTCCGGGCGGCGTCGGCGCCGTGGCGACGGCCGCGGAACCCGGCCCGGCGCTCTCCCGTATGGATGGTCTTGCCTGGACAGGGGTGGTGGACTCGGACGGCGTCGCCCTGGCCGACTACCCGTTCCTGGTCGACCGCGGCGGACTGTCGAACCCGGGCGCCACCGTCTTGTGGACGCTGATCGGCCTGGAATTCGTCGGCTACATGGTTATCGTGACGACGGCGATATGGTTCATCGGATATTCGTTGAGTTTCCGTTGGCTGGACCTTTTTTCGGCGGCATTACATGGTGTCGCCGAAGCGCTTTCCCGGCAGCTCGCCGATCCGGTGATATCGCTCACCGCGGCAACGCTGGGCGCATTTATAGTGGCGTGGTTGATAATTCGCGGAAGTCCGGGCAGGGCGGCCCGGCAAACCGTGACGATGGTGGCGGTCGCCGGGCTGGGCGGGCTGCTGGTGTTCGGTCCGGGGGCGGACCTGTTGTCCGCGGACGGATTGCCGGCCCGCGGTCGGGATGTGGGGATGTCGATCGTGGCGGGCCTGAACGGTGCGCGCACCGAGCCCGATCGGCTCGTCGAGACGTTGTCGGCGAGTATGTCCGACGATTTCGCCCGGCATCCGGTACAGGTCTGGAATTTCGGGCATGTGCTCGACGACCGGTGCGGCGCGGTGTGGAGCGCCGGCGTCACCGCCGGAGATATCGACGCCCTGCAATCCGGTATCGCGGGATGCGGCGATCCCGCCGCCGCGGAACGGATCGCGCGGCCGACGATGGGTCAGTTCGGCGCGGGTCTGCTGCTGCTCGTCGGTGCCACCGTGCTGCTGGTGTTCGCCGCCCTGCTGGCCGGGCTCGTACTGCGGTGCGCGCTGGACGCGATCTACCACGGGTTCCTGGCGATCTTCGGATTCGCCGCCGGCGGCTACATCTACGGGCCCACCCAGACCTTCCTCGTCCGCAACCTCGTCACCTGTGGTTTCGCGGCGGTCCGGATGTGTGCGTTCACGGTGTTCCTCGGCCTCTACCTGCTCCTCCTGGGCAACCTTTTCCGCCGGGCCCCAGGGCAGGTGATTCCGGTGCTCGTGCTCGCGGCACTCGTCGAGGTTGTGGCGATCTCGCAACTGTCCCGGCTCCGTCGCGGACTCTCCCAGGGCTCGGCCGGGGTGATCGAGCGGATCGGTGTGGCGCTCGGAGGTCGCGCCACACCGGGGTCGGCCGGTGGTGCGGGCGGGCGATCCGGTGTATCGCAGCCCGGGATCATCAGGGCGCTCGGGGACCTGAACACCCTCGACGAGTCGCCCCTCGTGGCGTGGGCGGCGGCCGGCACCGTGCGTCCGTTCGACCCCCTGGCCCGTGGCCGCGCAAAGGCGCAGCGGGCAGCTGTCGCCTCCGGCCCGAGCATGGAGGAATCCTTCCGGTGGAGTCATCTGGCCCGGCACAACTGGCGCCTGGTGGCGTTGCGGGAAGCGGAGCGCTTCGGTGGCACCGGCAGTGAGATGGGGGTGGCGCGGACACTGAAGATGATGCGTGACAATCGGATCCCCGACTCCCAGCTGGTCCCGGTACTGCGGGCGATCGGCGTACCCGATCAGCTGGTCACCGGTGCGCTGGCGGCGTTCTCGGTGCAGGAGACGACCAGATCGCAGGGACCGTACGGATTCCTGCCCCTGCAGAAGGCCGTGGCCGCCGCGTACGCGGCATACAACCGGGCGGGAGAACCGGGCGCGCGGGCGTTCGCGGCGCAGGCGGTGGTCGCGGCGGAGGGTTTCGCCCGGCACAGCAACGCACCCGCCGCAACGGCCGTTCCGGACCGGGATTTCCTCCGCCGGGTCGAGCGGAACCGGGATTCCGGTCGCGCGTTGCGCGCCGCGATCTCACCCGGCGAATGGAATACCGCGGGGCGCGATACCCGCTGGTCGATCGGTAGCCGGCTGTCGGCGGAACATCTCGGTGTGGCACAGGCCTACTACGACGATCCGACGGAGGCCAACCGCGCTCGGCTGCTGCGTTCGGCCATGCGGGTCGCCAACCTGGATCACCTGATTCCCGCGGAAGGGCTCGATCCGTGGCATCCGTGACCACACCCCCTGGTCGCGGGTGGTCCCGATCCCGGGCGCCCGCGACAGGGAGGCCCGCCCGGCCCCTCACGCCGTGCCGGGCGGACCTCCGCGCCCCGATCAGGAGGCGACGACGCCGCTGATCTCGTTGGGGGTCTCCGCAAGGGTCACCGACGCGGTCACCGTGCCGGACGCCAGATCGATGCGGTGGATCTGCTTGGTCGCCGTATCGCTGACATAGGCGATACCGTCCCGGACGAACAGCGCCGGACGCGGCTGCTGCCAGTCGATGGGTTCCTGCCACGGGTCGAGGACATCGATCGTCCGGACGACCTTGCCCGTCTCCGGGTCGATCACCCGCAGCCCGCCGTCGGTGCCGAGGACGAGCGCCTCGCCCTCGGGCCCGCGTGCCAGCGACCGGAAGGTGTAGCTGGTGCCGATATCGACCAGACGGATGGTGCCGGTTTCGGTATCGATCAGCGAGATCTGTTCGGGACGTTCCAGTTCCGCGTGCTCGTCCTTCTTGTAGTCACCGAGCACGATCGGCGACTCGTCGCTACCGGCCTGGTTGCCGATCCGCCCGTAGGAGTCCGGGCTGGTGACCTTGGTGAGTTTGCCGTCGCGGTAGACCAGGACCCCGTTCTGGCAGCCGACGACCAGCGTATCGCCGGCCGCGGTGGCCTCGCCGTGCACTCCCGGGCACTGCTCGCTGCGGGTGATCTCCTGGCGATCGGCATCCAGGATCGCCAGCCCGACCCGCTCCTCCTCGGTACCGAGGGTGACGGCCAGTTCGCCGCTCTCCAGTTCCACCGCCACCCCGTGATGGGCCTCCGCGGCACGGTATTCGCTGGTCTTCGGGGCGCCCTTGGCGAGTTCGGCCGGGTCGAACGAGGTCACGGTGCCGGTACCGTCGGCGAACAGCACCGTGCGACCGGCGTGCCGCACCACGTGTCCCGGTTTCGGGCCGGGGAACTCGATATCGGTGAACTGTCCGCCGACGGCGTCGAACACCCGGAAGCCCGCGGAGGTCGACACGATAATGTGCCGGTCGTCGCCGGCCGGATTGACCCGGTTGAATCCCGCGAGTTCGACTCCGCCGCCGCGTACCAGTGTGTTGCCGTCCAGGAGATGGATACCACCGTCATAGGTCACGGCCAGCGGATCGGCGATCGCCGTCTCGTCGGTGGTGTCGGTACCGCAGCCGCTCGCGGCGACGACCGCGGTGAGCAGGCCGGTCAGGGCCGCGGCCCGGATCGGGCCGGTCCGAATGTGCATAACGCTCCCTCATTCTTTTCTGCTGGCTGCGGCAGCGAGATATCGCAGCGTTCCCGGTTACGCGGAGGCCAGACCCTCGACCATCGCGGTCGTGTTGGCGCGCATCATTTCCAGGTAGGTGGCCGCGCCGGCACCGGGCGCGGTCAGTGATTCCGAGTGCAGACCGACGATGCGCACCTGCACACCCGCCTGTTCGGCGAGGGCACGGGCCAGCCGGTCCGGCCGGGCGGAATCCACGAAGATCGCCGGTACGCCGGTGGTGCGCACGGCCGCGGCCAGCTCCGCGAGATCGGCGGCGCTCGGCGAGGCGAGGGTGGTCCCGCCGGGGATGACGGCGCCCACCACCTCGAAGTCGAACCGGGCGGCGAGATAACCGAACACGTGATGATTGGTGACCAGTTTGCGGCGCTCGGGCGCGATACCGGCGAACCGGTCCGACATCCACTGCTGCAACCGGTCGAGTTCGGTGAGGTAGCGGTCCGCGTTGGCGCGCACGGTCTCGGCGTCGATCCCGGGAACCGTGTCGATCACCCGGTCGCGGATCACCTCGACGGCGCGGTGCACCCGCTGCGGGTCGGTCCAGAAATGCGGGTCGGGTTGCCCCGCGGCGTCCCCGCCGCGATAGGGGAGGGGATCGATCTCGGCGCCCACCGGCAGGGTCGCGACCCCGGCGTCCGCGGCTGTCGCCACATGACGGGCCAATCCCTCTTCCAGGCCCAGGCCGTTCTCGACGATGAGGTCGGCGTCGTCGAGAACGGCGGCCTCCTGCGCCGAGAGGGCAAAGGAGTGCGGGTCGGAATTCGGCGGCATCAGGACCGTGACCGCTGCCGCGTCACCGACCACCGTCCGGGTGATGTCGCCGAGAATATCGGTGGTGACGACGATTCCGCCGCCACCGGAGTCGGTGACGCCGCATCCGGCGACGGGCAGTAGCGCGACGAGCAGGGTTACCCAGATTCGGCGTGCGATGTTCATCGGCCGGTCTCCACCATCAGGTCGGGGGTGATGTCGAGATCGAAGGTGCGGGCGATTCGCAGTCCGTCGGCGTAATCGATCTCGTGGATTCGCCGGCCGGCCGGGTCGTTGACGTAGGCGCGTTCCGCGTCGACCAGCAGGACCGGTGGTGTCGCGGGGTCCACGGGCCCCGACGGGAGCGTGCGATGCCCGGTCTCTGCCCCGGTTTCCGGGTCGTAGGAATGCAGGACCCCACCGGCGTCCAGGGTCAGGACATCGGTGCCCGCACCCGCCGTGGTCGCCGCGACGACGGGTCCGGGGCCGATCGGCCGCCAGGCGCGGTGGGCGATATCGAGGACGAGGGCCCGCGAATCCCGCACGACCACCAGCACATCGCTGCCCCGGCGGTGGAAGAACTGCGCCGCACTGCCGGTCGTACCCGGCGGGTACGGCAGCTTCTCCGCGGTGAACCGGTCGTCGCGTTCGGTGATCACCAGCGCACCGTCGGCGCAGGAGAACACGGCGCCGCGGCGGGTCACCGTCTGCCCGCCCGGCTGTTCGCAGCGCGGTTCCAGGGTCTGGGCGGGCCTGTTCTCCCGGTCGCGCACCTGGATGCGCCCGGTGTCCGGGACGAGGAGGTGACCGCCGTAGGGGAGGGCGGCCCTGTCGAGCACCGGACCGGGCGCGAGAGTGCCTTCGTCGAGTGCCGCACGGTCCACCAGGACGGTCGAACCGTCCTGCCGCACCGCTGCGGCGACGACGGGATCGCTGTGCGCGGACCGGACCGATCCCGGCAGTGCGCCCGTCCGGCGCGGCTGCGCCCGGTAGTAGTGCACATGATCGCCGTGATCGACCACCCAGCTGCCGCTGTCGAGGAGGGTGGTCTCGCCGGCCGTTGCCAGGTATGCGTAGCGGCCGTCGTCGGCGAGATGGGTGATACCCGGCACCGGGTCCTGGGTGAGGACTTCCTCGGTCACCAGGTCGAGGATGCGCACCGCGCCCGCGGACCGGTCGGCGAGCACCAGTCGCGGCTGGGCGCTCGCGCTCTCTTCGGCGCCCGCGATATAGCCGTGCGGCACCGATTCGGCAGGGGCTTCGCCGGTTTCGCCACCGCACGCTGCGACCGGAATGAGCAGCAGTGCCGCGGAGATCACTCCGGCTGTCCGGCCGGCCTGGTTCCCGGTGGTGCTCATCCAGCGGGAAGCGCGTCCGGCGCGCGGCCCGCCGGAGGACCTGTCGCGCAGCGCGGCGCGTAGCCGGGCGCCGGTCGCCACCGCGAAGAAGATACCCACCGCCGTCGCGGCGATGGTCGCGCCGGCCGCGGTACCCGCGTGCCAGGAGATGACCAGGCCCGCGATGGTCGCCAGGGCGCCGAAACCGGCTGCCAGCAGCATGATCCGCGGGATGCGGTGGGTGCAGTAGGTGGCGGCCGCGGGTGGTGCGACCAGGAGTCCGAAGACCAGCAGGGTCCCCACCACGTGGAACGACGCGGCGATCGCCAGGGTCAGCAGGGCGAGTAGTGCGATCTGCGCCCGGCGGGGATGCAATCCGAGGGTCTGCGCGGTACGCGGATCGAAGGCGAGGGCGAGGAAGGCCCGGTGCCCGAGGATCGTGATCGCCAGGGCCGCGCCCAGCGCCGTCAGCAGGAAGAGCAGATCACGGGGACGGGTCGCGAGCACATCGCCGAAGAGGAATCCGGTCAGGTCCACCGCGAAGGATTGGGATCGCGATATCAGGATGACCCCGATCGCGAGCATGCCCACGAACAGCAGTCCGATGCCGGTATCGGTGGACAGCCGCCGGTTCCGGCTCAGGACCGAGACGCCGGCCGCCATGGCGGAGGCGCTCACCACCGCGCCCAGCAGGAGGTTACCGCCGAGCAGGGCCGCGACGGCGACTCCCGGCAGCATGCCGTGGGCCATGGCCTCACCGAGAAAAGCCATGCCGCGCACCACAACCCAGGTTCCGGCCAGCGCGCACAGGCAGGACACCAGCAGTCCGCCCCATAGAGCTCGTTGTACGAAGGTGACTTCGAACGGGGCGATCAGCCAATCCATGGACAAAGACATTAAACTGATAACGATTGTCATTACAAGCTTGTTGGCGGGAGTCACAGAATGCGCACGGCGGGAATCGAGATCACCGGCTTATCCGCGGGCTACCAGGGAAACCGGGTATTGCACGAGGTCACGGCGGTAGTGCCGGGTGGGCAGGTCACCGCGCTGCTGGGCCCCAACGGCTCCGGAAAATCCACCCTGCTCGGTGTGCTCGGCGGTATCGTCGCGCCGACCGCCGGCGCGGTCGCCGGGATCGGTGGATCCCGTCCGGCGCTGGTCGTCCAGCAGCAGGCGGTCCCGGCCACGCTGCCCATCACAGTCGGTGAAACGGTCGCCATGGGTCGCTGGGCGCACCGGGGTCTGTGGCGCCGGATCACCCGGGCCGATCGGGCGATCGTGGCGGACTGCCTGGCCAGGATGGATATCGCCGATCTGGCCGGGCGTCGTCTGGACACCCTGTCCGGCGGGCAGCGGCAGCGTGTACTGCTCGCCCGCGCGCTGGCGCAGCAGTCCGGGCTGCTGCTGCTGGACGAACCCGGTACCGGGTTGGACGCCGCCGCGCGGGCGGCGATCGGCGCGGCGATCCGGGAAGCCGCCGACGACGGGGTCACGGTGGTGCACGCCACGCACGATCCGGCCGCGGCCCGGGACGCCGATCACTGCGTGCTGCTGCGGGACGGACGCGTGGTGGAGGAAGGGGAGCCCATGGCAGTCCTGGCCGCAGCCGCCTGAGCCCTGGTGCGACGATGAGAACATCCTCTACTGTTTGTCTCACCGCTCGCCCGTAGCGACGACAAGGAGGTCGGATCGTGGTCGCTCATCAGCCGTCCGCGCCGCCGCCGGCCCTGTCCCGCCGAGCCGCAACCGACCGAGGGGAGCCGTAGTGCAGAACCGCCCGACGGCAGCCGAGCTGCTGGAATCACTCGCCGAACTGCTGGAGGACACGCTGCTGCCGGCCCTCCCGCCCGACCTGCAGCACCGTGCGCGGGTCGGCGCGAATCTGGCCCGCATCCTCGGCCGCGAGGCCGAACTCGGGCCCGCGGCGGCGGCTCGGGAACAGGAACTGCTCGCGGCGGTCCCGGTCGGTGACGACGACGCGCTGTGGCGGGCGCTCACCGAGGTGGTCCGCGCCGACCTCGCCATAGCCAAACCCGGCTACGACAGCTGGGAGGGCGAATGACCGCCGATCCGGTCGGGGGCCTGACCGACTATCTGACCGGCGCGCTCGGCGGTCCGGTCACGATCACCGATTTCCAGTTCCTCTCCGCCGGAGCACGCCGCCGCAATATCGCCTTCACCGCCACCGTCGGGCGGACGCCGCGGCGGCTGGTGGCGACCATCGTGCCGCCCACCGTCGAACTGATGCCGGTCGACGGCGAGGCCGGGGTCCGCGAACTGGCCCGCGCGCACGGTGTACCGGTACCGGCGGTGGTCGCGGTCTGCACCGATACCCGCTACGTCGGCGAACCGTTCGTCGTCTCCGAGCACATCGATGGAGAAACGGTGCCGCGCAAAGTGTTACGAACGCTCGCCGCGTCCGGCAACGCGGCGCGGACCGCCCGCCAGTGGGGCGCGGCCATGGCCCGGTTGCACAGTATCGACCCGGCCGCCGCCCCGGAGTCGGTACCGGCCGCCGGCGCCGACCCGGCCGCCGAGCACTTGGCCGAGGTCGAGGGCGCCGCCCGCGCGCTGCTCGCCGACCGTCCCGTCTTCTCCCTGGCCCTGCGCTGGCTGGAGAAGCGATTGCCCGGACCGCCGCCGGCGCCCGCGCTCGTCCACACCGATATGCGCAACGGCAACCTGATCGTCGATGCCGACGGATTGCGCGCGGTCCTGGACTGGGAGGGCACCCAGCGGTTCGGCGACCCCATGCGGGACGTCGCCTGGCCCGCGCTGCGGATGTGGCGTTTCCGGGAGGACGCGCGGGAGTTCGGCGGTTTCGCCGACCGCGACACCTTCGTGGGTGCCTACGAGGAGGCGGGCGGAACCTTCGATCTCGACCGGTACCGCTGGTGGAAGGTCATGGGCACGCTGTACTGGGGGGTGGGGCTGGCCCAGCAGGCGGCCGCCCACCTCGACGGCACCGTCCGCGACATCGTGATGGCCGCCAGCGGGCGGCGCGTATCGGAGATCGAATGGGATCTGCTCATGCAGATCCGCCCCCGCGTGAAAGCATAGGAGAGACCGTGGATTTCGAGTTGCCCGCCGACCTGTCGGCCTATCTCACCGAACTCGACGAGTTCATCGAACGCGAGATCCGGCCCCTCGAACAGGCCGACGACAACATCCGGTTCTTCGACCATCGCCGCGAGGACGCCCGCACCGATTGGGAACGCGACGGCCTGCCCACCGAGGACTGGGAGGCGCTGCTGGCCGAATCCCGCCGCCGCGCCGACGCCGCCGGCCATTACCGCTACGCCTTCCCGAAGGAGTTCGGCGGCCGCGACGGTACCAATCTCGGCATGGCGGTCATCCGGGAACATCTGGCCCGCCGCGGTCTCGGCCTGCACTGCGATCTGCAGAACGAGCACGCGATTGTCGCGAACAATGTCGGCCTGCTGCTGATGCTGGAGTACGGCACCGCGGAGCAGAAGGCGCAGTGGGTGGACGGTCTGGCCGCCGGCACCCGGTTCTTCGCCTTCGGTATCACCGAACCCGAACACGGCTCCGACGCCACCCATATGGAGACGACCGCCGTCCGCGACGGTGACGACTGGGTCATCAACGGCACCAAGACCTGGAACACCGGCGTGCACCTCGCCGACGCCGACCTCATCTTCGCGCGCACCTCCGGCGCCGCGGGCGACGGCCGGGGCATCACGGCGTTCCTGGTACCCACCGAGACCGCGGGATTCCGGGTGGAGGAGTACCTGTGGACCTTCAATATGCCCACCGACCATGCCCGCGTCTCGCTCACCGATGTGCGCGTCCCGGATTCGGCGGTCTTCGGGCGGGAGGGCCGCGGGCTGGCCGTGGTCCAGCACTTCTTCAACGAGAACCGTATCCGGCAGGCCGCGTCCAGTCTCGGTGCCGCCCAGTACTGCGTGGATCGCGCGGTGGCCTACGCCAATGAGCGCAAACCGTTCGGCAAACCGCTGTCGTCGAATCAGGCCATCCAGTTCCAGCTGGTGGAACTGCACACCCAGTGCGAGATGCTGCGGGCGCTGGTGCACAAGACCGCCTGGTCCATGGACACCTACGGGACGTTCGCGGTGTCGGAGCAGGTGTCGATGTGCAACTACTGGGCGAACCGGCTGTGCTGTGAGGCCGCCGACCGCGCCATGCAGGTGCACGGCGGACTCGGGTATTCGCGCTACACCCCGTTCGAGCACATCTACCGTCATCATCGCCGGTACCGCATCACCGAGGGCGCGGAGGAGATCCAGATGCGGCGGGTGGCGGGCTACCTGTTCGGTTTCATGGATCGTGCCGTGGTGAAGGGCGTCGGATCCGGGCGGTCCGAACGAGGATGACGGGGCGGGGACCGCACCGCGGACGCGGCGGGGCGGCGACGTAGCGTCGTCCCCGGCCCGCGTGGGAGCCGGGCCGGAGTGGAGGTAGGAGCACCGATGAGCGCGCAGCCGAAGAAGGTCCTGGTCGCCAATCGCGGTGAGATCGCGGTGCGGGTCTTCCGGGCCGCGCAGGCGCTGGGCGTCGAGACGGTGGGACTGCGGGCGCGCGACGAGGACGGCGCCCCGCACGCGACCCGGTGCGACGAACTCGTCGTGCTGCCCGGTGCCGGCCCGGCAGCGTATCTGGATATCGACGCGATCCTCGCCGCGGCCGCCTCGACCGATGCCACCGCGATCCACCCCGGCTACGGATTCCTCTCCGAGCGCGCCGATTTCGCGCGTGCCTGCGCGGCCGCGGAGGTCACCTTCGTCGGCCCCGGCGCCGCGACCCTGGAACTGTTCGGCGACAAGGGCCGGTCGCGGCAGCTGGCCGCGGAACAGGAGGTGCCGGTCCTGCCCGGCACCAGCGGGCCGACCACGCCGGCGCAGATGACCGATTTCCTCGCCACCCAGAACGCGCCGATCATGGTGAAGGCCCTCGCGGGCGGTGGCGGACGCGGCACCCGGGTGGTCCGGTCGGCCGCGGAACTGCCGGACGCGTTCGCGCGCTGCCGGGCCGAGGCGCAGGCCGCGTTCGGCATCGGCGACCTGTACGCCGAGCGGCTGCTCACCGGTGCCCGGCACCTGGAAGTCCAGCTGGTGGGCGACGGTACGGGGGCGGTCTGCCATCTCTGGGACCGGGACTGCACCGTGCAACGCCGCCACCAGAAACTCGTGGAATTCGCGCCGAGCGCGGCGCTCCCCGCCGACGCCCGCGCGCGCATGCTGGCCGCGGCGGTCCGGCTGGGCCGCGCCGCCGGGCTGCGCGGAGTGGCGACAGTGGAATTCCTCGCGCTGCCCGGCGGGACGTTCTACTTCCTGGAGGCCAACCCGCGCCTGCAGGTGGAACACACCGTCACCGAACAGGTCACCGGGGTGGATCTGGTACTCACCCAGTTGCGCCTGGCGACCGGCGCCACGCTCGCCGACCTCGGCCTCGACCGGATCACCGAACCGCTCGGCACGGCGATCCAGATCCGGGTGAACGCGGAAACCCAGCGTGACGACGGCACTCCGATCCCCGCCGCGGGTACCGTCTCCGGATTCGAGATGCCCACCGGCGCCGGGGTCCGGGTGGATACGGCCGGGCGCCCGGGCGCGCCGGTGGATCCACGTTTCGACACGCTGCTGGCGAAGATCGTGGTGCACCACCGCGACGGTTTCTCCGCCGCGCACCGGTTGGCGCTGCGGGCCCTGGCCGAAACCACGATCACCGGTGTGCCGACGAATCTGGCGTTCCAGCGCGCGCTGCTCACCGATCCCGCGTTCGCCGCCGGTGACTACGACACCACCCGGGTCGACCGTGAGCTCGAACGGCTGCTCGCGCACGCCCGGGAACCGGCGCCCGGCATCGCCGACGAGCCGCCCGCCCGGTCCGGCGCCGCGCGAAGCTCGTTCGCCGGATACACCGGCGGCGAACGTGCCACCGATCCCGCCGGACCGCGCGGGTTCGCGGGCCGGACAGGCAACGTGGTCCGCGCCGGTACCGCCGGGGTGGTCGTCTCGATCGAGGCCGAAGCGGGACAGGTCGTCGCGGCCGGGACCACGGTGGCCGTGGTCGAGGCGATGAAAATGCACTATCCGGTCCGCTCCGAGTGGGCTGGGACGGTCGAAGCGATTGCCGTGCGGGTCGGTGACCACCTCGCCGAGGGCGCGGCTCTGGTGCTGCTGAGCCCGGTCGCGGGCGACGAAACGAGCACGGCGACCACCGAAGCCGGGCTCGACCCGGACCGTATCCGCAGCGATCTCGCCGCACTGCGCGAGCGCCGCGCCCGCCTGTCCGACGACGCGCGTGCCGAAGCGGTCGCCACACGCCATGGGCTCGGCATGCGCACCGCCCGGGAGAACATCGCCGCGCTCACCGACGACGGGCTGCTCGTCGAGTACGGCGGTTTCGCCGTCGCCGCCCAGCGGGCCCGGCGCGACCTCGCCGACCTGGAGGCCCGCACCCCTGCGGACGGTATCGTCACCGGCCTCGGGCGGATCAACGGTGATCTGTTCGATGCCGAGCGCAGCACTTGCGCGGTGCTCGCCTACGACTACACCGTGCTGGCGGGAACCCAGGGCTATTTCAGCCACCAGAAGACCGACCGGCTGCTCGACCTCGCCCGGACCCGGCGCTATCCGGTCGTCCTGTTCGCCGAGGGCGGCGGGGGCCGGCCGGGGGACAGCGATCCGCCGATGGTGGCGGGTCTGCACTATCCGACCTTCGTCACCATGGGCGCGCTAAGCGGGGTGGTGCCGACCATCGGGATCGCCGCCGGTCGTTGCTTCGCCGGTAACGCGGCCCTGCTGGGCACCTGCGATGTCGTGATCGCCACCGAGAATTCGACCATCGGTATGGCGGGTCCGGCGATGATCGAGGGCGGCGGACTGGGCGTGTACGCGCCGGAGGAGGTCGGCCCGATCGAGGTTCAGCGGGCCAACGGTGTGGTGGATATCGTCGTCGCCGACGAAGCGCAGGCCACCGAGGTCGCCCGCCGCTACCTCGCGTACTTCCAGGGGAAGGTGCCCGGATACGAGGTCGCCGACCAGCGGCGGCTGCGGCAGCTGGTGCCGGAGGACCGTAAACGCGTCTACGACATCCGGACGGTGATCGACACCCTTTTCGATATCGGCTCCGTACTGGAACTGCGCCGCGATTTCGCGCCGACCGTGATCACCGCACTCGCCCGGATCGACGGTGTCCCGGTCGCCGTCATGGCCAACAACCCCGCGGTGCTGGGCGGTGCCGTCGACGCGGCCGGCGCCGATAAACTGGCGCGTTTTCTCCAGTTGTGTGACACCTACGGGTTGCCGGTCGTATCACTGTGCGACACACCGGGTTTCATGGTCGGACCGGAGTCGGAACGCCAGGCCGCGGTACGGCATTTCCCGCGTCTGTTCGTACTCGGCGGGCATCTGAGCGTGCCGCTGGTGACGGTCGTCCTGCGTAAGGGGTACGGTCTCGGCGCCCTGGCGATGGCGGGCGGCGGCTTCCACAACACCGATATGATCGTCGCCTGGCCCACCGGCGAATTCGGCGGCATGGGATTGGAGGGGGCGGTGCATCTGGCGTCCCGCGATGCGCTGGCCGCCATCGCCGATCCGGACGAACGGGCCCGCCGGTTCGACGAACTGGTCGCCCTGGCCTATGCGCAGGGCAGCGCGGTGAACACCGCCGCACATCTGGAGATCGACGATGTCATCGACCCGGCCGATACGCGTGCCGTTCTGGCTGCGGCGCTGCTCGCGCAGCCCGGTCCGCCGCGCGACGGCTGGCGTAACAGCAGGCGCAGTACGGGTATCGACACCTGGTGAACGGTGCGCCCGGAGCAGGGCCCACGGAGCTCGTATCCCCCCTCATCACTGCTACCCCGGGACGGGTCCCGGCGCGGTGCCGACGGCTCCGGTGCGCGCCGGGCCGGAGAGCAGTTCCGCGAGTCGCGCGCTCATGGCACGGCCCGCGGCCAGCAGCGGTTCGGTGGAGCGCAGGGTGCGGCTCAGGACGAAAGCCCCTTCGAGTGCGGTGACGATACCGAGGATCAGCTCGCGTGCGGTATCCGGCGGCAGTCCGCGCTCGGCGAAATACTCGGTGCCGCCGGTGATCCAGTCGCCGATGATCTCGGCGAGGACCTCCCGGAGCGCGGGCTCGGCGTCGGCGATCTCCCCGGCGACCGTCCCCACCGGGCACATATTGATCCACCGGGTCTGCTCGATCTGCTCGGCCGCCGCGGCGAAAGCCGCCGGGAGGGCGTCACGCAGATCCGGGTAGGGGGTGAGCAGCAGCGGGATCAATTCGCCGTAGGCGGTGCCGGCCGCCCGCAGCGCGGCGGCGGCGAGTTCGGGCTTACCGCCGGGGAAATGGTGGTAGAGCGATCCCATCGGCACACCCGCCGACACAGTGATCTGTTTGACGCCGGTGCCGCTGTAGCCGCGGGTCCGCAGCAGTTCGGCGGTCGCGGTGATCAACCGGTCCCGCGTGCTGGTTGACATCTTCTCGGTCACCGTTCCAGACTAGAGCAATCACTCTAGAGCGATCGCTCGAAAGGGGTCAGCGGATGCCGACGGTACAGATTCCCGCAGGTCGGGTGCACTATGTGGAACAGGGGTCGGGGCCGCCGGTGGTGCTCCTGCACGGCCTGCTGATGAACCACACCGTGTGGGACGCAGTGCTCGAGCTGCTCCCTACCGGGTTCCGGTACATCCGGCCCGACCTACCGCTGGGCGCGCATCCGATCCCGCTCGAACCGGGGACCGACCTGAGCCTGCGCGGGCTGAACCGGCTCGTCGCCGATTTCCTCGCGGCACTGGACCTCCACGACGTGGTCTTGGTGCACAGCGACTGGGGCGGGGCCCTGTTCCTCACCGCCTACGGTCTGGACGACCGGGTCGGCCGGCTGATCGTGCTGCCCTGCGAAGCGTTCGACAATTTCCCGCCCGGTCTGCCGGGCAAGACGGCGACGGTCGCGACTCGTCTGCCCGGTGGTGTCGTTCTCGCCCTACGGCAGCTGCGGATCCGCCGGCTGCGTAGTCTGCCGCTGCTCTTCGGCTGGATGGCTCGTGACCCGCTGCCGGACGAACTCGTGCGTGGCTGGACCGAGCCGGGCCTGCGGGACCGTCGCATCCGCCGGGACCTGCTCGCCTATACGCGGTCCGGTTTCCACGCCCGCGAACTGATCGCCGACACCGAGGCGCTGCGCCGGTTCACCGGCGACGCCTTGATCCTCTGGTCGTCGGCCGGCAAGGTCATGCCCCGCGAGCACGGCCGCCGCCTCGCGGAACTGATCCCCCGCGCCCGGCTGGTCGAGATCTCCGACGCCTACGTGCTGTCCATGCTGGACCGGCCCGAGGCCGTCGCGGCGGCCATGACCGACTTCCTCACCACTGCCCGGGCGGGCAGCGAGCGGTGACCGGTGCCGGCCGGCACCGCTCAGCCCGGGATCCGCGGTGCGACCTCGGCGGCGAACAGTTCCATCGTCGCCGCGGCCTGTTTCGCGCCGACCATGAAGACCACCGCGTCGAAACCCTGCGCGGCACGTTCGGCGAGCCGGTCGGCCACCATCGACGGGGTACCGACGTACCCCTCGTCGAGCGCGAATGCCTCCGCCCCGAAATGGCGCCGGGCCCGGGCCGTCACCTCGGGTAGCTCGCCGGCATCCGCGGCCAGGGCCAGGACGGCCTGATGGGAACGGCGGATCGTGGCCGGGTCCCGGTCGATCCGCTCGCATTCGGCGTCCAGCAGCCCGGACAGCCGCCGCCGGTCCGGCAGACCGTAGGTGGGAATGTTCCAGACATCGGCGTAGCGGGCGACCAGCGGCAAGGTGTACTCCGGCCCGGTGCCGCCGATATGCACGGGAGGGCGCGGCCGCTGCACCGGGCCCGGCACATTGGGAACATCGTCGACCCGGTAGTGCTCGCCCGCGAAAGTGGTGCGCTCCCGCGCGAACATCGAGGTGATGATCTCCAGCGCTTCGGCCAGCCGCCCGGCGCGCTCGGCCGCCGGACCCCAGGCCAGCCCGGCCCGCGTATGTTCCGCGCCGATCGAACCACTACCGAGCCCGAATTCGAGGCGGCCCCCGGACACGATGTCGAGCGTGGTGGCCATCCGCCCCAGCAGCACCGGATGCCGGAAATTGTTGCAGAGCACCAGCGCGCCCACCCGCAGGGTGGATGTCGCCGTGAGCAGCGCGGTCGCGGTGGTCCAGGCTTCCAGGGAAGGGTGCTCGGGAAGTCCCGGCGACCACAGGTGGTCGTACAACCACAGGTTGTCGAATCCGGTGCGTTCCGCGGTCCGCGCGATATCGAGCAGGGGCGAGAATTCCGACACGATCTGCGGTACATAGATGCCGAACTCCACGCACCGAAGCTAACAGCCCGGCCACCCGCTCGGTGGAGGTTCGTGCCATCCGGACCGGCGCGCTGCGACGCCGGTCCGGACGGTATCGGTTCAGACCCGTTCGGGCCGCCACGTGGCGATGGCCCAGATGATCACGATATCGATGGCGATGATCAGGATCGACCACAGCGGATACCAGGGGATCCACAGGAAGTTGACGATGATGGACAGAGCAGCCAGGCCGATCCCGACGATCCGCGCCCACAGCGCCCCGGTCATCAGCGCCAGGCCCGCCAGGATCAACAGGATGCCGAAGACGATATGGATCCAACCCCAGCTGGTCAGGTCCAGTTCGTAGACATAGTTCGGCCCGGCGACGAATACGTCGTCGTTGGCGGCCGCCGAGATGCCCTGGAACAGGGTGATGAACCCGGCGACGAGCAGCAGCGCCGCCGCCGCGATGGAGGTGCCGGTCGCGACGGCCTGTTTGGTGGAATTATCGGCGGTCGATGCCGCATGTGCCCCGGTGGTGCCGGGCCTTCCGGACGTCGGTGCTGCGGGGTCGGTGGTCACAACAACTCCCTTCGGATGGGAGGGGCCACACCGGACCTCGAGAACTGATCGCCGGTGACGCCCTCATACGCCACACTTCGATTCCTTTGTCCTGATCGAAAAGTATGCCACCGGCCGGTGCGTTCGAACCCGTTCGACGACGAAACGGAACCGAGTCGCGACTTTCGGCGAAAAATATCCCGCGGGTTGTCGATCCGCCGGCCACCCCGTTCGACCTATGGGTGAAAGGGTCCAGGAGGGACCCCGAGACAAGGAGACCGAACCGTGAAATACATGCTGATCATGCGCGCCACCGACGAAGCCTTCGCCGCGATGGGCGATATCGACTTCACCGACATGCTGGAGACGATCGGCAAGTTCAACGACGAACTGATCCGGGCCGGGGTGCTGCTCGCCGCGGAGGGCCTCGAAGACGCCGCCGAGGGGGTCGTCGTCGACTATTCGTCGGCGGATCCGGTGGTGACCGACGGGCCGTACGGGGAGACCAAGGAACTGTTCAACGGGTACTACATCCTGAACGTCGCGTCCAAGGAAGAGGCCGTGGAATGGGCCAAACGGATGCCGATGACGGGCGCGGGTTTCAAGACCGAGATCCGCCGGGTCCCCACCATCGACGAATTTCCCCAGGACAATATCTGGATCCAGAAGGAGCGGGCCTGGCGCGAAGCCACCGGCCAGCTCTGACCGGCGGTCGTGACAGTGCACGAGGGCCGGGCCGCGGTGGCCGCGGTGTGGCGGATCGAATCGGCGCGGATCGTCGGTGCGCTCGCCCGCTACACCGGGGATTTCGGCCTCGCCGAGGATCTCGCCCAGGAAGCCCTGGCCGAGGCCCTGGTGACCTGGCCACGTGACGGGGTGCCCCGCAATCCCGCGGGCTGGCTCCTCACCGTCGGCCGCCGGCGCGCGGTCGACGGATTCCGGCGGCGCGCCGCCCTCGACGATCGGTACGCCGCTCTCGCCCGGGACCTGGGTGAGGGCGGCGTCGCCGCGGGCAGCGATCCCGCGGACCCGGCGCGAGGTGAGCAGATCCTGTGGGATCCGGACCGCATCGACGACGATGTGCTCGCCCTGATGTTCGTCGCCTGCCATCCGGTGCTCTCCCCGGAGGCGCGGGTGGCGCTCACCCTCCGGGTGATCGGTGGTCTCACCAGCGACGAGATCGCCCGCGCCTTCCTGGTCCCGACGGCCACGGTCCAGGCGCGGATCACCCGGGCCAAGAAAACCCTGTCCGCGGCGCGGGTCCCGTTCGAGATTCCGCCGGCCGCGGACCGCTCGGCCCGCCTGGCCTCGGTGCTGCGGGTGATCTATGTGATTTTCACCGAGGGGTCGTCGGCCAGTTCCGGTACCGATCTCATCCGGTTCGACCTGGCCGCCGAGGCCCAGCGGCTGGCCCGCGTGCTGAGCCGGTTGGTCCCGGACGAGCCCGAGGCGCACAGCCTGCTGGCGCTGCTGGAGCTGACCGCGGCCCGTTTCCCGGCGCGCACCGGCCCGGGCGGGGAGCCTGTCCTGCTGGAGGATCAGGATCGCCTGCGCTGGGACCGGTCGGCGATCCGCCGCGGGCGGGCCGCCCTGGCCCGCGCCGAACGGGCCCGGCGCGGGCTGGGCTTCTACGGGTTGCAGGCCGCGATCGCCGAGTGCCACGCGGTGGCGCTGTCGGTCGGGGACACCGATTGGGATCGGATCGTCCTGCTCTACGAAGCACTGGGCCGCCTGGCGCCTTCGCCGATCGTCGCGGTGAACCGCGCGGTGGCGGTCGCCATGGCGCGTGGGCCGGCGGCCGCCCTCCCGATCGTGGACGAGTTGGAGGCGGCGGGCGAACTCGTGAACACCCATCTGCTGCCCAGCGTGCGCGGCGAATTGCTCATCCGGCTGGGCCGGAACACCGAGGCGCGCGCGGAACTGGAGCGGGCGGTGGCGCGCTGCGCCAATGCGGGCGAACGCATCGTGCTGGAACGCAAGATCGAGTCGCTCGACCGATGCGGTGAGTAGTTTCCCGGTTCCGCTGCCCCGCACTGCGCGACGATGATGGACCCCGACCGGTGCGCGGGGCGCGGCGGCAGCGAGCGACGGGGTGGATATGGAGAAGAGAGCCGGGCGGCCCAGCGGTCTCGGTAAGCGGGCGTGGGTGACCACGCAACTGGTCCGGCGGGTCCTGCGGGCACTGGCGTGGTCGAAGTTCGTGCACGTCACCGTGATCGGACGGGAACTGGTACCTCGCACCGGTCCGGTGATCGTGGCGAGCAACCACATCTCCATGCTGGACGCGGTCTTCCTGTGGGGCGCGCTGCGCCGGCGGGCGGTGGCCATCGCCATGGCCGAACTCTGGTCGTGGCCGGTCGTGGGGTGGCTGGTACGGCGACTGGGGCAGATTCCGGTGGTGCGCCGCGACAGCGCGTCCGGACAGTCCGCGCTGGCCCAGGGTGAGCAGATCCTGCGCCACGGGGGAGTTCTCCTCATCTACCCGGAGGGCCGGCTGGTCGCGCCCGACGAGGTGGAACCGTACAAGCCGGGAGTGGCGAAATTGGCTCTGGCGACCGGAGTTCCGGTCGTGCCGGTGGGGACCGCCGGCACGGATGAGGTCATGCCCATGCGGCGGTTGCGCGGTGACCGTCCGGCCTTCGACCGGCGGCGCCGGGTGACAGTCCGTTTCGGCACCCCACTCGATCCCGCGGGATTCACGGACCCGGAGCAGTTCCTCGAACAGCTGCGGCAGCGGATCGAGGAGTTGCGCGCGGCACCGGCGTAAGGGTGTCGGCGTTGTCGCGTGGGGGCCGTGACAGGTGCGGGCACAGCAGCGGCGGCTCCCGGTCGAGTGGCCGGGCAGCGCGTCAAGGCCCGGCGGGGGACCGGCCGGGTTCAGGCGCGGGCCGCGGGTGACCGGTCGCGGACCTTCTCCGCCAGCTGAGCGGGCATCGGGTCGTGCCGGAGATATTCGCGGGTGAACTGGGCGACCCCGTGGGTGAGCGAGCGCAGTTCGGTGGCGTAGCGGACGAGCTCGGATTCCGGTACCTGGGCGCGGATCAGCGTGCGACCCCGATCGGCCGGTTCGGTGCCCAGTATCCGGGCGCGGCGCACCGACAGATCGGTCAGGGCCGCGCCCAGGTGCTCGTCGGGAACCCGGACCTCCACCAGCGCGATGGGTTCGAGCAGCGCCATCCGGCTGCCCGCCGCCGCGTCCCGCAGGGCCAGGGCTCCGGCGGTCTGGAAGGCGGCGTCGGAGGAGTCGACCGAATGCGCTTTACCGTCGAGCAGGGTGACCCGCACATCGACCAGCGGCCTATCGCTGCTCACCCCGCGTTCGGCCTGGGCGCGCACGCCCTTCTCCACCGAGGTGATGAACTGCCGCGGCACGGCGCCGCCGATGACCTTGTCCACGAACTCGATCCCGGATCCCTCGGTGAGCGGTTCCACCCGGATCTCACAGACCGCGTACTGGCCGTGCCCGCCGGACTGTTTCACATGTCGCCCGCGCCCCTCGGCCTGCTCCGCGAATGTTTCTCGCAGCGGGACGCGGGTCTCCTCGACGTCGACGTCGACGCCGAATCGGCTGCGTAACCGTTCCAGTGCGACATCGCGTTGTGCTTCCCCCAGCGACCACAGCACCAGCTGATGCGTCCGTTCGTTGTTCTCCACCCGCAGGGCGGGATCCTCGGCGACCAGCCGCGCCAGCCCCTGCGGCAGCTTGTCCTCGTCGGTCTTACCGTGGGCCCGGATCGCCGTGGGCAGGAGTGGTTCCGGCATCGGCCAGGGATCGATGAGCAGCGGGTCGCCGGTAGCGGAGAGAGTATCGCCGGTCCGGGCGTGGCCGAGTTTGGTCACGTAGGCGATATCACCGGCCACTGCCTCGTTCATCGGCCGCTGTTCCCGGCCGAACGGGGCAGTGAGTCCGCCGATCCGTTCGTCGTCGTCGTGCTCGGCGCCCGAGCCGTGCCCGCAGATGTGGACGGTGTCGTCGGCGCGCAGCGTGCCGGAGAAAACGCGGACCATCGAGACCCGGCCGACATACGGGTCCGACGAGGTCCGGACCACTTCGGCGGCCAGATCGGCCGTGGGATCACAGCGCAGGGTGATCGCTGTGGACCCGTCGGCGAGCCGCCGGGCCGGTACCGCGTGCTCGGCCGGGCCGGGAAACCCCGCGGTGATCAGGTCGAGCAGTTCGAGGGTGCCCAGGCCGTGCCGTCCATCGGCGGCGGCCGGCGCCGCGAACAGCACCGGATGGAAGCCACCCCGTGCCACCGCGCGCTCCAGGTCCGTGACCAGGGTGGCCAGCTCGATCGGCTCCCCGCCCAGATAGCGGTCCATGAGGGTCTCGTCCTCGCTCTCGGCGATGATGCCCTCGATGAGTCGCTCCCGGGCCTGTTCGGTGAGGGCCCGATCGGCGGGCGCCGGATCGACCCAGGTCCGCTCGCCACCCGAGTAGTCGGCCACCCGCTGTTCGAGAAGTTCCATCAGGCCGGTGGCCGGGCGGTGCCCGTCCGCGCCCGCCGGTCCGTACACGGGCAGATGGAGTGCCAGTACGTTGTCCGCCGACCTGCCGCCGAGCAGCGCTTGGCAGGTGCGGCGCAGTTCCTCGAAATCCGCGCGCGCGGTGTCCAGATGGGTCAGCACGATCGCCCGTGGCATTCCGACGCTCGCGCATTCCTCCCACAGAGCCCGGGTCGCCCCGCCGACGCCTTCTACGCCGTCGGCCGCCGACACCACGAACAGTGCGGCGTCGGCCGCCCGCAGTCCGGCGCGCAGTTCGCCGACGAAATCCGCGTAGCCCGGCGTGTCGAGAAGATTGATCTTCACTCCGTTCCACCGGACCGGCACCACCGACAACTGCACGGACCGGTGTTTTCGCTGCTCGATCTCGTCGTAGTCCGACAGCGAGGTCCCGTCCTCGACCCGGCCCGCCCGGTTCACCGCGCCGGTGGCCAGCGCCAGCGCCTCCACCAGAGTGGTTTTACCCGATCCGCTACTTCCGACGAGCGCCACGTTCCGTATGTTCTCCGGGCTCGTCACCCCGTTCGCTCTGACACCCATGACTCACCGTCCTCGGCAATCGGCATGCGGTCATCTATGAGCTTCCCACCGGTGCTGCCCGTGGTCCACGGTCTCTTCCGACCGGCTCCCCTCCCGCGGTGCCCGCACGAACCCCGGGGAGGTCGGCAGGGGGCTGCGACAGCCCGCCCGCAACGGCCCTAAAATAGGATTTTGAGCAGCATAAATAGCTATGTAACATCAATTTGTCCAAATGTGATCCACCTCCTAGTGGTGCGCCGGCCGTCCCCCGACCCGAGGAGTTCACATTGATCGAACCGCCCGGCGAGCACCGGCGCCGCTCCGGGAAACCCCCGGCCCCCGCGTACCGGCAGGATCCGTACGCCGGCCCCGCGCCTGCCGGTCGCCGGTCCCGGCACGGGCGCTCTCGATGGCCGTGGGTCGTCGCGGGGCTCGTCCTGACGGCCCTCTGTCTGGTCGGAGGGTGTGTCGCGGTGGTGGCGGGGATCGCGAACGAGGGCGGCGAGGACGCCGACCGCGAGGTCGCGGTGAGCTACGAGGTCGAGGGCACGGCCGGCGAGGTCTCGATCACCTACCTCGGTCACGACCTCGGCATGGCCCGGGAAACAGCGGCCGGACTGCCGTGGCGGCGGGATGTGCTCATCGAGAGTTTCGGCACGATGGTCTCGCTGATCGCGGTCAACGACGGCGACGGCGGGGAAGTGACCTGCCGGATCCTCATCGGCGGCCGGCTCGTCTCCGAACAGACCTCCACCGGTCCCTACGCGTCGGCGGGGTGTTCGGGGGCCGCGGGCGGGGAGTAGGCCGCGGGTCTCCGGTGCCGCACGGTCGATCATCGCGCTCGGACCGCGAGGACCCCATCTCCGAAGCCTGCGCGACAGTGCTTTCGGTCGACGAACGGCGGATCGGGTACAGACCGACCCGGGTCCGGCGCGGATCGACAGGTCAGCAGCGCGGCTGGAACGGGTAGCAGACCGGCGTCGCCGGTGGCGCGGGGCGCGGCGGCGGTTGCGGGACCCCCGCCGCGGGCTGCGGCGCGGGAGCCGGGACCTCCGCGACGGAGCTGGTCTGTTGCTGATTCCCGGTTTCCCGGGGTGCGGGCGCGTCGCCACCGCCGCGGGCCACCAGCCACAAGCCGCCACCGAGAACGGCGATCACCGCGAATGCCGCCGCGGTCTGCCAGTGCGCCCGGCGCCGTTCGGTGGTTTCCGGCTCCGGGAGCGGTTCGGTCACCGGCCGGGGCTGCGGTTGCGGTTGCGGTTGCGGTTCGAGGGGCGGCGGTGGTGGGGCAGCCGGTGGTTCCGGCGGGCGGGCGGGGTCGGCCGGGGCCGCCGTGGACGGGCTGTCCGCCTCGACCGCGGGCGGCGGAACCGTTTCGCGGGCCGGCGCGGACAGCGGCGGCGGGACGGCACGGGGAGGGGCCGGTACCGGATCCGGTGCGGAAGGCGGAAGCGGAAGCGGTTCGATCGCGGGAAGGGCCGAATCCAGCGGGAAACCCTCCTCGGCCAGTTCGGCGATGGTGGTGCGGTCACCGTATTCGAGCGCTTCGATCACCGCGTAGGCCTGTTCCGCGGTCCAGACGACGGCGCTGCGGTGATGGGCGCGATGGAACCAGGCGCGCAGCGGATTCTGGGTATTGCACAGCAGCACATCGCAACCCGGTGGCGGTGCCGACTTCTTCTCGAGCCGCATGGTCGATCCGCGCGGCGGGAGCACCACCACGAGACCGGTGACGAAGGCGCTCCCGCCCACCTGCCCGGCGGCGGCCTTCAGTTTGAACACCCCGTCGCGAACCTGGTCGTAGGGCGTGGTGTCGTTGTCCCGCACGCTGACCGGGTCGCCCGCGGAGCCCGGAACGCGCCAGCGGCTGTTGGTGGTGCACTGCAGGACGCTGCCGGTGACCTCGGGGTCGACACCTTTGATCTCCCCGACCACGGTCGTGTACGGGGTGATGATAACCAGGTCCACCTCCTGTCCGGAGATGAAGCAGTTCGTGATCGCGACTCCGGGAACCCGGTAGTCCCCTTCCCATTTCCGGAGCCAGCCGACAACCCGTCTCTCCGCGCCCGATCTGAGTTTGTCGGTGATGACGAGCATCCCGAATCCCCCTCCCTGTCGCCGGTGATGTGGACACGATATCGGTAGTCGCGCCGCCCGGACGCGAAACCCTTTGCCACAGTGAGTCTTCATCCCCGGTGCACCCGTCCGGCCGGGCCTCCTACCTGCATCATCAGCGCCGGGTATTGCGGGGGCGGCCCGACGTACGGTATTCGACTTCAGGGAGCGCCGACGGTGGCGGCACCGATTCGGCCGTCCGTCGTGGTGGCGTTCGCCCGCGCTGCACCGCAGCCGGCACGAGGCCGCACGGAGGACCGCATGCTGTTCGAAACAACCACTGAACAGGAGTTCTTCCGTTCCACCACGGCGAAGTTCCTGACCACCCGGGCACCGGTGGATCAACTCCGCCGGTTCCGCGGCGACGCCGACGGGTTCACCGCCGATTACTGGCGCCGCGGCGCCGAACTCGGGTGGACCTCGCTGCTGGTGGGCGAAGACCGCGGCGGCGGCACGATCAGCGGCCGGCCCGTCGCCGATCTCACGCTCGTGGCCTACGAATTCGGACGCCATGCCGCCCCCGGCCCGCTGGTGCCGGTGAATATCGTGGCCGCCGCGCTGTCCGATACCGGTGCCCATCCGGCGGTGCTCGCCGAACTGCTGTCCGGAGAATCCGTCGCGACCTGGTGCCACGCCGAACCCGCGCCGCGGCACGGCCTCGGCGCGACCGCGCTCGAGATCCGCGACGACGGCACCGATCTGGTGCTCGACGGCGTGAAGCAGCCGGTCGAATCGGCCGCGGCCGCGGGCCGGCTCCTGGTGACCGGACGCTACGCCGGCCGCCTCGCGCAGGTCCTCGTCCCCGCGGAGACGCCGGGCGTCTCGAGCACGCCGCTGCGCTCACCCGACCTGACCCGCCGGTTCTCCCGGGTGGTCTTCGACAATGTCCGGGTGCCCCGGACCGGGCTGGTGGGCGACATCGAGACCGCGGCCGGCCGGATCGAACGACAACTGGCCATCGCGCTCGTTCTGCACTGCGCCGAAACGGTCGGCGCGATGCAGACCGGTTTCGAGATGACTCTCGACTGGGTGGCCGACCGCTATTCCTTCGGTCGGCCGCTGGCGTCCTATCAGGCGCTGAAACACCGTATCGCGGATTTGAAGTCATGGCTCGAGGCCGCGCATGCCATCGCCGACAGCGCGGCCGCCGCGATCGATGCGAACAGTCCGGATTCGGGCATGCTGGTGGATGTCGCGCAGGCGTTCATCGGCCACCACGGTCCGGAACTGCTCCAGGACTGTGTCCAGCTGCACGGGGGAATCGGGCTGACCTTCGAACACGACCTGCACCTGTTCCTGCGCCGGGCCACGGTCAACGGAACACTCCACGGCACGCCGGCCGAACACCGCCGCCGGATCGCCGACCGTCTCATCGAACAGGAGTTCCCGGTATGACCGGCGCCATCGAAGACGTCGAGAGCTTCCGCCTGCGGGCCCGGGCCTGGATCCGGGCCGAACTCGGGCCCTACCGCGCCGAAGCCACCGCCGGGCTGCGGAAGGTCGCGCGGGAGGAGGAACTCGCGGCCGTCGCCTACGACCGGCAACTCCAGCGCGCGTTCTACGAGGCCGGGTTCGCCGGTATCGCGATCCCGGTCGAATACGGGGGCCGCGGACTCACCGCCGAACACCAGCGGGCGTTCACCGGCGAACTGGCCGGCTACGAGTATCCGTCCCGGTTCCAGGTGCCGACCCTGTCGCCGTGCGCGGCGGTCCTGCTCGATTTCGGCACCGAGGAGCAGAAGCGCCGCCATATCCCGGCCATGCTGCGGGGTGAGGAGATCTGGATGCAGTTCCTCTCCGAACCCAGCGGCGGTTCCGATGTCGCGGGTGCGGTGACGACCGCCGTCCGCGACGGCGACGACTGGATCCTCAACGGCGCCAAGATCTGGACCACCGGCGCCTGGTATTCCGACTGGGCGCTGTGCCTGGCACGGACCAACTGGGACGTGCCCAAACACCGCGGCCTGACGGTGTTCATGCTGCCGATCCACCAGCCCGGTATCGAGGTGCACCAGATCGAGATGCTCAACGGCGCCCGCGACTTCTGCCAGGAATTCCTCACCGACGTGCGGGTGCCCGATACCGACCGGATCGGCGCGGTGGACGGCGGCTGGACGGTCGGGACCCGCTGGATGTACCACGAACGCCTGCTGTCGGAATCGCCGTATGTCACCGTGCCCGAGAAACCCGCCCTCTCCGACCGGTCCCCGGCCGAGATCGCCTACCGGGCCGGAACCGTCGACGAGCCGGGAGTCCGTGATCTGATCGGGGAGGCCCATATGCTCGAGGTCGTCGGCACCGAACTCCAGCGGCGGCTCGGCGCCGGTATGGCGTCCGGCCGTATCTCCGACCAGTCCGCCGCCATCGGCCGATTGTTCCGCGGTATCGCCGAATCACGCCGGGCCACCATCGAATACGAGATCGCCACCGCGGGCGGTGCGATCTGGACCGACGAGTTCGGCGGTATCGGCGATGTGTTCCTGATGCGGCAGGTGAGCTGTATCGGCGGCGGCACCACCGAGATGGCCCGCAATGTGATCAGCGAACGCGTACTCGGGATGCCCCGCGAGGCGCGGTCGGACCACGATGTCCCGTTCCGGGACGTCCCGCGCGGCGGCCGGCGCCCCGGCGCGTGACGAACCGCCCGGCCGGCCTCGTCGCCCGGCGGCGTGATCCCGCTCCTGGGCCGCGTCGCGTTCCCGCCGAGGTCGTCCGCCGTCCGCGCGGTGCGCCGACCGCGGCGATACGGCGGTGTCATCGGTCGTACCGGGTGGGGAACGCGTGATCTGCGGGGCGGGGACGGGCACCTTAGGCTCGACCCATGGGACTCGATGTGTACGCCGTCCGGCCCGGCCAGAGCCGGGTGACCGATGGCGCGGCCTTCCGCCGGTTGCAGGACATGGCGCCGGAGGAACGCGGCGAGTTCGGTTGGCTGCATCCGGAGGAGCCCGAGCCCTTCCGTGAACTGGCGCGCGAGTTCGCGACCGGTGGGCTGTTCTGGCCCTCCGACGGCGACCCGACCGGCTTCCGGGGTCAGGTGTACGACGGGTGGATATCCGACGAATTCGGGCTCAGTTTCTACGACCTTTTCGATCCCGAGGAGGTGCGGGGCCTGCTGAAACGGCTCGACGAATGGCTCGTCCGGGCGGAGACCGGCGCGGTGCCGGCGCCGCTGTTCGGCCACGACAGCGACGACGGCTACGCGCTGGCCCGGGTGCGGTCGCTGGCCGCGTTCCTGCGGGCGGCCGCGGCGCAGGGCCTCTGGCTCTTCCCCGACTACTGATCGGCCACAGCGACCGGTGCGCCGCCGATCTCCGGCAGTAACGCCAGGCGGCTGGCCGTGCGCTGGATATCGGGCGGCAGGAGATCACCGGTCAGGCATTCGGTGCGCGGCACAGAGGCCACGAGATGCAGGCGGCGGTCCCGGTCGCACAGCACGTCCACCAGGTTGGCGAAACGTTGCGCGGCGTCGCGGCCGGTGGTGGCCAGCGGGGGCAGACCCGACAGCGTCCAGTCCCGGAACCGGTCGGCCAGGCTCAGGTAGTCGATGGTCGAGTACGGACCGTCGCAGAGATCGGTGAAATCGAACCAGACCGCGTCGCCGCGCACTGCCCGGGCGGTCACCGTACGCGTACCGATCCGGACGCGCTGCCGTTCGGCCGGGGCCGGCGGCACCAGGCCGGCCCGCGCCAGCTGGGCGTCGGCACCGGGCCAGACGTAGCCGCCGCGTGCGAACTCGGCGGCGGATGTTCCCGGCCGGCGAGCCCGCCGGTAGTCGCGGGGACCCGCGACCTCGAGGATATCCAGTGCACTGTGCAGGGTCGCGGCCAGCGGTTCGATCAGATGATGGAACAGCGGATTCGGCAGCAGACCCGACGGCGGATAGTTCGACGTGGCGACCAGTATGATCCGCTGGGCGAGCAGCGATTGCACGACTCGGGCCATGATGGTGGCGTCGCCGGGATCATGGACGTGGAATTCGTCGAAACACACCAGCCGGGAGTGGCCGAGTAGTTCGCGGACAGCGCGGTCGCCAGCGTGTTTCTCGTGGCGGTGGGCGGCATAGCGGGTGTGGAATTCGCGGAAGAACTCGTGGAAGTGCATACGCCGTTTCCCGGGGATGGGCACCGCCGAGTAGAAGGTATCGGTCAGCCAGCTCTTCCCGCGCCCCACCGGTCCCCAGACGTACACGCCGCGCGGCGTCGAGCCGAAGAGCTTACGGCGGCGCGCTATCTCGTCGCCGAGCTGTACCAGTCGGGCGGCGGCCGCGTACTGCGACGCGTCCAGTTCGAATCCGGCTGTCCGGGCGGCCGCCTCGAAAACATCCGGCGTCCAACCGCGTGGCGTTCCGGCCACCTTCGCCACCTCCTCGGTCCCGGAGGTCAGCCTGGCAGGACGACGCCACCGAGCCCAGAGATCAGGAGCACATGTGAGGATGATCGCCCGATGGAGCGGGCGTCATGCCGCGGGTGTCAGCGTGTAATCCCGTGGGTCGAGTTTGCGGACGCGGCGGCGGTACCGGGTGACCGTACCCGGCCAGTTGTTGGTGATCTTGCCGGCCGCGTTGCGGTACCAGCTCGAGCAGAAGTTCCACGGCGTGCGTTCGAGGCGTTTCTGCAGGGCGTCGTTGAAAGCGCGCTCGGTGTCGGCGCGGACCTCGAGGACATGGCCGGGTGTGCCGGCGAGCAGCTCGACTGCCTGCCGGATATAGCGGGACTGCGATTCGATCATGTAGATGATCGATCCGACGCCCAGATTCGTATTGGGTCCGTACACCATGAACAGGTTCGGGAATTCGGGCACCGTGATCCCGTAGTAGGCGTGTGCGCCCGCGGACCACACCTCGGCCAGCTCGCGCCCGTCGCGGCCGGTGATACGCATCGGCCACAGGAACTCGGTGCCCTTGAACCCGGTGCCGTAGATGATCACATCGACTTCGTGCAGGGTGCCGTCGGCGGTCCGCACACCCTGCGGAGTGATCTCGGTGATATCCGAGGTGGTGACTTCCACATTGGGCCGGGTGAGCGCGGGATAGTAGTCGCTGGAGAACAGGACGCGTTTACAGGCGATCGGATAGTCGGGGGTGAGTGCGGCCCGCAGGCCGGGATCGTCCACGTTCTCCGTCAGGTTCCGGGCGGCGATCCGCGCGACGAGACGGCTGATGATCGGCAGTTCCACCAGACCCAGCGAGGAGATCTCGGCGGTGAGCCACCAGCCGAGCCGCTCCACCAGCAGCATGCCGGGGATCTTGGCGAAGAGCTTGTGCTGGACCGGGGAGTAGTCGGTATCGAACTTGGGCAGCACCCAGGCCGCGGTGCGCTGGAACAGGGTCAGTTGCTCGACCACCGGCTGGATCTGTGGAACGTACTGGATGGCGCTCGCACCGGTGCCGATACAGGCCACTCGTTTCCCGGTGAGGTCGACCTCGTGATCCCACAGGGCCGAATGGAAGGCGGGGCCGGCGAAACTGCCGACGCCCGGGATGGCGGGCAGTTGCGGGCGCGACAGCTGGCCGACGGCGGAGATCAGCACCTGCGCGGTCCGCCGGCCGCCGTCGGCGGTCTGCACCGTCCAGCTCCCGGCCTGCTCGTCGAACTCCGCGCCGGTGACCGCGACGCCGAACTCGATTCGCTCCAGCAGGCCGTGCCGGCGGGTCACGCCGCGCAGATAGTCGTGGATGGCGGCCTGACCGGAGTAACGCTGTGGCCAATCGGGCTTCTGCTCGAAGGAGTAGGAGTACAGCGGGGACGGTACATCGCAGGCCGCGCCGGGGTAGGTGTTCTCCCGCCACACACCGCCGAGGTCTTCGGCCTTCTCGAGGATGGTGATGTCGTCGAATCCGTGCCGGCGCAGCTCGATCGCCACGCCGATACCACCGAATCCGGCGCCGATGATCAGGATGGACACCGGGCGTCGCGCATTCATACCAACTCCTGTCGCCGCTGTGGTCTTCCTCACTGTAGGACGGTGCCGGGGGTCCGGATCGGCACTTTCGGCCAAACGTTTCCGGGCCGACACCGCGTCGCCCGCGGCCGCGTGGGGGTGCCGCGCGCGGTCGACGCCCAGGCGGGTACGCATCGGTCACCGCCGGAAAACCGATTGCCCACCGGCCGCGTGGCCGATAAATTATCGCGGTTTGTCCATCCCGACTCCTCGAAGGAGATGCAGTGTCATGGAACCCCTGACCGAACGCGAGATCAGAGCGTCGTTCGTCAATTGCTCGAAGGGCGACGCCAAACGGCTGTCCATACCCACCGATCTGGCCGACCGCCCCTGGGACGACCTGGACTTCCTCGGCTGGTCCGATCCCGGAGCCGCCGGGCGCGCCTATCTCGTGATCCCCGAGGAGCACGGCCCGGCCGGTATCGCACTGCGGTACGAAACGGGCGGACCACGGCGTTCGCAGATGTGCACGATCTGCTCCACCACGCACACCAACGGCGGGGTGGTGCTGATGACGGCACGGAAGGCGGGCGAGGCCGGCCGTCGCGGCAACTCGACCGGGACCTATATGTGTGACGATCTGGCGTGTTCGCTGTACGCCCGCCGGAAGAAAACGCCCGCGATGGGCCGTGCCTATCGCGACGATTTCGATCCCGAGTACCGGATCGAGCAGATCCGGGAGAACATCACCGCGTTCCTGACCCGCGTCCGCGGCTGATCATCGCGGTGGATACCGCTCGACGAGAAAGAGGTAGTGGCTATGCGCCGATACTCGAGACCCGGCCCGGGAAGTGTTCCGGATCCCGCCCCACAACGGCGGAATCCGGAGCCTCCCGCATCCTCCCCGGCCGAGGCGGCCCGGCCGTGCCGGACCGCGCCGGTCGGGGAGGATGCGCCCGGGATTACCCCGGCCGGGTGACGGTTTAGCCTGGGCGGATGACCGATCGACGCCGAGGAGTGTTCCGCGTGACCGGACGCTTCCCGCACGGCCGGTGACCGGCCCCGGCGCGGCGGTGCCTTCCCGGCCGATACCGATCGAGGTCGCGCCGTATCTGGCCGAACTGGTACGGCGGACCCATGCCGTCTACGGCGACCGGCTTCTCAGCGTGTTCGCGGTGGGGTCCCTGGCGCTCGGGGATTACCGGCACGGTCGCAGCGATATCGATATCACGGTGGTCGTCGCCTCCGGCGGGCCCGAGCGGTTGGTCCACGACCTCGCCGAAGCCCTGGCCCACCCCGCGCTCGATTGCCCCGCCCCCGGACTGGAGCTGGTGGTCTACGACGCGGATTTCGCCGCGTCGGGGGCGCCGGAACCCGGCTATCTGCTGAACCTGAACACCGGCCCGCTGCTGCCCGCGGTCGCGGATTTCGATACCGCGGAAGCATCGGCGTTCTGGTACGTGATCGATCGTGCGGTTGCCCACCAGAGTGGGCTGCCGTTGTTCGGACGGGCGGTGCGCGAGGTGCTCGCCGCGCCGCGCCGGATCGATCTGCTCGCCGCGGTGGCGGCGTCCGTCGACGAGCATGCGTCCGGTTCCGGGCACCTCGCCGACAATCGGGTGCTCAACGGGTGCCGGGCCGTGTACTTCTGCCGCACCGGCCGCTGGGTGGCCAAACGGGAAGCCGGTCGGGCCATCGTGGCGGCCGGGGACGGATTCGGTGCGCTCGTGGGCGAGGCGCTGCGTAGTTTCGAGCGGCCGCGGGCGCGGGCGGCGGAGCTGCCCGCGGCGCAGGTCGGCGAATTCTCGGCCTGGGTGGGCCGGACGGTGGCCGCGACTGTACGACGCGAGGCCGCCCAGGGGTCCGTGGAACCCTGAGCCCAATATGCCTTGACAGGAATATTCCTCTAGGGAAATATTGTCCGGGTGGTACGCGATGTCTTCGAAGTACTGGCCGATCCCACCCGGCGGCGGATTCTCGATCTGCTGCGCGACGGTGAGCGCACCGTCGGTGAGCTGGTGGGTGCGCTCGGCGCGGCCCAGCCCAATGTGTCGAAACATCTGCGCATGCTCGACGCGGCGGCGCTGGTGCGCGTCCGGGTGGACGGTCCGCGCCGGCACTACGGTCTCGCGCCCGCCCGGCTGCGGGAGATCGATCTGTGGCTGGCGCCGTTCCGGGAGATCTGGGCCGATCGCCTCGACGAGTTCGAGCGATATCTGGACACGGTGCCCGACGACGAAGGACCCCATGAACCCGAGGAGTGATATGACCGACGTGACCCGGCGTCTCGGTGAAGTCCTGCGCGACGGCGATCGCGTGGGCACCCGCTACGAACGCATCCTGGCGCATCCGCCGGAGAAGGTCTGGCGGGCGCTCACCGAATCCGAACACCTGCGGCACTGGTTCCCCGCGGACATCATCGGTGAGCGCCGCCCGGGTGCGGAGGTACGATTCCGCTTCTGGCCGGAGGCGGTCGAGCGGGCAGGCGAAGAACTGACCGAAGCGGGAATCGCCCCGGAGGACCCGGTACTGCCGGGTCGGATCCTGACCTGGGAACCGCCACGTCTCTTCGAATTCCTCTGGGACGACGAGCATCTGCTGTTCGAGATCGTGCCGGACGATGCCGGATCCCGGCTGCTGTGCACGGTCTGGTTCGGTACCCCTGGGCCGCACGGAATATCGGGGACCGCCGCCGGATACCACGTCTGCCTGGACGCGCTGGTGGATTCGCTCGATACCGGCTCGGGTGGCGAGCCGGACCGGGCGCTGATCCTCGCGCTCGAGCGCCGATACGCCGAGATCATCGGCTGAATCGGCGGCGGCCGCGGGGTATTCGGCGGCGGGACGTCAGACCCGCAGCATGGTGCGGCCGAGCGCGGAACGGTTCTCGATGGCGGCGTGCGCCGCGGCGGCGTCGGCGAGCGGGAAGGTCTGTCCGATGACGACCTCGAGCTGCTCGGTGGCGAGCAGTTCGAGGATCCGGGTGGCGTAGCGGGCCCGGCTGTCGTTGCCGATGTCCAGGTCGTACAGGCCGAGAACCTCCACTCCTCGCTCGCGGGCGCTGTCGGCTCCCGCAGCGGCGAATTCACCGGCCGCGGCGCCGTATCCGATGAAGAGACCGCCGTCGGCCACGATCCGCAGCGCGGCATCGCCCGGGTCGCCGCCCGCGCCGTCGAACACCACATCGGGTCCCCGGCCGCCGGTCGCGGCCAGGGCTCGGTCCGTCCAGCCGGTCTCGGAGTAATCGATCGCGGTCTCGGCCCCCAGACGCCGGGTGAGCGCGAGTTTCGTTTCCCCCCGGGCGGCGGCGATCACCTGGGCTCCCGCCCGATGGGCCAGCTGGGTGAGCAATGTGCCGAGACCACCGGCCGCGGCCGTGATCAGCACCCGCTGCCCGGGCCGGATACCGGCGCGTTCGAAGGCCGCGAGCGCGGTATGGCCGTCGTGGACCACCGCCGTCGCCCGGTCGATGCCCACACCGTCCGGTATCCGGTTCAGTTGCCCGGCACCGGCGAGCGTGTATTCGGCGTAGCCGCCGATGGGCAGACCGCCACCGACGCCGCTGGCCACGGTTCGTGCGGTCACCCGGGTGCCGAGCAGCGCGGGGTCGACGCCCGATCCGACGGCCGTGACGACCCCGCCGACAGCGCCGCCGGGTACGTAAGGCGGCTGTACGGCGAAGTAGTCGGTGCCCCATCCCGACCGCAGTCGGGTATCGAGGAACATCACATCCGCCGCGGCGACGCGTATCAGGACCTGGCCGGCGTCCGGTTCCGGGACCGGAAGCTCCCGCAGCTCGAGGACACCGGGTCCGCCGAATTCCTTTGCCTGTACTGCCTGCACGATGTCACTCCTCGGGTTCGACAACCGGTGAACTCGACCAGTCTGAAACCTTTACATAAGTTCAGGTCAAGGCGGAGTCGTGGAGCGGCAGAGCCGGACGCGGCGCGGCCGGGAACGACGAAACCGTGACACCCACGTCCGGCTGCCGGGTCCGGCGCCCTCGGAGAGGCAGGATCGGGGTATGCGAGTACTGCTGACCGGCGCGGCCGGATTCATCGGTTCCCATATCCACGCCGCGTTGCGGGCCCGCGGCCACGACGTGGTGGCGGTCGACCTGATGCTGCCCGCCGCGCACGGACCCGGGGCGCAGCCGCCGGAGGGGGTGCGGCGGGTGGATGTCCGCGATCCCGCCGGGCTCGATGTGCTGCTACCCGGCGTCGACGTGGTGTGTCATCAGGCCGCCGTGGTGGGCGCCGGTGTCGATGCCCAGGACGCGCCCGCCTATGCCGGACACAACGATTACGGCACCGCGGTACTGCTGGCCGCGATGGACCGCGCCGGATGCGGCCGGCTCATCCTGGCTTCCTCGATGGTGGTGTACGGCGAGGGGCTCTACCAGGGGCCGGGCGGGATCGTGGAAGTGGCGGGGCGCCGGCCCGAAGACCTCGCGGCCGGCCGGTTCGAACACCGGCGGCACGGCGTAGCACTCACCTGGGCTCCGGTTCCCGAGGACACGCCGGCGCGGCCCCGGAGTCTGTACGCGGCGAGCAAGGTGGCGCAAGAGCACTACGCGACCGCCTGGGCCGCGGCCACCGGTGGCACGGTCACCGCACTTCGCTACCACAATGCCTACGGACCCGGAATGCCCAGGGATACCCCGTATTCCGGGGTCGCGGCGATATTCCGGTCGGCGCTGGCGGCGGGACGGGCGCCGCAGGTGTTCGAAGACGGCCGGCAGATGCGGGATTTCGTGCACGTCACCGATATCGCCGCGGCGAATGTGGCCGCCGTCGAGTCCGCGCTGCCCGGGGTTCAGCCGTTGAACATCTGTTCGGGACATCCGATCACCATCGGTGACGTCGCGCGGACCCTGGCCGCCGCCCACGGCGGGCCGGAACCCGTGGTCACCGGCGCGGTGCGGTCGGGAGATGTGCGCCATATCGTCGCCGACCCCGCGCGCGCCCGGCAGGTGCTCGGTTTCACCGCGCGTATCGACCCGGCCGCCGGGCTGGCGGAATTCGCCTCCGCCCCACTCCGGCCGACCGCGGCGGGCGCCGCGATCGGCTGACAAGGATCCGACAATATTCGTGTGTCGTCGCGATGAGTTCTGCGCTCCGGCGCAGTCTGATCTCCATGGGCACACTCATCTATGGCTTCAACGTCTCGGTGGACGGGTACATCGCCGACGCGCACGGCAACCTCGACTGGTCCGATCCGAGCGAAGAGCTCCTCCAGTACTGGAACGACTTCGAGCGGGAGACCGCCCTGGCGTTCTACGGGCGGCGGCTCTACGAACTGATGTCCGCGTACTGGCCGACCGCCGACCAGGCTCCGGACGCCACTCCCCGGAACGTGGACTTCGCCCGCATCTGGCGCGATATGCCCAAGGTCGTGTTCTCCCGCACCCTGGAGTCGGTCGACTGGAACTCCCGCCTGGAACGCGGCGACCCGGTCGAGGTGGTGACGAAACTGAAAGCCGAAACCGACGGCAGGCTGGAGGTGGCCGGCGCGACGCTGGCCGCACCGATCGTGCGGGCCGGACTGGTGGACGAGTACCGGATCATGCTCACGCCCGCCGCCGTGGGCGGCGGCACCCCGTTCTTCCCGACACTGACGTCATGGATACCGCTGCGACTGTTGGAGAACCGCACCTTCCCATGCGGCGCGGTCCTGCTGCGCTACGGGGCGAAACACGACTGACACGGCCATGCGCGCGCTGCCGACGTACGGCCGAGGCAAGCGGCGCAAGCCACGGAAAGCGTAGGCACCGGCAGCCCGAGCGATCTACAGCTGGAGTACCAGGCCCGACGAAGTGGATCGGCTGGGTAGGAACCCGACGAGGAGCGTCGTCGGGTTCCCGGCCGCCGGGGAGGAATCTCACGGGTTCACCGGGAATCGAAAGTACCGATGAGTCCGCCCGGTCCGGCTCGTCTACTCCTCGGGCGCACTGCGCGCGCATCTATTCGATGCGCTGCTCGGGGCCGAGCATGTCCCGCCGACGAAGAGAGAACCTCGAATGGCCACACTCATCCCCGCGATGCTCCGGTTCGAGCCGATCATCGGCAGGTGGAAGACCTCCGGTGTCGTCCTCGACGAGCAAGGCCGGCAGACGGTGAAAATCGAGGGCACAGACGAATACGAGTGGATGACCGGAGGCCGATGGGTGCTGCACCGCGTCGACGTGATGATGGGTGGCGAGCGCACGCGGGCTCTCGAACTGATCGGCGACTACGCCCCGGAGGCCGGTACCTACATGATGCGGGCCTTCGACGCCTCCGGTGCGTACAGCACTATGACGGCACGCCCGAACGCCGATGGGTCCTGGCTCTTCGACGGCGAAGGAATGCGCAGTACTCTCCGGCCATCCGAAGACGGATCGTCGATGTCCGCGCTGTGGGAACGTGATCCCGGCACCGGCACATGGATCCCGTGGATGCGCATGAACTTCGCCGCCATCGAATGATGAACGGTCACCGCCGCGCCGCGTCACGCACTTCGAGATCGGCATCGGTGGACAGGCGTTCCAGAAGCCGACGGGCCTCGCCGCCGCGATATCTGTGCAGCGCCGAGGCGAGCGCGTAACGGACATCCGAGCTGGGATGGTCGACAAGGTGGGCGATATCGGTGACGTCACCGCGGCTCCTGCTGCCCAGGCCGTAGAGTGCGTCGATCAGGTCGTCATCCTTGTCCGCGTTGCGCAGTTGCTCCAGTAGTTGAGGTTTCGTGGGTTCCGGGGGGTCTGTCGCGAACCGGCGACGTAGGTCGGCGGCCTTGAACTCACCACGTCCCAAACATGCCGGACACGCGCAGGGCCGCTGCCCGTGCGCCCTGGGGTGATACCGCCAACCCGTCACCTGCCGCACGTGCCGGACTCGCCGCAGTTCGGCACGGGCGATCGAACGAGGTACGAGGATCTCGTACCCGCGCGCATCCTCGGCGTGCAGGATGACCGAAACAGCCTCGGCCACCGGCATCTCGGTCGCGCCGGCGCCGTAGTGCCCGACGAGAACCGGCTCGTCGTCCGGAATTCGGAAATCCACCGCGACGATCAGCCGCTGCCCGCCGCGGCGAAGCTCGCGTAACCACTGATGCGACAGCACATAAGACGGCATCACCGGCATACAGAACACTCCGCGTCCATGGCTACCCGGAGTGATGCCCGCACGCCGGATCCGCCGAGCGTTCTTCTCCGGTGTCAGGTGCACGAGCAGGGCCACCGGGCGAGCCTACCGACCGCCGTCGTCCACCCGGTGGCGCCAGCCGTCCGCGAAACCGCGTAACCTTGACCGTCGGCGAAGTACTACGCGAGCGGGTCGGTCTCTGCTACGCGAAGTCCCATCTCCGCGCCGCCCTGCTGCGGGTGGCAGGCATCCCTACCGGACTCTGCTACCAGCGCCTCGCGTACGCCGACGGTCACGTCCTCCACGGCTTGGTGGTCGTGTATCCGGGTGGCGGCCGGCATCGCCAGGAGCCTCGGGATCGGATGCTGAAGCATCCGGCTTTGCCGCGCGCCGGCGGCACCCTCGTAGTCGCCTCCCTGGACCGGCTCGGCCGCTCCCCGCAGGACCTGATCATGATCGTGGCCGATCTGCGGCGCCGTCGCATCGGGTTCCGGTCCCTGCAAGAATCCCTCGACACCACCACTCCCGGCGGGCGCCTGGTGTTCCATGTGTTCGCCGCCCTGGCCGAGTTCCTCCGCGAACTCATCGTCGACGGCACCCACGAAGGCCTCGCCGCGGACCGGGCCCGCGGGCAATAGCTTCGACCACCCACTCGAAGCCGATCGGAATCCTGCTCCTGGTCGAGGCCGACTGTTCCGGACCGTCAGGTCGAGCAGACAGGGAAGCATCATCACTGCGGTCCGGGGCGTCGAAACCCGGTTGGCGTGCTATGGGCACCTTGTTACGGTTTTGTCGTGTTGGGAAACAACTCTCGCCTCGAACTCAGGATCAACCGTCTCGAGCGCAAACTCGATCTGATCATGCAGCATCTGGAGATCGAGGATCCCGAAGCCCTCGACTTCACCGAAATCGATGATCTGCTGCGCAGGAACAAGAAGGTCGAGGCGGTCAAGCGTTTCCGCGAACTGGACCCCGCCGCCGGTTTGAAGGAAGCCGCCGACACCGTGGCGGCCCGAGCGAAAACCCTCTGACCGGAGAACCTGCGCCGCTACTTCGAACCTTCGCCCGAAACGATGCGGGACGAGTATTGAGACATCTATCGCGTTGCCCGGCGCGGCGTTCTTATGCCCTGTGCTCATGAACTGGACCGCTGCCGACGCTGTGACCTGGGGTGGGACGTCCTCGATGGCAGAACGAGCGTATGACTTCGCCGGTGTAGGTGGTCCGGTCGGCTTTCCATTGTGCGAAGCGGCATTTTATGCCCTCCCCGGCGGGCCAATAGCGTCGAATTCATGGAATGGAATCTTCGGTCGGCAGAAGAAATGTTGGCGGCATTGCGGGCCGGTGCGGTGACGTCAGTGGAACTGACCGACGAGGCGATCGCTCGTATCGAGCGGGACGATCTGGTGATCAACGCGATCTGTGTACCGTATTTCGACCGGGCGCGGGCCGCCGCGCGCGATGCCGACCGGGCGCGCGCCCGCGGCGAGGACAGGCCGCTGCTCGGTATTCCGGTGACGGTCAAGGAGTCGTACAACATGGCCGGGCTGCCCACCACCTGGGGCATGCCGCAGCACGCGAACTATGTACCCGACGAGGACGCGGTCCAGGTGTCGCGGCTGAAGGCCGCCGGCGCGGTAGTGCTCGGTAAGACCAATGTGCCGCTGATTCTGCGAGATATCCAGACCTTCAACGAGATCTACGGCACCACCAACAATCCGTGGGATCACGGCCGCACGTCGGGTGGGTCGTCCGGCGGCTCGGCGGCGGCCCTGGCGTCCGGATTCGGCGCGCTGTCCATCGGCTCCGACCTCGCCGGTTCGCTGCGCACCCCCGCGCATTTCTGCGGCATCTACGCACACAAGCCGACGCTCGGGTTGGCGCCGACCCGCGGCATGGTCGCGCCGCCCGCGCCGGCGCTGCCGATCGACCTCGACCTCGCCGTCGTCGGCCCGATGGCGCGCACCGCCCGCGACCTCACGCTGTTGCTCGACGTCATGGCCGGACCCGACCCGTTGACCCACGGCGTCGCCTACGACGTCGCACTGCCGCCCGCGCGCCACGAGCGGCTCGCCGACTTCCGTGTCCTGATCATCGAGGACCATCCGCTCATTCCGACCGGATCGGCGGTGCGGGCGGGCGTGAACCGGGTCGCCGAGGCGCTCGTCGACGAAGGCGCCCGTGTCGAACGACACAGTCCGCTGCTGCCCGACCCGACCGAAGCGGCGACGCTCTACATGTTGCTGATGCTGTCGAACGCCGCCGCAAGTCTTCCCGTCGACGTGTACGAACAGCTGCGGACCCGTGCCGCCGCCCTCGGCGCGGACGACCGGAGTCTCGATGCGGCGCGGCTGCGCGGCATGGTGCTCGGCCACCGCGAGTGGGTCGAGGCGAACAACCGTCGCGAACTCCACCGCCACGGCTGGCGGCAGCTCTTCACCGAGTTCGATGCCGTGGTGTGCCCCATCACGCCGACTCCCGCCTTCCCGCATGACCACAACGGAGGTCTGGAGGACCGGCACATCGACATCGACGGCGTCGAGTACCCGTATTTCGACCAGCTCGTCTGGGCCGGTATGGCCACCATGCCCGGCCTGCCCGCCACCGCCATACCCGTGGGCCGGTCCCCCGAGGGGCTGCCGGTGGGAGTGCAGCTCATCGGTCCGATGTTCGAGGACCGCACCCCGCTGCGGCTGGCCGAACTGCTCGAGCAGAAGATCGGCGGCTTCCGGGCACCGGAGTAGGGCCGTCCTACCGGGGAGGTCGGTTCTTCGGCGTGCAGGCACGAAACTCTCGACGGACTTCGGTGCGCGCTCTCCGCAGACAGGTCGGCCGGGTCGGCCACGCGTCAGCGACGGCGCATGAACGCCATGGTGTAGTAGACGTTCTCGATGTTCCGGTCGATCACGCTCACCAGCTCCCAGCCCTGGGTTTCGAGCATCTCGATACCGTTCGTTGGTCAGGTGGACGATGGGCTCGAAGATCACACGCTCGTAGGCTGCCGAGCCCAACACCAAACCGCCCGGCGTAGGCGAGCTCGGTACCAGGTTGCGGCGCGGATAGGACCGCAGGTCCACCGCGCCGTTCAACACGGCGAACACATCGAAAACAGGTCCGGGCGCGGGAACATTCACGGTCCCATGATCCGGTATTCCCGGCGCTCACGATCTCGGTGCCCGCCGACCGTAAAGCATCGGAGCGGGGCACCGGCGAAAGTTGTCGCCCGTCGGTTGCAGAATCTGTCCCCGGGAACGGCAGGCGATAGCAGATATGAGGTTGTCCATGGCGCATGAGCACGACCGGACCGAGGCGTACACGGTCCAGGACCGGGTGACCATGACGGAGTCGGCGCGCGATTTTCTCGACCGTTGGCGGGCCACCATGGACGACGAGCTGGAGCAGTGGCGCCGACGTTATCTACCCGCGGAGTTCCCGTTCGATTTCACCCTCGACTCCCTGGACGCGCTGGAACCGATCGTGCTGGCGCGCTGTCCGGACCGGGCCGCTCCGGGGTCGGCGGGCAATGCGGAGTTCGCCACCGGCACAGTGCGGTATATCGGGGAAGTCCTGTTGCAGGCCACGCCGGCCCGGTGGGGATACCAGGATCGTGGCGACGACGACCTCAACCCCTACAACCGGACCGTGGTCATCCGCTCCAACACCCCACCGGAATTCACCACGGGGGTGATTCCCGAGTTCTATCTCCACCAGCTGGTCCGCGATCGGAAACCCGGCGCGCTGCGGAAATCGGTCGAGCCGCTGCGGAACGCCTGCGCCGAAGCCGGCCACGCAGAGGCACCCGAGACGAACGAAGCAGGCCGTTCGGTTCCCGAGTGGTGTGCTTTCTTCACTCCCGACGAGTACGGCAGGTTCGCCGAGGAGGTGGACGCGGCCGCGGGGTGCTTCGGCGCCGACGGTCAGGACGTCGCGGCCGGCTATGTCACCCTGGCCGCGGGCGATCCGGATCCCGAACTCCACGAGTTCGATCTCACCGGTCTGGCCGGACGATGCCGCGCGAGCGATCCCGACGAGTGGCATTCGCTCTGCTTCGAAGCGATCGACGATTTCTCCACCGCGCAGCCACAACGGGACTGGCTCACCCGGACTTCGTTCGCGCAGGCCGAGGATCTGCTGGAGCCGTGGCTCGCCGATGAGCCCGAACTGCTGTTCGAGGCCGCGCCCGACGACGCCGAACAGCCCTTCTCCGCCCGGCTCGAAGACGGCGGCTATCTGCACATCCTCGCCACGGTTCCGGAATTCGACGAAATGCCGGAGATCACGACGTTCGTTCCGAACTCGGCTGTCCAGGCATGGGGGCTGTCTGCCGAGAAGCTCGTCCACTGGGCGAATCGACATCTGTGAACCCACCCGGCGGCGTTCCTCGCCCCGCTGCGCTGCGCCGAAAGCAGGCACGGAGCGGAGCGCCCCGGGCGGTGCGAACAGCGGCGGTGCGGGCCCCGGCGCCGAGGCGGCGATATCGCGTACCGGCCGCCGGTGTCCGACCACGTCGGTGGGGCCCCGGCGGCCTGCCCGGCACGCCTAATGAGCGGCGGTCCGCCGGAGTTTGGCATTGACGAACTCGCCCATTCCCCAACGTCCCAGTTCACGACCGTATCCGGAACGATTCACCCCGCCGAACGGCAGACCGGGCAGTGTCGTCCCGTGTTCGTTGATGTAGGCCATCCCGACATCGAGCCGATCGGCGACCTCGGCGGCCCGTGCGGTATCGGTGCTCCACACCGACCCGCTCAGCCCGAATTCGACATCGTTGGCCAGGCGCACCGCTTCGTCGGCCGAGGACACCCGGTAGACCATCGCGGCCGGGCCGAAGATCTCCTCCGAGTACGCGTCCATCTCCGGGGTGATACCGGTGAGAACGGCGGGCGCGAGGAACGCGCCGTCGCCGTCCAACGGCTTACCGCCGGTGTGCAGGGTCGCCCCCTGCCGCACGGCGGTGCTGATCTGGTCGGCGACGGTATCGCGCGCGGTGACCGAGGACAACGGCCCCACCTCGGTCTCCGGGTCCGACGGATCGCCGACGACCGCGCGCTCGAACTCGGCCACCAGCCCTTGGACGAAGTCGTCGTAGAGGTCGTCCAGGACGATGAAGCGTTTCGGCGAATTGCACGCCTGACCGGCATTGGACAGGCGCGCCCGGGCGGCGACGCGCACGGTTTCCGCCATATCGTCGGTGTCGAGCAGGATGAACGGGTCGGAACCGCCGAGTTCGAGCACCGACTTCTTCAGATTCTTCGCCGCCTCGGTCGCGACCGCGGCGCCCGCCCGTTCGCTACCGGTCAGCGACACCCCGCGGATCGCCGGATGCGCCAGGAGTTCGGCGATCTGACCGGAACTCGCGTACACGTTGATATACGCGTTCTCGGGGACGGACGCCTCGTGCAGCACATCGGCCATGAGTTTCGATGAGGCCGCGCAGATCGAGGCGTGCTTCAGGATGATCGAATTACCCAGCAGCAGGTTCGGCGCGGCGAAGCGCGCCACCTGGTAGTAGGGATAGTTCCACGGCATCACGCCCACGAGCGGCCCGATCGGCAAGGTCTGGACCACCGATTCCTCGGCGCCCTGGGGGTCGAGCCGCTCGGTGGTCAGCAGATCGGGACCGTGCTCGGCGTACCAGCGGTAGATATCGGCGGCGAGTTGCACTTCCTCGGCCGCCTCCTGCGCCGGTTTACCCATTTCCTTCGTAATGGCCGCGGCCAGCTCGGTGGCGCGTTCCTCGTACAGATCCGCGGTGCGCGCCAGCGCCCGGGCCCGTTCGGCCACCGGGGTGCGGCGCCATTCCTCGAATCCCTCGGCCGCACGTTCGGCGACGACGGAAATCTGGTCGTCGGGCAGTCCGGTGAATTCTTGTTCGGTAGTACCTGTGGTCGGGTTCGTCGTCACATAAGTACTCATGTCACGATGCTACGGATCTGCGGCGTGAGCGACAGGAGGGTCGATTCCGTTATATCGATCCGATTCGTGACCTGCGTTGTCGATATCCTTCCTGATCGTTTATCGGGCGCAGCGGTACCGTCGCTCGCAGGAATTCACCGAGGTGGTCGAGAAGCTGTGGAATTCGTGGCGCGACGGCTTCACGGGCGAACTGGATGTCCGGCCGTCCCAGGTGGCGCTCGCCTGGGTGCTCGGGCGCGGTGCGGACGTCGTGCCGATTCCCGGCACCCGCCATCCCGGGTACGTCCGGGAGAACGCCGGCGCGGTGACCATCGAACTGTCGGCGGAGCAGACGACCCGGCCGAGAAGCCGGCCGACCGGGTCGCCGGGCATCGGTCCCTGCAACCGCAGAACCTGGGAACGGAGGCACCGGCGCCCGCGTAGCCACGGGCAGCGCGCGCGGAGGGCGCGCGCCGGATCAGCTACCGCTACCGGCGGCAGCAGTGGTGGTGGCCGCGAGAACAGCGATGGTGACGGCCTGTATCTCCTGGATGGCCTTGCGAACCGCCGAGCCACCCCACTCGCCCTCGCTGATCGCCTTACCGCGGCTCCGGACCGCGCGTTTGTCCGCCTCGGGCAACAGCTTCGGCAGGAGATCGACAGCGTGCAGGATGGAGATCAATGCGGCGGTGCGGTCGTCGGGGGTGGTGTCGTCGAGTACGGCGGCTCGCACCCGCGCTTCGACGGCGGCCTTCGCGCCGCCGGGCGCCGGTTTCCAGGCCGTGGTGGGGAACAGCTTCCACACTGTGCCGTGGACCTCGGCGATCTCGCCCGCGTCGGCGAGGTCCCGGAGCAGGGCTCCGCGCAGATCTTGGGAACGGCTGCGCCATGACCCGTAGCCGCCCACCTTGCGCACGGCGTCCTTGGGCTTACGGCCGTCGGATACCGCCACGAGCTCGGCGAGGCGCGGATCGCCGGATTCGGTGCCGGTCGCGACGAGCCGTCCCTTCTTCGCGCCCGGTTCATCGGCCTCGGTGAGCCGAAGGGCGCCGTCGAGGGTGAGTTCCACGATGGCGGCACCGGCCAGTGCGGTGGTCAGCTGAGCGGCGCCGGTGCGGGCTCTACCGGTCTCGTTGTCGTAGGCCAGCAACAGGACTTCTTCCGCGATCGTCACCGTCCCGACCCTAGCCAGGCTCCGTGGATCCGGGCAAGAAGTGCGGATCCGGACAATCGCCCGGTGTAGGCCCCGCTTCGCTCAGGCGCTCTCGCGGGCGACGATCCGGTATCCGACGTCCACCGTGGCCGACTCGACCGTCGTGCCGGCCAGCCGCGCCAGCAGCAGATCCGCGGCCCGGGTGCCGATGGCGTCGATATCCACGCTGACCGTGGTGAGAGCCGGATTGAGATGGCGTGACATCTCGAAATCGCCGAATCCGGTGATGGCCAGTCGATCCGGGACCGCGATCCCGCGGCGCTGTGCGGCGAGTACGGCGGCCACGGCGAAGACGTCGGTGGCGAACATGACGGCGGTCGCTTCCGGGAAGCGTTCGAGCGTGGTGTCGAGCAGGGCGACGCCGGTGTCCATGGAGATATCGCGATCGGGGAGTTCGACGATCCGGACCGGTTCGCCGGGCAGGAGTTCGCCGACGGCGCGGGCGAACCCGTCGCGACGGCGCAGCGCGCGGGCGTCACCGGAGCCGATCGTGCCCGCGAAGACCAGCGTGCGGTGGCCACGGGCGACGAGGTGGCGCACCAGGTCGCCGGTGGCGGATTCGTTGGAGAAGCCGACGAGGGTGTCCATGGGGTCGTCGATCCAGTCCCACGTCTCCACGACGGGTGCGCCGTAACTCCGCAGGAGCCGCAACGTTTCCGGGGTGTGCAGGGTGCCGACGATGAAGAAACCGTCGGGGCGGCGCTGGATGAACCCGCGCACCAGATCTTCTTCACGTTCGGGGTGATAGTCGGTGTAGCCGACGATCAACTGGTAACCGGCGGGGGTGAGACGGGTGGCGGCGGCGCGCAGGGTGTCGGAGAAGATCGAGGTGGAGATGACCGGCAGGATCGCGGCAATGGTGCGGCTGCGGTTGGAGGCCAGGCTGCTCGCGGCCAGATTCGGTAGGTAGCCGGTGTCGGCGATGGCGCGTTCGACCCGGTGCCGCGTCTCCTCGGAGACCTGATCCGGGAAGCTCAGCGCACGCGAGACGGTCTGTGCGGAGACACCGGCGGCGCGGCCGACATCCTGCATGGTGACCGACTTCGTGGACGATTTGGCGCGTACGCGCCGGCGCCGCTCCACTTCGGCCACGCCACCTCCCGAAACCCTGTCTCTCGCCGTGTGCGGAGCATACCCGGCGGGATGCGCGTCGACCGGTCCGGCGCATTCACCGAACCGTAGCCCGGGGGATCGAAGGCGCCCCCAGGTTCTTGCGTTACCGCTAACGTTACCGCTAACATTCGTGGCGCAGAACACTATGTGACTACTCGTACAGTGGTCCCGAGGCAGGGAGAAGCAGGATGAATGTGCTGGACGGTATCCGGGTGCTGGATCTGTCGATCGCGATGGCCGGCCCGTTCGCTGCGCAGAAACTGGCTGATCTCGGAGCCGATGTGATCAAGGTCGAGCCGGTGAGCGGTGAATGGCAGCGGCACGTCTCGGCCGGCGGCGCCCGGGGCAACGAGGTGAATGCCTCGTTCCTCTCGCTCAACCGCAATAAGCGTTCGCTATCGATGAACCTGAAGGATCCGAAAGGACGCGAACTGCTCTACGAGCTGGTGCGCGGCGCGGATGTCTTCCTGCAGAACTACCGCCCGGGCGTGGCGGGCCGGCTCGGCGTGGACTACGCGACCCTGCGGGCGATCAAACCGGACCTGGTCTACGTCTCGATGTCGGGCTACGGGGCCACCGGTCCCTACGCCGACCGGCCCGGGCAGGATGTCCTGCTCCAGGCGATGAGCGGCGGGCTGGCGAGTGCGCGGCGCACCGGCGAAGCGCCGCGTCCGGCGCCGTTCTTCCTGGCGGACGCCATCACCGCCTATTCGGCGTTCGAAGGCGCGATGGCTGCGCTGTTCCATCGGGAACGCACCGGCGAGGGCCAGCTCGTCGAGATCAATATGCTCGATTCGCTCATCGCGGCCCAGATGCAGGAGATCAGCGTGGCCACCGTCGGCGGGGTCGCGCAGGAGCCCAGCGACCAGATCCACGCGCATTCCTACATCCGGGCGCCCTACGGTGTCTTCCCCACCTCGGACGGTCATATCGCGCTCTCCTTCGCGGAGATGGACGCCTTGGCCGAGGTGTTCGGTGACGACCGGTTCCGGCGGTACGACGCCGAACGGGACGGGTTCACCCATCGAGACGACATCTCCGCGCTCGTCACCGAGAACCTCGCGGCGAACACCACCGCGCACTGGCTCGACGCGCTCGGGCGCGCCGGAGTGTGGGTGGGCCCGGTGTACGACTACACCCAGCTCCAGGCGGACCCGCAGGTCCGGCACAACCAATCCTTCGTCGAATACGACCATCCCACCGAGGGCACCGTGGTGACCCCCGGTTTCGCGTTCCGGCTGAGCAACCAGACCCAGAAGGTCTACCGGCCGGCGCCGCTCAACGGCCAGCACACCCAGGAAGTTCTGCTGGAACTCGGCGTGAGCACCGAACGGATCGACGAGCTCGAATCCGCCGGCACCGTCCATCGCTACCGGTCTCCGGCCGTCTCCCGGATCTCCTGACCACGCATCACCGAAAGATCTCTCCAATGACTACAACCGCCCCACCGGTTCAGCAGGCACGCCGCGCGGCCGCGGCCTCCGCGGTCGGCAGCCTCGTCGAGTGGTACGACTTCGCGCTCTACGGCGCGGCCGCGGCCCTGGTCTTCAACACCTATTTCTTCGTCGACGCCAGCCCCACCACCGGTCTGCTGGCCTCGTTCGCCACTTTCGCGGTGGGCTATTTCGCCCGTCCGTTCGGCGGTGTGGTGTTCGGGCATCTCGGCGACAAGATCGGCCGCAAACCGGTCATGATCGTCACCCTCGGCATCATGGGCGTCTCGACCGCGCTCATCGGACTGTTGCCGAGTTATCACTCGATCGGTCTCGCCGCCCCGATCCTGCTGGTCCTGCTGCGGATCGTGCAAGGGCTCGGGGCCGGTGCGGAATACGCCGGTGCGGTGGTGCTGTCGTCGGAGGCGGCGCCGCGCGGTCACCGCGGGTTCTACGCCTCGTGGTCGGGCGGGGGTGTCTGGCTCGGTTCGGCGCTGGGCCTGGGCACCTTTCAGGTCGTGCTGTGGCTGACCGGGGACGACTTCGATCAATGGGGCTGGCGGATCCCGTTCCTGATGAGCCTGGTCATGCTGGTGATCAGCCTGTACATCCGGCGCCGCGTCACCGAGACCGAGAGCTTCGAACAGGCGAAGAGCGACGAGACGAAGATCCCGCTACTGGAACTGTTCCGCACGGCCAAGGGCCGCCTGGCGCTGAGCCTCGGCTCGAACTTCATGCTCTCCGGGTTCTCCTATATCCCGCAGGTCTGGGCGTTGAGCTACCTGACCAACGATATCGGTCTCGCGGCCATGGCCGGCCTCGGTATCAATGCCGTGGTCCTGGTGGCGGGGGCGGCGTTCATGCCGTTCTTCGGCCGGATAGGGGACCGGTTCGGCCGGCGCAGACTGTTCCTGTTCGGCGCCGCGTTCGGCATCGTCTGGGCGTTCCCCATGTTCGCCCTCATCGACACCCGCGTCCCCGCGCTGATCATCCTGGCGCTCGTCGTGTGCTTCGTCGGCGCGGTGGCCACCTGCTATGCGGCCCAGGCCGCATTCCTGGCCGAGATGTTCCCGCCGGCCATGCGCTATTCGGGTGTGGCCTTCGCCCGCGAAGTGAGCGGCGCCCTGCTGGGTGGCACCACCCCGCTGATCGCCACCGCCATGTTCGCCGGGTTCGGGCACTGGTGGCCGGTGGCGGTGTGGATGGTGTTCATGGCGACCGTCGCGTTCATCTCCGTCTACCTGTCGAAGCGCTACCGCAGCGATGCCGACCAGAGCAGCGACGACCACTTCAACCATGTGACCGACCGCCCGAGCGACACAGTGTTACGAGGAGTGAACGTATGACCACCCCCGAATTCCGGGACCGGTATTTCGAGGAGTACGTACTCGGTGAAACGGCGACCGGGGGAACCCGGATCATCGACACCGCCGATATCACCCGGTTCGCCGATCTCACCGGGGACCACCACCCGGCCCATACCGATCCGGGCTACGCCGCGCCGAAGTTCGGCAGCGTGATCGCCCACGGTGTGCTCACCTTCGGAGTGGTCGTCGGCCTCACCGTCGAATACAACGGCCGCGCCGTCGCCTACGGCTACGACCGGATCCGGTTCCCCCGCCCCGTCCTCCCCGGCGACACCGTGCGGGCGGCCGCCGAGGTCGTCGATCTCGCCGAACACCGCAATCCACGGATCGGCCTGGTCACCAAGCAGTACACCGGCGTCAACCAGCGCGGTGAGACCGTGCTCGTCTGCAAACACGTACTCGCCGTCGACCGTATGCCGCAGACCGAGGAGCCGAACGAATGACCGACACCGTGGAGCTCGAGAACGTCCTCGCCGCAGCGCATCTGGCGCGCCGTCCGGCCCGGCGCGCGGCCGCCGCCGCACGCGCGGTCTGGCTGCGCGCGATCGCCGCGGGCCTCGACGCCGAGGCCGGGAACCTCGCCGACCTCGCCCACCGGGAGACCGCGCTGCCGCTGCCGCGACTGCGCAACGAACTGGTACGCACCGCTTTCCAGGCCCGCCTCTTCGCCGACCGCCTCGAGCAGGGCACGCTGTTCGAGACCCGGGTGGATCCGGCCGATCCGGACTGGCCCATGGGCGCGCGCCCCGATATCCGGCGCGGATATGTGCCGATCGGCCCGGTGCTGGTCTTCGCGGCCAGTAACTTCCCGTTCGCCTTCTCCGTCGCCGGCGGCGATACCGTGAGCGCGCTCGCGGCAGGGTGTCCGGTCGTGGTCAAGGCGCACGAGGGTCATCCGGAACTGTCCCGGATGACGGCCCGGCTGGTCACCGACCGGCTGCGCGACGCCGGGGCGCCCGAGGGACTCTTCGGCCTGATCGAAGGCAAACAGGCGGGCGCGGCGGCCGTCCGGGACCGCCGGATCCGCGCGGTGGGTTTCACCGGTTCCGAGGCCGGTGGACGCGCGCTGTTCGACCTGGCGGTCTCGCGCCCGGACCCCATCCCGTTCTACGGCGAACTCGGTAGCACCAACCCGGTCCTGGTGACTCGCGCCGGGTGGGCCGCCCGCGCCGACGAGATCGTCACCGGGTTCGCCGGATCCGCCACCCTCGGCTCCGGACAGTTCTGCACCAAACCCGGCGTCGTGCTGGTGCCGGACCTGGCCGGTTTCCTCGAACGGCTGACCCTGCCCGCCGTGGGCCCCATGCTGAACTCGCGGATCGCCGACGGGTTCGGCGCGGCGCTCGCGGCGGTGGCGCGGCATCCGGAGGTCGAGACCGCGCGCACCGGGCCCGACGCGCCCGACGCGCCGAGCGCCGGCATCCTCACCACCACCGCACGCGCCGTGCTCGCCGATCCGGCGCTCGTCACCACCGAGATATTCGGCCCGGCCGCGGTGCTCGTCGAATACGCGGACGCGGCGCAGGCCTTGGCAGTACTGGAACTCGTGGCGGGCACCCTCACCGCGACCGTGCAGGGTGCCGAGGAATCCGATGAGCAGGCCGCAGACGCCCTCGATGTGCTCGCCGAACGCGCGGGCCGGATCATCTGGAACCAGTGGCCCACCGGGGTGACGGTGAGCGACGCCCAGCAGCACGGTGGTCCCTGGCCGGCCACCACCGCGCCCGTCTCGACCTCGGTCGGCACCGCCGCCGCCCTGCGATTCGCGCGTCCGGTCGCCTACCAGAACCTGCCCGCCGCAGCCCTTCCCGAGGAGCTGCGCCGATGACCTGGGCGGGCCTCACCTGGGACCATCCGCGGGGCTATCGGGCGCTGCGGGCCGCGGCCGTCCACCCGGACGCCCCCGCCTGCCCGATCCGCTGGGATATCCAGCCGCTCGAGGGGTTCGAATCGGCGCCCATCGCGGAGACCACGCAACGCTACGACCTGGTGGTCCTGGATCATCCGCACGTCGGCGAGGCGATCGAGACCGGCGCGCTGCAACCGCTCGACGGGCTCTTCACGCCCGCCGAACTGGCCGCCTGGCGAGCCGGGAGCGTCGGGCCGTCGCTGCGGTCCTACGAGATGGCGGACCGGTTGTGGGCGGTGCCGCTGGATGCCGCCACCCAGGTCTGTGTACGCCGGGACAGCGGTATCCCGGTTCCCGATACCTGGTCGCAGGCCGTGGAACTGGCCGGCCGGGTGACGGCCGCGGTCCCGACCTCCGGGCCGCATCTGTTCCTCACCCTGTGCGGCATAGCGGTCGCCCACGGCGCATCTCCCGGTGCCGGCGACGTCTTCCTCGACGAGGCCCGGATCGGCGAGGCGATCGAGACGCTGCGGCATTTCGTCCCCGACCGGCCCGGCGCGGGCAATGACAACCCCATCGCCCTGCTGGAGCGGATGGCCGGCGGTGACGGGCCGGACTTCTGCCCGCACGTCTACGGCTATGTGAACTACACCCGGCGCTCGCGCCCACTGTTGTTCGGGGACGCCCCACGCGGCCGGGCCGGGCGCCGCGGATCGGTCCTGGGCGGTACGGGTATCGCGTTCAGCAGCCGCTGCACCCCGGACGACGCCCTGCTCGACCATGTGCGCTGGCTCATGTCCGCCGGCACCCAGCGCCGGTTTCTCCCCGCCGAAGAAGGACAGCCGGGGCTGGCCGCCGCCTGGGACGACGACACCGTCAACACCGGCAGCCACGACTTCTACCGGGCGACCCGGGCAACCATCGAGGACGCCTGGGTGCGGCCCCGGCACGCGGGTGCCATCGCCTTCCAGAACGCGGGCGCCGCGGCGGTGCGGGCCTGCCTGTTCGACCACCGCGACATCGGCCGGCTCACCCGCGAGGTGAACGACAGCTTCGAGCGCAGCCTCGGGCCGGCCCCGACCTCGAGGACCGTATCGTGACCATCGCCTGGCCACCGGCCGCCGACACCCTGCTCCCGGCCGACCACGACCGCGCCGTCCTCGTCGGGCGGGTGATGGGTGCCGGCGGACCCAGCGTGGTCACCGTGCGCGACGGCCGCCTGATCGATATCACGGCGCGGGTCGCCACCGTGCGTGACCTGGCCGAACACAATGACCCCGCCGCGTTCGTCCGCGGCTGCGACGGCCCGGATCTGGGATCGCTCGCCGAGATCGTCGCCCACACCCCGCCGGAGTTCCGGCGGCCGGGCACCCCGCGACTGCTCGGCCCGATCGACCTGCAGCCGATCAAAGCCGCGGGTGTCACCTTCGTGGTCTCCCTGATGGAACGCGTTATCGAGGAACGCTGCCGCGGTGACGCCACCCTGGCCGACCGGGTGCGCGAGCAGATCACCGAACACATCGGCACCGACCTGTCCGCGCTGACCCCGGGCTCCGCCGAAACCGCCCGGCTCAAGGAGCTACTGGTCGCCGAGGGCTGGTGGAGTCAGTACCTCGAGGTCGGGCTGGGCCCCGACGCCGAGATCTTCACCAAATCCGCGCCGATGGCCGGTGTCGGGACTGCCGCCGATATCGGGGTTCATCCGCGTTCCACCTGGAACAATCCGGAACCCGAAGTGGTACTGCTGATCTCGTCCGCCGGCCGGGCGGTCGGCGCCTGTCTCGGTAACGACGTCAACCTGCGCGATTTCGAGGGCAGGTCGGCGCTGTTGCTCACCGCGGCCAAGGACAACAATGCCTCCGCCGCCGTCGGGCCGTTCGTCCGGTTGTTCGACGGAACCTTCGATCTCGACGCGGTGCGCAAGCTGACGGTGACGCTGCGGGTGCGGGGCATCGACGGATTCACGCTGCGCGCCGAATCGTCCATGGCCGAGATCAGCCGCGACCCACAGGATCTCATCCACCAGCTCATGGGACCTCACCACCAGTATCCCGACGGTGTGGTCCTCTTCCTCGGCACCATGTTCGCCCCGGTCCAGGACCGTGCCGAGCCGGGACTCGGATTCACCCATCATCTGGACGATCTGGTCGCCATCAGCACCCCGGCCCTGGGCAGCCTGATCAACCGGGTCCGCACCAGCGACGACTGCGAACCGTGGCAGTTCGGCACCGCCGATCTGTTCCGCAGCCTGGCCGCTCGGGGACTGCTGTAGTACGGCGAGTGTCGCCGCCGGGGGTGATATCGGCGGTGCCGGCGCCGCCGGACCTAGTCGAACGGTGACCCGTCGGCCGCGCAGTGGGTGTCCTCGGGCGGGAGGTCGCCGGTGAACAGATACTCCCGCTTGACCTGTTCGGTACAGGTGCTGGGCACATACATACTGCTGTGGCCCACCCCCTCGGTGACCACGACCCCGGCGCGGGCCAGTTCTCCGGCGCCGTCGTAGGCGCCGGCCAGCGGTGTGGCCGGGTCGAACCTGTTGTTGAGCACCAGGATCGGCGCGGCGGTGTGCCGGTTCCACGGTCCGGTGTACCGGTCGGCGGCGTGACCGTGCCAGAACGCGCAGGTGATACTGCTGAACACCGCGACCCGGCCGAAGTACGGTACCCGCTGGTCCTCCGATATCGCGGCGCGACTGTAGATGCCGGTATCGGTCGGCACGGTGCTGTCGGTGCACTGGATCGCGTGGTAGGCCTCGGTGCGGTTGCCCATGGACGCGGCACCGGCCGGCAGCAGGCCCGGGAGGGCGGTGCCCGCGTCGAACAATCGCTGCAGCAGCGTGGCGAGGTCGGGGAACGTGGACGGCTGCGACAGGCCGGCGGCCGCGTTGACGATCGTCGAATACGTCCACGCGCGGCCGTCCAGCTCGATGGGAGCGAGCCGGGCCCGCTCGATGAGTGCGATCCACTTCGGTTTCGGATCGCCCGCGGAGAACGCGCAGCGCGGACCCGCCTCCGAACACTGGCGCAGGAATGCGTCGAAGGTGGCGGAGATGGCGTCGGCCACGTTCTGCCGGGTGTCCAGTGGCACCTTGGTGCCCTGCCCGTCGTGGCCGTTGATATTGCCCTCGAAGTCCAGCGATCCGTCGAACACCATGGCCCGGACCCGGCCGGGGAACATATTCGCGTACACGGCGCCGACCTGGGTGCCGTAGGAGATGCCGTGATAGGTGAGCAGCGGGTCGCCGACCGCGCGGCGCAACAGATCGAGGTCGCGTGCGGTGTCGGCGGTCGACGCGTGGTTCAGGATCGGCCCCGCCTGCTGCGCGCAGCGCTCGGCGAACCGGGCGGACCAGTCGTAGAACGGCGGCTCCTCGGCCGGGGCGGCCGGCATCGCCGGCATGGCGGCGAGGAAGGCCGTCTGTTCGTCCTCCGTCGGAAAGCACCGCACCGGGGCGCTCCGCGACACCGCACGGCTATCCCACGAGACCACGTCGAATCGGGCCCGTAGGTCCTCGGAGAAAAGCCACGGCCACCGGCCTCGTTCACGCAGCCGGTCGACCCCGGACGCGCCGGGACCGCCGAAGTGCACGAACAGGGTGCCGATGCGCCGGCCCGGATCGGTGGCGGGCAGTTTGATGACCGCCAAGTCGATCCGGTCGTCCCGCGGCCGGTTGTAGTCCAGCGGCACCTGGGCAGTCGCGCACTGGAACCCGTCCTGGCAGTCGGACCAGTGCAGCGACGGGGTGTCCGCCGATTCGGCGGCGCGGTCGAGATAGGGGTCGATACCGTCCTCGGCCACAGCCGGCGCCGGCGCACCGAGAACTCCGGCGCCGACCGCGAGCGCCAGTACGGCGCGCCGGACCCGGTGCACTGTGTCGGCTCCGAAACGCAGATCCAATCCAGGGCCCTTCTCGGTACGGCGTCACGAACCGAACGATCCTGTCACACCGGCGAATTCCGCGCCGGACGGTGTCCTGTAGCGGGCGGGGGTGTCGGTGCGCGAGTCGACGACCGGCAGGACGTCGCGGGCCCGCTAGCCCGCTGCGTCACCATGATCGCCGGACCGGTCGGCGTCGTCGCGCCGTCCGGCGATCCCGTGGAGCAGCAGATCCTCCAGCGACGCGGCGAAACCGTCCAGATCATCGATATCGCGGATACACATGGCGAACAGGGCCGCGCCCGCGATGGTGTCCAGCAGGGTGTTCGCATCCGCCGTGGGTCCGGCGGCGGTACGGCCCGCTGCCAGATAGTCCGACAGTTCCTGCCGGGTGGGCGTATCCAGCCGGGCCGAGAGTTTGTCGTACAGGCTCGGATCCGCACGCATATCGGACATGAGCCCGGGCATGGCCGCGCGGGCTTCGGCCGAGCCGAACAACTGGATCGTCCCGCGGATCACCTTGCGCACCTCGGTGACCAGATCGGGGGCGTCCTCTGCCATGCCGACATCCGGGAACACGGCCTTGGCGATCAGGTGCGCCTTGGACGGCCAGCGCCGGTAGATCGCCGGCCGGCTGACGCCCGCCCGGGTGGCGATCGCGTCGATGGAGGTCGCGGTGTAACCCCGCTCGACCAACAGATCGCGGGCGGCCTCGAGTACCGCCCGGTCCACGGCGGGGTCGCGGTGCGGGCCCAGACGATGGCGTGCGGTCACAGAATCGGTCCTTGTTCACGGGAGCGGGAGTCGTTACAGTCTGTCACAACAAAGTCGTTACACGGTGTAACCACTGTGTACTGGGAGGAGCAGGCGTGTCCGCTGACCCCGCCACCGCCACTGTCGATCGGGCCTATCGGCCGGTACCCCTGCTACAGGACAGAGTCGTCGTGATCTCCGGCGTCGGCCCCGGTCTGGGCACCGCGCTCGCCGTGGAGGCCGCCGCCATGGGCGCCCACCTCGTCCTGGTGAGCCGAACCGAACGCAAGCTCGAGCGGCTGGCCGAGAAGATCCGGGCGGACGGTACGACGGTGCTGCCGGTTCCGGCCGATATCACCGACGAGGAACAGCGGGCCGGTCTGGCCGAGCGGGTACAGGCCGAATTCGGCCGGGTCGACTGCCTGATCAACAATGCCTTCGCCATACCGCCCATGGACCCGATCACCGGGATCGATCTCGCCGCGCTGCGCGTCGCCAACGAGACGAACGTCTTGGCGCCGTTGCGTCTGTCGGCGCTGTTCGCGGACGCGCTCGCGGCCACCCGCGGCTCGATCATCATGCTCAACTCGTGCGTGTCCTACAGTTCGCAACCCGAGTACTCCGGGTACAAACTGTCGAAAGGCGCACTGGCGCATCTCGCCTCGTCGCTCGCGACGGAACTGGGTCCGCGCGGTATCAGGGTCAACAGCGTCGCACCCTCGTACGTGTACGAGGACATCAACAAGGCGTACTTCGACTGGCTGGCCACTCGGGCAGGCGTGACCCACGACGATATCTACCGCGAGAAGGCCGCGCCCACGGACCTGTTGCGCCTCGCCGGACCGGAAGAAGTCGCCCGCGCGGCACTCTTCCTCGCCAGCGATCTGGCCAGCGCGGTCACCGGGCAGATGCTGACCGTGGACTGCGGCGAATTCCATCGTTGACCAGGTGAGGAGCCACCGTGACCGAGGACAAGAAGCGGATCGTGCTGTGGGGGACCGGCACCGTCGGATCGATGGTGCTGGCCGAGATCCTGCGCCACCCGCGATTCGAGCTGGCCGGGGTCGGCGTGAGCAACCCGGCGAAGGTCGGACTCGACGCCGGCGACCTGTGCGGCGCCCCGGAAACCGGGACCGTGGCGACGGATTCGATCGACGAATTGATCGCCCTGCGACCCGACGCGGTGGTGCACTACGGCCCCACCGCCCAGTTCGCCGACGAGAACATCCGGGTGATCGAAGCATTCCTGCGCGCCGGTATAGATGTGTGTTCCACCGCCATGACGCCCTGGGTCTGGCCGGCGCTGGACAAGACACCCCGCGCCTGGCGTGACCCGATCACCGAGGCCTGCCTGGCGGGCGGGGCCTCCTGTTTCACCACGGGTATCGATCCGGGGTTCGCCAACGACCTGTTCCCGATGACCCTGATGGGCCTGTGCGGTGAGGTGCAGTCGGTGCGGGCCTCGGAGTTGCTGGACTACACCGATTACGAGGGCGACTACGAATTCGAGATGGGTATCGGCAGACCGCCGGAATTCACCGCTCTGCTCGAACATCCCGATCTGCTGATCATGGCGTGGGGCCCGACCGTGCCGATGATCGCCGACGCCGCGGGGATACAGCTGGACAGCATCACCACGACATGGGACAAATGGGTCACCCCCGTGGACCGCCCGTCGGCGAAGGGCACCGTCCGGGCGGGCACGGTCGCGGCCATCCGGTTCACCGTCAACGGTATTCACCGTGGCCGCGAGGTGATCACCCTCGAACACGTCAACCGGATCGGTCACGATGCCGCGCCGGACTGGCCGTCGGGCACCCGCGACGACGTCTATCGCGTGGATATCGTCGGTAGCCCGTCGATTTCACAGGAGACGTCGTTCCGTTTCACCGACGGTTCGGGCCGCACCCCGGCGATCGCGGGCTGCCTGGCCACCGGTATGCGCGCCCTCAACGCCGTCCCGGCCGTCAACGAACTGCCGCCCGGCTGGGTCACGCCCCTCGATCTACCGCTGATCGCGGGGGCGGGCACGATCCGCTGAGCCGGACGGGTTCGCCGACCGGGCCCGGAATACGCGGCCGTCCGTGCCGTGCGGTCCGCACAGCGGCTGTACGAGATCACCGCCTCCCGCCGGACTGCTCAGGTGAGTAGTCCGGCGACGGCCGCCGGGGCCTCACGCATCGCATCGTGGCCGGTCGGGAGGTCGTGCACCTGCCAGTCCGGATCGGCTCGGAGCCGGGTGCGGAGTCCGGTGAAGGGTGTGCGGTCTTCCCATCCGGAGCAGTAGACGAACTCGCGCCGGCGTATCTGGTCGACGGCGCCGGTGAGCCGGACCTTCTGCACGAACGAGGCGAGGGGATGGGGTCGGCGGCGCGGATCGCCCCCGGCCGGCGGAAGCACGGCGTAGCCGGTGCCCGCCGCGCCGGCGAGGAACGTGTGCCGGTAGCGCTCGGTGGTCGACGACCAGCACGACTCGCCGTCGCGCGGCACGTACGCGTCGAGGTACACGAGTCGGTCGACCCGGCCCCGGGCACGGTCGGCGGCGGCGGAGATCACCATCCCGCCGTAACTGTGCCCGACCAGCGTCACGCCGGTGATATGGGCGCGATCGAGGAGGCGCACCACGTCGGCGGCGTGGGTATCGAGGTTGGCGGTCGCCACCGTCGCCTCGTCGTCGTCCGGCCGTAAACCGGTCAGGGTCAGCGCATGAACGGTGTGACCGGCACGCTCGAGCAGCGGGACCACCGCGTCGAACGACCATGAGCCGTGCCATCCGCCGGGCACGAGGACGTACGTCGCCATGGGCTTCTCCCTTTCTCGGGCCGCGGAATCGGGGTGCGTCCCCGACGACGTGTGGTTCGGCGGGGCGCTGTGCGCGGCTCACAACCACTCCAGATCATCACGCCGGCGTGTGTCCGGCTACCGATAAACTGCCGCATGATGCCCGTTCACCGCCAACCTCGGAGAACCACCACCGTCACGTCGGACGTATGGCCGTCCGGCGGACGGCACCGCTGGCCGTCCGGTGGAGTGAGCGCGGTGCAGTCACACGCACAGGGGCATCTGGTGTACGCGGCCACCGGCGTCCTGGCCGTGCATACCGACCGCGGGACGTCGATCGTCCCCGCCGACCGGATCGCCTGGACCCCCGCCGGTTACGCGCACCGGCACCGCGCCCACGGCGACACCGATATGCGGATCGTCTTCCTCGCGCCGGCCCTGGCCCGGCGTATACCCGACCGGCCCGCCGTCTTCCTGGCCTCCGGTCTCGCGCGTGAGGTCCTGCTCGCCCTGACCGCGCCGCCCGGCGCCGACAGTGCGGCGCCGGTCTACCGCCGCGCCGCCCGTTCCCGGCTCCTTCGCGTCCTGGTGGACGAACTCCGGGAAACACGGGAGCAGCCGCTGTATCTGCCGGAGCCACAGGATGACCGGTTGCAGTCCCTCGCGCGGATGCTCGCCGAGAATCCGGCGGACAACACCTCGCTGGCCGAACTCGGGAAGACGGTCGGAGCCGGCTCCCGCACCCTGAGCCGGCTGCTACGCACCGAACTCGGTATGACCTTCTACGAATGGCGCACCCAGCTGCGCATCTACCACGCGCTCGTGCTCCTCGCCGACGGTCACGACACCACCCGGACCGCCTACGCCTGCGGATGGTCCAATCCGAGCAGTTTCATCGCCGCCTTCACCGACATCATCGGCACCACCCCTGGCCGCTACCGGGCCGGCCGCCGCGGTGCCGATCGCGAATCCTGACTCCGGGCCGGCCGTGGTGCGCGCGTCCCACTGTTTCGCGCTCGCGCCGGCGGCAGGGCGCGGCCCGGAGGCGTCATGACCGGCGACAACCGGCCCGCGGTCAGGGGTGCCGCTGGTTCAGGAACCCGGTGACCACGCTGTAGTAGTCGTCCGGGCGTTCCTCCTGCAGATGGTGCGAGGCCCGGTCCATCACATAGAGATGACCGTGCGGAATCATCCGCGCCAGCATCAGCGGGTAATCCGGGGTGAGGAACGCGTCGTGCATACCCCAGGCGAACAGCACGGGCGCCTGGATCGACCCGAGCTCCGCCGTCAGGTCCTGCCATTCGCCGCGCGGATTGTCCGAACGCGCCGCCAGCGCGATCTCCTCGGGGTCCAGACTCTGCCGATAGCGCATATCGAGCGTTTCCTCGGGCAGCTCGGCGCCGTCGAACCATTCGAGCCGGGTGATGAGTTCACGCATCTTCTCCCGGGTGGGGCCCGTACCGCCGTAGTAGATATCGCGGGCGTTGCGTCCGCGGCGCCCGCCTTCGGGGAGGGGCGCGAGGGGCCCGTAGAACACCGGCATACTGCCGGTGATCACCAGGGAGCGCACCCGCTCGGGGTATTTGGCGGCGAGGTTCAGCGCGATCGTCCCGCCCCAGGAGTTGCAGACGAAATCCGCCCGGGGGATCGCCAGCTCGTCCAGCAGGGCCACCGTTTTCGCGGCGTGGAAATCCCACATCGGGCCGGTGATGGTGCATTTGTCCGAGCGTCCGTACTGCAACAGGTCGACCAGGATCGCGCGGCGGTCGCGGGCGAACAGCGGGGCCACCGGGCCGAAGTCCGACCAAGCGGTGCAGCCGGGGCCGCCACCGTGCAGGAAGAGGGTCGGGGAACCCGTACCCAGATCGTGGTAGTGGAACGTGACGCCGGACGCCGTGGCGTACGAGCTGTTCGGTGGAGGTGCCATACGCCCACCTGACCCGAAACCCGCGCAGCGGCAAAGTACCGCGGTCCGCTGGCCGGTCCCGGCCTGTTGCCGGGTGGTGCGGGGGCTCCTAGCGTCGGCCCATGACAGACGAACTGGAGACCGTTCACGCCCGGGCCACGGCTCTGCTCGGCACGGTGGAACGCCGGGAGCTCGGCCGGGTGCGCGCCGCGGAGACCATCGCCTTCGCGCGCGCCTGCGCGGAGGACGACCCGCGATACCTCGAGACCGATCACCCGGCGTTCGCGGTGCACCCGCTCTATCTGCCCAGCCTGTTGCGGGGGCCGTGGGGCGCGCGGGACGAGGAATACCGCGCCGACGGTATGTTCGCCGACGAAGTACCGGGCACGGCCGGTCTGGACGTGCGTCTCATGGCGGGCGGGCAGAACATCGACTTCCACCGGCCGCCGCCGCTCGGGGAAGAGATCGAGGTGCACCGGACGGTGGACCGGGTCGAGTGGAAGGGCCGGGCGGACGGCCGTTTCGTATTGATCACGGTGCGGAAGAGCTACCGCGCGGCCGCGGCCGGACCGCTGGCCTCGGTCACCGAAAAGTTCATCGTCCGATGACCGGGTCATCTGTGGTGCGTGTGGGCGACACCGTCGCACGGGTCGAACTGCGCACCGACCCGGTGCGCATCCAGCGTTTCGGCGCCGCCACCCACAACGCGCACCGTATCCACTACGACACTCCGGCCGCCCGTGCGGAAGGGCTCGACGGCACCGTGGTCATGGCCCAACTGCACGGCACTCTGTTCTTTCGCGCGGCCGCCCGTTTCGCGGGCGATCCCGCGGCGGTGCGGTCGGTGGAATGGCGGAACCGGGCGCCCGCCGCGGTGGGTACCACGCTCACCGTCACCGGTGTGGTCGGCGACGTCACCGGCGACACGGTGATCCTGCACCTCGAAGAACACGACGAGACAGGGACCCTCTGCGCGGCGGGACGCGCCATGCTCCGGCTCGGGTCGGATCCGGTCTGCTGAGCGAACCCGATCCATTGGGTCGCGGCGTCCTCCGGCCCAAGATCGGTGCACCGGACGATCTCGCTTCGAGAGGAACGCATATGACTGGTGTGGAGGCACCGGAGACCCGGCCCACGCTCCCGGAGCGGGCGCGGGCGGCCGGCCGGCAGGATTGGACCGCCTGGCCGTACTACGACAAGGCGGGCAGCGGCTACCGCGGCTACTGGTACCCGGTGACGTGGTCGAACCACATCACCGGAACACCGCGCAGCTATACGATCTGCGGCGAAAAGCTCGCGCTGATCCGCGACGCGGGGACCGCCTATGCCCTGCACGACCGGTGTCCCCACCGGGGTGTACCCCTGTCGGAGGGCGATCAGCAGTTCCCGGGCACCGTCAGCTGCCCGTACCACGGCTGGACCTTCCGGCTGACCGACGGCAAACTCGCCGCCGTCATCACCGACGGACCCGATTCGAAGGTGTGCGGCAAGCTGTCGGTGCAGACCTACCCGGTGGCCGAACGGCTGGGGCTGGTGTGGGTGTACATCCCGATCGGCAACGAGCCGGCGCCGCCGATCGACGACCAACTGCCCCGCGAACTGGTGGAGAACGAGGGCATCGTGGGCGGCCGGATCCAGCCGCGCCGCGGGAACTGGCGCTTCGCGTGCGAGAACGGTTTCGATGAGGGGCACGCGAAGTACCTGCACCGCACGTCGCTGTGGCGGTTGTTCAAACCCATGCCCACCTGGAACATCACCCGGATCGTGCCCGAGGGCCGCTGGATCTTCCGAGTCCAGGACGAGGTGCACTGGGAGGCCGATTTCCCCGGCGTCGGAAAATGGAGCAACAAACGCTGGTGGAAGAAGAACCCCGACGAGACCCGTATCTCCCAGATCGGCAATGTAGGAGCCGGGCTGAAGACGAACCCGGTGATCGAGGCGCAGAAATTCCCGGGCTTCGCGTCGCTGTCCATGCCCGGTGTGCTGCGCATCGCGTACCCGAACTTCATCCACTACGAGTTCTACGTACCGGTGGACGACGACCGGCACAACTATGTGGGGCTGATGGTCAACTTCGTCACCGGTGTCCACAAGCTGGGTTTCTACGCGAAATATCTGGGTGCGATCCGCTGGCTGTTCCACGGCCAGTTCTCCGGCCAGGACGAATGGATGGTGAGCGTCACCGACGCGCCGCCGGAGAAGCTCTACCGGCCCGATATCTCGCTCACCGCGTGGCGCAACCTCGCCGAAGAGGAATACGCCGGCCGCATCGCCGAGGCCGCGACCCACGAGCCGGCGAAACCGGTGCGGCCGGTCCGGGAACGTCGTGCGCGGGCCGCGGAGAAACCCGCATCGACCACGTCGAACGGTGCCTCGGGTACCGGGACCGCCGGCTCCGCCGGGGCGGAATAGCGAAGGAGGACATCATGGGCAAGATCTGTGGCGGTGTGCTGGCCGGGGTACTGCTGGCCGTCGGCGCGCCGATCGGCTGGCGTTATCTGGCCGCGCGGAACAACACCCAGATCCACTCGGTCACCCCGAGATGACGGCCGACCCCCTGGGCGGGCTCGACGGGCAGCGCCGCGAATGGGTCGAAAAAGCCTGGGCGGCGGTGGATTACGGCCGGTTGCGCGAATTGACCGCGGGTCTGGTGGATATCGCCAGCCCGACCGGTGACGAGGCGCCGCTGGCCCGGCACATCACCGAGGTGCTCGCCGGCGCCGGTATCGAAGCCCACACGATGGACCTCGACGACCGGCAGGCGAACTCGTGGGCCCGGGTGCCCGGCGCCGGCACCGGTCCCGACCTCATGCTCTACGCCCCGATAGATACCGTGACCAGTGGAAACGATTCGGAGGACCTACCGTGGGCCGGCGCCGGCCTGCGCCCGGATATGCGGCCGCACGCGGTGGTGGACGGCGACTACGTGGCCGGTCTCGGTGCATCGAACCCCAAGGGGCACGCCGCCTGCGTGATGGCGGCGGTCGAGGCCGTCCATACGGCCGGGATACCGCTGACCGGCGATCTGATCGCCGCCTTCGGGGCGGGCGGCATGCCGACCGATGCCCGCCCGGGTGTGGGCAATCCGCGGCACAACACCGGCCAGGGGGTGGGTTGCTCATTCCTCCTGGAACAGGGGGTGTGGGCGGATTTCGCACTCATCGCCAAACCCGGATGGACCGTCTCCTGGGAGGAGGTGGGCCTGACCTGGTTCGAGATCATCGTGCACGGCACCCATACCTATGTGGGATCGCGGCACCGGCTGCCCTATCGGAATCCGGTGGCGGTGGCCGGGGCGGTGGCGCTGCGCCTGGAGGAGTGGTTTCCCGAATACTCGCGGGCGCACCGGGACGGGCTGGTGTTCCCGCAGGGAATGGTCGCGAATATCCACGGCGGCTGGCAGCGCACAGCCTCGTTCACCCCGGAACAGGTACGCATGATGGTGGATCTGCGGATCGGCCCGCGCACCACCCCGACCGCCGCCAAACGGGAATTGCTCGCCGCGGTGCGCGAGATCGCGGCCGACCTCGACGTACGTATCGACGTGGCGCAGATCCTGGCGATACCCGGTGAATCGTCGGATCCCGGGATGTGGTTGTGCCGCAGCGCGGTCGCGGCCTGGGAGGCGGTGGAGGGGCAACCGCACCGCGATCTCCGCGACGCCAGTGGCGCGACCGACGCGAACATTCTGCGTGGCAGAGGAATTCCGACCGTGCGGGTGGGGATGCCGAAGGTCGCCGACGCTCCGTTCGAGGTGGATTTCGCCAGGGGAATGAACACGGTGGACCTGCGGGCCGCGGAGCGGTTCACCCGGTATCTCGTGCGGGTCGCGGTGGATACCGCGACCCGCACACTCGAGGAAGTAGGAATCGACTGATGGCGAAGATCGTGCTGGGGGTGGGCGCGTCGCACAGCACCCTGATGAACACCCACTGGGAGCAGACGACCCACAAGGCGGAGGCGGAGCGTTTCCGCGACGCCCTGTACACCGCGCGCGACCGGATCGCCGCCGCGCGCCCGGATGTGGTGATCCTGCTCGGCTCCAACCATTTTCGCGGATTCTGGCTGGATCTGATCCCGCCCTTCACCCTCGGTGTCGGCGAATGCCACGCCAGCGGGGAGTCGGGCACTCCCGCGGGCCCGCAACATGTCGATATCGGCTTCGCGCGGAATCTGGCCGATGCGCTGATCGAAGGCGGCCGGTTCGATCCGGCGTTCTCGGCGCGCTTGCAGATCGACCACGGGCAGTCGCACGCCATCCAGTACCTGCTCGCCGGTCTCGAGGTGCCCGTTGTGCCGCTGGTGGTGAATGTTTTCGCGCCGCCGCTGCCGACCTTCGCCCGCTGCGCGGAACTCGCGGCGGCATTGCGCGAGGCCGTCGCCGCGTACCCGGACGATCGGCGGGTGGTGGTGATCGCCTCCGGTGGTCTCTCGCATCGGCTGCCCTGGCCGGATTGGCGTGATCCGCACGGCGACGACGAGGACTTCATGGTGCGGGCCTGGCTCGACGGCCGGGAGAACTGGGCGGACTACGACGTTCGCCGGCGCCAGATCATCCGGGCCGCCGAGGCCGCGATCTCCCCGGAGTTCGACAACCGGGTCCTCGAATTGTTCACCCTCGGCAAAGCCGCCGAACTGGCCGGATACACCACCGGCGAACTCGAGGACGCGGCGGGCAACGGGGCTCAGGAGCTGCGCACCTGGCTGATGATGGCCGCGATGCTCGAGTACATCCCGGGGGAACGGCTGGCCTACGAAGTGGTCCCGGAATGGCTCACCGGTATGGGAGTCACCGTACTGGATCCGGCGCGGCAAGCCGCCGTCCGCTGATCATCGCGCAGCGCTGTCTCCGCTCTCGCGACATCCGATTTCACGAAAAGGATTGACTATGACGATCTGGCACGAACTGACCGGCGTGGATTTCGCTCTGAAAACCGTCGACGCCGCCGGTATCCCGACCCGGGCGCTCCAGGCCGGTAACGGTGCGGAGGCGGTGGTATTCCTGCACGGCACCAGCGGTCACCTCGAGGCCTTCGCCCGCAATATCGCCGCGCACGCGGACCGATACGAATGCCATGCCATCGATATGCTCGGCCACGGCTACACCGGCAAACCCGACTATCCGTACGAGATCCCCCGCTATGTCACCCATCTGCTCGACTACCTCGACGCCGCCGGCCTGGAGAAGGTACATCTGGTCGGCGAATCCCTGGGTGGCTGGGTCGCGGCGTATCTGGCCGGTGACCACCCCGAGCGGGTGCTCTCGCTGCAACTGCTCGCCGCGGGCGGTACGGTGGCCAACCCGGAGGTCATGGAGCGCATCCGCACCTCGACCATCAAGGCCGTGGAGACCGACGATATCGAGCTCACCCGGGCCCGCCTGCGCCTGCTGATGCACGATGCCGCCGACGCCACCGAAGAGCTGGTGCAGGTCCGGCACCGGATCTACCATCAGCCCGATTTCGTGGCCAATATCCACAACCTGCTGTCCCTGCAGGACATGGAGACCCGGCAGCGCAACCTGCTCCGGCCGGATCGGCTGGCACGGATCTCCGCGCCCACCCTGGTGGTGTGGGGTCAGCAGAATCCGTTCGGCGATGTCCCCGAGGCGGAGAAACTGGCCGCCGATATTCCGGGTGCCCGGTTGCAGCTCTACCCCGCGTGCGGGCACTGGCCGCAGCACGAACACGCCGCCGAGTACAACCCGCTCAGTCTCGAATTCCTGGCCGAGGCCTCGGCACGGGCGAAGTCGGCCGCCTGATCGCTCGCCTTTCGCAGGAGACGCCGGAAGCCGGCCGCACACTGTGCGGCCGGCTTCCGGCGTCTCGGGATACGGCTCGGTGGGTACCGCGCCCGCCGTTCCGCACCCACCGGGCTGGGTCCGGCACCGTTGCGGCCGCAGGGCAACCGCCCGGCAAAGTCTGGGAAACATGCTGGTCACACCCGTGAAATAGATCCGTGGTGGGCCGCCGATACCGGCGGGCCTGCGGGTTACCGTGACGCCGAGGTCCCGGTCCGTACGGCGGACCGCGTTCGTTCGTGTGCTCCCGGGTAGCGGATAGGTTCCCTGTCCATGGCACCGTGAATGCGGTCCAGATCACAGAGCGAGGTACAGATATGGCGTGGCGATCCAGACCGGGCAAGGTGGTCCTGGCGGTACTCGCGGTGGCACTCGCGGTCGCGCTCGGGGCCTGCACCAGACCGGCGACCCGGGATACAGCGACGAACGGGAGCGGGCCGATCCGGGTCGCGGTGGGCATCGACGCCTCGTTCGCGGCGTTCTTCCTCGCGGACCAGGAGGGCATGTTCCGGGATGCGGGACTGGACGTCGAACTGGTCCAGTTCGGCCGGGGCGGGGAAGCCGTCGACGCCCTGGCCAGTGGCCAGGTCCAGCTGGCGGGTAGTTCCGACACCACCACGATCTCCCAGCTCCGGCAGAATCCGTCGCTGCGGGCGATGTTCGCCTACGAGGCCTCCGGCGACTACATCAAGGTGGTGCTGCGTACCGGCATCACCGGTCCCGCCGATATCCGGAAGGTCGGCGTGGTACCCGGGCTGGGCCAGATCTCGACCGACAAGTACCTGCGGGCCCACGGGGTGCCCGCCGGCGCCGTCGAGATGATCTCGGCCACGCCCAGCGATATGCCGGCGCTGCTCGCGCGCGGCGATATCGACGGCTATGTGCTGTGGGAGCCGTGGCCGAGCACCGCGGTGGCGCAGGGCACCGGGCATGTGGTCGCGGTCACCGGCGATTACGACTGGTTCTATCACCACTGGGCGATCTCGACGCAACCCTGGCTGACCGCCAACCCGGACCAGGCACAGCAGTTCGCGCAGGTGCTCGCGGCGGCCAGCGCGCGGGTGGAACAGGATCCCGCGCTCGCCGCGGCGGCCACCAAGGCGGCGGTCAATGTCGACGAGGAACAGACCGTCGCCGCGGTCGGCGAAATCGATTTCGGGGTCACGAATCTCGGTGCGGACGATATCGCGTCGGCGCAGACGATCGTCGATTTCTACCAGGACATCGGCGTCCTCTCGGAGCAGCCCGACCTGCGGTCGGCCATGCTGCTCGATTGGTACAAGGAGGAGAAGAAATGACCGTGACCACCGCTGCCGCCGCGGCCGCCACCGGTGCCCCGGACAAGGGTGTACCGGTGCAGATCCGGGATCTGGACATCAACTTCGGGTCCGCCGAGATCGTCGCCGGAATCGACCTCGCGGTGCGGCCCGGTGAATTCGTCTGCCTGCTCGGACCGAGCGGGTGCGGGAAATCGACACTGCTGTCGGCCATGGCCGGGTTCGTCCGGCCCACCGCGGGCGGTATCGTCTGCGACGGCGACGAAGTGGCGGGGAGCAATCCGCACGCCGGGATGGTCTTCCAGAGTTCCGAAGCGCTGTTCGAATGGATGACCGTCGCGCAGAACGTCGCCTACGGCCCCCGGATGCACGGTGCGAAGAAGGCCGAGCAGGCGCGGATCGCCGCCGAATATCTGGGGATGGTCGGTCTCCCACATGCGGGCGCGAAATTCCCCGCCCAGCTCTCCGGTGGTATGCGCCAGCGGGTGCAGATCGCGCGCGTACTGGCCAATCAGCCCTCGCTCGTCCTGATGGACGAGCCGTTCGGCGCGCTGGACGCGCAGACCCGCCAGGTGCTGCAGACCGAACTGGACAAGATCTGGCGGCACACCGGATGCACGGTCGTGTTCGTCACCCACGATATCGACGAGGCCCTGACCCTGGCCGACCGCGTGGTGGTGATGACGGCGGGGCCGCGGGCGCGCATCAAGAGCGTCTACGACGTGGCCGCGCCCCGTCCGCGGGATCGGGCGAACCCCGAGGTCATCGAACTGTACGAGCGGCTGCGCGACGATATCCGCGCCGAAGTGGTGGCGTCGCTGCGCAATCAGGGTCTGGAAGAGGATCTCGGCGACGTCCGGGATATCGAGGAGGAGAAGGCATGACCGCGGTGGCGGAGATCCGGGCGCCGCGCGGCGCCCGCACGGTACCGGCGCGGCGCGCCGGCACCCGCAACGGCAGCGGCATCCTGCGCACCGGCGCGCTGTGGATCGCCTCGGCGCTCATCGGACTCGCCGTCTGGTCGTTCCTGGCCTGGTGGTACGGCCCGACCACGATCGCCTCCCCGGCCGAAGTGTGGAAGGCCGCCGGGGAACTGGCCGACAGCGGTGTGCTGTGGACCTCGGTCGTGGCCTCCGGGCAGCGCATCCTGCTCGGCTGGAGCCTGGGCGTCGTGGTCGGCGCCCCGATCGGCATCCTGATGGGCCGGTTCAACCTGATCCGGCAGTTGCTCGACCCCTATATCGAATTCTTCCGGTTCATTCCGCCCATCGCGTTCGTGACGCTGGCGGTGGTGTGGTTCGGGATCGGCGAGACCTCCAAGGTGGTGCTGATCTTCTACACCTCGGTGTTCATCGTCACCGTGAGCACGATCGCCGCCACCGTCTCCATCAGCGAGAACAAACTGCAGGCGGCGACCAATCTCGGTGCCGGACGGTTGCAGATCATGCAGACCGTGGTCCTGCCGTCGTCGGTGCCGGGGATCGTCACCGGCGCCCGGCTGGCCATGGGCAACAGCTTCCTGACCATCGTGTCCGCCGAGATCGTGGCCTCCGAACACGGCCTCGGCTCGATGATCTGGCAGGCCCGCAACTACGGGCGGATCGACTGGACGTTCGTGGGCATCATCGTGCTCGGCATCATGGGTTTCGTTTTCGACCGAGTACTGCGCCTGGTCTCGACCAGGTTCCTCGGACGCTACGGCGTCAAGTAACCGGCGGTAGCCGGAGGCCGGTGCGTACCGTCCGGTTGCCGGTGGCACCGGAACCGGTCGGCCGCGTCCGGCCCGGGTTCGACGAGGGCACCCGGGCCGGCCGGACACCGACCACGCACGGCGGGTTCTTCGGTAGCCGTACCGAGGGCCCGCCGTTCGTCGTGCCCGAGGGCGCCCCGCCCGCCCCGTGAACCGGGTCTGTTCACCGGACCGGATTCATTTCTCCGGTGTCGCAACGCTCTTAGCGTGCACGGTATGAACGAATCGCCCCACGCGTCGACCGGCACCGCCCGCGAGGTCGACATTCTCGTCGTCGGCGCCGGACCGGCCGGACTGTTCGCCGCATATTACGCGGGTTTCCGCGGACTGCGGGTCGCGGTGATGGACGCGCTGTCCGAACCCGGCGGGCAGGTGAGCGCGATGTACCCGGAGAAGGCCATCCTCGATATCGCGGGGTTCCCGGCGGTGAAAGGCCGGGAACTGATCGACCGGCTGCTGGCCCAGGCCGCGCCGTACGACCCGGTATATCTGCTGGGGGAGCAGGCACAGACCGTGGACCACGCGGCCGACGGCCGGGTAGTGGTCGGGACGAGTACCGGGCGCACCGTCATCGCCGGCGCGGTCGTCGTCACCGGCGGTATCGGGACCTTCACACCGCGCCCGCTCACCCAGGGGCTGGATTTCCTGGATCGCGGCCTCAGCTACTTCGTCCCCGACCTGTCCGCGCATAGCGGCCGTGATGTCGTCATCGTCGGCGGCGGCGACAGCGCCTTCGACTGGGCGGTCCACCTCGAACCGATCGCGGCCTCGGTGACCCTGGTGCACCGGCGCGACCGATTCCGCGCCCACAGCGCCACGGTCGCCCGCGTCCGGGACAGCAGCGTGCGCATGCTGGTGAACGCCGACGTGACCGACGTCCGGGGCAACGGCTGGATCTCCGAGGTCGATATCCACCACCGGGTCGATAAGACGACCACGACGGTGCCGGCCCAGTCCGTTATCGCCGCGCTCGGCTTCACCGCCGACCTCGGGCCCATGACCGGCTGGGGCATGCGCATCGAGTCCCGGCACATCGTCGTCGACACCCGCATGCGGACCACCGTCCCGCGCGTGTACGCGGCCGGAGACATCACCGAGTATCCGGGCAAGGTCCGGCTGATCGCGGTGGGTTTCGGCGAGGCGGCCACCGCCGTCAACAACGCCGCCGCGGCACTCGATCCCGACGCCGACATCTTTCCCGGCCACTCCACCGAACAGGAGAACTGATATGCCATTCGTCATCGGTGAAGCGTGCATCGACACCATGGACCGCTCCTGCATGGAGGAGTGCCCGGTCGACTGCATCTACGAGGGCGGCCGCAAGCTCTACATCAATCCCGCCGAATGTATCGACTGCGGGGCCTGTGAACTGGCCTGCCCGGTCGAGGCGATCACCGTGGACCGCAAGGCCGATCCGGAATTCAAACAGGACGCACTGCGGTTCTTCACCGAAGTCCTGCCCGGTCGCGACGAGCCGGTCGGCAATCCCGGGGGCGCCGCGAAGATCGAAGCCATCGGCGTGGACACCACCATGATCGCGGAGTACTGATGGGCCTCCGGTTCGGGTACGCCGATACCGCGTTCGGTCAGCTGCACTACGCCGAACAGGGCACCGGGCCCGCACTGTTGCTGCTGCACCAGACACCGCGCTCCTGGGACGAGTTCCGCGAACTGCTGCCCTTGCTCGCCCCCGATCATCGGGTGATCGCGATGGATATGGTCGGGTTCGGGGCGAGCGCCGCACTGCCGGCGCCGCAGACCATCGAGGCGTTCGCCGCGGGCGCCCGGGCGTTGCTGGACGCCTTGGAGATCCCGGTGGCGGCGGTCCTGGGGCATCACACCGGTGCCGCCGTGGCATTGGAGATGGCCGTCGCCTACCGCGAGCGGGTGGCGGCGTTGATCCTGTCGTCCTGTCCGTGGGCGGATGCGGACTATCGTCGCGCGCACGCCGACGGACCGGCGGTGGATCGAGCCGAGCGGACCCCGGACGGCGGACATCTGCGGGCACTGTGGGAACAGCGCCGCCCCTACTATCCACAGCCCGGAACCGACCTGCTGGACCGGTTCCTGCGCGATGCGCTCGCCTTCGGCGTGGACCCGGCCGAAGGTCACCGGGCGTGTGCCCGCTACCGCATGGAGGACCGGATCGCCACCGTGCGGGCGCCGGTGCTGCTGCTGGGCGCCGGGGCCGACCCCTTCTCCATCCGGAACCTGCCCATCCTGCGCGCCCGGCTCACCGGCGCCGCCGTGGTGGACGAGGTGATCTTCACGGACGGCACAGTGGCGCTGATCGAACGCGAGGCGGTCCCGGTCGCCGCCGCGGTGCGCCGCTTTCTCCGCGAGAATGCGACGATGAACCGGGTCCGCTGAGCGGACCCGGTGTGATGCAGGTCGCTGGTGTGTTGCGCTAGCGTCACGAGTCCGGCGAGTTTCGCCGTCCGGGCCCTCGACGGAGGGTGCCGGGAAGGCGCCAGGAGGTCAGCATGACGGCAGCCGCACACCGACCGGCGGAGCTCGGTCCGGATCTTTCCCTCGAACCGGCGGCCGCCCAGGGCACCGAGATGTCGTCGGTGCTCAGCAAGGCGCGGATGATCCTGGACGCCTTCGACAACGAGCACCGCGATCTCGCGCTCACCGAATTGGCGCGGCGCAGCGGTGTCGCGAAGGCCTCCGTGCACCGGCTGGCCGGTGAGCTGGTCGAATGGGGGTTGCTGGAGCGGTCCGGCACCAAATACCGGCTCGGCCTGCGCCTCTTCGAACTCGGTCAGCTGGTGCCCCGGCAGCGGATCCTGCGCGACGCGGCCCTGCCCTATATGGAGGATCTGCTGATCGCGACGCAGGAGACCGTGCATTTCGCGGTGCGCGACGGGATCGACGTGCTCTACATCGAGAAGATCGTCGGCCACCGCGGTCTGCAACAGCAGTCACGGGTCGCGGGACGGTTGCCGCTGTACTGCACCGCCACCGGCAAGATGATCCTGGCGTTCTCCCCGCAATCGGTGTTCGCGGAGGTGGTCGAACAGGGTTTCACCGCGCTCACCTCGCGCACCACCATGTCGGTGTCGGTGCTGCGGCAGCAACTCGAGCGGATGCGCCGGGAACAGATCGCGGTGGAGGTGGAGGAGACCAGGCTCGGCTATATGAGCGTCGCGGTGCCCGTGTTCACCGGTCCCCAGACGATCGCCGGCGCGCTGTCGGTCACCGGGCCCACCGCCCGGCTCAATGTCAGCCGGGTGACCGGCGCGCTGCGTACCGCGGGGGTGGGCATCAGCCGGGCACTGCAGGCGATGCGATGTCACCACAGCTCACCGGACAGCGCGGCGATGTGCACGCCGGCGCTGTGCTCGCTCAACGGATGCGGTAGGTGAATCCGGCGCCGACAACGCAAGGCACCCGACCGATGCGCACGCCGGTCAGGAAGCGTTCGATTCGGCCGTCCAGGTGTTCACGCCGACTCCGCGGGCGCGCAGTTCGGCCTTGCGGACCTTGCCGGTCTCGGTGAGCGGCAGTTCGGTCACCACGTCGATATAGCGCGGGAGGGCGAAACCGGCCAGCTCTGCCGCCGCGAACCGGCGCAGCGCCGCCGGGTCGACCGATTCGCCCGGCCGGGGGACCACGGCAGCCATGACCTCGTCCTCGGCCAGCTCCGACGGCACCGGGAACACGGCGACCTGAGCGACCGCCGGATGCCGCGCCAGCACCTGCTCGACCTGCACCGACGAGATGTTCTCCCCGCGCCGGCGGATAACATCCTTGATGCGATCGACGAAGCGGAACCAGCCGTCGGGTTCGCGGACCACCCGGTCGCCGGTCCGCCGCCACGCATCCGGCTCGGGGACGGGCTCCCCGAGATAGCCGAGAGCGAAGGCGCCGTAACGCTCGGTACGCACCATGAGTTCGCCGGGGTCACCGTCGGCCACCGGGGCGCCCGCCTCGTCGACGACCGCCGCGTCGTAGCCCGGCATGATCGTGCCCAGATAGCCGGCCCGGCGCGCGCCGGGCAGACTACCGAGTACGAGATTGGTCTCGGTGCTGCCGAATCCGTCGACGAGCTCGACACCGAACCGCTCCCGGAACGGTGCGCACAGGTGGGCCGGGGTGGCGGGGGCCAGCGCGCGGGTGGCCCGGTGCGCGCGATCGAGTTCCGCCGGTGGCCGTCCGGCGAGCATGGCGACCATGGCGCCGAGCAGATAGATCACCGTCGCTTCGGCGTCGGCCACGCGCCGCCAGTGTTCGCGTACCGAGAAGTGCTCGCCGAGGACGAAGGTGGCTCCCGCCACGAAGGCCTGGAAGACGGCGTTGATCGCATTGGTGTGGAACAGGGGCAGACCGTTGTAGAGCACATCGTCGGGGCCGAGATCCAGCGAGGCGCCGACACCGTGGCCCCACCACAGGAATTGTGCGTGCGGACAGCGGACGCCTTTGGGCAGGCCGGTGGTCCCGGAGGTGAACAGCACCGCCGCCGGGTCGAGCGCCGACACCGCGGCGGCCGGGCGGGGCCGGCCATGCGGGCCGGGCGCCGGACCGGTGCCGATCACCCAGGTGACCCCGTCGTATCCGGCCTCGGCGACCCGGCCGGCGAATTCGGCCTCGAGCAGCAGATACCGGGCACCGGAAGAGGTCAGCACATGGGCCAGGGAGTCACCGCGCAGCGCGGTGTTCAGTGGTACGGCCACCGCACCCAGCCAGGCGCAACCCAGCAGCAGATCGACGAGTTCGATGCGGTTGCGTGACAGTGCGGCCACCGGATCCCCGGCCCGGACACCCTGCTGTGCCAGCGCCCCCGCCACGGCCGCGACGCGGTCCGCGAGCTCCCGATAGGTCAGCGCGGTCGAACCCGCCCGCAGCGCGAGGTGATCGCCGCGGCGATCCGCCCGGTCGCGCAGCAGCGCGGGAATGGTCGGGTCCACCGGCAACGAACCGGGCGCGGAAACTGTCACGGCACACACTCAGGGAGTAACCACCGCGCGCCCGGCGACCTTCCCCTCCCGCATGGCCCGCAACGCACCGGCGATCTCGTCGAGTGGGAAGGGCTGGACGGCCAGCCGGACTTCGCCGGCCACCAGCATGCTGATCAGCTTCGGCGCCAGCTCCGCCTGCCGGGCGGTTTTGCGGATCATATTGACCGGAAGCAGCGCCACATCGGCCAGCAACCAGTTCGGGAGGTCGATCGCGAGTTCGGTACCCAGCGTGTAGCCGATGAGGGCGGCCCGGCCGCCGGGCACGATACGCCGCAGCAGCACGGGCAGCAGATCGCCGCCGAGGGTATCGACGAGCACATCGGCCACGGGCTCGGTGCCCAGCGCCGCCGCGACCTGCGCGCCCCGCCCGACCACCGCACGCACCCCGGGCGGCAGCAACGCGGCCTGGTCCGCCCGCGGCACCACCCCGATCACCTCGGCCGCCCCCGCCGCCAGCGCGAACTGCGCCGCCATCGAACCGACCGCGCCCGAGGCACCGGAAATGATCACGCGCTCGCCCGCGGCGACCCGGGCGATATCGTGCACCGCGACGTACCCGGTGGTGCTCGGCAGGAGGAAGGTGGCCGCGACCGTCGGGTCGAGCGCGGGGTCGAACGGGGTGAAGACCTTGTCGGCCGCGGCCAGATACTCGGCCCAGCAGCCGTCCTTGAACAACCCGACACCGCCGCCGCGGACCAGTACCCGGGTTCCCGGCGCGAAGGTGTCCGATTCGACCACGGTGCCCGCCCCGTCGGTGCCGCCGATATGCGGCAGGTCCGGGCGGACATCGAAAGTGCCGCTCGCGATGGTCAGGTCGAGGTGGCCGAGTGCGGCGGCGTCGATCCGGACCAGGGTTTGCCCGGGTTTCCGTTTCGGTACGTCGATGTCGTCGACGACCGGGTCTGCGCCGAAGTCGTGGAGCCGGGCGGCACGCATGATCTCTCCTCTGGTTCGTGTGCTGTGGGTATCGATGAGCGGTCAGGTCAGGACGTCGCGGGCGCGCAGCCGCTCGATGGTGCCGGACGAGTACCCCGCGATATCGCGCAGCACGGTGTCGGTATCGGCGCCCAGCAGCGGCGCGGCGCGGCGCACCGCCGCCGGTCCGCCCACCCGGATGGGTGAACCTTCGTGCAGGACGGGACCGGCTTTCGGATGTACTCCGCGCACGTAGTACTCCCGGTCGCGCAGCTGCGGATCGTCCTCCACCAGATCGCGCCCGGTCCGCACCGGCCCCGCCGGCACCCCCGCGCGCTGCAATCGTTCGGCGACCACTTCCACCGGCAGCACCGCGGTCCACGCGGTGATCGCCGCGTCGATGGCGCCCGCTGCCGCCCGGCGCGCGGCGGCGGTACCGAACCGGGGGTCTCCCGCCCACTCCGGGCGTTCGATCACCGCGCACAGCCGCCGCCAGTCGGCGTCGTCGCGCGCCGCGATCGCGCACCAGCGGTCGGGCCCCAGGCAGCGGTACACACCGTGCGGTGCCATGGCGGGGTGGGTATTGCCGATCGGTACGCAGGGGCGCCCGGACGCGGTCGACCGCAGCACGCTGGTGCCCATATGCGACGCCATCGCCTCGAGCTGGGACAGGTCGATGTGCTGGCCGCGGCCGGTGCGGTCGCGGTATTCGAGGGCGGCCAGGACCGCGGTCGCCGCCTGCAACCCGGCGACGATATCGCCGTGACCGTAGATCACGCCGACCACCTCGTCGGCATTCCACCCGGTCAACGCGGTCAAACCGGTGGCCGCCGAGACGATGTCGGCGTAGGACACCCATCCGCTGCGCGGACCGGTGTGCCCGGTACCGGACATGGAGACGTAGACGATATCGGGCCGCAGCGCACGCAGCCGGTCGTAGCCGAAACCCATGCGCGTCAGCACGGTGGAGCTGAAGTTCTCCACCACCACATCGCTGTGTGTCAGCAGGTCGGCGAGCACCTCGAGGCCCGCGGGGGAGCGGGTGTCCAGGGTGATGCTGCGCTTGTTGCGGTTGACATCGTTGAAATAGCCGCTGGTGTCCGGATCGTCGTGGCCGCTCCGGGACAGGTGCATGAACGGTGCGAAGCGGGTCGGGTCCGGCCGGCCCAGCGATTCCACCTTGATCACCTCGGCACCGTGATCGGCCAGGATGCGGGTGCAGTAGGGCCCGGCCAGTACCCAGGTGAGATCGAGGACCCGCAGACCGGCCAGCGGCAGCTGCCCGGCCGCGGTATCGGATGCGGTCGCCCTGGTACCGGAAGCGGTGACACCGGCCGTCGGCGCCGTGGGGACGAGGCTCTGGTGTTCGCCGGGCCGCGCCACCGCGAGTTCGCGCATCCGGGCGCCCTCCGGGAAGGCGAAACCGAAGCCGAGGTCCCGGGACACCGCGCCGTCCTCGACCACGTCGAGGAAGAAGTCGCGATCGTTGAGCTGGGGGTTGAGCAGGAGCTCATCCGGCCGATCGACCGCCGACCAGGGCAGTTTCCGGCTCTGTGCGGCCACCGCGAATTCCTGCTTGGGCCATTTCGCCAGGAACCGCTGGACCACCTGGAAAATGTGCTCCTGATGGAGTTTGCGTTCCACCGGGTCGGCCCAGCGGGGGTCGGTCAGATCGTCGGCGGCGTTCTCCTGCACCAGCCACTCGAGCAGGGCGTCCCACATCCGCGGACTACCGCCGAGCCCGCCGCCCACATAACCGTCGGCAGCCTGGAAGAGGCCGTGCGGGACCAGCGGATGGACCCGGCCCGGGCGTGTCGGTACCCGGTCCTCGTGCAGATAGGCCAGCGTGCCGGCCTCGAGACTCGCGGCGACACACTCCTGGGCGGAGATATCGACGACCGGAACCGGGCCGTGGCGCCGGGCCCGCAACCCGAGCAGCGCGCCTACTGCCGCGTTCACGCCGGCGAGCTGTTCGGCCTGGTTCTCCGGCAGCGCGAGCGGTGGGCCGTCGGGATCACCCACCTGGGCGAGCATGCCACCCAGTGCGGCGACGGTGAGGTCGGTGGCCGCCCACGCCGCGCGGGGGCCGTCCAGACCGAACGGGGTCACCCGGACGTGCACGAGTGGGCCGGGTTCCGGGGCGATGGGTTCGGCTCCGGGTGGGCTGCCGTCGAGCAGGACATCCGCGGTCGCCACCAGGCGAGCCAGCGCCCCGCGGCCGGTCTCGGTGTCCACGTCCAGCACCACCGACTTCTTCCCGGCGTGCCAGTGCGCGAACGAACGGCCGTCCGCGTCGGCCCGGGCCGGATCCCCGCCGACCGGTTCGACCAGGATCACCTCATAACCGAGCCCGACGAGAACCCGGCCCGCGAAGCGGGTGAAAGGGGTGGACAACTCCACGACCCGGACGGCGGACTCGACCATGATTGCTCCGTTCTTCGGCGATCTCGTAGTGCGTGGCCGGTGCACCCGGTGCGCGAGCACATACCGGGTGAACCGGGTGGCGGTATCAGGCGGGCGCGCCCAGGACGTGCTCGTTCAGCCAGCCCCGGCGCAATACCAGGCCGGTATCCACGGAGCCGCCGATCTTTCCCTGCGCCCGGAAGAACGTGACCAGGTCCTCGGCCCGGGCGATGTCCTCGTCGGTGAAGTCGCGCGCGCCGAAATCGATCTGGTCCACGGTGCGCCGGGCCTCCGCCGGATCCAGCTGGATCGCCGCGGATACCGCCCGGGCGGCGCGGTCGGGATCGGCGTCGACGATGGCCGCGGCATCGGCCAGCACATCGAACACCTCGGCCGCGACCTTCTCGTTGGCCGCCAGCCACCCGTCGGACGCCACCAGCCACTGCGTGTACTTGGCGCCGAAATCGCCGCTGGTGGCCACCACCCGGCCGCCGCCTTCGACCGCCTGCCCGACCCAGGGGTCGAACGAGACGAACGCGTCGATATCGCCGCGGCCCAGCAGCGCGGGCTGTTCGGGCGGGCCTGTGGTGACGTGTTCGACGGTGGCCGGATCCAATCCGAGGCTCATCAGATAGAGATCGGTGAAGTACAGGCCGATCCCGGGAAACACGCCGACCTTGCGGATGGACTTCGGGTCGATTCCCTCGCGTACCACCACCTGGAAGTACCGCGTCGACTCCTCGTACACCCCGAGGGCGCGCAGACTCGGGTTGGCGGCCATCACGGTCAGCGCGGTGGAGTCGGCGTTACCGGACATCTCGGAGGTTCCCGCGACCACGTTCTGGGCGGAGGCCGCGCCGCCCTCGGTCTGCACGATCCGGACATCGAGACCGGCCGCTTCGAACATGCCCTCCTGCTCGGCGAGGAAGAACGGCGCGTAGGACGGATCCACGCCGACCGAGATACGGATCGCCCCGGAGTCGCCGGCCTGCTGGGTCGCGGGCCTGGTGCAGGCCGTTCCCGCCAGGGCGACCGTGGCGAGCGCGGTAACGGCGACGATCCCGCGCCGCCAGTTCCGTAATTTCATCATGACTCCTTCGGGCCGGTTCAACGTCCGCTGAACGACGGGGCGCGTTTGTCGAGGAACGCCTGCAGCCCTTCGGCCGCGTCGGCGGTGCGGACGAGTTCGAGGACGGCGGCGAACTCCAGGTCCAGCGCGTCGTCGAGGGGGAGGTCGCGGCCCTGGTCGACCACATGTTTGAGCAGTCCCACGGTCCGGGTCGGTTTGGCGGCGAGGGCGGCGGCGAGTTCGTCGATCCGGTCGTCGAAGCGCGCGTCCGCGACGACTTCGTCCACCAGCCCGATGCGCAGCGCTTCCGCGGCGGGCAGCCGGCTGCCCTCGATCATGAGCAATTTCGCCCGGTGCGCACCCAACAGCCGGGGCAGGCGCTGACTGCCGCCCGCGCCGGGGAACAGGCCGAGGTCGATCTCGGGGAAGCCGATGGTCGCCGATTCGGTCATCACCCGCATATCGCAGGCCAGGGTCAGTTCCGCGCCGCCGCCGAGTGCGTGACCGTTGATCGCCGCCAGCACCGGTTTGGGTGCGGTTTCCAGCAGCCGCGCGATATCGACCCACGGCCGCATCGCCCGCTGCGTTTCCTCGGTCAGGTCACGCATCACCCGGATATCGGCGCCGGCGACGAAGAACCGGCCGGTACCGCGCAGGACCAGGCACCGCACCTCGGGGTCCGCCGCGAGCGGTTCCAGGGTCGTGCGCAGTTCGGCGATGAGCCCGGGATCGAAGGCATTGGCGGGCGGACGGTCCAGGACGACGGTGGCCACTGCGTCCCGGACGGACACACGGACGTGTTGCGGGCTGAGGGTCATACCGGCTCCGATGCGATGGTCTGGCTGGTTCGTCGAACCGCGGGAGGGCTCGAGTATCGACGATCAGCGTTTTCCCGGGCACGGTCGCGGGTCCGGTGAGCGAACCCGGACAGCGTCGGCGGCCGCCGCGGAACCGTGTTCTCAGAGGTTCCAGTGGTAGCGGCTGGTGGGTATCAGGTCCAGCCCGGTGTCCGCGCCGAAGCGGGCGACGCTGGCCATCAGTTCGGTGATCCGGCGGTCGAGTTCGGTCTTGTCACCGCCGCTGCCGTAGAACGCGTGCGGGTCGGTCATCGCCGCCATGGGGAAATGTTCCTCGACGACGGCGGCGATATCCGGTGCCGACGGGGTGAGCGCTTCCTCGACGACGTTCTGGATATAGGCCACGGTGTTCTGGGTGCGGATCGCGATCGGGGTGTGATGGACCAGCCAGTACCGCAGGTATTCCGCTCGGGGCATCGACTCGGGCCGGCGGAGCAGCGCGATATCGGCCAGGGCGTCGCTGCGGGTGCCGTCGGGTACCGGCAGTGGGTCCAGGCGGACGTGTTCGCGGACCCGGTAGGCGTGCGGGGCCGGTTCCTCCGCCGCATCGGACACCACGTCGAGCGCGGCGGCGGGGTCGCCGTCGGTCCACACCGAGACCAGCGCGGTGATCGGTGCGGCAGGGCCGAAGCGCATCATCGCGGGGGCCACATCGGCGTCGTCGAGGTTCAGCGCGACGGCGGTCGCTCCCGCGGTGGCCAGGGCGTTCCGGAGTTCCGGCGCGGCGAGCCGGGCGCCGAGGCCGGTGCCGTGCAGCGCGATGATCAGTTTTGCCATCGCGAAAAACTAGCACGTGTTCTACTTCACCCGACCGATCAGCAGAAAGGCCGATTATGCGGTTCACCTACGCCGAGACCATGACCGACCCGTCCTACTACATCCCCTTGGCGCAGGCCGCCGAGGCGGCCGGGTACACGTCGATGGTGCTGGCCGACAGCATCGCCTATCCGCGCGACTCCGATGCCACCTATCCCTACACCCCGGACGGCAGCCGGGATTTTCTGGAGGACAAGCCCTTCGTCGAGACCTTCGTGCTCGCCGCCGCCCTGGCCGCGGCCACCACCACTTTGCGGTTCACCCCGTTCGTCCTGAAGCTGCCGATCCGCCCGCCGGTGCTGGTGGCCAAGCAGGCGGCGTCGGTGGCGGCGCTGAGTGGCAACCGGCTCGGGCTGGGCGTCGGGATCAGCCCGTGGCCCGACGATTTCGAGATCTTCGATGTGCCGTTCGACAAGCGCGGCAAGCGCATGGACGAATGCCTCGAGATCGTCCGCGGGCTCACCGCCGGCGGCTATTTCGAATTCCACGGCGAGTTCTACGACCTGCCGCCGATCAAGATCGCGCCGGTACCCACCGAACCGATTCCGTTGCTCATCGGCGGGCACAGCCGCCCCGCGCTGCGTCGTGCCGCCCGGCTCGGTGACGGCTGGATGCACGCCGGCGGTGATCCGGCGGAACTGGACCGGCTACTCGCCGAACTCGGCGCGTTGCGCGCCGAATACGGAACGCGCGACGATTTCGAGGTGCACGTCATCTCGCTGGACGGTTTCACCGTGGACGGCGTGAAGCGTCTGGAGGACAAGGGCGTCACCGATGTGATCGTCGGCTTCCGCAACCCCTACACCCGTGAGCAGGACACCGAGAGCCTGGACACCAAGATCGCGAACCTGTCCCGCTTCGCCGAGCAGGTCATCGCCCGCACCACCTGAGCGGCTCGGCGTCCGGGCCGCGCGGGGCGATCCGATCGTCCGCCGCGGCCCGGCCGGTGCCGTGCCGTCGGCGAATCTTTGCCCGGTCACTCGGTCACTCGGTCACTCGACAGTTTCGGCCGTCGCCGGATACCCGTTCGTGTTCTCCGGCCGGACCCCCGGGCCGCAACGTCCCCTTCGATCCCTCCGCGGACTCGCCCCACGGCACACAACTGTTCAGCAGATACGGGGGCGAGCCGTCCGGGCCCGGTTCACGACGCGAGCCCGGAATCCCGGATGGCCTCGGCCAGCGGCTCCAGCACCGCCGGATCGTGCGGCGGCGGCAGGTAGACGATCGCGAGATCCAGCCCTTCGGCACCCAGCGCGGCCGCCCACTCGAGCAGCTCTCCGTAGCCGAGACCGGGGTCGAGCCGTCGCTGCGCCGAGAGCAGGATTTCCTTCGGATCGCGGCCGATATCGGCGCAGTGCGCCGCCAGGACATCGCGTTTGCGCGCGAATTCCGCGGTGGTGCCGTTGACGAAATTCCAGTGCTGGGCGTAGCGGGCGGTGATCCGGAGCGTGCGCTTCTCACCGTTGCCGCCGATGCAGATCGGCGGATGTGGGCGCTGCGGGCCCTTGGGTTCGTTGCGGGCACCGGTCAGCTGATAGAACTTGCCGTCGAAATCGGTGGTCTCCCGGCTCAGCATTCCGACGAGTACCTGGCAGGCCTCCTCGAACCGGTCCATGCGCTCGGTGATCGTGCCGAGCGGGATGCCGTAGGCGCCGGACTCCTCCTCGTTCCAGCCGGCGCCGATCCCGAGCTCCAGACGACCACCGGAGATGATGTCGAGCGAGGCGGCCATATTGGCCAGTACCGCGGGATGCCGGTAGTGCACACCGGTCACCATGGTGCCGAGCCGTAGGCGTTCGGTGGCCTGGGCCAGTGCGGTCAGCGTGGTCCAGCCCTCCAGGCACGGCCCGGTGGAATCGGAGAAGATCGGATAGAAGTGGTCGAAGGTCCATCCGGATTCGTAGATCTCGATATCGTCGGCGGCCCGCCAGACGGCCAGCATATCGGCCCAGGTGGTGTCCTGCGGTGAGGTCTTGAACGCGAATCGCATGCCCACAGGCTAGAAGTTGGAGTGCGCTCCAGGTCAAGCCGAATCGCGGTTGCTCCGCCGGGCGAATCCAGGGGGCCGGGACTGCGGGCGCCGCTCCTCGGCCGCGCGCCACGAGGCATGCACCGGCGTAGCCGAGTCGTGGTCCTCGCGCCACGCTCGGCCGTCGCCCGCCGGTGCTCGGCGTAGCTCTGCTTCCGAGCGCAGCATCACCGCGGTGTGGAAGTGCCCGGTCTCGACCGCTCGGAGCCGCAGCCGTTCGGTGAGTCCGGGGATCGGGGTTCGGAACGCGACCGGACCGCGGTCGCCTCGTCGAAGGCGACCGCGGCAGCACCGGACCACTGCGGCGAGCGGGCCGGTCCGGCCGGTCGGGCAATGGATGCCGGATCACTGGGTGGCCAGGACCCGTTCCTCGGCGGGCTCACCGGAGGCGCCGTCGAGCCGTTCGGTGAGCTTCTCGCCCTCGATATCGAAGGCGGGCACCAGCGGCGCCAGCCACTTCGGCATCCACCAGATCCGCTCGCCCACGATCAACATGAACGCGGGCACGATGAGCATGCGCACCAGGAAGGCATCGGCCAGCACGCCGACCGCCAGCGCGAAACCGATGGTCTTGAGGATGACATCGTCGGTGAGCGCGAATCCGGCGAAGACGCCGACCATGATGATCGCGGCGGCGACCACCACGCGGGCGCTGTGGGTGAACCCCTCGAGCACGGCGCGGCGGGCCGGTGCGCCGTGGACGTAGGCCTCGCGCATCCGGCTGACCAGGAACACCTCGTAGTCCATGGCGAGACCGAACAGGATGCCGGTCAACAGGATCGGCAGGATGAACAGGACCGGGCTCGTGCTGTCGAGGCCGATGAGCTGGTTCAGCCAGCCCCATTGGAAGACCGCGACGGTGGCGCCGAGCGAGACGCCGACCGAGAGCAGGAAGCCCAGCGCCGCCTTGATCGGCACCCAGATCGAGCGGAACACCGCGATCAGCAGGAAGATCGCCAGCCCCACGACCACGGCGAGGTAGATCGGGAACACCTGGGTCAGTTTGTTGGCGATATCGACGCCGACCGCGGTCTGACCGGTCACCAGTGCGCGGGCGCCGGTCTCGGCGGGCAGATCGGCGACGGCGGCGCGGATCTCGGCGACGAGATCCTTGGTGGCCTGGTCCGAGGGACCGGAGCCGGGGATCACCGTGAGGGTGGCGAACCGGACCGTCGCGAGTTGCTGGGTGAAGGCCTGCTGCGCCTGCGGGGCGGCGCTGGTGACCGCCGGCACGACGGTCGCGATATCCGAGCCCGCCCGCGCGGCCAGTGCCTGCAGATGGTCGGTGGCCGTCTGCACGGCCGCCGCCGGGTCCGGGGCGTTCGCGGTGTCCACGACCACGACGAGCGGACCGTTGGCGCCGGCGCCGAAATTGTCGGCGATCAGGTCGTAGGCCACCCGGGCGTCGCTCCCGGCGGGCTTGCTGGAGTCGTCGGGCAGTGCCAGCTGCATGGACGCCATCGGGAGGGCGGCCACGGCGGCGAGGGCGATACCGCCGGCCAGTGCGGGCCATTTGTGCCGGGAGATCCCCTCCACCCAGCGGCGACCGTGAGTCCGGAACTCCGTGCCACCGGTTTGCTTCGCCAGGTAGCGCGGGCGTCCGCGCATGACCTTGTCGCCGGCGAAGCCGAGAATGGCCGGGAGCAGGGTCAGTGAGATGAGCACGGCGATCGCGACGGTGAACGCACCACCCAGACCCATCTGGGTGAGGAACCCGATATTGCACACGGCCAGACCGACCAGGGCGATGACGACGGTCAGTCCGGCGAAGACCACCGCCGAGCCCGCGGTACCGACCGCGCGGCCGGCGGCCTCCTCCAGCGAGCGGCCCGCGCGGACCTCGCTCTGGTACCGGGACATGATGAACAGCGCGTAGTCGATGCCGACCGCCAGTCCGAGCATGGTGCCCAGTGCCGGGGTCACCGAGCTCAGTTCGACGAATCCGGTGAGGGTGGTGATGGCGAGCATCCCGATTCCGACGCCGACGAGCGCGGTCAGCAGCGGCATGCCCGCGGCCACCAGCGATCCGAAGGTGATCGCCAGCACCACCAGCGCGACCGCGACGCCGATCACCTCGGCCAGTGGCATCTCGAATTCGGTGAGCGCGTCACCGCCGACGGCGACATGCAGCCCCGCGTCCTGCGCGGCGTGCGCCGCGTCTTCCAGCGCGGTCCGGTCGGAATCGAGGAGTTCGTTGGATGTCTTGCTGTAACCGACCGCGGCGTAGCCGACCCGGCCGTCCTCGGAGATCGTGCCCCCGGTGACCGGATCGGTCACCGACTGCACATTCTCGGTGGTCAGCCCGCGCAGTGCCGCGGTGATCGCCGAGCTGTAGCCGGGTTCGGTCAGCGACCGGCCCGCGGGCGCTTCGAACACCACCCGTGCGGTCGCGCCGTCGGGTTTCGCCTGCGGACTGCGTTCCTCGATGAGTTCGAACGCCTGCGTGGACTCGATACCGGGCAGCTCGAACTTCTCGCTTGTCTTCCCCGACAATGTCGCCGCCCCGACCGCCAGGACGGCCAGCAGCGCCACCCAGACGGCCGCTACCACCCTGCGGTGGACGAACGACCACCGGCCGAGCCGGAACAACTGCCACGCCATGGGTGCTCCTCCAAGTGATTATGTGGACCATGTAGTCCGGTTATGCTCGAGGGTAGGAGCAACCGGACCCGAGGGTCCACTTCAGGGAGGCAGATGTGGAGCAACTCACCTCGACCCCCGCGATGAGACGTGGGTCTCAGTCCGAACCGTCGCATCCGGCGGGCCTGCGGGCGGCACGATGACCACCATGCCGACTTCCGAGCGGGACGCCACGAACACCGACGACGCCGAGAGCTGGGCCGGGCGGCGGGCCGATGCCCGGCAGAACCACGAACGCGTGCTGACCGCGGCGATCGAAGTGTTCACCGAGTACGGCATCGGGGCCACCATCCCGCAGGTGGCCGCACGCGCCGGCGTGGGCAAGGCGACCGTCTACCGCAGTTACCCGACCAAGTCGGATCTGGTGCGCGCGCTGGCGCGGATGCACCTCGACTGGTTCCATCAACTCGCCACCGACGCCGCCGAGGCGGCGCGCACCGACGCCTACCGCGCGCTCGAGGCGCTGCTGGAACAGGTCACCACCCGGCTGGCCGAGGACCGGCTGATGATCGAGGTCCTCAGCGGGGTCGAAGGGTTCGGCGACGAACGCCTGGAACGGCATCTGGAGCAGATCCTGGCGCTGGGGCGCGCGCAGGGCAGCCTGCGCGCGGACGCCACCGGAATGGATGTTCAGGTCCTGGTCTCCGGTGCGGCGCGCGCCCTGATCGATCTCGATATCCGGGATGCCGATATCTGGCGTCGCTATGCCCGGCTCGCGCTGGCCGCATTGCGCGCCGAGCCCCCCGCGGCCGAGCCCGGGCCGTGAACGGCGGTCCGGCCACCGTGGCCGATGCCACGGGCGGGCCGCTGTCGCGCCTCCGGCCGCGCCGTGACCCTCACCGGCTCGGCAGTCGTCGTGCCAGCAGCCCGAGCAGGACCACCTCCACCACCAGGGTGACCGCGCCGGTGACCACGGCGACCGGTGACGCGGGCATCATGAACACGGTGTGACCGGTGAGGATGCCCCCGGCCACCCACAGGCGGTGCCGGTCGCTCCAACCGGGCGTGACCTGCCACCGCAGCAGCAGCCATCCGGAGCCGAATGCCAGTGCACCCGCGAGGGCCGGCGGGAGAAAGCGTGGGACGCCCGCACCCAAAACCGGCTCGGGTCCCAGTCCGGGCGGCAGCAGCAGGGCCAGGAACGCGACGGTCACCACCGCGGCCGCACCGCCGGCGAGCGCGACCCGTGGTGCGGCCGGCGCGGACGCCGGACCGGGGATTCGCCGGCCCGGTAGAACGCGCAGCGCCGCCCAGCCCAGTGTCGCGATGGCGACGAGGAATCCGGCCGTCCACGCCCACGGGGTCCGGTAGCCGGGGTCCTCGGTGGCCGAGATGACGAGCCGCAGCCCGACCACTCCGATCACCGCCAGCACCCCGATCCCCGCGAGTCCGCGGGTGCCCAGGTACGGGCGCCGGCGATGCGCCGGAAAGATCAGGTCGGTGAGCATGATCGGGACGAGCACACTGAACACCACGTGCACCCCGATCTGCGATTCCCAGTAGGTCCAGTTCACCCCGAATGCCCGCCACCCCCAGTCGGCGGCACCGTACATGTGCGGGCTCGTCAGGGCCTGTAACCCGAGCCCGTCCTCGGCCAGCTGATAGGCCAGGCCGAGCACGACCAGGCTCGGCCACCCGCCGCCGGCCCGGGTGACGGCCTCGCGGACCACGAGGACGCCGGCACCGTACATCACCATCAGCAGCGGCAGGAGCAGCCAGGTGAAGGGGACGGCGACAGCGGTGAAGGTCAGCTCCGCGCACAGGGTGGTCAGCAGCACCAATGTCCACGCGGCGCGCAAGCGTCCCTGCTCCGGCGGTCCGTCCCGGTCCCGCACCGCCGGCCCCGAGCGCGGAGACCACCGTGCCGGCCGCGGTGCCGCGGACCCGGGCCGGTCGCTCATCGGTCGCGTGCCTCGATCAGACCCTGGATATCGATCCTGGTCATGGCGTGTATCGCGGTGAGGATACGGTCGGCCGCGGCCGGGTCGGCGGCCGTCAGCAGGTCCGCGAGCGCGGTCGGGACGACCTGCCAGGTGACCCCGAAGCGATCGGTCAGCGAACCGCCCGGCCCCTCCTTCCCGCCCTCGGTGAGGGCCGCCCACGCGGTATCGACTTCCTCCTGGCTCTCGCAGTCGAGGTACAGCGAGATACCACCGCCGAAGGTGAACTGTGGTCCGCCGTTGTGGGCGATACAGCGTTGTCCGCCGAGATCGAAGACGACGGTGACGACACGGCCGTCCGTGTCGCGTTGCCGGTCCAGGATCGCCGACCCGGCGACCACGCGGGTGTAGAGTTCGGCGGCTTCCTCGGCGTGCCCGTCGAACCACAGGAATGTGCTCGCTTGCATGGTCTTTCTCCTTCGTATCGGGTTTCTCAGTGATGGGCGGGGGTGCGGTAGTCGTCGAGTTCGACCGTGTGGGCCACCTTCTCCATGCCGCGCCCGACGAGGTGTCTCGGCAGATACCGGAGGGTGCGGATCGCCTGGTTGCGCAGCCAGAGCTGTAGTCGTGAGTCCGGCATGAGGCCGCCGTCGCCGGCATTGCGTGCGAATTCTTGGGCGCGGTCCACGAACCGGCGCATCTTCGCCTCGTAGGTGGGGTAGGCGACCGTGTGGTCGCCGTCGGCCGCGGCGAGTTCGCCCGCCAGGATGTAGGCGCCGACGAGTGCGAGGCTGGTACCGATACCGGACATCGGCGACGCGCAGTAACCGGCGTCCCCGAGCAGCACCGTCCGCTGCCGGGACCAGGTGTCCACCTCGATCTGGACCACTCTGTCGAAGTAGAAGTCGGTGGCATCCCGGATCGCGTCGAGCATGCGGGGGACCTCCCACCCGTCCCCTTCGAAGGCACGGACCACGATCTGCTTCTGTTCGTCGATATCGTCCCGGTCGTAGGACAGCGGCGCCGAACGCAGAAAGAACCCGGCCAGTGCGGTGCCGGGCTCGGGTTTCGGATAGAGAGCGGCGGTCCGGCCGGGCCGGCCGTTGCCCGCGGGCACGGTGTACATCAACCGCCAGCCGTCGTGATCCCGCTCGGTGGTGGTGGTGAACAGCGAGAGGTAGGAACCGAGGTCGCGCAGGTAGCGTTGTGTCGGTCCGAATACCAGCTGCCGGACGTTCGAGTGCACTCCGTCCGCGCCGACCAGCAGATCGAACCGCCGGGGCGCACCGTGTTCGAAGCCGACCCGGACACCCGTACGGTCCTGTGCGACGGCGCCGATCGCGTCGCCGTGAACGTATTCGATGTCGGCGCGGGTGGTGTCGTAGAGGATCCGGGCGAGATCGGTCCGCAGGAGCGACATCTCGGCCACGGGTCCGCCCGAATCGCCGAACACCTCGGTGCCCATCGTCGCCACCCGGTTGCCCGCCGCGTCGACGAAGGCCATACCCCGCGCTCCGGTGTTCGCCGCCCGGACCCGGTCGACGATCCCCATCCGCTCGGCCACGTGCCGGGCGGTACCGCGGATATCCACCGGGTGGCCACCGGTGCGGGGCGCGGGAGCGCGCTCGACCACGGTCGGGTGGAAACCATATCTGTGTAGCCAGAACGCCAGGGCCGGCCCGGCGATCCCGGCGCCGGATATGAGAATGCTCCGGTTCTTCATCGCTTCTCCTGCTCTCCCGTCGAGGCCGCCGTTCCGTCCAGGCCGGGTGGTTCCGGGAACGGGGGAGGGACGGCGACCGTGCGAATGATCGCTACTACGGTGTACTGATACGGCGTATCGGACACGGCGCAAGAATAGGTTCAAGCCATTGTTTTACACCAGTTTTGGCTGAAAATAGTGAACTAGTGCGGTTGCCGTGTGGACTAGTACACTCGGCGCGAGACCCGGATAGTGCACCCGAAAGAGGGAGGATTATGTCTGCACAGGCGCAGCAACCGGAACCGCCGTATCGGGCGATCGCCGCGCAGCTTCGTATTCGGATCGAAAGGGGCGAACTCCGGCCCGGGGACCGGGTGCCCTCCGTGCGGCAGATCGCCCGGCGGTGGGGGGTCGCGGTCGCGACCGCGACCAAGGTGACGGCGGTGCTGCGCGCGGAGGGCCTGGTCGAATCGAGGGTCGGTGCGGGCACCGTGGTCAGCGCGTCCGGCACGTCCGCGGCCGGCCCGGTGATCACCCGGGCGCCGCGGCGGGCGGTACCCGCCGGCGGCGAGCCACAGCGTGCGCGTCTACTGCGTACGGCCATCGCGATCGCCGATACCGAGGGGCTCGAGGCGGTCTCGATGCGCCGGCTGGCGGCCGAGCTCGGCATCGGCCCGATGTCGTTGTACCGGTACGTGGCGAACAAGGACGAACTACTGACCCAGATGGCCGACGCGGCATTCGGGGAACTCGACCTCCCGGAGCCCGGTGCGCTCGGTTGGCGCGCCGATCTCGAGCGGATCGCCCGCCTGCAATGGCAGTTGTGCCGGCGGCATCTCTGGCTACCCCGGGTCGTCTCGTTCACCCGGCCCCTGCTCGCGCTCAATACGATGGCACAGACCGAATGGGTCCTTCGTGCCCTCGACGGGTCGGGGCTGTCCGCGGAGGTACGGATGCGTGAAGCCCTCACGTTGCACTCGCTTGTGCTCACCGCGGCGCTGTCGGTGGCGGAGGAGGCCGAGGCCGAACAGAACACCGGTGTCACGCTCGACGGATGGCGGGCGGCAGCGCGTGCCCGCGCTCACGAGCTGCTGGGCACCGGCCGATTCCCCTTGCTCGCGGCGACTCCGGAGGAGACGACCGCGGATCTGGACGGACTGTTCGAGTACGGACTCGCGCGGCATCTGGACGGATTCGCCGTACTGCTCGCGGACTCGGCCGGCCGCCGCGCTGCCGCTGCGGAGGTTCCGGACGACGTCCGCGCCATCTGATCCGGTGCATGGAGCGGTCGAATGGCCGGACAGCGGCCGAACCGTGGCTGTCGATCCTATTTGCCGATATGTGGATATGCGCATCCGGGCGTTGTCCGGCTCGAGTGCTCGGTGGCCCGGGCGCCGGCCCGAGATGTCCGGCCGGTGCGCCGTTGGGCAGGTATTCGACGCCGTGCCGGCGGGGTCGTGCCGGGTTAAACTTTCAGCGCACGGTTTTCCAGCTCCGAGGGTCGTCGTTCAGCAAGGGAGTCCGGGCGGATGGATCGCCGGAACACGGAGATCAGCCGGCGCAGCGTGTTGTGTGCGGCCGGCGCCGGGATCGCACTCACCGTACTGGCCCAGCCGATACAGGCGGGGCCGATCATCCGAACCGTGTCCGCCCGCCCCGGAACCGCCGGACAACGGGCGGATCTGGCCGAGCGGGCGGTCGTGACGCGGCACGTGCGCACCCTCTGGGGCCTGCCGCGGACGCAGCTGGGCGCGCTCACCTGGCCGGGTTCGTTACCGGAGCGGTCGTTCGTCCGGTGGCACTACTGGTGGCAAGCTCACCTGCTCGACTGTGCGGTGGACGCCGCGTATCGTGCCCGTACCCCCGAACGCGTCGACCGGGTCGCTTCCCTCGCGCGCGGTATCCGTGCCCGCAATATCACCGGCTGGACCAACCGGTACTACGACGATATGGCGTGGCTGGCGCTGGCGCTCGAACGGGCCGACCGGTTGCTCGGTATCCGGTTCGGCGACGCCGTCGGGGAACTGCGGGCAGCCCTGATCGAGGGCTGGAATCCGGCTGTCGGCGCGCTGCCGTGGCGGTTCGGCGCCGACTACTACAACGCCCCGACGAACGGTCCGGCCGGTATCGCGCTGGCGCGTCTGGGTTCGGTGACGCACGCCGGTCGGCTCGCCGATTTCCTGTACAACCGGCTGCGCGACACCCGTACTGGTCTGGTCCTCGACGGTGTCCACGAACCCGGCGGACGTGTGGACCGGACCGTGCACACCTACTGCCAGGGCGTGGCCATCGGCCTGGAAACCGAGCTGGCCGTCCGCACCGGCGAGGCCGGACGTCGCCGCCGGGTGGCGGCGCTGGTCCACGCGGCCGAGGCCGGGCTCACCGACGCCGGGGTGATCGTCGCGGCCGCCGAGGACGATACCGGCCTGTTCATGGGGATCCTCGCCCGATATCTCGCGGTGGCCGCATTGTCCTTGGGCGACACCACCGCCGCGGCCATCGTGCACGCGTCCGCGCGGGCGGCCTGGGATCATCGGGCGGAGGTGGAGGGCCTGCCACTGTTCGGTGCGGACTGGACCCGGGCGGTGACGGTGCCCGAGCAGCCCGGGGCATTTCCTCGGCTCACGGACTTCTCCCCTGCTTCCGCGGCGAACCTGAGCCGCGATCTCTCGGTGCAGCTGAGCGGGTGGATGCTGTTCGAAGCCGATTACCGGCTCACCGCCGCGGGATATTGAACTGTCGGCGCGGCCGGCTGTCGGGTGCCCCGCCTCGTGCCCACCGCGCGGGCCGTACCACTGCGGTCCGGCCGACTCCAGAGACGAGCTGGGAAATCGGCGCCGAGTGGACGCCAGGGCGGTGCCGGTCGTCCTGCCGGATCGGCGCCGCTCCGATTCCTGCCGCGGACGCAGTAGACCCGGAGCGGCCCGCGCGTACAACGCAGGGAGGGCGGGCCGCCGGGATCCTCACTGCGGGAAGAGTGTCAGCACCTTCGACATCACCTCGCGGGCGACATCATCGGTGGCCGAGGTGACCTCGACCACCGGAATGCGCGAGACGAAAGCGGTACTGCCGGAGGGCAATTCGGGTCCGACAACGGTCGAGTAGATCGGGATACTGCTGTCGTAGAGCGAGGTGGAGCGGAAGACGACGTGGTCGTCGATCTTCTCTTCGGTGCTGCGGGTCCGTAGCTGGTCGGGAACGCGGTAGTCGTACACCACCGTGACGGTTTCGTCCCGGTACCGGAACAGGCATTGGGTCAGCCGGCGCTCATCGGTATCGGCGGTGCCGGGCAGTTCCGTGCGTACCGCGCACGGGTCGGCACCGAGCAGTACCGTGGGCACGGTGTCGGGTGAGGTGCCCTGGGCCGGTGACTGCCGCCAGCGCTCGATCATGCCGGGTAGCACACTGTCGGCGACCGCGCACGAGTCACGGTACGGAGCCGAGACGCTGAGGTAGAAGGCGGCGCCTGCCGGGAAGCGGCCGGTGGCGCCGCAGGCACGTGGATCGCCGTCCCGGCCGGGGACGACCAGGGTGCTCACATCGCCGAGTTGCTCGCTGCGGCCGCGGTTCGGGATGAGGGTGGGCAGCAGGGTCGAATGCCAGGTGAGCGTGGCGGCTTCACCCGCGGCCGCGGGGTCGAGGGCGGCCCGGCACGAATACAGGCCGACGGTGACGCTCTGGATATCTCCGAGTCCCAGCTCATCGAGGGTGTCGCGGGGAATCAGCGCGCAGACGTCGATCTGCCGGGTCGCCGCGGCGACGGCCGCATGCCGCTGCGGGGTGGCGGCGGATTCCGACCAGAATTCCGGCGGCGGGGTGGGTGCCGCCGGAGCTCCTGCGTCACCGGTCCGGGTGCCGGTATCGTCACCGCAGCCCGCGACGGCGAGCAACACGGCTGCGACGAGCGTGAGCGTGCGATGGATCGTCACCCCTGACCTCCCGGTGCGCGCTGAGCCGGACCGATGCCCGGCCCCAAGTCTGCGCGTACCGGCAATCACAGCGCAATCACCCCGCTGCCTTCGGCCGGTCGCCGCCGGCGGCGTAACCGGAGAGCGAGGGCCGGCGGGGCCGTCCCGGCGGCCGGAGCGTGGGGTCAGCGCGTAGGTCCCGGCCGGTCACGCCCGGCATTGCGGGCGGTGCCCCGGTGGGCGGGCACGGTGGCCGGGTCTTCCGGCCAGGCATGTTTGGGGTAGCGGCCGCGCAGATCGGCGCGGACCCCGGGCCAGCCGGTCCGCCAGAACGAGGTGAGATCCGCGGTCACCGCTATCGGGCGCTGGGCAGGGGAGAGTAGATGCAGCACGATGGGCACCCGGCCGTCGGCCAGGCGTGGTGTGTCCGTCCAGCCGAAGACTTCCTGCACCTTGACCGCGAGTACCGGCGGGTCGGCCGAGTAGTCGAGCCGGGGGCGGCTGCCGGAAGGGACCTCGGCCCGTTCGGGAGCCAGCTCGTCCATGCGGGCGGCCTCCGGCCAGGGCAGCAGGCGACGCAGCGCCTGGCCGGCGTCGATCCGTTCGAGGTCGGCGCGCCGGCGGGCGGCGGCGAGTTCAGGGCCGAGCCAGCTGTCCGCGGCGGCGAGCAGTGACGCGTCGTCGACCGGCGGCCAGGGGGCGCCGAGCGTGCGATGCAGGAAGTCGAGGCGCTGACGTAGGGCGATCGCCGCGGAATTCCAGGACAGGAGACCGGGACCGGTCGAGTTCAGCCCGCGCCGTATCGCCGCGCCGAGCAGCTCGGGGTCGGGGTCGGAAATGGCGGTGGCCGACAAGATGATCGCGCCCAGTCGCTCGATACGCCGCGCGACCACATCGCCCTCGATCCAATCAATCTCGTCGACGGTGGTCAGCAGGCTCGATGCGGCTCGGCGGGCCAACTGTTCATCGGCGACCGCGGCCAACCGGACGACGCCCTCGGCTCGCCCGGGATCGCGCGTCGCGACACCGATCGCCAGCCACTCGGCATCGCCTGTGCCGGCGCCGGGCGGCAGCGTCACCGCGGTACCGCCGGCCATGAGATAACTGCTCGAACCCGCACCGCGCCGCCGGGCCAGCCGTTCCGGGTGGGCCAGCGCGACGATGAGTGCCGGATCGTCGTCCCCTTCCGGCCCCTCGACCGAGCGGGCCAGCCGCTCCACCTCCCGCCGCCAGCGCGCCGGTCGTTCGCGGCGCAGCATCCGCAGACCGGCCGTGAGATCGACACCGGACAGGTGGGTGTCGTCGTCGAGGACGGTGACGACCTCCGCGGCCGCCCGCGGACCGACCACAGCCGCGCCGTCGAGCAATGCCCGCGCCAGCCGGGGATGCAGTCCGATCCGGGCCATGCGCCGCCCACGGTCGGTCACCGCACCGTCGGTGCCGACGGCTCCCAAGGCGCGCAGTACCTCCCGGCCGGCTGTCAATCCGCCGGACGGTGGCGTATCCCACCAGGTGAGGCCCTGTCCGTCGCTCGTGCCCCAGCACGCCAGCTCCAGCGCCAATCGCGTCAGATCCGCTGTCCGGATCTCCGGTTCCGGATAGGCCGGCAGGGTGCCGTGCTCGTATTCGGGCCAGCATCGCCATACGCACCCGGGAGCCTCCCGCCCGGCCCGCCCGGCTCGCTGCTCGGCCACTGCCGCCGAGACCCGCACGGTGGCAAGGCCGGACAGCCCCCGTGCTCGATCGATCCGTGGGGTGCGGGCGAGTCCCGAATCCACCACCGCCCGCACTCCCGGCACCGTCAGACTCGACTCCGCCACCGCGGTGGCCAGTACCACCCGCCGCCGGAGCCCGGGCCGTAACGCCGTGTCCTGCGCCGTCGCCGAGAGTCTGCCGTGCAACGGCACGATATCGACATCGTCCAGCCCGCCCAGCAGCGCTGTCACCCGGCGTATTTCGGCCGCACCGGGGAGGAAGACCAGTACATCGCCCGCGGTCCCGGCGAGTGCGGCCCGGGTGGCGCGCGCGACGTGTGCTTCGATCCGCTCCCGTGGCAAAGACGGAAGATAGGTCGTGTCCACCGGATGGGTGCGACCGAGGGCCTGTACGACCGGCGCCGCGTGGTTCCCGTCCAAGAGCGTCGAAAGATGTTCGGCGGCAACGGTCGCCGAGGTCGCGAGCACCCGCAGATCCGGTCGCAATCCGGCCCGGGCGTCCAGCAGCAGCGCCAGTAGCAGATCCGCGTCGAGATGCCGTTCGTGGCACTCGTCGAGCACGACCGTCTCGACCCCCGTCAACTCGGGATCGTCCTGCAACCGGCGGACCAGCAATCCGGACGTGACGACCTCGATCCGGGTCCGCCGCCCTACTCGTCGATCCCCCCGGACCGAGTAGCCGACGGTGTCACCCACCTGCTCGCCCAGCAGCGCGGCCATCCGCCCGGCCGCGGCCCGAGCCGCCAACCGTCGCGGCTCGGCCACGAGCACCCGCCCGGCGGCACGCTGTGCCAGGGCCAGGGGCACCAGGGTCGTCTTCCCGGTCCCCGGCGGCGCGACCAGCACGGCGGTCCCGCGTTCGGTCAACGTCTCGACGACATGATCGAGAACGTCACGAATCGGTAGGTCGGGGAGTGCGGGCAGTTCCATTACCGGTCAGTCTGCGGCATCGGCTCGGATCCGCGATATCCACCACCGGGCCGCACGAAAAACCGCTGCTCCCGTGGGTTGCACCGCCGGCAACGCCCACATGCCCGGCCCCGGACGGCGGACACCGTCCGCGCCCTGCGTCTCCGGGCGCGCTACAGTGTGATTACTTAGCGGAAGCAACTAATTGGCCACGAGCGCATATCTCGTGCGATCGAACGAATGAAAGATGGGCGCGATGGAGGGCATCTCGGCAACCGGCGCGCTCGGCACTCCCGCCGAGGTCGCGACCCTGTATCACCTGCTCACCCGGATCAATCGAACGCTGCGGACGCGCGGCCAGAGCCGGAATCTCAGCGCGGGCGTCGCCTCGGCGCTGTGGACGATCATCAACCACGCCCCGATCCGGCTGTCCACCCTCGCCGAACGGGAATCGGTTTCGGCGCCGACGATCTCTCGGATCGTCGCCGTGCTCGAGGGGCACGGATACGTCGAACGCACCCCCGACCCCGACGACGGTCGCGCCCGCCTGCTGAATCCGACTCCGGCCGGGATCGAACTGATCGCCGATGCCCGGACCCGGCGAGCACAGGTGCTCGCCGACGCCGTCGACAGCCTCGGCCCGGACGATCGCGAGACGGTCGGCCGCGGGATCGCGATCCTGGCCGGCGCGCTCGGGATGACCCGGCCCGCCCGGTAGCTACCGACGATGCGCAGCGCGGCGCAGCCATTCCTTGAACCATCGCTCGGAGGAACCATCCATGACCACGCCCGTCACACGAGCAGCGGATCCGGCGGATCCCGGACCGCACTACAAGTGGATCGCCCTCTCCAACACCACCCTCGGCATGCTGATCGCCACGATCAACTCGTCCATCGTGCTGATCGCGCTGCCCGATATCTTCAAGGGCATCGACCTCAACCCACTGGAGTCCGGGAACACCAGCTATCTGCTGTGGATGATGATGGGGTTCCTCGTCGTCACCGCCGTACTCGTGGTCAGCTTCGGCCGCCTCGGTGACATGTTCGGCCGCGCCCGCATGTACAACATGGGTTTCGCCATCTTCACCGTGTCGTCGATCTTTTTGGCGATCACCTGGTTCGACGGCCCCGCGGCGGCGATCTGGCTGATCGCCTGGCGAGTGGTCCAGGGCATCGGCGGCGCCTTCCTCATGGCCAACAGCTCCGCCATTCTCACCGACGCGTTCCCCGCCGACCAGCGCGGACTCGCCATGGGGATCAACGGTGTCGCCGCCATCGCCGGCTCGTTCCTGGGTCTGCTCGTCGGTGGTGTGCTGGCGCCGATCCAGTGGCACTACATCTTCCTCGTCTCGGTGCCCTTCGGCGTCGTCGGCACCGTGTGGGCCTATCTGAAGCTCCGCGACACCGGGGTGCGGAAGAAGGCGAAGATGGACTGGTGGGGCAATGCGACGTTCGCGGTGGGTCTCGTCGCGATCCTGGTCGGCATCACCTACGGCATCCAGCCCTACCGGGACTCCGATATGGGCTGGGCGAACCCCTGGGTACTGACGGCGATCATCGGTGGTGCCGTCGTACTGGGCGTGTTCGTGTACATCGAGACCAGGGTCGAGAGTCCGCTGTTCGAGTTGTCGCTGTTCCGGAACCGCGCCTTCGCGTTCGGTAACGCCGCCAATCTGATGGCATCGATCGGCCGCGGTGGCCTGCAGTTCATCCTGATCATCTGGCTGCAGGGCATCTGGTTGCCGCAGCACGGCTACGACTACTCCCGCACTCCGCTGTGGGCCGGTATCTACATGGTGCCCATGACGATCGGCTTCCTGCTCAGCGCCCCGCTCTCCGGCGCACTCTCGGACCGGCTCGGTACCAGGGGGTTCACGACCACCGGCATGATCATCACCGCGGGGACCTTCGGTGCCCTGATCGCTCTGCCCGTCGACTTCTCCTACTCGGTGTTCGCGCTGATCCTGCTGATCAACGGCATCGGCATGGGTCTGTTCTCCTCGCCGAATCGCGCCCTGGTGATGAACTCGCTGCCGAACACCTCCCGCGGATCGGGCGCCGGCATGATGACGACCTTCCAGAACGCGGCGATGGTGCTGTCGATCGGACTGTTCTTCTCCTTGATGATCGCCGGACTGAGCGCGCACCTGCCGTCCGCGATGTTCGACGGGCTGACCGCGGGCGGTATGGCGGACGCACCCGCTCAGGGGATCGCCGCGCTGCCGACCGTCGGCATCCTGTTCGCGGCCTTCCTCGGCTACAACCCCATCCAGCAGGTCGGGGGCGAGGCGCTGCAGGGGTTGCCGCAGACCGCCATCGATCACCTGACCGGGCTGGAATTCTTCCCCCACCTGATCAGCGACCCGTTCGCCGACGGTCTCAGCGCCGCCTTCACCTTCGCGCTCGTCTGCTGCGTACTCGGTGCCATCTTCTCGTTCTTCACCGACGGTCGTGCGAAGGAGGCGGCGGCCGAGGAGAAGACGCACGAATCGGTCGGCGATGAGCTGGCCGCGGTGGCCGCGTTCGCGTCGGGGGAGGCTCCGTCCGAACTGATCGACGAACCCGTACGGCGCTGAGGACGGTGCCGGGGCCGCCCTCGGCACCCATCTACTCCTCGATGAGCTGCCCGCCGGCCAGGTGCCAGCGCCGGGTCGCGCGCACCGAGTCCAGCATCCGCCGGTCGTGCGTCACCAGCAGGAGTGTGCCGGTGAAGGAGTCGACGGCCTGCTCGAGCTGTTCGATGGCGGGCAGATCGAGATGGTTGGTCGGCTCGTCCAGGACGAGCAGGTTCACGCCGCGGGCCTGGAGCAGTGCGAGTGCGGCCCGGGTGCGTTCGCCGGGGGACAGGGTGTCGCAGGCGCGGTTGACGTGCGGGCCGCGCAGGCCGAATTTGGCGAGCAGGGTGCGCACCTCGGCATCCGGCCAGTCCGGCATCGCCGTACCGAAGGTGGCCGCGAGCGTGGCCTCCCCGCGGAACAGGCCACGTGCCTGGTCGACCTCGCCGATCCGCACGCCGGAACCCAATGTCGCCGTACCCGTTTCGGGCGCGAGTTTGCCGAGCAGCAAAGCGAGCAGAGTGGATTTGCCGGAGCCGTTCGCGCCGGACACGACGATGCGGTCGGCCCAGTCGATCCGGGTGGTCACCGGCCCGAGCGTGAACTCACCGCGCGTGACAGTGGCAGCACCGGCGGTCGCGACGACGGTACCGCTGCGCGGCGCGGTCGCGATCGTCATCCGCAGCTCCCACTCCTTGCGCGGTTCCTCCACAACATCGAGCCGTTCGATACGCCGTTGTGTCTGGCGGGCCTTGGCGGCTTGCTTCTCGGTGGATTCGGCGCGGGTTTTGCGACCGGCCTTGTCGGAGTCGTTCTTGCTCTTACGGCGTGCGTTGCGTACACCGTGTTCCAGCCAGTTGCGTTGCATCTGCGCCCGGGCTTCCAGTCCGGTTCGGGTGGCCGCGTATTCGTCGTAGGCCTCGCGGGCATGCCGGCGCGTGATCTCGCGCTCGGCCAGGTAGGCGTCGTAGCCGCCGTCGTAGAAGCCGATCTGCTGCTGGGCGAGATCGAGTTCGAGCACGCTGTTCACGGTGCGGGTCAGGAATTCCCGGTCGTGGCTGATGATCATGAGCGGGGTCCGGACCCCGGTGACGAAACGTTCGAGGCGTTCGAGACCGTCCAGATCGAGGTCGTTGGTGGGTTCGTCGAGCAGCAGGATATCGAAGCGCGACAGCAGCACCGAGGCGAGACCGGCGCGGGCCGCCTGGCCGCCGGACAGGCCCGTCATCGGCGTCGCCAATCCGCCCGCGAGGTTACCGGTGAGCCCGAGGTCGGCGGCGATCTCCGCGGCGCGCTGCTCGAGGTCGGCTCCGCCGAGCGCGAGCCAGCGCTCGAGGGCAGGGGAGTAGTCGTCGGCGCCACCCTCGCCGAGGCGTTCGGCGGCCGCGTCCATGACCCGCTGGGCATGCGCGACGCCGGTGCGGCGAGCGAGGAATCCGAGCACGGTTTCGCCGTCGATCCGTTCGGGTTCCTGGGCCAGATAGCCGACGGTGGCATCCGGCGGGCTCAGGGTGATCGTGCCCTCGTCCGGAGCGCCGTCGGCGAGCATGCGCAACAGCGTCGATTTGCCGGCGCCGTTGACGCCGACCAGGCCGACCACGTCGCCGGGTGCGAGAGTGAATTCGAGGTCGGCGAACAGGGTGCGTTCGGCGTGTCCGGCCGACAGTCCGCTGGCCTGCAAGGTTGCGCTCACCGCGCATATTCTGCCCGCTTGCCCGCGCGGCCCTTCGGCCGCCCGCCGTCGTGGTGCCGGGTGCGGTGGCGCCGGTGGCGCCACCGCACCCGGCCGCATACGATCCGGCGATGCCGATAACCCGTGCAGACCTGACCGGTTACATCGAGCGGGATCTCGACGCCGACCTGACGCGTTGGTTCCCCGAACGGCCGCGCGTCGAGATCCCCCGATCCGCGGTCCGGCCGGTCGAGCCGTTCCTGGAACGGCTCGACCCCACCGCCGCCGCCGCGCTCGCCGGATTCGATCGCCGGGTGCGGTCCGGAACCATGCCGCAGTTCCTCGATATCTACGACTGGTCCTACGGGTTCGGTTTCGCTGCCAACCAGTGCGGACTGTTGGACAGCGATTACCGCACCGAACTCACCGACGACGACGTGTACACCCTCGGCGCCGACGGTGGCGGCAACCTGTACACGCTGCTCACCAGCGGGCAGGTGGCGATCTGGTTCCACGAGGAGGAGGTTCTCGAAGGCGGCACCCGCTTCGATGATCTGGACACCTTCGTGTGGTCGCAGGTGCGCTATCAGGCGGTGCGGGCGGGAGAACTCGATCCGGGTCCGGTCGCGGACGACTTCCGTGCGCTCGGGCAGGACGGCGCACTCGCCCCCGAGATCGGGCTGCTGGCCTCGCTGCGGCCGCTGCGTGGCCCCTCGTGATCGACGAACCCGGCCGGTGACCCGGCCCGTCGCACCCGGGTCAGGGGTCGGGGGATTGCAGCAACTGCAACGTCCGTTTGGCGGCAACACTGAAGCGGCCCATACTGACCGAGGTCCGGCTGGTCACGACGAGCAACAGGGTGGTGCTGATCGGGAATACGCCGACGCAGCCCTGTTCTGCCTCGAAAATGGAACCTTGTAGCCGGCCGTGGGATACCAGCTGGGTGAAATGGTCGCCGATTCCCGCACCGGCCGCGGCCATCGCCGAGGCGCGGTCCGCGAGGGTATCGGCGGCGTCGTCACCGGCCTCCTTGTTCGCGGCGATGAGGAGCCCGTCGCGGCTGGTCATGATGGCGTGCTCGATGCCGTCGATCTCGTCGCACGCCTGCTGCAACAGGCGGCCCACGATCGCGGGGTCGCTGAGCAGCACATCCCGGCGTCCGGGGCCGCTGTTCATAGTCTGATCGCTTGTTCGACGCGACGGAGCTGGTGGCGGGCGAGGGCCAGGTTGGCACGGGAGCGGTCCAGCGCCAGATAGAGGAAGAGCTGCTCTTCGGCGTTACGCGCCAGCGGCATGATGATGTGGTACTGGGCGTCGAGGGAAACGAGGATGTCCTGGACGGAGTCGTTCAATTGCAATGCCTCGATCGCACGCAGCTTCGCGCGCAGGACCTCGGTGTTCACCGCGCCGGCGATATCGAGATCGAAAACGGAACTGCCGCCCTGTTTCGCCAGCAGCATTCCGCTGCCCGCATCGACGAGTGCGATACCGATCGCACCGTCCACGGACATTCCCTCACGTAGTGCGTCGTCCAGATTCATGTGGAAACTCCTGGACCGGCGGAGCATTCTCGTCTCGAATCTCCGCGGCCTTCTGCATCGATAGGACGCCTTTCGGACACGTTGCCGAATAATGGGTGACGGATCGCCGAACAGCGACGCGTGGTGAAAGGCTCCTGGTACCAACTGGGTTCGTGCCGCCGAGTGCATGTGACCGTCCTCGTCGGCAGCAACAGCCTAGCAACGAAGAGGACCGCAATCTAGATCAACTTTTGAGCTTTCTCGCCACGTTGTGCACTCGAGATGGTCTGTGCGGCAGGTGTTGTGACCAGCCGTCCCGAATCACTGTTGTACCGAGTCCTCTCCGGGAGTCGCACAGTAATATTCCCGCCGGGTGCGGGCGAATTCGACGCGAACCGTCCAGTCTTCTAATTGGTGCGTGTTCGGAGTCGGCGGTGATGGATTTCGCGAAATGTGTTTTCCACGGACCCGTCGCACCCACCGACCCGGTGGACCGGCGGGTTCGGCGCCCGGGATTACAGCACTGCCTTGAAAACCAAAGTGATGACCGCGGCCACCACGGCGAGACCCACCGAGATCGCGCCCCAGGCCGGTCCGGTGCGCGCCCAGGGCCGGCCCGCGTCCACCGACAGCCGGCCGGGGCCGGTGAACGCGACCGCTGCCGCGACCACCGCGAAGAGCAGGCCCATCTCGTAGCCGCCGAGCAGTCCCTTGCCGAATCCGGTGTCGACGATGACGATTCCGGTGCCCAGTACCATTGCCGCCCCCAGGGGAGTGAACGCTCCGCAGGCAAGCAGCAGCCCACCGGTGAGTTCGCTGAGTCCGGCCAGGGTGCCGAAGAGGGTGCCGGGGTTGAAGCCCATCTGCTCGAACCCGGCATTGTTGGCCGCGAGTCCCTCGCCGCCGAACCAGCCGAACAGCTTCTGTGCGCCGTGGGCGGCGAACAGCAGCCCGAAGGCCAGCCGCAGGATCAGCAGGCCGATGTCGATGGAGAGGTCGTGGTCTCTGCTGGAAGCGCTTTCGGCGCGGTCGAGTGTCTGGCCGACGGTCATCGGGAACCCCCTGGTTTCATCTGGATGGTCTGCCGCGGCGTTCGGCAGACCAAGATCGTTCCCCGTGAAGGTTACCCTAACCTTACTTGCTGTGGTGTTCTCCGCGGCGTTTCCGCCCGCCCCCCGGCGCCGGCTCGACCCGGCCGGGTGGTCGTCGCGGTGCCCGCCGGTCCGGCCGGGCCGTGGGCCGCCGGCCGGCGAGTACGCTGGTCGGCACGGTGCTCCGCCGACAAGAGGAGTGCGTGACCATGGAGTGGCTACTGATCGCGGTGGCGGTCGTGCTGGTGGCGTCGATCCTGGTGTGGCGGTCCCGGCGGAACAGTCTGCGCGCGGCGACCGAATTGGCCGATGCGCTCGCCGAGGCGCGCCAGGTCAACGAGCGCCTCGGCGGTCAGATCTACCACCTGTCCGGTAGCAACCCGGCCGCGCGGCAAGCGCTGGCCGACGCCGCGGAACGCCACACCGCGGCGGGCTCGCAGGTCGACCAGGCCAGGACCCCGGTCTAGGCCCGGCTGGCGAGACAGACCGCGCTCGAGGGGCTCTACTACATCCGGGCCGCCCGGATCGCCATGGAAATGGATCCCGGCCCCGCCGTACCCGAGTTGCCGGGGCAGGCCGGCGCGGGTGAGGTCAGCGAAGACCGGGTGATCGACTTCGACAACCGCCGGATCGCCGCGTCCCCGCGCCCTTCGGCCGGGACGCCGAACTACTACCCGGGCGGGCGCGTCGCGGGCCGGCCGGTCCCGGCCGGCTGGTATTCCGAGCCCTGGTGGAAACCGGCCATGATCGCCGGTGTCTGGGGAGTGGGCTCGGCCCTGCTGTTCACCTCACTGTTCTCCGGGATGGCCGGCGTGGGTTACGGCGCCGAAGGTTTCGAACAGGGCTTCGGGGAGGGCTATGCGGACGGACTCGCCGCCGGAGAACAGGATTACGGCGGACCGGGCGGCGACGCCGGCGGCCAGGACGATTGGGGCGGCGACGGGGGTGGCTTCGACGGCGGCGGCTTCGACGGCGGTGGTTTCGACTTCTGACAGGTCCGTGCCTGTCCGCGGCCGCGGGGTCGAGTACCTCTGGGTCGGCCGGGCTCCGCGCCGGAAATGTTCGGCCGTGGTGTCCACGAGTTCACCGACCATTTCCGGCCGCTGCCGTTGACGATCGAGGCAACGCGCGCGGTGGCGCGCCGGCTGTGGAAGATCTCCTATGCCGCCGTGGGTCGCGCCGACGGTTCCGGCGGACGCGGAGCGCGGTCGGACGACCTCATGATTCGCCGTCGCGCGCTGACGCCGGCCTCGGGTGCGTGCCGGATCCGCTGTTCGCCGCTTCGGTGTAGCGGCGGGCCAGGCGGGCGAACGCGGCGGTGAGTTCGGGTGGGCCCAGGACTTCCATATCGGCGTCGAACGTGCCGAGGGCACTGGCGAGTGCCGTCCACGACCACGAGCCGACGGCGACCCGGCATCGGTCGGGGCTCAGCGCCTCCACCACTCCGTCGTGGATGAACGGTGCCACGTCGGCCGCGGCGAGGTGCAGGATCACCTCGCCGCGGCAGGGCCAGTCGCCGGTCGCGTCCGTGCCGCGGAATCTGCTGGTCAGAAATGTGGTGACATCACCTGTCGGGAGCGCGCGGGGAGCGAAGCGCGGGCCGGTGGGGGTGCGCGGGTGGATCCGGTCGGCACGGAAGGTTCGCCAGTCGGCGCGGTCGAGGTCCCAGGCGACGAGGTACCAGCGTCCACCCCAGGTGACGAGATGGTGGGGCTCTACCCGGCGGGGCGGGGTCGGGGCCCGGTCGTCACCTGTCCGCGGTGCGGTGGCCGCGTAGTCGAAGCGCAGTACTTCGCCGTGGTGGACGGCGGCGCCCAGGACGGTGAGAACGCCGGTGCGCACCTCCGGCGCGGGCCGGCCCGCCGGTGGTGCGACGGTGGTGATCCGGAGGGTGTCGATGCGGTGGCGTAGGTGCGCGGGCAACACCTGGCGGATCGTGTTCAGCGCGCGCGCCGCGGATTCCTGGATACCGGCGCCCGCGGTGGTGGCGAGCTGCAGTGCGACGGTGAGGGCGACGGCCTGCTCGTCGTCGAACAGCAGCGGCGGGAGCCGGCTGCCGGCGCCGAGCCGGTATCCGCCGTCCGGGCCCTTGGTGGTGACGATGGGATAGCCCAGCCCGCGCAGACGGTCGACATCGCGGCGTACGGTCCGGGCACTGACCTCCAGCCGTTCGGCCAGCAGCGTTCCCGGCCAGTCCCGGCGTGCCTGCAACAGGGACAGCAGGGCCAGCAGCCGGGCGGACGTTTTCGGCATTTCTTCATTCTGTCCGAAGTAGAGGACACATCCTGTCCACTACCCCTGCGAATGTTGCTCCGGTAAGCCACCGAGCCGAATCAGGAGCAACCGTGTCCCTCACCACCACCACCCACCTGAACTTCCGCGGCGACGCCCGCGCGGCGCTGGAGTTCTACCAGTCGGTGTTCGGCGGTCACTTCGCCGCCGTGACCCACAAAGACGCCGGCAGCGTTACCTCGGAGTCCGAGGCCGAACAGATCTCCTGGGGCCAGGTGCAGGCCGATAACGGGTTCCACGTGATGGCCTACGACGTTCCCTCGTCGATCGCCCACAACCCGGGCAAGAACGCGTTCTTCGTCTCGGTGCGCGGCGAGACCGTCGACGAGGTGACCGGGTACTGGGAAAAGCTCACCGCGGGCGCGACAGTCGTCGTCCCGCTGGGCCCGGCGGGCTGGGCACCCGCCTACGGGATGCTGCAGGACCGTTTCGGAGTCGTCTGGGTCCTCGACGTCATCAGCGAATACAACGGCTGACCCGGTGGGCCGCCGGGGCCTCTGCGCCGGTGGCCCACCGCCGTCCGCCATGCCCGGGAATCGACACCGACAGGACACCACCACGATGAGAACCCGCCCCCTCGGTCGCACCGGAATACAGGTCGGCCCCTACTGCCTCGGCACCATGATGTTCGGTCCCCAGCTCGACGATCTCTTGGCCGGTGCCGCGGTCACCCTCGACGACGAGGTGCTCGACCGGATAGATCGGATCGTCGCGCCCGGTACGGATCTCGGCCCGCTCGATGTGGCCTACGTGCCACCCGCCGTCGAACTCCCCGCGCTACGGCGGCGTCCGGCAGCCGAGCGTGCGGCGGCCTGACCCGATGACCGTCCTCTCCGCCCGCGCACTCAACCGGGCCGCCCTCGCCCGTCAGTTCCTGCTGGACCGTGCCGATCTACCGGTATCCGATGCTGTCGCGCATCTGTGCGGCTTGCAGGCCCAGGAACCGCAGGAACCATTCGTCGGGCTGTGGTCGCGGCTACGGGCATTCGATCCGGCGCACCTCGACGAGCTGCTCACGACACGGCGGGTGGTGCGCACCCAGCTCATGCGCCGCACCGTCCATCTGGTCACCGCCGCCGACGCGCTGGCGTGGCGGGCCCGCCACGACGCCATGCTGCGCCAGAAGGTGATCGGGGTCTACCGCCGCGAGCTCACCGGAGTCGACCTCGACGAACTGGCGACGGCGGCCGGGCAACTACTGTCCGACGGACGATCCCGCACAATGCCCGAACTCGGCCGGGAGCTCGCCGTGCGCTGGCCGGCCGCCGGGCCGCGGCCACTCGGCGAACTGGTGATCGCCGCACTCGTCCCGACGGTGCAGCTGCCGCCGCGCGGGTTGTGGCGCCGCACATCGGGCGCACGCACCGTGCCCCTCGCCGCCTGGCTGGGGCGCGAGGTCGACCCGCCCGCACCGGACGGCACCGATCCGGTCGGAAAAGCGCTGGTGCGGCGCTATCTCGCCGCGTTCGGGCCCGCCTCGGTGGCCGATCTGCGCGCCTGGTGCGGCCTCGCCGGGCTTCCCGCCGCGGTGGCCGCGATCCGCGACGAACTGCTCACCTTCCGCGATGAGCGGGGCCGCGAACTCCTCGACCTCCCGGACGCACCACGCCCCGATCCGGACACTCCCGCCCCGGTGCGGTTCCTGCCCGCGTTCGACAACGCGATCCTCGGCTACCACGACCGCGGCCGGATCATCGATCATGCCCACCGCGGCCTCTCGGTCGCCGGTGAACGGGTCGTGCTGGTCGACGGCCGGGTCGCGGCGACCTGGACCTGCCGTGCCGACGCCCTGACCGTCACGCCGCTGCGCCGCCTCTCCCGAGCCGAACGCACCGCGGTCGCCGAACAAGGACGGGATCTGGCGTCGTTTCTCACCGACGACGAGAGCCACCCGGTGCGGGTGGCGGCATCCGGTGAGAGCGCCGAGAGCGGTGACACCCGGGGCGGTCACCGTCCGCCCGGTCCCGCCGGCGCGAGCTGAAAGCGGCCGCCCGACAGGCCGCCCGGCCTCGCGACACAGTGGACCGGATTCCCGCCGCAGTAACGTGGAGCCGCTCCCGGCCGAAGCTCTCTCCGAAAGGAGTCCTCATGAAACAGAAGATCCTTACCGCCGCACGCGTTGCGGCCGCCGGTGTTTCGGGCCTGGCCTTCGTCGCGGTCGTCGGTTCCGGCACCGCGGCGGCGGCACCGCAGGATTGCGTCGTCGAACGAGACCTGTTCGGCGCGTCGGCGACCTGCGGTCCGGACGGAGGCAGCAACTACGTCCTGCACGTCGATTGTGTCGGCCTCTACGCCAGCGGTCCGTTCCCGCTGTACGCCGTCGGCCCCTACGCGGCGATCGGCTATCCCTTCACGCCGGCGGGCCGGCGCATCACCACGGGCTGTACCGGGATGGGTCCCGGTGTCGTCGCGGTGGCGACCAACGCCTATGTCGAGGTCTATCGCGGCTAGCGGAGGGGCCGGTCCCGCGTCGCGGCGGGACCGTGCTGTGCGGAATCCTGTGTGCGGGAAGGCCGATGGGGTGACACGACCGCCGCTGTGTACCAAGCTTGAAGGGTTTGGATCATGCGGGAGGAGAGCGTCATGGCTTCTCGATACACATCGGCACTCGAGCAGAGAATCGCGGATATGCGCGCGCAACGGGATACTCGGGTGCGCGCGAACAGGCCCTGGTCGCTACAGGAACTGTTCAGCACACCCGACTGCGATATCGCAGAGTACAGCAGGGAGTTCAGGCCGAGTCGATTCGGCGCGCGATCCTGCGCGGAGGTGGAGGAATATTGCCGCGCCCAGGGCATCTGGCTGGAGCCGGGCGGCGCGCACTACAACAGTATGACGCCGTATCTACATCCCGGCCCCATCAGTGCGGACCGGCTGACCACCATCGGCCTGTTCAACGCGATCCTGTTCTGGCTCAACGACACTGTGGGCCGGGAGAAGTTCGGGCATCTGTCCAGAGGTGAACAACACCGGGCGCGCACCGAACTCGACCGGCTGTGCCGCCTGCTCGAAACACGAACCGCGCCGGAGGACGCCGCGCCGATCGAAATGGCGACGGTCGAGTTCCTCTCCCGGCTGCACACTCAGAACGCGGATCCGCGGTGGCTCGATCTGTTCCTGGAGTCGACCGTCGAGCATCTGCGCACCGCGATCCGGGACCAGAACGCCCGGTCCCGCCGTGACCTGCTGACCACGGACGAATACATCGATCTCCGGGCCCAGGTGTCGGGCATGTTCCCGGCCATCGCCCTGTGCGAATTCGGGCGGGACAGCTACCTGGACCGGGAGCGATTGGCCGCCGCGGGGCTCGCGGAGGATGTGCGCCGATTACGGGTGGTGACGGCGGAGATCGGTGCTCTGATGAACGATATGTTCTCCTTCGAGAAGGAGTGCATAGTCGACCGCTCCGATTTCAATCTGATACCGGTGTGCTTCCTGAACGACCCGCAGGCGACGCTGGCCGATGCCGTGCACGCCGCCGCCGGCGTGGTCCGCGACCGGCTCACCGAATTCCGCGGGTTGCACGCCGCGCTCACGGCGCGCTGCGCCGAACCCGGTATCGACAGCGGCCTGGCGGGGCCGGTCCGGACCCATCTCGCCGACCTGGACGGCTGCGTCCAGGCCACCTGGGTGTGGCAACTGATGACGACCCGGTACAAGGGTGTCGGCATATTTGCCGAGAACAACCTCCGGCCGAGTAGCAACGATGCGGCCTGATAGGGAAGGATGGCCTCAGTCGGGGTGGTGATGCCCGGCCGGGGTGACGTGTAGCTGCGGTGGTGTCGGGCAGTGGATGAACGAAGGGGTGTGATGGACGGGTCGGGGCACGATGAACTGGTCCGCTCGTGGTCTCGAGCGCTGCGGGCGCCCGGCGACTCCGCCCCGGCCGACCCGGCTGCCGACCAGTTCCTGCACTGGCTGGTCGACGATCTGGCGAAAGCCCTCACCTCGACCCGGTTCGACGCCACCGCGGGGGCCAGAGTCGGCGCGGCCCTGGCCACCGTGGAGGTGGGCGTCGACGATGTACCGGCCGTTTCGGCGCCGATCCTGTGGGGTCTCGTCGAGCCGGATGCCGGCCCCACCGCCGTGACGCGGATGTCGATACTCCTCACCAAATTGGGCGAGGGGTACGGAGCGCACCGGCAGCAGCGGTTCGCCGCCCACCACGCCGAACAGGTCGAGCCGACCCGGCAGTCGGACGCGCGGTACCGGGTGGTGTTCGAGAACGCGGCAGTGGCCATCGCCGTGGGCGACACCAACGGCGTTCTACTCGACGCCAACCAGAAACTCGCCGATATGATCGGCGTCCCGGTCGACGAACTCCGCGGTATCTCGGTCTACGAATTCGCCCACCCCGAGGACCGGGAGCGTATTCGTAGACTCGTCTACGAAAAGCTGGTGCCCAAACGCGGGGGCACGGTGAAACTGGAACAGCAGATCGGCCGCGTCGACGGCAGCTACGGGTGGGCCTCCTTCTCCATCACCTTCGTCGAGGGTGCGGCGGGCCACCCGAACTACCTGCTGGCGGTGGGCGAGGACGTCACCGAACAGCACCGCATGCGCCAGGAGCTACACCGCCAGGCCCGGCACGACCCACTGACCGGCCTACCCAACCGGCGTCAGTTGCTGGAGCGGCTCGACACCGTGATGAACGAGGCGGGGGGTCACGAACAGATCGGTTTGTGCTTCGTGGACCTGGATCGCTTCAAACACATCAACGACCGGTACGGCCACGGCACCGGTGACCGGGTGCTCACCGCTGTCGCCGACCGCCTGCACACGAGTGTGCAGGATATGGACTGCCTGGTGGCCCGGATCGGGGGAGACGAGTTCGTCGCGTTGGTGCCGCCGCCGGTCGACGCCTGGAAGATGGGCCGGGTGGCGGACAGCCTGCTGGGCGCCCTGACCGATCCGGTGACCACCAACAGTCACCGGGTGCAGGTTTCGGCCAGTATCGGGGCCGTGCTGACCACTGTGCAGAGCGGCCAGGCGGAAACCCTGATCGACGCCGCCGATACAGGTCTGTACCGCGCCAAGAACAACGGTAAGGCGCAATGGGTACTGCATATGCTCGCCGACGGCGTGGTCACCGAGGCCGAGCCCTACCTCGATCCGGATCAACTCAACCGGTACATCCCCACCGAGGACCTGCCGGATTCCGACTCCTGACCTGGGTCGCCGATCGTCGGGCCGCGTCGGACTCGTCGGGTTGCGGCCCGTCCGAGAAGCAGAGGAAGAACTCCAGCGCGCTCTCGACCTCGGACCATGGCACCCCGGTATGCCCGCCCGCGTCGGCGTGCAGAATGTCGTTGCGGAGCCAGGATCTAGCTTGTTCGCGAGGACGGCGTCACGACCGGCCGCGTGGACGCCGGTCTCCGGCGCCGGAATCCGCGCACCGCACGCCAGGCGATGAACAGTAACGCGCCCAGCACGATCGGTACCAGGATCGGCAGCACGATCGCCAGGGCGACCAGGACGAAGGCCAGCACATCCTCGACGACCGACACCACCGGGTTCGCGATGCCGCCCGTCGTGGCGGTACTGGCCGCGCGGACACCGGTCTGGGTCGCGCTGAAGGTGAGTGCGGTGGGTGCGCCGACAATGATTCCCGCGATCGCCGCGGTGGCCGGATCCGCCGCCTCGAACACCGACCCGGCGGCTATCGCTCCCGCGATCGGGCCGCTGACATTGCCGAGGAGCGACAAGGCGTTGTCGACGAACGGGACGAGATCGCCCAGGATCTCGGCGGCGGCCGCGACCGACAACGCGAGCAGCGCCCCGGTCGAGCCGATCCAGGCGAAGGACTCGTTGAGATCCAGGCCGAGCACACCGAAATGCGTGGCAGCGCTGAGTACCAGCAACGGCAGGAAAGCGCGGAACCCGCAGGCGGCCGCGAGTCCCAACCCCAGGAAGGCGGGAAGTACCCAGCTACTCATGATGGCGAGTGTAAGTGCCCGAGCGGGCGGGAATCCGCGGCTCTACAGTCGGATGGTGAGCGAGGAACGACTGCCGGGCGTGCGTTGCACGCGCGGGAGGGTTCCGATCGCCGCGCCCGTGGACGAATGTGGCTGGAGCCGCAGGCATCTGGATCGGCGTTTCGCCGACGGAATCGGGTCCGAGATCCCGCCTTCGCGTGCAATCGCCCACGCACCCGCAGGTTTCACCATGGCCACACCGCTCACCGTGCGACTCGCCGCCGCGGAGTAACGCGTCTGTCGCGGTGCCTCCTCCGGCCGCGGACCGGGCACACCGGGTAGCCCCCTCATCGAGCGACACGGTGTGCCCGGCATTTTGTGGCCGCGCTTCACGCCCGGGATCCGGCGCCGAGGGGCGCCTTTGGAACTCCGCACCACCGTGCGGACGCGCCGCAGACGGCCGCGGGATGCTCGCCGGCACTCATCCGACGGTATCCGCGCAGATCTGCAGTGCTTCGGAGAAGCGGGTGTCGACGAGCCGGTTGATATCGAGCGGCTCCGCGTATTCGAGTTCGCCACGGGTCATGGAGAATTCCTGGAACGTTTCGGCGAACTGCGCGGCCCCATCCATCCCGAACTCGGGATCGAAGGTGAGCGGGGCGGCGTTGCGGATCGTGTTCTCGTCGGTTTCCTGTGCCGCGGCCAGTAGTGCCACCGTCTCGGGGTTCTTGCGGTAGTCGCCGCTCAGGTACCGCTCGGTGACTTTCCGCAGCACCTGCAGGAATTTGACCGTGACCTCGGGCCGGTCGAGCAGTCCGGGGCCGGCGAGAATGGATGTACCGGTCACGCCGGGTTCGTATCCGGCCACGGGGACGAGTTCGGGGTGCTGGGCCGCCTGGACTTCGAGAGGCGCGGAGACCCACGCGAGGTCGACCGATCCGTTGATGAGCCCGGTCAGCGCGTCGGGCCCGACGAGCGGCGCGGTGAGGTTCACATCCTCGATCCCGAGCCCCACTGTCGACAGGGCATTGTCGAGGATCAGGCCGCTGATACCGCCACCGCCGGTCGGTGTACTGACCCGGGCGCCCCGCAGCGCCGCGAGATCCGGGTCGGTCGCGGATCCGACGAGGTCGGCGCGGGCCCAGTAACCGGCGACGGGTTGCCCCTGCGGGATCTCCTGTTGCAGGTCCATCGGTGCGATCCATTTGATGGCCACCCCGGAGTCGACGGTGTTGAAATGCGCGGCCGACAGCGAGGAGATCTGCGCGTCGAGTTCGCCGCGGGCGACCAGCGGGATGGCTTCGGCGCTTTTGAGCGGTTCGGTCGTCACTTCCAGGCCCGTGCCGGCGAACGCGTCGGTTTCCAGAGCGAGGAGCAGCGGTGCGAAAACCGCGAGCGGCGAGCTCATCGAGATGGTGATCTTTCCGGCGGTGTCCGGGGTCGGGCACATGGCGTCTGCCGGCGTGCTGTCACCGGCTGTGCTTCCGGTGGGGGTGGCACATCCGGCGAGGACGCCGCAGACCAGGACGGCGCCGGCGGCGCCGGTGAGCACACGGCGTAGAGCTCGCTTCTTCACCTCGGGACTCCTTCGAAACCACGTGCCGCGGGCGGCCGCCACGCTGATTTGCACCGGCGGAATTCGATTCCGCTGAAGGTAACAATGTGACGCCACTCACTCGATGTCAAGACCTCAGGGCGGAAAAATTCCACTGAGCATATTCGTATTCCACTGAACTGAATCTCTGTGTTAGCCTCCGCTGTGTGTTGAGAACCAGGACGTGGCAGTGACCGAGGTACGAGCGGCATTGTGGGACGGCCGGGCTTTCCGGCATATCGACGACCTCGAGGTACGCGCGCCGCAGCGCGGCGAGGTGGCGGTCGATATCGACACCGCGGGTCTGTGCCACAGCGATCTGAACCCCGTCGACGGCGTGATCGAGCAGCCGCTGCCGGTGGTTCTCGGCCATGAGGCCGTCGGAGTGGTGAGCGCCGTGGGGCCGGGTGCGTCGCTACCTCTCGGGGCTCGTGTCGTGCTGTCGGTCCTGCGTAGCTGCGGTGTGTGCCGGGCCTGCCGGGCCGGCCGGCCGACGGTGTGCCGGGTCTCGGGCACCCCGGCCGCCGCGCCGTTCACCTGGCGCGGCCGCCCGGTCCACCAATTCGTCCGCACCGGCGCCTTCGCGGCCCGCACGGTCGTCGCCGAACGCCAGGCGGTGCCGATTACGGCCCCGATCGACGCGCCGATCGCGGCCATGCTCGGGTGCGCCTCGGTGACCGGCTTCGGCGCCGTCGAGGAACGGGCGCGGGTGGCCCCGGGGGATCGGGTCCTGGTGACCGGAGCGGGTGGTATCGGATTGAACGCGGTCATCGCGGCCCGGGCCGCCGGCGCCGAGCGGATCCTGGTCGTCGACCGGAACCCGGCCAAGGAGGCGGTCGCACGGCGGTGCGGCGCCACCGACTTCGCGGTGATCGGCGACGCCGCAGAGATCAGGGACGCCGCCGCGGCCGTGGCGGCCGACGGCTTCGAGGCCGCCATCGAATGCGTCGGGCGGCCGGAGATCCTGGCGGCCGCGGTGGAATCGCTGGCATGGGGTGGCCGCTGTGTGATCGTCGGGCTTCCCGACGCCGCCGCGGTCGCCGGTATCCGGCCCCGGGCGCTGTTCCACGACAAGGCATTGCTGGGGTGCCGGATGGGCTCGGTGGACCCGGCCACCGCGCTGCCGCGGCTGGCCCGGCGGGTACACGAGGGCGAGATAGATCTCTCTCCGCTGGTCAGCAAGATTCTGCCATTGCGCGATCTCGGAGAACTGGTCGACGACCTGCAGGCGGGTGGACTCGACCGGGGATTCGTCGAGATGGAGGTGAGGGACGGCGATGAGTGATTCGAGTACCGGCGTTGTCGCCGCGCTGGTGGGTGGGGACGCGGTCACCACCGCCGGGACGTATACGATCGACAACCCGTATACGGAGGCGACCCTCGCCGAGATCGCCGATTGCGGTGTCGCGGAGGCGGACGCGGCGGTCGAGGCGGCCCGTGCGGCGCAGCCCGCGTGGGCGGCGGCACCGCTGGAACGACGGCGCGCGGTGCTCGATACCGCCGCCGAGACGCTCGAGCGGGAGCGTGATCTACTGGTCGACCTTGCGATCCGGGATACCGGTGCCCCCTGCGCGGTCGCCGCGGACCTCCAGGTGGACGCGGCCGTCGCCCGGTTGCGCGCGTGGGCGCGCCGCGACGAGCGGACGCTGGCCATGGCCGGCCCACCTCCGGCGGCCGGCCTGACGGGCAGTGTCCGGCGCATCCCGGTCGGCGTCGTCGCCTGTATCTCTCCGTACAATTTCCCGCTGCTCGCCATGATCGGCAAGGTGGCGCCCGCGCTGTTCGCGGGAAATGCCGTCGTGATGAAACCCGCCCCCCAAGACCCTCTTCTCGTGCATCGCCTGGCTCTTGCCCTGGCCGGCGCCCTGCGTGCGCAGGGCGCCCCTGCGGGAGCCGTGAATCTCGTGACCGGTGCTGATGCGCGGGCGGGTGCGGCACTGGTGGACAACCCGGATGTCGGGGCCGTCAGCTTCACCGGCAGTACCGCGGTGGGGGAACAGATCTATCGCTCCGCGGCGCCGAGTACGAAACGGCTGCTGCTCGAACTCGGCGGCAAGGGCGCCATGATCGTGCGCGCCGACGCGGATCTCGACGCGGTCGTGCGCAGCGCGACCCGGACCTGGACGGTCCAGGCGGGACAGGTCTGCCTGACCACGGCGCGGATCCTGGTGGACCACCGTGTCCACGACGAACTCGTGGCGCTCCTGACGAACCGGCTGACCGCGCTGCGCTACGGCGATCCGGCCGAACCCACCACCGATATCACCCCGCTGATCAGCGACCGGCAACGCCGGCACGTGGCGGGGCTGGTGGCCGCGGCGCGCGCCGAAGGATCCACAGTGGCACAGGCCCCGGGCGCCCCGGAACGGGGGTGGTTCCACCCCGCCACCCTGCTCACCGAATGCGCACCGCAGCACACCGCGATGCAGGAGGAAGCGTTCGGGCCGCTGCTCTGCGTGATGCGAACGGCCGACGACGAGGAGGCCGTCGCCGCGGCCAACGCCACCCGCTTCGGCCTGTCCAATTATGTCTTCACCCGCGACCGTCCGGCGGCCGAGCGGATCGCCGGACGGCTGCGCTCGGCCCAGGTCGGTATCAATACCGTCGCCCGCCACCCCGACCTGCCCTTCGGCGGGCTGGGAGCCAGCGGTCTCGGCCGCAGCGGCGGCGCCTACGCCCTCGATGTCTATACCGATTGCCAGGCGGTCGCCACCGCGGAAGGGACCGTCGAATGAACCAGGATGCGGAGTCGGAGGTCGTTGCCACAGTGGTCGGCGGTGTCCTCGTGCTGACCCTGAACCGGCCCGCGGCGAAGAACGCCGTGACCCGGGCGATGGCCGAGCGGATCGCGGCGGAACTGGACCGGTTGGACGCGAGTGCGGATCTCGCCGCCGCGGTACTGACCGGCGCCGGCGACAGCTTCTGCGCGGGAATGGACCTCAAGGGCTTCCTGCGCGGCGAACGTCCGAGCGTTCCCGGTCGCGGCTTCGGCGGACTGACCGAGGCGCCGCCGCGGAAACCGCTGATCGCGGCAGTGGAGGGCTGGGCCCTGGCCGGGGGTTTCGAACTCGTCCTCGCCTGCGACCTGGTGGTGGCGGCCGAGACCGCGAGATTCGGGATTCCGGAGGTCACCCGCGGACTCGTCGCCGCGGCGGGCGGACTGCTGCGGCTCCCCGACCGGCTGCCTGAGGTGATCGCCGCGGAGCTGGCGCTCACCGGGGAACCGATCGACGCGGCCCGCCTGTACGCGCTGGGGTTCGTGAACCGGCTCACCGAGGCCGGCGGCGCGCGGGACGCGGCGCTGGATCTCGCGGGCCGGATCGCGGCCAACGGGCCCCTCGCCGTGGCCACCAGCAAGCGGATTCTGGTGGAGTCGCGCGGCTGGCCGCACACCGAGCGGTTCGCGCGGCAGCGGCCCCATGTCGACGAGGTATTCGCCTCGGCGGACGCGCAGGAGGGTGCGCGGGCCTTCGCGGAGAAACGCGCACCGCGCTGGTCGGGCCGATGAGCTGGGCTACGGTCCGGGTGTGGAGCTCTATCAGCTGAGGTATTTCCTCGCGGTCCGCGACGGTGGTAGCACCATGGCCGCCGCGGCGCGCTTGGGCGTGGGGCAGTCGAGTGTCTCGACGGCCGTGCGCGGCCTCGAACGGGAGTTGGGCGCCCGGCTGTTCCATCGGGTCGGCCGGGGTATGGTCCCGACCCCGGCCGGGCATGCGCTGGTCGGCCCGGCCCGCCGGATCGTGCGCGAATGCGACCAGTCGATCGAGGTAGCGGCGGACCCGGGCCGGCGGGTGTCGGGACGGCTGGAGATCGCCGCACTCTCGACCGCGGTGAGCGGGCCCCTGGCCGAGTTGATCGCGCAGTGGCTCACCGATACCACGGGGGCCGGGGTGCACGTCCACGATCTCGCCCGGGAGGAAGAGGTCGTCGAGGCACTGACCGGCGGGTCCATCGAAATCGTCTGTACCCGCGTGCCGCTCGCGGTCGCCCCGGCCGGCGCCCTTCGGGTGCTGCCCCTGGGGCCCGGGGATCTGCACGTGGCCTTTCCGCCGGGCGCCGAGACCCCGCCGGACCGTGTCCTCGACCTCGCCGATCTCACCGCCGTTCCGATGGTGCTCGTTCCGCCCGGCCGCCGCTCCGACTTCGAGCGGGAGACGGCCCGGCAGCCGCTGGAGGTCGCCGCGGTGGTGGAGCAGCGCGAGGCGCGGACCTCGCTCATGCTCGGGGGAGTCGGCGCGACGATCGTCGGCCCGGCGCTCGCGCGGACCGCGCGCGCGGGCGGTGCGCACGTCCGGCGATTGGCCCCCCGGTTCCGTGAGGAGATGGGGCTGGTTTTCGACCCGGATCAGCTCAGCTCGGTCGCCCGGTCATTCATCGACACCGCGGTCGAATACGTCGGCCGCGGCGGCCAGCAGCGCCTCGCCCGCGGGTGAGAGGGCGCCCGGGCGCCACACCAGGCCCGGGGTCCGCCACAGCGGCGGTTCCAGCGGCCGCACGGCCGCACCCGGCAGCACCTGGCCGGCGCTGCGCCGGCCCATCACCGTCGACACCACGCCCGCCGCGACGACCTCCCAGAGCAACTGGCGGTGGGCGGTGCGTACCCGGGCGCGTGACGCCGTGGCCGCGAGCAGGGCCCCCAGTTCGGAGGAGGTGTCCAGATCCACCGTCGCCACCCCGAGGTCGAACGCGCCCAGGCTCTCGCGCGCGACGGATTCGCCGTCCCGGCCGTGCGCCGCGGTCACGAGGACGACTTCTTCGCGGGGTAGCGGGCGCACCGCCCAGCGGGGGTCTTCCAGGGGAAGATCGAGGACGCCGATCTCCGCGGTGTTGCGCTGGATACTGTCGAGCACGCTGGGTCCGGTACCGGCATTGCGCACATGGACCTCGAGGCCGGGATGCCGGCGTCGCAGCGCGGCCACGATCGGCGTGAGCGGATACACCGACAATGTCGATGCCGTGGTGACCACGAGCCGGCCGACGGACAGGTTCGTGACCCGGTGCACCCGCTCCCGGGCGTTGTCGAGTTCCGCGAGGACACGGCGGGCCACCTCGGCCATCTCCAGTCCGGCGGTTGTCGGGACCGCCGCCGGGCCGGACCGGTCGAGCAACCGTACCCCGGCCTCCGCTTCCAGCCGGCGGATCGTCTGTGACAGCGACGGCTGGCTGATGTACAGCGCCGCAGCGCCTTTGGTCACGCCGCCGTGTTCGACGACCGCCAGGAAATAGCGGAGCGACCGGAGATCCATACCGTCACGGTAACCCGCCATAGGTTTCGCCGATGGATGCTCCCGAAACTACGTCTTTGCCCGAACGGTCCGCGCGGGACGACAGTGGTCTGGCAAGCCCGATTACGTTCCCGGAGGACCTATGACCGAGCGTCACGTCACCGTCGAGACCAGGGGGCGGACCGGCATCGCCTACCTGGACCGTCCCGATCGCCGCAATTCCTATACGCCGCTGATGGCCAACCAGCTGCAACAGGCGCTGGTCGACTTCGACGCCGATCCCGGTATCGCCGCCGTCGTCGTCACCGGCCGCGGGGCGCATTTCGGCGTCGGCGCCGACCTGGGCCTGGACTGGCGCGATGTCGACGCGCACGCGGTGGAGTCGCTGTCCCGGCCGGACCAGGCCCCCTGGCGGCTGCGGACTCCTATCATCGCCGCGCTCAACGGTGACGCCATCGGGGTCAGCCTGACCTGGGCCATGCAGGCCGATATCCGCGTCGTGGCCGCGACCGCCCGGCTGGCCTTCTCGTTCAACCGCGTCGGCATCATCCCGGACCGGGGTTCGATGTGGCTGTTGCCGCGCCTGGCCGGATTCGGGGTGGCGATGGATCTCCTGCTGACCGGCCGGACCGTCGACGGCACCGAGTTCACCCGGCTGGGGCTGGCCACGCATTGCGTACCGGCCGGCGACGTCCTCGACCACGCACTCGCCCTCGCCGAAGAGATGGCGCAGCGGTGCGCGCCCGCGTCGCTGACCGTGACCAAGCAGTTGATGTACGAGTTCCTGGAGACCGAGGATCGGCTGCACGCCTACAACCACGAGCGCCGCGCCCTGAACTGGGTACGGACACTCGGCGAGACCCTGCGCGGTATCGCGGCGTTCAAGGAGAAGAGGGCCCCGCAGTGGCAGACCACCAAGCACACCACCCTGCCGGCGGATCTGCGATGAGCACCGCCGCCGGCGCGGTGCCGCCCGCCGCCGCGCCCGACGTACCCGACCTGACCCGGCTGCTGTCCCCCCGGTCGATCGCGGTCGTCGGCGCGACGTCGAAGCCGACCGGCCTCGGCAGCCGGACCCTGGCGCATCTCCGGGACGCGGGATTCTCCGGCGCCGTCGTGACCCCTTCCGCGGACGAACCGCTGCGGGAGGAGGTCGATGTGGCACTGATCAGTGTTCCGGCCGCCGCCGTACCCGCGGTGCTGGACTCCGTCGACGGCCTGGCCCGGTTCGCCGTGGTGTACAGCTCGGGATTCGAGGAGGTCGGTGCCACCGCGCCGCGTACGTCGCGCGGCACGATCCTCATAGGGCCCAATACCGTCGGGCTGTACTACGCGCCGGCGCGGGCGGTACTGACCTTTGCCCAGGCGTTCGACACCCTGGTGGACTGCCGGCACGGTAGCGGGGCGTTCCTGGTGTCACAGAGCGGCGCTTTCGGTGCCCGGGTGGTGAGCGCGGCGGCCCGGTACGGGTTCCATCTCGACGGGTTCGCCGGCACCGGGAACGAGGCACAACTCGATGCGTGCACCCTGGCCCGGGGTGTACTCGCGGCGGCGCGGCCCCGGGTGCTGATGCTCTATCTGGAGGGTCTGCGCGATACGTACGCGCTCGAGGCGCTGCTGGCGGACGCGCGCGACGCCGGTGTCCCAGTGGTCTGCCTGCTGGGCGGGCTCTCCGCCGCCGGTGCGACCGCGGCGGCTTCGCATACCGCGGCGGTGAGCGCCGACGCGGCGGTGACGAGCGAAGTGTTCCGCGCCTACGGCGCCGTCCTGGTGGGTTCGGACCGCGACCTCGTCGTCAGCGCGCTCGGCCTCGCCCTGCTCGGGCCGGTGCGCGGTCGACGGATCGGGATCGTCACCGGCTCCGGCGGGGCGGGGGTCGTCGCCTCGGACATACTCGGTGCGGCCGGGACGAGCGTGCCGGCGCTGAGTCCGGCCACCCGGCAGGAGCTGGCGCAGCACCTTCCCGCCATCGCGTCGACGGCCAACCCGGTCGACGTCACCGCCCAGACCATCGGCGACGACGAGACCCTGGGCCGGGTGTGCCACATCCTGCGCGCCTCGGGTGAGGTCGACGCCGTGCTCGTCGTGGGACGGGAGAACCAGGCCGCGGCGGTGGGCGCGGTGGCCGGTGCCGCGATCCCGACAGTGCTGGCCACCCTGGACCGGGAACCGCGCACGGTGCGCCCGCTCATCGAGAACGGTCACGTCGTCCTTCCGGACCTCGATACGGCCTGCCGGGCACTGTCGGCCGCGACCGGGCACGACACCGGGCCGTGGACACGTCCCCGGCTCCTTCGGCCCGCTCCCGCGCGCCCGGCCCTGCCGGACGAACCGCGCGCTTCCGACAGTTTGCGTCTCGTCGCGGAGGCGGGGGTGGAGGTCGCGCCGTGGCAACCGGCGCACACCCCGGAGGCGGCCGAACGGATCGGCACGGAGCTCGGCTGGCCCGTCGTGCTCAAATCCGATGTGGCGGCCGGAGTGCACAAGGCCCGCGCGGGCGGGGTGGCGCTCGATATCGATCGGCCGACGGTGCGGCGGACCGCGGAAGAACTGCTCGCCGGCAGCGGCACGGTCATCGTCGCGCGGCAACTGCGGTGTTCCCTGGAACTCTTCGTCGGTATCCGCCAGGATCCCCGGTGGGGTCCGGTGGTCTCCGCCGGACTGGGTGGCGCGCATATCGAACTGCTGAACCGCACCGTCGCCCTGCCCGTCTTCCTCGGCGAAGAGCACCTCGCCGAGCGGCTCGACGAGGTGCTCTTCGCCCGGGTGCCCGGTCGTTACGACGAGGTGGCGCCGGCGCTGGCCCGGGTCGCCACCCGGCTCGCCGGCCTTGCTGCGCGCACGGGTGCCGCCCTGGTCGAATGCAACCCGCTGGGCTGGCACGACGGCAGACCCGTGGCCCTGGACGCGCGGGTGGTCCGATGAGCGCCGTGGACGAGTTGCGCGCGGCCCTGACCCGGACGCTGCCCGGCGCATGGACGGCGGCCGTGGAGGCCGGCGACCGCGAGCGGCTCGCCGAAATCCTCGCCGCCACGGAGACCGCCGACATCGCCGAACTGGTGCGGCGGGTCGCGCGCGAGGGCTGGCTGGTGCCCGAATGGCCGCGGGAGTACGGCGGCCGGGCGCTCACCCCCGATGAGACAGTGGATATCCGGCGGGAATTGGCCCGCTGGCGGGTCGGCACCGTCGAAAGCGCCATCGGGACCGGCTGGGTGGGCCCGGCCATCCTGAAATACGCGAGCGCGGAGGTCGCGCAGGAACTGTTGCCGCCGATCGCGCGCAACGAAACACTGTGGTGTCAGCTGTTCTCGGAGCCGGACGCCGGATCGGACCTCGCGGCGGTCCGCACCCGGGCCCGGCGTGGCGACAACTCGTGGACGGTGACCGGGCGCAAGATCTGGACGAGTCGCGCCGACCGGGCCGAATGGGGCCTCGCGGTCGCCCGCACCGACGCGGAGGTGCCCAAACTCGCGGGCCTGACCTGTTTCCTGATCGATATGGCCGCGCCGGGTGTCACGATCCGGCCGATCCGGCAGATGACCGGTGACGCCGAGTTCTTCGAGGTCGAGCTCGACGAGGTGGTGGTATCGGACCGGTACCGGCTCGGCGTGGCCGGGCAGGGCTGGGAGATCGTGCGCGCCGTCCTGCAGTTGGAGCGGATGGCCGGGTCCGGGGCGGGCGCGGCGACCCCGGGGTCGATGGTCGGCCGCACCATCGAAGAACTCGTCACCGAATTTCTGCCGGACTCCTCGGCGGTCGAGGCGGACACCATCGCGCGGCTGTGGATGGAAGCGCGGGTGATCGCGTGCAACAACCGCCGGCACGCGCTGCACCGCGCGGCGGGACTGCCCCCGGTGGCCGGTGGCACCCCCTACAACAAGGTCATGCAGGCCGAGCACACCAAACGGTTGCAGCGCGCGTTCCTGGAGTTCGGCGGGCTCCCGCTGCTGGCGCACGTGCCCGGCGATCGCGGGGCCGCCCAGGACATCTGGGCGTTTCTGCGCGTCCAGCCGAAAACGGTGGCCGGCGGCACCTCCGAGATCCTGCGCGATCAGATCGCCGAGCGGGCATTGGGAATGCCCCGCGGCACCGACCCCGGCCGGACCGGGTCCTGGCGTTCCTTCATCGACTCCTCGGGAGCGGGCACATGAGACTACCGTCGGCCGAACAGTACGAGTTCGTCGCCAGTGTGGAGGCGATTCTGCGCACACACGATCCGCTGCGCGGCCTGCGGGCGGGGCCGGGATCGCGGGCGCCGCAAGAGGATCTGTGGCGTGATCTCGAAGCCGTCGGGGTGCTCGAACCGCTGGACGACGGCGATGTGCTCACCGCCTGCCTGATCGCCGAAGCGCTGGGGCGTTTCGCGGCGCCCGTTCCGTATCTGGCGCGCACGGTGGGCCGGGCGGCGATCTCGGCGCTGGGCGGTTCATCCGGCGACGAGGACGCGCCGACCTTCGGTTTCTTCAGTGCGCGGGGCACCTTCGCCGCATCACGGCTGTGCCTGCGGGACTCCCGGGTGGACGGCCGGCTGCCGTTCGTGCCCGACGCCGATATATCCCGCACGGTGGTGGCGATCACCGGCGCCGATCCGCGCGCGGTGGTGCTGCGCGTCGCGGACGCGACGCCCACGGCACTGGTGACCCTCGACGCCACCCAGCCGATGAGCGCATTGGAGTTCACCGGCGCCGCGGCGCGCGTGCTCCCGCTCGCGGGGGACGCCCTGACGGCCGCGCTGGCGCGGGTGCGGCACCTGGGTACCGCGATCCACTGCGCGGGGCTTGTCGGCGCGATGTCCTGGCTGCTCGATACGACCGTCGCCTACGCGGGGCAGCGGGTGCAGTTCGGTCAGCCGATCGCGTCGCGGCAGGCGGTCAAACACGCCTGCGCGGAGATGCTCGCCCGGGTCGAGTCCAGCCGGGCTCTGCTCTTGGAGTTGGCGGATGCGCCGGCGGGCGGTGAGCGGGATACCTCGGCCGAACTGCTCGTCTCCACGGCGAAGGGATTCATCTCGGAGGCCGCCGAAGAATGTGCCGCCCGGGCCTTCCAGTTGCACGGCGGTATCGGTTTCACCTGGGAATACGATCTGCACCACTATTTCAAACGCTGTATTGCCGGTGCGGCGTTGTTCGGGTCCGCGGCCCATCACCGGGGCGAGGTCGCCGAAGCACTGCGCACCCAGTTGGCTCCGCTCACCTGAATATTATTCAGTCTGGCGGAATCTTGCTACGATGCGGCGACGGAATCCGGCCGAGAGCAGTGGGGTGTGTGCGGTGGCAGAAGGATCGATCGCCAGGACGCTGCGCGTCCTCGAGGCGGTGTGCGCCAAGGGGCCGCAGTCCCTCAAGGCGCTCGGTGATCAGCTCGACCTGGCCCCGCCCACTCTGCTGCGCATCCTGCGCCTGATGGCCGAAGAGGGCTATGTCACCCAGCTGCCGGACCGCACGTGGCGGGGCACCATGCTGGTCTGGAGTCTCGGGTGCGCGGTCAACGCCTCGGTGGGCGTTTCGGCCCTGGCACGGGAACACACCGACATCCTGACGACGGAACTCGACGAAACCTCCGTGTACGCCGTCCACGAACAGGGCACCATCACCTACGCGGCGCACTCCGAGCCCACCAAGCCGGTCCGTGCGCACGTCCGGCTCGGCCGCCGCTACGGTCTGCTGTCCACGGTCACCGGCCACGCCGTACTGGCGTGGCTGACCGACGAGCAGGTCGCGACGGCGCTCGCGGAACAGCGGGCCACCGGCGAGGTCGCCGAGGAAGGGGATATCGTCGCGCAGCTGGCGGATATCCGGGCCCACGGCTACGCGAGCGGCGCCGGGATGCAGTGGCGGGACCTGTGGGCGGCGGCCGCACCGGTCTTCGATGCCTCGGGCCAGGTGGTGGGTGCGCTGGGTGTCTCGGTACCGGCGGGCCGGGCCGAGGCGCTGCAGGAGCGTGCCGTCGAAGCGGTTGTACGCGAGGCGGACGCGATGACCCGACGCCTGGGTGGCACCCGGACGCGCAGCGCCGCGCTGGAAGCTTGACGTAACGCCGCCGCGCTGAATGTCCGACGTAACGCCGCCGCGCGGGTATCCGGAAGAACCCGCGTGGCGGCGCGGATCAGCGGGGGGCCAGGTCCAGCGTTCGCGCCACGATGGCCTTCATCACCTCGGAGGTGCCGCCGTAGATGCGGGCCACCCGGGCGTCGGCGTACATCCGGCAGATGTCCTGCTCCCAGGTGTAGCCGTAGCCGCCGTGCAACTGCAGGCACGCGTCGACCACCCGGCCGTGCAGTTCGGTACAGAAGAGTTTGACCTGCGCCGCCTCGGCGGGTGTCAGGCGACCCGCCTCGTGCCGCCGCATCGCCCGATCCACCAGCGCCTGGCCGGCGCCGATCTGCGTGGCGAGCTCGGCCAGGACGAATTTCGTGTTCTGGAAACCGCCGAGCACGCTCCCGAAAACCCGGCGTTCGCGTACATAGGCGCAGGTCAGCTCCAGTGCCGCGACGGCTTGCGCTTGCGAGTTCACCGCGATCGACAGTCGCTCCTGGGCCAGATGGGCCGACAGGTACCCGAATGCCTGCCCGGGCTCGCCCAGGATGTTCTCCGCCGGCACGGTGATGTCGTCGAAGAACAGTTCGGTGGTGTCCTGGGCCCTGAGGCCCAGTTTCTCGAGCGGCGCGCCCCGGGTGAACCCGGGCATGGTGGCCTCGACGACGGCCAGCGTGAGCCCGTGCCGGCGGTCGGCCGCCTCCTCGGAACGGGCGACGACGAGGATCAGATCGGACTGGGCGCCGCCGGTGATGAAGGTTTTGGACCCGTTGAGCACCCAGTCACCGCGCCGCCGGCGCAGACTCGTCCCGATACCGGCGAGATCCGATCCGGCACCCGGTTCGGTCATCGCGATGGAGGTCATGAGATCACCGGCAGCCATCCCCGGTAGCCACCGTCGCCGCTGATCCGGGGTGGCGAGAGTGAGGAGGTAGGGCGTCACCACATCGGTATGGACGCGCAGCGACCCCATGGTCGCCCGCTGATAGGCGACCTGCTCGGTGACCACGCAGTTGAACAGGAACCCCTGCTGCCCGCCCCCGCCGAACTCCTCGGGGATCTGCAGGCCGACGAGACCGAGCCGGCCGGCGGCCCGGTAGATCTCCCGCGGCACCATCCCGGCCCGCTCGAATTCGGCGACCCGCGGGGTCACCTCCTGCCGGAGGAATCCCGCGACACTCCCGGCGAAATCGGTATGGTCGCCGCCGTAGACGTCCCGTTCGGCGTAGCCGGTGCCCATGGCGCTCATTTGTGCCGCTGGCTGCCGCTCACGCCCAGCACCTGGGCGCCGAGCACATTGCGCATCACCTCGGCGGTGCCGCCACCGATCGAGAGCCCGCGCCCGTCCCGGAAATACCGTTCGATCGGCCACCGGCGCGAATAGCCGCGGGCGCCGTGGATCTGGATCGCCTCGTTGGTCACCCGCTGCACCATCTCGCTGCTGTGCAGTTTGGCCATCAGCGTCGCGGTCTGGTCGGGGAAGCCGTCGGTTCCGGTCCGGGCGGCACGCCAGAGCAGCATGCGGGAGACGTGGACGTCCATCGCCATATCGGCGATCTTCCACTGCAATCCCTGGAAACTCGCCAGCGAACGCCCGAACTGCTGCCGGGCGTTCAGATGCCCGACGCTGGCGTCGAGGGCGGCCTGGCCGAGACCGGTGCACATCGCGGCATTACCGCAGCGTTCCGGATTGAACTGGTTGACCAGGACGCCCGCACCCTCTTTCGAATCGAGGTGCGGCCACAACAGGACGTTCTCCGGTTCGATACGCACATTCTCGAAACGCACCAGGCATTCGCCCACGCCGCGGATACCCATCTTGGGATCCACCACGAAATCGCTCATCCCGTCGGGCCGGCCCTGGACCACGACCGCGCCGATCCCGTACGGGCCGGCACTACCGGCCAGCCGGCAGAACACGATCGTGGTGTGCGCCTCCCGGCCACCGGTGATCCAGCATTTGGTACCGGTGAGCCGGAATCCGTCGCCGTCCGGGGTGAGGGTCGTCCGGAGATCGGTGCCCGCGCTGCCCGCCGCCGGTTCGCTCATCGCGATGGCGAAATGGTTCGTGCCGGTGGCCACCCCGGGTAGCAGCCGGCCCCGTAGCTCGTCGCTGCCGAGCACATTGATCGCCCGCCAGGGGCCGTTGAGGAACGGCTGTACCGCCATGGCGGTGGACAGGCAGGCCCGCGCCAGTTCCTCGACGACTATGCACCCTTCGAGCAGGCCCTCGCCCTGACCACCGAATTCCCGCGGCACGGTGAGGCCGATGAGTCCGGCTTCGCAGACGGCCTCGAAGGTCTCCCGGGGGAACTGCTCGGACTCGTCCCAGCGATGGGCGCGCGGACGCAGTTCCTCCACCGCGACCCGGCGGGCGGTCTCCCGGATCTCCCGCTGCCGCGGGGTCAGTTCCGCCCACATACCGTCCCAGGAGATCTCGGGGTCGAGCAGCGCCGGCTCCCATACATCCCGTGTCGGGTCGAACATCACATCGTCGGCGGCCTGCACGGCGTCGAGGGTCATTGTCACTGGCCTTTCGGAAAGCGGAGGTGAGAAGGTCGGCACGGGGGCCGCGTCAGCGCGGGGCCATTCGGATGGCGCCGTCCAGCCGGATGGTTTCGCCGTTGAGCATCGGATTGCCGATGATGTGCGCGGCGAGATCGGCGAATTCGACCGGGTCGCCCAGCCGCGCCGGATGCGGAACCGACGCGGCCAGCCGCTCGCGGACATCGTCCGGAACACGGGCGAGGATCGGGGTGTCGAAGAGGCCGGGCGCGATCGTGCACACGCGAATGTGATGGCGGGCCAGGTCACGCGCCGCGACGATGGTCATCCCCACCACGCCGGCTTTGGATGCCGCGTAGGGGAGTTGCCCGATCTGGCCCTCCCACGCCGCCACCGATGCCGTCAGGACGCACACCCCGCGTTCGCCGTCCTCGTCGTCGTGGCGGGCCATGGCGACGGCGGCGTGCCGCAGCACATTGAACGTACCGAACAGATTGGTGCGCACCACGGTTTCGAAGGTGTCCATCGAGCCGGGGCCGCCGTCGCGCTCGATCACCCGCACCGGCCCGCCGCGTCCGGCGCAGTGGACGAGGGCGCGGAGCGGCGCGCGCTCCTCGGCGGCGGATACGGCGGCCGCCACTTGCGCGTCGTCGGTGACATCGGCGGGATGGAACGAGGCGCCCACGCCCAGTTCCTCGGCCACCGCGGCGCCGGCGCTGGTGGGCAGGTCGACCAGCACCACCCGGGCGCCCGCGTCGAGGAGGCGGCGGGCGGTGGCGCGGCCGAGGCCGGAGGCCGCCCCGGTGACCAGGGCGGAGCTGTCGGAGATGTTCATAGGTGTCCTCTCGCCGGAGCGGCGGTGGTGATGGTGATCAGAGACGTTCGAGAAGCGTGGCGTTGGCGAGACCGCCCGCCTCGCACATCGTCTGGAGCCCGAGGGCGCCGCCGGTCTGCTCCAGGTGGTTCAGCAGGGTCACGAAGAGGCGGCAGCCCGAGGCGCCGAGCGGGTGACCGAGCGCGATGGCGCCCCCGCGCGGATTCAACCGCTCGGGATCGGCGTCGAAGGCCCGGGCCCAGGCCAGCGGAACGGTCGCGAAGGCCTCGTTGACCTCGTAGGCGTCCAGATCCGCGAGGGTGACGCCGGTGCGTTCGAACAGGCGGGTGGTGGCCGGAATCGGTGCGGTCAGCATCATTTCGGGGTCGTCGCCGCAGACCGTCGACCCGAGCACCCGGGCCCGGGCCCGCAGCCCCAGCTCCACGGCTTTCCGCTCGTCCATGAGCAGTACGGCGGCGGCGCCGTCGGTGAGCTGTGAGGAGTTCCCCGCGGTCACCGACCATTCGTGGTCCGGGAGCAGCCGGTCGTAGTCGGTACTGCGGAAGGCGGGCCGAAGCGCGGCGAGCCCTTCTGCAGTGGTGGCCGGCCGGATGGTCTCGTCCGCGGTCACCGTGCTGCCGTCGGGGAGGGTGAGCGGCACGATCTCGGTGCCGAACCCGCCGTCCACCGCGGCCCGGTGTGCCCGCCGATGCGACGCGGCGGCGAACTCGTCCTGATCTCGCCGGGACAGCGACCAGCGCTGAGCGATACGTTCGGCGGCGACACCCTGGGGGACGAGATCCGGGAACCGCGCTCGTACGGACGGGCCCCAGGGGTCCTGGTCGAGCCGGGCGATACCCATCGGTACCCGGCTCATCGATTCGACCCCGGCGGCGATGACGATCTCGTGCCGGCCCGAGGCGATCCCCTGGACGGCGAACTCGATCGCCTGCTGGCCCGACCCGCATTTGCGCTCGACCGTGGTCGCGGGCACATGGACGGGGTAGCCGGCGGCGAGCCAGGCCATCCGGCCCGGGGTCGCGGATTGTTCGCCCGCCTGGCTCACGCAGCCGACGATCACATCACCGACGCTGCCGGGGTCGAGGGCGGACCGGTCGACGAGATGGGTCAGCGTCTGCGCCAGCATGTCGACCGGATGCAGCCCGCTCAGGGCCCCGCCCGGTTTCCCGCGGCCCATCGGGGTCCGCACGCCGTCGACGACGACCACGGTCCGGAGTTCGGTCATCGGCGACCCTCCCGGGTACGACGCGGGTCGACGCCCCGGCCGGGCAGTCCGGCGACTTTCCCAGCGGCACGGTGGAGTTCGTCCGGCGCGTCGTCGGTGGCACTGCGGGGGCGGGTGTCTGTAGTGCTCATGGACTTGGTCCTTCGTGGTGAGGAGGCGGATGTGCGGAGCCGGCCGGATCGGTTCGAGCCGGTGGCGTTCCTCAGCGCTGCCCGCCGTATTCGTCGTCGGCCCAGCGGACCAGCCGCCCGCCGATCAGCCCGATCACGGCGCTGAACAGGACGCCCAGCAGTGAGATCGTGACGACCCCGACGTACATCCGGTCCGGGACGAACACCTGCCAGGCATGCCAGGTGTAGTAGCCCAGTCCGTTGTTGGCGTTGACGAATTCGACGGCGATGACGAGCAGCATCGAGATGCCCGAGGCGAGTTTGAGACTGGAGACGATCTGCGGCAGGCAGGTGGGAATGATCATCCAGCGGAACCGCTGGGCGCGGGAGAGCCCGTAGGACCTGGTCACCTCGTGGTAGGCCGTGGGAATCATCATGGCGGCCGAGAGCGTGGTGAAGGCGACGATATAGAAGGTGCCGAGCCCGATGAACACGAGTTTGGGCATCTCGCCGAGGCCGAAGACCAGCAGAAACAGTGGGAGCAGCGCCAGTTTGGGAATGACGTACAGACCGCGCACGATCGGTTCGAGCATCCAGCGCAGCACCCGGGATTGGCTCATGGCCAGGCCCACCACGATCCCGGCGAGTGTGCCGAGTACGTAGCCGGTCAGGAGCCGGCCCACGGTGACCCGCAGTTCACTCCACAGCATCCCGGAGGTGGCGTCGGCGAATGCCTTGTTCGCCACCGCGGTGGGGTGGCTGAAGAAGCGGGCGTCGATCCACCCGGCCCGGGCCGAGAGTTCCCAGGCGATCAGGACCCCGACCGGCAGGAGGAGTCCGAGCAGAATGCGCAGGACCAGGTCCCGTCGTGCCTGCTCGTTCGCCGAGCGGGTCCGGTTCTCCGGTACGCGCTCGATCCATCGGTCCTGCGTATCGGTGTCCGGTTGCGCCGTACGGTCGGTCATCGGGTTCCTCCTGTCGCGACGTGCACCTCACCGCGCAACCTGGACCACAGGTCCTCCTCCAGCCGGACGAACTCGGGGTCCTGGCGCAGTTCGGGCTTACGCGGGTGCCCGAAGGGAACGTCGATGAGCTGCTGGATCCGTCCGGGCCGGGCCGACATCAGGGCGATCCGGTCGGAGAGCAGGATCGCCTCGTCCAGGTTGTGCGTGACGAAGAAGACCGTGTACCGGTGTTCGCGGACGATCGAGATCAACTCCTCCTGCAGCACCTTGCGCAACTGCGCGTCCAGGGCAGCGAAGGGCTCGTCCATGAGCAGGATCTCCGGTTCCACCACGAAGGCCCGCGCGAGGGCCACCCGCTGCTTCATCCCGCCCGACAGGTTCCCGGGGAAGGCCTTCTCGAAGCCGCGGAGCCCGACCCGCTCCAGCCAGCCGTGTACGCGGTCCCGGGCCGTCCGGCGTTCGACGCCGGCCGCGTCCAGGCCGAGGCGCACATTGTCCTCGACGGTGCGCCAGGGAAAGATGCTGTACTCCTGGAACACCGGCGCGACCAGCGGTCTCGCCGGATTCTCCTGGTGTAGGCGGACGCGGCCCGCGCTCGGCTGCTGCAGCCCCGCGATCACCCGCAGCAGAGTCGATTTCCCACAACCCGACGGACCGACCACGGAGAGGAATTCGCCGCGCCGCACGGTCAGATCCACGTCCGCGAGCGCCACGACCTCGTCGCGGCCGCGGGGGCGGTAGCGGTAGTCGAGGCCTTCGATCCGGATCTTGTCGGCTGTCCGCGCCTGTTCGGGGTGGGTTCCCGGCCTTTCGGGCGGGCCGTCGGTGACGGTGTGCGTATCGGACACATTCGCTCCAAAATTCGACTCAGCGAAATCAACTTCTGCTGACGGCAATCATCGGGGCTGGGTGCGGATATGTCAAGGGTCACACCGGAGCCCTCCCGCCGCGGCAGTCCGGGTGTGGCCGCCGGATACCGGCCGCCGTCGGCGGGCATAGGGATCGCCGATAGGTCCCTTCGAAAACGAGTCTTTGCCCGATGGGGCGCGCGCGATTTGAATTCCGGGCATGACAGCCCCGCCGCCGGATGCCCCTGTACGACTCGCGGTCGAGAACGGGGTCGCGACCCTCACGCTCGACCGCCCCGCGACCAAGAACGCGCTGACGCCGGACCACTGGTCCGAACTCGGCGCGGCGGTGGCGGCGGTGGCCGCGTCCGAGGCGCGGGTCCTGGTGGTGACCGGTGCCGGCGGTGATTTCTGTGCCGGTGCCGATCTGGGCTCCGGTGCCGGCGGGGAGCGGCATCCGCTCGACCGCATGGATCGCATCACCGGCCCGCTCATCGCCCTGCACGAACTGCCCATACCGGTGCTGGCCGCGGTCGACGGGGTGGCGGTCGGAGCGGGCTGGAGTCTGGCGCTGTGCGCGGACTTCGTCGTCGCGACCCGCCGGTCCCGCTTCTCGCAGATCTTCGCGCGCCGCGGCCTGTCACTCGATACCGGAGCATCGTGGCTGCTCCCACGGCTCGTCGGCCTGCACACGGCGAAGCGGCTGGCCTATTTCGCGGAAATGCTCAGCGCGGGCGAAGCATACGAATTCGGCCTGGTGACCTGGCTGGTCGGCGACGGCGAAATGGACGACATGGTGGCCCGGTTGACCCGGGAACTCGCCGCGGCGCCGCCGGTGGCCCTGCGGCTGGACAAGGCGCTGCTCGACCACGCCCATCAGCGCACGTTCCGGGAGGCCGTCGCCGCCGAGAATGTCGCTCAGCTCGTCAATTTCGCGACCGACGCGCCCGCCGCCAAGGCCGCGTTCACCGCGGGTACGGCCGTAACCTTCAGCGGCAGGTGGCAGCTGTGAGCGAGCCGGATCGCCCGCGGCCCCCGCTGCCGACCCCGTTCACCGCGTTGTTCGGTATCGATCACCCGATCGTGCAGGGCGGTATGCAGTGGATCGGCCGGGCCGAACTCACCGCGGCGGTCGCCGAAGCCGGCGGACTGGGCTTCCTCACCGCGATGACACAACCGGATACCGACGCGCTGCGCCGCGAGATAGATCGGTGCCGGGAGATGACGAGCCGCCCGTTCGGCGTGAACATCACCATGCTGCCCGCGATCTCACCGCCGGACTATCCGGGCATCGCCCGCGCGATCGTCGCCGCCGGTATCGATATCGTGGAAACCGCGGGCAGCCTGCCCGCCGACGTACTCGACGTCCTGCTCGACGCCGGCGTCCGGGTGCTGCACAAATGCACGACGCTGCGCCACGCGCTCAGCGCCCGGGCGCGCGGGGTGCACGCCCTCAGCATCGACGGGTTCGAATGCGCCGGTCATCCCGGCGAAGAGGATGTACCCGGCCTCGTGCTGGTGCCGCGTGCCGCCGACCTGCTGGATATCCCGTTCGTCGCCTCGGGCGGATTCGCCGACGGCCGGGGCCTGGCCGCCGCGCTCGCCCTGGGTGCGCACGGGGTCAATATGGGGACCCGGTTCCTGTGCACCCGCGAGGCGCCCGCCCACGAGAGGGTCAAACAACGCATCGTCGCGGGTACCGAACGGGACACCGAACTCATCTTCCGGCCGCTGCGCAATACCGCCCGGGTAGCGCGGAACACGGTCAGCGCCGAGGTGGTGCGCCGGCTCGGCGAGCGGCCGCGGTTCGACGCGGTCCGTGAACTCGTCGCCGGAAGTCGCGGCCGCCGGGTTTTCGAAACCGGCGACCTCGAGGCCGGTATCTGGACGGTGGGCCTGTCCCAGGCGCTGATCCACGACATTCCGACGGTCGCCGATCTCATGGACAGGCTGGTCGCCGACGCGGCGTCGATCATCGGCCCCCGGTCGCCGGTGCGTCCGGCCGAGCCCGGCGCGGGCGAATAAAAGGTGCGCCGGACACTCACCTCGTCGAGCTGGAGGAGCGCTCATGCGGCTCTGCATCAATTGGCTTCCGCTGCGGCCGGAACTGACCCGCGCGGTCGCGCGTCGCGCGGAAGCGCTGGGAATCTGGGGACTCGGTATCGGTGATTCACCGAACTACGGCGAGTTGTACGCCGCCTGCGGTGACGCGCTGGCGGCCACCTCCACGCTCACAGTGTCGACCAGTGTCACCAACCCGGTGACCAGGCACTGGTCGGTCCACGCCGGTGCCGCGCGCACGTTCGACTCCGCCCATCCGGGACGATTCCGGCTCGGGATGGGGCGCGGTGATTCCGCTGTCCGCACGTTCGGGCTCGAACCCGCCGCCCTACGCGACTTCGAACAGGACCTGGTCGCCTTCCGGGCCGCCGTCCCCGCGGTACCTACGCTGGTCGCGGCGAGCGGTCCGGCGGCCGCGCGGATGGCGGGCCGGGTCGCCGACGGGGTCATCGCCGGGGTCGGGACCGATCCGCGCGCGCTCGGCGAGCTCGCCCGCGCGGCGGGGGCGGAACGGGCCGCCGATCGCGGGCGGATCGAGATCTGGGCCTCCGTGCGCCTCGCGGTCGGGCGCACCGGCGACGAGGTGGAGCGGCTCCGGCGTGCCTTCGTCCCGCGGGCGGTCAGCGCGTCGCATTTCGCGTTCGCGTCGACCTTCGCCGGTAAGAACGTGCCCGCGCAGTTCCAGGATGTCCTCACCGAGCGGTATCGGCACTACGACTACGCCGCCCACGGGAAAGCCGGGAACACCAGTAATGCCACGATGTTCGCCGACCGGCCGGATATCGAGACCTATCTGCTCGACAGGTTCGCGGTGATCGGTACACCGTCGGAATGCCGGGATCGCCTGGTGGGCCTGAGTCACTATGTCGACGGTGCCTATCTCTCGGTGCATTTCGAGGATGTCGCCGGCCAGCTCGACCGGATCGAGGACCTGCTCGCGCTGATGTAGCGGCACGCTCGGCGCCGATCCGGTCTCGCTACTGTGCCGCGCCTAGCAGTTCGAATACCGAATCCAGCTGATCGCGAACGGTTTCGGTGCCGTCGGTACGCCCGGCCAGCCGGTGCAGCAGCGCGCGCTGGAAGATCCCGTCGATGGTCGTGTACGCGACGGCGGGCGTGAAGGTGGGGACGCTGCCCCGGTGTTCGCAGTAGCGGGAGACGACCCGCCAGATCATGTCCTCGCGGCGGGCCTCGATCTCGAGTACGTCTGCGCGGAACGAATCGTCGAACAGGCTCTGGTTGCGCAGGTCGTACCAGAGCCGGTGGATGGCCGCGTCGGCCACCAGCGTGGCCGAGAAGGTGGCGATGAATTCGGCGCGCAGCTCGTCGGCGTCGCGCGCGGCGGCGATGACATCGTCGTAGCGGGTCACGCAGACCGCCTCGTACTGCCGGACGGCATGGACGAGCAGGTCGATCTTGTCGCGGAAATAGTAGTGCAGGACACCGTGGGAGTATTCGGAGTTCTGCGCGATCTCCCGCAGGCTCGTATGGGCGTAGCCACGCTCGGCGAGCGTGTGCAGGGTGGCCAGCGCCAGCTCGGTGCGCTTCGCCGCGAATTTGTCGCGAGCGCGTTCGTCTATGCGGGATCTGGGATCAGCGGCCTGTGTCACTCGTTTGCATTCTTCTCGGTTCGGATCTCACCTGCCCGGCTTCTCCTGAGTGTAAGCGTACGACGACTTCCGATCTTTGGACGACTGTCAAGATTTTTCTTGACGACTGTCAAGATATCGCCCTACTGTGTCATGCGACACACCACATCGGTTTTGTGGCTCAGATCACAGTGTCGGCTGCTTTCGAGAGAGGAACGGATATGACGAGTTACGACCTGGGCGGACGGGCTGCGCTGGTCACCGGAGGTGCGCGCGGCCTGGGTGCGGGGATGGCCCAAGCGCTGACCGAGGCCGGCGCGGCGGTGGCGATCGCCGATATCGACGCCGACGGCGGCCGCACGATGGTCGAAAAACTGCAAGCGCAGGGGAGCCGGGCCGAATTCGTCTCGCTGGATGTCACCGACGACGGTGCGTGGGAACGCGCGGTGACCACCACCGTCGGCGCGCTGGGCGGGCTGGACATCGTGGTCAACAACGCGGGCGTGGAGGTCACCAGCCTGCTGGCCGATCTGGATCCCGACCAGGCCCGCACCATGCTCGATGTCAATCTGCTCGGCACCGCGCTCGGGATCAAACACGCGTTCCGGGCCATGCGGCCGGGCGGGACCGCCGGGCGGGGCGGGGCCGTGGTGAACATCGCTTCGGTCGCCGCGACGATCGCGTTTCCCGGAATCAGCGTCTATTCCGCCACCAAATCGGGTATCGACCGGCTGACCAGGGTGGCCGCCGCGGAATCGGGGAAGCTCGGCTACGGCGTGCGCGTCAACTCGATCTATCCCGCCCTGACCCCCACCGCGATGGGGAACAAACTCGCGGTCGACTGCGCCGAGCTGGGATTGTTCCCCTCCCCGGAGGCGGCGGCTCAGGCGGTCGCCGAACTCACGCCGCTGGGCAGGCTGGGCCAGGTCGACGATATGGCCGACGCGGTCGTATTCCTCGCCTCCGACGCGGCGAAATTCATCACCGGTGCCGGACTGCCGGTCGACGGGGGAATGGGCATGTAGCGGCAGCCCCGTTCGGCCCACCGCCCACCTTCCATCCGATGACGAGGAGAGAACACCACCATGCCTACCGACAAACAGGTCGTCGTCTACGGCGCGTCCGGCTACACCGGCCGGCTGATCTGTGAATACCTGCGCGAGTACGGTATTCCCTTCCTGGCCGCGGGCCGCGACCACGCGCGGCTGAAAGCGGCGGTCGACGCGGTACCCGGTATCGACACCGTGGACCACGAGATCGCCGAGGTCGAGCACACGAGTACCGCCCTGGCCGACGCGTTCCGGGGCGCGCGGGTCGTGCTCAACACGGTCGGTCCGTTCGCCCGGTACGGACATCCGGTGGTCGAGGCGTGCCTCGAGATCGGCGCGCACTACACCGATACCAACGGTGAGCAGAACTGGATGATCGACGCCCAGGAGCGCTACGGCGCCGAGTTCGCCGCTCGCGGACTGTTGCTCACTCCGGGCCTGGCGCAGATGTACACGATCGGTGAGATCGCGGCCAATATCTGCTTGGAGAACCCCGGCCTGGACACCCTCGATATCGAGGTGTTCTGGAAGGGACACCCGACCGTCGCCTCCACCAATACGATTCTCACCAATGCCGCGTTCGCCGAGGCCTACTACCTCGAGCAGAACGAGTACGTGGAGTGGCCGGTGGACGAAGGGCTCTACCAGGTGGTAGTGCCCGGTCAGCACGAACTGGGCCTGGCGCTGCCGTGGGGCGGTACCTCGCATCCGGTGTGGTTCAAGAACGATCCGCGGGTCGCGAATGTGCGCGCCCTCGGCGGCGTCATGAACCGCCCGCTGATGCTCGGTGTACCCCAACTGGTGGCGGCGGCCCTGGCACAGATGGACGGTAAGTCGGAGGCGGAGAAGTACCGCATCATCGACGAACAGTCCGCCGCCATCCGTAGCGAGATGCCGCCGCGGGAGAATCCGCGGATCAACACCTCGCTCGACTCGGTGTACGCCTCCGGGCCGTTGGGCCGGGCACACTGCCTGATCCACGGCAACTGCAACTACAAGCAGACCGCGCTGCTCAACGCCCACGCCGCGGCCGCCCTGCTACAGCAGATCCCGCGGGTGACCGGGTTCGCCTCGAGCTGCCAGGCATTCGGGCATCGGGAACTGCTCGGCACGCTGCGCGCGTTCGGGCTCGTCCTCGATCCCATCGTCACGGTGCACCGCTGAGGCCGTCGATGCGACTCGCGGACTATCTCGACAAGGGGGCCTCGCTCGGCCGCGAGGCCCCCTGCCTCACCTCCGGCGGAACAACCCGCACCTACGGCGAGGTATATGACGATTCGGTGGCCGTCGCCGGCGCCCTGCAGCACACCGGGATCGCGGCCGGGGACCGGGTCGCGGTCCTGTCGGCCAACGATCCGCTCGCCCTGACCTGCGTCTTCGGTATATCGCGCGCCGGTGCGGTGTGGTGCCCGGTCAACCCGCGCAACGAGGCCGAGGAGAACCGTCGGCTCTTCGAGCTGTTCGGCTGCCGGCTGCTCTTCTTCCAGAAGAGCTTCGCCGGCCTGGTGGCCCGGATCCGCGATCACCTACCGCGGCTGGAGTGGCTGGTCTGCCTGGACGGCGACACCGAGGGCGCGATCGCGTTCGATACGTGGCTCGCCGCACACCGCGCCCAACCCGATATGCGCCGGCGCCCGGCGGACGGGCTGTGCATGCTCGCCGGAACCGGCGGGACCACCGGCCGGCCGAAGGGGGTGCGGCTGACCGAGCTCAATATGATGACCTCGACCGCGCTGGCGCTGATGAGCTATCCGTTCGGCGATCGCCCGCGCTACCTCGCTCTCGCGCCGCTCACTCATTCGGCGGGCGTGCTCACCTTCCCGATCCTCGGCCTCGGCGGTGAGATCGTCATCATGCCGGCGCCCGATATCGGGCAGTTCCTCGCCCTCGCCGCGCGACACCGGATCACGCACGCGTTCCTGCCACCGACGGTGATCTACGGCCTGCTCGATCACCCCGATCTCGATACCACCGATCTCTCGTCGCTGCGGTGCCTGTGGTACGGCGCCGCACCGATATCGCCGACCCGGCTCGAAGAGGCACTGGCGCGTATCGGCCCGGTCCTGGGACAGTTGTTCGGCCAGACCGAGGCACCGAATATGATCGCCACCCTCGCACCGGCCGATCATTTCCGGCCCGACGGCTCGGTCGCCACCGAGCGTCTCGCCTCGGCCGGCCGGCCCACGCCACTGACGACGGTCGCCATCGTGGACGAGCGGGGCACGCTGCTGCCGCCCGGCGAGCGCGGCGAGATCGTGGTGCGGGGTCCGCTGGTGATGGACGGTTACCACGAGAACCCCGCCGCGACAGCGGAAGTCAGCGCGTATGGCTGGCACCATACCGGCGATATCGGTTATCTGGACGAGGACAATTTCCTTTTCGTCGTCGACCGCGCCAAGGACATGATCATCACCGGTGGATTCAATGTCTACTCCGCCGAGGTCGAGCAGGCCGTCCTCGCGCACGCCGCGGTGGCCGAGAGCGCGGTGGTGGGCCTGCCCGACGAGAAATGGGGTGAACGGGTCACCGCGGTGGTGCGCCTACGGCCGGGGCACACGGTGACCACCGACGAACTGATCTCGTTCGTCAAGCAGCGCATCGGCAGCGTCAAAGCGCCCAAGCAGGTGGAGATCTGGCCGGATCTACCGCGCTCGAAAGTCGGCAAGGTATTGAAGAACGTGATCCGTTCCGAACTCCGGGAATGAGTGAGCGGTCGCCGGACCGATCCCGCGGCCACCGCCGTCGTTTCGCCGCGGTCAGAACGCGACCGCGGCCTCCGTGAGACGCTCGAACACCGCGGGATCGGGCCATCCGCCGGTGCGGAAGCGCGGCGGGTGAATACCGGGCATCGGGGTGATTCCGGTGAGATCGACGGCGGTGTCGAACGGCACCATGATGGTCCGTTCGTCGTCGGTGGCGAACGCGAGCAAATCGGCCACCGGCAGGGCGGCGTCGACACCCTCCCCCCAGACCGTGACGGTATGGATACCGTCCTCGCGTTCGGCCACCATCAGGCTGCTCACGTAGATCGCCTCCAGGTCGTCGCGATAGCGCTCCTCGAGCCATTGCTGCTGGGCGTGGTATTCCGCCCCGGCCAGCACCGCGCGGGCCCGGGCGACTTCGGCGTCGTTCGCGGTGGTCACCCGGTCCAGGGGAATCACCAGGCCGGACTCGTCGAGGGTGTACCCCTGGGGCGAGAGCGGCCGTGCCGCCTCCCGGTACTCCTGTTCGACCGCTTCGAAGGCCTCGGACAGCAACTCCGGATCGCCGGGAACGAGCAGCAGGCTCTGCTGATCCGGGATGAACGCGACCGGCGGATACTCGAAGTTCGTCGTCGAGACGAGCAGCCAATCCGGCACGAGGATCCACGACGACAGGTAGTCGGCTTCGTCGACCGCTATCTTCACGATGCCGTCGCCGGGTAGTTCCGCCACCGGCACCATCGCGGCCAGGTTCTCCCGGGCCACCGTCAACGCTTCGTCCGCCGACACTCCCCATTCGGCGAGCTTCGTCTCGTCGGGGAAGCCGATGACATCCGGGTAGTCGATGGCCAGCAACTCGTCCACGAACGGGAAGAGCGGGCGCCGTATCCGCGAACCCTCGTCCTCCAGTGCGTAGGTCGACGGCCGCAGGACCGGCCGCAACAGCGGGCGTACCTCTTCCCAGCTCTCGGGTGGGGCCGCGGGCGTCACGAGCGCGGGCACGATGCGGGCCAGCCACTCCCGCGTTTCCTCCGGCGATCGGTCGCGCGTCTCCGTGAAGAGGTTCGCGAGATGCAGGACAGCGTCGCCGCCGTCGTATCGGACGGCGAATTCGTCGGTGTCGTAGGAGACATCGGTGATACCTGCCGCGCGCATATGCCCGAACACCTGCAAGGCGAATTCGCGCCGTGCCCGGTCGTCGTCGGTATTCGTCATCTGGAAGAGCAACCTCACATTCGGCGGTTCGGGCAACGACAGGAAGCGCGGACACTACCGGAACGACCGCCGTGGTGACCGGCGATGTTCCCAGCGCCGGTGCCCCGGTCGCGAATGCTCGGTGCCGGGCAGTCGACGGTGCGTGCCGCGATCCGGCCGGACCACACCGGACCGGTGTGCGCGGCTCCGGACGAGCGGGTGCATCGTCGTGGCCGGGCCGGCCGTGGCCGCCGCCGTCCGATCGCGGACGGGCCGCTGTGGAGGGCTGGTTGAAGGCGGTGGATCCGGGTACGCGGGTTTCGAACACTCGTTCTGCCGTGGAGAGGAGCGGTAATGCTGCAGCAGCAGCCGGAAAAGGACCGCGACCAGTGGACCACCGGTGACGAACCGATGACCGGCCCGCAGGAGTCCTATCTGCACACCCTGGCGCAGGAGGCCGGGCAGCAGGTGCCGGAGGGGCTGACCAAGGCGCAGGCGTCACAGCTGATCGACGAACTCCAGCAGCGCACCGGCCGCGGGCTCTGATCGCGAGACGACAACTCGTGCCCGCAGTACCGCCGACCGGCGGGCATCCTATCGGGCAGCGCGTCGGGCCCGGGCGGCGGCGAACGCCAGTATCGCCGATATCGCGATGACCACCGCCGCGACGGTGAACGCGGTGGCGAAGGAGCGGCCGACGACCGGGACCACGAGCAGCGGACCCAGCACCTGCCCGATCGCGTAGACCGCGGTCAGCGTGGCCGCGGCGCGCGGGATGTGCAGCCGGCGGGCGTAGTCGAGGGTGAGTACCACCACGCCCATGAATGTGGCCCCGAACGCGACCGCGGCGACCGCCGCGGCGGCCACGCTGTCCGACGCCGCCGCGACCGCGGCGCCCGCGGCCTGCACCGCGAGAGCCGTGACCAGCGCGGGCCCGGACCCGATCCGGCGCGCGATGCGGTGCCAGGCCAGGGTGGCGGGCGCCGCGGCCAATCCGACGAGCGTCCACACCGATGCGCCCGCCGACGAACTCCCGGTTCCGGCCACCGCGGCCACCAGGAAGGTGCCGATGATGATGTAGCCGACTCCTTCGGCGAAGTACGACCCCAGGAGCAGCCGCCACGCCCGCCGCGCCTGCCCGGTACCGGTACGCCCCGTGTCCATCACGGTATCGCCCGCGCTGTCGGCCGGCCCGGATTCGGAGCGGATATCCAGTAACCAGGCCGGAGCGAGCAGCAGCGCGGTGAGCACCGCCGACCCGAGCCACAGACCCTGCCACGACAGATGCGGTGCCGCGAGCAGGGTGTAGACACCGGAGATCGCGATCCCGAGACCGACCCCCGCGAACGCCACGCCCGGCGAGGCACCCTCCTGGCGGTGGTGTGCCACCGTGGCCGCACAGGCGATGAAGAGGGCCGCGCTGGCCGCCCCGGCCAGGAACCGGAGCCCGGTCGCCACGGCCACCTGCGCGGTCGCCGCCATCCCGGCCTCACTGGCGACGAGCACCACCGACCACGCCAGGAACGTCGAGCGCAGGCTCAGTTGCGGTCGCCGGGTCAGCAACACCGCGCCGAACAGGTAGCCGGCATAGTTGCCGGTCGCGATCACCGCGCCGTCGCCGGCGCTGATCCCCGCCGAAGCGGTCATGATGGGCAGCAACGGCGTGAACACGAAGCGCCCCACACCCATCGCGGCGGCGAGCCCGGCCGCCGCGGCGATCCCGACCGCCCGTCCGCGCAGTGCCGGCCCGCCGCTGCGCTCAGCGGCCCGCAGATCAGTCATACCCGGGTACGTTACGACCGCTGTGCCGCGCTCGGACGGCCGAGGGCCGGGGTGCCCCTACCGCTGCGCTGGTATCGGCTCGCCCCCCGATCGTCCCGATGAACCCTTCGCGGGTGCTACGCGCGCGGCGGGTTCACTCGTTGTCCGGTGCCGCGGTCTCGGTCATGGCGAGCAGTTCGGTGCGTGCCGATTCGAGGCGGTCGGCGGTGAGATAGGGACTGTTGACCGCGGTGGCCAGCCCCTCGGCCGCGAAGCGGATCACCGCCGTCGTGCCGGGTGCGAGACCGTCGGCGGCGAACGCCTCGTCCAGCCGCCGCGCGTCGTCGGCAAAGAGTCCCTCGAGGCCGGAGACCGTACCCAGAGTCACGACCAGGCCGGTCGGGCTGAACGCCCGCGCGACCGATTCGCTACCGCTGGTCAGTGCGCGGACGTAGCCGCGAGTGAACTTCCCGGGCCGGTTCTCGGACAGGTCGATGCACTCGTGTATCTCGGCCCACACTTTCGCGATCAGATGTGCGGTGACCCCGGCCAGCAATGCGTCCCGGTTCGGGAAGTGGTGCATGAGGCCGCCTTTCGTGACGCCGGCGGCCGCGGCGATATCACTCAGGCTCACCCGGCCGCCGCGTTCGGCGAACATTCGTTCCGCGGCCTCCAGCACGGCCAGCCGGGTGCGTTCCTTGTCTCGGGTGAGGCCCTGGTCAGACCGGCTCATGCTGCACCTGCTCCTTGTCCGCGGTGGGCCGGTGCGACGGGATGACGCGCCAGGCCAGCACGCCCGCGACCACGAGCAGGGCCGCCGCGAGATACGACGTGGACTGCAGCGCGGTGGTGAAGGCGTGTGCCGCACGGGTGAAGATATCGGAATCACCCGCGACCCCCGCCGCGCCCGCGAGCGAGTCCCGGGCCGCGGCGGCCGCACCCGGGTCGGTGCCGGGTCCGAGTTCCAGGTTCGCGCGGTACCGCGCCAGCTGGATCGAACCCAGTACCGCGATACCCAGTGCGCCGCCCATTTCGTAAGCGGTCTCGGCGATGGACGAGGCGGCGCCCGCCCGTTCCTTCGGCACCGCGGTGACCACCGCGTCCGTGGACAGCGTCATGGCCACGCCGACACCGAGACCCAGGACCGCCAGCGCGATACCGAGACCCCAGAAACCGGACGAGGTGGCCGCCCAGCCGATCCCGGCCAGACCGATGGCGGCCACCAGCAACGCGCCGCCGATCGTCCGCCCGGCTCCGAACCGGGCCACCAGTACGCCGACCACGGCGATCACGGCCAGGGAAGCCAGCGTCGTCGGCAGTTCGGCCAGCCCGGCCTGCAGCGGGCCGTACCCGCGGACGAGTTGCAGGTACTGGGAGAAGAAGAACAGCAGCCCGAGAAACGCGAAGATCGACAGTGCGGTGGAGAGCGCAGCACCGCTGAACGCGGGCATCCGGAACAGTGAGATATCCACCAGCGGAAGGGTCAGCCGCGACTGTCTGCGCAGGAAGAGCAGGCCACCGGCCACCCCGATCAGCGCCGCCACCGCAACCGTCGGATCGAGCCCGGTTCCGGCCCAGTGTTTCACCGCGTAGACCAGCGGCACGATGGCGACGATGGACAGCACCGAGGACAGCCAGTCCACCGCATGCGCGCCGGCGCCGCGGGATTCCGGTAACAGGAGCGCGCCCGCCACCAGGACGATGGCCATGACCGGCACATTGATGAGGAACACCGAACCCCACCAGAAATGCTCGAGCAGCAGACCGCCGACCAGCGGTCCGGCCGCCGCGCCGGCGGTGGCGCCGGCCGACCATACGGCGATCGCCGTCGTCCGCTGCCGCGGATCGGTGAACACGGCACGCACGATGGACAGAGTCGATGGCATCAGCGTCGCCCCGGCCACCCCGAGCAGCGCCCGCGCGGCAATGAGGGTTTCGGCGTTCGGCGCCAGTGCGGCGAGGACGGACGCGGCGCCGAACGCGCCCGCGCCGATCAGCAGGAGACGTTTGCGCCCGATCCGGTCGGCGAGATTGCCCATGGTGATGAGCAGCCCGGCCAGCACGAATCCGTAGATATCGCCGATCCACAGGAGTTGTGTCGCGCTCGGCCGGATATCGGCGGTCAGCGCCGGTACCGCGAGATAGAGCACGGTTCCGTCGATGGCGAGCAACAGCACCACGCTGACCAGCGCGGCCAGCGCCGCCCATTCCCGGCGGCCCGCCCGGCCGGGCGCGGTTTCCACTGCTTCGCTCATTCCTCCCACATTAACAGTCCATTTGGAATGTTATAAAGACTGGATGGTCTTTCCGCTCGAGTGCTCGCTCACACCCGGGGTCGGGCCGCGCTGCTCGTCGCGTTCTCCGCGGCGGGGCCGGCCGCTAGCGTTTCGGTATGACGGTGACGTGGGAAGAGTTGGGGTGGGAGCGGCTCGCCGAGGGAGTGGGCCGCTGCCGGTTGCCGGTATGGGACTGCACGGCCGGATTGATCGTGGGGGAGGACTTCGCGTTCGTGGTCGATACCGGGTCGAGTCTCGAGGAGGGCGCCCGGGTGCGGGACCGGGTGCAGCGGTTGGCGGGCCGGGCCGTCACCGGTATCGCGTTGACCCATCATCACTTCGACCATGTCTTCGGCGCGGCGGCGTTCGGCCCCGCACCGATCTTCGCCGCAGCCGGCGCGCAGGCGCTGTACCGGGAAGGGCGGGCGGAGTTGTATGCCGACGCCGTGCACAACGGGCTCGACCCGGCGGCGGCCCGGGCGGCCGCCGACGCGCTCGTCCGGCCCGGCGAGTACGTCAGGGACGTGACCGCGCTGAGGCGCGGCGTCGGTCGCGATATTCTGCTGATCCGAATCGGCCCCGGGCATACCGGGCACGATCTCGCGGTCGTGGTGCCCGGCGATCCCACCGTGGTGTTCTGCGGTGACCTCGTCGAAGAGTCGGGCGAGCCGCAGGCCGGTCCCGACGCCTTCGGGACGCAGTGGCCCGCCGCGCTCGACCGGTTGCTCGAGCTGGGTGGCGCGGACGCGGTGTACGTGCCCGGACACGGAGCGGTGGTGGACGCGGAATTCCTCCGGCGGCAGCGGGACGACCTGGCGGCCCGTTTCGGAGTGGACGAGCCCACCGTGTAGCAGGCACCGGGTGATTCCGGCACCCACCGTGTGCCGGGGCGTTTTGCGGGTATGTGCGACATAGGAACTCGGCGAACCCGCTCGGGTGTCGTCGATTCCGGTGGAACATCAGGAGGTTCTCATGCTCGCCATTGCCGCCGCCGTCGCGTTCGGTCTCGCACTCCTATTCGATCTGACGGATGCCAGCCTCGGTGACTCCATCACCGGTGGCACCCTCGTCACCGTGGGGCTATTGCTGATCGCCCTGCACCTGGCGGGATTCGGTACGGGTGCGCGTGCCGGGGCCGGAGGCCGGTCCTGGAGCTGGCGGCGCGTCCGCCGCTGAGTAGCGAAGGTCCGGTCTCCGGTCGGGGCCGGACCTTCGCCGCGGGCGGGCCGGCCGCCGCTCGCGGTGACCGAACCGGGCTCGTCCCGCCGTGGCCTGCCCGTGGCGTTCCGGCATCCCGGGTACGACAGCTCGGCTCGGCTCGAGCCGGCCGATTCCGGCGCGGATCCATGTGCTCCTGAGTAGTGTGCGAGCAGGAAGTACGTTCGCACGCAAGGAGTTTCCGTGGCGTCCTCCCTTTCGAAACGCTGGGCCGCGCTCTTCGCCGCGTCCTGCGCGGCCCTGTCGCTCGTGGTATCCGCAACAGCTTCCGCCGCTGCCCACGAAGAGTTCCCCGAAGATCCGGGCGGCGCGGCCGTCGCGTGTTCCACCACCCCGACCGGCGGCAACCTGAAGGTCGACGGCTTCGACGGCCGGTACTACCTCGTGCACGTTCCCGCCGGGATACCCGCCGGTGGGGCACCGCTCGTGGTCGTCGTCCACGGTGGCTACAGCACCCCGGAGAACATCGCCTCCGCGTCGGGCTGGAATGCGATCGCCGATCAGCGGAAGGCGATCGTGGTCTATCCGCGCGGTAGCAAACCGGAGAGCCCGGGCTGGGGCTGGGACGCCGGTGCGGGCGCCTACGACATCACCCATATCCAGAAGGTGGTGGCCGATGTGCGCGCGAAATACTGCGTGGACCCGAAACGTATCCATCTGTCGGGCCATTCCAACGGCGGCCAGATGGCGTCCCGCGTTGCCTGTACGGAGCCGGGACTCATCGCGTCGGGCGCGGTCTACGCGCCCGCACCCCCGCCGACGGGTTGTGACCCGGCGCGGGCGGTCTCCTGGGGTGTGTTCGCGTCGGCGAACGACACCACGGTGGTCGAGCCCGTCGCCTACAGCCATGTCGTGTACTGGAGTTGGGAAAACCGTCCCTGCCAGAACGAGCAACCCGACGGCGGGACCGATATCAAGGATTCGAAGCGCTGGGACTGCGCGTCCGGTACCCGGGTGTTGTGGCGCGTCTACAACGGCGGCAGCCATGCCTGGCCGACGGGTACGCGGCGTACCGAGATGCTGAATCGGATGTGGCAGCTGTTCGGAGCCCACCCGCATCCGTAGCCGCTCGACCGGGAGGAGGCGAGCCAGACTTCCGGGCGGCCCTCGCGAATCGCTTCGGAATACCTGATCGGAATCGCTGCGACGACGACCGGACAACGGCGGCCGCCCGGACTTCTCCGGGCGGCCGCCGTCAGGTGCTCGGTGGCCGGCGCGCCGTGTGGAAGGCGCCCGGGACACCGCCGGTGCAACCGCTGCTACCGCCCCTGATGTGACCGCTGCCGTGCTTCCTGTACATCGGCTTCGGAGCGTGCCTTCTCGGCTTCGGCTTCCTTCTCCGCGACCTCACGCTGCGCCTCGGCCTTGTCCTGCTGGGCGATGCCCTCGTCGCGTAGGTCCTGGTTGCCGAGGAGCGTGCCGCCCACTTCCTTGGCCTTGCCCTTCACGCCTTCGACGACGCCTTCCAGTCCTTCCCGGGGGCCAGTCTGCTTCTCGGCCACGATATCAACCTCCGAATGTTCGGTTCTGGTGGATATCTGCGACGTACCCGGAGGTCGCGTGTTCAATCGGTGATCTTCGGGGAGGTTTCGGGCGGTGGCAGGAATGTACCCGATGATGTCTTTCCGGACTCTAGTCCGGTGGGCGCCCGCCGGGTCACGCTGGAGCCATGAGCGCAACCGATCCACCGCGCGTACGGCGGGCCGCAATACAGGTCGATGGTGCAGCGGCCGGCTACCTGACGGTGGAGCAGGACGGGCCCACCGTCCTGCTACTCCACGGAACGTACTGGAGCCGGGTGTGGCTCCCGGTACTGGACGGCCTCGCGGCGGCCGGCCTGCGGCCCCTCGCGGTCGACCTCCCCGGTCTGGGGCGATCGGGAGGCGAACTCACCACGGACACCGCCACAGTGCCCGCGCTGGCGGGATGGGTGCGGCGATTCGTCTCCGCGATGGGGATCACCGGGCCGATCGCTCTGGGCGGCCACGACATCGGCGGCGCCGTCGCCCAGCATCTCCTGGCCCACGACGGACTGGACGTGTCCGGGCTCGCGCTGGTCAACTCGGTCCTCTACGACTCCTGGCCCGCACCACATGTCGCGCGATTCCGGGACCCGGCGGTGGCCGCGGCCACGACCGCCGACGAGTTGCTGGACGCCCGTCGGCAGGCCGTGGCGTCGGCGCTCGCGAATGCCGCCACCGAAGAACTGATCACCGAGTATGTGGAGCCATGGACCGACCCGCGGGTCCGGCGCTCCTGGCTGGCACTGGCGGGCGCGGCCGACAACCGCTACACCCTCGACCTCGTACCCCTGCTGCGACGTTGCCGGACACCCAAGTTGCTGGTCTGGGGTGAGGACGACCGGTTCGAAAGCATCCACTATGCCGAGAAGTTCGCCGCGGAGATCCCGCATACCGGGCTCGTCCGCATTCCCGGAGCCGACCATATCCCCACCGAGAGTGCCCCCGGCCGGATCGCTCGCGCCCTGGGTGATTTCTTCATCGCGCAGCAGTCCTCGGCCACGTGATGTACTCGGCGACGACCCGGTACCGGCCGGGCGCGTCGGCACTCGTCCGCGCGGTGGCGACCGAGATGGTGATCTCGCGACGAGTCCGGCCGCGGTGCACGCCTCGGCACTGTCCCCGTGCGTGATATCGACATGTCCCGAACCTTTGGGATAGCGGGCCGGTGATGATCCGAGCGGCAGTGCGCGCGGTCACCGGTCGAGCAGTTGGCGGATGAGCACGTGACCCCACCACTGCTCGACGCGTTCCGGTGACCAGCCGCGTTCGCCGGTGAGCACGGTGTAGACGTCGATATTGCACAGCGCGGCGTAGGTGTCGACGGCGGTGGTCAGGTCCATCTCGGCGCGGAGTGTGCCCGCGGGCCAGCTCGAGAACACCTCCTCGCGGATACGGTCGGCGGCCCGGCGGACCTGTGCGTAGAGGGTGGCGAGGTCGGGCTCGGTCCGCCCGGCCTCGCGGATCAGGCCGATGAGGTCACCGGAGCGTTCGAAGAGCCTGCGGTCGTAGCCGGCCATCGCGGCGAGTTGCCGCGCGGGATCCGCCGCCGACTCCAGCTCGCCCAGCAGCCGGGCCGGATCGGCCGGTAGGTCGGCCGCCTCTATCAGGGCCCATACCAGTCCGGTCTTGTTCCCGTACGCGGCATAGACCGTCGGCACCGACACTCCGGCCTGCTGGGCCACTTCCCGCACGGTCGTCGGCCCCCAGCCCTGCGTGACGAACAGGCGCCGGGCCGCGTCGGCGATCTCCGCCCGCGTTTGTTGGGCTTGCGCTTGCCGACGCAGCGAGTCGTAGCCGCGGCGAGGTGGTGAAGTGCTCACTTGCGTCTCCGATCTTCCGCTACTTATATTCAAAATAATACACTTAAAATCAATATAGGAGGTCGGCACTGTGATCGAGTCGAACGCAGCGGGCCTGGGCGGAATCGGATTCGTGCTCACGGCCGTGCTGGTCAATATCGCCTACGTGCGCGCCCGGCTGCCGCTACCGATGTCGGGTCAGGGTATGGACGAAGTGGTGGACGCGCTGGCCGCGGTCGGTGACGCGTTGAAACGCCCCTCGGTGCTGGCCCCGTTGACCTGGCTGTGCACCACGCTTTTCGCCGCGGGGATGGTGGCGGCGATGTGGGAATCTCCGGCGGCGCCCACCATGTGGTTGCTGCTGGGATTCGGTGGTGTCCTGATGCAGAACGTCACCTTCAGCTGTGTGGAGGCATTGCGGTTCGGGCTCGCCGCGTCCGCCCGTGACCACGCGTCGACCTCCGGCCTGTGGGCCCTGCACAATGTGCTGTTCGGCTTCAATCAGGTCTTCCTGGCGATCGCGCTGCTGGGATTCGGTATCGCCGCCGCCGAGACCGGTTTCCTGCCGCCGTGGCAGCAGTGGCTCGGCTTCGCCGCCGCCGCGCTGCTCTTCCTCGCCTCCTCGGCGAGTTCGCACAATGCCGAAGGGACAAGCCGTCTCGCGCTGATCGGCCTGGTGGGATGGCTCGGCTGGATCGCGTGGATCGTCGCCGCCGGCATCACCCTGCTGACTCGATAGCCGTCGCCTCCGGTCCGGCGCTACGTGAGCGCAGCCGCAATTCCAGGAACAGCGCGCTCCCGAGGAGAGCCAGGGCGACCGCGCACCACGGCGCGGCGAGTCCCCAGCCGGTGGTGGCCGGCATCGCGTCGATCAGGGCGCCGATGATCCCCGAGCCGACCAGTACACCGAGTCCGCCGATGGAGGCGAGGAGCCCGTAATACGATCCGAGGCGGCGCTCGGCGGCGAGACGCGGCACCAGATCTCGGGCGACGGGCAGGGTGATCATCTGTCCGAGGGCCAGGAGCAGGGCGAACGCGGCGGCGGGGATCAGCGCGGGCAGACCATGGAGTTGCGCCGGTGCGAGGAGAGCCATCACGACGAAGGCGGCGGCCATCACGGTCAGTCCCGCGGGCAGGGCCGCGGCGGTGCGCACCCGTCGCGTGATCGGTAGTTGGGCGAGGACGACGAATACCGACGCCAGAGCGAAATACCAGCCCAGCGGGGCCTGTGACCCCCACGCGCGTTCGATCTCCAGGGGCAACAGCAGATACAGCTGGTTGTAGGCCACCAGCTGGGAGCTCATCGCCACGGCGAAGAGGAGGAAGGTCCTGTTCGCGACCACTTCCCGCCAGCCGTCGAGCCACCCGTCGGCGGCGTGGGCTCCGGGGTGCGCGGGAAGCCGGCGCAGATGGACGACCAGGATCGCGACGAAGAGGCCCGCCGCGACCAGGCACGCGACGGAGAAGTCGACCGCCAGCAGCAACGATCCGAGCAGCGGGCCGGCGAACGCGCCGATCTGACCGCAGACCGCGAACAGTGCGAAGGCATCCGTCCGGGACCCGCCACCGTTTTCGGCGCTCCCCGCGGCGACGGCGAGGGCGGACTCGACAGCCGGCGAGAACAGCGCGCCGGCGAACCCGGTCAGGATGGTCGCCACCACGATCCCGGGCACCGACCCGGCGAAGGCCAACCCGACGAAGCCGAGGATCCGGCACACACATCCGGCGAGGACCACCGGCTTCACGCCCCACCGGTCCGCGAGCGAACCGCCGATGAAGAACAGGCCCTGCTGGGAGAAGGTGCGGAGCCCGAGTACCACGCCGACGAACGCCGCCCGCAGACCGAGATCCTCCGTCAGGTGCACCGACAGGTACGGCAACACCATGAAGAATCCGATATTGAACGCGAGTTGCGTCAGAACGAGCAGCCGGACCGTCGGGGTCGCAGCCGCCAGGCCGGTCAGCAGCGACCACCGCGGGCCACGCGGCCGGCGAGTCCGTGCTGTCGTACCCGCCACCGCCGAGGCCTGCCGGTCGTCAGCGCGCGGCGACGGCAACCGGACCCGGTTCGAACAGGATCGACAGCCGCCCCTTCGACTCGTCGACGACGACTTCGGCACGGACGTTGTACACCTGGGCGATCAGTTCGGAGGTCAACACTTCGGCGGGCTTCCCGCCGGCCACGACCCGGCCCTCCTTCAAGACGATCACCGTATCGCAGAACATGGCGGCGAGATTGAGGTCGTGCAGGGCTATCACGCTGGTGACAGGCAGCCGAGTGACCAGCGCCAGCAACTCCAACTGGTGATGGATGTCCAGGTGATTGGTCGGCTCGTCCAGCAGGAGCTCTCGCGGCTCCTGAGCCAGGGCACGGGCGATCTGGACGCGTTGTTTCTCCCCGCCGGAGAGCCGGTGCCAGAGCCGGTTCGCTTTCGAGGTGAGGCCGGTGTGCTCGAGCGCGGCCGTCACCGCGGCCTCGTCGGCGGCCGGGTTGCCGCCGAAAGTTGTGCGGTGCGGGATGCGTCCCAGGCGCACGACGTCGCCGACCGTGATGTCGAGGTCGGTGTCGGCGTGCTGGCTCACGACGGCCACCGCGCGCGCGACCTCCTTGCGGCGCAGGGTGGACAGGTCGTCGCCGTCGAGGGTCACGACGCCCGCGGTCGGGCGCACGACACCGTTGAGCAGGTGCAGCAGGGACGATTTCCCGGACCCGTTCGGGCCGAGCAGCCCCAGGGTCTCACCCGGCGCCATCGTCACAGTGACTCCATCGACGACGAGCGCACCGCCGCGGTTCCAGGTGACGGCAGCCGCGTGCAAAGTCACTGTTTCCTCCTCCGGCGCGACAGGATGACGATGAACGCGGGCACACCGACCAGTGCGGTGCCGACGCCCACCGGCAGTGGGGTGGGCGCGAAGGCGACGCGGGAGACGGCATCCACCCACACCATGAAGACCGCCCCCAGCAAGGCCGTCGCGGGAATCAACCGGCTGTGTCGCGGCCCCAGCAGAAACCGCGCCGCGTGCGGGAGCACGAGCCCGACGAACCCGATCGCACCGGCGACGCTGACCAGGGTCGCGGTGATGACCGCGGTGACCACCAGGAGCATGAGCCGGATCTTCCCGACCGAGATGCCGAGCGAGGCCGCGACATCGTCACCGAAGGCGAACGCATCCAGGGCGTGCGCGAAGTACAGGCACACCGCCGTCCCGAGGAGCACCACCACCGCGCACAGCCTGACATCGTCCCAGCGGACGCCTTCGAGCGATCCGAGCAGCCAGAACATCACACCGCGGGTCTCGTCGGAGTCCGCGAACGCGAAGATGACGAACGAGGTCAGCGCCGAGAACAGCTGCGTACTGGCCACACCCGCGAGGATGACGCGGTCGTTGCTGCCGCCGGCCAGGCGGGCGAGCAGCAGGACCAGCCCGAACGCGACCAGTGCCCCGATGAACGCCCCGCCGGACAGACCGAGCGCGGCGCCGCCGATGCCGAGGACTCCCACGATCACGGCACCGGTCGACGCGCCCGACGAGATGCCCAGGACGAACGGGTCCGCGAGCGGGTTGCGCAGCAGCGACTGCATGATCGCGCCGCAGATTCCGAGCCCGGCGCCGCACGCGGCAGCCACCAGCGCACGCGGGAGCCGTTCCTCCCATACGATCGCGTTCTTCGCTGGCCGCACCGGAATATCGGCGAGACCGAGATGATCGGCCAGGATGTCACGGACATTCACCGCCGAGATCTCCGCCGGGCCCAGGGTGACCGCGACGAGAACCGAGAGGGTGAGCGCGACGACCCCGCCGACCACGATCAGCGACCCGGCGACCCACTGCCGCCCCCGAATCGGTCCGGGGGCGGCGGTATCGGCGCGGTCGCGGGTGGCGGTCAGTTCGGCACCCGCAGGTCGCGAAGGCCGGCGGCTACTTTTTCGAGTCCGTCGACGGCCCGGATGGACGGGTTCATCTCCGCACCGTGCAGCGCGATGTACCGCTTGTTGCGCACGGCGTCGAGGTTCCGCGTCACGGGATCGGATTCGAGGAAGGCGATCTTGTCGGCGAGCAGGTCACCGGGGAAGCGGGCGCGCAGGAGGTCGCCGAGGACGAGAACATCCGGGTTGCGTTCCACGACGGTCTCCCAGCCGACGGCGGGCCAGTCGTCGGTCAGGTCCGCGAACACGTTGGTGGCACCGACCGTGGTGGCGAGCAGATTCGCCGAACCCAGACCGCCGGCCACGTACGGGCTCTTCGTATCGGCGAACCAGAACCCCATCGATACGTTCGACTTCTCGATACCGGCGAGCGCCGCGGTCTCGCGGCCCCGCAGCTCGTCGATGAGTTGTGCGCCCCGCTCGTTCACATCGAAGACGGCGGCGAGCTCACGGATTTCTTGATACAGCGCGTCCATCGTCAGCGGTGTGGCGCGCTTCCCGCCACCGTTGATGCTCACGCCGTTCTCACAGTCGGTCGGCGACAGATACGACTCGATCCCGGTCTCGGCGAACCGGGCGCGCTCTGCGACGCCGCCCTGCTTGAAGTGGCGGCCGAACGAGGCCGTGACGAAATCGGGATCGGCACCCAGCACGACCTCGTAGGTCGGTGCGTTGTCGGCGAGCCGGGGAACCGATTCGTTCGCCACCGCCAGATTCTCGCGAATGGGATCCGTCCACGATGCGGTCCCCACCACGCGGTCGCCGAGGCCGAGTGACAGCAGGATCTCGGTCGATCCCTGATCCAGCGAGACAACCCGTTGCGGTGCCGCGTCGACGGTGACCGTTTCGCCGCAGTTGTCGAGAACCAGGGGGTAAGTGGTACTGCCCTCTCCGGTGGATACGGCACCGGCATCGTCGACTTGCTCGGATTGCCCACAGGCGACGAGCGCGCTCGCCAGCACAGCGGTGACGGCCACGAGACCGATCCGGCCCACGGAAATCTTCACCTTCGCCACAGCTTTCGTCTTGTCGGGTACGGGTGTCGCCTCGAGCGATCACGGTGGGCCGACATGCACAACCTGTGTCGAGGAAGCAGGTGCACGCTAGCACAAGTAAACCTAACCTAAGAGAAGCGGTATAGCTGCCGGTCAGAGCGTTCGCGCCATTATCGATGTCCGCGGCCGGCTTCGTAGCCGGTGGCCATCCAGTAGACGGCGCGGTCGACCGCGGGCACGATTGCCGTCACCTCGATTTCGCCGCCGGCGACGCGTCCCAGGAGCCCGTACACCAGGCTGGTGAGGATCGTATCCAGGTCCTGGATGAACTCGGCGTCGATGTCGGCCAGCGCTGCCATCGCGGGGGGAACGACGGCCTCGAGTCCGCGGCTGATCAACGCCTCGCCGCCCGCTGCGGCGCGGGCGCGGAAGTATGCGACGAGGAGACCGGGGTGGCGCTCCCACGGTTCGAAGATCGGGCGTAGTACACGCATCAGGGCGGTATGCAACGACTCGCCGGGATGTGTTGTGTAGCCGGCCAATCCCGCGTAGCGGTTCTCTCGCATCCACCAGTCCAGCGCGGCCAGGATGAGTTCGTCGCGGGTGCCGTGCAGTTTGTAGATCTTGGCGAGCGATACCCGGGCATGCCGGGCCACCTCCCGCACCTGTATCGCGTCGTAGCCGTCGGTCTCGAGCAGGGCGATGACGGCTTCGCGGATGCGTTGCTCGCCCTGCCCGAGTGCCGAGTCCCTGATGGCCTCGCGCTGTTCAGTCAATCCGACCGATTCCTTCCCTCTCGAACATGGAACTGTTATTCTCGCTTAGTGGTAATCAAATTACCACAGTTCAACCATAGTTTTTTGTCCGCATATTGCCGCGCTCTCCTCGTGAGGCCACCGAGATGACGCGCGGATCTGCTCGGCACCGAAGCGAGGATCGATGGGTTCGTTGGATGGCAAAGTCGCCTTCATCACCGGCGTAGCACGAGGGCAGGGGCGCAGTCACGCGGTCCGGCTGGCGGCCGAGGGCGCGGACATAATCGGCGTGGACATCTGCGCCGACATCGCGTCCACCAGCTACCCCATGGCAGGCAGGGAGGAACTCGCGGAAACGGTGGCACTCGTCGAGGCGACAGGCCGCCGGATGTTCGGCTCGGTAGTGGATGTGCGCGACTTCCCCCGGCTCCGCGACGCTCTCGATACCGGCGTTGCCGAGTTCGGGCGACTGGATATCGTCTGCGCGAACGCGGGCATCGCGCCGCTGTCGCTGGAAGAGGTCCCCATCGAAACCGAACTCGAACAGTGGGCCGATGTGATCGGCGTGAATCTCTCCGGTGCGTTCCACACCGCGCGCGCGGCAGTTCCCCATCTGATCGCCGGCGGCCGCGGCGGCTGCATTGTCTTCACCAGTTCCACGGCAGGCCTGGTCGGTATGGGTGGCCTCGACGGTGGCGGGCTCGGGTACGCGGCGTCCAAGCACGGCATCGTGGGGATCATGCGGTGCCTGGCCAATAACCTTGCGGCCCACAGTATTCGCGTCAACACAGTGCACCCGACGGCGGTGAACACCATGATGGCGGTCAATCCCCAGATGATGGAGTGGGCGGCCGACAATCCCGACGGTGGCCCGCACCTGATGAACCCGATGCCGGTCGCGATGTTGGAACCGCAGGACATCAGCGCGGCGATCGCATTTCTGGCCTCGGACGAGGCCAAGTACATCACCGGCGTGGCCATGCCCGTCGATGCCGGCTTCTGCAACAAATTGTGAGGACGCGATGATCGAGAACTCACGACCGCCCGGCCGGGCGGCCGGTAAGCGGGTGCTGGTCACCGGCGCCGCGCGCGGGATGGGCCGTAGCCATGCGGTACGCCTGGCGGAAGAAGGCGCCGACCTCGTTCTGATCGATATCTGCCGGTCTCTGCCGCAACTCGAATATCCCTTGTCGACACCGGAAGACCTGGCCGAAACCGCGCGGCTGGTCGAGAAACACGGTCGCCGCGCTGTCACCGCAGTCGTCGATATACGCGACGAGGTCGCACTGTCGACGGCAGTCGACGACGCCGTGGCGGAACTCGGCGGGCTGGACGGCGCGGTCTGCAATGCGGGGGTCCTGACGGCCGCGACCTGGGATACGACCACCTCCGAGCAGTGGCGGACGGTGGTCGACATCAATCTGATCGGGACGTGGAACACCTGCGCCGCTGCGCTTCCGCACCTGGCCGACCGCGGTGGCAGCATTGTGAACATCAGTTCGGCGGCGGGCTTGAAGGGGACACCCCTGCACATTCCGTACACCGCGTCCAAGCACGGTGTGGTCGGAATGAGCCGTGCGCTGGCGAATGAGCTGGCCGCGCAGAATGTCCGGGTCAATACGGTGCATCCGACCGGTGTGGCCACCGGTATGTCACCGGAGTCACTGTTCGGTCTCCTCTCCGAGAAGCGCCCGGATCTGGCCCCGTTGTTCGGTAACGCGTTGCCGGTGGTGATGACCGAGGCCATCGATATCAGTAACGCCGTGCTGTACCTGATCTCCGATGAAGCCCGGCACGTGACCGGGATGGAGTTCAAGGTCGATGCCGGAGTCACCCTCAGATGAAAGCGACGGATATGGAAACCACCGGTACGGCTGCGGCAACTGCCGCGCGGCGGTCGGAACGAGGCCGGCGTGAGTTCGCCGAAGTAATGACCTTCGCGCCCCCCGGGGATTCGAGCCCGACAACGGCCAACGGCCTGATCGACTTCGTCTTCGCCGAGGTCTGGACCCGGCCGGTGCTGAGCCGTCGGGATCGGCGGTTCGTCACGCTGTCGTGTGTCGCCGATTCCGACGCCGAACAACCGTTGATCGAGCACGTGTACGCGGCATTGAACAGCGGTGATATCTCGATCATCGAAATCCGCGAAGCCGTCCTGCATTTCGCGGTCTACGCTGGATGGCCGAAGGCCTCACGTTTCAATATGGTCGTGGACCAGCAGTGGGAACGGATCCACCGGGAGCGTGAACTCCTCGTTCCCGCACCCGAACCGCTGCTGCCGCTGGCGACACCGAGCGATCCGGAAGCACGCCTGGCACGAGGCGTGCAGTCCTTCAAGGATGTCAATTGCATGCCGTTCGCCCCGGATCGCGACAATCCGTATCAAGGGGCCGGCATTCTCAATTTCGTCTTCGGTGAAATGTGGCTGCGCCCGGGTCTGAGCAGGAAAGAGCGCAGATTGATCACGGTCGCCTGTGTCGGGTTTCAGGACGCGCCGATTCCGATCCTCTCCCATGTCTACGCCGCCCTGAAGAGCCGGGATGTGTCCTTCGCGGAAATGGATGAGCTGGCACTGCACTTCGCCGCCTACTCCGGGTTGCCCAAGGCGACACACCTGAGTCGGGTGATCGACGAGCAGAAGGCCCGTGTCCTGCACGAATGGCGTACAGAAGACGCCACGACCTCCTAGGAGCACCGATGGCCTCCACCACAGACGATCTCGAACCTTCGACAGCCGATCTGACGGGCTCGCTGTTGATCGGCGGCGACCGGATCGATCGGTCCTCCGGCGGCGCCCGCGTGCACATATTCCCGGGCACCGGACGCCCGAACGGCACAGTCCAGCTCGCCGGGGCCGACGAGATCGACCGCGCGGTCGAGTCGAGCCGAATTGCGCAGCGCGAATGGATGTCGTTCACGGCGGATCGTCGTCGCGACCTGCTGATCGATCTCGCCGACGCCGTGCACGAGCGGATGGCCGAGTTCTCCCGGCTGAATGTGCACGACTACGGGGTACCGGTCTCATTGGCGATCAACACACTGCTCCTCGAACGCTTCCTGCGCCACTTCGCCGGTTACGTCGACAAGCCCCACGGCCTCAGTACCCCGGCCGCCGGATCGTTCGACCTCAACCTGATCGAACGCGAACCCTACGGCGTAGTCGGAGTCATCGCCCCGTGGAACGGCGCGCTGGTCGTGGCCGCCTCGTGTGTGGCTCCAGCATTGGCCGCCGGCAACGCCGTCGTCTTCAAGCCCTCGGTATCGGCGCCGTATGCGGCGTTGCGGTTCGGTGAGTTGTGCACCGAGGTGGGGCTGCCACCGGGGCTGGTCAATGTGGTGCCGGCCGAAGCGGAGGGCGGTGATGCGCTGGTGCGGCACGGCGGCATCCGCAAGATCCACTTCACCGGCGGCGGGGTGACCGCGCGCAAGGTCCTCGCGGCCGCCGCGGAGAATCTCGTGCCTGTGGTCGCCGAGCTGGGCGGCAAGTCCGCCAATATCGTATTCGGCGACGCGGATCTCGATGCCGCCGCGCAGTTGTCGGCGTATCAGGGTCCCCTCGTCCAGTCCGGGCAGAGTTGTGCCTGCGCCAGCCGCGTACTGGTGCACGAATCCGTCTACGATTCTTTCCTGGAAAAGTTCGTTGCCGCCGTCGAATCCGCGCGCGTCGGCCACCCGTTCGACCCATCGGTGATATTCGGCCCGGTGGTGAGTGCGACGGATGCCGAACGAATCCTCGGCGTGATCGATCGGGCCGTGTCGACCGGCGCCGGGGAACTGCTCACCGGCGGAAAACGGATGGGCGGCGATCTCGCCGCCGGCTATTACATCGAACCCACGGTATTCGGCAACGTCGACAACCGGTCGGATCTGGCGCGGACCGAAACCTTCGGTCCCGTGGTGTCGGTGATGAAATTCGCCGACGAGGCGGAAGCGGTCGGAACCGCCAATGACAGCCCCTATGGTCTCAATGCCTTCATCCAGACCACAGATCTAGCCCGCGCGCACCGTGTCGCGCGGTCACTGCACGCCGGGTCCATATGGATCAACCAGGTCAGCGATATCTCCCCGCAGGGGCCCTACGGCGGATACAAACACAGCGGCTTCGGCCGCACCGGCGGCCTCGACGGCCTCTACGAGTTCATGCAGGTGAAGAACATTCGGATCGGTATGGGCTGAACCACGGCCGATCAGGGCCGGCGAACGCCCAGAGGCCGGCGACCGGATGGCCGTCCATCGCGCGGGAGCCGGTGGGTCGATCCGGACTCCGCGTCGGCACGTCTCGCTGCGGGCCGGGCGTATCGCGACGCCCGGCCCGCCGGCCACCGCCGGTCGGCCGGCCATTCCGCTGCTGTGGGACCGGCTACCGGTGCACTCGGCCGATGATCGGCTCGGCCGAACTCACCGCGTGGTGGGAGGGCCCGCCGGGATCATTCGGCGGGCCGCCGGCTATTTCAGTGTGCTGCCCGCGTCGACGGTCATGGGCAGTCCGGTGACGTAGCGGGCTTCGTCGGAGGCGAGGAACAGTACCGCGTTGCTGATGTCCACCGGTTCGACCCAGCCGACCGGCAGTACATGCATGAACTGTGCGACCGGCTCGAAGTCCGCCACACCCGGATTTTCCAGATCGGGGCGGAACATTTTCATGGTGCCCTCGTTCATGAACATCGGTGTATTCACATTGGTCGGATGCACCGAGTTGACCCGGATCGAATGCCGGCCCAATTCGACCGCGAATGTCCGCATCAGTCCCACTACACCGTGCTTGGCGGCGATGTAGTGGCCCGTATGCGGATAGGCCTTCAGTCCACCCACCGAGCTCGTCAAGATGATGGATCCGCCCGCGCCTCCGGACAGCAGAGGGGGGACAGCGGCTTTCACGGTCTTCCAGACACCGGAGAGGTTGATGTCGATCATCGTGTTCCAGTCCTGCTCGCCGAGCTGGTCCAAGGTCTCGCCGCCGTTGCCGATACCGGCGTTGGCGACAACGATATCCAGCCGGCCCAACTGCTCGACCCCGCTACCGACCGCGGCGTGCAAGGCGTCGAAGTCGCGGACGTCGACCTGCGCGGTGACGATCCGTCTACCCAATCCTTTCACCAGGTCGGCGGTTTCGGCGAGGTCGTCCGGTGTGGACGGCGGAATCTGGTCGGTGCCACTGACCGGTTTGCACACATCGACCGCGATGATGTCTGCGCCCTCCTGCGCCAACCGCACCGCGTGGCTACGTCCCTGGCCCCGTGCCGCACCTGTGATGAAGGCGACCTTGCCTTCGACTCGACCGACCATGAAGCACCTCGTTCCTCGCGTTCGGGCGGGGGAACGCCCGATATCCAACCGTATTCGATAGTTTGACCGATCGATCAAATCGTGCACTGGGTGCGGGCTGCTGTCAATGGCTCGTCCGGGAGTGCGACTGCCTGATCGTGGCGGCGGGCAGTGATGTCCATGGGTGTGTGCTCATCGGCCGGGTCGCCGCTGTGTTGCGTGATGGTAGCGCCTGAGCTGGGCAATGTCGGGGGTTTTCAAGGCTGGGTCGCGCGGCCCGGGGTGCGAGCTCCGGGTCATTTGCCTTCTTGACCCCGGCCTGCGGGTCATGGTACTCATGAACCGCTCACTACTTCTGATCGATCGATCAAACCAGCGGTGTCTTGGTAGATCTCGCGGGGAGCGACGGATCGGCCCGCCGCCCCGTGTCACGAAAGGCTGACAATGACCGATCCGGCGTCTGTCGACTACTTCTCCGATGCACTGGTCGCCCAGGACCCCTACGAATATCTGGCCTATCTGCGTAGCCGGAACCCGGTGTTCCGGGAACCGCACTACGGAGTTGTGGCGGTCACCGGCTACCAGGAAGCCAACGAGGCATTCCGGAATACCGATGCCTTCTCCGCCTGCGTCGCGATCGGCGGACCGTTTCCTCCACTGCCGTTCGTCCCCGTCGGCGACGACATCGGCGCGCAGATCGAGGCACATAGGCACCAGTTCCCGATCTTCGAGCACATGGTGACCATGGACCCCCCGGAGCACACCCGCACCCGTACCTTGTTGAGCCGGCTGCTGACCCCGAAGAGGCTCAAGGAGAACGAGGAGTACATGTGGCGGCTGGCCGATCGCCAACTCGACGAGATCCTCACGGGCGACCGCTGTGAGTTCCTCGACGACTACGCGAAGCCGTTCGCCACACTCGTCATCGCCGACCTGCTCGGCGTTCCCGACGCCGACCGGGACAAATTCCGCGCCCGGCTGGCCGGCCACAAGGACCCCGGCACCAGGGTAGGGGCCCTGGACCATGAGCCGGTGGGAAGCAATCCCTTGGAATGGCTGGAGGAAACCTTCGGTGAGTACATCGCCGAACGTCGCGCCTCACCGCGCGAGGACATTCTGGGAATACTCGCGTCCACGACCTACCCCGACGGATCGGTACCCGAAATCATCGATATCGTGCGCCCGGCGACCTTTCTCTTCGCGGCCGGACAGGAGACCGTCACCAAACTGCTCAGTTCCGCAGTCCGGGTGCTCGCCGAACGACCCGAGCTCCAGCAACTGGTCCGCGCGGACCGCAGTCTGGTCGGTCCGCTGATCGAAGAATCGCTCCGTATCGAAAGCCCCACCAAGGTCGACTTCCGGCTCGCCCGTAAGAGCACGCAACTGGGTGGGGTCGATATCCCCGCCGGCACGGTGGTGATGTTGTGCATCGGCGCCGCCAACCGGGACCCGCGCAAATTCGAGAACCCCGATGAATTCCGGGTCGATCGCCGCAACGCCCGCGAGCACATCGCCTTCGGCCGGGGCATCCACACCTGTGCCGGTGCACCGCTGGCCCGCACCGAGGGCCAGGTCACCGTGAATAGGATGCTGGACCGTCTGCGTGACCTCGCCATCGACGACAGCAGGCACGGCTCGCCGGAAAATCGCAGTTACCACTACGAACCGACGTTCCTCCTGCGGGGATTGCGTGATCTGCACATCACCTACACCGCCGTGACATGAGCCGTTCGGTGCACGGACCACGGCACCGGCCGGACGAGGTGTTCAGCACGCGACTACTTCGGCCGGTCGACGACCGGCCGAAGTAGTTCTGCGGCCGCGATTCAGAGCGCGACGCAAGCGGAACCGAAATTGATGCCGGTACCGACGTCGACCACCTGCCGGGTCTCCGGCCACGCGTCCGGCTGGACGGCATAGATATAGCCGATATCCGGTCTGGACGGTATCCAGCTCGCCTGTGCCTCGCCGCCGGAGGGCATCGCCTGGGCGAAGCCGGTGGGGCCCTGGCCCTCCTCGAAGAAGTACACCGGTTTGGTGTTGTCGTCGACCGTCACCCGCACGGTGTAGGTGCAGGTCGTTCCGTAGCGGTGGGTGCCGAGAGTGAACGAGGGCGCGATGCCGATGCCGGTGACCGTGGCCGAGGCCGGTGGTGCTGCCAGGGTCGTCGCACTCGCGATGATTCCGAGGGCAGCCGCGCCGACGGCGAAGCGAATCGCTCGCGGTGAGCCGTGAAGTGGTGTCATCGTGAATCGATCTCCTTGCAGCAATGGTCCGAAACTCGTTGTCCCGGAAGGTGAGTGTGCCTGTCCCGGCACCTCGGAAAGGCAATCGGCGGGACGGTTCGCCTCGTTACCTTCGGCAACACGAGGATGGTGCGGAAGGCGGCAGCCACGACACCCCGTGCACAGGTTTCCGGCACGGCGGCCATGGCTGCCCCGGCTGTGGTGCCCGGCGGCGTCCTGCCCGACCGGACAGGCGGGTGACGTGCGAGGCCGCCGGCGGACACGGTGTATGCCGGGTCCGGGCTACCGGTTCGCTCGAGTAGGGTCGCGGACGGGTCCACCGCCGCGGACCGGAACAGGAGTGCCGCACGATGTCGCTGTTCGGACGAGACACCGAGCGCAAGGAACTCGCCGCACTCCTCTTCGATCCGTGGGACCACACCGGCGTACTGATCGAGGGCGAACCCGGAATCGGAAAGTCGGCGATGGTCGAGGAGACGGTCGCGGCGGCGGCGTCGGCGCGGGTGCTGCGGACCGCGGGAAGTGAAGCCGAGCAGCACTTCGGTTATGCCGGGCTGCACCGGCTGTTGTATCCGCTGCGCGCCGGGTTCGCGGGGCTGCCCGCCCGCCAATACGACGCGCTCGCACGCGCTTTCGGTCTGTCCGATGCCGAGGGTGAGCCGAGCGTGCAGCTGGTCGGATTGGCCGCGCTCACCCTGTTGTCCGACGCCGCCGCCGAGCAGGCGCTGCTCGTCGTCGCCGAGGATGTGCACTGGCTGGACACCGCCAGCGCCGAGGTGCTTGCCTTCCTCGCCCGTCGCATCCACACTGAACCGATCACCGTGCTGGCGACCGTACGCGACGGTGCCGCGTCACCGCTCGCCGCCGCCGGGCTGACTCCGATGCGTCTCACCGCGTTGTCGGCCGCGCACGCGACCGCGCTGCTCGGTGTGGCCGCGCCGCGGCTGTCCGCGACGGTACGGGAACGGGTACTGGCGGAGGCGGACGGCAACCCGCTGGCACTGACCGAACTGGCGGCGTCGGCGGCCGACCTCGCCGAGCTCCCGGCGACGCTGCCGATGACCGACCGGCTGCGCCGTGCCTTCGCGGCCAGGGCACAGGCCCTGCCCGGGCCCGCCGCGACAGCGTTGCTCGTCGCGGCGCTCGACGACGGCGGTGCCCGCAGCGAGATCCTCGCCGCGACCGCGCTGCTGCTGGGCCGCGACCTCGCGCCCGATGTCCTGGCGCCGGCGGTCGAGGCGCGGTTGATCGACCTCGCCTCCGGCACGGTGGTCTTCCGGCATCCGCTCATCCGGTCCGCGCTCGCCGCCACGGCCACCGCCGAAGAGCGCGGGCGCGCGCACCGGGCGCTCGCCGAGATTCTGCGCGACGCCCCGGACCGCCGGGCCTGGCAGCGCGCGGCAGGCGTGGCGGGTCAGGACGAGGAGGTCGCCCGAGAACTGGAAGAGGTCGCGGGCCGCGCCCGGCACCGGGGCGCCGCGGCCGCGGCACTGGAACGGGCCGCTGTCGTCGGCTCCGCCGGGCATCGCGTGGACCGGCTGCTGCGCGCCGCCGAGCTGGCGGTGGATTCGGGGAGCAGAGCTACCGCCGAACGCCTGGTGCGCACGGCGCGCACCCTGGACCTGACCGCACCCCAGGACGCCACGGCGCACCGGCTGCTCAGTGGATTCGACGACGGCGTACGCGAAGACCCTTCCCGCATCGGAGACCTGGCGGCGCTGGCGGCGCGGGTCGCCGCCGACGGATACGATGACGCGGCGCTGCGCATTCTGTGGGGCGCGGCCATGCGGTGCTTCTGGTCCGAACCGGGCCCCGAGGTGCGGCGCGCCCTGCTCGCTGTCGTGGACGGTCTGCCGGTGGCCCACGACGATCCCCGCCGGGTCGCGATCACCGCCTATGTCGCGCCGGTCGAATGCGGTACGACCGTTCTCGGATATCTGCGTGGACAGATCTCGGCCACCGGGCGCGACCCCGAGGTCGACCGGTTCCTCGGTAGCGCCGCACTCCAGGTCGGTGCCTTCGACCTGGCCGCCCGCTACGCCGCCGCGGCCGCGCCCGGGCTGCGCGCCACGGGACAACTGGGGCTGCTGCCCCGCGCGCTGGCGGTCCAGGCATGGTGCCTGACCCGGCTCGGCGATGTGATCACCGCCGAGCCGATCGCGGCCGAGGCCGCGGCTCTCGCCGAGGAGACCGGCCAACCGTTCATGGGTGGGCTGGCCGTCGCTGTACAGGCCGAGATCGCCGCCCTGCGCGGGAACAACCCGCGGACCGCGATGCTGACCGCGGACGCGGAGCGTCTCGGACTGGCTTCCGGTGCGCGTCCGGTGCTGGCGACGGTCGCGCTTGCCCGCGGGCTGGCAGCGCTCGGCGAGGGCCGCGCCGACGACGCCTACGCCGACCTCGCCCGCATGCACGATCCTGCCGATCCGGCCCACACCCCGGCGCTGCGCGCGTACTTCCTCGCCGACCTCGCGGACGCGGCGGTCCGCTCCGGCCGCACCGAGGCGCTGCGGAACCTGCTGGACGCCGTGACGCCTGCCGCGGCACGTACCGACTCACCGGCCCTGCACATCGGACTGCGCTACGCCCGCGCCCTGCTCGCCGGCGAGACCGCCGGCGACCGATTCGCCGAGGTGCTGGCGGCCGACCTCACCGGGTGGCCGGCCGAACGTGCGCGAGCGCACCTGGCCTACGGCGAATGGCTGCGCCGGCAGCGGCGCGTGGTGGACTCCCGGAACCCGCTGCGCACCGCCAGGGAAACCTTCGACGCGCTCGGTTTCACCGCGTGGAGCGAACGGGCGCGCCTGGAGTTGCGGGGGGCCGGCGAGGCGAGCCCGGACCGGGACCCCGATATCGGCGAACGGCTCACCCCGCACGAACTGGCCATCGCCCGGCTGGCCGCCCAGGGGCTGACCAATCGTGAGATCGGGCAGCGACTCTACCTCTCGCATCGCACCGTCAGCACCCACCTGCACCGCATCTTCCCGAAACTCGGTGTCAGCTCCCGCACCGAACTGGCCGCCGTGCTGCCGGCCGCACCCGGCACCGTGTGAGTTCGCGCGACGGTGACCGGGTCATCGCCGCGCATACCGTCACCGATTACGTCATCCGACGGACGCGGCGCCGCACCTGTACTCCCTAGCGTCATCGATGTGGCCGGATGCGGTCACGAATCGTGTGTTCGACGAGGGAGTTGTGATGGCCATCAGCAGACGACGACTGTTCGGCGGAGCCCTCGCGGTGGGCGCGGCCGGGGTCGCGGTGACCTCGCTCGGCGCCTGCTCGGCCGAGGAGTCCGTGCCGGCGGCCACCGTGCCGGGTGCCGCGCTGCGGGTGGGATCGGGGGCCGTGACCGGCCTGCCCCCGGTGCAACACGTCCGGGCCGGGCTGCTGAATGTCGGATACATCGAGTACGGGCCCGCCACCGGCGTTCCCGTGCTGTTGCTGCACGGCTGGCCCTACGACCCGCACAGCTACGCCGACGTGGGCCCCCTACTTGCGAGCGAGGGATATCGGGTGATCGTGCCCTACCTGCGCGGCTACGGGCCGACCACATTTCTCTCCGACCGCACCGTCCGCAACGGCCAGCAGCCGCTGCCGCCGCAGGCCGAACTCGGTTGGTGGTACCAGTACTACTTCGCCACCGAACGCGGCCGGCTCGGCTACAGCCGCAACCGGCACGAGTTCAACAAGCTGATCTGGCACACCGCGTCCCCCGCATGGGATTTCGACGACGCCACATACGATCGCAGCGCCACCGCGTTCGACAACCCGGACCACGTCGATATCGTCGTCCACAACTACCGTTGGCGACTGGGCCTGGCGCCGGGTGAACCGCAGTACGACGGCTACGAACGGCAGCTCGCCGCCGCCCCCGCGATCACCGTGCCCACCGTCACCGTCGCCAGCGATTTCGACGGCGCCACCAAGGACGGGGCAGCCTACCGGGCCAGGTTCACCGGCCCATACGAGCACCGAGTGCTGGAGGGGATCGGGCACAACGTGCCGCAGGAGACGCCGCGGCCCTTCGCCCGCGCGATCATCGACGCCGGCCACCTCTGATTGCTCGGCGGCGCACACCGGCGACGCTCTGCCCGACCGGTCGCGGTGCGCGGGATACACCCGGGATACGTCACCGCAGCGTCATCCGACGGATTCGCCGCCACACCCCGCGCGGCAATGCTCGACAGGTAGCCCGAAACCGCCGAGACGGAATCGCCGCCCTACCGGCGGCCGGCCCGGCCACCGCTTCAGATATCGAGGAGTAGCACCATGACCACGATCCGTTTCCATCTGCAGTCCACCCTGAGCCCCACCGAGGTGCGGAGAGTCCTCACCGACTTCGGGCCCACCCGTCCCGAAGCGTGGCCGACCATCGATACCGAACACTTCACACTGCACGACCGCGGCGAGACCTGGGCCGAAGTCACCGAAGGCACCGCGGCCGCGTGGGAGCGCGCCCGCTACGAATGGGATCCGGCGGGCACCGCCGTCACCATCCGCACCCTGGACTCCAAGCTCTTCGGCGCGGGCGGCGGCTGGATCTTCCGCGCCGTGCCGGAGGGCGCGGGCTCCCGCGTCGAGGTCGAGCTGACCCGGACCCCGAAAACGCTGAAGAGCCGGATCCTGGCTGCGCTGCTGCCCCTGATCGGCCCGTCCTCGCTACGCAAATCCTTCGCCGGCCCCTTGCGCGCTGTGTGACACCCGCTCCCTCCGAATCGGGTCGACGGCGCCGGCCACGTCAACCTCTACGACGAGGAGTTCTCCATCGGCCCGGTCGCCGAACTGGCCGCCTTCTTCGACGGCGGCCGGCACCCGCTCGCCCGAGCACATACGGAGTCGCCGTCGCGCAGTCGGTGGCTCCCGGCGTCCCGTGGGGTCGATCTCCCGCCGGGCGCTTATCGAAACCACACGAACAGGAAACCAGATCATGGAAATGAAGCTCGAAGTCGTCGTTGTGCCTGTCGCCGACGTCGATCGCGCGAAACGGTTCTACGCCGACTGTGTCGGATTCCGGCTCGATGTCGACCACACCGCCGACGAGGAATATCGCGTCGTCCACCTGACCCCGCCGGGTTCGGGTTGCTCGATCCTCTTCGGCACCGGCGTGACCACCGCGGCGCCGGGATCACTGCAGGGGTTGCATCTGGTCGTCGCCGATATCGAGCGGGCGGTGGCCGATCTGCGCGAACGCGGCGTCGAGGTGCGGGGCCCGTTCCACGACGATTCCGGCGTATTCCATCACGCGGGCACCGCGCACCGCTCGGCCGGTGTGCATCCGCAGCGGGCCAGTTACGGCTCGTTCGCCGCCTTTGCCGACCCCGACGGCAACAGCTGGTTCCTGCAGGAAGTCACCCGGCGGCTCCCCGGCCGCTGACCACCGATTCGACATCATGTTCGACACCGCGAGAGACGAGATCACGATGGCCGGCACCCTTTCCGAAATCTACGACGTCGTGGTCCTGGGGGCGGGACCGGCGGGCGAAAACGTCGCCGACCGGACGAGCGCCGCCGGACTGCGTACGGTGATCGTCGAATCCGAACTGGTCGGCGGCGAGTGTTCTTATTGGGCCTGCGAACCCAGCAAGGCAATGCTGCGACCGGCACTGCTCTACACCGAGGCCGCGCGGATGCCCGGGGTCGGCGCGGCACTCGCCCGGCCGATCGACGCCGGGGCTGTCCTGGCATACCGGGATCGGATGTCCGCCGACTGGGACGATCACGATCAGGTCGCCTGGCTGAAGTCCGCGGGTATCACCCTGTTCCGTGGGCACGGCCGGATCACCGCCGAGCGGCGGGTCACGGTGGAAACACCCGACGGGCCGGCCGTGCAGCTGAGCGCGCGGCACGCGGTGGTCGTGTGCACCGGCAGCCGCGCCGCGCTGCCGCCGCTGCCGGGGCTGGACTCGCTGCGCCCCTGGACGAGCCGGGAAGCCACCAGCGCCCGCACCGTGCCGTCCCGGCTGGCCGTGCTCGGCGCGGGAGCGGTCGCCACGGAGATGGCCACGGCATGGCAGGCGCTCGGCTCACGGGTCACGCTCATCGCACGGGAAAGCAGGCTGCTTCCACGCGTCGAACCGTTCGCCGCCGAACTGGTCGCCGAGCGGCTGCGTGGAGCGGGCGCCGAGCTCCGGTTCGGCACCACCGTCACGCACGCCGAACGCGCGGGCGGGCCGGACGACACCGTGCATCTCACCCTCGCCGACGGCAGCCGAATCGTCGCCGATGAACTACTGCTCGCGACCGGGCGCGACCCCCGCACCGAGGACATCGGACTGGAGAGCGTCGGGTTGATCCCGGGGCAGTGGCTCCACACCGACGACACCTTCACCGTGCCGGCGGTCGCCGGGGAATGGCTGTACGCGGTGGGCGACGTCAACCGCCGGGGGTTGCTTACCCACCAGGGCAAATATCAGGCGCGGATCGCGGGCGCCGTCATCGCCGGCCGGGCCCGCGGTAGCGCGCTGGATTCCGATCCGTGGGGCAGGCATCTGGGTACCGCCGATCTGGTGGCGGTTCCACAGGTCGTCTTCGCGGACCCGGAGGTTGCCGCCGTCGGCCTCACGACCGAGGAGGCGGAACGGGCGGGGCGGCCGGTCGACGTGGTCGACTACGACATCGGCCGCGTCGCGGGCGCCCTGCAGTACCTCCCGGACTATCGAGGGCACGCGCGGATCCTGATCGACCCGGATCGTCGCGTGATCGTCGGTGCGACATTCGCCGGTCCTGGTGTGGCCGATCTACTACACTCGGCGACCGTCGCGATCGTGGGCGAGATACCGATCGATCGTCTCTGGCACGCCGTCCCGTCGTTCCCGAGTATCAGCGAGATCTGGCTGCGTCTGCTCGAGACCTATCGCGATCAACGCCGATGAACACCTGTGGCGCCCCCCGCTCGTCCGGGATCGTTCAGCCCACGGGTGGTGACGACCCGCCGTATCAGCAGCACATCGAAGACGCCCGACAACCCGGTACCGGATCGTATGGATCGGTATTCCCCTGGTCCGGTGCCGGGAACATCGGCGTCGCCGTCCGAGCGCGGACGGGCCCCACGACATGCAATTCCGCCCGAAAAGGAGCACAGGAAATGTCCGATACTTCGAAGGTTTGGCTCGTGACCGGCAGCTCGAGGGGGTTCGGCGCGGAACTGGTCCGCGCGGCGCTCGCCCACGGGGACCGCGTTGTTGCGACGGCACGACACCCGGAACAACTGCGGGCGGTTGTCGACCGCAGTGACGGTCGAGCCCGGGCCTTCGCGCTCGATGTCACCGATGCGGCCGCGGCCGCGGCCGCCGTCGAATTCGCCGTCGCCGAATTCGGGCGGATCGACGTGGTCGTCAACAACGCCGGCTACGCCGACAGCGCCGCGATCGAGGAGATGGACCTCGACGATTTCCGCGCCCAGATCGAGGTTAACCTGTTCGGGGTCGTCAACGTGACCCGCGCGGCCCTGCCGGTCCTGCGTGCCCAGCGCTCGGGTGTCTTCGTCCAGTTCTCGTCCGTCGGCGGCCGGGTCGGCGGAACGCCGGGCATGGGGGCGTATCAAACAGCGAAGTTCGCGGTGGAGGGGTTCTCCGAGGTGCTGGCCGCCGAAGTGCAGCCGTTCGGGGTGAAGGTGGTCATCGTGGAACCCGGTGCGTTCCGCACCGACTGGCAGGGCTCGTCCATGCGGATGCGCGAGCCGGGCCCGGAGTATCGCGAGACCGTGGGACGGATACACGATATGCGTCGCGCGACCGACGGGAAGCAGCCCGGCGACCCCGCCCGGGCGGCGGACATCATCGTCGATGTGGTCGGCGCCGCCGAGCCGCCGCGACGGCTGCTGCTGGGCGGCGGCGCGGTGGAACAGGCGTTGGCCGCCGGCGCCGAACGCGACGAAGAAGCCCGGCGTTGGGCCGCGGTCGGCCGCCGTGCCGATTTCCCGGAGCATGCCCACCCGGGTTCGGCCTAGTCACCTTTCCGCAGTGCGGGGCATGTGTCGGTCCGATCGCGTGTGGCGGCTTCCCTGGTCCTGGTTGTTCGATCTGCGGAGCGCTAGCGTTTGCGCCCCCGCGCCGGCTTCTTCCTGGAAGGCACCGGTTTCCGCGCGGGGCGGGGTCGTTTCGCCGGAGCGTGCGGCTTCCGCGGTTCTGGTTCGGTGCCTTTTCCGGCGGCGGGGGAGCGGGAGCTGTGTTCCGAGCGGCCGCGCACTACGCCGATGAACTCCTCGACCAGATCGGTGGTCCGGGCCGACGGCCAGACCAGGGCGATTCCGGTGTCGTCGGTATCGGTCACCGTGCGGTAGACGACGTCGCGCCGGTGGTGCAGGCGGGCGATCGAATGCGGCACGATGGCGACGCCGACTCCGGCGGCGACCAGTTCGATGGCGGCTCCGGCGGCGTCGATATCGGCGGTGTCCTGTAGGCGCTCGCCCGCGAGATCGGCCATGCCGACCTCGTCGAGCAGCGAAATCTCGTGGTCCTTGGGTACCACGACGACGGGCAACTCACGGTAGAGCGGGATCGCGTTCAGATCGCCGCGGTCGATCGGCAACCGGACGAAGCACATGTCGACCCGGCCCTCGCGCAGCGCCGGTTCCTGGTCGGCCTGGGCCACCGCGACCAACTCCAGGGGGGTATCCGGGAACCGCCGCCCCCAGATCCGCTCCCATTTGGTGACGGTGACGCCGGGCACGAACCCGACCCGCAGCGTGGCCGGGGCAGTGTCCGCCGCGGTGCCCGCCTCCTCCTCGGAACGCGCGATGCTGTCGCGCGCCTCCCGCAGCAGCTCCTGGCCCGCATCGGTCAGCCGGGTCGGCTGTGCCCCCGGTACGAACAGCTTCGTGCCGAGCTCGGTCTCCAGATCGATGACCGTGTGGCTGAGCTTCTGGCGGGAGATGTGCAATGCCTTCGCGGCGCGGGCGAAGTGCAGCTCCTCCGCGACTGCGGCGAACCAGCGCAGGCGCTGCACATCGATCGAGGGGAACCGGCTCATACCGGCAAGCGTATGGCACCGCGGAGTCCGGACCGGCTCGGCGGCCCGATACCCTGTTCCGGTGAGCCTGGACAAGAAACCGCAGATGATGAAGCCGCTGACGGCGGCGAACAAGCTCGGCATCTATCTTCCGGCGGCTCCCGAACAGTTCCGGAACAACCCGATTTCCCGGACCGAGCTGGACGAGCTCCGGACGAACCCGCCGCAGTGGCTCACCGAGCTGCGCCGCACCGGACCGTTCCCGCGCGACATCGTGGCCCGTAAGCTCGGTGTCTCCAACAGTGGCCTGACCCGGGCGGGAGTGTCCGATTCGCTCACCGCCGACGAGATCGCCGCTTTCCTCGCGGATCCGCCGGAGTGGCTGATCCGCGAACGCGAAAGCTTTGCCGCGGTGCGTGCCGAGGACGAACGGGTCCAGGCCAAGGAGGCCGAACGCCGGGCAGCGACCAACCGGTCCCCGAAGGGCTACTAGTTCTCTGAGTCCACCGAGCTCGGGCACGCACGATTGCACCGGCAGCTCGCCGGGGTGGAAGCCGAAGGATTCCGGCAACCACCCACGGCTGCTCTGCCTCCCTTGCTCGGGTGGTGACCGGCCGAGCCTCAGCCCGCGGTGACCGGACCACCGGCCGCGACGACCTTTCCGATCCACGGCAGGACCGCGGCGCGGACATCGACCGTTCGGGGGAGAAGACCGTTGGCGTGCAAGAGGTCTGCCGAACGCTGTTGCTCGTCGAGGAATTCATCGGTGACCGGGCCGATCCCGAAGGGGCGTCCGCGCAACGCCGCCTCCCAGCGATCGAGATCGGCGGTACCGCCGCGCCGCTGTGCATCATCGACGAAGAACCGCGCCGCTTCGCGCGGGTTGGCGACGATCCACGCATCCGATTCCTGCAGGGCCGTGATGATGGCTTCGAGTTCCGGGCGATGATTGTCGGCGAACTCGCGTCGGACGAACCACAACGACGGGTGGCTGAAGAGACCGTCGGTGTCGACGAGCGTGTGTACCTGCGCGGTGGCTTCGACCTCCGCCAGCGCCGGGTAGGCACCGACCCACGCGTCGATATCGCCGCGCAACAGGGCCGTGCCCCCGTCGTTCACGTCGATATCGACCGGGACGATATCGGACCAGCGTTTACCCGCACGGTCGAGCGCCAGCAGGGCCAGCGTTGTCTGCCACGAACCGTGTGCGATCCCGACCCGCTTACCGGGCAGGTCGGCGACGGTGCGGATACTGGATTTCGCCAGGCTCACCAATCGCCCGTTCTCGACGCGCGGGCCGGAGATCCCGACGTACACCAGGTCGCGTCCCTGCCCCAAGCCGGTGATCGGCGGGGTGAACCCGGTGCCGATGAAGTCGTACCCGCCTTCGGCGAACAACCAGTCCGAGTGCAGTGTCGGCAGCCCGGTACGGGGATCGGCCCGAGGCGGGGCCGGGAGTTCGCGGAGGTCCACCCACTCGACATCACGGAGGTGGGGTTCGAGCAGGCCGTTGTGGCGCAGCACGAACAAGGAGTTGTTGTTCGGGAAGTAGCCGATACGAATGGTCATGAGAGGGCTCCTTTGCCGGCCGAATGTCAGACGAGACCGCGGCGGCGGGCTTCGTCGAGTAGTCCACTGCGTCCCCACTGGGCCACGAGGTTCGTCGGATCGAAGTCGACAGCGCCGCCGACGAGTTCACCGAGCGCCTGGTACCGGGCGCCCTCTTCGAGCAGGACCACGAATTTGGCGAGGTCGAGCAGGCCCGACCGGCCGATCACGTTGACCCCGCCGTTGGCCTCGAAGATCGCGACGAGGTCCGGGTCGTCGACGAGGCGGTCGAGAATGAAGTCGCCGGGTGCCTGGCTGCGGTCGATATGTGCGGGGATATCGCGGGAGAGGGTCAGGCGCTGCGAGGCCGCGTACTTGATGCGCAGGGTCCGGTGGGTCTGGGCCCATCCGCCCAGCCAGGGCGTGTGCACGTGCACGATCGAAGTGATCTCGGGGTGTGTGCGGAACACCCTGGCGTAACCGGTGACGAATCCGGCGGGACCGTCGCCGGCCAGCACCTCGCCGTCGAACGACGCGAGGATCGGCTTCGCGCTCCGGTCCTGCGCCCAGGGTCCGGGTTCGTTGAGCGCGACCGCCAGTTCTTCGCCGGGGACCCGCTCGACGAAGTTCACGGTGCCGTTGGCGGAAACGGTCCCGGTCTCGCGGAACACGCGGAAAGCGGTGTCGGCAGCGCGGCGAGCGTCGTCGACGAAAGCCTCGACGGCGGGGGTGACGCGAGTTTCGGTGCCGGTCATGATGATTCTCCTATCGGGTGGAAAGGGTGCGCACCGGGGTGGGAGTGGTGCGCCGGAGGAGCGGCAGCACTTCTTCGCCCACGCGGTAGGCCTCTTCGAGGTGGGGATTGCCGGCGAGGATGAACGCGTCCACGCCGAGACCGATCAATCGGTCGAGGCGTTCGGCGATCTGCTCGTAGCTGCCCACGAGCCCGAACGCCGGGCCGCCGCGGATGAGGCTGAACCCGCACCACACATTGGGCTGGACTTCGAGGTCGCGGTAACCGGTGATATGTTGCGGCACCCAGCCTTTGATCCGGGCGGCACCGACGGAGTCGCCCTGGGCGGCCCGGTCGGCTGCCGCCCGGTCGACGGACGCCCACCCCTTCTCGATCTCCGTCCACGCCGCCTCTTCGGTATGCCGGGCAACGATATCGATGCGGACCGCGAACTTCGGTGTGCGACCGGACTTCTCGGAATGTGCGCGGACCCCGTCGAATTTCGCCCGCAGGTCGTCGAACGGTTCGAGCCAGGACAGGTAGTAGTCGGAGTGCCGGCCCGCGGCGTCCACGGCGGCCTCGGACGACCCGGAGAAGTACACCTCCGGGAACGGCTGACCCGCCAGTAGAGGCGGCAGTGCCGCGCCCTCGGTCCGGAAGAACCGCCCCGCGTAGTCGAACGGCGTGCCGTCCCATACTCCGCGCAGGACGTCGAGGAACTCCGAGGTACGCGCATAGCGGTCGTCGTGCGCGACCTTGTCGCCCCACCACAACTGCGGTGCTCCACCGCCGCCGCTGATGATGTTGTAGACCAGGCGTCCCCCGGTGGCGCGCTGCAGGCTCGCCGACATCCGGGCGGCCTGCACCGGGTGCAGGAACCCGGGCTGGAACGCCACCATGAAGCGGTAGGTCTCGCTCTCCCGGGCGAGGGCGGACGCGGTGGCCCACGGGTCCTCGGTGATCGGGAAGGAGGGCAACAGCCCACCGACGAAGCCCGCGGACTCCGACGCCTTCACCACCGCGGCCATATGGTCGATATAGCTGTATCCGTCCACTCTGCCGCCCCGGATCGCGGGCGCGATATTGCCCGGCCCTAGGCCACCGGCATGCCCCCGGTTGTAGCGGCGTGGCGTGCGCAACGACGCATGGTCGCCCTCCATCCCGATGCGCCAGTAGAAGTCCGTGCTCACGCGTGGTTCTCCTGTCCTGCGAGAGTGCGGCCGGCCGGGTCGGCGAGGTGCAGCAGGTGCTCTCCGGCCCGGTGCAGTTCCTCGATGTGCGGATGCCCGGTCAGTTCGAATATCTCGATACCGCGCGTGCGGTAGTCCGAGAGTGCCTGCGCCACCTGGTCGTAACTACCGACCAGGCCGATCGACCGGGGGTAACCGATGCGGTCGAAGCCCGGCCAGCGGAAGCCGTCGAGTGCGAGTGCCCGGACCTCGGCGTCGTCCGCCTCCGGATGCACCTCGCGCCACTGGCGCAGGACGCGCGCCCACGCCTCGTCCTCGTTCTCCCGGGCGATGACAGGCACGGCGAGTCCCGCACGCACGGTGCGCCCGGATCTGCTCGCCGCATCCCGCAAGGACGCCACCGCATCATCGACGCCGTCCACTATCTCGGTGAATACGTGCACGTCACCGTGCTCGGCCGACAGTTCGATCGCCTCGGCCGAATTGCCGGACAGGTGGACGCGGGGAAATGGCAGACCCGACAGGATGCCACGAAATCCGCCATCGATGACGTCGTAGTATTCGCCGGCGAATTCGAACCCGGTACCCCCGAACCGTCCGGGCAACACCTGCTCCTCGTTCCACACGCCCCGTGCGACGGTGAGGAATTCGGCTGCCCGCCGGTAACGGTCGGCGCCGGTGACCCCATCACCGCGAGCCGCGGCGTCGCCGGCGTCGGTTTCGACGCGCAACCGCCAGTCGAGCCGGCCGTTCGAGAGTCGTTGCAGGGTGGCCGACAGCTTGGCCGCGTACACGGGGGTCCCGAACGCGGGATGGAATTCGACGCCGACCCGCAGGTGCCGAGTCTGCCGCAGGGCGGAGCCGGCGACCACCCACGATTCCTCACCCTCCGGGTCGTAGGGAGCGACGACACCGTCGAGGCCGGACAGTTCGGCGGCGAGGACGACCTGGTCGAGGAAGTCGAATCCGCCGCGGTGCGCGGAGACGGAACCGACATGGCGGCCGTCCCCGCGCACCGGAAGCTCCCACCGGAACTCGGTCACGACGATGCCTCGCTTTCGGCGGCGAGCCGGGCGCTCGCCTGCTGCAGCGGTTCCGGGGCGACCCATGAGGCGAGATCGAAGTCCGTGGCGAGGAAGCCGTGGGTGTAGAGGAACTGTTTCTGCACGTCGAGCAGTTCGATCCGCTCGTCGGACAGCGTCGGGTGCAGGCCGCGGTGGAAAGTGTCGCCGTATGCGGCCTGGACGCCCGCCGCGCCGGAGAAGGTCTCCCGGGCCAGTACGGCGCGGACCTCGTCCAGGTTGCCGGCGGCCCAGTTCGCGGCCCGCAGTGTCTGCGTGAGGAACCCGACCACCAGATCGGGGCGCGACTCCAGCAGATCCGCGTGCACGGTGATCGGGCGCGGGGTGCCATTGTTGACGCGCGAGCGCTTCGATTCGGTGGTATCCAGATCGACCGCGGTACGCAGGCCGTGTTCACGGGCGACCTCCTGAGCGCGGGCGCCCTTGACATAGATCGCATCGACATCCCCGGCGAGCAGCGCTTCCACACCCCAGGCGGTGATTCTGCGACCCGTTGATTTTTCGCCCCGTACCTGCGGGTCGCGCTCGACCGCGACCTCGACGGGCCGGACGTCGGCGAAGGTGAGCCCACCGAGTGCGAGCGCACCCGCGAACCCGTGCAGAGCCATCGCCCGGGGGAAACTGCGTGCCCGGTCCTGCGCCCAGGCCGGGACCGCGATCCGCAGCCCGGCCAGATCACCCGGCCCGGAAACGGGTGAATCGGGTGCCACCAGGATCGCTTGAGCCTCGTCGATCCAGGTCAGGCCGATCAGTCTGGTGGGCGAACCCTCGGCCCGCGCCGCGAGGGCGGGCACATTGCCGCCCTCGCGGATCAGGCCCAGCAGCTGATGGTCGAAGTGCCGTGGCGCCAGTTCGGGACCGGCATCCTGCAACACTCCCAGACCGATTCCGGCCGCGGCGGCGGTCTCGCCCAGCCAGCCGAGACTGTGGGCCAAGCCGCTCGCGGTGGGCACGGGGCATCGCGTGTACCAGAGAGTGTCGAGAACAGGGTCGGCGGCAGCGGTCATCGGGTGCTCCTTCAGGTCGTCGTGGGGGAAGGGGTGCGGCCGACACCCAGCTCGGCCAGGAATGCCGCGCGGTAGCGCAGGGACTCCGGATCGGTGCGGTCCCGGGGGCGGGCGAGGTCGATATCGATATCGACGGCGAACCGGCCTTCGTTGAGGATCAGTACCCGGTCGGCCAGCCGGACCGCTTCGTCGACGTCGTGGGTCACCAGGAGCACCGCCGGCCGGTGCCGCGCGACGAGGTCGCCCACCAGATCCTGCATCTGGAGCCGGGTGAGCGCGTCGAGCGCCGCGAACGGCTCGTCGAGCAGCAGCAGTTCCGGTTCGCGAACCAGGGCCCGGGCCAGCGCCACCCGCTGTGCCTCGCCACCCGACAGAGTCGCCGGCCACTGGCGCGCCTTGCCCTCGAGGTTGACCTCGGCCAGCGCGCGGGCAGCGCGCTCCTTGGTCTCGGCGGTGCGGCGCTGACCGATCGTGACGTTGCCGAGAACCCGTTTCGACGGGATCAGCCGCGGCTCCTGGTAGACGGTCGTCCGGCGTGCCGGGACGAGAACCTGTCCCCCGTCCGGTTTCTCGAGACCGGTCAGCAGCCGCAGCAGGGTGGTCTTCCCGGTTCCGGACGGACCGAGCAGGACGACGAACTCGCCCCGGCGGATCTCCAGGTCGATCCCGTCGAGAACGGTGGTGGCACCGAACTTCTTGTGCAGGCCCGCGATCGACACCGCCACCGGTTCACCTGCTCTGCGGGCGGTGGCCGACGCCGGGCTCTGGGTGCGAGTGGACAGCGGAGGCAAGGGTGCTTCGGGGCTCATCGGGTAGCCACCTGTCCGCGCCACGGCATCGCGAACCGTTCGATGATCCGGACCACTCCGTCGAAGACCAGGCCCAGTACCGCGTACAGCACTACGCAGAGCACCATGTAATCGGTGCGGTTGTACTCCTGGGCGAGGGTCACCAGATAGCCGATCCCTTCCCGGGTTCCCACCTGCTCGGCCGCGATCAGGCCGGTGATCGCAATGGACAGGCATATCCGGAGTGCCATCAGTACCCCGGGCAGCGCCGAGGGGAGGATCACCTCGAACACCAGGCGCGGGCCCCTCGATCCGAAGCTCCGCGCCGCTTCGACCATCTTGCGGTCGACATTGCGGACGCCGAGATAGGTGTAGGCGTACATGGGCCCGACCGTGGCGAATGCGATCAGCAGCACCTTGAACGTCTCGTCGATACCGAACCAGGCGATGAAAAGGGGGACCAATGCGAGGAACGGAACCGCTCGGTTGATCTGCATGGTCGAGTCCACGAGTTCCTCACCGAGGCTCGACAACCCGGACAGGACACCGAGGATCAACCCGGCCGCGACCCCGAACAACACGCCGAGAGCGGCACGATTGAACGAGGCGATCGAGAAGTCGACGAGCTGTCCCGTCTCGTACAACTCCGCGAAAGCCGTCCATACCTTCGGTGGCCCGGCCAGGATCTCTTCGGGGATCACACCGGCCGCCGAACCGATCCACCACACCGCGACGAGCAGGGCGGGCACGAGAAAACGCAGGGGGATCGACACCCACCGGGGCCGGCGTCGGCCGCCCCGGTACCGCGGCACCTCGAGGTCGGGTTCCCCCAAGCGCTGCCCGGCTCCGCCCTGCGCACGCGGCGTCGTCACGACGGCCATCTCATTTCCCTGTGGTCGGCGCGGGCCGGTTACCGGCGGCGGCGAGCTTTTCCTCGAGCGGGTAGAAGACGTCCGCCGCGGTGACGGCCCGGGTGATCACACCGTTCTCGTAGAACAGATCCGCCACTCCCTGCAGGTCGGCTGCGTCCTCGGCGGTCGGATAGTGCGGCACCGACGCCCGCCGCCCGAGGTCGATCGCGCGCTCGAGCCGTGCACCGGACAGCGCTCGCGGTCCGGCCTTCTCGAACACGTTCTCGAAGTCCTCGGGGTCGGCCCGCTGACGTTCGACCAGATGCCGCAACGTCTCGAGATACTTCGCGGCGACGTCGGGCCGCTCGTCGAGCACCTCGGTGCGGAACGCGACGATCGTATTGTCCGTCGAGCCGACGGTGGCCTCGGTCGCGATCTCGACGGCTCCGCGGGCCTTGGCTTCCGCGTACGGATCATTGAACGATGCCCACGCGTCGACCTGCCCGGTGGAGAAGGCGGAGGCGGCGTCCGATATCTGCAGCGGAACCCGTTCGACCCGGTCGAACGGAATCCCGGACTGCTCCAATGCCTTCAGTGTGATGTATTCACCCTTGCCCGCCGGATTGACCGCGATTCGCTTACCGACGAGGTCTTTCACCTCCCGGATCCCCGAGTCCGGCGAGGCGATGATGCCGGCCTGATCCTGATCCACCGGGTCGGCGACCGCGATGATCCGCACGCCGACATCCTTGGAGAGCGCGCCGACGACCGGGCTGTAGGCGCCACCGGAGACATCGAGCTCGCCGGCGTTGAACAACTTGAGGTTCGCGCTGAACGAAGGCGGAGCGTTGACCCACTCGATCCTGGCACCCAGCGGAGCGAGCGCTTCATCGAAAGTACCGTCTCGCTTGGCGACGGCGAGCGGACCGGAATTGCCTTCGTCGGTGACCTTGAGGACGAAGGTGGGTGCGCCGCCCGCTCCGGGATCGTCCGACCCCGCTCCGCCGGAGCCACACGCGGCGGCAACCAGCGCAACGACGGGGAGGATCGCGAGAGCGGCGCGCACTCGAGGTGTTCGGCGGTGGGGACGCATCGGAATCGGCTCCTGGTCGGGTGAGGGTTGGTACTCGAGGAAGCTATGCGGGAGCCAGGCAGGTGCCCACCCTTACCTTTCCGTTGACCGGAAAGCTTGACTCGGGAACCGGGCATATGTTTGTTCGCCACAGTGTGCAGAAATGGCGCGAAAATACCCGGATATGGGCCACGACGGGCATTCAATATTTGATGCGGGTGAACCAATATTTTCCACGATACGGAAAATTTGAAGGCCGAAATGCTCGCCGTCCGTGCTAGCTTCACCATGTGGAGCCCAGATCCTCGGCCACCGGCCAACTCCAGTCCGTCACGCGCGCGCTGGCCGTCCTCGCCTGCTTCCGCAACGGCGAAGACCTCGGTGTCTCCGAGATCGCCCGGCGGCTGGACCTGCCGGTGAGCACTACCCATCGCCTGCTCTCCGCGCTTGTCGAGGCAGGCTTCCTCGACAAGATGGACTCGCCCAGCCGGTACCGATTGGGGACCGCGCTGGCCGAATACGGTCGGATCGCCTATCGGCAGCACCGCATCCACCTCGCGGAACCGCACCTCGAGGAGCTGGCGAGGATCACGGGCGCCAAAGCGTCCATCGCCGCGCGGCACGGTAACGATGCCGTGCTGCTGGGAACCAGCAGCTGGCGCGAGGCGGACGGCCATGAACTACAAGGCCTCCGGCTTCCCCTCCATGCCAGCGCACTCGGCAAGGTGCTCTTGGCCTGGGCGCAGACCGGGGCGGACGAGTTGACCCGGTTGCCGTACGACCGTGGCACCGCACGATCGATCACCGGGCCGGTGCAGCTCGGCAAGGAACTCGCTCATACCCGGGAACGCGGCTACGCGTTCAACGACGAAGAGCTCGTGCACGGATTCCGGACCATCGGTGTGCCGATAGGTGACGAGTCGGGACAGGTCCGGTTCGCCCTCGGGCTGCGCGGGCCTGTCGAGCTGATGATCGACGAGCGGGTTCCATTCTTCGTCGACCTCGCCAAAGTCACCGCCCGCGAGATCGCCGGCGTCCTCCGCTGAGGCCGGGTCGCCGATCATCGACGGCGACGGGCGCATCGGCGAGGTCACTCCGCTCGGGCGAAGGCGTCCGGTGCGGGGAGCCCGGGAGCCGCCCCGGCGGCGCACGGAAGCAGCGCGTTCTCGAATGCCGATCGGTTACGGGCGGGGGTTGACTGCGTCACCAATCAGGCCGTACGGTGGCTCCGATCACATATTGAAACGTTTCAACGATGAGGCGGAACCCCGATGCCCGATACCATCGAACGAGTCTGTTTCCTGCTGACCTTGCGTCCGGAACGGACCGACGACTATCTGGCCGCCCACGCCACGGTGTGGCCGGACATGCTGGATGCGCTGCGAGCGGCGGGTTGGACGAACTACTCGCTGTTCCTCCGGCCGGAAGACGGCCTGGTCGTGGGCTACCTGGAGACGCCGGACTTCGCGCGGGCCCAGGCCGCGATGGCGGCCACCGAGGTCAATACGCGCTGGCAGGCGACGATGGCCGAATACTTTCAGGCGCCCGCGGTCGTGCCGGGGGAGCCGGGTGCGCGGCCGGACCAGACGATGCACCGCCTCACCGAGTACTTCCACCTGGACTGAGCCGACGGCTCGCCCCGACTTCCCCCTGAGAACCCTGCTAGACCCCGAGGAAGACCATGAAGGTAGGCGCACGAACCACCACCGGGTGGAAAGCGACGATATCCGTCGCGATGTCCAATTACATCGAGGCGGGTTCCATCATCGCCATCGCCACGAGCCTGACCTTCTGGCAGGACGCGTTCGGCATCAGTAATTTCGCCGTCGGACTGCTGGCCGCATTGAGTGCCAATGCCTTCGGCGCGGCGATCGGCGCGGGTATCGGCGGACCGCTGTGCGACCGCTTCGGACGTAAGGCGATCTACACCTACGACCTGCTGGTGTACATGGCGGGAGTGCTGCTCGCGACGTTCGCGATGAACTTCGGGATGCTCCTGGCCGCCTTCGTGATCACCGGTATCGCGGTGGGTGCGGGGGTGCCGGCCTCTTGGACCTATATCGCCGAGCAGGCGCCCACCACCGACCGTGCCCGCCATGTCGGCACTGCGCAGCTCGCCTGGTCGGTCGGGCCGTTGGTCGGTTTCGCCCTGGCCGCCGCGCTGGCGCCGATGGGGTTGCTCGGGTCACGGTTGATCTTCCTGCACCTGTTCGTGGTGGCGGCGGTGGTCTGGTGGATCCGGCAGGGTCTGACCGAATCCAAGATCTGGCAGGACGAAGCGGGATCCGGTGCGGTGGCGCCGGTGCGGTCGGCCACCGGCGGACAGGGGTTGCGGGGGCTCTTCTCGCGCCGGATCAATATCACCGCCTTGCTCGTGCTGATGGGCATCTACGGTTTCTGGAACACCGTCGCCGGTCAGGCCGGTATCTTCATGCCGCGGGTCTACGACAGCGCGGGGGTACACAGCGCGGTTCAGCAGAACCTGCTGCAGGTGCTGGTGTGGGGCTGCACCGTCGCGGCGACCTACTTCGGGTTCATGGCCTACGCCGACCGGATCTCCCAGCGGCTGCTGTATGTGATCGGCGCGGCGCTCGGTGTGCTGGCCTGGTGCGTACTGGTGTTCTTCACCGACGCCGGGATGCCGACGCTGCTGATCTTCGCGGTCTTGTGGGGCGTCTCCAGCGGTATCGGTGCGCAGGCCTTCTACAGCCTGTGGACCAGCGAACTCTTCGCCACTCCCTACCGCGCCAGCGCGCAGGGTTTCATGTTCCTCGTGGTGCGCTCGGCGACCGGCCTGCTGAGTTACTTCTTCCCGACCATGCTCGCCGCCACCGGGCTCACCGTGGTCGGTCTGCTGCTGATCGGCCTGCTCACCGTGGCCCTCGCGATCGGCGCGATCTTCGCCCCGCGCACGCAAGGGAAGACGCTGCGTGAGATCGAGGAGGAGCGTTACGGCAGCCCGGGTGCCGGATCCGCGAGCGCCGGGATGCTCCCCGAGACCGGGCTCGGTCACGGTCTCGAAGGTGCCCCGGTGGGAGGCCGCTGAGATGTCGAACCCGTCCATTGCGAAAGGAATATCGCCCGTGTCCCTCGACACCGCCCTGGACTCCCTGGCGATCGAACTGCCCTCCTGGGCCTTCGGCAATTCCGGTACCCGGTTCAAAGTGTTCGGCACTCCCGGCACCGCCCGCACAGTCCAGGAGAAGATCGCCGACGCGGCCACCGTGCACCGGCTCACCGGTCTCGCGCCCGCCGTGGCGTTGCATATCCCGTGGGACACGGTCGACGACTATGCCGCACTCGGCCGGTACGCCGCGGACCTCGGCGTGCGGCTGGGCACGATCAACTCCAACACCTTCCAGGACGACGACTACAAGTTCGGCAGCCTGACCCACACCGACAAGCGGATCCGCCAGAAGGCGATCGACCATCACCTGGCCTGCCTGGAGGTCATGGCGCAGACCGGCTCCCGGGACCTGAAGATCTGGCTCGCCGACGGCACCAACTACCCGGGACAGGGTGATATCCGGGGCCGCCAGGACCGGCTCGCGGCATCGCTGTCGACCATCTACCAACACGTCGGCCCGGACCAGCGGCTGGTACTCGAGTACAAATTCTTCGAGCCGGCCATGTACATGACCGATGTACCGGACTGGGGTACTGCCTACGCCCAGGTCAGCGCGTTGGGGGAGCGGGCGGTGGTCTGCCTGGACACCGGCCATCACGCGCCGGGCACCAATATCGAGTTCATCGTGGCGCAGCTGCTGCGGCTGCGGAAGCTGGGATCGTTCGACTTCAACTCCCGCTTCTACGCCGACGACGACCTCATCGTCGGCGCCGCCGATCCGTTCCAGCTGTTCCGCATCCTGTTCGAGGTCCTGCGCGGCGGCGGACTGGCGCCGGAGAACGGGGTGGCCCTGATGCTGGACCAGTGCCACAACATCGAGGACAAGATCCCCGGCCAGCTCCGCTCGGTGCTCAATGTCGAGGAGATGACCGCGCGGGCCGCGCTGGTCGATCTCGACGCGCTCACCGCCGCGCAGGAGTCCGGCGATGTGCTCGGCGCCAACGCCCTGTTCATGGACGCCTTCTACACCGATGTCCGGCCGCGACTGGCGGCGCGGCGCGCCGAGCGCGGCCTGCCGGAGGACCCGATGGCCGCCTACGCCCGGTCCGGACAGCAGCAGCGGCTCGCCGCCGAACGCACCGGGCCCGCCGCCTCCTGGGGCGCCTGACCACACCGACCACCAGAAAGAGGAAATTTCTGTCATGACCCACCCCACGGTCGCGGAACTCGTCGCCCGGTCCAACCGGCTCGGCGCCGACCCGAAGAACACCAACTACGCGGGCGGCAACACCTCCGCCAAGGGCACCGACACCGACCCGGTGACCGGCGAGCCCGTCGAGCTGATGTGGGTCAAGGGCTCCGGCGGCGACCTCGGCACACTCACCGAGGCCGGCCTGGCGGTGCTGCGGCTGGATCGCCTGCGTGCCCTGACCGGCGTCTACCCGGGTGTGGACCGTGAGGACGAGATGGTCGCCGCGTTCGACTACACCCTGCACGGCCGCGGCGGGGCCGCCCCCTCCATCGACACCGCCATGCACGGCCTGGTGGAGGCGGCGCACGTGGATCATCTGCACCCCGACTCCGGGATCGCGCTGGCCACCGCCGTGGACGGCCCGGAGCTGACCGAGAAGATCTTCGGCGACCGGGTGGTGTGGGTGCCGTGGCGGCGCCCCGGTTTCCAGCTCGGCCTCGATATCGCCGAGATCCGCCGGCGCAACCCCCAGGCCGTCGGCACGATCCTCGGCGGGCACGGCATCACCGCGTGGGGCGATACCTCCGACGAGGCCGAGGCGCATTCGCGGGAGATCATCGACACCATCGAGCGCTTCCTGGCAGCGAACGGGAAGGCGGAACCGTTCGGGCCGGTGCTGCCCGGATACGAGGCGCTGCCGGAGTCGCGGCGCCGGGCGAAGGCGGCGGCGCTGGCGCCGTTCCTGCGCGGGCTGGCCTCCACCGACCGCCGCCAGGTCGGGCATTTCACCGATACCGCGCCGGTGCTCGACTTCCTCTCCCGCGCCGAGCATCCGCGACTGGCCGCACTGGGTACCAGCTGCCCGGATCACTTCCTGCGCACCAAGGTCGCGCCGCTGGTGCTGGACCTGCCCGCCGATGCCTCGATCGAGCAGTGCACGCAGCGGCTCGCCGAGCTGCACGAGACCTACCGGGCGGAGTACCGCGCCTACTACGAGCGACACGCCGACCAGGATTCGCCGGCCATGCGCGGTGCCGACCCGGCGATCGTGCTCATCCCGGGCGTCGGCATGTTCAGCTACGGCTCGGACAAGCAGACCGCGCGGGTGGCCGGTGAGTTCTACCTGAACGCGATCAATGTGATGCGCGGCGCCGAGTCGGTGTCCCGGTACCGGCCGATCGACGAGTCGGAGAAATTCCGTATCGAGTACTGGGCACTCGAGGAAGCCAAGCTGGCACGGCGACCGGCGCCCAAGCCCCTCGCCACCAGGATCGCACTGGTCACCGGCGCGGCGTCCGGAATCGGCAAGGCCATCGCGCAGCGACTGGCCGCGGAGGGCGCCTGCGTGGTGATCGCCGACCGCGACGCGGCGAAGGCCGTCGAGGTCGCGGCCGAGATCGGTTCGGCCGATGTGGCGGTCGGTATCGGCGCCGATGTCACCGATGAGGCAGAAGTCCGGGCCGCGGTGGACGCGGCAGTGCTGGCATTCGGCGGGCTGGACCTGGTGGTCAACAATGCCGGTCTCTCGCTGTCGAAATCGCTGCTGGAGACCACCGAGGCGGACTGGGACCTGCAGCACGACGTCATGGCCAAGGGCTCGTTCCTGGTGTCCAAGGCAGCGGCGCGGGCGCTGATCGATCAGCGCATGGGCGGCGACATCCTCTACATCTCGTCGAAGAACTCGGTCTTCGCCGGGCCGAACAATATCGCCTATTCCGCCGCCAAGGCCGATCAGGCGCACCAGGTGCGGCTGCTGGCCGCCGAACTCGGTGAGCACGGCGTCAAGGTGAACGGCATCAACCCCGACGGCGTGGTGCGCGGCTCCGGAATCTTCGCCGGCGGCTGGGGTGCGCAGCGTGCCGCCGTGTACGGCGTGGCGGAGTCCGAACTGGGCGCCTTCTACGCCCAGCGCACCCTGCTCAAGCGGGAAGTGCTGCCCGAACACATCGCCAATGCCGCGTTCGCGCTGTGCAGTCCGGATTTCTCGCACACCACCGGTCTGCACGTGCCGGTCGACGCCGGGGTCGCCGCGGCGTTTCTGCGATGAGCGCCACCGGCGCGGTCGCCGCCGTCGATCTCGGTGCCACCAGCGGCCGGGTCATGCTGGCCCGGGTCGGTCCCGGCCGCATCGCCATGCGGCAGGTCGCCCGGTTCGCCAACGACCCGCTGCCGCTGTGGCACGGCGATCGAGAGGCGCTGCACTGGGATCTCCCCGGTCTGTACCGGCATATCGGACGCGGCCTTGCCGAGGCCGCCCGGCTGGAGCCGGGCCTGCTGGGCGCCGGGATCGACTCGTGGGCAATCGATTACGGTCTGCTCCGGCACGGCGCGCCACTCGGGCTGCCCTACCACTATCGCGACACGCGTTCGGCCGCCGGTATGGCGGCAGTACATGCGGTCGTGCACCCGGACGAACTGTACCGCCGGAACGGACTGCAGTTCCTGCCCTTCACCACGATCTACCAGCTCGCCACCGATCGACTCCGGGGCGCACTCGAGTCCGCGGACGAGGCCCTGCTCATCCCGGACCTGCTGGGCTACTGGCTGACCGGTGTCCGGGTCACCGAACGCACCAACGCCTCCACCACCGGACTGCTCGGGTTGGACGGGCGCTGGGACGACGAGCTACGGACCCGGCTGGGGCTGCCGGACCTCTTCCCGGACGTGGTGGAGCCCGGCACGACGCTGGGCCCGGTACTACCCGGAGTAGCAGCGGCTTTCGGGCTGGACCGGGCATTGACGCTGAGCACCGTCGCCTCACACGACACGGCATCCGCCGTGGCCGCGGTACCGATGACGCCCGACACCGCCGCCTATATCTCCTGCGGCACCTGGGGGCTGGTCGGTGTGGAACTGCCCGCGCCGCTGATCTCGGCGGCCGGACGGGAAGCCAACTTCACCAACGAGGCCGGACTCGACGGGCGCACCCGCTACCTGCGCAATGTCATGGGTTTATGGCTGCTCAGCGAGTCGGTCCGGCACTGGCAGCGCACCGATACCACAGTGGACCTCGCCCGACTGCTCGCCGCGGCTGCCGACGCCCCCGCCCCGGCGGCCGTATTCGACGTGGACGACACTATGTTCCTCACCCCCGGCGATATGCCCGCCCGGATCGCCGGCTGGTACACGACCCGGGCACTTCCGGCGCCGGACGGCCCCGTCCCGATGGTGCGTGCCATCGTGGAGAGCCTGGCCGCCGCCTTCGCCGCCGGAGTGCGGACCGCCGAGGAGCTGACCGGCATTCCGGTGCGCACGATCCACCTGGTGGGCGGCGGCGCCCGCAACCGGCTGCTGTGCCGGTTGCTGGCCGAGCACGCCGGTGTCCCGGTACTGGCCGGTCCCGTCGAGGCGACCTCGCTCGGAAATATTCTGGTGCAGGCCCGCACACACGGCCTGCTGCACGGCGATGTGGACGCGCTGCGCGCCGAGGTGACCGCGGCGTTCCCGCCGCAGCGGTACGAGCCACGCACCGAACCCGTCAGGAAAGCAGGCTGATGAAACGACAACTACCCACACCCCGTGACCTCGCGCCGCTGATGCAGTTCAAGAAGCCGCGCATGGGCGTGCAGCGGCGGCTCGACGCCGCGCTCACCATCGAGGACCTCCGCCGTATCGCCAAGAGGCGCACCCCGCGCGCCGCCTTCGACTACACCGACGGCGCCGCGGAAGGTGAGATCTCCCTGAACCGTGCGCGGCAGGCGTTCCTCGATATCGAATTCCATCCGGCGATCCTGCGCGACGTCGCCAAGGTCACCACCGGGTGGGAAGTCCTCGGTGGACCGGTGTCGCTGCCGTTCGGTATCGCCCCCACCGGCTTCACCCGGATGATGCAGACCGAGGGCGAATACGCGGGCGCCCGGGTGGCGGGCCGCGCCGGGATCCCGTTCTCGCTCTCCACCATGGGTACCGCCTCCATCGAGGATGTGGCCGCGGCGAACCCGCACGGCCGTAACTGGTTCCAGCTCTACATGTGGAAGGACCGCGACCGCTCCATGGCGCTGGTCGAGCGCGCCGCCGCCGCGGGCTTCGACACCCTGCTGGTCACGGTGGACGTACCCGTCGCCGGTGCCCGCCTGCGCGACACCCGCAACGGAATGTCGATCCCTCCCGCGCTCACCCCGTCCACCGTGCTCGACGCATTGCCCCGGCCGCGCTGGTGGATCGACTTCCTCACCACCGAACCGCTGGCCTTCGCCTCGCTGGACCGCTGGTCGGGCACCGTGGCAGAGCTGCTCGACTCCATGTTCGACCCGACGGTGAACTTCGAGGACCTGGCGTGGATCCGCGACCAGTGGCCCGGCAAGGTGGTCGTCAAAGGCATCCAGACCCTCGCCGACGCCCGGGCGGTGGTGGACACCGGCGTCGACGGCCTCGTGCTCTCCAACCACGGCGGCCGCCAACTGGACCGGGCACCCGTACCGTTCCACCTGCTGCCCGAGGTCGCCCGGGAACTCGGGCGTGACACCGAGATCGTCCTCGATACCGGCATCATGTCCGGCGCCGATATCGTGGCCGCGATAGCGCTCGGAGCCCGTTTCACCCTCATCGGCCGCGCCTACCTCTACGGCCTGATGGCCGGCGGCGAAGCCGGGGTGAACCGAGCGGTGGACATCCTCACCGGCCAGGTCGAGCGCACCATGCGGTTGCTCGGCGTCACCTGCCTGGAGGAACTGACACCACAGCATGTGACCCAGCTGACCAGGCTTGCCCCGCGCCCGATACCCGGCCAAGATCGAGGGTGAGCAGGCCGCGGCGATGCCTGCGCGGACAGAGGAGGTGCCGGCGCCGGTGGTGAGCATGCGGGAGGTCGCCGCCGCGGCGTCGGTCTCGGTCGGCACCGTCTCCAATGTGCTCAACGCGCCCGACAAGGTCGCGCCCGCCACCGTCGACCGGGTTCTCGCCGCCATCGATCGCCTGGGTTTCGTCCGCAACGACGCGGCTCGTCAGCTCAAGGCGGGCCGCTCCCGCTGCGTCGGCCTGGTGGTGCTCGATATCGGCAACCCCTTCTTCTCCGACGTGGCCCGCGCCGCGCAGCAGCGCGCCGCCGAACACGACCTCGTCGTGCTGCTGGGCTCCAGCGACGACGACCCGCACCGTGAACGTCGCTACCTCGAAACTTTCGACGAGCAGCGAGTTTTCGGGCTCCTCATCTCGCCGTCCGGAGAGGATCAGCACCGGCTCGTCGCCTTGCACAACCGCGGTGTGCCGGTGGTACTGGTGGACCGTGACGGGCACGGCACGCCGTTCTCGTCGGTCGCCGTGGACGATATCGCCGGCGGTGAGCTGGCCGTGCGGCACCTCTGTGCCGGCGGCCGCCGGCACATCGCCGTGATCGGAGGTCCGGCCTCGCTGACGCAGGTGGCGGATCGGCGCGCCGGCGCCCGCCGCGCCGCGGCCGAGCACCCGGGTGTCACGCTCACTGTCGTCGACACCCCGGCCATGACCGTGCTCGCCGGTCGCGCCGCCGGCGAGCGTATCGCCGCCCGGCCCCCCGGTGACCGGCCCGACGCCGTGTTCTGCGTCAACGACCTGCTCGCGATCGGGGTGCTGCAGGCCCTCACACTGCACGGTGTCGAGGTACCCGGCGATATCGCGCTGGTCGGCTACGACGATATCGACTTCGCCCAGTCCGCGGTCGTCCCGCTCACCTCCATTCGTCAACCTCGGGCCGATATCGGCTCTGTCGCCGTCGACCTGCTGGTCGCCGCGGCGGAGGATGGGGGAGCGCAACCGGAGCACGTCGGTTTCCGCCCATATCTGGTCGAGCGCGCCTCCACTGCCGGCTGAGCCGGTTCGACGCCGGCGGCGGCGGCCGAGCGGCAGCTCGGCTCTCCGGCCACTCGGTGACCGAGCGATTCGGAATTTCGAGTAAGGGTCCGCCGCTTTCTCGCCGGGGCCAGGCCCGCACCCACCGCGGCGGCTGCGGGCCCCGGTCCAGTGCGAAAACACTGTGACCCCCGCAGTCCGGCTGTCGGCATCACAACATTCTCCGCGGCCGGCGAGGCCGTGCCTATCGAGCGGGGGACGTATCGGGCCGCACACGAGTGGCCGGGCCGACGGTCGTTCGCGTAGCGCGGTGCGCACCACCACCGCGTGGTGGTCGTCGGCGAGGTGCGGTGAACGTCGAAGTCGTTCGATACCAACATCTTTGCGGGTGGGTGGTGACAGACTGACCGGCGGTGTTTGTAGATGTCCGATCCAGCAAGTCAGGAGTGCCCTCGTGCCACGTGAAATCGACTCGGCTGTCTTCCCGCATCTGGAGGCGGATCTGGACCGCGTCCGCGACCTTCTCGGACCTGTTCGACTGGAGAGCAGACCGGAACTGACCGCACTCACAGACGAAGGGCCGGGCACCTCGCGCCGTCTGGTCCGCCCGACTCTGACCCTACTGTCGTACTACCTGCTCACCGATCCGGAGACACCGGCGGCCGACCGGGCGGTGCGCGCCGCCGCCGCCGTGGAGATGATGCATCTGGGGTCGCTCTACCACGACGATGTCGTCGATCACGCGGCCCAGCGCCGCGGCCGTCCCAGTGCCAACGCGGTGTGGGGATCGCATATGGCCGTACTGGGTGGGGACGCGGTGACGTTCTCGGGCCTGCGCATGCTGGCCGAACTCGGCTCGCGCGAGGTTCTCGCGGCGACGATCGCGGGCGAGCAGATGTGCGCGGGCATGGTGATCGAGGCCGCCGACCTCTACGTGCCCTCCCGCAGCGAGCAGTCCTATCTGGACACGATCGACGGTAAGACGGCGGCGGTGCTGTCGCTGGCGTGCCGGGTGGGGGCGATGCAGGCCGGCCGCTCCGCGGACGAAGAAGAGGCGTTGGCGATGTTCGGCCGGCACTTCGGACTGGCCTACCAGCTGTATGACGACATTCTCGATCTGACCTCGACCGCCGCGGAAATGGGCAAGCCCGTCAATGCGGATCTGCCCGAGGGCATCTACACACTTCCGGTGATCCGCGCGGCCGCACACGACACGGACCTGGCCCGCCTGCTCCGCGGCAGAATGACGGCGGAGCAAGCCGCACAGGCCCGGGAACTGGTCATCGCCTCCGGCGCGGTCGACGAAGCCCGGGCGGTGGCCGGCCAATTCATCGACGAGGCCGCCGGTCGCCTCGCCGACCTGCCCGTTGCCGCGGACGCCCGGCGAGCGATGACCGCCTACATCCGGTCGATCCTCGACCGGCGCCCTTCTCACCTCGCGGTCTCCCGACCACCGACGCGGGCTCCGGAGGCTCCGGTCGACGACCTCCCACCGGGGGTCGCGGAATGGTTGACGAGCTGGTTGGTCGATACCGGCCTCGCTACCTCTGCCGCCGAGGCCGACTACCACCGATGGACCGGAGCGATCCGGAGCCGGGCACGAATTCTGGCCCCCGCGGCGGACGCGGCCCGCGAACAGACCGCCTACGGCATGGCCGTGCTGGCCCTCATGTGGGACGACCTCTTCGAGGATCCGCAGCTGACCGATCCGGAAGATGTGACCGCGCTGCGGCGGGGCATGGTGGCGACACTGCGCCAGGATCCGGACGAGCCGTGGCGGTCCGGCGCGATTCCGGCAGCATGGGCGAGCTTGTGGCCGCGCCTGCGCGAGGGTCGCACCGCCCGCTGGCAGGAGCGTTTCCTCGACGGCATCGAGGAATGGTTCGAAGCCGCCGAACGCGAAGCACACCATCGCATCGGCGGCTATATTCCCGCCACCGCCGACTACCTGCCATTGCGGATGTCGACCAGTGGACTGGAAACCGCCATCGCCGTCATGGAGATGTATCACGACCGGGAACTGCCCGTGAAAGTGCGCAACCACCCCGTCATCCGCCGTCTCGAGGAACTCGGCTTCTGGGTGACCTTCGTGGAGAACGACCTGGTGGGGTTGGCACAGGACGAGGCCGACCGAGTCCCCTACAACCTGGTCAGGGCGGTCCGTCACGAGACGGGCTGCACCCGCGGCGAAGCCGTCGAGCAGGTGCGGCGCCAGGTCGCCGAGCATCGCGCCCAGTTCGAGTCGGCGATTCGCTACGTGCCGACCCTCTTCCGCGTGCTTCCCGGCCTGTCGGGCAAGGGGAAGGACTACGCGGAGATGTACGGAAGTATGGCGAGAATGGGGCTCTGGGGACGCGAGAGCGATAGGTATACGCCGACGTCGAATTCCGTGATTTCCGCGGCGCCGGACCTGGAACGCTTGCGCCGTGAGGTCTACTACCGGGCCGCCGAACCCGCTCCCGCGGTGCTGTAACTCCCGCGGCCGGGCACTGCAGAGGCTTCATCCCGGGCTGTCCACCATTGCGGGCAGCCCGGGATGTGCGCTCAGTGTTTCGCCGGCTGTCCGGACTTCGTCGGTCCGAGGGGGCGGAATCCGGAGAGGTGAATCCACCGCGTGGGTCCGAGGGATGAGCGGGTGCGCAGATGGAAGGCGACCAGTCCGGCGAGGGCGCTCGCGGTGAACCAGACCAGTTGCACGGCGAAACCCGCGAATTGCGTGGTGTCGGAGAAACCGGCCGCGGTCGAGGCCTGCATCGCACCGTAGGAAGGTAGCCAGCGGACGAATTCGCTGTCCGCGCCGCTGCTGGCGATGGGGTTCTGCACCGCCATGTCGAAACAGCTGATCATCGCTATGGCGAACATGCCCTCCACTTCGCGGCGCAGCAGTGCGCCGAGAGCGACACCCAGCGCCCCGTAGGTCATCGCCGCGCAGAACAGCGCCGCAGCGAGCTGGACCGGCCGTTGCGGCGACCAGTAGCAGCAGATGACAGCGGTGGCATAGGCGCAGACCCCCAGTGAGGCCACGACAAGGCAGGCAATTTTCGCCAGAGCCAGTGCCACCCGGGGAAATCCGGCCATCGACAGACGCCGGTCGAAAGCTCCGCTGCTGAAAGTCGCCGCGAACATCATGAACCCGATGATCAGCGAGACCGCGGTGAGGGCGCCGCTGATCTGGGCGAGCTCATTGCCATCGGCGCGCAGCACGAGACCGGTGTCCCGGAGCCGGAACGGTACCTCGATATCCGTGACGGCCACACGCACCAGCGTGATCAGAACGGGAACGAACACGGCCACCAGCACCATGGCGAACCGGTTACGCGCGTGCTCGACCAGGCCGTAGCGCGTGGCGATCAGGAACAGCCGCACACCGTCGCTCATCCGGCTGTCTCCGGTGTGCTCCGGAGCGCGCCCTCGTGTAACCGCCACACCTGATCCAGCCTGTCGGTGTCGTGCGCCAGATGCGAGACGACCAGCACCGACCGGCCGGTGTCCCGGAATTCCGCGACCAGATCCCAGAAACGCAGATACGTTTCCCAGTCGAAACCCTGATACGGCTCGTCGAGCAACAGGACCTGCGGATCGTGCATGACCGCGAGCGTGAGGTTGAGCTTCTGCCGGGTGCCGCCGCTCAGCGTGCCGACCCGCTCACCGGCATATTCGGAGAAGCGCAGGATTTCCATGGTTTCCTCGGCCCGCCGCAGGTCCGGGACGGCGTAGGCCGCGGCGAAGAAGTCCAGGTGCTGGCGAACTGTGAACGCATCGTTCAGCACCACCTGCTGGGGGCAGTAACCGAACCGACCACGGTGCCGGATCACCCCGCGGTCCGGTCGCAACTCTCCGGAGAGCACCTTCAGCAATGTCGATTTGCCGACGCCGTTCTCGCCGACGATTCCTACCAGCGCCCCGGCGGGCAGCGCGATGTCGATGCCGCGCAACACCGACCGCCTGCCGTACGAATGGTGGACGTCCTCCACTTCCATCAACGCCCCTTGTCTTCCGCCGACGTAGTGGCCGGTTCGCCGCACGCATGCTACCAACGAACAGGCAGTAGGAAGGCGAAATCATCGTCCGCGCAAGGCATATGCGTCCGAACCCGATTGCGGGAGGCGTGGCTTCCGCTGGAATCGCAGCACAGTCACGACTTTCGGCGCCCGGGCGCAGTCCCGCGTGACAGAGCGGCCATCTCCATCCGGTCAGCGAAGACGAGGATTCGAACGGCCGCGCTGTGGCTTCCGTGCGGCTTCCTCGTTCACCCGGTCCTGACGATCGGCCGGTACGAGAGAGCGAATAGCCGCGCGGGAGCCGATCATCAATTTGTGGAGTACGGAGGCCATTTGAGCGTCGACAGTCTTGGAGGAGCTGCCGCGCCGGACGGCGATGGCCGTGTTGGTCCATCCCGCGGCGGCGAGTATGGCGACCTCCTGCTCGGCCGCCGACAGTTGCTGCCACGGTGAGGGGCGGCTGCGCCGGACCGGATGTTCGACGGGCAACCTGTCCATGGACAGGTTGCCCAATGCCAGCTGCGCCACTTCGCCGAACTCCGGCCGCAACAGCGCACCCTCCCGCTCCGCCTCCGTGAAGGCGTCGTCCTTCAGTATTGTCCGGGCGGTGTCCGCGGCGAGTTCGGTTTCGGTGGCGAACGGGCCGAGGTGGGCGATATCCACCCCGAGCCCCTCGCGGAGCGTGGCCCCGCCGCCGAGCAGGCGTGCGATATCGCGTGCCCGGGCCGTCGCGGCCGCGGAGGGCTCGTCGCCGGCGGCGTCGACCAGGCGGGCCAGCGTCCATGCCTGGATGTGTACGGCCCACACCGCGCCCCACCGGTCGCGCATCGCGAGCTGATCGGACAATGTCGCGCGCCCCAGGGTGAGCGCCTCACCCGTGTCGCCGTGCTTACTCGACGCGATCGCCCAGGCCAGCCTCGCCCAGCAGATCGCCCACTGGGCACCGGAGCGCTCGGCGTTGCGGAGATGGGTGCGGCACGTTTCCAGCGCTTCCTCGGCAGTGCCGAAGAAGGCGGCGGCCAGCGCTTCGAACAGTTCACTCATCGCGGCGGCGCCCTCGTCTCCCTCGGCGGTGAAACGCGCCCGCGATCGGGCCAGGACGGAGATCGCCCGCGGATCGCGTCGGATCAGCATCAGCTCGGCACCTCGGGCGAATTCGACCGCGGCGGGGAGCCCGAGATCCACCTCGGGTTCCGCACGCCAGCGCACCCGGTCCGCCGCGTCGGGCACGCAGCGGGCGACGCATTCGTCGAGCATCCGTGCGGCCTCGCGGGGCAACCCCTGGCACAGGCTGATCCAGGCGATCAGTGACATCGCCCCGACCTGCAGCGGCACCGGCTCGGGGTCGAGGTCCCGGGTCGCCGCGAGGGCGCGCTCGGCCCACCGGCGTGGTTCCCGCAACGAGCCGGTGAAGAACGGGATGCGCAAGGCGATGAGCCCGGCGGCGATCTCGAGTCCGACGGCCGCCTCGCCCGGCGTGGCGATACTGCTCTCCATGGCCGACTGCAGATTGTCCCAGGCCACCCGCGCCCAATCGAGCAGTGCCTGCTCGTCGGGCCCGAACCAGCCGGCTCGGGCCGCGGCCACCTTGTCGCGGTAGTAGCGGCGGTGCCTGCGCGCCAGCCGGTCGGCCTCCGCACCGTGGTCTCGTAGGCGTTGCTGGGCGAAGAGCCGAATGGTTTCGGCCATCGAAAAACGCACCGTGGTCTCGGTCAGGTGGATCGACACCAGGGACTGATCCACCAACCGCAGCAGCAGGCCTTCGATCTCGGCGCGGGCCAATCCGTCCGCGCGCCCGGTGTCGTCGTCGGCGCAGACCGCTTCGATGGCTTCCAGTTCGGCGCCGACGTCCTGTCCGGCCGCGTCGGCGCTGTCGGTGCCGATGTCGTAGCCGGCCGCGAACACCGACAGGCGGTCGAACAACAGCTGTTCTTTGTCCCGGCAGAGATCGTAGGACCAGGCGATGACATCGCGGATGCCCCGATGCCGGACGTCCGCTCCGACTCTGGGTCCGTTCTGCCACTGCAACCGCCGGTCGCCCGCCTCACCACTGAGGTCACGCAGGATCATCGGCAGCGGCTGACGCGACAGTCGTGCGGCCGCCAGCCGGATATAGAGCGGATGATTGTGTACCCGCCGGCAGATCGCGGCGGCCAGGTCGCTTTCCTCATCGGCGAGGGTATGCCCGACGAGGTCGGCGCGGGCACGGAACAAGTCCAGCGCCTGCTCATGCGACAGCGCGGGCACCGGCACCAGCTGTTCGTCGACCCACCCGATCGCCTCGCGGCTGGTGGCCAGCACGGTGAGCCCGGGTGCCGCGTCGAGCAGGCCGGCGATCACCGCGCCCGCACCGTCGAGCACATGTTCGCAGTTGTCCATGACCAGGATCGTCTGCGCGTTCCGCCCGGCCGCGTCGCGGCGGCGCAGCGTGTCCAGTACCGCATCCCATGCCGACCTCCCGGAGAAATCGGCCTCGACCACCGAGCCCGCGACCTGTTCCTCCACCGCTGTCGCCTCCGCGCCCCGCGGCAGTACGGCCAGCCGCACCCAGTGCACCGGGACGCGCCGCGCCCGTTGGAAGCGCTGGACGGCCTCGGTCGCCAATCGGGTTTTTCCGATGCCGCCCGCACCGATCAAGGTCACCAGGCGAGTGCTGCCCAGCAACGCCATCCCGATTTTTTCCAGCTCCCGCTCCCGGCCCACGAAATCGCTGGCAGCCGCGGGCGGAAATCCGCTGACAGACGTTCGTCCTGCCGACACACGGGTAGCCTAGCGGAGCAAGGCCCCGGAGATAATCGAAAGAACGCTGTGGTCGGCGATACCCGAGTACACGCCGCGAGCCGGTTGTCCGGACAGTGCGTCATACCTGCCACCACCAGTCGATCGACGAAATCCCCGGGGGATCGGGTGACGAATCGGTAGGGGAGTCGTCGATGGTGAAACAGTCGGCCACCGATCGCCCGTCGACTCGGTAACGTTCGACGTCGAGCGCCCAATCGAGGTTGCCGCGGACCACATGCCGCAGGCCCTGGAGATAGCGACGGGTGTCTGTGCTCAGCCCACTCGTCCGTGTGCCTGCGCGGAGGAACCGGCACATGATCCGGTCACGCAACCGCACGGCTCGTGCGATGGCCTCGTCCGGCCCGCAGGCATGGCGCGCTGCGATCACCGTCAGCAGATCGTGTTGGTTGGTCTCGTTCAACGCCACTGTCTTGGGATGGGAGTGCAGGTCGTTGTCCAGGGCCGCGAGCACACGTGCCATCTCGGTGAGTGCCCGGACCCGGGGTAGCTCCGACTCCGCCGCCGGAGGTTCGTACGCGTTCACCAGTTCGGTACTGACGGTAACGATTTCGCCTGCCGCGTTGTTGATCCGGATGGCGAGGTACTCGTCCACGCTCGGCGTCGTGGTCGCACTCATCTCCGCGCAGACCCCGAACAACCAGGCGCGGTGGGCCTGAACCCATCGACGATGCTGGACGGGTGTGACACATGCGGTGAACCGTGCCGAGATATCGACGAGGCTGCTCACCAGCGGATCGGTCTCCCGTAACACCGATCCCGGCGCCTCCAGCACGCGGACGATCTCGGTGGCATAGGACACGAACCCACCGAGATCCTTCGACAGTGGGCCACGGTCGAAGCGATCGTCGAATGCGAATCCCCAATAGGCCCAATCCGAAGCGATCTGCAGTCGATCGGCACAGCCGTGAGGTGCCATCCGCGCCATGAACTCGGCCGATTTGGTCGCGATCAGTGCGCGTCCCTGGTGATGATCATCAAGGAACTCGCCGGCCCTCAACCACTCGATCGACCGGTTTTCGACCGTCTCGACCGCAGGATGAATCGCGGGTTCGATCGGGCAGAAGATCCCCGGCGGAGCAGGCTGTCCGAGAATCGTCATCGAGGGCCTCCCGCCGACGGCGGAGCACCGCCACACCTGGCGGACTGAACGCGGATCCGCAGGTCGCGGGGGTGCAGTGCCATCGCCACCGCAGGACGGGCGTGGGTGCCGACCCGATGGCGAATCCGCCACCGGCCGGCGATCGTGGCCAGGGCCAGTGACAGTTCTGTGATCGCGAAGGCCTCGCCCGGGCATCGCCGCGGGCCGGCGCCGAATGCCACGAACCCCTTCCGCTGGATCGGCGGGTGCGGGGTGTCCCATCGGTCGGGATCGAAGCGATTCGGGTTCCGATAGAGATCGTTGCGACGGTGCAGAATATAGGGGCTGTACACCACAGAGGTGCCGGCGGGCAGGTCGTAGCGGCCCAGTCGAGTATCGGTGGTGACTGTTCTGGTGAACAGCCAGCCGGGTGGATAGAGCCGCAGTGCTTCGGTGACGATGTGTCCCGTCAGCGGCAGGTCGGGCAGGTCTCGGTAGCGGGCCGGAGCGCCATCCAGGACTCGGGCCGTCTCCTGATGCAGACGTTCCTCGATCTCGGGATGGGCCACGAGCAGATGCAACGCCCAAGCGAGCGCGCTCGCGGTGGTCTCCGATCCGGCGATGAAGAAAGCCATGAGCTGATCGCAGATCTGACTGTCGGTCATGCCGCTGCCGATGTCGGTGGGTGCGGCTGTTTCGGTGGGGAGCCGGGCCGAGAGCATGGCCGATACCAGGTCGCCATGGTCGGTGCCGTCGATCCGCCGCTCGGCGACAATGTCCGCCATCAACTCGCGAAGACGTGTGTGCGCTCGCCCATACCGGCGATTGCCGGGCGTGGGTAACCGATTCAGCAGCGGCGGCGCCAGCATCTGCCGGTACAGCCCGTGGACGATAACCGTGACATCGGCCAGTGCTCGATCGCGGACGTGCGGTGCCAGTGCGCCGGAGAACATGGTCGCCATCACAGTGTGTGTGGCCAGGCGTAATGTCTCGGCCAGCATATCCACGACCGCACCGTCGCTCCAGGCGGCGGTCATGGCATCGGCCTCGGCCGTCATCGCTCGGCCGTAATCCGCGAGTCGTGCGCGGCCGAACGTCGGCCGGATCAACGACCGCTGCCGACGATGCATACGGTGCGGACAGGTGATCACGTTGTCACCCACGACCTTCCGTGCTGTGTCGAACAGCGGGCCGCCCTTGTCGAAAGTGCGATCGTCACGAAGGACTCGATCGGCGAGGTCCGGGTCGCACACCACGACGGCGGCCCCGGGACCGATCCGTATTTTCACGAGCTCACTGCCGTCATTCGCCAGAGACGACAGGAATCCCAGCGGATCTCTCAGCAACGTCAGAGCATGACCGACCGGCCAGACCGACCCGGAAGCCGGCGGGACCCGGGACTCAGCCATGGCAGGCGGCCGGCATCAGGAACCGACCTCGTGCACGACCAATTCGCCATGCGCTACCAGGGCCGTCTGCAGAACGGGGCGGGATACCGTCTCCGACAGATGGCCGTGCGGTGTGATCACCGCGATCGCGGCAGCCCGTCGGCATTCCATGAGCAGATCGACGAACGCGGGCGGCAGCCCCGCGCTCCACGGCCGCGGCTCGTGGAACACCGTGCCCAGCTCGTAGCCGAGCGCGCTCGCGGCAGCTCGTAGCATGCCTTCCGCCGCGCCGCATTCGCTGAGTAGATCGTCGCGCAGGTACCCGTAGGCAAGTGGCAGTACTTCGGTCATCGCAGACACCGTTCCTGTTCGTGCCGGCCGGCTCAGAAAAGCTTCTGCCGCGACCGACGGCAATCCTTTCCACCGATCTCCCTACCGCGCGGAGCCGGCCTTCGATCTTCCGAGTCCCGGGCCGGTGCGGCCGGCCGGGTTCTCGCCGGCTCACCACGCGTTCCGTGGCGTGGTTCGCGACCGCACTCGGCGAGAACCCCTCGATCCCGCTGCGTCGTAGCCGCTGACCACCGACGAATCGAGAATCGCCGGATAGGTAGAAACAACACATCGGCAGCTCGACGTCGGCCACGGGTATGGTGCCGGCCGATCGCCCCGCCGACGGGAACCGCGGGTGTGTCGGGCGATCGCCCTGTCGAACAACCGGCCAGTGCGAGCCCGAACATAGCTCCGACCAGCACCCATCCGGTGGCGGCCGGACCGAGCACGGTGAGCAGGTAGCCGGCGGTGAGTGCGCCGAGTGCGACCGCCCCGTCTGTCACCATCGACACTGTGCCGACTGCGCGGCCCAGCACCTCTTCGGGAATTCGTTCCACTCGGAAAAGGGTCAGGGCGACGTTCACCACGGTGCCGACCGCACCGACGCCGAACCACGCCGCGCCCACGACCAGCGGGTGGGAACACAAGGCGATGGGAACCAGCAACGCGGTCCAGCACCACAGTGCCGAGCGATACAGCTGCTGTGCGCCGAACCTGGTAGCCAGGGAGGCCGCCACAGCGGAGCCGATAATTCCGCCTACCCCGGCGGCGCCCAGGACGACTCCGACCACCCAGACCGGCCGCGTGGATCGTTCGATATCCACGATGATCAGCAGGATGACGACCTGGATGACCATATTCGACAAACCGCTGATGACCGTCGAACTGCGCAGAAAGGGCTCGCTGAGAACCAGGTGAGCCCCCGTCCGCAGGGTTGCGGGCGCCGCCTCCGCCGAACTGTCGTTCCGGCGTGTCGGGTCGATCCGAATCGATGACAGAGTGCACAGACAGATCAGATAGGTGACGGCGTCGGCGACGAAAGGCATCCACCGAGCGCTGCCGTATATTGCCGCGCCGACCGCTCGACCGATCACCAGCGCAATGGGCTGTTCGGCCTCGAACAGTGCGAACGCGGCCGGACGCTGCGGGGTGTCCACCACATCCCGGACCATCGCCAGTTCACTCATGCCGAAGAAAACGAAGGCCGTTCCTTCGACGAAGGCGGCGATGATCAGCAGGAGTCCCGGTTCGGGTGGATCGAATGCCAGGATCAGGCAGGCCGAACAGGCCGCGGCGAGCCCCGTCGTCTGGCAGATGATCATGACCAGCCGCCTGTTACAGCGGTCGGCGGCGATCCCCGCCGGGATCTGGAAAATCAGGGCCGGTAGGGAGACCGCGAATCCGACCCAACCGGCGAGGGCCGCCGAGCCGGTGATCGCCAGCGCCAGCAACGGGTAGGCGATGCGCACACCGTGGAACCCGATCAGCGATATCGCGTTACCCGACCACAGCAGGACGAAATTCCGGTTTCCGAAGATGCCGGAACCGCTCATCGGCCCGCCGCGGCCTGCAGATCGGCCCGGAGCCGGGACTCGATATGCCTGATCAATTTTTCGAGATCGGCGCAGTACACCGAGGGATTCCGGAATCCACTTCCGGCCCGGTAGCGATGCGCGTAGTGTCCTGCGCCGCAGACTCGGTGGACCGGGCAGGCGCGGCAGCCCGAGTCCAGCGCCTCGATACCGATCTGCCGTGCGATCACCGCAGGTTCGCCCATCGCTCGGTCGAGCGCGTTGCCGCCGGTTCCGCCCTCGAGCCTGGCGGCGCCCGCGAAGGCGGACTTCAGCGCATCGACCTGTTCCAGGCTGCCGTCCGTCTCGACCACGGCGAGCTGAACCGGTGCGAGGCCCACCGACTCGGAGGAGCCGGTGCCGCCGATCAGCAGCTCGATGATCTCGTCGAAGAGCCGGATACGGGTCTCGGCGACGGGGGCGCCGTACCAGCGATCGAAGATCGCGACGAGCCAGTCGGCGTACGGCGTCAGCCTCCGGTCGGCGGTCCGGGCCGGCGGCGGGGCGGACCAGTTGCCGTGCGGTAGGAGCAGATCGAGGGCCGGGGGGCCGAAACCGAGCAGTGCCTCGTAGGTGTCGAGCGGATCGTTGTCGATATCGATCGTGCAGAGCAGTCCCGAGTACAGCCTCCGGTAGTCCGGGCCGGTCAGCAGCCGTAGTCCCGCGCTGACATCGGCGTAGCTGCCGGCGCCCCGGCGGTATTTCCGGTGCCGGTCGTGCCCGCGCTCGTCACCGTCGAGACTGACGCCGATCTCCACGTCGTGGCGAGCGCAGATATCGAGGAATTCCGTATCGATCAGGACACCGTTGGTCTGCATGCCGAGCCGGACCCGGGTGGTCGGCTCGAGGATGTCGCGGGCCCGGCGCGCGAAGCGATCCAGCGTGGCATGCCCGACCAGCAGCGGTTCGCCCCCGTGGAATACGAGACTCACCACGGGCAGCGCGAAGCGAGCGGCGTGGTCGCGGATCATCCGGCAGGCGTGGTCGAAGATCGGATCCGCCATGATCTTGGGCCGGCTCTTCCAGCTCTGGTCCGACATCTCGTACATGTAGCAGTAGTCGCAGGCCAGGTTGCAGCGACTGTGAATCTTCATGACGAACTGCGTGAACGGGAGGGCCTGCCGCTGTACTTCGCGGATCTCTCGGGCATTCCGCTCGCCGGCGGGCCATTCCTCCGCCGCCGAGTACTGCGGGGATTCCGTACTCGATGTCATAGCGATTTCCTCGTCGTTTCCGGCTTCCGGTGTCCCGGCGCTCCGGGAAAGCGCCGGGACAGGGTTGCGCGCGCCGGTCAGACGGTCGGCACGATGAAGGAGTTGAAATTGCCCTTGTTCTCGATGAAGGAGTTGAAGTTTCCTCGTTTACGTTCGTCCGAGGGGGTCAAGTGCGCCCGCAGGGCATCCGGGATGGATGTCGATCCGGTGCACTCTCGGGCGAGCTCGACGAGGCCGGCTCCGGCGGTGACGCCCCGCGGGACGGTGTGGACGGGCATGGCGTGCCTTTCTGTTGGAACGGCCGGGCGTTCCCGCGTTGTCCGTGCGGCGAACAGCCGGCTGCGGGACGCCGAGGAAGAAGGGCGAGACTGCCCGGATCGGGTGGGGCCCAACCGCGACGGGACCGGCGTAATCGTTTCGCCCGTCCGCGGTGTGGCGTCCGTCGATAACGGTACGGTGGCTTCTCCGGCCGCGGTATCGGTCATTCGCCCGGTCGCGTGATCGGTCGCATCGGACTGTTGACCGGTCTGCCCTCAGACGTCCGACGGATCGCCGAGGTCGAGTATCAACCGAGACAGTGCTCGTCGATTGCTGACACCGAGTTTGGGAAAGGCCCGGTACAGGTGATAGGAGACCGTTTTGGGGCTGAGTCGCAATCGAGCGCCGATCTCCCGATTGGTCGACCCGTCCGCGGCGAGGCGCACCACTTGCAGTTCCTGTGGAGTCAACCGGGCGGACACGGCGGCGACCGGAGCCGAGTCCGTTCCTTGACCGGCGGCGCGTAGTTCTGTGCGTGCCCTTCCCGCCCACGGCGAGGCACCGAGACGCTCGAAAGTTTTCTCTGCTGCCTGCAGTACGGCGCGCGCCTTCAAGGTGGAGCGCTCCCGGCGTAGCCATTCGCCGTAGAGAAGGCCCGTACGGGCGTGATCGAACCAACGGTGCGCGTCGGCATGCAGCGCAAGCGCACGTGTGAAGGCGGCCTCATCTTGCTCGAGTAGCCCGCGGCAGCGGAGCAGTTGCGCTTCGATCCAGGGCGCGGAATTGGCGGCAGACCAGCGCTCCAGAAGCGACATCGGTTCCTCGGCCAGTATCGGATCGCACCGGGCCGCCGCTTCGACATGGTCGCTGAGCAGTGGAATCCAGCAGCCGATGGCCCGGTCTCGATGGTCGGCCGCCGCTTCGAAGTGGGCCATTGCCCCCTCGTGCCGTCCGGAACTCAGCTCGAGAAGGCCCAATGCCCACCGGGCGGTTACGGAGCCGCTCGTATCGAGGGGAGAGGTCGCGCCGGGCAGGTTCTCCTCTGCCAGCATTCGACAGCGCTCCTGTTCTCCCCGGACCGCGGCGAGGACTGCCAGGCCGGCGCCGGTGCGGGCAGCCCGGTCGGGTTGGTCGATCTCGCGGGCGATCCGCAGGCTCTCCACGAGTACGCGTTCGGCTTCCCGGAAGCGGCCGAGCAGCGTTTCGGCAGTGCCCACAGCGATGCCGACGATCGGGAGGCGTCCCACCATCCCGTGTTTACGACATGCGTTTCGCAGCTCGACCAGATCGGTACGAGCCTCGTCGATCTCACCCACGCTGATCGCCTGCACGGCGAGCATGAACCGGATCGAGTGATCCGCGGCGAACCGAGTCCGGCCGAGATGGAGGCCGCTGCGGACGGTACGAACCGCGTGTGCCCGGTCTCCCGCACCGTCGTTGCAGGATATCTGGCCGTCCAGCACGGCGAGATATGCGTCGCGTCCGGCGCCGGCCTCCAGGGCGGCGAGGGCAGCCCGAGCGGTGAGCACCCGGGCGGGATCCGGGTCGGGCCACGCAGCTCCCGCCGCGTGGACGTACATCCGTGCCGCGGCATCCGGATCCGCAGCGGACAGGTGTGCGGCAGCGTCGGTGAATGCGTCGTACGCGCCCCGCGGGTCACCCTGGGCCGACAGGATGCGACCGCGTGCCGCCGACAGCCGCGCGAGGTCCGCAGGAGCGCCGTCGTGCGAGGCGATTTCCGCTACCAAGCCGTGGGCGCGGTGCCCCTGTCCGGCCTCGATATTGGCTTCCAGGGCGGCCGAGAGCCGGCGGTGACGGTTCTCCGGATCGGGCGACAGGCGGCCCGCGTGTTCGGAGGCGAGGGCGGCACACCGGAAGTCGGTATTGCGCCGTGCGCGCTCCGCTACCGCTTCCAGAGCAGCCGCGGCGGCTTCATCGGGTGAGGTTGCGGCGGCAGCCAGGTGCCACGCCTTCAGCTCGGGATCGTCGATACTCGCCGCAATGGTGGCGTGGACGAACAGCCGCATACTGTAGGGGGCCATCCGGTAGGCGGCCGCTCGTTCGAGTGGATGCCGGAAAGTGATCGAATATTCCGAGATCCCGATCACGCCGATCCGTTCCGCCGCGTCCAATGCCGCTGCGGTCGAGCCGAATTCGGCGAGGACACGAATGGCGACGATCAAGCTTCCACTGCAATCAGCGGCGACCACCAGCAAGGCGATTCGAGTGTCCTCGGGAAGGGTGAGGATATCGCGCTCGTACTCGCGTTGGAGGCGATCGGTCAGCGCCAACGGACCCAGCGTCGGCAGATCGCTGTTCGCACCGGGTAATTCGAGGAGCGCCGCGGGGTTGCCGGCCGCGGTGTCGAGGACTCGTTCACGTGTGTCGGACGGTAGGCCGGGGAGCCGCTCGGTCAGCAGCGCTCTCGAGTCGTCCCGGTCGAGAGGCCGCAACACGATCTCGGGTATTCCAGAGGCGCAGTGTGGTGTGCGCGCGGTCATGAGTACGGCTACCCGATGCGTGGTGAGCCGACGCATGGCGAACGTCAGCGCATCGATCGAGGGCCGGTCCCACCACTGGGCATCGTCGATCAGGCAGAGCACCGGGCGTTCGGCGGCGAGCTCGGACCAGAGCGTGAGTATTCCGAGGCCGAACCGGTGGCTGTTGTTGTCCGGGTGCACCGCCTCGGCGCCGACCATCGGCGTCGAGGCGGTATGAACCGGTTCCGGTATTTCCCTTCCGGTGTCCGGTATCGGTGCCAGCAACTGGTGCAACCCTGCGTAGGCCAGGTTTTCTTCACGCTCGATTCCGCTGCCACGCAGAATAATCCAGGTGTGGTCTGCCAGGTTCGCCGCGTAGTCCAAGAGTGTGGTCTTGCCCTGGCCGGGCTCGCCGGTGATCAGTAGGGAGCCACCCCGGCCTGTTCGGCTGCCCTCGATGAGCGTGGCGATCCGCTCGATTACCTCGTCACGACCGTGCAGCACGCGGCCAACGTTTCCTTCCTCTCGACGGGTCGTCGGCTTCCCGGTGGCGATCGGACAGAGTCGAGGAGTCGTCTCGCGCCGGTCGCTGTGGGAGCCGGTTCGTCACTGCCCGGTGAGTGTCAGCCGACAATCCTCGGTCGAATCGGCCGCCGCGGAATGCGCAGCGGCCATCGGGAACCAGTGCGAGCTGTTCGGGCCCAGGGCGCCGGCTCGGCTTTCCTGCCTGTACAGCCACCTGAGCAGGGGGACCGCCATTGGGGAAATCGACGCGGCCCCGCATAAAGAACACCTTCCATTACGTTTCAATCTGTAATGAAATCTAGCGAGCCGGCAATACCAGGTCAACCGCGGAAGTATCAGCGCTTGTGGACGCCTACAGCGTTGAGCGCGGCCTGCACCGTGCACTGCACGAACTCTTCGTCGATCGGTCCGAGTCCGGGTACCAGCGCCCGCATGAGCATCGGCCCGGTGATGAGGTCACACACCCATTCGGGATCGACTCCGGGAGCTATTTCGCCTCGGGCGGTCGCGCGATGCAGGATCGTAGCTGTCGAGAGCCGCCGCGGTCGTAGGAACTGGTCGTGGAACCGGCGTGCGACCTCCGGGCTACGACCGAGCTCTTCGAGTAACCCGGGCACTGCCCGGCGTAACACCGGGTCGTTGAACAGTTCACGCTGATGTTGTTGAATCGCGAGCAACTCCGCCTCGATCCCGCCGAGGTCCTCGCCGCCGGGTTGTAGTCCGTACCGTTCGATCAGTACCGAGACGACGAGGTCGGCACGGGAGCTGTACCGGCGGTAGAGCGCGGGCCTGCTCGTCCCTGCCGCGTCGGCGACGGCCTGGAGGGTGAGTGCGCCGTAACCGCGTTCGGCGATCAGTTGTGCGGTGGCTGCGAGCAGAGCAGCGTCTACGCGGCCGTCACGTGGACGGCCGGCGCGAGACACGGCGGAGGTATCCGGCATGTGTTTACCGTACCGAGACCGATTACCGGCCTCATGGCAACGACCTGTGGTTGTCCTTGCGGGAACATGTGCTGTGCGTCGACCGATCGCCGGAAGGTCGCGGGTCGACCACAAAGGATTGCCCGGCGGCCGGCGGGTGGGAATTCCTCGGCGACCGGGCACTGCGTAGCCCGAACGAGAGGATTCGACCTTGAACGAACTTTCTCGCCGTGACCTGCTCAGGACATCGGCCGCCGCCGGAGTCGGAGCGATCGGTGTTGCGGGCCTCGCGGCCGCGGACACGCCGGAGGCTACCGGCACGAGCGCCCCGGGAGTTGTGGTCGCGGGCCGCCCGGGTAATGGCTCGGGATGCCCGCCCGCGACGTTGACCGGCCGCATCATCCGCCCCGCCGACGCGGCGTACACGGAGGCGCGACTCGGCTGGGACCAGCTCTTCTCCCACTTTCCGCTGGCCATCGTCTTCGCACAGGAAACCCAGGACGTGGTGAACGCCCTCACCTGGGCGCGGCAGCACGACGTCGCGTTGCGGGTGCGCAGCGGCCGCCACGCCCTCGAAGGCTGGTCGAACGTCGACAACGGCATCGTGATCGACGTCAGCCGGTTGAAGTCGGTCCGGATCGACCCCGGCGCTCGGATCGTGACGGTCGGCGCCGGGCTGACCCAGTTGGAAGCGGTGACGACGCTCGCGAAGCAGAACCTCGCGGTCACGACCGGAAGTGAGGGCAGCGTCAGCGTATGCGGGGCGACGCTCGGCGGTGGCCTCGGACCCCTCAATCGCTGGCTCGGCATGGCCTGCGACAGCCTGCTGGCCGCCGAAGTCGTCATCCCGTCGGGTCACGACTGCGCCGAGGTGATCACCGCGGACTCGGAGCACCACTCGGACCTGCTCTGGGCGCTGCGCGGGGCGGGAAACGGTAACTTCGGCGTCGTCACACAACTCACCTACCAGGTGCATCCGCTCGCCTCTCTCGTCTCTGTGCAGGCGACCTGGGACGGGCTTGGTGACCTGCGCGGGGTCTTCGAGGCGTGGCAGCGCACGGTACCGTCCGCCGACAGCCGTCTGGGATCGGAGCTCGAGATCCACAAATCTCAAATCGTGCTGTCCGCGTGGCTGGTGGAGGGGACAGCGGCACAGGCGACAGAGATGCTGGCTCCTATCCTGTCGGCCGGCGCGCCCGACGTCACGGTGCAGGTCGGTAACTGGGGCGATATCTTCGCGGGAGCCCAGCTCCCGCTCGAGCAAGAGCCCGCGAACTGGAAGTTCTTCTCGCAGTTCGTCAAAGAGTGGTTTCCGGAGAAGGCGATCGACATCATCGGCGACTTCATGCGAAACGCTCCTACAGAGCAGAGCAACTACTTCGTCGATGCCTTCGGCGGGGCGATCCGGAGGGAGCCCCCAGGCGGCACGGCGTTCGCGCATCGCGACGCGCTTTTCTACGGCGAGATCGGCGCAGGCTGGGGAACTCGTTCAACGCAGCCGGGCGTCGACGACCCGCTGACCTCGCAGGCCCAGGCCTGGACCGCCGAGTTCAGTCAGGCATTGCGGCCGTATGCGGAGGGCGCCTACGTCAACGTGCCGAATGTCGGAATGCAGCAGTGGGAAACCGCCTATTGGGGGAGGCCGGGTTTCGAGCGGCTGCGCAGGATCAAGGCGAAGTACGACCCCCGCAACGTCTTCCGGTACGAGCAGAGCATCCCGCCCGCGTCGCAATGACCGATAGTTCGCCGCCGCTTCCCGATCCGAGGGCCGTTTGTGGCGCGGGGTCGCGGTGTTCGCCGGGAGGAAACCTGCGTGGGTGTCGTACCGGGTGCCGGCGGTGTGCGCGGGGGATGACCGTTCGAGGCCGTCGCTAGAGTGAGGGCTGTGGGTGCATGGGGCGTCAAGGCGCTGGAGAGCGACGAGGGTCTGGAAGTGCTGGCCCTGATCGAGGAGATCTCCGAAGGCCGGGACCAGGTCACGGCCGATGAACTGGTGAACGCCGTCCGCACGGCGGGGTTGCTCGGCGGCGATCCCACCGAAGACGAGTATCTGTACGACGTGACGGCTTTGGCGCTCGCCGAGATCCTCACCGGAGACACCGCACAGCTCGCCGACCCGACGTGCGGCGGGACCCTGTTCGTCTCGACTCCCGCGGGCACTGCCGCGCTGGTCACGTGGCTGACGCAGCTGCGTGAGGCGGGCGAGGATCGCGAGTTCCTGGAATTACGGTCGAGCGACCCACGCCACATCGCGCACCTCACCGCGACTCTCGAGACGCTGAGCCGCAGGCGGGATGCCCGATAGCCGCTCCTGCCCCCGAGCTCCCCGATTCCTGGCCGGGTATCTCCGACATGCCGATTCCTCTGAGTGCGGTGCCGAGGAGGCGTTCGGCCTGAGCGGAGTCGGACTGGTGCTCGGTGGCCAGGCCTATACCGGCTACCAGGTGTACGAGGTCGTCGGCGGAGGTGTCGTTTCGGACTGTGCCGCGGTCCTTTGCGCGGGCGACCAAGTGGGCGGCGGTATCCACGATGGCTGTCCGGCACTGCGCGCTCTGATCGGTCGTGCCGGTGAGTGCCGCCGCTCCGAGCCCTTTATCGCTACGAGTGTGCAGTAGTAGCAAAGACAACCATCGCACCAGGGCGAGGTCGGCGTCGGGCAGGCGCAGGAGATCGGCGCCCTCCCCGCGCAGCTTCTCGATGCGTTCGCTCAACACGGCAGTCTGCAGACACTGGCGATTCGGGAAGTGCCGGTACAGAGTTCCCGGCCCCACACCCGCCCGGCGAGCGATCTCGTTGAGGGATGCGTCGGGGCCGGAGTCGGCGAACACCACGGTCGCTGCCTGCAAGATCTGGTCGTAGTTGCGCCGCGCGTGCGATCTCATCCCTACCTCTTGTGAACCGGAGAAGTTCTCCATATCCCATCCGGACAATACTGGAGAACCTCTCCGGTATGAGTTCTGGAGAATCGGATGAAGCAACAGGACCCAGGTGTCGTCGGGATATGGACGTGGGCCTTCGACCGGCAGCCGGCGGCCGCGGTGCGCGATGCCGCCGCGGAGATCGAGGAACTGGGTTTCGGTGCGCTCTGGTACGGCGAAGGGCTCGGCCGGGACGCCATCGGGCAGGCATGGTTGCTGCTGTCGGCCACCCGAAGGATCGTGGTGGCATCGGCAATCGCCAATGTCGCACTGCGGGAACCGATCTCGATGGCCATGGCCGAGCGGGCGCTCGGTGAAGCCTTCCCCGGTCGTTATCTCCTGGGGCTCGGAGGACATCGCGTCGGGGGCCGGCCGATCACGGCCGGTGGAGTCACGATCCCCTCCGTCGGCCGGCCCTTGGCTTTGATGGGTGGATATCTGGATGCGATGGATGCGGTGCCCTCGCACGGGCCGGTCCCGGCTCTTCCGGTTCGGCGGGTGGTAGGAGCTCTGGGGCCGAAGATGCTGGCACTCGCGGCACAGCGGACCTGGGGAGCACACCCCTACTTCGCTCCGGTCGAACATACGGCTCGGGCCAGAGAAGTGATGGGGCCGGAGTCGTTTCTCGGCATGGAGCAACCGATCGTCTTCGACCCCGATATCGGCCGCGCTCGTGAGCTTGCCCGGTCCTACGTCGCCGCATACGCGTCCGGCGCCCCGCATCAGGCGGCGAATCTGCGCAGGTTGGGTTTCGGGGACGACGATATCGCCGGTCCCAGCGGCCGGCTGGTCGACGCGATCATGGCCTACGGCGATCTGAATGCGATCGAGAAACGTGTGCGCCGACATCTGTCGGCGGGCGCCGACCATGTCTGTCTGCAGGTTGTGGGCACCGATCCGGCCACTGTGCCGTTGCGAGAATGGCGCGAACTGTCGGCGATCGTGCCGGCCGTGTCCACCCCTGGAACGCTATAGATCAGCGATTCATCGTCACCGGCGCGGCCGGACGGCGAAATATAGTCCCTCGGGTGAGCTTCAGGATCGCGGCATACGCCGTCTGCCTCGAACAGGGCCGGGTGCTACTTGCCCGGCATGTGGCCGGAAGCGACGAGCCCACGTGGACGCTTCCAGGCGGTCGGGTCGAGCATGCGGAGGACCCCTTCTGCGCGGTGACCCGGGAACTCGCCGAGGAGACCGGTTACGAGGGGGTCGTCGAACGCCTGCTGGGTGTCGATTCCCGGGTTATCCCCGCGGCCGTTGCCCGTGCGGGAGTCGAGCATCAGAATGTCGGGATCTTCTACCGCGTCCGCGTCACACGCGGTCGGTTGCGAGCCGAACCGAACGGGGCAACCGTCGAGCCGACCTGGACGCCGATCGGCGCGGTCGCCTCGCTGCGCCGGTCATCGCTTGTCGATACCGGACTGGCTCTCGCGCGGACCCTCCCGGCAACCGGTCACGTCACGCCCACTCCGGTGGGCGGCTTGATCCAGCACTGATGCGGATGCGCGATCATCGGCAACCGATCGAGCTGTACAGTGGCCGCCGCGATCTCGCGCACTGCCACTCCGGGCACCGGCTCCAGCCGGACCCGGGCGACCACCGTCGCCAGAATCGCCGTCGCCTCCAGCCAGGCGAAAGGCTCGCCGATACAATTGCGATTGCCTATGCCGAAAGGCTGGAACGCCCCGCTGCGGGTCACCTTCTTGCGGTATTCCGGGGTCCACCGATCCGGGTCGAAGGTCGCCGGGTCCGCGAAATAGTTCGGATCGTTGTGCAGCGCGTAGTTGGAGTAGATGATCGTTGCGCCCTCGGGGATTGCGACGCCGCCGAGTTCGATTTCCGCCGTTGTCTCCCGCATGCCGAGCCAGGGCGGACAGTAGCGGCGCAGCGTTTCGGTGACGACCTTTTCGGTGAAGACGAGATCACGGATATTGTCCGCGCGCACCGGCCCGTCACCGAGGACCTCGGACACTTCACGCTCCAGACGGTCGAGGATATCCCGACGCTGCCCGAGTTCGTGGAATGCGAAAGCCAGAGTATTCGAGACGGTTTCGTAACCTGCCGCGAACATCGTCATGACTTCGTCCCGGATCTCCTGGTCGCTGAGCCCGGTGCCGTCGTCGAATCGGGCAGCGATGAGCATCGAGACGAGATCGTGGTGATCCTCCTGATGGGCCCGGTACTCCGCGATGATGCGATCGACGACGGTGATCAGTCGCCGCACTGCGGCGTCGAAAGCGCGGTTACGCAGCGGCAGCCGGGCCAGCCAGGGCATCATCGTCCGTTTCGGCAGTTCGGCGACGATGACCGGGAATGCCCGCAGCGACTCACGCACCAGGTCTTCGGCGATATCACTGGAGAACAGGGCCCGCGCCACGATCCGCATGGCCAGCCCACCCAGTTCCCGGTCCAGTTCGATTCGTTGCCCGGCGTGCCAGGCATCGACCATACTCGCCGTACTGTCGGCCATGATGTCGATATATCCCGCGACTCGCTCGCGATGGAAACCCGGTGCCATCAACCGGCGATGACGCATATGTTTCGGTTCGGCGGAGACGACGATTCCGTCACCGAGCACTACTCGCATGGCATCGAAGAACGCGCCCTTCTCCACGCGCTGTGAGATCTTCCCGCGCAGTAAGGAATCGAGGAGCTCAGGGGCCGTCACCACATAGGCCTCGTCGCGACCGAGCCGGATGCGAACGACCGGTTCGGGCAGCGCGTGCAATTCGGCCAGAAATTCCAGCGGCCGTCGCTGCAACTGCAGGCCGTGACCTATGAGTGGCCACGCTCGCCGTGGCGATTTTCCGGGCACAATGGCAGTAGTCATCACGACTCCTCGATCGGTGAATTCTGGAAGCAGCCGCGCCGCCGGGTGGGTCACGCGCGCAGACGTGTGCTGGATTCGTGCCGCATCCGCGGCGTGATCTCGCCGGGCACATGCCGCGCGATCTCACCCCGGGAGGCGATCATCAACTTGTGCCGGACGGCGGCCAGCTGGGCGTCGACCGTTCGGACCGAGGCGCCGCGGCGCACCGCGATCTCGCGATTGGCCCAACCGGCCGCTGCCAGCAGGGCGACCTCGGTCTCGGCCGGAGTGAGCTCGTCCCACCGGGACCACGGCGGTGGCGGCAACGCCGGCACGGCGCACTCACCGCCGGGGTGCGCGTGGTCCAGCGCGAACTGCCGAAACGATGCACGGGCGAGCTCGTAGTCCCCCGCCGCCAGCGCCGACGTCGATTCCGCCCAGGAGGCGGCCGCCACGAGATCCGCCGCCGTCCTCTCCGCCGAAGACAGCACGGACAGCAGTGTGGTGGCGATCTCGAGTCCGACCATCGCCTCGGCCGCGGCGGACAGACCGGTTTCGACGGCGCTGATGATTTCGCCCAGGGCGGCACGAACCCAGGGCATTCCATCTCGCCCGTCCGGTCCCTTTCCGGTGTCCCGGACGGCACGCAACCCGTCGCGATAGTACCGGCGATGTCGACGACGCAGCCGGTTCGCTCGCTCCGGACCCGCCGAGTTCAGGCGCTCCCACGCGAACAGCCGTACGCTACCGGTCAGGTGGTACCGCACTGCGGTGGCCGTGATACACATGCCGACCAGGGACTTGTCCGCCAACCGTTCCAGCAGCCCCGGCACCTGGTCCACGGCGAGTGCCCCGTCGCCGGAACAGACAGCGGCGACGGCCGCCGGCTCCACCCCGAAGCCCACTGTCCTCGGGACCTCCGCTGCCTCCGGGACACCGGTCGCGAACACCGACATCCGTTCCAGCAGTGCCCGCTCCGATATATCGCAGAGCTGATAAGACCAGGCGATCGCGTCGCGGATACCCCGATGACGCGGATCCGTGCCCGCCACGGGACCACGCGGCCACCGTAATCGCCTATCGTCATCGGCGCCGGTCAGTTCGTTCAAAACACCTGCCGGCGGCAGGTGCTGGAGCCGGGCCGCCGCCAAGCGGACGAACAATGGATTGTTGTCCACCGCATGGCATATGCGGGACGCGACACTGTGTGCGGCGGGATCGTCGCGCAGCGGGCGTCCGATCCGTTCGGCGCGCCTGCGCAGGACCTCCACCGCATCGGGAGTGGACAGCGGCGGAACCGCCACGAGGTACTCGTCCACCCAGCCCACGTTCTCCCTGCTTGTCGCGATGACCGTCAAGGCGGGCACGGAATCGATCAGTTGCGCCACCAGGCTCGAAACCCCCGTCAGGACATGCTCGCAACTGTCCAGTACCAACACCACCCGCTCGCCGGGGGTCGCCCTCAGTATCCGTACCAGTTCCGCATCCGCCGGGGGCCCGGAGCAGGGGGCACCCGGTATCGAGCGCAGCACGTGCGCCGCCACGCTTTCGATATCGCTGCCCCGAGCCACATCGGCCAGCCGCGACCAGTACACCTCCGCCTTCGGCACTCCGGAGTGCTCATCCAGCGCCCACTCGGCGAGCGTGGTCTTTCCCACCCCGCCGGGGCCGATCAGGGTGATCATCTGCACACCGTCGCGCAAGAGGTCCGCGATCTTGCGCATTTCCGCCTCCCGTCCCATGAATTCCCGCGCGCGCCGCCCGGCATGACTTCGCACAACACCCTCCGCTGAAGTATTCGGAAATTCGATGACAGCCGCCTCCGGGAATGCGCGCGCGGAAACGGCTCACAGTTTGCCGGAACCGCAGTTATCACCGGACCGGAAGTTCGCCGAGACAAAAATGCCGACGCTGACGGAGTAGTAGGTACCACCCCGAGGGTTTTCTTCACCCCGATATCAGTGACCCGTATCGAGAGTTTCTGCCGACGCCTCAAAAATTCTAGCCGCCGTTTCCGGCGCAACCGTACTCATGAAAACTCCCGAAGTAGAAACTCCCTTACCGATATTCAAGCCGACAGCGGACGATACGAGCAAGTAGGGGAAACCCTATACGTCGAAGAAAGGTGCGGTCATTCGCCGACGGCCGAGCCGGGCTCGAACAGCGGAATCCACACCGGGTGGCCGTCCCGGCTGTCGCGTTGCCCGCGAGAGCCTCGCGAAGTATCCGCGAACCGTTGCGGCGAAACAGCGAACGGCTCGGGTGGGTTTCGGCCGAGCAGCGGGGTGCGGCCTGCGCCGGTGGTCCGGGGTGGCGCCGGTCGGAAGTCAGGACCGTCGCGCGTACTCGACAGCGGCAAAAGCGGCCAGCGCCGCACGCGAGGAGACGTTCAGTCTGGCGTACAAGCGGGAAAGGTGCGCCTCGACGGTCTTCTCGCTGACGAACAACTCCTCGGCGATCTGGCGGTTCGTCAGTCCGCGGACCACCCGGCCGACGACCTCGTGCTGCCGGCCGGTGAGCCCGTCGAAGGCGGAGACGGGTGTGTGGCCGGGCTCCGCAGAGGTTTCGTCGAGCCGGGTGCGCGCTTCGCGGGCCCGGGCTGCCATATCGGCCGCTCCGTGTGCGTTCGACACCGCCAGCGCGGTATCGAGCTCGCGCCGGGCAGTGGCGGTCTCGCCGTAGCTCGCGAGGATACGTCCCAACAGCACCCGGGCCTGCGCGGCATCGATCGGCGTCCCGCTCTTCTCGTACTGTCGCACGGCTTCCCGTGCGAGGTTCGCCGCGGACCGCGTTCTACCTCGTTCGAGTTCGATACGCGCCCGCGCGTATCGAGCGTCGCCGGCGCGCATGGGCATCATCGGCGCACCCGCGGAGAGTGCCTCCATGCGCCGTACCACCCTGTCCGCGGCGTCGAGATCTCCCAATTCCAATTCGGCGTCGGCCAGATGGCGCAGCCAATAGGACAGGGCTGTCGGACTCACCTTGTCGAGGTGTCCGTATCCGCCGCGAGTGGCGATCTGGTCTCGCCCCCGCGCATGGTCCCCCGCGGCGATCAAGGCTGCCCCGTACGTCAACGGCGGATGGTGGGAATTGACGCCCTGTGGCGCCGCGGCCGCGATCTCGGCGGCGTGCGCACCTCGGGCGAGAGCTTCCTCATGGCGGCCGAGCAGGGACAGCACCCAGCAGCGGGTCCCTTCCGTCATGGCCACCATCGGCGGATTATCCAACAGCAGAGCTGTCTCCACGGCGTCATCGATGACCACGAGAGCCCGGGCGAGTCTTCCCTGCAACAGCAGCGCCACCGCCTGCAAGTGCAGGAGGTCGATCATCTGCCGGCCGTAGCCTGTCTCCCGGCACATCCGGATCCCTCGATCGGCGTGGTCTACGGCATCGGACCAGCGTTCGAAGTTCACCTCCGCGAACGTCACATCGGTGAAGCCGCTGAGCAACTCGGGCGCGATCTCGCGGTCGGTGAGCGTGCCCAGGTTTCGCGCGGCCTCGTCCAGGTAGTCCAGACCCAGCTGTAGCCGGAAATTCAACTGTGTGGTCGCCATGTACGCATTGGCCGCGGTCGCGAGCAAGTGGAGGCGGCGATCGGTGCGTGATCGCGCCAGCTGCATCAGTTCGGTCGCCACTGCCATCGCCTCGCCCCAGCGACCGCAGACCATATGGCTTTTCGCCAGCTCCAGCCGATACGAGGCCGCTTCGACACTGTTCGGATCCACCAGCTCCAAGGCAGCCGACAGAAGACGATGACCTTCCGCCGGATGCCCCAATCCCTGCTCGGTGACCGCGAGCATCGCCATCATCCGCGCGCGGTCCGCGCGAGGCGCGTCGCCCGCGAATTCGGCGAGGGCGCGGTCGAGCACTTCCCGGCTTTCGCGCAATCGGCCGCACGAGTTCAGCGCCTCGGAGCGGGCGATCACCAATTCGCGTCTCCGCGCGTTCGTCGCTTCGGCGGGCAGCAAGCGCAACGCCGCGCGGAACCAGCGTGCGGCACTGAGCGGCGCACGGGCCGCCGCCCCTGCTCCCGCTTCCGACAGAACCGCTATCGCCGCCTCGTCGCCTACGGTGCTACCGCGTTCGAGATGGTGAGCGCGGATCGATAGATCCGCGCCCCGCGCCGCCAGCACCGCCGCGGCACGATGGTGCGCCTCGCGCCGCGAACCGTAGCCGATCTGTTCGTAGACCGCGCGCCGAATCAGCGGATGCCGGAACACCAGCCGACCGCTGACTCGGGTCGCCTGTACCAACTGTGTCGACACCAGTTCGTCGATCGCTGTCGCCGTGTCCCGGCGGCCGAGAGCGCCGATCTCCGCCGCCAGATCGACGTCGAACGGCTCTCCGACCACCGCGGCGGCGTGCAGCAAGCGCTGCGCTACCGGTGACATCGCCCGGATTTCCTGCTCCAAGGTCGCCTGGACGAGCGGCGGAACCTCGGGACCGTGCCCGGGCCGACCGGGCCCGGCAGTCTCCCCGCCGGGGCGCCCGGCACGGGCGAGTTCTTGCATGTAGAACGGATTTCCGCCGCATTCGTGATGCAAACTCGACAGGGCATGGCTGTGCACTCTGTCGCCCAGCAGTTCGGCTGTCTCCGTGAGCGACAGCGGGCCCAGTGCCAACGCGGACAGCACGCCGTCGCGGGACGCCCGGCTGAGGGCCCCGGCATGAACAGCCGGGAGTCGAGCGGTCCGATGCGTGAGGATCACCAAGCAATTCGGCACCGCGCCGCGGAGGAGATAGGCGAGGACTTCGAGCGAGGCGTGATCGGCCCACTGTAGATCGTCGAAGGCCAGCACGGTCGGTGCCCGCATCGCCAGCAGCTGCAGGACCGATCGCACGCTGCGCTGGCAGCGCCGCCGCTCGATCGTCGTCTCGACCGAGGCAGGAAGGGGCGACCGGGCCAGCGCCGGGAAAAGTCGGCCCAGTTCCGTCAGATCCTCCGGCGCCAGTGTGCACAGCTCCGACTCGGACAGCGAGCGCACCGCGTCGTCGAGTGCCTCGAAGACCGCCGAGTAGGGAATCTCCCGCTCGAGTTCGGTCGATCGCCCGACCAGCACCTGATGGCCACGTTCGCGGGCGATCTCGCAGGCGGCCTCCAGCAGCCGGGTCTTGCCGATCCCGGGCTCGCCCGCCAGCGCCACGGCCACGGTTCCACCGCACTCGGCGATCGTCATCGCGTCGGTGAGCGCACCCATCTCCGCCACACGCCCCACCAATGGCCGACGGTCTCCACGTGACGGTGGCCCCGGCACATATCCTCCGTCTCGGCTCCGTATGGAGAGGCCTTGGTACTAACCGATTTCGGAATCATCGTATCCGCGCCCCGTCGCACTGCGCGACCGGACGGGATCCGCCGCCGGCCGCCCGCGGCGCACCACGCTTGGGCGCGTACCTCGCACGGGCGGGTATCCGACCTGGCTGTCCGGCTCCGGGTCCCGGGACGCCGGGTGGGTTCGAGCGGGAAGCTCCAGACGAGGAAGCCGGATGGCCATGGTGTTGTGACATCCCGTCGCTCGCCGGTATCGTCCGCGGGATCGGCGTTTCTGTGCCGAGCCGGTGCTCCCCGGCATTACCCTGAGGCGATGCGTCCACGGCTCCGTCGGTACTGGGTAGCTTCGCTCACGGTTCTCGTTTCGACCGTATTGTTCTGTGCGCACGCCGCGGCCGCGCCGCAACCTTCTGCCGGGCTACCACGATTGGACGGCGGGTTCCTCTGGGGTGTGGCATCCTCCGGGTTCCAGGCCGAAGGCCATGCACCCGACAGCAACTGGACTCGGTATATCGCGGCGAACCCCGCCTATGACCGCCTCGGTAATTCGGTGGATTTCTACGACCGCTTCGAATCCGATATCCGCCTCGCCGCGGACCTGGGCGTCCGGGTATTCCGGATCGGGGTCGAATGGGCACGCCTGCAGCCGGCGCCGGGGGTCTGGGACGAGCAGGCTTTCCGCTTCTACGACGCGGTGATCGCGAGCATTGCCCGGGCCGGTATGCGACCCATGATCACCCTCGACCACTGGGTGTATCCGGGTTGGATCGCCGACCGGGGCGGCTGGCGCAGCCCGACCATCGTCGAGGACTGGCTGGCGAATATGCGCGCCGTCGTCGACCGCTATGCCGCCCGCGACCCGCTGTGGGTCACCGTGAACGAACCCGTCGCCTATATCGCCCACGAGTCCGGCCGCGGCAACGCCGACGCCCCGCAGATGCTGGACCGGATCGCGCAGGCGCACAACAGTATCTACGACCATATCCATCACGTCCGGCCGAATGCGCAGGTGACCAGCAATGTCGGCTACGTCGCCGGCGCGGAGGACCGGATCAACGGCGCCCTCGTCGACCGTATCGCCGCCCGCCTGGACTACGTCGGAATCGACTACTACTGGGGCTACGACGCGGCGCGGACGATTATCGAGTACCTGGGCGGCGCCGTCGGATCCGCCGTCCCGCCCGGACCGTCGATCTGGGAGCTTCCGATCCGTCCGGAAGGGATCTACTTCGCCCTCCGGCACTATGCCGACCGCTTCCCGGGTAAACCTCTCTACATCGTCGAGAACGGTATGGCCACCGACAACGGACATCCACGCGCCGATGGTTTCACTCGCAGTGCCCATCTCCAGGACACCGTCTACTGGATCCAGCGCGCAAAGGCCGACGGTATGAACGTGATGGGCTACAACTATTGGAGTCTCACCGACAACTACGAATGGGGGAGCTTCCGACCCCGGTTCGGCCTCTACACCGTCGACACCACCACCGACCCGGGCCTCACTCGCCGCCCGACCGACGCTGTCGGCACGTACACCCGGACCATCGCGGAAGGTGGTGTGCCCGGGGACTATCGACCCACCCGGGGCGTGGCACCCTGCTTTCTCGTCGACCCCCCGGACAGCTGCCTGCGCCCTGTTGCCGCCGTACCCTGAGTACATATGGACCGCGCGCCTCAACTTCCTGCCCAGTTCCCGCAGATCAGGAGCATCGGGGGAGTTCAGCACTCCGCATGGACGCCCGGCAACCGGATACCAGGGATGGGTTCACCGGTGAGCGCAGACGGCACGCAGGTGAGGTCGGTGGGATCCGCTGCGACGTGGGCTTCGCCTCCTCTTGTTCGATGCGCCGTAACGAGACCGGGCGGTAGGTCGCGCCCTTCGCCATATCGAGACGACTCGTATCGTCTCGTCTAGGTGTTACGCTCTGAGAATGGTCAAACAACCCGACCCCGCGCGCCGCAGCGAGCGCTCCCGGCAGGCCATCCTCGCCGCGGCCCGTGAGCTGGTCTCCGAGTTGGGATATACGAAGCTGTCCGTCGAGGCCATCGCGGCCCGGGCCGGCGTGGGCAAACAGACCATCTACCGCTGGTGGCCCTCGAAAGGCGCGGTGGTCCTGGACGCCTTCCTGGCGCTGAGCGAAGAGGGGCCGGACCAGAGCATGGCGCTGCCCGACACCGGCGACCTGAAAGCCGACCTCCGGACCGTGATGCGGGCGACGGTGGCCGAATTCGCCGATCCCGCGTTCGAGGGACCGATCCGCGCGCTCAACACCGAGATCATCAACGATCCCGTCCTCGCCGCCCAGTACCACGCCAAGCTGGCCGGTCCCGTGGACGAGGCCAAGAAGGACCGGCTGCGCAGCGCGCAACGAGCCGGACAACTCGACGCCGACGCCGACCTCGATTTGGCCCTCGAATTGCTCTACGCGCCTGTCTATCAGCGATGGCTGCTCCGGTCCGGCCCGCTGACCACCGAATACGCCGACGCCCTCGTAGAGGTTTTCCTCAAAGCCATGCGACCGGACATTGCCGGTGAACCCGCAGCGGCCGAGTGAATCGAGCGTCGGTGTCTCCCTGACGTCGGGCGAACCCGCGGTGCCGGCGGGCGGCCGGGCAGTGGCTGTCCGATGAGGGCGAGCGGGACGAAGAGAGCCTGTTCGACGATCGGTTCGAATACGCACGGCAAGCCTGCGGCAATACCTGTGGGCGAGTACGAAACCGCGCATTGCAGATCGGATACGAAGTGGTCGATGCCGGGCGGTCGGTTCGGATCGGGCGCCGCCCTCGAGTAGTCTCGCCTCGGGCGTTCCGGTGGCGTCGGCAGAGCTGCCTCCGGGCGCCACATCCGTCTGCACATATGGAGTGACACAGTTGTTTCCGCCGCCGCCCGACGCTCAGTCCACCGCACTTCCGCTCATCCACGGATCACCCCAGAGCGCCGACGGGCCCCGGGTTCCGTTCTACGCCGAGGAGATCGCCCAGGCACCGCACCGCGCCTATCGCGAAATGCGCCGCCGGTACGGCGCGTTGGTGCCGGTCGAGCTGGCTCCCGGCGTCCCGGCGACACTCGTCGTCGGCTACCACACCGCGGTGCGCATCCTCAACGATCCTGAGCACTTCCCGGCGGATTCGCGTATCTGGCAGCGAGATATCCCGCGCGATTGCCCCGTTCTTCCCCTGCTGGAATGGCGTCCGTCGGCTGTGCGGAACTCCGGCCCTGTGCACGCCCGTTACCGGCAGGCAACCGTTGCCGGGGTGAACGGGGTCGATCTCTACTCGCTGCACAGCCGAGTGGAAAAGATCGCCGTGCCGCTCATCAACGCTTTCTGCACCACCGGTTCGGCGGAACTCATCGAGCAGTACGCGTTCCCGCTGACCTTCGCGCTCCTCAACGACATACTGGGCTGTCCGGCCGACATCAGCCAACGCGCGGCGGCAGGAATGGCCACAATGATCGAAGGATCGACAGCGGCCGCCGCCGAGGGCAACGCCATGTTGGAACAGGCCATGGCCGATCTGGTGAGCCTCAAGAAGAGCAAGCCCGGTCAGGACATCGTCACCCGGATGGTGAACGACCCGGCGAACCTCGACGACGAGGAGATGCTGCACAACGTTTACAGCTTCTTCGGCGCAGGGATCGAACCGCTACAGAACCTGATCGTCAATTCGCTGCGGCTGATACTCACCGACGAGCGTTTCGCGGGCGGCATCCTCGGCGGGAGCCTGTCGACCCGGGACGCCGTGGACGAGGTGCTGTTCACCGACCCGCCGGTGGCGAACTACGCGATCTCCTTCCCCCGCCAGCCGGTGCTGATCGACGGGGTCTGGCTGCCCGCTCATCAGCCGGTGATGATCAGCCTCGCCGCGTGCAACAACGATCCGGCCATCGATACCGGGGCGTACACCGACAACCGTGCCCACCTCGCATGGAGTATCGGAGCGCATATGTGCCCGGCGAAAGAGGTGGCCTACCTGGTGGCGCAGGAGGCCATCGACCAGCTGCTCGACGCGCTACCCGAACTGCGTCTCGCCGTACCGGCCGAGGAGCTCACCTGGCGCCCCGGGCCTTTCCAGCGTGCGCTGACCGCACTGCCGGTGGAGTTTCCCGAATCCGCGCCGCTGACAATCTGACCCGACAAGCCCTACACAGGGTCCGGGCGCTCGCCGTCGGCTCCAGGCGCGCGGTGTCGCGGGTCCGGGTAGTCGATGGTGCGTCATGGCGCCGACCGGTTCGAATCCGTGACGTGCGGCAGGATCCGGCCGAGATCGGGCGAGCGTCCGGTCGGCCGTTGTTTCACCTGCCCGTGATCACGGCCGGCCGGTGGCGAACGCCTGTACCGCGTCGAGGAACTCCGGGCCGCCCATGACGTATCCGCCGACTGTCCCACCGACCAGCACACCCACAGGAATGCTGACTCCCCAGATCAGGAACAGACATGCCCCGAGGATGCCGCCCACGATGGCACCGCCGACGACGCCGGGCAGATTCTTGTCGATCTGCTCCACGAGTCGGCTGTAGGAGCTGATGTCCTGCACTCGCGCGTTATCGTCCGCTGTCGTGGCCGGTGTCAGTGTCAGGGTGTGGCCGTCCGCACTGATGTGCTGCGCAATCGATATCCAACGGCCGTTCGCGGCGTACCACTGCGGCACTTCGGCCACGGCCGTTCCGTCGCCGGCTTCGAGCACCACCGCACCGTTTTGTGCCGGCCCGAACCTGCCATTCTCGACGGTGGTGACAACGACCCCGTCGACCGGCGAAACGGTGATCCGGTAGTTGATCCCGTGATCGACACCGGAAGTGGTGTCCCCCACGGTCACGGCGGTCGGCTGGCTCGTTACGGCAGGCTCTGCACGGGCGGTTGCCGAGGTGATACCCATGGCCGAGATGGTCATGAAAACGGCGGCAGTCGTCTTCTCGAACTTCATACTTCGAACCCCTCCACTCAGCTGCCCCTGATGGGCGGACCGAGTGAGACCTTAGGCGGTGCCGAATCAAATGGTCCGTACGCCACACAGTTCGAAGGCTCGAACACCGAAACCCGGCCGGGCAGTGCTGATCATCGGGATCGAACCGCACTCGAAGCGGATCAGAGGCCGGACGTGTACGTCATCACATGACCTCGATCACGACCTTGCCGAGCGAATGCCCGGCTCCGACGTATGCGAGCGCTTCGGGGGTCTCGTCGAGCGCGAAACGGCGGTCGATATGAATCCGGATTTCCCCGGCCGCACACAGGCCGGCGAGTGGGGTGAAGTGCGCCGGCCCCGACTTCACCGCCAGCACCCCCATTCGCCGGCCCGTCAGCCCGCCCACGACGGTTCCCGCAGTCAACAGCCTCACCAGGGTCCTTGTGGTTCCGCCGACGCAGCGGTACCGGCCACCCCGGGCGAGCGCCCGGTGGTACGCGAACACAGAGCGCCGGGCGACGAGGTCGAGCACCAGATCGTAGGTGCCGGCCCGGGTGAAATCCTGGTCGCGGTAATCGATCACCTCGTCGGCACCGACGGACCGCATGTAGTCGAGCTTCTCGCCGTTGTCGACCCCGGTCACGTGCGCGCCGAGCCGTTTGGCGAGTTGGACGGCGAAGGACCCCGAACCTCCACCCGCACCGTTGATCAGCACCGAATCGCCGGGACCGGTGCCCGCGATGCCCTGCAGCGCGATCGCTCCCGCCTGCGGCAGTGTCGAGGCCTGGGCGAAGGTCAGCGAATCGGGTTTGGGGGCCAAGGCGGACTCCGGTGCCACGGCGTACTCCGCGAAACCGCCTTTGAGGCCGAGGTTGTCCCCGTACACCGCATCGCCGGGCCGGAACCGGGTCACACCGGCGCCGACGGATTCGACGACTCCTGCGATATCGGACCCGAGCACTTGTCTTGCGGGCCTGCGCAGCCCGCCGATTCGGGCGTACAACGGTGTGCCCTGTAGGCACTCCCAGTCGGACAGATTGATCGATACGGCGTGAACCCGGACGAGCACTCGATCGTGCCCGGGGTCCGGTTTCGCGGTCTCTTCTGCCGACAGCACTTCAGGCCCGCCGTAGCGGCGGTAGACGACGGCTCTCATTGCGTTCCCTTGTCCAGCGCTATCCGGCCATCCGGCCTTCGCTCAACATAGCCGCCAGGGGTCGATCCTTGCGGATCCAGGCGGGTTCCACCTTTATCTCGCTGATCCGCCGGCAGCGCTTCGCGGAAGCCCTCTGAAAACTAGCATCGCTAGACAAGGTAGCGAACGAATGGTACCTTTGCTCTGGTTCCTAGCGATGCTAGGAACATCGACGGGCGGGTCGTGGCAGGCAACAGCTTGCCCTTCCCGCATCCGACAACATCCGGCTGATTGCCGGGGCACACCTCATAGCGGATTCACCGAGGAGTAATCGACATGTCCTTCACCAGTAATGAACAGCAGTTCCTCGCGGAGGCCGGGATCGGACGGCTGGCGACGGTGTCGCACGACGGTGTGGTGCAGAACAACCCGACCGGCTATCGGGTGAACACCGACGGCACGATCGACATCGGGGGCATGCGGATGCGTGCCAGTCGCAAGTTCCGGAATATCGAGGCGGGTAGCCGGGTGTCGTTCGTCATCGATCAGCAGGTCTCGCTGGACCCGTACGTGATTCGCGGCATCGAGGTGCGCGGCACGGCCGAAGCGCTCGATGACGAAGAACCGCCGTTCCCGACCCAGGAACGTGCGATCATCCGAATTCACCCCGAGCGGGTCATCTCCTGGGGTATCGACGGCGGATCCTTCGACTTCACCTCTCGCGGCGCCGAGTAGCCGGATATCGCCCCGAGTCAGTGGCCGTCGAGGCCCCACGCGTCGAGTCCGCCGTAGATATGTGCCTCCCGGCAGTGCGGGGCGGCGAAGCCGACGGCTTCACCGTCGTAGATGGCGATGAGGGAATCCGCGCCGCGCCACCAGGTATCGGTGAGTCCCTGGACTTCGGGTACCGGTTCGAAGCCGTCGAGATCCAGCTGTTCGACGGCGTCGCCCGTGATCTTTGTGACAGTCCGGGCCCAGCGACCGGCGTGGTGGGCCAGTGCCAGGGCTTCCACCCATCCCTGCGGGCCGGCATGCAGAGGGGTCCAACGCTCGGCATCGATTCCGAATTCGCCGCCGGGCCCGATCACGAATCCGTAGGCCATGGACACGCGGCAGTCGCCGGCCCGAAAGCGCCACCCCTCCGCGGCGGCCTCGGGAACATCGGCGTCCAGCACGCGGGGGCCGCCCTCGTAGGCGGGGGCCGGAGGGAGGGCGGTGCCGCCCCAGGCGTCCTGGAAGGCCACGGCCCGGTCGATCTCCGCCGCGGGTATCCCGTGCGCGAGCCACACGTCCCGACAGCGGCGGAGGTCCTGGTGGGGAACACGCACCGCGTGTGCTTCGAGAAAGTACCGGGCCCGGCGACTCAGGCGTGCCGGTGGCCGAGGGGGTAGCTGCGCTCGCGCATCGTCCCTCATTGCCGTTTGCTGTGGTGCGGAGTGTGCAGCATCGCCTCGGCGATGTCGCGTACCCGGTCCCGGGTTATGCCGGTGCGTTGTTCGACGGCGAGGGGGTGGTCGGTGGGTTCGAGCTCGATGAAGGGACGCTCGCCGACCGGGCGGGTGTGGAGTCGGGTCTTCAGATCGAGGGTTGTGGGCGAGTAGACCGAGAGGTCGGTGGTGAGCCAGCCGAAGTAGGGCTTCTCGGCTTCGCGGCCGGCGGTGTTCCACAGGTCTGTCACGCGGGAGTAGTTTTCGCTGCTGAGCGACACCCAGACCGCCCACGAAAATGTTTCGTCGCTGTCGATGACCGGTATCTCGATCAGACCTTTGACGAAGTAGTGCTGTGCGCGGATCACGCACTGGTCCGACGAGAGCAGGCAGTCGTCGGCGGTAGCGAAAGCCGGGTCCCATACAGCGGGGGCGTCGGTCGTGTAGCTCATGGGCAATTCGGGGTGGTGCGCTCCGCAGCACGAGCAGCGGAAGCCGAGATCACCGATCATGATGGGGAGCCTAGATCGTGTCCTTCTCGGAGATGAGCGCCGGTCCGAACCCGGCACGCTGCGAACACGGCCGCCGTGTTCGGCCGGTGCGGCGCACCGGCAACAGTTTGCGACCAGTGGTAGCGGGAAAAATCGAGTGCCGAGATTGCCGGCTATGCGGTCGGCGCTGTCCGGAATGTCGACCGGTATGCCGCGGGAGTGGTGCCGACGTGCCGGACGAAGTGGTACCGGAAGGTTTCGATCGATCCGAATCCTGCCGTTGCGGCGATGCTCTCTATGGGGAGCGTGGTCGTCTCGAGTAGTTCCCGGGCCCGGTGGAGGCGGCGGTCGAGCAGCCATTGCGTAGGCGTCGTACCGGTATGGGCTCGGAATCGCCGTGACAGGCTGCGGGTGCTCATCGAGGCCTTGGTGGCGATGTCGGCCAGGGATATCGGTGTGGCGAGGTTGTCCTGCATCCACCGCAATGTCGGGCCGAGGTCGTCGGATGGCGCGGCGGGCGCCGGCCGCGCCATGAATTGTGCTTGCCCGCCCGCCCGTTGGGGTGGCATCACGATCTGCCGTGCCGTGTCGGCCGCCACCGCCGCGCCCCGGTCGCGGCGCACCAGATGCAGGCACAGATCCAGGCCCGCCGCGACGCCCGCGGAGGTCAGGATCGTTCCGTCGTCGATGAACAGGACCGACGGGTCCACCGTCACGGACGGGTATCGGTCCGCGAGGTGGTCGGCGAGCAGCCAGTGCGTTGTCGCCTTCCGGCCGTCCAATAGTCCCGCGGCCGCAAGGATGAAGGCTCCGGTGCAGATCGAGGCCACTCGGGCGCCACGGTCTGCCGCCGCCCGCACAGCCCGCAGGACGCGCGGGTCGGGCACCGCATCGGGGTCGGCGCCCGGGACGATCACCGTCTGGGCGTCGAGCGCATCGTCGAGGCCGTAGCGCGAGGAGAAGGCGAACACTTCCTCCCCGGCGGCCGTCGCGATCATGTTCTTCTTCCGTTGGGCACACACGCGGACGCGGTAGCCGGGGGCGAGGGAGAAGACCTGGCACGGAATCGCCAGTTCGAAACCCACGACTCCGTCAACAGCCAGCACAGCGACAGAATGCATGGCCAGATCTTACGTAACTGTGGCGATCAAGCCACTGTTCGGCTCGTCCGTCCACCGCGATACTCAGGAGGTAACCGCAACTCCTACCGGAGGATTCGATGACTCTTCGTGTACATACGGTGCTCTACGACGGGGTGGAAGACCAGGACTTCATCGGCCCCGTCACTGCGCTGGGCGTGGTCGGCGAGGTGCAGCACAGCTTCGTCACCGTCGACGGTCCGGGCACCGTCACCACCGCGGCAGGTCTCGAGATCACCATCCGCACCCCGTGGTCCCCGGGCCGCGCCGATCTGATCGTGGTGCCCGGCGGCGGCTACGGCGAAGGGTCTCCCGTCCAGGAGCAGATCCGCCGCGGCGCTGTGCCCGGTGCGTTGATCGCGGCCCGGCGTCCGGGGCTGATCCTCGCGGCCACCTGCACCGGAACGCTGCTGCTGTCGGCGGCCGGGATCACCACCGGACGACGGTGCACGACACATCACATCGCCGAGCACGATCTCCGGCAGCAGGGGGCGGTGGTGGTCGGCGGTCGCGTCGTCGACGACGGCGATCTGGTCACCTCGGCCGGGGTCACCTCCGGTATCGATCTCGGGCTGTGGCTTGTCGAGCGGCTGTTCGGCGCCGAGACCGCGGCGCTCGCCGAGGAGGTGCTCGAGCACGAACGTCGCGGTGATGCCTGGACGGCGAACCGTAGCAGCGATCGAGGGCGAACGATTCGGGACACCCCGGTCGCAGCGGTGCCGCCGGTCGATGACGGAGACGAACCTCGGACGACCGAGGGCGTCACATTCGTCAATGCCATCGAACTCCCCGCCGAGCTGATCGACGAATTCGTTCACCAGTGGCGTGCCCGTGCGGCACGCATGCGCACCGCACCCGGATTCCGCGATGTCCGCCTGCACCGGGCGATACTGCCGGACGCGCGGTTCCAGCTCGTCGATATCGCGCATTGGGACAGCGCCGAAGCGTGTGAGGCCGCCGGTCTGAATCCCACGGTCGTCGCTTCGGCCGACGAAGCGAGAACGATCGCCACCGCTCACCCGGCACTGTATCGAGTCGCCGCCGAGTACTTCTGATCTACACCGATCGGCAGTGTGCGGATGTTGTCCGCCGGTGTCACGCCGGGGGAGACTTCGGGCCGGGCGGCATCGAGGTCGCAGCGGGCGCGGGTGGTCGCCGCGCCGATCCTCTCCCGCTGCACCCGCAGCGACGCGGCGAGAAGCCGTTCGCGACGCTCGTCGGCGCTGATCTGCTTCCGTGGTGCCTTCGCCGGGCCCGGACGCCCGGAGTGATAGGCGGCACGCGTGACTCGGCCGGTCGGCCGAGGTGGGCGGGCCGCGGTTCCTACGCTGTGTCGAGGAGATCTCGGTGGTTCGTCTCGGCGGGCTCCGGTGGGTGGATCGGTCCGGCGCTGCGTCCGAGCCGGCCCCCGCTGCCGCCGCGGCGCAGGGCGATGACCTCGGCGAGGATGGAGACGGCGGTCTCCTCCGGTGTCGCGGCGCCCAGATCCAGACCTATCGGGGAGGACAGCCTACTCAGCTCGGCGTCGGTCACCCCGGCGGCGCGGAGACGTTCCATCCGGTCGGTGTGTGTCCGCCGGCTGCCCATGGCGCCCACGTAGCCCGCGTCGGAACGTAGGGCGATCTCGAGGGCCGGCACGTCGAAGCGCGGATCGTGGGTGAGAACGCAGATGGCGGTGGACGGTGTGATCGCCGCCTGCTTCAGGTAGTCCTGGGGCCACATCACGACCACTTCGTCGGCTTCCGGGAAGCGTTCGCGAGTCGCGAAAACCGGCCGGGCGTCGCACAGTGTCACCGAGTACCCCAGGAGTTTCGCCGCCCGGACGAGCGCGTGGGCGAAGTCGACCGCGCCGAACACCAGCATGCTCGGCGGCCGCGCGATGGACGAGATCAATACCGACAGCGCGGTTTCGGCGCAGTCTCCGGACTCGCCCAGCTGTACGGTCGTCACCGTGCCGGCCTCGAGGTGCCGGGTGGCCCGGGCGACGACGGCCGCGTCCAGGAGCGGATCGCCGCAGGTGCCCGACCGGACGGTGCCGGTGGTGACAATCGACCTGCCCAGGTGGGCGCCCTCGGAGACGACGGTCGCCGTCGCGACCGGCCGGCCCGCCGCGACGCTGTCCGCGACCAGTGCGAGACCGGGGATATCGCTCGGCCCCGCGCGTTGGACCAGGACATCCATCGAGCCGCCACACATCAGCGCGACAGATCCGGCGCCGGCATCGTCGACCGCGTACCGGCGGACGGTCGCTTGTCCGGTGGTCATCACCTCGGTGGCGAGATGGAAGACATCGCTCTCGATGCAGCCTCCCGAAATGCTGCCGACGACGGTCCCGTCTCGCGCGACGGCCATGACGGTGCCGACGGGCCGCGGAATCGAGCCCGCCGATCGGACGATTGTGACCAGGGCGCAGTCGATTCCGGCTGCCTGCCATCGGGCCACTGTGTTCAGCACCTCGTGCATCCGGGCTACCCTCTGCCTTGTCGTGCCGGTCCGCGTACCGTCGACCGATACGCGGTTCGCGGCCGGTGGCCGCTATCGGCGTTCGCGTCGACTCGGCGACCGAGCTTTCCCGGCGAGACGATCGCCGGAGTCCCGCGCTGGTGGGATGATAGAAAAGATCGTACAGTACCTTTGCGCAAAGGTAAGCCGGTCGGCGACGAGGGATGGGTTGTGGCAGAGGCAGTGACGGAAAACTCGGACGGTGTCGGCGAGATCATCCGGCAATGGGCCCAGTCGCGGCCCGAACTCGATGTCTCCGCGCTGGAGATCTTCGGGCGCATGCATCGCAGCTTCCTGCTCTATCGCTCCCGGATCAACGGTGTGTTCGAGCAGTTCGGCACCAATGAGGCGGGGTTCGATGTCCTCGCGTGCCTGCGCCGCGCGGAGCCGGAGTTCCGGCGCACGGCGGGTGAGCTGGCGAAGCAGACGCTCGTCACGACGGGTGGCCTGACGCTGCGGGTGAACCGGCTGGAGGAGGCCGGGCTGGTGCTGCGGGAGCGCGACCCCGAGGATGCCCGGGTGGTCTATGTGACCCTGTCCGACGCGGGGCGCGATCTCGTGGACCGGGTCGCCGATGCGCACTTCGCCGAACTCGCGCACATGCTGGTGGGCCTGGACCCCCATCAGAAGGCTCAGCTGGCGGGGTTGCTCACGGTGCTGGAGGGGTCGCTGCGAATGGCCGCGTTGCCGGCGGGGGAGGGCGCCGCGGTCGATCGCACCGCCTGAGCGCCCGCTCTGCACGCTCCCGGATCTCACGATCTGGGAGCGTTCGTCGTTTTCGGGGGCGTCTTCGCGAAACCTTTCCGGCATCTTCTGTGGGGGCCGTCACACTGAAATCCGGGGTGTGACCTGCATCTCTCCGTTTGAGACGTCAGATTCCGAGGGGGTTAACCGCCTGTTAATCATCGAATTCCCGGCCATCCGGCGTTGACCTCTTAGCGGTAAGGAAGTACAAATCTCTTGCAGCCAAGATGTTCGGCAACCGCGGTGGAATCCAGCCCGGTCGCCACCATCGTCCCGACAGGAGACGTTCATGACGACAATCCGCCTCGCGGCCGCGGCCCTGCTGGCCGGCTCCGCCTTGGTTCTGAGCTCGTGCAGCGGTTCGGGCGAGCGCACCGCCGCGGCCACCGACGGCACACTCGAGCAGACCGAGGTCTCGGTGGGCGTTCTGCCGCTGGCCGACTATGCGGCGGTGTACTGGGCGGACGAGAAGGGCTACTTCGAGAAGGAGGGGCTCACGGTAACGCTCGAGCCGATCCAGGGCGGGCCCATCGGTATCCAGAAGGTCGCCTCGGGGGAACTCGACTTCAGCATCGCCAACTCGATCTCCGCGGCGATCGCGCAGTCCCGCAAGACGCCGATCACGACCGTCGCGCATACGGCCTCCCTCGGTGACGGCAGCGGAATCCTGTATGTGAAGCCGGATTCGCCGATCCGATCGCTGGCCGATGTCAACGGTAAGACCGTCGGCGTGAACACCACCAACAACATCGGCGATGTCACCATCGGCAACCTCGCGGCCGACCAGGGCGTCGATATCGAACCGCGGTACGTCGAGGTGCCCTTCCCGGAGATGTTGCCCGGGGTGCAGGCCGGATCGATCGACGTCGGATACGCCCCCGAGCCGTTCTCCTCGGCCGCGCGCGGCGCCGGGATGCGGGAGATCGCGGACCTCACGACGGACACCAACAATGCCCTGCCGGCGTCGATCTTCGTCGCGGGTGACGATTTCGTGGACGCGAACCCGGACACCACCGCGGCGTTCGCGCGCGCGATCTACGCCGCCGGGGCCGATATCTCCGCCCACGAGGCCGATTTCCGCAGCTGGCTGCCCGGTGTCGCGAAGGTCCCCGCGGAGGTGGCCCAGTCGATGTCACTGCCGATCTTCGCGTCGAGTATGGATCCGGCGAAGATGCAGTCCGTCGCCGAGATGCTCGCCGCCCAGGGGCGGATCCCCGAGGGCTTCGACGTCACCCCGCACCTCATCACGCTCGAGGACTGAGATGAATCTCCTCAGTGAGCCGCTCGGCCGGAAACAGCAGATCGCCTGTGGAATCGTGGGCGTGCTCGGGACGGCCGCGCTGACCGAAGTGGTCATCCGGACCGGAGTGATCTCCACGCCCGGGTTGCCCGTGCCGAGCCGGGTGCTGGCGGAGACCGGTGCACTGTTCGGAGATCAGATCTTCTGGCAGGAGGTCGGGTTCACCCTCCGCGAATGGATGCTCGGCCTGCTGATCGCGACCGTGGCCGGGATGGTGCTCGGCGGCCTGATGGGCGCCTTCGCGAAGGTGTTCCTCGCGTTCGAACTCCCGGTCGAGGTCTTCCGGGTCCTGCCGTCGGTCGCGTTGGGTCCGGTGCTGGTGTTGCTGCTGGGTTCGGGAATGTTGCCGCTCTCGATCACGGTGGCGCTCGCCTGTATGTGGCCGATCCTGCTGAACACCCTGTACGGCGTCCGCGCCACCGACGCCACCGCCGTGCAGACGGCCCGGACCTTCGGCCTCTCGGGGATCGCGATCCTGCGCCGGATCAAGATCCCCAGCGCACTTCCCTTCGCGTTCACCGGGATCCGGATCGCCGCGTCGATCGGGCTCATCGTCGCCGTCAGCGCGGAACTGCTGATCGGCAACGGGCAGGGGATCGGCGGTTACATCCTGCTCAACAGCGCCAACGCCACCAATCTCGACACCGTATACGCCGCGACACTGGTGGCCGGGGTCCTCGGCCTGGCGGTGAGCACCGTCTTCACCGCCCTCGACAACAAGGTGTTCGCCTGGAAGAAGGGGCTGGCCCAGTGATGGTCGCATCGACCGACGACACGGGACTCGCCGCGCCGGCCGTGCGGCCGGGTCCGAAGTCTCCCGCACTCGCCTCGGCCGCGCGCACCCGCGGCTCCCTGGCGGCGCTGCTGGGCAATACGGGTATCCGGTTGCTGGTCCCGGTGCTGATCCTCGCCGCGTGGTGGGGTCTGTCGCAGTCGGAGGTCGGCTCACTGATCGTGGCGCCGCCGTTCGAGGCGTTCGAGCGGGTCTTCACCGACTTCTTCAGCGCCGACGCCGGCCGGTTCTTCCTCGGCGACGCGACCTTCGACCACTTCTTCCCCAGCGTCTACCGTGCGATGGCGGGACTACTGCTGGCCGTCGTGCTCGGGGTCGCGCTGGGGGTCGCGCTGGGTATCGTTCCGGTGCTCACGGCCCTGTTCCAGCCGCTTATCCATCTCGGGCGGTCGCTGCCCAGCCCGGCCCTGCTGGGGGTGTTCTTCTTCCTGTTCGGAACGGGGGACAGCCCGAAGATCTTCCTCATCGCGTTCTCCGTGGTCTGGCCCATCCTGTTCAACACGATCGACGGTGTGCAGAGCGTGGGAACCGGCCGGATGCAGGCGGCCGCGGTGTTCAAGATCTCGCGCTGGAATGTGCTGACGCAGATCATCCTGCCCGGCGCCGGGCCCAAGATATTCGCCGGTGTGCGGACCGCGATGTCGCTGTCGCTCATCATCATGATCATTTCCGAACTGCAGAAGGCCGAGAACGGTCTCGGCTATCTCCTGATCCGGTCACAGCGCGACTTCGACTACACCGGATTCTGGTCGGTCCTGATCGTGCTGGCCGCCCTGGGCGTCGCACTCAACTTCATCTTCGTATTCGCCGAACGGCGGGCGTTGGCCTGGCACCGAGGAGTGACTCAGCAAAATGACTAGTACAGATGTGACGACCACGTCCGCGGAGCTGGTCCTCACCGGCATCTCGAAGTCCTACGGAACCAATCTCGCGGTCCGCGATATCACCGCCGACGCCCCGGCCGGAAAGGTCAGCGTGATCGTCGGGCCCTCCGGCTGCGGCAAGTCGACCCTGCTGCGGATCATCAGCGGGCTCGATGTGCCGACGACCGGTGCGGTCACCTTCGACGGCCGGCAGGTGTCCGGGGTGCCCGACGGCCTGGCCATGGTGTTCCAGGACTACGCGCGCTCGCTGTTCCCGTGGATGCGGGTGGACAAGAACATCGCCTTCCCGCTCGAGCAGCTGCCGCGGCCGGAGCGCGCCGCCCGGGTCCAGGAGGCCATCGACGCGGTCGGCCTGTCGGGCAAGGAGAAGCTCTACCCCTGGCAGATGTCGGGCGGTATGCAGCAGCGGGTCGCCATCGCCCGGGCGCTGGCCAGCCATCCCAAACTGCTGCTCATGGACGAGCCGTACGCCTCGGTCGACGCCCAGACCCGCGCCGAACTCGAGGATCTGCTCCTGGCGATCCAGGCGCGGCTCGGGATCACTGTCCTGGTGGTCACCCACGATATCGACGAGAGCGTCTACCTCGCCGATCACATCATCGTGCTGTCGAAACCGCCGAGCATCGTGGCCGAGACGATCGAGGTCGATCTGCCGCGGCCACGCGATCACATCACCACCAAGACGGATCCACGATTCGTCGAGATCCGTTCGCACGTGACAAGGCTGCTTCGCGGTGAGGGCGTGGCAGCCGACGGTCCGCGCGATTCGGTTGCGAGCAAGGCGCACTGATGCGGGCCACGGTCGACGGATCCGGAATCGTCGCGCAGAGTCAATCGGCTCTCGCGCCGTTCCGGCTGTACCGCCCCGAATCGGTCGCCGAGGTGGAGGCGGTGCTCGCCGCCGACCCGGAGGCGGTGATCGGTGCCGGATGCAGCGATCTCGTCGCCAGGATCCGGGAGGGCTGTACGCCCGGGGCGCTGGTATCGCTGCGGAAAGTCGCCGGCCTGAAAGCGATTACACACCACGACGGTGTCCTGCACCTGGGGCCGATGGTCACTCATCACGAGGGGGCGACCAGTGCGACCGTGGCGGCGGCGATCCCCGGACTCGCGGCAGCATGGTCGCGGATCGCCACCGTCCGGATCCGGTACACCGGCACGGTCGGCGGGAATCTGATGGCCCGGCGCCATCGCTACGAGATGCCGCTGCTGCTGGGCGCCCTCGACGCCCGCTTGTCGATTTCGGACGACCGCACTCTCGCACCCGGCGACCTGTGGACCGACGACACCACCGCCCTGCTCACCGGTATCGAGGTGTCCACCGCGGATCTGGTGTGGTTCGGGTACGAGCGGTCGATGCGCCCGACCACGACGGTCGCGCTCGCGATCCGGCGGGGTGCCGGCGCCACCCTGTCCGTCCACGCCACCGCGGGGTCGGAGTACCGCCGCGGTATCTCGCTGCGCGTCGACACCGAGGCCACGTCGGCGGCCGGTATCGACGCGGTGCCGACCGCCGCGGCCCTCGCCGCGCAACTCCCGGACGATATCGGCGATTACACCGGGTCCGCCGAGTACCGCAGGCACCTCGTCGCGGTGCTGACCCGCAGGCTGCTCCACGAGGCAGCCGCTGCCACTCCCCAGCGTGAGGACCAACCGCATGTGTGATCCCGATGCCGAGACGAGACCGGCCGGCGCGGAAGTTCCGCCGAGCGCGCTCGACACCTCGATAGAGTTCAGCCTGAACGGCGAGAAACACAACTGCAGAATCGATTCCAGCGCGGTCCTGCTCGATGTGTTGCGCGACGACTTCGGCTGCCGGGGTGTGCGGCGTTCGTGTGAGCGCGGTGTCTGCGGAGCCTGCACGGTACTCGTCGACGATGTGCCGGTCGCCTCCTGCTCGACATTCGCGTTCGCGGTCGACGGCGCCGCGGTGGAGACCGTCGAGGGACTGGCGGCCCTGGACGGAACCCTCTCGCCGCAGCAGCGCGCGTTCGCGGAATGCGGTGGTTACCAGTGTGGTTTCTGCACCTCCGGGATGCTGATGCTGACCACCGGTCTGCTGCGCCGGGAACCCTGTCCGGACCGCGGCACCATTCGCGAATGGATCAGTTCGAACACCTGCCGCTGTACCGGCTACGAAATGATCATGGAGTCCGTCGAACGCGCGGCGGAACTGACGGCCGCGCAGGACGGGGATCGCGAATGACAGCGGTATCGGATCGGTCGGCGGCCGCCGGCCCGCTGGTCGAGGCGCGTACCCACCTTGTCGACGGCGGGGAAACGGTCGGCGGGTACCGGATCCGGGAGTTGCCGACGGCACCACCGGAACACCGGGTGGTCGGCCGCGACGGCCCGCGCGCGGACGCGACGGCGAAGGTGACCGGACGGGCCGTGTACGGGGCCGATATCGTGCGCCCGGGCATGCTGCACGCGAAGGTGCTGCGCAGTCCGCACGCGCATGCCCGCATCGTCTCCATCGACACGGCGGCCGCACGGGCGCTGCCGGGTGTCACCGCGATCGTGACCCAGGACGAGATCGACGGTTTGCAGTGCTACGGGACCATGGTCAAGGACCAGCCGGTGGTCGCGACCGGTGTCGTCCGGTACGTCGGTGACGTGGTGGCCGCGGTCGCGGCCGTCGACGAGCGCACCGCGCTCGCGGCGCTGGACCTGATCCGGGTCGAGTACGAGGTGCTGCCGGCGGCATTCACCGTCGACGAGGCCCTCGCGGAATCGGCGCCGGTCATCCATCCGGACGAGCCGTTCGGGGTGATCCCGAAGTACGGGGAGGGCGCGTCGGCGTCGTTGCGCAGCGAACCGAACGTGAGCTACGAGTTCCGGTACCGCACCGGTTCGCCCGACGTCTGGGAGATGTGTGACCACATCTACGAGGACACCTTCGAGTTCTCGCGGATGAACCATATGCATCTCGAACCGTTCGTGACCGTCGCCGAGGCGAGCGCCGACGAGATCGAGGTGTGGACCTCCACGCAGGCGCCGTTCAACCTGCGTAAGGAACTCGCGCGCGTTTTCGGGCTGCCGGAGAACCGGATCCGCGTCCACGTCCCGTTGATCGGTGGCGGTTTCGGCGCGAAGAACGGGCCCAAGGCCGATCCGGTCGCGATCCGGCTCTCCCAGCTCAGCGGTGGACGTCCGGTCCGGTTCTGTATGACCACCGAGGAGGTGTTCCTCACGGTCTCGCAGCACGCGGCGACGCTCATCGTGAGATCGGGTGTGCGTGCCGACGGGACCTTTGTCGCACGGCAGTCGACGGTGCTGCTCAACGGCGGCGCCTATGCCGAGCACAGTCCGGCGGTCGCGGAGAAGGCCGGCTACCGGATGCCCGGCGCATACCGCTGGCAGCATATCGATTCGGTGTGCAAGGTCGTCACCACCAATACCGTGCCGGCCGGGGCCTACCGGGGCTTCGGTGGCACCCAGGCGACGTGGGCCAGTGAGCGGCAGGTGGATCTGATCGCGGATCGCCTCGGCCTGGATCCGTATGAACTGCGGGTACGCAATCTCAAGGCGCTCGGGGAGGAGTTCGTGCCGGGCGAGTCCGGGATCGACTCCGACCTGGTGGCGGGGATGCGGCTGGTGGCCGACGCGATCGGTTATCACGGGCGTGCCCGCACCGGGAACCGGGGGATGGGCGTCTCGGTCGGCGTCAAGGACGGCGGCGGTATCAACAAACCGGCGATGGCCAGGGTGAAGGTCACCACGCGGGGTGACATCCTGCTCAACTGCGCGCTCACCGAGATGGGTCAGGGCGGGCACTCCGCGATGGCGCAACTGGTCGCCGAGGTGCTGCGCTGCGATCCCGCGCGGGTGGCCTACGCGCGTATCGACACCGACAACACTCCGTTCGACCAGGGGACCAACGCGTCGTCGGGTGTGGCGGTGATGGGTCAGGCGGTGCGGACGGCGGCCGAGAAGCTCCGGGACGAGGTACTCGACTGGGCCGGTACGCAACTCGCCGTCGATCCCGCCGGGCTCGAGCTCGTGGACTGGCATGTGCGCACTCCCGACGGGACCGTGCACGATCTGTTCCCGATGATCATGGAGGTTTTCGGGAACACAGGGTTCGAATTCTCCGCCGACGGTTTCTACAAGGCGCGTAACGATCACCGGGCGCCGCTCGAGGCACCGTGTGTGTTCTGGGAGATCGGCTGGGCGGCCGCCGAAGTGGAGGTCGACCCCGAGACGGGCCGGATCACGGTACTGCAACTGGCGGTCAGCGGTGACGCCGGCAAGGTGATCAACAAGATCGCGTGCCGTGGTCAGGACGAAGGGGCCGCGGTATTCGGATTGGGACAGGCGTTGTTCGAAGAACTCCGGTACGACCCGGACGGTGAACTCCTCAACGCCGAGGCGCTGCTCTACCGGGTGCCACTCGCCGAGGACATCCCCGAGCGGTTCGTCTCGATCACGCAGGAGCAGGGCCACGGCGCGGGACCGTTCGGCAGCAAAGGTATGGGGGAGGGTGGAATGTTACCCGTCGCCAGTGCCATCGCCCAGGCCGTCGCCGATGCGGTGGGTGTCCAGCTCACCGAACTGCCGCTGTCACCGCAACGGGTCTACGCGGCGATTGCCGCGCGCGGAGCGGAGGAAGCGTCATGAGGCGATATCTCCGCCTGCGCTGCGGCCTCCGCCGTCCGCATACAACCGTTTCGGAAGGGGCATGATGAGGCGACACCTCCGTGTACGCTGCGGTCTCTGCCGTCCGCAGCCGATCGATTCCGAGGGGGCGCTATGAGGCGATACCTCCGCCTACGGCGCAGTCTCCGCCGGCCGAATGTAACTCTTTCCAAGGGAGCGCCATGACTTCGGGGTACAACGGCGCGCGCCGCACCACCGCGGTGCTCGAAGGCCGGGAACCGGTGCGGGTGTGCGTGCTCGGTTACGGGAGTATCGGCGCGGTTGTGGCCGATCGGCTCGGCCGCGGCGATGTGCCCGGCGCCGAGCTGGTCGGGATCGTCAATCGGTCTCCGGTCGAGGACCTCCCGGCGCCCGCGCTCTCGCTCGCGGACGCGCTCGAGATCGCGGATGTGGTGGTCGAATGCGCCTCGCAGGAGGCGGTTTGGGAAGTCGGGCGACAAGTGGTCGATGCGGGGTGCGACCTGCTGGTGTCGTCGGTCGGCGCGCTGTCGGATCCCGCGTTCGCGCAACAGGTCGCGGGTAGTGGACCGGGTCGGGTCGTGTGTACACACGGTGCGGTCGGCGGTCTCGACCTGCTCGCGGCCGCACGCGACGCGGCGCCGTTCGACCGCGTGCTCGTCCGGTCGACGAAATCGCCGCGGTCGCTGGTGCAACCGTGGATGGACGCGGCGGAGCAGCACCGGATCAGTACCACCGCGACGCGACTGCGCGTATTCGCGGGCAGCTCGGCCGAAGCGGCGCGGCTGTTCCCGAAATCGCTCAATGTCGCCGCCGCGGTGAGTTTCGCGGTGAGCGATTGGGAGACGGTATCGGTCGAGTTGTACGCCGATCCGGACGCCGAGCTGACCTGTCACGAGATAGAGGCTTCGGGGCCGATCGGCAGGTACTCGATCAAGATCGAGAATCTGCCGAGCGCGGATAATCCGCGTACCAGCGCGGTGGTGCCGTACTCGATCCTGCGGACGCTGGCGCACCTGACCGGCTCGCCGAATCTCATCGCCTGACCGGCCCGTTCGACGCTACGGCGAGTATCTGGAAGAGGCCCGGGCCGGACCGGCACCACAATTTCACGCAGACATCTTGACGCAAAGTATCTTTTAGCTCAGACTCTTTTACTGGAGGGATTCGGAGCTGTGACTGCCCCGGACAAGTGCTGCGACAGAGGGAACGGATGAAGACTCCGATGGACTTACAGAGCAGCACGAGCACTCGTTCGCCGCAGGCGGCGAGCGGGACCTCCGCCTTCGGGCCGGAACCCCGGACCGTGCCCGCCGACACCGCGGACCTCGACCGTTCGTGGGCGGCCGGACCGGTCCCCGACACGACCGACGAGATCTTCGTGGCCGGCCGGTGGGTACGCGGCTCGGGCAAGGTCATCGAATCGGTCGATCCGGCCACCGGCCGGGTCTTCGCCCGCCTGCACGGCGCCGTGGCACACGATGTCGACCTGGCCGTCGACGGCGGCCTGCGGGCCGTCGCGAGTTCCGGCTGGACCGAACTGCTACCGCACGAGCGTGCGGCCGTCCTGTACCGCATCGGCACCGCGATCGAGGCCAACGCCGACCGCATCGCCGCCCTGCAAACCGTCGACACCGGAAAGACGCTGGCCGAGACCGGCGCACTCGCGCGCAGCGCCGCCGGCACCTTCCGGTTCATGGCGTCGGCGCTCGAGACGATGGAAGAGGCGATCACGCCCCGGCGGGGTCCGTTCCTCACCTTCGCGACCCACGAACCGATGGGCGTCGTCGGCGCCATCACCCCGTGGAATTCGCCGATCGCCTCGGATGCGCAGAAGATCGCCCCGGCTCTCGCCGCGGGCAACGCGGTGGTCGCCAAACCGCCGGTATGGGCGCCGTGGGTGACCCTGTTGCTGGCCCGGCTGGCGGAGGAGGCAGGTCTGCCGCCCGGTCTGCTGTCGGTGCTGCCCGGCCCGGGCCGGACCGTCGGCGACGCGCTCGCCCGGCATCCGGGCATCGGCAAGATCTCGTTCACCGGTGGCACCGGGACGGGTCGCGCGCTGGCACATATCGCCGCGGAGAAGCTGATGCCGATCACGCTCGAACTCGGCGGGAAATCGCCCACCATCGTCTACGCCGACGCCGATCTCGAGCAGGCACTCGCCGGGGTCCTGTACGGCATCTTCTCCTCGTCGGGTCAGAGCTGTATCGCGGGTTCCCGGGTCTTCGTCCAGCGCGCGGTGTACGACGAGTTCGTCGACCGGCTCGTCGCGGCGACCACGGCACTGCGGGTGGGACCGGGTACCGATCCGCGCACCCAGGTGGCGCCCATGGTCTCCCACGAACATCGGGACGGGGTCGCGGCGATGGTCGACGACGCGGTGCGCGCGGGTGCGACGGTGCTGTGCGGCGGCGCGGTCCCCGCCGATCCCGCCCTCGCCACGGGCGCCTACTACCTGCCCACCGTGCTCACCGGTGTCCCGAACAGCGCGACGATCTGCCAGGAGGAGATCTTCGGGCCCGTCGCCGTCGTGCTCCCGTTCGAGGACGAGGCCGATGTCGTCGCCCAGGCCGACGACACGGTGTTCGGCCTGGCCTGCGGAATCTGGACCTCCGACTACCGGCGCGCCTGGCGCACGGCCCGTGCCGTGCAGGCCGGAACGGTGTGGATCAACACCTACAAACAGTTCAGCATCTCGACCCCCTTCAGCGGGCTGAAGGACAGCGGTATCGGGACCGAGAAGGGCCGCGACGGAATCCGGTCCTATATGAACCAGAAGAGCATCTACCTCGACGTGTCCGGGCAGCCGCTGCCCTGGGCAGGTCTGTGAGAAGGGAGCACCATGAGCGCTCATCCCTATAGCCCGGCCTTCGGTATCGCCGGCTTCGGATTCGTCTCCGGCGCACTGTCGGTCGATGCGGACGGGGTCGCGGTCCCCGGCCGCCGGGAAGCCCTCGAAGCCGCGATGGCGCGGCTGAGCGAGCGGCTCTCGACCATCGATATGACGCTCGAGCACGTCGTGAAGACCACCTATTTCGTCACCGACGTCGCCCTGCGTGACGAGGCGAACCGGCACTACGAGGCGGTGTTCGCCGAACCGCGCCCAGCGCGGTCGTTCGTCGAGGTCGCTGCGCTGCCCTACGGCGCGACGGTCGAGATCGAGGCCATCGCCCACCGCGGGTGACGCACCCGCGTCCCACGGATCACCCCCAGAGGAAGGCACACATCATGTCCAGCACCGAAAAGACCGGCGTCGATCTCGACGCCCTGATCGACTCCTGCATCGCCGCCGCCGACACCCGCTACGAGGACTGGGACACGCTCGGGTTCCAGGCGGCCAAGGGCGGCGACCGGTTCAAGCGGGCACAGATCCGCTACATCGGCTCGGGTGCCACCGGCAATCACGACACCGACAACAACATCATCAAGGCCGACCACTTCACCTTCTCCAATATGCGCCTGCCCGCGGGCGCGGTCGGCCCCGAGCACACCCATCACGACGTCGAAGAGGTCTTCTACGTGCTCGAGGGCGAGATCGAGGTCGCCGTGCACGATGTCGAGGACGGGACGAAGAAGGCGGTGCGCACGCTCGGCTACCGCGACCTGATCCGAGTCCCCGCCGGGGTGCCGCGCAGCCTCGCGAACGTCTCCGATTCCGACGCGCTGTTCTGCGTCATCATCGGCACCCCCAAGCCGCAGCTGCCCACCTACCCGCCCAGCTCCGAAATGTTCGGCGTCACCCGCTGATCCGAGCCGGAAGAAGTACGAGGAGAGCCCGATGGACGAGCCGATGAGGCGGACGCTGCGCGTCCAGCAGAAGACCTGGGAAGCCGACGGCGTCATCAGCATGACCTTTGTCGACCCGTCCGGTGCGGAGCTGCCCGCCTGGGAACCCGGCGCGCATCTCGCGCTGCATCTGCCGAACGGGCTCGTCCGGGAGTATTCGCTCTGCTCGGACCCGGCGGACCGGTCGCGCTGGACGGTGGCGGTGCTGCGCACACCGGATTCGCGGGGCGGCAGCACCCATCTCCACGCCCTCCTGCCGGTCGGTGGGCTGCTCGAGGTCGAAGGGCCCCGCCAGAATTTCGCGCTCGACACCGCGGCCCGCCACATCCTGGTCGCGGGCGGGATCGGTATCACCCCGATCCTCTCGATGGTGCGCACCCTGCACCGTGCGGGTGCGAATTGGACGCTGCTCTACACCGGACGATCCCGGTCGACGATGGCGTTTCTCGACGAGATCGACTCCCTGCCCGCCGATCGCGTGACGATCCACGCCGACGACGAGGCAGCGGGTCGATTCCCCGACCTCGCCGGGCTGCTCGGGGATATCGACGCCGATGCCGTCGCCTACTGTTGCGGTCCCGAGTCGTTGATGTCCGCCTGCCGGGACGCGCTCCCGGATCCCGGACAGTTGCGTATCGAGCGATTCAAGGCACCCGAACCGGTCGCCACCGGGGCGGACACGGCATTCGACGTGATCCTCGCCGGCAGCGGGCGCCGGATCCCGGTCGGCCCGGAGGTCTCGGTTCTGAGCGCACTGCAGAACGCCGGTGTGCCGGTGGAGAGTTCATGCACCGAAGGTATCTGCGGGACCTGTGAGGTCGGCGTCGTCAAGGGCGACATCGAGCATCGCGACTTCCTGCTCTCGCCCGAGGAACAGCAGACCGGCGGCACCATGTTCGTCTGCGTTTCCCGGTGCCGCTCCGCCGAACTCGTCCTCGACCTGTAACCGGCCACCCTCGACAGAAAGGTCGATCATGCGATTCTCCGGAACACCGGTCTGTACTCTGCGGGCGTTGCGGTCGGTATCGGTCACCGTGCCCGATCCGGTCCGCTCGCGCGACTTCTATCACGAGGCCTGGGGGCTGAGCACCGTCGACGAAGACGGTGACACCTTCTGGCTGCGTGCCACGGGCAGTGAGCACCACGTGCTGCAGCTGCGCGCCGGCGCCGGGAACGCGCTGGACCGGATCTCGTTCGCGCTCGGGACTCCGCGTGAGGTCGACGAGGCGGCCCGCGCACTGCAGAAGCTGGGCATCCCGCTCCTGCGCGAACCCGGTCCGCTCGACGACGCGGGTGGCGGCTACGGTCTGCAACTCGTCGATCCGGAGGGCCGCTGCCTGGAACTGTCCGCCGATACGTTCGCCGTCTCGGCGCAGGAACCCGCCGGCCGCCGGGCGATCCCCCGCAAACTCGCGCATGTCGTGCTCAACACCAGCGATATCGATCGCACCGCCGACTTCTACACCCAGGTGCTCGGTATGCGGATCTCGGACTGGTCCGAACACCAGATGACCTTCCTGCGCTGTAATTCCGACCATCACGTCATCGCCCTGAACCAGGCCGGCTTCCCGTCGATCAACCACGTGGCCTACGAGATGGAGAGCCTCGACCATTTCATGCGGGGGCTCGGCAGTCTCAAACGCAGCGGCATCGCCCCGCAGTGGGGTCCCGGCCGGCACGGCCCGGGCGACAACACCTTCTCGTACTTCACCGACCCGGCCGGGCTGGTATGCGAATACACCTCCGAGGTGGCCCAGATCGACGAGGACCGCTGGCTGTGCCGGACCTGGAAGCGTACGCCCGAACTCTCCGACCAGTGGGGGACGGCGGGTCCGCCGACGACCACGGTCCGCGCGGCGATGGCCGGCGTACCCGACCTCGGGCATCGCGACCTGGTCACCCCGGGCATCGACGACTACTTCTACGGCGGACAGTGATGCGGCGGGTGCAACCGTGACCGGCACGGCCGCGCCGGCCCGGGCGACCCGATGGGTTTCGGCGCGGGGGATCTCGCTCGAGGTTCGCGGGACGGGCGATCCGGTGGTGCTCCTGCACGGTATCGGCGGAAGTGCCGCGGCCTGCGGTGCGCTGGCCGAGGTACTGAGCGCGCACGGCTACCGCACGTACTGCTGGGACGCACCGGGATACGGGCGGTCCGCCGATCCGGCGCCGGGTGCGGACGGCTCCACCGCGGGCTACGACCACGCGCCGGTGGTCGCCGAACTGATCGCCGAGCTCGGTGGCGGGCCGATACATCTGCTCGGCACGTCGTGGGGCGGGGTGATCGCGACCGCGGTCGCCGCCGCGCATCCGGCATCGGTCCGTTCGCTCGTCCTGGCCGACAGCACCCGTGGCTCGGGTGTGCACCCGGAGCGGGCGCAAGCGATGCGGGCACGTGTCGGCGAGTTGCGTGAACTCGGCGGCCCGGCGTTCGCGGCGGCCCGCGCGCCACGACTGGTCTCGCCCGCCTGCGGTGACGAGATCGCCCGCGCTGTGGAATCCGATATGGCACGGGTCCGGCTGCCCGGTTACACCGCCGCCGCCGAGTTCATGGCCCGCACCGATACCGGGCCGAGCCTGGCCACCCTGGCGGCACCCACGCTGGTGCTGGTCGGGGCGGACGACATCGTCACCGGCGTCGACGAATCCCGGTTGCTGGCCGACGCGATTCCCGGCGCCCGCTTCGGGCTGATCCTGGGCGCCGGGCATGCGGCAGTGCAGGAGAAGCCGGTCGAGACGGCCGCGCACATCCTGCGGTTCTGGAAGGAACTGGACGAATGAGCAGACTTGTCGTGGTCACCGGGGCCGGCCGGGGACTGGGTTTCGCGATCGCCGAGCGGCTGTCCGCCGCGGGTGACCGGGTCGTCATCGCGGAGATGCGCGCCGAACTGGCCGAAGGCGCCGAGAAGACGCTGCGGGACAAGGGTTACGACGTCACCGCGGTGGTCACCGATATCGCCGACCGCGATTCGGTGGTGGCCCTCGCGAGCCGGGTGGCGGCGCTGGGTGGCGCGGACGCGCTGGTCAATAATGCGGCGCTCGCGGACGGTGTCGGCGGTGACGCGTTCTGGGAACTCGATGAGGGGTTCTTCCAGAAGGTGATGACCGTCAACGCGTTCGGGACCTGGCTGGTCAGCAAACATCTCTTCGCCCAGCTGGCACGTGGCGGCCACGGCGCCATCGTGAATATCGCCTCCGACGCCGCCCTGTACGGCTCGCCACGCCTGGTGCACTATGTCGGCTCCAAGGGCGCGGTCATGGCGATGACCCGCACGATGGCGCGCGACGGAGGCCCGCACGGGCTGCGGGTCAATGCCGTCGCCCCCGGCCTGACCCGGGTCGAGGCCACCGCCACGGTACCGGCGTCGCGGTATCGGCTCTACGCCGACAACCAGGTGCTGGACCGCGAACAGACGCCCGACGATGTCGCGGGCACGGTGCAATTCCTGCTCTCGGACGCGGCGAGCTACCTGACCGGCCAGACCCTGGTGGTCGACGGCGGATTCGTCATGAACTGACCGTCCGCCCGGCTTTCCCAACCTTCCCCCGCACAAGGAGACCGACCCTCGATGGATCTGCAACTCACCGGCCGCACCGTGGTCGTCACCGGCGCGAGCTCCGGGGTGGGACTGGCGACGACCCGGATGCTCCTCGCCGAGGGCGCCCGGATCGCCGCCTGTGCCCGCGATCTGGACCGGTTGCGCGCCGCGATCGATTCGATCGGCGATATCGATCCCGCCGCGGTCCACCTCGCGGCCTGCGATGTCACCGACCGCGCCGCGGCCGAAGCCTTCATCGGCGCCGCCGCCGAGCGTTTCGGCGGTATCGACGGGCTGGTGTGCAATGCCGGCCGCTCCCTGATGGCGCCGCTGGCGGAGACCACCGACGAGCAGATCCGCGCGGAATTCGACCTGAAGATCTTCGGCTCCTGGAATCTGGTGCGCGCGGCACGCAGTGCGCTGGCCGCCGCGGACCGCGGCGCCGTCGTCAATGTCAACGCGATCCTGTCCCGGCAGCCGGAGCCCCGGCTGGCCGTCACCTCGGCCGCGCGGGCCGCGCTGCTCAACCTCACCCACTCCATGGCCGAGGATCTCGCCGCGGACGGCACCCGGGTGAACTCGGTGCTGCTCGGGCTCGTCGATACCGGCCAGTGGCGCCGCCGGTTCGAGACCTCGGGGACCGCACTCGACTACGACGCGTGGAGTGCCGAGATCGCCGCCGACCGCGGTATCGCGCTGGGCCGGTTCGGCACCGCCGAGGAGGTCGCGTTCCCGATCGTCACCCTGCTCTCGCCACTGAGCGGCTACACCACCGGCACCAGCATCGATGTCGGTGGTGGCGTCGGCCGCTACATCTGACCATCAGCCCGGCCCGGCGGATCCGCCGTTCCCAGATCTCTCCGGAGGACACACCCATGACGACCACCGACAGCCCCGGCGCGAAGGAGCCCACCGGCGGCGATGTGCTCGTCGCCGTGATGCGCAGGCACGGCATCGACACCGCCTTCGGCGTGATCAGCATCCACAATCTGCCGCTCGTCGAAGCGGTGGCGCGGGAGCTGAACTTCGTGGAGGTGCGGCACGAGGCGGCGGCGGTCAACGCCGCCGACGGGTACGCGCGCGCGACCGGAAAGATCGGTGTCGCGATCACCAGCACCGGAACCGGCGCCGGTAATGCCGCGGGTTCGATGCTCGAAGCGCTGACTGCGGGGAGCCGGGTGCTGCATGTGACCGGCCAGATCGAGAGCGAGTACCTCGGTTCCGGCGGCTCGACCCGGGGTGTTATCCACGAGGTGCCCAAACAGCTGCAGATGCTCGATGCCGTCTCCCGCTATGCGGCGACCATCGAACGCGCGGAGAACGTCGAAGCGGATCTGGAGACCGCCATCGCCCATATCCTGGCCGCTCCGCAGGGCCCGGCCAGCGTGGAATGGCCCTCGGACCTGCAATATCTGGCGCGCCCGGCGGATCAGCGCGGAGACGAGCCACCGGTCTTCGACGTCCCGGTACCGGAGCGCGACGCGATCGCGGAGGCCGTCGCGTTGCTGGCGGCGGCCGAGCGTCCCCTGATCTGGGTCGGCGGGGGAGCGGCCGGCGCGAAATCCGAGCTGGCCACCCTGCTGCACACCCTCGGGGCCGGCCTGCTGACCAGCAACTCGGGGCGCGCCATCGTGCCCGAGGACGACCCGCTCGTGATCGGGAATTTCGCGACGGCCCCGGAGGTCGCGCCCCTGCTCGCGGACGCCGACCTGCTGCTGTCGATCGGCACCCACTTCCGCTCCAACGAGACCAAGAGCTACCACCTGCGGCTACCGGATACGCAGATCCAGATCGATGTGGACCCGGCGGCCATCGGCCGTATCTATCCGGCGAAGGTCGGCCTCGTGGGGGATGCCGCGACGACCCTCGCCGCGATCAACGACGGCCTGACCAGCACATCGGTGAACCCGGGGTGGTCCGGCCGGGTCACCGACACGAGGGTGGCGGTCCGCGCGGCGCTCACCGCCTATATCGGCGGGTACGCGGAGATCTGCGAAGGGATGCGGTCGGTACTGCCGCGCGAATCCGTGGTCGCCCGCGATGTGACCATCCCCTCCAGCCAGTGGGGCAACCGATTGCTGCCCTTCTACGAACGCGAGACCAATATCTTCCCTCTCGGGGGTGGTATCGGGCAGGGGCTGGCCATGGGGATCGGCGCCGCGCTCGGCCGGCCCGAGGTGCCGACCGCCGTGATCGCCGGGGACGGCGGTCTCGCCGTACACCTCGGCGAACTCGCCTCGCTCGCCGGCAGCGGCGCCTGGTGCGTCGTGGTGATCTTCAACGACGGTGGTTACGGCGTACTGCGGAACATGCAGGCGGCCAACGGCTTCGACCGGTCCGGTGTCGACCTGTTCACCCCCCGGTTCGATCTGCTCGCGGCCGCCCTCGATATGCCCTACACCCTGGTCCAGGGCCCGGGACGTTTCGAGAAGGCGTTCGCGGACGCGGTGGCGACCCGCGGCCCGGCCATCATCGAGGTCGATGTGGCCGCGGTCGAACCGCCGCCCGGCCCCTTCACCCCACCGGTGCACATCCCGGTTCGGGAGGGCTGATCCGATGACCGGTAACGAATGGGACGACGACACCCCGGCGCACGCGCTGGTGTGCCTGCACGCCGGCCCGGATCCGGCCCGCTGGTTCGCCGACCAGGTCGAAACGCTCGGCGCGATCGCGCACCGGTCCGCCGCGCCGCCCCCGGCCGACCCGGAGCACGTCGACGCCTGGGCGCACGAAGTCGCCGCCGGCGTGACGGCCCTCGGCCACGACCGCGTACACCTCCTCGCCACGGGCGCCACCGCATACGGCGCCATCGCCCTCGCCGCCCGGTACCCCGCGCTCGTCACCAGCCTCGTGCTGGGCGACCCGGAGGTCGATCCGGACGCTCCCGGGTACGGCGAACTGCTGGCGCAGGTGGCCGCCCCGACCCTGGTGATCGCCTCGGTCCCCGACGAGCGCGCGGATATCGCGCAGGCCCAGAGCATCGCCGGTGGTATCGACAACGGGGTGTTCGTCGTCATCGACGGCGGCACGATCCCGGCCCACCGCGAACGCGCCGCCTCGTTCAACGAATGGCTCACCGCGTTCACCGTCATCGCCGAAGGTCTCGATGCCATGGCATCGCAGCAACAGGAGAAAACCCATGCCTGACACCACCGAGCACTACCTCGAGCCCAATCAGACCCACCCCGAACCGATCAGCCCCTACGAGACCAAACTGTCCGGCTCGATCATGGAAGTTTTCGGCCGGGGCACCCACGATCTGCCCGGACTGATCGCGGGACTGAACGAGCTGGGGCTGCACGCGCCCGACGGGCAGGCCTGGACCGAGGACAATTTCCGCGCCGAGATGCGACGACTGGGAGACTGAGATGACCACCGCGACCACATCCGCCCCGACCGCGACCGGCGGTTCGAAGAAGCGCGCAGTCGGCGTCCGCAAGGAGATGACCGCCGCGGATATCGCCGCCACCGGGCTGCGCGACCGGTGGTATCCGATCCTGCCCTCACGCATGGTGAAGCCCGGGGAATCCAAGAAGGTCACCCGGCTGTCCGTCGACTGGGTGCTGTTCCGGGATCCGCAGGGGACCGTCCATATGCTCGAGGACCGTTGCCCGCATCGCAGCGCACCGCTGTCGGTGGGACAGCACCTCGGCGACCGGCTGGCCTGCAAATACCACGGTGTCCAAGTGGACGGCACCGGCACCGTCGTCTCCGTGCCGGGTATGCCCGGCTGCACGCTCGAGGGTAAGCGGGCGACGGTGTCGTTGCGGGTCGTCGAGGCCGCCGACACCATCTTCGCGTTCGTGCCGCTGACCCAGGATTCCGAACCCACGCCGTTCGTCCTGCCCGACCGGCTCACCGACGAGGCCGTGTCCTGGTTCCCGAACTTCGCGGAATGGGCCGGGCCCTGGCGTTTCTACATGGACAATGTGCTCGATCCGATGCACGGTGCGTTCCTGCACCGCGATTCGCATTCGATGTTCGGCGGCGATACCTCGGCGCGCTTCCGTATCCGCGAGACCGACCGCGGCTTCTTCTTCGAGAAGACCGATCAGGTCGGCGTGAACTTCGACTGGGTCGAGTACGTGCGCGGTTCCATGGACTACGTCGACCTGGAGATCCCCTACGCGCCGAATGCCGGCCCCGGCGGCGTCTTCGGCATCGTCGGTATGGCCACCCCGATCGACGCGGACAACTCCGCGATCTTCCACTGGCGCACCCGGCGTGTCGACGGCTGGGAGCGTGAGGTGTGGCGCTTCCTCTACCGCACCCGGCTCGAGGCCCGGCACTGGGAGGTGCTCGAACAGGACCGCGAGGTGCTCGAGGCGCTGGCCGCCGACGCCGATCACGAGGAGCACCTGTACCAGCACGATCTCGGTGTCTCGCGTATTCGCCGCATCTACCGGGCGGACGCGCGGAAACAGGCCGCGATCCTGGCGGGCGAACCGGTATGAGCGCGGCCCGGGCGGATTCCACCGACACCATGATGCTGACAGTGTTCCTGCGGCACGACCAGTCGCAGAACCTGGAGCAGATCCAGGGCCGGCTCGACGACGCCGGCTGGTGGCAGCACTTTCCGCCCGCGGGCTGCGAAATCGTCTCCTGGGTGGTGGCGATGGGCGTGGGACAGATCGTGACACTGCGGCTGCCGGTGGCGCAGCTCGCCGCCGTGAATGTCGAGCTGGAACGGCGGGCGTGGGGTGTGTTCCACACCGACTTCTACCCGACCTACGACTTCGTGCCGGTGCGCGAGCGGCTGACCCGCGAATCCGACGAGCGGCGCGGCGCATGACGCGGGTCGCGGCGGAAACGGTCGCGGAAGCCCCGCGGCCGGGCATGTTCAGCAACGCCAGGATGCACGGCGATCAGTTCTTCCTGTCCGGAATGCATGCCGGCGGGCCCGGCGGGATCGTCGGCGGCGCCGACCCCTACCTACAGGCAAAGGAGGCGTTCCGGCGGGTCCGGGCGCTCACCGAGGCGTGCGGGGCCGTCGTGGACGACATCCTCGTATTGCGTGTCTATCTGACCGATATCGCCGACCGGGCAGTGGTCGGCAGGGCGCGCGCCGAGATGTTCTCCGGCGACTTCCCGTGCTCGACGCTCGTCGAGGTGTCGGCGCTCGTGGAGCCCGGCCTGAAGGTGGAGATCGAGGCCCAGGGGGTCATCGGGTCACACAGCGGCACCTGATCCGCCGCCGGTTCGGATCGCACGCACACTCTCGAAAGTTGAGGAAAGAATCATGAGCAAGGCACCGAGTGTGGCCGTCTGCGGGGCGGGTATCGGCGGTCTCACCGCGGCCCTCGCGCTCCGGAAGATCGGCATCGACGCGCAGGTCTTCGAGCGGACGAGCCGATTCGCCCGGGTCGGCGCGGATATCAATCTCACACCGAATGCCGTCCGGGCGCTGGACGGTCTCGGCCTGGGCTCGGCACTGCGGGATTCGGCGGCCCGGCCGCAGTTCCGGATCAGCCGGACCTGGGATACGGGTGCGGAGACCTCGCGGCTCGAGATGGGCTCGTCGGCGGAGGCACGCTACGGCTCACCGCAGCTCACCCTGCACCGTGGTGACCTCATGTCCGCCCTCGAATCGGCGCTGCCGAAGGACAACATCTCGCTGGGCCGGCAGGTCGTCGATATCCGCGACGGAGCCGTCCATTTCGCCGACGGCGGTGTACACCGAGCCGACGTGATCATCGGCGCGGACGGTATCCATTCCGCGGTCCGCACCGCGCTGTTCGGCCCGGAGCACCCCACCTTCACCGGTGTCGTGGCGTTCCGCGCGGTCGTCCCGGCGGCGGCGGTCGCCGCGGTGCCGAATCTGGACAGCTTCACCAAATGGTGGGGACCGGACGCCGCGACCCAGATCGTGACGTTCCCGCTGAGTCAGGGCAAGGACATCTTCATCTTCGCCACCTGCGCGCAGGACGAGTGGACCGAGGAGTCGTGGACGACCCCGGGCAGCGCCGACGAACTACGCGACCTGTACCGGGACTTCCACCCGGAGGCGCGCGCCCTGCTCGACGCCTGTGACGACGTCCTGAAATCCGCCCTGTACGTTCGTGATCCACTGCCGGCGTGGACCGCGGGCACGGTCACACTGCTCGGCGACGCGTGTCATCCGATGATGCCGTTCATGGCGCAGGGGGCGGGACAGGCGATCGAAGACGCGGTGGTGCTGGCGCGCTGCCTCGGGTCGGACACCTACGCCGGCGCGGCCGACGCCCTGGCCGGGTACGAGCACACCCGGATGGACCGGACCGCCCGGATCCAGCGCGGCTCCCGGTCCAACGAATGGCTGAAAACAGCCGGCAACGGGGACTGGGTGTACGAGTACGACGCCTGGAACGTGCCACTGGCCGGCGCATAGGCCACCGGTCTGTCGCCGGCCCCGCCGAGGGCGGCCAGGGCCTTGTCGTCGTAGTGTCCGGCGGCGTGGGCGGAGAGCCCCTCGGGTACCCGCTCTCCCCGCGTCGCCGGTTGGAGGACGGCCTCGACCAGGGCCGGCGCGGCACGTTCGGGTTCCCTGCGGTAACTCGGCGCGTTGTCGAACGGTGCGTGTTCGTAGTATGGGGCACTAGCGGTAAACGTCTCATATGTAGCAGACTGGGCAGCGATGAGACGGACCGTGGTGCGGCACCGGTGGCCGAACCCGAAGAGATGGCTGGGCGATGAGCGAGGACGGAAGTGAACTCCCGGCGGTCCCGAGCGTCGCCGCCGGTATCGATGTCGAGCGGGTCACCGCCTGGTTCGCCGAGCATGTTCCCGCGGTGGCGCCGCCCCTGCGGTTCGCGCTGATCACCGGCGGCCGGTCCAATCTCACCTACCGTGTCCACGACGAGTCCGGCGGCCGCTGGGTACTGCGTCGACCGCCCACCGGACACGTCCTGGCCTCCGCCCACGATGTCGTCCGTGAGTTCCGGATCCTCGAGCTGCTCGCCGGCAGTCCGGTTCCCGTTCCGCCGGTACTGGGCTGCTGCACCGACCACGCCGTGACCGGCGCCGATTTCTACGTGATGGCGAACGTGGACGGCGTCGTTCCCGACGACGCGGCCTCCGCCGCCGCGATCCCGCGGGAGAGTCGCGCTGCCGCTTCCCGCCATATCATCGATACGCTCGCCGCCGTCCACGCCGTCGACACCACCACCGGGCCGCTGGCCGAGCTGCGCAGACCCGGTCGCTATCTGGAACGCCAGCTGCGCCGCTGGCGCCGTCAGCTCACCGCCGGCGGCGCCGTACCCGGACCTCTTCGGGAAGTCCATGACCTCCTCGCCCGGCGGATGCCGGACGAGCGCTGGACCGGGATCACCCACGGCGACTTCCGTCCGGGCAACCTGCTGATCGGGCCCGACGGCACCGTCCGGGCCGTGCTGGACTGGGAGCTGTGGACCGTGGGCGATGTGATGGCCGATATCGGCTGGCTCGCCGCGGCCTGGACCTCGGCCGAACCGTTCGGTTGGGCTCCCGAACCCGCCGAGGGCTACCTCGATATCGACACGGTGCTGTCCCGCTACGCGGACGCCACCGGCCGGGCCCTCGACGACCTCGCCTACTACCAGGCGTTCGCGCTGTGGCGGCTGGCGGCCATCGCCGAGGGAGTGGCCGCGCGTTTCCGCGCCGGAGTGATGGGCGAACAGGATATCGATGTGACGGAGCTGACCGAGCGGCCCGCCCGGCTGGCCGAATCCGCGCGCGCGGCACTGATCGGCCGAACGATCGGCGGCGGCGCATTCCCGCACCGGGATCACCCCACCGGGACGTAGACGACCAGATGCAGATCCGGATGGTCGGCGGGCGCCAGGCGATGGTGCTCGTAGCGCAGCAGCCCGCGTGCCGGATGCCGGAAGACCCGCGTGCGCGAGGCGAAGCCCTCGATGTGGTGACTGCGCCAGCCCTCACGGAAGTGCGGGCTCGCTCCCAGTAGCTCCTGGATGATCGGCGAACGGGCCAGATCCCCGAGGCGGGGCCCGGCCTCGGCGCGAAACTCGGCGAGGAACCGGCGGCTGGTGTCCTCCCAGTCGGGCAGCAGGTCCCGGACGTACGGGTCGGTGAACACCAGCCGCAGCAGATTGCGTTCGGCGGGTGCGACCCCGGCGACATTGGGGTACAGGTCGGCGTATGCCGCGTTCCAGCCGGTGATCGTCCAGTCCGGCGCGACGGCGTAGGCCGGGAACCCGGTGAGCGCGTCGAGCAGTCGTTGCACATGGGCCGGCGCCGCCGGCGCGACCGGGTCGGCGTCGGCGGGGAGCTGCGCGTACCCCGCCAGCGAGAGGATGTAGGTGGTTTCGGTCGCGGTCATCCGCAGTGTCCGGGCCAGCGCGGACAGGACCTGCCGGGACGGCTGGATCTCACGGCCCTGTTCCAGCCAGGTGTACCAGGTGGCGCTCACTCCGGAGAGGGTGGCGACCTCTTCCCGGCGTAGCCCGCCGCGGCGCCGGGGCCCCGCCGGCGGCAGACCGACCTCGGTGGGATCCAGCCGAGCGCGCCGCGCGCGCAGGAATCCGCCCAGTTCCGCGCGTCGTTGTGCCGCCGTGTCCATCCGTTCAGGGTAGTGCTGGTGGTGGAAGTGCTAGTACTACGGCCGTCTTCGCCGCGCGGCGGTTCCCGGTGAGTATCGAGGGCATGCCACAACTGAGATCTCGTACGGTCACCCACGGGCGGAATATGGCCGGAGCCCGCGCATTGATGCGGGCCTCCGGGGTCCCGTCGGCGGATATCGGCACCAAACCCGTAGTAGCCGTGGCCAACAGTTTCACCGAGTTCGTGCCGGGACACACCCATCTGCAGCCGGTGGGACGCGTCGTGAGCGCGGCGATCCGGCAGGCGGGTGGAATCGCGCGGGAGTTCAATACGATCGCCATCGACGACGGTATCGCGATGGGGCACGGCGGGATGCTCTACTCGCTGCCCTCCCGGGACCTGATCGCCGACTCGATCGAGTACATGGTGCAGGCCCACTGCGCCGACGCCCTGGTCTGTATCTCCAATTGCGACAAGATCACTCCGGGGATGCTGATGGCAGCCCTTCGTCTCGACATCCCGACGGTATTCGTCTCCGGTGGCCCGATGGAAGGCGGCCGGACGGTGCTCGGGGACGGCACGGTCCGTGCCGGCCTCGACCTCGTGACCACCATGGCCGACGCGGTGGATCCGACTGTCTCCGACGCCGATATCGCCCGCATCGAGGAGGCGGCCTGCCCGACGTGCGGCTCCTGCGCGGGTATGTTCACCGCCAACTCGATGAACTGTCTGCTGGAAGCCCTCGGCCTGGCCCTGCCGGGCAACGGCACCATCCTTGCCACCCACACCGCCCGCCGATCCCTCTACGAGGCCGCCGGACGTGCGGTGATGGACCTGGCCGATCGTTACTACCGCAAGGACGATTTCTCCGTGCTGCCCCGCGCGATCGCCTCCCGCGCGGCCTTCGACAATGCCATGACCCTGGATCTGGCGATGGGCGGCTCCACCAACACCGTCCTGCATCTGCTCGCCGCCGCCCACGAGGCCCGGCTCGACTACACCCTCGCCGATATCGAGGCCCGCTCCCGCGAGGTCCCCTGTCTGTGCAAGGTCGCCCCGAGCAGCACCTATCTGATGGAGGACGTCCACCGCGCCGGCGGCATCCCGGCGATCCTGGGCGAGCTGAACCGAGCCGGGTTGTTACACAACGATGTTCACGCGGTGCACGCCGAGTCGCTGAAGGAGTGGCTCGACGGGTGGGATGTGCGGGGCGCATCGCCGGCCGGGCCGGCCGTGGAGCTCTTCCACGCCGCGCCCGGTGGTGCCCGTTCCGCGTCGGCCTTCTCTCAGTCGGCGCACTGGCAGTCGCTGGATCTCGATGCGGCGCGTGGCTGCATCCGCGATGCCGCGCACGCGTACTCCACCGACGGTGGCCTGGCGGTGCTGCGTGGCAACGTCGCTCCCGCCGGCGCTGTGGTCAAATCGGCCGGAGTGCCCGGCGATATGGCCGTCTTCACCGGCTCGGCGGTGGTGACGCAATCGCAGGAGGAGGCGAGCGAAGCGATCCTTTCCGGCCGAGTGGTCCCGGGCTCGGTCCTGGTGATCCGCTACGAGGGCCCGCGCGGCGGCCCCGGTATGCAGGAGATGCTCTATCCGACCGCGTATCTGAAGGGTCGCGGCCTCGCTGGTTCCGTCGCAATCGTCACCGATGGCCGCTTTTCCGGTGGCAGTTCCGGTCTGGCGATCGGCCATATCTCTCCGGAAGCGGCCGCGGGGGGACCGCTGGCCCTGGTCGAGGACGGCGACACCGTCCATATCGATATCCCGGGCCGCGTGCTCCGTCTCCAGGTGCCGGACGCCGAACTCGCCGCTCGCCGCATCCGGCTGGAGAACAGCACCGGCTACCGTCCCCACGACCGTGCGCGCCCTGTCTCTACCGCCCTGCGCGCCTATGCCGCCCTGGCCCAGTCCGCCGACAGGGGCGCCGTGCGCAAGCTCGACTAGCGACCCGGTACGACTGCGCGGCTTCCGGCCACGGGGGAGAGGGGTCGGAACCTGCCCGATCAATCCGGTAGCAGGCTGTCGATCAATCCGCGGGCGAACTCGTCCGCGGATTGATCGTCGAGATGTGCGCCCTCGAACTCGATCAGGAAGGCCCGCTGGAAACAGGCGCCGAGCAGCAGCGCGGCGAGTGCGTCGGGTAGTGCTCGCTCGGTGAGCCGGCCCAGCCGTTGCTCGGCGCGCAGGTATTCGGCGAGTGCCGAGACCGCCAGATGCGGACCCAGACCGGTGGCGCGCAGGACACCCTGGTGCCGGGCGAGGAGGTCCGGCTGGGCGAATGCCGCGCCCAGCATCGGCGTGAGGTCCCGGTAGAACGGCAGCGCGCGGGCGGCGACCTCCTGTAGCAGGACGCGGACCGTGCTGGTGCCCGCGCGGTCGGCCAGTCCGGCCAGATGGCCGACGAAATCGGTGGGTAGCCGTTCGCGCATGACAGTGAGGAACAGATCCTCCTTGTCCTGGAAGTGCTTGTACAGCGTGGCTTCGGAAAAACCCGCGGCGCGGGCGATTTCCTTGGTGGTGGCGTTGGCCAGGCCGCGCGCGCTCATCACCGCCGCGGCGGCATCGAGGATCCGGATACGGGTCGACTGTGCCCGGGGCGTTACCCCCGCCGTCACTGGGCTCATCCGGATCTGCCTCCTCGCACTCATCGTGTCTTGACAGGCTAGCAAGTACTCACTCATCCTTGGTGAGTAAGCACTTACTTACCTGGAGAGGGTCATTCATGTTGAATCAGCAACGCAAGCGTCGCCTGGTCAATGCGGTGAATTTCGTGATCATCGCGCTGCAGCGAGTCGGAATAGCGTTCGGACCCATGCAGTTGCTGACCGTCGCCGGCAGGCGAACCGGCCGAATGCGCACGTTTGCGATCGCGGTCGTGGTGGTAGCTGGTCAGCGCTATATCGTGCAGGCGTTTCCGAAGGCGGCCTGGGTGGCGAATGCGCGGGCGGCCGAGCAGGTCACCCTGACCCGCGGTCGTCGCTCGACGCAGGCGCGACTGGTGGAGCTACCGGTCGAGAGCCGCCGCCCCGTGCTGCGTCAGTTGGTCGAGCAGAGCCCGGCCGGCGTCGGGAAGCGCTACGCCGACAACGGATTGTCGCCGAGTCCGGCACCCGACGATGTGGCCGCCAGCGCGGAGCGCATCGCGGTGTTCCGTGTCGTCGAGCGGGGCGATGATCTGAAGGTCGGGTGATCGAGCGCGCGCACCGGGCCCCGACCGGCCTGTGACGGAAAGGCCGGAGCTTCCGGGAATCGGTTCGCCTCGAACCTGCCCATTGATCGGGAAGACCGGGATCGTGGTCCGTCCGGTGTCCCTACGGTGTGAGTCGCACCACCGTCCCGGCCGTGACCGGGCGCATCGCGTTCGTTCCGGCGGACCGGGACGGTGTGCTGCGCCCGTTCGTTGCCGGAACCCTTCGGACCGGCTCGGCTCACGCTCGAAAGGAATACCCGGTGACGTTTTCACATACCGCCCGCGGTGTTTTGGCCGCTTCCGCCGCTGTCCTCGTCGGTGTTCTGCCTCTCACGACCGCCCCGGCTCTGGCCGGCCCGGCGGTTCCCGTGCTGGAGGCCCCTGGAAAGACGGATCGGGCGCTGGGTTTGCCGCATGCGCCCAATGCCCGCGATATCGGCGGCTATCCGATACGGGGCGGGAACAAGGTGCGGTTCGGTGTTGTCTACCGCGCCGACGCCCTCGCGAAATTGGATGCCGGCGAACAGCAGAAACTGGTGGATCTGGGTATCACCCGGGTGATCGACTTCCGTAGCCCGACCGAGGTGTCCCAAGGGCAGGATCGCCTTCCGGCGGGGATACAACGCACCGAATATCCGGTGTACGACGCGCAGAACGATCTCTACGTGATGATGAACCAGTTGATCGCCGGCGGCCCCGAGGCGCAGCGGGCAGCACTCGGCGACGGTAAGGGTGCCGAGTACATGCGGAACTACTACCGCTGGCTCGTCACCGACCCGGGCTCCCGCACCCGGTTCGCGGCGGCGCTGCGCGATATCGCCACGGAACCGGGCGCGGTGCTGTATCACTGCACCGCCGGCAAGGACCGCACCGGGTGGATGACCGCGATACTGATGTCCGTGCTCGGCGTACCCGACGGGCAGATCTATCAGGATTATCTGCGCTCGAACGACAATCTGGCCGCTGGGAACAAAGCGCTGATGGATGCGCTGGTGCAGCAGGGCCTGGTCGAGGATCGGGCGCTGTGGGAGCCGGTGCTCGGTGTCCAGCGCGATTTCCTGGACGCCGCCTTCGATCAGGTACGGCAGTCGTTCGGCTCGATGGACGACTTCGTCAGAAGCGGGCTCGGCGCCGACGACGCCACCCTCGCGGCGCTGCGAACGAAACTGGCGGGCTGAACCCGGGCGCGCTCCGCCCACAATGGCGAGCAGATCGGCCGGTCCGGCCCAGGGCTTCGGTCCTGGGCCGGCTGCCCTGTCGCGTTCAGTCCACGAGGGACGGTAGAACCAGATCTCGGTAGCGCTGCTTCATCGTCTCGATCACTTCGTGGCCGTCGGCGGCCCATAGCTCGGCATTGAATATTTCGACCTCGACATCGCCGCGGTAACCGGCGTCGCGAACCCACTGCCCGATGGTCGCGAAATCGATGACGCCGTCGCCCATCATGCCGCGCGACAGCAGCGGATCGGCGGTCATCGGGTTCAGCCAGTCACACACCTGATACGAGCTGATCCGTCCGGCGGCACCGGCCTGTGCGATCTGCTCTTCCACGGTCGGATCCCACCAGATATGGAAGGTGTCGACCACGACGCCCACGGCCTCCGCCGGAAACGGTTGCGCCATCGACAATGCCTGCGCCAGGGTGGAGATCACCGCACGGTCGGCACAGAACATCGGGTGCAGCGGTTCCAGGGCGAGGCGGACACCGCGCTCGGCCGCATACGGGACCAGCCGGGCGAGCCGCTCGTCCACCCGCGCCCGCGCGGCGACGAGATCCCGGTCCGGTATGCCGCCGACCACCATCACCAGTTCCCGCGTGGCCAGTGTCGCCGCGTCGTCGATGGCACGGCGGTTGTCATCGAGTGCCGCCTGACCGTCACCCGGCTCGGTCAAGAAGCCGCCGCGGCACAGACTGGAGACACGCAACCCCGCATCGGCGACGATCTTCGCTGCGGCGGCGGCACCGATTTCGTCGACCCGATCGCGCCACAGCCCGATTGCGCCGAGTCCCGCCCGGGCAGCGCCGTCCACCGCCTCGGTGAGAGTCCACCGTTTCGTCGTCGCCGTATTCAGCGACAGCGACCGGTAAGGGTCGGCCGGATCGAATGGCGTGTGCTGTGCCGCAACCGATGTCATGAGAACGATCCATTCAGTTCGAGGTAGACCCGCATCCGGTGCGCGGCCAGTTCCGGGTCCGACAGCAAGCCGGCCTTGTCCGCGAGCCGGAACAATTCGGCCAGATGAGGTACGGATCGGCCCGTGGACAGTCCCGCCACCATCGAGAAACCCGGTTGCTTGCCGTTGAGCCACGACAAGAACGCGATACCCGTCTTGTAGTAGTAGGTCGGCGCGGCGAAGATGTGCCGACCGAGTGCCTGGGTGGCGCCGAGGATCTCCGACGCACGCGTCACATTGCCGTTGTCGAGTTCCTGTAGCGCGGTGGACGCGGCGGGGTAGATCGCCGCGAAGATACCCAGCAGTGCATCCGAATGACCCTGCGCGTCGCCGATGATCAGCTCGGGATAGTTGAAATCGTCGCCCGTGTACAGCCGTACCCCACCGGGCAGCGCGCGGCGCAGCGCGATCTCGTGTGCCGCGTCGAGCAGCGAGACCTTGACTCCGTCGATCTTCGACCGATTGTTCTCGACGAGCATGCGGAAAGTCTCGGTGGCGGTATCGATATCGGCGCTGCCCCAATATCCGTGCAGCGCGGGATCGAACATGGTGCCGAGCCAGTGCAGGATCACCGGCCGATCCACACCGGCCAGCAACTTCTCGTAGACGAAGAGATAGTCCGCGGCCGAACGGGCGACCTGTGCGAGTGCCCGCGAGGCCATCAGGATCACCTGGGCTCCGGCGTCGGTCACCACGTCGATCTGCTCGCGATAGGCATCGACGATCCGGGCGAGGCCGGCCGATCCCGAGGGGAGTCCCGCGAGGTCGATCTGATCGGTTCCGGCTCCGCAGGCGAGCCTGCCACCGACCGCGGCCGCCTCGGCGCCGGATCGCCGGATCAGTTCCGCGCTGGCTTGCCAGTCGAGACCCATTCCGCGCTGTGCGGTGTCCATGGCATCGGCGACCCCGAGCCCGTAGGACCACAGTTCGTGCCGGTAGGCCAGCGTCGCGTCCCAGTCGACGGCCGCGGGCGCGCCCGGTGTGTTGTCGCCGGTTACCCGCGGAATGACGTGTGCGGCAGCGAAAGCCACGCGCGAGGTGATCGGCCGCGCCGGCCGCGTCCAGGCGCCCGGTGTACCGAGGACGTACGGTTCGAGCCGGCCATCCGTGGGCAGTGCGACCGACACGCCCGTGGATATCGCGGTCACAGCGTGACCTCCGGGATCTCGATCCGGCGGCCTTCGGCCGAGCTGCGCAGCCCCAGTTCGGCCAGCTGGACACCGCGTGCGGCGGAGAGCAGTCCGTAGCGGTGCGGTCGTCGGTTCACCACGTCGGTGAGGAACTCCTCCCACTGCAACTTGAAACCGTTGTCCAGATCCGCGTTCGCCGGGACTTCCAACCATTGATCACGGAACGGCTCGGTGACCGGGAGGTCCGGGTTCCAGACCGGCTTGGGCGTGTGCGAGCGATGCTGGGCGACGCATTTGCGCAGGCCGGCGACGGCAGAGCCGTGCGTGCCGTCGATCTGGAACTCGACGAGCTCGTCGCGGTACACGCGCACCGCCCAGGACGAGTTGATCTGCGCGACGACGCCGTTCTCCATCTCGAAGATTCCGTAGGCGGCATCGTCGGCGGTGGCAGGGTACGGCGTCCCCTGTTCGTCCCATCGGGTGGGGATATGGGTTGTCGCCTTCGCGGTGACCGCCTCGACCTTGCCGAGCAGGCCCTCGAGCACGTAGTTCCAGTGGCAGAACATGTCCACGACGATGCCGCCGCCGTCTTCGGCCCGGTAGTTCCAGCTGGGTCGCTGGGCGGGTTGGCCGTCGCCTTCGAAGACCCAGTACCCGAATTCGCCGCGTAGCGAGAGGATTCGGCCGAAGAAGCCTTCGTCGACGAGCCTGCGCAATTTCACCAGGCCGGGCAGGTAGAGCTTGTCGTGCACGACTCCCGCGGTGACGCCGGCGTCCGCCGCGACCCGGGCGAGTTCGACGGCCTCGGTCAGTGTTTCCGCGGTCGGCTTCTCGGTGAAGACGTGTTTACCGGCCTTCATCGCCGCCGCGAGCGCCTCGGCGCGCCGGGAGGTGACCTGTGCGTCGAAGTAGATATCGATGGACGGATCGGCGATGACGGCGGCGGCGTCGGTGCTCCATTCGGCGATGCCGTGCTGTTCGGCGAGCTCGGCGAGCTTGGCGGCATTGCGGCCGACCAGGACCGGCTCCACCAGGACGCGGGTGCCGTCCGGGAGCAGCAGCCCACCGCCGTCGCGGATCGGCAGGATCGATCGCATCAGGTGCTGGCGGTAGCCCATGCGACCGGTGACGCCGTTCATGGCGATGCGGAGCGTGCGCGGGGCAGTGGAATCGGGCATTGGTTGTGCCTCTTCTGATTTGCGTGGCTGACGACCGCAGAATGGGTCGTGGACGGTACGGAGGGACCCGCATACGTCGAGTGGACGAGTCAGCGTCGGAATGCGCTTTCCAAGCTATGCTAGTCCCGAAGTCCGGTCAACCCCCACGCCCGACGAGAGAACGAGGCACCTGGCCATGGCGGCTGTGAGATTGCAAGATGTCGCGACCCGGGCGGGCGTCTCCCTGGCGACCGCCTCCCGGGTGCTCAACGGTTCGTCGCGGGTGCCCGGCGAAGGTGTCGCCGACCGGGTGCGCGCCGCCGCCGCCGAACTGGGTTATGTGGCAAATGCGCAGGCCCAGGCCCTCGCGCGGGCGTCGACCGGGCTCATCGGACTCGTGGTGCACGATATCGCCGACCCTTACTTCTCCTCGATCGTGCAGGGCGTCCAGGCGGCCGCACGCCGGGCGGGCAAACTCGTCCTGCTGGCCAGTACGCAACGCGATTTCGATATCGAACGCGAATCCGTGAGCACCTTCATCTCGCACCGTGCCGACGCGATCATCCTGGCGGGCTCACGCCAGAGCGGGGATCTCGACCGCGATCTCGAGAAGGAATGCGCGCGGTACCTGGACAATAGCGGCAAGGTTGTCGTGATAGGCCAGCCACTGTCCTTCGGAGCCGCCGTGGAACCCGAAAATCACGCGGCATCAGCGGAATTGGCGTATGCGCTCCTCGCGCAGGGGCACGGGGACTTCGCCGTCATCGGCGGGCCGGGCAATATCCGGACCGCTGTCGACCGGCGCAACGGGTTCGTCGAGGCGCTCGCGACGCGGGGGGTGACACCGCTGGTGGAGATCGCGGGGGACTTCTCCCGTGACGGCGGTGCCGGCGCCGCCCGCCGCCTTTCCGCCGCGTTGGATCTGTGCCCGGGGCGGTCCGGCAATGCCGCGCCCTGCGTTTTCGCGGTGAGCGATGTGATGGCGATCGGGGCGATCGCGGCGTGGCGTGAGCTGGGCCTCGTGGTCCCCGATGATGTCTGCGTCGCCGGATTCGACGATATCCCGACGCTGCGTGACCATGTGCCCGGTCTGTCGACGGTGGCGCTGCCGCTGGTGGAGATCGGTGAGCGTGCCGTCCGGCTCGCGCTCGACGACTCCGCGACGACCGCGCAAGTCCACGAATTCGTGCCCGGATGCGTGATCCTGCGCGACAGCAGCATTCCGCGGCCCGCCTGAACTGCGAAAATTACGAACCCTTGACACTGTGGGTCCGGTCACATTAGCCTCGGAGGCAGCTTCGGAAAGCGCATTCCCGGCGGGTGTAGTGCGAACCCCGCTCCACTACTAGCTTTAGGACTCCAGATGGCGGTAGTCACGTCCGTCGAGGCCGGTTCCTCCCCACCGAAAGCCGCGCAACCCGTCCCTACGCGGCGTCGGAAGCTCCCCTCCCCCTCCGCTCTGTGGTCGACCGTGTGGCGGCCGCTCGCCTTGGTGGCGGCGCTCGTCGTCGCCTGGTGGGCCGTCACCGAGTTCGAGCTCGTCGAGCCCTATATTCTGCCGTCGCCGGCGGATACCTGGCGCACCGCCGCCGACAACTCGGCATATCTGCTCCAGAACACCTGGGTGACGACCTACGAGACAGTGGTCGGCTTCGTTATCGCCGCGCTGATCGGCGAAGCCGTCGCACTGGTGATGATCTACTCGCGCGGTATCGAGCGAACGATGTACCCGCTGATCCTCTTCGCACAGGTCATCCCCAAGATCGCGATCGCCCCGCTGTTCATCGTATGGCTCGGGTTCGGCACCAGCCCCAAAATCCTCGTCGCCGTACTGATGGCATTCTTCCCGATCGTCATCGCCGGGATGGCGGGGCTGCGGTCGGTGGATCCCGAAATCCTCGAGCTCACCTCCACCATGGGGGCGAGCAATTGGAAGACATTCGTGAAGGTTCGCTTCCCGGCGTCACTGCCACAGTTGATGTCCGGCCTCAAGATCGCCGCCACTCTCGCGGTCACCGGCGCCGTCGTCGGCGAATTCGTCGGCGCGAACGAGGGGCTCGGCTATGTGATCCTGCAGGCCAACGGGAATATCGACACCGCGATGCTGTTCGCCGCCCTCATCATCATGTCCGTACTGGGCATCATCCTGTTCGCGATCATCGAAATCGCCGAGCAGTTCCTCATTCCATGGCATGCCTCCCGTCGATCCACGGCCTCGGCCGTCGGCGCGGCATGAGCACGCCGAACCACCGTATTCGCGCCACAGCTGGAGAAACTCGCATGAAATTCGGAATTCGCAGACTCACGACGATCGGCGCCGCCGCGGTGGCATCGGTCCTGGTACTGGCCGGCTGCGGAAGCGGCGGCAGCGAGGCGAAGGACCCCGGCACCGACGGGAAGACCACCGCGGTGTCGCTGATGCTCAACTGGTACCCCTATGGCGAGCACGCCCCGTTCTACTACGGAGTGCAAGAAGGGATATTCGCCGAGCACGGTATCGATCTGCAGATCTCGGCCGGCCAGGGCTCGACGAAAACCGCGCAGGCCACCGGTTCGAAGCAGACCGACTTCGGCTGGGCCGATACTCCCGCCGTTCTCAGCAATATCGATAAAGGCGTCAAGGTCAAGAGCGTCGGCGTCTACCTCCAGACCACGCCGTCGGCAGTGCAGGTATTCGCCGATTCGAATATCCGGACACCGGCCGATCTGGCGGGTAAGACCATTGCCGTCTCCGCGGGTGACGCGCCGACCACGACCTTCCCGGTCTATCTCGACAAGGCTGGCGTTCCGGCGGATCAGGTGACCCAGCAGAGCCTCGACTCGGCGGGCAAGATGTCGGCGATGCTCTCGGGTCGCGTCGACGGGCTCATCGGATTCGCGCACGACCAGGGCCCCACCATCGCGAACAAGAGCGGCAGGGAAGTCCGCTACCTGCGGTATTCGGACCAGGGCCTGAACTTCTTCAGCAACGGGCTGATCGCGAACGAGGCCACCATCGAATCCTCTCCCGAACTGGTCCAGGCCATGGTGGACGCGACGAGTGAGGCCTTCGCCGCCGCCGTCGCGAATCCGGAGGCCGCGGTCGCCGCGATGGAAGGTAAGGATCCGCAACTGCCGCCGCGGCAGGTACTGCTGCAGCAGTGGCAGCAGACGATCCCGCTGCTCAGCACCCCGGAAACCGCCGGTAAGGCGCCGGGAACCAATTCCGAAGCGAACTGGCGCGCCACCATCGATGTCCTCAGCAGTGCGAAGCTCCTCGACAAGGCCGAGGACCCGGCAAAGTACTGGGACGCGCAGTTCACACCCACCGGCAAGCCGTGAGCAGGTGACGATATGAGCACATCCACCGACACCATCGCGGGCACCGATACCGCGGTCGCGGTAGCCGACCTGACCGTACGGTTCTCGTCCAAGCGCGGGGACGTCACCGCACTGCACGATGTCGACCTGCGGGTCCGCCGGGGCGAATTCGTTTCGATCGTCGGTCCGTCCGGCTGCGGCAAATCAACGCTGCTGAAAGTCGTCGCCGGTCTCACCGATCCGAGCGGGGGCAGTGTCGAACTCGGCGGCGCCCCCGTCCGTGGGCCGCAGCGCAATATCGGCTACGTATTCCAGCGCGCCGCACTGCTGGAATGGCGGACCGTCCGCAAGAACATCCTGCTCCAGGCCGAGATGCGCGGCATGAACAAACGGGCGGCCGCGGCCGAATGCGCGCGTCTCATCGAGATGACCGGACTCAGCGGATTCGAGGACGCCCTGCCGCACGAACTCTCCGGCGGTATGCAGCAGCGGGTTTCGCTGTGCCGGGCCCTGCTGCACGAACCGGAAGTGCTGCTGATGGACGAGCCGTTCGGCGCTCTCGACGCGCTCACCAGGGAACGGATGAATGTCGAACTGCATCGGATCTGGCGGGAAACGGGCACCACGGTGCTGCTGGTCACCCATTCGGTGGCCGAGGCCGTATACCTCGCCAATCGGGTGGTCGTGATGAGCCCGAGGCCGGGCCGGATCATCGAACTGCTCGACGTCGATCTGCCCGCGCACCGGAACTACGCCACAACGATGGAGACGCCGGAATTCATCACGGTCGCCAACCGGGTCCGGGATCTGCTCGGCGCGGTGGCGCAGGCGGACTGAAATTCGATCCCCGCCGACTCACCGACAGGAAGGCGACCGCGTGAGGGTTCTGGTTGCTCCGGACAAGTTCAAAGGAAGCCTCTCCGCCGCCGAGGTGGCCGACCGGCTGGCGGAGGGCTTGGCGGCGGCGGGGATCGACAGTGACAGATTGCCGCTGGCCGACGGCGGTGACGGCAGCGTCGACGCCGCGGTGGCGGCCGGTTTCACGCCGCATCCGGTGACGGTGGCCGGCGCGGCGGGGACACCGCGATACGGGCGGATCGCCGTCGGCGACGGTACCGCCGTGGTGGAGGTCGCCAATACCTGCGGTCTCACCACCCTGCCCAACGGCCGCACACTGCCACTGGACGCGAGCAGCCTGGGTTTGGGGCAGGCCATCTCGCAGGCGTTGCGGTTCCGGCCGCACCGGCTGGTCCTCGCCCTCGGTGGCAGTGCGAGTACCGACGGCGGGATGGGACTGCTCGCGGCGCTCGGTTTCACCTTCGCCGATGCGCAGGGAGTACGACTGCGGGCGTGCGGACGAAGCCTGGGGCGCGTCCACACCGTCGACTCGTCGCGGGCGGCACCGCCGACCGGGGTCGAGATCGTGGTCGCCGGTGATGTCACCAATCCCTTGCTCGGACCGGACGGCGCTGCGGCGGTGTACGGGCCGCAGAAGGGCGCCACCGACGATGAGGTGCGTTTTCTCGACGCCGGACTGAACAACCTCGTCCGAGCATTCGCCCGCAGCGGCTACCCGGACGCGACGGCCTGCGCGGCGGCGGCCGGAGCGGGCAGCGCGGGTGGAATCGGATTCGCGGCGTTACTGCTCGGCGGCACGATCGTGTCGGGCGCCGAGTATTTTCTCGACTTGCTCGAGTTCGACCGGCGCCTGCCCCATGCCGACCTGGTCGTCACCGGGGAGGGAAGTATCGATGAGCAGACCGCGAACGGCAAACTACCCGCGGTACTGGCTCGCCGCTCCCACCCCGTTCCGGTCGTCGCCGTCGCCGGCCGGAACACGCTGTCCCCGGACCGATGGGGCCCGGCAGGATTCACGACCATCTACTCCCTCGGCGACTACACCGACAGGGATACCGCCGGTGACCCCGAACTGACCCGGCAATTGCTGACCCGCATCGGCCGGCAGATCGGCCGCCTCCCGGCCGTGGCGCCGGGAGCACGCCCACCCGTAACGCGAACCCGGTAGACCTCCCGGTCGCCCGAGCCACACGGCCGCCCGATTTCTCGTTCAACCAGGCGGTCGAGGATGGCGTGGCCGGGCATGACGGTACTACCGGCACGGAATTTGCGGCCCTCACATCCCGGGCGCCCGTAGTCGATCGTGCCGGGGAGCTGAGGCAGAATCTAGGGATGACAAAGGCAGTCGTGAACGGCGTAACGATCGCGTCCAGCGACGACACCGTCATCGTCGAAGGTAATCACTACTTCCCGCCGGACTCGTTACGGAAGGAGTTCTTCGAGCCCACCGATACGCATACGTTCTGTCCGTGGAAGGGCCGGGCCAGCTACTACACGGTGGACGTCGGCAACGCCGAGCCGTTGACCGACGCGGCCTGGTATTATCCCGAACCCAAGACCAAAGCAGCCGAGATCGAGAACTACGTCGCCTTCTACAAGAATCAGGTCGAGATTCTCGACGACTGATCCACCGGCAGCCCGGTGCCGGGGTGGACCCGGTGCGGTTTCCGGCGGCAGGGCGGCCCTGATCCATCCGGCGGCGGACACGCGGGCCGTGCCCATCTGCGCAGTCGGGGATCGCTGCCGGGTCCCTGAACGGGCGGCTCGGCAGACCCCCACCGGCGCCGTCGGTGCCGGTGGCCGGCGGGTGCCGCGGGACCCGCCGGGTCGCTCTCAGCGGGCCCGCGGATAGCCGATTTCGGAGAGGTCTCGGGCCAAGTCCGCCAGGGTGATCTCCTCGTTCAACGACGACACGAGTTCCCGGTCCAGCGGCCGCGACCCGTAGACGTCACTCACCGCTGCCAGGTTCACAGCGACCTCGTAATAGTCCTCGGCGAAGCGCTGGAACGCGCCGGGTGAGCGGTCGACCAGTAGGTGGAACAGGCTCGTCGTCCCGTCGGGATCGGCATGATCGGAGGGAAAATCGATCGTGCCGTGGTGCCACCGATCATCGGTTGCCTCCCGCCACAGGCAGGCCGTCACGACGGGTACGCCGTCCTCGTCGGTGAACGCCGGCTCCTCGGCGAAGGACCGGAAGACATCGGGAACGTCGTCGATCACTCCCGGCCAGGGCGCGTGGTCCTGGCGATACGGGCTCATGGGCGATTCGTGGCCGAAGCCGCGGATATAGACACCGGCCGCCGAGAACACGATGGAGTACTCGTCTCCCGATCCATTGCTCATGGCGGCCATCTCCGCGCCTTCGCCCCACGCGGTGTCGAAGAAGTGGTACCGGCTTTCCCGGTCCGGGCTCAGGATCGCGTCGAGCATCGCCAGCGAGCGGCACAGGTTTCGCAGGTCGGCGATGGGTGGAAGCCGGCGGGCTACGTCGTGGACGGTCACGGGCTCATCCAACCGGATCCCGCCGACATCGGCCGAGCCGCTGCCGATGCTCGATAGCGAGCCGCATCCGACCCGTGTCCGCACAGGTAACTGCCCCGGGAAGCGCGCGGACGCCGGCCGATGACAATCCACGCGGTCACCGGGCGGCTGCGGTCGGTCCCGGATTTCCCGGCGGCACACCCGGCCGCTGTCCGGCCATGGCGTGTGACCGGTCATCGCCTAGCGGCCGATCGGGCGCGGGGCCTCCCCCGCGGGCCGGAGAACGTGCGCGTCGACGACGCGCCGGAGTTGCTCATCGGTGCGGGTCCGGATCCAGGTGGAGGCGATGTCATAGCCGGTGTCGAACAGCTCCTCGGAGGTTTGTGCCGGTGCGTTGAGCGCTGCTCCGTAGCGCTGGTGGGCGAAGATGGTCGACTCGCGGAGGGCCCGGTCGCGGAACGGTCGCGGGCGGTGCGCGATGGTGGGCAGCGACGGGTGGAGCAGCGGAAAGATCAGTCCGCCCCGGCTGTCGTACGGTTCCGGTCCGTAGAGGTCCAGGACGAGAGCGGGATGTCGCGCGAAGATATCGTGCGGGACCCGGTACTGGCAGCCGCCGTCGAAGACGTCGTCGAGTCCGGCGGCCGCGGGCAGGGCCCCGGGTATCCGGGTGGCGGCGACGATCGCGTCCGCGACGGGCAGATCGACCAGGCCCAGCTTCGGCAGGTCCCGCGGTAGCAGGAGGGTGCCGTGGCGGGCCGCGTAGACGGGGATCAGCAGCGACGAGGCCGCGCGGTGCGGTTCGTTTCCCGGGGGCCCGAGGGCGAAGTCGGCAAAAGTGCGGTCTCCGGCGAAGGCGTGGGCGAGTTCGCGAATCCGGGCCTGCGGGTAGAGGGCGCGTCGTGTCATCAGGCCGCGGAGGCTTCTGGCACCGAGGATTTCGTGCTCGGGGTGATCGACCGCGATCCTGCGGGCGTGGTCACGTGTCATGCCCAGCGCTACCGCGGTCGCCGCGAGCGCGCCACCACTGACGCCCACGACGACCGGTTGCAGGGCTGGATCGGATTGCCCGATGTACCGGGCTCGCCGGGTGGTGAGTGCCTCCATCGACCCGATGGCCATTCCGACCATCAAGGCAAGACTGCGGCCGGCGACCCCGGCGAGGAGCCGGACGATAGGGCGTTCGGCTGTCGCCGATCGATCTGTCACTGTCGTCCCCGCTCGCCGGTGACGGAGTCGGCGGGTTGCCCGCCGGGCCACCTGCCTCCGCGCGGCGCATTACTCGGGAACTTCCGCTCGGACCGTGTTTCGGCGGCATCCGCGGAGGTGCTGCGCAGGAAGCGGTCCGGTAGCGCGAGCTTCCAGAGAGTGCGAGAGGACAACCAGAACTGCGCGGGTAGCGAGGCAGTGGTGTAGGTGTGGTGAATATGGTTGTGTGCGCGTTTCCAATGGGCGGACGGTCCGGCGAAATCCCGTTCCCGGTTCGCGGATTGGATTTCCGGGTCGTTCATCCGGTCCCGCCGTCCGTGACCGATATTGTGCCCGGCCACCATCATCTCGATGACCTTGGACCACGCCGGCATCACGCTACCGGCGATCCACGTGCCCCGGTACCGCGCGCCGCGCAACAGCATCAGGCGCGCCGGCGTTTCGAGGCCGCGCTGAAAGGCGAAGACCTGCCGAATGTAGGCGGCATCTCGCGGTCCGAGTGATCTCTCGATATCCGTGCGGATCCGCTCCAGTTCGTGGTCGAGCGACTCGATGTCGTCGGCGGTGCGGTGCGCGAATGCCTGTATATCCCTGATCGCCATCGATCTTGCTACCGAGCTCCTCGGAGTCGGCCGGCGATTCCGGCCCGGCCGGTCACTTCTACCGGATCGACCACCGGGGTAGATTTTTGTGCCGCGCCGGGCGGTGCTGCCGCCGAGCCGGAAACGGCAATGAGTTGGCGTTCCACGCCTCTCTCCTCCACAAAACTTCCAGCAAATATTCTTGGAATTGCGCACGAGTGCACGGACGTAATCCGCCGCGCGGTCCTGCGCCGGCGAAATATCTCCTACGGCATTTCACAGATCGCCGACCGGCTCCGGCGGCCACGAGGCATACCGGCGCCGGACAACGTGTCCTTGTCGACCCGGAGGACTCTACTGAAATGGTTTATCGAGAACAATGAAACCGCCCCGTCCATCGAAAAGTTTGTCGGGCGTGCACATTCGGTGGGGTGTCTTTGTCCCCGCCGCACAACGCACTCGGCTCGATGACGCCCCTCGTACGCGTTCGTCCGTCGTCCGCAACGACGCCGTGCCCGGTGTCGGTGACGGGCGAATCGTGGCCACCCGAGCTGTCGAGGACAGTCGCACACCATGATGCCCGGTGCGGTGGTGTGGTCCCGCCGCCCACCCGTGGTGTCAGGGCGACGGGCGCAGCACGCTCCGGCCCAGGAAGCGGCAGATGCGCAGAGCCAGTGCGATATCCAGCTTCTCGTGGCCGGCGCCACTGTTCCGGACGGCATCCACCGCCTTGGTGATGCGATATTTGACGGTGTTGCGGTGCAGGGTCATCTGCTGTGCGGTGTGCACGTGGCTTTCGCCGGTTTCGTAGAAGGTGCTCAAAGTTTCTCGTAGCATTGCTGCCTGCTCGGTGTCGTCGGCGAGTGTTCCCAGCACCTCGCGCACCCACGCCCGGGTCGCGTCGAGGTCTTTGGCCAGCAGCGATACCACCGCCACGCCCGGGTCACCGAACCCGATCGACCGGCGGCCGGACGGTGTCCCCGGCAGGGTGGCGACGAAATAGGCGGCGGCGGCCTGTTGATGGGAGCGGCGGAAACCGTCGAGCCCCCGGCCCGGCAGTCCGACCGCCAGCCGTACCTGTGCCGGGAGATCGGCCGCCGAGCGCATCCCCTCGGCGTCGACGGCAGGCCGCCGGCCGAATGGGAACCACGCCCATATCGTCCGCCGGTCGATGGCTGTCACCAGTGGCGGGCCATCGGCCTGCAATGCGTGTGTCATCGCCCGGGCGCCGGAATCCAGCAGGGCCATGGTGGCGACCTCGTCGCTGCCCGTGGACCACAGGATCATCGCCAGGTGTGTCCGGTCGAGACCGTAGCCGGTCTCGGCCTCGAACCCGGCCGGATCCGGTATCCGCGTCGACAGCAGTGTGTGCACCGTGGAGGAGCGCACCGTGCCGCGGGCGTCGACCCATCGCATGCGTTCGGTCTCGTAGGTCGCGGAGACGTACTCGATGATCCAGTCGGTGTAGGCGTAGACGCTTTCGGTGAGGCGCTGGAGTACGGCCAGTCCCAGCGCTGTCGGCAGGCTCCGCTGTGCGACCTCGTCGTAGCAGATGCGCATCATGGTGTTCTGGCCCATGTGGTAGGCCCGCACCAGGAAGTTGGAGGGAATATCGCGCTGCGCCATCCGCCGCGCGTATTCGACGGCCGCCATCGGCGGTTGCAGGTGATCGACCGGAATATTGTTGGCCAAGATCTCGACCATGGTGGTCACATTGGCCTGGATGCTGGCGGTCCGCAGATCCGATAGCCGTGGATCGGCCCGGGTGTAGTCGATCGCGCGGAGTATCCGTCGAGTCATCCCTGCGGCGATCTCCGATTCCCGAGCGCGCAGCCCCGCCCCGATCTCGAGAACGAGCCCGGATACCCGGGTCGGCGTAGGCTCCGCCGACGGCTCGGGCCGGTGCCGCTGTGGGTGGGCAGAAGCGGTCATCGTGCATGGTCTTTCACGGGAGAGGCGAACGAACGGGTCGATGGTGCCGGGAACCGTAGCGTATGTGCCCCGGTCGCCCGGGTCCTTCCCGATGACGGTGATCGCGAAACCGTCGATCGCGCAATACGAATCCCGACTTCGTCCTTGCTAGTTTGTCTGTGTAATGAACCCGAACCGCTGCCGCGGGCCGAATCCACGAGGACAGAAGAGGTCGATGCCGGAAACGAACTATGCGACCGACCGCCATCTGGTCGGGCGCGCCATTGCCGACATCACCGGAGAACCGGCCGAGGCCGGCATGCTCGGCTACGGCAAGGCCGACCAGAAGACCACCGGAATACACCTCCGTCTGCGTTCCCGCGCCTTCGTCTTCGTGGACCCGCTCGTCGACCGGCGGGTGCTGTTGATCGTGAACGATCTGCCGTTGATCTTCTCCAGCATCACTCAGGAGGTGCTGCGCCGGCTGGCCGAGCGCTTCGGCGACACCTACACCCAGTCCAATGTGATGATCACCGCGACCCACACCCACTGCGGGCCCGGTGGCTATTCGCACCACCGGTTGTACAACGGCTCGGCCGGGTTCCGTCCCAAAACGTTCGCGGCGATCGTCGACGGCATCCTCGAGGCGGTCGAACGAGCACACGAGGATCTCGCACCGGCCACCCTGCGCTTGGTACACGGTGAGTTGCGCGAGGCCAGCGTCAATCGCTCGCGTGCGGCATTCGACCGCAACCCGGAGGAGGAAAAGGAATTCTTCCCCGATGCCATCGACCCGCAGACGACCCTGCTGCGTATCGATCGCGAGGGCGAACCGGTCGGCGCCATCAACTGGTTCGCCACGCACGGCACCTCGATGAGCAATCGGAACACGCTGATCAGCGGCGACAACAAGGGGTACGCGGCCTACCACTGGGAGCATGTGGTCGAGGGCGTGAACTATCTGGCGGACCCGGATCCCGACTTCGTCGCGGCCTTCGCGCAGACCAACGCCGGTGATATGTCGCCCAACCTGGACGGTGCGCCCGGTGACGCCGGCAACGAGTTCGAGAACACCCGGACCGTCGGTCTGCGCCAGTACGAGGCCGCGGCGAAACTCGCCGCGGGATACGTGCCGCGCATGGCCGGCAGTATCGATCACCGCGTGGTGCACGTCGATCTGTCCGCGGTGACCGTCTCCGCGGAATTCACCGGAGACGAGCGCGAGCACCGCACCGGGCGGCCCGCCGGTGGTGCGGCCGCCTTCGCCGGCGCGGGATACGACGGGCCCACCCACTGGAAGACCTTTCGCGAAGGACGCAATCCGGGCTGGGATCTGTTGTCGCGGTTGGTCTATCGGTTCGCGCCGTCGCTGCGTGATGCGCAGGCGCCCAAGGCGATCGTGGCTCCGGGTGGGCTGCTCAATCGGCTCGGGCCCTATGTGCAGGAGATCGTTCCGGTCCAACTCCTCCAGATCGGCGAGCTGTATCTGATCGGTATCCCGGGCGAGGTGACCATCGCCGCCGGACTGCGGTTGCGGCGCACGGTGGCGGCCATCCTCGGCGTCGAACCGGCCAACGTCCTGGTCGCCGGATACAGCAACGCCTATATCCACTACGTCACCACTCCCGAGGAGTACGACGCGCAGCACTACGAGGGCGCGAGCACCTTGTTCGGTCGCTGGGAGCTGCCGGCCCTGCAGCAGATCGCGGCACAGCTCGCGACCGCAATGCACGACGGCAGCCCGGTACCGTCCGGTACCGAGGCGCCCGATCTGTCGGAGGCGCAGCGGCCTGCGAAGGCCGCCCCGCCCGTGGACTTCCCCCCGGTGGGGCACGACTTCGGCGACGTGCTCAGTGAGCCCGCGCCGGCCTATCGCGCGGGGGAGCAGGTGAGCGTCGAATTCGCCGGCGCGTACCCCAACCACGACCTACATCGCGGCAGCACTTATCTCATGGTGCAGCGGCGCGACGGGGAGCGCTGGCGGCTCATCGCAGACGACGGCGACTGGACGACCACCTTCGGCTGGTCGCGTGGCGCCGCCTCGAGCTCGCGGATCACCATCACCTGGCACAGCCCGGCCGACGCAACACCCGGCAGCTACCGGATTCGATACTTCGGCGACGCGGTGAAGTCCGGCAGCGACCGCGTCCCCATCAGCGGCACCTCGCCCGAGTTCCGGATCCACGAGGAGGACCTGGGCGAATGACCACATCCGATTCGGTGCGGCGCCGGCGACGACCGGCGGTGCACCGAGCCCGAGAGCGCAGCGGAGCACGGTTACAGCAGACCCAGTAAGTGCAGGTCGGTGGTGTACTTGACGATGATCTCCGGGGTCACGTGCGGGATATCCCGGTCGGCGCCGATTTCGGCGTGCCGCACCGCCGCGCGGAACCGTTCGGTGGGCGCGATCGAACCGCGGACCGCTCGCTGCGGTTTCCGGTAGCTGTCCAGCAGCGGTAGCAGCGAGTACCGCCGCTGCCGTTCCGGCAGCGCGCGTACCGCAGTCTCGAACCGCCGCAACCAGCTGTCGTAATCGGGTATCCGATGGATGGGATGGCCGGCCTCGATCAGCCAGTCGACGTAGGTGTCCAGCGAGATCCCGTCGTCGTACGGGTTCATCACGTGATAGGTGCGGAACCCGGTCCCCGCGCGGGCGCCGAGCGAGACGATCGCCTCGGCGATGAAACCGACCGGAAGCCCGTCGTAGTGGGCGCGCTGCGGCCGGCCGTCCGGATCGAGTTCGTAGAAGGAGCGGGGGGCCGTACCCGTGGCCTCCAGGCTCAGCATCAACCGGGTGAACATATCGGGGACATTGAGCTGGCCCGCGTAACCGGTATCGGCGAGGATCATATCGCAGCGGAATACCGCCACCGGCAGACCACACAGGTCGGCGGCCTCCCGCAGCAGCACCTCGCCCGCCCATTTGCTGTTCCCGTAGCCGTTGGCGTACCGGTCGTCGATGCCGCGGTGCGGGCTGATCACGCGGATATCGGCGTCCTCGGTGAAATTCGCGGGGTCGACCTGATCGCCCACCGCGATGGTCGAGGTGTAGGTGTAGGGCTTCTGCTTTGTGGTGAGCGCGAGGCGGATCAGTTCGGCGGTACCCACGACATTGGGGCCGAACAATTCGGTGTAGGGCAGGAGGTGATTGACGAGCGCGGCGGGGTCGACGATCACGTCGACGGTATCGGCCAGCCGCTGCCAGGTGTCGTGGTCCAGCCCGAGATCGGCCCGGCCCTTGTCGCCCGCGATCACCTCGAGATGGCCGGCGGCCAGCTCCCGGTAGCGGGCGGTGAGCACCGGGTCGCCGGAGTCGAAGGTTTCGTCGAGCCGGGACCGCGCCGCGGTATCGTCCGTGGCGCGGACCAGGCAGATCAATGTTCCGCCGGCGCGCGCCATTCGTTCCAGCCATTCCAGCGCCAGGTACCGCCCGAGGAAGCCGGTCGCGCCGGTCAGCAGGACCGTCCGTACTGTCGCGCTCGGACCGGGCAGGTGGGGTGCCTGCGCGAGCGTGTGCTCGTCGAGGAATTTGTCGAGGGTCAGATCACCGGCGTGCACTTCGGTCGCTTCCGCACCGTGCACCGCGGCGAAGGTGGGGCGCCGGGCGCCGGCGCGTTGTTCGTCGATGTAGTGGGCGACCGCCCGGAGGTCGGCGGTGGGACCGATGAGGAAACCCACCGGGACCTCGACCCCGAAGATTTCCCGCAACAGCTGTCCGAAGGTCAGCGCCGACAGGGAATCGCCGCCCAGGTCGGTGAAATGCGCGTCCGGACGTACCTCGCCGGTGGCGGCGCCCAGCAGGGCCGCGGCCGCGCGCACGACCGTCTCGATCGTGGGCCGGTCGCCGGCGCCGTGGCGCACGGCGCGCAGCTCCTCGGCCTCGGCTTCGGCCAGCTCGGTGTACAGCTGTTCCAAGCGCGGGCCGTAGTGCTCCTTGAGGGCGGGCCGGGCCAGTTTGCGGATACCGGTGAGCAGGCCGTTCTCCGGCGTGAACCGCTGGTATTCGAGGAGGAAGTCACGCGGTATCTCGTAGGACTGCAAGCCGGCGGATTTCGCGACCTGCTGCAACGATTCGCTGATCAACTGTTTCAGCACGTGGCTGTCGTCCCCGGCTCGTTCCCGCGCGGCGGCCGTCGGTACCACCACCGCTACGAGGTAGGACCGCGTGCTGTTGCCGTAGACATAGATCTGGCGGACCAGCGGGCTCTCGGCGAAGACGGCCTCCACTTTCGACACCGTCACGAACTCACCCTGCGAAAGCTTCAATACGAAGCTGCGGCGATCGACGTACACGAGTTGATCCGGGCCGACCTCGGCGAAGATATCTCCGGTGTGGTAGGCGCCGTCGGCGTCGAACACGCGGGCAGTCACTTCCGGACGCTTGTAGTACCCGGGGACCAGCGTGTCCGAGCGGACCACCAGCTCCCCTCTGGGGTGCGGGCGGTCGGTGCGGAAGTAGCCCAACTCCGGGACATCGACGAGTTCGTAGTGGGATACCGGTGGTCGGCGCACCCGGCCGTCGACGGCGATACTGCCGGTTTCGGTGGCACCGTAGCCGTCCACCACGTGCATGTCGAGGAAGGACTCGACCCATGCCCGCATCTCGGCCGAGATCGGCGCCGAACCCGTCGTCGCCGCGAGATACCGGCCGCCGAGCAGGTTCCGGCGCAGATCCGCCGCCACCTCGGCTTCCAGAGCTGTGCGGTCGGCCCCGTCGCCGCCGCGGCGAGCCACTTCACCCTCGAACCGATGGAAGAGCATTTCCCAGATCCGGGGTACGAAGGAGAGCTGGGTGGGCCGGACCAGGGCCAGATCGTCCAGCAGGGTGGACAGGTCGCTGGTGGCGGCGAAGAAGACGGTGCCGCCGCGGCCCAGCGTCATGTAGAGGATGGCGCGCCCCATGATGTGGCTCATCGGCATGAAACCGAGCCCTATTGCCGGTTCGGTCCCGCGCTGACCCCATTTCTCACTGCTCGCGGCCCGCCAGTGGTCCGCCACCAATCGTTCGGTGAGCATGGCGCCCTTGGGCGCCCCGGTGCTTCCGGAGGTGTAGATCAGCAGCGCCAGTGAATCCGCCTCGGTCACCGGCACCGGCACGGGCGGCAGCACCGCACCGCGGGCGACGACTTCGGCCAGGGTTTCCGCGACCACCGTGCCGTCCGCCTCCGCCAGCCGTGCCCGCGCTGCCGTCGCAATCGCGTTGTCGTCGTCGTCGCGCGGGTGGTGGTCGAAAGCGATCAGCCGGGCCGGGGAGTGGCCGGTGAGCGCGAGTTCCACGGCATCCGCGAGCCGGTCGATACTCGCCGCGATCACCACCGGCTCGGTTTCGGCGACTATGGGCAGCAACCGGGCCGTGGCCGAACTGGTCGGCAGGGGAACGGCCACCGCGGCCATTCGGGTCAGCGCCACATCGATCACGGTGTAGTCGACACTGGTGAATCCCAGCAGGCAGACGCGATCGCCGGGGCGCACGCCGTCGGCGGTCAGCGCGGCGGCGATCGCACCGGCTCGGTCCCACACCTCGCGATAGGTGACAGTCTCGAATTCGGGCCGCAGTTTCGCCGCGGTCCGCCCGGTGCGCTCGTCGGTGACGTACTCGATCGCACGCTGCCCGAGCGCGGGCCGGTCCGCGTACCCCTCCATCACGGTCCGCGCGATCTCGAACGCGCGCAAGCCGGGTTTCCCGGCTCTCTCGGTGACCGCCGGATCGGGCCGGGCAGCGGCGAACTGCTCGTCGGTGCGGTACAGCTCCGCGATGCGATGTTCGAGCCGGGTCTCCCGGGTTTCGATCGACATCGAACTCACCTTCGAAAACTCGTAGTTTCGAAATGCTTCGGTGGCACTCGCGAGTGTCGTGTGGCACTTCCAAGTCTCGAAGCGTCCCTGTGGTGCGTCAAGGGCCTGTGACAAAAGTGGCCGGGGCTGCCGTTCCGCCAACTCGGCCGTCACCTCGCGGGGTGTGGTCGAGGCACCGCCCCACCAGGCCGTCCGCGCCGGTGATATCCGGCCCGGGCCCGCGACACGGTGTGAAGGCCGGCACCGAGTCGCCCGCAGCGATCCGTCGATCGACTGCGGGCGACTCGGGCCGTACACAGATGTTTCGTCAGCAGGCGACGGGCGCGGGTTCGCCGCGCACCCGGCCCTCGAGCCACGCCACCATGGCGGGCGCGCCGGCCGCCGCCGCGGACAAATGCTCGAACGAGGGGACCAGCAACGTCTGCAATCGCACCCCGGCCGCACACCACCGGCGGTTGGTGTTGTCGATGGCGTTGATCGGCACCAGCGGGTCGGTCGGCGAATGCCATTCGAATATCGGTATCTGTGGAACAGGGTCGTAGAGTTCCACGCTGTTCTCCCGCACCACGGCCCAGGCTTCGGGCTGCTCGAAGACAGCGGGCCCCGTAGCGAACTCGTGTGCGCTGCCACCGGCCCCGAGGGCGAGGATGTCATTGGTGCAGAGGTTGGCCATCGCGTCACGCATGGCGAGACCACGGGGATTGAGATTCCCGCTCACGTGTACGCGGTCGGGGTATTCCCGCTCGAGGCCGATGGCCGCCGCCATCGCCAGCCCGAAGGCCGGGTGCGGGTTGTAGCCCAGCCCCTCCGCCATCGAGACCAGGTTCATCGGGGCTCCGCCGATGGCCGCGCCCGCGAGCCGTAGCTCGGGTGCGTAGGACGGTTGCAGCGCCGCCGCCCACGCTGTGGCGAGCCCGCCACCGGAGTAGCCGGCCAATACCGCCGGGCTGTTCGCGACGCCGAGTTCGGGCATCCGCTGCACCGCCCGGACGCCGTCCAAGGTGATCTGGCCGCCCAGACGCCCGGCTCCGAGGGCGAACTCCGGTCCGAGATGATCCGGCAGCGCCACGCTCCAGCCTCGCGCCAGCATCGCGCCCAACGCCGGCATGATCACCGACAGGTTCAGGTCGGCGCCGTAGAGCCGGTGCGATACCGCGCAGTCGGTGCCGAGCGAATTGATGAAATGTTGATACGACAGCAGCGGCGCGCCGGGTTGATGTCCCGCCGGAGTGGCGATCGTGGTGGTCGCCGCGATCGGTGCGCCCCGCGAATCGGTGGAACGGAACTTCACCAGCCGGACCGTGGCGCCGGGGAAGACGGCCACCGGTGGCAGGACCCGCACGTCGAGCACGTCGCCCGGCCGGTGCGCCGCCAGATCGGCAGGGGCGGCGTAGAACCGGTCGGGATCCGGGGCCGGGTAGATGGGTGCGGCGGCGGCCGGTGTCGCCACCAGCAGGGCGCATGCCATACCGCCGAGCGCACCCAGAAAACGAACAAAGGGACGAGTCACGACCTCAACCTCCAGGAGGGGGGAATAGTTCGCCGCAATTGCTGATTCGCGGCTGGAACAGATCGCTTCGGTGAGCAAGCTATCACGACAATCCGGGGTGGGACCGTATTGAATGAAAGGCGCGTTCACCTGCGAAAAGGTGCGGCATTTCCGCCCCCGGCACCGACCGGCCGCCGAGCGGCGGCGCGGCCGATTTCGACCTCGCCGCCGAGGCCGGACCGCACCGATCCGTCTTCGAGGTGGCCCGTGGTGTGGCGGCCCGGGGGCCGCGGGTGGTCGGCCCGCTGCTGCTCTTCGAGGCCGCCGATCGCGGTGGCGCTGTGCGATAGTTCTCGGGAGTCGCAGCGAGAGGATGATTCCACGGGATGCCGACTGCTCAACCGACCAAGCGGGATCAGATCGTCGACGAGTTACGTCGGATGATTCTGACGGGCGCGTTGAGTCGCGGGGAAAAGCTTCCTCAGGACGATCTGGCGCGGCGATTCAATGCCTCGATCACCCCGGTGCGGGAGGCGATGCGCTTGCTGGAGGCCGAGGGACTGCTGGTGGCCGAGCCGCACCGCGGGGTGCGGGTGGCGGGAGTGGACCTGGAACGGGTCAAGGGCAGCTACGTCGTGCGCCGGCTCGCCGAGAGCTATGCCATGAAGCGAGCGGTGGACCGGATGTCCCCGCGCGATATCGCCGCCGCCGAGGATCTGATCGTGCGGATGAGAGACCGTGCGGTCCACAGTGATCCGGTATCGGTGCGCGAGCTCAACCGGCAGTTCCACTTCTATTTCTACGAGCGGTGCGGCCTACCCGCGCTGTGCGACGAGATCGCCGCGATGTGGCGGTCGTTCCCGTGGGATCTCATGCTGAGCACGAAGGCGCGGCGGGAGGAGTCACAGCGCGAGCACCAGGCGATCGTGGACGCGGTGCGCGCCGGCGATCACGAGCAGGCCGCCGCCCTGACCGAGGCGCACATCCGGAACGGCTATCTCGCGATCGCCGACCACATCGCGGGGGAGTCGGCCACCGACCCGTTCGATCTGCACGTCGACTGAGCCGGTCGCGGTGCCCGCTCGGCATGCCGGATCGGGTGTGCCCGCGATCGCAGGCGAGGAACGCGCCGGCGCGGTCATGGCGCACGCAACCATCACCAGGGCCCCGGCCGAGGCCGGCTGCCGTCGGTGGCGGAGGGCGGCGCGACGGCGATGACGGGAGCGGCGCCCCGGCGACGATCGGGCGCCGGACTCGTTCGCCGGGAGACACGGCCTTGCCCGGATAATGCATGATCTGATCAATTTGTGCATTTAAATGGTGATGATGCACGATGGCCTTGCGGCATGACCTACGCCATACGGATATGTGCTGGTCACGCCATGAGTCGAACCGACGCAGGAGCACGAGCCGGGAGCCCACGCCATGGTGCAGGAGAAATGATGCAACGACGACGTGCGGTGCTGGTGGCACCCGCCTCCGATGAACGCAAAGCCCGCAAGGCGCTGGCTTCCGGCGCCGACGAGGTGGTACTCGATCTCGAGGACGCGGTGACCCCGGAGCGTAAGGACGCGGCCCGGGCGACCGCCACCGCGCTCGTCGCCGAATTCGGTGGTGCGCGCGCGGTGTCGATCCGGATCAACGCGCTCACCACCGCATGGGCGGGCGAGGATCTCGCCGCCTGCGCCACGGCCGGTTCCGCATTGGGCTCGGTGGTGCTGCCCAAGGCCGAATCACCCGCCCAGCTCGCCGAGGTCGACCGGTGTCTCGGCGACACCGGCACCCGGATACAGGCACTTCTGGAGACGCCGCTCGGCATCTTGCGGGTGGCCGAGATCTGCGCGGGGCCGGCCCGGCTCGACGCGGTGATCATCGGCTACGCCGACCTCGGCGCGGCACTGGGCCGGGCGGCGGACGTCGCGCCGCATGCCTGGCATCAGGTCCAGGAGTCGGTCCTGCTCGCCGCGCGTGCCGCCGGGGTGTCCGCGATCGACGGCCCGCACCTGACCGTGGCCGACGACGAGAGTTTCCGATCGTCGAAACGGTGGGTGCGAGACCTCGGGTTCGACGGCACCTGGGTGATCCATCCGGCCCAGATCGCCGGGGCCACCGAGATTTTCACGCCCGGCGCGGCAGAGGTCGACTGGGCACGCCGGGTACTCGTCGCACTGGAGGAAGCCGCCGCCGCCGGAGCCGGCGCCGCGCGGCTGGACGGGCGGATGCTCGACGAAGCGCTGGCGGTCGGTGCGCGCCGGGTGCTGGCGCGATCGTCGGAGCGCGCACCGGACACCGGACGCGCTCCGGAGCGCCGCTAGCTATCGCGGGCCGGCCGCCCGGCCGCCACCCATTTCTGGTGCCGTTTCACCGTGCGGTCGAAGATCCAGGAGACCTCTTTTCCGGTACGCCGGTCGAAGGCCAGCTCGATCATATGGGTCGGTTCGTGAAAAGACGTCCACATCGGGGAGTCGATGACACACAGGGGATCCGGGCGCTCGGGTGGATTCGGCGGCAGGAGCACCCAGATTCCCTCCAACGCCCGTCGAAAGGTCTCGCCGATGAAGTACATGAATCGCACGGCGACTTCGAGGTTCTCCTCGGCGGCCATATCATCGAAGTTCGAATAACGGCGGAGCATCTCGTGTTCCGCCGTGACCAGCCCTTCGCGGGTCCAGAGGTGGCCGGCGAGTTCGGGCACGTCGACTTCGACGAACTCGTTCTCCATGGCTTCCTGTTGCAGCTGTAGCCACGCCCGAAAGAGTTCGTCGTTCTGGACCTCCTGGTCCTCCGGCGTATCCCGGGCCGTCGTCGGTTCACCTGTCGAAGGCATCGATTCTCCATTTCCGCGTTGCCGCGAGCTTATTTCATCACCCGGGTGGCGGCGAAGTCCTGACACTCTCCGATTCCGATCCGGCACACTGTCTTCGGGCCGCGGGCGGTGGTCGCCGAACCGTTTCGCTACAGCGGGTGCAGCGGCGGCGCGGGCGGAAACACGACCGGTAGTACCGACAGCGCCCGGTGGAACGGTCCCGGACGCCAGGAAAGCTCCTCGACCGGCACCGCCAGCTCCAGTTCCGGGAGCGCGTCGAGCAGCAGGTCGATCGCGGCCTCGACCACCAGGTACGCGGGCGACCGGGCCGGGCAGGCGTGCGGCCCGATACTCCAGGCCAGGTGGGACCGGTTACCGGCGAACTCGTCACCCCGGATGGCCGGATCGTTGTTACACGCGGCCAGACCGATCAGCACCGGCTGATCGGCGGGCAGCCACGTATCGTCCACGAGGACCGGCTGACGCGGATAGGTGGTGCAGAAATTCGCCAGCGGCGGATCGTTGAACAGCACCTCGTCCAGCGCATCCCGGGTGGACAGGCTGCCGCCGAGCATGCTCCCGCCGAAACGTTCATCGGTCATCATCAACAGCAGGGTGTTGACGATGAGGTTCTGCTGCGGTTCCACCCCGGCGCCGTATATGGTGCTCAGGTTGTACAGCGCTTCCTCGTCGTCCAGATTCGACGGATGGTGGACCAGCCTCGACGAGACATCGTCGCCGGGATCGGCTCGTTTCTCGACGATGAGTTCCAGCAACGCCTCGGCGAGATGTTTCATCCCCCATTCCGCGTCGATACCTTCGAAAAGCGCCGCCACCCCGGCCGCCACCCGCTGCCCCAACTCCGGTGTGCATCCGACCATACGGTTGAGTACCTCGAAAACCAGTGGGAACGCATACTGGGAGACGAGATCGGCTTTTCCCGATTCGCAGAACGAGTTGACGAGGGGGACGGCGATCCGTTCCACATCTTGGTGCAACCGGTGCAGATCTATTCCGTCGAGGGCGTACACATGAGCCCGCCGAAAGCGCTGATGCAGTTCGCCACTACTGCGCAGCACGGTCGGGTTCCATTCCATCATCGGCCGTACCGGTGAATCGGCCGGGATGCTTTTCTGCCAATGCCGTGGATCGGCCGGGAACCGTTCGGGATCATTGAGAATTCGAAGAGCGGCGGCGTAGCCGATCACCAGGGTGGCCGGGACGCCCGGCGCCAGTTCGATAGGGACCAGCGCGCCGTGGCGATCCCGCATCGCGGTATAGGCGCCATGCGGATCGTTCGCGAATTCCTCCGAATAGATACTGAAGCGCGGCCCCACCCCTCCGGTGGGTTCGCCGTGGATCATCGGGCACCCGCGGGCAAACGCTGCTTCGGCAACATCGAGGTGTAGTGCACGGTCAAAGACGAGGCTCCAATCGATGGAACAGGTACTCGCCGAGCGCGACCGCTCCCTGTGGACAGGGACGCGGCCCGCTCGGCGAACAGTGCTGTTTCACTGACACATTCGCCGATTCCTACATATCGTTCGGCGATGTCCGCGTCGAGCCATCAGCAATGAAGTCCGTAGGTATCTGCTCTGTGCACGGTACCGGTCGCGGGAAAGTCGCACAGCAAATTCCTGGGGACCGGTGAAAAGCCGTTTCACCGATCCGCCACCGGTAGCCGGGGCTTCCCCCCGGGCGTCACCCGGCACCGGGGTACTCCGCGACGTTCTCACCGAGGATCTCCTCGAAACGGCCGGCCACCCGGTCCGCTTCGGCCGGCTCGACGACATCGGTGGCGTACTCCAGCGATCCGAACAACGCGACCGTGCGGCCGTGGTCGTCTTTCTGCTCGGACAGGATGAGGGAGAGGTCGAAATCCGCAGGGGCCACGACGGTGACGGGCTCCCGGTCCGCAACCACATCGGATCCGCGAAGGTCGGCGGCCGGGATGTTCTGGAAGGCGAGACGAACCCGGAGGTGGTCGCGGATCCGGAGGGTGTCGGCCAGATATTCGAACGGAATATCCTGGTGATCCAGGGCCGCGACGCGAATACGCCCGAGATCGTCCACCAGTTTCGGGAAGTCCGGATCTCCGGACAGGTCGCAGCGTAGGACGAGGAAGTTGGTGAATCGGCCCACCGCGACTTCGAGTCCGGTCTCGGTTCGCCCGGCGGTCGGGGCACATACGGCGATATCGTCCCCGAACCCGAATTCACGCAGGGCCAGGGTGAAGGCGGCGTGCACCACGGTGAACGCACTCGTCACATGGTGATCCGCGAAACCGCGCAGGTCCCGGTAGCGGGTCGGTTCGATATAGATGTAGCGCACCCCGGCGATCGGCTGTGGCGCCGCGGGCGGGCGGTGGAGCCTCGACGGAGGCGGCGGAAGTTCGGCCAGCCGCTCCATCCAGAAAGTCGACTGCCGATCGATCCCGGCGCTCCGGCCGATACCGGCGACCAGGGTGTGCTGCCAGGTCGCGTGCTCGGCGTACTGGATCGGCAACGGTTCCCGGTCCGGCCGCGTCCCCGCGGCGCGGGCCGACAGCGCGGCGGCGAAATCCTGGATCAGGGGCGCGATCGACCATCCGTCCGCCGCGACATGATGCAGTACGACGATCAGCCGGTCCGTTCCGTCCGGGCTCCGGATCAGGCGGACTCGCAGCGGCAGCTCGCGACGCAGGTCGAACGGGCTCAGCTGAGCATCGATATCGATGGGCTCACCGGTGCCGGCCACCACGGCGAAATCCGTCGAACCCGGCGGCAGGATGCGTTGATATCCCGGGAAGACGGTGCGCAGGACCTCGTGGCGGGTGGTCAGATCGACCAGGGCCGCCGAGACGATGTCCGGATCCGCGGCGCGGGCGAAGCGGAGAGCGAACGCGTAGGCGCGGCCGGGCCCTGATGCGCCGCGTTCGCGTTCGTTGAGCTCGACCAGCCGCCGTTGCGGATACGACAATGGGATGACCTCGGGACGGGCGGCGTCGAGCCGGGCGGGCAGTTCGATCGGGCGCGTCGACAGCGTGGCCAGCGCCGCCACCGTGCGGGTTTCGAACACATCCGCCACACTGACCTCGGTACCGAGAGCCGTGCGGACCCGGTTGCGCAGGCGGACGGCCCGGACGGAATCGCCGCCCATCCGGAAGAAATCGTCGTCGATACCCACCGTGGGCAGCTCCAGCACCTCGGCGAATACGGCAGCCAGCACCTTCTCCCGGTCGGTGCGCGGCGGCCGGCCGGTCGACCCGGCGTCGAAATCCGGTTCCGGTAGGGCGTGCACATCGAATTTGCCGTTGACGGTGACAGGCCAGGTGCGGACCCGGGTGATCGCCGCGGGAACCATATGTTCCGGCAGCTGTTGCGCCACTCGTTGCCGGAGTCCCTCGGCCGGAGCCGGGCCGGTAGCGCGCACATAGGCCAGCAACCTGCCGTCGCGCACGATCACCCGGGCCTCCTCGACCCCGTCGGCCGCCGCCAGCACCGTCTCGATCTCGCCCGTTTCGATCCGGAATCCGCGCAACTGCACCTGCTGGTCACCGCGGCCCAGGTGGTGGAGCCGGCCGTCCTGCCAGCGCCCGAGATCACCGGACCGGTACATCCGGGCGCCGGGTGGGCCGGCGGGGTCGGCCACGAACCGCGTCGCGGTGAGGCCCGGCCGCCCGAGGTAACCCTGTGCGACCTGCGCACCGCCGACGTAGATCTCCCCGGGGCTGCCCACCGGCGCCGGCCGCATCCGGGAATCCAGAATGTAGGTGGCGAGCCCGGGTATTGCGCGGCCGACGGGGCTGCCCGGCGCCTGCCGGCCGGCCGTATCCCGGTCCAGCGGCTGCACCGTGACATGCACCGTGGTCTCGGTGATCCCGTACATGTTCACCAGCCGCGGCCGGGTCTCCTCGAAGCGGTCGTACCATTCGGTCAGCCGGGTCGTATCCAGCGCCTCCCCGCCGAAGACGAGATAGCGCAGCGCGTGGGCGGGCTCCCCGCCCGTCCGGTGACCTGCCTCGGCCAGTCCGTAGAACGCCGTCGGGGTCTGGGACAGCACGGTCACCCGCTCCCGGACGAGCAGTTCCCACAGGTCCTCCGGCGACCGTGCGGTCGCGTGGTCGACGATCACCGCGGTGCCGCCGGTGACGAGCGCACCCCACAGTTCCCATACCGCGAAATCGAACGCGAACGAATGGAACACCGCCCACACGTCGGACTCGCCGACTTCGAAGTAGGACAGGGCGCCGGCGAACAGCCGCACCACGTTGCGATGGGTGACCGCGACTCCTTTCGGCCTGCCGGTGGATCCGGAGGTGAAGATGACATACGCCGGATCGTCGGCCCGGGCAGCGACGGCACGCCGCGGTGGTATTCCGGGGGCGGCGGCCGGGGCCGGTTCCACGGAGTCGACGAGCAGCACCGTCCGGTCACCGACCGGCAGTTCCGTCAGCAGGCCGGTGCTGGTGAGCACGAGGGCGGGACGGGCTTCCGCGAGTACGGCTTCCGTGCGGCGGCGTGGCCAGCGCGGGTCGATCGGAAGGTATGCCGCGCCCGACCGCAGGACGGCCAGCAGCGCGACCGGCCACTGCGTGGTGCGCTCGAGCGCCACCGCCACCAGGGCACCCGGGCCGGCACCCGCCCGGATCAATCGCGCCGCGACCGGCTCCGCGCGCCGGGACAGCTCGGCGTAGGTCGAGGTCGTGGTGCCGTCGGTGACGGCGATCCGCCCGGGATGGGCGGCCACGCTCGCGTCGACGAGATCGACCAGGGTGGCCGCCCCGGATTCGACGCCCGCTTGCGCCCACGGCGCCGAGACCTCGGTGCGTTCCATGTCGAGAATCTCGGTGCGTTCGGCGTCGAGGAGCAGATCGATATCGCCGACCGGGCGCTCGGGTTCTTCGACCACCGCCGACAGGAGGCGTACCAGCCGCGCGGCCGTCCGCCGCACCGTGGACTCGTCGAACAGGTCGGCGTCGTAGGTGATCCGTCCATCGAGCCGGTCGGTGGGAGGTCCGTCGACGAAGGTGATCGTGAGGTCGAACATCGGGGCATGGACCGGTAGGACCGGCACCGAGACGTCGAGTTCCGGCAGCTCGACCTCGACCGACGGCAGGTTCTGGTAGGCCAGGAACGCCCGGAACAGCGGCGCCCGGGAGTGCGGGCGGCTCGCCCGCACCGCGTCCACCACGGCGTCGAACGGCAGGTCCGCGTGCGCCATCGCCGCCAGGTCGGTACGGCGGGTGCGGGTGAGCAGCGTGCCGAACCCTTCGGCCGGATCGATACGGGTGCGCAGGACCACGGTGTTGACGAACATCCCGACGAGATCTTCGAGGGCCGCGTCGCCCCGTCCGGCGACCGGCACACCGATGGCCACATCCGTCTCGCTCGACATCCGGCTCAGCAGTAGCGCCGTGGCGGCGTGCACCACCATGAACACGGTCGCGTCGTTGCTCCGCGCCAGCGACCGCAATCGCGCGGCGGTATCGGAGTCGATGACGAATTCGACCGACCCGCCGGACGCGGAGGGTACGGCCGGGCGGCTGCGGTCGGCGGGAAACCCGGACTGCTCCGGCAATCCGGCCAGTTCCGCACGCCAGTAGGCGAGTTGGGTGGCGGCGAGCGAGCCGGGGTCGCCCGCGTCGCCGAGCAGTCGCCGATGCCACAGTGTGTAGTCCGCGTAGTGGACCGGCAGTGGGTCCCACCCCGGCCGCGTGCCGCGCGCCCGCGACGTGTAGGCCGTCATCAGGTCGCGTGCCAGTGGACCCGTCGACCACCCGTCGACGGCAATATGGTGGGCGACCACGAGGAGGACGTGGTCGGTGCCCGGCCCGGTGTGATCGGCGCGCCGGAACAGGAACATACGGACCGGCACCTCGGCCGTGACGTCGAAACCGGCCACGGTGGCCTCGTGGATACGCGCCGCCAGCTCCGTCTCGTCGGCCACCGTGATCAGCGGTGGCACCGCGTCGCCCACCGGAGCCGGCAGCACCTGCTGGACGGGGCCGCCCGGGTCTTCGGGATAGCTGGTGCGCAGGGTTTCGTGGCGGGCCACGACGTCGGAGATCGCCGCCCGCAGGGCCGCGATATCCAGTTCGCCCGTCAGGCGGATCGCCAGCGGAATGTTGTAGGACGCGGAGTCGAGAGCGGACTGGTTGAGCAACCACATCCGCTGCTGGGCCGGGGACGGCGGAATGCGTGCGGGACGCGGTCCGGCGGTCGGCGCCTCGTGTCCGGCACCGGCCAGTTCCCCGGCGCGGATCGCCAGTTCGGTCACCGTCGGCGCCTCGAACAGCGTACGCACCGGTACCCGGGTGTCCAGCGCCGCACCGAGGCGGGCCGCGACCTGGACCGCCACCAGTGAATTGCCACCGAGATCGAAGAAGTCGTCCTCGGCACCGACCTTCTCGACGCCCAGGAACTCGGCGAAGAGTCCGGCGATGATCGTTTCGACTGCACCGGCCGGAGCGCGGAATTCGCGCCGCAACCGGGTGGGTGCCGGTAGCGCCGTCCGATCGAATTTGCCGGTCGGGGTCAATGGGACCTCGTCCAGCGCCACGATCGCGCTGGGCGTCATATGCGACGGGAGGAGGGTGGCCGCGAACCGTCTCACTTCCTCGGCATCGATGCGGTGGCCCGGCGCGGCGACGAGATAGGCCACGAGGGTGGTTTCACCGGGGACCATCTCCCGCCCGAGGGTGCGAGCGAAAGCGACGGCGGGGTGACGGGCCAGCACGGAATCGATCTCGCCGGGTTCGATACGGAAACCACGGATCTTGATCTGGAAGTCCGAGCGGCCCACATAGTCGAGTTCCCGGTGCACCGCGGCCACGGCGGTATTGCCGGCGCGCCGGCCGGGTGCGGCATACCAGCGCACCACATCCCCGGTGCGGTACAGGCGCGTACCCGCCGGGCCCCACGGGCTGGCGACGAATCGGCCGGCGGTCGCGGCCGGCCGGTGGTGATAGCCGCGGGCCAGGCCGGCACCGGTGAGGTACAGCTCACCGAGCACTCCAGGTGGAACCGGCCGCAGCCGCTCGTCGAGTACCAGCGCCGACGTGCCCGGTACCGGGTCACCGATGGTGATGTGCGCGCCCGGAACCGGTTTCGCGAACGAGGAGATGATGGTGGTCTCGGTGGGACCGTAGGTGTTGAGGTAGGTGCGCCCGGGTATCCACTGCGCCAGCAGATCCCCGGTGGTCACATCGCCACCGACCGAAACCACCTGGAGCGCGTATGCGGCGGTGGGTTCCATGGTGCCCAGCACCGCCGGGGTGGTGATCGTATGTGTCACTTGTTCGGCACGGACGAGTTCGGTCAGATCCGGGCCACCGATGATCTCCGCGGGCGCGACGACCAGGGTGGCGCCGGTGGCGGCCGCGCACATCCACTCCAGTACCGAGGGATCGAAGCTCGGCGAACAGATGTGCAGGAGCCGGTGGCGCGGCCGCAGGCCGTACTGCGTCGTCATGGTGTCGACCAGAGCGCGCAGCCCCGAATGGGTGACCGTCACGCCCTTGGGTAGACCGGTCGAGCCGGAGGTGTAGATGACATAGGCCGGATGCCGTACCTCGAGTGCGGCGACCCGGTCGGTATCGCCGACCGGCGCGGCCGATCGCGCCTCGATCTGTGCGCCGGTCACCGGATCGTCCAACCACAACCAGTCCACCTCGGCGGGTAGCCGTGCCGTGAACTCGCTACCGGTCAATCCCAGCACGGCACCGGAGTCGGCGACCATATGCCGTATCCGGGCTTCCGGATACGCCGGATCCACCGGTACATGCGCACCCCCGGTCTTCGCCACGGCCCAGAACGCGGCCACCATGGTCGCGGACCGTGGGAACGCCAGAGCGACCACCCGCTCCGGCCCCACACCCCGCTCGATGAGAACCCGCGCCAGACGCGAGGAGTACTCGTCCAGTTCCCGGTAGGTGGTCGAACGACCCCGATAGCGGATCGCGATCTGCGCCGGGTCGCGGGCCGCACCGTGGGCCAGCATCTCCGGCAGCAGACCGGTCGCCGTGACCGCATTGTCCGGCACCCGGGTGAGGAGCGCGTGCTCGGTGGCGTCGAGCAGGGGCAGGTCACCCACCGGTGTCCGCGGGGCGGCGGTGATCGCGGCCAGCAGTCGCCGGAATCGCTGACCGAAGACCTCGACGGTTTCCGGATCGAACAGATCCCGGGCGAACGAGAATTCCGCGGCCAGACTTCCGTCGACCTCGGATCGCTGTCCGATGGTCAGCAGCAGATCGGATTTCGCGAGGCCGGCATCGATGTCGAGGGCCGCCACGCGCAGTCCGGGCAACTCGAGTTCGTGCCGCGGCATGTTCTCGAACGACAGCGCCACCTGGAACAGCGGATGGAGTGCCGTCGACCGTCGTGGGTTCAGCAGCTCCACCAGCCGCTCGAAGGGTACGTCGGCATGGTCGAAGGCTTCCAGATCGTTCTCTCTGATCGCGGCCAGCACCTCCGTGAACGGGGCGGCGCCCGGCACCCGGGACCGCAGCACCAGGGTGTTCACGAACATGCCGACCATATCGTCGAGTTCGGCCGCACCGCGACCCGCGACCGGCGTGCCGATGGCGATATCGCCGCTCCCCGACAGGCGCGCCAGGAACACCGCGAACGCCGCGTGCACCACCATGAACAAGGTCGCGTTGTTGTCCCGGGCCAGCGTGTCGAGCGCCTGTGCCGACTCCGCTTCGATCGAGAATCGCACCCGTCCACCCGCGAACGAACGTACCGCCGGGCGCGGCCGGTCGGCGGGCAGGTTCAGCTCGTCGGGCAGTCCGGCCAGCGCGGCTCGCCAATAGGCGATCTGCCGCGCGCCGAGACTGCCCGGGTCGTCCTCCGCGCCGAGCACATCACGCTGCCACAGTGCGTAGTCGGCGTACTGCACCGGGAGCGGTGTCCAGGCCGGAGCGACGCCGGCGGTGCGCGCCTCGTACGCCGCCATCACATCCCGGGTCAACGGAGCCATCGACCAGCCGTCGGCGCTGATGTGGTGCACCACGAACACCAGTACATGTTCGGGCATATCCCGCTCGGCGCGGCGGAACAGGACCGTCCGCACGGGCACCGCGGCGGTCACATCGAACCCGGCCGAGATCTCGGCGATGATGCGCGGGCGCAGCTCCTCCTCGGTCACGGGGATCGGGGTGAGGTCCGCGTGCACCTGCCCGGCCGGCACGATCTGCTGGTGGGGGACACCGTCCCGCTCCGGGTAAACCGTCCGCAACACTTCGTGCCGGTCGATCACATCGGCCATCGCCTGCCGTAGTACCGCCGGGTCCAGGTGCCCGGCCAGGCCGACGACCGCCGCGATATTGTCCACGCCCGCGACGGAATCGAACCGGTTGAGAAACCACATCCGCTGCTGCGCGGGCGAGAGCGGAACATGTTCCGGACGTGGGCCCGGCACCGGGGCGGAACGGCCCTCGGTACCGTCCTGCCGGGTGGCGTGCGCCGCCAGCGCGGCCACCGTGCCGGCCTCGAACACATCCTGCGCGGTGATCCGCCACCCCTGTGCCCGGGCCCGCGATACCACCTGGAGCGCGGCGATGCTGTCGCCGCCGAGTTCGAAGAAATCGTCGTCGGCGCCGGCCTCCCGCACGGCCAGCAGTTCCGTGTAGATCTGCGCGATAACCTTCTCGGCCTCGGTGACCGGGGCGCGGAATTCGCGCGGCACGAACTCGGGGGCGGGCAGGGCCCGGCGGTCCACCTTGCCGTTCGGTGTCGACGGCAGTTCGTCCAGGACGACCACGGCCGCCGGCACCATATAGGCGGGCAGTGTCTCGCGCACCGCGTCCAATAGTTCGGTCCGGTCGATCCGGGCGCCGGGGACCGGGACCACATAGGCCACCAGCCGGTCGCCCGGTTCGGCCGCCGCCACCACCGCGACCGCCTGACCGACCGACCGCTGTCGCAGCAAGGCTGTTTCGATCTCCCCGAGTTCGATGCGCTGACCGCGCAGCTTGACCTGGAAGTCGATCCGGCCCAGGTGGTCGAGCACGCCGCGGGAGCCGATCGCGCGCCAACACGCCAGATCGCCTGTGCGATACATCCGCAGCCCGGTGCCGAACGGATCGGCCACGAATCGGTCCGCGGTCAGATCCGGCCGTGTCGCATAGCCACGGGCCAGCTGGACACCGGCCAGATACAACTCGCCCACCACACCCGGCGGTACCGGGCGGAGCCGGGAATCCAGGACGTACACCCGGGTGTTCCACTCCGGCACACCGATGGGCACGCCGATGTCCTCGGTGCCGCCGGCGTGCCAGGAGGTCACCGATACGGCGGCCTCGGTCGGACCGTACAGATTGTGCACTTTCGCGTCGGAGATCGCGGAAACAGCCGCCACGGTCTCCGCCGGTAACGTTTCCCCGATCACGAAGACATCGCGCAGGGTGGGGACGGCGCCGGCCGGGGTGTGCGCGGCGAACGCCGCCAAGAGCGACGGTACGAAATCGGTGACCGTCACTCCGTACGCCGCAATGGTTTCCGCGAGATAGTCCGGATCGCGATGACCATCCGGTTCGGCGACGACGAGGGTTGCGCCGGCCCGCAACGGCAGGAAATGGCCCCACACCGAGACATCGAATGTGGCCGCCGTCTTCTGCAGGTACACGTCGCCGGCGGTGATCCCGTATTCGGCCTGCATCCACCGGATCTGGTTGTCGATCGCGGCGTGGGACACCACGACCCCTTTGGGGCGCCCCGTCGATCCCGAAGTGAAGATCACGTATGCCGTATTGCCGGGACGTACCGGTTGCCGCAGTTCACCCGGACGCACCGGAGTGCTGTCGAATTCGTCGGTGCCGGGTGTGTCGATACGCAGAACGGGAACCGCGCCGGGCAGCTGATCGGACTCGGCGGCCGTGATGAGTACACAGACCGGCCGCACCGTATCCAATACGTAGGCGATGCGCTCGCGTGGGTGCTCGAGATCGAGCGGCACGAACGCGGCGCCGGCGGTGAGAATCGCGTAGAGGGCGACGATCGAGTCGGGCGATCGCCGAGCCGTCACCGCGACGACACACTCGGGCCCCACCCCCTCGGCGATCAGCAACCGGGCCAGCCGGTTGACCCGGGCATCGAACTCCCGGTACGTCCAGGTCACGCCCGCACCGGCCACCGCGACCCGGTCCGGATAGGCGGCCGCCGCGCGGGCATACCCCGCGTGCAGCAGCTCCGGCACCAGCGGACGGTCCGTGGCGTTCCACTCGGTCAGCAGCAGACGCTGTTCGCTCGCACCGAGAACTTCCAGTTCCGCCACCGGCAGATCCGGTGCGGCGGAGATCATCCGGCGCAGGTACGACATGAAGCGCGAATGATGTTCGTGAGCCCGATCCACCGAATACCGGCGCATATTGAATTCGAAATTTATGCGATAGCGGAGACCGTTACCCGACGGGTGGATATTGACCACGAGATCGTCGACCATGCCCGCGGACAGAGTATGTACGCGTCCCGTGGCGGAACCCAGCCGAATATCTCCGAAGAACGGCATGATATTGATTCGCGGACCCAATTCACCCGAGGTGTTCTGTACGGTAGATCCGGCATGGCGCCGAATTTCGGCGTACGGATAGTGCTGATGCCGCACGGCGCCGATGACGGCCAGCCGGATCGAGCGAACGAGATCGGCCACGGTCAGGTCTGTGCCGACGGCGATACGCAGCGGCACGACATTGGACACGGCGCCGGCCGAGCGGCGCAGCACGGCCGTGGTCCGGGCCGCGACCGTGAGGCCGACCAGCACATCGTGGCGGCCGGTGAGCCGAGCCAGGTACGAGACGAACGCCGCCGTGACGAGGTCGGTGTCCGTGCAGTGCAGCCGTTCTGCCGCTGCCGTGATCAGCATGCTGTCGGGCTCGGACAGCTCACCCCGCACGGTGTACCCGATCGCCGACGGCGGGCCTTGGCGATCGGACAGTCCGGGCCCCGGGCTGTATCCCCTCATTCGCTCGGCCCAATATGCCCGGTCCGCCGCCGCTCGGGGGCTGTCCCGGTAGGCCCTTTCGGCCGCCACCACTTCGGATAGAGCGGTGGCGTGCAGCGGTTCCGGCGCCTGTCCGGACACCAGCGCCGAGTAGTGCTGCCCGATCCGCTCGATCAGTGTGATGGCGCCGTAACCGTCCAGGACGAGGTGGTGGGCCCGCAGATACCAGAACCAGCGCGCGTCGGCGAGCCGGATCAGCGCGCTGCGAACCAGCCGGTCGCGCACCGGATCCACCGGATGTGTCACATCGGCACGCATCCACTCGTGCGCCGCCGCCTCCGGGTCGTCCGCCTTCCGCGTATCGACCCGGTGCAGTACCGACTCCAGCGCCGGGTCCACCAGCTGGGACGGGCCGGCGCCGTTCTCGGCGATTCGCACGTACGCCGACTCCAATTCCCGTCCCGCGGCGATACCGGCCCTGCGCAACATGTCCGGGTCGAGATCGTCATGGATATCCACGTACATCGCGATATTGATCGGAACATCCGGATGGAACTGCTGCAGTTGCCACATCGCGGACTGCGCCGAGGACAGCCCGAACCAACCCCTACCCATCACACCCACCAGGAATCTCCCCGACCCCGTTGATCATTTCCGGCAATAACGTATCGGCGGATTGTCGCGTGCGATACCCCCCATAATTCGGGGCAGCAACCGTGAGTGGCGATTTCGACGTTGTGGCACGAGTCCGGCGGACGTCGAGGGGTGACAGGTCCCCGCCTATCGGTCGTCGAGGCCGCTCGTCGCGCACCGCGGCCCGCCGCTGCCGGGCGATCCGGTCGTGAATCGGCAGACCGGGGCTGCCATCATCCGTGTCGAGCCCCGTGCGGCACGGTCCGGGTGCGTGGTAGGAAGCCGAGGAATTCCGTTACGGCCGCCGCCATCGCTCGCGGCGCATCGTCGTGGATCCAGTGCCCGGCGCCGGCGATTTCGACCAGGCTGGTGCCGGGCCTTCGGGTGGCCATCGCCGTGGCCAGCGGCGCCGGCAGCATCGGGCTGTTCGCGCCGCGCAGTACCAGTGCCGGGCAGGTCGAGCCGAGCCAGTCCGACCACCAGTCGCCGACGCCACTGGTCTGCACGGCCATCATGTCCTCCCAGTCGAACAGGAAGCGACGCCCGCCGTCGGGCGCGTCGACCACGCTCTGCAGGAAGTAGCTCGGATCGGGGACGCCGCGTGCGCGCAGAGCGTCCGCCAGGTCGGCGTCGGTGCGGGCCGTGGCGGGCCACCCTCGGACCGGTAGCACGGGGTGCGCGACCTCCGGCTCACGCACGACCGGTCCGATATCTTCGATGATCAAGGCCGACACCAGGTCGGGATACCGGGCGGCGAGTTGATAGGCGGTGATACCGCCGCGGGAGTGCCCGAGTACGACGGCCGGGCCGAGGTCGAGCCGTTCGAGTAGACGGGCTGCGTCGGCAACGAAATCCGCGCAGGTGTAGGTGTCGGCGCGGTCGCTGTGCCCGTGGCCGCGCTGATCGGGGGCGATGAGGCGGACCGTGCCCCGCAGTTCGTGTGCGATCGCGGAGAAGATCTCGCCGCGACCGAAACTGCCGTGCAGCGCCAGCGCGGGCGGGGCGCTGCCACCGAAGTCCGTGTAGGAGAGCTGGATTCCGCCGACTGTCACCGACTGCTGAACACGCATGCGCGGATGCTGCCATCCGATCGGTCGCGATGCGAACGATTTCCGTCGTCGTGCCCCCCGGCCGGATCCCGGTGTTCGTGCACTTACGCCGAACGCCGGCACTATCGCGGCGAGTGCGCTGCCCGGGCATCATGGCCGGGTTCGCCTCGGCGGGAGGCTTCGAGCTCCACTCGACCCTGCGCGGTCGCTCGCCGTGAGTTCGGCCCGAGAGGGAGGACCGCGGTGGCGACGAGTGCCGCGGCGCCGAGGGCGATCATCGCATACGGCCACCATGCGCGATCGGCCTTCGTGATTGCCGGTTCCGCCTGCGTCGCGCTGGTGCGAGGCAGTGCGTCGGTGGCCGATCGCACGGTGTCGGAGATCCCGGCGACGACACCGGCGACCGGCCCGACACCGTCGACCAGCTGTCCCGTGCCGCCCGTCAACGCGTGCCCACCGTCGTCGAGCAATACGAGTCCGTCGCGGAGCTGCCGCGACCCGTCGGCCGCCAGGGCCATCCCTGCCACGAACTGGGCATTCGGGTCGGTGAGTTCGTAGGCGAGCCGGCGTGCGCCGTCGCGCAACTGTGCCAGCCGGTCGAGAGTCGCCGGGCCCAGCCCCTGGGTGTTCAGTGTCTCCACGAGCGTGCGGAGCTGCGCGGCGGTGGCCCGGGACGCCGGGTCCGGTGATCCGCCGAGGGTGTCGGCGATGGTGGCGAGCTGCGCTGTCACTCCGCCTTGAAGGCCCCCGAAATCGGCAAGCCGGTCGACGATCTCGTCGACTCCGCCGCTGATCTGGGCCGCGCCGTCACCGAGTAGGGCTACGCCGCCGTCGAGCTGGTCGAGTCCGGTCGCGAGTTGCTCGCCGCCGTCTCGTGCCTGCCGCAGACCGTCGGAGAGTTGATGGGCTCCGTCGTCGAGTTGGTGGCTGCCGTCGGTGAGTTGTCCGACGCCGGCATCGAGCATCGCCAACGGCAATCCGGCCTGCTGCAGAGTGCGCCGCGCCGCGCCGACGCCGCCGTGCGGGTCGTCGGACCGACCGGTCGGCCGGCCTACGGTCGCCGTCGTCTCCGGAGCGCCGGAGTAGGCGAAGGTGGAGCCGGTCGCGATCAGGATCAGGCCGACCGCCGCGACGGATATCGTGACAACAGGTGAACGCACGATCGCCGACGTTAACGTTCGTCATTGTGAGTTCTCTGAGGCCGGCGGTATTCGCCTACTTGCCGAACGAAGAACTACGTGCGACCGGCGTCACAGTGGCCGCGCTGCTGCCCGATGCGCTCTCCGGTGTCCGCGGTGAGCACCGGGTGGGCGCCGGAGCCTTACGTGAGATGGTCGAATTCGCCGGATACCCAGCGTATATGGCGGTCGGCGGCGAGGCCGACGATCTGCTTCGCGTCGTGATCGATGGTGTCGCCGCCCAGGGTATACAGACGATCGTAGGAGTAGGGGGCGAGGCGGGCGATGATGCGTTGCACCACTGCCGCCGACAGCGGTATATGGCGGGGATAGTTCCGCTGGAACGATACCCAGCCGGGTACCAGGGCGCCGGCGCATTCGTGCGGACCCGGCCGGGCGTACCCGGAGGCGCCGCGCCGAATGGGAGCACAGCCTTGCCGGGTCCTCGTGTTCGGGCTGCGGGGACACCGATCAGCCGTCGAAGTCGTCCTGCACATGCCTGGGTGGATCGATGGGCCGTCCCGCCTGTCCGGCGCGGAGGTATGCGGTGGTGCGGCGCCGTCTGGGGCGAGCGACCAGGATACGGTCGCAACGCCCGCGACGCCGAACCCGCCGCATCCGAGTCGAACACTCAGGTTGTCGCGGTCAGTAGGTCGGCCAGCCGGCGGTAGTCGACTTCCTGGCCTTCGGTGAAGGTCGCGGCCTTGCGTTCACCGTTGCCCAGCGAGCGCAGGAATCCCTTCTCCTCGGGAATGTCGGCGGCGTTGAAAACCATGAACGACACCTTGTCCTTCGCGACGGCGATCACGGCCACATGATTGCCGTCGATGAGGTAGTGCGGTTTGCCGTACTGCAGGCGTTCTTCGACGCCGGGCAGGGTGTCGAAGACGAGCCGGCGCAGCTTCTCGCACAGTGTTGCCTGCCACGGCTGTGTTTTGGTGATGTACTGGGTGACTTTGTCGTCCATGATGTTGTCCTTTGTCGGGTTCTTGTTGTGCTGGAGTGGGTTCGGGGATCAGGATGCCGCGGTGATCGGTGCCCAGTCGCCGATCTCGTGGAAGCGGCGCAGTTCGGCCAGGCCGCTGAGCATGCCGAGCCAGGCGGGATAGGGCGGATTGTTCTGGTCGAAGCCGCTCGACACCAGGGTGAGGCGGGTTCTGCCGTCGGAACCGGCGAGTTCCCAGGTGCTGATACCGCCCGGGCCCCAATCGATACCGACGCGTTCGTCGGGTACCAGCTCGACGAGGTGCGCGGGGTGCGGGTCGGCATCGAGACCGCCCATGGCGAACCGGCCGTCGACATGCGGTTCGATCTCGACCGGGTAGCCGAACCACTGCGACACCTTCTCCGAGGAGATCAGCGAGTCGTAGACCGCCGCCGGCGCGGCATCGATCTCGACGGTCGCGCTCAGTTCGGCTCCGGTGAAGTCACCGCGGGGGGTGAGCGGGCGACCGTCGAGGTAGTCGACCAGATTGGCCAGCGACAACGCCCAGAACGATTGGAGAACGCCGCGAATACTCGCGCCGGTGATGATGTCGTTGAAGTCGAAATGACTCTGCGTGACGGTGATCCGTGTTTCGTCGTTCTCCACACCCACCGATATCTCGGTGGTGGTCCACACGCCGTCGAGCAGCCAGGACAAACGGATGGATCTATCGGTGCAGTCGACGACCTTCTGATGGGGCGCATCGCCTTCCGGAATGGAAGGCCCCCAGAAGTCGTATCGCCGCGGCAGGTCGATATCGGCCTTCTCGGCGAACCATGTCGTCACCGCCTGCGGGTCGGTGAGTGCCTCGAACGCGGCGGCGGGCGAGGCGCCGGTTCGGACGCTGATGATAAGAGGTTCGGTCATGATCGATCCTTCTCGAAGGGGTAGCAGGCGACGGCGAGTTTGAAGGATTCGCCGTCGCTGCCGCCGTATTTGGTGAACAGTGTTTGCAGGGCGGTCTGTAGATCTGTGAGGAATTCGGCGCGCTGGTCCGGGTGTAGCGCGATCTGCCCGGAGATCCCCAGCGACGGCAGATCCGGGTGGGTCAGGTCGATATCCGCCACATCTCGCTGCACCTCCTCGGTGAGGTCGAGGAGATGTCCCAGGCTCATCGCGTCGCTCGACCGGCGCGTGCCGATATGCCCGACGAGTCGGGGCGAGAGCCAGTAGGAGCGGCCGGCCGCCTGATACACGCCTTCCCGCAGATTGCGCACCGTGCGCTCGGCGATCTGCCGGACCAGACCGTGCTCCACCAGTCGTTTGACGTGGTAGTTGACCCGCTGCGGGGATCGGTCGAGCAGCCGGGCCACATCGGCACAGGTTGCGGGCTCGGCCAGGGCACGCACGATCTCGATCCGCTGCGGTTTGAGCAGTACCTCCGCTTGCTCGACCGAGTCGAGATAGACAACTTCCCTCACAAAAAAAGATTTTTACATACAAATCGAGCTTTGTGAAGTGTCGGCTGCCGACTTGGGCATTCCCCCAACCCGCGTCTGCGCCGGCAGTAGTCAGACGCTTTGCGGGCAGAGCGCGAGGTTCGGTACAAGTACCCGCGCTCGGTGGTCGTGCTGGACGAACTGCGCGGCAGTGCCGGTCCGACGGACATTCGCGTAGTCGGCGCCGTCATAAGCTGAAAACAGCCGATCAATCGATCGGCAGAATGATGGACCGGTCGGCACCCCCTCCATCCGGCTGGCCTACCCGGAGTGACGCGAGGCGCTAATTCGCCGGTAGTTGCGTAATTTCGAAGGCTTCTGCGCTTGACATCCGCCCGTGCTTTCGGCCAAGCTGCCGATATCGATGTTCAGATCTACCGTTCGATCGGTTGGTTCGGAGGTTTGCTGATGCCGGAGGCGGTGACACCACCGGGAGTGGTGACTGCTGCGCTCGAGTCGTTTCTCCGGGCGGAGTGCCCGGGAATGGTGAACGGCCCCTTGCGTGTCGATCTTTTGTCGGGCGGGCGGTCGAACCTGACCTACCTGCTCACCGACGGCCACGAGCGCTGGGTACTGCGCCGGCCGCCGCTGGGCCATGTGCTGGCCACCGCGCACGACATGGGCCGGGAATACCGGCTGCTCAGCGCGTTGTATCCGACGGATGTGCCGGTTCCGCGCCCGCTGGTCGCCGCCGGACCCGGCGTACTGGACGCGCCCTTCTACATCATGGACTTCGCGGACGGGGAGATCCTCCGCGAGCGCGCGCGGCTGGAGGCGTTCGCCGATCGGGCCCCAGCGGCGGCCCGAAGCCTGGTCGAGGTGCTGGTCCGGCTGCACCGGCTCGACCCGGAGACCGTGCGTCTGGGCGATCTCGGACGTCCCGTCGGCTACCTGGAACGACAGGTCCGCCGCTGGGGTCGGCAATTGGCTGCCTCGCACAGCAGAGACCTGCCCGATCTCGTGGCGCTCGGCGACCGGCTGGGCCGGGCGTTGCCCGGGAAGCAGCGCGCGAGCATCGTCCACGGTGACTATCGCCTCGACAATGTGGTCATCGATCCGGACAGCGCGAGCGTGACCGGTGTCCTGGACTGGGAGATGGCAACGCTCGGTGACCCGTTGACCGATCTCGCCTCGATGGCGATCTGGTGGGACGGGATCAGCGGTCTGGACAGTCCGGTCGCCGCGGTGCCCGGAGATGTTCCCGGTTTCCCCGCGGGCGAGGTCCTGGTCGAGGAGTACGCGCGCGAGACCGGTTGGGATCTGGACGAATTCGCCTGGTATCTGGGCTTCGCCTACTACAAGGTCGCAGTGATCTTCGAAGGCATCCACTACCGCGCCCGGCAGGGGCTGACCGTCGGCGAAGGGTTCGACCGCCTCGGCGGCATGGTCCCCGATCTGGTCGAACGCGGTCACGCGGCCCTCGACGCGCCGGGTCCGCCATGATCACGCGGCCGGGCTCCGGGTGGGGGTGAGCGGCACGGCGGCGGAAGGCTATCGCGCGGTGTACGACTCCGCGCGTCGTGGGCGAACCTCGCGGGTGCCGGGGGCCGGTGCTTCGGCCGCCGGCGCCGCGTGGTCACGCGTGTCGGGAAGCTGTGCGTGGGCCCCGCCCGCGCTGCCTGCCTCCTCCGTCGCCGACAGCATTACGTGCATTACGCTGTCAGGCGGGCATATTCGGGCTGGTGGCGCTCAGGGCCGGCCGAAACCGGAGGATGCGTTCGCGTAGCTCGCGGGCATGCGGTGTGGGAGCGGGAAGCTCGTATACGACCATGAACGCCTCCTAACAAGACCGATCGATTGATCGGTCGCACCAAAGGTTCAGCCTGCGGGCCGCGTCAACGCCGCACTCGCACCAGGTCCGCCGCGAACTCGGTGTACTGCCGGGCGGTCGTTTCCGGCGACATTCCACCCGAGGGTGACCACCACTGTGGCAGCGCCGTGCAGAGGGTGACGATCGCGCGCGCCGCCTCGCGTGGGACCGGGGTGTCCATCAGGCCCCGTCGGCAGCCCTCGACGACTTCGTCGTCCACCATGTCCTGGACGTCGCGGCGGGCGCGGACGATCCGCGACCGGTGTGGCTCCTCCAGGCTGCGCATCTCGCTGGCCCCGAGGAAACCCAGTTCGCGGCGGTAGGTGTGGAACAGCGCGAGACATTCGACGAGAAGGGTCAGCCGGTTCATGGGGCCGTCGCCCTCGGCGCGGGCGGCGCGGCAGCGCTGCTGCAGGTCGGCCATGGTCAGATCCAGGAGGGCGATGAGCAGATCCTGTTTGGTCGGCCAGTGGTGGTAGATCCCGGCGACGGAGAGGTCGGCGCGCTCCGCGACATCGCGGATGGTGGCCCCGTGGTATCCGAGTTCTACGAAAGCCTCCAGCGCGCCGTGCAGTGGAGCGGGCAGATGGAGGGACGGGAAGTCACGCCACCACGTGGCGTCGTCGCTCCCGGGTGCCAGGGAGTACAACAGGTCGTCGCGGTCGACGCCGAACAGCCGGGCGGCCGCGGTGAGCCGTTCCTCGGTGATCCTGGTCAGGCCGTTCTCGGTCGCGCTCCAAGTGCCCACGCTGACACCGACGGCGGCCGCGACCTCCCGGATGGTGAGTCGCTTGCGTTTCCTGGCTTCGCGGAGGCGGTGGCCCAGCGCTTCGCGGTCCTCGCCGATGCTGCGCTCGTCCTGGATCCGCTCTGTCAAGCCCGTGCTCCTTCCTCGGGACGAGGTCTCCTCGTGTATGTGCCGACCGGCCCGCGGAGGCGACCTGCGACGTTCAACCTACCGCTCGTCCGCTCGGTCCGGGGTGCTGTGGCGGTACCCGCGTCCGGCCCGGTGGCGGCCGGCCACACGGCTCGGGTCGGCCGGCTCGGTCCGGTAGGCGGAATCGGGCGCGGCGACGAAACTACCGGGCGCTGATGCCGTGGGTGAGGATGGCGGCCAGTTCGCGGTAGGCGGCGGCGTCGTCGAGTCCGGTGTGGCCGCGGACGCCCCCCTGCTGGATGCGCACCATCATGGTGGCGGCCAGGTCGGCGGCGAACGCGGCGTGCACGCCGCGGAATTCCCCGGTGGCGACGCCGTCGTCGATGAGCTCCTGGACACGGCGGGCGGCGATGCGGGTATTGCGTTCGTAGACCTCGCGGGCGGGGGCGAAGGCGTCGAGGTCGGTCATGAACCGGTCCGATGCGGCAGAGAGGGCCCCGCCGACCGCGGTGAGGTAGGCGGCGATGCGCTCCAGGGAACCGGTGGTCGCGGACACCTCGGCTTCGACGGTTTCCGTGGCGCGTTTGAAGAAATGCACGGTGGCCGCGCTGACCAGCTGTTCCTTGCTGCCGGCGAGGGTGTAGAGCGTGGATTTGGAGCATCTGAGCCGTGCCGCGATGGCGTCGAGCGTGAGGTGGGCGAAGCCTTCGGCGAGGAACAACCCGACCAACTCGTCGAACAGTTCGGTGCGGCGGGGGGTCGCGAAGGTCGAGCGCTGCTCCATACAGGGAATAGTACTGCGAAGCTTCTTGCAGTACTGATTGTGGAACAGTACTGTGGCAGGGAGCAAAGTACTGCCCTGCGTACCATCGGAGGATTCCCTGTGGCTGTCGATCGACTTCTGCCCACCGACGAGGCGCGGGATCTCATCCGGCTGACCCGCGATGTGGCCGATAAGGTGCTGGCCCCGATCGTCGACGAACACGAGAAGGCCGAGAGCTATCCGGAAGGCGTATTCGCCACGCTGGGTGAGGCGGGGTTGCTGAGCCTGCCGTACCCGGAGGAGTGGGGTGGGGGTGGCCAGCCGTACGAGGTGTATCTGCAGGTGCTGGAGGAGATCGCCGCGCGTTGGGCCGCGGTCGCGGTGGCGGTGAGCGTGCACAGTCTGGCCTGTTACCCGCTGATGGAGTTCGGTAGCGCGGAGCAGCAGCGGCGGTGGCTGCCGGAGATGCTGGGCGGCGGCACGGTCGGCGCCTACAGTCTGTCCGAGCCGCAGGCGGGTTCGGATGCCGCCGCGCTGACCTGTAAGGCCACCGCGGTCGAGGGCGGATACCGGGTCGACGGTGCCAAGGCGTGGATCACCCACGGTGGTATCGCCGATTTCTACAACGTGTTCGCGCGGACCGGTGAGGGGTCGAAGGGTATCTCGTGTTTCCTGGTTCCGAAGGACACCGACGGGCTGAGCTTCGGTAAACCGGAGGAGAAGATGGGTCTGCACGCGGTGCCGACCACCTCCGCGCATTACGACGAGGCCTTCGTACCCGCCGAACGCCGGATCGGCGCGGAGGGCCAGGGCCTGCAGATCGCGTTCAGCGCCTTGGATTCCGGCCGGTTGGGGATCGCCGCGGTCGCGGTCGGGCTGGCCCAGGCCGCGCTGGACGAGGCGGTGGCCTACGCGCAGGAGCGGACGGCATTCGGCCGCAGGATCATCGATCATCAGGGGCTGGGTTTCCTGCTGGCCGATATGGCCGCCGCGGTGGATTCGGCGCGCGCGACCTATCTCGATGCCGCCCGCCGCCGCGACGCCGGACTGCCGTATTCGCGTCAGGCCTCGGTGGCCAAACTGGTCGCCACCGATGCGGCGATGAAGGTCACCACCGACGCGGTGCAGGTGCTCGGTGGTTACGGCTACACCCGGGATTTCCGGGTCGAGCGCTATATGCGGGAGGCGAAGATCACCCAGATCTTCGAGGGCACCAACCAGATCCAGCGCCTGGTCATCAGCCGCCACCTCGCCGGCTGACCGGGCCCTCGAAACTTTCGCCACCGACGTCGTGACCGCGGCCGAGGAGTTCATGGCAGGGTGGTGGAGTTCCGGCCCGGCCGGTTCATTCACCGAGGAAACGCGGGGTGCGTTTTTCCCGGAACGCCGCGATCGCCTCGGCGGAGTCCCGGGTGGATTGGACGACGGCCTGTTCGGCGGCGACCATCGCGAGCGAGGTCGCGAAATCGACTCGTTCGCCGTGGCGGACGAGGCGTTTGATGGCGCGGATCGCCACCGGCGGGCCGTCGGCCAGGCGGCGGCACAGCGCGAGAGCGGCCTCGGCCAGTTCCGCCGGGTCGTGCAGGGACAGCACCAGTCCGAGCTCGAGGGCTTCCTCGGCCTCGACGAAGCGCCCGGTCCACAGCAGTTCGAGCGCACGGGCCTGTCCGACGATCCGCGGCAGCAGATGAGCGCCACCGTCGCCGGGAATCAGACCTACTCGCACATAGGCTTCGGAGAATCGGGCCCGGCTGGACGCCAGCCGGATATCGCAGGCCAGCGCCATGTCCATACCGGCGCCGACCGCCACCCCGTCGACCGCGGCGATCAGCGGTTTGTCCAGGTCGAGGGCGGCCGCGGCGACCCGGTGCACTCGGTCCCGCAGCACTTCCTGGCGTCCCAGGGTGGAGGTGATCTCGGCGAAGTCGTCGAGATCGACACCGGCGCAGAAGGCGCTGTCGGCACCGGTCACCAGGACCACCCGCACCTCCGGGTCGGTCCGCGCCGAACGCAGCGCTTCGGCCCAGTGATCGAGCATTTCCAGGGTGAAGGCGTTCTTGCGGTGCGGGCGGTTGAGCAGAATGGTGGCGATGCCGTCGGTGATCGTGTACTCGAGGTCGGCCATGGCTGGTCCTTTGTCTAGATACGGGTGTCGAGCCGGTCGGCGCCGCGGGTGGCAGCCGGGGCGGCGGGGGCGCTGCCCACCAGGTTCACGTCACGGGTTTCGCGCATGAACACGTAGGTCAGCAGGGAGATCGCGGCGCAGACCGAGACGTAGACGAAGAAGTAGCTCTCGTGTCCGGCGTCGCGCAGCGCGAGGGCGAGATAGGAGGCGGTGCCGCCGAATACGGCCTGGGCGACGTTGTAGGGGATCGCGACCCCGACGGTGCGCACCTCGGTGGGGAACAGTTCGGCTTTGACCACCGCGTTGACCGAGGAGTAGCCGGCGACGAAGGTCAGGCCCAGCAGGGTGTAGAGCAGGCACCACAGCCAGGTGGGTGACTGCTGCATACCCTGCAGGATCGGGTAGGTGAACACGGTGGTGCCGAGACCGAAGAAGATGAGCACGGGCCGGCGGCCGATGCGGTCGGAGATATAGCCGCCCAGCGGCAGCAGGAACAGGAAGACCACCAGGGCGAGGAAGTTGATCTGGGCGGCGTCCTCTTTGGGTAGGCCGACGCTGTTGACCAGATAGCTGGTGAGGTAGGTCGTGTAGGTGTAGTAGGCGACGGAACCGCCGAGGGTGAGGGTGAGGACCAGGAACGCGGCCCGGCGATGTTTCCATACTTCGGCCAGGGTGCCGCGGCGGCCCCGGACGTCGTCCTGCTCGACCGCCGCGTAGGCCTCGGTCTCGTGCATACCGCGGCGGAGATAGAACACCGCGACGGCCGCGACCGCGCCGAGGACGAACGGGATACGCCAGCCCCAGGAGTCCAGTTGCTGTTCGGTGAGCAGGAACTGCAGAACGATCAGCAGCAGCACCCCGGCGATCTGGCCCAGGGTGACCGACACATATTGGAAACTGCCACCGAGTCCCCGCCAGCCCTTCTTGGACATCTCGGTGAGATAGGCCGCGGAGGTGGCGTATTCACCACCGACCGACAGACCCTGCAGGATGCGGGCGACGACGAGCATGCCGGCGCCGAGGTAGCCGGCCGTGTCGAAACCGGGCGCGACGGCGATGAGCAGCGCGCTGAACGACATCATCGTGACGGTGATCGTGAGGCCCGCCTTGCGGCCCTGCCGGTCGGAGAGCCGGCCGAGCAGCCAGCCGCCCAAGGGCCGGGCAAGGAATCCGACGGCGAAAATCGCGGCGGTATTGAGCAATTGGGCGGTGGCATCGCCCTTGGGGAAGAACTGGCCGGCGAAGTAGATCGCGAAGGTGGTGTAGACGAACCAGTCGAACCATTCGATCATATTGCCGATGGAGCCGGCGAAGACCGATTTGATGTAGTAGCCGCGGGTTCTGGGATCGGCGACGTCGTCGGCGCCGAGGGAGGGTGTGGCCGGCATGGCGGACTCCTCGGGGATCAGGTGTTGGCGAAGCAGTGCTCGTAGCACGGGGATGAAGCAGGCAGGGGTCAGGAGGTGATGAGCGCCCAGAGGTCCGGTCCGGCGGTGAGCGCGGTGGTGGTGAGGGCGTCGTCCCAGAAGTGGACGGAGCCGTATTCCGCGCGCCAGGCCAGGGCGGGCCGGGTGAATTCGTGCAGCCGGTGTTCCCTGGTGGTGCCGATGGCGCCGTGCACCTGGTGGGCATTGCGCACCACGACCGAGGCCGCGTGCCCGGCGCAGGAGCGGGCGACGGCGATCCGGAATTCGGCCTCGGCGCCGGACCAACCGGTGCGCACGGCGGTGGCGAGCGCGGCTTCGGTGGCGGCGCGGGCCAGGGTGGCTTCGGCCGCGATATCGGCGACCAGCTGCTGGACGGCCTGGAACCGGGCGAGCGGACGTCCGAACTGCACCCGCTGGGTCGCGTGGGTGGTGGTGAGATCGAGAATACGATCCAGGACGGCGCAGACCTGCAGGCCCCGGACCAGAGCCGCGCGCAGCCGCACGCCGTCGACGACGCTGTCCGGTACCGGTGTTCCGGACAGCCGGGCCGGGTCGGCGGTGACCGTATCCCGTGGTTCACCGGCGAGATTGGTACCCGCTTCGATCGTCAGTGCCGAAATCTCCGCGTCGGCGGCTCGGAAGATCCCGTCCTGCTGCCACAGCACGACGATTCGCTCGGCGGCACTCGCCCACGGCACCCCGTGCGCGGTCCCCGAGTCGTCGAGCAGGCATACCGTGCGGCGCGCGGAATCGACGGGCAGACCGGCGGACTCCAGCAACCAGCAGGCCAGCAAATCGTGTTCGGCGAGCGGTAACCGGACACCGTGCCAGGCTGCCGCACGGAGGAGTTCGGCCGCCTCGGACCAGCCGGCGCCGCTGCCGCCCGACTCTTCGCGGCCGGTGAGCCGGACGAGACCGAGTTCGGTGAGCTGCTGCCACAGCGGCAGGTCCCAGGCGGCGGCACCGTCCCCGGGCGCGTCCTTTGCCCGGTGGTCCGCGAACACCGCGGACATCATGTCGGCCAGATCCTTGTCGACAGCGGTCGGGGTGTTCATCAGCGCATTCCCAATCCCCGCGCGATAACACCGCGCAGAACCTCGTTGGTGCCGCCACGGAGGGTGAACCCGGGACGTTGGACGACGGCGTGGCCGAGCATCGCGCGGTACTCGGAGCCCACCGGGGTACCGTCCCCGGCCAGGAGGTCGGCGAAATCGGCGATATCTCCCTCGGTGGTGGTGCCGAGGACCTTGACCACGGCCGCGGCGGTGTCCGCGGGCTCGCGGCGTTCCAGGGCGCCCGCTACCGCGGTGGACATCTCGTGCAGGCCGGTGATCCGGGCGAGATAGCGGCCGAGATCGGTATGCCGGGGGAGCGTGCCGGCGGCCATCTGCGCCGCGGTCGCGGTGAGCAGTGGGAAGGTGGACAGGAAGCGTTCCGGGCCGCTGCGCTCGAAGCTCAGTTCGGAGGTCACCTGCTGCCAGCCGTTACCGAGGGTGCCGAACACCCTGTCGTCGGCGACGAAGACCTCCTCGAGGACGACCTCGTTGAAATGGTGCTCGCCGTTCATCGACACGATGGGCCGGATATCGACGCCCGGTGACCGGAGGTCGACGAGGAACTGGCTGAGTCCGTCGTGCCGGTGGGCGGGGTCGACGGGTTCGGTGCGGGCCAGGCAGATGAACGCGTCGGCGCGATGGGCGCCGGAGGTCCACACTTTGGTGCCGGTGATCGACCAGCCCCCGTCGGTGCGCGTCGCCCGGGTGCGCACGCTGGCCAGGTCCGAACCCGAATCCGGTTCGCTCATCCCGATGCCGAAATAGCATTCGCCGCGTGCGATCGCGGGCAGATAGGTGTGCTTCTGTTCCTCGGTGCCGTATTTCAGCAGCGACGGCACGATCTGCCGGTCGGCGATCCAGTGCGCGGCGACGGGTGCGCCGGCGGCCAGCAGTTCCTCGGTGACGACGAAGCGTTCGAGATGGGTGCGGCCGTGACCGCCGTATTCGACGGGCACCGTCATCCCGAGCCACCCGTGTTCGGCGAGTGCGCGGGAGAAGTCCTCGTCCCAGCCGGTGAGCCAGGAGTCGGCGGTGCGGCCGATTCTTCCCTCGGCGTACTGGGCGGCGAGGAATGCGCGCACCTGCGCGCGCAGCGGGGCCGACGCGGTGGGGTCGCCGGCGGCCGGCGGGACGAGCCGGTTCGGTGTCATGGCGTTCATTCCTTCAGGCGGAAGCGGTTTCGGGGGCCGTGGTGGCGACGACACCGGCGTCGGTCAGACCCCGGATCCGCTGTGCGGAATAACCGAGGTCGGCCAGTACCGCGGCGGTGTCGGCGCCGAGCAGCGGAGCGTGCCGTCTCAGCGAGACCGGGGTGCGTGACATGGTGAAAGGGGTCCGCGTGGCGTAGTACTCACCCTCGGTGGGGTGCTCGTATTTGGTGATCAGGGCCTGATCACGCACATAGGAGTTCCGGTGTGCGTCCGCGAGATCGAGCAGATCGGCGGCGGGAATCCCGTGCTCCGCGCAGAAGGCCAGCCATTCGGCCGTGGTGTGCGCGGGCGCCGCCTCGCCGACTGCCGAGAGCAGCTCGCCCATGTGCCGGTGGCGATCGTCGACGGTGGTGTACCGGGGGTTGTCCACCATGTCGGACCGTCCGGCGAAGGCGAAGAAATCGTTCCAGTTCCGCGCCGAGTACGGCATGATGCAGATCCAGCCGTCGGCGGTGCGGTGCGGCACCCGCTCCGGGGTGAGCACCCGCGCCCAGCCGAAATCGCCTGTCGCGGGGGCGAAGGTGTGGCCGCCGAAATGTTCGACGAGGTTGAAGGCGATCATCGAGTCGACCATCGGCACATCGACGGCCTGGCCGAGGCCGGTCGCTTTCTTGGCCATGGCGGCGGCGAGTATCGCGATGACGATGTAGAGGCCGACCACCTTGTCCGCGATCACATAGGGCGCGTAGCGAGGCGTGCCGTCGACCAGTTCATTGAGCTTGGCCGCTCCCGAGGCGGCCTGCACGATGTCGTCGTAGGCGGGCTGATCCCGATACGACGTATCCGAGCCGTAGGCCTGGGCGGTGCACAGGATGAGGCCCGGATTGATCCCGGACAGGCGGTCGTAGGTGAGGCCCAGTTTGTCGCGGGAGCGCGGACGCAGGTTGGTGACCAGCACATCCGCGTCTCGCACCAGGTCGTCGAGGATCCGGCGGCCCGCCGCCGAGGCGAGATCGAGAGCGACGCTGCGCTTGTTGCGCTGCAGGTTCATCGACAGCGCGCTCATACCCTCGTGGCGCCGGGACCCGATTCCGCGGCTCATGTCCCCGTCGAGGTTCTCGATCTTGATCACGTCCGCGCCGAGGTCGGCCAGGGTGACGGTGGCGAACGGACCCATGATCACCGTGGTCAGGTCGATGACCCGGAATCCGGCCAGGGCGTCAGGGGTGAGTGGCATGCGTACTTCTCCTCGCTGTGACGGGCAGCACCCCGTGAACTATGACAGCTCCGCCTGCATTTACGCAATAGAGGAAAGAGCTACGTATATATGTAATATCGTCGGTGGCGTAGATTTCCGCACGAACAGGAAGGGGAGTCATGGCGCAACCGGAAGGCGCTGCGCACGCGCGTGCCCGGACCCGTCATCGCACCGTGGATCGCATTGCCGCGATTCTGGAGAGCGCGGCCCGGACCCGCGGCGGCATCACCTTGAGTGCCCTCGCCAAGGAGCTCGAGGCACCGGTCAGTTCGATACAGTCGCTGGTGAACGGGCTGGTCGCGGCCGGGTATCTCGACGAGCGCGAGCGCCGCTACTCGCTGGGCAGCGCGCCGTATCTGCTCAACCGCCTGGCCGGGCGGCAACCGGTCTCCTCGGTGACGCATGCCGACCTCGACGAGATCCACCGCCGGACCGGTTTGACCACCGTGCTCTCCATCGCCGTCGGCCCGGATATCTTCTATGTCGACTACTGCTCATCGGATCCCCGGTTCGCCTACCTCGCGGAGAACTACGTCCGCCGGTCGCTGCTGCGCACCTCCGGTGGCTGGGTCCTGCTCGCGGGAATGGAAAAACGCGACCTCTGGGCCTATATCCAGGCGCTCCCCGCGGCGGAACAATCTCTCGCGGACCGGTTCTTCGCGCTGCTACCCGATATCCAGCACACCGGGATCTGCGCCGCCCCCGGCGCTTCGGAGCAGGGGGACGGCGTATCCATCGCGGTGCGCGAGAACGGCAGAACGGTCGCCGCCGTCGGGGTGATCGCCTCACGGGAGGTCATCCTCGGCGAGCGAGACAGGCTGGTGGACATTCTCGAGGAACGCGGCCGGGAGTGGTCCTCATGAGGTGCCGGGTGCGAGTCCCGGTGCGGCCGCGATGAGCGAGACCGTCCACACCGCCGCGGCCGGCCCGGTGGCGGTACGTCCCGACGGGACCGCTCTCGTATGCCAGGTGAGCGGACCTGCCACCGCTCCGCCGCTACTGCTCCTCCCGGGCCAGGCCAATTCGCACCGGTGGTGGGACGGCGTCCGGCCCGGCCTCGACCGGAATTTCCGGACGATCACCTTCGACTACCGCGGTACGGGGAACACTCGGGCGGACGACACGGACGCCGCGGCCTGGACCACCCGGCTCTTCGCCGCCGACGCCGCCGCGGTCCTGGACGCGCTGGGCTACCCGTCCGCCCACGTCTATGCCACCTCGATGGGCGGCCGGGTCGCGCAGTGGCTCGCGGCCCGGCATCCGGAGCGTGTGCAACGCCTGGTGTTGGCCTGTACCTCCCCGGGCGGGAGCCTCGCGCGGGAGCGGGGCCCCGAGATCCGCCGTCTGCTCGCCGACCCGGACCCGCGCGGGAGACACACGGTGCTACTCGAACTGATGTACACCCCGGCGTGGCTGGCCGCGCCGCCGCGCCGGTCGACCCTGCTGGGGGATCCGCGCATGAGCGCCCGGGCGGCGCGAGGGCATCTGCGTGCCAGCAACCGGCACGACGCGTCCGCGGTGCTGGGCGAGATCCGCGCGCAGACCCTGGTACTCCACGGCAGCGAGGACCAGATGGTGCCTACTCGGAATGCAGAGCTGCTCGCCGCGGCCGTCCCGGATGCCGCCGTCGAGATCTTTCCCGGTGGCAGGCACGGCTTCTTCGACGAGTTCCCGGCCGTCGGCGACCGTGTCACGGAATTTCTGTTGGTGGGGAGCTGAATCGGTCCGGCCCGGGCAGCCGAGACGACGTGACATCGGCCGGTATTCGAAGCAGCTGCCGCGGGCGGCTCAACCGCCCCGTTCGTAGAGCGCGCGGACAGTGTCGACCGTATCGGCCTCGGCCGGGGATTTGTCGTCGCGGTAGCGCACGACACGGGCGAACCGGAGCGCCAGGCCGCCGGGATAGCGCGTCGACCCCTGCACTCCGTCGAACGCGATCTCGACGACCTGTTCCGGCCGCAATCGCACGACGTAGCCTTCGGTCGAGCCGTCGGCGAGTTCGGTGAAGCGCCTGGTCTGCCACTCCAGCATGGCGTCGGTCATCCCTTTGAAGGTCTTACCCAGCATCACGAACCCGCCGGTGGCCGGATCGCGAGCGCCCAGGTGGATATTGGACAGCATGCCGGTGCGCCGGCCCGAACCCCATTCGACCGCGAGGACCACCAGGTCCACGGTGTGCACGGGTTTGACCTTGAGCCACCCGGCGCCGCGGCGGCCCGCTTCGTACGGCGCCGACGGTGACTTCGCCATCACCCCTTCGTGGCCGGCGGCCAGGGTGCGGTCCAGGAACTGTTGTGCCGCCCCGGGGTCGTCGGTCACCAGGCGGTCGACCCGCTGGGCGCGGGGAACGAGCGCGTCGAGGGCGGCGAGCCTGTCCCGGGTGGGTAGATCGAGGAGGTCTCGGCCGTCGAGATGCAGGAGGTCGAAGAAGAACACCGACAGCGGTTCGAGATCGCCCGGATTTTTGCGGCCGAACCGGGCGGCGGTGACCTGGAAGCGATCCGGCCGCCCATCGGGTCGCAACGCGATGGCCTCGGCATCGGCGATGAGATCGGCGGCGGGAAGCGCGAGTGTGGCCGCGACGACTTCGGGAAGCCGCTCGGTGACCTCGTCGAGGCTGCGGGTATAGATCGAGACCGCCGATCCGGCGCGATGGATCTGCACCCGCGCGCCATCCAGCTTGGCTTCGAGAACGGCGGTGCCGCCGAGTCGTTGGAGGGCGTCGGCAACTCCGGTCGCGGTCTGGGCGAGCATCGGCCCGACCGGCTGCCCCGCGCGTAACCGGAACTCCGCCAGCGCCGGCCGGCCCCCGGTGAGAGCCGCGGCCGCGACGGTGGGCAGCGCGCCGGTCAGCATCGCCGCGCGCCGGACCTCGGCGGCGGGTATTCCGGCGGCTCCGGCGATCGCGTCGGCCATCACTCCGGCCAGCGCGCCCTGACGTAGTTCGCCGCTGAGCAGCCGGCGCAGGAATATCTGCTCGAGGCCGGAGGCCGTCTCGAACAGATCACGCACGAGTTCGGCGCGCACGGTCCGGGCGCCCTTCCCGGCGACCGCACCGATCCGGGTGAACCGCGCGTCGACATCGGCGACCGTGAGCGTCGGCGTCCCGGCAGGGGGTGGCAGCGACCGCAGCGCGGCCCAGCCCACGCCGATCTGGCGCTGCGGCAATTCCCCGGAAAGCCAGGACGCCGTCACCGCGACCAGGTGCGCGTCGCCGTCTGCCGCGGCGCGACTCAACAGCGTGGCGAGACGGTCGGTCTTGGCACGCCGCGCCGACGCCGACGCGATATCGGCGGATGCGGCGGCGACCTCGGCTAGCAGCACGTCGAACAGCCTGGCATGCGGACCGGGCGCGGGCAATCAGCGCGAGCGCTATGCCCGCCCGGGTTCACCGGGGGCGCCGGTCGGGACGATCGCCGGATATTCCCCTTCGGCTATCTGCTGGGCGGTCGCGTACGCGAGGTGCAGGAAGTCGGCGCCGGCCAGTGCCGCCGTCGCCTCGGTCACCAGTCGGGTCGCGCGCGGTGCGAAGACGTGGCCGATGGTCATGGCGGTGATGAGCCAGACATCGAAGCAGAAGGGGCAGGTGAGCAGTTCCCCGATGCTGTGACCGACGCCGTCCTCGGCTCGCGGCTGCTCCATGACCTCCCCGGGACCGCCGTCGCCGGTGGGCCGGGTGAACGGGGCGCGGACGGGAGCGGTGACGGTGCCCTTCGTCATCAGCCGCGACAGCTTGTGTGCGGCAAGAGCTGTGACGACGAGGTCACGGGTACTCATGGAGTCGGGGAGCCGACGGCCGGTGAGACCGCCCAGCAGCGTTACGGCGCCGACCGACCCGGCATAGACCAGGATCGTGGCCGTATAGCCGCTGAGGGGTCGAGGATCGTCGCTCATCGTCCACACTTCCTCTCGCTGTCCTAGGTGTACTGCCCAGGCAGGTTGGTCAACCGGCTGATGGGGGCCTTCCTGCCGATGGCGGTGTGTTGCCGGTGGTGATTGTAGGTGTGGAGCCAGG
>NZ_JOAJ01000001.1 GCF_000720425.1 Nocardia rhamnosiphila NBRC 108938 | reverse complement strand
CGCCGGGCGGGTGTGACCGCGTTGCGCGATTCGCTGTCGCGATGAGGAATCGATAGGTACGACCGGCGATCGGTGGCCCGGCCACCGATCGCCGGTCGTGCGTGCTGGGGTCGATCGCCTGTCGGGTCGGCGGCGATCGATCACACGGCCATCTGGTTCGCGGCACCGGTTCGGGTGTCGCACCGGATGGCCGTCGTCGCGTCCGGCCGTGAGCGACTCACCGATGCCACGCGCGAAGGGCGCTTTCCGGAAAGGTGCCGGGTGTGTGAGGGACGACTCGGCATGACTTTTCTCGACAATGTTCCCGGACCCCGGGACGCCACCGTGCGCTCTCGGCCGCCGGCGACCCCGCGACCGCGTCTCGTCACCCGAGTGTCTTGATGGCGTCCTGTGCAAGTTTCATCGACACGAGCTCGGTGAATCCGGCGCGTCGAGCGAAACGCACCTTTTTGCGCTTGTACACCGTGAAGCCGAGCTTGGTGTAGACGTTGAGCGCCGCCGCGTTGGTGTCCTTGATGTCCTCGAGCACATACTCGCGATATCCGGGCAGGGCCAGCAGATGGCGTAGCAGCGCGGTCGCGACGCCGTGCCCCTGATAGGCCGGCTCCGTGGCGACGAACCCGATCTCGGCGAGGCCCGGTCGGGCGCCGTCGGATGCGGCCATGAACCATTTCCGGATGACCACATAGCCGAGCAGCCCGCGCACCGGCCCGAGGTGACGCCGGATCTCCCGCCAGCGCGGCGCGAACAGCGTCTGGTCACCCTCGGTGAGTGAGGCGAGGCCGGCGGGCTCGCCGTCGACGAGCGCGATGTAGAACCGTTCGAGCAGCAGCATGTGCTCGAACGCGTCGGCCAACTTATCGGTGTCGCGCGAGAACGCGATGAAATCTTCGGCGAAGGCGCGCACGTACACCTCGGTGATGCGGCGCCGGTATTTCTCGCCGAGCCTGTCTCCCCGTTCGACCACGACCATAGTTTCGACCATCTCTGCCCACTCCGCTTGTCGCACATCCGCATCGGGCCCGGACCGTATCCCGCGGCGCCACCGATATGGTCCCATGCCGGATATCGGCGACACCGAACAGCGGTGCCGGGAGCTGCCGTCGTCGGTGGGGTCCGGCCGTGGAGGTTCGGCTGATCGGAGCGTTGGTGGTCCGAGCGCCGGCCGGGATGGTTGTTCAACTGCCGGTCACCGCCGTCGAGGCAGGCTGGACCTGTTCTCGGTGAGGGGCCTCCCGGCCGACAGCTGCTATCGTCTGCTGCCGGCCCGGGGAGCCGGCGTCACTTCAGGTGCCGGGCGAAGAACCGGTTCCCGGCGTCCCCCTCGAACTGTGGGACGCCGGTGTGCCCGCCCATATTGGCGTGCAGCGTCTTCTCTGTGGAGCCGAACGCGTCGAACAGGTCCAGGGCCTGTTGCCGGTCGTTGTGTTCGTCGTCCCACTGCAGCAGGACCTGCAGCGGAATGGTGACCTGCCGGGCCTCCTCGAGGATGCTGCGGGGCACGAAACTCCCGGCGAACAGCAGAGCGGCCGAGATACGCGGCTCGACCGCCGCCAGCCGGACACCGATGGAGATCACCCCTCCCGAGTACCCGACCGGGCCGCCGATCTCGGGCAGCGAAAGGAGGGCATCCAGGGCTGCCTGCCATTCCGGGACCGCTCTTTCGACCAGCGGGAGAACGAGCCGGTCGACGATCTCGTCGCCGACCGCCTCGCCGGCTTCCAGCGCCCGGCGAAGGTCGGCGCGGGCCTGCTCGGCGGCGGCGGAACGAGGCCGGTCACCGCTCCCGGGGAGTTCGATGGTGGCCGCGGCGTAACCCTCCGCCGCGGCGTGCCTGGCCCGGCCCACCAGTCGGGGATGCATCATGCGCAATCCGCCGGGGTGGCCGACCAGGATCAGCGGCGCCGGTCCGGTCGCGGATCCGGGCGTCCACAGGATGCCGGGGATCTCGCCCAGCGTGAATTCGCGTTCGAGGACGCCGTCGTCGAGGCGTTGTTCGGAAGTGAATTGCATTGTCGTGCCTTTCGGGAGTGCTTTCGCGCGGCGCTCCCGGACGACCTATCGCCCGACCGTGACCCCGGAGGGGAGCACCCATGTCGATACTGTGTTCACGGGTACCACCTCCTCGTTCTCCTGCACGGCTTCCGGAAAGATAGCAGCGTTCGCCGTGGCCGGCCAACAGGTTTTCCGGAGGCCGGATTCCGTCCATGACTGTTCCCTTTCCGGACGCTCAGGTTTCCTCGGCGAGGATGTCGTCGATCAATGCCCGTGCTCGCTGATCGACGGGGTCGTGAGCGAGGGTGAGAAGCGTTTTCCAAGTGTCCCCGGGAATCCAGCGGCGCACCGACCACGGGAACGGATAGCCCGAGCCCGGTGCGCCGTCGGCCGGTACTACCGGAATCCGCAGGGGCAGCGCGGGCCCCAGCGCCGGCAGCCACCTGCTCTCCTTGGTGATGCCTGACGCGTAGGGTGCGGCGGTCGGCAGGCGTACGGTCAGTTCTTCGCCCAAACGGTAGGTGCGGTTGTCGTGGCCGTCGTGTGCGACCGGAGTGACCGGGAGCCGGCTCCACTGTGGGAACCGTGTCGCGATGAGCTGTTCGACCAAGCACACGTCGATACCGGCGCGGCCGTCGGATGAGTCGGTCACCAGGACATCGTCGGCCGTAGATCCCGCTGCTGTCACCTGGTCATGCGGGGAAGACAGGTGGTGTCGCCCTCGGAATGGAGGCGGGCGGGGGTCCAGCGCCCGCCGATCCGGGTGTGCGACCGTGGGGTGATGGCGACGTTGCGTTTCGGTGCGCTCTTCCCCACGGCGAATGCCGACATCGAGGACTTTCAGCGGCTGTTGGGGCGGGTGACACCGCCGGCGAGACTGGATGTAGTGGATCTGCGGTGGCCACCCGGCGTGGCCGCCGGCCTGGCGGACATGTCCGATGATCATCTGGCGGCCGCGGCGGCCGGGCTGGGCGATCCGGCGTTGCTCGCGAGCGCGCTGGATGGTTCCGCGGGCCGGTTCGACGCCGTCGCTCTCGCGGTCACCTCTGCCGGCTTCCTGCGCAGCGCCCACGACCACACCCGCCAACTCACCACCCTCGCCCGAGTCGCTCGATGTCGCGGCACGACCACACTGCGCGGCTTCCAGGATGCGGTCCGCCATCTCGGAGCCACCCGGGTCGGTGTGGCGTCGGTCTATCCCTCGCATTTCACCGACAAGTTCATCAACCACCTCGGTGAGGCGGACGCGACAGTCGTGCACCGCGTCGACGCGAATGCCCGCACCGACCACGACCTGGCCCGCTGGGGAGACGACCGCATCATCGACTTGGTGACCCGAGCCGCACATCCGGCGGCCGAGGTTGTGTTGCTGCCCGAAACCGCGTTGCACACCGACCATCTCACCGCGGCTCTCGCGGAGGCCGCCGGGGCACCGGTGCTGACCGCGACTCAGGTCACCATCTGGTCGCTGTTCCGAGCCCTCGGCCGCACTCCGGCCGCGACCGCCGCCGGACCGCTGTTCGGCCACGATGAACTCTGTCAGCGCATAGCATGTCCATGATCCGCGCTGCTTCTACCGCCTGGAACCGGAGCATTCGACACGCAACCATGCCTCGTGCCGGGTCGCCACCGAGTCCGGTTATCTCTCGGAGGGCACCAAGCGCAGCACCGCCGTGCACGACGGCGGCCGACACGATAGGCACCTCCACGCCCGTATCCGAGGCGACTGAGGCCGGAATCTTTGTCGCCGTGCCTTCGACCTGCTCAGGCGGTGGTGGGGAGGTGGCCGATCAGACCTCGACCGTTCCGGCAACGTTGGTGTTGTGCACCGAACATGCCCACCATGTCCCGTTGCGCTCGAGCAGGACCCAGGTGCCCCTGTTGGTGACGGAGAACTCCGGGGTGTGCAGTGTTTGCTCGACGTTGACGACTGCGTGTTCGGGTGTGAGGAGGCGTAGGGCGAGTATCTCGAAGTGGGCTCGCGCGTCCGGGCTGTCACCGAGGCGTTCGCGATGGTAGCCGTGCAGTTCTTCCCAGCCGCGGTAGATCGCGCCCGCCGGCGTGATGAAGACGATGTCTTCGGTGAACGGCTGGTCGAAGGCTGCTGCGTCTTTGGCCTCCAACGCGGATTCCAGTGTGCGGAACAGGGCTTCGATCTCGCCGGTCGTGGCCGTGTCGACATCGGAGATCCCGGCCGTGGGGCGGGCGATGGCCGGGGCATGCGCGCGAGAACTCACTCGCCGCACGCTACGCTGCCGCGTTCCACATCTGGTGTTCGGGCGACCCACACGATGGGCTGTCGGGGCCGCCCACCGCCGGGCGACCTGCCTCCCGGACCGCTGATCCGGGGTAACCGACGGGAAGAGCGTGGGGCCTGGGCGTCGTGGTCGGTATCCGCACCGATCAGCCGGGCTTGCCGATACCGGCCAGCACCTTTTCGTGCCATTCGATCTCGGTCCGTATCCGCAGGCGAGCGTGTTCGGCGATGAGATCGTCGGCGGCGCTCTGGTCGGGCCAGCGGCGGTCGAGCTGATGCTCCATCCGCGAGCCGATCGCACGGAGCGCGGCGATCCGGTCCTCGAGGTAGCCACGCAGCAACTCCGGATCGAGGTCGTCGCCGACGGCCAGCGCGAGATCGACCGGATCGGGCCGGATATCGACCTCGGTGAAGGCTTCGTCGCGTAACGCACGCAATTCCCGCAGGCCTTCGTCGGTGATCTCGTAGATGGTGCGCGCGGGAAGCGCGCCCTGCTGTTCGGTACGCAACGGGCGGACCAGGCCCTCGCTCTCCATCCGGTGCAATGCGCCGTACAGCGAGCCGGGTTTGACGCGCGACCACAGGTCGGCCCGATCCAGGCGGGCGTCCCGGCGCAATTGGTGGCCGTGCATCGGTCCGCGCCGGGCCAGGGCGGCCAGGACGAACAAGCGGGTCTCGTTCACCGAACCAGTCTGACACGAGTACTCGTATTTGAGTAGTCTGCCCGCATGACTGTGCGACCCATCCTCATCGCCGGCGACCCGCGGCTCACCACTCCCGCGGTTCCGGTGACCGTGTTCGACGACGAGCTCGCCGCCTTCGTCGCCGACCTGTTCGATACCAACACCGCCGCCGCCGGTGCCGGATTGGCGGCCAACCAGATCGGCGACCCGCGCGCGGTGTTCGTCTACGACCTCACCGATTCCGGGACCCGCTACCGCGGCCACGTGGTGAATCCGGTGCTGCGAACCTCCGAGCTGCCGGAGACCATGCCCCACCCGGAGGACGATCTCGAAGGGTGCCTTTCCGTTCCGGAGGAATGGTTTCCCACCGGCCGGGCGCACCGGGCCGAGGTGACGGGCGTGGATATGACGGGAGCACCCGTCACGGTCACCGGCACCGGATACCTGGCCCGCTGTCTGCAACACGAGACCGACCATCTCGCGGGAACCCTGTACCTGGACCGGCTGATCGGCCGGAATCGGCGGGCGGCCCGCAGGATGATCAAGGACCGGCGGTGGACCGTGCCCGGCAACAGCCGGCTTCCCGGCGCGCCGGACCGCGCCGCCGGTGCTCAGTAGTTCGTCGCCTCGATCAGGCGCTGCCGCAGCCAGGTCAGGGCGGTCGCGCCCGCGGGGTCGACGACATAGGCGGGATAGCTCTGGTGCGCACCGGATTTCAGGAAATCGTCGATCTGTTTCCGGCGCTGCTCGTAGGCGGAGGCATCGAACTCCTCGGCCAGCAGGCCGAGACCGCCCGCGGCCAGCGCGTCGCCCAACAGTGCGGCCACCTGCCGCTGATAACTGCCGATATCGGCCGGATCGGGATTCGACATCTGGACCACCAGTCCGGCCAGGCGCCCGGCGATATCGCCGTCGGGCATCGCGCAGTACAGATCGCCGTCGACACAGAAAGTGTACGTGCGCGGACCGAGTGCACCGAAACCGCCCGGCCGCGCCCCGACCGCTCCGGCGCCGGGCACCGCCGGGCCGATGAGGGTGTCCGCGGGCGAACGCCGGGGGTCGGCGATCAGACCCACCAGTGCGATTCGTTCCGCCGGCGCGGTGGCGGACCCGGCACCGATCTCGGCAGCGAGATCACCGGCCGCGTGCGCGCCCTGGCTGTAACCGAGGATCGCGATACGTGTCGCCGGGCAGGCCCGGGCCGCGGCCGCGACCATATCGCGCGCTCGATCGGTGGCCTCCTGCTTGGAGCGGCCGTATACCTCTCCCTCCCAGGGGAAGGCCGTCGCGGCGTAGGTGACATAGTCGACCGCCACATTTCCCGGCAGCCGGTCGACCGTCGCCGCCAGCATGCCGGTGCCGGGCTCGGTATCGGAGGTCTCCCAGGTTCCGGGGATCGCCACGACGTACAGATCGGGGCACGGGGTGGGTGTGGCCGCCGCCGACGGGGTTCCGCCGGCCTGGACAACTGCGGCTACGAGCGCGAACACGCAGGCGGCGACGCCTGATTTCCATCGTGTGGGCACGACTGCTCCATCCGGTCACACCGAGGGTGTAGCTGATCGAGTGAGGCGGGAGGCCGCGTCGGCGGAACTCCCGTGAGATGAGTCCGGCTCGGGTCCAGGGGTGGATGCCGGGGTGGCGTACACGCCCGCTCGCCCGCACGGAGAGGGTCCGTGCGGGCTCGACCGGGCTGCCGGGTCAGCGCGGTGGTTGGCTCATATCCCGGTTCATCATCGGGAGCTCGATACTGATCGGCATCCGGAGTTCGGCCAGATACCACAGGGCGAACTGGCGCAGGAACTCGTCGAACAGCCAGTACGCCTCCTGCGTCGGCGGGGCGACGGTGAGTATGCCTTCCCGGACCGCGATGAACGGGCCCCAGCTGAACCGCAGCAGCGGATCCCAAACCGGTTCACGGGCGATGGCCAGCTCGTCGGCGATCTTGTCGCCGAGCAGGAAACGCGTGAAAGAGCCGAGGACCCCCTTGCTCAGAATGGCGAGGTCGAGGTTTGTGCCCAGCCGCAGCAGCCGGTCGGCCAGTTTCACGCCCTCCGGGGTCGGCGCGAGGATCGGATCCAGGACCTGCGCGGCCTGGGAGTTCGCCTGATCCCACGAATTAGGGATGTACTCGTCGCGGACGCCGAGCAGATGCGCGGCGACCTGCCAGGAATGCAGGAAGGCGTCCGATTCGTGGACGGGGATCGGCACCTTCCATGCCGTGAGGTGACGCATCACGGTGGTGGGCAGGCTGTGCCAGGTGACCATGATGTCGTTCTGGCTGATCGGGATGTCCTCGTCGGCCGAGTTCACCCAGTGCGGCGACTGGGGCAGCAGATGTCGCACCGCGGCATGCACCAGCCGCGTTTTGACGCAGGTGACGACCATCTGCCCGTCCGGGCCGTAGGCGTTGCCGCTGCCGATGTCGTAACCGAGTTTGGCGGTTTTGGAGATCCGGTCCTTGAGGTCGTGGCCGCCCTTGGAGTAATAGACCGAGCGCGCCTCCTTGGGGATGACCGTGCTCATCATGCCGCTGGCGAGGCCGTACAACACGCCGAGGTAGAGACCGCGTTTCTTGTTGAAGTCCACAGCGGTGGCCAGTTTGCCGGGATCGGTCCACTGGGGGAGCTGCCGTGCGTATTCCATGAAGTCCCGCAGGTCCGGAGGTAGCCCGGCGGGTAACGGCTGACCGTTGCGGGTCCAGGTGCGCAGCAGATCGTTGACGGCGGGTACCGCACCGCGGTCGAGCAGGGAGGCGACCAGCTCATCGGCTTCGGGGTCCCAGACGCCGAGCGGGTCGACACCCGCGCCGCTGCCCGCCACCGACCCCTGCGGCGACCATGTCCACGGTTGCGCTCTGGCCGGGGTCGCGATGGCGAGTGCGCCGAACGCGCCCAGCACCCCGCCCGCTTTCAACGCATCCCGTCTGTTGAGTCGGTCCATGTCGCCACTCCTCGTCGAGTTCGAGCATCGCGGTGGCGCAGATGCGTCACCGGGTTGATATCGGAAGAATACTCAGTAACTTAGCAACTGTACAAGTGTCTTGTTCGCTGATTCGGTGATTTGCGTGGACTGTGGCCGTCTACGGCCATTGGCGAAACCGGTCGACCGATAATCGCCCGGTTTCCTGCAGATATGTCTCGTTCCAGGTCGGGCGCGTGGGTTCGACTACACCCGAGCGGGTTGGTCGGACCAGGGTGGTCGATCTTGCATCGAAGGGAGAATATTCGATAACCGCAGGTCACTGACTCAGACGGAAGGCTGGACACGTGGGCTCCCGCTCCTCCTCTGCGCTATTCGGCCATCGGCCTGAAGGGGATTCCGGCGGCGTTCTACCTGATCACTTCATAGTTGCGCGATACGTATCGTCCGCGTTCTCGGGGCGCGACCGGCCCAGCCAGTGGGTTCCACGTCGGTGGACCACCGGCCGGTACAGGCCCCCCGGGAGATCCCCATCCGGGTTTCGTGTCACCCGCCGGGAGGAATCGGCGGCCGTCGGCGTGCCGCGCGGCGTCGGTCGCCGGTGCCCGAGGCCACGCGGCACCACCGGCACAGGCGGCCGGGTCGTGGGGACCGGCGCTCGGTCGACCCCCGTTCTCCCGGCGGCGGTTACATGTACATGCGCCGAATCGGCTGCTAGTCGTGGAGTATGACGACACCCGGTGATTTCGAGTTCGAATCCGTTTATCGCGGTACCGGCCCGTTCGGGCCGGACGTGGCGCCGCCGTGGAGTATCGGGGAACCGCAGCCCGAACTCGCGGCGCTCATCGACCAGGGCAGATTCCACGGCGACGTACTCGACGCCGGCTGCGGTGAGGGCGCCATCTCGTTGTATCTGGCCGAGCGTGGTTTCACCACGGTGGGCCTGGACCTCGCGCCGACCGCGATCGAATCGGCCCGGGCCGAAGCCGAACGACGCGGCCTGGGCACCGCCACTTTCGAGGTCGCCGACATCACCTCGTTCACCGGCTACGACGGCCGCTTCGGCACCGTGGTGGACAGCACGCTGTTCCATTCGATTCCGGTGGCGGCGCGGGAGGGCTATCTGCGGTCGATCGCGCGGGCCGCCGCTCCGGGCGCGGCCTATTTCGCGCTGGTGTTCGACCGGGCCGGGTTTCCGCAACTCCCCGATGCGGGACCCGCGCCGGTCACCGCCGACGAACTCCGCGACGCGGTATCGAAATACTGGGTGATCGATGAGATCGCCCCGGCGCGGATCCACGCGAATCTGCCGGAGCGTCTCGATTCTCCGGCCGGCGAACCCCTGCTGCGGTTCGAGGACCTGCGCGACGAACCGAACGGCCGCAAATCGGTTCCGGCCTGGTTGCTCTCGGCGCATCTGGGCTGATCGGCCCGCGTCGCCCGCCGGTGCGCGATCCGGTGGCGCCGGGCGCGGCGCCACCGGATGCGGCCGATCGTGGCCGTGACCGGAACGCGGCCGGCCGACCGTGCTCAGAGCCCCTGCGGGCCTTCCGTGCGGAGGTCTTCGACCTTGCGCATGGCGGTGCGCAATTCCTCCAGCCAGCTCTGTGTGTGCTCGCCCGCCAGTTTCACCGTCCAGGCCAGCGCGTCGGCCCGGGATCGTGCGACGCCGGCATCGACGAGCGTATCGAGAACCTTGCGTTCCGGCTGGCGCAGGCGCGTCATCACCGGTACCGCCAGATGGGTGAACAGAATCCGCTCACCGTCGACCGAGACGCCCCAGGCCACACTGCGGCCGTAGCGCTGCTGGGCCTCGTCGGCGATCTGCATCCGCGCGGGCCGGGTGGTTTCCCGGAAGCGTGCCACCGCCCCCTGTTTCGTCGCCTCCGGAACCGTGCGGGTGGTCTCGTCCCCGCCGGCCGTCGTATCGGCCGCGGTAGTGTCCGGCAGGGGGAGTTCGCCGACCACCACGATCTCGTCCCGGTCTATCTCGATGGCGGGACTGCCGGTGAACCAGTCGCCGGGTAGCCGCCCCGCGAACCAGTCCGTGGCGTCCGCCGCGTCCGGTAGGTCGGCCTGCTGCCAGCCGCCGGGCCGGCCGAATCCGCGCCCTCGATGTCCATGTCCCATGGTGCACCTTCTCAGCTACAAGGATTACTTGATTACAAGATTACGCCGTTTCAGCTACCGGCGGTTCCGCTCACAGCGAACCGCACACCGGTCAGTTCTTCGGAGGCCGACCAGAGGCGTTCCTGCCGGCGACGGTCGTGTGAATGGGCGCTGGACCGCACCTGATCGGGATGGCCGCGGATCTCGAAGAGCCCGGCGGGGCCGTAGTAGTCGCCGCTTGCGGCCAGCGGATCGGTGGCCGCGCGCAGCGTCGGCAGCGCGCCCATGGCGGGGGTGCGGCCGAAGAGGCGGGCGATGGCGAGGTTCGGCAGCCGGAACGCGGCGGGGGAGTAACGGAACACCTCGGTGCTCGCCCCGCCGGGATGGGCGGCCAGAGCGCTTGCCCGGGTGCCGGTGAGGCGCCGGGCCAGTTCGTAGGTGAACAGCAGATTCGCCAGTTTCGATTTGCCGTAGGCGTTTCCGCCCGGCGCGGCCGGGTCGGCCGGGTCGATCCGGCCGAATCGGTGGCCGATACTGCTGACGGTCACCACGCGCGCGGCCGGCGCCGCGACGAGGCGGTCGAACAGTAGTCCGGTCAGCGCGAAATGGCCGAGGTGGTTGATGCCGAACTGTGCCTCGAATCCGTCCTCGGTCACGCCGGTCAAGCCGGTCACACCCGCATTGTTGATCAGCAGGTCGAGGTGGACGTAGCGGTCGCCGATCAACTCGGCCGCCGTCCGGACCGACCGGAGGGACGCCAGATCGAGTGGCACGGTATCGACCCGGGCGTCCGGTGTCCTCGCCGCGATCCGGTCGGCGGCCGCGGCGGCGCGGTCGGTATCGCGGCAGGCCAGGACGACGGTGGCGCCGTGCTCGGCCAGTGCGCGGGCGGTTTCGAATCCGAGTCCGGTATTGGCTCCGGTGATTACGGCGGTCCGGCCGCTCAGATCGGGGATATCGGCTTCGGTCCACATGGTCATGGCTCCCTTCTAAGATGAACGAGTCGTTCACATAAAAGTGAACCATTCGTTCATGTTGTCGGCAAGGCGAAGGGAGCTGGTGCGAATGGCCGGCAAGGGCAGGCGCGCGGATGCGTTGCGCAACCGCGAGGCGATCGTCGCGGCGACGCGGGCGCTGGTGGTCGAGTGCGGGCCCGGGATCGGTATGGACGAGATCGCCGCCGCCGCGGGGATTGCGGTGGGCACGCTCTATCGGCACTTTCCGTCCAAGAAGGATCTGATCGACGGCGCGGTGGCCGATCTCGCCGAGGCGATCGCCCGATCGCTGGACGCGGCGTCGGCCCGGGTCGAGACCGGTGCCGGGCCGGCCATCGACGAGTTGCTGGCCCTGCTGCGGAGTGTGGTGCTCGATATGAAACAGGAGCGGCTGTTCCGGTTCGCGGTCGCCGCGCTGGCCGAGGATGCCCTCGGGGAGATCCGGGATCGCGGTCGTCTCGGGGTGGAGCGACTGGTCGCGGCGGCGCATCGGGACGGCTCGCTCTACCCCGATATCACCACCGACGATGTGGTCCTGCTGTTGGCCACCGCGCCCGCCGATACGGCCCCGGAGCAGGACCGGCTCCGGTGGCTCGAATTGGTCCGGCGAGCGCTCACTCCCATTTCCCCGCGAGGGGGCGCATAACGACACGTCGACGGATGCGGCGAGTGTCTCCCGGCGGTGCTCGGTCAGCGCCGGGAGACCGGCGGTCATTCGGCGCGTATGAGGCGGTTGGCCAGTGTCGACATCGTGTAGGTGCCGATTCCGAACACGACTTCCAATGCGTTGCGTTCGGTGTACCCCTGCGTCCGGAGGGCGGCGAGGGCGTCCTCGTCCACGCCGCCCGCGGCCGCGAGGACATCGAGGGTGAATATCCGGATCGCCTCGAGGCGCGCGTCGGGAAGCGGTGCGGCCGCACGCAGTGCGGTGACGATCTCCGGGGCCGCGCCGAGTTTGCGGAGTTTGCCGGTGTGCATGGCGATGCACACATGACAGTCGTTGCGTACGGCGACGGTCATGATGACGACCTCCCGGGCCAGTGGATCCAGGGTGCAGCGTTCGAAAGCGGCGCTCATGGCGAGGAATCCGTTGAGCAGTTCGGGGGATTCGGCCAGTCGGCGGACCGCGTCGGGGATCGTGCCGGTATTGCTCTGCAGGGCCCGCATCGCCTGTCGGGCGGCGTGCGGAGCGGTCTCCAGGGTGTGGGCGCGGAACATGTCTCTCCTAAGATGGACAACATGGTTGACGATTACAAGCAGATGGTAAACCAGGTTGACGGTTATGCCAAGAGTGCGCCGGAGAGCTCGGGAGCGGACGGCCCGCCGCGCGCGGGTTACGAACTCGCACTCCTGCTGTTCGCCGGATTCCGGACGCTGATCGACGAATTGCACGCCGAACTGGCCCGACAGGGGCATCCGAATATGCGGCCTGCCCACGGTTTCGCCATGCAGGCGATCGGTGCCGGCGAGACCTCGGCCAGCGATATCGGCCGTCGCCTGGGAATTTCCAAACAGGCCGCCGGCAAAACAGTCGACCGGCTGGTCGCTCTCGGGTACGCCGAACGAGCGGAAGACCCGGCCGATACCCGGCGGCGCATCGTCCGGCTCACCACGCGGGGCTACGACGCGCTGGCCCGCTCGGCCGAGATCTTCCAGCAACTGCGTGGGAACTGGGCGCGTGAGCGCGGAGAAGATCGAATCCGTGCCATGGAGGACGATCTCCGTGCCCTGACGCCGCCGGTGGCGTTCCGGCTCGACGCCGCCGGGTGGCTGGGCCGACTGATCTGACGACCTGCTCCGATCCGTGGGTACCCTCGCGGTGATGCCGATGGCCGACCGATTACCCCAGCAAGGCACTCCGCTGTGCGACCTACCCGCCGATTCCGCGAGCGTTCTCGGTCTCGGATCCGGCGATCTGTGTATCCCGTATCGCCGCAGCCACGACGGAAGCTGGGGTTATCTCTGGGTCGACGGTTCGGCGTTCTCTTCGCATGGGGGCATCCCGCGCCTGCCCACGCTCTACGGGGGTTACATCCACCCGGGTTCAGCGGCACCCTCGCACCTGACCATGATCATCAGCCGCTGGAACGGCACCGCGGGCGCGCGTCCCTACACCGTTACGCAGTGGACGGGTCTCGCCGCCTGATGTCCGGGCGGCCCGGACGCAGCGCCGGACCCCGTACGGCGACCCGTGCCGCGGCGCATCCGCGGCGCGGGTCGCCCGGGAGCGATCAACCGCGCAGTGCGGAGGCGAAAATCGCGGGCAGGCGTGACCAGCGCGGATCGGCGGCGAAGTCGGTGAGCAGTCGCCCGGTCCGCGCGGCGGTCCGGTTGGAGACGAACCACGGTGGTTTGGGGGTCAGCGACCACTCGCCGTGTAGCACCGACCGCGGCGCGGGCCGGAACGGACCCCGCACCACAGTGCGCTCGATCCCATCGATCAACCACGCGTTGTGCACCACGCCGATCCCGCTCTGTACATCGTCGAGGGTATGACCCGGGTAGGCACCCCAGCTCGCGGTGGGAGTCAGATAGCCGACCGCGGTCCACGCGTTCACGGCGACGGTGCCGTACCGCAGCCGCTCGATCATCGTGTCGAATTCCGTGCCGAGCGCGTCGACGGTGCCCGGGTGCGCCACGATGTTCACGCCGAGGGTGCCGGTGAACTTCTCATTGGCCGTATCCACCGCGGCGCGGGCGAAGGCGGCCCCGCTGCCGGGCAGTTCCACGATGCCGAGGACAGGCGCGAAGTACTCCGAGGTGAACAGCGTTTCGTCCGTGTCCGGATCCAGCCCGGCCACCAGGAGCCGCTCGCCCCGGCGGCCGAGCCGGCGAGCGTCGGGATAGCTGGTGCGTGCCCCGGCGACCCGGTGGTCGCTACCCGGGTAGTAGGCGTGGCGGTTCGGCGCCCGATCGACGGCCGCGGTGAGGGCGGCCAGGAAGGCGTCCTTCTGCGGCCAGTCCGCGGATACGATCACCGCCTGCGTGGCCACACAGTTGTAGCCGCCGTTGTGCAGGCGCTGGGTAGCAATGTGTTCGGCCTGGAATTCCAGGTCTGCGGAACTCCATTCGCCGGGCAGCACGATCGTCGGGGACACTCCGCCGAGCTCGCTGGTGATGGGCTTGTCCAGCAGCGGGGTGCCGGCCTTCTTCCGTTCCGCCGCCTCCGGCCCCGTGCCCCACACGATGGCGTCGTGCGTCGCGGCGCTGCCGGTCATGTGGACGTGGGCGACCCGCTCATGGGTCACCAATTGCCCGCCGACATCGGGGCCGCCGGTGAGCACCCGAACCACGCCGAGCTCGATCAGCGGCGCGAAGATCTTCTCGAATACCGGCAGCAGCGGATCGGTGACCGGGTTCAGTTTCAGCGCCACCACGCGGTTGTGCGCGATGAGTTCGTAGATCGTGTCCAGCGGTGCGATCGAGGTGATGTTCCCCGCGCCCAGCACGGCGCCGATGCCGTGGGTGCGGGCGGGGTCGAGCTGGGCGAGGCCCGCGCCGGCCCGGGCGGTGGCCACGTCGACGCCCCGCTGCAGCCACACCTCGGCCCGGAAACCGCTGAGCAGGAGTTCGTCGTAGAGCCCCGCGGGGAGCGCGCGTACGGTCACCCGGCCGCCGGCGCTGCCGAACGTCGCGTTCGCGAGCGGGCTCACGCCGCGCTCCAGCGATTCGAGGGTCCGTGACACCGCGGTGAGGCTCGTCGCGAAGACATAGGGTCCCGACAGCCATTCCTCGCCCACCAGCGGGGACGCGGGAACGAGTCCTTTGATCCGGACCGCGGCCTCGACCCATTCACGGGCGTGCCGGCCGGTGAGCGTGCGCATCCGGTCGAGGAGGGCCCGCCGTCCCGCCAGCGGCAGGCGGGACCATTTCTGTTCGCCCGTGGCGAGTTCGGCGAGGGCGGTATCGATGACCGTATCGGCCGCGACGGCCTGTTCTGACTGCACGTGGGCACACTCCGTAGCTGAGATCCGGTGATCCGAGTACTGAACAGTGTGGCTGTGCCGGTGCCCGAAGGAAATGTGTCGGCGTTGCGTCATCCGCGGCTCGTCTTTGTGCACGGGCACAAATCAAGCGTGGTGCGGGTCACGCTCGGGTGACTAGACTGTTCCGGTATGAGTACGCCCGCGCCGCCGGCGGCACCCTTGGCCGCCGCGCTCGCCGATTCCGTCGAAGCGCTGACCGATGTTCTGGTCGGCCGGATCGCGGCGGCCGACCCGTCCTACGGGGAGTCCGGGCTGCTGACCGCGGATCAGCTGTACCGCACCTGTCTGGAAAACCTGACCGCGGTGATCGGGGCGCTCGCCGGAACCGGCCCGTTGCGGCTACAACCGGCCCGCGACGCCGGACGCCTCAAAGCCGAACAGGGGATTCCGGTCGCGAGCCTGTTGCACGCCTACCGGCTGGGCGGCCGGCTCATCTGGGAGGAACTGACCAACTGGTCGGCCGGTCCAGGGGATGCCCGGCTGCACGAGCTGGCGACGCGACTGTGGGAGCTCGTCGACCTGTACTCCGACGCGGCCGTCGAGGCCTACCGGGAAACCGAAGTGCTGCTCGCGCATACCGACGCGCAGATCCAGAGCCGGCTGGTCCGGACCCTGTTCGACGACCATTCCGGCAACCCCGCCCGTGTCCTCGACGTCCTGCGCACCCTCGGACTCCCGGAACGCGGTGCGTTCGCGGTGGTCGCCATCGATACCGAACCCACCGCGCCGCTGCCGGGGAGACTCACCGCGGCGCTGCGTGATATCGGCATCCGGTCGGTCTGGGATGCCCAGATCGATGCCTATATCGGGTTGCTGTCCGCGGCCTCCCCGGAAGCGTTCGACCGCGCCACGGCCACGATCTCGGCGAGCGTCACCGACCGGGTGGGTCTCAGCGCCGCCTTCACCACACCGCATGCCATCACGGCGGCGCTGACCGAGGCACGTCTGGCGTCCCGGTCGGTGCGGCCGGGGTCGGCCGCCACGGTCCGCTTCGGCGACGAACCGGTCGCCCATCTTCTCGTCGCCGTGCCCGAGGCCGGGCGACGGGCCGCAGCGCAGATCCTCGGCCCGCTGCTCGATCTTCCGGTCGCCGAGCGGGACGATCTGATCGGTGCGCTCGAATCCTGGTACCGATGCGGCGGTTCGGCCGCGGCCGTCGCCGAAATCATGCACTGTCATCGCAATACGGTGCGCTATCGGCTGCGCAAGATCCGTGACCTCACCGGCCGCGACACCACCGATCCCCGCCAATCGGCCGAACTGTATCTGGCGCTCGAAGCATTCGGCCTGCTCGGCGCCGAGTCCACCGGCGGCCGGGACCGTTTCCCCGGATCCGGCACCGTGGTGCGATGACCGAGCGTCCCCGGTCGGCCGTCGCATAGCGGAACAACACCGAACTCCCTCCACATCCGCGGTACCGCGGATGTGGTCCCGCGGCGCGTCGAGCACGTGCGGACGGAATGGGGACCCGATCGGTGTGGAACGGCCCGGGAGCACGCCAGAGGTCATAGGCTCGAGCGGTGACCGCCAATGAAGCGACAACCATGACCGGCGCACCCGTGCGAATCGAAAGGGACGGACCGGTGTTCACCATCGTCCTGTCCCGGCCGCAGGCCCGTAACTCGGTCGACGGACCCACCGGTACCGCCCTCTACGACGCGTTCACCGCCTTCGAGAACGACGATTCGGCGGCGGTGGCGGTGCTGTGGGGCGAGGGCGGGAACTTCTGCGCCGGAGCCGATCTCAAGGCCGTCGGGACCGACCGGGCGAATCCGCTGTCGGCGAAGGGCCGCGGGCCCATGGGCCCGACCCGCATGCAGTTGAGCAAACCGGTGATCGCCGCGGTCGCCGGTCACGCCGTGGCCGGTGGGCTGGAACTGGCGATCTGGTGTGATCTGCGGGTGGCTGCCGAGGACGCGGTGTTCGGTGTCTTCTGCCGGCGCTGGGGGGTGCCGCTCATCGACGGCGGTACGGTGCGGCTGCCGCGGCTGATCGGTACCGGGCGGGCGATGGACATGGTGCTCACCGGGCGGCCCGTGGCCGCGGCCGAGGCGCACGCGATGGGTCTGGCCGACCGTGTCGTCCCGGTCGGGGAGGAACGGCAGGCCGCCGAAGCGCTCGCCGCCGAGATCGCGCGTTTCCCGCAGACCTGTCAGCGGCACGACCGGCTCTCGCTGCTGCAGCAGGAGGGGTTGGGCGAGCAGGAGGCGATCGCCAACGAATGGGAGCACGGAGTCATCTCCCTGGCCGAGGCGGCCTCGGGTGTCGAGCGATTCACCGCCGGGGCCGGGCGCGGCGGCTCGTTCACCGATCTCGGCGCTCCCTCCGCCTAGATACCGCGTCCGGCGCAGCGGACGCGGTCAGGGCATCCCGGAACAGGGGCCCACCACCTCGGCCAGGCACCTGCCGGTGCATCCCCCACAGATCCGTGCGGTCACGGGCGAGGCCTCCGCACGGCCAGGACAAGGGTCTCGGCCTGGCGGTACTGCGCGCCTACAACGACTGGCATATCGACGAATGGTGCGGTGCGTACCCCGGCCGGATGATCCCGCAGGTCAACACCAATGCGCTCGATCGTTTCGGTGACGAGTTCCGTATTCAGTTGGCCTGGATGCGGCCTCGGACCGCGCGCCTCGCAGATTCATGTGCGCGATACCGTGCTGCGGGGAGTCGTCCAGCGCGCGGAATGAAGGGCGGGGTCGATCGAAGACCAGACGACGATCTGGCGCGGGTCTCGGCCGCGGTGCTGTCGGCGGCCATCGCCGGCTCGGTGGTCGATCCGCTGGTCACCGATCTCGACGACGACACCCTGCGGGCCACGCTGATCCAGCTCACCCGGCGGATGCTCGAGCTGCCGGAGTGACCGTGTCGACCGGCCGTCAGTTCATGGTGCACCCGGAGATCGGAATGCCGGCCAGGCGATCCAGGAGGTAGGTGATCGCATTGTCGGGACCGAAGCCGTCGATCATCTCCGGGCCGAAATGGTTCGGGATGGTGGTCCCGGGCAGCAGCGGCGGCAGCTCGTTGGTCCGGAAGGTGATCGTCGCGCCCTTGGCGCACCAGTCGTCGGCGAGTTGTCGGGCCTGGTCGTAGGGCACGGTGTCGTCGTTGCGGCCGCTGGTGACCAGCACCGGCGAGGCCGGGGTGAGGGTGCCCACCCGGAGCTCGGCCAGCGCCGGGGCCGCCTCCGGAATGGCTTGCAGGTGGGCGCTGAGCGGTCGGCCGTCGTTGGTCAGCGAACTGGTCTTCAGGAACGGGTAGTGGGTCATGACGTCGCCGATACAGGCATCGCTCAGCGCCGCCAGGGTGTCCCGGCCGTTCTGGGTGGTCACCCGGTCGACCGCCTTCTCCAGGTCGGGGTACCGCGCGAGCAGCCCGTTGATGGCGAAGCCGATCGCGCCGCCGATCAGGGCCCCGTCGATCCGTTCGAGGATCGCGGCGAGGTCGGCCACCGGGCCACCGGCCCACGTTCCTTTGAGGTTCAGTTCCGGTGCGTAGGCGGGCTGCATCTCCGCGGCCGCCGCGACCGCGCCGCCGCCCTGGGAATAGCCCCAGAACACCAGCGGGGTCTCGGGGCCGGTCCCGGCCAGGTTGTTGGCCGCCCGCGCGCCGTCGAGAACGGCGTGTGCCTCCTCGATCCGGTTCGCGTAGGTGTGGATTCCCGGGGTGCCCAGCCCGATGTAGTCGGTCACCAGGACGCGGGCGCCCAGGCGGCTCCACACCGCCGAGGAGGGGAGTTCCTGATTCGCCGACAGCGACGGCGACGGATCGGTGGTGATGGTGATACCGGTCGAGAAGGCCTTCGACATGGCGCACCGGTCACCCTGGCCCGAGGTGCCGGGCCCGATCACCACGGTCGGCCGCGGCCCCGCGCCCAGCCACGGGCCCGCGGCGTCGATGTAGGTTCCGGTGACCGCGACCGGTGAGCCGTCCTGCAGCCGGGTGGTGTACATGAGGTGTTCGGCCTTGCCCGGCCACCCCTGATCCGAGGGAAGGGTGGCCAGCAGGGACATCGGCTGGGTCCGGATGACCGTGCCGGGCTCGGCCGGGATCTGCTCGGGCGGGGTGTAGAACCCCTCGGGCGCCGCCGCGGCCTCCGGTCGATCGGTCGCCACCGCAGCTACCGCGGTGAGACAGGCCACGGCCACCGCCGCCGCGGTGACACGGCCGGTCCACCCGCGCAGTCCGGGCCGGAAACGCCGTCGTTCTCCGAACATCGATAACTCTCCATGCTGTCCGCCCCGGAACCCTTCTCCGAGTGCTGGGTCACCGCCGCGCCTCGTTATGATCTGCGTCATGCTGTGACTTACTGGACAGTAACATGCTTGTGGCGGTGCGGATACCGGTCGGTAGGCGAGTGGGCCCACTTCGGGTCGGTGGGTGCCTGGTGGGTTGAAAAGACTTGGTGCGCAATGTAAGTAAACCGCGGGGCCGCGGTCGTATCGGGTGCGACACGGGCGCTCGCGAACCCGGCCGTCGAGGGTGGGGCGGAACGCTCGTGACCGTCCGGTACGCGTTCGTACGCTCGTCCGGATGCGCCGTGCGGTGGACGCGACCACCCGTGGCCACCGGAAACCGGCCCGCCCGGCGCCGAACTCGGACCCATCCGAATCGATGCACGGATCCGAATGTGAAATGACAGCATCTCTTTCAGGCGGAAGGTGATAGATGGGCACCGGCAAGCACAGAGCAGTCAGTCCGCGTCGAACCCGGATGGGGTCCATGGTGGTGGCGGGTGCCGTTCCCGTCGTGCTCACCCTGGTGGGAACCGGCAGCGCCGGCGCCGAAGCGGACCATTACCGCCCGGCCGATTCGAGCGGGCACCTCGCCCCGGTCGCGGACGACGCGAGCCCGGCCGATCCCACCGCCGGCACCGGAGCGACAGGGCAGCCGGCCGACTCCGCGCAGTGGCCCGGCGCCGAAGCGCCGAATGTGCGTCCGTACCAGGGCGTCCGGATTCCCGACGACGTCCTGTCCTCGCTGCAGTGGGCGCGGCCGGCCCCCGCGAGCGACTATCTGGCGCCGGTGGACGCCCTGCACGCGCCGGCACCTGTCGCGCCCGTGCCCCCGATCGCGCCCCCGCCCGGCGCCTTGCGTTTCGGCGATGTTCAGGTCGACTCCCCCGAATGGCTGCCCCGGGAACAGGCCATCCAGATCAACGACGGCTCGGCGTCGGCCGAAGCGAACCTGGCCACCTTCCTCGATTCGGTCGGTATGGAACGCACCAGATCCGACCGGGTCGCCGGGCAGACCCTCGGTGCCGCAGCGATCGGCGCGGCCGCCGGAGCGGCTTTCGCGAGCCCGTTCGCCCTCATCGGCGCAGGTGTGGGCGGAGCGATGGGGCTGGCCATCGGAGCGCCGTTCGCGCCGATCGGACTCGCCGCGGCACCGCTGGGCGCCGCCTACGGTTTCGCCCTCATGGCCGCGCCGCTCGCCGGGATCGGGGCGGGCATCGGGGCGGGAATCGGGGCGGCCGCGGCGCTGAGCGCGCCGCCCCGGGCGCTCGGTCCCGCGCCGGAAGCGCTCGCCACCGCGCCGGAGGCGGGCCACCCGGAACCGGCCGCGGGCACACCGGTAGCCGGCTGAACGGCGCTCGGTTCGAAGTCGCCCGGATGCCGGTGGGTGCCTCGCCGATATCGTGCCGGGGTTGCGCGCCGCCCGGTTCGTCAGCCCGCCGCGGGCACCGGTGTGTTGTGCCGGGCGGCCACCCACCAGCGTCCCTGCTCCGCGACCAGGACATAGAGCGCGACCATCGCCGGATCCCGGTCGAGGAGGACACCGTCGGCGGTGCGCGCGCGGGCGGCCTTGTGGGCGATCGCGATATCGGGGCGCAGGAAGACGATATCGGTGACTTCGTACTCGACGTACTCGTCCTTCAGGAACCCGGACAGTCCGGCACGGGCGGCCTCCAGCAGTGCCGCACGGCCGGTGATCACCGTGCCCACGGCATTGCCGGCAGCGGCGTCGGCAAGGAAACCGCTGACCATGAGTTCGGCGTCGTTGGTGTTGTAACCGGTTTCGACATCCTTGATCAGCTGCTTGATCGCCGCGATATCGGCGGTGTGGTCGGTCCCGGAATCCGCGACGGCGGGTATTTCGTTCGTGCTCATGGCACAATCCTCGAACCTCGAGTCGACTCGAGGTCAACTCGTCCCGCCGGGGTGGCCGCACGCCGGTCGGCGCCTCCGAGGCGACGGCCGCCGGACCCGTCTCAGCGGAGCCGGACCACCGCGGTCGCGCGCCCGAAGATCCGGCGGCCGCCGTGCCGGGCGGTGAGTGCGACGGTCGCGGTCCGCTGTGCCGGATCCACCGCCTTCACCCGGCCGGAGTATTCGACCTCGGCCCCCTCCTCGGTGACGTGCACCGGACTGGTGAGGCGTACGGCATATTCCCGGACCGCGCCCGGATCGCCGAGCCAGGAGGTGACGAATCCGGCGCCGATACCGATGGTCAGCATGCCGTGCGCGACGGGGGACTCCAGCTCCGCCAGCCCGGCGACCTCGCCACTCCAATGGATCGGATTCGGATCGCCGGATACGCCGGCGTAGTTCACCAGATCACCCGCGGTCAGCCGCACGGCCCGGGGTGGGAGTTCGGTACCGACGGCTACGGTTTCGAACGCCCGGGTGTAACGGCTCACCGGTGCGGCCGGTATCGCGTCGACGGCCAGCTCCTCCCACAGGTCACCGGTCACCGGGGGCGGTGCGGGCCGGGCGCTTTCCGTATCGCCCGGCCGGAAACCGTGCATGAGAACCCCCGCGCCGATATCGGCGAGGTTCGACTCGACGCCGGTGCGGCCCACGATGCTGGTGTGCGAGACGAGCACCGGTTCGTCGTGACGGTCGGTGACCAGCGTTCGGAATCCCATCAAATCGCCGCCGAATGCCCGGCGGAACGATTCCAGGCGCACCTCGAAGAACAGCGCATCGGTGTGGCGGATCGGCCGGTAGTAGCGGACCACCTGATCGGTCTGCATGATCTGGCTCAGGTCGTAGCCGGTCATCACGGAGGCGAACATCTCCGATTGGGCGAGAAACCCCGGCACCGAGAAGAATGTCAACGGTGCGATGAGGCCGCCGTATCCGTACTCCGCGCCGGCGTCCTCGGACCAGTGGACCGGATGATGATCCTGGACCGCGCGGGCGAATTCACGGATCTTCTCCCGGCCGACGACGTAGTGGTCGCGGGGGCGGTACCGATATCCCAGCGGCAGTCCCGGTCCCGGTGCGGAAGGAGATTGCCGAGTTTCGGAAACGGCCGTATCGTCAGCACTCACGACGGCTCACTCTACCGATTTTCCGGGCGTCCGCAGGGTCCGCGAGCGGGGACGGCCGGACCCGGGGCACCGCCGATTGTGTGCTCGGCCGGGCGATTTCGCGTATCGGCATCGCCGTCAGCCGATATTCGCGGAGAGATCGGGAAGCATCCGCAGGGCTTGGTCGGCCCAGTTGTTCCACGCGTGGATACCGTAGGCGGGGAAGTCGTAGTGCACGTTCTGTGCGCCCAGGGTCGCCATCCTGATCTGGAAGGCGCGCGTATTCACCAGCGCCAGCGCCTCGAGGCCCATCCCGTTCACCGTGGTGATGCTCGGGCTGTCGGTCGCGGTGGGCAGGCCGCTCGCCGCCGACACCCAGAGCCGGGTGTTGTTCGCGACGAGGCGGGGTGCGGCCACGAACGGGTCGATCCGGAGCCATTTCGGATCCCAGGGCGCGGCCATCGAGTCCACGTTGTAGCCGCCGGCGTCGATCATGGCGACCCGGATCGCCTCCCGCATCCCGGGTGCGGAGATGTTCAGGTAGCCGGAGTAGGAGCCGGCGAAACTGAACTGGCCGGGATGGTCGCCGGCCAGGGTCAGGGCGGCGCTGCCACCCATCGACAGACCGAACACGCCGTTGCGCTGGGTGGCGAAACCGAGCCGGTCGCGCAGTGCGGCGGGCAGTTCACGGGTCAGGAAGGTTTCCCATTTATAGGTGTAGGACTTGCCGGGGCCGCCCGACAGCGCCTGCAACCCGCCGGAGCCCGACGACGAACCGGAGGCCGATCCGGCGGCCGAACCAGAGCCGGGTGCTACACCGAGAAAGGAACTCGGCGCATTCCAGTCGGTATAGAAACTGGACTGTCCACCGACCGGCATCACCACGTTGATATTCCATTTGGTGAATTCCCGGGCGATATCGGTATCGATCTCCCAGCCGCTGAGATCTTCGCGGGCGCGCATCCCATCCAGCGCGTAGACCACCCGGGAGGTATTGCCGTCGGCGGCGCGGAACACCCGCGATTTGATCGGGCCCATACTCGAGTCGACCCAGAAATCCGCTCCGGCGGGATCGAAGGCGGCCCGGGCGGGCGCGGTGCTGCCGCCGATCAGGAAGAGAGTTTGGGCGATGACCGCGAACGCGGCGGTGATCAGCCAGAGGGCGCGGCGGTTCAGGGCGTCCACCGGCGCCGGAGACAATCGGGTTCGCATCGCGGAGCAGGGCCTTTCGTCCGGGTGAGCACAGGGTCGAGGTGACCGGCCGGTGCCGGTCACGCGGATCCCGACCGGTGCCGAACAGCGCGCGGCCCCCGCCACGGTCTCGGCATACCGATCGGTCCGTCGTCGACGGAGGCGGGTTCGTTACCTATCTGTGATCTGATTCGCTCGGCGCGGGTCCCGGTATCACCGGTGACGGTCTGGTGTGAGCGGCCGTCACGGTGGCGATCCGGCGCAGTAGGCGGACACGGCGGGCCCATCGGGCGGGGTGGGCAACGGAGCCGGTGAGGGCGTGTTCTGCACGATCCAGGCAATCTTCCAGGAGGGCGTCGTGCAGCCACCGGTAGGCCAGGGGCCATGTCAGTCGCGCCCGACCTCGAGCATTCATGGCGAGCAGGTGAATCAGATCAGTGCCGCCGGGAGTGGGGTGGACGGTGAATTCGTGGAAGCCGTCGAAGCCGCGGGGTCCGGTGAAGCGGAAGCGCACCCAGTGGCCGGGGATGTAGTGCTCCACCGTGTACCGGATAGGGCCGTGCCCACCGACCGCGCCCGCTTCGAGCGGGCGGTCGAGCCGCATCGCCGGCCAGCAGTGCACCGGCCAGAGTGCGTCGTCCTCGTCGGCGAGGCTGTCCACCAGTGCGCCGACCGCGCTCACCGGTACAGGCAGGTGACGTCGGTGGATGTTGACGACAGCCATATTTATCTCCTGGTTTCGGGTCGGCACGGCGTAGCGGCCCGCCGACGCGCGGGGCCGGGGCGCGGGAGATCGACCGGGGGAGCCCGGTTCGGGCAGTCGGCTTCCGGCCGCCGAAGTTTTAGAGAGGCAACTCTAAAACGAATTAGAGCATATCCTCTACTACATGGGAAGGCCACCGAGGCACGATGTCGACCGGCTCCTGGACGCCGCCGCAGAACTCCTGGCCGGAGGCGGACCGGCCGCTGTCACCATGTCGGGGGTCGCCAAAGCCGCCGGCGCACCGAGCGGGTCGGTGTATCACCGCTTCCCGGATCGCCCCGCATTACTGGCCGCACTGTGGTCACGCGCGCTACGGGGATTCCACGACGAACTGTTCGCCGCGCTGAGTCTCGGAGAACCGCAGGAGGCGATCCGCCGCAGTGCCCGCGCGAGCCTCGAGTGGGCGCGGCGCAACCCCCGCGAAGCGCGCGTACTGCTCGCCGGAGCAAAAGAGCTGGATGAGCAGAACTGGAGCGAGCAGGCGCGCAGGGACACCGCGCGAGCCGACACCGCGCTCCACGACGCCCTGAGTGCCCTGATCGAGAAGAGCGGCGATACCGCTCCGGACGCGGCCGACCGGGCACTCCTCGCGGTAGTCGACCTGCCCTACGCCATCATCAAGCGATATCTGAGTGTCGGCCGGCAGATCCCCGACCACGCGCCCGCGCTCGCCGAGCAGGCAGCGGCAGCGTTGTTCGCTCTGAGACGGAGCCGGACAACCAACACCCGCTCGGTGCACCACAGCCACGAAACCGCGCAGTAGAGCAATCGGCTCCCCGGAAGCCGTGCGCTCGTCGACGTGACCGGCCACACATTGTTCGTCGGCCCGCAACCGTGACGACGTGGGCCATCCGGGGAAATCGGTGCGTGTCGTGTACGGCCGGCCGTAGGTCACCGTGTCGGCGTACCAGGCGTCCATGAAGTCGGGCAGCGCCGGCCGTGCGTAGGAAAACACCATTTCACTGCCCGGCCGCATCGCTCGGCGCCGCCCTCGGGACTGCAGCGGCCGCTCAGTCCTCGGTATCGCGGACCGCGGCGACGGCCTCGATCTCGACGAGTTGGTCGTCGTAGCCGAGGACGGTCACGCCGAGCAGGGTGCTCGGAACATCGTGTGCTCCGAAGGCATCTCGCACGACCTCCCAGGCCGAGACGAGGTCTGCCTGCGCCGCCGACGCCACGAGGACCCGGGTGCTGATCACATCCTCGAGCGAGGCGCCTGCCTCGTCGAGGGCGGTCCGCATGTTTTCGACGGCTTTGGCGGCTTGGCCGGCGTAGTCGCCGATCGCTGCGGTGGTGCCGTCAGGGTTCAGCGGGCAGGCGCCGGCGAGGAAGATCAGGCGTGAATCGGCGGGAGCTGTGGCGGCGTATGCGTATTCGGCCACGTCGGACAACGCATTCGATCGGATGAGGGTTACTGCCCGCGGCATGACGGCGCACGACCTTTCAGGATGAGATCGGTGATCACCGACCACGGTATAGGCCTCTTCCGAAAACCGGGCGCCGCTCGACCGGGCTATGCGGGCAGGCAACCATCGCGCTGCCACATGCCCAGGCGACCGACAGCGCCACCGATCTCCTGGGCAACGAGCGCGAGGCCTGCACTAGTACACAGCGCTGTTTTGGTGTCGTGCGAGAACGCCTTTGCGGTATCGGTTCCTACGGTGTTTCTCATGAGGTATCTGGAAGGTCATTTCGCGCCTGTAGAGGTAGAGGTCACGGCTTACGATTTGCCGGTGACCGGGCGTATCCCGGCCGAACTCGGTGGCCGGTACGTGCGCAACGGTCCGAATCCGATGGGAGTAGAAGACCCGGGCACCCATGTCTGGGGGATGGGTCCGGGCATGGTGCACGGCGTGCGGCTGCGCGACGGGCGGGCCGAGTGGTATCGCAACCGTTTCGTGCGTGTGCCGGGGTTCGCGCCCATGGTGCATGTGATCGGGCATGCGGGGCAGGCATTCGCCATGGCGGAGGGCGGCCTGCCGCCGGCCTTGTTGGACGACGAGCTGAACACCGTAGGATTTTGCGAGCTGGGAGCGACGGCGGAGGGGTTCACCGCGGGCGCGCATTCCAAACACGACCCACACACGGGGGAGTTGCATTCCCTGTCCTATATGCCCGGCCGTGAGTTCGTGCAGTACATCGTGACCGATACCGCGGGAGCGGTGGTTCGCGCCATGCCGATTGCTATGACACGGACCCCATTTCTGCACGATTTCGCGCTCACCGGCGACCACGTAGTGCTCTGGGATACTCCACTGGGTTTCGACGGATTCGAGTGCCGATGGCTGCCGGGGCACCCCACACGTGTGGGCGTGATGCCGCGGACGGGTGGTGAGGTGCGCTGGCACGAAATCGACCCTGTGCATGTCAGTCATACGCTCAATGCCTACGACGACGGTGATTCGGTCGTCGTGGACCTGGTCACCGCGCAAGGGCCGTTCGATCCCGCCGATCCCGGTGCGATCCGGCCGGTGCTGGATCGTTGGACCATCACCACCGGCACGGTCCAGCAACAACGCATCGATGACCGGCCGCAGGACTTTCCCCGCATCAACGACGCCTACGCCGCACGCCCGCACCGCTACGGCTACTCCGCCGCGACGGCACTGTACGGGATACCGTTCGCACCCGAGGGCGCGGCTTCGGACGAGGCCTTCACCAACGCGCTGGTCAAACACGATTTTCAGCGGGGTATCGCGGAGGTGCACGCGTTCGGGGCAGCAGAAGCGGTGGGCGAGGCGGTGTTCGTGGCCATCGGGCCGGGCGAAGACGAGGGATATCTACTCACCTACGTACACGATCCGCGCCGCAACGCCGCCGATCTGGTCGTGCTGGCCGCTCAGGACTTCACCGGTGAACCCGTCGCGCGTATCCATCTGCCCGCCCGCGTACCACTGGGCCTGCACGGCAACTGGTTGCCCGACCACCGACCCATGCCAGCATGATGGTGTGACCGATCCCCGACCGCCCTACCTCCGCATCGTCGCCGAGATCGAGCGGCGCATCGCCGCAGAAGAGCTGCGGCCGGGCGACCGGGTTCCCACCACCAGGGCCATCGCGCGCGAATGGGGCGTCGCCATCGCCACAGCCACCAAAGCCCTGGCCGCGCTCAAACACTCGGGCACCATCGAATCCGCCTCCCGCGTCGGTGCCGTGGTCGCTACGCGTCGGCTGCCCTCGCGAACCACCGCGGGGCTCGAACGTGAGCGGATCGTGCGCGCGGCGATGCAGATCGCCGACAGCCGCGGTCTGGCCGCATTGTCCCTGCGGGCAGTGGCCGCCGAACTCGGCGTCGCGACGATGGCGCTGCGCCGCCACCTCGACGCCGACGCCGAACTCACCCAACTGCTCGCGGATGCCGCGTTCGCCGAGATCGACTACCCCGAACCGGCCCCGGGGTGGCGTGCACATCTGCGCGTGGCCGCGCAACTGCAATGGGGTGTCTACCAGCGTCATCCGTGGGTGCCGCCGCTGGTATCCATCACCCGCCCGGCCACCCTGCCGGCAATGATCGCCTACGGACTGTGGACGCTACGCGCCTTCGACGGCCTGGAACTGGATTCCTCCACTCGGCTCCACGTCTATGCCACCGTGGTCAACTATGTGCGGGGCACAGCGATGAATATCGAAAGTGAAGCCCGCGCCGAAATGGACACCGGAATGACGAGCAAACAATGGGGCGTCGCCCGGCTCGCCGTCGACCGGCCGTTGATCACCCAGCTCACGGAACCGACCACCGAGGTCGACCTGGAATCACTGTTCGCGTTCGGACTGGAACGGCTGCTCGACGGCCTGACCGTCGTGATGACACCATCGAAGACTTGACGACCGCGGTCTTGAACGCGGCCCCGGGGGCCAACCGCGAACCGCTATCCGCGGCACCGAAGCCGGATCGCCCGAGACGGTGACGGGTTACGGGTTCGCCTTCTGATATGCCTCGGCGATCTCCGCCGAGATCCGACCCCGGCTCGACACTTCCAGCCCGTTCTTGCGGGCCCATTCGCGAATCGTCTGGGTCCGGGCATTGTTGCCCGCGGCCTGCGGCCGCTGTTTACTCTTCGCCCGGCCGCCGACCCGGCGCGCATGCGCAGACCAGGAACCGATTGTGTCGCGCAGCTTTTCGGCATTGTCCGCCGACAGGTCGATCTCGTAGGTGACACCGTCCAGAGCGAGCGTGACAGTTTCCTCGGCGATGGAAGTTCCGTCGTAGTCGTCGACCAGCTCGACGATCACCTTGCGCGCCATGCAGTCCTCCGAACAGTGGGCAAACTATCCGGACAATGGTAGCCATAGGGGCCTGCCCGCCCGGAACCCGGCAGCGGAGTCCGTTCCGGCGAACCGGAAGACCAGGGACGACTCCGGTGTTCCACAGACGTGGAATTGTCGTTGCTGGATCGGTCGCGGACCCGGGTGGGGGAACCCGAATCGGCCGCGTTGTCCCATACCGTCGAACGAGCTGTGGCGGCCGAGAAGTCGGGATATCGGCGCTTCTGGGTGGCCGAGCACCACGCCGTGCCCGGGATCGCCTCCGGGTCGCCGCCGGTCCTGCTGGCGGCGCTGGGTTCCCGGACATCGACGATCCGGATCGGATCCGGCGGCGTAATGCTGCCGCATCATCAGCCACTGGTCGTGGCGGAGCAGTTCCTCATGCTGGAGGCGCTGTTCCCGGGCCGTATCGATCTCGGCCTGGGCCGCTCGCCGGCGTTCACCGCCCCGGTGCGCCGGGCCATGCGGCAGGACGAGAGCGCACCCGACCGGTTCACCGCCGACCTGGCCGAACTACGCGACTATCTCGACGGCACCGGTCCGGTCACCGCGCATCCGGTGAGCGACCGGTCGATCCCCATGTTCGTGCTGGCCACCGGACAGGGATTGGCGGTGGCCGCGCGGCTGGGGCTGCCGGCGGTGCTCGGCGGTCCGCTGCTGGACAGCCCGGAATCGGCTGCGGCTCTGGCCGGTTACCGCCGGGAATTCCGGCCGAGTCCGCGGGCCGAACGTCCGCGGGTGACGATCGCGCTGGAGGTCACCGTCGCCGAAACCGATGAGCAGGCCCGCGCACTCGTCCTGCCCGAGGCCTGGGCGATGGCGCGGTCCCGGTCCACCGGCGTATTCCCGCCCTTGGAGCCGGTCGGCGAGAGCGCGTCGTGGACCGACCAGACGCGGCGCCGCGTCGAGGCGGCGGTGCGGCGTGCGGTCGCGGGTACACCGCAGACGGTGCGGCGCCGGATCGAGCAGCTCGCCGACCGGACGGGCGCCGAGGAACTGTTGGCGACCACCTCCACCTACGACCGCGCCGCGCTGGCCGCCTCCGATGCCGAGCTGGCGCGGATCATCGCCGGTTGAGTGTCAGGGCCGGGCGGGAATCGATCGGTTCCCGGCGATGCGCCGAATCTCCTCGACCACCAGTTCGGGTTCGGTGATCGGGACGTAGTGGCCGGAGGCCGGCGCGAGGACATGGCGACCGGCAGGCGATACCGCGGCCCGGTGGGCGTGGGCGGCGTTCGCCGCGGCACGGATCCGGGTGGTCATCCCGTCCCCGGCACGGCCGCCCGAGATCACCGTCACCGGGATGGCGCCGAGTTCGGGCGGATCGTCGCGCCAGGTGGCGAGGTCGTCGAGGAAGGTGCGGGCCTGGACCGACTGCGTGCGGACGATACCCGGGGCGAATGCCTCCCGTTCCATATCGCGCCGGACGTCCGCGGGGACCGCGTTCAGCATCGAGCGGTACATCAACCCGAGCAACCCGAGGCGCGCGAGGGCGCCGTGCACCGTCAGGGTGATGCGTTCCACCCGGCGGATGGCCGCGCTGAACAGCAGTTCGGCCGCCTCGTCGGTGGGGTCGACCAGAACGAGTCCGCTGATCCGTGCCGGGCGGCGAGACGCGGCGAGCCGGGCGATGACACCACCGGCACTGTGCCCGACCAGGACGAACGGGCCGGGTCCGAAGTGATCGAGGACCTCCACCAGATCGCCGGCGATCCGGTCCAGGGCGCGGCCGGCGGGGTCGGCCGGGCTGCGACCCAGCCCGGCCCGGTCGTAGACCACGGCCCGGGCGAACCGGCCGACCGCGGGCTGCACGAGACCCCACGACGACCGGGTCGCCGCGGCACCCGCCTCGAAGACGACGGTGGGCGCTGTCGTCTCCGGCGGACCGGGCAGGACCATGGCGTGCAGCCGCCGGCCCTCCCGCGTGGTGATCCGCTCCGGCACACCCTGGGTGTGCTGATCGGGTTCGGAAACGGAGTCCGTCTCGAGCAATTCGGGGGCACCTCATCGATTCGGCACCGCGGGCCGGACGACCCGGAGCGGCTGACAGCGGAGTCGGGAGCGCCGGTGGGGCGCGGAGGCGACGCTATCATTCGCCGGCCGCCGGCCGGGTACCTTCCTCGGCGCTGCCCTGCCCGGTACCACGCCGGTGACCGGTTGCGGCGCACGCTTTTCGATTCACCTGCTCCCGAATCGCGCCGAGGTATCAGCTGCCGAGCGGGCCGCTCCGGGTGGAGAGCCCGGGCGCTACCCGACGCGGGACGCGAGGAACTCGCGGAAGGCGCGCAGCGTCTCGGTCGGCGCCTCGAGCTGCGGGTAATGCCCGACGTCGGGCAGTTCCACCACATCGGGCTCGGCAACCACCTGGCGGTACCGGCGCACCATGCGCACGCCGGACACCGGGTCGCGCAGTCCGTCGATCAGCCGGACCGGCACCTGCGGGCGGATCAGCGCACCGACCCAGCGCTGCCGATGGGCGCGCCGCTCGGCCATATAACCCATGAGTTTGTGGCCGTTGCGCTTGCCGTGCTTACTGCACCACAGCATCCAGAACTGGTGCATCTGCTCGTCGTCCGGCCGCGACTCGGCGGCGAACACCGCGCCCAGGCTGTGGGCGAAGGTTTTCTCGTTGCCGAACCGGCCGACCAACGGTCCCAGCGGGCTCGCGAGCAGGTTCTGGATGGGCCGCGGCCGATGGGCTTCGGGGAAGAGGCCACCGTTGAGCAGACAGACCGATTCGATCACCAGGGACCGGTCGCCGGCCGCCCGGCGTTCGGCATCCCGGGCCAGCATTTCCTGGGCCACCGTGTCGCCGTAGTCGTGGGCCAGGATGTGGAACCCCTGCACCCCTTGTTCCCGGAGCAGCTGTTCGGCCAGGTCGGCCTGATCAGCGATCGTATAGTCGTAGTGCTGGGGTTTGGCCGACCAGCCGAAACCGATCAGGTCCGGAGCGAGGACCCGTTCGAACTGCTCGCACAGCTCCGGCCACAGGGCGTGCCAATCCCAGGAGGCGGTGGGAAAACCGTGTAGGCACAGTAGGGTCCCGGACGATCCGGTACCGCCCGCGCGCCAGAAGATCTGGTGTCCGCGATGGGTGAAACGCGCTCCGCTCGACCGCCAGCTCGCAAACTCGTCCATAGTCCCAGCATGCCCCGCCGCGGGGCGCCGGTCGAGTATGTCGCGGGCGCGTCGGCGCGACATCGCGACGCGCGGAATCCGCGGGATACAGAGGTAGGCTCGACGCCCGGAGGAGCCGCCGGCTCGGCCGGAGATCCGATCCGATCACTCGACGAGGAGGCACACCGTGCGTATCGGCATTCTGCTCAGTGAACGGTCCGGAGCCGACGCGCTGCGCCTGCTCGCCGACGATCTCCGCCGGGTCGCCGAGGAGGGGTTCGCTTCGGCGTGGCTCTCACATATCTTCGGCGTGGACGCGCTCACCGCGCTGGCGGTCGCGGGTAGTCAGGTGCCCGATATCGAACTCGGTACCGCGGTGGTGCCCAGCTACCCGCGCCATCCCGGGGCGCTGGCCCAGCAGGCGCGGACCACGGCGCTCGCGGTCGGCCCGGACCGGCTCACCCTCGGTATCGGCCTGTCGCACCAGGTGGTCATCGAGAACATGTACGGGTACGGGTTCGAGCGGCCGGCTCGTCATATGCGCGAATACCTCGCCGTGCTGGGCCCGCTGCTGGAACGCCGACCGGTGTCGTACAAGGGCGAAACGCTGAGCGGCAATCTGGAACTCGGGATCCCGGACGAGGGCCGGATTCCCGTACTGCTCGCCGCGCTCGGTACCCAGATGCTGCGGCTGGCGGGCCGTCGCGCCGACGGCACCGTGCTGTGGATGACCGGCCCGGCCACCATTCGCGACCATATCGCGCCGACGATCGGCGCCGCCGCCGCCGACGCGGGCCGGCCGCCGGCGCGTATCGTCTGCTCGCTTCCCGTGCTGGTGACCGATGATGTCGACGGCGCCCGGGAACGGGCGGCCACCACCTTCGCGATGTACGGCACCCTGCCGTCGTATCGAGCGATGATGGACCGGGAAGGCGCGGCCGGGCCGGCGGATCTGGCGATCATCGGATCCGAGGAGCAGGTGGCGGCCCGTATCCGGGATGTCTTCGACGCGGGAGCCACCGAATTCGTCGCCTCGGTCTTCGCCGGCGGGGCGGAGGCAGGTCGCACGCGCGCACTGCTGTCGGAGCTGGCCGGCTGACCGCTCGCCCCGGCCGGCGATGTCGCGTCAGGCCGGCCGGGTGATCATGACCGGGCACGCGGAGTGCTGGATGAGCGACTGGCTGGTCGAGCCGAGCAGCAGTCCGCGGAATCCGCCACGCCCCCGGCTGCCGACCACGACGAGTTGCGCGCGCTCGGACCATTCACGCAGATGCTGTGCCGGTGTGGAGGGGTACACCTCGCGCCGCACAGTGACCTCCGGATAGCGCTGCTGCCAGCCCGCCAGCCGTTCGGCAAGCACCGCCTGTTCGGCGGTCTGCAGATCCTCTGCCGGTATCTCGATCAAACCGGTGCTCGCGAATTCGGTGAAGGTCAGGTCGCTCCAGGTGTGGACGGCGACCAGATCGGTTTCGCGTTCGGCGGCCTCGGCGAAGGCGGCGGCGACCGCGGTGTCACTGACCGGGCTGCCATCGACACCGACGACCACCGGTCCGCCGGTGATCTCGTCCCCGTCCTCGCGGACCGCGACGATCGTGCCGCTGCCGTGCGCGGCGACCGCCAGAATTGTCGAGCCCAGATGGGAGACCGCGCCACCGCGCCGGGAGCCGAGAACCACCATATGTGCGGATTCGGAGAGTTCGATCAGCATCTTCGCCGGGCTGTGCTCCGAGAGTAGAGTGTCGACCTGCACCCGCGGCGCTGCCTCCCGGGCCACCTGCGTTCCGGTCGCCAGCGCCTGCTCACCGTGGGTTCTCAGCATCTGCACGGCTTCGTCGACCATGGGCTGGTAGGCAACCAGCCAGGTCTTGGCGGGGGTCGAATTCATCGCGTAGGCGAGGACCAGGCGACGGCTGCGCCGCGCCGCGACCGCCGCTCCCCAGCGGATGGCCGAATGTGCGTCGGGAGTACCGTCCACACCCACTACGACGGCAGCGGATACGAGCCGGTGTGGATCGTCTTCGTGTGCGGTCATAGGCCGAGTATCCCTCCGGCGGACAACCGCGGCGATATCCGCCGGGCGTGTCCGGCGAAACGGAATATGCTCGCGTCACAATATGCGCCACCTGGGTTTTCGTTCGCGGCGCGCCGTGGCGAAGGCTTGTCGAACGCGGCGGGATGTGCAGATCATGATCGCGTGCTGATATCGGATGGGGTGATCGGGCTACGGCCGATCGAGGTGGCCGATGCCGCCGCGCATCTGGCGGCTCAGGACCGGGAATCGATGCGTCGCGCCCCGGGCCCCGGAACCCCGAATGTCGTGGCCGATTTCGAACGCTGCGCCGACCAGTGGGCGCAGGATGGCCCGTGCAAGACCTTCGGCGTGGTGGACGCGCTGACCCATGCGCTGGCGGGGACCCTGGACCTGGCGGTGGAACAGGAATTCCTGGCGAAACGTCAGGCCGATATCGCCTTCGGCATCTACGCGCCGTGGCGGGGGCGGGGGGTCGCCGGCCGCAGCGTCGTGCTGGCGTGCCGATATCTGGCCCGGCACGATCTGGCAGACGAGGCGGTACTGCGGATAGATCCGGACAACAGCGCGGCGATGGCGCTGGCCCACCGGCTCGGATTCCACTACCACCACACCAGCGTGGGCCCCGAGGGCCACCGCCTCGACTGGTTCATCCAGGCGGTCTGATCCGGGTCACGCGCCCTTGCGGGTTCTCTTCTGTGCGGTCTTCCGGGTCTTCGGCTCCGCGGTTTTGCGCGGTTGCGCTTTCCTGGGCTGCGACTTCCGGGCCTTCTTCGGGGCCGCGGATTCCGTGTCCCCGCCCGCGCCGCTGGCCTCCAGACTGCGCTGCAACGCGGCCACCAGATCGACCACCTCGGCATCGGACTCCGCGGCGGCCGTCTCGGGGCGTTCGGGAGCCTTCCCGTCACCGCTGGCGACGGCCTCGTCCAGCAGGCGCTGCAATTCGACCTGGTATTCGTCGGTGTACTGGTCGGGGTCGAAATCGTCGGACATCGACTCGACCAGTGTCTCGGCCATCTTGATCTCCTGGGGCCGGGGTGTGCCGGCTTCCTCCAGCGATTCGAAGGAGACCGCGCGTACCTCGTCGGGCCACAGCAGGGTCTGCAGCACCAGCATGCCGTCCCGTACCCGCATGGCCGCGAGCCTGGTCTTCTGGCGCAGCGTGAAATGCACGAGCGCGGTGCGGTCGATACGTTCGAGGGTGGCGGCGAGCAGCACGTAGGCCTTGGGGGTATTCGAATCCGGTTCCAGATAGTAGGTCTTGTCGTAGAGGATCGGATCGATCTGATCGGACGGGACGAATTGCAGAACCGGGATCTCGTGTTTCTCGGCCACCGGCAGTTTGGCGAAATCGTCGTCGGTGAGGACGACTTTCTCACCCTCCGGTGATTCGTATTGTTTATCGATATCGGCGAATGCGACCGATTTCCCGCATATCGTGCAGACGCGGTCGTATTTGATCCGTCCGCCGTCTTTGGCGTGGACCTGATGGAATTTGATGTCGTGGTCCTCTGTGGCGGTGTAGACCTTCACGGGGACATTCACCAGCCCGAACGCGATCGAGCCTTTCCAGATTGACCGCATCACTCCATGATGACCGACCCGGACCCCCGGGGCGAGATCGGTCGCAGTCCGAGTGTCGCCGCCGCGAGCCGGGTCCGCACGGGGCCCGGAAGCCCGAAAAAGAGCCCGGACATGGCGGTGAGCATGCCGATCGGATCGTCGCGCCGCGAGAGATAGGCGCGTTGCAGTTCGATATCGAGATCGAAGAATGCGTCGAAGAAACGCGGGATCTCGGTCGGCGGCAGCGCCAGCAACGACCGCAGCCCGGCCTGCCGGAGCCGGTGGACCGCGCGCGCCGCGGTGGTCCATCCCGAGCCGCCGGCGGCGACGGACTCGGCCGCCGTCAGCGCGGCCGCGACGCTGTAGCCGGTGGCGGGATGCAGATACCCGCCCGCCGCGCCGAAGCGGCCGGCGCCGGGCCTGCCGCCGGCGACCGGGAAGCGCACCCGCTCGACCGGTTCGTCACCCGCGGTCGCGATATGCCGGGCCCGCAGCCGGCGGTGCAGGCGTCGCGCGAGTTCCTCCTGAGTGAGGGCGGGTGCGCCCACCAGGCAGGTTTCCTCGTACAGCACGGCGTCGGCACCCAGCGGTACCGCGTAGAGAAACGAGGGGGTAGCGCCCGGCGCGGCACCGTTGTCCGGTCGCCAGTCCATGAACAGTGCGGGCTCCGACGCGGTATCGCGGGCCAGTTTCAGGCCGTAGGCGGTCTGCTCGGCCCGGCCCGGACGACGCCGTAACCCGCGCGCGTCGACGACCCGGTCGGCGCGCAGGACCCGGCCACTGTCGAGCGTCACCGTGCGCCGGTCGAGTGCCACCGCCCGCCCCGGCACCACCGTGGCGCCGGTGAGATCGAGGGACTGCTGGAGCAGGGCGGTATCCAGTACGGAATACGCACGCGAGATGGTGTGATCGCGCAGGCCGTGCGCCCGGGGTCGTGCGACGGTGGCCGCGACGACGGAGCCGTCGAGCCAGTCGGGGAGTTCGTCGGACCAGGCGCCATAAGTCGCCCGCCAGACCCGCCGCGGATTCGGGTCCACGACGAGCACGGTCATCCCGCGGGCCAGACAGCGGTGGGCGAGCGCGCGCCCGGCCGGCCCGAGCCCGCAGATGGCGATATCGGCGCTCATCGTCGGATCGAAACACGGCCGCCGCGCGCCGTGCCCGCCGGGGTGGTGGTGATCGTCGCCGCTCGCCGCCGTGGCCAGGAACAGCCGCCGCGGTCACGCGTGTTACGACTGGGTGAACCGACGACCCGGAAGGACAATGGATGACGAACGTGGAGGCGGCACGGGCCGCACCGGATACGAGCGGCGGGCGGCGTGCCTGGTTCGGTCTGGCCGTACTCCTGCTGCCGGTGCTGCTGGTGTCCATGGATATGTCGGTGTTGTTCCTGGCGTTGCCCACTCTCACCGCCGATCTCGATCCGACCGCCGCCCAGCAGTTGTGGATCCTCGATATCTACGGGTTTCTCATCGCCGGTCTGCTGATCACCATGGGCAATCTGGGCGACCGGATCGGCCGCCGCACCGTGCTGCTCGCGGGCGCCACCGTGTTCGGCGCCGCCTCGGCGATCGCGGCCTTCGCGCCCAGTGCGGCGGTGCTCATCGCGGCCCGCGCGCTGATGGGGATCGGCGGGGCCACCCTGCTCCCGTCGAGTCTGGCGCTCATCTCCGACCTCTTCCCGGACCAGCGGCAACGTTCGCGAGCGATCGGGATCTGGACAGCGTTCTTCGCAGGGGGCTCGGCCGTCGGGCCGATCATCGGCGGCGTCCTGTTGCACCACTTCTCGTGGGGGTCGGTGTTCCTGATCAATGTGCCGGTCCTGCTGGTGCTGCTCGCGTTCGCGCCGCTGCTGCTGCCCGAGCACCGGGCCGCCGCGCTGGGACCGCTCGATCTGCCCAGCGTGGCACTGTCCATCGGCGGGATCCTGCCCGCGGTGTACGCGGTGAAGCACATTGCCGAGCACGGGCCCGATGTCGAGGCCCTCATCAGCGCGTTCCTCGGCGCGGCCGTGCTGACCCTGTTCGTACGCCGGCAGCGGCGACTTGCACATCCACTGGTCGATCTGTCGCTGTTCACCCGCGCCCGGTTCTCGGTCGCCATCGGGTCGAGTACCGCCGCGATGATGTCGCTGGCCGGGCTCAGCTATCTGAGCAGTATCTGGTTGCAGTCGGTGACCGGGCGCGACCCCCTGCAGGCGGCCGTGCTCGGGATCCCCATGGCGATCACCGTGTTCATCTTCTCGGTGAGCGGATCGGCGGTGGCCCGGCTGCTCGGCGTGCGGTGGGCGTTCGTCACGGCGCTGGTGACGGCCGCGGTCGGCAACCTGCTGGTGCTCGGTATCGGCGCCGACGGCGGCGCGGGCTGGTATGTGGCCGGGTCGGCGATCGCCGGTATCGGCTACGGCATTGTGTTCACGCTGGTCTCGGAGGTGGCGGTGGCCTCGGTCCCGCCGGAACGGGCCGGTTCGGCGGTCGGCATCTCCGAAACCAGTTTCGAACTCGGTAATGCATTGGGTCTGGCCCTGCTGGGCTCGCTGGCAGCGCTGGTCTTCCGCGCCGGGGGTGAGTTCGCGCCGACCCTCGGGGAGACGATCCAGCGGTACGCGGCCGATTCCGGACTGCTGGCCGCGGCGCGGGAATCGTTCGTCACCGGTGCGCACGCGTCCATCGCGGCCGGCGCCGGCGTGCTGTTGCTGATGGGGGCGATCGCCTTTGTGGTGGGCCGGGGTGACTGCCCGGCCGGTTCGCCGGACGACGACCGTTGAGGGTGGTGGCCGGCGGCCGGTGGACCGCCGGCCACCCTCGATCACTGCGCCGGCGAGGTGCCGTACGGGGTGGCGGCGAAACCGTCCGCCGCGCCGACCGCTCCGCCGATGGCTGCGCCGACGGCGGCCGCCGGCGCCGCGATCACCGCGTAACCGATGGCCGCGCCCAGGACCGGCCCGATGACGAGCCCGATCGGCAGGAACGGGATCCCGGAGATGAAGCCGGCGACCGCGCCGACCATGGCCGAGGTGCCGGCGAGAGGGGAGGCCAGCGTATTGGCCACCGAGGCGCCGATGGCGGCCGAGCCCAGAGTCTGCGCGGCGATCTTGTCCGAGCGGCTGCGTTCGACACCGACCGAGTCCAGGAAGGTGGCCAGCTGTGCCTCGGTCTGCGCGGCGCCGGTATTGATGTCGCGCACATCGAACGGCGCGTCCATTTCGACGTTCCCGATCCGCAGTTTGCCCGGCGGCGCTTCGATCGGCGCGACCGGCGCGACCGGCATGGGGGCGTGCAGTTCACCCTGCGGTGCGAGATAGGCGTGATTCGGCACCGGCCGCGTCGCGAGGGCGGGCATCGGGGCAACCGGGTCCGCGATCACGGCCGGCCGCAGGACCGCGGGAGTCGCGGGCGCGGCGTGGGTGAACGGAGCCGTGGCCGCGGTGAGCGTATCGGTGGCCGACCGGACCGCGACCCGCGCCGCCTCCTGCACGGCATCGGTGGCCGCGCCGAACGGGTCCACCGTGGCGATCGGGGCCGGGGGCAGCGCCGGCAGCGCGGCGGGGATCGGGGATGACGCGGGTGGAGTGGGGAGTGCCTCGGCATTGGCGGTGCCGGCGCCGATCAGTGTCGCGATGAGCGGGATCGCGCCCGCCGCGACGACCGAGCCTGCAGCACGCCGGGACGGACCGGTTGCCCTGTGCTTACCCATGGTCGCCTTTCTCCGGGAATTTGTCGGTTTGCCAGACATTCGTTCCGGAGCGCGGCGCGGATGGGTTCGGTCCGTTCAGCCGCCTTACAACACAGGTAGTGCCGGTTTTCCAGGTGGTGGGTAATGGTTGTCCGGTGGTTCGCCGACGAGCTCTCCGTGGGTGCTCGATTACAGCGGGGGCAGCGGGCCGAACGGCTGCGTGGTGAAACCGTCGGTCGCCCCGAATGCGGCGCCGAGCGCCGCGCCGGCGATCACGGCCGGCGCCGTGACCACTCCATAGGCGAGGGTGGCGCCGAGAACCGGTCCGACGACGAGTCCGGTGGGGAGGAAGGGCAGCCCGACCACGAATCCCGCGGCGGCACCGAGCATCGCGAACGGAATGGCCACCGGTGCCGCGACCGCGGCGCCGATCCCGGCGCCGATCAGGCCGGAGCTCATGGCCTGGGCGGCGACCCGGTCCGCCCGGCTGCGCTCGATACCGGACGAGTCCAGGAAGGCCGTCAGCTGCTCCTGGGTCCGATCGGCACCGGCATTCAGCTCCCGTGTATCGAACGGCAGGCTCATCTCCAGATCGCCGACCCGCAAAGTGCCGGGCGCAGTATCGATCGGTGTGGCCGGGCCGGCGGTGGGCGGTGTCACTGCGGGTGCCGGATTGTCGTCCACGGGCCGGATCCCGGGAATCGCCGCCGGGATCGGGGCCGCGGGCAGCAGCGGTGCCCCGGGGGCCGGATGGATGAACCGGGTGGTAGCCGCGGTGACGGCATCGGTCACCGACCGGGTGGCCTCCCGGACCGCGCCGGCGGCCGCGCCGAGCGGATTCACGGCCGGATCGGGTGCGGGCGGAAGCAGGCCGGGGGGCAGCGCGGGCAGCGGGGGTGGCGCCGGTAGTACCGCGGGAACGGCGGGTGGGGCGAGCGGAGCGGGATGAACATCGGCGTGGGCTGTCCCGGCGCCGATCAGTGTCGCGATGAGCGGGACTGCTCCCGCCGCGACGACCGATCCGGCGGCACGCCGGGAACGAACGGTTGCCCTGTGCTTACCCATAGGCGCCTCTCTGCGGAGATCATCTGGATTGCCAGATGTTAGCTCCGAGGGGGCGCCGAATCGGGGAGGTGAGCCCGGTCAGCCGACTTTACGATCGCCACCCGGTTTCTCGGGCGTGCCGGTGTCGACGGATTCGGCGGTGACGGCCGGAGTGCCGGGGGAGGGCGCCGGGGGCCGGCGACCCGCCGCGCCGCGCACGATCTCCTCGCCCTCTTCGCTGTCGCCGTACACCGCCTCCAGGGCCAGGCGGGCGAAGATCCACTGCTCGGTCGCTGCCATCTGGCCGCGAGTGCGGCCGAGGAAGGTGACGAACCACTGAAAGATCGTGGTGATCCGGCTGCGGTAGCCGACCAGGTAGTACAGGTGCAGGCCCAGCCAGGCCAGCCAGGCGATGAACCCGCCGAATTCCAGTTTGCCCACCTGGCAGACCGCGCTGAAGCGCGAGATCGTCGCCATGCTGCCCTTGTTGAAATAGGAGAACGGCCTGCGTTCCGGCGCTGTCTGCTTACCCGCCAGCTCCGCCTTGATCTGTTTCGCGGCGTAGGTGGCGCCCTGGATCGCGCCCTGGGCCTGGCCCGGAACGCCCGGTACCGACATCAGGTCGCCGACGACGAAGACGTTCGGATGCCCCTTGACGGTGAGGTCGGGTTCCACCACGACCCGCCCGGCCCGGTCGACCTCGGTACCATCGGACTGGTCGGCGATCATCTTGCCCAGCGGACTGGCCTGCACCCCGGCCGACCAGACCTTGCACGCCGATTCGATGCGGCGGCTGGTGCCATCGGAGTCCTTCACCGTGACCCCGTGCGCGTCCACATCGGTGACCAGGGCGTTCAATTGGATCTCCACGCCCATGGATTCCAGGCGCCGCTGCGCCTTGCCGCCGAGTTTCGGTCCCATCGGGCCCAGCACCGCGCCCGCGCCCTCGACCAGGATCACCCGGGCGTCGCGAGGATCGATGTTGTGGAAGGTGCCCTCCAGCGTACGGTCGGCGAGTTCGGCGATCTGCCCGGCCAGTTCGACCCCGGTCGGTCCGGCGCCCACCACCACGAACGTGAGCAGCCGGTCGCGCTCCTCCTGGGTCTGTGCCACCTCGGCCTGTTCGAACGAGCCGAGGATGCGGCCGCGCAGTTCCAGAGCGTCGTCGATGGTTTTCATACCCGGCGCGAAGGTGGCGAACTGGTCGTTGCCGAAATACGACTGCTGCGCCCCGGTGGCCACGATGAGGCTGTCATAGGGGGTCACCGTCGATTCGCCGAGCAGCACCGAGGTGACGGTGCGTTTCTCCAGGTCGATCTCGGTGACCTCACCCAGCAGCACCCGGGCGTTCTTCTGTTTGCGCAGCACGAGCCGGGTCGCCGGCGCGATCTCGCCGACCGACAGGATGCCGGTCGCGACCTGGTAGAGCAGCGGCTGGAACAGGTGGGTGGTGGTCTTGGAGATGAGGGTGACCTCGACATCGGCACGTTTGAGATGCTTGGTGCCGAACAGGCCGCCGAAACCCGATCCGATGACGACGACGCGGCGCCGGCCGTTCCCAACAGGTTGCGTGCTCATGACAGGTTGCGTGCTCATGGTCGCTCCTCGCCGGCGGTGGGGCCCGGTGCTGCCCTGGTGATCAATTGCTGACAACGCACACGGTAGTAGCAGTACCCGGGTACGACACAGTCAGACGCCCGTTGTTCACTCGCGGTGGTGCGGCAACTCACCACGATAGCCATTGCGCTGGGGTCTCGGCGGGAGGCCGGATGATACCGATTCGGTGGATTGGGCTGAGCCGTTGCAACAAAGACAATACGATGGGTGCTGTCTCTCAGGAGGTTTCGCCATGGTCACCGTCGACCGTGTCGCCGCGCATCGTGCGCGAGCGCGCACCGATACCGAGAATTCGGCGCTCATCGAGATCCCGCACCGAAGTGTGGTCGACCGGCTGCTGTTGAAGGTGCCGGATCGGCAGCGGACGCTGGCCACTCCGCCCCGCGGTAGCGACACGGTGGCCGTACGTGGCGACGCGGGCCTGCCGTATCTGGGGCGCACTTTCCACTACATGCGCTGGGGTCCGGCCGAACTGCTGGACAAATACCGCCGCTTCGGGCCGGTGAACATCAACAGTTCCATGGGGATGGACCGGGTGTTCGCCGCCGGGCCCGAAGCCATCGACGAGGTGGTCGGCCGGCGCCGGCGCGATTTCGGGCAGGGCTGGGACTACTTCATCGGGCCCTTCTTCCGCCGCGGGCTGCTACTGCTCGAATTCGATGAGCACATGTTCCATCGCCGGATCATGCAGCAGGCGTTCACCCGGGAACGGCTGGAGGCCCATCTCGCCGAGCTCACCCCGGTGGTACGCGCCAGTATCGGCCGCTGGGTGCCGGAGGGCAGGGATGCGAGCCGGACCGTGCGGTTGTTCCCGGCGATCAAGGAACTGGCCCTCGATATCGCGGGGGAGACCTTCATGGCGGTCGAGGTCGGTGACCGGCGCAAGGATCTCACCGACGCCTTCGTCGCCTGCACCCACGCCGGGCTGGCCCTGATGCGCCACAGTGTGCCCGGTGGGAAATGGCGCGCGGGGTTGCGCGGCCGCGCCGTACTCGAGGAGTACTTCACCGCGATGGTGCCGGAGAAAAGGCGCAGCGATGCCCCGGATTTCTTCTCGGGGCTATGTCACGCGCGCGCCGAGGACGGCTCGGTATTCAGTGACGCCGATGTGGTCAACCATATGATCTTCCTGATCATGGCCGCCCACGATACGACCACGACCACCGCCACGGCCGTGGCCTACTACCTGGGCAAACACCCGGAATGGCAGCAGCAGGTGCGTGCGGAGGTGCGGGCGCTGGATCTGGACAACCAGTCTCCGACGATCGCCGATCTGGACACCTTGCGCACGCTGGATCTGGTGGTGAAGGAAAGCCTGCGTCTCATGCCGCCGGTCCCCGGTATGGTGCGCCGCGCGGTCCGCGATACCGAGATCCTCGGTCACTACATTCCCGCCGGTACTCCGGTGGACCTCGGCTACCAGGTGAACCATCTGCTCGAGGAGTTGTGGACCGACCCCGAGGTCTTCGATCCGTTACGGTTCTCCGAGGAGCGGCGCGAGGACAAATCGCACCGGCTGGCCTGGATGCCGTTCGGTGCCGGTTCGCACAAGTGCATCGGGATGCACTTCGGCACCTTCGAGGTCAAGACGATCATCTCGGCGCTCGTCCGCGATTACGAGTGGAGCTTCCCGGACACCTATCGGATGCCGTGGGGCTTCACCACCATCCCGTTCCCGCGCGACGACGCCCCGATGCGGTTGCGGCGGCTCAACTGAGACATCGCCTGCGAAACGACTCCGGGCCCCCGTTGCGCAACGGGGGCCCGGAGTGCGCCGGTCGCGGTGATCAGCGTCCGGCCAGCAGTTTTTCCGCGATCGTCGTATCGGTTTCGGCGCCTTCCTGGTAGCCGCCCTCACCGTTCATCGCGGTCATGATCGCGAGCGTGTAGCGCTCACCCGGTCCGGCGAAACCGACCGAGTTCACCACCCAGCCGCCCTGCTCCTCCGACCATCCGTTCTTCAGGCCCGGCCGCATGGCCGGGCCGGCGCCCCACACACCCCAGTGCTGGTTGGAATCGACGCGGCGCATCAGATCGGTCAGGTAGCCGCGATCGTCGGGGTGCATCCGGTCCAGCACATTGGACATGAGCCGGTCCAGATCGGCCGCGGTGGTCTTCTGGAAACCCCAGTTCGGGCGCCCGTTGGGCGTCGGCTCGGGCCGGAGGCTGGTCATACCGTTGGCGCGAAAGGCATTGTTGAATGCCTGGCCGTCGAGACCGGAATGCTTGGTCCACAAGATGTCGGTGGCCTGGTCGTTGGAGGTGGACATCATCTGCTCCATGAGCTGCCGATCCTCCGGCGGCAGGGCGATGGCCCCGACCCGGGCACGGTTGAGCAGATCCGAGGCGATGGCCAGTTTGATGGTGGACGCCGTGAACACCATGTCCTCGGCATGCGGGCTGGCGTAGACCGCGCCGGTTTGGCGGTCACGGACGACGTAGCCGGTCACGCCGGGGCGGGAGTCCAGATACGCGTTCACGGATTCGATACGGGCGGCCAGATCGCAGTCGAAGCCGTTCGCGCAACCCTGGGTATGGGCGTGCGGTACGGCATCGGCCGAGGGCAGGCCGGCGGGCACACCGGCGAACAGAATCGCCGCGGCGGCCAGGACAGTGGCGGGTGCGGCCACGCGGGGAGCCGCACCGGTGAGCAGGGGGTAACGCACGAGGAAACACCTTGTCATATCGGCGCTCTGCGCGCACGTTTTCCCCGGACCGCCGGCGGACCCGCTTCCCGGACCGCTAGCGGACCCGCGCGGTGGCCTTCAGGGCGGCGGCGCGGCCGTTGAGGCGATAGCAGTGCTCGAATGCTTCGGTATGTTCCTCGCGCGGCCACGAGTGCAGTACGACCGTGCGTCCGTAGTGCCGGGAGTTGACGAGCTCCCACCGGTCACCGGACCGGCGGACGGTGAATCCGTCCTTCGGTATCAGGGGCACAACCAGCGCTTTCATCGAGGCGAACCAGCCTTTCGTGCGGTAACCGTTCCTCCCGGGGTTGCACTGTGACACAGCGCGTCCCCGAGATCGCGGCCATACGACCGCGTGTCGGTGACTCATGTGCGCTAAATCACTGTGCGCCGGGTGTCGATATCCGGTAAAAGCTGTTGGCGCTAGGGACATTCGGGGGATGATCCCCTGTCCCGGGGTTGTCCGCTCCGTCGTGGGGTCTTGGCGAGCGGTGTCGGACGGCGGGCGTATAAACGGGTGGACGATACGCCCTCCCGAGGAGTGCGGACGTGACGAAGGATGGTGATCGGACCGAGCGGAAGGGCGGAGATGGCGCTGCACATCCACCGTGCCGAACGCGCGGATACGCTGGTCGCCGCGCTGGCCGGGCTGCTCACCGAGCCACTGTCGGATCCGTTCGCCGCCGAGGTGGTCGCGGTGCCCGCCAAGGGCGTGGAACGCTGGCTGACGCAGCAACTCTCGGGTGTGCTGGGGGCCTCGGCGGCTTCCGGTGACGGTGTCGCGGCCAATATCCGGTTCCCCGCCCCGGCCGCGCTGGTCGAGGAGATATCGGCCACGATCAGCGGTTTCGGTCCACACGAGGACCCGTGGTCGTCCGACCGGGTGGTATGGACGCTGCTGCGGGTGATCGACGAATCGGTGCGGGAACCGTGGTGCGCCGTACTGGCCCGCCATCTCGGACTGGACGCCGGCGACCCGGTGCCGGCCGAAGCCGAGGCCGCGTCCACCGCGGGCCCCGAGCACCGGCGCGGCCGTCGGTACGCGACCGCCGCCCGGCTGGCCGCGCTGTTCGAGAGCTACACCGTCCAGCGACCGACCCTGATCACCGAATGGTCGCGCGGCGACGATACCGACGGCACCGGCCGGCCACTGCCCGACGATCTGAGCTGGCAGCCGGCCCTGTGGCGGCGGCTGCGCGAGGCGGTCGGCGCGCCCGATCCCGCCGAACGGCTGCACACCACCTGCGCGCGACTGCGCGCCGATCCGGGGGCGGTGGATCTCCCGCCGCGTCTGTCGGTCTTCGGCGCGCCCCGGCTGCCCGCCGCGCACCTCGCGGTGCTCACCGCGGTGGCCGAGCACCGCGAGCTACATCTGTGGCTGGCACATCCCAGCCCGGCCATGTGGGACGCGCTGGCCGGCACGGATCCACAACCGCAACGGGCGCGCGACGATTCGGTCACCCGGGTCCGGCACCCGCTGCTGGCGGGCCTGGGCCGGGACATCCGGGAACTCCAGCTGCGCCTGCCCGCGGCCGCCACCGACGTGCGGTATCCGGGTCCGGCGGGCGCACAGGTCCGAGCCGGTGCCCCGGCCGCGCACGCGGACGACGCCGCCGGCCGGGACGAGCCGCCCGCGACCCTGCTCGAACAGGTTCAGCGGCACCTCCGTGACGACCGCTGGCCGCCCGCGCCCGGAACCGCCGGGGCGGACGGCAGCGTGCAGGTGCACGCGTGCCACGGCCCGGTCCGGCAGGTGGAAGTACTCCGGGAGCGCCTGCTCGGCCTCTTCGCCGCCGATCCGACGCTCGAACCCCGCGAGGTGCTGATCATGTGCCCGGAGGTCGAGACATTCGCCCCGCTGCTGCGCGCCGCGTTCGGGCATCCCGGTCCGGCGGGCCCGGAAACCCGTGCCGATTCCGGCCATCCGGGCCATCGATTGCGGGTGCGTCTCGCCGACCGCGGCCGGGCGGTCACCAACCCGCTGCTCGGCGTGGTGGCGACACTGCTGGAACTGGCCCGCAGCCGGGTTACCATCACCGAGGTACTGGACCTGGCCGCCGGTGAACCGGTGCGCCGCGCCTGCGGTTTCGACGACGACGATATCGAGCGGCTGCGGGAATGGGCGGTCGAGGCCGGCGCCCGGTGGGGTATCGGCCGGCGGCAGCGGCAGGCCTTCGGTCTCGGCGATTTCGAGCAGAACACGGTGAACGCGGCGGTGGACCGGATCCTGCTCGGGGTCACCGCGGACGAGACCTCCGGAAGCTGGCTGGACCGGGTGCTGCCGCTCGACGATGTGGACAGCAACGATATCGATCTGGCCGGCCGGTTCGCCGAATACGTCGACCGGCTCGCCTCGGTGCTGCGAGATCTGCAGGGGCCCGGACCGGCGGCGCAGTGGACCGCGGTGCTGGACCGGGCCCTGGATCTGTTGACCGATGTGCCGGAGTCGCAGGCGTGGATCCGTACCGAGGCGCGCCGGGAGCTGACGGCCGCCACCGCCCACGCCGGTGCTGTCGAGCTGCGGCTGGCCGATCTCACGGGTCTGCTGCGGGAGCGCCTCGCCTCCGCCCCGAGCCGGTCGAACTTCCGCACCGGTGAGCTCACCGTGTGCGGCCTGTCCCCGATGCGATCGGTGCCGCACCGGGTGGTGGTGCTGCTGGGCGTGGACGACGAGATCTTCCCGCGCGGTGCGGGCATCGACGGTGACGAGGTCCCGGCCCGCGAACCGCTTCTGGGCGAACGCGATCCGCGCTCCGAAGACCGGCAGCTGCTGCTGGACGCGATCACCGCCGCCCGCGACACCCTGGTGGTCGTGCACACCGGCGCTGATCCCGTCACCGGCGCCTACCGGCCGCCCGCCGTGCCGGTCGCCGAACTCCTCGATGTGCTGCGTGCCCATGTCGGTGCCGCCGGAATGGCCGAGGTGCTCACCCGTCATCCGCTACAGGCCCATGATCCGCGCAATTTCGTCGCCGGACGGCCGTTCAGTTTCGACAGCGTCGCCTTCGCGGGCGCCCGGGCGGCGGGTGCGGCACCCACCCCGCCACCGGAACTGCTCACCCGCACCCTGCCCGGTACCGAGACCACCGAGATCGGACTGGCGGAACTGATCTCGTTCCTGGAACATCCCGTGCGCGGTTTCCTGTGGCAGCGGCTCGGTGTGCGGGTCCCCGACCAGGACGACGATATCGCCGACCGGCTGCCCATCGAGTTCGGCGGACTCGATACCTGGGCGCTGGGTGAGCGGATGCTCGCCGCGCGTCTGGCCGGCGCCGACCCGGCCGAACTGCGGGCCGCGGAATGGCGGCGTGGGATCCTGCCGCCCGCCGAACTCGGCCGCGCCGTACTGAACGATGTGGAACGCACCGTCGAAACCCTGGTCCGGGCCGCCGCTCCCGATTACAGCCAACCGCCGCGCGATATCGATATCTCGTTCGACCTGGGCGACGGGCGCCGCCTCACCGGAACGGTCGCCGAGGTGCGCGGGGAACTGCTGGTGCGCACCACCTATTCGCGGGTCGCGCCCAAACACCGGCTCGCGGCGTGGGTGTCGCTGCTGGCGCTGGCGGTCACCGACGAACGGTCGTGGCGGGCGGCGGTCACCGGCCGCGGCCGCTTTCCCACCCCGGCCTGGCGGGCCGAACTCACCGCGCCCGGTGCGGCCGAGGCGACGACGATGCTGCGCACCCTGGTCGCACTGCGCGATGCCGGTCTCACCGAACCGCTGCCCATCTCCACGGCCACGACCGCGGCCTACGCCGAGGCGCGGTACCGGCGGCTGCCCCCGGAGGAGGCGATCGCCGCCGCCGACCGCGAGTTCGGCGGCGGGGACAAGACCAGGGATTTCGCCGAGCACACCGACCGGAATATGCGGTACGTCTGGGGTCCGGCACCCGACCTACGCGACCTCACCACCGCCCCCGCACCGGCCGGGGAACCGATCGAGAGCACTCGTTTCGGGTCGATCGCCCGCCGCCTGTGGGTGCCGCTGCTGCGCGCCGAACAGCAGGGGGCGCCGTGACCGCCGGAGCCGCCCGGAGCCGTGAAAGCGAGCAGCTGTGACCACGACCGCGCCCGCCCCGCCGGCCGAGCCGGGCAATGCGTTCGAGCTCTGCGGCCCGCTGCCGCACGGCACCACCGTCCTCGAGGCGAGTGCCGGTACCGGCAAGACCTACGCCATCGTCGGGCTCGCCGTCCGCTATGTCGCCGAGGCCGGTGTGGACATCTCCCGGCTGCTCCTGGTCACTTTCAGCCGCGCGGCGACCCAGGAACTGCGGATGCGCACCCGCGACCGGTTCGTCGCCGTCGCCGCCGCGCTCGCCGACCCCGAAGCGGCCCGGACCGCCGCCGATGAATTGATCCGCCATCTGGCCGATGCGGAGCCGGAGGAGGTTTCCGCGCGCCGCACTCGGCTGCGCGCCGCGCTCTCGGATTTCGATGCCGGGGCCATCGCCACGACCCACAGCTTCTGCCAGCGCATGCTGGCCGAACTCGGCCTGGCCGGTGACCTCGACCCCGGTGCGCGCCTGGTGGAGGAGGCCGACGACCTCATCCGCACCGTCGTCGACGATCTGTACCTGGGCCGCTTCGCGCGAACCGCGGCGCCGTTCTCGGTGAAACAGGCTCAGCGGTTCGCGCTCGCCGCGGTGCGCGACCGGCAGGCCCGGCTCGCGCCCGATACCGACGAGGCGTCGGCGCAGCGGGTCGCCTTCGCGGCCGCGGTCCGTGCCGAAACCGAACGCCGGAAACGACTGGCAGGGTTGCGGGACTTCGACGATCTGCTGGTGTTACTGCGCGATATCCTCGCCGACCCGGCGCGCGGTCCGGCCGCGTGCCGGCGTATCCGGGACCGCTACCAGGTGGTGCTCGTCGACGAATTCCAGGACACCGATCCGCTGCAGTGGGAGATCCTGCGCCGGGCCTTCCACGGCCACAACCCGCTGGTCCTGGTGGGCGACCCGAAACAGGCGATCTACGCGTTCCGAGGCGCCGAGGTGCTGAGCTATCTGGATGCGGTCGGCCATGCCACCGCGCGCCGCGAACTCACCACCAACCGGCGCAGCGACGCGGGACTGCTCGCCGCGCTCGAACATCTGCTGGGCGGCGCGGCATTGGGCCATGACGAGATCGTGGTGCCCGCCGTCACGCCCACCCAGCCGTGGAGCCGGTTGCACGGTCCCGCCGAGTTGACCACAGCCATGCGATTGCGATGCCTGCCGCGGACCGGCGCGGGCCCGCGCGGCGCTTCCGGGTTCCCGAACATCCACCGGCAGCGGGCCCGGGTCGCGGCCGATGTGGCGGCCGATATCGTCGCCCTTCTCGAATCCGGGACGGTCCTCACGGATTCGCCGGGCACCCGGGCGGGGCGGGCGGCCTCGGACGACCCGGCCGGCGGCGCCCGGGAACGGGCGGTGGGCCCCGGGGATATCGCGGTGCTGGTGCGCACCCATACGCAGCTCGAGGTCGTGCGGGCCGCGCTGGAACGTGCCGGGGTTCCGGTGGTCCTGGCCGGCGGTAGCAGTATTTTCGCGACCCGCAGTGCCACCGATTGGCTGTGGGTGTTGCGCGCGCTGGAACAGCCGCATCGAGCGGACCGGGTCCGGCTGGCCGCGCTCACCCCGCTGTTCGGGCATACCGCCGCCGAGATCGACACCGGGGGAGCGGACCTGGTGGGGCGGGTCAGTGCCGAGCTGCGGGACGCGGCCCGGCTGTTCGCCCGGGCCGGTTTCGCCGCCGTGTTCGACGAACTGGCCACCGGGACCCGGCTGGCACCGCGGTTGCTCGCTGTCGAACACGGCGAACGCCGGCTGACCGATATCCGGCATCTCGCCCAGCTGCTCGACGAGATCTCGGTGACCGAGGGCCTCGGTCTCACCGCGCTCACCCGATGGCTGGCCGACCGGGTCCGTGATCCCGCGTCGGGCTCGGTTCCGGGCCGCAGCCGTCGGCTCGACCGGGATATCGCGGCCGTGCAGATCGCGACCGTCCATGCCAGCAAGGGGCTCGAATTCCCGGTCGTGTACCTGCCTTTCGCCTGGGACAGTTCCGCCGACCCCAAGCCCGCCACCCTGCTGATGCACGAGGACGGCGCGCGGGTGCTGGATATCGGTGGGCCGGATGCCCCCGGGTACGCGGCCCGCAAGGAACGTGCCGACAGTGAATCCGCGGGTGAGGAACTGCGCCTGTGCTATGTGGCCCTGACCAGGGCATGCTGCCAGGTGGTCGCCTGGTGGGCGCCCTCGTTCGGCACCGCGGCCGCACCGCTGCACCGGTTGCTGTTCGGCCGGGCGCCCGGGGCGGCGCAGCCGAGTGCGCGGGCCGCGGTCGCCGAGGACGCCGCGGTGGTCGACCGGCTCCGGGCCTGGGCGGCCGGGGCGGGTGAGTCGATCTCGGTGACCGCCGCCGACCCCGCCGCCGACCCACCGGCCTATCGGCCGCCGGCCGATACCCTGTCCGGTGCGGTGGCCGTCGCCGCTTTCGACCGGGAGATCGACGAGCACTGGCGGCGCACCTCGTATTCGGCACTCACCGCGGCCGCCCATCCGCCGGCCCCGGAGTCCGAACCGGTGGACGCCGCTGGTGTCGGCGACGAACCCGAGGCTCCGGCCGCGCCGGCGGCACCCGAACCCGGCCCCGGCGCACCCTCGCTCATGAACGAACTGCCCTACGGCGCCGAATTCGGCACCCTGGTGCACGGAGTGCTCGAGCATGTCGAGACCGAGGCCCCGGATCTGGTCGCCGAGGTACGCGCGCGGTGCGCCGAAGCGATCGGTGAAATGCTCTCCACCGCCGATCCCGAACTGCTGACCACGGCCCTGGTGGAGGTCCTGCGCACCCCGATCGGTTTCGGCGCCCTCGCCGATATCCCCGGCCGGGACCGACTGTGCGAGCTCGAATTCGAACTGCCGCTCGCCGGCGGTGACCTCCCGTCCGGTGCGGCCGCCACGCTGGGCCGCATCGCCGCCACCGTGCGCGCACACCTGGACCCCGGCGACGATTTCCACGCCTACGCCGACGAACTCGACACCCTCGAGGACGTACCGTTACGCGGATATCTCACCGGCAGTATCGACGCGGTGCTGCGCACCCCGGACCAGCGTTACGTCATCGTCGACTACAAGACGAACCGGCTGGGCACCGGCGACCTCACCGTCGCTCATTACACCCGCGACCGGATGGCCGCGGAGATGGTCCGCTCCCACTATCCGCTGCAGGCGCTGCTGTACTCGGTCGCGCTGCACCGGTACCTGCGCTGGCGGCTGTCCGGTTACGATCCCGCGGTTCACCTCGGCGGTACCCGCTACCTCTTCGTGCGCGGCATGATCGGGCCCGAAACCCCCGAGGGCGCCGGAGTTTTCGACTGGACACCGCCGCCCGGCCTGATCGTCGCCCTGTCGGACCTACTCGCCGGAGGTGCGGAGTGATCCCCATCCGGGTGGCGCAGCGGGGGACCGGGATCCTGCGCGAGTTCAACGAGGCCGGGGTGCTCTCGGCGGCCGATGTGCACGTGGCCGAACGGCTGGGCCGGTTCGGCGGGGAAGACCGGGAACTGGTCCTGTTCGCGGCCGCGCTGGTGGTGCGCGCCGTGCGGTCGGGGTCGGTGTGCCTGGACCTCACCCGGATGCGGGATATCGGTGTGGACGCCGACGAGGAACGGGCGGAGCTGCTGGTCGCGCCCGCGGACCTGCCGTGGCCCGACGAGGCACGAGTTGTCGAGGCATTACGGGAGAGCCCGCTGGTGCTGGGCGGTCCGGCCGGGCCGCTGCGTCCGCTGCGGCTCACCGATCCGTCCCGTGCGGGTATGGGCCCGCTGCTCTATCTGGATCGGTACTACCAGCAGGAGCAGATGATCCGCCGGGTGCTCACCGCCCGCGCCGCCGACCATCCGAGCACCGACCCCGCGGTGGTGCGCCGCGAACTGGACCGGTTGTTCGGCCCACCGGCCGGTGTCGTGGACCGGCAGCGCATCGCCGCCGCGCTCGCCGCCACCCACTGGACCACGGTCGTCGCCGGTGGGCCCGGTACGGGCAAGACGCACACCATCGCCCGGATCCTCGCGTTGCTCGTCGCACAGCACGCCGCGAGCGCCGCGCCACCGCGGATCGCGCTGGCCGCGCCCACCGGGAAGGCGGCCGCCCGGCTGCAGGAGGCCGTCCGGGAGCAGGCACCCGCCCTGGGTCTGCCGGAGCTGTCCGCCGCCACCCTGCACCGGCTGCTCGGCTGGCAACGCGGCCGTACCACCCGGTTCCGGTATCACGAACACAATCGGCTGCCCTACGACGTGGTGGTCGTGGACGAGACGTCCATGGTTTCGCTGACCATGATGAGCAGGCTGCTCGCGGCGCTGCGTCCCGATACCCGGCTCGTGCTGGCCGGCGACCCGGATCAGCTCGCCTCGGTGGACGCGGGCGCGGTGCTCGCCGATATGGTGGCCGCTCCGTTTCCCGGGACCGCCGACCCGTCGTTCGAGGAGGTGCTCGGCGGCGAACTCGCGGCGGCCCGGGACGCCGGGACCAAGGACGCCGACCCGCCCGATGTCGAGGCGCTCACCGAAACGGAGCGGGACCGCTTGCGCGGCGGCATCATCCGGTTGACCCGGGGTCGCCGGTTCGGCGGCCGGATCGCCGATCTCGCCGTCGCCGTCCGGGCCGGCGATACCGAGTCCGCGCTGGAATTGCTGCGGGCCGGCGGCGATATGCTCGAGCTGGTCGGTCCGGACGAGATCGCTGCCGTCCGAGCGGATGTCGTCACCACCGCGCAGCGGGTCACCACCGCTGCCCGCGCGGGTGACGCGGCGGCCGCGCTCGCCGCCTTCGAATCGCATCGGCTGCTGTGCGCCCACCGCCGTGGCCCGTACGGAGTGGAACAGTGGGACCGCACCGCCGCCGAATGGGCCGCGGCGGCGGGTTCGGGCCCCGAGAACCGGTACGGCACCTGGTATCCGGGCCAGCCTCTGCTGGTGACGGCCAACGACCACGAGGCCCGGATCTACAACGGGGACACCGGAGTGGTGGTGTGCCGCCCGGACGGGTCGCTGCGGGTGGCGTTGCAGCGCGGGGACCAGCCGTTCCTGGTCCATCCCACCCAGTTCCCCGCCGTCGTCACGGTCTTCGCCATGACCATCCATCGAAGTCAGGGCAGCCAATACGACGCGGTGACCATCGTCCTGCCGGAACCGGGTTCGAGTCTGCTCACCCGCGAGCTTCTCTATACCGCGATCACCCGCGCCCGCCGGCACGTACGCATTCTGGGTACCGAGGAGGCCATTCGCGCCGCGATCGACCGGCATGTCCTGCGCGCCAGCGGTCTCGGTCCGGACGACGTGAGCGCGGTGCCCGGCCCGGAACTCTGACTTCGCCGACCGGCCGCGTTGCCTCGTGGCGGCGCTCGGCGTGCCGGCGTCGCGGTCAGCTGCCGGGGGTGTCGCCCGGGGCAGCGGGGAAGATTCCGGGCAGGCTCATCGCGTAGTGCAGATCGCCGGTGTCGCCGAGGGTGGCGAGTACCACGCGGATCATGGTCAGCCGCGCCGCGGCCACGGTGTCCGGGTCGGGTTCACTACCCGGTTCGGCGGCGGCCGATATCCGGTAGACCACGTATTCGCACACATGCAGCGCCGCGTCGAGATCGAGGGGCGCGGGAACCGGGCGGCCCAGCTCGGTGAACTTGGTGCGGACGATGGCGCGGATCCCGTCCAGCGCGTTGTTGCGGTACTCCGACACCGGTGACCCCGGGTCGTGGAGTTCGGCGAACAGCGGCCGCAGCATGGGCCCGTGCCCGCGCGCCCAGTCGAGGTAGGCGTCGATGAGCCGGATCCCGAGATCCACTCCCTCACCGGACGCCTCGAGGGCGGCCGCTATCCCGCCGACGAGTTCGGCGTTGGAGACATCGAGGACCGCGTTGAGCGGTTCGGTGGCATTGGCGAAATAGCGGTAGAAGGTCGGGCGCGACAATCCCGCCTGCTCGATGATCTGCGCGACGCTCGACCCCCGGGAGCCGTTGCGGGTGAACACCTCGGCGGTGGCTCGCACGATCCGGGCGCGCACCTGATCGGCCTGTTCCGGCGTCTGCGGTGGCCGGCCGCGCCGCGGTGTCCTGTCGGTGTTCGAGGCGCTCACGCCGCGGCCTCCGGCGGGTCTGTGAAATTCCACAGCCTCCGGTGGTTCCGGACTGTTGCGCGGAACGGAGCCCTTGACACGGCGTACGGCACGAGGATTACCCTAACACCACTGTTCAATTAATCATTTCCGCTGTGGTTCTGCGGCCGCGGCGCGCGAACGCCCAGGAGAACGCCGACCATGACGACCGCCCAGCGTCCCACCGCCACCGGCGCACTGACCCCGGATCTGGTGAAACCGCTGCTCGCGCGGGCCGCGGCCGGCGGCGCCCCGGCCGTCACGGTGCACGCGCCGGCCACGGGGGAGCGGATCGCCGAACTGCCGCAGTCCTCGGTCGCCGATATCGGGGCCGCGTTCGACCGCGCGCGTACCGCGCAGCGCCGGTGGGCGCAGGTCCCGGTCCGTGAGCGGGCCGCGGTACTGCGACGTTTCCACGATCTGGTGCTGGCCGAACAGGACACCGTCCTCGATATCGTCCAGACCGAGACGGGTAAGTCCCGGGCGCACGCCTTCGACGAGGTAGGCGATGTCGCCGTCAATTCCCGGTACTACGCCGCCACCGCGCCCAAACTGCTCGCGCGCCGCAATCCGCGCGGTGTGCTGCCGGTACTCACCGATGTGCAGGTGCATCAGCGGGCCAAGGGCGTGGTCGCGGTGATCTCGCCGTGGAACTACCCTCTCGCGCTCGCCGTCTCCGACGCGCTACCCGCCCTGGTCGCGGGAAACGCGGTGGTCGGCCGCCCGGACAACCAGACCGCGCTCACCGCGCTGTGGGCGGTGGACGCGGCGGTCCGCGCCGGGCTCCCGGAAGACCTCTGGCAGATCGTGCTGGGCCGCGGCTCGGTGATCGGCGGTGAGGTGATCGACCGGGCCGACTACGTCGACTACACCGGTTCCAGCGCCACCGGCCGTACCATCGGCCGCCAGGCCGGTGAACGTCTCATCGGCTGCTCGCTCGAGCTGGGTGGCAAGAACCCGCTGCTGGTGCTGTCGGATGCCGACCCCGTCGCGGCCGCCCGCACCGCGGTCCGGGCCAGTTTCGCCTCCGCCGGTCAGCTCTGCGAATCCATGGAACGCATCTATGTCCACGAGGCCGTCCACGATCGCTTCGTGGACGAATTCGTCACGGCGGTCAAGGCGTTGAAGCTGGGCTCGCCGCTGGACTACTCCACCGATATGGGGTCGCTGACCTTCCCGCGGCAACTCGATACGGTCCGTGCCCACGTCGACGACGCCGTCGCCAAGGGCGCGACGGTGCTCGCCGGCGGCGTCCACCGCCCCGACCTGGGCCCGTACTTCTACGAACCCACCGTGCTCACCGATGTCACCGCCGAGATGACGGTCTACCGCGAGGAGACCTTCGGTCCGGTCGTCTCGATCTACAAGGTGGCCACCGACGACGAGGCCGTGACCCAGGCCAACGACACCCCCTACGGGCTCAATGCCAGCGTCTGGACCCGCAGCGCCGCCCGCGGCCGGGAATTCGCCGCGCGGATCAACGCGGGCTCGGTGAACGTGAACGAAGGGTTCATCGCCGCATGGGGTAGCGCCGACGCGCCGTCGGGCGGGATGGGCATCTCCGGAACCGGCCGGCGGCACGGCCCGGAGGGGCTGCTGAAGTACGTCGACACCCAGACCATCGCGGTGCAGCGGATGCTGCCGATCGCGCCCTTGCCGGGGATGTCGGAGGCGATGTGGGCGAAGACCATGACACTCTACTTCCGGGTCATGAAGACGCTGCGCCAGAAGTAGGCCACTTCCTCAGCTCACTGCGACGACAAGGATCCGAAAGCGATGAAACTGGATACGGTGGCCGGTAAGAAGGTGCTGATCACCGGGGCCGCCATGGGCTTGGGCAAACTCTTCGCCGCCCGGGCGGTGCGCGAGGGTGCTGCCGCCGTGATGCTCTGGGATATCAACGACACCGCGCTGCGCGAGACCGCCGCCGAACTGACCGCGGCCGGTGGCACCGTGCACACCTACACGGTCGACGTCTCCGACAGCGACGCGGTCGCCACGGCCGCCGCCGCGGTGCGGGTCGACGCCGGTGATATCGATGTCCTGGTGAACAATGCCGGAATCGTCCGCGGAAACACCTACTTCTGGGAAACGAAGGACCGCAACGATATCGACAAGACCATGGCGATCAATTCGCTGGCGCCGATGTATGTGACCCTGGAATTCCTGCCGGCGATGGTCGCCGGGACCACCGAGGCCCGGGTACTCACCATCGCCTCCTCGGCCGGGCTGGTGCACAACCCCCGGATGAGTGTGTACGCGGCATCGAAATGGGCGGCGCTGGGCTGGTCGGATTCGGTACGGATCGAACTCGAACAGGCCGGTCACGACCATGTCAAGGTCACCACCGTATGCCCGACCTATATCGATACCGGAATGTTCGCGGGCGCCAAGGGGTTCTGGCTCACCCCGATCCTCGACCAGCACAAGGTCGTCGATACGTCCTGGACCGCGATGAAGAAGGGCACGCCGCTGGTGATCCTGCCGTGGACCTCGCGCCTGAACAAGGCGCTGTCCGGTGTGCTGCCGCTCAAACTACGGGATCTGTTCCTGAACACCGTCGGCGTCTACCACTCGATGGACGAGTTCACCGGCCGGAAGTAGCCGCTGGACGCCTGCCCACGGCCACCGTGGCGTCGAGGTCCGGTGAGCGCACGATCCGGGCGGTGAGCCCACCGGCGGTGAGCAGATCCGTGGCGGCCGGCACCTGATCGATACCTATCTCGATAAGCAGAGACCCGCCCGGTGCCAGCCATCCGGCCGCCGCCGCCGCGGTGCGCCGGGCCAGCGTCAGACCGTCGGGTCCGCCGTCGAGGGCCGCCTGGGGTTCGTGTTCGCGAGCCTCCGGTGGCAGCCGCGCGATCAGGCCGGACGGGACATACGGGGTGTTGGCGAGCAGGATATCGATCCGGCCGCGCAGTTCTTCCGGTAGCGCGTCGAAGAGATCGCCCTGGTGGACCCGGCCGCCGATCGCGGCGAGATTGTCGCGGGCACAGGCCACCGCCACGGGGTCGATATCGGCGGCCACCAATTCCACCGGCCGCGGGCCGAGCCCGGTGCGCAGGGCCAGGCCCAGGGCTCCCGAGCCGCAGCACAGGTCGACCACCGTGCGTACCGGGTGGTCCGCGGCCAGCGTGAGCGCCTCGTCCACGAGCAGGGCCGAGCGTTGCCGCGGGACGAACACCCCGTCCCGGACGCCGATCCGGAGGCCACGGAACTGCACCCAGCCGAGCAGATGCTCCAGCGGAGTGCCTGCGATCCGGCGGGTCAGCAGGGCCGCCAGTTCCTCGTCCGAGGTCGCGGCTTCGCTCAGTAACCGCGCTTCCTCCTCCGCGAACACGCAGCCGGCAGCGCGGAGCCGCCGGGTGATCTCGGCGGTGTCGAAAGCGGTCATGGGCACAGTCTGTCGGCTCCGTACGCCGTGCGCACCGGAAATACCGGTGCGGCGGCCGGCTACCGGTCGGCGGTGAAGGACCAGACGGCGGCCGGCCGGCCGGTGGCCTTGGTACGGCGGCGCTCGTCGGTCTTGTGCAGCCCCGGTATACCGGCGAGCGTGCGGTTGAGGTTCGCCGCATCGGGCCGGGCGCCGAGCAAGGAGGTCGTGAGGTCGACCGCACGGGTTGCCGGGAACTCGTCGCCCAGCAGGGCCCGGGTCAGCGCCAGATCTTTCCAGAGCAGGCCCGACAGCAGGCCGCGCGCCGCGGCCACAATGCTGTCGTGATCGAAGGCCAGTGCCGGGGCGTCGTCGAACGAGGCCCACTGCGCGGGGCCGTCGTGCTGTGCGGTCACCGCCCACATGACGATCGACAGTGTGGGGCCGCGGGGATCGCGAGTGGGCTCGTCGAAGGTGACCAGCTGACCGACCGGGCCGATGGCGCCGCCGGGTACACCGAGTTTGGTGTGCACGGCCCGGCGCGCCGCCTCGGCGAGGCGTTCGCCGCGCCCCAGCAGGACACCGGGTAACGCGACGTGCCCGGTGAAGGGCTCGTGCGGGCGTGCCGCAATTCCGAAGGTGGCCGCGGCGTCGTCGGCCCAGAACCGCAACGCCACGACATCCACCGATACCGCCGATTGGTCCACAGCACCCATACTGCCGTATCCATCTCGACGCCCCGTCCGTGGGGTATTGTCATTCTTGTAATGGAGAATGATATTCTCTCGAGAATCGGGAAGTGAGAACGCGGATATGGGCGCACCCGGACCGGATGGAAAAGTAGCTGTGGTGGCCGGTGGTGCCACCGGGCTCGGCGCCGCGACGGCCGTCCGGCTCGGCGCTCAGGGTTGGCGTGTCGTCGTCGGCGACCTCCGCGAAACCGATGCCGCGGGCACCTCCGAGAAGATCGCCGCGGCCGGGGGCGTCGCCCTCGCGGTGGCCTTCGACCTGGCCGATCCGGTATCGGTCGCCGGCCTGTTCGAGCAGGCGATCCGCCGATTCGGCGGAGTGGACGCGCTGTTCAATGTCGGGGCGGATATGCGCACGCTGCGCCACGACACCGATGTCGTCGATATCGACCTGGAGATCTGGGACCGGGTGATGACGGTGAGCCTGCGCGGCTATCTGAGCACCATGAAGCACGCCATCCCGCTGATGGTCGGCCGAGGCGGTGGAGCGATCGTCAATATGTCCTCGGCGGCGGCCTTCCAGGGCGAGCCGACCAGGCCGGCCTACGCGGCCAGCAAGGCAGGGATCGGCGCGCTGACCCGCCATGTGGCGACACGATGGGGCAGAGAAGGGGTGCGCTGCAATGCCGTGGCACCGGGCTTCACGGCGACCGAGGCGATCCGATCCGCCCCCCAGTGGCCGGACCTGGAAAAGGCCGCTCTGGGCCGGATGCACAGTCCACGGGTGGGGGAACCGGCGGATATCGCCGCGGCGGTGGCCTTCCTGCTCTCCGACGACGGTGCCTGGATCAACGGGCAGGTCATCAATATCGACGGCGGCACGATACTGCGCTGAACGCCCGCGGCGGTGTGCGATCACGCTGTCCGCGCCGGCGTCGGCGCAGCGGTGGGGGGCCGGGCGCCCGGCTCACTCCGGCGCAGCAGTGTCTCGAACGATTCGGTGGCCCGCCGGGCGCGACGGCCCGGACCGTGCGCGGTGAGCACCACCGGGACGCCGAGGTGATGGTGCAACCAACCGGGGACGTCCGCGGGGAGGTCGGTGTACAGCGGGGTGGCGGCCGCGAGGATCTCGGTCAACGCCCGCTGGTGGCCCAGATCCTGCCAGGGGCCCGGCTCGAGTGAGTCCCGGATACCGTCCGCGGTGGCGTAGGCGGTGGCCGCCTTTCCGCCGGCGACCCTGTCCAGATGGGTGACCACGAGCCCGTCGACACCGCCGCAGACGGCTACGGCATATCGCAGCAGAACCGTATCGAGGGAGCCCTGCCGGAAGGCGCCCTGATAGCGACCCGTGCCGTTGTGCGGTTCCCGGTGCCGCAGCCCCGGTTCCTCGGTGGGAAAGGGACCGGCACCGTGCCGGGTCGTATAGGAGCGGGTCACGCCGAGGACGGCCGCGGTGGCGCCGATACCGGCCAGCAGGGTGCGCGCGTTGCGTGGCTCGACCGTCGACCAGGTGGTGTACGGATGGAAGCCTCGCCATTCGTCCAATAGGACCCCTTGCGCGCCCTCGAACACCAGGCGGCCGTGTCGCGCGAACCGCGCCAGTGCCCCGGGGCCGGTGATCCGCACCGCGGCACCGAAAGCCCGATACGCGTCCAGTAGGAGCTCGATCGGTTCGTGGTGGTGCGCGCTCGAGGCGAGCAGCGGTCGGTAGTGCTCGGTGAGCGCCCGCAGTTTCCGCCGGAGTACCGCGGGCCGCAGGCAGTCCGCGACCCGTGGCGCGTCGTGACGCAGTGCGTAGGCCGCGGTTTCCCCGATGCCCATCCCGCACGACCCGTGCCGGTCGGCGCCGCGTGCCTCCTCACGGGCCCGGTTGGCCGCGATATGGACGGGGGTGGTGAGGAGGGCGCGCCCGTCGACGGACAGCAGCGACAGTGGATCCGACACGCCCAGCCGGGCGAGCCGATCCGCTTCCGCGGCCAGCGCCAGTGGTTCCACCAGCATGTGCTCGGAGAGCAGCGTCGGCACCCCCGAGAAGCTTCCCGAGCCGAATTGGGCGAAGGTGTGGTGCCGGCCGGCCGCGACCACATTGTGCGCGGCCTGCGCGCCGCCGTTGAATCGCACCACCGCCGAAACGCCCAGTGCCGCCTCGGGGGAGCACAGCCAGTCGACGGTCGCCCCTTTTCCGGCGTCGCCGAAGCCGAGATCCACCACGATCAGATGCCGGCCGGTCCGCGTCCGGTCCGTCATATCCGCGCTCTTCCTATCCGGTGCGTTTCGTTCAGTGGCTGCCGCCGGGCAATGCCTTCGGCTGCGCGTGCAGCGCCCGGCCGACCACCTCGGCCTCGGCCGCCGAACCGATATCGCGCAGATCGGCCAGCCCCGTGTGCACGTCCACCCGGTTCTCCGACAGCCCGATCGTCAGCGCGATCAATTCGCAGACCGCCGCCGGGTCGTCGAGGCGCAGGAAGTTCTGGCCCAACAGCGCTCGCCAGTGCTCCGCGATCTCGGGATCGTGGTAGTAGGACGACTGGTTCGGCAGGATGTAGTGCACCTGCCAGCGCTGCGCGAGTTCGCGGTAGATCGACTCGACCGTGATGTCGGTGCGGAGGTGATCGCCGATCACGGCCCGGATGTGGCGGGCGGCCAGCCGGGGTTTGTTCAGTTCGTCGCCGATGAGGAACAGGTATCCCTTCTTGCCGCGCTTCTCCCAGGCATCGGTCACCACGTGTTCGGCCATGAAGTACGCCGCCAGCTCGTAACTCTCGGATTTCTGGCCGCCGCCTCCGCCTTCGAGCAGGACGGCCCGCAGCTGTTCGTCCATCCGGTTGTCGGATTCGAACTGGCCCACCTGGAGCGGGGCGCGGTCGGTATCGGCGTCGCCGATGCCGCCGAACAGGATCTGCGGATCGTCGGCATAACCCTTGTCCCGCAGCAGGCCGTGCAGTTTTCCGAGTTTGCCCTGCATGATCATCGGTACCTGCCCCATGGACCCGGTGACGTCGAACAGTACGGCGATCGGCAGCGAATTGCCGTGGTCGGCCGAATCCCGGCATTCGCGCGCCCGTACGCCGAACGGATCCAGGTCCGGGTGGACCTTCCAGGTGTCGTAGGGCTGCTCGCGCAGTTGCGCGGTGTAACCGAAATCGTCCATACCCCGGTGCGTGCGGTAGGCCTTGGCCGCCCGGTAGGCGCTGTGGTCCCAGTTTCCGTAACCCATCTCGAAGCTCCTTCACGTTTTAGTCCTCACGACTATAACGTGGCGGTGTCGACGGGTCCAGGCTTTTCCGAGGGGGCGCGACCACGGCGCCACTCGTTTCGGGCAAGGGCCCCACGGAGCCGATTTGCCGGTGAACCTCTGCCCACTGCGCCGCGCCACCGTGTCCGACCCGCCGATACCACGGACGGCCGGTCGCTGCGCGCGGCTCGTTATCGTGAACAGGTGCCCAGCCGCATCGTGAAGCGCACCGCGAAACTGGCCGACGGCCGGGATCTCATCTACTACGACGACGCCGACACCCGCCTGGGACCCGAACGCCGTATCGACACCCGCCGGCTCGAACCCAGACCGCCGACCGCGGTGATGCGCCAGGACGTCCTCACCGGCGAATGGATCTCCATCGCCGCGGCCCGGCAGAGCCGGGTGGTGCTACCGCCGGCCGATCGTGACCCGCTCGCTCCGCAGACCCCGGGCAACCCGTCGGAGATACCCGATCAGTACGACGTCGCGGTATTCGAGAACCGATCCCCGTCCTTCGGCCCCGCGCCGGCGAACGCGCCGGCCGGTACCCCGCCGGTCCCGGCCGGACCCGACGATATGGCCGCCCTCGGGTTCGACCGGGAACGCGTGGCGGTCGGACGCTGCGAAGTCGTGTGCTTCAGCCCGGCGCCCGAGGGGTCCTTCGGCGATCTCACCCCCGGCCGGGCCCGCACGGTGATCGAGGCCTGGTCCGATCGCACCGCCGAACTGTCCGCGCTGCCCGGGGTCGAGCAGGTGTTCCCGTTCGAGAACCGCGGCGAAGCCATCGGCGTCACCCTGCCGCATCCCCACGGCCAGATCTACGCCTACCCCTATGTCACGCCGCGGACCGCCCGGGTGCTCGATTCCGTGCGACGACTGGGTCCGGATCTGTTCCAGCGCATCCTGGACGGTGAACGCGCGGGCGGACGCGTCGTCCTGGCCGGGGAGCGGTGGACGGCGTTCGTTCCGTTCGCGGCCCGGTGGCCGATCGAGGTACATCTGCTCCCGCACCGGCACATCCCGGACTTCGCGGCCACCGATGAGGCGGAGCGGGACGAACTCGCCACCCTGTACCTGCGGCTGCTACGCGGGATCGACGCTCTCTACGAGGATCCGACCCCCTATATCGCCGCGTGGCATCAGGCGCCCGTCCACACCGGCCGTGAGACAGTCCGCCTGCATCTCCAGCTGACCTCGATCCGGCGCGGCGCGGACAAGATCAAGTACCTGGCCGGTTCCGAATCGGCGATGGGTGCGTTCATCGCCGATATCCCGCCCGATGTATCGGCTGCCCGGATCCGGGCGGCCGTGGCGTCGGTCTGAGTGATCGGGTCCCGGCCGGACCAGGCGGCTATCGGGAGACCGCCCCTCGGCTCGCCGAACCGAGGGGCGGTGCTCATGCGACGGGTCAGCGGCTGGTGCTGAGCTGGAACGTGCGCGTCGCATCGAGGTAGATGCTGTACTGAGCCTGTTTGCCGGGCGGGGGCAGCTGGGAGACCAGCTGGTTCAACGAGGTGGTAGCGCCCACCACCGGAATTCCCGCGACGTACAGATCGGCGACCGCGCGCCGGATATGGTTCGGTGAGGTCACCGCCACCGCGGTCCGGGCGCCCAGACTGTGCAGAATATCGGCACTGAACAGCGCGTTCTGGACCGTCGACCCGGCGCGGTTCTCCACATGGATCCGGTCGGCCGGGATACCCCGGTGGATCAGCCAGCCGGCCATGGCCTGGGCCTCGGTGATCCCGTTGCTCGGATTGTTGCCGCTGACGACGATCGGCGAGAACGGCGAGGCGATGGCCTGCAGCCAGGCGGCCTGCAGGCGTTCGACGAGTTCGGGGCGGGGCGAACCGTCGGGGAGCAGCCCGAAACCGAAGACCACGATCCCGGTCTGCGGCCCGACCAGGGCCGGAAGCGGGTTCGGGAGGGTGGCGATACCCGCGCCGACCGCGTGCAGGACGCCGTCGGTGCCGGCGGCCATCGTGCTGTCGACGGCACGCAGGCGGCCCATGGCATCGTTGAGGGCCGGGATATCGCCCGCGTAATGAGACCAGATCGCCTGAAGGGACAGCGCCTCCGCATCGGTGGGATCCCGCCCGATCAAATCGTGGAGCGCGGCCCGGCCGGCGACGGAATCGCCGTCGGTGAAGTGGCGCTGAGCAGAGTTGTACAGGGCGTCTGTTTCAGGGCTGGCCTGGGCCGGCGCGCCGGCGAACCCGGCGAGCGCGATACTCGTCGCGGCGGCCGCGGCCGCCACCAGATACTGCAAACCTCTTCGACTGTGCACTACGGCGACACCTTTCCACGGGTGGAGCGGGGTTCTCGCAGATGATTCGTTCGATGAAATTCGGGTGCGGCATGTGGCAACCCACCATAGGTCCGGTGTCGGCCGGAACCCGGTATTTGCGGCTGTCCGATCGGGGACATGTCCCGTGAAACCCCTGGCTACAGCTCTGCGGGGCGTATCGGTGCCATCGACACAGTAATAGCCGGCGGTATGCGGGGCCGCGGGTGGGGTCCCCTCGGCCCCCAACCGATAGGGTGGACATCCGTGGATACCGCATCGCTGACCGGGAAAGACCTCGCTGCCGCCATCAACGCCGATACCACCGCGCGGGCGCAGGCGCTGACCGAGCAGGCGGGCCGCGCCCCGCGGCTGGCGCTGGTCGTCGCCAACGCCGATCCGGCCAGTGCCTGGTACGTGAACTCGCTGAAGAAATCGGCCGCCAATCGCGGAATCGATTGCGATACCGTGGATCTCGGTGCGGACGCCTCCGCCGACACCCTCCGCACCGAACTCGCCGTGCGCAGCGCCGACCCCGAGACCGACGCCATCATGCTGCAGACGCCGCTGCCCCCCGGCGTGACGCTCGACGAGGTGTCCCCGGCGATCGTGGCCACCAAGGATGTCGACGGGGTGAGCCCGCTGTCGCTCGGACTGCTCACCGCCGGATCGGCCGGGTTCGCGCCCGCTACCGCCGAAGCGGTGGTGGAGTTGCTGAAACATCACGGCATCGAACTGGCCGGTCGGCACGTGGCCGTCGTGGGACGGTCGAACGTCGTCGGCAAACCGCTGGCGCAGCTGCTGCTTGCGGAGAACGCGACGGTCACCATCTGCCATTCCCGTACCGCCAACCTGCCCCAGGTGACCGCGGCCGCCGATGTGGTCGTCGCCGCCGCGGGCCGGATCGGGCTGGTGACCGGCGCGAATGTGCGGGAGGGGGCCGTGGTGATCGATGTCGGCACCAACGAGGCCGCCGACGGGAAGATCGTGGGCGATGTCGACGCGGAGTCGGTCCGGGGTATCGCGGCCGGGCTGAGCCCGGTGCCGGGCGGGGTGGGCCCGGTGACGACCGCGCTGCTCATGCGCCATGTCGTGCTCGCCGCCGAACGGGCGCGGTGACCCGCGCCGAGAACTGCTGCCGAAGGCGCTGCCGACGCGGGCCGGGCCGTCGTGAAGGTTCGGGGCCGGGCCCTATGGGTAGCGCTAGTGTGTGTGCGGCTATCGGTCCGCCCTCGCAGTCGAGTTAAGGTGACATCGTGAACGTCGAAGTGACACCCTTGCCGGGAATAGGCGTCCGCAAGGATTTTCCGCTTACCGCTGTACGCCGGCGGATCGGGGTCGTCGATCACAAGGACGGGACGATCGATCTGATCTTCACCAGGATCGGCGATCCCGACGCCACCACGCAGATTCCGATGACCGAGGCCGAGGCGGGCACCCTGGCCAACCTCCTGGGCGCCCCGCAGCTGGTGGGTCAGCTGCGTAACGAGCACCGGGATATGGACGGCGTGAACACCCGGCAGTTGCCGGTCAGTGAGAACTCGCCCTACGACGGGCGGACCCTGGGCGAGACGCGGATGCGGACCCGGACCAAGGCCTCCATCGTGGCGGTGATGCGGGCCGGGCAGGCGATGCCGGCCCCGGGGCCGGACTTCGTGTTCACCGGTGGTGACGTGTTGATCGTGGTGGGCACCTCGGAGGGGCTGGACAGCGCCGCGGATATCTTGAAAGACGGCTGAACCTGTAGCGATGAATGCGACCACGCTGGCGATGATCCAGCTGGGGGCGGTGTTCTTCGGGCTCGGAGTGCTCGGACGCATTGCAGCCCGGATCGGCATGTCCCCCATTCCGTTGTACCTGGTGGGTGGATTGGTGTTCGGGGAAGGAGGTTTCTTCGAACTACACGAGGCCGACGAGTTCATCCATCTCGCCAGCGAGATCGGCGTGGTCCTGCTGCTGTTGCTGCTCGGCCTGGAATACAGTGCGGCCGAACTGTTCACCGGGATGCGAAGATCCTGGATGGCCGGCCTGCTGGACCTGGTCCTGAACACCACGCCCGGTGTGGTGGTCGCGCTGCTCCTGGGGCTGGGTCCCACCGGGGCGCTGGCGATGGCCGGTGTCACCTATATTTCGTCGTCCGGGATCATCGCGAAGGTCCTGAACGATCTGGGCCGGCTCGGCAACCGGGAAACCCCGGTGATTCTATCGATTCTGGTCTTCGAGGACCTCGCGATGGCCGCCTATCTGCCGGTGCTGACCGCGGTTCTGGCGGGCCTCGGATTTGTGGCGGGCCTGCAATCGCTGGGCATCGCACTGCTCGCGGTGACCGTCGTGCTCGTGGTCGCGTTCCGCTACGGCAAATATGTTTCCGCGGTGGTGGCCAGCGATGATCGCGAGATCTTCCTGCTCAAACTGCTCGGTTCGGCGCTGCTGGTGGCCGGGGTGGCCTCCGCGCTGCAGGTGTCCGCGGCGGTCGGGGCGTTTCTGCTGGGGATCGCGATCTCCGACACCACCGCGCACAACGCGACCAAGATCCTCGAACCGCTGCGGGATCTGTTCGCCGCCATGTTCTTCGTGCTCTTCGGCCTGACCACCGATCCGCGCAGTATCCCGCCGGTGCTGGGGTGGGCGGTACTGCTCGCGGTGATCACCACGGTCACCAAGATCGCCACCGGCTGGTGGGCCGCCGCGCACGCCGGCTCCTCCCGGCTGGGTCGCGCCCGCGCCGGTGCGGCCCTGGTGGCGCGCGGCGAATTCTCCATCGTCATCGCCGGCCTGGCGGTGGCCGCGGGTGCGGTCCCCGACGAATTCGCCGCTCTCGCCACCACTTACGTGCTGCTGATGGCCTCGGTCGGCCCGATCGTGGCGCGTGTGGTGGAGCCGGTGCTGCGGATCGTCACCCGGCAGCCGAAACCGGAACCCGATACCGCCGACGAGTAGCCCCGGGATCTGATCAGAGCGCGGTGTCGCCGCCGTCGACCAGGTATCCGGTCTCGGTGCCGGAGGAGGCGTCCGCGGCGAGCGGGAACGCGATCGCCGCGGTGACCTCGTCGTCCGAACCGTTCGAGCGGGTGCTTGTTCTCCAGAAACTGGCTTGCGTCGTCGGACATTTCGGTGAGCGCAGTGGTGATGACGCCGGGACGTAGAGCAGCTGTCCGCATCCGGGTCGCCCCGCATTCGACGGCTGCGGCCGTGGTCATTGCGAGAGACATGCTTCCGCTATCCGGGCCGAGACGGCCCTGCCCTCATATTCTGTGAGTACGGAGCAGATATCGGCGTTCGGCGTAGGCCATGTCGTCGCGCCACAGCCGGGCCGCCGTCCGATCCAGGAGCGGGCGCACCAGCGGCAGTACCCGGTGCACATGCCGGAACCCCGGTCGTTCGGAACTCGCGATGGTCGCTTCCACGACCGCGGTGCGCGCTCGGCCCTCGGAATCGGTGCCGAGGGGCGTGGCGTGTGTTTCGACAACGCTACCCGACCCTTCTCCGTCCACGATGCGCATGACGATGGTGCGTGGATCCGGGCAACTGAACTCGGCGCGAACCGGCACGCCGAGCCGTCGGGTCACCCTGAATGTCACGTCTACCAGGAAATGGTGATTGTCGTCGGTGATTCCTTCGCGTGGAGGAGTCCGCGCCACCTCCAGGCGGGCGAACGAATAGGGATGGAACCAGGCGCCGTGCCACGGATCGAGCCGGTTGGCGATGATATCGCGTGGTTCGCATATCCCTACCAGCCGAGTCACCGCGTGGACAGTGGAGTCGGCGGGGCGTGGACCGATCACCGGCGCGTCGGTGGGTGTCTCTGCCCCGAGTGAATCCAATCGCACCCAGGCCAGCACCCCGTCGTCGAAACTCGGATAGCAATGCCACCGGGAGTTGCTGCTCTCGGCGCCCACCCGCAGACCGTGCCAGCGGCAGATCAGCGCGTTGTCGTCCACGTGCGCGGTCGTCAGAGATGCACCCAGATGGGGACAGGTGCCGGGGCCTGAGTGCAGGTTGCCTGCGTCGTCGCGCCAGACCACGATCTCCCGGCCATCGACCCGGGCACCGTAGGGGCGGCCGCGGCGGATCGCCCTGCTCGCGGCGACGGCGTACCAGTTACCCGAAGGGCGCTGTTGCGAGAAACGCAGTGCGGCGTCGATCAAGCCGGGATCGGCGTCGCGATAAGTCGGTTGCTGCCGCGACCACTTCTCTGGTGAAAACCGCTGTAGGGGTGAGTTCTTCGGCCACCTCCCGGCGGAGTCGGGGCGAGGGCTCATCGCCGTTACCTTTCGCGAGTAGCGAGGGCGCGCAGGAATACCGAGCGCCCACGAACGGGAACCGTGTACAGGTCATGTCCGGCAGCACCCCATTGGTGCAGGACGGTGTTGGCCGCCATCCATCCGGTCGTCGCGGCCCGCTCCATCAACGCCACCGGCAGATCGACCCGGATGCCGTCTCCGGCCAGGACCAGCCGTGCATGCGGGGTGGCGATTCCCGGGCGGGAGGCGAAATCCCCCGGGGAGAATCGGGGGCAATCCTGGCGCCACAAGATGGTTTCCCCGACGATATTCGCTGCGGCGGTCTCGGGATATATCGAGTGCAGCCGCATCAGCAACCGGTTGCGCAGTTCGGCCTGAGCGCGTGGCGGTGGTGTCGTATCGGCCACCGCGTAGGCGTGCAGTTCGACAACACTGCCGGCCGTATTACCGGCCCAGTCCGTGGCCTGTCGCTCATAACGGTCCAGCACACTGATGTTGTCGAGCGGTGGCGAACCGCCGGTGCCGAGGAAACACGCTCGCTCGGCACCCACGGGACGATCCAGCCAGAGCCGGTGCACTGCGAATGCCGGGGCGGTGGCCAGCCCGGACACTCGGGCGCGCCACGGGTCGTCCCCGAGCGTCGGTGATGCCGCGACGATACGACGGAGCCCGGCGATATCGGTGGCGAGCACCACCGCATCGGCTCGCAAGGTCGCTCCGGTGCTGTCGGCCAGCCGGAATCCTTCGCCCTCGGTGTCGATGCGGTCGACGGCAACGCCCAGATGGAAATCGACGGTGCCGGGCCGCGTCGACGTGGCCGGCCCGCTCAAATACTCCGCCAGCGGCGCCCACAGAGCCACGTCGAAATTATCCCGGGCGACGTCGAAGACGAGACCCTCGCTGGAACCGAGGAAATAGATGTGGAACATCAGCGCCAGCTCGGCGGCAGACATCCGCTGCGGATCGATGAAGAAGCTCCGGGAGAACACCTCGAACGCCAGATGCCGCGCGGCCGCCGGAAAATTGATATCGCACAGAAACGTCTCCGCGTCGAGGTGATCGAGCCGGGCGTAGATATCGGGCACCGATACCGCGGCCAGCGGCGCTGCGGCGCGCGCGTTCATCCGGACGAGGTCGCGGAGCCGGAAGGTGGGGCTGCGCAGCGCGAATGCCAGCGCATTCCAGGGCGGGGTGTGCGGCAACCCGCGGAAGGTGTCATGGCGGCCGTATGCGTCGACCAGTGGATAGTCCGTCAGCCGGCGCAGCCGTTCCAACGCAGTATCGCTGCGCATCAGCAACTTCCGAAGATTGTAGTACTGGGCGAAGAAGGCGTGGAAGCCGCGGTTCATGCCCACGGTGGTGCCGTCGGCTAGGCGTTCGCTCCACCCGCCCACGCGGCCGCCCAGATAACGCTCCCGTTCGACGACATCGACGTGGCAGCCACGCTCGGCCAGACCCGTCGCGGCCGTCAGACCCGCGATCCCGCCGCCGACGACGACCACTCGGGGCGGCGAGCCGTGCCGGCTGACATCGTGACGGCCCGGCGGCGCCGGGAAGTACACGCGTCGCCGGTCTCGCCCGTCTCCAGGACTTCCCGCAGTCACGACTGTGCGCCTGTCTGTCGCTGTCGTGTGTGTTCCCAGCCCAGTAGGACCGCGGTCACCAGGGCGAATCCGAACAGGAAATCTTCCACCGGAATGTTCCACGGAAACCGGAGTCGGAGAATGTGGTCTGGGTTGTACACCACGACCGACGCGTCGCGCCTGGTGAGCCAGCCGTCCACCAGGACCTGGAAACCGAGGACGATGAGCATCGTCAGCCAATAGGCCGGCCGCCGGAACAGCCCGGTACGCAGCAGCGCCGGCTCGGCGACACATACCACGATCACGGCGGCAACAGCGGGCAGGGTGTATCCGATTCCGGTGAAGTTCATCGCCCGGCCGTGTTCCCGACGTTGTCGAGTAGGCGGTGCCCCTTCGTGAGCAGCGTCTGCACGGCGACAAAGGTGAGCAGGGCGCAGATCGGCACAACGAGAAAGAACAGCAACTCTTCCAGCGGCATCGCGCCGGGCAAGAACACCCCGAGGATGTAGCGGTCGTCGAAGCCCCACACACCCGCGGTGATCGCTACCAGATCCCAGGCGATGAACAGCGCCGCGGCCGGCCACAACGCCCCCAGCAGCAACCGTGGCCGCCGATACACACCGGCGCCGAAGAACTCCAGTGGCGCCGTCGATGCGAGGCAGGCCAGTAGCGCGAGCAGGTAGTGCCAGCGATCCATGCGATCTCCTCAGCGGTGCGTGCGATCCGTCGATATCGGACTGTGGTGGGGGCCGGTTCACACCAGGGTGTGACCGTGCTGCCGCCAGGTGGTCGAAATCGGGGTGGAGGCCGTGGGTGCTGTGTTCATCAGCGTATTCGCCTGCGTGTCGAGCGGAGATCCGGCCCGGCCCCATCCGCGCCGAGTTCAGCGAGGACATCGGAGATGATGTCCAGCGGCGATATCTCCGCCATCTCGCGCGCCAAACCAGCGGCTGCGCAACGATATTCGCTGTTGCCCAGTATTCGGTCGACCGCCGCCGCCACGGCCCCGGGCCGTGGCCGTGCCGTGCCCAGATCGATTCCCGTTCCCGTGTATGCGACCCGTGCCGCGATTTCCGGTTTGTCGGCACTGTCACCGGCGACGATCAGAGGTACCCCGTGACGGAGGGCTTCTTGCACGCCGCCGTACCCACCGTTGGTGATCATCACGTCGACGTGCGGGAGCAGGTGAGAGTAGGGGAGGAAATCGGTGACGTAGGTGTTGGCCGGGATCGATCCGAGCGGGTCCCGCGAGCCACCGGTGCACGCCACGATCACCGTATCTGCTCGCCCGCCCAGCGCCTCGAGTGTGGGCCGCAGCAGTTGGCCGAGGTCACCGTTGTCCAACGTCCCCTGAGTCACGTGCACAACGGTTTTCGCATCGGACAGCACACCGCTCCAGCCCGTCTGCGGTATCGCCTGGGAACTGTCGATCGGTATCGGCCCTGTGAATACCACTGTCTGTGGCAGATCGCTGCGCGGATACTCGAACCCGGGCACCGTGAATTGGAGTAGCCGGTCTGCCAGAGCGGGCCAATCGAGCACGAACTTCGGGGCGGGCCCGAGAGCCAGCTCGCGCAGAATCGCATCGAGTCGTTGTTGAGCACCACGGAACATCATATGCTGGACAAACCAGTTCATCGCTGTGTGGTCACGATTCGGCCGCGGCTGCCATCCCATACCGAACGGTGCGGTGTCCGCGCTCGACAGCATCAGCGGAACGACTCCGCAGCACAGTACCGGAGGACGTGGAGCGGATTCGGACGCCAACAGCGGTATGACGCCGGTGAACATGACGTCGACGAACACGGCGTCGACATCTGTGCGTGCCAGCTCGGTGGTCACCGCCCGGAACTGTCCGACGAGGGGGTCGAGGTAACACGAAGACAATTCCGCGCGTCCCGTGCGCCATCGGCCGAGTAGACCGGCCGCCTCGGCGCGGCGATGCCCGGCCGATATCGCCGGCGCCTCGATCGTCTGATCGGAACACGCGATTCCCTGTAACGCGACGGTGTCCCGGAACAACGCACCGGTCAGAAATCGCACCTGATGGCCACGGCGCTGTAATTCCACTGCCAAGGCCAGCATGGGCCCGATGTGCCCCGGGATCGGAGTTGCCGCAAACAGATACCGTGCCATGCAGTAATTCCTTTGCTGATCATCCTCCATGCAGGCGTGATGCAGATTTCGGACCACCGGTTTGGCCGGACCGCGTGCGTCCGCCCGGACAGCGCGTCCAGGCGAACGTTCGGCCACCAGCGTCACACATCGACTGCGGCGTGTGCCGCACACGACTCACACCCATGGTGACCGTCCGGCCGGAACCGCTGCCGGACCCACTGGCCGTTGCCCGGACTGTCCGGTCGGGAAGTATTTCAGAACTCGATGAGACGACCGATACGACGCGCCGCTGTGGACGGCACACGCGTGTGCGAAGGCGGCACCGATCCTCTCTGCCCGGCGGCCGCTCTCCCCGGCTCCCTGCGCCGGCGCTACCACACGCCGGCCGCGAGTGCCACGAACCATCATGTCTTCCGGAACGGCGGATCCTTGGACGAGCCCGGCGGTGGTGGTGTTTCGTCACCGGAGTGCAAAACCGCCCCGCGTTGACGGTGTCGACGGTCGCGAGCCGGAATTCGCGCGCGGTGAGGCCGGGTGGGCCGGCGGCTACCGGTAGGCACCCGCGGATCGCGGCGGGGCCGGTCATCGAGGACCGATGAGGTCGGCGGCCGCTTGCGGTGCGGAGCCGCGATGATGGGGTCGGGTGGTGGCGTGTCGTGTACGCCAGGCGGTAACCAGTCCGGTCGTTCCGACCGTGATGCGTCGGGGCAGTGGGACGCGGGCGCGCCGGCCGAACACGGCGAAGTCGCTGTCTTCGACCCGGTCGAGTATCTCCGAGTAGAGGGTCAGCGCAGTGGCGACACACGGCCGGGAGCGAGGATCGAGCAACGCGATTCCACGGTGGGCGTATCGATATCGGGCGCGGGTCAGCGCATGCTGGTGGGCCAGGGCGCGCCGCAGCCTCGGGTCGGTCCGGCGGTGGTCGCGACACCAGTGCAACAATTCACGGTCCACGCCATAGGCAGCGAGTTCGTCGGCAGGGAGATAGATCCGGCCGCGAGCGAGATCTTCGTCGATATCCCGAAGGAAGTTGGTGAGCTGGAACGCATATCCGAGCGCCGCCGCGAACGGGGCGGCTTCGTCGCGCGGGGCGATGGTGCCGAGTACCGGCAGCACCTGAAGGCCGATCACTTCGGCCGACCCGTGGACGTAGCGATCCAGGGCGGCACGGTCGGGATAGTCGGTGATCGACAGGTCCATCCGCATGGACTCGAAGAATGCTTCGAACAGTTCCGGGGACAGTTGATAGGTGTCCGCGGTATGTGCGACTGCGGCAAGGGTCGGGTCGGCGACGACGTCGTGGTGGCGGAATCGACGGACCAGGGTCTCCAGGCGTGCGGCGCGTTCCTCGATTCCGAGGTCGGGCCCGGGGGTGTCGAGGATATCGTCGGCGCGGCGGGCGAATCCGTAGAGGGCGTGGATGGCGGGGCGCTGGTCGGGGGCGAGCAGGCGGGTGGCGAGAAAGAATGTTTTTCCGTGGCGGGCGTTGATGTCGCGGCATGCGCGGTAGGAGCGGCGCAGTGCCGGATCGTGGATGTGGGCGGCGTCGAGTTCTTTCCGGGTCATGGCGTCAGCCTTTGCTGGAAGACCGGGGCGGGGCATATGTGTGTGTGAAGCGGGGACCGGTGATACGGTCGGCTGCTAGGCGCCCGGAGATCAGCACCGGGGGGATTCCGACTCCGGGCACGGTGGAGCCGCCGGCGAGGACGACGTTGTCCATGCCGCGGATCATATTCGCCGGACGCAGCGGTCCGGTCTGTGAAAGAGTGTGCGCCAACGCGAATGGAGTGCCGGCGATCATACCCTGGCGGGCCCAGTCCGCCGGAGTGATCGTGTGCAGGATCCGGGTGCCGGTCAGGGGGCGGGGCAGCCGCTGGTTCACGGTGGCGAGTAGACCGTCGACGTAGGCAGGCCCGTCGCGGTCCCAGTCGATCGACCCATGTGCGAGGTTGGGTGCGGGTGCGAGGATCGACACGAGATCGCGCCCGGTCGGGGCGAGGGTGGGGTCGGTGGCAGTGGGCCGGGTGAGCAGCAGTGACGGGTCGCTCATGGGGCGGCCTCGCTCGAGGATTTCGTCGAATGTCTCTGCCCAGGCTGCACCGAACAGCAGGCTGTGGTGGGCCAGCTGCGGGCTGGGGTCGCAGCTGAGGTGTACGACGACGGCCGAGGGCGCGGCGATGGGCCGTTGCGGGCGGCGGGAACGATGGCCCAGCAGGCTGTAGGTGTGGTGGAGTTCGGTGGTACACACCAGCGCATCGCAGGTGACGCGGCGGCCATCGGAAGTGGTGACGGCCTGCACAGATGAGCCGGATCGCTGGACAGAGTCGACGGCGGTGTCGTATTCGAACCGCACTCCGGCCGCGGAGGCGGCGGCGGCCATCGCGTCGGGCAGGGCGCGCATCCCACCGAGGGGGAAGAACACGCCCCGGATGGTGTCCATGTAGGCGATGACCGCATAGGCGGCCAGCGCCTGTTGTGGCGCGACACCGGCGTACAGGGATTGGAAGGTGAACAGTCTGCGGAGGTCGGGGTCGTGCAGGTAATCGGCGACGGCGCTGTCCCAGCGGCGCAGCGCACCCGCCCGCACCAGACGTACGGTGTCGAGGGTGAGCAACGCAGCGGGCGAGTCGAAGTTGGTGGCGATGAATCGCTCGAATTCGGTATCGTAGAGGCGGGTCAGCCACGTCCGCAATCGCAGGTATCCGGCGGCCTCCCGGCCACCGGCGAGGTCGGTGATCGCGGCGGCCATGGGTTTTGCGCCGGTGTGGACATCCAGGGTGCGGCCGTCGGCGAATTGCGCGCGGTAGGACGGATCCACCGGTACCAGACGCACTCGGTCGTCTGTGTTCTCACCGACAGCGGCGAACACCTCATCGACCAGATCGGGCATGGTCAGTACCGTCGGCCCCAGATCGAGGCGGTGACCGGCGATATCTGCACGGGCAGCGCGCCCGCCCGGCACGGCGTTGCGCTCCATGACGGTGACGGCTCGGCCGCGGCCGGCCAGATGCAGTGCGGTCGACAACCCGGCCAGGCCTGCGCCGATCACCACGACGTGCTCGGTGCGGTCGGGGACGTGACGCATGAGGGGGCCTTTCTTTCAGAATGGGCGGGTTGTGCAGGCCACGGCCAGTTCTTCCAGCAGCGGGTGCCGGCCGGTGGGCAGGGGCAGGTCGGTCAGCGCGTGGCGAGCGGCAGTGAGGCGTTCACTGATCATCGCTTCGATACGTGCCGGAGCGCCCGTGGCGGTGATCAACTGCTGGACCCGAGCAGTCGCGGCATCGTCGAGTACCGGGGCGGCCAAGAGAGTGGACAAATCGTGGCGCAGGTACGGGGCGCCCATTTCGATCGCTGCCACCAGGACGGTGGTGGCTTTATGCCCGGTGATGTCGTTGTCGCCGGGTTTGCCGGTGATCTCGGGTGACCCGTAGATCCCCAGGAGGTCGTCGCGTAGTTGGAACGCCTCGCCGATCAGGCGGCCGTACCCGGCCAGCGTCTCGCACGTACGGGTGTCGCAGCCGGCCATGGCCGCACCCATGACCAGTGGCCATTTCACCGTGTAGTCACCGGACTTTGCGCGCGCGATCGCCAACACCGAATCCAGCGATGGTGCTGCGCGGATGTCATTGCCCAGATCAGCGAACTGGCCGGCCGCCAACTCGATTCGCATCCGATCGTAGTGCGGCCACACCCTGTCCAGCGCGGCGGCCGGGACACCGCTGTCCCGCATCATCTGCTCGCCCCACACCAAACACATATCGCCGAGCAGCGTGGCCGCCGACTCCCCGAACCGTTCGGAGGATCCCGGCATCTCATTTCTCCGGTGGTGATCGGCAAACTGCACATGTGCGCTGGCCAGGCCGCGGCGTCGGTGGGATCGGTCCATCACATCGTCTTGTAGCAGCGCGAACGCGTGCAGCAGTTCCAGCGCCGCGCTCGCCCGCAATGCGGCCGCGTCCTCTTCGGCGCCACACAACCAGCCCAGATACATGAACGCCGACCGCACGCATTTCCCGCGCCCGACGTACTGCCACAATACCTGTGACACGTCGATACCCGCCAGGTTGTCGAGACGACGGGCTGTGCAGAACTGCGCGAGCTCGGTGCGCACGAGAACTCGTATCCGCTCGCGCCAGCGCGGCCCGTCTTCAATATCCGCGCCCGGTAGCGCCGCGCCGCGCGAGACGGTTGCGCACTGCTCGTGTTGACCGTTTTCGGCGTGCATCAGCGCTCCTCGGTGTGCCGAGTGGGCAGCTCCCACGCCCACTCTACAAGTTTCGATGCAAAGACGATGCATATTCTCAGGGGACGTGTACCGTTCTTATGATCTCTCCGAGAGCCTCCTCGAGCGTGTCGACACGCTTCGCTATCGGGAGGAGGCCGACCATGACGGTGGTCCAGCCGGGCCCCGCCAGCAGTAGCCGCGAGGGGACACGACTACCGGCGGGTATCGGTGCGGGCGAGGCGGTATGCCGGGTCTGTGCCCACAGCGCCACCACCGGTCGCCGTGGCTGGCGGGCGATAGCGGCGGCGAGTGCACTGGCGGGCAGCGACGCGCCGAGCAGCACGGACGGGACCGATGCCTCGGCAAGTGCGGCGCGCAACACCTCCAGCGGCAGTATGTGGTTTTCGCCGGCGGTGCAGGCCAAGAGCACCGGCACCAGCCCGGCGGTGGGGTGCAGCGGTGGCACAGTCCGGTGCAGAGCGGTAGTGATCGCCCAGGACAGAACATGTTCGACTTCGATCAACCCCACGTCGTGGGCTTGTCGGTCCACGATCTCGGTGAACACCCGCCGGCACAATAGATTCCACGTCCGCACGACACCGTAGTGGGCGATATGACGGGAGAAGTGAGCCAGCAGATCAGCCGAGTCGAGTCGTTCGGCGGCCGCCATCACCGGACCCTTGTCGCCGAGTACGGGTTTCGGATCCGCTGCCGCGCGCGCTGCTTTCGCGGCCGTCATCGGACTGGCCCCGGCCCGGACGAGATCAACCATCCTGCCCAGCGCCGCGACATCGCCGGTGGTGTAGTGCCGGTGCTTACCCGGAGTGTGCTGTGCGGGCCCGAGGTCGTAGCGCTGAATCCAGCTGCGCAGGGTCGCCACCGGGACGCCGAGTACACGGGCGACCGTACTCACCGTGAAACCGACCTCCGGATCCCCTTCGGCATCGCTGTCGCCCTCGGTCACCGGCACTCCCCTTCTCGATCTTGGACGGGCTGCGGCCGACGGGGAAGCGGTCCGAGCCCCCTCTCCGCGACGTGACCCACCCGGGCCGACGCGTGCCGAACGAACTCACCGGCACGGCATGCTCACCGCATCGACAGGCATCCCTGGAAGGTCTGGAAGTCCCCGGCGAATCCGGGTCCTCCGGTGCAGGTGGGGGTAGAGGTCCCGGTGACTGTCACGGTCGCTCCGGGCCCGGCGATACCGATCGAGAGCCCCGGCCGCACCCCGGTGGTACTCACCTGCGCCCCGGGACCCACAGCGATCGCGGCCGGACCCGACAGGTACTGCGCGGCCGAACTGGCGTTGCCGCCGTTCGCCGCGATCGCCAGCGACAAGCTCGTCGCCGCCGCATCGGCCTGCGCGCTGCCGTCGATTCCATAGGCCGCGGCCGCGCCCCCGGCATTGCTGGTCGCCGAGCACGAAGCGCCGATATCGGCGGTGCGCACCACCGCCGCGCCGGGTGCGGGGCAGGCGGCCGTAGGCGCGGCACCGGCTGTGGGCGCACCGGCCACGGCGCACAGCGCCCCCGCGCCGGCGCCCAGCAGTACTCCGAACATGCGGGTGGTCGTGAAATGGAACATGACGGTCTCCCTCGTTGTCTGTCCTGACGCCGGCCGGTCCCGCTTCTGGACAGCGACCGGGCGATTCGAAGATTTTCGTCTGTAAGGCTTCACGCTACCCGCAAAGTGATGCAGTATCGATGCATCAGAGGATTTCGCTTCGTGGGGTGCACGACGGGACGAATCCACAGGCTGGATCGCACCACTGCCGCTCATGCTCGTAAGCCACGGGCCGGCCACAGCACCCCGCTTTTCCAGGAAGGGCACGATATGAAAATTCGCAAACACCCGGCGGTGCTGCTCGCGGTGATATCCGCGGCGGCGATCGCCGGCGCGGCATGTAGTAGCGATACCTCGACCTCGGAGACCACCACCACCGGCGCCGAGGAATCTTCGGCCACGATGCCCGCCTCGCAGGCCAACGGCGCCACCGCGGCGCCGATCGGTCCCGGATGCGCCGGCTACACCCAGCAGGTGCCCTCCGGGCCGGGCTCGGTCGAACAGATGGCGACCGAACCGGTGACGGTGGCAGCGTCGAACAACCCACTGCTGACCACCCTCACGAGCGCGGTTTCCGGCCAGTTGAACCCCCAGGTGAACCTCACCGACACTCTCGATGGAGGCGAGTTCACCGTCTTCGCGCCGGTCGATGACGCTTTCGCGGCTCTCGACCCCGCTACGGTCGAAACACTGAAAACAGATTCGGCGCTACTGACCACGATCTTGACCTACCACGTCGTGCCGGGCCGGATCGGACCCGACAAGATTGCCGGTACCTTCGCGACCGTCGAAGGATCGGAGGTCACCGCCACCCGCAAGGGTGATCAGATCACGGTCAATGACAGTTCGGTCGTCTGCGGCGGCGTCCAGACCGCCAACGCCACTGTCTACCTCATCGACAAGGTCCTCATCCCGCCAAGCGTCAACGGTTCATAGACGCCGCCACCATGCGGATGGGTTCGGATCCTCGGGCCCACCCGCTTCGGCGAGCCGACAGCGTGGCCGGCTCGCGTCACGGTGGAAGGCGCCTCCGGTTCGGCTTGGCCGCAGCGGTCATCGGATGATTCTGCGGCACCGGCCGGAGTTCCTGTCGCCTCGGCGGAATGCCGGGTCTGCGGAGGAACGGGACGGTGCCGCAGAGAACCGCAGAGCTGACGTGGGTCTGCCGTGGCACACACCGCGTTCGGGCGATCCGTACCACGGCAACGGCGGCACTGAAGGGGTGTCCGATGTCGGGAAGTTCTTGTCGTAGGTGTGCTCTGCTCCGTTTGGCCTGCATCGCTGGTCGGGCCCGTCTCGCTGCTGGAGTATAGGGGTCGGTCCCGGCACAGCGGCGACCAGTAGATCGGCGACCGGCCATGGTGGTGAGCCTGCTCTGGCGCCAGGTCCGTACGCTTCGTTCGTCTACTTCGAATCGCGAGCTCCGCCCCGTGGAGCCGGCGGCGCCGGAGATACAGATCCGCCGATCGGCCTCGCGGCGAGGAGGTCGATCGGCGGATCGGTGGGCCGCCCTCAGGCTGCGGCGGCGTGGCGGAGGGAACCGATCGCGGTGCCGACATCGTCGACGTCGACGACCAGACGGGTGTAATCGTGTCCCCGCAAATCGATGCGGACGGCATTGCCGCCGAAAAGGGTGTCCCAGTACTCTTTCCGGCCCTTGCCGCGAAAGGTACCCGCGGCGATCGCGCCGGGGAAGAATACGCCGGGGGCGCGAACCCAGGGCGGCCGGCGGTCGATTTCGGCCGGTTCGACGGCCACGATATTGGTGAGGTCGAAGGTGATGTGGTCGCACAGCGACAGCACTCGGTGTGCGCCGCGGACGTGAACAGTGACGGTGGTGCCGGTGATCTCGAAGTCCACCATGGGTTCCTCCCTGATGCCGAGTTCCGCTCGTCCGATTCCAGGATGCCGCCGTGGCCTGGCCGTTGGCTGTGCTCCGGCTGTGAAAATTCTCAGGTTCGCCGGCGGTTCACCGGAGACATCGTCGTCCGGCGCGGTGGCGTTTCGTCGCAGGTGGCGTGCTTGCGGGGGGCGTGTCGAATACTGCGGTGGCGCGGCGCGGGCGCTATCGGTCAGACTCGTCGGTGTGGATCAGAAGTCATACGGGTGGGCGGCCGGTGGCCGGGCCACCCGGGAGGCCGGGGAGTACCCGGTCCGGTATGTATCGGGTCGGGGTGATACGAGGTGACCGCGCTCGCTCCGGGGGAGAACCGGCCCGCGCCGGGTGACCGGCTGACGGTTACGGTGACCTGTTCCGCGCCGGTGGACGTTTCGGCACTGCTGCTCGCCGCGAATGGAAAGGTCAGGTCCGACGGCGATTTCGTTTTCTTCAACCAGCCGGCCGGGCCGGGCGTGACCTACCGGCACGGGCAGGGCGCCGGTGATGTCGTCGACGTGCAGACCCCGGGCCTGCCCGCCGATATCGAGCGGGTCGTGGTCACCGCGAGCCTGGACGGCAGCGGGCCGCCCACTTTCGGTGCGGTGGGGTCGCTCACCGCGACGGTGACCGGGCAGCAGGGCACGCTCACCTTCGCGGTGTCGAAGCTGAGCACCGAGACGGCGGTGGTCTGCGTGGAGATCTATCGCCGGGCGGGCGCGTGGAAGGTACGCGCGGTCGGACAGGGATATGACAACGGCTTGGCGGGTATCGCCACCGATTTCGGGGTGAACGTCGACGACGAGCCGGTCCCACCGGCCCCGCCCGCGTCCCGTACCGATCCCACCATGGTGGCCGAACCGGCTGCGGCGCAACCGTATCCGGCTCCGCAATATCAGGCGCCGCAGCATCAGGCACCCCCGTATCAGGCGCCGCAGTACCCGCAGCACCCCGGCCCGCCACCGGTGCCGCCGCCCGGGTACCCCGCCGCGCCGCCGGCTGCCGGATACTCGCAGGCGCCCGGTTATCCGCCGCAGCAGCCGTATCCACCTGGGCCGGCCTATCCCGCGCCGCCGGCCCCCGCGCACCAGCCCCCCGCATATTCTTCCCAGCAAGGAGCTCAGCCGATGCACAGCGAGCTGTTCGACCCGCGTCATGCCGAAGTGTCCGGGATGGGCATCCAGAAGCAGGGCAGCAAGATGATCAAGGTCGGCGTGAACGGCGAAACGCTGGTCCGCTCCGGATCCATGGTCGCCTACCAGGGTGATCTGCATTTCCAGGCGCTCGGTTCCGGAGGGATCGGCCGGGCGATCCAGCAGCGGCTCACCGGCGAGGGCGTGCCGCTGATGAAGGTGTCCGGGCGCGGTGATCTATTCGTCGCCAACGGGGCGGCCGATGTGCACATCATCGATCTGGACGGCACCGACGGGCTCACCATCAACGGGTCCAATGTGCTCGCCTTCGATCCCACCCTGGGTTACGACATCCGGATGGTGCAGGGCGCGGCCGGCTTCGCCAGTAACGCCGGCCTCTTCAACTGTGTGTTCACCGGCCGTGGCCGGATCGCCATCACCAGCCACGGCGGCCCGGTCGTACTGAATGTCGATCAGCCCACCTATGCCGATCCGCAGGCGGCCATCGCCTGGTCGTCGAGCCTGCAGACGAGCGTGAAACGCAATGACTCCTTCGGGCTGGGCCGGCTCATCGGCCGCAGCACCGGGGAGGGCATCACCCTGTCGTTCTCCGGCCGGGGTTTCGTGATCGTGCAGCCCTCGGAGCTGCCGCCCGGCGGCATGCTCGGCGGGACCGGCGGCGGGCAGGAGGCCGGGCAGAGCGGCGGCCTGCTGGGCGGTCTGCTCGGTTAGCCTCACCGCCGCCGCGGCGCCGGTGTGGTATCGACGTCCTATGGTGATGCGGTCCCGGTACGACGTAGTGATCGTGGGCGGCGGGCACAACGGCCTCGTCGCGGCGGCGTATCTGGCCCGCGCCGGACAGTCGGTGCTGGTGTTGGAGCAGGCGGCGGCGACCGGCGGCGCGGCCGTCTCGGCGCGGGTGTTCGACGGAGTCGATGTCCGGTTGTCCCGGTACTCGTACCTGGTCGGTTTGCTGCCGGACCGGATCGTCGGCGATCTGGGCCTGCGGTTCCGGACGCGCAAGCGGCGGATCTCCTCCTATACGCCGGCCGGATCGTCGGGTCTGCTGGTCGACAACCGGTCACCGGCGACCACCCGGGACAGTTTCGTTCGGGTCACCGGATCGGAGCGTGAGTTCACGGCATGGCAGCGGTTCTACGCGATGACCGGGGAGGTGGCACGGGCGGTTTTCCCGACACTCACCGAACCGCTGCCGACCGCCGACCGGCTGCGGCGGCGGGTGGGCGGCCGGGTGTGGGCGGAACTGTTCGAGCGTCCCCTCGGCGAGACGATCGAAGAGTATTTCGCCGACGATGTGGTGCGCGGGGTGGTGTTCACCGATGCTCTCATCGGCACGTTCACCCACGCGCACGATCCGTCGCTGGCCCAGAACCGCTGTTTCCTCTACCACGTGATCGGCGGCGGTACCGGCGACTGGGAGGTACCCGTGGGCGGTATGGGTGCGCTGACCGACGCGCTGGCCGACGCGGCCCGGGCCGCCGGGGCGGAACTGGTGACCGGTACAGAGGTGACCGCGGTGGCGACCGACGGGCGCACCGCGGCGGTGGATTTCGCCGGGGCGGCGACCGGGACCGTGGCGGCGCGGTATGTGCTCGTCAACGCCTCGCCTGCCGAGGCGGCCCGGCTCCTGGGTGAATCCGTCGACGGGAAACCCGAAGGCGCCCAGCTGAAGGTCAATATGGTGCTGGATCGGCTGCCGCGACTCCGTGACCCCGCGGTGGCCGCCCACGACGCGTTCGCCGGGACGTTCCATATCGCCGAGACCTATGAACAGCTGGCGCAGGCGTATCGGGAGGCGGCGGCCGGCCGGCTGCCCGCGATCCCGCCCGCGGAGATCTACTGTCACACCCTGACCGATCCCGGTATCGCGGCCGGTTCGCCGCGGCACACCCTTACGCTTTTCGGCTTACACACTCCGGCAAGGCTTTTCGAAGCCGATCCGGAAGCCGCGAAGCAGGCCGCGGTCACCGCGAGCCTCGACGCGCTCGACAGCGTACTGGCCGAATCCGTCCGGGAATGCCTGGCCCGCGATGCCCACGGTGCGCCGTGTCTGGAGGCCGCCACACCGGTGGATCTGGAACGTGCGCTGCGACTACCCGGCGGGCACATCTTCCACGGTGATCTGTCGTTCCCCTACCGGACCGGGCCCGGGGACACCCCCGCGCAACGCTGGGGCGTGGAGACCGGTCACGCGAATGTATTGCGCTGCGGAGCGGGTGCGGTGCGTGGGGGCGGGGTGAGCGGAATCGGCGGGCACAATGCGGCCATGGCCGTCCTCGAGGAAACCGCCGCCCAGCGGCCGGGAAATGCCGGGTGAATTCTGGTCGGAGAATCGGCGGCCACGCTCACTGGTGGGAGTATTCGAATACTTTGTGGCGGTAGCGTTGTCGGCTGTGGATCGGCCCCGCGGGTCGTTTCGATTCCATGTCCGGCGCCGAGGAGATATACGTGGCACTCGATACCGTCCCGAAGAGCAGGGCCTCCGAGGACAAAGCGGCTCGTGAGCAGAAAGCGATACGTGAACTCGCGGGCCGGTTGTCCGTCGCCTATTCCGAGGATCGCTCGCCCGACGAGGTGGATACCGCGATCCGGTCGGCGCACGAACGGTTCGCGGCAAGTACGGTGCGCGACTTCGTTCCCATTCTGGTGGAGCGGGTGGTGCGCCGGGAATTCGAATCCGCCGAGGAGGCCGGCGCCGCCACGGTGGTCACCACCCCCGGCGTCGCGCCCGTCTCGGTGCACAAGGGCACACCGGCCGCCGCGATCGAGCAAGCCGATACCGAACGCCCGCTGCGGACCGACCGCCGCGGGCTGTTCGCGCTGGCGGGCGCCGCGGGCGTGGCGGCGGTGGGCGTCACGGCATGGGCGGTGTCGCGACCCGATTCGGCGCCCGCCCCGGCGGCGCCGGTCGCGGGGGCGCCGTTGACGAAGGTCACCGGGGTGGTCGGTTCGGAGAAGGCCGCTTTCTTCGCCGACGAGCGGGTCGCCGGGGTGTTCGCCGCGCACGGCTACGACGTGCGGGTCGAGGCGGCGGGGTCGCGGGAGATCTCCACCTCGGTGGACCTGGACGGCCGGGCGTTCGCGTTCCCGTCCAGTCTGCCGGCGGCCGAACGGCTCAAACGCGAGGTGGGGGTGAGCACCCAGTTCGTACCGTTCTATTCGCCGATGGCGATCGCCACGTTCACCCCCATCGTGCAGTTGCTCGACGCGGCCGGAGTGGTGAAGTTCGACGGTCCGGCGCCCAGCCTGGATTTCTCCGCCTATATCGAGCTCGTACAGCGCGGTGTGCAGTGGGACGAACTGGCCGGCAACACCGCCTACCGGGTGGGAAAGAACATCCTGGTCAGCACCACCGACGCCCGGACCTCGAATTCGGCGGCCATGTACCTGGCGGTGGCCAGCTATGTCGTCAACGATCACGCGGTGGTGCGCGGCGCCACCGCCGAACAGCATGTGCTGCCCACCCTGCAGCGCCTGTTCCTCGCACAGGGCTACACCGAGGGCTCCAGCGCGGGGCCGTTCGAGGAGTACCTCACCGCGGGGATGGGACCGACCCCGATGACCTGGATCTACGAGGCGCAGTATGTGGCGGCCGCGGTCGAGGGACGCTTGCGGCCCGATTCGGTGTTGCTGTACCCGTCGCCCACTGTGCTGTCCCGGCACACCGTCGTCCCGCTCACCCCGGAGGGCGAGGAGATCGGTGCGCTGCTGCACAACGACGCCGAGTTGCAGTCGCTGGCCGCCGAGCACGGTTTCCGGACCGGGGATGTCGCCCGCTTCGACGAAGTGGTCGCCGAACACGACGTACCGGTGTCCCCGGATCTGGTCGATATCGTGGATGTTCCCGCCTACGAGACCCTCGAGCATCTGATCGACGGGGTGGCCGCCGCGTACCGGTGATCCGGCGTCCGGGCGGACGGAGCCCGCGGCCCCGTCCGCCCCTCGCCGGTCACAACTGTGTGGCGACCTCGTCGGCGATGAGCGCGAGATGGTCCAGATCGGTGAGGTCCAGGATCTGCAGGTAGATCCGCTGGGTGCCGATCTCGCGGTAACGCCCGATCTTGTCGACCACTTCCGCGGGGGATCCGGCCAGTCCGTTGCCGCGGAGTTCGGCCACCTCGCGGCCGATCGCGTCGGCGCGGCGCGCGATCTCGGCCTCGCCGGCGCCCACGCAGGCGACCAGCGCATTGGAGTACACCATGCTGTCGTCCGCCCGGCCTTCCGCGGCGACCGCGGCGCGTACCCGGTCGAACTGGGCGGCGCTGTCGTCCACCGAGACGAACGGGGCATTGAACTCGGTCGCGTACCGCGCGGCGAGCCGCGGAGTGCGTTTCGGTCCCTGGCCGCCGACGATCACCGGTACCGGCTGCTGCACCGGCTTCGGCAGGGCGGGAGACTTCACGAGCTCGTAGTACTTGCCGGTGAAATCGAAGGTGTCACCGAGCCGGGTCTCCCAGAGCCCGGTGATCACGGCCAGCTGTTCTTCGAAGCGGCCGAATTTGTCATCCGGGAAAGGTATCCCGTACGCGGTGTGCTCGTCGGCGAACCAGCCGGTGCCGAGTCCGAGTTCCACCCGGCCGTCCGACATCTGATCGACCTGGGCCACCTGGATCGCCAGCGGACCCGGCAGCCGGAAGGTGGCGGCGGTGACCAGTGTGCCGAGGCGGATCCGGCTGGTCTCCCGGGCCAGGCCGGCCAGCGTGATCCAGGCATCGGTGGGACCGGGCAGGCCGTCGACCGAGCCCATGTGCAGATAGTGGTCGGAACGGAAGAATGCCCCGAAGCCGAGGTCCTCGGCGGCGCGGGCCACGCTGAGCAGTGTCGGGTAGTCGGCGCCCTGCTGTGGTTCGGTGAAGATTCGCAGTTCCATAGACCTCATCGTGCCGCACCGGCCCGGGGACGGGCGCGGGTGGCATACCCCGGTGGGTCAGGCGGCCGGGCCGGTCATCCGGGTGGGCGATACTCGATCGGACCAGCCGCAGGGCAGTGAGCAACTGGCAATGACGAGGGTCTCGATCTCGCCGTTGTCGAATACGCGCCGGGTGGATTCGGCGCGGGCCGGATATCCACAGGACGCGCATTTGCCGAAATAGTCGAGGATCTCGTCGATTTGGGTGATGGCCACCCGGCGTCGGGTCTGGTGCATCGTGGTCCTCCGGATCGCAAACGAGTGGTATGCGGCCGAATGTAGTTCGCGCCCAATAACTGTACGGGCGGAGTGAGCTGTCGCTGGGAGTTCTCACACCGAGACGGTGGGCGAGCGTGGACAAGCTCCAACGGGTGCTTTCGGCAGCTGTGGTGAACACCGGGCAAACGGCTTCGTGACCTGTCACAGACCGTTGCTACTCGCTGGTAACAAATGCGGCGCCGAGCTATTGTGAGAGAGATTACAGATGGGTTACCCCGCCGGCCCAGTTGTTCGTTGCGGGCCGACGAGAAGTTGCGGGAGTTGGTTACCGACGTCATCGATATGGTCGCGGAGATCCCCGCAGCGCGTGCCGCTGTCTGGGAGCTGCTCCTCGACCCGCAGACCTATCCGCGGGTGTTCACCGGTATCGGCGCCTGCTCCAGGCTGGACCTGCCCGAGGCCGAGCCGGTATTCGAATTCCGGCTCGGCACGCCGGAGGCCGGAATCCGGGTGCTGCGCGTGCGCGTGGTCACCGGCCGCTGGTACGAGAGCCTGGAACTGCACGCGCCGGAGATCGGTAGTTTCGCGGCGTTGCGGATGTACGGAGAAGGCGACCGCAGCACCGTATCGATCACGTTCTTCGCGCCGGGGCGGGTGCATCGGCACCTCACCGAGCTGTCGAATTCGGCGATCCAGGACTGGACCGCCAAGGGGCTGCGCCGGATCGCCGATATCCTGCGCGGCGCGCGGACGTCCACGGTGGTCAACGGGGAAGGCTCGCTGGTCCGCCGCCAGCTCGAGGTGCTGCGCCAGGTCACCGTCAGCGGTGTGGTGCGTACCCGGCCCAATGCGGTGATGAAACAACTGCTGTCACTGAACAAATGGGGTTTCAACCTGGCGGGGGGCTATGCGGCCGGCGCCGCCTACGCGCCGGGCCGGCTCGCCGTGGTCGACGATCAGGGGTCCCGCACCTTCGCCGAGATGGACCGGCGCAGCACCGCCCTGGCCGGTGCGATGGCGGCCGTGGGACTCGGCGCGGGTGACGCGATCGGACTGCTGTCCCGTAATCACGCCGGCATGGTCGAAACCATGGTGGCCGCGGGCAAACTCGGGGTGGACGTCGCACTGCTCAATGCCGGCCTGTCCGCGCGCACCATCGAACAGATCGTGCAGCGGCACCGGCTCTCGGCCCTGTTCGTCGACGGCGACCTCGAACAACTGGTCCAGTATCTGCACGACGACCTGCCCCGGTTCAATACCGACCTGCGGCCGCCGTACCCCGGTCGATACACCCTCGAGGACTTGATCGAAATGGGGGAGAACGGGTTCCGTCAGCCCGCCCATCCCGGCCGGCTGATCGTGCTCACCTCGGGTACCAGCGGAATCCCCAAGGGTGCGCGCCGGCCGCATCCCAAGGGTTTCGGCACCATCGCCGCGCTGCTGTCGCGGATCCCGATGGAGATGGAATCGACCATGCTCATCCCGGCACCGCTGTTCCACACCTGGGGGCTGGCCGGGTTGCAGCTCAGTACCGCGTTGCGGTGCACGGTGGTGCTGCCGGAACGTTTCGATGCCGAGGAATGCCTGCGCGCGGTCGCCGAACACCGGGTGACCACCATGATCGTGGTGCCCACCATGGTGAATCGGATCCTCGATCTGCCCCCGGCGGTACGGGCCCGCTACGACACCTCCAGCCTGCGCCAGGTGATCAGTTGCGGGGCACCGCTGGCCGGAGCCACGGTACTGCGGTTCATGGATACCTACGGCGATATCCTCTACAACGTCTACGGATCCACCGAGGTCTCCTGGGCGACGATCGCCACCCCCGCCGATCTGCGCTTCGCGCCCACCACCGCCGGGCGGCCGCCGCTGGGCACCCGCGTATCGGTGCTCGGACCCGACCACAAACCGGTGCCGATCGGCGCCACCGGGCATATCTTCGTCGGCAACCACATGCTGTTCGACGGCTACGTCAATTCCGCGCCCCCCGACGAGGCGCACGGCATGCTCGACACCGGCGACCTCGGCTACTTCGACGTCAACGGCCGGTTGTTCATCGCCGGCCGGGACGACGAGATGATCATCTCCGGGGGCGAGAACGTCTTCCCGCGGCCGGTGGAGGAGGCCCTGGCGCATCTGCCCCAGGTCAGCGAAGTCGCCGTGGTGGGCGTCCCGGATCCCGAATTCGGCCAGCGACTCGCCGCGTTCGTGGTGAAACATGAAGGGGCGGGCCTTGATTCGGACATGGTGCGCACCTATATCCGGCATCGGCTGAGCCGGTTCTCGGTGCCCCGGGATGTGACGTTCATGTCGGCGTTGCCGCGCGGGGAAACAGGAAAGATCTTGAAATGGCTGCTCGCCGGACGACAGGACGGGGAACTCCCACCGTCCGGCCTGGGCGGGCTGGGGGTCACCGGGTCGGTGTGACGGTGGCCGCGGGCGGAAGCCGCGCCGCGGTGCGAATGCCGGTGTGATGCTGAGCTACCCGATGATCACGGCGACATGGAGTTATCCATGGTTGCCGGACGGGTCACGCGGATGTGCGTGCCGCCGCCGGGCGGGATAACGGGTGCGGGGGCCACGGCGGGCCGGGCGGCGAGGGGTAGATTCATCAGCCGCACAATCAATCGGTCGGGAGAGGCATCCTCCGTGGTAGTAGTTTCCGTGCTCACCGGACTGGCCGTGGCGTGGTTGATCGCCGGCCTGCACTGGTACCTGTGGCGGCGGCTCGTTCGCGACACCACGCGGGACGGATCTCGCTGGCGGATACCCGGCGGCATCGTCCTCGGGGCCGGCGCGATCGCGATGTGTGGCGCCTTCGCGGTGATGTTCGTGGAGGTGGACCGGGCCGACTGGCGCTGGCTGACCTGGCCCGGATTCCTGTGGGCGGCGCTGTTCCTCTACCTGCTGCTCGGCGTACTGGCCGGGGAGGTCGTCCGGCCACTGCTGCTGCGGGGCCTGGTCCGGCGTGACGCCGGCACGGCCGCACCGGTCGGTGGGGGCGAAACCTCCGCCGCGGCGCCCGGAGCCGTCGAATCGGGTGTGACACCGCAGCCGGTCGGCGCCGCGGTGGGAGAATCGCCCGGTCCGGGCACCCCCCGGCCTGCCCACCCCGGCCCGGCGGCCCCCCTCGGGACGGACCCCGGCGCCGCGGTATCCGGCGAGGCGCCGCCACCACCGGTATCGCGCCCCCTGTCGCGACGACTACTCGTCTCCCGGCTGGCCGCCGGGGCCACCGTGATCGCGGCCGGCGCGATCGTGGGGACCGGTACCTACGGGGTCCTGAACGGGCCGGTGGTCCGGCGGGTCACCGTACCGCTGGCGAAACTGCCCGCACAGGCCCACGGACTGCGGATCGCCCTGGTCAGCGATCTGCATCTGGGCCCGGCGCTGGGCCGCGGGTTCTGCGAACGGGTGGTGCGCACGGTGAACGACACCCGTCCCGACCTCATCGCGGTCGTCGGCGATCTCGCCGACGGCACGGTGGACGACCTGCGAGCCGAAACCGACCCGCTGGCCGCTCTGACCGCGCCCCTGGGCGTCTACTACGTACCGGGCAACCACGAATACTTCGCCGACGCCGACGCGTGGCTCGCCCGGGCCGGTGAACTGGGGATGAAGGTGCTGCTCAACGATCGGGTGCCGCTGCCGGATTTCGATCTCGCCGGGGTGGACGATCCGAGGGGGACCGCCATCGGCCGGGGACCCGATTTCGCGGCGGCTCTCGACGGCCGGGACACCGGCCGGGCCTGTGTGCTGCTGGCCCACCAGCCGGTCGTGGTCCACGAATCGGTGGCCTACGGGGTCGACCTGCAATTGTCCGGGCACACCCACGGCGGGCAGCTGTGGCCGGGCAATCTGATCGCGCGGCTGCCCAATCCGACCGTGGCGGGGCTGGAGTTGTACGGGGCGACCGCGCTGTATGTCACCCGCGGCGCCGGTGCCTGGGGTCCGCCGGTGCGGGTGGCGGCCCCGTCGGATATCACGGTGCTCGAGCTGGCCTCGCTCCAGGGGGTCTGAACACCCGGTGCCCGATCCCCGGTCCGTGTGCGCCGGAGCGGTGCTCGGGCTCGCGGTCTCGCGGCGGTGCCCGCTCGGCAACGACGCACTGGGACCATCGCCCCGGCTCGGCGTGGGTCAGAGGCGGGTGAGCAGATTTTCCAGCCGTTCGATCCGGGGTGTCTGCACCGGCGTGAACTCGGGGGGATGGTGGATCTCGACGCTGAGACGGTCGTCGTAGGTGGTGATGATGCTGGTACCGCCGCCGGCCTGCGGGGGGCGGCGTCCGGTCGGATCGGGTTTGGCGATCATGGTGGTGCGGAAGTCGTGGATCCGGAGGGTGGGCACCGACAGCCGGGGTAATCGGCCCCAGTTCGTGGTCATCACCGTGTCGAACGGGTTGGCGGGGGGCGCGGCCAGGGTGTCGGGGAGCTGGAGCGGGGTCTGCTGGATGTAGCCGGAGGCGAGGTCGGTGCGCAGGGCGTGGAACACTCCGTGCGCCAGGGCCGGGAGCGTGGCCTCGGCACCGGGACCGGGCCGGTAACCGGCGAAGCCCAGCACATTCGTTCCCTCCGTCGGGGCGATGGGAGGCCGGACCCGGCGGCGCAGATCCACCGAATACGAACACAGCAGTTCGCCGACCGGCAGCTGCCGTGCCTCGGATTCGGTGAGCAGCAGGGCGGCCGCCACCAGGCTGTGCACCGTCACCCCCGCCCGGTGCCCGTACGCGACAAGCGCGCCGGTCTGCTCCCGGCTCAGCCGGCAGCGCGTGGTCCGCAAGGGCGGGTACGGGTGTTCGTTCGCGTTGAGCGCATCCGCCGGGGGCAGCGGCGGAGCGGCCCGCGGCGGCTCGGTACCGCCCGAGACGGGCCGGCGTACGACTCCCCGGCCGGCGAGCAGATCTTCCACCGGCATCGGCTGCCTGGTGGGCGGGAGCGTGGGTGCCCGTCCGGCCGCGGCGGCCACATAGCAATGCCACAGCTGCTCGAGCAGGTGCAGGGCATGGGTGGCGTCGGCAATGCTGTGATGCACCAGCAGTGTGACGCCCGCGGTATCCCCCGAGCGCACCACGTGCAGTGTGCCCAGGGCTCGTCGCTGATCCGGTTCGGCGCCGGTGAGCAGCTGTTCGGGGTCGCCGTCGGCGACGGTCAGCACGATCTCGGGCGGACCGGAGGTGACCAGGGTGTGTCCGACCGGCTCGGTGGGCGCGAGCTGCGCTCCGAGGATGGGATGGGCCGTGACCAGCACTTCGAAGGCGGCGGTCAGCGCGCTGAGATCGATCCGCCCGGACATTCGGGCGCAGTATCCGACGAAGACCTCGCTGAATGCGAAGATCTGTTCGCTGGGCGCCAGCGGGCGGATGACGGTTGCCGCGGTCATGATTGGTGCCTTCGTCCGGAAGTTTGTGTGAGGTTAACCCAAAAACGGTTCCTTGCCGGATATTTCGGTCAGTAGGAGACGGACGCTACACAACCCGCCCGACCCGGCTGGTACGTTCGCTTAGGTAAGCCTAATTAATGAAGGAGGCCGGATGGCCAGAAAGCGCACGACCATGACCGTCGCCCGGACGGAGTGGCTCGGCCCCCATATCGTGCGGGTGTATCTGGGTGATCCCGGATTCGACGATTTCGATGCCAGCGAGTACACCGACGCGTATGTGAAACTGCTGTTCGACCGGCCCGACGGTGAGGTGATGCGCACGTACACGGTCCGTTCGGTGGACACCGCGGCCCGCGAGATCGCCATCGACTTCGTGGTGCACGGCGCCGAGGGGATCGCGGGCCCGTGGGCCGCCGCGGTACAGCCCGGCGAACAGGCCACGTTCTTCGGGCCCGGCGGGGCCTACGCGCCGCGCGCGGACGCCGACTGGCATCTGCTCGCCGGTGACGAGGCGGCCCTGCCCGCCATCTCCGCCGCCGTCGAGGCACTGCCCGAGGGGGCGCCCGCGAAGGTGTTCATCGAGGTCGCCGACGCGGCCGACGAGATCACACTGACCACCAAGGCGCTGGTGGACGTCACCTGGGTACACCGCGGTGGCGGCGCGCACGAGGTCGGCGACGACCGCGCCGGCGATAACGCACCCCTGATCGGCGCGGTCCGTGCGGCGCCGTGGCTGCCGGGCCGGGCGCAGGTCTTCATCCACGGGGAGGCGCAGGCCGTGATGCACAACCTGCGCTCCTACATCCGCAAGGAACGCGGTGTCTCGGCGGAGTTCGCCTCCATTTCCGGGTACTGGCGCCGGGGCCGGACCGAGGAGAGCTTCCGGGTCTGGAAGAAGGAACTCGCCGAGGCCGAGAGCGCCGGCTGAGCGCGGCCCGGCGGGATCAGTTCGCCGGGCAGTCCGCGCCGTTGGGGACCGGCAGGCAGATCCCCGCGGTCGCCGACAGCAGCAGGCCCGCCCCGGCCACGAGTGCGCCGAGGGCGACGGCCAGGAAGACGGCCACCCAGAGCAGGCCCGGCAGCCGGGTGAGCCGGGCCAGCTGATCGGCGTCGGTGGTGCCGTCACGCATCCGGGAGCGGGTGCGCTGCAGCTCCAGTACCGGGCGGCTGCCGGCCAGCAACAGCAGCCAGGTCGCGAGGTAGGCGAATCCGGCCTGCAGCGCATCGGAACCGAACCACGACACCCCGAAAACCAGTGCGCCGGTACTCACCACGGAGATGACGCCGTACACGTTCCGGATCATCACGAGCATCACGGCCAGCGCGGCGATCGCGGTCCACAGCATGAGGGTGATGCGCCCGGCGCCCAGCAGCGCGGCGAATCCGAGTCCCACCAGGGGAGGGGCCGGGTAGCCGGCCAGCGCGGTCAGGATCATGCCGAGCCCGTAGGGTTTTCCGCTGGACACCGTGAGCCCCGACGTGTCCGAATGCAGGGTGATGGCATTGAGCCGGCGTCCGCTCAGCAGCGCCACCAACGCGTGTCCGCCCTCGTGCGCGATGGTGACCACATTGCGGGTGATGCGCCACAGCGGGCCGTAGGCCACCAGTACCAGCGCCGCCACGGCGGTGGCGAGTACCAGCCACGACGGCGGCGCCGCCTGGGTCGTCGTGAGCCGTTCCGCGATGGAACTGCTGCGGTCTATCAGATCACCGGTATCCACCGCCGCACCTTAACCGGGGAGCGCGGCGGGGCGCGCGTCGTGGGCCGGACCCGTGGCGACCGGGCGGTGCCGGTGGGCGACGGCACGAAACCGAAGTATCTGTTGATGGGACGTCTCACTATCTTTGCCGACCCGAGTTCCGAGGTGGACCGAAGTCCGGGCGATGTGTCGGCCGGAGAAGGGTGGGTAACTATACGTTTGTCCATATCGGTTGCCGGTCGCTGGTGGAGGGAGCACGTATGTGCACGGGTGAGCAGTACGACCGTGAGCCGGAGGAGTCCGGGCAGGTGTTCGAGGTGCCGGATCCGGCGGAGCTGATGCGAATCTGGTCGGCCGACAGCGCCCGCCCGGCGGCGCGCGAACGGCCGGGAGCGGACTTCGAGACGGCCTTCCGGGTGGGACTGGGCATGGCGCTGGCACTGCTCGACGATTCGGATCCGTCCGGACGTCAGGTACTGGCCCGGCTCGAGGTGGCCGCCGCGCGCTGGGCGCGCGAGGAGGTGCCGCTCGAGATCATTCAGCATGCCCTGCATGAAGGGGTGAAAAGTGGTCTGGGCCTGCGTAGTTCGGCGGCGCGGCGGACCCTGGACGCCGCGGCCGGGAGCGTGGACGGATGTTTCGTCGTCGATGTGCTCGATACGCTCACCGCGGCGGTGTCGCGCGCCTATGTGGCGCAGGTACGCAGTGGCCGGGAGCGGGGCTAGGGGTCAGTTCGCCCGGTAGCTGCGTGCGACCAGCGCGGACCGCAGATACCACAGGCCCGACGGCTGCGTGGGATCGAAGCCGGTGAGCTGGGCGACCCGTTTGAGCCGATAGTCGATCGTATTGGTGTGGATGTGCATGAGACGCGCGGTGCGCTGCCGGTTCAGGTTGTTGCTGATATGGCGCTGCAGGGTCTCCAGCAGTTCCGGATGATCATCGAGCGGATCCAGGAGCGATCCCAGGTATTCGCGGCCGGGGCCGGGCCGGGTCAGCTGGTATTCCAGCGCCATATCGTCGAACCGGTACAGTCCGGGCACACAGTCGAGCCGCTGGACCATATCCAGCAGTTCGTGCGCCTGATCCGCCGCCGAGGGCACCTCCGCGGTGGGGGCCTCCACCACCGCGGCGCTGACCGGCACCTGGGCCGCGCGTGACAGCTGCGCGACCAGTTCGTCGAGCTGCTCACCGGTCAAGATGTCGGCGGGCAGCAGGACCGTGCCTCCGTCGACGCTCAGCAGCGACAGCGCCGAATCCTCGCAGCGGGTGGCCAGTTCGGCCTGGACGCGGCGCAGTTTGCGCCGCGCGACCACCTTGCCGTCCAGCGCCGGGACCGCTTCGTCCGGATGCGCCGGAATGGCCATCGCCAGCACGGTGTAGGCGGGGGCGATCTCGATCCCGCATTCGCGGGCCATGGTGGAGGTGCTGTGCCCACCCAGCAGCGCGGAGGTCAGGGTGTGCACGGCGGTGTGGTGTTCGCTCACCACCGACCGCAGTTCGCGGACGTAGGCCATGGAGATACAGACGGTCATCGTATCCAGCATTTCGACGACCAGCTTGGCCCCGTCGACCAGCGCCGAATAGTCGGTGACGGTCGCATTGGACACCACCAGGTCCAGGCCGAGCCGGAAACCTTCGTGCACCGCGTGATGGATGGTGTCGATCGGGACGCCTTCGCGCGCCCAGCCGGCGGCGGCGTTCTCCAGCCGACGGGTCTTCTCCGGAATGTCCTTACCGTCGAGCATGCTGACGGCGAGTTCGAGGCAGGTCCGGGTGATGGTGGTGACATCGCCGTGGATCGCATCGCCCGGCAGCGTGCCGCAAGGGACCACGTTCTCCACGAAATGGCCCACCATGTGACGGGACAGTGTGCGCACATCCTGTAGTGGCGCGGACATGGGCTGGCCGGATAGCGTCAGCTTGGTTCTGGTCGTGTCGACGGTCATGCTGCTGACTCCTTCTACCCCTGGGTGGCGAGACTGCGGCTCCACAGTAATGATCATGTGTCGTATTCCGGGCGGCTTTGCGAACTCGACTGGACGACCGTGCAGGCACCAACCTTCCGGCTTGTGACCGGTCACAGTGGTACGAGTTATGGTCGAACCCGCTGATCAGACCGGAAACGCGGGCGCAAGGGTGCTTGCCGCGCGCTCGGCTCGGGTACAGGCGTTCTCGGCTGCGGCCGGGGCGCTGTCGACCCGCACCCGCACCACGCCGCCGCCCGCGGTGGGCAGGGCGACGGTGCACGTTGTCGCGGTATCGGCGGCGCCGGTGTGCAGTAGCCGGCCGGTGCGGTTCGCGAGAGTGACCTCGGTGCGGGTGTCGCCGTCACCGGCGACCTCGTCCGGCGAACCGTCGGCGGAGAACAGCACGCGCAGCGCGGCCCGCTCGCTGCTCCACCCGCAGCCCGCCCAGCCCGGTTCGGTGGCCACATCGCGCCGGATCGAGCCGGGCGCGAACCCCGAATCGGTGAGCAGACCGGCGGGGAGACCACACGGATCCCAGATCGCCGCGGGGTCCGCGGGTTCGGCCGCGCCGCCACAGCCGGCGGTGAGAATCGCGAGGGCGACGGCCGGCCCACCGAGCAGGATTCGGCCCGAAACGCCGGGGCGGAGCGCACGTAGCGGTGTACACATGGCGCGGATGCTATCCACCGATCCCGTTGTGCCACAGCACACTCTGTGCGGGCTCACAGCGGCTCGGGAACCAGCGTTGCTCCGCTGCACAACACCGCACCCGGCATCGTTCATGGTGCCGATATAGATGGTGGGCCGCCGTCGCCGGGCTCGGCAAGGGACACTCCCGTCTCATCATGTGGAAATGCGGCGGCGCCCGCGGTGGTGTGGGGAATACGGTGACCCGGCGATCGTGTTGAGGTGTCCGGTCCGGAGAAAGAGGTGCGGCAGTGGTGGCGGAGACGGTGCGAACCGAAGTGGGGCTCCGCTCCGAACGTGGCCCGATCCTCGGATCGCTCATGCTGGCCACCGGTCTGATCGCACTCGATTCCACCATCATCGCGACCGCGGTGCTCACCATCACCGAGAGCCTGGGCGGTTTCGCCCAGTTCCCGTGGTTGTTCTCCGTCTATCTGCTCGCCCAGGCCGTCACGGTGCCGGTGTACGGCAAGATCGCCGATACGGTGGGCCGTAAACCGGTGCTCTTGTTCGGCATCGCCGTCTTCGCTGTCGGCTCGCTGCTGTGTGGGCTCGCGGGCAGCATGCTGTGGCTGATCGTGTTCCGGGCCGTGCAGGGTATCGGCGCGGGGGCCATCCAGCCCATGACCATGACCATCGCCGGAGACCTGTACACCCTGGCCGAGCGCGCGAAGGTACAGGGCTATCTCGCGGGCGTCTGGGCCTTCTCTTCGGTCTCGGGTCCGCTGCTGGGCGGCGTATTCGCCGAATACGTCGGCTGGCGGTGGATCTTCCTGGTCAACCTGCCGCTGTCGGCGTGGGCCGGGTGGATGCTGCTGCGTCACTTCACCGAGACCCCGGCCCGGCAACGCCGACGGGTGGACTACGCGGGTGCGGTGTTGCTGACCTCCGGGGCGGGTGCGCTCATCCTCGGGTTGCTCGAGGGCGGCCGCGCCTGGGCCTGGGACGCGCCGATCAGTATCGCGATCTTCGCCGGCGGTGCCGCGGTACTGGTGTTGTTCGTCCTCGTGGAACGCCGGGCCGCCGATCCGGTGCTGCCGCTGTGGCTTTTCACCCGCCGTGTCGTGGTCGCCAGTTCGGCGATCTCCGCGCTGGTGGGTGCGCTGCTACTCGGTCTCACGTCCTATGTGCCGACCTTCGCCCAGGGCGTTTTGGGCGCCGGGGCGGTGGTGGGCGGGCTGACGGTCGGCGCGCTGACCCTGGGCTGGCCGGTCTCGGCATCCCAGTCCGGCCGGGTGTATCTGCGGATCGGCTTCCGGCGCACCGCACTCATCGGCGGCGTCACGGCCACGGTCGGGGCCGTCGGCACCCTGTTCATCGGGCCCGCGACCTCCATTGCCCAGGTGGCGGCCACCTGTTTCATCATCGGTCTCGGCATGGGGCTGGTGGCGAGTCCGACCTTGATCGCCGCCCAGACCAGCGCCACCTGGGGCGAACGCGGGGTGGTGACCTCGGCCAATATGTTCGCCCGGTCCATCGGCAGTGCCGTGGGTGTGGCCGTATTCGGCGCACTCGTGAATTCGCGGGTGGGCGATACCGGCACCCCCTCGCCGGCAGCGCTGGCCGAGGGGGTGCATCTGGTGTTCGTGGCGGTGGCCGTGATGGCCGTGGCCATTGTGGTCGCCTCCGCGCTGATGCCCGGCCGCGCGGAAGCGGCCGGGCAGCAGCGAACCGTCACTCCCGGGCGGTGAGCACCTCCACCCGCTCCCCGGCATCGAATTCGATCACCTGGTGGACCCGGGAATCGCCGACCGGCCCGAGATCGGCGACGACGACCTCGCCGCGCTGAGCGATCGATTCGACCAGCGCCTCCTGGGGATTGCCGTCGGATCCGGCGATCAGGATCCGGTCCCCGACCGCGAGCGCGTCGGCGCGGACCCCGCTGTCGATCAGGCGCGGAGTGAAAACGCCGCAGTAGGTGCGGCCGGCGGAGTCGCCGACTCCGCGCTGGGCGATCGTCCACCAGACAGGTGTGGTGCTGTCGCCCGCGGTCCGGCGGTGCCAGCGCAGGACCCGATCCCGGCCCGCTTCGGCGGCGGCTCGGCTCTCGTGCACCGAGACATGCCGGCGCACGGGCGCGCTGCGCGGTTTCACGGTGCCCGCGGCACCGTCGACCACCAGGATCCAGGTGGCGGACTGTTCCTGATCGCGGGCCGCGTTGACGCGTTTGGCCAGTGCCTGACCCGGGGTCGCGCCGAGCCGATCGGCGACCTCGGCCAGGTTCTCCGCGAGCCCGAGCGCGCGCAGGAAGGCGGCCACCTCGATTTCGGCGGTATCGAGCCGCTGGGCCAGGACCGGCATGGGTGTGCGGTCACGCCAGGCGCCGCGCGCGATGTGCTCGTGCTCGGTGAGCCAGAGCGCGGACGGGCCGTGCCGATGATGGTCCAGTACGACAGCCCACCAATCCCATTGCGGATCGGCTGCCATCCGATCCTGGATCCAGCCGGCCCGGTCGTTCGCGCGTACCTTCTCCTCCGGCGGAACGAAGTTGCGCAGTGCCGCCTGGACGGCCGACGGCGTCCGGCCGAGTTCCGCGGCGATCTCGGGCAACCCCTTACCCGCCCGCAGTTCCGCGGCGATGGCCCGGTATTCCGATTCGCGCCACGACGTCCCGTGCTGACGCGGCGGCAGCAATCGTTCCTGTCCGATTTCACTCATCACAGAACCCCCGGTTCCGAAGCGCCGGAGTGGTTTCCCATGCGGCCGGTCCGCCGGCCGCATATTACCCCTCCGACTGTGTCCTACCTGCATGATTCTACGTGGGGGGTCCGACAGAAAACGGCCTCGCGGCGCCTGTGCGGGCCGGGGCCGTACGGAGATTTCTCGTTCCGGCGCAACGAATTCGGCGCGCCGGAGCCGGGTGGCGAGCCCGACTCGGCCCACCGGTTCCGGTGGGCCGCAGCCGAGTTCGTCGATCAGGGTGTGGAGTAACCGATCAGCGCGCCGACCCCCGCGCCGATCGGAATGGTGATCAGGGCGCCCACGCCGCCGAGGAAGAAGCCGAGTACGGCACCGATTCCGCCGCCGATCAGGGCACCGATCCCGGCATTGTGCAGTTTGCGTGACTCGGTGTCCGGGTCGGCCACGAGCTGGGCCACATGCTGCCCCGCCGGTGTGGACGCATCCGGTGTCAGGGTGAGGGTACGGCCGTCGGCCGAGATGGCCGACGCCAGCGGCGCGGTCTGCCCGGCGGCCGCGACGCCCAGCGGCAGCGTGGTGAGCACGCGGCCCGCCGGATCCGACAGGGTGACGGACGCGCCGTCGGCGGTGCGGGCGAAGGTGCCGGCGTCGAGAGTCGTGACGATCGCGGTGCCCGCCTCGTTCGGCGCCACGACATAGCCGATACCCTGCTCGGCGCCGCGCACGGCGACCTCGGCGGCCACGGGCTGCGCCTGCGCCGTACCCGCGGCGACGCCGAGGGCGCCGATCGAAATCAGCGCGGTGGCGGCGAGTTGCTTGATTCTCATGGTGTTCCCCACATGTTCTGCCGGCGCCCCAGCACCGACGGTCCCCAAGAAGCCGGATCTCGGCTCGGAACCCATTCTCACGGAACAAGATCGGGTCGACAATGCTTTACGCGAATCGGCGGCGCGGTGAATTCGGCCGCGCCGCGCAGTATCCGGCCGTCGCCGCAGCGCGCCGTGCGAGTTCGGCGGTGGAGACGGCTTCGTTTTCCGGCACGCGCGGGTGGCGCGACGCCGCCGTGCCACCCGCGCGCCTCCCACTACACGTCCAGGATGTGCGGGAGTCCGGCCCGGAACCGGTCCGCGTCGATCCTTTTCGCCGCCTCGAACGCGGGCAGGGCGACCAGCGGGAACACCGGCGCGTGCGGCGCGGGATCGTCCGCGGCGTCGATGATCGCATTGGCCGCCGACCGGCCGGATTCGTTGGCGCTTTCCATGGTCGCCAGATCGATATTGCTGCGCACATGATCTCCGCCGAAGAACAGATTCGGTATGGCGCAGTGCGCGGTCGGCCGATGATCGTAGGAACCGACGGTATTGACCAGTAGCGGGGTTTCGTTATGGGTGGTGCCGCCGGACCAGCTGATCCCCGGATCGAGATGCCAGGAGTGAATATCCTCGTCGCGCAGCCAACCGGTGCCGTTGTTCAGCCACAACTTCAGCTGTGCCCAGACCTCGTTCGCGATTTCCTGCGCGCTGCACTGTTTTGCGGGCCGGTGATGGAGAATTCCGGGGGTATCCCAATCGGAGATATCCACCGAGAAGCATTCGGCGACCGAACCGTCGCCGTACAGGTCGGCGAAATTCCCGACCCACATCGGCGCCTGCCGCAACGCGGTCAGGGCCCAGGGCGATCCCAGCGCCGCGATATGGGCCTCCGGGATTTCGGTGGGGCGGCGCAGATAGAACTGGATACCGACCATCCAATCGGTGAGCAGTTCGCGCATACCGGCCAGCCGGGGATCGGCGGACAGAATCGGATCGTCGAGCAGCGGGACCGTCTTCTCGACCGGCATGGCGCAGACATAGTGATCGGCGACCACGGAATTCGCGGCGCCGCCGCCATCGGTGACGGTGACCGACTCGATCCGGCCGTTCCCGTAGTTCAACCGGCTCGCGCGTTGCCCCAGGACGAACTGCACGCCGCGACTCCGCAGATAGGTCACCCACGGATCGATCCAGGCCGCATTGGTCGGGCGGTTCAATATCCGGTCCACACCACCGGAGAATTCGGGGATCAGGCCGGTTCCCGCCAGCACCAGGGCTTCGCCGATGGTGCCGATGGTGCGCGCCGAACTGAGATGAGGTTTCGCCGCGACGGTGATCCGGGTGAGCGCGTTGACCAGATAGGAACGGTAGGCCGGGGATTTTCCGTCGGCGCGCATGATCTGTTCCCAGGTCAGATACTCCCACTGCCCGAAGCGCCGTTCGGTGCTGGAGGTGAACCACATGAGCATCTGTTTGGCGAAGAAGGCCAATTCGTGCGGCGGCAGTTCCGGGATGAAGCTCAACGCGCCGATAATGCTGTTCTGCAGGCGTTCCGGGGTGATCTGGTCGAGCGCACCCACTTCCACCGGGGCGAAGATCGGCGGTTTGTCGCGAAATCCCGCCACCGTCCCCTCGACGCGGATCAGATTGTCGAGTACACCGTTCGGATTTCCCGGGAACGGGATACGCCGCATGGTGTCGGGAATGTTCTGGTAGCAGCCGGGAAAGAAGCGGAATCCGTGTTCGCCGGGCAGGTCCGCCCGCCCGCCGGTTCCGGTGCCGGGGACCGGCATACTGCGTGCCTTGCCGCCGAGGAAGGCGGGTTCGTAGACGGTCACCCGGAACCCGCGCTCGGCGAGTTCGTGCGCGGCGGACAGACCGGCCATCCCGCCGCCGAAGACGGCGACCTCTTTTCCGCCGGTGCGTAGGCCCGGGGTCCGGCGGCGGGGGGCGGCGGCATGCGCGGTACCACTCGCCGCCGATCCGGCCGCGAGGACCGCGGCGCCGGCGAGGGCACCGCGCAGGGCGGTGCGGCGGTCGATCGAGGCTGACTTCTTCGGCAGCTGATCCGACATGGTGAACTCCTGGTCAGGCGGTGGCGGTACCGGGGGAGGACGGGGGCGCGGCGGGGGGGGGGGCGCGCAGGGGGGTGCACGAGGTGCGGAATTCGCTCGCGGCCCCGCGGATCTCGTGTGCGATATCGGCCAGCACCGGCCTCGGGTCGCCGCGGTGGTGCCACAGCGCCCCGGCGGTGAGCCGCGCCATGCGGGCCGGAGTGTAGAGCTCGGCGGGACGCCGGGTGCGGGAGAAGACGCCGGTGGTGATGGCTGCCAGGGCCCGGTCACCGGTCGCGGTGCGGTACAGCTCGATTTCGAGCGGGCTCATCGCGGTGCCGCGGGCGAGCCGGTTGGTCCAGTGGTAGATCTCGCGGCATTCGCGTACCCGCCGCCGCTCCCATGCGGCGAGAGCGCGGTTCAGCCGGACGGGGTCGTCGAGGACCGGTGCCACGGCTTCGGCCAGCAGGCGTCCGTAGTGCAGGGCGTCGCGGATGCCCTGGGCCGTGACCGGATCCTTGAAATGACCGGAGTCACCGGGTAATGCCCAGCCCGGCCCGCTGGAACGGCGGAAATAGGAGGTGATATCGGTTGCCGACCGGACCCGTCCCACCTTCTCGCAGTCGCGTAGCCGCTCCCGCAGTGGAGGAATGCGGTCGAGCGCGGCGGCATAGCGCCGTTCGGCGTCACCGGGACGTAGCGGGCCCGCCTCGGCAGGCGGCTGGACCAGGCTCAACAGCAGGCCGTCGTCGCAGGGGAAGGCGGTGCCGAGGTCGGCGCCCGCCCGCCATTGTGCGGCGGTATCGCGCCGGTCGCCGTCAGGGGCGCGCCAGTAGGCGAAGTAGCAGTCGCGCCCGCTGGGTGCGGATTCGTACGGGGTCAGTGCTCCGGCCAGTTTCGCTACGGTGCTGCGGCGGCCGTCGGCGCCGACCACGAGTGCGGCACGGATTTCGACGAGCCGGCCGCCGGGATCGATATAGCGCACACCGGCACACCGCCCACCGTCCCAGACGAGCTCGGTCACCCGGCATTTCTCGCGGATCTCGGCACCGGCCGCGCGGGCGGTGCGCACCAGTGCGTGGTCGAGGCCGGTGCGGCGTACACACAGGGTGTAGTCGATCCCGTCGACCTGCGGGAACTCACTGGTGATCGCATATCCCGCCGCGGCGGCGTAGGCCCGGGTGAGTCGCGGCGCGCCCAGTTCCTCGACGGCCTCGAGTGCACCCAGCCGGGACAGTTCGGCGACTCCGGCCGGCCACAGCAGATGGGTGGACAGCGTATCGGAGGGAAAGCGTGTGCTGTCCAGTACGACGACCCGGTGGCCTGCCCGGGCGAGGGTGGCCGCGGTGGCGGAACCCGCACACCGGGCGCCGACGACCACGGCATCGGCTTGCTCGACCGCGCTGGGGGAGTCGGCCATGGGAACCGTCCTCGGTCATCGAGTCTCGGACGCTATGTCCGATTGATGGTGCGGTGCGCCGTCGTGATTGTCAACCGTCCGAGCCGCACTGTCCCGCACAGTTTTCCGTATGCTGCGACGGATCGCCTCGGCTGTCTCGAGAACCGTGTCGTGCCCGTTGGCGCGACGGCGGGAACCGGCCCGCGGGTACGAAGGCGGGCACAATGTCCCCATGGACCTTGCGAGCCGATATCCACTGCACCGCGCGATCGAGCCGGCGGGCGCCGGATGCCCTCGCTGACCCGCACCCCGCGGTCCGCCCGGAAACCGGACGAGGACCGCCGGGCCGAATTCGAGCAGCGGGTATTACGGGCGGTCGAGGATCTACTGGCCGACGGCACTCCGTTCACCGAGATCGCGGTCCAGAAGATCGCCGCCACCGCGCAGATGGCGCGCTCCACCTTCTACCGGTATTTCCCCGACAAGAGCCAGCTGTTGATCCGGACCGCCGACCTGGCCACGGCCGATCTGTTCGAGGCCGCCGAGCGGTGGTGGGGCGCCGAACACACCGACCGGGAAGCGGGGGTGCGGCGGGCGATGAGCGCGATGATCGCCGGATTCCGCCGCCACCGCTACCTGCTGCTGGCGCTGAGCGAGGTCGCGGCCTACGACCGGGATGTGGGCGCCTATTGGCGGGCCCGGGTGGCCACCTTCGTCGACCTGGTCCGCGTCCGGCTGGAAGCCGATCGTGCGGCCGGCCGGGTCGCGCCCGAATTGGAACCCGCGGCGACCGCGCTGGTGCTGGCCGCCATGGTGGAGCGCTCCATCACCACCGCGTTCGCGGTGCGGACCGGCATCGGTGACGCGGAGCTGGCGGCCGCGCTGGGCCGGTCCATCTGGCTGGTGGTCTACGGGGACGCCCCCGGCGGTGGCGGCCCGGCCGCGACGGTCTGATCGCGGCCGGCGCAGTCGTCCGATGGCTCGGCCGGCACCCGCTCGACCAAGCGCCGTGCCGCCAGCACCACGGCCGAGCGCTGGGTGCCGATCCGCGCGGGCGGTCCGGAGCTCGCGTGCACGGCGGTGCTGCGGGCCAGTTCGGTGAGCATGCGCAGGAGCATGGGCGCCGCGATATCGGTGGTGACCAGGCCCTCCCGCTGGCCGCGGCGGATTTCGGCGAGTTTGGGATCGACGGTGCGGCGCAGCACCTGGTCGATCCGTTCGTCGGCGGGTTCCAGTTCGGCCCAGGCCTGGAGCCGGGCATTTTCCGGGTGGGCCAGGAAATGGTCGAAGAGGCGCCCCACGTAGCCGGGGAGATCGTCGGCGCGCAGCGCGGTCTCGGCCGTGGTCTGCCGGGTCCATTGTTCGGTGACCGCGGCATAGAGCTCCGATTTGCCGGGGAAATAGGCGTAGAGGCGGTCCTTGCTGGCGTTCGCGGCCGCGGCGATGCGATTGATCCGGGCGCCGGCCGTGCCGTATTCGGCGAATTCCGCTTTGGCGGCAGCGAGAATCCGGTCCCGGGTTGCCTGGCCTGCCGCGCGCATACCCCGAAGCCTATCTTGCCGAACCAGATGGTTCGGAACTATCGTCGTTGCCGAACCAGTTGGTTCGCCGAATCCAGTCGATGGGACAGATATGAGCGCGGACAAACCACGGTGGCAGCAACTGCGGGAGCTGGCCGAGGGCGTTTCGGTGGCGGAGCTCGACGATCTGTGGGGGCGGTTGCGGCCCGCCCGCGCCGAGGAAATCCTCGGCCAGTGGCGCGGTGACGCCTTTCAGACCGGCCATCCGCTGTGCCGGGCACTGCCCAAGAGCCGCTGGTACGGCAAGACCTTCCATTCGCTCGGCGACGCCAAACCGCTCATCTGCCGTGCCGAGGACGGCACTCTCTTCTCCAACGTCGAACTCGGCCAGGGCGAGGCGACCCTGTGGAACATCGAATTCCGCGGTGAGGTGACCGCCACCATGGTCTATGACGGCCGCGCCGTATTCGACCACTTCAAATGGCTCGACGACACCACGCTGATGGGCATCATGAACGGCCGCCCGGAGCTGGTGCTCGCCGACGGCCAGTTCTTCTACTTCCTGCTGGAACGGGCGTAGCGATGCAGACGACGGCGGTCCTGTCCCGCGATCCGGCGGCACCGTTCTCGGTGGAAACGGTGGACCTCGACGCGCCCCGCGACGACGAGATCCTGGTGCGTATCGTCGCCGCCGGTATCTGCCACACCGACCTGGTCAATCGGGTGCTGGGCACACCGGATCGGCCGGTCCTGCTCGGCCACGAGGGCGCCGGGATCGTCGAATCGGTCGGGTCGGCGGTGACCTCGGTGGCGCCGGGCGACCATGTGGTCCTCACCTTCCGGCACTGCGGCGCCTGCCCGAACTGCGCGGCGGGGCGGCCGGCCTACTGCCGGAATTCCACCGCGCTCAATCATTTCGGTCGTCGGCCGGACCGCACCCCGCGGATCACGGTTGCGGGCCTGCCGGTACGGGACGGTTTCTTCGGTCAATCCAGTTTCGCCGGATACGCGCTGGCCAGTGCGGACAATACGATCGTCGTCGACCCGGCGGCCGATCTCGCCGTCGCCGCGTCGTTCGGCTGCGGCTTCCAGACCGGCGCGGGCGCGGTGCTGAACGCGTTGCGGCCGGAATCGGGGGCCTGGCTGGCGATCTACGGCGCCGGCGCGGTGGGGTCGGCCGCGCTGCTGGCCGCCCGCACGGTGCCCGGGGTCCGGACGGTCGTGGTGGAGACGGCGGCGGCCCGCCGGGAGCTGGCCCGGGAACTGGGTGCCGACGAGGTGCTGGATCCGGCCGCGGTCGATACGGTCGCCGCGATCGGTGAACTCACCGGCGGCGGTGCCACGCACGCCCTGGACACCACCGGGTCGCCGAAGGTGCTGGCCGACGCGTTCGCGGCGCTGGACACCGGCGCCACCGTGGTCGCGGTCGGGCTGGGCGCGGGCGTCCCGCGGATCGATGTGCGCGATCTGGTGTTGAGCGGCAAAACAGTTCGCGGTTGCCTCGAGGGCGACGCCGAACCGGCCACCTTCATCCCGCACCTGCTCGATCTGCACACCCGCGGGTTGCTCCCGGTGGACCGGCTGGTGACCCGCTTCCCCTACACCGAGATCGACAAGGCCCTTGCCGCGCAGCATGCGGGGGCAGTGATCAAACCGGTGCTCACCTGGTAGCCGACGGTTGGTGTTCGGTGTCCGGACATCTTCACGACGAAATCCGTTCGGACACCGAACATCCCGATGTCGTATCCGGGGTCCATGCTGCGGAGGCCGGGCGGACGGCGCCGTTCGCTCGGCGTGCCGGTGGCGGACAGTGGAAAGGTCGATCGCGATGCCCGATACCGTGCCGATCCGGGACTATGTCGCGGAATTCCTGCATACCCACTGCGATCTGGACTTCGACGAGATCGCGCCCGCGGCCACGCTGGACGATCTCGATGTGGATTCGCTGACGGTCCTGTCGATCATCGTGCTGGTCGAGAAGGAGTACGGGCTCGAGGTGCCCGGGCGGCAGGTCGCCGCCGCCCGGACCTTCGGTGATCTCATGGGACTGCTCGGCGTGCAGCCGGTCGCACGACCCTGACCCCGGCCCGGCCCGGCCCGGCCCGGCACGGTCCTTCCGGCCCGGCACGGGACGATTTCCGGCGGGCCGAGATGAGCGCGGCCCGAACCGGACGGCGACACCCACGTAGGCGACCGACCGGATCGCGGCCACGATCGGCGACGGTACCGCGCAGCACGGCGTGCCGGGTACCCGCTGGGTCTACTGCCCTCGGTGGCGATCCTGCTGCGCTTCGTGTTCGGGTGAGTGTGAATCCGCCGCGCCCCCGGTCCGGCGGTGCGGTCCGGCCTCGAGAGGGCGTGCTGGGCGGCGGGCATGTCGAGGCCGTGTTGTGACAGGTCGGTGACAGGCGGAAAGCCGCCCGGTTGATCCGCGAAATCGGATGCCGATCGATAGCGGGAAACCTCCAACGGGTGCGTGTCGCGTATACGACACGCCGCCGCTCACCGGCCCGACCAGAAAATATCGGTGAGTCTCACCCCATTGTGCTCCGATTTGCGCTTCAATAACCGGTCGGGTTCGGCTTTACGGAATCGGCATTCGCCGCCACCGCATCTACCGGCATCCGAGAGGGGCACGACGAGATGAGTACGATCCTCACCGCACTGCACGACGGCCTTCCGGCACTCCATGACCACTACGCCGTACTCGCCCAGCTGGGCGATCCCAGCCCCGAAGCGCCCCCGCTGTCGGACAAGGTCACCCAGATGACCAGGTACCTCACCTGGTTCGTCCTGTTGTCCGGTGTGACCTCGATAGTCTTCGGCGGCAGCAGGCTCGCCTGGGAGAAGTGGAACGGTGGTCCGCTGACAGCACCCAAGCAGATCGCGGGCGCCATGGCCGGCGGCGCGGTGGCCACCAGCGCGGGGACGATCATGAACGCGATCATGGGCTAGGGCCCGCCGGGTTCCGCCGTCCGGGCGAGGTCCCTCGGACGCATCGGCGGCCCTGTCGAGGGGCGCGGTGCGGCGAGAGCGAGCGGTAGGGGCCCGCCCGGCGGCGCGGTGTTAGATTCGAGCCGTGTACTCCGGTCTCGCGGGCACGTTGGTGCGCTGGTTGCTACCGGTCGTGCTGGCGGTGGCCGTTTCCGGTATGCACCACCTGCCCGCCCGAGCCGGCGGTGTGACGCATCATCCGGCGCCCGGCTCCCATGCGCTCGTCTCGGCGTCGCCCGCCCCGGATCCGGGACGGGCACGCGAGGAGCCGGCGCGGTCCTGTTGCCCGGCCCCGCCCGCCGCGCTCGCGCCGGCGCCGCGCGACGACCCTCCGGCCGATCACGGCACGGGCCACGACCTGCTGCATCTGTGCCTGGCCGTCCTGGTGGCGGCGCTGGCCTCGGCGCTGATCTTCGCGGCGCTGCGGTGGTACCTGTTCGCGAGGGAACCGATGCGCTCGGCCGCGCTCCGGCCGCGGGCCGTGGCGCGGCCGCCGCCTGTTCCGATATCGCAGCGCCTGGCAGTCCTGGGCGTGTTGCGGCTGTGATCGACGCCCGCCGGACCCGGTTTCCCCGGTTCGCGGCGCTGCTTCGACGCACGCAACACACCCGAACTCTCAGGAGCACCAATGATCGGAAAACCACGCACCGGGACCGCGCTCGCCATCCTCGCCACCGCGGTCGTCCTGACCGGCTGCGGCAACGGTGACGACAACACCGCCCCGGCGACCTCGGCGCCGGCCGTCACCGGTACGACGACCGCGCAGGTGGCCGGTGACCACAACCAGGCCGATATCCGTTTCGCCGAGGAGATGATCCCGCATCATCGCCAGGCCGTGGAGATGGCCGCGCTGGTGCCGTCTCGTTCGAGCGATCCGGCGGTGATCGATCTGGCCGCACGGATCCAGCAGGCGCAGGACCCGGAGATCACCACCATGACCGGGTGGCTGCGGGACTGGGGCGTCGCGGTACCCGAGGGCAGTGGGCACGGCGGAATGGACCACGGAAATATGCCGGGCATGATGACCCACGAGCAGATGATGCAGCTCGAGGCGGCCCGGGGTCCGGAATTCGACCGGATGTGGCTCACCATGATGATCGCCCACCACGAGGGCGCGGTGCGGATGGCCGGTACCGAACTGGCCGAGGGTGCCTCCCCCGACGCCAAGGCGCTGGCGCAGCAGATCATCGATGCCCAGCAGGCCGAGATCCAGCAGATGCAGGCACTGCTGAACGGCTGACACCGGGCGGTCCGGCGGGTGTGTCCACGCGCGCGCCGGACCCTCGGTCCCGCAGGGACAGCGCATAGTCGCCCGACCACGGATGCGGAGGCGCTTCCGACCGGTCGCGTCATCCGGGCAAGCCGCTCCGGCTGGATCGGGTGGTATGCGCCGAACAAGTGCTCACCCAGGAGAACCCTCGGGGTGACGATGGGCAGGAGCACGCCGGGTCTCCGGGGCGAGCCCGGTGAGTGCGGCGATCGGCGCGAGGAGCGCGGTGGTATCCGGGGCCGCCTCGGCCGTCAGCGCGTGCAGCAGCGCGCCGTCGAGGTAGATCGCGACCGCGCGGGCGGCGACGGGCCCGGTATGCGGGGTGAGGATATCGACGAGGCCGTCGAACCAGACCCGCGCCAGCGGACGCAGCTCGGGGAGCCGGGCCGCGGCGAGGTAGAGCTCGTTCACGGTGAGCAACTGCTCGGGCCGGGCCAGGTAGTCCGCGGTGAGCGCGGTCAGGGTCGCGGGCAGGTCTTTGCTGCCGTCGAGCGCCGCCGACCATTCCCGGAGCGCCTCGCGGGTGGCCACCGCGGTATCGGCGAGCGCGGCCTCGGTGAGGTCGGCTAGATCGGCGAAGTAGTAGGTCGTCGAGCCGACCGGTACCCCGGCCTCCGCGGCGACCAGGCGGTGGGTGAGGCCGGCGATCCCGTGCACCGGTATCAGGGCACGGGCGGCATCGAGGATGCGCTGGCGGCGATGCGGGTCGCGGGGGGTCAATGGGCGCCCGCGAGATTGAGTGTCACCACTCCGGCGACCACGAGGGCGACACCGGCGATCTTGGCGGCACTGAGCGATTCGCCGAGGAACAGCGCGCCGATGATGACGATCAGGGTGGTGCCCAGACCGGACCACACCGCGTACGCGAAGCCCACGTTCATCCCGCGCGCGATGGCCTGGGCGAGCAGGACGAAGGCGAGCGCGTAGGCGGACAGCGAGGCGATCGTCGGCCACAGCCTGGTGAACCCCTCGGTGGCCTTGAGCAGGCTGGTGCCCACGAGTTCCGCGACGATGGCCGCTCCGAGCAGTGCCAGCGACATGACCGATACCTCCGTGTGTGTACGTTTGTACATGGACAAAGGTACACACACGCGGAATGCGGCGGGTCGGCAGTGGATGCGGCCACCCCGGGCCGCCGCGCGCCGGGTCTCGCCGCGCCGGGTCTCGCCGCGCCGGGTCTCGCCGCGCCGGGTCTCGCCGCGCCGGGTCTCGCCGCGCCGGGTCGCGAGGGCGGGAGCAGAGGCCATCGCCTCGGCCGGACCGAAGCCGGCCGGATCGCGCCTATCGACCCCGCGACCTCACGCGGGTAGTCGGCGCCGGACGAGTAGCAGCAGGAGCACCACCACCGCCGCGCCCAGGCCCAGCAGCAGTTGCCGCTCGGCGGTGACGCCGGCGGCGGCCATCAGATCGATGGGTTCGGCGGCCGGGCGCGGGGCGATGCGGATGACCGGCGCGGGCCCCGGCTCCGGTGCGGCTTCTCCGGAGGTCGCCGGGGTGGCCGCCGCGGCCTGCCCGTTGCCCGGCGCCGTGGTGGTGATCTCGGCGGCGAGATTGTCGGCGAAGGTACCGATGAGGCTGCCCGCCACATCGGCGAGGGCGCCGCGTCCGAATTGGGCCGGTTTACCGGTGATCGCCAGATCCGTATCGACGAATACGTCGGTGATCCCGTCCGATTCGACCAGCCGGCAGGTGATCACGGCCTTGGCGGTGCCGTTGCCGCGGGTTTCGCGGCCGCCGCCCTCCAGCACCGCGACCTTGGCGGACTCGTCCTGGGAGACCACCTTGATGATGCCGTTGTAGGTGAGCCCCACGGGACCCAGTTTGACCTTGATCTTGCCGTGGAAATCATCGCCGTCGCGGGAGGTGAGTACGGCGCCCGGTACACAGGGCGCGATCCGCTCCAGATCCAGCAGTACGGGCCAGGCGTCCGCGGCGGGGACGGGGATCTGGAAGGTGTTCTCTAGTTTCATACGCGGTCCTTGGCGTCGGTGCCGGCTCTGGCCTGCGGGGTCGCGGGTGCTTCGGTACTGAGGGTGGTGGCGGCGTCACGGACGGCGCGGATGATGCCCTGGTAGCCGGTGCAGCGGCAGATGTTGCCGGACAGTGCTTCCCGGATCTCGTCGTCGCCGGGATCGGGTGTCTCCCGCAGGAAGGCGGTCGCAGAGACGACGAACCCCGGTGTGCAGAAACCGCATTGGAGGCCGTGATGGTCGCGGAAGGCCTGCTGGACGGGGGAGAGGGTGCCGTCGGTATCGGCCAGGCCTTCCACGGTCGTCACCTCGGCCCCGTCTGCCTGGACCGCGAAGACCAGGCACGCGCGCACCGCCGCCCCGTCGAGCAGGACCGAACAGGCGCCGCAGACACCGTGTTCGCAACCCAGGTGGGTGCCGGTGAGACCGCAGGTATCCCGGAGATAGTCGGCCAGGGTGCGGCGCGGGGGTATCCGGTCGCGACGCTTCACCCCGTTCACGACCATCGAGATCTCGATATCAGTCATTGCTCGCCTCCTCTACCGCGCGGTGCCAGGCCCGCGCGACCATGACCGCCCCGATCCGGCGCCGATAATCGGCGGAGCCGTGGATATCGGCCGGTACCGAATTCAGGCCCGCGGTCACCGCACGTCCGAGTTCGGCGGCGTCGACCGTGGCGGCCGGGCGCCCGATCAGCTCGGCCTCGGCCGCGGTGGCCCGCACCGGGGTGGGCGCCAGGCCGATGAGTCCCAGGGCGGCCCGTTCGATCCGGGAATCGGCGTCGAGCCGCACCGCGACCACTGCCCCCGCCATGGCGAAATCTCCCGCGCGGCGGGCGAACTCCTCGATCGCGAAACCGGTCCGTCCCCGCCATACCGGGAAGGTGACCCCGGTGAGCAGTTCGTCGTATTCCATGGCCGTGGTCCACATGCCGGTGAAGTACTCCGCGGCCGGAATCGTGCGCTGCCCGCGCGGGGAGAGGGTGTGCATCTGCGCGTCGAGGGTGAGCGCCACGGCCGGGTACTCGCCGGCGGCGTCGGCGTGCGCGATGGCCCCGCCGAGGGTGCCGCGATTACGGATCTGGAAATGCCCGATCAGCGGAGTCGCCCGGTGCAGCAGCGGCACGTCGCGGCGGATCCCGGCGTCGCGGCCGACCGCGGCGTGCGTGGTGCCCGCCCCGATCCACACCGTGTCGCCGCGGGTTTCGATCCCACGTAACTCCTCCAGTTTCCGCAGGTCGACCAGATGGTCGAAGACGGCGAGCCGCAGGGCCAGCATCGGCACCAGGCTCTGGCCGCCCGCGATGATCTTGGCTTCGTCACCGAGATCGGCGAGCAGGGCCACGGCCTCGGCCGCGGTGGCGGGTGCGTGGTATTCGAAGGCGGCGGGTTTCATGCGGTGACCTCCGGTGTGCCGCTCGCCTCGAGCATCGAGACGATGCGGGCGGGGGAGAGGGGGAGCCGGTCGATCTCGACACCGAACGGGGCCAGGGCGTCGGCGACCGCGTTGAGTACCGCGGGCGTCGCGCCGATGGCGCCGCCCTCACCGACTCCCTTGAACCCGCCCGGCCCGGTACTCGGGGTCTCGATATGGCCGAGTTCGATCTCGGGCACCTCGGTGGCGGTGGGCAGCAGGTAGTCCAGAAATGTGGTGGCCACGGGATTGCCGTCGTCGTCGTAGGCGAGGTGCTCGTAGAGTGCGCCGCCGATGCCCTGGACGGTACCGCCGTAGATCTGGCCCTCCACGACATTCGGGTTGATCATCGGCCCCACGTCCTCGCTGACCACGAAGCGCAGCAGGGTGACGTGCCCGGTCTCGATATCCACCTCGCAGGTGCACACATGGGTGGCGTTGGCCCAGATCATCAGCTGGTCGGCGCGATGGCGGCCGGTGGCCTCCAGTCCCGGGGGTACGCCGGGCGGGAGCAATTCGGTCTGGTAGTAGGCGATCTGCGCGATTTCGGCCAGCGACAGGGACTTCTCCGTATCCGGCACACCGGCCCGGCCGTGGGCGAACTCCACCTCCTCGACGGCGACGCCGAGCTGCTTCGCCGCGATCGCGACGATTCGTTCGCGCAGCACCTGCGCGGTCTGCCGGATGGCGCCCGCCGCCATCGAACCCGAGCGGCTACCGTTCGTCCCGCCGCCCTGCGGGGCGACGGCGGTATCGCCCTGGATGGTCTGCACCTCGGCGATATCGATGCCGAGCGCGTCCGCGGTGAGCTGGATCGCGGTGGTCTCCAGGCTGTTGCCGGCCGATCCGCCCGACAGGTAGACGTTCACCTTGCCGGTCGGTGCGATCCGGATCGTGGCGCCCTCGGTGCTCAGGAACGGGGTGGCACCGGTGGTGGGTTCCACATAGGTGCAGGTGCCGACACCGAGGTAGCGGCCTTGGGCGCGGGCGGCGGCCTGTTCGGCCCGGAAGGCGTCGTAGTCGAGGATCTGCAGCGCCTGCTCGAAGGTCTCGCGCGGTGAAGCGTCGGAGTAGGGCATCCCGTTCGGGTTGGCCACCGGCATCTCGCTGTGGCCGAGCATATTCCGGCGCCGTAGCTCGACCGGGTCCAGGCCGAGGCGGCGGGCGGCGGTGTCCAGCAGGAGTTCCCGGGAGACCGATTCGAACTGCCAGGGACCGCGATAGGCCACCCGGCCCACCGTGTTCGAGTAGTAGGAGGCGGTGCTGAAACCGGCTTCCGGTACCCGGTAGGGCCCGGGGAAGAGCATGCCGACCGCGATCGAGGAGGTGAGCGGCGACGGAATCGGATAGGCCCCGACGTTCTGGACGTGTTCGATGGTGGCGGCGAGAATGTGGCCCTCCTCGTCGAAGGCCATGGCGACTTCGCCGTGTTCGTGGCGGGCCATACCGGCCGCCATCAGGCTCTCCTGCCGGTCCTCGATCCATTTCACCGCGTGCCGGACGGTGCGGGCGGCCAGCATCACGCAGGTCTCCTCGCGCTGCGGCGCCACCTTCTGGCCGAAACCGCCCCCGGTATCGCGCACGATGACCCGGACCCGGTGCTCGTCGATTCCGAGCAGCCGGGAGCAGAAGCCGCGGACCTCGTGCGGTGACTGGGTGGAGATCCAGATCGTCATCTCCCCGGTGGGGGCGGTCCATTCCGCCACCACACCGCGGGTTTCCAGTGGCACCGGCGCGTAGGCCTGCTGATGGATGGTCTGGCGGACCACGTGCGGGGCGGCGTCCATGACGGCGGCCAGGTCGGCGGGGGCCCGCCCGGCGAGGCCGCCGGCCGAATTACCGGCGTGTTCGGCGTGCACGAGTTCGCCCGCGGTGGCCGCGGTTTCGTAGTCGACCACGGGTTCGAGCGGGTCGTAGTCGACGATCACCAGTTCGGCGGCGTCCTCGGCGATGTACCGGTCGGCCGCCAGGACCAGCACCACCGGATCGCCGACGAAGCGCACCTCGCCCTCGGCCAGCGGCGGGCGGGGCACCTCCGGGAAGCCGGGAGTGTCCAGGGCGTAGGAGATCTCGCTGACCCGGGGGTTGAGATCCGCCGCGGTGTAGACGGCGACGACCCCCTCGAGCGCGGCGGCCTCGGCGGTGTGGATGGCGGTGATCCGGGCCCGGGGCAGTGGGCTGCGGACGAAACAGGCGTGCACCATGCCGGGACGGGTGATGTCGTCGACGAAGGTTCCGGCGCCGGTCAGCAGCCGCAGATCTTCGATCCGGGGTACCCGGGCGCCGACGGCCGTCGTTTTCTCGGTAGTGCTCATCGTCGGCTCCGTCGCGTCGGAATGTGGTGTGGGGCGCTGCGAGACAGCCTGTTTCGACCCATCCGGCCGTTCCTCCGTTCGCGGGATGTCACGGGCACCGGCAACAGGGGCGCCCGGGTTTCGGCACGCCGATGCTGAGCACTTGTTTAGCATCGCCGTTCCGGCAGTGTCAATACAGGATATGCCGTCTTCAAGAATTGCAATGTCGATTTGCGGAAGTGGTATTCTCGCATGTTGTCCCTGGTTTTACGGCAATGTTGCGGTGCGGAGGTGGAGCGATGCGTGACCTGGCCGCGGACCTGGTCCGATGGCACGCCGAGGGTGTCGCCTACGCGGTGGCGACCGTGGTGGCGGTCCGGGGGAGCGCGCCGCTGCCGCTGGGGGCGGCGATGGCGGTCGACGGGGCGGGCGCGGTGCGCGGCAGTCTGTCGGGAGGCTGTGTCGAAGGCGCGGTGTACGAATTGTGCGCGCAGGTCCTGGCCACCGGAGAGCCGGCGCGGCAGACCTTCGGCTACAGCGACTCCGACGCGTTCGCGGTCGGTTTGACCTGCGGGGGCGAACTCGATGTCTTCGTCCAGCGGATCGCGCGCCCGCAGTATCCGGTCGTCGAGGCCGCGCTCGACCCGTCCCGGCCGGTGGCGCTGGTTCGCGACCTGGCCACCGCGGCACTGGCGGCGGTGACCGCCGAGGCGGTGATCACCGACGGCGGGGACTGGCCCGATCCGGTGGTGGAACAGGCCCGCGCGCTACTCCATCAGGGCGTGAGCGACCTGCGGACGGTCGGTTGCGGCCCGGTGTCCCGGGAAATCTTCGTCGCCGCATTCACCACGCCCCCGCGGATGATCGTATTCGGCGCGAATATCTTCGCGGCCGCGCTCTGCCGGGTCGGGAAACTGCTGGGCTATCACGTCACGGTCTGCGAGGGGCGGGCCGCCTTCGCCGACCGCGCCCGGCTACCGGAGGCCGACGAGGTGGTCACCGACTGGCCGCACCGCTATCTCCGCGCCACCGCGGTGGATTCCCGGACCGTCCTGTGCGTGCTCACCCACGACCCGAAGTTCGATATTCCGGTGCTGGTCGAGGCGCTGCGGCAACCGGTCGCCTATATCGGCGCCATGGGTTCGCGCCGTGCCGACGCCGAACGACGCGCCCACCTGCGCGGGGCCGGTGTCACCGAGGATCGGCTCGCGCGGTTGCGATCCCCGATCGGGCTGCAACTCGGCGGCCGGACCCCGGAGGAGACCGCCCTGGCCATCGGCGCGGAGATCGTCGCGCTGTGCCACGGCGGGTCGGCCCGTTCGCTGTCGGACACCCAGCGGCCGATCCACACCGTCGGCCCGGGAGTACGGGAATCCGACCCGGTGCCCGCCGTCGATCACCGCGTCAGATCCTGCGGGGTGTCGACGTCGTCGGGCGAGCCGGTTCCGTCACACGGCACCTGCTGAACCAGTTCGGAATTGGCGGCCAGGAATCTTCGTGCGCCGATATCATCGACCGCTTCGGCCGCCACCGCCGCGAAGTATTCGGCGCCGAGCAGCACCGGATGACCGGGACGGCCGTCGTAGGTGGCGGTCGCCAGGCGGCCTCCGCAGGCGAGCAGCCGGCGGACGGCTTCGGCGCCGAGCCACGGCATATCGACGGGGACGACCACGGCCGCGGTTTCGTGGACTGCCGCCAGACCGGTCGTCAGCGAGGAACCCATCCCGGTCGCCCACCGCGGATTGTGCACCACCGTGGCCCCGCGCACCCGCAGCTCGACCGCGCCGGATACCACGATCACCCGGGCGCAACCCCCGTCGCGCAACAGGCGCACGGCCCGGTCGACCAGCCGTTCACCCTCGAACAGCACCTCGGCCTTGGGCTTCCCGAAACGCCGGCCGGCGCCCGCGGCGAGTACCAGTCCCGCGGCGTCGATTCGTGCGGCTACGTCATCCATGCCGTGATCATCGCCGATGATCAGTTGCCGGGGGGATCGATACCCAGCAGGGCCGTCTGCACCTGGTGCAGCCGGTCCACGTCACCGCGCAGGCCGGTCACGTTGTCCTGGTAGAGGAATGCCTCGCCCAGGCGCACCAGGGAGTAGGCGAGCAGCGACCGTTCCAGCTGGGGTGTGTAGCCGTCCTGCTCCTCGGCCCGGGTGATGAGTTGTTCCACCGCGACGAGGATGCGCGGCTGGACCGGGCCGTCGCTCGCGGTGAGGATGCGCAGGCCCGCCAGCGGCTCGTTCTCGAAGTACTGGCGGAACGGTTCGTTGCCGGCCATCCAGCGGTTGACCCGGTCGAGCACGCTGAGGATGCGCCGGGCGCCCGAGTCACGCCGGCGGGCATCCGCGCGTTCGATGAGGGATTCGAATTCCCCGGCCAGCACGGCGCCGAGCACGCCGTCGCGGGAACCGAACCAGCGGTAGATGGAGGCGCGGCTCAGCTTGAGCCGGGCGGCGATCGCCTGGATATCGACCCGTTCTCCGGCCAGGAAAGCCTGCCGGGCCAGTGCTACTACTTCTTCGCGGGTGGCCGAGGCCGGGCGGCCGGGCGGTCTGGAAGTGCGGCTCGCGGTGGTCACCACGTTATGGTACACACATTGTTTCGTGTATCTAAAAACGGTGGACGACCTGGTCGTGGGGTTTCGAGTGTAGAGCGGATCAGGCCGGCCGGGCCAGCGGGGACCGCGCCGACCACCGGCCGCCCTCCCGGGCGACCTGCACCGGATGATCGAACGCCGCGGAAATGTTTGCGGTGGTGATGGTTTCGGCCGCCGGGCCCGCCGCGACCGTCCGCCCGTCCGCGATCAGCAGCGCATGGCCGGTCGTCGTCGGCAATTCCTCGAGATGGTGGGTCACCAGGACGGAGGCGAGTTCGGGATAGGTCCGGTCCAGCGCGTCGATCGTATGCAGCAGCTGTTCCCGGGCGGCCACATCCAGTCCGGTGGTCGGTTCGTCGAGTAGTAGCAGGCGCGGTGCGGTGATCAGCGCGCGAGCGATGAGTGTCCGGCCGCGCTCCCCTTGGGAGAGGGTGAGCCAGGAGCGTTCGGCTTTCACGGCCATGCCGACCGCGTCGAGTGCGACCGTCGCCGCCTCGATCTGCGCGGCGGTCGGTGTCCAGCGCAGCGGGGTGTCCACCGTTCCGGTGAGTCCGGTCAGCACCACATCGCGCACCGGCAACGGTGAGCGCAGCGGATGCCGCGGGTCGACATGCCCGATCGAGCGCCGCAGCCGCTGCAGTTCGACGCGGCCGAGCTGTTCGCCGAGCACCCGGACGGTGCCGGTGGTCGGGTGGGTCACGGCGCCGCAGAAACCCAGCAGTGTGCTCTTGCCCGCGCCGTTGGGGCCCAGCAGGGCCCAGTGCTCACCGGCGCACACCGTCAACGAGATGCCGTCGATGATCTGGTTGCCGTCGCGCCGGAAGGTGACATCGGTCAGCTCCAGAACGGGTGTGGTCACGAGAAGGCCTCCTTGATGGCGCGCAGATGATCGCGACCGAGTGCGGCCGCGGCGTCCGGGTCGCGGGCGGCGATGGCGGCGGCGAGCCGCTCGTGCGCCGCGTGGTCGGCGGGCGGCGAGGGCAGCGGGCGGATGTGCAGCATATCGATCATCGCGATCCGCAGCCGGGGCAGGAAGGTATCGAACAGCTGGATCAGTATGTCGTTGTGCGCGGCCACGATCACGGCCCGGTGGAAGGCCGTATCGGCATCGACGTACTCGGGGACCGAGACGCCCGGTGCCGCGCGGCCGGCCAAGGTGCGGCGGATCGTCCGCAGGTCGGCGGGGGTGCGCCGGTGGGCGGCCAGGGCGGCGGCCTCGGTCTCGATGGCCATCCGGGCTTCCACCACCGCGGCGATGGTCGCGCGCCGCACGACGATGTCCCAGTCCTCGGCGATATCCAGGGCGGTGACGAACACACCGGCGCCCTGCCGGCTGGTGAGCACCCCGCGCCCCGCGAGTTCGCGAATCGCCTCGCGCAGCGTCGAACGCCCCACCCCGAGCTGGGCCGCGAGGGTGGTCTCGCCGGGCAGTCGATGGCCGAGCGGCCATTCGCCGGCCCGGATGCGCGCCAGCAGCAGATCGGCCGTTTGTTCGGCCAGCGGATGCCGTCGTACCTGGGAAACCATATCGAACCTCGCTACTTGTCTGAGGAGTCGTGTACAGTCTGCCATATGTCGCACCCGGAGCTTCTCCTCGACCGCCACGGCGGGGCCTGAACGATCGGCCACCCCGCCGTGGGGTTGTCGTCGGCCGGTCACCGTCACGGAACGGCCGTACGCACAGGAAGACCGGGGAACACCCCATGAGCACACAGACCCACCCCACCATCGACACCCCCGCCGGAGCGATTCCCGGCGACGCGCCGGAGTGGTACCGGCAGCGGCATTCCCGGCTGCCCTCCCATCGATACCGCGATATCTACGACCGGGTCGACGTACCCATCACCGAACGCCACTGGCCGCGGGCCCGGATCGAGCGCGCGCCGCTGTGGGTCCCGGTGGACCTGCGCGACGGTAATCAGGCCCTGGCCGAGCCGATGGACCCGGAACGCAAGATACGGTTCTTCACCATGCTCGTCGCCATGGGCTACAAAGAGATCGAGGTCGGCTATCCATCGGCCTCCAAGGCCGATTTCGATTTCGTCCGAATGCTCGCCGATACCGGCGCGGTCCCGCCGGACGTGACCCCGGTGGTGTTCACCCCCGCCCGGCGCGATCTCATCGCGCGCACCGTCGACTCGGTACGCGGGATGGACAACGAGGTGGTGATCCACCTGTACACCGCCACCGCGCCGATGTGGCGTGACACCGTGCTCGGCAAGGACTCTCGTGCCGTCCGGGAGCTGATCCTGGCCGGTGCGCGGGACGTGCTGGAATTCGCCGCCGACCTGCCCCGCGTGCGGTTCCAGTTCTCCCCGGAGGTGTTCAACCAGACCGAACCCGGATATGTGCTCGAGATCTGTGACAGCGTCACCGAGCTGTGGGGCGCCACCCCACAGCGGCCGGTGACCTTGAACCTGCCGGCCACCGTGGAGATCGCGACACCCAATGTGTACGCCGATCAGATCGAGTACATGCATCGCTCGCTCGCCCGTCGCGACAGCGTGATCCTGTCGGTGCACCCGCACAACGATCGCGGTACCGGCGTCGCCTGTGCCGAACTGGCGGTACTGGCCGGCGCGCAGCGGGTGGAAGGGTGTGTATTCGGCAACGGTGAGCGCACCGGCAATGTCGATATCGCCACGCTCGCGTTGAATCTGCACGCCCAGGGCGTGGACCCCATGATCGATTTCTCCGATATCGACGAGATCCGCCGCACGGTCGAGTACTGCACTCGGCTGCCGGTCCACCCGCGCCACCCCTATGTGGGCGATCTGGTGCACACCGCGTTCTCCGGCACCCACCAGGACGCGATCAAGAAGGGTTTCGCCGAACACCGGGCCCGGGCGGCCGCTACCGGACGCCCCGAACGCGAGATCGAATGGCGAGTACCGTATCTGCCCATCGATCCGGCCGATATCGGCCGCAGTTACGATGCCGTGGTCCGGGTCAACTCGCAGTCCGGTAAGGGCGGTATCGCCTATCTGCTCGCCACCGAACACGGGCTGGACCTGCCGCGCCGGCTGCAGATCGATTTCGCCGGCCGGGTGCAGGGCCATGCCGACGGTACCGGGGGCGAGGTGAGTGCCGCCGAACTGCGCGCCCTGTTCGACGAGTCCTATATCGATGCCGCCGAGCCGCCGGATGTGCAACTGAAGGATCTGCGTATGAGGGGTGCCGACGGTGCGCCCGCCGTCGCCGTCGATCTGGTGGTCGGCGGACGGGCCCACCACAGCGAGCACCCGGGCACCGACCGGTTGGCCGCGGTGGTCGCGGCCCTCGGGGCGGCCGGGCGGGAGATCGAGGTATTGAGCCTGACCGGGCACCCCGTCGCCGGTCATACGATCGCCTACCTCGAGTACCGGCGCGGCGGGCGGACCGGATGGTCCTGTGCGCACGGCGATTCGGTGGAATCCGCCGGGGTGGCGGGGGTGCTGCGGGCGGCCGGAAGCCCCGCCTGACACCGGCGGGGCTCAGTCCCCGGTACGCCCGTCGATCCGTTCGCGCAGCAGGTCCGCGTGCCCGTTGTGGCGGGCGTATTCCTCGATGAGATGCAGATATACCCAACGCAAGCTGTATTCGGTCCCGTTGGGGTGACGACAGCGGTGGTCGAGCCCGAGCTCGGCCACCGCCGCATCCGCCAGCCGTATCTCGCGCCGGTACACGGCGAAATCGGTGGCCGGATCCGCGGATCCGGCATTGTCGATATCGCCGTCGGGGTCGGCGGCGGAACAGTAGAGGTAGTCCAGCTGTTCGCCGGCGGCGGCCATCCGCAACCAGCCGCGTTCCACCTCGGCCAGATGCCGCACCAGGCCGAGCAGGGACAGCGTGGACGGAGGCGCGCTGCGGTAGGCGAGCCGGGCGGCGTCCAGGCCGGCGCATTTGCCGAGCAATGTCTGCCGATGGCGGTCCAGCCAGGATTGCAGCATCGGGCGTTCCGGACCGGTGGACACGGTATCGGCGAGGTGTACGGCGGGTGCGATCCAGCTCATGTGGCCACCGTATCGGCGGGCGCCACTGCTTTCCGGGGCCGCGGGACCGTCAGAACCAGTTCTCGCGCATATCGAGGGTGGTGGTGTCGAGGTCGGCGAGGAGGTCCAGTTGCGGGCCGGTGCGGGGTAGCTCGTGACGGAAGAAGTAGCGGGCGGCGTGCCGTTTGCCGTCGTAGAAGTCGCCGTCGCGGCCATGGGCGGTGACCGTCTGCGCCAGCCAGATCCAGGCCACCACGTGATGGCCGAACGCTTCCAGATAGACCGAGCTGTTGGCCAGCGCGACCTCGACATTGCCGGCCGCGAACAGGCCACCGGTCACCGCGACCAGCCGGCTCCAGGACGCGTCGAGCCGGTCGGCGAGGTCGGCGGTCTCGCCGCCGAGTTCCCGAGCGGCCGCGAGGGTCTCCCGGATCCTGGTGTCGAGTTCGCGCAGGCTCGCGCCCGACTGCTGGGTCACCTTGCGGCCCAGCAGGTCCAGGCCCTGGATGCCGTGGGTGCCCTCGTGGATCGGGTTGAGCCGGTTGTCGCGGTAATGCTGTTCGACGTTGTACTCGCGGGTGTAGCCGTAACCACCGAGGACTTGGATGGCGAGATCGTTGGCGGTCAGGCACCACTGGGAGGGCCAGCTCTTGGCGATGGGGGTGAGGATGTCCAGCAGCAGGGTGAGCGCGCGGCGTTCGTCGTCGGAATCGGCGGTCCGCTGTTCGTCGATGAGCCGGGCGCAGTACAGCACCAGCGCCAGACCGCCCTCGGCGTAACTCTTCTGCGCCAGCAACATTCGTTTCACATCGGCGTGTTCGATGATCGGGCGCTGCGGGGAGGCCGGGTCGGCGGCGCCCTTGGTGCGGCCCTGGGGGCGGTCGCGGGCGTACTCGAGCGATTCGAGGTAGCCGGTGTAGCCGAGCGCTGCGGCGACCAGCCCGACTCCGCTGCGCGCCTCGTTCATCATATGGAACATGTACTTCAGCCCCTGGTGCGGTGCACCGACCAGATAGCCGACCGCGCCGGGGGAGCCGTCGGGCGTCCAGCGGCCCTCGCCGAAGTTGAGCACCGTGTTGACGGTGCCTCGGAAACCCATCTTGTGGTTGAGCCCGGCCAGTGCCACATCGTTGCGTTCGCCGCGGGAACCGTCTTCGTTCACGAGGTAGCGGGGCACCACGAACAGCGAGATCCCCTTCGTGCCCGCCGGCCCGCCGGGGATCTTGGCCAGCACCAGGTGCACGATATTGTCGCCGAGTTCGTGGTCGCCACCGGAGATCCACATCTTGGTGCCGAAGACCCGGTAGGTCCCGTCGTCGCGCGGTTCGGCCCGGGTGACGATATCGGCGAGCGAGGAACCGGCCTGGGGTTCGGACAGGCACATGGTGCCGAAGTAGCGGCCTTCCAGCATCGGCTGGACGAAACGCCGAACCAGTTCTTCGTCGGCGTGCGCGATGAGCAGATTGGCGTTGCCGATGGTGAGTAGCGGGTAGGCGCTGGTACCGGGGTTGGCGGCGTGGAACCAGGCGAAGGCCGCCTGGGCCACCGCGGCCGGGAGTTGCGCGCCGCCCAGATCCGCGTCCATGGTGGCCCCGACCATCCCCGCGTCGGCGAACGCCGTCAGTGCGGTGCGCACTTCCGGGATGATGGTGACCGTCTCGCCGTCGAAAGTGGGTTCGTGGGCGTCGTTGAGCTTGTTGTGGGTGGCGAAGTATCGGGTCGCCAGCTGCTCGCTCAGTTCGAGAACGGCGTCGAAGGTCTGGCGCGAATGGTCGGAGAAGCGCGGCCGCCGGGTCAGGTCCTCGACCGCGAGCCATTCGTAGAGCAGGAACTCGAGGTCGCGCCGGGACAGCAGAGTAGACCGCATAACCACCCTTTCGGTACAGGTTCTCGTCAGAGTATCAAATACCGGCGGAGATCACCGTCGGCGGATCTGCGCCTCGGCAGTGCCGCCGGATGGGGTCGAGGGTAGTGACACCGGCCGGGTGAGAGCTCGGAAACTTTGGGTCTCTCTGCCCCGGGCCGGCCCGGGGCAGTGGCGGCACGGCCGGAAAGCGTCCGGCCGAGCCGCCGGGTCGGCCGGTGCAGGGTGACGAGGTCACCCTGCACCGGATCGAGCTGCCGGTCCGCCACCGGTTGCCGAGTCCCCCCGGGCAGTGAGGCGAGCGAGACGCCACATATCCGTGACCGCCGCCGGTTATGCTGTCTGCGGCGATGGATCTCCGCCGAGACGCCCGCTGGGATGTCCGAACCGCCTCATACTCCGGGGCCGATGGTTCCTTCCCCGACGGAAGGAGTCTGTCCTGTGCCCGAACATGCCGATCCACCTCGCGCTCTACCCATCGATCCCGACACTCCGGCCTCTGCTGTCACCCCGCTGCATCTGCGGGCGTGGGCGGTCGTGTCGGTCGGGATCGGCGGGGTATTCGGCGCTCCGCTGCGGTATCAGCTCGGTGTGTGGTTTCCGCACTCGGCGGGTGGGTGGCCGGTTACGACATTCGCGATCAACACTGTCGGTGCGTTTGCGCTGGGTTGGTTGCTCGAAGGGCTGACGCGGCTCGGACCCGACAACGGCTGGCGTCGGCGGGCACGGCTGGGTGTGGGCACCGGGTTTCTGGGGGCGTTCACCACCTACAGCACCCTGGCCGTGGACACCGACCTGTTGTTACGGGGCCAGCACTGGTCGACCGCGGCCATCTACGCGGTGGGCACCGTATTGGCCGGGTTGGTGGCCACCACCACGGGTATCGCCGTAGGTGCGTGGATGCGGTCCGGGCGGGCGAAGGGTCTGTGATGACCACGGTGTGGATCGCGGTTGCCGGTAGCGCCGGCGCGATGGCCCGGTTCGTCCTCGACGGGGTCGTCAAGCATCGCCGCACGTCACAATTTCCCTGGGCCACGCTGGTGATCAACGTGACCGGTTCGTTCCTCCTCGGGGTCGTCACCGGTGTGGTGCTTTTCCACGGTGCTGCCCGTGAGCTCGAACTGATTGTCGGTGTCGGGTTCTGTGGTGGATACACCACCTTCAGTACCGCCAGTTTCGAAACTGTCCGCCTGATCCAGAACCAGCACTACACCGCGGCGGCCGCCAACGCGTTCGGCAGCCTGCTGATCACATTGGCGGCCGGCGGCGCCGGCCTGGCACTGACCGGACTATGAGGAGCTGGGAGTGATGACCGACCACGACGACCGCACACCCCCGCCCGCCCGTGGCGGGTGGCGGGCTCCGCACCGGATCGACGGCCCCACTTCGCCCACCGTGGCCCGTTGCCATCTGGTGGTCGGGTTCGACCGCCACCCCGCCGGTCACGCCGCCCTGTCCTATGCGCTCGACCTCGCTGCCCGGATCGGCGCCTTCCTGCACGTGGCGCATATCGTCGACACCGACGACCTGCCGATCGACCCCGATGCCGCGGACTGGGAACAAGCCGTGACCGAGGCGGTCGAGCAGGAACGCCGCGACGCCTGCGCGGTGCTGGAACGCGCAGTGGGTCCCTGGGCCTACTACAGCCGGCCGGGCCGCCCGGCGCGGCTGCTGGCCGGGCTCGCCGACACCTACGACGCGGAGATGATCATCATCGGCGCCTCGCGCGGCGGGCTGGTATCGCTGCTGGAGCGGCTGCTGGGGGAATCGGTCTCCACAAGCCTGGTCCACCACGCCCACCGGCCCGTGCTCCTGGTCCCCGTACCCGCCGTGGCTCGGAAACCGGACGGAGCGTGATCCCGCGACGTACCCGGCCGGCGGAACTGACAAAAAGTAGGAGCATCCGCCAGAACGCAGCCTGGACGGTGGTCGCTGCTCGACCCCGCTCGGGCGTCGCGGCCGAGCGCCGACGGAACCGGTCCGCCGGCGACACTCGCCGGTTCTCATCCGAGGCGGGTCAGGCGCTCTCCTCGCGGGCGAGCAGCGCCAGGATCGCGGCGGCCATCGCGGCCGGATCGCCGTCCTCCGGACGCAACACCAGCGCCGGTGCCGTGGGCGCCTCGTAGGGATCGTCGATTCCGGTGAAACCATGAACCTCCCCGGCCCGGGCCTTCGCATAGAGACCCTTGGGATCGCGGGCCTCGCACACCTCCAGCGGGGTGTCCACGAAAACCTCGACGAAGGGAATTCCCGCGGTGGTGTGGGTGTCCCGCGCCCGATCGCGATCGGCCCGGTAGGGGCTGATGAGCGAGACGATGGCAATGGTCCCGGATTCGGCGAACAGGCGGGCGACCTCGCCCACCCGGCGGATGTTCTCGGTGCGATCGGCCGCGCTGAAACCCAGATCCGAGTTCAGGCCGTGGCGCAGATTGTCGCCGTCGAGCAGGAACGCCGGACGCCCCGCGGCCACCAGGCGGCGCTCGAGCTCCACCGCTACCGAGGATTTCCCGGACCCCGACAGTCCGGTGAGCCAGACGGTCAGACCCCGGGTCGCGCGTTCGGACCGCTCGACCGCGCTCGCATGCCACACCACCCGGGATGAGGGCAGACTCGGCCCGGTGATCATCCCGGCGCCCACGGTATCGCCGGTGGTGTCGTCGACCAGCAGGAAACTGCCCGTGGTGCGGTTGCGGCGATACGGGTCGAACTGCAGCGGCTGCCGGGTGCGCAGCTGCACCCGGCCGATCTCGTTGAGCGACAGTGCGGTCGCGTCCTCGTCCCGGTGCAGTGTGTTCACATCGAGGCGGTAGTCCAGCGAGCGGATCTGCGCCGGCACACTGCGGGTGGTGTGGCGGACGGTATAGGACGCGCCGGGGCGCAACTGGGCCTCGTCGCTGAACCAGCACACCATGGTGTCCAGATCACGGCCGACCTGCGGGCGGTTGGCGGGACGGCAGAGCATATCGCCGCGGCCGATATCGAGTTGGTCGGCGAGGGCGACCGTGACCGCCTGCGGGGGGAACGCCTGCTCGAGCGGTACCCCGCCCGGACCCCAGATTCCGGTGACCGTGGTCGTGAGACCGGAGGGCAGTACGGTGATCTCGTCGCCGGCCGACCAGACGCCGCTGGCGACGGTGCCCGCGTAGCCGCGGAAATCCGGTGTGTGGCTGCGGATCACATACTGCACCGGCAGCCGCGCGTCGATGAGATTGCGGTCCGAGGCGATATGCACCTCTTCGAGGTGGTGTAGCAGCGGGGTGCCCTCGTACCAGTCCATGGTGGCGCTGCGGTGCACGATATTGTCGCCGTGCAGCGCCGACATCGGGATGAAGGTCAGGTCCGCGATCTGCAGCCGGGAGGCGAAACCGGCGAATTCCTCCCGGATCTCGGCGAACCGCTGCGCCGAATAGTCCACCAGGTCCATCTTGTTCACACACAGCACCAGGTGGGGGACGCCCAGTAGCGAGGCCAGGAAGGCGTGCCGCCGAGTCTGTTCGACCACTCCGTGCCGGGCGTCGACCAGGATGAGCGCGAGGTCGGCGGTGGAGGCGCCGGTGACCATATTGCGGGTGTACTGCACGTGCCCCGGGGTGTCGGCGATGATGAATTTGCGTCGTGGCGTCGCGAAATAACGGTGTGCGACATCGATGGTGATGCCCTGTTCGCGTTCGGCGCGCAGTCCGTCGGTGAGCAGCGCGAGATCGGGGTAGTCCTGGCCGCGCTCCCGGCTGGTGCGTTCCACCGCGTCGAGCTGGTCGGTGAACAGGGTTTTGGAATCGAAGAGGAGCCGTCCGATCAGCGTGGACTTACCGTCGTCGACGCTGCCCGCGGTGGCCAGGCGCAGCAGGGTGCTCATCAGAAGTAGCCCTCTCGTTTACGGTCTTCCATCCCGGCCTCGGAGATCCGGTCGTCGGCGCGGGTCGCGCCACGTTCGGTGACCCGCGCGGTCGCCACTTCCTCGACGACCTCGGCGGGGGTGGCGGCGGTCGATTCCACGCAGCCGGTGCAGGTGGCGTCGCCCACGGTGCGGAAGCGCACCAGCGCCTCCTGGGGTTCCTCACCGTCGAGCAGGGTGAGGAACCTGGTGTGCGCCAGCAGCATGCCGTCGCGCTGCACCACCGGGCGGCGGTGCGCGTAGTACAGCGACGGCAGTTCGATACCTTCGCTCGCGATATAGGTCCAGATATCGAGTTCGGTCCAGTTGGACAGCGGGAACACCCGGATGTGTTCGCCGGGGCGGTGTTTGCCGTTGTAGAGATTCCACAGTTCGGGGCGCTGCCGGCGCGGGTCCCACTGGCCGTACTCGTCGCGGAAACTGAAGACCCGCTCCTTGGCGCGCGCCTTCTCCTCATCGCGCCGGGCACCGCCGAAGACCGCGTCGAACCTGCCCTCGCGCAGGGTGCGCAGCAGGGTGGCGGTCTGCAACCGATTGCGACTGGCCCGGGGACCGGTGTCCTCGGTGACCCGTCCGGCGTCGATATCGTCCTGGACCCGGCCGACGAGCAGGCGTAACCCGTATTTCGCGACCGCTGCGTCGCGGTAGGTGATCACCTCGTCGAAATTGTGCCCGGTGTCGATGTGCAGGATCGGGAACGGGACCGGGGCCGGCCAGAAGGCCTTGGTGGCGAGATGCAGCATCACCACCGAGTCCTTGCCGCCGGAGAACAGCAGGACTGGACGTTCGAAGGTGGCGGCCACCTCCCGGAGGATATGGACCGATTCGGCCTCGAGTGCGGACTGATGCGAGAGCTCGTACGTACTCGCCGCCGACTTCGTGTGCTGGCTCACGCCTAAAAACTAGAACACGTTTCTATGCGCGGTCAACGGTTTGCCGGCGGTCGGCCGCCCGCCGCGGCGGTGACCGCGTCGGCGGCGGCCACGAGAGCGGCGCCCCGGCGGGCGATCTCCGCCCCGGTGATCGGTTTCCCGACGTACATGGTGAGCACCAGTTGCTGGCGGCCGTCCGCGTCGTAGGTCGGCGCGGCGAGCAGGCTCACCGGGTGTTCTTTGCGTGGGCGCAGGTCGGAGCCCAGATAGACCCGTTCGCCGAGGGTGGTGACCAGTTCGGCGACCGCGGTGCGCAGTTCCTCGGGCAGATCGTGTCCGGCCACCCCGGCGAGCAGCGAGTACAACCGGCGGCCCGCGCCGGTCATGCTCTCCACCAGGTAGCCGCGCTCACGGCATTCGGCCACGATATGGCGCAGCAGGGTCTCGTCCTGGTGCAGTGGGACGGTCGGCGCGGTGCCGCGCCAGGCGTCGAAGGCGGCCTCGGTGTCCCAGAGCACGTACATGAGCCCGACCGGCGGGGCGAACCGGTAGGTGGCCCCGACCTGCACCATTGCCGGGCCGGCGCTGTCCAGGACGCTGATCCGCTCGCCCACGACCGCGGAGGCGGTGCAGGTGGTGCCATAGGTCGCGCTCAGTCGTTCCAGCTCGGGGTGGGCGAGCGCGGCGATGGAGAAACTCTGCTGGGCCACCCGGCCCGCGGCGATCAGGGCCGGGCCCGGGCCGTATTCGCGGGTGCGCGGATCGCGGGTGAGGTAGCCGGCCGCGGTGAGCTCGGTGAGGATGCCCAGGCAGGTGGGCTTGGCCAGGCCCAGGTCGCGGGCCATTTCGGAGAGTCCCGTCCGGCGGCCGCGCCGGGCGACGACATAGTCGATCACCTGGACCACGCGCTGGGTGGGAGCGGAGCGCCTGCCGACTTCGCGAACCTCCGATATTCCTGCCGTCATTGACCACTCCTAGAACAGGTTCTAATCTTCTCGGTATCGCAATGTACCAGGGCGGTACATATATGGAACACCGGGAGTATCGTGCTGACCCAGCCGTTCGCGGAATCGATCGCCGCCGCCGAGGAAATCATCAAGAACGCCCCGCATATCCGCACCGCACAGGATCTCGCCGAGGGTTACGACTACCTCGCGGGCAGTATCCGCGCCGCCATCCAGATGTCGTGGGCCTTCGAACGGGACTTCCCCTTCTTCGTCCAGTCCACCGGGCCCTACACCAAGATGGGCCTGGACAACCCCGACACCCTCTACTGGCACGCCAACCTGCGGCCCGACGCCGAGTACGTGGTCACCGGCACCCGCGGGACCACCCGTGACCTGAGCTTCCAGGTACTCAACGGCAACTACTCGCCGACCGAGGTCCCCGGCGGGGAGACCGCCTTCGACGACCGCTCCATCGATATCGCCGCCGACGGAAGCTACGAACTGACCCTGGGCCCCGGCCCGGGCGGCCGCAACCATATCCGGCTCGCCGCGGATTCCACCATGCTCGCGGTCCGCGAGGTCTACGGCGACTGGGCGAGCGAGAAGGCCGGTACCGTCCGCATCAGCCGGGTCGACACCGTGGGCTCCGCCCCACCGGCCCTCACCTCCGACCTGATGGCCAAGCGCTACGAGGTCGCGGGCAAGATGCTGGTGTCCCGGCTGAAGACCTTCCTGGCCTTCCCCGAATGGTTCTATCTGAACCTGCCGGTCAACACCATGACCGAACCGCGGCGCACGCCGGGCGGGCTGTCCACCCAGTTCTCCTCGGTCGGTCACTACGACCTCACCGACGACCAGGTGATGATCCTGACCGTGCCGAAGTCCGACGCGCCCTACCAGGGCTTTCAGCTCGGCAGTATGTGGTACCTGTCGCTGGACTACATCAACCACCAGACCAGCCTCAACGCCGATCAGGCCGAAGTCGATCCCGACGGGATGATCCGGCTGGTGATCAGTGAACGTGATCCGGGCCTGATCAACTGGATCGAACGTACCGGCCACGATCGCGCCTACCTGCAGTTCCGGTGGCAGCGGCTGTCCCGGGACATGGCACCGGAGGATGGGCCGGCCGTGGAACTGGTGTCCTTCGACGAACTGCCCGACCGGCTGCCGTACTACAAGGAATCGCGCATCACCCCGGAGGACTGGAAGGCCCGGATCGCCGGTCGGCAGGCCGCGGTGGCGGAGAGGATGCTCGGCTGATGTTGTTGCAGGACAAGGTCGTCGTCGTCTCCGGGATCGGCCCGGGGCTGGGGCAGGCGATCGCGCTGCAGAGTGCGAAGGCCGGTGCCGATGTGGTGCTGGTATCGCGCACCGAGAAGCGGCTGCGCAAGGTCGCGGCCCAGGTCGAGGAACTCGGCCGGCGCGCCCTGGTGGTGCCCACCGATATCACCGACGACGCCGCCGCGCAGCAGCTGGTCACCGCCGTCCACGCGGAGTTCGGCCGGGTCGACGCGCTGGTGAACAATGCCTTCACCATGCCGCCGATGGTCGACCTCGCCGAGGTGGCCTTCGACGATCTGCGGACCAACCTGGAAACCAATGTCTTCGCCGCGCTGCGGCTGACCCGCCTGTTCGCCACCGCCCTCGCCGAGAACAAGGGATCGGTGGTGATGATCAATTCGGCGGTACTGCGGCACTCCCGGCAGCCCTACGGCCCCTACAAGATGGCCAAGACCACGCTGCTGGCGCTCGCGCAGAGCCTGGCCACCGAACTCGGACCGCGCGGCATCCGGGTCAATTCCGTGGCACCGGGCTGGATCTGGGCCGACACGCTGAAATGGTATTTCGACTACCTGGCCCAGGAACGTGGGGTGAGCGCGGACGAGATCTACACCGAGACCGCCGCCGATATCGACCTGCGCCGGCTGCCCGAACCCGACGAGATCGCCGACGCGGTCGTCTTCTTCGCCTCCGCAATGTCGCGGGCGATCACCGGAACCTGTCTCGACGTGAACTGCGGCGAATTCCACCACTGAGGAGAAAAGAAATTGAGCAGGGACAGTGTCGGCCGAGAAGATGTCGGGACCATCGACGATCTGCACGCCTCCGCCACCAAGGTGGTCGGACTCGACGATTTCGGCGACGCCGACTACCGCACCGGCCTGTCGGTGCTGCTGGAATCCTATGAGCGCGACGCCGAACTCACCCCGTTCGGCAACAAGGTCAATCGCGCGATGCTGCGCGGCGCCCTGATAGCCCGGGCCCTGAGCGAAGCCGGCTGGAAGCAGTACCCGCAGCACGCCGAGATCGCGATCGAACGACCGATCTTCGTGACCGGGTTACCGCGCTCGGGTACCACGGCGGTGCACCGCCTACTCACCGCCGACCCCGGCCACCAGGGCCTGGAGATGTGGCTGACCGAGATGCCGCAGCCCCGCCCGCCGCGAGAGACCTGGGAACAGAACCCGGTATTCGCGCGTCTGCAGGCCGGTTACGAGAAGCATCATGTGGAGCACCCCGAATTCATGGGTGTGCACCATATCTCCGCCGACCAGGTGGAGGAGTGCTGGCAGTTGCTGCGGCAGTCGGCGATGTCGGTCTCCTACGAGTGTCTGGGCTATCTGCCCCGCTACTCGGAATGGCTGCGCGAACAGGACTGGACACCGGCCTACGCCCGGCATCGCCGGAATCTGCAACTGATCGGCGTCAACGACCCCGACCGGCGGTGGGTGCTGAAGAATCCGAGCCATCTGTTCGCCCTCGACGCGCTGCTCGCCGTCTATCCGGACGCGCTGGTGATCCAGATGCACCGGGTGCCGCGCACCATTGTCGCCTCGGTGTGCAGCCTGAACGAACAGGCGACAGCGGGCTGGTCGGAGAAGTTCCGCGGACCCGTGGTGGGCGCCGCGCAACTGGAACTGTGGTCGCGGGGTGCGAAAACCTTCCTCGAAGACCGGAAGAAGCATCCGGCGGCGCAGTTCTGCGATGTGTACTACGAGGATTTCGTGACCGATCCGATCGGCACCGTCGAGAAGATCTACACGCAGTTCGGGATCGAGTTCACCGACGCGGCCCGGGAGCAGATGACTGCTCTGCACGGTGAATCCACCTCGGGGGCGGCGCGTCCCGTCCACAAGTACTCGCTGGACGATTTCGGGCTGACGCCGACGGAGGTGGACGCCGCGTTCGCGCCCTACCTCGACGTGCACTATCCGGGTGGAAACCGGGTCTGAGCGGTATCCGGCGGGCGGCGGAACGGGAAATCGTAGGCGCCGCCCGCCCGGTTCACCGTGCTCGGCGCGGTAGCCGGCCGGCCATCACCGGATTGCTGCGGTGGTGACCGGACGAAATCAGGGCTGGCCGGGCTTCAATACGATGAACAGGCCGTGGGCCTCGGCGCAGAGCCGGTCGCCGTCGTGCAGGGTGGCCTTGATCCAGACCTTGCGGCCCTCTCGGCGTTCGGCCCAGGCATGCAGCGCCAGTTCCTTGTTCAACGGTGTGATCGACCGATAGTCCACCGTGAGCGATGCCGTCCGGGTCACCGACCCGGAGTGCGCCGATCCGGCCAGCCCCATCAGATCGTCGAAGCCCAGCGAGATGTACCCGCCGTGGGCGGCGGCGTTACCGCCGAGGTGGAAGGTGCGGTAGGTGATCCGGGCCTGGACACCGTCGCGGTTCACCCGATCCACCTGGTACGGCGGCAGCGTCACGTTGCCCCGAGAGGGTAGATCGAACCGGGTCCACCCCGGCGCGTCCCATTCCTCGCCGACATAGGCGCCCAGCCGGTCGTTCAGCTTCTCCAGGATGCCGGCCGCTTCCTGCACCAGATCGTCCGGCGGCACCGCCAGCCGGGCACGGTCCATGAGCGTGCGCACCTGTTCGACGAAGTCGCCGTAGTGCGGGCCGCCGCGGCTGGTGTCGACAGTGCGGACCGCCTCCATCAACTCCGACATCGGCCGGAATCCGCCCTCGTGATGCTCGGCATCGGGCAGGACGTTCCCGGCCTCGTTTTCGCTCATGAGAACACGTTATCGTCACAGGTGCGGCCAGGTGGCGGCCGGGGCCGCCGTACGAGGTGCGCGACCGGGCCGCGCGGCACCGCCCCGGCCGCGTAGGCTGCCGGATATCGGCGGTCGGGGAGTGTGCCTTTCCTCCCGGCTGCCCGAGCCCGTTCGTATGCGGATTCCGGACGGGGCCAGTACGCACACGGGGCGGTCCGGGGTCGGGCCGCGGGAGGACGACCATGCCGACGACGCCCCTGACGCAGCAGAGTTTCCAGACGGTGGTGTCCACCAATCACATCGTGCTGGTGGACTTCTGGGCGACCTGGTGTGGTTGGTGCACCCGGTTCGCGCCGGTTTTCGAGGAGTCCTCGGAGTTACACCGCGATATCGTGCACGCCACCGTGGAAGCCGAGGCCGAGCCCGCGCTCGCGGCCGCCGGGCAGGTGGACCGGTACCCGTGGCTCATGGCCTTCCGCGAGGGCACGCTGGTGTACTCGAAGGCCGGGTTCCTGCCCGGCGACCAACTCGAGGAACTCGTCCAGCAGGTGCGCTGGATGGATATCGACGAGTTCCGGCGCGAGAACAACATCCCCCGGCCCACGGCCGCCGCGCCCTCGGCGCCGGCGCCGGCCACGGCCGGCCGGGCGGGTCCCGCGCCCGGACCGCAGGCCTACGGCTGGCCTGGTCTGCGCACCGCGTGAAAAGCGGCCTCGAACCGGGCCAGATCTTCGCCGGTTACCGGATCGATCGCCTGCTGGGCGCCGGGGGAATGGGCGAGGTCTATCTCGCCCGCGACCGTGACCTGCCGCGGCCCGTGGCGCTGAAGTTACTGACCCCCATGGCCGGCGACGACCGCGACGTCCGGGCCCGCTTCCTGCGGGAGGCCGATACCGCGGCGCGCCTGTCCCATCCCAATATCGTCGCCGTGTACGCCCGCGGCGAGGAACAGGGCCGGCTGTGGATGGCGATCCAGTACATCGAGGGCACCGATGTGGCGGCGGTACTGCGGCGCGGGCCGGTACGGCCCGATCACGCGGTGCGGATCACCGAGGAAACCGCGCGCGCCCTCGATCACGCCCACGCGGCGGGTGTACTGCACCGGGATGTGAAACCCGCGAACATCCTGCTGGCCTGGGGTGAACAGCAGCAGGTGTACCTCTCCGATTTCGGCATCGCCAAAGCGCTGGACCGTACCGACGGACTCACGCGCACCGGCGAGTTGTACGCGAGCTTCCACTACGCGGCGCCCGAACAGTTCGAGATGCGCCCCGATATCGACCGCCGCGCCGATGTGTACTCGCTCGGCTGCACCCTCTACTACCTGCTGACCGGGCGCCTGCCGTATCCGGCCGCGACCACCGGGGCACTGGTCAACGCCCACCTCAATGCTCCGGTGCCGCGGCCCTCGGCGGTGGATCCGCGGCTGCCGTCCGGCTTCGACGGTGTCATCGCCCGCGCCATGGCCAAGAACAGGGACGAACGGTTCTCCGGCTGCGGAGAATTGGCGCTGGCCGCGCGTCGCGCACTCACCGAACCGGCGGTAACCGTGCCGGCCGTACTCACCGTGCCGGTTCCGCCGCCCGCCGCGGGCGGGCCGGCCGGGCCGCGGACTTCGCGGCGCCGCCTGCTCGCGGGGCTCGCGGCCGTCGTCGTGGTCGCGGTGTTCGGTGCGACGGCCTGGTTCACCGGCCTCGTGCGCGGTGGGGATCATCCGGGCGCGCCACCTCCCGCCGATGCGAAAACCGCCGCCGAACAGGCGGCCTGCGCGTACACCGCGCTCGTCGCGAGCTACGACTACGACGACCCGGCGGGCTGGGAGCAGAAGGTACAGGCCGGCGCCACCGGCCAGTGGAAGAGCCAGGCCGCGACCGTACTGCCGATGGCCCGGGTACTGATCTCCGCCGACCCGGAGCGTTCCCGGGCGGGGGACGCCAGCTGTACGGCGACCATGACCGACGGCGACACCCGCGCCGACGTCCAGGTACAGATCACCACTCTCAACCAGGTTGCGGGCGAGGCGGAGACGGCGCGGGAGCTGTCGGTGTCCACGGTGATGGAGCTGGTGGACGGACGGTGGCTGTGCAGTGTTTTCAACGCCCCCTTCCTGCCGAGCTGAGCGGCCTGTGATGGTTTGCACAGGTACCGAAAGGGGCATCGTCGGTACGGTGCGGTTCGCTGCGCATATGCTGGCCGGGCTGCACGATGGAGGTAAGTCATGACGGTCGAGGTGCTGGCCGACCCGGAGCCGGGCGGGTCGTGGCGGGGTGCGCAAACCCCGGCCCGGCCCGCGCCCCCCGTGTCGATGATCGAGCGGATGACATTGATCCTGGACGCTTTCGAGCCGGCGACGCCCGTGCTCACGCTCCAGGATCTGGTGGAACGCACCGGGTTGCCGCGTTCCACGGTCCATCGCATCCTGGACCAGATGATCCGGTTGCGCTGGCTGGCGCACTATCCGGGCGGTTACCGGCTGGGCCTGCGCACCCTGGAACTGGGTGGGCTGGCCGCGGGCCACAACGAATTACGGGCGGTGATCGGCCCGCTGCTGCACGAGCTGTGCCAGCGCACCCTGTCGGTCGGGCATCTGGGAGTGCTCGACGGCCGCGATGTCGTCTATCTGGACAAGACCGGCGGCCGGCAGAGCGCGGCCGTCCCCACCCGGGTCGGCGGTAGATTGCCGGCGCACAGCACCGCGCTGGGCAAGGCGCTGCTGGCGAGCCTGGACCCCGGCGTGGTGGAAACCTCACTGCGCGAACAGCTTCCCCGGCTGACCCCGCGCACCATCGGTGATCGGCTGGAACTGCACCGGGAGCTGGCGCGGATCCGCAGCAGGCAGGGTATCGCCGTCGACAACGAGGAAGCGGTCGCCGGTATCGGCTGTGTGGCCGTACCGGTACGCCGCCGCGGGGTCACGGTGGCGGCATTGTCGCTGGCCACCCGGATCGGTTCCGGTCGCCCGGCCATCGATACCGGACGGCAGGCCCGGCAGCTGTCGGCGCTGGCCGCCGAGGCTGGACGGCTGCTCTCACAGGACTAGACCGGCCCGGCCGTGGCAGGCCGGGCCGGCTGTTCAGGCACGGCTCAGCGTGGTGGCGAGCGCACGGCCGGCGGTCCGGCCGGAGAATATGCAGCCGCCCAGGAACGTACCTTCCAGGGCGTTGTATCCGTGCACGCCGCCGCCGCCGAAGCCGGCGACCTCTCCGGCGGCGTAGAGGCCGGGCAGCGGGGTGCCGTCCGGTCGCATCACCCGGGAATGGAGATCGGTCTGCAGTCCGCCGAGGGTTTTGCGGGTCAGGATATTGAGCCGGACCGCGATGAGCGGGCCGGCGGCCGGATCGAGAATCCGATGCGGTTTGGCGACCCGGGCGGTGCGGTCCCCGAAGAAGGTGCGCGCGTTGTGGATCGCCGTCACCTGGGCGTCCTTGCTGAACTTGTTGGTGATCTCGCGATCACGGGCCACGATCTGGCGTTCCATTGCGGCGTGGTCCAGTTGCGGGCCGCGGGCGAGGCCGTTCATCCCGTCGACGAGTTCGCGCAGCGTATCGGCCACCACGAAATCCACTCCGTGTTCCTTGAACGCCTCCACCGGTGGCGGGGCGCCCTTGGTGAAGCGGCTGCGGACCGTGGTGAGCCGGTCCTTGCTGGTGATGTCCGGGTTCTGCTCGGACCCGGACAGCGCGAATTCTTTTTCGATGATCGACTGGGTCAGCACGAACCACGAATAGTCGTAGCCGGTCGCCAGGATCGCCTTCATGGTCGAATTGGTATCGAAACCGGGGAAGCACGGCGCCGGCAGCCGTCGACCGTTCGCGTCGAACCACAGCGACGACGGACCGGGAATGATCCGGATGGCGTGATCGGGCCAGATCGGGTCCCAGTTGTTGATGCCTTCGGTGTAGTGCCACATCCGGTCCCGGTTCACCAGGGCGGCGCCGGCCGATTCGGAGATACCGAGCATTCGCCCGTCCACATGGGCGGGCACCCCCGAGATCATGGTGCGCGGTACGGGGCCGAGCCGGTCCGCCGGCCAGTTCTGCCGGATGAGGTCGTGATTGTGGCCGATACCGCCGGAGGTGACCAGCACGGCCCGGGCGTGGAGTTCGAAATCGCCGACCACCGTGCGCGAGGACGCGACACCGCGGGCGAGTTCGGTGGGTTCGAGTACGCTGCCGCGTACTCCGGTGACCGCGCCGTCGTGGACGAGCAGTTCGTCGACCCGGTGGCGGAACGCGAAACGCACCAGGCCCTTGCGCTCGGCGTCCAGCACGGGATTCAGGAATACCTCGAGCACGCCCGGTCCGGTGCCCCAGGAGATATGGAACCGCGGTACCGAGTTCCCGTGCCCGTCGGCGAGGGCGCCGCCGCGTTCGGCCCAGCCGACCAGCGGGGTCACCCGCAGGCCGAGGTCGTAGAGATAGTCGCGCTTCTCGGTGGCGGCGAACCGGACGTAGGCCTCGGCCCACTGCCGGGCCCAATGGTCCTCGTCGTCGCGGTCGAACCCGGCCGAACCCAGCCAGTCCTGCAGCGCCAGCTCGTAGGAGTCCTTGATACCGAGGCGCCGCTGCTCCGGGCTGTCCACGAAGAACAGGCCGCCGAGCGACCAGAACGCCTGGCCCCCCAGGTTGTTGCGGTTCTCCTGGTCGAGTACGAGCACCCGGTGTCCGGCCTTGGTCAGCTCATAGGTGGCGACGAGACCGGCCAGCCCGGCCCCGACGACGATCACGGGGTACTCGTCGGCCGGTACCGGGTCGGCGGCAGAGGTTTCGGACACGGTTCACCCTTCGCTCACGGTGGCTACGGGCCGGAATGTATCAGACGACCAGGTCGGCCGGTCGCCGATCAGGAAGGGCGCCGGGCCGGGAATTCGGCGGCCAGTTCGGTGAACACCGCGCGGTTGAGTACGAAGGCGCGTTTGCCCTCGTCGAGGATGCGGCGCTGCTCGAGCTCGTCCACGCCGATCCGGTCGAGCAGCGCCCGGTAGTCGCGTTTGAACGCCGCGGGATTACCGATCTGCTCGAAAACGTAGAACCGCACTCCGTCGCCCCGGTGGGGTAGGTCCCACAGTTTTTCCGCATTGCCGCGGATCACCTGACCGCCGGAGAGATCACCGAGGTAACGGGTGTAGTGGTGGGCGATATAGCCGCCCGGCCATGTCCGGGCGCATTCCTCGATCCGCGCGGCGTAGGCGGCCGTGGCGGGCAGCGGGGTGAGATCTTCGCGCCAGCCGGGGCCGGCGAGATGGGCCAGGTCCCGTTCCAGTTCGGCGGTGCGGGCCAGTTCCGGTTTGATGAACGGGCCGGCCACCGGGTCGGTGGCGAGCGCGTCGGCATGCGACTCCAGGGCCCGGTAGATGAACCAGAGCTGACCGGTGTAGCGGCGATACGACTCGATCCCCAGTGACCCCTCCAGCATCTCGGTGATGAAGGCCGAGTTCTCCGCCTCCTCGTGTTCGCGGGCGGTGGCCTCCCGGATCCGGGTGGAGAACGAGGATACGGCCGGTTCGGCGGTTTCGGGGGCGTCCGGCATCGAGTGAACCTTCCTGCGAATGCGGTGCGGGCACCTCGCCCGGACCGATTGCGCCGGTCGCGCGGTGTGCCGGGCACACCGCGCGACCGGGCGGTCGACACCCCGACGATACCGGCTCCGGCTCCCTGTCAGGGTTTCTCCGTCAGCGGCCGTCGGGGCGCAGTGCGGCGGGGAGCGGTTCGGTCGGCGCGAGCCGCGCGTCCGCCGCGCCGACACCCACCGGTTCGCCCACGCCCACTCCCACCGGTTCCGCGAGACCGGCCGGTTCGGCGGGCACGAGGATCGGCATTGCTTCGGTGGGCAGGATGTCCTCGGTGGCACCCAGTGGTCCGGCGGGCAGGCCCACCAGATCCGCCGGCAGTGCCGGCATCTCCAGCATCTCGGTGGGCAGTGCCGACGGCGGGCCCGCCGGCGCCGGGTCCAGGTCGCGCGTCCACGCCCCTCGATCGAACTCCGGTACCGGCGCCGTCCCGCGCCCGGTCGGTTCGGGCACCTGCGGAGCGGGGGTCCGGGGCGCCGGCGCCCCAGCGGGTGTGGGCCGCTGCGGTGCCGCGAGTTTCGGCACCTGCGGCAGCTGGCCCGCCGCGGGGAAACCGGGAGGCAGCGCCACCGAGGTTTCCGGGTGGGTCGAATGCTGCACGGGGACGCGGAGGGGGTGGCGGCCCGGCGGGGTCGCCCGCCGCTTGCCCAGGTTCACTGTCGGGCGCCGTTTGCCCAGGTTCACGGTGGGCCGCTTCCTGCGCTTGACCACCGGGCGGCGCAGGTTGCCGAACTTGCGCAGGATCGGCGGGCGGCGCACCGTCCGGTCGAACCATTCACCGAGCGTCACACCGCCGGCCAGGGCGCAGCCGATACCGAAGGCGGCCAGCAGCTGGTTGGCGCCGCGCGCCAGTTCGTCGTTGAGCAGGCCGTACAGCCCCCGGTAGATGCTCAGGCCGGGCAGGAGCGGGGTGATCCCCGCGAGCGCCACGACCAGCGGCGGGGTCAGCGCGCGCCGGGCGAACAGGCCACCGACGAGGCCGATCGCGATGGCGGCCGCACCCGCGGCGACGACCGGACCGAATCCGGCGGTGATCACCATCAGGTAGCAGATGGTGCCCATGGCCCCGCTGCCCGCGGCCGCGGCCAGCGCTCGCCGCTCCGCGTAGCAGGCCAGCGCGAATGCCAGCGCCGCGACGGCACCGGCGACGACCTGGACCGGCAGGTTCGACAATCCGTGCCCGGGGCTCATGTCCAACGGAACCGTGGCGTCGAACATCTCGCCGATGCGCAGGGTCAGCGCGATACCGGCAATGATGCCGCCGGTCATCATCAGCAGTTCGAGCATGCGCGCGGCCGCCGTGATCGGCGCACCGGTGATCGCGTCCTGCACCGAACCCACCAGGCTCAAACCACTGAGCAGTACCGTGATTCCGGCCGCGATGATCAGCGTCGGACTCACCGAGATACCCAGGGGCCCGGCGAAGGCGGCCAGGACGACCGCGGGGACGGCCGCGATCGCGCCGCCCACCAGATGCTGGAAGAAGAACGGCAGGCCGCGCCGGTTGAGCGCCCGGTTGGTCCGGTCGATCAATGCCGTGGTGACGAAGCTGAGCGCCGCCACCAGGAACCCGCCGCCGAGCAGCAGCGAAATCGCGGCCGCCATGAGCGACCAGCCGAAGGTGGCCGTCCACCGCTTGTACGGATGAGGCGCGGAGGTGATGGCATCCAGGGCCTGACGCGCTTGGTCGGGCGGCACGACATCGCGGCGGATGCGGCGGGTGAGCCGGTCCACCGCGGCGAGCCGGGTGAAGTCCAGCGAGCGGTACTGCACGACGCGCATCGAACTCGCCGACGGCAGCCGCGCGCCGCGGTGCGCGTAGATGCGGATGGCGTTGTAGGTGACCTCGACATCGCAGGCCGACAGCCCGTATGTGGCGGCAATGAACCGCACCGTGGTTTCGGTATCGGTGACAGCCGAACCCGAAGCCAGCACGACCTCACCCATGCGCACCGCGAGATCGAGTACCTCGGCGACCGCGGCGTCATCGGAGAGATCGATGGGCTGCAGCGGTGCGGGGGCGGACACGATCGTGTCGGCGGTGGCGGGACGATCGGCGACCAGCTTGCCGATGGCGCCGGTGAGGACGGGCAGGCGCAGGGGATTTCGCCGGGAGTCGGCGTAACCGGACGGGTCCGGGGAGATCGGTGGTTGGGAAGTCGCTCCTTCCAGAATTCCTTGCGCAGCCATAGCCGCGAAGGTAGTGGCCGGAGGGGCCTCTTTTCCACCACAAACGGGGTCTGGAAAATGTGACGTTTGTTACGGACCGGTTTATTTGACATGCCGAGTGGAGAAAACGTCCCGATCACCCCGCTGACCTGGGCCGTCTTCACAGGCGCCATACCCGGTTGCGGGGGCGTTACACAGTACGTGTTCTGCGTTACACCGCCGCGTGTGCGTATCTCCGCCTTCGTTCCGTCCCTGCGCGGTGTGTGACGGGCCGCGCCGGCCGGGCCCGCTAGGGTCGGAAGTATGAGCACCGGCAGCACTTCGACAGCGCAACGTTTACGTGCGGCACTGGACGGGCCGTGGGGCGAGGTCCGGGAACAGGCCCGCACTCAGCTCGCGGGGCCGGAGTACACCGGCGATCCCGACCTGGATCTGCCCGAGGCGCGGGCCCGGGTGCTGGAGCAGATGCGGTCGCTGGCGAAACTCGATTACGCCGAACGGGGTTTCCGGCGGGAGAACGGCGGCACCGGGGAACCCGGCGCGGCCGTCGTCGGCCTCGAGATGCTCGCCTACGCCGATCTGTCGCTGTGGGTGAAGTCCGGTGTGCAGTGGGGGCTGTTCGGGGGCGCGGTGGAGAACCTGGGCACCGAACGGCACCGCGAGCACATCCGGCGGCTGATCTCGCTGGATCTGCTCGGCTGTTTCGCGATGACCGAATCCGGCCACGGGAGCGATGTCGCGAATCTGGAGACCACCGCGACCTACGACCCGGCCACCGAGGAATTCGTGATCCACACGCCGACCCCCTCGGCGCGGAAGGACTACATCGGCGGCGCCGCCGAACACGCGCGGATGGCCGCCGTTTTCGCGCAGCTGCGGACCCCGGCGGGCGAGCACGGGGTGCACTGTCTGCTGGTCCCGATCCGGGACGAGCAGGGCAACGATCTACCCGGTGTCACCACCTCCGACTGCGGGCGCAAGGGTGGGTTGCCCGGTGTGGACAACGGCCGCATCGTCTTCGACCAGGTGCGGATTCCGCGGGAGTATCTGCTCAACCGTTATGCCGATGTGGAACCGGACGGTACCTACCGCTCCGAGATCGACAACCCCAGCCGGCGCTTCTTCACCACCCTCGGCACCCTGGTCCGCGGGCGGGTCAGCGTCGGTGGTGCCGCGGCGGCCGGCGCCCGGGTCGCGCTGAGTATCGCGCTGCGGTACGCGCTGAAGCGCCGCCAGTTCGGCGATCCGGACAACGGCAACGAGACCTTGCTGCTGGACTACCGGATGCATCAGCGCCGGTTGCTGCCGCTGCTCGCGCATTCCTATGCGCTGGCGTTCGCGCAGAACGATCTCGTCCGCCGGATGCACCTGGTGCAGACCGGTCAGGATCTGGCACCCGGGGCGCAGCGGGCGCTGGAGAAGCGGGCCGCCGGCCTGAAGGTGGCGCAGACCCGCCACGCCACCCGCGCCATCCAGGAATGCCGCGAGGCGTGCGGCGGCGCCGGCTACCTGACGGAGAACCGGCTGGTGACCCTGAAGGCGGATACCGATGTGTTCACCACCTTCGAGGGCGACAATGTGGTGCTCACCCAGCTGGTCGCCAAGGAGATCCTGACCTCCTACGCCGACGAGATCCGCGACCTGGACGCGCTGGGCTGGGTTCGGTTCGCCGCGACCATGGCCGGTGATGTGGTGCGGAAACGGTCCGGGGTGCGCCAGCTCATCCAGACCCTGCGCGATCGCGGCGGCGAGACGGTCGACGAGGGCGATCTGGGGCGCCGCGATACGCAACTGGCGTTGTTCGCCGACCGCGAGGACTATCTGACCCGCACGGCCGCGCACCGGTTGCGGGCCCGCGCCGAGGAGACCGAGCCGTTCGAGGCGTTCAACAACGCCCAGGACCATATTCTCGCCGCGGGCGCCGCCCATATCGACCGGCTGATCCTCGAGGCCTTCATCGAGGGCATCGCCGATATCGAGGAGGAGGAGCCCCGCCGGCTGGCCGAAACCGTCTGCGATCTGTACGTGTACTCGATCCTCGAGGAGAACTCGGCCTGGTACATCATGCACCGGTTCATCTCGGTGGAACGGGCCAAGGCGATCCGGCGCGGGGTGAACGAACTCGTCGACCGGCTTCGTCCGGACGCGCTCACACTCGTCGAGGCGCTGGGTGTGCCGGAGTCCATGCTCGGCGCCGCGATGCTGGACGACGCGAGCGTGTACGAGCGGCACTAGTCGGCACGCGGGGCCCGGGCCGGTCTAACCGGAACGGGTCCCCGCGAGGCGGGCGAGGTGGACCGCCACCCAGTAGAGGCCGATGGCCAGCGCGATACCGGCCGCGGCGCCGCCGAGGACATCGGTGGCGAGATGATAGTCCAGCGCGACCATCCCGATGCCCGCCCCGAACCAGGCGACGGCCGTGAGCGCGACGATCACCGCACGGGCGCGCATCGAGCGCAGCAGCAGGACCAGTGTGGTGACCACTGCCACCAGGTGCACGGTATGGCCACTCGGGTAGGCGAGATAGTCGTGCAGGGGGCGTGACCACAATGGTTTCAACGCCCAGGCGTTGACCGCGACAGCGGTCTCCGGCACCAGCACCATGGTCGTGGTCTCCCACCATTTGCGCTGCCAGGCGAACCAGGCGGCACCACCGCACAGGATGGCCAGGACCACCCCGGTATTGGTCGCGAGGGTGAGTACCTCGGCGATCCAGGGCCGCGGATCCAATCGTGGATCGACCTGCTCGTTCACCGCGAGATCGAAGGTGGTCTCTCCGCCGCCCGGCGGGAACGACCACGGGAGGGCCACCGCGACGGTCGCGCCGGCGGCCGCGGTCGCCGCGGTGGTGAGCGGGTTCGTGGTGCTGCCGGGCCCGCGGACCCGCCGGGGTTCGGCGGTTCCTGCCGCTTCGGCGGTGCCGGTGTGGTTCGGGTGCGCATCGGCGGCGTCCGGTGTTCCCGGACGGTCTTCGCCCATGGGCTGGATACGGCCGGTGGGCCGGTTCGCGCCGAACGGATCCGGCGCCCCGGATGCTGTGCTCACGGTCCGACCCTAGTGGGCGCAGCCGGTCGAAGCCCATCCGCGATTCGCACGGAGCCGCCGACAGACAATGCGAACGGTCCGACGGCACCTATCGGTTCGGTCGCCGGAGTGGTCCGGCAGGAGTCGAGCCGCGAGTGATCGTGCCGTGGCCGTGTCCAACCCGGTCCTACCCATGAACACGGTCGCGATCGGCTACTCGTCTTCGCAGCCCGCGTTCCAATGTCCCGGGGACTACACCCAGGGCGCCGCCGTCCGGCCCGCGAAACTCACCCGGGGCCGTAGGTGAGGAAGGCGGTGATCAGGAACCACAGCATCCAGGCGATCGCGATGAACATCCCGAGTGCGAAGCCCGCGCGCATGGCGGCGCGGCCGAAGTCGATATCACCGACCTCACGCGGGTACAGCCGCCACGGGCTGTACCAGGGGGAGCGGAACCGTCGCGTCCCGGCGGCGCGTTCGTACTCGGCGAGATCCTCGGCGTACTGTTCGGCCTCGGCCTGGGCCGGGCCGCCGTGCCACAGGGTGACATCGATGGGGCCGAGGAATCCCTCTTCGAGCAGGCGCTGCGGCGCCGGGAGGTACGGCAGCATCCCCATCCCGCGGAACGACACCGCCACATCGTTGGCGGTCCAGCGGTGCGATTCGCGTTGGGCGAGCACGCCGAAGTACTCCCGCAGCCCGTTCCCGTCGTCACCGAGGATCACGTCGAAACTCGGGTCCTGCACCTTCTGCTCGATCTGCACGGGCGCGTTCTGCAGGGGCACGACCAGCGCGACACCGTGTACCGCGCGCTGTCCCAGCCCGCGGGCGGCCAGCCACGTCTGCAGGGCGAAGGTGTGTTCGCGGGATCGGTCCAGCGGTGAACGGTTGTCGCTGGTCTCGAGTTCGGCGCGCACCCCGTTGAGGGTCCAGTCGCCGGTCAGCGGGACCTGCAGGGTGCCGCCGTGTGGCGAACGCAGTCCCGCGACATCGATGACCACACAGCTGGTGGGCGTCCACACCACGGCGTCGAAATGGTAGGCCTCGCCCTGATGGACGAGGCCGCAGTTCACCGTCGCGACTCCCTGCGGGCTCCCCGCGCCGTCCCAGCCGCTGAGCCAATCGACCAGGGCACGTTCGGCAATGCTGTCGGTGCTGTTCTGTACCTGCACGAGCATGGTGACCGCCCTTCGCGTCCGAGCCGAGGCAATGGTGTCCGAGCCGAGGCTGTGGCGGCGCCGGCTGTGCGGCGCACCTCTTCGAAACTACCGGTCCGGCTCCTGCGCGGGAAGTTTACCGGCGCGAACCGCCGCGACGAGTTCGCCGTGATCGGCCTCGGCGCGGTCGGCGTAACGCACCGCGAACTCGGCGATCGCGGTGTCGAATTCCTCGTCTTCGCCCAGATAACCGCTGATCAGACGTGGATCCAGCGAGCGGGCGTGGGCACGGGCGAGCAGCGCTCCGGCCAGCCGGCCGTAGTCGTCGAGGTCGTGCGGTTCGAGTTCCTCCGGGGCGATCCCGCCCTTGAGATTGCGGAACTGACGGACGATGAACGGCAGCTCGCGGGTGCCGTCGGCGGTGGGTACGGACATGGTGGTCCAGCCGAGCAGAATATCGGTCTCGGTCTGAACCAGCCTGGCGCCCTGCACGATTCGCTTACCCTCGTGTTTCGGCGCGGCGCTGCCGAGTACGGGCGCCAGCGCCGAGGGTGCCGCCTGTTTGAGTTGCAGGACCAGTACCTCGCCCGAATTGCCGTGCAGCAGTGCGACGTAGCTGTGCAGACCGACGCTACCCGTACCGACGATGCGGAACGCGATATCGGCCACCGCGAACCGGCCCAGCAGCTCCTGCCGTGATTCCCGCAGCGACGTACCGTAGCGTTCGAGGGCATCGATGGCCGCGTCCTCGACCTCTTGGCCGACGGTCGTGAGGAGCGGGGGGTCGGCGACGAAACGGTGCCTGTCGATACCGGTTTCGTGGTCGTCGATATGGGTCCACTTCCGCACGACCTTGTCGCTGTTGTTCTTGCGGGCCTTCTTGGCGGCCTTCTTGAAGTTGTCCAGCAGATCCTCGGCCTCGACGCGGTCGAGGACGGATTCGTCGGCGAGCGCGGACCAGGTGGTCAGGAAGGGCCGTTCGGCGAGGACGGCCGCGACGCGCCGGTAGCTGCGTGCGGCGTCCGCGGCGGCGGTCCGGCATTCCTCCTCGCCCGCGCCGCCGACCCGTCCCGCCAGGACCAGGCTGGCCGCGAGCCGCTCCAGGTCCCATTCCCACGGGCCCGGCACGGTGTCGTCGAAATCGTTGATGTCCATGACGATCTCGCCGCGGGAGGTGCCGTAGAGGCCGAAGTTGCCGGCGTGGGCGTCCCCGCAGAGCTGGGCGGTGAAGCCGGTATCGGGGCTGCCCGCCAGATCGGTGGCCATCAGCCCGGCGGAGCCCCGGTAGAACGCGAACGGCGAGGCGATCATCCGGCCGATGCGCAGCGGGATCAGCTCCTCGATCCGACCGGCATTGCTCGCCTCGACGAACTCCACCACCGACGGTCGTCCGCCGGTGCCGACGGCGCGGTTCCGGACCGTGGGCGGTACCCGGTCGCGGACGGCCCGGCCGCGGGCGAGTACGTCCTCGGCGGGAGTGTAGGAGCGCAGCGGGATACGACCGGTGGACACGCGGTAACGGTACCGATCCGGCGGTACGTCCCGGCCCCGGGTGCGCGCGGGCCCGGGGCCGGTTCGGCTCAGCTCGCCCGCAGCGGGGTGAGGGGCAGGCGCAGCGCCCCGGGCGCCGCGGCGGGAACCGCCGGCCGCGTCGGCGCCACGGGAGTAATCCGCTGATACGGGGTGCCCAAACCCGGCCGGGTGTCCTCTTGGTTCTTGTTCGGCCAGAACGCCATGGCGCGTTCGGCCTGCGCGGTGATGGTCAGCGATGGGTTCACCCCGAGATTGGCGGTGACCGCGGACCCGTCGGCGATATGCAGGCCGGGATGCCCGTAGACCCGCTGATAGGGGTCCACCACGCCCGTTTCGGGCCGGTCTCCGATCACACAGCCACCGATGTAGTGCGCGGTCGCCGGAATATCGAGGACGTCGGTGTAGAGCCCGTGGGTGTCCCCGTCGATCTTGGCCGCGAACCGTCGGCCGACCTCGTGCGCCAGCGGGATCCAGGTCGGGTTCGGCTCACCCGTGCCCTGTTTCGTCGTCAATCCGCCGCGCCGCAGGAACGAGGTGAGCGAATTGTCCAGCGACTGCATGACCAGCAGGATCACCGATCGCTCCGAGGCGTGCCGGGCGTTGAAACTGCGCAAGAACACCACCGGGTGGGCCACCGCGGCGAGCAGGAAACGCAGGAACCGGAACGCCCCGCCGTCGATCACCGGGGCCGAGAGCGGGAACAGCGCGTTCTGCCCTTTGCCGTAGTGGCACACCTCGATATGGGTGTTCGCCTCGGGATGTATCGAGGAGGTGATGGCGACACCGGCCGCGAAATCTCGGCGCGACCGGCTCACCACCGCCAGGATCGCCTCGGAATTGCTACGGGTGAGTTCACCCAGGCGTGGGGAGAGCCCCGGCAGGACGCCCCGCTCCCGCATCCGGTGCAGCAACTGCTGGGTGCCCAGCGCCGCACCCGCGAACACCACCTGCTCCGCGGTGAAGGTTCGTTTGCGCTTGCGGATCCACCGGTCGGGCCGGGCGGTATCGACGGCGTAGCCGCCGCCGGGCAGCGGCCGCACCGCGGTGGCGGCGGTGAGCGGGTGCACGGTGGCACCGGCCTGCTCGGCCAGGAAGAGGTAGTTGGTGGTGGTCGTGTTCTTCGCGTTGTGTGGGCAGCCGGTCAGGCAGCGGGCGCAGTGCACACAGCCGCTGCGGCGCGGACCGGCACCGCCGAAATAGGGATCGTCGACCTCGGTGCCCGGGTCGTCCTCGTTGAAGAACACCCCGACGTCGGTGGAGTGGAAGGTCTCGCCCACACCCATATCCGTGGCGACCTCGCGGATCACCTCGTCGGCCGGGGTCGTCCGCGGGTTGGTCGTCACGCCGAGCATGCGGCGCGCCTGGTCGTAGTAGGGCGCGAGTTCGGCCTGCCAGTCGGTGATGTGCGCCCACTGCCGATCGGTGAAGAAGTCGGTGAGCGGTTCGTAGAGTGTGTTGCCGTAGATGAGCGAGCCGCCGCCCACGCCGACGCCGGAGAACACCGCGCATTTGCCGAGCAGGCTGATCCGCTGGGGCCCGGTGAACCCGAGTTTCGGTGCCCAGATGGATTTGCGGAGGTTCCAGTTGCTGCGCGGCAGCGTCTCGGCGTCCCAGCGCCGCCCGGCCTCGAGGACTCCGACCCGGTAGCCTTTCTCGGTGAGGCGCAGGGCGCTCACGCTCCCGCCGAACCCCGACCCGATGACCACGACGTCGTAGTCGAACTCTGACATGATCTTCCTCTCACCCGACTCGATGGTGAGATGGTTTCATACTCATTCTTTCATCGAATGACGCGGCGGGGTGTGCTGGCGCGGGTGGGCGCCATACGGTAAGCACACCCATGTGATGAGCGATTCGGGAACCGGCGGATCAGAGACCGCGGGCCGAGATCCCGGTGGTGCGCTCGCCGCGGTCCTGTCCGACCGGCTGCTCACCGTCCCCAACGTCCTCAGCGTGCTGCGGTTGATCGGTGTCCCGCTCTTCCTGTGGCTGCTCCTGGTGGAGCATGCCGACGGCTGGGCGTTCGTCCTGCTCATCCTGAGTGGGCTCACCGATTTCCTCGACGGCAAACTGGCCCGGCTGCTGGACCAGTCCTCGCGGCTCGGCGCCCTGCTGGACCCCTTCGTCGACCGGCTCTATCTGGTGACGACGCTGGTCGCCTTCGTCGTCCGCGGGCTGATCCCCTGGTGGGTGGCCGCCCTGCTGATCGGACGCGACGCGGTGCTGACCCTGACCCTGACGGTCTACCGTCGGCGTGACCTCGACCCGCCCGAGGTCATCTATCTGGGCAAGGCGGCCACGTTCGCGCTCATGTCGGCGCTGCCGTGGCTGCTGGCCGGGGAGATGGACTGGGCCGGCGATGGTTTCGGCGCCGCGTTCGGTGGGGCACTACTGATCTGGGGTACGGCTGTCTATGTGTGGACCGGTCTGCTCTACCTGGGCCGCGCCGTCGCCGTGGCGCGCCGGATTCCGCCGGCGCCCGCCGGAGGCCGTGCCACACACGGCGGGGATACCGGCGCGGCAGAGGGCGGTGGGCTCGCATAGAGTTGCGGGCATCGTGCACGACGACACGAGGAGAGGACATCACGTGAGCCGGGTTCCGGAGGATCTGCGTTACACCGCGGAACATGAATGGGTACGTCGGATCGAGCCCACCCGTGTCCTGGTGGGGATCACCGATTACGCCCAGTCGCAACTCGGTGACGTCGTGTTCGTGCAGTTGCCCGAATCCGGCGCCGACGTTGCCGCCGGGGACGGTATCGGCGAGGTCGAATCGACCAAGAGCGTTTCCGATATCTACGCTCCACTGAGCGCGAAAGTCGTTGCAGTGAACCAGGAACTGGAGGCGAATCCGGAAACGCTGAATATCGATCCCTACGGTGAGGGGTGGTTGTTCGAACTCGAGGTGGCCGATGCGACCGCATTGGACTCGAGCCTCGGTGAACTGCTCGATGCCGCGGGTTATCAAGGAGTTATCGGGGGCTGATCCAGCCTTCCCGGTTCTACCTGCACGGGTACGGCCCGGCAGGGTACGGTCAATGCCAACGGATGTGCCGCCCGGAGTCGGGGCCGCCCAGCCACGTCTTATCGCGGCATCTGCCTGCATGGTTTATGAGGTTCGAGGAGGAGAGAAACGGTGAGCGAGAACAAAGACCCGGGTTACGGGGAGACCGCGGCCGAGACGACGTCGGTCTTCCGCGCGGATTTCCTGAACGAGGTCGACGCATCGCGCTCCGGCGAGCCGACCGGTGAACAGCCGGTGCAGGGTGTCGAGGGTCTTCCGGTCGGGGCGGCGCTGCTCGTCGTCAAACGCGGCCCGAACGCGGGTTCGCGTTTTCTGCTGGACCAGCCCACCACCTCGGCCGGTCGGCATCCCGACAGCGATATCTTTCTCGACGATGTCACCGTCAGTCGTCGGCATGCCGAGTTCCGGCAGGACGAGGATTCCTTCCAGGTCGTCGATGTGGGCAGCCTGAACGGCACCTACGTCAATCGCGAGCCGGTGGATTCGTCGGAGCTGCAGAACGGTGACGAGGTACAGATCGGTAAGTTCCGGCTGGTTTTCCTCACGGGTCCGCGGACCCAGGAGGCCGGTTCGGCGGCCGGTGCGGGAAGTCTGTGAACAGCTGACGATCGGTGCGCCGGTCCGGGTGATCGGCGCCTCGGCATGAAAGACTCGAGATCATGACAGGCGCGGCGCAGCAGTGGGCGCACGGAGGGATGTCGATCGGCTCCGTGCTCGATCTGCTGCGACCGGATTTTCCGGATATCACCATTTCCAAGATCCGCTTCCTGGAAGCGGAGGGCCTGATCCGGCCGGAGCGGACGCCGTCCGGTTACCGCCGGTTCTCGGTCGCGGACTGTGAACGGTTGCGTTTCGTCCTGACGGCGCAGCGTGACCAGTACCTGCCGTTGAAGGTGATCAAGGAACAACTCGAGGCGATCGACAGCGGTGCCGCGACGCTCGGGGTGCGGGAAGCCCGTGCCCGGGCGCGGACCGCCCGGCCGGAGACGGGTCATTCGGAGCCGGACGACGGCACCGAGGTGCTGCCGCGCCCGCCGCGCCGGCTGGGTGTGCCACCGGGCCGCGTCACGCCGGACGATTTCGAATTCGATCACCAGATCCGGGTGACCCGGGCGGACCTGCTGGACCGAGCCGGGGTCGATGAGACATTCCTCAACGATCTGATCCGGGCGAACCTGATCACCCCGGGCCCGGCCGGGTTCTTCGACGCCGATGCGGTGACCCTGGCGGCGACCGCCAAGGCGATGGCCGAATTCGGTTTGGAGGCGCGGCATCTCCGGGCGTTCAAACTCGCCGCGGACCGGGAGGCGGCGTTGGTGGCGCAGATCGCGGCACCGATCGCCAAGAGCCGCGACGCCGGTGCCCGGGCGCGGGCCGAGGAGACGGTCCGCGAACTTGCCGCACTGTCGCTGACGCTGCACGCGAGCCTGGTGAAGGCGTCGGTGCGCAACTCGCTCGGCGGATGAGCCGAGCGTCCGATTCCCGCCGTCATCGGCGGAATCCGGTCTGACCTGCGGCCGAGTGGCCGGGGGGTACGCCGGTGGCAACACACCGATTCCGGTGTCCGTCAGCGATCGCGGCGCCGCGCCGAATTCGCCTAGACTCGTGGTACGGCGAGCCCTGCATCGGCGAGGGCGGGCAGCCGGGGAGTATGGGAGGCAGTGCGATGAGCGAAATGCGCGTGATCGGCATCCGGGTCGAGCAGCCACAGAACCAGCCCGTCCTGCTGCTGCGGGAGGCGGAGGGGGAGCGGTATCTGCCGATCTGGATAGGACAGGCGGAGGCCACGGCCATTGTGCTCGAACAGGAGGGCGTCACACCGATCCGGCCGCTCACCCACGATCTGATCAAGGTTTTGATCGCGGATCTCGGGCATACCCTCGAGGAGGTTCATATCGTGGACCTGAAAGAAGGCACGTTCTACGCCGATCTCGTCTTCGAGAACGAAGTGCGGATCTCGGCGCGGCCGTCGGATTCGGTGGCGATCGCCCTGCGCGTCGGCTGCCCGATCTACGCGGCGGAATCGGTGCTCGAGGAAGCCGGTCTGGTGATGCCCGACGAACGCGAGGACGAGGTCGAAAAGTTCAAGGAGTTCCTCGAGTCGGTCTCGCCGGACGATTTCAAAGCGACCGACAGTTGAGCACCCCCACTATTTTCTAGACCTCAACTACAGGTCGAGACTGTTACCGCGCGTCGCGTTTGGTTCGGCACTGCTGCGGCCGAGAGAATGGGAAGAGTAGCCTCATAGTCGACGCCGGGCCGTCGGCTATGGGCACTGATCGGCGGAGCAAGGGAGTAGTTCAGTGGCAGAGAATATGCGGGATATGCGATCGGAAGTGGGCCCGCCTCGGCGCTACGAAATACAACCCGGATTGTTCCCCGACGATTCGGTCCCCGACGATCTGGTCGGATACCGGGTGCCGACGGCCTGTCAGGTCGCCGGTATCAGTTACCGGCAACTGGACTACTGGGCACGGACCGGCCTGGTGGCGCCCTCCATTCGCGGGGCCGCGGGCTCGGGCAGCCAGCGACTGTATTCGTTCAAGGACATCCTGGTCCTGAAAATCGTCAAGCGGCTTCTCGATGCCGGTATTTCGCTGCAGAACATCCGTATCGCCGTAGACCATCTGCGTAGTCGCGGAGTAGAGGATCTGGCGAATATCACTCTGTTCTCCGACGGGACGTCGGTATACGAGTGCACCTCACCGGAAGAAGTCGTCGATTTACTGCAGGGCGGCCAAGGGGTATTCGGCATCGCGGTGAACAGTGCCATGCGGGAGCTCACCGGCGCCATCGCCGCATTCCCCGCCGAGCGCGCCTCGGAGACCAGCGAACGTCCCGAGGACGAATTGTCCTTTCGCCGCAAGGCGCGCCTGACCCGAAAAACCGGCTGATCGCTCGCCGGCGACCACAGGCCGGCCGGATGAGGGGAATGACACATACCGGCGGGTGGCTCCCGGGCTTCGCTGCTCACCGGGCTAGACTTGGCGGGCGCCGTAGCCGTGCGGGAGAGTCCCGGATCCTCGCCGGATCCGGGCGCCGAAGGAGCAGCACCTCCCCGTCAATCTCTCAGGCCCCAGGACCGTGCGGGAACCGGCGCCTCTGGAAAGTGGTGGCTGCGGGCCACCCGCCCAAGGTGAAAGGTGGACCGGAGCGAGATCCGGCCGCCGAAGCTCTCAGGCGCCGCGACAGAGGGGGAGGGCCCCGAGCCGACCGTGCCGGTCGGCCGCCCCACCCAGGGAGCCGCGGTGACCCAGACCTTCGCAGATCGTCATATCGGACCGGATGACCACGAGTTCGCGCGGATTCTCGGCGCGATCGGCGTCGGGTCGGCCGACGAGCTGGCGGCCGCCGCGCTGCCCGCCGGGATCCGCGATGATGATCCGCTGGCCGGGCTGCCCGCGCCGGGCACCGAACACGAGGTGCTCGCCGAGCTCGCGGCGCTCGCCGAATCCGACCATGTCGCCACCTCCATGATCGGCCTGGGCTACTACGACACTCTGACCCCGCCGGTGCTGGTGCGCAATCTGCTGGAGAATCCGGCCTGGTACACCGCCTACACGCCCTATCAACCGGAGATCAGCCAGGGCCGGCTGGAGGCGCTGCTCAATTTCCAGACCATGGTGACCGATCTGACCGGCACCGATGTCGCCAATGCGTCCATGCTCGACGAGGCCACCGCGGCCGCGGAGGCGATGACACTGCTGCGCCGGGTCAATCGCCGGGCTCCCGCCCGGCTGGTGATCGACCGCGACCTGTTCCCGCAGACCCGTACGGTGCTGGCCACCCGGGCCGAACCGCTGGGCATCGAGATCGTGGAGGCCGACCTGGCCGCGGACGGTCTGCCCGACGGGGAGTTCTTCGGTGTGATCCTGCAGGTGCCGGGCGCCTCGGGCCGGATCGTGGACTGGTCGGCGACGATCGCCGCCGCCCACGACCGCGGCGCGCTGGTCGCCGCCGGTGCGGACCTGCTCGCGCTCACCCTGATCACGCCACCGGGTGAGCAGGGCGCGGACGTATGTTTCGGGACGACCCAGCGTTTCGGAGTGCCGATGGGGTTCGGCGGCCCGCACGCCGGGTACCTGGCGGTGCGCGCCGACTACGCACGCCAGCTGCCGGGCCGGCTGGTCGGAGTATCCAAGGACGCGGACGGCGCCCCCGCCTACCGGCTCGCCCTGCAGACCCGCGAACAGCATATTCGCCGGGAGAAGGCCACTTCCAATATCTGTACTGCCCAAGTACTGCTGGCCATTGTGGCCGGTATGTACGCCTGCTACCACGGCGCGGACGGGTTGCGGGCCATCGCCCGCCGGGTCCACGGGCACGCCACGCGGCTGGCCGCGTCGCTCGGTACGGCCCTGGTGCACGACCGCTATTTCGATACCGTGCTGGCCCGGGTGCCGGGCCAGGCGGAGACAGTGGTCGCCAAGGCTGCCGCCCGCGGGGTGAATCTGCGCCTGGTGGACGACGACCATGTGACCGTGGCCTGCGACGAGGCCACCACCGCCGACCACCTCGCGATCGTGCTGGACGCGTTCGGTATCGCCCCCGCCGACCCGGCCACCGCCGCGATCGAAGACCGGGCCTCGGAGTTCCTGACCCATCCGGCGTTCACCCGGTATCAGACCGAAACGGCGATGCTGCGGTATCTGCGCGCGCTGTCGGACAAGGACATCGCCCTGGATCGCAGCATGATCCCGCTCGGCTCGTGCACCATGAAACTCAACGCCACCGCCGAAATGGAACCGATCACCTGGCCCGGCTTCGCGCGGTTGCATCCCTACGCCCCGGCCACCGATACGCCGGGTCTGCGGCGGGTGATCCACGATCTGGAGCGCTGGCTGGCCGAGATCACCGGGTACGACGCGGTGAGTCTGCAACCTAACGCCGGTAGCCAGGGCGAATACGCGGGACTGCTGGCCATCCGCCGCTATCACCTGGACCGGGGCGATACCCGCCGCGATACCTGCCTCATCCCGTCCAGCGCACACGGCACCAATGCCGCGTCCGCCGCGATGGCGGGCCTGCGGGTCGAGGTGGTGAAGTGCCGGGCCAACGGCGATGTGGACCTCGACGATCTGCGGGCCAAGATCGCCGACCACGCCGAACGCCTGGCCTGCATCATGATCACCTACCCGTCCACGCACGGCGTGTACGAGAACGAGGTCGCCGAACTGTGTGCGCTGGTGCACGATGCCGGCGGTCAGGTCTATGTCGACGGCGCGAATCTGAACGCACTGGTCGGCCTGGCCCGGCCGGGCCGGTTCGGTGGCGACGTCAGCCATCTGAATCTGCACAAGACGTTCTGTATCCCGCACGGTGGCGGGGGTCCGGGGGTCGGTCCGGTCGCGGTCCGCTCCCATCTGACGCCCTACCTGCCCGGCGATCCGCTGGTCACCGGGTCGCACGCGGTGTCGGCGGCGGAGTACGGGTCGGCGTCGATCCTGCCGATCACCTGGGCCTACATCCGGATGATGGGAGCCGACGGACTGCGCCGGGCCTCCCTCACCGCGATCGCGTCGGCCAACTATCTGGCGCGCCGCCTGGGTGAGTACTACCCCGTCCTCTACACCGGCGACAACGATATGGTCGCCCACGAATGCATCCTGGATCTGCGCGAGATCACCAAGCGCACCGGTGTCACCGTCGACGATGTGGCCAAACGGCTCGCCGACTACGGGTTCCACGCGCCGACCATGAGTTTCCCGGTGGCGGGCACCCTGATGGTGGAACCGACCGAGAGCGAGAACCTGGCCGAGCTCGACGCGTTCGCCGAGGCCATGATCGCCATCCGGCGCGAGATCGATCGGGTGGGCACGGGGGAGTGGCCGGCCGAGGACAACCCGCTGCGCAATGCCCCGCACACCGCGGCGAGCCTGGTCCGGGAATGGGACCACCCGTACAGCCGGGAAGTCGCGGTATACCCGCTGGGTCTCACCCACGACCGGCCCAAGGTGTGGCCGGCCGTCCGCCGGATCGACGGCGCGTTCGGTGACCGCAATCTGGTCTGCACCTGTCCGCCGCCGGAGGCCTACGCGGACTGACGCGTACGGACTGCGCCCCGGCGGGTGCCGTTCCGCGGAACGACACCTCGACCGGGACGCGACGGTCCGGGAGCTGCGTCAGGCCGGAACGAGGACCTTCGCGCCGTTCTCTTCGGCGGGACGCGATGGGTGATCGTCGACCATGGTTTCCTCGTCGAACGGCAGTTTCCGGTCCAGGACGTCGCGCACCTGACCGAAGTCCACGGTCTTCGTCCAGGTGCCGACCAGTAGCGTGGCGACCGCGTTGCCGGAGAAATTGGTGAGCGCGCGGGCCTCGGACATGAAGCGGTCGATGCCGACGATCAATCCGACACCGTCGAGGAGTTCGGGCCGATGGCTCTGGAGCCCGCCGGCCAGAGTGGCCAGGCCGGCGCCGGTGACACCGGCCGCACCCTTGGACGCCACGATCATGAACACCAGCAGGCCGAGCTGTTCGCCCAGGTTCAACGGCTGTCCCATCGCGTCGGCGATGAAGATCGAGGCCATGGTCAGATAGATGGCGGTGCCGTCCAGGTTGAACGAATAGCCGGTCGGTACGACCACGCCCACGGTGGTGCGCTGCACCCCCATATGTTCCATTTTCGCGATCAGCCGTGGCAGCGCCGATTCCGAGGAGGAGGTGGCCACGATGAGCAGGTATTCGCGGGCGAGGTAACGGCACAGTTTGAAGATCGACACCCGGGCCACCAGCCGCAGCAGGACACCGAGGACCCCGAAGACGAACAGCAGGCAGGTCAGGTAGAACGCGATCATCAGGGTGGCCAGCTGGACCACGGCTTCCAAACCCGTCCGGCCCACCACATTGGCGATCGCGCCGAACGCGCCGATCGGGGCCAGCCAGAGGATCATCGACAGGATTCGGAAGACCAGCTTCTGGATCAGCGTGACGCCGCGCAGGATCGGTTCACCGGCCGAACCCATGGCCTGCACCGCGAACCCGACCAGCAGCGCGACGAACAACGCCTGCAGCACACTGCCCGCGGTCAGCGAGGAGACCAGGGTCGTAGGAACGATGCTGTGCAGGAATTCCACGGTGCCGCCGGCTCCGTGCGCCTCTTCGGCGTACTTGGCGCCCTGGCCCGCCGACTCGGTGATGTTCAACCCGGTGCCCGGATCGAGCAGATTGCCGACCAGCAGCCCGATACCCAGGGCCACGGTGGACATGGCCAGGAAGTACCCGAGGGCCAGGCCGCCGACCTTGCCGACGGTGGCCGCCGCGCGCACCGAACCGATACCCAGGACGATGGTGCAGAAGATGACCGGCGCGATCATCATCTTGATCAGGTCGACGAACATGGTGCCCAGCGGTGCCAGCGCGCGGCCGGCTTCCGGCGCGAGCCAGCCGACCAGTATGCCCGCCAGAACGGCGACGATCACCGCCAGATAGAGCCAGTGGGTGCGATCCCGCCGTGTTCGAGTCCGGTCCTCCATGACCTGGTCTCCTCCCGAGTCGTAGTGCGCGGGCGGGGTGAACCCGGCCACCACGCCCTGTGCAATGGTGGACCGATACGTGACATCCGTCACGCTTTTGTGCATTTCGTTCAGCGGAGGAGCTCGTGCGAACCGGTCGATGGTCCCTGGCGGGACAGGTCTTCGTCCTGCAACTGGTGCTGTTGGCGCTGGTCACGGCGCTCTGGGCCGGGTACGCGGTGCTGGACGCCCGGCGTGAGGGCGATCGGACCGTAACTCGCGAGGTCACCGATATCGCGGTGAGCGTCGCGGCGGCGCCGTCCACCGCGGCCGCAGTGCGGTCCCCGGACCCGACCGCCCTGCTGCAACCGGTGACCGAACAGATCCGGCAGGCGACCGGGGTGGATTTCATCGTGGTGATGGCACCCGACCGCACCCGGTTCACCCACACCGACCCGGCGCGCATCGGTCAACCGTTCAGCGGGAATATCGACCGCGCGCTGGCCGGTGCCACTTTCACCGAGATCTATACCGGGAGCCTGGGCCCCTCCATTCGCGCGGTGACCCCGGTCTATGCCGAGGGGCGCGTGATCGCGCTGGTCTCCGCGGGGGTGACCCGGGCGGTGATCGGGGAACGCTTCACCGCGCAGTTGCCCGTCATCCTGGGTGTCACGGCCGTGGGCCTTTTCGTCGCCGCCGCCGGGTCGCTGTTGCTGAACCGCCGCTTGCGCAGGCAGACCCGGGGCCTGGCGCCCGCGCAGCTGTGGGCGATGTACGAACACCACGACGCGGTACTGCATGCGGTCCACGAGGGGTTACTGGTCTTCGGGCCCACCGGTGAGCGAGCGGAGGTGGTCAACGACGAGGCCCGCCGGTTGCTCGAACTGCCCGAGGGGCCGGTGACCCGCGCCGATCTGCCCATCTCATTGCGGGACCTGCACCGGCGGACCGTCCGTGACGAAACGCATGTGACCGCCGACCGGGTGCTGCTGGTCAACCAGGATGTCGTCGACCTGGGCCGCCGCGCGCAGGGCACCGTGACCACCATCCGTGACCACACCGAATTGCGCACGGTCCTGGGCGAACTCGATACCGTCCGGGGTTTCGCCGAATCGTTGCGGGCCCAGGCACACGAATCGGCCAATCGGCTGCACACTGTCGTCACCATGGTGGAGTTGGGTCGCTACGGCGAAGCGGTGGAATTCGCGACCGCGGAACTGGAGTTGTCCCAGGCGCTGATCGATCGGCTGCTGGCCGAGGTGGGCGATCCGGTGCTCGCGGCCCTGCTACTGGGCAAGGTGAACCAGGCGGCCGAGCGCGATGTCGAACTGACCGTGACCGCGGATACCGCGATGGATTCGGCGGCGCCGCTGTCCACCCGGGAGGCGGTGACCCTGATAGGGAATCTGATCGACAATGCGATCGACGCCGCGGCCGGCAGCCCCGACGCCTGGGTCGAGGTGACCGCCCGCGCGGACGCGACGGCGCTCACGGTCCGCGTGGCCGACAGCGGCCCCGGCATTCCGCCGGAGAGTTTCACCCGGGCCGCGCAACGCGGATACTCCACCAAGGCCCGGCACCACGGTCTGGGCCTGGCGCTGGTGCTCGGGCTGGTCACCCGCCACGGTGGCACCGTCGGCACCGAGACCGCTCCGGAGAGTGCGGTCACGGTGCACATTCCACGGGAGGAGCGCGCATGATCCGGGTGCTCATCGTCGAGGACGAACCGCTGATCGCCGATGCCCACGCGGCCTACCTCGGCCGCCTCGCCGGATTTTGCGCGGTGGGGCACGCCCGCACCGGTCGGGAGGCGCTGCGGTCCGTCGCGGCCGCGGCCGCCGCCGGTACGCCCATCGATCTGGTGTTGCTGGATATCGGTCTGCCCGATATGAGCGGCCTCGAGGTGGCGGCGACTCTCGTCGGGCAGCGGCCGCGACCGGACGTCATCGCGATCACCTCGGCCCGGGATCTGGCCATGGTCCGCGCCGCCGTGGCCCACGGCGTGGTGCTCTACCTGCTGAAACCATTCACCTTCGCGGCGTTCCGGGACAAACTGGAACGGTACCGCGAGTTCCACGGTGCGTTGCCCACCGGCGAAGCCGCCGCCACCCAGGACGATATCGACCAGGCCCTGGCGGTGCTGCGCACTCCCGCGCGGCAGACCGGCACACCGAAAGGCGTGGCGCCGGATACACTCGCCGAGATCACCCGCGCCGTCCGCGCCGCGCCGGACGGGCTCACCGCCGCCGATGCCGCGACCTCGATCGGAGTCTCGCGGATCACCGCCTGGCGCTATCTGGAGCGGCTCACCGAGGACGGCGTGCTGGACCGGCGCGCCGAATACGGCCGCACCGGCCGGCCCCGGACCCGCTATCGCTGGCGGGAATCCCGCGCCGGGCGGTCCGGCTGACCGCCGGTCAGGGTGTGGTGAGCGCCCCGACCACGGCGGTGCCGAACGCGAGGTCGTTACTGCTCGGCAGGACGGCATAGCTGCCGCCGGTGCGCTGGGTCAGCGTGCGCAGCGTATCGGTGCCCTGGCCGTCCCCGACGACGATGACGTCCACCCGGACGGGTGTCGCGGGATCGCCCGCGTCCTGGATGGCGGACAGGAGGTCTTCTCCGCTGAGCGTGGACTCGTCCTCGGGTCCGTCGGTGACGAGCAGGATCGAGTTGGTGCGTTCGGCGGCATAGGTCTCGATCGCGCCGCGATATGCCGCCAGCAACGCCGGATAGCATTCGTCGGTGCTGTCGGTGGTCGCCTCGATCTTCCCGAGCGATCCCATCAGGGTGCCGCGGTGCTCGTCGTCGAGGCGGGCGGTGCCGGCGATGACCCGGTACGGGTTGGCGCCGTCGACGTTCTTGCCGAATGTCCAGATACCCAGGCCGAAATCGGGCGGCATCACGTTCAGGGTGGAGGCCAGCGCGCCGACGGTGTTGGCCAGGCGGGTGAGATCACCTTCGGTGGTGCCCATGGAGGACGAGACGTCCACCAGCGCGGTGGCGTGCACCCCGAGTACCGGGTTGGTGAGCGCCTTGCGGAGCCGGTCCAGCGCGGCGCGCGGCGGGGAGACGACCTGCTGGGCCGGTGGCGCGGCGAAACCGGCGGCGATCAGGTCCCGCTGCTGTTCGGGCCGACGCAGGTAATCGGCGAACAGGCCGGCGATGAGATTCTGTGTTTCGTCCACCCAGGGCCCGGACATGATCGCGGCCGGGTAGTCGGCCACCGGTGCCGCCCCGACGGGGACATAGGCGGTCGCGCTGCCGTTGGCCGCGAGCTGCCGCTGGGTCAGGGGTACGGCGTGGACGGGGGCCTCGGCCGGTGCGGCGGACGAGAGCGTGGTCATCGCGGCGGAGATGTCGGCGGCTTCGGGTGCGGCGGCGGCCAGACCCGACACCGCCGATACGGCCTGACCGGATTTCGCGGCCTCCTCGGTGAGCGGATCGGTACCGGAGATCGCGCCCGCCACGGCGGCGGCGACGGCCAGCGTGCTGTCGCCCGGCGGCAGCGCCAGCTCCAGCCCCGCCCAGCCCGGGAGGCCGATCTGATCGAGTGAACCCTGCTGCAGCCGGGGCAGGTCCGCCCACGAGGTCTGGGTAGCGGCCAGTGCGTGCCGCAGGATCTCCGGTACGGCGAGCACGATGGGACTGGACGCGATCGACTGCGGGGTGCCCTCGATGAGACCGGGTACCCGCATGGACTCGATATCGCGGCTGGACACCGGTATCCACAGCCCCGGCCGGGGACCGAGGACGGGATTCCAGGTGGCGTTCGAGGTGAAGGCGGCCACCATATCGGCGGACGGCCGTTCGGTGACGACGACCTTCGCACAGTGGTCGCGGACCACCGACCGGGTCTCGTTGTATCGTGCCGCGATGGTGCGGACCGGGTCGGCGACCTCCGGATCGGCTGTCACGTCGAGGACGGCCTCGCCTTCCACGCACGTGCCCGCGGCCGCCGATCGGTCCGCGGAATCCGTGCCCAGTCGAGAACATCCGAAAACCAGTGCGACCAGGACCACCACGATAACCGCCGCGATCACCGGTCCCTTGCTCGATCTCCGGGAAGAACCGGTGCTGCGATGGGTACCCACGGGCAGTCAGTCTATGGTCCTGAACCACCCCGTGACGCACCACGGTCACGACTGTGGGGCCGCGCTCGCCGCACGGCCCCACAGCGCCCGGACCAGCTTCGATCCGGCTACTCCCGGATCATCGTGCCCCGGTCGAATTCCTGCCCGCCCCACACGCCGGATTGTCCGGTGCGCTCGGCGAACCTCCGGCATTCGGGCCGGATCGGGCAGCGCCCGCACACTTCCCGCGCATAGGCGAAGTCCTGGGACGGATAGGGAAACCACGCCTCGTGGTTCGGGTCGCCACGGCAGGCGGCCCGATGCCATCCGCGGCTGTCGGAGACGGGCAGCAGGTCTGCCAGAATCTCGACGGTCATCTCGATCCCCTCCTCTCGTGGATCGCCTCGGCGGTGGTTGTCGTCGCGAGTTGCCGCCAGACCCGCCGCTGCGCCCGGGCGAGCGGGTCGGGCGGCCGCGGCTGCCAGAGCAGCCGCATACCGGCCTCCTCCGGAGTGCGGTCGGCTTTACCGGTATTGCAGGTCACGCAGCACGCGATGAGGTTTTCCCAGGTATTGGGCCCGCCCCGGCTGCGCGGCCGGATGTGGTCGACGGTGTGCGCCCCCGCCCCGCAGTATCCGCACCGGTTCCCGTCACGCCGCAGGATCGCGGCGTGGGTGGCGCGGCCCTCGGGCCGGCGGACCGCGAGATGGGCCAGGTACCGGTAACGCACCAGGCGGATCGTCTCCGGCAGCATGATCTCGGTGTGCTGGGACCGGACCGGGAAATGCGGTTGCCGAATCACAAGGGATTCGGCGATTCCACTGGTCAGCAGTACCACCGCCCGGTCGGCCGGAATCCGGGCCAGCGCCTCGTAGCTGGCATTGAGCACCAGGACGCGGGTGCGTATCCAGTTGTCCGGAGTGAGCGTCGCCGGTTCGGCGACAGCGGTTGTCGGCATGGGTATCACCAGGTTTCGACGGCCCGGGACGGCCGGGACTACAACGGATGCGGGAGAAGGCGAGCGGTCAGCGCCGCTGCGGGAGGAGCCGGTCGATCGCGCGCTCGCCGACGGCGGGTTCCGGCTGCCGCAACGGTTCGCCGCGGACGCCCATCGGCCGTTTCGGTGCACTGATGCGTGCCGCGGAATCGGCGTTCGACCGGGTGTCACCGGCCGGTGCGACTGGATACAAGACCACTCCTCCCTTCTCTGTGTCGTAGCCCCGCCGGGGTGGCGGGCCGGATGGAATACATGGTGGCACAGGGCGGTAGCGGTTGTCGGCTCATTTTTTTCCGGCACCGGATCGGAGCGCCGCCGCGCGGCGGGCCGGAGTAGCCGGTGGACCGCCGCGGCCGCCGGGAACGCCGCCCGGCGGAGCCCGGATGGTCACGGCGGTCCGGAGTAGAGTCCGGACCGGGCCATCCGCGCCCCGCCCACGTGATCACCCGGCGATCGGAGCGCCGCTACCGGTCGGTAACATAAACATCGACTTTCCACCCGGTATTTCGCGGAAGTGAGGCACGTAGATGACAGAGCGGAAAAAGGTCGGCGGGCTCGAGGTTGCCACCGTTCTCCACGACTTCGTAGAGAACGAGGCGCTCCCCGGTACCGGCGTCGATTCCGCCGCGTTCTGGGCCGGCGCCGAGCGGATCATCACCGAGTTCGCGCCGCGCAATCGGGCCCTGCTGGCCGAACGCGACGAGATCCAGGGCAAGCTCGACGCCTGGCACAGCGAACACCCGGGCGCCAACTACGACAAGTCGGCCTACAAGCAGTTCCTGGTCGAGATCGGCTACCTGCAGCCCGAGCCCGCCGATTTCACCATCGGCACCGCCGGCGTCGACGACGAGATCAGCAGCACCGCCGGTCCGCAGCTGGTGGTCCCGGTGAGCAACGCGCGGTTCGCCATCAATGCCGCCAACGCCCGCTGGGGATCGCTCTACGACGCGCTCTACGGCACCGACGCCATCCCGGAGACCGGTGGCGCCGAGAAGGGCACCGGCTACAACCGGGTGCGCGGGGACAAGGTCATCGAATGGGCCCGCAATTTCCTCGACGACGCGGTCACCCTGATCACCGGCTCGCATATCGGCTCGACCTCCTACGCCATCGTCGACGGTGAGCTCGAGGTGGGCCTGGAGGACGGCACCACCATCGGTCTCGCCGATGCCGGTCAGCTGGTCGGCTACCTCGGCGACCCGGCCGCGCCGCGGTCGATCCTGCTGAAGAACAACGGTCTGCACATCGAGATCCAGATCGATCCGGAGTCGCCGATCGGCAGCACCGATACCGCCGGTATCAAGGACGTCGTCATCGAATCCGCGGTCACCACGATCATGGACTTCGAGGACTCCGTGGCCGCGGTGGACGCCGAGGACAAGACCCTCTGCTACCGCAACTGGCTGGGCCTGATGAAGGGCGACCTCGCCGAGAAGGTCACCAAGAACGGCAAGACCTTCACCCGGACCATGAACCCGGACCGGGTCTACACCGCCCTGGACGGGTCCGAACTGACCGTGCACGGCCGGTCGCTGCTGTTCGTCCGCAATGTCGGCCATCTGATGACCAGCGACGCGATCCTGGACGCCGAGGGCAACGAGGTGCCCGAGGGCATCCTGGACGGCATCATCACCTCCCTGATCGCCAAGCATTCGCTGCGCGACGATGTGGCGCTCACCAACAGCCGCACGGGGTCGGTCTACATCGTGAAGCCGAAGATGCACGGCCCGGACGAGGTGGCCTTCACCAACGACCTGTTCGCGGCCGTCGAGGATGTGCTCGGCCTGCCGCGCAACACCCTCAAGGTCGGCATCATGGACGAAGAGCGCCGCACCACGGTGAACCTCAAGGCGTGTATCAACGCCGCCGCCGACCGGGTGGTCTTCATCAACACCGGTTTCCTGGACCGCACCGGCGACGAGATCCACACCTCCATGGAGGCGGGTCCGATGATCCGCAAGGCCGAGATGAAGACCCAGCGCTGGATCCTGGCCTACGAGGACTGGAACGTCGATACCGGTATCACGGCCGGCCTGCCGCACAAGGCGCAGATCGGCAAGGGAATGTGGGCCATGCCGGATCTGATGGCCGGCATGCTCGAGCAGAAGATCGGTCACCCCAAGGCCGGCGCCACCACCGCGTGGGTGCCCTCGCCGACGGCGGCCACCCTGCACGCCACCCACTACCACCTGGTGGATGTGTTCAAGCGGCAGGCCGAGATCGCCAAGGGCGGGGCACGCGCGAGCGTCGACGACATCCTGCAGATCCCACTGGCCGCGGACACCAACTGGTCCGAGGCCGACAAGCAGCAGGAACTCGACAACAACTCGCAGTCCATCCTGGGCTACGTCGTGCGCTGGATCGACCAGGGCGTGGGTTGTTCCAAGGTGCCCGATATCTCCGATATCGCGCTGATGGAGGACCGGGCCACCCTGCGGATCTCGAGCCAGCTGATGGCCAACTGGCTGCGTCACGGTGTGGTCACCACCGACGAGGTGGTGGCGAGCCTGGAGCGGATGGCACCCGTGGTGGACCGGCAGAACGCCGGCGATTCCGGCTACCGCCCGATGGCGCCCGATTTCGCGGGCAGTGTCGCGTTCCAGGCGGCGAAGGATCTCATCCTCGAGGGGACCGCGCAGCCCAACGGCTACACCGAGCCGATCCTGCACCGCCGCCGCCGTGAGGCCAAGGCTCTGGCGGGTAAGAACGAGGCGTAACCGGCCCCGATACGACAGTGCGCAGTCCCCGGCTCCGCGAGCGGCCGGGGACTGTGTGTTCGTATACCCGGCGCGCCCGTGCGCGAGCCGCCAGGAATGCCCACGCCGGGCCGCGGTGTTACCCCGGACATGAAGGTTTTGATCGTCTACGCGCACCCGGAACCCGATTCGCTCACCGGAGCCCTGAAAGATGTGGCCGTCGAGCAGTTGCGGGCCGACGGCCACGAGGTGCGGGTGAGCGACCTCTACGCCATGGGCTGGAAAGCGCACGCCGACGCCGCCGATTTCGGCGTGGTCGAGGAGACGAACTTCATGCTGGCCTCGGGTGAGGCGTTCGCGAACGGCACGCTGAGCGAGGACATCCGGGCCGAGCAGGAGAAACTGCTGTGGGCCGATACCGTGCTGCTGCATTTCCCGCTGTGGTGGTTCGCCATGCCCGCCATCCTCAAGGGCTGGGTGGATCGAGTGTTCACCTGTGGTTTCGCCTACGGCGCGGGTGGTACCGCCATCCCGCGCTACGGCGACGGCGTACTCGCCGGTCGGCGGGCGATGCTGGTGGTGGCCGTCGGTGGCCGGGAACCCGCCTACTCCGACCGTGGAATCAACGGCCCGACAGCGGATCTGCTGTTCCCCATCCACCACGGCATCCTCTACTACCCGGGCATGGATGTGCTGCCGCCGTTCGTCGTACACGGCGCGATCCGGGTGGACGACGAACGTTTCGAACAGCTCGCCATCGACCTGCGCAAGCGGCTGGCGGAGCTGGACAGTGCCGAGCCGATCCGGTATCGGCGCCAGGGCGGCGGTGACTACGATCGCTCGCTCCGGCTCGAACCGGGACGCGAGAAGCCGGGGGCCGCCGGATTCGGGCTGCACATCGCCCCGTGAGATGTCGCGGCGGGCCGCCGCCCTCCGGAAAACGGTTCGCACAGTAGGGCGTCGGGGAGGGCTCGGGCTGCGGACGTCCCGGGGCAGGACTAGCTTGGTCGAGTCGAGACCGTATCCGGGGAACGATTCGGTTCCCTGTTCGATGGAGGAGAATTTTGCGAGTCCTGCTGGTCGCGAGTGCTTTCAACAGCCTCACACAGCGTGTGCACACCGAACTGCGCTATCGCGGGCACGAGGTCGCGGTCGAATTGGCGCTCGGTGACGATCCGCTGCGGGCCCGGGTCGCGGCGTTCCGGCCCGATCTCATCGTGGCTCCGATGCTGACCACCGCTGTCCCGGAGGACATCTGGACCGAGCACACCGTACTGATCGTGCATCCCGGCCCCAAGGGTGATCGCGGTCCCTCCTCGCTCGACTGGGCGATCAGCGAGGGCGCCTCCGAGTGGGGAGTCACCGTGCTCCAGGCGGTCGAGGAGATGGATGCCGGGCCGATCTGGGCCTCGGTGCCCTTCCCCGTCCCCGCGTGCGGGAAGAGCGAGCTGTATCGCAACGAGATGTCGGATGCCGCCGTGGCCGCGGTGCTGCTGGCCGTCGAACGCTTCGGGGCCGGGGATTTCGTACCGGAGCCGCTGGACTACGACCGGCCCGATGTCCGGGGCCGGTTGCGGCCCTACCATTCCCAGCAGTACCGCCGGATCGACTGGACGACCGACAGCACCGCCGAGGTGCTGCGCAAACTCCGCGCGGCCGATTCGCAGCCCGGCGTACTCGACGAACTCTACGGCCGTGAGTATTTCGTGCACGGCGGCCACCACGAGGACCGGCTGCGCGGTGAGCCGGGCGCGGTGATCGCCACCCGGGACGGTGCGATCTGCCGGGCCACCGTCGACGGCGCGGTGTGGTTGCCGCAGTTGCGGCGCCGCCGGACACCGGGCGGACCGGCCACGTTCAAACGGCCCGCGGTGGCGGCGCTGGGCGCCGATCTGCCCCCCGCCACCCCGGAGGTGCCGGTGTCGGCGGCCGCGGCGGCTGTCCGCGACACCTGGTCGGAGGTGCGCTACCGCGAGGAAGGGTCGGTGGGCTACCTCGAATTCGCCTACGCGGGTGGAGCGATGAGCACCGCGCAGTGCCGCCGGTTGCTCGCCGCCTACCGCGAGGCCTGTGCGCGGCCGACCCGGGCCCTGGTCTTCGGTCCGGCCCGGGACTTCTTCTCCAACGGCATCCACCTGCATGTCATCGAATCGGCCGCGGACCCGGCCCGCGAGTCCTGGCACAACATCAACGCCATGAACGATCTCGTGGAGGCGATCCTCACCACTACGGACAAACTCGTCATCTCCACGCTGCCCGGCAACGCGGCCGCGGGCGGGGTGATGCTGGCGCTGGCCGCCGACGAAGTATGGGCCCGCGAAGCCGCGGTGCTCAATCCGCACTACCGCCTGATGGGTTTGTACGGCTCGGAGTACTGGACCTATTCGCTGCCGCGGCGCGTCGGCGCGGCCGAGGCCGCCCGGCTCACCCGGGAGACCCTGCCGGTGGGCGCGAAAGCGGCCGCGGACCTCGGACTGGTGGATCGGGTGGGTTCCGGCGGCACCGCCGAGTTCGCCGCCTGGGTACGCCGGGAGGCGGAGGCGCTGGCCGATTCGCCCGAACTGGAAAACCGCCTGACCGCCAAAAAACAACTCCGCGAGGCCGCCGAGGCCGCCAAACCGCTGGCGGAGTACCGGGCCGAGGAACTGGCGCAGATGCGCCGGAACTTCTTCGAGGAGGGCGAGCCGTATCACGAACTGCGGCGGAACTTCGTGTACAACATCGTGCCGCCTGCCACTCCGGCATACCTGCGGAGCTGATCCGGAGACTCCGCCGGTTAGCTCAGTTGTGACATCAAGTGGCGAACGCACACCCCCGTGGGGTGAAATTTTTACTCTGCAGGCCCCCTCGGGGTGTGTCGAACTACTGTCCAGGTGGCCGTGGTTCGGAAATCGACTAGTACATCGGAGTTACACGTGCAGCTCGAGCACTTCAGCAATGGGTGGGTGACACCTGTCCTCGCCTATTTCATGTCGTTCATCGGGTCGGTGCTCGGTCTCCGGTGCGCGGTCCGCGCACGGTCGTCGGAGCAGGCCGGCGGCTGGCTGATCGCGGCGGCCATCGCGCTCGGCGGCGCGGGGATCTGGGTGATGCACTTCACCGCCATGCTCGGCTTCTCCATCGGCGGTATGACCATCCGCTACGACATGCCGATGACGCTGCTCAGCGCCGGTATCGCGATTGTGGTCGTCCTGATCGGGCTGGCGATCGTGGTGCGCGGTCATCGCGAGGTGATCGCCCTGCCGCTGGGCGGAGCGATCACCGGTATCGGGGTCGTGGGGATGCACTACCTGGGCATGGCCGCGATGAACTCCGGTGCCGAGATGGAATACAGCACCGGACTGGTGCTGCTGTCCATCCTGATCGCGGTGGTCGCCGCGACCGCCGCGCTGTGGTTCATGCTGCACGTGAAGGGCTGGGGCAACACCATCGGTGCGGGCCTGATCATGGGTGTCGCGGTGTGTGGCATGCACTACACCGGAATGGCCGCCATGAGTGCGCACCACGGTGACCACACCGCGGTGCCGGAGGGTGTCGCGCCGGTGGAGTTGCTCACTCCCCTGCTCACCACCGTCGCGCTGGTGGTGGTGGGCCTCGTCGTCCTGGTCGGCGTGGCCGAACTCGAGGTCCGGTCCACGGCCGCGGCGAAACAGGAGTACGAATCCGACGAGGTCACGACCCTCACCACCGATCCCGCGACGCTCGCCGTCAGCGGCCGGGAGTGGCCGCGGATGCCGGTGGACCGCTAGTCTGCCGCCTGTCGCAGTGGCCACATCGGGGTGGGACCCCGGTTGTCGCCCGCGGCCGCGCGGCCTAGTCTGGGCCGCCGTATCTGCAAGCCGAAGTGAGGATTGTTCGAATGGGTAGTACCGTCATCGATATCTTCGCGTTGATCATCACGCGAATCGGGGACTTCTGGACTTGGGCGTCCACCGGCTCGGCGGGTTTCCCGCCCCTGTGACCCGGTAGCGATTGCCGATACGGAGCCCGGACGCTGTGTGCGTCCGGGCTCCGTCGCGTTCACACGGGGTTCGGGGGAGGGCTGCCGGAGCGGTCCGCCGGTTCAGGCCGGTAGCGGGACGTTCTGGAGCGGGACCTGACCCCGGGCCAGTGCCTTGCCGCTGTCGCTGTCGGCAATGATCACCTGCCACAGCTGCTGGGTCCGTCCCTGGTGCAGCGGCTCGGCGGCGACCGACGCCCGCACTGCGGTGGCGGGGTGCAGGAAATCGGTCGCGTTGTGGACGCCGACCGCGAACTCGCCGCCGTCCTCCTGACGGCCATGGCCGGAACGTACCTGCCGATGTCTTTCGCGCATTTCGTGGCGGTCGACGCGGGTGCTGTGCGGTCTGCGGCGATCGGGCACCTAAAGTATGTCCATGGTCTCCGGGGGTGAGGTCGGCACACTGCGGCGGCCGACGGCGAAATGGTGGACGGCCACCACGGTGGTGTTGGCGGTACTCGTCGGAATCTGTTGTGCCGCCGTGATCTGGTTCGTCGCCTCGGACGGCGATTTCGGATATCTGCTGCTCCTCCTCGGGGCGCTGCTGGGCCTGGCCGTACTGTGGTCGATCTGCGCGGTGTTCGGGCTGATCAGGTACCGGGCCTGGCTGCCGAGCGCCGTGGTTCCGGTCCTGGTTCTGGTGGCGATTGCCATGGTGTACTCGGGCGCCGCCGAACAGGTGGGTTGGCGAGTGTCGAAGGCTGCGCTGGAAGAGGCTGCGGCGCAGTGTGCGCACCGCTCCGATCCCGGCCGGATCGGCGTGTACACGATCGAGTGGGTGGACCGGTCGGATTCCGGGTGCCATTTCTACACCAGTGGCGGGTTCCTCGATCCGGTCGGTTTCGCCTACCTACCCCAGGGGGCTCCGCCCGAGCGCCGGGGCAGTGAGACCACCTATCGGCAATACGACGGTTCGTGGTATCGCTTCGTCGTCTCCTGGTGACCGCTCGAATCCCGCGATGGCCGGAACTGCGTGTTCACGAACCCACAACCGACTGCTGTTCCGCGGGAGGCGAATACACCGAATCGTCCACGTGCAGCACCATGAAACCGTTGTCCGAGCAGGTGACGTACAGCGCGTTGCCGCGCCACTCCGGTGGCGACAGGCACCAGTCGGTGGAGACGTCGCCGAAGGCGAGTTTCCCGGTTCGCGAGCTCAGCGCCTGCGAGGGATCGAACTGGCCCTCGAGTACCGCGCGGGCCGCGCTGGGCGCGGTCATCGCGGGGATCCCCAGCAGCGAAGCCAGTGCATGTGGCGAATTGACGAGTTCGAGGTTGCGACCGGTGCGGGCCGGTGGATTGAAGTAGGCGATCTCCCGGATGGCCTGCGGGTCGCGGATATCGAAAACCCTTATCCCGGAGGAGATCCAGCCGCAGGCCAGGGCGGTGGGGTCCACGGGCCGGTCGGCCGCGCAGTAGTGCGATTCGTAGGCGAAGATCGAACCGCCCATGGATGAGGCGATATTGCTGTCCAGATTCTGCGGCAGATTGATCTCGAGTTTGATCTTCGCCACGACCCGCGGATCGGCGTCGTCGGAGATATCGATGAGTTTCACACCCCCGGAGCCCCCTTCGTCCACGGTGTAGACATGGGGTCTGCCGCCGTAGGTGACCGGAATGCTGTGCTGGGTGGCCCATCCGTCCGACCAGAACATCCGCCCGAGGTGATGGACCTGCGGATTCGGGTCGCGCCGCTGGACCGCGCTGATATCGAGCACGGTGATCCCGCTCAGCGCCGAGAGGTACATGCGGTTACCGTCCGGGCTCACCCCGAACCCGTGCGCGGTGAGCCCGGTCAGCCCCTGCCACACGACCCGCGGATTCGCCGGATCGGTGAGATCGACGGCGCTGAGGAATCCGGGTGTGATCCCGGAGGCCCAATAGGTGCGGCCGTCGGGGGAGAAGCCGCCCTCGTGCGTGGTGATCGGCAACGGCATACCCAGATTCGTGCCGGGACCGGGATTGAGCAATCGTGGATGCGCGCAGTCGGAAATATCGTAGACAGAGAGATATCCGGCGCCGACCAGTAGGGGAACGCCGGTACCCACCAGGAGCTTCCGCTCCCGGTTGACCTTCAGGCTCTCCCAGGTGCCGGCCACCATGGCGGGCTCGTTCAGGGTCGCCGTCGGTCGCGGATGCGCCGGATCGGAGACATCGAGCACCTGCACCCCGCCGTTCTGGTGCAGCAGGTTGCCGGGGAAGAACGTCCCCATATAGGCGCAGTGCTCGAAGCTGGTGGAGGTGATCCCGGCGCCGCGCCCGGCGAACTGGCCGACCAGCGACATATTGCACCGGTAACCCTGCGTACTACGGCCGCTGTCGCGGTCGGCCGCCGGTACATCGCCCTGGAAACCCGGCTCGGGCATCGACCCCGGCCCGCATTCGGCCCGAGGCACCGAGGTCCGGCCGACATCGAGGAATTCCCGTACCCGACTCTGGATATCGGATTGCAGATCCGCCGACGCGCTGCCCGGCAGCATGACCGCGGCGACCACACCCACCGCCCCCAGAACCAGTGCTCTGGTCCGGCGGATTCTTCCGAAGGGACGCCCCATTGCATCTCACGCTTCCCGGGCAACAGTGCCCGACCCGGTCAACCGGGAGGGTTCGGTACACAACCCGGAATTTGTTCAGTGATGGTAGCGATCGGGGGCGGGTGGGATTCGCGTTTTCACGGAATGCGCGAGCGGACGGACAGCCGCTTCCGGCGGTGCACTCGGCGGGTCCGTTCCTCCCGAGTGCACCGCGGCGCGGACCGGTAACTTCCTTCCGAACAGCGAGAGCTGTGGTGGAAGGCGTGTGTGGGCCGGGGGCGCGTCAGCCGAACGTGCCGGTCTTCGCGGCTTTCAGAAAGGCGTCCCATTCGATAGGGGTGAAGACGAGCGCGGGCCCCGTCGGATTCTTGCTGTCCCGCACGCCGACCCGGTCGTGTGTGAGTTGGGTAGCCTCGACGCAATCCCTGTTGCCACCACTACGACTGCGCTTGAACCACTGCGTTCGGAGTCGGCGGCGGAGCGCCGAGCGCCGGATTGTCTCGTCACCGATTTCGGGCGGACACGGATGTGTCGCTGCCGGGTACGGAGCCGGATCGGACTGGTGGCTGGTTCACCTTCGTGTGAGGCGCCAAGTCGGCGAAGACGTTCAACATCCGGTTGACCGCGCTGGATGCGGCGTGTGTGTACTGGCGGCAAAAGGGCCGGCCGCCGATCCGGACCGCTGTTCCGCACCGACCGCAAAGCTCGACCGTCGGTGGCGATCAACGACAGCGACCCGGCGGCGCGGCGGCGCTGCGTGTTGCTAAAGTGTTTCGTTCACTGCGGTTGCGTATGTCCGAGATTTCGGCCCTCGTTCTCGGACAGTGCCTCCGCTGAGCTCTGGAATGCGCGGTGACCGCGATTCGGGTCATCAACGTGCGGAGATGAACAAAAACGGTGGCGAGAGCAGGTTGTGTCGTGGAGTTGGCGGTTGGACGGCATCGCGTTCTGTTGAGCCGATTGCTGCCGGATGCCGAACCGGGGGATTTCGCTGTGTATGAGGGGCAGTTCCATCTGGTGGTGGTCGGCCCGGATCGGGTCGTATGCCTGCCTCGCACCGATGCCGCAGCGGCCCGGCTGCCGCGGCGAGCGGCTGTTCTGCGTGTTCTCGCCGACTTCGAGCTGGGTTTCCGTGTGCCGGTTCCGCTGGAGGAAGGTGGCGCGGACGGCATCGATGAGCAGCCGTTCCTGGTGTTGAGCCGTGTTCCCGGAGCTTCGTTGACCGCTGAGGTACTCGATGATCCGCTGGTGGCAGAGGTGGTCGCAGGCCAGTACGTTGGTCTGCTGGCCGGGCTGGCCAGAGCCGGTGCCGACGAAAGAGTGCGCGCGGCCCTGCCGGCTCCGGAAGACCGGTGGCAGCGGTTCGCGGGCGATGTCCGCGCCGAGCTGTTCGGGCTGATGTCCGCCGGTGGGCGTCGGCGGGCCGAACAGGAACTCGTCGCCGTCGAAGGTCTTCCAGACCTCGCGGCGGCGGTGGTGCATGGGGACCTCGGACCCGAGAATGTGCTGTGGGAGAGCATCGACGGGCTGCCGCGCCTGAGCGGGGTGGTCGATTGGGACGAGGTCGGTCTCGGTGACCCCGCCGAGGATCTTGCGGCCATCGGTGCCGGCTACGGCGTTCCCCTGTTGCGGCGCGTGCGCACACTCGGTGGCTGGATGGATGGAGAAACGACCGCCCGCATCGCCGCGATCGCCGGAACCTTCGCCCTGCAGCAGGCCCTCGCCGCCTACCGCGACGGTGACGCAGAGGAATTGACGGACGGTTTGCTGGCCTACCGCTGAATCGGGTCGCCGTAGTGTCGACCGGAATTCGGGCGGCTGTGCAGGTAGTGCCTGATGGGAGGTGGACCTCTGGATTCGGGTGTGCCTGCGCTCGGCGGAACGTCCCGGGCTTATTCCGCGTCTCCGGCCAATTCCTCGTACAACCCTGCCAACGCAGTGTGGTCGTCTTCGGTGCCGATGTGCGCGGCGGCGAACCAGCGTGCGTACTCGGCGATCTCGGAGAGCCGCCAGTCCAGCGCGAACAGCTCTACCATGCCGGGGTCGGGAAACAACAGGTCGGGCGCCACGGCGAGTAGGTCGGCGTAGTCCCGTTCGGGCGGTGCGAGAGCCAGCGACTCCCAATCGACCAGCCGCACCCCGTCGGCGGTCACGACCTGGTTGTCGTTGTGCGGTTCGCCGTGTGTCGGCACCCAGGAGTCCCGTCGGGAGAATGCTGTCTCCGCCAGTGCCAGGTAGCGATCGGTCCAGCGTTGGATCAGACCGATGTGCGCGGCAAGGGCCTGCCGTGCCTTCTCCGCCAGCGGGCCACTTGTCCAGGGCTCGGCGGTGCGCGCTCGCAACTCATCGGCGAACCCAGGGTCGACCTGCGGGGTCCATGACCGCAGATCATCAGGTGGAGCAGCACGATGCAGCGCATCCAACGCGCGAACGATTTCGCGGATATGCCGGGGCTCGCGGGCCTGCTCCTCGGTCGGGCTGCGGCCCCGCAGCCACGGCGTCACGCTGAGCGCACCGGACCCGACATCGACGCTGAACTGTCCGGACCGGGCCGGTAGCGGCGCACACACCACGTTCAACCCGGCGGCGGCCAGGGCAGCAGCTCCGGCGTAGGCGGACTCCAGCGACTTCGCGGTGTGCCGGGGCTCCAACTGATCCAACGTCACGAATACGGTGGTGCCCCCACCGGCCACCCGCCAATGGTGCGCGCCGAAACCCCACGGCAGGTAGTTGATATCGGTGATCTCGGGCAACCAGTGCGTAGCGACCGCCTGCGCGATCGCCTCATCACTGATGAACGAAGGTCGGGAAAGCACAAGACCGCATCTTAAGAGGCATACGGACAGACAAGCACGGGCTTTTCCGCTGCACCCGCCGAGCGCTGGCCGGGCGTTGGACCGGCGCCGTCGTACCAGGATTCGCGCACGCCTACGCGGTCCGGCGGGTGATCACCGGGTTCGCCGCGCTCAGCACACCGACGCAGCTCTATCCCCGCGGCCACCGCTGGCCGGCCGACGCGCTCCGATTCGAGTGGGAGAGATGGCCGAGGGCGCGGTGCCGGTCCAGTTGTCGCTGGTGCGTGCGCCGGTGCCGGTGCCGATCGGGCTGCACGGTTGCCGTGGGCACCTCGGTTCGACCGGGAGCGGCGATGGCCGGCCCCGAGGCTGTCGGAGTCGCGAACTATCGTTCGGTTCCGGTAACTCTGCCACGAGAGTGAGGACGCAGTCATGTCGACCCCGCCCGAGGTTCGCCCCGCGCGCCGTGACGAGATCGGCGCGCTGGCACGCACGCTGGCCGCCGCCTTCCACGACGATCCGGTGATGGAATGGCTGTGGCCGGATCCGCGCCGGCGGGCACTCGGGCTGCCCCGCCTGTTCGCCGCCCAGACCCGGCATCAGCACATCACCACCGGTGCGGTCGATATCGCGTCGGCACCCTCCGGTGCGATCAGCGGGGCCGCGCTGTGGGATGCGCCCGGGAGGTGGAAACCGTCCTCCTGGCGTGAACTCCGCATGTTCCCTCGGCTCGCCCGGGCCTTCGGCGGGCGGCTGCGCGTGGGGAAAGAACTGGTGGACCTCATGACCGAGGTGCATCCGGACGAACCGCACTGGTATCTCGCGACCATCGGCACCGATCCCGAGCGGCGCGGCCACGGTTTCGGGCAGGCACTGCTGGAGTCCCGGCTGGAACAGTGCGACCGCGAGGGCATCCCGGCCTACCTGGAATCCAGCAAACAGGCGAATATCGCCTACTACGAACGATTCGGCTTCGAAGTGACCGGGACCATCACTGTTCCGGGCGGCGGACCGGCCCTGTGGCCCATGTGGCGCGCACCCCGGCCCGTGCCGGACTCGCTGCTATCGACTGAAAGGGCCGAGGGGTAGGACAATTCATGCGCGCCCGCGTCACTGTGCGGGCGCCGCGTTCCGGTGTGCCAGAGGTCAGTCTTCGGCGACCACGATCACGCTGTCCAGCGCGGACAGGGTGATCGGGGCGTCCTTGGGCGGGTTGAGGGTGACACCGTAGGCGGGCGGCCGGCCCGCGTGGCGGTGGAGCCGGTAGCCGATTGCCGCCTCGCCGCGCAACCGCGCCGCATGGACGATGGTGGCGAAGTTGATCTCCATGCCGGGGGTGACGTAATCCGGGGCGGGTTTGAGGTAGATCTCGGATCCGCTGGGATCGAACAGGTCGGTGAATACGGCATGCAGGTGGCGGTTCTCGGCGAGCTGGGTCAGCAGCAGGCTGATCAGCTTACTGCTGACGATGAAGTCGTCGGCCTTGGTGACTTGCGCGATCTCCCGGTTGGCATCGTCGTTCATCTCGGTGACGATCGAGTACGGGTCGCCGAGCCGGACTTCGATGTCACGCAGGTGCAACAGGGTCACCAGGGTGCGGTCGTCGGCGTGGTGTTCGTCGAGTGTGTCGTCGGTGAGCACGACGACGTGTTGGTAGCTGCCCGGACTCAGCGCTTCCAGCGAGCGTCGGCTGGTCGGCTCGCAGGGCCGGTAGCCGACAGTCAAGTTGATCCGCGGACTGTCGGTGACCTCCTCGGGTGGCGGATGTGGGGCCGCGATGTCGAGCACCGAGCCGGGGGCGACGTACTCGTCGAGCAGGCCGAGAATGCGGGGGCCGCGCGAGTTCCACCCGATCAGCAGGGTCCGGTCGGGCACCGGGTCGGCGGCGTCCTCCGGGACCTGCACCAGGGCCTCGGTGACCACGGGCACCGCCTCGGGCGCCAATTCCACCAGAAGATCGTCCTCGGCGATCACGATGATCTGGTCGTCCTCGGCGATGACCGTGTCCATGGGCGGGTTCACCGCCACCGTCCCGCCACTGCGGCGCAGTCCTACCGGGCAGCTCGTGTTGTAGGCACTCAGCGCCTCACCATAGGTCCGGCCGGCCAGGGCGGGCTCTGCCCGCAGGTAGAGTCCGTTGCCGGCGAAGTCGAGCAGGTCCGTGCACACCGTGGACAGGCCCGACTGGCGATGCGACTGAACCACGATCCGCACCGTGATGTCCTCGGCATCGATCACCAATGTGTCCGGGTCGGTGGCCAGCCGGGCCGCGGCCACGTCCTCCGACTGACGCACCGCGGTGACGATATGCGGTCGCCGGGCCGGCCACGACCGGTTGTTCAGCAGTAGTAGGGCTTTGATCACGTCGATATCGGCATCGTCACCGGGCCGCGGCAGCACGATGATCGACTTGGCGGTGTCGAGGCTGACCAGCTCCAGATCGCTGCGCTCGAGGGGGCTGCCCGACCGGCAGGTCACCCGCGTTCGGCCGGTGTTGCCGACCCGGGCGCGGATCTGGTCCTCCATATCGACCTTGTCCCGATCGGCCAGGACCACCACGCTCGAGCGGCGAGTTCTCTGGTTCGCGGCGGCCAGCTCGGCCACCACGGTGAACACCTGATCCGACCAGCCCAGCACGACCGTGTGTCCGGCCTCGATCAGCGGGGCCCGGCCTTTGCGCAGTTCCGCGATCCGATGTTCCATCCCGGTCACGAGCACACCGATCAACGAGCTGACGATGAAGATCCCGCCGAGCGTCACCACCAGCATCAGCACCAGAAACGGCACGCTGAACACCGTCGCGTCGTCGCTGCCCATGGTCCCGGGATCGAGCGTGCGCAGCAAACTCATCCACGCCACACCGACCCAGCCGCCCTTGACTCCCGCCACATCGGCCGGTGCCAGCAGCGCGGCCAGGGCCGTGGTCACCGCGATCAGCACCGCCGACGCCAGACCGAGCCAACCGATCAACGCCGGAGTCCCGCGATCCATCGTCCGGTCGAACCAGAATCGCAACCGGTCACGCACCCTGATCCTGGCCACACTCACCTCTGCTCACCCTCACACACGCACAGCAACTCGTCGCCGATGAACGTAGCTTTCCACAGCGAATCACGCATCACTGAAACGACATTCAGGTTCCGGCGAACAGGTCGCCGGTGAGGATCGCCGCTCCGGCGCGGCCGATATCGCTCGAGTTCGGCTGGTCCGCCGATCCGAGGCACCCGGGCTGCCTCCGGCGGAGATCACCACCGCACCGACCCCGGGACCTGCGACACAGGCCCGACCCCGGCACGCATCGGCAATGATTCGAAACGGCTGCCTGCCCTGGCCGAGAAGCGCTGCTCTGCTGACTGCCACAACGGTTACCGCCCTGCAGCTCCTGCCCGCAGCGCCCGCGCATGCGAGTTCACCCAGCTGTGCAAAAGCCATCGATCTGATCAACGCCGCGATCGACCTCAGCGGCGGCACGATGGATGACGCCACCACGCGAGCCTTGTCGGACAGGCTGTCGGGCGTGGCAGCCCTGGCTGTCGGAGAAGAGAGGGAAGCTATCACCGGCTATGCCGATGCCTTGATCGATGAGACCGTCTCCGACCTGGGCCCCGCCACGGACGAACTGAACCGCGTCTGCGCCTGAGACTTCAGGGCATGGCGTAGGCCGTCCTCGGGCCCCGGTCGCACGGCAAATACCGCCACACCTGCTCGGCCCCGGGATGCACCTGATCCAACGCTGTCGGCGCCGTCGATGTCCCCAGCAGCCGCGGCACGAACAGCGCACGGACCGCGAGAAAACCTCGAACCACCGAGGCCTGCGACCTCGCCTTCTGGGTAGCGGCTACAGAAGACCGTGCCGCGTGCTGCGCGCCGCACGCATCCGGTACCCGGATTCGGGGTTGCCTCCTGTACCGGGGTACAGGCTTACCGTGGTGTCATGAACGTTTCTCCTGGTGGTGAGGGATGGGTGCCGCAGGTGTGCACCCTGCCCACGGTGGAGCAGCCGATCCGGATCGCGGAGTTCGATCGGTTCTTCGCCGAATCCGTGCGCTGCACCCACCGGCCGGATCCGGCGCGGTTGGAACTGGTGATCGATCCGGCCGCGGAGCCGGTGGCGCGAGACCTGGCAGGGCGGGAGTCGAGCTGCTGTGCGTTCTTCCGCTTCGGCTTCGCCCGCACCGGCTCCGGTGTGCTCATGGAGGTCGGGGTTTCCGGCGCGTACGTCGATGTGCTCGACGCGTTCGCCGCGCGGGTGGACACCGCGCTCGGTGGCCGGCGGTGACCGGGTTGCGCACGAGCGAACTGGCTGCGGCGGCCGGTGTGAACACGCAGACGTTGCGTTACTACGAGCGCCGGGGACTGCTGGCCCGGCCGGCGCGGAGCCCGGGTGGCCACCGGTTGTATCCGGAACAGGCGGTGACGGTGCTGCGGATGATCAAAGCCGCCCAGCGGCTGGGGTTCACACTCGACGAGATCGCCGGCCTGCTGACCACCACCCGGCGGTCCCGGCGGCGCGACGGCGGGCTGCGGGCGCGGGTTGCGGTGAAGCTCGCGGAGGTCGATGCGGAGCTCGCCGAGCTGTCCGCGGTGCGCGATACCCTGCGGGCCGCGCAGGACGCCGGATGCGACGACCTGCTCGTCTGTAGTGGAACGCCGGGCTGCCCGGTGCCCTTCGGCACCGGGTCCGCTCGCCTCGGGGCTGCTCGCGGTCGTGGTGGACGCTGAAACCACCGCGCGCAGGGGCGGAGCTGCGAGGGATTCGCGTGCGCCGCGGACGCTCTGCGGCGACATGGGCGGGCGGTGACCGAATCCCGTCGGGCCTATCGAATGGCCGGCTGTCGGATCCGGGATCGCAGCAGCATCATCCACGCGACCGTCCCGAGCGCGGCGGCGCCGAGGGCGGCGAAGATCAGCGGCAGGTAGGTGAGTCGGACGAAGAGGAACGCTTCGTCGACCATCGCGTGGTCCGGATCGCCGGGGTCGTAGCGGACCGGAACACGGTCACCGAGATCGGTATAGAGCGAGGAGGCCGCCGGGCCGCCGTCGAATCGGACTGTCTCTCCGGCGGCGGTGGTGAACTCGATGACGGTGGAGGTGCCCGCCGGACGGCTGCCCTTGGTGTTGTCGGTGAGCTCGTGACCGAACTCGACCGCGGTGCCCGTCGCGATCTGTGAATTCACCAGGAACAGCGCGTTGTAGCCAATCGGAACCGCGGCGAACAGGATCGCTACCACTCCCATCAGTGCGATGGCGAGCCGGTTGGAGTCGACGCCGGCGGCGAGAGAACGTTGCACGACAGTCCTTCCTGGAAGCCCCGCACAGGTAATCCTAGCGGGAGACCCCGTGGGCACCGCCGGTTACCGAGCCCGCTGCTCCGCCCGGAGGGGCCGGGCATCCCGGCAGCACGGTGAAGGGGCCTCACTGCCTGGATTCGGTCCACAACGTCACCGGCCGAACAGCCCCGTATCACAGCGGTTTCCCGGGACGACTGCCGAATCCTCTATTCCCTTTCGGTTTCGGGTGGCTCGGGTCTTGCGGGAAGCCGGGGTGATCGGGCGGGCGTAACCCCGATCGTCTCGATATGGGATACAGGCGCCGATTCGGGGGTTTCCCTGATGTGCCGGCGCGGCCGAGCTGGTTTCCTGAGTGCATGTCCGGCAACACAGCCCACGGTGAACTGGACCGTGTGGAACAGATCTTCGACCGTATCGCCGACGGATACGACCGCCAGATCGGATGGTCCGAACGCGTACTGCTCGGCGATGCGCGCCGCTGGGCGATCGAGCGGGCCCGCGGGACGGTGGTGGAGATCGGAGTGGGCAGTGGGTTGAATCTGCCGCTCTACGGCGCCGCGGTCGAGCGGGTGATCGGGGTGGACCTGTCCGAGCGGATGCTCGACCTCGCGCGCGCCCGTTCGGCATCGGTGCCGGTGGAGTTGCGGCACGGGGACGTCCAACAGCTGGATCTGCCTGCCGGCTCGGTGGATACCGTGGTCTCCACCTACACCTTCTGCACGATTCCCGACCCGGGCGCGGCCGCGGCGGCCGCGTGGCGGGTGCTGCGCCCGGGTGGGGTGTTCGTGGCAGTCGAGCACGGCCCGGCCCGCGCGCGACCGGTCGCGGCGCTGATGCGCCTGGCCGAGCCGCTGGCAGTACGGTTCGCGGCGGACCATCTCACCCGGGAGCCGGTCGGCTACCTCACCGCCGCCGGGTTCACCCTCGAACATTTCGCCCGCACCGGTCGCGGTGGAGTGGTGTTCCGGGTGCTGACCCGGAAACCCGAACAGATCAGCTGATCGCGGCACAGATCCGGCCGGCTCCGGGTGGGACCCTACGCGGGGTGGGTCCGGCCGAAGAGCAGGACGCGGATCGGGGCGGCAGCGTCCGGCCGTGCTGATCGGACCGCTGCCGACCGACCCGTCCATCGGCGCGGTGGCGGTGATGGACGGGTCGGACAGACCCGCTACTCGGAGGCTCGTTCCAGCAGGGAATCCAGTCTTGTGAGCAACCGCTTCCGCAGTAGGGCCGCCCGGTTCGCGATCTCGGCTTGGCGGCGCACATATTCGGCCCGCCCGGCGGGGGTTTCGATCCGTACCGGCTCGTATCCGTGTTCGCGAAGGTCGTACGGGCTCGCTTGCATATCGAGAGTCCGGGCGTCCAGCGCCAGCGCGAAACAGTCGAGGAGCAGATCCGAGGCAAGGAGCGGAGTCGCCTTGAAACCCCACTTGTACAAATCCATATTGGCGTGGAGACAACCCGGCTGTTCGGCGTGGATCTGATCATCGCGGGTCAGCTGCCGGTTGTTGCGAGGGATCGCGGCCGGGGTGAAGAACCGGAACGCGTCGAAATGGGTGCAGCGCACCGGCATCGATTCCACCACCGCGTCGGTACCGGCCGCGCCGAGCCGCAGCGGTACCGAATCGTGGCGGACCTCCCCGGTGCGGTACACCATCGCCCATTCGTGCAGGCCGAAACAGGACAGCTGAGCGGGCCGGGACGCGGTCGCGCGCAGCAGATCCGCGATATAGGCGAGGGTGCCGGCGCGGGACCGCAGAAATTCCGGATCGACGGTCACCACCGGCTCGGTGTCCACGCCGGGCTCGTCGATCCGCTGATATCCGCGCAGGCCGGCGTACTCGGCGGCCCCGGCCAGCGCCACCCCGAAACCGGGATGCCAGCGGCGCAGCCGGGCAGGTTTGTGGCCGTAGTAGGTGAACAGGAAATCGAGCACCGGATGTTTCGCCCCGGCGGCCCGCGCCCGCAGGTACGGGCCGGCCAGGGCGTCGAGGCGATCGCGGTGCGCCGCGGCGCGCATCCGCCACTCCGCCGCGCCGAGCACCGATCCGACGGCCGCAGCCGTCATTCGGCGACCCGGTGCGTGGTGTCGCGGACGGTACCGACGAACTCCTCGACGAGATCCTCGAGCGCGACGATGCCGACCGTATTGCCCCGCGCGTCCACCACCCGGCCCAGATGGCTGCTGGTGCGGCGCAGCCGGGCCAGCGCCTCGTAGAGGGTGGTGCCCATCAGCACGGTGGGCAGTGGCCGGATATCGGTGCGCGGGATCTCCGTGCCGGGGCCCGCGGTTTCGTCGGAGACCTTGTCCAGCACGTCCTTGACGTGCAGGTATCCGACCAGGGAACCGTCGGAGGCGCGGACCGGGTACCGGGAGAAACCGGTTTCGGCGACCGCGTTCTCGATATCGCCGAGGGTGGTGCCGCGGGCACGCAGCGGAATCGTGCGCACCTGCGTCAGCGGCACCATGACCTCGGCGACGAACCGATCCCCGGTGCCCAACGCCTGGGTGAGGCGGCGGTGTTCCTCCTCGTCCAGCAGGCCCTCGGACCGGGATTCACCGATCATCTCGGCCAGTTCGTCGCTCGAGACCGTGGCCTCGAGTTCGTCCTTGGGTTCGATACGCAGCATCCGCAGCGACAGGTTGGCCGCGAAGTTGTAGACCGCGATGAGCGGCCGGGCGATCCGCAACCACGCCAGGTGCAGCGGCACCAGTAGCAGCGCACTGCGTTCGGGGCCGGCGAGCGCGATGTTCTTCGGGATCATCTCACCCAGCAGAATGTGCAGGATCACCACGATGGCCAGCGCCAGCACGAACGACACCGGATGCAGCAGCGCTTCGGGCAGCCCGGCCAGTTCGAACGGACGCTCCAGCAGATGAGCCACCGCCGGCTCGCCGACCCGGCCCAGCAGGATCGAGCAGATCGTGATGCCCAGCTGCGCGGCGGCCAGCATCATCGACAGATTCTGCCCGGCCCGGATCACGGTGTCGGCGTTGCGTTTACCCTGCGCGGCCAGCGCCTCGAGCCGGTCGCGGCGAGCGGAGATGAGCGCGAACTCGGCGCCGACGAAGAAGGCGTTACCCGCCAGCAGGACCACGGTCAGGGCCACTCCGAAAAGGTCACCCATGGCGAACCTCCCGGCCGGTGGGCTGCTGTTCGCGCCGATCGATCGCCTCGGCGTCGGCGGGGACCAGCCGGATCCGGTCGATCCGGCGGCCATCCATCCGCTCCACCCGGGCCAGCCAGCCGCCCTGCCCGTCGCCGTGGCGGCGTTCGTGGCCGCGCTGCGGCAGCACCACGGTATCGCCGGCCACCGGGATCCGGCCCAGCCGGGTGAGCACCAGACCGCCGAGGGTTTCGTACTCGCCCTCGGGGGCGATGTACCCGGTCGCCCGGGTCACCTCGTCGATGCGCAGCAGGCCCGAACAATCCCAGCCGTCGGAGACCCGGCGCACCTCGCGTTCCTCTTCGTCGTGTTCGTCGCGCACATCGCCGAGGATCTCCTCGATGATGTCCTCCATGGTGACCATGCCCGCGGTGCCGCCGTATTCGTCGACGACCAGTGCGACCTGCATACCGTCGGCGCGGACCCGTTCCAGGACCTCGTCACCGTCGAGGCTGGCCGGAAGCACCTGCACCGGCTGCGCGATCTGCGCGAGGCCCACCCCGGCCCGGGTGCGCGCCGGATGGGTGAACGCCTGTTTGACGTGCACAACACCCAGGGTGTTGTCCAGGTCGCCGTCGATCACTGGGAACCGCGAGTAGCCGGTGCGTGCCGCCGCGGCGAGTAGATCACCGATGGTGTCGGTGCGGTCCAGGGCTTCGATCTTCACGCGCGGGGTCATCAGCTCCTCGGCGCTGCGCTCGCCGAACTGCAGGGAGCGGTCCAGCAGTTGCGCGGTGCGCTGATCGAGGGCGCCGTGCTGGGCCGAGGTGCGCACCAGCGAACCGAGTTCCTGCGGCGACCGTGCCGAGCGCAATTCCTCCGCGGGTTCCACCCCGAACCGGCGGACCGCCCAGTTGGCGGTGCCGTTGAGGAACTGGATCATCGGTTTGAACACCGCCGAGAACGCCACCATCGGTCCGGCGGTGGCCCGCGCGGTGGCCATGGGCGCGGCGATGGCGATGTTCTTGGGGACCAGTTCGCCGTAGATCATCGACAACGAGGTCGCCAGGATCAGCGCCAGGACCAGGGCGATACCGGTGGAAGCGGAATCGGGGACCCCGAGCACGGTGAACACCGGTTCGAGCAACCGCGCCAGTACGGGTTCGGCGATATAACCGGTGATCAGGGTGGTGATGGTGATGCCGAGCTGGGCGCCGGAAAGCTGGAAGGAGAGGGTGCGGTGCGCCTGCCGGACCGCCCGTGCCCGCACATCGCCGTCGCGCGCGTGCGCTTCGACGGTACTGCGTTCCAGGGCGGTGAGAGAGAATTCGGCGGCCACGAACAACGCGGTGCCGGCGGTGAGCGCCACGAACCCGATGAGGCTGAGGACGGTGAGTGCGACGGCCATCTCACCACCCTCCGGCGGGCATCGATATCAGCGATGGGGAAAAGGCCGGAGCGGGGAGGGTCGTGCAGCGGAGGACGCCGGGTCTGTCACCCGGCTCGATAGATGAGCCCTCCTGAGTGGCGCCCTCGGACGCGGGTGACAACTGGATCCTTTCGTCCTGATGATCGCGGCCGACGGCTGTCGGCGGTTCTCATGCTACCGCGACCGTGCGCGCGGGCGCACGGTCGCGTGGGCGGCGACGCGCGGCGGTGTGGCCGGGGTCACCACCCGCCCGGCAATGGACGGCCTTCGGCGAACCCGGCGGACGACTGCACCCCGACCACCGCGCGCTCCCGGAATTCCGCGAGATCACGGGCGCCGGCATAGGTGCAGGCGCTGCGCACCCCGGAGCAGATGTGGTCGATGAGGTCCTCGACGCCGGGACGCTCGGGATCCAGCAGCATCCGGGAGCTGGAGATGCCCTCCTCGAACAGCGCCTTTCGGGCGCGGTCGTAGCCGCGATCGGCGGCGGTCCGCGCGGCGACCGCGCGTTTGGAGGCCATACCGAAGCTTTCCTTGTACGCGCGGCCGTCCCGATCGACCCGCAGATCACCGGGCGATTCGTAGGTTCCGGCGAACCAGGAGCCGATCATGACGTTGGATGCGCCCGCGGCGAGGGCCAGGGCGACATCGCGGGGATGGCGGACCCCGCCGTCGGCCCATACGTGGGCGCCCAGGTCGGCGGCCGCCGCCGCGCATTCGGCGACCGCGGAGAATTGCGGCCGGCCCACTCCGGTCATCATCCGGGTGGTGCACATGGCGCCGGGCCCGACACCGACCTTGACGATATCGGCGCCGGCGGCGACGAGATCCCGGGTGCCCTCGGCGGAGACCGTGTTCCCGGCGACGAGCGGCACACCGAGGCCCAGGTCCCGGATCGCGCTCAGGGTTTCCAGCATCTTCACCTGATGCCCGTGCGCGGTATCCACCACCAGGACATCGGCACCGGCGTCGACCAGCGCCTTGGCCTTGGCGGGCACATCGCCGTTGATCCCGACGGCGGCCGCGATCCGCAACCGGCCCTCGTCGTCGACGGCCGGGGTGTAGATACCGTGCCGGACCGCGCCGGTGCGGGTGAGCACGCCGGCCAGGGTGCCGTCCGGGGCGAGGAGTACGGCCGGGCCGGAATGCGCTGCCTCGAGGCGGTCGAAGATATAGGACGCCTCGGCGGTCGCCGGAACGGTGACGAAATCGGTGGTGGCGACCTCGTGCAGCCGGGCGAAGCGATCGACATCGGCACAGGCTTCCTCGGTGACCAGCCCGACCGGCCGTCCGTTGTCGACCACCACGACCGCGCCGTGCGCGCGCTTGTGGATCAGCGCCAGCGCATCGGAGACGGAGTGGTCGGCGGTGAGCGTGACGGGGGTGTCGGCGATCAGCGACCGACTCTTGACGAAGGCGATGGTCTCGGCGACGGCACTGTTGGGCAGATCCTGCGGAAGCACCACGATTCCGCCGCGCCGGGCCACGGTCTCGGCCATGCGGCGGCCCGCGACCGCGGTCATATTGGCGACGACCAGCGGGATGGTGGTGCCCGAGCCGTCGGCCGTCGCGAGATCGACGTCGAACCGGGACGCGATATCGGTGCGGTTCGGAACCAGGAAGACGTCGTTGTAGGTCAGGTCGTACGGCGGGTGTTGTCCGGGGAGAAACTGCACTGCGCCCATGGTAATCGGGACGGCTCCGTGGCGTGGGGACCTGCCGGATTCACTTGGCTCGGCGGGGGCGGTGCGGCCGGCGGCCCGGTGCCGGTTTCCCGGCGCCGCCCCGGCCGCGGGCTTCCGGCCCGCGGAAGTGGCCGCGCGTGGCCGCGGGCGGTATCTCGGAAGTTTTCGCCGCTTCGGGGCCCGGTGGGGTACGCGCGCCGGTGAGCCGGCGGACCTCCCGGTCTCCCGGTCGTACGGTGTGTTCCACCACAGGAACCTCCGCCGCCCGCGTCAGCGCGGTCACCTCGGCCCGCTGGTCCGGGGTGACCACGGTGATCACCGTGCCGCTCGCACCCGCCCGGGCCGTCCGGCCGGCTCGGTGCACGTAGTCCTTGGCGTCGGCGGGCGGGTCGGCGTGAACTACCAGTGAGACCGCGTCCACATGGATCCCGCGCGCGGCGATATCGGTGGCGACGAGGGCGGAGATACCTCCGTCGGCGAAGGCCGAGAGAGTGCGGATGCGACGGTTCTGGGCCTTGCCCCCGTGCAGCGACGCGACCCGGATGCCCTGGTCGCGCAGTCGGCGGGTGAGCTTCTCCGCCCCGTACTGGGTGCGGGCGAAAAGCAGCGTGCGGCCGTCGCGGGCGGCGATCTCGGCGAGGACGGCCGGTTTGTCCGCAGGTTCGACATAGAGGATGTGATGGGTCGCGGGGGTGGTCTCCGGTTCCGGGGCCACGGTGTGGGTGACGGGATCGCGTAGGTATCGGCGGACCAGATCCCGTACGGATTCGTCGTCGAGGGTTGCGGAGAACAGCAGTCGCTGGCCGTCGCCGGGCACCAGGTCGAGCAGCCGCCGTACCTGCGGCAGGAACCCGAAATCGGCCATATGGTCGGCTTCGTCGACGGCGGTGACCCGGACCGCGTCGAGTACGGCCGCGCCCTGATCGACCAGATCGGCCAGGCGGCCCGGGGTGGCGATCAGCAGGTCCACCCCGCGCTGCAGCCTTTCCGCCTGCCGGGACACGGGGATCCCGCCCACCGCGGTGCCGAGCCGCAGACCCAGTGCGTACGGTTCCAGCGCCTGTTCGATCTGCAGAGCCAGTTCCCGGGTGGGAGCGAGGATCAGACCGCGTGGGGCGCGGGCGATGGCCGGGGCTCCGGCGAGGCGGGCGAGCATGGGCAGCCCGAAGGCCAGCGTCTTGCCCGACCCGGTCGGCGCCCGGCCGAGCACATCGCGACCGGCCAGCGCGTCGGGGACGGCCGCCGCCTGGATGGGCAGTGGATCGGTCAGGCCCTCTCGGCGCAATGCCTGCACCGTGAGTACGGGCAGGCCCAGTCCGGCGAAGGACGGGGGAGTGCGGGCGGCGCCCACGTGCGGATCGGCCGGGGTTCCGGTATCCGCGGACAGGCGATCAGGCACGGAACAACCGGCTCAGTTCGACCAGCCAGGGAATCGCGACGGCCAGGGTCGGCACCACCAGGATGGCGATCGAGGCGAGATAGGCGGCTCCGGCGATCCGGAGATCACCCAGCGGGCCGGCCAGGCGCTGGATACGGATCAGCGTGCTCGGCCCACCCACCGCGAGCGCACCCTGCGGCGCGGTCGATTTCGAGCACGCCACCAGGGCCCGGGCCAGTGGTTTCGGACCGGTCACCTTGACCGCGGAATCATCGGCGAGCAACTCGATGAGCAATTTCACCGAATCCAGTGCGGATTTACTCCGGACGAACCGCGGGAAGGCCTCGTGCGCGGCGGTGAACGCCTCCAGCACCAGATCGTGGCGGGCCCGCAGATGCGACCGCTCATGGCTGAGGATGGCGGTGAGTTCCTGTTCGGTGAGGTTGTCGAGGGTGCCCGCGCTGACCACCACCCGCCGCCGCAGCCCCGGCAGGCAGTAGGCGATCGGTTCGGTGGACGACAGGACCCGGATATCGGCGGCACGCCGGAACGGGCCGCTCTGGTCGAGCAGATCGACCAGCATGCGGTGGTGGGCGCGGCGGCGCCGGGTGTGGACCCCCACCCGGATCGAGGCGTAGACGAGCCGGGCGCCGATCAGCAGCGTGAGCATGAACACCGACACATAGGCCAGCCACAGGGGCAGGCCCAGCGCATCGATCTCATCGGTGGGCTTGGTGGTGGGGCGGCCGTCCGGCCCGGGGACCAGCAGTTCGGCGGCGATGGCGAGCCCGGAACTGAACGCGCTGAGTACAGCGGCCAGCGCGATCGCCTGCCAGAGCACCAGGGCGGCGCGCGGGACACGATAGGTCCAGGTCGCCCGGCTGAGTGATTCCGGGACGGGACCGGCGAGAAGCAAGGCAAGTACGGCGAAGGCCGGTGCTGCTGCGTTCATCGACTCTGCTCACTGCGTTGTGGGGCCAGGGTCCGAGGTCGTTGCGGCGCGGCTATCTGTCCTCGGTTGCTTCGAGCTTAGCGAGTGCGTCCCGTAGGGCCGCGGCCTCGTCCTTGCCGACCTGCTCCACGAAGTGCACCAGGGCCGCGGCCCGGCTACCGGCCTCGTCGGCCTGCTGTAGCGCATCCATCATGAGACCGGCCACCAGCTCGTCGCGGGTGTGTACCGGAGCGTACCGGTGGGCGCGGTCGTCGCGCCGCTGTACCACCAGATTCTTCTTCGCGAGACGCTGCAGCACGGTCATCACCGTGGTGTACGCGAGTTCGCGGCGCGCCGACAGGGCCTCGTGCACCTGCCGGACCGTTTGTGGTTCATCGGCCGACCACAGTTGGTCCATAACCGCTTTCTCGAGTTCACCAAGTCCAGCCATCTTTTGATTTTACGACGCCAACGACACTGTGCCGTACTACAGGGTGTCGTAACCGCGTGGGAATTGTCATAGGCCGTCGAACACCGGAAATGCCGGCCCCGTGGTGGGCGGGGCGAGCGCGCCCCAGCGGCCACGGCACACGCCGGACGGGCCGGGGGTGTCACGGATCCGTTACTTCATTCCCGGAGAGAAATACTTGCTAGGTCTGGTAAGGCTAACCTATCTTTCGATCAGGTCGTAACTGCGACGCCGATCTCGAGGAGGTTCGAATGTCCGAACTCGCCACTGTGCGCATCCCCCGTCCGTGCGAGGCGGCATTCGGGTCGGCGTGTTCCCGGTTACGGTCCCTGCAGCCGGAGCATCCCCGCGTCTATGCCGCGGCGGCCATGGCCGAACAAGGAAAACGGCGCTGGTGGGCGCTGTCCACGGGCCTGCGTGAGGGCCGGATCGACCTGATGTACCGACGGCACGCCGCGGAGATGATCAGTGCGACCGCCGCCTCGGAGGTGGTGGCCACCGCACTCATCCATGCCGTGCTCGGCCGGGTCGCCGCGTTATGGGTCGCCGACGGCCGGGCCTGGGACCCCGGGCTGGAGAATGTGTGGATCCACACCGACAACGACGGCGGTATCGACTGGACGGGCCTGGTCGACACCACCATCCGGGTGGTGGCCGGCGACCCGTTGGAGGGCTCGCCCGGCGTGGTCTCCCTGCCGTGCGAGCGGGCGATGTGGGTGTGGCTCGCCTACCGCTGCGAACCTTCGCTGCTGCTGATCCAGGGAGCGCTGGCGCGGTGTGCGGGACTGGGCCCGCGCCGGTTCTGGGCCCTGGTGGCCGAATCCGTTTCCGGGGCCACCACTTACGTTCCGGACCTGGCCCGGACCGATCCCGTGGCGGGTGCGCGCCGGGGGCAGGGGCTGCTGATGGCGCTGGAGGAGCGCGGTATGGCGATCCGGCGTGCCCAACGTGTTGCCTAGTTAGGTAAGCCTGCCCTATAGTCAGAGGCGGCGTACGGATCGCGCGAGAGTCCCGAGGGCTGCGGTGACCCCCGATCCAATGCCTGCGGCGGACTCCACCTTCGAGGTGGGGTCCGCCGCTCACTTTCCGCCGCTCGACCACCGGCCCGTGCTCCCCGCCGCGGGCCTGCATGCGATCGTGGAGCCATGACCGAACAGCAGACCCGCCCCCCGATGTCGATGGCCGATCTCAGCGCCGAACAACTCAACGAGGTCAGCAAGGGGACTTTCGCGGATCTGATGGGTCTGCGCGTGACCGAGCTCGGACCCGACCGTGTCCGCGGTGAATGGACTGTCACGCCGCAGCTGCATCAGCCGGCCGGTATCCAGAACGGCGGGGTGCTGTGCACCGTGGTGGAAACCCTGGCCAGCACCGGCGGCGCCGCCTGGTACGGCGAGCGCGGCGTGGTGGTCGGGGTCAACAACAACACCGATTTCCTGCGTGCGGTGCGCGATGGGAAACTGACTGCCGAGGCCACGCCGCTGCACCGGGGCGGTCTGCAGCAGCTGTGGCAGGTGGTGGTCACCGACGAGGACGGGCGGCCGGTCGCACGCGGCCAGGTCCGGTTGCAGAATCTGCCCCATCGCTCCTGAACACGAGCCGGCCCGGGGCCGGTAGAACAGCGAGGGCCGGGGCAGTGTCCACTGCCCCGGCCCTCCTCGATCGATTCAGATACCGCCGGTCGACAGCAGCCCGCCGTCGACCCGCACCGTCTCGCCCGTGATCCACGCCGCCTGATCGGAGGCCAGGAACGCGATCAGCCGCGCCACGTCCTCCGGCGACCCGAGCCGCTTCATCGGGTACACCTGCGCGGCAGCCTCCTCGTCCGCCGAGTACAGCGCGTCGGCGAAACTGGTCTTCACCACGCCGGGCGCCACCGCGTTGACCCGGATCTTCGGGCCCAGCTGCCAGGCCAGCTCCTCGGTGAGCCGGATCAGCGCGGCCTTGGAGGCGCCATACGCCGCGATGACGCCGGTGGAGCGGATACCGGCCACGCTGGCCACGTTCACCACGGCGCCGCCGTGCTCGCCCATCCACGCCTTGTACGCCTGCTGGATGTAGCCGAGCGCGGCCACGACGTTCACATCGAAGATCTTGCGCACCGCGTCCAGATCGGCTTCCATCAGCGCGCCGTACACCGGGTTGATCCCGGTGTTGTTGATCAGGATGTCCAGCGACCCGAACTCCGTGACCGCGCGCTGCACCGCGGCGGCACGTGCCTCGTCGTCGCCGGAATTACCGGCCAGGGCGACGACCTCGCCCTGGTGTCCCAGCGCCCGCAGTTCGGCGGCCGCCTTCTCCAGTGGTTCGGCCTTGCGCGCGGTGATCAGCACATTCGCGCCCCGGCTCAGCAGCTCGGCGGCCACCGCGTAGCCGATACCGCGGCTGGCTCCGGAGACCAGCGCGCTCTTGCCCAACAGATCGGTGCTCATATCCGGGCACGTTACCGTGCTCACCTGTGACCCCGGCGGGCGCGGATCACCCCGGCCGCCGGGGACGGGGCAGTGTCGTGGTCCGGGTAAAATCAGTGGTTCCGTGTCCGGAGACATCCGATGATCGGTGGATGGGCCCACTGTCGGGCGCACCGGGCCGCTGCCCCCAACCCGTGTTTCCTAGGAGATATCTGTGATCACCGCGACCGACCTCGAGGTCCGGGCCGGCGTCCGTACCCTGCTGTCCGCGCCCGGACCGGCGCTGCGGGTACAGGCCGGCGACCGGATCGGCCTGGTCGGGCGTAACGGCGCCGGTAAGACCACCACGCTGCGCATCCTCGCCGGAGAAGGCGAACCGTACGCCGGGACGATCATGCGGTCCAGCGATATCGGTTACCTCCCGCAGGATCCGCGCGAGGGAAATCTCGACGTCCTGGCCCGCGACCGGGTGCTTTCGGCGCGCGGACTGGACGCGCTGATCCGCGATATGGAGAAGCAGCAGGCGCTGATGGCCGAGCTGGCCGACGAAACCGAACGCGAACGCGCCGTCCGGAAATACGGCCGGTTGGAGGACCGTTTCTCCGCGCTCGGCGGTTATGTGGCCGAGAGCGAGGCCGCACGGATCTGCAACAGTCTCGGCCTACCGGACCGCGTGCTGGACCAGGCGCTGCGTACGCTCTCCGGCGGTCAGCGGCGGCGAATCGAACTGGCGCGCATCCTGTTCGCCGCCTCCGACGGCAGCGGCGGCCGGTCCGACACCACCCTGCTGCTCGACGAGCCCACCAACCACCTCGATGCCGATTCCATCACCTGGTTGCGTGGCTTCCTGCAGAACCACGACGGTGGCCTGATCGTGATCAGCCACGATGTGGATCTGCTCGCCGACGTGGTCAACAAGGTGTGGTTCCTGGACGCGGTGCGTGGCGAGGCCGATGTCTACAACATGACCTGGCAGAAGTACCTCGACGCCCGCGCGACCGACGAACAGCGCCGCCGCCGCGAACGCGCCAATGCCGAGAAGAAGGCGTCGGCGCTGCGCGCCCAGGCCGCGAAACTCGGCGCCAAGGCCACCAAAGCCGTTGCCGCGCAGAATATGGCCAAACGCGCCGATCGGCTGATGGCGGAACTGGATGAGGTCCGCGTGGCCGACAAGGTCGCCCGGATCAAGTTCCCCGAACCGGCCGCCTGCGGGAAAACACCGCTGATGGCGGAGAACCTCACCAAGGTCTACGGCTCGCTGGAGATCTTCACCGGCGTGGACCTCGCCATCGACCGCGGCAGTCGCGTGGTGGTGCTCGGTCTCAACGGCGCGGGCAAGACCACCCTGCTGCGGCTGCTGGCGGGCGCCGAGGAACCCACCGCCGGGGGACTCGTGCCCGGTCACGGCCTCAAGGTGGGGTACTTCGCGCAGGAGCACGACACCCTCGACGATACGGCCACGGTCTGGGAGAACATCCGGCACGCAGCACCGGACGCGGGCGAACAGGAGCTACGCGGCCTGCTGGGCGCCTTCATGTTCACCGGGCCGCAACTGGAGCAGCCCGCCGGGACACTGTCGGGTGGCGAGAAGACCCGGCTCGCCCTGGCCGGTCTTGTCTCCTCGGCGGCCAATGTGTTGCTGCTCGACGAGCCCACCAACAACCTGGACCCCGTCTCGCGCGAACAGGTCCTCGACGCGCTGCGCACCTATGCGGGCGCGGTGGTGCTGGTGACCCACGATCCGGGCGCCGCCGAGGCCCTGAACCCGGAGCGGGTGATCTTGCTGCCGGACGGCACCGAGGACCACTGGTCGGCCGAGTATCTGGAATTGATTCAGCTCGCGTGAGTTTCATCACAAGAACTCATTGCCGGATGGTCGCCGAGTGCTTAGCCTGAGAGTGACGCTGCTCGGCGACTCGGAGGAAGCCATGGGCGACAGGCCGGTACAGAGCAAGAGCACATTGGGCAAGGGCACCCGGGTCACGGGTAAGTCACGGGATCGCCTGCAAACCCAGTTGAAGAAGCAATACGAGGCGGGGGCGAGTATCCGGTCGCTGGCACGTGCGACCGGGCGCTCCTACGGGTTCATCCACAATGTGCTGACGGAGTCGCATGTGCAGCTCCGCAGCCGCGGCGGTGCAAACCGCCGTAAATCCCGCTAGCCGCATCGTATCCGCAGGCTCCGCCGCCGGGACGATACGCCCGGCGGCGGGTGGCCGCGTGTGGATCGGTCGGTGGCGATACTCACCAGCCGGATACGGCCCCGTCCCCGTACACCAGGAGGTTGGCGAGACTGGTGAAAATCGGCAGCCCGGTCTTGATCTCGAGATAGGCGAATTGCCCCTGCGGGTTGACCTCGAGGAAGTAGTACTCGCCGTCGAGGCCCACTCGGAGATCCAGGACGCCGAAACTCAGTCCCAGCGTGCCCATCAGCGTCGCCAGCGATTTGCTGACGGCGGCCGGTAGCAGGGTCGGAACGAAATCGACCGAGGTGTCCAGCCGGGAGTCGACGCGTCCGGCCCCGGCCCGGGAATCGATGCGCACCGCCCACTCCTGCCCGTCCACCCACACCACTCGCAGATCGCATTCCGGATCGATATAGCGCTGGAAGGTGGTGGGCGCCCAGCGGATACTGCCGAGCCGGTCCAGATCGGCGGTCCCGACCAGCCGGGTTTCGGAGAATTCGGCGCGGGAGGTGCCGGTCCGTTTGAAAACCACACGACTATCGCAGGTTTCGATGAAATCGCGTGCCTCGTCCGGATCGTTGGTGACCAGTGTGTCCGGGACCGCGCAGCCGGCCCGCCGCGCGGTATCGAGTTGCACGATCTTGCGATGGGCGATCCGGTCGTTGCCCGGATCGTTGATCCACTGGGCGCCCAGCGACCACAGCAGGCCCTGGACGAAAGCGTCGCATTCGGCCTGGCGGTAGGCGTTGTCGTCGGCGCGCACCCCGGCCGGGACCGAGCTCGGGTGCGGGCGCCGCCACCAGACGGATCCGACCTCGTCCAGGTCGTCCAGGCCCGCCAGTGACCGTTCGACCGCGGCCGCCCCGAGCCGGAAACTGCCCGGCTCGCGCGGGAAATCACGCAGATCCACGCGGAGCGGCGTCATGGCGTGCTGTTCGCGCAGGGTCGCCACCATGGCCGTGGCGTGCAGATCGTCGGCCTCGGAGACGATGAGGACCCCGCGGGCCTCCAGGGTGCTCATCGCGCCCGCCGTTCAGTCGAAGCTGTCGCTGTGGACGCCGTCGTCGCTGGTGTTGCGCGACCTGGTCTGGGCGCAGGTGAACGTCGCGGGGAATTCGGGGGTGCCGGCGAGGTCGAGTCGCCGGGCCCAGGATTCGGTGAGATGGCGCAGCTGCCGGTCACCGAAGGCCTCGGACGGCGGCGCCGCCAGGGTCATCGGCCGCTCCGCCACCTCGATACGGAGACGGCGGGTGAAATCGGCCGTGACGCCGGGCCGGATGTCCACGTGCACGCGCCGGCCGGTGGCGCACTCGTCGACGAACCGGATCGCCAGGACATCGTCGCGACAGAAGGTCCACGTTCCGTCGGCCACCCGAACTCGGATCTCCCGGTCGGATTCACCGACCAGGACACCGTTGAGAGTGGCGACCGCACCGCGTTCGGGGGTCTCGAGGAGGTGGAGGGCATCGGTCATCTGGGTTCTCCGATCTTGCCGGCGGTGTGCCACGACCCGAGCGCGTCCGGATCATAACGCCGCGCGGCGGCTCCAGAAGCCGATATCGCCGGATTTCCGCTGTTCGGATACCTGATCTCGCTTCCGCAGATTGTTCTGCGGCGGAGGCTGTCCGGTAGCTGTGCCGGCCGGGACCGTGTGCCGTCGTGGCGGCCCCGATGGTCAGAGTCCGAGCATGTCCGGATTCGTGGCCAGTTCACGGAACCGGCCGGGCGGATCGGCGACCAATCGGCGAGCGTCCAGATCCAGCAGGCCGCCGACCACCGACACCTCGGCGGAGAGGCTGCCGTCGGTGCGGATCATCTCCTGCCGGATGCGATAGGTCTTCCCGCTGCCCCATTCGAAAGCGCAGGTGACCCGGAATTCGTCCCCGCCGCGCAGCTCCCGCCGATACTTGATGGTGCTCTCCAGAACCACCGGTCCCACCCGTGCCGCCGCCAGTTTGTCCGCCTGCAGGCCCGCGGCGAGCAGGAACTCCCAGCGGGCGTGTTCGGCGTACTGCAGGTAGACCGCCTGATTGACATGGCCTTGGACATCGAGTTCGTAGCCGCGGACGGTTACGGGGACGGAGAAGGTCATAGCGGTGCGAACCCACCGCGGGGCAGGGTTGTTCCCGGTTCAGCGTCGCTGGGCGTTGCGCTCCTGCCACCATCGGGGCGCGTCGACGAAGTGGTTGTCGTATTCGTCCTGGGACGCGGCGAGTTCGTCCAGGGTGGCCTCGCCGCGCGCGATCCGCTCGAGCAGCCGGAAGTAACCGAAACGCTGGACGCCGGGCATGAGGGCGATCAGGATGCGCGCTCCGCTGTCGGGGGTGGCGCCGAAGGCGTGGACGGTCGTCTTCGGGACGACGGCGACGCCGCCCGCGCCGACGGTGAGGATCCGGTCCCCGGTCATGAGCTGCAGTTCGCCGTCGGCGACGTAGAAGAGCTCGTCGGACAGGGTGTGGAAGTGCGGTGTCGCGCCGTCGGCGCCGCGGTCCATGGTGACCTCCAGGGTGCTCACCGTGCCGTGCGCCTCTTCGGCATCGACGAGCAGCCGCATGGTGACCGATTCGGTACGCAGTGTCTCGGCATCGCCGGGCTGCCGGATCGCGGCGGGTTTCGGGGTGGCGGGCATGGTCGCTCCTTGTGATTCGCTGCCATATAGTTCGGTGCCTAACTATATGGCAGCGAATAGAATCTTGTCCATGACCGAATCCGGATCCGATGCGATCGATGCGATCGAACGACAGTGGCGGCGAGAACGCCCCGACCTCGATCTGGCGGCGATGGCGGTGTTCGGCCGCCTCGGGCGGCTCGCCGTGGTCGCCGAACGCGCGATCGAGACGGTTTTCTTCGCCCACGGCCTGCGGCGCGGCGAATTCGACGTCCTGGCCGCGCTGCGGCGATCCGGTGCGCCCTTCGAACTCAACCCGTCCGCGCTGGCCGACACCCTGATGCTGTCGCGGGCGGGTATGACGGGCCGCCTCGACCGGCTGGAGTCGGCGGGTTATGTGCGGCGGATCGCGGACGCGGAGGACCGCCGGGCGGTCCGCGTCGCGCTCACGGACGCGGGCCGGGAACTGGTCGATACGGTGGTCACCGAGCACACCGCGAACGAGACGCGGATGCTGTCGGCCCTGACCGTGGCCGAACGCGGCGAACTGGACCGGATCGCCGGCAAACTGCTCGCCGCACTGGAATCCGGGGACTGAGCGGGGCGCGGCCCCGTGCCGGCACGCTCAGGGGCGGCGGCGTACCGAAGCCTCCACCAGATCCAACACGGCGGTGAGGTTTTCGTTGGTGTGGCCCGAGGCGATCCGGGCGATGAGCCCGTCCAGCACCAGATCGAGATAGCCCAGCAGGACATCGGTGGGCACATCGTCGCGCAGGGCACCGGCCGCCTTACGCCGCTCCAGGCGGGCCAGGGTGGCCGCGGTCAGCTCCGCCGAACGCTGGGTCCAGCCGGCGCGGAACTCCGGGTCGGTGCGCAGCCGCCGGGCGATCTCGAGCCGGGTGCCCAGCCAGTTGTACTCCTGTGGGTCGGCGAGCATATCCCGCATCACCTGCACCAGACCCTGATTGGCCGCCACCTCGGCCATACGCTCGGCATCCTCCTGGGCGAGGGCGAAGAAGAGCGCGTCCTTGTCCCGGAAATGATGGAAGATCGCACCGCGGGACAGGCCGATGGCATCTTCCAGGCGCCGGACGGTGGCGCCGTCGTACCCGAACTCGGCGAAGCAGCGGCGGGCGCCGTCGAGTATCTGTGAACGCCGGGCAGCCAGATGATCGTCGCTGACCTTGGGCATCGTGCTCCTTCAACGGATATACGAACCCCGCGCGGCGGATTCACCGCGCGGGGCCATCAGATTACGAGCGAACGAACAAGTGACGTGCCGACGCCTCGCCCCGGTCGGGAGCGAGTCCTACGAGCTGCGCCCGTCTCGTCGGTGCGGACCCGTGGTGGACGCGCCGAAGGCGCGAGTCCCGGGTCCGCACCGACGAGAGCTCGAGGGCGCGACCACGCGCCGCCGGAGGCGGCGCCGTGCAACACAGCGTGATCAGGACCTGATCATGTTCCGCAGCACATACTGCAGAATGCCGCCGTTGCGGTAGTAATCGGCTTCACCGGGGGTGTCGATCCGGACCACCGCGTCGAACTGGATCGTCGAGCCGTCGTCCTTGGTCGCGGTGACGTGCACGGTGGACGGCGTGGTGCCCGCGTTGAGCTCCTCGATACCCGCGATATCGAAGACCTCGGTACCCGTGAGACCCAGCGACTTCGCCGATTCGCCCTGCGGGAACTGCAGCGGGATCACACCCATGCCGATCAGGTTCGAGCGGTGGATGCGCTCGAACGATTCCACGATCACGGCGCGCACACCCAGCAGACGGGTGCCCTTGGCGGCCCAGTCGCGGGAGGAGCCGGAACCGTACTCCTTACCGCCCAGCACGACCAGCGGGATACCGGCCTTCTGGTAGTTCTGCGAGGCGTCGTAGATGAACGCCTGCGGCGCGCCCTCCTGGGTGAAGTCGCGGGTGTAACCGCCCGAGACGTCGTCGAGGAGCTGGTTGCGCAGCCGGATGTTGGCGAAGGTGCCGCGGATCATCACCTCGTGATTACCGCGCCGCGAGCCCAGGGAGTTGTAGTCCTTACGCGCCACGCCGTGCGCGTCGAGGTAATCGGCCGCCGGGGTGCCCGGCTTGATGGCGCCGGCCGGGGAGATGTGGTCGGTGGTGACCGAATCGCCCAGCAGGGCCAGCACGCGCGCGCCCTTGATATCGGTGACCGGCTCCGGCTCCATGCCCATACCGTCGAAGTAGGGCGCTTTGCGGACGTAGGTGGAATCGTCGCTCCACTCGAAGGTGTTGCCCTCCGGGGTGGGCAGGCTGCGCCACCGCTCGTCGCCCTTGAAGACATCGGCGTAGGACTTGGTGAACATCTCCTGGCTGATCGCCGATTTGATGGTGTCGTCGATCTCCTGGGCCGAGGGCCAGATGTCCTTCAGGAACACCGGGTTGCCCTGGGGATCCTGGCCCAGCGCGTCGTTCTCGAAATCGAAGTCCATGGTCCCGGCGAGCGCGTAGGCGATGACCAACGGCGGCGAGGCCAGGTAGTTCATCTTGACGTCGGGGGAGATGCGGCCCTCGAAGTTGCGGTTACCGGACAACACCGCGGTGACGGTGAGATCGTTGTCGTTGACCGCCTTGGAGATCTCCTCCGGAAGTGGGCCGGTGTTGCCGATGCAGGTGGTGCAGCCGTAACCGCCCAGGTAGAAGCCGAGCTTCTCCAGGTACGGCCACAGGCCGGCCTTCTCGTAGTAATCGGTGACGACCTGCGAACCAGGGGCCATATTGGTCTTGACCCACGGCTTGCTGGACAGACCCTTCTCGACCGCGTTACGGGCCAGCAGTGCCGCGCCGATCATGACCGACGGGTTCGAGGTGTTGGTGCAGGAGGTGATACCCGCGACCGCGACCGCGCCGTGGTCGAGAATGAACTCGCCGCGCTCCTCGGAGACAACCCGCACGGGATTGGACGGCCGGCCTTCGGAGTTGAGCGCCGCGGACTGCACGCCGACAGAGCCGTGCGCCGCGGACTGCACGTCGACAGCGCCGTCGTCGGCGAAGGACAGCGTCGCCGGATCGGACGCCGGGAACGACTCCTCGACCGCTTCGTCCAGCTGTGAATGCGGCGTGGGGTGCTGATCTCGCACGTAGTTGTAGATGTCCTTGCGGAACGCGATCTTCGACTCGTCCAGCGCGATACGGTCCTGCGGGCGCTTCGGACCGGCGATGGAGGGCACCACGGTGCTCAGGTCGAGCTCGAGGTACTCCGAGTAGACGGGTTCGGCGGCCGGATCGTGCCACATGCCCTGTTCCTTGGCGTAGGCCTCGACGAGCGCCAGCTGCTCCTCGGTGCGGCCGGTCAGGCGCAGGTAGTTGATGGTCTCCTCGTCGATCGGGAAGATCGCCGCGGTGGAGCCGAACTCGGGGCTCATATTGCCCAGAGTGGCGCGGTTGGCCAGCGGGACCTCGGCGACACCCTGGCCGTAGAACTCGACGAACTTGCCGACCACACCGTGCTTGCGCAGCATATCGGTGACGGTGAGCACCACGTCGGTGGCGGTGACGCCCGGCTTGATCTCACCGGTGAGCTTGAAACCGACCACGCGCGGGATCAGCATGGAGACCGGCTGGCCCAGCATGGCGGCCTCGGCCTCGATACCGCCGACACCCCAGCCCAGCACACCCAGGCCGTTGACCATGGTGGTGTGCGAGTCGGTGCCGACGCAGGTGTCGGGGTAGGCCTGGCCGTTGCGGACCATGACGGTGCGCGCCAGGTATTCGATGTTCACCTGGTGCACGATGCCGGTGCCCGGGGGAACGACCTTGAAATCGTCGAACGCGCCCTGACCCCAGCGCAGGAACTGGTAGCGCTCGCCGTTGCGCTCGTATTCGAGTTCGACATTGCGCTCGAAAGCGTCGGCGCGGCCGAAGACGTCGAGGATGAGCGAGTGGTCGATGACCATTTCGGCGGGGGAGAGCGGATTGACCTTCTCCGGGTCGCCGCCGAGGGCCGAGACCGCCTCGCGCATGGTGGCGAGGTCGACCACGCAGGGCACGCCGGTGAAGTCCTGCATCACCACGCGGGCCGGGGTGAACTGGATCTCGATACTGGGCTGGGCGTTGGGATCCCAGTCCGCCAGCGCGCGGATATGGTCGGCGGTGATGTTCGCGCCGTCCTCGGTGCGCAGCAGGTTCTCGGCGAGAACTTTCAGTGCGTACGGGAGTTTCTCGGTGCCGGGTACGGCCGAGAGCCGGAAGATCTCGTAGGAGTTGCTTCCGACCTCGAGGTTGCCCTTGGCGCCGAAAGTATCGATACTTTTCGTCACGTCAGCTCCACTTGTCGGGTGTGCGGACGCCGTCGGCGGGGCTGTGCCGGCGGCGGTACGTCTCTGGCATGAGGTGCCGGCCCGGGAAGGCGCCGGTTCCCCGCGGTTCCCAACCCTAACAGTACGCTTGTCCTATGAAAATCGCGGGGCGGTATGTCGAGGCGGTCGGGCGGCGCGCCCGCCGTCGGGCGTGCCGGGTGTCGGGTAACCGCTCACGCGTCGCGTAATCTCCTCTCGAGCTGGTCCGAGTTAGCCGGGCGGTACCGACGGGTACCCCGGCTGTTCGTGCCAGTAGCGGATTCCCCGTCGCGTCGTCGGACGATGCGGCTCGACCAGACCGGATGGAAGATGACCGTCACCCACACCTCGGCCTTCTCCCTCAAGGCCACCAAACTGCCGGACGGGTTCGATTCGAAGACCCTCGAAGAGGTTCGGACCGATCTCGCCGACAATGGAGTGGCCACGCCAGCGGGCGACGATCAGAGTGAACTGGCCGCCATCGTGGCCGATGCGCGGGCGCACGGCATCGATCTGAGCGTCGTCGTGCTCGACGGCAATCCGGGGCACGACTCCGAACTGCGCGATCTCGCCACGGAGGTGGCCGGATTCCAGCACGGCACCGTCGCGGTCTTCAGCGACGACTGGATCGGCACCACCAGCGATTCGATCAGCCGGGTCCGGTTGGAGTGGGCCGAGGACAAATCCAAGTTCACCGGCGGAAAGACCGAACAAGCCGCCCAGACCCTGGTGCACCGCCTCGAGCAGACACCGACGGTGAGCTGGACCGAGATCACGATCGTGCTCCTGGCCGGTCTGGTGCTGACAGTGGGCGGTCTGTACTGGGTCAAGGCCCGCCGCGCGGGCGGGTCGCCGCCGCCCGTGGATGCCGCGCCGGGCCCGCGTACCCGGCGCACCGAAGATCCGGAGCTGGAACCGGCCGCACAGTAACCGCGGCCGCTCGCCCGGTATCGCCCCGGGCCGCCGCTCTCCCCGTCGTGCCGTGGCGACCCTCGGCGTCCCCCGGCGGCGTCGGCCGCTGGGGTGCCCGGGTGCCGCGCAACGAGGCCCGGTGCGCACCCCGGCTCGCGCCGGAGAGGTTTCGGCAACCGCTACGGCGGGCACCATGCCGTATCGGTACGTATGGTCGAACGGGAGTGGGTGACGGCGCCCGCTGTAACACCGGAAGCCCTGCCGGCCCCACCGGGAAACCGTCCGCGAACGACGGCGAATTTCCCGACAGTGGAGCCGGTTGCGGCATCCGCGGCCATCACCTGGAATAGTTGTGACAGCACGCACAGGACCAAGGCGAAAGCGGGGATGTTGGTGACTTCGACGGACGGTGTCAGCGGGGCAGATTTGGCGAAACAACCGCCGACGCCTGCTTCGAGCACCCTCGAGCGTGACGTCCAGACTCTCGAGAAGGCGATCTACGAGGTCAAGCGGGTCATCGTCGGGCAGGACCGGCTGGTCGAGCGGTTGCTCGTGGGGGTGCTCGCCAAGGGACACGTTCTGCTCGAGGGCGTCCCCGGTATTGCCAAGACGCTCGCGGTCGAGACCTTCGCCAAAGTCGTCGGCGGTTCGTTCTCCCGCGTCCAGTTCACCCCCGACCTGGTCCCGACCGACCTCGTGGGTACCCGCATCTACCGGCAGGGCCGCGAGGAGTTCGATACCGAACTCGGCCCCGTGGTCGCGAACTTCGTCCTCGCCGACGAGATCAACCGCGCCCCGGCCAAGGTGCAGTCGGCGCTGCTCGAGGTGATGGCCGAGCGGCACGTGTCGATCGGCGGCAAGACCTATCCGATGCCCGATCCGTTCCTGGTGATGGCCACCCAGAACCCGATCGAGAGCGAGGGCGTGTACCCGCTGCCCGAAGCGCAGCGTGACCGCTTCCTGTTCAAGGTGGTCGTCGACTACCCCTCGGTCGAGGAGGAGCGCGAGATCATCTACCGGATGGGTGTGACCCCGCCGGAACCGAACCGCATCCTGGAGCCGACCGAACTCATCCGCCTCCAGAAACTGGCCGCGAGCACCTTCGTGCACCACGCGCTGGTCGACTACGTGGTCCGGGTCATCTCCGCGACCCGCGCTCCGGCCGAATTCGGGATGCACGACGTGGCGAACTGGGTGGCCTACGGCGCCTCGCCGCGGGCCAGCCTCGGCATCATCGCCGCCGCCCGCGCCGTGGCGCTCATCCGCGGCCGTGACTATGTGGTCCCGCAGGACGTCATCGAGGTCGTACCGGACGTGCTGCGGCACCGGCTGGTGCTGTCCTACGACGCGCTCGCCGACGAGATCAGCCCGGAGGACGTGATCCAGCGGGTGTTGCAGACCGTCGGGCTCCCGCAGGTCGCGCCGCAGGCCGTGGCTCCTGGCGGCGCCCCGCCCGTCGCCGAGAACGGCAACCGGCCGCCCGCGCCGCCGCAGCAGTCTCCGGCGCCGCAGGTGCCGCAGACCGCCGGCACGAACCAGCCCCAGTGACCCGGCCGCCGGACCCCCGCGCCCGAGAGACCGTGCCCGACCCCCATGCCCCGCCGTCGTTCCGTTCGGGCGAGCTGACCGATCCGCATCTGACGGCTGCCCTGAAAACCCTGGAGCTCACCGTGCGCCGCCGCTTGGACGGCGTGCTGCACGGTGATCACCTCGGCCTGATCCCCGGCCCCGGTTCGGAACCGGGGGAGGCGCGGGCCTACCAGCCCGGTGACGACGTCCGGCAGATGGACTGGTCGGTGACCGCGCGGACCACCCACCCGCACGTCCGGCAGATGATCGCGGACCGGGAGCTGGAAACCTGGATGGTGGTGGATTTGTCCGCCAGCCTGGATTTCGGCACCGGTGCCTGCCAGAAACGCGATCTGGCGGTGGCCGCCGCGGCCGCGGTGACCCATCTGACGATGGGCGGCGGAAACCGGGTCGGCGCCGTGGTCGCGACCGGTGAGCAGATGCAGCGGATCCCCGCCCGCAGTGGCCGGGTCCACGCGCAGTCGCTGCTGCGCAGTATCGCCACCACTCCGCATCCGCGCGACGGAGTACGCGGTGATCTGCGCGGCGCCATCGAATCGTTGCGCCGGCCGCAGCGCAAACGCGGCCTGGCGGTCGTGATCAGTGATTTCCTCGGGGATATCGACTGGCAGCGGTCGCTGCGGGCCATCTCCGCGCGCCACGATCTGCTGGCCGTCGAGGTCCTCGATCCGCGCGATACCGAGCTACCGGATATGGGTGACGTGGTGCTGCACGATCCGGAGACCGGGCGGACCCGCGAGTTCACCGTCACCCCGCAATTGCGCGCCGATTACGCGGCCGCCGCACAGCGGCACCGGGACGAGGTCGAGCAGACCCTGCGCAGTTGCGGCGCCCCGGTGCTCACCCTGCAGACCGACCGGGACTGGATCGCCGATGTGGTCCGGTTCGTCTCCACCCGGCGCCACAGCCTCGGCGCCTCGACCCCGCGGGTGCCACGCCAGTGAGTATTTCGAATTTCGCCGCACCGATCTGGCTCGGATTTCTTGCTGTCGTTCTCCTGCTCGCGCTCGGCTATCTGCTGGTGCAGCGCAGCAAGCATCGCCGGATGCTGCGGTTCAGCAATATGGAGCAGCTCGAGAAAGTCGCTCCCAACCGGCCCAGTTTCTGGCGCCATCTGCCGATCGTGCTCGTGATCGTCGGCATGGTGTTCGCCACGATCGGCGCGGCCGGACCGACCGCCGAGAAGAAGGTGCCCCGTAACCGGGCGACCGTGGTGCTGGTCATGGACGTTTCGCTGTCCATGGAGGCCACCGACGTCTCGCCGAACCGGTTGCAGGTCGCGCAGGAAGCGGCCAAGAACTTCGCCGACGGTCTCACCCCGGGGATCAACCTGGGACTGGTGACCTACGCCGGTACCGCGTCGGTGCTCGTCTCGCCGACCACGGACCGGGGGTCGGTGAAGGCCGCCATCGACAACATCAAACTCGCCGAGCGGACCGCCACCGGTGAGGGAATCTTCACCGCCCTGCAGTCCATCGAGACCCTCGCCTCGGTCCTGGGCGGCTCCGAGACACCGCCGCCGGCCCGTATCGTGCTGATGTCCGACGGTAAACAGACCGTGCCCGATTTCGAGGACGTGGACAATCCGCGGCACGAATTCGTCGCCGCGCGGCTCGCGAAGACCAAGAAGATTCCGGTCTCGACGATCTCGTTCGGCACCAAATGGGGTGTGGTCGAGATCCCGCGTGAGGACGGCGGCACGGACCAGGTCGATGTGCCGGTGGACGACGAGGCGATGCAGGAGATCGCGCGATTGTCCGGCGGTGAGTTCTATACCGCCTCCAGCCTGCAGGAACTGTCCAGTGTCTACGACACCCTGGAGGAGCAGATCGGCTACGAGGTCACCCGGGGCGATGCCAGCCGTCCGTGGTGGCTGCTCGGCCTGCTGACCACGGTGGCCGGCGTGGTGGCGGCGTTGCTCCTGCGCCAGCGGCTGCCCTGACAGATCGGTGAGAAGCGCTGGTGGCGTGCGGATCCCGCCGAGATCCGCCCGGCCGGTGCACTGTCGCCGACGGCGGCGGGAATAAGTCGATATCGCGCTGCGGGCCGGGTGGAATCCGGCCCGCAGCGCTGTGTCCGCGTTGTACGACCTGCACAAGTTCCAGGGGGAAATCTCGGTGGACGTCCCATGAGAGCATCACCGAGGCAGCCAGGTAGGTTTGTCCCCATGTCGAACTTCACAGCACGCTCGGTCCTGGTGACCGGCGGTAACCGCGGGATCGGGCTCGCGGTGGCGCAGCGTCTGCACGCCGACGGTCACAAGGTGGCCGTCACCCATCGCGGTTCGGGCGCCCCCGAGGGCCTGCTCGGCGTGAAATGCGATGTCACCGACAGTGATTCGGTGGATCGGGCGTTCGCCGAGGTGGAGGCCGCGCACGGGCCGGTGGAAGTGCTGGTCGCCAATGCCGGGATCACCGATGACACGCTGCTCATGCGGATGAGCGAAGAGCAGTTCACCAAGGTGGTGGATGCCAATCTGGCCGGTGCCTTCCGGTGCGCCAAACGGGCCAACCGCGCGATGCTGCGGGCGCGCTGGGGCCGGATGATCTTCCTCGGCTCGGTCGTCGGGTTCTCCGGCCAGGCCGGGCAGATCAACTACGCGGCCTCGAAGGCCGGCGTGGTCGGTCTGGCCCGTTCCATCACCCGCGAGCTCGGCTCCCGGTCGATCACCGCCAACGTGGTCGCGCCCGGATTCATCGAGACCGATATGACGAAAGACCTGCCCGAGGACATGCGGGATATGGCGAAGAAGTTCATTCCGCTCCAGCGACTCGGTGCCCCCGAGGACGTCGCGGCGGTGGTCAGCTTCCTCGCCTCCGAGGACTCCGCCTACGTCTCGGGCGCGGTGATCCCGGTGGACGGCGGTATGGGTATGGGGCACTGACGCCCCGCATTCCTTCAGAACAGATCGAAAGCCGCGCCGATTCCGGGGTACCGGGTCGGCACCTCGACCGGGCGCGGCGGGATACGACACCACATTCAGGAGAATCGACAACTCATGGGCGGATTGCTCGAAGGCAAGACGATCCTCGTCACCGGCATCATCACCGATGCCTCCATCGCGTTCCACGCGGCGGCCATCGCGCAGAAGGAAGGGGCCAAGGTGATCATCACCGGCCTCACCGAGCGGTTGCGGCTGATCGACCGGATCGCCAAGCGGCTGCCGGAGGAGGTGCCGCCGGCCATCGGTCTCGACGTCACCAACGACGAGGACCTGCGCAAACTGCCCGATGAGATTCGCCGCCTGGCGCCCGAGGGGATCGACGGGGTCCTGCACTCGATCGCTTTCGCCCCCAAGACCCTGATGGGTCCCGACGCCCTGCCGTTCCTGGACGGCCCGAGCGCGGACGCGGCGAAATCGTTCGAGATCTCGGCGTGGAGCTACGCGGCGCTGGCCCGCGCGGTCCTGCCGGTGATGAACGAGCGCGGTTCGATCGTCGGTATGGATTTCGACCCCCGCACCGCCATGCCGTTCTACAACTGGATGGGTGTGGCCAAGGCCGCGCTGGAATCGGTGAACCGGTACGTGGCGCGTGAGGTCGGCTACGCGAAGAAGATCCGCTCCAACCTCATCGCGGCCGGCCCGGTCAAGACGCTGGCCGCCAAGGCGATCGCCGGGACCGCCACCGATGACGCGAAGCAGCTGAAGCAGCTCGACACCTACTGGGACGGCGCCTCACCGATCGGCTGGGACGGCGGCGCCGAAGTGGTCGGCAAATCGATCGTCGCGCTGCTGTCGGACTGGCTGCCCGCGACGACCGGTTCGATCATCTACGTCGACGGCGGCGCCAGCCACAACACCTGGTTCCCCGAGAACATGCCGCAGGACTGACGACCGGCCGGAGAGGAGACACCGTGGCCCGCGCGGCCGACGCACTGCTGCTGCTGTCCTTCGGAGGTCCGGAGGGACCCGACGAGGTGCTGCCGTTCCTGGAGAACGTGACCCGCGGCCGCGGTGTCCCCCCGGAACGGCTCGCCGAGGTCGCGCAACACTATCTACACTTCGGTGGGGTGTCGCCGATCAACGCCCTCAACCGCGACATCATCGCCGCGGTGGAGCGGGAGCTGGCCGCCACCGGCCCGCGGCTACCGGTGTACTTCGGTAACCGCAACTGGCATCCGATGGTGGAGGACACGCTGGCGCGGATGACCGCGGACGGAGTCCGGTCGGCCCTCGTGTTCCCCACCTCCGCGTGGGGCGGCTACTCCGGTTGCCGGCAGTACGACGAGGACATCGCCCGGGCCCGCGCCGCGGTGGGCCCGGATGCCCCGGAGCTGGTGAAACTGCGCCAGTACTTCGATCATCCGCTCCTCGTGGCCGCCTTCTCCGACGCCGTACGCGCGGCGCGGGACACCCTGCCCGCCGCGCATCGAGCGGTCGCCCGGCTGGTCTTCACCGCGCATTCGGTGCCGGTGAGTGCCGATGCCGCGGCCGGGCCGCCGGCCGACGGCGGGCGCCTCTACAGCCGCCAGGTCGGAGAGACGGCCCGGTTGTGCGCCGCCGCAACGGGTTTCGACGATTACGACGTGGTCTGGCAATCGCGTTCGGGTCCGCCGCATATCCCGTGGCTGGAGCCGGATATCGTCGATCACCTGGAAACGCTGGCGGACAAGGGTTTCGAGTCCGTGATCGTCTGCCCGGTCGGTTTCGTCTCCGACCATCTCGAGGTGATCTGGGACCTGGACAACGAGGCGGCCGAGAAAGCCGGCGAGCTCGGCCTGTCCTTCGCGCGGGCGGCCACACCCGGGACCGATCCACGGTTCGCCGAGATGGTGGTGGAGTTGATCGGCGAACACGTCGGCGATGTCACACCGCGCAGGCTGGGCACGGTGCCGGGCTACGGGTGCACCACCGATGGCGCACCCTGCGCGGTCGACTGCTGCGCGCCACCGCGCCGCACTGCGGGTCGGTGAGCCCGCCGATGCCGTCGAGCGCCGGGCGTGCGTTCCGGCGGCATCCGTCAATAGTCGAGGGCGTGCTCCGGTTGGCAGACGAGCATGGGTGACGGCAGATAGCGGACGATGGCGTCCAGGAGTGCGGCGTTGTCGCCGCCGTGCCGGGCCGCGTCGCACAGCACCGGGACGGCCTCACCGATGCGCGTGACGGAGCGGATCCGGTCGTGCAACTGGTCGGCCGGAATCTTTCGTGGTCCAGGGCCGCCGTCCGGAGCCTCGCCGTCCTGATCCGTCACCGCGGTCACCAGATCGCGGTACCACTGCTCGGCGAGTTGCCAACGGCTGCCGTAGAATTCGGCGGCCATCGGTTCCAGCGCCCACATCGGGACCAGATCGATGACGCCGTCGAACCCGGGTCCGGCGCCGAGCGGGAGGTGCAGCGGCAGCGGCCGTGCGCCCCGCGTCTCGGCGATCGCGCGGACGCAGCGGTCGAAGTCGGCGGCGGGATGATCGAGTCCGGTCACCAGGCACAGTCGCGCCACCTGATGGTCGTCGGCGACCCGCAGGATCGTCTCGAATCGCGGGGCGCGCGCCGTCGCGGCGTTCAGGACCACGATCGCGCCGTCGGCCACCCGAATGGCTCGTTCCAGCTCCGCGATGGGCGCATGGCTCGACAGTTCGGCGACGCGGATCGTGTATTCGCCGCGGCCGGGCACCTGATGAACCATGGTGGCCGCGGGGGTCGCCCCGTGAACGCGAAGCAGGCGCCGGACCACCCGCGTCGTCTCGGCGGGCTCTCCGACGATCGTGACGTTTCGGATCGACTGCGGGTCGACGGCTCTGGTACCCATCGTGGTTCACGGTACCGCTGCCGATACGCCGGTGGAGGCGATTTCCGCCCAGAAAATGGAACGTGTTCTTGTTCAAAAATAGAACGTGTTCCTATAGTGTCGGATTGTGCAGAAGGAACAACGCCCGGCGGTACCGGACTGGTTCACCGCGGACGACGGCACGCCACGTCTGGTGGGAAGTCGCTGCGATGTGTGCGGCACACCGTATTTCCCACGGAACACACTGGCCTGCCGCAATCCGCAGTGCGCGAGTCCGAAGGACGGCTCGGAACTGGCCGAATACCTTTTTTCGACGCGGGGCCGGATCTGGTCCTACGCGGATGCCCGGTACAAGCCGCCCCCGCCGTATGTCTCATCCGATCCGTTCGAGCCCTACGTCGTCGCGGCGGTGGAGCTCGAGGTCGAGCGGATGGTGGTTCTCGGTCAGGTCGTGCGCGGCCTCACGGTGGACGACCTGGCCGTCGGAATGCCGGTGGAGCTCACCCTCGGGGTGCTGTACACGGACGAGGAAGCCGATCACACGGTATGGATGTGGAGGCCGGTCGATGACCGACAGGAATGATCGCGATATCGCCGTCCTCGGTGCCGGTATGCACCAGTGGGGCAAATGGGGCCGAAATTTCGTCGAATACGGGCTGGTCGCGGCCCGTGCGGCACTGGCGGACGCCGGTATCGACCACCGCGACGTCGGCTATATCGCCGGCGCGGATACGATCCGCAACGGCTACCCCGGGTTCGTGTCCGGGGCGACGTTCGCCCAGGCGCTGGGCTGGTCGGGCGCGCGGATCTCGAGCAGTTACGCCGCCTGCGCCTCCGGTGCGCAGGCCATTGCCAATGCCCGCGCCCAGATCCTGGCCGGGCTGACCGAGGTAGCGCTGGTGGTCGGTGCGGATGCGGCCCCCAAGGGTTTTTTCCAGCCCGTCGGTGGCGAACGCCGCGACGATCCGGACTGGTTGCGTTTCCACCTGCTCGGCGCCACCAACCCGATCTATTTCGCGCTCTACGCCCGCCGCCGGATGGCGCTGCACGGTGCCACGCTCGACGATTTCGCCGCGGTGAAGGTGAAGAACGCCAAGCACGGACTGAACAATCCGTACGCCCGCTATCGCAAAGAGGTCTCGGCCGAGGAGGTCGCGGCCTCGGCCGTCGTCTCCGACCCGCTGCGCCTGCTCGACATCTGTGCGACCAGCGACGGCGGCGCGGCACTGGTCCTGACGTCGGTGGACTACGCCCGTCGTCACGGAATCAGCGATCCGGTGCGTATCCGGGCCTTGTCGACGGTGACGCCCACGTTCCCGAAAACCGTCCTCGACCTGCCGGATTTCGCGACGGACTCGGCCGTGGCCGTCGAACCCCCGCCGCATACGTTCCGGTCCGCCCTCGCGCAGGCCGCGTACGAGGAAGCCGGCCTCGGACCCGCCGACCTGTCCTTCGCGGAGGTCTACGACCTCTCGACCGCGCTGGAGCTGGACTGGTACGAGGAGATCGGGCTCTGCGAGCCGGGCGGCGCCGAGGAACTGCTGCGCAGCGGCGCCACGACACTGGGCGGACGCGTGCCGGTGAACCCGAGTGGCGGGCTGGCCTGCTTCGGTGAGGCGATCCCCGCGCAGGCGATCGCTCAGGTCTGCGAGCTCACCTGGCAGCTGCGCGGGCAGGCCGACGACCGTCAGGTCGAGAACGCCCGGGCGGGTATCGCGGTGAATCAGGGCCTGTTCGGCCACGGGTCGGCGATCATCGCTTCTCGCTAACCTCGGCTCCGGGGCTCGGGGCGTGCGCGCTCCGAGCCCCGGTTCGGCCGTCATCGCGTGAGGGGGCTCGCCGTGTGCGGCGGCGCTCCCTCCCGAAATCAGCGCGATTGCGGCGCGGCGGTGTGCACCGCGACGAGGCGGGCCGCGCGGATGGCGTCCCACAGCGGCCGCAGCAGGGTCTCGTGCGCGGTGGCGGCGCTGGCCGAGGTCGGCGCGGAGGCGGGCTCGCGCTGGGCCACGGTCAGGATCGCCGCCACATGGTCGGCCGAATCCAGGATCCGCTTGGCGCGCAACGGGACGCATTCGGGATAGGTGTGCCGTGAATAGTCGGCGAGTTCGGCCTCGATGAGTTCGCGCGGGTCGGCATCGCCGGCGCCGAGGCCGGTGGTGTGCAGGCGCATCAGTGCGTCCGCCGCATCCCGGACGGCTTCGCGCATCGCGTATTCGGCCTCGCCGAGCGACATATCGGGTCCGGCGGCGCGCGGCATCGGCACGCTGTAGACGGTCCACTGCAGGGTGTTCTCGTCCACCGGGTAGGGAATGAGCCCGGTGCCCTCGGCACCCGGGACCCCCAGCAGGATGCCCTCCCCGGCTTCCACGGCATCGGCGGCGAAGGCGGTCCCGGTCGGCAGGCCGCGGACATCGCCGGGCACCGGCAGCACCAGTCGCAGTTCCGCGCCGGGGACGGCCAGCTCCTCGCGAATCAGCTTGAGCAGCGGCATGACTCCGGTGCCGTTCGGGTTCCCGTGCGCGGACCACGGCAGGTCGGTGCGCCCGCCGGTGACCGGGTCCCCGGCCGCGAGCGTATGCCGCGGCGCCCAGGCGTGCAGCGCCTCGAGCACGTCGTCGGGCGCGCTGCGACCCGCGAGCCACGATCCGGCCCACAGTGTGAGGGTGGCACTGGGAGAGCACATAATCATCGAGCATAAAGGGTGTCGGCAACCGGCGGGCAGCCTCTGCGCAGGCTGTTTCCGGGGGTTAGAATGGTTCACCCGGCTCGGTCACGAAGTCGATCAGCCCTTCCACCGCGCCCAGCAGCGGAGCCTCCAGATCGCGGAACGAATTCACCGCCGAATACACCCGGCGCCAGCCCTCCTGCGGTGTGCCCCAGCCCAGCCGCCGGCACACTCCGGTTTTCCAGTCCTCGCCGCGCGGCACCCGCGGCCACTCCGGGATACCCAGCACCGCCGGTTTCACCGCCTGCCAGACGTCCACGTACGGGTGTCCGGTGACCAGCACGTGCTCGCCGAGCCCGGTGGTGAGCCGAGTCTCCTTGGATCCGGTGACCAGATGGTCGACCAGTACGCCGACCCGTCTCCCCGGGCCGGGTCCGAAATCGGTGAGCCGGACGCCGAGATTGTCCAGCCCTTCCAGATGTTCGACCACCACGCCCTCGACCCGCAGGTCGTGTCCCCAGACCCGTTCCACCAGCGCCGCGTCGTGCACGCCCTCGACCCAGATCCGGCTGGGCGCGGCGACTTTCGCCCGCAACCCCTCGACCCGGGTGGAGCCCGACGCGGAGCGGCCGGGCCGGCCCGGCGCGGGCGCCTTCGGCCGGACCAGCGTGACCGGCTTCCCGTCGATCAGGAACGCGGCTTCCCGGAGCGCGAACAGGCGTACCGCGCCGCGGGCGTCCTCCAGCTTCACGAAATCACCGTCGTAGCTGCGGTCGAATCCGACCACTGCGCCGCAGAACCCGCTGGCCGCGTCCTCGACCACCAGATCGGGGTCGGCGTCCACCCGCGGGACGGTGCGCCGGGCGGTGCGCGGGTGGCCGGAGAAGATGTCACCGTATCGATCGCTCACCGGCCCGAACGTAGCGCACTCGCCGCCGCCGTGGCGGTCGCCGGCCCGGGGGTGTCGCCGGTCCGGCCCCGGGACAGCGGATATCGCACTAAGGTGGGCGGTGTGGCCGCACTTGTCTGGTTGGTCGCCGGCATATTGCTGGCGGCCGCGGAGATGTTCGTCGGCGAACTGACTCTGCTGATGCTCGGTTCCGCCGCACTGCTCACCGCGGGCGTGAGTTTCCTCGGCGACACCGCGCCGGTGGTCGACGCGGTGGTGTTCGCCGTGTCGGCGGTGGTGCTGCTGCTGGGCGTCCGGCCGGTTCTGTTGCGGCGCTTCGGCACTCCGCCGCCCACATTGACCAATGCCGACGCTTTGCCGGGTAAGACCGCGCTGGTGCTGGAACCGGTGGGTGAGCACGCCGGCCTGGTGAAACTGGGCGGCGAGGTGTGGACCGCGCGTTCTCTGGACCCGGGGGAGCAGTACCCGGAGGGCGCGACCGTGTACGTGATGAAGATCGACGGCGCGACCGCCGTCGTCTGGAAAGGGCCGTAATGGCTGCACTGATAATCGTCCTGGCGCTGGTATTGCTGGTGGCGGTGGTCGTGTTCAAATCCATCGCGCTGGTGCCCCAGGCCGAGGCGGCGGTGATCGAACGGCTCGGCCGGTACTCCCGGACGGTCTCCGGGCAGTTGACCTTCCTGATCCCGTTCGTCGACCGGATCCGCGCCAAGGTCGATCTGCGCGAACGGGTGGTGTCCTTCCCGCCGCAACCGGTGATCACCCAGGACAATCTGACCCTGCAGATCGACTCGGTGGTGTATTTCCAGGTCACGCAGCCGCAGGCCGCGGTCTACGAGATCTCCAACTACATCGCCGCCGTCGAACAGCTCACCGTCACCACCCTGCGCAATGTGGTCGGCGGGATGACCCTGGAGGAGACGCTGACCTCCCGCGACCAGATCAACAACCAGTTGCGCGGAGTGCTCGACGAAGCCACCGGACGCTGGGGCCTGCGGGTGGCGCGGGTCGAGCTCAAATCCATCGATCCGCCGCCGTCGATCCAGGAATCGATGGAGAAGCAGATGAAGGCGGACCGGGAGAAGCGGGCCATGATCCTCACCGCCGAGGGCACCCGGGAATCGCAGATCAAGACCGCCGAGGGCGCCAAACAGGCCCAGATCCTGTCGGCCGAGGGCGCGAAGCAGTCGGCGATCCTGTCGGCCGAGGGTGAGCGGCAGAGCCGGATCCTGCGCGCCCAGGGCGAACGGGCCGCCTCGTACCTGCAGGCCCAGGGGCAGGCCAAGGCCATCGAGAAGGTCTTCGCGGCGATCAAGTCCGGTAAACCGACCCCCGAACTGCTGGCGTACCAGTACATGCAGACCCTGCCCATGGTGGCGCGCGGGGACGCGAACAAGGTCTGGCTTGTTCCCAGCGATTTCGGCAAGGCGCTGGAAGGTTTCGCGAAGAACTTCGCGACGCAGGGTGAGGACGGCGTGTTCCGGTACGAGCCGCCCGCCGACGCGGAGGCCCCCGGGAAACCCGACGACGATTCCGACGAGGTGGCCGATTGGTTCGATACCAGCACCGATCCGGCGGTGGAACGGGCAGTCCGCGCCGCGGAATCGGTCGCGCGGACACCGGTCGATACCGCCGCACCGGTGACGACCACCAAACCGGGTCAGCCCGCCGTCCCGGCGGCCCTGCCGCCGCAGCAGCCCGCACAGCAGCCCGGAATCGTGCCGCAGCAACCCGGCGTACCACCGCAGCAGCAGCCGGACCGGTAGCCGCTCGCCGGGGCCGATCACTCGGGTGACCATCCCGTGGGTTCGCCGAACAGCACGCGCCGCGCCGGCAGCTGGGTCATAATCGGAACCCACTGCCGGACAAGCGCATCGGGGGATCGTGAGAACACGTCGTGCCGTGCTGCGGACGGCCGCGCTCGCGCCGCTGCTGGTGGCCTGCTCACCGGATGTGCTGCTCGGCGACCGCGCGGTGGTACGGATCGCGGTCGCCTGGAGCGGACTCGAATTGACGGCCTTCCGGTCGGTGCTCGACACCACGGCCCTGCCCGCGCCGGTCGAGGTGGTGCCGCTGGGTGACGAGATCGGCACCGCGCTCACCGCACGCGGCCGGTCGGCCCCCGATATCGTCATGTTGCCGCAGGCCGGGCAGGTCCGGGATCTGGTCACCGCCGGGCGGCTGCGGGAGGTGCCGGCGGAGCTGTGGTCCGGCCCGGACGGGCCGCGCTACGGCGAGCAGTGGCGGCAGCTGTGCCACTACGAGGGCCGGGTCTACGGGGTCCCGTTCAAAGCGAGCGGTAAATCGCTGATCTGGTACGACCGGGACGGCTTCGCGGCGTCCGGGCTGGGCGATCCGGCCGGCTGGTCGGTCGACGACTGGCTCGCGGGGGTCCGCGAAACCGCCGGGGCGTCCCGGTGCCTGCTCGCCCTGGGTGCTGCGGACGGCTGGGTGCTCACCGACCTGTTCGAGAACCTGCTGCTGGCCGAATCGCCACAGGTGTATCGCGACCTGGGCTCCGGGTTGCGGACCTGGGACGCCGCGGCGGTGTACAAGACCTTCACCCGGTTGGGCGGGCTGTGGGGTATCCGGGACGGGTTACCGGGCGGGGTGGGCACCGCGCTGACCGAACAGTTCGCCGACGCGGTACGCGATGTCTTCGAACACCGGCGGGCGCTGGCGGTGGCGGCGCCGGATTTCGCCGAGCCGGTGGTGCGCGACGCGCTGCGGCGATCCGGCCGGAGCGAAGAAGCGGCCACGGTGCTGCCCTTCCCGGGCGTGCGGCCGGGCGGGGAGAATCCGCGCATCGTGGGCGGCGATGTGATGGTGCTGACGCGGTCGGCGGATCCTCGTGCGGACGCGGTGGTGGCCGCGCTGGCGGCCGAGCAGGCGCCGGTGCCGTGGATCGAACAGGTCGGCGGGTTCCTCGGACCCAATCTGCGCACCCGGGCTCGCTACTCGCGCTGGTCGGCGCCCACCGCCACCGCACTGGCCGACTGGCCGGATTTCGATCTGTCCGACCGTATCGGCGCGGTGGGCGGTCGTGACGGATTGTGGCGGGTGCTCACCGAATTCCTGATCACCGTCGGTGATACCGGCGGTGATGTCGCTGCCGCCGCCGCGACCGCGGTCACGACCCTGGGGCGTTTCGAAAGAGGTTGGCGATGACGGCGGCACCGGAATTCGAAGCACACGGCCTGCGGGTGGAACTGCCACTCGGGCCGATGCACGGACCGCTGGAGCCCGGGCGGCCGCCGCAACGCGGGATCACCCTGGTCGCCTGCCTGCCCGCCGTGCTGCTCCTGACGCTGCTGCTGGTACCGGCCGCCGGAACCGCCGTGCTGGCCATACGCACCCGGTGGTGGCCGGTGGTCGGTTGCGTGGTGGCGGCGGTCGCCTTCGTGGCCGCGACGAAGGCGGCCCGCCGCGGCGTGAATCGGCGCCTGTGGGCGGTTCCGGCGCTGGTGGCGGCGGTGTCGATCGCCGTGCTGTACTGGTCGGACGAATCGTACGCCCGCAGTCTGTACTGGATGGCGTTCGCGGCCGCGCTGCTGGTGACGGCGATGTTGCTGGCCTGGTGGAGCCGGCTCAGCCGGGGGCTGTGGCTGCCGCTCATCGTGCCGTTCGGTATCTCCGCGATCGTGTCCGGGGTCGCGTTCCGGCTGATCTTCCAGTACACCGGCGCACGGCTGGGTTTCGACGGGTTCCCGGGGTACCGCGCCTGGTTCGTGGTGATGCTTGGCTCGGCTTTTCTGTGGACCTGGCTCGGGTTCCTGATCGGGGTGTTCCGGGCGGGTATCCGGGCCCTGGAGCGCGACCCCGTGCGCTGGACCCGACTGCGGGAGAAGACCGGGCCGGCGCTGGTATGGCGGTTGTTCACGCTGCAGCGGCCGATAGTCCTGGTGGCCGGGCTCGTGGTGGGGGTCGCCGCGGCGCGCGTCTTCGACGTGGTGCTCATCGGCGTACCTGGCTCGGTCCAGTACCAGGTGGACAGTGCCACGGTGTCGTGGTGGCGGCTGGCCACCGACCCCGCCACCGCGGGCGAGGCCGCCGCCTACGCTCTCCCGCTGGCCGCATTGCTCGGGGTGGCGGCCTGGGCGCTGCAGACCGACCTCCGGGACCGTCGCGCGGGTTTTCCGCCCGCCGCTCATTCCGCCCATGAGCTGCATGCCGCGCCCGCGGACAGTACTTTCGCCGGGTGGGCCCGCGGCGTCGTGATCGGAGCGGTCTCGGTGCTCGCGGTGATACCGCTGGTCGTACTCGTGGTGGTGGCGTTCCGCGGGCCGGACGGCTGGTCGGCGGCCGCGTTCACCGATGTCTGGCGGGACCGGTGGCTGCTGCATTCGGTCGAGGCGACATTCTGGGTGGCGCTGCTCGCGACGATCATCGTGGTGGCGGCCGCCGCGCCACTGGCCTACCGTCTCGCGGTGGCTCCCGCCGGGTGGGTGACCCGCACCCTCGTCAGCGGGCTCGTGGTGCTGGCGGTACTGCCGGTCCAGGCGTACCTGGGCCCGCTGGACATCTTCATCGACGATCACGGCCTGTCCGGGACCCGGGTGCCGCTCGTGCTCGTGCACGCCGCGGCCGGGCTGCCGATCGCGGTGCTGATCCTGCGCGGCGCGGTCGCGGCCCCACCCGGTAGCCCGGCGGCGGACGCGTTACGCGGGCTGGCGGCCCCGGGCACGATCAGCCGCCGGCTGTTCGATTCGGCGGGTCCGGCGCTGGGCGCGGTAGCCGTACTCGAATTCGTCCAGGTGTGGAACGATTTCATCGTCGGCCTGCTGATCAGCGGTGCCGGGGCCTCACCCTGGTCGCTACTGCTGTGGGGGGAGGCGCGGCAGTTCGGTGAGAACGCCGCCCAGCTGGCGGCCGGTTCGCTGATCGCGGCACTGCTGCCGGTGGCGCTGGTGCTGGCGACCTGGCGGCGCTGGATCGTGCCCGGACTGACCGGGGGGGTGTTGCGATGAGAGAACCGCTACCGCGGACCTCGGTCGTGTCGGGGGTATTGAGCGGTCTTTCGGTGCTGGCCTCGGCCCTGCTGCTGGAACTGGGCCGCAACCTGGTCATGAATTCGTTCGGCGAGAGCGCCGAGGTGCAGCTGGTGGCTTCCGGACTGCGCTGGCTGGCGGTGCTCCTCGTCGTCCTGGCCCTGATCTACACCGGTTTCCGGCTGACCGACGAACGGCGGGACCGGCGCCGGTTGCGGCGCCGCCGCGATCTACTCGCGGACCTGGACGGTCCGCCGCTCACCGGTCCACCGGTCCCGCACCCGCCGCCGCCACCCGCTGCGCTCGCCGACAGCAACGATCTCGGTGATCATCCGGTCGCCGCCGCGCTGCACGCCCTGCCGGTGACCGAGTACGACGCCGCCACCGTGCAGGCGATCCTGACGGCGGTCGGGATGGAGCTGGCCCTCGTCGCGGAGATCGGGAGCTCCTCGGCCGGGGAGCAGCCGATCGCCCTGGGCGAACGATGGACCGCGACCGGTCTGCTGGAACAGCTGATCTCGGATCGGGTGTTGGTCTGCCACACAACCCAGCGTTACCGGCTCGACCGTGCGCCAGAGGTACCGGACCGCGACACCGCGATCGCCGGGCCGATGTGGCAGGCGGCCCTTTTCGCACTGCTGCGCCACAGCGCCGACCGGGCCACCGGCTGGGCCATCGGGGCCACCACGGTACCGTTCGGGCCGCAGGCCCGCCGCTGGTTCGCCGTGGAGGAGCCGCGCCTGCGCGCGCTGGTGCGTCAGTGCTGCCGTGGGGATTTCGCCGCAGCGATCCCACCGGCCACGGCCGCCCAGCTGGTTCGCATCGGTGACGCGCTCGGCACCTGGTATGCCGTCGGTCCGGCCGACAACAGCGAAATACACGCGGTCGCAGAGGATTTGATCGAATTGGGGCCGGCGGTGCTGGGTGGTCACCACCGGGCGATCCAGTTGCGCGCGGGAAGGGCCGACGAGCCACCACCGTGGCGGTGGCGACCGTGGTGGCGCCGGGCGAGCGGGGTCGGCGCCCGGGCCGAACACGCCGCCGGGCTGGCGCTGCTCGAATCGGCGGACACCCCCGCGAAACTGGCCACCGCCGTGGATCGATTGCGGGCGGCCTGGTGGCGGCTACCGCGTGAAGATCTGGCGAACCAGGTGCGTGTGCTGACCGACCTCGCGGTGGCGCATATCCATCAGGGCCGTCTCGACGCCGCCCAGGATCGGCTGGAGCTGGCCGCTCTGCGCGCCCGGGACGACGAGAACGCCGACGGCTGGGCCCGGGTACACGAGGTCGCGGGGGCGGTCGCCTGGGCGCGCGGTGAACCCCGCGGCGCGCTGCGCTGCTGGCAGCGCGCCTTGACCGTCTACCGGGAGCTGGCCGACGACAACGGTATCGGGCGTTGTCTGCAGCACCTCGGCGCCGCGGTGCTGGTCGCACCCGAGCACGGCGATCTGGTCCTGGACGTCGACCCGGCCTACGACGTCGCCGAGGTACTGCGCTGCGCGCACAGCTGGCTCGCCGAGGCCGGTCGGCGCAATCCCGACGCGGCCCATGTGGGCTACTACATCGATCACGCCGTCACGATCCGCGAAGCAGCCGAACCGCCGGACTTCGAGCGGTGGCCGCTGGAGGTCCGCGAGACGGCGGATCAGCCCTGACCCGCCGCCGGTGTGGACAGGACGCGGTACAGCCGCCAGGTCGGTTGGTTGTGGTGTAGCGCTCCGCGGTCAGTCGAGGACAGTGACCGGATCCGCCACTGCCGGTTTCCATCGCTGATCGATCACCAGGCCCAGCAGTCCGGCGGCGATACAGGCGATCGAGACCGCCACCATCACCGGATGGGTACCTCCGGTCAGCGCGTCGGCCAGGACGACGGTCGCGGCGGTGCCGGGCAGGATCCCGGCGACCGTCGCGCCCAGATACGGCCAGAAGCGGATCGAGGACAGGGCGCAGGAATAGTTGACCACCGAGAACGGTGCGAAGGCGATCAACCGGAGCGCGCCCACGGCGAGCCATCCCCGCCGGTGCAGGCGTTCGTCCACGAGTCGCACGGTGGGATGGTCCAGGTACGCGCCCACCCGATCGCGTCCGTAGGCGCGGGCCAGGAGGAATGCGGCGGCCGCACTGAGCACGGTGGCGCCCACGGCCACCGCGAGCCCGACCGCGGGCCCGAACAGCAGGCCCGAGGCCACCGTGAACACGGTGCGCGGGACGGGGGCGATGGTGATCAGGGTATGTGCCACGAAGAACAGCACCGGGAAATATGGGCCGGCCTCCTCGGCCCACTGCTGGATCTGCGCGGGGCTCGGCAGGGGTGTCAGCAGGGCCGCCGCGCAGACGAGCGCGGCGCCGCACAGGAGCAGGACCAGCCGCCGGTCGCGGAGCATTCGGGACACCGGCCGAGATTACCGGTCGCCCGGCAGTGGCTCGCCGAGCAGTGCGGGAGCGATCGGGCCGTGCCCCCGGGTGCCGGTGAACAGGCGTGACGAGGTTCGCCGCCGGGAGGTTACTCGCTGGTAGTGGTGGCCACGGACGATGCCGTACGGGCATCCCGCTAGCATCGGAGGAGCGGGCTGAATGCTCGTTAACCAAAGTATTCGCTGAGCTGGGCGGATGCCAAGGTACCCGCGCACACCAGTGGTGCGCTTGTACTGGAACGACAATGAGGGAACAGGGTATGCCGATTGCTGCAGAGCCCGCGGCCGGAGCTGATCCGTCCTCGTCCGCGGTGCCCGAATATCCCGCCTGGCGCAAGGGTGTGGCGGGAGTGCTGGCCAAGACCCGCAAGGTCGACGCGGCCGAACTCGGTGCGGAACCCGAAAAGCTACTGAACCAGTCCACCTACGACGGGCTGAGTATCGCGCCGCTGTACACGCGCCGAGACGAACTGCCCGAGCAGCCGCTGCCCGGCGCCTACCCGTTCGTCCGCGGCGGCGACGCCACCCGCGATGTCCACCGCGGCTGGTTCGTCAGTGCCCGGATCGGCGCCGCCGATGCCGCGGCCGCCAACCGGGAGATCACCGGCGGACTGGAGAACGGCCTGAGCGCCGTGGAACTCGGGGTCGGTGCGCACGGTCTGCCGGTGGCCGATATCGCCGCCGCGCTCGACGGTCTGCTCTTCGAGCTGGCGCCACTGGCCCTGCGTGCCGGGACCGATACCGCGGCCGCGGCCGCGGCGGTCTACGAGGTGCTCGACCGGTATCCGGCGCCCGATCGCGCCGCCATCCGGGTCTCTCTCGGCGCGGCACCCCTCACCAGCGCGTTCGCCGGAACCGAGGATATCGGCCTCGCCGAGACCACGGCCTTGGCCGTCGCTGCCGGGCAGCGGCCCGAAACCGTCCGGGCGATCACCGTGGACGGCACCGTCTTCCATGATGCCGGCGCCTCCGACGCCCAGGAACTGGGTGCGGCCGTCGCCGCCGGACTCGAATACCTGCGCGTGCTGTCCGGGGAGCTGCCGGTCCCCGAAGCGCTGCGGCAGCTGGAGTTCCGGTTCGCCGCCACCGACGACCAGTTCGCCACCATCGCCAAGTTCCGGGCCGCGCGGCGCCTGTGGGCGCGGGTCGCCCACGCGCTGGGCGCGCCGTCGGAGGGCGCGGCCCCGCAGCACGCGGTGACCTCGGCGGCCATGATGAGCCGGCGCGACCCCTGGGTGAACCTGTTGCGTACCACCCTCGCCGCCTTCGGCGCCGGGGTGGGCGGCGCCGATACCGTCACCGTGCTGCCGTTCGATTCCGCACTGCCCGCCGGTGAGCTCGGGGTCTCGGCATCGTTCTCCGAACGGATGGCCCGCAACACCCAGCTGCTGCTGCTCGAGGAATCCCATCTCGGGCACGTCCAGGACCCCGGCGCGGGTTCCTGGTACGTCGAGCGCCACACCGACGAACTCGCCGTCGCCGCCTGGGAGTTCATGCAGGAGATCGAAGCCGCCGGCGGCTACCGGGCCGCGCTGGACGCGGGTCTGGTGGCCACCCGGATCGCCGAGACGAACACCCGCCGGGAAAGCGATATCGCCCATCGCCGTACCGCCGTGACCGGGGTGAACGAATTCCCGAACCTCGCCGAGGCGCCGCTGTCGGAAGCCGCCCGCACGGCCGGCCCCGGCCGGCGCTACGGTGCCGCTTTCGACGCGCTGCGCGATCGCTCGGACGCCTACCTCGCGGCGCACGGCCGCCGCCCGCAGGCGTTGCTGGTGCCGTTGGGCACGGTGGCCGAGCACAATGTGCGGGTCACCTTCATCGCCAACCTGCTGGCGTCCGGCGGTATCGAATCCATCAACCCGGGGCCGCTCGCCGAAAGTGATATCGCCGTGGCGGCCCGGGAATCCGGAGCCGCGATCGCGGTGCTCTGCGGTACCGACGCGCGCTACGGCACCGATGCGGCCGGTGCGGTGGAACAACTGCGCGGCGCCGGAGTCGGGACCGTGCTGCTGGCCGGCCCGGAGAAGGTCCTGACCGGTATCGAGGAGGCCCGGCGTCCGGACGGGTTCCTGGCGGCCCGGATCGACGCGGTCACCGCCCTGACCGCCCTGCTGGAGAAGGTGGGAGCCTGATGACGACACAGCGAATCGAACAGGAGGTCGGCAGTTTCGCCGACGTACCGCTCACCGAGCCGGGTTTCACACCCGGCAAGGCCGACCAGAGCGCCCGTGACTCCTTCGTGCAGGAGGCGGCCGCGGCGAACAACTACGCTCCCGAGCAGCTGGTGTGGTCGACCCCGGAGGGAATCGATGTCCCGCCGGTGTTCACCAAGGCCGATCGTGATGCCGTCGCCGAAGCCGGTTTCCCGCTCGACAGCGTGCCCGGTGTCGCGCCCTTCGTGCGCGGGCCGTACCCGACGATGTATGTGAACCAGCCGTGGACGATCCGCCAGTACGCGGGTTTCTCCACGGCCGCGGATTCCAATGCCTTCTACCGTCGTAATCTGCAGGCGGGACAGAAGGGTTTGTCGGTGGCGTTCGACCTGGCCACCCACCGCGGCTACGATTCCGACCATCCCCGGGTACAGGGTGATGTCGGTATGGCCGGGGTGGCCATCGACTCCATCCTGGACATGCGCCAGCTGTTCGACCACATCCCGCTCGATCAGGTCAGCGTATCGATGACCATGAACGGCGCGGTGCTGCCGATCCTGGCGCTGTACGTGGTCGCCGCCGAAGAGCAGGGCGTGGCGCCGGAACAGCTGGCCGGAACCATTCAGAACGATATTCTGAAAGAGTTCATGGTCCGCAACACCTACATCTATCCGCCGAAGCCCTCGATGCGGATCATCTCCGATATCTTCGCCTACACCAGCGCGAAGATGCCGAAGTTCAACTCCATCTCGATTTCCGGCTATCACATCCAGGAAGCCGGGGCGACCGCCGATCTCGAACTCGCCTACACCCTCGCCGACGGCGTGGAGTATCTGCGGGCCGGGATCGACGCGGGCATGGAGATCGATAAGTTCGCGCCGCGGCTGTCGTTCTTCTGGGCCATCGGAATGAACTTCTTCATGGAGGTCGCCAAACTCCGGGCGGGCCGGTTGCTGTGGAGCGAACTGGTCGCGAAGTTCGATCCGAAGAACCCGAAATCGCTGTCGCTGCGGACCCATTCGCAGACGTCGGGCTGGTCGCTGACCGCGCAGGACGCCTACAACAATGTGGCCCGCACCTGTATCGAGGCCATGGCCGCGACCCAGGGGCACACGCAGTCGTTGCACACCAACGCGCTCGACGAAGCACTCGCGCTGCCGACCGATTTCTCGGCCCGGATCGCACGCAACACCCAGCTGCTGATCCAGCAGGAGTCCAACACCACACGGCCGATCGACCCGTGGGGCGGTTCCTACTACGTCGAATGGCTGACCCATCAACTCGCCGAACGGGCCCGGGCGCATATCGCCGAGGTCGAAGCGCACGGCGGGATGGCCCAGGCCATCGGCGAGGGCATCCCCAAGCTGCGCATCGAGGAGGCCGCGGCCCGGACCCAGGCACGGATCGATACCGGTCAGCAGCCGGTGATCGGCGTCAACAAGTACCAGGTCGCCGAGGATCACGAGGTCGAGGTCCTCAAGGTCGAGAACTCCCGGGTGCGCGCCGAGCAGATCGAGAAGCTGCGGCAGTTGCGGGCCGACCGCGATCAGGACGCGGTGGACCGGGCGCTGGGTGAGCTCGGCCGGGCCGCCGCGTCGTCCGCCGGCGGGATGGAGAACAATCTGCTGGCCCTGGCCATCGACGCCGCGCGCGCGAAGGCCACCGTCGGCGAGATCTCCGACGCGCTGGAGAAGGTCTACGGCCGGCATCAGGCCGAGATCCGTACCCTGTCCGGTGTGTATCGCGACGAGGCCGGCAAGGTCACCAACATCACCACCGCCGGGGATCTGGTGGACGAGTTCGCCGAAGCCGAAGGGCGTCGTCCACGCATCCTGGTTGCGAAGATGGGCCAGGACGGGCACGACCGCGGCCAGAAGGTGATCGCCACCGCCTTCGCCGATCTCGGCTTCGATGTCGATGTGGGCCCGCTGTTCCAGACCCCCGAAGAGGTGGCCCGCCAGGCGGCGGACAACGACGTGCACGTCGTCGGTGTGTCCTCGCTGGCCGCCGGTCACCTCACGCTGGTGCCCGCCCTGCGGCAGGCACTGGCCGATGTCGGCCGGCCCGACATCATGGTCATCGTCGGCGGGGTCATCCCGCCCGGTGACTTCGACGAGCTGTACGCGGCGGGTGCGGCGGCGATCTTCCCGCCGGGCACCGTGATCGCCGACGCGGCGATCGATCTGCTGCGCAAGCTCGGTGCCGCGCTCGGGCACGAACTCGGTTCCGGCGACAGTGGATCCGGGGTCGAAAGCCAGGGATGAGCACACGTGTCGTCGACGTGGAAGCACTCGCGCAGGCGGTCCGCTCCGGTGAGCGGGCCGCCCTCGCGCGGGCGATCACCCTGGTGGAGTCCACCCGGGCCGACCATCGGGATCAGGCGCAGCAGCTGCTGCTCCGATTGACCCCGGAAACCGGTGCGGCACTGTCGAACCGGGTGGGGATCACCGGGGTGCCCGGAGTGGGGAAGTCGACCTTCATCGACTCCCTCGGTATGCAGCTGATCGGGCAGGGGCACCGGGTCGCCGTGCTGGCGGTGGACCCGTCGTCGACGCGGACCGGCGGTTCGATTCTCGGTGACAAGACCCGGATGGCGCGGCTGTCGGTAGAGGAGAACGCCTTCATCCGGCCGTCCCCGACGGCGGGCACCCTCGGCGGGGTGGCGAAGGCGACCCGCGAGACGATCGTGCTGCTCGAGGCGGCCGGGTACGACGTCATCCTGGTCGAGACCGTCGGGGTGGGGCAGTCCGAGGTGACCGTGGCGAACATGGTCGATGTCTTCTGCTTCCTCACCCTGGCGCGTACCGGTGACCAATTGCAGGGCATCAAGAAGGGTGTGCTGGAGCTGGCCGATCTGGTCGCGGTGAACAAGGCCGACGGTAAGCACGAGATCGAGGCGAAGTCGGCGGCCCGGGAACTGTCCGGGGCGTTGCGGTTGATCCATCCGCACGATGCGCTGTGGCGGCCGCCGGTGCTCACCATGAGCGGTTTGGAAGGGGTCGGCCTGGAGAAGTTCTGGCAGACCGTGCTGGAACACCGCCGGGTGCTCACCGATGCGGGCGAGTTCGCCGAGAAGCGCCGCCGTCAGCAGGTCGACTGGACCTGGACCATGGTGCATGACCAGTTGCTTCGCCGGCTGGCGGACAACTCGAAGGTGAAGGCGCTGCGCGGCGAAGTGGAACGCGAGGTCCGGGACGGGACCCTGACCGCGGCGCTGGCCGCGCAGAAACTGCTGGACGCTTTCGACAGCTGAAAAAGTTTCCGGATTGGAAATCTTTCCATTCTGGAAAATTTATGTACCGTGGTGGGCATGGACGATGCCGAACCCGGATTACGGGAGCGCAAGAAACGGGAGACGCGCCTGGCGCTGAGTCTCGCCACCATCCGGCTGTCGATCGAGAAGGGCTGGGACGCGGTCACCGTCGAGGAGATCGCGGCCGCCGTCGGTGTCTCCGATCGGACCTTCCGCAACTATTTCGGCAGCAAAGCCGAAGCCGTGGCCTCCCGGCACCTGGACCGGATGTACGAGATCGGCCGGTTGCTGGGCGCCCGCCCGGCGTCGGAACCGCTCTGGAGCGCGATCACCGCCGCGGTCATGCACGGATACGAGGTGGGCGAGGGCGATACGCAGGCGAACTGGTCGGGCGATACCCGCTGGGCCGAGGGCGTGGGGGAGATCCTCTCCCAGTCCGCGGTACGCGGTGCCGTCCTGGAGGCCGACGCGCTCGCGCAGCGGGAACTGGCCGCGGCCGTCGCCGGACGGGTCGGCGCCGATCCCGACCGGGACCTGTATCCGAAACTGGTGGCCGCGGTGGTGGGTTCGGCCTGTGCGGTCGCCACCGAACACGCCCGCACCACCCGGCCGCCCGAATCCCTCGCCGCCGCGTTGCGCGCGGCGCTGACCCAGGTGGCCGCCGGGCTGCCCGAACCGAATGCCGGGAGTTGAGATGCGCTACGACGTGATCATCGCCGGGGCGGGGCCGGTCGGGCTGCTGCTGGCCTGCGAGCTGGGCCGGGCCGGGATACGGCCGCTCGTGGTCGAACGCCACGCCGACGCCGAGACCGAACCGCGGGCCAACGGCCTGGTGGGCCAGGTGGTGCCGCTGATGGATCGGCGTGGGCTGTACGAGCGGCTCAGCGGGACATCCGGTCCACCCCGGCCCAACGACCGGTACTTCATGTTCGGCGGACTGGCCCTCGATCTGAGCCTGCTCGACGACGGGCCGATCTACACCCTGCCGATCCCGCAGCGGGAACTGGTCGCCGCCCTGGGCGGATACGCCGCCGAACTCGGTATCGAGATCCGCCGCGGCGCGGCGATCGTGGCCGTCGAGAACGACGGCGAGGGGGTCGCGGTACAGGTCTCGGGCCCGGACGGCTCGGCATATCTTCGTGGCCGCTACCTGGTCGGCGCCGACGGAGCCCACAGCATCGTCCGCAAACAGCGCGGTATCGGTTTCCCCGGCATCGGATACGACCGCACGACCGCCCGCACAGTCCACGCCGCGATTCCCGCCGAGTGGGTGGACCCGGTATCCGGTGAGCTGCGGGTGCCCGGGTTCGGCCCGATCCGGCCGTTCTTGTCGCTGCGCACCGAATACGGTGGTTTCACCTACGCCCCGTTCGCCGGCCGGCCGCCGATGCTGTCCACTGTCGAATGGGACGAACCCCCGACCGATGAACCGATGACGCTGGCGGAGATGCGGGCCAGCATCTCCCGGGTCCTCGGCGCCGAGATCCCGCTCGGTGATCCCGAGGGGCCCGGACCCCATCTGCTGCGGCGGCTGCGCGGCGGGCACACCCGGGTGGCCGAACGGTTCCGCGACGGGCCGGTTCTCCTGGCCGGCGACGCGGCGCACGTGTACACCGGCGGTGGCGGGCCGGGATTGAACGTGGGGCTGGCGGACGCGGTGGAACTGGGCTGGAAACTGGCCGCGGAGATCGCGGGCTGGGCGCCGGCGGGTCTGCTCGACAGCTACGACCGGGAACGCCGGCAGGCGGCCACCCGGACGGAACTGGCCGCCCGGGCCCAATCGGCGCTGCTCGCACCCGGCGGGGACACCACCGCTCTGCGTACGGTGTTCGCCGAACTGCTCACCGATGAGTCCGCGGTCGCGCGGGTGGCCGCGGTGATCGCCGGGACGGATGTGCGCTACGACATGGGCGTCGCGAACCCGCATCCGCTCGTCGGCTACAGCGCCCCGGACCTCACGCTGCGCGTCGACGGCGCGGTGGTGCGCCTGGCCGAATTGCTCCGGGACTACCGCCCACTGCTGCTGGACCTCGGCGCCGGCGGGGCGTGGTCCTCGGCCCTCACAGGCCTGCCGAACCGGGTCGGCGTGGTGCGCGCACGCACCGAGGACACCACGGCGACCGCACTGCTGCTGCGACCCGACGGCCGGGTGGCCTGGGCCACCGATACCGCGCCGACGCCCGGCGAGATCGCCGAATGTCGTGCGGCGCTGATCCGCTGGGCGGGGGCCGGTACGCCGGAGGAGCCGGCCGCGCGGGTTGAGGTCGCGACGGAAAGACCGGCCTGACACCGGACCGCATCGGCGCCGGCCGCTGCCGAGATCTTCCTCAGGGCAGGCCGAACCGGTCGGCGGCATTGCGATAGCAGACCCGGCGTAACCAGTCGTCGCCCAGCTCGAGCCGTTCCAGGGCCTGGACGGCGTGCCGGTACGGGTACGGGATGTTCGGGAAATCGCTACCGAACATGATCCGGTCGCCGTGGTCGAGCAAACGGTGGCGGTCGGCCACCGGGAACGGGACGTCGGATTCGGTGAAATCGGTGAACGCCATGGTGGTGTCCAGCGAAACGCCGGAATGCCGGTCGGCGAGGTCGAGGAAGTCGCGGTATTCGGGCATGCCCATATGCGCCACGATCAGGGGCAGGCGCGGAAACCGCCGCAGCACCTCGGCGACCGGCTCGGGTCCGGTGAACGCGCCGGGCGCCGGGCCGGAACCGCAGTGGATGACGGTGGGTACGCCGGCGTCCTCGAGGAGGCCCCAGACCGGGTCGAGCAGCGGGTCACGGGGGTCGTAGGCGCCGACCTGGATATGCGACTTGAACACTTGCGCACCCTGGTCCACCGCCGCCGCCACGTAGCCCGCCGCACTCGGCTCGGGGTAGAACGTGGCGGTGTGCAGGCATTCCGGCACTTCGGCCGCGAATTTCGCGGTCCACTCGTTCAGCCATGCCGCCATCTCGGGCCGATGCGGGTACACCAGTGCGGTGAACGCGCGAATCCCGAAGCGGCGCAGCGTCTCCAGCCGGACGGGTTCGTCGGCGCGATAGGTGATCGGCCAGGGGCGCCCGGTGAGCGGACCGGCTTCGTCGAAATACGCCCAGACCTTGCGCAGCACCCGGTGCGGCATGAAATGGGTGTGCACATCGATCATTCCCGGCAGACCCAGCCGCTGCCGGAACTCCGCCAGATACGCCTCGTCGGCCGGAACCTCATGTGCACCGGAAGAGTTCACGTTCGTACCTCTCGATCGGGTCGGGCGGGAGCGGCCGGAATGTCATCGCCGCCGGGCGATGGGCTCGCCGACCGGCTCGCCGGGATACACGGTGCGCGCGTGATCGCCGATCCGGGCGATCATGCGATCGAAGAAACGCACGGGGTCGGTGCCGACGACGATATCGGCGTTGGGCGGACGCCCCCACATCCCGGCCCGGTCGGCGATGGTCGCGCCTCGCGTGAGTGTGCCCGTGAGCTCGACGTCCACGGTGGCGGGCCGGGTGCGCGCCAGCGCCGGGTCCAGGGCCACCGCGGCCGCGAACGGGTCGTGCATATGGGCCAGATAGCCGAGGTCGTACCCGTGGTGGAAATCGAAGTAGAAGCGGACCGCGTCGGTCAGGTATCGGATGATCGGATTGCTTGCCGCCGAACGCGCGGTGGGCGGGTCGGTGGGCGATACCTTCTCGATCGGATGACTACCGGCCCGTTCGGCCAGTCTGATCAGGTGGGCGGGCCGCATCTCGATGGTTTCGGTGATATCGAGGGCGCAGACCAGCGGACGGCGGTCCGGCGGGGCGGTGGAGAAGGCGTCGAAGACGATCTTCGCGGCCTCGGGGTCGACGTGGATGTTCCACTCGTTGGTCGGTGTGGTGTTGCCGGGATGGTCGAACGCCCCGCCCATGATCACGAGCCGGCGCAGCAACCGGGGCAGCTCGGGTTCCTCGCGCAGGGCGAGGGCGAGATTGGTGAGCGGCCCGGTGCACAGCCCGGTCAGCTCCCCGGGATGGCGGCGTACCAGATCCACCCACATCCGCGCCGCGCTGCGATCGGAGATGCGCCGTGTCGGGGCGGGGAGCTCGGCGTAGCCGACGCCGTGCGGTCCGTGGGTGTCCTCGGTGGTGCGCAAGGGGATCTCGAGCGGTTCGGCCGCCCCGAGGGTCACCTCGATCTCCGGGGCCCGGGCCAGCTCGAGCCAGGCCAGATTATTGATCGCGACCTGGGCCGCGGGCACATTGCCGGCGGTGGAGGCGATCCCCATGATCTCGGCGTCCGGGCTGGCGAGCAGATAGAGCAGGGCGAGGGAATCGTCCACGCCGGTGTCCACGTCCAGGATGATCCGCTGCCGCACCCCCTGATGCTATCGGGGGAGACGGCAGCGGATCCGGCACGGGTCGTGTCACAGTGACGCATTTCGGGCAATCGGCCGGAAATGCCGCGATGTGGACGACTTCCGGTCAGTCGCGGGTGGGCCAGTAATTGTCGGCGGCGGGGCGGCGCGTAAGGGCCGCGCCGCCGCTCACCTCGGTCAGGCCCAGGTGGAACAGCATGCCCACGGTCAGCAGGCTGACGCCGACGATCAGCGGGGTCAGCAGCTGCGCGGCGCCGGCGCCGGTGGGCGTCATATGGTGCTGTTCGCCCAGGTGCATGGCGTACATACCGGTGTAGTGCATACCGGCCACGGCGACGCCCATCACCAGGGCGGCGCCGACGGTGGCCAGCGTGCCGCGCACATTGAGGGTGAACCAGAGCGCGGCGGTCGCGGCGATCACCGCGATCACCATGGACAACGCCACGGTCGACCACTCGTAACCGATCTCCACATCGGTCTTCATGGCGTACATACCGGCGTAGTGCATCGCGCCCACACCGATCCCGGTGACCACGCCGCCGACCAGCAGGCTCTGGCCGCCCAGCCGGCGCCGCTGGGCCAGGCACAGTCCGAGCCAGACCACGACCATGGCGATCACGGCGCTGACCAAAGTGACGGGTACGTCATACCGGATCGCGGCGCCGTCGATCCGGAAACCCAGCATGGCGATGAAGTGCATCACCCAGATGCCCGTGCCGCCGAGGGCGACCGATGCCGCGATGAGCCAGCCGTCGAACGGTGATCCACTGTGTACGCGGCTCATGCACCGTAGCGCGAGCAACGATCCGGTGAACGACATGACGTATGCGACCACGGGGGTGAGCCAGCCATGGCTGAAGTGGTCGATCTCCACCGGTGAACCTCCTCGCTGGGGTGGAATCCCGCCCCCGCAACAGCGGAACACGAGCATTCCAAATTGGTGAACGTGCAGGAGGTGAATTTAGAGGAGTTATGTCATAAAAAACAAGGGCCGCAAAAAGGACATCGGCGCACCTGTGACACCGAATCGACGCGACGGCGTCCCCTCGGCCGCGTTATGACCTGGAGCACATTACCCGATGATCGGCTATCGATTCCGGCAATCGTTCGGCATGTCGTTTCCGGTTGCCGATGGCGCCCAACTGTTCTGGGTTCCGATGTCCGGCGCGGTGGCCGTGACACCGGTCCGTGTCCTGGTCGGCGCAGGTGATGGGGTCCGGAGCGGGAGTGTTCCCGCGGCCGGCTCGAGTTTTCGGTTGTGCTGTGCGTCACCGGCCCTCGGCGTAGGCTTCGGACAACTCGAAGGAGACCCATGCCTGGCATATCCAGCCGTCCCACCGCCGTCGAACACGATCTTCCCGAGGCCGATCTGGCCGAATTCGCCGAAATCCGCAGTGCCGAACGCGCCGAGGCCGCCCGCCGCAGCGCCGTGGCGGCCCGGATCGTGGCCGGCCACTCCACCGATGCCGCCGACTGCCGCAATCTGCTGGCCATGCTCGGTCTCGATGCGGAAGCGGGCAAACTCGCCGGCGTCCAGACCTGACCGGTGCTCTCCGGCCCCGGGTGAGTGGGGCCGGACCGGCACGTACGCTCGGGGCATGCCCGAAACGGCACTGCTCACCCCGCCGCGCCCGGACGCCCGGTCCGATGCCCTCGACGATCTCGTCGAGCTGATCGGCGATCGGTCCACGGTCGTGCTCACCGGCGCGGGGATCTCCACCGACAGTGGTATCCCCGACTACCGCGGACCGGATGCCCCACCACGGACGCCGATGACCTACCAGCAGTTCGTCGGCGATCCGGTGTTCCGGCAGCGTTATTGGGCGCGTAATCATGTGGGCTGGCGGTACATGGACGCCGCCCGTCCCAATGCCGGCCACCGGGCACTGGCCGAATTGGAGCGCCGGGGCACGGTCACCGGCGTGATCACCCAGAACGTCGATCTGCTGCACACCAAGGCGGGCAGCCGCCGGGTGATCGACCTGCACGGCAGCTATGCCCAGGTGCGCTGCCTGGGTTGCGGAGCGCGCATTTCCCGGATGGCGCTGGCCGAACAGCTGGAGCAGGCCAATCCGGGCTTCGCGTCCGCCTCGGTGACCGGGCTGGAAGTGGCTCCCGACGCCGACGCGGTGGTCGAGGACACCAGCGGTTTCCGCATGGTGGATTGTGCGCGGTGCGGCGGGATGTGGAAGCCCGATATCGTCTACTTCGGAGAGAGTGTGCCGCCCGAACGGGTCGCGGCCGCCTACGAAATGGTGGACGCGGCGGACGTGATCCTGGTGGCCGGATCCAGCCTGACCGTGCTGTCCGGTCGTCGTTTCGTACACCGGGTCGCCCGCGACGGCGGCACGGTGGTGATCGTGAACCGCGGCGCCACCCGTAGCGACGGCCTCGCCGACCGGCGGCTGGACGCCGGATGCTCACCGGTACTGTCCGGACTGGCCGAGCGCTACCGGATCCGTGGCGCGCGTCCCGCGGCCGGTCCGGCCGGGCCCGCGTAGGCTGCCCGGATATGCGCAGCACAGTGATCGCGGTGCACACCGGCCGCAGCGAAGTGGTTCATGACATCACCCCGCAGTGCCGGGCGTTCGTGAACGACGCCGGCGGCGACGGTCTCCTGCACCTCTTCGTTCCGCACGCCACCGCCGGGATCGCGATCCTGGAACTGGGCGCCCACAGTGACGACGATCTGCTGGCCGCCTTGCGTGACCTGCTCCCGGCCGACGACCGGTGGCGGCACGCGCACGGATCGCCCGGACACGGCCGTTCTCATGTGATGCCCGCCCTCATCGCCCCGTACGCGACCGTTCCGGTCCTGGACGGTGAACCGGCACTGGGCACCTGGCAGTCCATCGCGCTGGTCGATATCAATATCGACAATCCGGATCGTGAGGTGCGGTTGTCGTTCTTGACCTCCGCGGGATGAACGCGCTCGCCGGGTAACGTCGGCGGGTATGAGCAGTCTCGGAGTCGCCATCATCGGGTACGGGCTGGCCGGGGCGGTGTTCCACGCTCCGCTCGTCGCCGCCGAACCCCGGCTCCGGCCGGCCGCGGTGGTGACCGGCTCGGCGCAGCGGGCGGAGCAGGCGCGACAGGAGTACCCCGGGGTGCGCGTACTGCCCGATACCGACAGTCTTTTCGCCGATATGTCCGGGATCGATGTGGTCGTGGTCGCCGCACCCAACCGCGTGCACGCCGAACTGGCCCGGCGGGCGCTCGCGGCCGGGGCGGCGGTGGTGGTCGACAAACCCTTCGCCGTGACCGCCGCGGAAGCCGAGGATCTGCTGCGCTACGCCCGGGACACCGGGGGAGTGCTGACCGTTTTCCAGAACCGGCGCTGGGACGGCGATTTCCGGACGGTGCGCCGGCTGGTGGCCGAGGACGCGCTGGGCCCGGTGCGCCGGTTCGAATCGCGGTTCGAGCGCTGGCGTCCGGTGCCCAAGGGCGGCTGGCGCGAACTGGGCGGCCCGGCCGACGCCGCCGGCATTCTGTACGACCTGGGCAGTCACCTCGTGGATCAGGCGCTCACCCTGTTCGGCCCGGTCGCGAGCGTCTACTGCGAACTGGCCCGGCGCCGCCCCGGGGTCAGCACCGACGACGATATGTTCCTCGCCCTGACCCATACCGGCGGTGTGCACTCCCACCTGTGGGCGAGCGCGGTGGCCCCGCTACTGGGCCCCCGCTTCCGGGTCCTCGGGGACCGCGCAGGCTACGAGGTGCACGGACTGGACCCTCAGGAGGCGGCGCTGCGCGCCGGACACCGCCCGGGCGACGGGACTCCGTGGGGAGAGGCCGACGAAGCGGATTTCGGTGTGCTCGGTGCCGGTGACAACCCGGCACCGTACGCGACCCTGCCCGGCGATTACCCCGCCTTCTATGCGGCCGTGGCCACCGCCGTCCTGGATGGTGCGCCGGTACCGGTCGACCCCGCCGACGCCCTGGCGGGCCTGCGGGTCCTCGAGGCGGCCCGCGAATCGGCGGCGAAAGGTGTGGTGGTGCCCCTCGAAGGCGCCTCCGGATCGGCGGGCCCGGGGCTCTGGTGACCCGGGCCGCACTTGCGACAGATCTATTCGAATTCTCTCAATACACCTTTTGCCCGGTGTCTCAAAGAGTGATGATGGTGGAATGGTCGCACCGAACCTCGCCGCACCCGATACCGCCGTCCGGAACCTGCTGCGCACCTGCCCGTTGTGTGAGGCGGCCTGCGGTCTGGAGCTGACCGTCGACTCACAGGATCGGGTGACCGGTGCGCGGGGTGACAAGCTGGATCCGTTCAGCAAGGGCTTCGTGTGCCCCAAAGGAGCCAGTTTCGGGCAGCTCGACGGCGACCCCGATCGCCTCACCGAACCCATGGTCCGGGACCGTGCCACCGGCGCGTGGCGGACTGTGGGCTGGGCGGAGGCATTCGATCTGATCGCCGCGCGCATCCCGGCGATCCGGGCCGAGTACGGCGCTCAGGCGATCGCGCTGTATCTGGGCAACCCCAATGCGCATACCGTCGCCGGAACCCTGTACGCGCCGGCGCTGATCCGGGCCTTGGGGACGAAGAACGTGTTCTCCGCCAGCACCGCCGACCAGATGCCCAAACAGGTGGCCTGCGGGCTGATGTTCGGGGATCCGCTCGCCGTCCCGGTCCCGGATCTGGACCGCACCGATTACGTGCTGATGCTGGGCGCCAACCCTCTGGAGTCGAACGGTTCCCTGTGTACCGCGCCGGACTTCCCGGGCCGATTGCAGGCGCTGCGGGCGCGGGGCGGCCGCCTGATCGTGGTGGATCCCCGCCGGACCCGCACGGCCGCCCGCGCCGACGAGCACCTCTTCGTACGGCCGGGCACCGACGCGTATCTGCTGTTCGGGATCGTGCACACGCTCTTCGCCGAGGGGCTGACCGACGTCGGTATCGCGGTCGCGGGCCTGGACGAGGTGCGGGCCGCGGCCGCGGAATTCGATCCGGAGACCGTGGCCGCGCGTACGGGGGTGCCCGCCGAGACCGTGCGCCGGCTCGCGCGTGAACTCGCGGCCGCTCCGACCGCGGTGGTGTACGCCCGGATCGGCACCTGCACCGCCGAATTCGGCACGGTGACCCAGTGGCTGGTGGACGTGATCAACGTGCTCACCGGCAATCTCGACACTCCCGGCGGCGCCATGTTCGCGACGGCCGCGGTCCGCGGGATCGTGCGCACCAAACCGTTCCGGCCGGGCCGCTGGCGCAGTCGCGTCCGCGACCTGCCCGAGTCGATGGGTGAACTGCCGGTGGCCACCCTGATCGACGAGATCACGACCCCCGGCGACGGGCAGGTGCGGGCGCTGATCACGGCGGCCGGCAACCCGGTGCTGTCGGCGCCGAGCGGCGCTCGGCTGGACGCGGCGTTCGCCGGGCTGGACTTCATGGTGAGCCTGGATTGCTATCTCAACGAGACCACCCGGCACGCCGATGTGATCCTGCCGCCGCCGCGTCCGGTGCAGTCCCCGCACTACGATTTCGCGCTGCTGCAGTTCGCGGTCCGCAACTACGCCCGGTTCTCGCCGCCGCTGGTGCCGCTGGGGGACCGACCGTCGGAGGCCGCGGTCTATGTCCGGCTGGCGGCGGCGGTGAGCGGCCTGCCGCACAACCCGGCCACGGATTACGATCCGCTGGCCGCGTTCGACGAACTCGTCCTCGATACCACGCTGCGGCAGGCGGGTGTCGAACAGCGACGGCACGAGCTCACCGGTAGTACGAGTACCGAGCAGCGTCTGGACCTGATGCTGCGGCTGGGGCCCTACGGCGAATGGAACGGCGGGCACCTGAATCTGCGTACCCTGCTGGACAATCCGCACGGTCTCGACCTCGGTCCGCTGCGTTCGCGCCTGGCCGAAGTCCTGCGCACCGCCTCGGGGACGGTAGAGCTGGCGCCGGCGGCGCTGCTGGCCGATCTCGACCGCCTGCGTGCCCGATTCGCGACCGCGCCGGCGGAGATGGTGCTGATCGGGCGCCGCCATCTGCGTTCCAACAACAGCTGGATGCATAATGCGCCGCGGCTGGTAGGCGGGACGAATCGCTGCACCCTGCAGATCCATCCCGACGATATCGCCCGGCTCGGACTGGGGGAGCGGGCGCTGGTGAAATCCGCGGCCGGGTCGGTCACGGTGCCGATCGAGCCCACCGATTCGATCATGCCGGGAGTGGTGAGCCTGCCGCACGGCTGGGGGCATGCGACCAGTTCTCAGCAGGTGGCGCGGCAGCACGCCGGCGTCAACGCCAATGCGCTGACCGACGATTCGGTGCTGGATGTCCCGTCCGGTAACGCTGTGTTCAACGGCGTCCCGGTGTCGGTGACGCCCGCCTGATCCGGGTCGTCCGCGACCGGGGATCGAGAGTATGGCCGCCCGGGATTCGCCGACACTCTTCCATCGATCGAATCTTACTGATCGACGCCGTTTCGCCCGAACAATTGATAGCCTAGGGCTGGATTCACTATCACTGTGGATTTCGGTTCGCCGATGCGGTCCTCCTCGATGACGCGGGACCGCCCGCGCTAGGAGTCGCCATGTCCCAGGCTCGCGTTGCCCCGGCCGGTGGACCTGTTGCGGCCGTGGCGGATGTGAGCGTGGTCATCGCCGTCCAGGTCGGCAGTATCACCGATAACGTCGGCGCCGCGCCGTTGGCGGGTGCCGTCGGCGGACGGGGTCATGCCGCAACTCGCCACCGAACTGTCTGCCGCTGTGGACCTGGTGTGCCCGTGGCTCGCGCAGATGGAGTACCGGTCCACGGCCACGATGCTCGCCGCGAAGGTCACCGGCCGCGACGGCGACCTGTACACCGCCTACACCCTGACCCTGAATCGGGCCGCGCACTGGACCGTCACCGATGTGAGCGGGTCCGGGCCGGCGGCCGGAGCGGGGGAGACCGCACCCGGACCGGGGGTCCCGCCCTGCTGAACGTTCCACCCACTACCCAGGAGAACGTATGACCACCGCATCCGCGTCCGATACCCCGCGCAGCGGCGGGCACCCGGCCGCCGACGATCCGATCGAATTGGTCCCGCCGGACTCGCTGACCGCCGAAATGGTCGGGCACTGGACCTATCTCATGATGGAGGGCGCGGCCTTCGCGATGCAGGGGCTGCACCCGGTGATCCGCGAGGTCACCGACAAGTACTCGGTCGCCAAGACCGATCCGGCGGGGCGCGCCATCCGCTCCGTCGATTCCGTACTGCGCTGGACCTACGGCGGTATCGAGGCCGTGCAGGACGGCCGGCGGCTGCGGTCGCTGCACGCGCCGCTGCGTATGAAGGGCAGCGAGGGCAAACAGATCAGTGCCCTGCATCCGGGTGCCTACCAGTGGGTGATCGCCACCGCCTACGTGACCACCGCGAAGGCCGGACCGCTGCTGAGGGGCCGGGAGTTCACCGATGCCGAACTCGAGGAGTTGCTGCGCGACAATATCCGGATAGCCCGCATCCTGCAGGTTCCCATGAAGGGGTATCCGCAGACCCGCGCCGAGTTCGACGAGTACTACGAGTACATCGTGACCGAGGTACTCTCCGCCGACGACGAGGTGCGCGAACAGTACCGTCAGTTGCGGACCGGTGATCTGGACCAGTTCCGGGCCATGGGATTTCCCGCGGGCCGTATCGCGCGGTTGCTGGGGTACCCCATGATCCGCTTCAACTACCTGTCGATCGTCGGGCTGCTCGATCCCCGCCTGCGCACGATGATCGGCGCCGAGTGGACCGACGCGGACCAGCGGGCACTGGAACGCGCCTACACGGTGATCCGGTTCGCCTACCGGGTGCTGCCGGACCGGCTGACCTATTTCCCGATCGCCTACCACGCCCGGAAACATCATCAGCAGATCCAGAAGATGAGGAAGCGGGAACTGAAATCGGCCGCGTATACGGTGCGCCCGCGGCAGGAGACCCCGCGCGAGCCGATCACGATCGTGCCCGGCGGCTGATCCGCACCGGTCGGCGCCGCCGCCGATCGGCCCGCCCCCGAAGGCCGGTCAGTTGCTGCCGGGATGGGGATACATCAGCGGTGCGAGGTAGCGGCGGGCGAAGGCCCGGGCCGCGTCGGTATCCCCGAGCGGCAGCACCCCGCGCGGGTTGGAGATGAACGAGACGGTGAGCCGGACGAACAGTTCGGCCACCACCTCCGGGTCGAAACTGCCGAGCTCCCCGCGCTCCTGCCAATAGGTCAGGAACTGCGCCACAAGTCCGCGTCCCTGCTGGATGACATCGTCGTCGGTGAGGAAATCGGTGAGCTGGCCGGCCGCGCCGGAAACGCGCAGGCTGCGGGTCAGCAGTTTGGGTGCGGTGGCCTCACCGACGAACGCGGCGAACATATCCGCCAGCGCCCCGACCGGGCCGGCGGACCGGTGCATGGCGTCGGCGACGATCATTGCCAGCCGCTGCGATTCGGCCATGAGCGCGTACCGCACGATCGCGGATTTCGTACCGAAACGACGATAGACGGTGGCCACGCCGACGCCCGCGACCTCGGCGATCCGCACCATGGTCGTCTCCTCGAACCCGTGCGCGGCGAAACATTCGCGCGCGGCGTCGACGATCGTGCGGGATCTGGTGTCCAACTGCTGCAGTTCGGTCCACTGCGCAGCCGTTGTTTCCATTCGGATCAGCCTACCGCCTCGGCACCGCACCCGGCGTGGGCACCGGATCCGCGCGCCGGACCATGGTTTCCACGCCGACCGAATGATAGAATGGAGGCGTTCAATCTATCATTTCTGTTCTTCTTCCCGCCCCGAGGTGACGAGATGGCGACCCACGCAACGGAGCGCACCGCCGAAAAGTCGACCGACCCCCGAGTCCGGCCCGAGGTACTGCGTGAATTCCGCAAACATTCCGGCAGTGTCCTGGCCGGCGCCTTCGCCGGCGCCGCCTTCGACCAGGTAGCCCTGGTCCCGGTGGCCGCCGCCGTGGACCGGACCGGCCGGTTCGAGCAGAACTTCGCCGATCGCGGTGTCCGCAGCGGCGTCTCGGCGATGATCGCGCTGTGGGGTGATTCCGACGACCGCCGCGCCGAAGCCGAATGGCTCAAACTCAGGCACCGCGACGTCCGTGGGTCCGGCAGCGCGGCGTTCGGCGAGGTCAAGTACAGCGCGCTGAATCCCTTCACCTGGAGGTGGATCGCGGTGAGCGGCATCTTCGTCGTGCTGAACACCTTCACCCACTGCACCGGGACCGAACTGCGCCCGGAAGAGGAGGAGGCGGCCTATCAACAGTTGCGGGCCGCCTTCGCCGATCTCGAACTACCCAGTGCCGCCGGGAAACTGCCGGCCGACCTCGCCGAGGCGCGCACCTACTACGACCAGATGGCGACCCAGGAACTGGCCGAGAATCCCTTCCTCGTGCAGAAGTTCGCCGATCTGACGAAACTGCCGCTGCCCACCCTCGGGCTGCCGCCGCTGGCCCGTCGGGCCCTGACCCCGATGTGGCTGGCCCTGCGACCGGTGGCCGGGCACGTGATCCAGGTGTGCTCGTCCAAAGCCATGCATCCGGCCGTGCAGCAGCTCACCGGATTCGAACTCAAACCGCGCCACGACGCGGAATTCGCGCTCTACGTGTGGCTGTTGCAGCTCGCCTGGCGGACGCTGCCCGACCGGTTGCTGATGCAACCTCTTGCCTACAACCGCTTCCAGTACGAGAAGCTCGTGGCCGCCTGCCGCAGCTACGGTCTCGAATCCTTCGCGGTACCCGCCGACCGGCGCTGAGCGCTTCCGGCATCGACCATCGCCGAAGGGACACCGTGACAACGATCGATAACTCCGGCGACGCCGGAGCCCCGGAACTGCGCCCGTGGGGGCCGGAATCGCTGAGCTGGCGCCAGGGCATCGACTGGAAGACCGCCCTCACCGCCCGCGCGGTGCTGCTGCAGGTCGCGCATCCGGTGGTGGGGGCGGGGGTGGCCGATCATTCGGAATTCCTGTCCGACCGCTGGGCCCGGATCATCGCCACCGCCGCCGCCACCCGCCGCTTCAGCGGCCTGGACGGCCCCGACGCCGCCCTGGCCGAAGGGCGGCGGCTGCGCGAGCTGCACCGGACCATCAGCGGAGTGGACGACCGTCGCCGTAAATATCACGCGTTGAATGCCGATGCGTACCTATGGGTCGCGGCCACCGGTTACTGGGCGGGATCGGCCGTGCGGCGGCGGCACGGACAAGAATTCGCACCCGAGGTGGAGGATGCGCTCTACGTGGAGTGGACCGACCAGGCCCGGGTGCTCCGGATACCCGAACGCGTGATCCCGGCCGACCGTACGGCGTTCGACAGCTATTTCGACACCACGGTCGCCGACCTGCTCGAACGCAACCGGACCACCGACCTGCTCCTCGAACTGGACCGGCACCCGATGCCGCCGCACCCGCGTTTCCCGATGCCCCGCTGGGTCTGGAACATCCCCGCCGTACCGGTGGCCGCGCTGCTGCGGCTCACCACCGGCGGATACCTTCCTGCGCCGCTGCGCGACCGGCTCGGGATCGCGTGGGATCCCGGCCGCGCCCGTCGCTTCGACGCGCTGGTCGCCGCAGCGAACTCGGTGGACCGAGTCCTGCCGCGGGCCGCCAGGTATCCGTTGCGCAGCCGTACGACGCCGGCGGCGGGCTGCCCGCACGCCGGTGATCGGTCCCGGGTGGAGAGGACCTGAGCCCATGGCCTCGTCGTGCGCGGCGGAGACGATCGGGTTCTCACAGTCGACGATGCCGTGGGCGTTGCGGAGGTTCTGTCGAGCAGGGGTGATTTTCTCTGTGGGTTCCGGGGTATTCGGGTGTGCGCGTCAGCTCTGACCGGGCTCTCGCGGGGCGTTGTGCGGTAACCAGATCTCCTCGGCACGTTTGCTGGCCTGTGGGGTGAAGTAGTCGCCGGTCCCGAGGTCCTCCAGCAACGTCGGGTGCCTCGGTGCCCAGTCCAGAAGTGCCTGGGTGTGCTCGCTGGATACGGGCACGTCGAGGGAGAAAAATGTGGCCAGGAACGGGTTCCCGAGATGGTTTCGGGCCTGTTCCAGGGTCAGCGAGGCGGTGGGGATGTCGAGCATCCGCGCGATCTGCTCAGCGATGCTCTTGATCGTGACCGCGCTTTCGCCGGCGCCGTGGAGTACGTGGCCGGCAGGAGCCTTCTCCAACGCCGACCGGAAGAGGCCGGCGGCGTCTCGGCGGTGGATGGCGGGCCAGCGATTGGCGCCATTGCCGATATAGGCCGAGACGCCTGCCCTGCGTGCGGAGGCGATGAGTGCCGGAACGAAACCGTAATCGCCGGGGCCGTGCACGGTCGGTGCGAGTCGCACGACGCTGGCCCGGACCCCTCGACGGGCAAAGCCCAGACATGCCTGCTCGCCCGGGATTCGAAAGGCGGCGACCGAATCGGGATCCGGTGCGTCGTGCTCGGCGCTGATCCGGCCGGGCCTCGTCACCAAGGTGCCCGAGGTGCTGACGAACGGGTTTCCGGATCCGACGAGCGCCTGGCCGAGGGCTTCGATCGCGGCACAGTCGCGGCGGATGAGGTCGTCCGGATCGGCGTAGTCGCCGCCGTACGCCATGTGCAGGACGCCGTCGGCGGCTCGAGCGCCGCGGCGCAGGCTGTCGAGGTCGTCCAGGGAGCCGTGGTGGGGTGTCGCGCCCAGTGACTCCAGCCGGGCGGCGGTGGCAGCCGAGCGGGCCAGGCCGGTAACGGTGTGACCGGCCGCGAGGAGTTCGGCGACGACGGCGGGACCGGTTTGACCGGTGCCGCCGGTGACGAAGACATGCATGAAACCCTCTCAGGTTATGTCAGTAACTGGCGTAAAGAAGTGCCAGTCACTGACATTACGCGTAGCGCCATCTGATGGCGCAACATGACGCCAGTCACTGACATTTGCGGTAACCTCGGAAAGTGCCACGGAGCGGAGCAGACGCGCGACGCCGCCTTCGGCAGGCGGCGTTGGAGCTGTATCAGGAGCAAGGGTTCGACCAGGCCACCATCGCGGAGATCACCACTCGTGCCGGTGTGAACGAGCGGACTTTCTTCCGGCACTTCCCGGATAAGCGCGAGGTACTTTTCGACGGTGAAGCCGACCTCCGCGCCGCGCTGATGCAAGCGATCGCCGAAGCACCCGGGGGCCTGGAGCCGTTCGAGATATTGCTGTGCGCTTTCCGCGAATGCGCGCGGAATCTGGAGAACAACCGCCCGTTCGCCGAACCACGGTGGAAAGTCATCGCGGCGACCCCGGCGCTGCGCGAACGCGAGTTGGCCAAGCACGCGTGGCTCACCGACGCCGTGGCCGAGGCACTGCGGCAGCGCGGTGTCGGTGCCGGGCCGGCCGGGCTGGCCGCCCGGACCGGCTGGGCCGCCTATCAGCACGCGGTCCAAACCTGGATCGACAACCCCGCAGACAGTTTGGACGCGCATCTGTCCCAAGCCTTCGACGATCTACGCGCCCTCTCCGCGACCACCCCACCGTCGCAGGCAGGATCCGCACGCTGATACTCCTCGCCGGCGCTCACCACACATCGCAATCGGACTGCGTCACGAATGCCGGGCCGCCAGAGCCGTGTACGGAAAAATCCGCTCTACCAGACCACTACGCCGTATCCGTCCGTTTCAGGCCGATACTACGGAGACCCGCGGACCGACCGCGGCGGTCGCCTGCGGTGACCGACCGCGGCGATCAGCCCCTGGACGAACTGGCCCAGTCGTCGCCCCGGGCCGGCCGTGCGTGAGTGCGCTGTGGGCGACCGCCCGCGAGCAAGGCGCCGTCGGAAGCCTCGGCAGCCGGCCCGCCCGGAACTATTTCAGCGCTGCCCGGCCCGCAGGAAGCGTCCGGTGCGGGTGCTACCCAGGGCCGGGTCGGCGGTGCCGTCACCGAACACGTACCGCCCGCCGATGTACACCGCCGAGACGGCGGCGTCGTTGCGGTTGACCATCCGCTCCAGTCCGCCGTATTGGGCCACCGGACTCTCGGCGTAGGCGTCGAGCGAATCGTCGAGGCCCGCCGGATCGATGACGACCAGATCGGCGCGATCGCCTTCGCGCAGGCGGCCGGCGTCGATGTCGTACCAGTCGGCGAGCTCGCCGGTGAGCCGGTGCACCGCCCGCTCGAGCGGGATCACCGGAGTGCCGGCCTGTTCGGCGCGGTGCATCCGGCGCAGGAAGCGGAGCCCGAAATTGTAGAAGGCCATATTCCGCAGATGGGCGCCCGCGTCGGAGAAGCCGAGCTGGATCCCGGGATGGGCGGCGAAGCGGTCCAGGATCTCGGGCCGGTGGTTGGATATGGTGGTGCGCCAGCGCAGTTTGGTGCCGTGTTCGAGTACCAGGTCCAGGAAGGCATCCACCGGGTGCAGGCCACCCCGGTCCACACCGACCTGTCCGAACGTCTTACCCACGACGTCCTCGTCGGGGCAGCTCACGATCTGGGCGTCGAAGAAATCGCGGTGCCAGACCCGCAGCCCGAATTTCGCGTCGTAGTCCTTGCGGAAGCGGCGGCGGTAGGCTTCGTCGGCGAGCAGCGCGTCGCGCTCCACCCGGTCGGCCAGGTGCAGGGCCGCCGCGCCGGACCCGAACTCCTCGAAGATCACCAGATCGATACCGTCGGCGTACACCTCGAACGGCACGGGCAGATGCTGCCAGCGGAAATCCGCGCCGAGCGCGTTCACCAGCCGCGCCAGTGTGCCGATCAGGACGACGGCGAACGGGTTGGCCTTGATATCGGCGGCGGACAGGAGGCTGGTCTTGAGCTTGCGGCGCCCGATACCGAGACTGCTGAAGATCATCGCCCCGAGACTGCGCGGTGACGTGATGTCCGGCCCGCCCTGCAGAACCCGGCCGCGCCGGCGCAGGATCGCATTGAGGCGGCGGCGCTCCTTCGCCCGCGCATAGGTGGACGGCAGCGTACGTGAACGGCAGGTCTCGCCGTCGACCTTGTCGAACAGCAGTTGCTGCGCCGACATACCGAGGAATCCGGCGTCGAGCGCCTCGTGCAGCGCCGCCTCCATATCCGCCAGCTCCGCGCGGGTGGGGCGGACTTCCTTGCGGGTGGCGCGGTCCAGGCCGAGGCGGGCGGTCCGGATATCCGAATGTCCCAGCATGGCCGCGATATTCGGGCCCAGCGGCAACTGCTCGAGGGCGGACACGTATTCGCGAGCGCAGGTCCAGGTCTTGGTCTCGTCGAGCGTATCGATCACATGTCGGCGCGGAATGGCCTCCACGCGACCGAAGATATCGCCCGCGCCGGTGGGGTCGATATGCACGGTGGACAGTGAGCACGAGCCCAGCAGCACCGTGGTGATGCCGTGCCGCACCGATTCCGACAGCGCCGGGGACTTCAGGACCTCGATGTCGTAGTGGGTGTGGATATCGATCATTCCCGGCAGGACCCATTTGCCCGCCGCGTCCACCACATCCGGACAGCCGGTCTCGTCGAGTGGTTCCGCGGAGACGGTCACGACCCGGTCGCCGCGCAGTCCGAGATGGCGAATCGCGGAGGCCGCGCCGGTACCGTCGAACCAGCGGCCATCCTTGATGATCGTGTCGTAGCTCACACCTCATTGCAACTGGTCGGATGACCCGGAGTCAAGAGGAAGTGTGCGCCGCCGGGTGGACCGCCCCGCCCGGCGACCGGGTGTTCAGCCCGCCGACACCTCGGAACGGTCCTCGCTCCACAGCGTGTGGAACTTGCCCTCCGCGTCGACCCGCTCGTAGGTGTGCGCGCCGAAGAAATCGCGCTGGGCCTGGGTGAGCGCGGCGGGCAGCCGTTCGGCGCGCAATGCGTCGTAGTAGGACAGCGAGGAGGCGAATGCCGGCACCGGGATACCGAGCAGCGTGGCGGTCGCGACCACCCGACGCCAGCTGTCGATGGCCGTCTCGATCGCGTTCCGGAAATACGGCGCCAGGATCAGGCTCGGCAGTGTCGGATCGGTTTCGTAGGCCTCTTTGATGCGGTTCAGGAAGCGGGCCCGAATGATGCAGCCGCCGCGCCAGATGGTGGCCAGATCGCCGGGGGTGAGATCCCAGCCGTATTCGGCACTGCCGGCGGCGATCTGATCGAACCCCTGGGCGTAGGCCACGACCTTGGACGCGTACAGGGCCTGCCGGATGTCCTCGGTGAACTGCGCGATATCGGTGGGCTTGGCGGCGAGTTCGCCGGCGGCGAGCCCCACAGCCGCCGCGCGCTGCCCCCGCGCCCCCGACAGCGCCCGGGCGAATACGGCCTCGGCGATACCGGTCACCGGAACACCCAGGTCGAGCGCGGATTTCACGGTCCAGCGCCCGGTGCCCTTCTGCTCGGCCGCGTCCACGATCACATCGACCAGCGGCTTCCCGGTCTTCGCGTCGACCTGGTTCAGCACCTCGGCGGTGATCTCCACCAGGTAGCTCTCCAGCTCGCCGGAGTTCCACTGGGTGAAGATATCGGCGATCTGCTTCGGATCCAGGTCCAGCGCGGCCCGGAACAGGTGGTACGCCTCGCCGATGAGCTGCATATCGGCGTATTCGATACCGTTGTGCACCATCTTCACGAAATGGCCGGACCCGTCCGGGCCGATATGGGTGCAGCACGGGGTGCCGTCCACCTGGGCGGCGATGGACTCCAGCAGCGGTCCCAGCGATTCGTAGGATTCCGCGGGCCCGCCCGGCATGATCGACGGTCCGTTGAGGGCCCCCTCCTCGCCGCCGGAGATCCCGGCGCCGACGAAGTTGAGACCGCGGGCCCGGAGTGCGGCCTCGCGCCGGATGGTGTCGGTGTAGAGGGCGTTGCCGCCGTCGATGATGATGTCGCCGGTTTCCATGGCGCCCGCGAGTTCTTCGATCACCGCGTCGGTGGCGTCGCCGGCCTTCACCATGATGAGCACCCGGCGCGGCTTCTCCAGCGCGGCGACGAACTCGGCGATGGTCTCGGTGCGGACGAAATCACCGTCGTCGCCGTGCGCAGCGAGCAGCGCGTCGGTTTTGGCGACGCTGCGATTGTGCAGGGCCACGGTGTAGCCGTGCTTGGCGAAGTTGCGGGCGATATTGCTGCCCATCACCGCCAGGCCGGTGACCCCGATCTGTGCACGCGCTGCGGAGGAAGCCATGAACCAGCTCTTTCGTTCGACTGTTCCAACATTTCGGCGGGATCCGCCGGGTCGCGATGATCGTGGAGACCGGTCGCGCGCCCGGCGTGTGCCCTCTCTTCTTTCTACCGGGTGGCCCGGTCGGGCCGTACGCAGACCCGCCGACAACCGATCCGCACGGCCGGGCCGGGCCGGATAGCGGTGGGGTCGCCGTACCGGAGCATCCCGGCCGCGTGGCCGGGTGTCCTCGTACCGAGCGACTCCGGAGGTACCCGGACCCAGCAGCGGCTTTTCGTATCCGGTCGCGAGACTCACTGGCGCACAACGGATGAACCGTAGAACTCCGGCGGCGATCCGGTGCGCGAATGGGTACACCGGAGGAGTGCGGTACAAATTCTTGCTCACGATGCCGGCCGCGGTACTGGCTGTCGCGGCGTCCCTGTTCACTGTCCAACCCGCCGCGGCCGCCCCGGGGCCGCGGGTCGACGCAGAGAAACCGATCGACGGTCGCGCGATCCTGCTCGAGGTGTACTCACCCGCCATGGGCACCGTGGTGACCAATCGGGTCATCCCCGCGCCGGGTGGGGGACCGGCGCCCACGGTGTACCTGCTGACCGGGATCGGCGGCGGCGCCGACGGTATCTCCTGGTGGGACGATACCGATGTCCGGCAATTCTTCGGGGACAAGAACGTGAATGTGGTGATGCCGGTCGGCGGTGCCTACTCGATGTACACCGACTGGCACACCGACGATCCCGTGGTCGGCCGCGCCCGCTGGCAGACCTATCTCACCCGGGAGCTGCCGTCGGTCGTGGACGCCCGGTTCGGCACCACCGGACGCAATGCGATCGCCGGGGTGTCGATGAGCGGCGGGTCGGCCGTGGACCTCGCCATCCAGGCGCCGGACCGCTATGAGGCGGTCGCCTCCTATAGCGGATGTCCGTGGTCTGCCGACGCCGCGGGAATCGCGATGATCAGCGCGCAGGTGGTGCGAGGCGGTGCCGACCCGGGCAAGATGTGGGGTCCGCCGGGGTCCGCGGGCTGGCGGGCCCACGACGCGTTCGCGCACGCCTCCCGGCTGGCCGGAAAGACCGTATACCTGTCCGCGGCGTCGGGTATGCCCGGCGAGATCGACCGGGGCTGGGGGTTCCCGCCGGTCGAAGCCATTGCCGCCGCCTGCACCTCGGCCTTCGCCGACCGCCTGGGGCAACTCGGCATCGGCGCGGTGCACATCGACCGCCCGGCCGGCGCGCACACCTGGGGTCAGTTCGAATACGACCTGCACGATTCGTGGCCGCATCTGGCGCGGGCCATCGGCGCCTGACCGCCGAGCCGCCCGGCGGTCTCCGTCAGCTGCCGGGCGGGGTGGCGGGGGCGGCCCGCCCGGTCGCGGCTCTGTTACCCCGGCCGTCCAGACGATAGCCCGACCGAGCGGCTCCCAGTACCAGGACGGCCGAGAGCAGGCCGATGAGGATCCGGGGCCGCTCGGGCAGCAACTCGGCGGGCCGCGGCCACCGGCCGCCGGAGACCACCGAATCCGGCACCCGTGCGCCGTGGTCCGGGGCCGGCGATTCCGCCCGCGCAGTGTGCGGACCGGAAGAGGGCCGCCGCGCGGGTGGCCGTGGGGCCGGCTCCGGCTGGTTCATCGTCGCTCCCCTCGATACGAGTGCGTCGCGCATCCATAATGTTAACGAGAATTCTGGCCTTGACGGGAGGGGTGTGGCAGTATCGTTGCCAGTTGGAAACCATTCCTCGCTCGGTCAAGTGTCCAAGTGTTCTCACACTTGCCGAGCGAAAGTGATTCGGAGGTCGGCCGGGTGCGGGCGCGGCCGGACCGAACCCGCGCTCGCGGTGGACTTCCGGTTTCTCCGGCCATTGGGCCCATGAACTCGGTGACGTTCTTCTCTGATCCGTGGCGCGCGCGGGCGGGAACATCGAGAAAGGGGGCCGGCCCGGAAGGGGTGGTAAGGATGTCGGAGCAGGTGGCGACGCAGTGGTTGCGATATCAGATGATTCTCCGGCGTCTGTGGGCCCTGCGGCCGACCAACCCGAGTGCGCTGCTGCGCCCGGTCGACCGGATCGAGTCCGTCGTGTTGATGGTGGCCGCGCCGATCGCGCTGGCCGTGGTTCCGGTCGCCGGGACCGTCGGCACGGTGGTCTATGCGAACGGTGCGACGGCGGTGGCCGGTAGCTGTGCGGGTCTCGGGATCGTCGTCGTGGGCTGGCTGAGCGCATGGTGTCTGGTGTTCGCCAGTGCGCGCCTCGCCGCCCGCCGCCGGGACCGCTATTGGGACCGGCACTGGCGTTCGTTCGTCCGTGCGGCGGAGAACAGTCCGCACAGGGACACACAGGAAGGTAGCCCATGACCGACTCGGTTTCCCGCTCCGAAGAACACGCCGCCCCGCCGGTCGTCGCGGCGGTGGACGGTTCACCCGGTTCGAATCGAGCGGTGGCCTGGGCCGCCGTCGAAGCGAGTATCCACGGGTGCGGTCTGCACCTGCTCAACTCGTGGATACTGCCGGTCGGGTTCGGCCCTGAAGCCACCATGACCGAGCACGACCTGCGGGCGTTGCACGACGAGGCCGGCCGGCTGCTGGCCGGGGCCGAGCATGTCGCCCGGACCGCGGCGCCGGACCCCGGCCTCGTGATCACCACCGAGGCGCTCGACAGACTCGTCGTGCCCGCGCTCGTCGAGCGGTCGGATTCGGCGCGGATGCTGGTCGTCGGGAGCCGGGGGCTCGGAGCTTTCCAGCGGGGTCTGATCGGCTCGGTGAGCACCGCGGTCGCCCAGCACGCTCGGTGCCCGGTCGCGGTGATCCACGCGGACGCGCCGCTGGACGTGGCCGCGGCGACCCGGCCGGTGCTGGTGGGAGTCGACGGCAGCGGTAACAGCGTCCCGGCCGTGGAATTGGCATTCGACGAGGCGGCGCGCCGGAGAGTCGGATTGGTGGCCGTGCATGCCTGGAGCGATACCAGTGGATACGAGATCCCGCTCCGGCATTGGGATGGTGCGCGGGATTCGGCGAGCGCGCTGCTCGCCGAAAACCTCGCCGGGTATGCGGAGAAGTACCCGGATGTCCCGGTCGAGCGCCGTGTCACGGCGGACCGCCCGGTGCGTTCCCTGCTCGACGCGTCGGCGGATGCCCAGCTGGTCGTCGTCGGCAGTCACGGCCGGGGCGGTTTCACGAGCATGCTGCTGGGATCCACCAGTAACGCGCTGCTGCACGCCGTGGACACTCCGATCGTCATCGTCCGTGTGCGCGACCGGCGCTGACAGGGCACTCGCCGAGTAGGCCCGGCGTGTCGCTCGGAATACCGGAGGAGATCACTGTGCGAACACCGGAACAGCCGGATACCCGGTCACGGATCTTCGACGACCGTGGCGACGCCGGACGAGCGCTGGCGCGGCTGCTGGAGCGGTATCGCGGCGACCCGGAGGTGCTGGTGCTGGGGCTGGCGCGTGGGGGGATCCCGGTCGCCTGGGAGATCGCCGACGCCTTACAGGCACCGATGGATGCGATCATCGTGCGCAAGCTGGGCGCCCCGGATCATCCCGAATTCGCGATCGGGGCCCTGGCCTCCGGTGGGCGCGTCGTCTTGAACGACGACCTCGTGCGGGCACTGCGGCTGTCCGCCGACACGGTGCGGGAGATAGCGCGTGACGAAGCGGCGGAACTGGGGCGCCGTGAAGCGGTCTACCGTGCCGGTCGCGGGCCACTGGATGTGTCGGGCCGGACGGTGATCCTTGCCGACGACGGCCTCGCCACCGGTGCGAGCATGGTCGCCGCCATCGAAGCGATTCAGAGCGGCGAACCGAAGCGGATCGTCGTGGCCGTACCCGCCGCACCCGAGTCCACCTGTCACGAACTCGGTGTGACGGTAGACGAACTCGTTTGTGCGACAATGCCTTCGCCGTTCCGGGCAGTCGGGGAATCCTACTGGGACTTCACCCAGGTCACCGACGAGCAGGTCCGGCAACTGATGGCTACACCGACCGGCGGTGCTCCGTCGCGGCACCGGTCGGACGCCGAGATACTGCGCGCGGCGGCCGTCGACGCGCCCGGCGGCGTACCACCGTTCGACGACCTCGCCGATCTGATCGGTGACGCCCGGTTCGTGCTGATCGGGGAGAGCTCGCACGGCACGCACGAGTTCTATACCGCCCGCGCGGAAATCACTCGATGGCTGATCGAGGAGCACGGATTCACCGCGGTCGCCGCCGAGGCCGACTGGCCCGACGCCTATCGGGTCAACCGCTACATCCGTGGGCACGGGGACGACAGGGACGCGTCCGAGGCCTTGGCCGGATTCGAGCGGTTTCCGGCGTGGATGTGGCGCAATACCGTGGTTCGTGACTTCGTCGCCTGGCTGCACACCCACAACATCCGCTGCCGTACCGCCGGAGCCCCGGAGACCGGATTCTACGGACTCGATCTGTACAGTCTGCATCGTTCGACGCGCGAAGTGATTCGGTACCTGGAGGACGCGGACCCGCGCGCCGCGCGGCGCGCCGCAGCACGCTACGCGTGCTTCGATCAGGTGTCGGGCGACGACGGCGAGGCATATGGGTTCGCGGCGGCGTTCGGCGCCGGCCGGTCCTGTGAGAACCAGGCGGTTGAACAGCTCGTCGAAATGCAGCGGGATCTGCTGGCCGCGACGTTGGCGCACGGCCGGACGGCAGAGGAACAGTTCGACGTGCTTCGCAATGCCTGGTCGGTTCGCGACGCCGAGGCCTACTACCGCGCGATGTTCTCCGGACGCGTGCACTCGTGGAATCTCCGCGACCGGCATATGGCCCGGACCTTGGACGCGCTGGCCGCGCATCTGGTACGGCAGGGGGGATGCGGTGGCAGCTCACGTGAACCCCGGATCGTGGTGTGGGCGCACAATTCTCATGTGGGCGACGCCCGGGCCACCGAAATGGGTGCCGAGGGTCAGGTCACCGTCGGGCAGCTCGTCAGAGAGCGTCACGGACGCCACTGCTGCCTTCTCGGTTTCAGCACCGCTTCGGGGACGGTCACCGCTGCCCAGGAGTGGGGCGGACCGGCTTTACGTGAAACCGTACGTCCGCCACTCGACGGAAGCCTCGAGAGCCACCTGAGCGCAACCGGGAAGCCCGCGTTCCTGCTTCGGCTCGACCATCCGTCCGCGACGACGGAACTACTGGATATGCCGCGCATTCAGCGGGCGATCGGCGTCGTCTACAGCCCGGGGACCGAACGTCGCAGCCACTATTTCCATACCCGTGCGGCGCGGCAGTTCGATGCGCTCGTCCACATCGAGTCCACCACGGCTCTTCAGCCGCTCGAACCGGGTGGCCGCTGGAGTCCGGGCACCGTGCCGGAGAGCTACCCCACGGGTCTGTGAACGGTGGCTGTCCGCCGGTCGCGCGCGTGGGCCACCAAGACCGCTATCTCCGTCGCGATGCCCGTGGTCCGCTCGCCGTGGTCACCGCGACGGATGTGACGCGGGCGTGCCGGCGGAGTGCGCTGGGCATCACCACTCGGATCGATAGCCGACTTGTCACCGGTCACCTCCGCCGTCGCCGAGGTCGCGCGGAGGACGCGTAGGTCGGTGGGATCAGGCACGGGGGCGGGCGACGATCACCGGGGTAGCGGCGCCGTGCAGAACCGCTCGGACTACCGAGCCGAGTGTCGTTCCGGCGAATCCTCCGTTCCCGCGGGCACCCACCACCAGCAGCCGGCCCCTGTCCGCTTCCTCCAGCAGACGTCGTGCGGGGAGATCTTCGTCGACGACTCGGACGACCTCGATATCCGGATACTGCTCGGAGTGGCCTGCCAGGCATTCCGACTGCACAGCCTGTGCCCGTCCTGCGATCTCATCGCGGGAGACGTACCGGAAGAGCTCCGACCATACGGTGACGGCGACGAGGTTCGTCCGGCGGCGGGCGGCTTCGTCGAAGGCCGTATCGATTGCCCGGACGCAGTCCGCCGACCCATCGACCCCCACCACGACGGGACCGGGTGGTCGTCCCGGATCGACATCGGTCGTTTGGGGGACCACCGCTACCGGGCAGTGTGCGTGGTGGGCCAGGAAATCGCTCACCGAGCCGAGCAGAGTGCGCCCTGTCGCGTCACAGCCGGTGGTGCCCACGACGATCATGAGGGCGCCTTCGGAGTGGTCGACCAGTACGAGCGCCGGTGGCGGATCGGCGACCGTGGTCTCGATGTCGAGGTCGTCCGGCCGCTCGACCGTCGCCCGTACCGTTTTCTCGGCGGTGCGCAGTATGGCTTCACCTTCGGCGCGCATCGCGGCTCTGTCGAAGACGGCGCTGGCGGCCGGGCCGCTGTCGACGGGTGCGCCGACGGCATAGACGAGTCGCATCGGCGCCCGCCGTAGTTCCGCTTCCAGCGCTGCCCAGGCCAGCGCCCCGAAAGACGCGGACGATCCATCTATTCCGACGACAACGGCGGGTTCGCTGTGTGTGGGCATTTCGTCGAGCCTCCGCTCTGGCAGTGTGGCCGGGACGGACGCTATCCGAGTCTGCGGCCGGCGTCTGCGGCCGGTCGTCACCGGTCGCGGTGGACGAAATACTCTCGATGCGCGGACCGCGACTCACAGCCGGTGGCGATGCTTCAGCGCGCGATACGAGAAGAAGCCGAGTGCCGCCGGCAACCAGAAGGTCGCCAGCCGGAAAGTGAGAACCCCGGCCACCGCGGGGCCGGTCGGCACGCCGACCACCACCAGACCCGCGACCAGGGAAGCCTCGACCACGCCCAGCCCGGCCGGTGTCGGGCCGACGGCGCCGAGCGCCGAACCGGCCAGATATGCGGCTGCCAGCCGGCCCGGGGACACATACTGCCCGAAAGCATGCAGCGCGAACCCCAGTGCGGCGATATACGCGAGGTTCACGCTCAACTGACCGCCGAACAGCAGCGCCGCCCGGTGGGGTTGCCGGAGCAGGCGGAGCATCGAACGCAGGGTGTCGCGCGCGTCGCGGAGCAGCTCCGGCCGCCGCACCGCGGTCGCGACGATCAGCCCGGAGATCGCCAACGCGATGCCGGCACCGATCAGCACGGTCCGGCCGCCGGGCAGGGTGGCCGAGAACAGCTGCCCGGTCCCGCCGAGCCAGAGGCCCACCGCGGCCGATTCCGCGATGTGCAGGACCATACCGGTGCTCACGGTGATGGCAACCGTCGCGACGGCTGTGGCCGGTGGTAGGCCGGACCGCTCCAGATATCGTTCGTTCACCGCCGTCGCGCCGAGCCCATAGGGCAGCAGCAGATTCGCAAAGGAAGTCGCCAGCTGCACTTCCATTGTGCGAACGAAGACGAGCCGGCGAGGGCAGGCCCCCATCAGCGCCAGCGCGGCGGCCGCGTAGGTCGCCATCGACATGATCAGCGCTGCCGCCGGCCACGGCCAGCGCGCTTCCCCCAGGGCCGCGCCGGACCGGCCGAGCCGAGTGAGCTGCGGTAACAGGATATAGGTGGCCACAACGGTCACCGCGATCCAGGCGACAGTGCGCCAACCTAACCGCATGGTGATCTCCGGACGGGCCATGACCTCGTCTTTCCTCGTCGGCCTGCCGTGCTGAGACCGATCGGAACACCATCTTCTCGCGCGCCGGGCCGACGGGTGAGGTGCCCCGGTCACCGGAAAGGTGACCTCGGTCCTGTCGATACCGGACGAGTACCCGCCGGTGCGGCGGCCGGGTTGCGGGGGTGGCGCGGCGATGGCGCTGTCGGTGCGGCTCGGGCAGGCCGTGGCCGATGACATTGGTCCTCGTCCCGAAGCACCTTCTGCACTATCGGCCGTGATCGCCGATGACGAGTGTGGTGAGGAACAGTATGTTCCGCCGCTTCGGCAAAGGGGCTGCTGTGGGAACAGGCCCGCCGGAGGGAGCTGATCACCGTGCGTGCACGCGACATAATGAGCCGCCCCGTCGTCACGGTCCGCCGGGAGACACCGCTCTCGGAAGCGGTCGGACTCCTGACCGCTCACGGTTTCGCGGCGCTGCCGGTGGTCGATGACCGGGAGCGGGTGGTCGGCCTCCTGTCCGAGTCCGATGCCATGGCCGCGCTCGAATCCCGGAACGCCGCGGCGGTGGTGGGGGTGGCGATGTCGACCCCGGTGGAGGTGGTCGAGCCCACCACCGAGGTATCCGACGTAGTGAAGGCCGCGCTCGACCACCATCGCCGGTCGCTTCCGGTCGTCGCGGCCGGGGTGCTCGTCGGCGTCATATCGCGTAGCGATCTACTCCGTGCCTTCGCGTTGAACCAGGGTGTGATCGAAGCGCGGGTGTGCTCCCTGCTCGACGACTACTCGGGCAGCCAACGCGGATGGGAAGTAGAGGTAGCCGACGGGACGGTCACCGTCCATGGCTCCTGTGCCGATGAGGCCGAGCGGCGCGTCCTGACGGCCATGATCCAGACGGTCGCCGGTGTCGAAGCAGCCCGAGTGGTGGATACCGCGCACGTTCGGTCCGCCGGATGACGTTCCAGGACGGTCCCCGGCGGCGATCGGCTGCCCACCGGCCACAGCGCGACGAGCAGGTAGGCGTCCAGGTCCGCGGCGGGCAGTTGGCCGGAAATCTTGTAGTGCCGGAAGGTGCACTCGGGCTGGTCGTTTTCGCGCACGGCAGCGGCAGCAGCCGGCACAGTCCGCGCAACCGATTCGTTCATCTGTTCGCCGAGCCGGGAGCTTTGGAGCGGGTCGCCGAACTGGCCCGCGATTGGTTCGTCGCGCGGTTGGCGTCCGTACCGGCCCACCGGGGCGACCCCCGACGCGCACGGCGATGCCGATCGGTGACCTTCTTCTCTCGCGGGGGCTGTCCGACCGGTCCAGACTCGGAAGCGGGCGAGGTGTCCGGACCGATCGGAGGTGGTGATGATGCCGGGTGCGACGGCGATGATCGACCGTGCGGGCCTGGATCGGCTGGTGGAGGTGTTGCGTGCGCGCGGATACCGGGTGATAGGACCGCGTGTCCGCGACGGTGCGGTGGTGCTCGACGAACTCGAATCGGGATCCGAACTGCCCGATGGATGGGGTGTGGAGACCGCCCCGGGATACTACCGGCTCCGCCGTCGCGCCGACCATGCCGTGTTCGCGCATTCCGCCGGCCCGGGCTCTTGGAAACAGTTTCTGCATCCGCCGCGGCGCAGGATTTCCGCCATGGGCCCCGATCTCGAACCCGAACCGGCGGAGGCGGTGCCCGCCCGTTCGGCCTTTCTCGGTGTCCGCGGTTGTGACTTGGCGGCCATGGGCATACTGCGCCGGGTTCTCGGCGGTGGCGCCCAGCCGGATGCCGGGTTCACCGCGCGCACCGGCGATCTGTTCGTGGTCGCCGCGAACTGCACGGAACCGGGTGGTGTGTGCTTCTGCGCGTCCATGGGCACCGGGCCCGGGGTGACAGCCGGATACGACCTCGCACTCACCGAGCAGACCGGGCCCGAGCACCGATTCGTGGTCGACGTGGGCTCCGAGGCCGGCGCGGAGGTACTCGGCGAACTCGGGTCCGTGCGAGAAGCCGGGGACGCGGAGGTCGCGCAGGCCCGTGACGCGGTCTCGGCAGCGGCCGGGAAGATGGGCCGGACGATGCCGGATGTCGATCTACCGCGCCTGGTGCGCGACTCCCGGGAATCCCCGCACTGGCAGGATGTGGCGTCACGCTGCCTCACCTGCGGAAACTGCACGATGGTCTGCCCCACCTGTTTCTGCACGACCACCGAGGACATCACCGACCTCACCGGCGACCACGCCGAGCGCTGGGAGCGGTGGGCGTCGTGCTTCGAACTCGACTTCTCCTATGTGCACGGCGGAGATGTGCGGCAGAGCGGAGAAAGCCGCTATCGGCAATGGCTCAGCCACAAGCTCGGCACCTGGCACGAGCAGTTCGGCAGCTCCGGCTGTGTGGGCTGCGGACGGTGCATCGACTGGTGCCCGGCCGGCATCGACCTGACGGCGGAGGTGGCGAGCCTCGCCGCAGCGGCCGAGGAGACCACGGATGCCGGTTCTTGATGATCTGTCGGCGTTTCCGAGTCTGGCGGCCCTCGACCGGGAGGAGCTGCGGACATTGGCGCGGGCGGGACACGAGGTCACGTTTCCGGCCGGTCACCGGGTGATCCAGGAGGGGCAGCCGGCGGACCGGTGCTGGCTGATCCGCGGCGGGCAGATACGGCTCGACGCGCGGGTGGGCGGGCACACCGAAATCGTTCTGCAAACCCTGCACCGCGGTGACCTGCTCGGCTGGTCGTGGCTGGTGCCCCCGTACCGCTGGCACTTCGGTGCGCTGGCCACCGAGCCGGTGGAGGCGGTCGAATTCGATGCCACCGCGTTGAACCGGCTCTCGGCCGATGATCCGCGGTTCGGCCGGGCGCTACTGCTTGCGTTGACGGAGGTGCTGGTCATCCGGTTACAGGCCACGCGGGCCCGCCTGATCGACCTGTACCGCAACCCGGCCGACAAGCCCTGGCACCCCAGCTGCGGTGGATCATGACCAGCGTGGTGCGGTCCGAACTGTCCGCCGCGGAGGACGTGATGCTGCCGTATCGGGTGGTACGGCGCACACTACGGACCCGGGACACGGTCACGTTGCTGCTCCGGCCGGTCCACCGTCGGGCCGGACCTTTCCGTGCCGGACAGTTCATGATGCTCTACAGCTTCGGCGTGGGGGAGGTCGCGATCTCGCTCAGCGGTGACCCCACCGCCGAGGACGGGCTGCTCGAGCACACGATCCGCACTGTCGGCGCGGTGAGTCGCGCGCTGAGCGACACCTCGCTCGGCGGGCTGATCGGGGTACGCGGGCCGTTCGGCACCGGATGGGATGTGGAAGCGGCCGCCGGCGGCGACATCGTGGTCGTCGGCGGCGGTCTCGGGCTGGCTCCGCTGCGACCGCTCGTACTCGCTGTGCTCGCCGCCCGTGCCGACTACCGGCGGGTCACCGTGATCACCGGCGCCCGCTCGCCCGCGGAAGTGCTGTTCGGGCAGGACCAGGACCGGTGGGCGCACACCGATTCCGTCGACGTGCTGCGTACCGTGGACCATCCCTGCCCGGGCTGGACGGGGCGGATCGGTTTCGTCACCGAGCCGCTGGCGCAGCTGGATGTCGACCCGGCCCGGACCACAGGCTTTCTGTGCGGACCCGAGCCGATGATGCGATTCTGCGCCCAGACGCTGCTCGGCAAGAAGGTGCCCGGCGAACGTATCCGGGTATCGCTGGAGCGGAACATGAAATGCGGTGTCGCCCGGTGTGGGCACTGTCAGCTGGGCCCCCTGCTGCTGTGCCGGGATGGCCCGATCGTCGATTACGCGGTGGCCGAGCCGCTGCTGGCGGTGCCGGAATTATGAGCGCGCCACCGACTCTCGCGGTCTGGAAGTTCACTTCCTGCGATGGATGTCAGCTCACCCTGCTCGATTGCGAAGACGAATTGCTGGCGCTCGCGGGCCGGATCCGCATCGTGCATTTCACGGAGGCGTCGAGCGCGGTGGAGCCGGGCCCCTACGATGTCTCCCTGGTAGAAGGCTCGGTGAGCACCCCCGAGGAAATCCGGCGGGTCGCCGAAATCCGTGCGCAGTCACGCATTCTGGTGGCGATCGGGGCGTGCGCGACGCACGGCGGTATCCAGGCACTGCGTAATTTCGCCGAGATCGAGGAATTCACCTCGGTCGTCTACGCGCAGCCCGAATACATCGCGACCTTGTCCACGTCCACGCCGATCTCCGACCATGTCCCGGCCGATTTCGAGCTGCGCGGCTGTCCGATCGATCGCCGGCAGCTGCTCGACACGCTGTGCGCCTTCCTGGCCGGGCGGGCTCCCGATATCCCGAACACCAGCGTCTGCACCGAATGCAAACGCCGCGGCACCACCTGCGTGACCGTCGCCGAGGGGATTCCGTGTCTGGGGCCGGTCACCCAGGCGGGGTGCGGGGCGCTGTGCCCGGCCTACCATCGGGGCTGTTTCGGCTGTTTCGGCCCGATGGCCCGGCCCAATATCCACGCGCTGCTGCCGATTCTCCGGATCAACGGTATGTCCGTCGACGAGGTCGATCGTGCCTTCCGGACCTACGCGTGCGGCGCACCCGAATTCGCGGAGCACCGCTGTGACGACCCGGCGTAGAACACTGACCGTCGATTCGCTGGCGCGGGTGGAAGGTGAAGGGGCCCTGCACATCGTCGTGCACGACGGTGCCGTCGAGTCCGCCGAACTCCGGATCTACGAGCCGCCGCGCTTCTTCGAGGCATTTCTGCGTGGCCGGGCCTACACCGAGCCGCCCGACATCACCTCCCGCATCTGCGGAATCTGCCCGGTGGCCTACCAGGTGAGCGCCTGCAATGCTCTGGAACAGCTCTGTGAGGTGGAATTGGATCCACCGTTGCGCGAGTTGCGCCGATTGCTCTACTGCGGAGAGTGGATCGCCAGCCACTGCCTGCATATCTTCCTGCTGCACATCCCCGATTTCCTCGGATTTCCCGACGCGGTGGCGCTGGCCCGGGTCGAGCGGGAGCTGGTCGAGCAGGGGCTGGCGATGAAGAAAGCGGGCAATATGCTGCTCGAGCTCATCGGTGGCCGCGCGATCCATCCCGTGAACGTCCGCCTCGGCGGTTTCTATTCGGCGCCCGAGCCACGGGAATTCACCCCCGTGGCCGAACAGTTGCGCCGGGGTTTGGGCAGTGCGGTGAGTATTGCCCGGCGGGTGGCCGAGTTCGAATTCCCCGAGGCCGAACTGGACTGCGATTTCGTCTCGGCGACGGATGCGACGCGCTACGCCATCGAAACCGGCGAGGTCCGGACCAGCGGCGGTCTACTCTTTCCCGCCGACGGTTTTGCCGCTCACCTGGTCGAGCGTCAGGTGCGGCATTCCACGGCGCTGTACGCCACATTCGACGGCCGCCGCTACCTCACCGGCCCGCTGGCCCGGTACGCGCTGAACTCCGGTCAGCTGTCGCCGGTCGCCCGCCGGCTCGCGGCGGAGGTCGGGCTCGGTAGCGTCTGCCGGAATCCGTTCCGCAGCATTCTGGTCCGGCTGGTGGAGGTCGCCTATGCGATGGAGGAGGCCCTGGCACTCATCGCCGGCTACCGGCGCCCGCCTCGCCCGGCGGTCCCCGTGCGACCGCGTGCGGGTACCGGCTACGGCGTGAGCGAGGCGCCCCGGGGGCTGCTGTACCACCGGTACGACATCGGTGCCGACGCTCTCGTACGGTCCGCCACCATCGTGCCGCCGACCTCGCAGAACCAGGCGGTGATGGAGGAGAACCTACGCCGGATGGTGGGGGCCCACCTCGACCTGCCGGATCCGGCGCTGACCGAACTCTGCGAACGAACGATCCGCAATTACGATCCGTGTATCTCTTGTTCGGCGCATTTCCTGACCCTCGATGTGACGGGCCGATGACCACCGCGCGTGCTGTGGTCATCGGTATCGGAACCGGCTGTCGCCATGACGACGGAGTAGGCCCGGAGGTCGCGTCGCGGATTGCCGGCCTGCGGATTCCCGGCGTTCGGGTGGCGATTTCGGACGGAGAATGCACCGGCCTGCTGGATTTGTGGACCGGATCGGGCCTGGCGGTCGTGGTGGACGCGGTGGTCGATACTCCGCCGCGGCCGGGGCGGGTCCGGCGGGTGGACGAGCATCGCCTGCGCGGACCGTCCGCTGTGACGAGTTCGCATTCGCTCGGCGTGATCGAGGCCGTGCGCCTGGGCGAGGTACTCGGCCGGCTGCCGGACCGCCTGGTGATCTTCGCCGTCGATGTCGAACGGCATGATCTCGGACTCGGCCTGTCCGCGCCGGTGTCGGCTGCGGTACCGCGGCTGGTTGCGGCGATATCCGCCGAACTCGAGCGGTACGCGCGCGGCCGGCCCGGTGCGGCCCGGGCCTATCCGAGTGCCGGTGGTCCCGCGTAGGGGCGTTGCAGGGCGGCGAATTCGGGGGCGGTCGCGACGGTGACCAGTGCGTCCAGTAGTTCGGTGGCCCGGTGTCCGTCCGGTGGGGCGGTGAGCACCGGACCGGAGAATCCGTGACCGTCGACCGTGATGATCGGACTGCCACCGGGCCCACCGAGCGCCGTCTGGCTCGCGCGGTGCGCCTCGGCGACATCGGCGTCGTACGCGGGGTCGTCGAGTGCGAGGACGAGAGCGCGGTCCAGGCCGGCTTCGGTGAGGGCGTCGGCGACGGCCGACTCGTCCTCGAGGCCCGGATCGCGTGGGTGCAGCCGAGCACCCACGGAGAGGTAGAGCGGAGTGAACGACCCGTGGCCGGTGGACCGCACAGCTGCGGCGAATACCCGCCCGATCCGTCGTGAACGGGTGAGCATCGCCCGGTGACCGGCGTCGTCCGGGGAGCGCTCCTGGTCGAGCACTGCCAGGCTGAGCTGTTCAAGGGTGATGGTGTGCCGGTCTCCGGCGCTGGTCAGCAACCATCGCGCGGTGACCCAAGCGAAGGGGCATACCGGGTCCACGTACAGAGCGATATCGGCCATCGGTTCCTCGTTTCCGGTCGTTGTTCTCGACGGCAGTACCCCGGGCGGATGAACGCAAGCTCGACCACTTCCGCCGGAATATACCCCGGGGGGTATCGTCTTCTACCAATATACCCCAGGGGGTATCCATGGAAGCCACGGCGACGAGTCGTCGAAGACGAAAGGTGCGGCAATGACCGGTACGACCATCGACAGCGGGACTCTCGCGCCGCCGGCGGGTGGCCCGCTGGGCCGGATGGGTGCGGCGATGGCCGCGCACGCCCGGTGGGTGTTCGGGGCGTGGCTCGTGGTCCTGGTGGCACTGGGTGCGGCCGCACCCAGTGTTTTCACCTCGCTCGCCGGAGCTGGTTGGCAGGCCGATGGGTCGGAATCGGTGCAGGTGCGCGAACTGGCCCAGCAGCATTTCGGCGGGAACTCCTCGGCGGCGCTGCAGGTGGTGATCCATTCCGATACCGCGACCGTCGAGAATCCGGCCGTGCAATCTGTCATCGGGCAGGTCGGTGCGGTGCTCGCGGGAGATGACCGGTTCGGTGCGGTCGTCGCGCCGCAACCCGGTGCCACGATCAGCCCCGACGGGCACACCGGAATCCTGATCGCGGGCGCGAACGCCTCGACCGACGAGATGGTCAAGGCCGTCGACCAGCACAAAGAAGCGCTGACCGGTTTGTCGGGTGGGGGAGTCGAGGTCTACCCGACCGGCGCTTCGGCGCTGTGGAGCGACTTCAACGCGGCCAATCACGAGGCGATGATCCGGGCCGAGATGTTCTCCTGGCCGGTGACCCTGGCGATCATGGTGCTGGCGTTCGGTTCGCTGGTCGCGGCGGGGCTCCCGCTGCTGCTGACCCTCGCCGGCCTGGTGGCGTCGGCGGGTGGGCTCGTGCTGCTGAACCAGGTCACGCCGATCTCGGTGTGGGCCATGAACTTCGCGATGATGTTCGCGCTGGCCCTGGGTATCGACTACGCGCTGTTCGTCGTCGCCCGCTTCCGTGGCGCGCTGGCGAAGGCGGCCGGTGCGCGTGCCGCGGTGGCCGAGACGATGGACACCGCGGGCAAAGCGGTGGTGCTGTCCGGTTTCACAGTGCTGGTGAGTCTGTCGGCTGTGCTGATCGTGCCCGCTCCCGCGGTGCGCACGATGGCCGTCGGCATCATGCTGGCGGTGGGTTTCGTCCTCGCCGCCACGCTGACTCTTCTTCCCGCGGCGCTCGGCGCGCTCGGGTCACGGGTCGATGCCGGCTCCGTGCCCCGGATCGAGAACAGAGGCCATCGGTCGCGCGGCTTCGCGCGGTGGGGACAGGTGCTTCATTCCCACCCCTGGCCTTTCGCGATCGGCGGGTTGGTGGTGCTGGCCGCGCTGGCGGCTCCGGTACTGGGCCTGAAAGTCGCTATGCCCTCGATCGATGTCGTGCCCGCCGACGCGCCGGTACGCCAGGGCTACGAACTGGTGCAGCGGCAACTAGGTCCCGGTGCGCCGGGCGCACTGCAGATCGTCGTCCCCGCTGCCGACGCGCCGGAGACCGCACGCCTGGCCGCGGCCACCGAGGGGATCACGATGCTCACACCCGCGCAGTCCGCGGTGGACGGCTCGGGACTGGCGATGATGCAGGCGATCCCCGAGGTCGATCCCTCCGACGAAAGGATGGGCACGATCCTGGACCGGCTCCGTGAACGCCTGCCCGAACAAGCGTCGGTCGGCGGGGCGCCGGCGGAGAACCTGGACCTCCAGGCGGCCTTGGATCACTACCTGCCGATCATCGTCGGCGTGATCCTGATCCTCGGATTCCTCCTGCTGCTGGTCGCGTTACAGGCGCCGCTGATCGCGGCGGTGGGTACGCTCGTCAGCCTGCTGTCGACCGCCGCGGCGTTCGGCGTCGCCCGGTTGATCTTCCAGGACGGTCACGGCGCGAACCTGCTCGGCTTCGATCCGCAGGGCTTCCTCGACGGCTGGGGTCCGGTGTTCTTCTTCGCGATGATCTTCGCCATCGCCATGGATTACACCGTGTTCCTGCTGGCCACCGCCAAAGAGCATTACGAGCGATCCGGTGACCCGCGCATCGCCCATATCGACGGTCTGGCTCATTCCGGGCGGGTGATCTTCGCCGCCGCCGCGGTCATGGTCGCGGTGTTCTTCACCTTCGCGCTGGCCCGACCGCTGCCGCCCAAGGAGATGGGCATCATTCTGGGTGTCGCGGTACTACTCGACGCATTGGTCGTGCGGCTGGTCCTGCTGCCGGTCGCATTGCGTCTGACCGGGCATTTCGCCTGGTGGTCGCCGGCGTGGCTGCGCCGGGTCCTCCCGACGGTCAGTTTCTCCCATGGGTGAGGTCGAGCGTCTCGCTATACCCCAGGGGGTATAGTGGGGACGAAGAAAGAACAGGAAGGCGGGACATGGTCGGCGACGAGACCGCGATAAACGAAGTACTGAACCGATTGCGACGGGCCCACGGACAGCTGTCCGGAGTCATTACGATGATCGAGCAGGGCCGCGACTGCAAGGATGTCGTGACCCAGCTGGCCGCGGTATCGCGTGCACTCGATCGCGCCGGGTTCAAGATCGTGGCCACCGGCCTGCGCGAATGTCTCACCGATTCCGGGGAGAACGCGAACCCCATGACGGTCGACGAACTGGAGAAATTGTTCCTCGCCCTGGCCTGATCATCGAGAGCGCCCGAAAGGAGGCCGACATATGGAAATCGGTCTGTCCACTACTCTGCACACCAGCTTCGAAGAAGCCGTTCAGCGCACCCGTGCTGCCCTTGCCGAGCAGGGCTTCGGGGTGCTCACCGAGATCGATATGCGGGCCACGCTCGAGGCCAAACTGGGCGAGAAGATGGAGGATTATCTGATCCTCGGCGCCTGCAATCCGCCCCTGGCCCACCGAGCCGTCGGCGTCGACCGCCGAATCGGTTTGTTGCTGCCCTGCAATGTGGTGGTGCGTCGCGATCGCGATTCCGACACCGCGGTTCTCGTCGAGGCGATGAATCCGGAGGTCATGGTCCAGGTGACCGAGGAAAAGGCGCTGGAACCGGTGGCCGAGGAGGCCACCGCGAAACTGCGGGCGGCTCTCGAATCGCTGAATACCGGCGAGAACTGATCGGTCGCGGCGGGGATCACCGGCCGGCGGCGGTGTCCACGATACGGACTTCGCCGACGCCGGCGACCGTGCGGGCCATCGCGGCCACGACCCGCTGCTCGGATTCGTCGGCGAAGATTCCCTGGATCGTCACCACACCGTGGCCGGCGTCGATATCCCATTGGCGATGGCTGCCGGCGTAGTCGTCGAGCAGGGCTCGCACCTTGGCCTCCACCGCGGCTTCGTCACAGATGAGTGCCCGCAACAGGTCGCGGCGGGAGACCATGCCCACGAGTACACCGGCCTCGACCACCGGCAGCGACCGCACGCGGTGTTCCAGAGCGGACGCGGCCACGGCGGCGGCATCCGTCGTGGGCCCGACCACCTCGACCGGTACGGTCATGGCGGTTTCCACGGCGGCGGTGCTCGTTTCGGCGCTCATGGCGTCGGATTCGGACAGAATTCCCACCACGTGGTCCTCATCGTCCACCACCGGTAGCGCGGCGAAGCCGTGACCCGTCAGCAGGGCGACCGCCTCCGGAAGCGGAGTGTCCGGATGGACGGTGACCACCGGGCGGCTGAGAATATCGCGTGCGCGCATTGTGACGACCTCACCTGCTTACCGGGACGAACAGGAACCGCGACCGCGGTGTATTGCGAGTGGGAGCCGCCGCGGATCGCCTTTCCCGTCCAGACTCGCTGCCGGTGCTCGGGAGTACCAGTGCACGAATACCTCTATCCGGGGACCGAAGTCCCGGACTCGAAGTCATGGTGCGGGAGTCGCCGATCCGGCGTGGTGCGGTGGGCCGGTCGTCGTCGGCGGCGCCATCGCAGCACCTCGTCGGCGGCCCAGACCACGACGGGAAAGGGCAGTATCAGCGCGACCATCCACGGAGCGAGCCCGGTCGTGCCGAAGACCTGCTGTAGCGGTGGTGCGTAGACGAGTGCGGCAGCGAAGACGATCTCGAACGCACAGCCCGCCAGTAACAGCCGATTGCTCGTGAGACCGACCGAGAACAGCGACGCCCACTCGGTGCGGGCCGCGAACGCGGTGCCCAGCTGGCAGGCGACGATACCGGCGAAAGTCACGGTGGTGGCCTGGACATAGGCATGGTGCAGCGGCGCGCCCGGTCCCACCGGGTCGCCCGGTCGCCAGCCGGCGACGCACAGGACGACGAAGAAACCGGCGGTCACCAGGAGGGCCGAGACCACGCCGAGCAGAGCCCACGCCCGCACCAGCAGCCACCTGGTGATCACGCCCTCACGCCGCGGGCGCGGCGGGCGGTCCATGAGACCCGGCTCGGCCGGTTCCCGGCCGAGCGCGAGCGCGGGCAGTGTTTCGGTGCCGAGGTCGATCGCGAGGATCTGCAGGACCGTCAGCGGTAGCGGGATCAGACCGCCGGACAGTGCGAACAGCAGGAAGGGCACGACCTCGGGCACCGCGTGCGCGAAGATGTACAGCACGAATTTCCGGACATTGTCGAATACCCGGCGCCCTTCCTCGATACCGGTGACGATGGTGGCGAAATTGTCGTCGGTGAGGATCAGCGTTGCGGCTTCGCGGGCGACATCCGTACCGCCGCGTCCCATCGCGACACCGATATCGGCACGGCGCAGGGCCGGAGCGTCGTTCACGCCGTCCCCCGTCATGGCCACCACTTCGCCGTTGTGGCGGAGCGCGTCCGCGATGCGCAGCTTCATTTCCGGGGTTGCCCGGGCGAAAACGATTTCCCCGGGTTCGGCGAGGACAGTGTCCAACCGGTCGTCGGACATCGCGTCGACAGCGGTGCCGTCGATCACGCGGTCGGCCCCGAGGCCCACCCGCCGCGCGATCTCGGCGGCGGTCCGCCCGTTGTCGCCGGTGATGACATGCACCGTGATACCGGCGGCGTGGACGGCTCGCACGGCGGCGGGGACCTCCGGTCGCGGGGGATCGAGCAGACCGACCAGACCCACGAATGTCAGGTCCCGCTCGACGTGCCCGGAATCGGTGGGTGAGCCGGGATCCCAGGGGCGTGTCGCCACCGCGAGCACCCGTAGCCCCCGCCCGGCCAGCTCGTCGATCTGTGCCCGGACCTGCTGTGGTGTCGTGTCCGCCGGCCACCGGGCGCAGCGGGGGAGTACCTCTTCGGGTGCTCCTTTGACGTGCACACGAGGTGCTCCGGCGACGGAGTCCACCGTCGACATCATCTTCCGCTCCGGGTCGAACGCATTGAGCGCCGAGCGCTCGGCGTCCCGCTGTGCCGGAGACAGGCCGTGGCCGCTGTCCGCCGCGTAGTGCAGGAGTGCGAGTTCCATCGGGTCACCGCCGGCGTGGTCGCCCAGCTCCGCGGTAGCGCATCTGGCCACTATTTCGGCGGTCTCGCCCGGTTCGCCGGTGACCTCCGCGACCCGCATCGAATTCATGGTGAGGGTGCCGGTCTTGTCGGTGCAGATCACCGTGGTGGACCCCAGGGTCTCGACCGCGGACAGGCGTTTGACCACCGCACCGCGCCGCGCCATGGATCGGACGCCGGCGGCCAGCGCGAGCGTGATGGTGGGTAACAGACCTTCCGGGACATTGGCGACCAGCAGGCCGATGGCGAACAGGAAAGCGGATCCCAGCGACAGCCCGGCCAGCAGCCCGAGCGGCAGGAAGGCCGCGCCCGCACCCACGGCGACCGCGGCGATCAGCCAGGCGACCCGGCGCACCTGATGCTCGAGCGGGCTCTCCTCGGGGCGGATGTGCTGGGACAGGGCCGCGATCCGGCCGAGTTCGGTATGCACACCGGTGCCATGCACGAGCGCACGACCCGCGCCGCCCACACAGGCGGTGCCGGTGAAGACGAGTACGGGTGAATCCAGTGATCGGTCGGCATGGTCGGGGGCACCGGCGCGACGGTCCAGGATCTCGGATTCGCCGGTGAGCGCGGACATATCGACCTCGACACCTCCGTCGATCATCCGGGCGTCGGCGGGGATGCGTTCGCCCTCTTCGAGGAGCAGGACATCGCCGCGGACCAGCTGTCCGGCCGGCACCCGGGTCCGGCTTCCGTCGCGCACCGCCCACACCTGTGCGGGCAGGAACCGGCCCAGTGCGCGGACCGCGTGTTCGGCCTGGTTCTCCTGCCAGAAGGCGAGAACCGCGTTGAGCACGATGACAACGAGGATGGCGAGGCCGAGCGCGACCGCCCCGCTGCCGAGGGCGAGCACCGCCGCCACCCACAGCAACAGTGCGAGCGGATGACTGAACTGCCGGCCCAGCGCTGCCCACCAGGGCTGTCCGCGACGCAGGGGGAGTTCGTTGGGACCGTACAGCTCGAGCCTGCGCGCGGCCTCCCGGCCAGTGAGCCCTTCGGGGCCCGTCCGCAGGTCCCGCATCAGGGCCGAGACGGGCTCCCGTGGGTCGATCACCGTCTCGGAGCGCGCCCGCTCGGGCGGGCGCGCGGACTCGGCAAGGGAGGCCACGCCGGAGTTCTCAGGTGGTGTGGGCGACGAGGACCGGGCAGTGGGCGCGCTGGACCACGATATTGCTCTTGGATCCCAGGAGCAGTCCGCGGAAACCACCGCGTCCGCGACTTCCGACGACGATCAGCTGGGCGGACTCCGACCACTGGATCAGGTGCAGATCCGGTCCCGCCAGATAGGTCCGGCGGGTCACCCGGACACCGGGATATTTCTCCATCCAGTCGGTCAGCCAGCTGCTGAGCTCGGCGTCGGCAGCCTCCGCGATCGGTGGATCCTCGATCATGTCCGGCATCCCGGCGAACCAGTGAGCGCGTAGATCGTGCCAGGTGTGGAGCGCGATCAGGTCCGCACCGCGGGCGTCCGCCTCGGCGAAGGCGGCCGCCGCGGCGGCCGCACTGCACGGGGAACCGTCCAGGCCGACGACGACCGGCCCGTGCCGGTGCGCCGGCCGGCCGGGGGTGGCGCAGCATGCGACGACCACGTGGCCGTGGCCGTGGGCGACGACGGACAACAGGGTCGAACCGAGATGGGTGAGGGTCGATCCGTGGCCGGATGCGCCGAGGACGGTGAGGTCGGCCGTGGCCGAGAGGTCGATGAGCCGCCGGGCCGCACTCTCCTCGGACAGTTCGGTCTCCACCGGCAGCGACGGGTCGATGCGGAGAGCCTCTTCGCGTGCGGCCGCGAGTAATTCGGCACCTCGGCGGCGGAGGGTGTCGACCACGGGTGGTTTCACGGCGTCGTGGACTCTCCGGACGGCCCGAGCCGCGCGCAGGTTGTAGCCGTGCACGATCCGTAGCACCCGGTGGCGGTGCGCGGCTGTCTCGCTCGCCCACCGCACCGCCAGATCGGATGCCTCGGAACCGTCGACGCCGACAACGATCTGCCCGGGTCGCGGGGACGGGACATCGTCCACCGGTTCCGGTTCCCGCTGTGTTTCACCTACCCGGTTCATCGCCCGTCTCCGGGCACACGGCCCGCGGACGCGATGGTGATCCGGTCGTGGTGCGGCTGGAGTTCCGGTGGGGTCGTCACTCCCGCGGCCAGCAGGATGCGATGGGCCTGTTGAGCGGCGGCGCGCATCCGCGCGTCGTCGGCCTCGTCCGGCTCGATCGGAGAACGTTCGAGTCCCCGGGCGAGTACGCCGACGGCCTCACCCAGCGCGCGGACCGATGCGCTCAGGTCCGCGGCGTGCCCCTGGATCCGGCTCTGCTTCCGGCGCCGGGACCCGTCGGTGGACGGAGCCGACGCGCCGGACAGCAACCGGCACAGCGGTTCGGGCAAAACCCCGAAGACCCGGCCGAGCTGTCCCGGTGAGAACCTTCCGGCGAGTACCCCGGTCACCGCACCGGCGATGTAACCGACCTCGCCGCGCTCGATCCCGGCCTCGCGGGCGAACCGGGCCGCGAAATCCTCCGCGTCGTGCGGGAGCGGTACCCGGCTCGGCATCCAGCCGCTGTAGTAGGTCCCGCGCAGCAGTTCGGGCAGCTGGGCGGCCAGATGCGCCGCTCCGGCGACCCCGAGCTGATCACGGACTGTGTGCAACCAGGCCCGCAGAACTCGGTAGGCGCGGGGTTCGTCGGTCCCGAGGGAGGCCGCTACCGCGCGTATCCACTCGTGCGCTGTGCCCGCGGCCGCTGCCACGGGATCATGGAGATGAGACATCGGAGGTCCTCGCTTACGGTCGGGCTACCGCGGCGTCTCCTCGATCCGCTCTCCGGGTTGCGGAAATTCGTCGCGGACGCTGTATCGCCAGTCTCGCGCCGCGGAACAGCTCCGGACAGAGCAGAAAGTCACCGGTGGACGGGCCGACCTCGGGCGGCGTGCGGACTCCGGGCAGGCGGAAGGGTCCGCCGCTCGCGGCGCGCACCGGCGACGCGGCCACGGCTCGGCGCGTTCGCCGCCCGGGTGCTAGCGGATGCCCGCGTCGCCGGTGCCGAAGGCGTCGGGGTGGACGGTCAGGAAATCGGTCACCGGTCGGCGTGGGGTGGGCTCCTGGTCCGCTCGGTGGGGCGCGAGCCCCACGCGCAGCACCACCTGGGCCGTGCCGTGCCCACCGATCAGGGTCGAGGCGATGCGCTGGGTCGTGGGGAGTTCGGTGATATGGGTCAGCGTGCAGGTCGCCAGGCCGGCCGCGGTGCATTCGAGCAGGATCTCCGACAGTGCCTCACCGGTCCGCAGCCATGCGAGGCCGGACTCATCGGTGGTACCGAGCACCCATAATTGCGCGCGGTCTTCCTGTGCGCCGCCGTGTGCGGCGTGAGCCGGGGACGGGAATTTGCGCCCGACCGGCACCCGGGCGGCCTCCACCTCCGAGACCAGGGCCGTGGCGGGTACTCCTTCGGGAAGATTCTCGTGACCGGCCCACCATTGCAGTTCGCTGTGGTAGGGCATGTCGTAGTGCCGGAGCGCGGCCGAATGTTCCGAGGCCCGGCTCAGCCGGGTGGCCGCCTCCGCGTCGAGGACGTCCAGTTCGACCTCGTATTCACGGGCCAGGAGCCGGGCCGCCTCGGCCCGGCCGGACAGGTCGCCCGGGTCCATCAGCGGGAGACGGTCGGTGCGGCGGCGCTCGATGACCTCGGGGAGCGTGCGCAGCGCGGCCGGTGCGTCCGGCCACGGCGCGAAGGTGAGGATGGCCAGTAGGCCCGGGTCGTCGGGGTCGGGCATACGCTCGACTCCGGTCCGCCACCCGGCCGCCGCGAAGGCGGCGCGGGCGTGGTGCAGCATGGTGCCACAGCTGATCACGAGTTGGCGGCCAGTGGGATCGGCCGATGTGAGAAGCCGTTCGTCGTCGCGGTAGAGGTACAGCTCGCCGTCGCGATACACCCACTGCCAGGGCTGCGTGTTGTGCACCGACGGCGCGCGTGCCGCTACGCGCATGGCGTCGAACAAGGTGGCACGGCCGGGTGCGGAGGTGGCGCCGGGGACGTCGTTGTCGGTCATATCGCCAGTGTGGGGGCGTGGCCGCGGTGCCGGGCAGGGCCGGTCGACGGTACGTGGGGCACCGGAACCGTGGTCCCCGGGCCTCCCGTTTCACGACATTCGACCCTGTCGGCGGGGCCTCCCGCGTCGGTACCGGATCCCCGACGGCGTGATCGACGTGGGCGCAACCGATATCGGGATTCGGCCCGGCCCGGCCGAGTGGTCACGGGCCGGGCTCGACGGACCCGTGGGGTCAGGTCAGGGTAGCGGCGCGCTCCAGCACAGGACGGTGCCGCCGGTCGGTTTGCGGCCCACCGTGCAGTGCCCGCCGGCCCGCTCCGCCCGGACCCGCAGGTTGGCCAGCCCGCTACGCCGCCGGATTTCGGGCGACAAGCCGACGCCGTCGTCCGCCACCTCGAGAGTCACCTCGTCGCCCACGCGCAGCTCGACCGACAGTGTGGTGGCGTGGGCGTGCCGCACCACATTGCTGACCGCCTCACGCAGGACCGCCTCGATATCGTCGGAGAGAGGCGGGGCGAGGACGGTGACCGGCCCGCTGAGCCGGATCGTCGTGCGCAACTCGGTCTCGGCGGTCAGTTCGGTGACGATACCGTGCAGATGCCGGCGGTAGCCCGCCGATTCGGTGGTCGTGGTGCTGTGCAGATCGAAGATCGAGTGCCGGATCTCCTGCATGATCGATTGCAGGTCGTCGATGGTTTCTCCCAGTCGTGCGCGCACTTCGTCGCTGCGGGCGCGCTGCAGGGTGCCCTGGAGGCCGAGGCCCAGGGCGAAAAGGCGCTGGATGACGTGGTCGTGCAGGTCGCGGGCGATCCGGTCGCGGTCGGCGACCACATCCAGTTCCCGCATCCGGCGCTGGGTCTCCGCCAGCCGCAGGGCCAGGGCGGCCTGGTTGGCGATCACCGTCATCATGGCCCGGACGGCGGGATCGAAGGTATTGCCGCCGGGCGGCTGGACGGTGGCGAGGACACCGATGATGGTGTCCTCGGCGCGCAGGGGGAGCACGAGTGCCGGCCCGAAATCCCCGGAGATTCCCGGTGACACGTCGGTGGCCAGCTGATTCACAGCGATCGTCTGCCCGTGCCGGAACGCCTTACCCGATTGCGAACCGTGCAGTGGCAGCCGTCGTCCGCGTAATCCGTGGGCCTGCTCACCGGATACTGCCGCAATGGTCAGTTCGCGTACCTCGTGACCGGGGAGGTCGGGATCATCGGGCAATGCCACGAAGGTGCACGCGGCGCCGGTGAGAGTGCGTGCCCGCTCGGTGACCAGGTCCAGGATGTCCTGGGGCTCGCCGCCCGCGAGCAGTTCGGTGGCCACATCTCGGGTGGCCTCGAGCCAGTGCTGGCGCCGCCGGGACTGCTCGTAGAGGCGGGCGTTCTCGATGGCGATCCCGGCCGCCGCCGCCAGTGCCTGCACCACGACCTCATCATCCTCGGTGAATTCCTTGGCCCCGATCTTCTCGGTGAGATAGAGGTTGCCGAACACCTCGTCGCGCACTTTGACCGGCACCCCGAGAAAACTGTGCATGGGCGGGTGGTGTGCCGGGAAACCGACCGACGCCGGGTGTTCGGAGATATTGGTGAGACGGATGGGTTCGGGGTGTTGGATGAGCACTCCCAGCACCCCGTGGCCGCGGGGCAGATCACCGATCCGGTGCCGGGTGGCATCGTCGATACCTTCGTAGACGAATTCGGCCAACTCGTTACTGGTCGAATCGGTGCCGCGGACACCGAGTGCGCCGTATCCGGCGTCGACCAACTCGATGGCGGTGTGCACGATCGACCGGAGGGTGTCGTCCAGATCGAGGCCCGCGGTGATGGACAGCATCGCCTCCATCAGCCGGTCCATCCGGTCACGCACATCGACGATCTGGGCGATACGTTCCTGCACCTCGTCCAGCAGTTCGTGCAACCGCAGCTGGGACAGTGTCTCGGTCACCGGGGGCCGGTCACTCGTCGTGGGCACCGGGCGTTCCATACGCGATATTCTTCCACCGGCTTGGCGTCTGCCGCTACTTTCCGACCTGGTCACGGTATGTTCACGGGTTACCTGCGGTCGGGTGGGATCATCTTGGTGGCGAGGACCGCGGCCTGGGTCCGGCGTTCGACGCCCAGTTTGGTGAGCAACCGCGAGACGTAGTTCTTGACGGTTTTCTCGGCCAGGAACATGCGACCGGCGATCTGCCGGTTCGTGAGCCCCTCGCCCAGCAGTGCGAGCAGGGTGCGTTCCTGTTCGGTGAGCCCGGCGAGCGGGCCCGTCGCGGTTTCGGCCTCGGCCCGGAATTTCGCCATCAGCGCGGCGGCGGCCCGATTGTCCAGCAGGGATTTGCCGGCCGCCACCTCGCGAATGGCGCGTACGAGTTCCAGGCTGGTGATGTCCTTGACGACATAGCCGCTGGCGCCGGCCAGGATGGCGTCGAGCATGGCCTGGTCGTCGGTGAAGGAAGTGAGCATCAGACACCGGAGCCCCGTATTCGCCGACAGCAGTTCCCGGCACAATTCGATGCCGTTGCCATCCGGTAGGCGGACGTCGAGGACGGCGACATCGGGCCGCAGCGCCGGAATCCGGGCCAGCGCCTGGGAGACATTGGCCGCCTCGCCGACGACCTCGAGGTCGGTCTCCGCATCGATCAGGTCGGCGACTCCGCGCCGTACTATCTCGTGGTCGTCGACCAGGAACACCCTGACCATGGTCTCGCCTCTCTCGGGGATGAGTTGTTCTCAGCGTACGGAGTGCAGAGCCCCCGGGGCGGCGGCATGGGCCTCGCATTCGACGACCAACGGCACTTGACCGGCCGATCGTTCTGTGCAGGTCGCGCCGCGGGGACTGCCCTACCCGTGTGCGTGGGCCACCGCCGTCAGTGCCGCGACGAGGCGTTCACCGATCTGCTCGGCCGCCGGCCCCAGCGCGGGTTGCCCACTGCATTCCACGAGCAGTCGCGGGTCGGTCGTTTCGACGACAGTGATCGAATCGGCGTGGCGCACGGTGATATCGCAGGGCAGGAGTGGGGTGATCCGCCCATTGGCCCGGGCCGCGTACGCGGCGAGGTCCGGATCGAAGGCGCCGACAAGCAGGTGCTCGGCCGTCCCGGCGCCGGACCCCCGGTCCGGGTCGGCGGGGAGGGTCAATTCGTACACGATCTCGAAACCGCTGTCCCGCAGCACGGTACGGACCGTCCGGGCGACCGCCGCGACGGATGCGGGTATCCGCACGCTCAGCGTGGTGGAGGTGACCGGGACGCGTATCTCGGTGAGCAGGTCGGCGGGGGTGACGGCCTCGTCCGGCGCGATCCGATAGATCTCGGTGGGCGGTCCGGTGGCCTGGAGACCGGAGTGCCGGAGCCAGTCGTCGAGCGCGCGGTAGGCGGCGCCGATGCTCGAATAATCGCCGTAATGGCAGGTGCGCGCGTAGCACCGGGGCCCGGTGCGGCGGAGGGTGAACTCGCCGTTCGAGGTGCCCGGCGCCGCGGCCTCGACCGGAAGGATCAACTCGGCCTCGGTGGCCGCACCGGACCGGAAATCGCCGTGATAGGTGGTGGCGGGCGGGCCGACCGGCAGCAGGCCGAGGGTTCGGACGAGGCGATAGAGGTCCGTCATGCCGTCGCGGATGTCGTCACCGGCGCGGTCGCTCCGTACCGTCCGGCGGATGGTGAGAACGGTGTGCGGAGCAGACTCGTGGAGATCCACCTGGTATGCCATGACCCGCCGATCCTTTCGGCGCCGTCGGCCGCTGCGGCGGAGCGCGTCGGCCGTGTATCGGGTGCGCACGCGTGACCGAATTCGCCGTCGTGACCGGGGCGCCGTACTTGCATCCTCGATCTCGCTGCGCGCAACAATGCTTCGACGATATCCGGTGCCGGCCGGGCATCCCCAGGGTCGCTCGGCTCCCGTGCCGGGGACATTCGGCCCCGTCCGAGGGATATGGGACTTCCGTGGCCCGGAGGCGGGGAAGTGGCGTTCGAATCCGCCGGCCTGCTCGCGGTCGCGGTGAGCCGGGAAGGTACTTGGTGAGCGGTGGCAGAGGGCATTCGGCCCTGTCTGTTTCCTTGTCGGGGTGGTGATCTGGGGAGAGGTGCCGACAGAGGAAGCGGGGAAACGAGGTGATCGGTCCCGAACTGGCCCCGGGCTACGGCGGAGCTGCGCGGCGAACCGTGCAGCTGGAGCGCGCGGAAGCCCTGCGCCTGCTCGCCGCCGCCCCGTTCGGGCGCCTCGTGTTCACCGCCGACGCGCTACCTGCGGTGCGGCCGGTGAATCATCTCATCGGCGACGACGGGGAGGTGATCGTGCGGACCCAGCCGTTCGCCGGGCTGGCCCGGGCGGCGCTCGGCCGCCCGGCCATCGTCGCCTATCACGCCGACGAAATCGACCCGGTGCGGCGGATCGGATGGTCGGTGCTGGTCACCGGGCCGGCGCGGCTGGTCACCGCCGGTGGCCTCGCCGCGGAGTACGCGCGGCGGCTGGGCCCCTGGGACGATCCGGACAGCGGCGTCGTCATCGGTATCGAACCCACCCTGGTCACCGGGACGAGGCTGATCGCGGAGGTCGCGGTGTGAACCCGGTGACCATGCGGGCGTGGCGGGTGGACGCGCCTCGGAGCATCGACCGGAAACCGATCATCGCGCGACGGGAGCCGCTTCCGCGACCGGGGCCCGGTGAGCTACTCGCCCGTGTACTGGCCTGCGGTGTGTGCCGTACCGATCTGCACGTGGTGGAGGGCGACCTGCCCGTGCATCGGCCGCATATCGTTCCGGGGCACGAGGTCGTCGCCGAGGTTGTTGCCACCGCGGAACGGGATGACTTCACGGTGGGGGATCGTGTCGGCATCCCGTGGTTGCGACACACCTGCGGGGTGTGCGAATTCTGCCGGAGAGGTGCGGAGAACCTGTGCCCGGAATCGCGGTACACCGGATGGGACGCCGACGGCGGTTATGCCGAATATGTCACGGTACCGGCAGATTTCGCATTGGCGCTGCCGGCCGGATACACAGATCGGGAGCTGGCACCCCTGTTGTGCGCGGGCATCATCGGCTACCGGGCGCTCACCCGCGCCCTGGTACCCGAGGGCGGGGTACTGGGTATCTACGGATTCGGCGGCAGCGCCCACCTGACGGCTCAGGTCGCTCTCGCCCGAGGCGCTCGCGTCCATGTGATGACCCGCGGCGCCGCGTCCCGCGAACTCGCGCTCGGTCTCGGTGTGATGTCGGTACAGCACGCCGCGGATCCGCCGCCGGAGCGGCTGGATTCGGCCATTCTGTTCGCCCCGGCGGGCGAGCTGGTACCGCCGGCGCTGGAAGCCCTCGGGCCGGGCGGGACCCTGGCGGTGGCGGGGATCCATCTCACCGATATTCCCCCGCTCGACTATCGCCGCCATCTGTTCCGTGAGCGGCAGGTCCGCAGCGTCACGTCCAATACGCGGACCGACGCCCGTGATTTTCTCGCCTTCGCGGCGCGCCATCGGCTGCGGGTGACGACCCATCCCTACCCACTGGAGCGGGCCGACCGGGCCCTCGCCGATCTCGCGCACGGCCGTTTCGACGGTGCCGCCGTGCTACTGCCCTGATATCGGGAGACGAGTTCCGGTCCACGCGAACGGTGTGAAGGCGGCGCTGGACGTGGCGGGGCCGGCCGGGTGTTCCCGACCGCCGCCGCGTCGATAAGGATCCGCTCAGGCGCGGGGCCGGGCGATGATCAGCGGTACGGATACCCCGTGCAACACCGCCTGGCTGGTCGAGCCCAGGCTCATCCCGGCGAAACCGCCGCCACCGTGACTGCCGACGACAACCAGTTGCGCGTCCTCGGCCTCGTGCAGCAACCTCCGTGCGGGCCGGTCCTCGACGACGACGCGGGTCACCGGGACGTCCGGATACTGCTCGGTGTGCCCGGCCAGGCTCTCCGCCTGTAGCGCGCGGGCCTGCTCCTGCATTTCCGGTCGTGACCGGTACCGGAAAAACTCCGACCAGGTGGTGACCGCGACGAGACCGGTGCTGCGCCGGGAGGCCTCGGAAAAGGCGATATCGACGGCCTCGGCACTGCGGGGTGACCCGTCCACCCCGACCACGACGGGCGCGCCGGGGCGTTCGCCGTGTTCGGCGTAACTCTGCGGGACCACGGCGACCGGGCAGTGCGCGTGCCGCGCCAGGGAGGTGCTCACCGAGCCGAGCAGCCCCCGCCCGATCGCACTACGGCCGTAGGTGCCCACCACGACCAGGCGGGCGGTCCGGGATCTCTCGATCAGCGTGGGCGCCGGGTCCGGATCGACCACGATCGTGGTGATCTCCAGCTCACCGGCGATCTCGCGGGCGATCTTCGCGGCGGCGGCACACACGGACTCGCCGTCGGCTCGCAGCGCCTGATTGTCGAAGGCGACGACCCCGAGTCCGGGCCCGAAATCCAGCGGCGCCCCGACGGCGTACACCAGGTATAGCGGGTCGCCGTGTCCGGCCGCTGTCCGGGCCGCCCACTGGACGGCGGCGAACGACGCGGCCGAGCCGTCGACACCGACGACCACGGGGTCTTGGGTATGTGTGCTCACGGTGGGCTCACCTTCTCGCTCATCGGCTCCGGAAATCCGGGCCCGGCTATCGGACACGGTTTCTCCGCCGCTCCGGTTCCTCCGGATACAGCGAGGGTAAAGCGCGGACCACGCCGACGATGGGGGCCTTGGTCCCGGCCGGAAGAGACCAAAGTCGATTCTCGGCGGCGATATTCGGGTGCCGGTGCGGCGGGCCCGGGCCCTGATCCTCCGGGACCGGGGACCTTCGGCACTCTCGTGAGGCTGCCGGGGTCCGTCAGTATGCAGGGAGTGGGGTCGCGGCGACCCGGTGGTGTGCGCGGGGCAGCGGAGGTGTCGGCATGCTCGAGCAGAAGCCCGATGAGAAGACGGTGCGTGCGGTATTGGAGCGCGCCTGCCGCGCGCCGTCCCTGCACAACAGTCAACCCTGGCGGTGGCGTTGGGACGGCAGCACACTGGAACTCTTCGTCGACGCCGAACGGCTACTGCCCGGTACCGATCCCTTGAACCGCCAGGGCATCCTCGCCTGTGGTGCACTGCTCGACCATGCCCTCGTCGCGTGGGCGGCCGCCGGCTGGGATGTGCGCGTCAACCGGTTCCCGGAACCTCCCGTGCGGGCGAATCTGGCCGCCCTGTCGTTCGCGGGGCGGCGCGAGCCGTTCGAGATCGATGTGCTGTCCGCCGCCGCGATCGACAGCCGATACACCGACCGGTCGCCCATGGCCGCTCCCGGTGGCTGGGCCGAACTCGAGCCGGTGCTGCAGAGTCTGTGCCGGCACCGCGATACCGCACTGCATGTGGTGGACCCACGTCTCCGAGCCGAGCTGGACGGTCTCTCCCGGACCACCGCGAAACTGCGCCGACACGATCCCCGATACCAGACGGAACTGCTGTGGTGGGCCGGTGCCGGCACGCACGGCGGTGCCGGGATTCCGGCCGGTCGGCTGCCCTCGGCGGAACTGTCGGCCCAGGTGCCCGTCAACCGCAGTTTCCCGGTGGGTGCGCTGGGCGCGGCCGACGAGGACGTTCCCCCGGACGACGCGATGATCGTCGTACTGTCCAGCCGCGACGATACGGTCGAGTCGCTGCTGTGGTGCGGGGAGGCGCTGTCGGCGGTACTGCTGGAGTGCACCGTCGAGAACCTGTCGACCTGCGTTCTCACCCATGTCACCGAACTCGCCTCGGCCCGCGCGAGGGTCGCGGAACTGGCCGGTCCACGATTCCCCCAGATGCTCGTCCGGTTGGGACGTTCGCTCGCGCCGCCACCACCGCGCACCCCGCGGCGTGATACCGACGAGGTCCTCGAGGTCGTCGATATCTCTTCGGCGGGGTGAGCCGGCACGACGCTCGCGGCCACTGCCGGGCAGGCCTCGAGAGGGCGGCACCCAGGGCCGGGAGTTCCGGTCGGGCGAAGGAGCGGACCTTTGCCCCTGTCGGCCGGGCGCCGGGTCGTTCACACTCGATTCGTGGCTCACAGTGCTGCCGCGCCGCGGATCGATACGCGCCGCCACGACGCGGTCATCTTCGATATGGATGGGGTGGTGACCGACAGCGCCTCGACACACGCCGCGGCGTGGGCCGAACTGTTCGACGCCTTCCTCGCCGCCCGGCCGGCCGCCCCCGGACAGGACCGGTCACCGTTCACCGAGGCCGACTATCTGAAGTACGTGGACGGTAAGCCCCGCTATCGCGGTGTCACCGATTTTCTCGCCTCCCGCAATATCCGGCTGCCCTGGGGCGGACCGGCCGATCCCGAATCGGCCGAGACCGTATGCGGTGTGGGTAACCGCAAGGACCACCTGTTCCGCGAGCGTATCGCGCGCGACGGTGTCGTGGCGTTCGATTCCACCGTCGCGCTGGTTCGCCGTCTCCGCTCCGAAGGCATCCGGACCGCCGTGTTCACCGCCAGCCGCAATTGCGAGCAGGTGCTCGCCGCGGCCGGTCTCGCCCACCTCTTCGAGGTTCGGGTCGACGGGTTGGACGCGGAAAAACTCGGCCTTCCCGGGAAGCCGGATCCGGCCGTGCTGCGCGAAACCGCGGCGCGTCTGCACAGTGCGCCGGGCCGGGTCGTCGTGGTGGAGGACGCCGAAGCCGGTGTGGCGGCGGGCCGCCGCGGGGGTTTCGGACTGGTCGTGGGTATCGACCGGGCAGGTAACCGGGACAGACTGCTGTCCGCGGGGGCCGATACGGTGGTCGACGACGCCGCGCGGATCGGTGTGCGCGGCGGGTTCCGGCGGGTCGGTGAGGTCCCCGATGTTTTCGAGTACTGGCCGCGGTTCGCGGATCTGCTGGAGACCGAGAAACCCGCTGTGTTGATGGATTTCGACGGCACACTGGCCGAGATCGTCACCGACCCGGCCGCCGCCGAGATGGTGGAGGGCGTGGCCGCGACCCTCGCGGAGCTGGCCGCGCGGTGCCCGGTTGCCGTGCTCAGTGGCCGCGGGCTCGACGATCTGCGGGCGCGAATGCCCGTTCCCGGTATCTGGCTCGCGGGCAGCCATGGTGTCGAACTGATGGCACCGGACGGCACCCGCCACCTGCCCGGCGCACTACCCGGCACCGAGGCCGACCTGGCTCGTGCCGCCGCGGATCTGCGGGTGCGGCTCGGCGATATCGCGGGGGTCACTGTCGAGCACAAACGGTTCGCCGTGGCCGTGCACTTCCGGGCGGCGACGGACGCCGACGCTGCCGAGGTGATCGCCCTCGCCGGCGCCGCCGGGCGCGCCCGCGGTCTGCGGGTGACCTCGGGACGCAAGGTGATCGAGTTGCGGCCGGATGTGGACTGGGACAAAGGTGACGCGTTGCGCTGGATCCTGGAACGGATCGACGGACCGGTGGTCCCGTTGTACCTCGGTGACGATATGACCGATGAGGACGCCTTCGACGTCGTCGGGCCGGACGGGGTCGCCGTCGTGGTGCGGGCCGCGGAGAACACCGGCCGATACACCTCCGCCCACTTCTCGGTGGACGGCCCCCGCCGGGTCGCGGATCTGCTCGCCCGGTGCGTGCGGTTGATCGGCACCCGTCCGGCCGCGGCGGAATCGGAGACGTGGTCGTTCCCCTACGACGGCTACGACCCGGAACAGGAAAAGCTCCGAGAGGCGCTCTGCACCGTCGGCAATGGCTATTTCGCTGTGCGCGGGGCGGCCCCGGAGAGCCGGGCGGGACCTTGTCACTACCCCGGCACCTATGTGGCCGGGATCTACAACCGGCTCCGGGATCGGGTGAACGGCCGAACCGTCGACAACGAGAGCATGGTCAACCTGCCGAACTGGCTGCCGGTGAGATTCCGGATCGCCGACGGTGACTGGTTCGATGTCGATACCGCCGACCTGCTGGACTACCGGCAGCGTCTGGATCTGCGCCGCGCCGAACTGATCCGGTGGTTCCGGTTCCGGGACGGCGCGGGCCGTATCACCCGGATCGAGCAGCGGCGATTCGCGGCGATGCACCGTCCGCACCTGGGGGCCCTCGTCACGACTGTGACAGCCGAGAACTGGTCGGGGGCGCTCCAGCTGCGCTCGATGATCGACGGGGAGGTGAGCAACAGCCTGGTCGAACGCTACCGGGCCCTGTCCGGAGTACATCTGGACGCGGTGCGAACCGCCCGGTTGTCCGAGACGGCCGTACTTCTCTCGGCACGCACCGGCGACTCGCAGATCCCGCTGGCCGTGGCGATCCGTGACCTGCTGCGGGGTGCGCCCGCGAGGGCTGTGGAGGTGCGGGAACGCAGCCGTATCGGTCACGAGTACGGCGTCGAGATCGGAGAGGGCGGCTCGGTAACCCTGGAAAAGACGGCAGCGGTGTGCACAGGCCGGGACCGCGCCTCGTCCGGTCCCGCGGACCAGGCCGGACGCATGCTGGCGGCGGCGCCGGATTACGCGGCACTCTTCGCCGGCCACACCCGGGCCTGGGAGCGGATCTGGGGGAGGATGCGGATAGATCTCGACGACGATGCGGGGTCGGTGCGTGTGCTGCGGCTGCACCTGCTGCATCTGATCCAGACCTTGTCGCCGAACACCGTGGAACTGGACGTGGGTGTACCGGCCCGAGGGCTGCACGGCGAGGCCTATCGCGGTCACGTCTTCTGGGACGAACTGTTCGTTTTCCCGGTGCTGAACCCGCGTATCCCGGCGCTGACCCGCTCGCTGTTGCGCTACCGGCATCGGCGGCTCCCGGAGGCGCGCCGGGCGGCCGCGGCGGCCGGCGTGCCGGGTGCGATGTTTCCCTGGCAGTCCGGTGGCGACGGACGTGAGGAGAGTCAGCAACTGCACCTCAACCCGCTCTCGGGCCGATGGAACCCGGATCCGAGCCGCCGGGCGCACCATATCGGCGCAGCCGTCGCCTACACGGTGTGGCAGTACTACCAGGCCACCGGCGATCTCGAATTCCTCGCCGATCACGGCGCCGAGCTGCTCGTGGAGATCGCCCGGTTCTGGTCCGGGCTGGCCGATTACGATCCCCGGCGGGGGCGGTATGTGCTCTGCGGTGTCATCGGTCCCGACGAATTCCACACGGGCTATCCGCACGCTCCCATGGCCGGCGTCGACAACAACGCCTACACCAACGTCATGGCCGCCTGGACCATCACCTGCGCGCTCGAAGCCCTCGATACGCTCGCCCCGCGGGTCCGCGCCGAACTACTGGAGCGGCTCGGGGTCGGTCCGGGAGAGCCGGCCCGGTGGCGCGAGGTCGCCCATCGGATGTACGTGCCGTTCCACGACGGCGTGATCAGCCAGTTCGATGGCTACGAGCGGCTACGGGAACTCGACTGGGAGCACTACCGGCGCCGCTACGGCAACATTCAGCGGCTGGACCGGATACTGGAGGCCGAAGGCGACGATATCGGCCGCTATCGCGCGGGCAAACAGGCCGATGTGCTCATGCTCTTCTACCTGTTCTCCGCCGACGAACTCCGCGAACTGTTCACCCGCGCGGGCTACGAGCTGCCGGGGGAGATGATCCCGCGGACGATCGACTACTACACGGCACGGACCTCGCACGGCTCCACGCTGAGCGCCCTGGTGCATTCGTGGGTTCTCGCCCGGGCCCACCGCGATCGGGCCATGGAGTTCTTCGAGCAGGTGGTCCGTTCGGATGTTGCCGATATCCAGGGTGGGACCACCGGCGAGGGTATCCATCTGGCCGCAATGGCGGGCAGCGTCGATTTGCTGCAGCGCTGTTTCACCGGTCTGGAGATACGTCGCGACCAGCTCATCTTCTGCCCGTACTGGCCGAAAACCATGGGCACCCTATCTTTTCCGATGATGTATCGAGGCCACCGGCTGATCGTGCGCGTCGACGGCCGCCGAGTCGAGATCGGGTCGGAGCCGGGGAACGCGCCGCCGATCGAGGTGGTCTGCCGCGACCGGCCGGTGCGGCTCGAGCCCGGGGAGACGGTCCGGCTGGTCGATCGTCCGCCCGCCGGATCGCCGTATCCGAAGCGGGGGCAGGGAACTGCGACAGGTCGTCCTCAGGAGCCCGGCGCCGGGTAGTGCCTCGACGAGAAGTGATGCGCCACGACTTCCTCTTGCCCACGCAGTTCCGCGCTGGTGACCACTCGCGAGTCCGGTCCCGGAAAGGTGAGCGCGCGATTGCCGGTGTCTGCCCAGTGCACCAGATAGGGCGGGCCGCCGTCGGCGCCGTGTATCTCCTCGATCAAACCGCGCCGCACCGTCCCCCCGACCGCGTGTCCTTCGACGATCAGCCAATCCCCGGGTGCGGCTCGCATGGATCGACGACCTCCTCGCACTGGATCCGATCGCTGACGCGGCAGCCGAGCGACGACGCTGCGGGCGATCCGCCGGCCGACCTGCCGAAGTGCTTTCAGCTTCCGCCCGGCACGGAATGGCCGGGAGGCCCGATCGTCATCGACCGCGGGGCACTAGGTCCTCCGTCGAACGCGCTGGATGGGATCGGGTGGTCGCGGACCTACCTGTCGTGACCGGCTCCCACATCCGTATCGGGTCGATCGGCGCCCGCCGGGTCCGCCCGGTGCACGACACTGCGGACCCGCCGGACGAGCTCGTCGACGGTTGCGGGTTCGAAAACATCGGTACCCGGCAGCGATACCGTGGCGGCCGCCGCCGCGACACCGAACTCACAGGCGCGCAGGCAACCGTCGCCGCGGATGGTGCGATAGGTGAGGGCGGCCACGAGACTGTCGCCGGCGCAGGCGTCGCTGCGTGCCCGGCCGGGCAGCGGTGGCGCGGAGATCTGGTAATCGACGCCGGGTTCGGAATACACGGCCCCGAGCGCGCCCACGGTGGTCACGGCGTGCCTCGTCGCGCCGGATTCGAGCAGCCGGTGATTCGCCCGCCGGGCGTCGTCGAAGGATCGGATGGGCGAGCCGATCAACCCGGCGGCCTCCTTGCGGTCCAGCCGGATGAGGAATACGTCCTCGCCGGGTAACCGGCGCAGCTGCCCGCCCGTCACATCGATGAGTACCGGGATCCGGGCTTGGCGGGCCTGGCGGACCACGGTCGCCGTGAAATCGTCGGGGAGGCCCGGTGGGACACTGCCGGTGACCACGAGCGCCGCGCTGCCGGGTAGCCCGGCCCGGATCGCGGCGAGCACACCGGCCGTTTCCTGCTCCGTGATCGTCGCACCCGGCGGGACGATGTGGTAGCTGTGCCCGGTCCCTGTTTCGGCGACGACGAAGGCTTCCCGCGTTCCGCCTCCGACCGGTACCCGGCGCCTGTCCATGCCCTCGTCCGCGAGCAGATGGTCCAGCCGCAGCCCGGTATCGCCGCCGGAAACGTACAGGGCGGTGGCCGTACCCCCGAGCCGCCGGATACAGCGCGCCACATTGATACCGCCGCCGCCCGCGCGGACGGAGCGGACCCGCGCCCGGTTCTTGCCCTCCGCGATCAGCTCGTCCACTTCCAGGCATATGTCGACGGTCGGGTTCAACGTCACCGTGAGGATCCGTACCGCTCCGTCCGATGTGCAGCTCACGGCCGACTCCGGTGGTGCCCGCTGTCGTGCCACCGGCGCAACGCCTCGGCCGCGACGAGATCCGGCGATTGCCTGGTGTCGAGCACGACGGCGTCGGGCCAGGGTGCGGCGGTCGTGGAAATGGCATGCGCTATCGGCGGGGTGGCGTCGGATTCGCCGCGGGGCCGGTCGTGCAGCCGGTGGTCGGCGATGTCGCGAGGACATTCGCACCGTAGCTGCACCGGCTCGGCGCCGAGCGTGGTGGCGAGTTCGCGGGCCCGGCGCCGCTCGTCGGCGGCGGGCCAGCCGGCGTCCAGTACGACCGGTACTCCCATCTGTAACAGCGGGCGGGCCCGCTCCAGCAATTCGGTGTACACCCGGTGTCTGCTCTCCGGTGTGTACGCTCCGGCGTCGTAGGCGCCGGCTGCCCCGGCTATCTCGCCCGCGCGCATCAGTTCCCGGCGTATCGGATCGCTCGAGAGCAGATGCGCGCCGGTCGCTTTCGCGAGCTGTTCGGCGACCGTGGTCTTGCCCGTGCCGGGGAGCCCGCCGACCAGTGCGAGCCGGATCGCGCCGTACTCCAGGTGCTGTTCGACCAGCGTCAGGTGTCGCCCGGCCCGGTCTCGTGCCGCACGGTCGCCCTGGCCGTAGCGGATCACATCGACCTTCGCCCGCACCGCCGCACGATAGGCCCGATAGTGATGGTCCAGCGACGACGGTGCCTGGTCACCGCCGAGTTGCCGGTAGTCGGTGAGCAGGCGGGCCGCGTACCCGTGGTGGCCGAGGAATTCGAGATCCATCGCCAGGAAGGCGATATCGTCAAGACGGTCGATATAACGGAGCTCGTCGTCGAAATCCAAGCAGTCCAGGATCCGGAACCCGTCGGGTAGGTCGAAGATGTCCTCGGCGAGCAGATCGCCATGCCCGTCCACCAGCCACCCGTCCGCGATCCGCTGGGCGAACAGTCGATCCCGGCCGCGAACGTAGTCCAACGCGCGTTCCTCGATCGCGGCGAGGCGGGCGGGATCGACGACCGCGGTGGGCTGTCCGTGCAGTGGGCCGAGAACGCTCCGCCAGCGGTCGCGCAGGGCCGCGCCCGTCCCGGCGCGATCGATATCCGGGCCCCGCAGGGCACTCTCGTGGAACGCCACGAGAGTGGCGACCAGCGCGCGCAGATCGTGCACCGGACGGCCGGTCTCGGCGAGCAGAGTGGACAACCGGCGGCTGTCCGGCATCCGGCGCATGACCAGTACCGGTTCGTCCGCGCCGCCGATCGGATCGGTGAGATGCGCGAGACCGAGGTAGACGTCCGGGGCGAGCCGCCGATTGAGTTCGAGTTCGCGCCGGCACGCCCGTTCCCGGTCCTGCGGCGTGGCGAAGTTCAGGAAATCGGTGGCGATCGGTTTCTTGACCTTGTACGCGCGGTCGCCGACCAGGACGACCACACCGGTGTGCGTTTCCCGTAACTCGGCCGCCTCGATGCGGGTCACCGGCTCGGCGGAGTCGGTCGGTGAGAGGGTCACCGGGGGGCCGCCGCGGACCGCGCGTGGTCGAGCAGCAGACGGCGTTCGGCGGCGGCAACCGCGCGGCGGGCCGCGGGAACGGCGTCGGGCGTCACCGACACCGAGGTGATCCCCATCCGCACCAGGTGCTCGGTGAACTCCGGACGATTCGACGGCGCCTGGCCACACAGCGAGGAAGTGATGCCCGCGCCGCGGGCGGTCGTGACGATCTGTGCGATCGCGTCGAGTACGGCCGGATCGGATTCGTCGAACAGCTCGCTGCACTGTTCGGAGTCCCGGTCGACGCCGAGCATGAGCTGCGTGAGATCGTTGCTGCCGATGGAGACGCCGTCGATGCCGAGCCCGGCGTACTCCGGAAGCCAGTACATCACCGACGGTACTTCGGCCATCACCCAGCGATGCAGATGACGCTGACTCCCGAGCGGACTCGAATCGATCAGCTCCAGGCAGGACTCGAGTTCCCAGCGGGTACGGACGAACGGGATCATCAGGTGCAGGTTCGGTGACTGCTCGCGTACGCGCGCCAGCGCCGACAGCTCGAGCCGGAACACCTCGGGATCGCGGATGTAGCGGTAGCAGCCGCGGTAGCCGATCATCGGGTTGTTCTCGCGGGGCTCGTAGCGGTCACCTCCGGCCAGCCCGCGGAACTCGTTGCTGCGGAAATCACTGGCCCGGTACACCACCGGCCGGGGCCGGAAAGCGGTCGCTATGCGGTGCAGTGTTTCCGACAGGCGGGCCACGAACCGCTCCTGCTCGCCGTGGGCGATCAGATCACGTGGGTGCCGGTTGTCCAGAGCCCGGGTCAGCAGGGTTTCCGCGCGGAGTAATCCGACGCCGTCGACATCGGTCGCGGCGATGCGTTCGGTGGTTTCGGGAAGCGCGAGGTTGACGTACACCCGAGTGGCGGTCGGTTCCGCTCCCACCGTCGCGGCGGCGTCCGGCTCACGAGCCATGGTTTTCACACCTCCACCCGCGGCCGCGGCACGGATCTCGCCGGTGGCACCGTCGACCGTGACCACCGCGTGATCGGTGAGCGTCGTGGTGGCGGTGCGCGCGCCGACGACACAGGGTATGCCGAGTTCCCGCGCGACGATGGCGGCGTGGCAGGTCATACCGCCGCTATCGGTGACCACGGCGGCGGCGCGGCTCAATGTGGGCAGCCAGTCCGGGTTCGTCATCGGCGCGACCAGGATCTCGCCGTCGCGCAGTGTGTCGCCCCGGGCAGGGGAATCGAGGACCCGGACAGGTCCGGTGGCCGAGCCGGGAGCCGCCGCGAGCCCGCGGACCAGGATTCCGGAACCCTCCGGTGTACCGCCGGTGTCGCCGGCGCGCCGCCCGGGCAGGGTCGTGATCGGCCGAGCCTGCACCAGCCACAACCGCTCGGTGTCGAAGACCCACTCCACATCCTGTGGTGTGCCGTGGTGATGTTCCTGGACGGCCAGAGCCATTCGTGCGACAGCGACGGCCTCGGATTCGCGCAGGACAGGTGCGGCGGTGTCGGCCGCGGACAGCGCGACCCGCCGGTCACCGTCGGCGTCGGCCACCACGGCGTACTCCTGGTGGCCCCCGCGAGTGCTCAGCAGCGTCGGCCCGGCGGCGTCGAGCAGGTAGGTATCGGGTTCAGTGGCGCCGGAAACCACCACCTCCCCTTGGCCGCGCGCGGCCTCCACCACGACGCGGTCCTCGCGGCCGGTGGCCGGGTCGGCGGTGAAGGCGACTCCGGACACCCGCGCGGTCACCATTTCCTGCACCACCACGGCCATTTGCGGACGGTCGGTGATCTTGCGCCGCGCCCGGTAGGCCAGCACGCGCGGGGTGAAGAGGGAGGCCCAGCATTCGATCACCGCGTCCAGCAGCTTCTCCTCACCGCGCACGTTGGTCAGGGTCGCGTTCATGCCCGCGAAGGAGGCGGTCGCACTGTCCTCCCCGACCGCGGAGGAACGCACAGCGACCGGGGTATCCGTGCCGAGTGCCCGATATTCCGAGCCGATGACCTCGCGTACCGAAGGCTCGAGGGCGGTGTCGTGGATCAGTTCGCGCATCGCGCGGCACCGTTTCGCCAGTTCGGGCCCGTCGGTGACCGCGTCGAGCGCCGCGGCGTGCAGACGGTCCAATTCGGCACCGTGGCGGCCGTGGGTGATCACGTGTTCGTAGCAGGCACGCAGGATGACGAAACCGGGCGGAACCGGCAGCCGCGCCGCCACGAGTTCGCCGAGGTTGGCTCCCTTGCCCCCTGCTTCCGCCACATCGCCGATGCCTAGATGAGCGATAGGTGCAACATATCGGCCCATGGGTGCTCCTCCGGGGTGCGCAGCGATGTCTCAGGGATGAATGACGGTGACGCGGGCGCGGGGCAGGCCGAGCGAGTCACCGAGGGCCGTGGACCAGGCGATGATCGCGGGCCAGTCGCGCAAATCGCCGTAGCGTCCGCCCCCCATGAGCCGGTAGAGGGCACGGGCCTTGAACGACACCCCCGCGCGTTCGTAGTGCCCGGCGAACGCCCGGTAGTCCCGGGCGGCGACCTCCTTGCACAGTGCGCTGATCTTCGGCGGGACCAGCCTGCCCAGCCGGCGGCCGAGGGGGCCGCGCAGGGCCGGGCCGAGGCCCACCCCGAACAGCCGGAGGTCGGTGGTGGCGAGCTGGTCGCGGTGATGGCGTAGATAGTCGGCGGCCGCCGGGAGGAAGTCCATGTCGTGGATGGCGCTGCCCAGGATCACGGTGTCGAACCGGGACGGGTCGGGCGCGTGGTCGATATCGTGCAGTTCGACTTCGGCGCTGCGCTCCTCGAGATCGGCCGCGACGTATTCGGCGATATCACGGGTGGAACCCTCTTCGGTGGCATAGAGGACTGCGATATGCGGGCGCTTCGGTGTCATGTCCTCAGGGTCCAACGAGTCGCGGTACGGGAGGAGGGTCCTGATACCCCCGCCGCCGGGACCATGGACCCGAGCGCGGGCCGGGGCTCGCGCCGGGCCTACGGCACGAGCCTGTGGAGGTACTGCCGGAGGACACTTCGACAGGTGACCTTCGCCTGTCTCGGCGCGCTCGGGCGGCCGCGAAGCTGAGAGGCGAACACCTGCCCGCGACCACCCCGAGGGCCGGGGTGTGTAGGCGCCGCAGCTTTCTCCGGGCCGAGGGCGCGGACCGATTCGAAAGTGAGGACCTGTTATGACCGGGATCCACCCCGACGCCGAGGCCGTCCGCGCCGCCCTCGCGCTGGCCGTTCGCGCCCCGTCGGTGCACAATACGCAACCTTGGCAGTGGCGGGTGGGTGACCGGACAGTGCACTTGTACGCCGACGAGAGCCGGCGGCTGGCCTGCGCGGATCCGGACGGGCGCGACGAGATCCTCAGTTGCGGGGCCGCGCTGCACCATTTCCGGGTCGCGGCCAGGTCTCTGGGGTGGCGGACGATCGTGCACCGCATTCCGAATCCCGCGGATCCGGCGCATCTGGCCGCGATCGAGTTCGCCCGCGTGACGCCGACCGCGGAGGACGAGGAACTGGCCCGTGCGATCAACCGCAGGCATACCGATCGCCGACGGGTTTCGTCGTGGGAGACTCCGCCCGCCGATCTGGCCACGCTACTGGCCGCGGGTACCGAGGAGGGCGCCGAGGTGCGGGAGATCACTACCGGCCCGGGGCGCTCCACCCTGATGTCGGCATTCACCCGGGCGGCCGGACAGCATCGCCGCGACCCGTCGTACCGGGCCGAGCTGTCGATGTGGAGCGGGCGGCACGCGTCGGCCGACGGCGTACCCGCGCGCAATGCGGTACCGGTCGCGGACGACGATCCGTTCACCCGGGAATTCGCGGAAGCCACCCTCAGCGAATCCGGGGTGCAGGAGATGACCCAGGGCGGCAGTCTCCTCCTGATCCACACCCCTGCCGACGATCGTCTGTCCCGCCTGCGGGCAGGTGAAACCGGCAGCGCTGTACTGCTCGCGGCGACCGTGCTCGGCATGGCGACCTGCCCCATGAGCGAGGCCCTGGAACTGCCGGATACCCGGGCGGCGGTACAGGGCGAGGTACTCGACGGTATCGGGTTCCCACAACTGATCATTCGCGTCGGCTGGGCGGAAGTCGCCGCCGGCGCCGTGCCCGTCTCGCCCCGCCGCCCGCTCGCGGAAGTGGTCGACCGGCTGCGGTAACACCTTTCGTCGGCGGCCGGGGGTGACCCGGGCCGACCGGCTCGAGCACGCAGCGATCTATGAGCGAGCCGAGATCCTGACCCCGAGCAGGCCGAACGTCTGGTTCGTACGTCGCTGCGCGGCTTCGACACCGACGAGCAGATCGCCGAACTCGGTGCCGACGAGGAACTACGCAGCACGCTGGAACTGGATTCGATAGATTTCCTGACCTTCGTCGAACGCCTTTCCGCCGGCTCCCGGCGTATCGAGGAAAGCGATTATCCGAGGCTGGCCACGATCCGGTCGTGTGTCGATTTCCTGACCGGGTCGGGCTGAGCCGGCGTCGGGTGCGCTCATCGGGGACGGCAGATGAGCACCGGGCACCTCGAATGACGGAGCAGGAACATGACGGTCGGCCCGGGTGCCGCCGACGCACCGGTTGTGCGTCGGTCGGCGATGACCAGAAGTTGGGACGTGGCCGATCTGCGCGCCAGGACATGTGCGAGCGAACCGGAGACCGTGGTTTCGCTCGACCTGACCGCGGGATGTTCGCGGGCCATTCCCGCCGTCGAGCCGCCGATCCGGGACGGGGGTACCACCGCTGCGGCGCCGTACCGACCGCCCGGCATACCGCACCGAGGGCGTACCACCTCGAGGCCCGCGCCGAGGGCTTCCGCCAACTCGAACCCCTGGACCAGCGCCGGCAGTGTCGACTCACTGCCGTCGAACGCGGCGACCACCGGCCGCTCCCGCGGGATCGGATGGCCCGGCATACCCCGCCACACGGCCACCGGGGCGTATGCCCGTGCGACGACGCCCGTCGTCGTCGGGCCGGTTCGCCTCTCCCCGAACGCCGTCTGGGCACCCACCACCAGCATCCGGGCTCGGCGGCTGCGCTCCACGAGGACCACCGTGGCCGACCCGGTGGCGATTTCGGTGTCCGGCTCCGCGACGGCGGGTGCGGAGCAGCTGCCGATGATCAATGCGGTCCGGCGGACGACGACCGCCGCGTCCGGGTCCGGGATCGGGACCGGGTTCGCGAGGCGGCGCCCGTGGAACCACGGTCGCGCACCTGCGGCGTGCCGGTGTCCGGGAAGTGGAAGGACGTGTACCACCAGAAGCGGGGTGTGCAGTGCTCCGGCGATGTATGCGGCCCAGCGCGCGGCGTTCAACGACGCGGACGAGCCGTCGGTACCGAGGATCACCGGAGGTACCCGGTCGCCCTCGGGGCGTTCGTCCATGGCTAGGGAGTCGCTGGTACTCGACACGACTCGTGGTTGCCCGGTATACGCATGACGTCCTCCGAATACGTGGCCTCGAACTGTCCGGCTGCCCGATCGGGTGCACCGGTGAGACCAGCGTTCCCCTGACGCGGAACTGCGGGCAAGAGCCCGACGTCGGAGGTGCCGGGGCCGTAAGTCCTCCGGGCGACCGCGGGTCCGGGTCGTTGCGCGCGGTGCTCGTCACCCACTCGTCCGAATCGGTGACCTTTGCCTCTGCCGGCCGCGCGGTGACGGGAGCGACAGTAGGGAGGTCGACTCCGCAGGGATCGACTCCGATCGATGAAAGCGGCTGCGCATGGGCATTCGCGAGTCCCATATGACCCAGTCGGACCTGTTCACCTGGAGTATGGAACAGGATCCCGCGCTGCGGTCGACAATCGTCTCGGTCCTGGTCCTCGACTCGGAACCGGAGTGGGACCGGCTGGTGCGCGTCTTCGACCGGGGGACACGGGTCGCGCCCGGTTTCCGCCATGTACTGGCCGCGGCGCCGCTCGGGCTCACCCCGCCGCGCTGGCAGTACGACCCGAATTTCGATCTCTCCTGGCATCTCCGGCGTATCGCGCTGCCGCCACCGGCGGATCAGGCGGCCGTGCTCGAATTCGCCCGCAACGAGGTGATGACAGCGTTCGATCCGGTGCGACCGCTGTGGACCTTCACGCTGCTGTCGGGCCGGCCCGGCGGCGGAAGCGCGGCCGTGCTGAAAGTTCATCACAGCCTCACCGACGGCGTCGGCGGTATGCAGATCGCCACGGAAGTACTGGACTTCACCCGGGAGGGCACCGAACGCGGACCGGTGCGCGAACGGGAACCACATCGGGCGGCGCCGGTCGCCGATGTACTCGCGTGGAACTGGTCCGCCGGATGGGGGTTGGTGCGGGGTGGCGCCGCCGCGGTCGCCACCGCATCGGTGCGTGCCGCGGCCGATCCAGTGGGCGCCGTACGTGACGGTGCGGCGATGGTTTCCTCCCTGGCTCGCCTGGCCCGTCCGGTTACCGAGACCATGTCGCCGGTGATGATCGGACGTGGACTCGGCCGGCGGCTGACCGTGCTGGAAGTGCCATTCGCCCAGCTGGAGGAGCCCGCGGTTCGGGCGGGATGCACCGTCAACGACGTCTTTCTCACCGCGCTGTTGCTCGGATTGCGTTCCTACCATCGGCGTTACGACGTGTCGCTCACCCGGGTTCGGGTGACCGTGCCGATCAGTACCCGGACTGCCGAGGACCCGCCCGGCGGTAATCGCATCACCCTGGCCAGGTTCGCCGTTCCCGCCGACACCGACGATGTCGGGGAACTGATGTGGGCGGTGCGTGGCCTCGTGGAGCGTTGGCGCCGGGAACCGGCGATCCCCTGGTCCAACGCGGTGGCGGCGGTGTTCAACCGGCTTCCCGCCGGTGCCGTCGCGCAGATGCTCAGACATGTCGATTTCGTGGCCTCGGATGTTGCGGGCTCCCCGGTTCCGCTGTATCTGGCGGGCGCGGAGGTCGAGCGGATACACGCCTTCGGGCCGACCATCGGTACCGCGTTCAACGCGACGCTCATCTCCCACATGGGAACATGCGCGGTGGGGATCAACGCCGACACCGCGGCGGTGCCGGATCTACCGGAGTTCACCGAATGCCTGGCCTCCGGTTTCCGCAAGGTGGCTGCGTTCGCCCCGCAACCGAATCCGCGTCACGACGGGATGGTGGCACGCTCCGGAGAGCGTTCGGGCATATCGTGAACGAGCTACGGCCGCTCGATACCGGATTCATCGAGTTGGAGGACGCCGACCGGCGGATCAGTCTGGGCATCGCGGTGACAGCGGTGCTGGCCGGCCCGCCGCCGCGACACGAGGAGTTCGCGGCCCTGCTGAACACGCGAATTGCCGGAATGCCCCGGATGCGGCAGCGGGTGCGTCGCACCGTGCTCGACATGGCCGCACCGGAATGGGAAGACGACGCGGCTTTCGATCTGGGCCATCACCTGCGGTGGGTGGCAGTGCCGCGGCCGGGACGGGACAGAGCGTTGTGGGAGTTGGTGGCAGCCGAGATCGAGGAGCGACTCGACCGGGACCGTCCCCTGTGGGAGTGCGTGGCGGTGGAGGGTTTGGCCGATGATCGCTGGGCGGTGATCCTGAAGGCCCATCACAGTCTGGTGGACGGAATATCGGGGCTGGCCGTGTTCGAGACCCTCTGCGATGCGCTACCGGTGGACAATGGGCCGGCCCGCAGCACCGGCCGGGTACGGAAGCAGGCGGGAACCACGGGGTGGGCGAAGCTTCCCGCGGCGGTGTTCGGCGCCGTGCGCAGCCTCGTTCCGGTCGGTGCCGCGGTTCTCGAGCAGGGTCCGGTGTCGTCGCTGAACGGTCCGATCGGGCACCGGCGCCGGTTCACCGCGGTGCGCCTGTCGCTGCCGGTGGTTTCCGCTATCGGTGCCGCCTACCACGTGACCGTCAACGATGTCGTCCTGGCCGCGATCACCGCGGGATACCGGGACCTGTTGCTCGGGCGCGATGAGGAACCGGAGGCGCACCCGCTTCGGATTCTGGTTCCGGTCTCCATGCGTGCCGAACACGCGAAATATGTCATGGACAACCGGGTCTCGGCGGTGCTGCCCGATCTGCCGGTCGGCCGCGTCGACCCGGTCGACCGGCTACGCGCGATCCATATGACCATGAAAGCGCACAAGTCGGGCGGTGCGCCGCGTGCCGAACACCTCGTTCTCGGGTTGGCGCGCGGGCTACCGTTCGCTGCCGTGGCGTGGACGCTGCGGCTCGCGGCCCGGTTTCCCCAGCACGGGATCGCGGGGCTGGCGACCAATGTGCCCGGTCCCCGGCACCCGCTCACCCTGCAGGGCCGGCCGGTGCTGGAACTGTTGCCCGCGGTGCCGATCGCCCTGCGCCTACGGACCGCGATCGCGATCCTCAGCTATCACGATCACCTGGTGTTCGGCATCACCGGCGACTACGACTCCACTCCCGATATCGACGTGCTCGCGACAGGAATCCGTGGTGCAGTGCGGGAACTCGCCGAGCGGGCCGGTTGCGGTGGGGAGGCGGTCGGCCGTCCGGACCGGACGCCGTCCCGTCCATCAGTACCCGGGCCCCGGTCGCCGGATATGCGGTGAGCGGGCACAGTGCCGGGACTCTCGGGTCGGGTCCGGCCCCTGGGTAGCCGGGGAGCCGGAGCCGCCGGCTGCCGATGCGCCGGCCGACTCGCGTGCCACACCTCGATGTCTCTGCTCCGGCCGTTCCGGCCCGGGGAATAATGTCCGGTCTGGACTGCCCGGACCGGCCGGTTGGATTTCCGGAAATCCGGGAGTCGGTACGGGCTACGGTGGGCAACGCGGTCGGGACCAAGGGTGAGTCGATGAATGACAGCAAGACACTGCGGGCCTGGTGGAACGACCCGGTCGATTACGGCTGGCTGGTGCGCACGCTGGCGGCGCGATCGGCGCTGGGTCCGCTGAAAGTCCTGATCGGCGTCGCGGGCGCGGCGATCGCGGTGATGGGCGCCGTGATCGCGGGCACGCCGGTGGGGCCGGCCGGTGATCCCGGCATCGCCTCGACGGTCGGGGTGCTGTGCGGGACGCTGTGGGCGCTGCGCTGGTGGTTGCTGTCCTGGCCGAGCAAGACCGAATCGCTGGCGCTGATCGGCGGCGCGGATGTGCTGTTCACGATGGAGTTCCTCCAGGTCCCGGATCGGCTGTTCGGGGCGATGGGCGCGGTGCTGCTCGTGGTCACCGGCAGTTACCTGGGCTTCTTCCACAGTGCGCGGGCCCTGGCAGCGCATTCGGCGTGGTCGTTGCTGTCGGTGATCGTGTTCTCGGTGCGGATCGCCCTCGGGGGCGGCGATATCCGGTTGGCCTGCGCGGTCGGCCTGCTGCTGTTCGTCTCGGTGGTCAGCGCGCTACCCGCGTTGCAGATCCTCTACTGGCTGTTGCGCACCGAATCGCTGTCGGACCCGCTGACCGAACTGCTGAACCGCCGGGGTCTGGAGATCCGGCTGCCGCTGCTGGTCGACCGGTTTCCCGCGATCTGCGTCATGAGCTTCGATCTCGACCGGTTCAAGAGCGTGAACGACACCTGGGGGCATCGTGTCGGCGATACCGTCCTGGTACGGACGGCCCGGCGGTTACACACCGCCGCGGGGGAGACGGCGGTGGTGGCGCGCACCGGTGGCGAGGAGTTCGTGGTGGCCGCGCCGATGGACGCGGCGGCCGCGCGCGCCGAGGCCGAACGTCTGCGCCGTGCGGTCGCCGACCCACCGGAGACCGCGGTGGAGGTCACCGCGAGTGTGGGTGTCGCGGTCTTCGACGCGGCGGCCTGTCCCGGGTGTCCGCGCCCGACCCCGGATCGGCTGCTGCAATCCGCCGACGCCGCCATGTATCGCGCCAAACAATCCGGTGGGAACCTGGTGGTGGTCGACGAACTCACCCCACCGCGAGACCATCACCACCCGGCTCGCGGGTGACTGGCGTGCGAGGCGATCGCCGCCGTGGCGCGTACGGTCCGGGCGCGGATGCGTGCCACCCGGCGTCGCGAGAGCCGGCCCATGCGGGTGATCAGCGCTGGAACATCCCCTGCCATGTCTGCTGGTAACGGGTGACGGCGTCCGGGGTGAGGGCGGCGGTATCGGGGAAGGGGACGTCCTGGGCTCGTGCCACGGCGCCCTCGATATCGGGCAGGGCGGCGGCATAGCCGGTCGACAGCGCCGTCTGCCCGTCTCGGGTGACGAGGAAATCGGCGAGCACCTGTGCGGCGTTCGGGTGCGGAGCCGAGGCCAGGACATGGCTGTACCATGGTGTGCCCCAGGCGGGGCCAGGGAGTTTCCAGTCGACCGGTGCCCCGGCGGCCTGCTCGCGTACCAGCGGTTGCACCATCGGTGTCGCCACGATCTCCCCGGAGTTCAACGCCTGCGCCACACCGAGCGCGCTCGGATAGATGCGCGGCTGCTGCGCGGCCAGTTTCTCGGTGAAGTCGGGATCCCAATTGCGGTCGAAGAACTGATACTGGTCCACCACCGCGGCGAATCCGCTCGGGTTGGTCACGCCGATCCGGCCGCGTAGTGCGGGATCCAGTAGATCCGCCGGTGTCGCCAGGCCCCGCGGCAACGCGGTGGTGTTCCAGCCCAGCCCGAAGACCGCGGCACTGGTCAGGAAGAACCGGTCACCACGGACGCTGCGCTCCCGGCCGTAGGCCGGGTCGGCGAAGGACGGGCCGACCGGTTCCACGGAGTATGTGCCGGATTCGGCCGCGGTGGCCGTCCAGACCGGATCGGAGGTCATATGCACATCGGCGGTTCCGCGCCCGGTCCGGTGCTCGGTCTCGACCCGGGGATTGATCTCCACATCGGTGCCGCGGGTGAACTCCAGGGTGATGCGCGGGTACTTCCGCTCGAACGCTGTTTTCAGCTTCGCCAGGTTGTCCGGGTGCTGGGTCGAGTAGAGGTGGACGCTGCCCTCGGCCTCGGCGGCTGCCACCACCTCCGCCCACTCGCCGGATACCGGCAGATTCGCCGACGGCGCGGAGCCGCCGCAGGCCGTGCTCATCGCCGCGACAGCCGCGACGAAGCCGAGAACGAGAGTTCGTCGAGAAAGCGCGGGCACCGAGACCTCCAGGAACCAAACTGATATTAGTTCAATAACTTAGAAGGCCGGGAAAGTGCTGTCAATCACTTCGCGGGGCGGTAGCGCGGGATGCGCTGCTACCGGCGCCGGCCGCGCCCGCCCTGATATGGGCGGCTTCGGTCTCGCCACGGCCGGACATACCGGGCTCGCCGTGGCGTTGGCCCTGCCTACCCTCCACGCACTGGTAGTGGTCTCGTGGATCGGCCGGAGCCGGTGGGACCGGGCGGAAGCCTACCGCTGAACTGCCCGGTTTTCGTCCGCGGCAAGTGGCTGTATACAGGGGATATGCCGACTCCCCACTGGCAGCCGTTCCTGCTCGCTGCTCCGCTCATCGCGTTCACTCCCGGCGCGAACCAACTGCTGTCGTTGCGCAACGCGGTGCAGCAGGGCGCGGTGGATGCGCTGGTGGCCGTGTCCGGCCGGCTGTCGGCTTTCCTGTTGCTGGTGCTCGCGACAGCGGTGGGGCTGGGTGAATTGCTGATCACCTCCGAGCCGGTGTTCACGGCCGTGAAATGGTGTGGCGTCGCGTATCTGCTCTACCTCGGCGTCTCCATGCTCTACCGGAGCCGCCCTGCCGGCGCACCGGAGGCGTCCGGCAGCCCGCCGCCGGACGTGTCGTCACTGCGCCGGACACGCCGCCGGCTGACCCGGCAGGAGTTCACGGTGGCGCTCACCAATCCCAAGGCGCTGCTGTTGTTCGCCGCGCTCCTGCCCCAATTCGTCGACCATGCCGCAGGGGCCGTACCTGCGCAGCTGATCGCGCTGGGCCTCGGCTACCTCGTTATCGAGTTCGTCGCGGCGACGGTGTACGCGGGGGTGGGTGGAGCCCTCAACTCGTTCGATATGCCGCCCCGCACCCGACGCTATCTGGATCGCGGCACCGGCGTCACCATGCTCGCGGTCGCGGGCGGTCTCGCCTTCGCGCGTCGGTGAGCGGAGCGGCGCCGAACCCGGGCCGGTCTTGCCGGTGCGGTTCGAGGACCGGCGCCACCGCGCTCATACCGCGCGAACTTCGGTGAGCTGCCGTTCGCCGTGGAGGGCGGACGCGCCGTGAAGGCCGCGCGGCGGCCCGGACGGCCTCGTCGACGGCGTCGGCGCCCTGCTCGGCCACGATATCGATCACCGTACTGGTGGACGGATCCAGGATTTCGCGCGTGCTGCGCGGCGACACCGTCGTCATCGCAGACCTCGACGGCGTTGTCTATCAAGCGATCGGAAAGGTGTGCGACCGCCGACGTGAGTCCGGGTTCGTACCGGTTTCGTGGAACGCATCCACGACCAGGGCGGCGAAGCGGCGCGCCGAGGTCTCCCGGCGAGCCGGTGGCACCGCGGCCAGTCCGCGGCCGGTCAGCAGGACGAGCACCAGGTCGTCGATGACGAAGTCCCGTCGCAGCCGACCGGCTTTCTTGGCGCGGCCGGCCAGGTCCGCGAGCATCGAGAGCAGTGCCACGCGGTGGGCGGCGAAGCTGTCGGTCTCCGGGTTCGCGGACATGAACGCGTCCACAAACCCCTGGTTCCGGCCGTTGAGCACGGTGATCCGTTCGATGACCGAGCAGAACCCGCGCCACGGGTCGGCATCGGCGCAGCCGTCTTCCACGATCTGCCGGCACGATCGCATCTCATCGGCGAAGGCCGCATCGATCAGGGCCTGCTTCGCCGGGAACCGCCGGTACAGGGTGGCGGGCCCGACCTCGGCCCGGCGCGCGACCTCGCGCATGGTGATGTCGATCCCCTTCTCGGCGAACAGCGCGCGGGCGACCTCGAGGATCCGGTCGCGGTTGTCCTGGGCGTCGGCGCGGAGCATATGAGGCAATCGATCCGGCATGCTTCTCACTTCACGGAAGTGGACGGGGGCGTCCGTTACTTTCGGCCACAGTACCTCGGACAACGAGAGCACAAGAAGGAGACGACGGTGCGAGCAGTGGCGATCCGGCGATTCGGCGACCCGAGCGGTATGGCGGTGATAGAGACACCGGCACCGGTCCCGGCCCCTGGTCAGGTGGTCATCGAGACCGAGGCGATCGGAGTGGGTGGCGTCGACGCCGTGATCCGGCGCGGGACACTCAATGGATACGGGTTCACCGAGGGGCTGATACCCGGCAGCGAGGTCGCGGGCACGGTGACCGCGGTCGGCGCCGAGGTCGACCGGTCGTGGACGGGCCGGCGGGTGTGGGCATTCACCGGCACCGGTGGCGGCTATGTCGAGCAGGCGGTGGCCCGGGTCGGCGATATCGTCGAGCTCCCGGCCGGCCTGTCGCCGGTCTCGGCGGTGACGCTGGGCAGTGCGGCGCCGGTCGCGTACTTCGGGCTCGCCCACGCGCATTTCGCACCCGGTGAGTCCGTACTGGTGCGCGGGGCGGCGGGCAGTATCGGTATCGCGGCGGTGGAACTCGCGGTGCGCGCCGGGGCGAGCGCGGTCGCGGTCACGACCTCGTCGCCGGCCCGCGGCGATCGGCTCCGCGACCTCGGCGCGACACATGTCCTGGACCGGTCCGGGGGAGGAGATCCGGCTGCGCCGCCGTCCTACGACGTGATCATCGATATCGCCGGTGGGGCGGAGCTGCCCACGTTCCTCGACCGCCTCGCACCGAACGGGCGTTTCGTCCTGGCCGGCGTGGTGGCGGGTCTGCCGCCGGCGGATTTCGGCATGCGACTCCTGGGGGCGTTCCAGCAGTCCCGGTCGTTCGCCACTTTCAGCCTCGATACCGTCCCGGTGCCCACCCGGGACGCGGTCCGGGCCGAGCAGTTCGCCGCTGCCGCCCGCGGCGAACTGCACGCCGTCGTGCACGAGATCCTGCCGTTGGAGCTCGCTTCCGAAGCCCATCGCCGGATGGATCTCGGCATGGTGTTCGGGCGGATCGTCCTCACTCCCTGAGCGGTGAACCGCACGCCTCGGTCGCACCGGGAACCGCTGTCCGCGCGCTGAAGCCGGATCGGGGCAGGCGTGCCGTGCCGGCCGGGCGCGCTGCCACCACTCGGCCCACCGGGTGTCGGTGGGGCTCGGTAGCGTCTGGCTCGTGGAAACCGGTGAACGCATCCAAGAGCTCGCGGACCGTGTGGTGGCGCTGCGGGACGCCTATTACCGCGGCTCGCCGCTGGTCGCCGACGCGGAATACGACGCGATCGAGGACGAGCTACGGGGTCTGATCGAGGCGCACCCCGATCTCGCACCCGACCCGAACCCCTTGGAGCAGGTCGGAGCTCCCGCCGTGCTACACGCCCCGATCCGGCATTCGCGGCCGATGTTGTCGCTCGAGAAGGCGACCACCCCGGATCAGGTCGCGGCGTTCTTCGATCGGTTTCCCGGGCAGTCGGTGGTGGTGATGCCGAAGCTCGACGGTTTGTCCCTCGCCCTGGTGTTCGAGGACGGGCGGTTGGTGCGTGCCGTGACCCGCGGTGACGGCACCACCGGTGACGATGTGACGGTGCTGGTCCGCGCGTTGGTCGACGGGGTGCCCGACCGGATCGACGTCCCGGGGCGGGTGGAGGTGCGCGGTGAGGCGGTGATGCTGCGGTCGACCTTCCTCGCCTACAACACCGCGCACCCGGACAAACCGCTGATCAATCCACGCAATGCCGCGGCGGGCACACTGCGGGCGAAGGACCCGGCCACGGTCGCCGAGCGGCGGCTGCGGTTCTTCGGTTTCGATCTCGACACCTCCGCGGGCGGCGCCGCGGCCGACCTGGCCGAGGGGCTGCGGGCGCTGGGGATCGCGGGGGCGCAGATGCGGGTGTGCGCCGATGCCGAGCAGGCGCAGGCGGCGATCACCGTGATCGAACAGGGTCGCAACGACCTGGACTACGACATCGACGGCGCGGTGCTGCGACTGGCCGACCGCGACGCCTACGCCGCGGCCGGGACCCGGTCCAACAGCCCGCGGGGCGCGCTCGCGTTCAAGTTCGCCGCCGAGGAGAAGACCACATTGCTCAACGAGGTGATCTGGGACGTCGGCAAGACCGGCAAGATCGTCCCGGTCGCCTGGCTGGAGCCGGTGTTCGTGGGCGGCACCACGGTGACGAAGGCGACACTCGCCAATCAGCAGGTGATCCGCGCCCGCGATATCAAGGTCGGTGACACCGTGCTGGTACGCCGCGCGGGCGACGTGATCCCATTCGTGGCCGGTGTACTCGACGCCTCGAAACGTACCGGCGCCGAGCGTGAGATCGTGCCGCCCACCGGTTGTCCGTCCTGCGGGCAGCCGGTGACCGAACAGGGCAACAGCCGGGAACTGTTCTGCACCAATGTCGCCTGTCCCGCGCAGACGGTACGCAGGCTCATCCACTGGGCGTCGCGGCCGGCCGCCGATATCGAGGCGTTCGGCCAGGTGTGGATCGAGCGCTTGGCCGAGGCGGGCATCCTGGAGCGTCCTTCGGACTTCTACACGCTGACCACCGAGCGCCTGCTCGAGTTCGACCGGATCGGCGAGACCTCGGCCGCGCGCATGATCGACTCGGTCGACGCCGCCCGCCGGGTGGGCCTGCGCCGCGCGCTGATCGGCCTGGCGATCCCGATGGCCTCCGAGGGCACCGCCGCTCGCTTGGCCCGAGCGGGATTCCGCTCCCTGGAAGAGGTCGCCGACGCGGGCGAGGAACGACTCGTGGCCGTGGAGGACATCGGCCCGAAGGTGGCGGCTTCCCTGGTCGAGCACCTCACCCGCCTGCGTCCGGAACTGGAGCGGTTGCGCGCCGCGGGCGTGAGTCTGGACGTGCTCGACGAGGATCTACCACCGGTCGTCGCGGCGGGTGCGCCGCTGGACGGTAAAACGGTGGTGGTCACCGGCGCGATCAGCGATCCGCGCTCGGGGGAGAAGGTCGCCCGCCCGACATTCCAACGCCTCTGTGAGAGGGCGGGTGCCACCGTGGCATCCTCGGTGTCGGCGAATACCGACCTGCTCGTCACCGGTGCGGGGGTCGGCGAGAGCAAGCTGGCCAAGGCCGCGAAACTGGGCGTGGAGGTCGCCGACCAGGAGAAGATCTGGAACCTGCTCATCGCCGCGAACGTCGTCTAGAGCTCGCCGGGCCGACCACGCGGAACCGGCGAGCTGCCGCCCCCGAGCTTGCCGGTCCGGGCTCGTATCGCGTGACCGGCCGGTCATCACGTGAGACCATCGAGCGCCCGCGAGGTAGGCGTCGCGTGACCGGTGTAGTGGGTCACCGGTCCTTCGAAGAGCACCGTCCCGCCGTGTCTGCCCGGGCCCGGGCCGAGATCGATCAGCCAGTCCGCGTGCCGGATCACCTCGAGGTTGTGCTCGATGACGACTACGGTGTGGCCCGCGTCCGCGAGGGCGTCGAGCACCCGCAGCAGTGTTTCGATATCGGCCGGGTGCAGGCCGGTGGTCGGTTCGTCCAGCAGATACACCGCGGGTCGGGTGGCTTCCCGGAGTTCCCGGGCGATCTTGACCCGCTGGCATTCGCCGCCGGACAATCCGCTCAGCGGCTCGCCCAGCCGTAGGTAGCCGAGGCCGACTTCGGCGAGTCGTTCCAGAGCCCGGGTGATCGCCGGCTCGGGCAGTCGCTCGAGGGCCTCGGCGACGGTGAGCTCGTCGATATCGGCGATGGACAGGCCGTCGACGGTGTAGGAGAGGGCCTCCGGGGTGAAGCGTCGCCCGTGGCAGGTGTCGCAGACGGTTTCCTGGCCGTTGAGGAACGCGAGATCGGTGTAGACGACCCCGAGTCCGCCGCAGTCCGGGCAGCCACCCGCGGAGTTGGCGCTGAACAGCGCGGCGGCCACCCGGTTGCGCCGGGCGAAGAGTTTGCGGATGGCGGGAGCGATGCCGGTGTAGGTGAGCGGAGTGGATCGGCGCGTGGCGCTCACCGGTTTCTGGTCGAGCGCTATCACCTCGTGCCGGGCGGCGAATTCGGCGGCCAGGCTGGATTTCCCGGAGCCCGCGACCCCGGTGAGTACGGTCAGCACGCCGGTCGGGATATCGACGGTGACGCCGCGCAGGTTGTTACGGTATGCCTCGGCCACGGTGAGTTTGCCGGTCGCCTGCCGGGGATCCCGGCGTGCGGTCTTGTGCTGCCGCGCCAGTGCCCGCGCGGTCGGTGTCCCGGCGGCGCGCAGGTCGGTGAACGTGCCCTGGAAAACCAGCCGGCCCCCTTCGGAGCCGGCGCCGGGACCTAGTTCCACGATCTGATCGGCGCACGCCATCACGGCGGGATCGTGTTCGACGACCAGCACGCTGTTGCCGCTGTCGCGGAGCCGGGCGAGTAGCCGGGTCATCGACTCCACATCCGTGGGATGCAGGCCGACGGTCGGTTCGTCGACCACATAGGTCATTTCGATGAGGCTGGAACCCAGGTGTTTCACCGTTTTGATTCGTTGGGATTCGCCCCCGGACAGCGTCGTGGTGCCCCGGCCGAGGGTGAGGTAACCGAGGCCGATGGTGGTCATCGCGTCCAGCCGGGCGGAGAGCGCCTCGGTCACCGGCGCGACCTGTGGCGCCCTGATGGTCGCGACGAATCCGGCGAGCTCGCCGACCTCCATTCGGGCCAGCTCACCGATTGTGTGGCCCCGCACGGTGACGGCGCGTGACGCTTCGTTCAGCCGGTCACCGCCGCATTCGGGACAGCATTCGGAGCGGGTGAACCGGCGGATCGTCTCCTGTTTGCGCTCGGACAGATTGTCGGAGGTGTGCAGATGAATGCGTTCGAAGCGCTCGACGATTCCCTCGTAGTCCTTGGGCGGGCGGCGGCCGAGCCGGGCGGCGGCGGAACCGCCGTACAGCAGCGCGTCGCGCGCTGTCTCCGCCCACTCCCGCAGCGGGACGTCGGGGTCGAAGACACCGATTCCGGCGTACTGGTCGTACCAGTATCCGCCGTGGCCGAATCCGGGCAGCAGAATCGCGCCGTCGGCGAGGCTTTTGTCGAGGTCGAGGAACCGTTCGGTGGCGCTCACCACGACCTCGCCCAATCCGGCGCAGGCCGGGCACATACCCGCCGGTTCGTTGAAGGAGAAGTGGTCGGATTCCCCGAGCCACGGTTCCCCGATCCGGGAGTACAGCAGGCGTAGATACGTCCAGGTGTCGGTGATCGTGCCGACTGTCGAGCGGGCGTTGCCGCCGATGCGCCGCTGATCGATCACCACCACCGGCGACACCCCGTCGATCCGGTCGACCGGCGGCCGCGCCCACTTCGGCAACCGGTTGCGCACGAAGGGCGGATAGGTCTCGTTGAGCTGGAAGCCGGCCTCCGCCGCCACGGTGTCGAAAACCAGTGACGATTTACCGGAGCCGGAGCGGCCGACGAAGACGACCAGCCGGTGGCGGGGGATATCGAGGTCGAGACCGGCCAGATTGTGGGTGCGCGCGCCGCGGATGGTGATGCTGCTCGTAGCCATGTATTCGACGCTATGGACAGATGTGGCCGGCTCCTGACCGCGATTCCCGGAAGAATCGGACCGGTGGCGGATGTGACCGAACGAATGCTGGCGCTGTTGTCGACACTGCAGACCGGGAGCGCCTACTCGGGTGCGGACCTGGCCCGCCGGCTCGGTAGCAGCCCCCGCACGGTGCGCCGGGATATCGAGCGGCTGCGCGGTTACGGCTATCCGGTCGAGACCCGTCCGGGCCCGGGCGGCTATTACCGGCTCCGAGCCGGGCGCACGATGCCACCCCTGCTCCTCGACGACGACGAGGCGATCGCCACCCTGCTCGGCCTGGCCGCGCTCGGCGCCACCGGCCCCGCGACCGCCGGCGGGCTCGACGACGCCGCGACCCGCGCCTACGGCAAGATCGACCAGTTCCTGCCGGCCCGGCTGCGGCCCCGGGTGGCGGCGATCCGCGCCGGTCTGGACACGGGCCGGCAGGTCGCGCCCGGGGTGTCGCCGGAACACCTCGCGGCCCTGGCCGCCGCGAGCGCGGACCGGGAGATCGTGACCTTCACCTATACCGACGTCCACGGTGCGACGAGTTCCCGCCGGGTCCACCCCTATCGGCAGATCCATCAACACCTGCGCTGGTACCTGCTCGCCTGGGATACCGGTCGGGAGGATTGGCGGGTGTTCCGGGTGGACCGTGTCGGCGAGTTGCTGCGTACCGGTGCCCGGTACGAGCCGCGCCCACTCCCGGCCGATTCCGCTGTCGACTACCTGCAGCGTGGCCTCGATATCGGCAAGCAACGTGTCGATCTGCTGGTCGCGGCCCCGCCGGACCGGGTCGCGGATGTGCTCGCCTACCAGCATGCCGAGATCGCCGCGCACGACGACCGGCATACCGCTGTCACGGTCCGGCTGGACACCTGGCAGTGGCTGGTCGGCGCACTCGCCTTCCTGGAAACCGGTTTCACCGTGACGGCGCCCGCCGGCTTCCTGGCCGGATTCGAAACCTTCGCGCGGCGCCTGCTCACGGCGGTCGCCGACCGGCCGGACACCCGGCTCGACGACAACCGGCCGCATCGGCCCGGCTGAACGGTCACTCGCCGGAACGTAGCCCTTCGAGTCGAGGGCAGGATCCATTCGACGAGCCGCTCGACGGTCGCGCCCCCGCGAAGGCGCCGATTCTGCTGGTCGGCGCGGACGGTGGTTCGTACTGGATGCAGCCTCGCCGATCGATGTGGTCGATCTTCGCGCCACGCATGCCGACTGCTGTCGCGAAAGCCGACGCGGACGGCGGGCGGGGGCCGGGATATGCTGCCGTGCACGCGAGTTCACCGGTCCGGTGGACGAGCGGCCCTGTCATGTGATCAACCGAGAGGATGTGGCCGGTAGCGTGAGTAGCTATCTGGTTGTCCAGCTGTACTGCACACCCGCGCAAGCCGACTCCGTGCGGTCGGCCGCGGCCGGTGAATTGGCGAAGTTTCCCGAATTCGCCGAGGCCAGAACAGAACTGGCGCCGAAGGCCGAAGGCGAACAGCGGATGCGCCGGGAGTGGGCCGAGGAGCACCCCGGCCAGGATCCGGGTGACCGCACCTACTTCTCGCTCGAGATGACCTCCCCGGTCGATGCGCCGGAGTCGGTATTGCGGAAAGTGGAGGACCAGATCCTCGAGTGGATCGATACGACCTTCAACGACGAGGCGAACGATATCGCCGAGGTCCAGTGGGCGAGCTTCGCGGAGATCAGGCAGGACGCCTGACGGCTCCGCGCGCCGCCGCGGCCGGGGGCTGCCGCGTCCGGCCCCGGCCGGCCGGGTGAGCAACCGCGACTCCCATCGCAAATCCCGCTGTTCGAGGAGGTCGGCGGCCACAATGTGGCGATGCGAACCTATGTCCGTGTACTGACGGCGGTCGTCGCCGGAATACTCGTCGTTTTCGCGCCTACCGCTGCGGCGGCCCCGGTTCCCGGCGGCTCGGCTCAGCTTCCGTTTCCGCTGACACTGCAACCGGAGGGAGTGCGGGCGCCGGCGGCGGCGCTGGCGGAGGCCGGTACCGGATTGATCGTGTGGTCGCGGCAGCCTGATATCCGCGTCCCGATCGCCAGTATCACCAAGGTGATGACGGCGGTGGTCGTACTCGAATCGGGTGATCTCGAGCGTCCGGTCACGGTGCCGCGAGCGGCCGTCGACTATGCGGCCGCCTACGGCGGAAGTACCGCCGGTCTGGTTCCCGGGGAGGTGCTGACCGCGCGTCAGCTGCTGTACGCGATGATGCTGCCTTCGGGCTGCGACGCCGCCTATGCCCTGGCCGAGGCATTCGGACCGGGTCAGGACGCTTTCATTGCCCGGATGAACGCCGCTGCGCAGCGGCTGGGGATGCCGAACACGCATTTCAGCGATCCCAGCGGCCTGCCGGCCCCCGATGATTTCGCCACGTACTCCACTCCGGCGGAGCTGGTACGGCTCGGTCGGCACGCGATGGCCGATCCGGTCTTCCGGGAAATCGTCGGATCGCAGGTCCACCACCTGCCCGCCGGTCCCGCGAACCGGGACCACGTCTGGGAGACCACCAACGGGCTGCTCCGTGATTATCCGGGCACCACCGGGATCAAGACCGGGTCCACGGACGCTGCCGGGACCTGCCTGTTGTTCGAAGCCTCCCGGGGTGCGCAGCGGCTGATCGGCGTGGTCCTGAACAGCTCACCCGACGACCTGGCCGCCGCGGCGGGCGACGCCGCACGCCTCATGGACTGGGGTTTCGTGCCGATCCTCAGTGGGTTGCCGGTCGGCTGACCGGGCGGCCCTCTGTGCGCTGGTTCCGGAGAAGGAGGGCCGCGGCGCCGGCCAGGAGTACCAGGCCACCGGCGTCCACGGCCGCGACGCGCAGCAACTCGGGGCCCACCGGGCCCTCGGCCGGCAGCAATGCCACGAATCCCGCCATACTCACCGCGTTGGCCCCGATGGCGGCGGAGCGCAGCCGGGGCCGGAACACCGCGACGATCAAAGCCACTCCCAGGATCGCGAACAGCAGCCCCCGGTGCCGGAGCAGCAGCCGCAGGTCGGCGCCGCCGGGATCGATCCCGTATGCCGCAGCCGCCCGTTCCACCGAGAACACGGCGACAGCGGGGAGGAGGTGCAGGAGCGCGGCCGCGCCCAGCAGGAGGCGGCCCCAAGTATGGCTTCGCATGATGCTCCTCGAAGTCGAGTTCGCACCGATTCTCGGCGCCGGGCCGGCGGGGCGCTTCTGAAAACGTGCGGTGCTCCCGCGCTCGCGACGGCGAGACGGGGCGGTGCAGGCCGGTGATCGCGCGCCCGAGGGGTTCGGTGTTACGCCGCGGGTCGTTCGTGTAAACAAACCGGCGGATTCGCCGAAGAGGCTGGATTTCGGGTCTGCATTCAGTGTATACAGTGGATATGTCGTCTACGTCACAGGACTTCGAATTCGAGGGTGAGGACCTCACGTCCCGCCTGCGGATGTCGATCGTCGAGGGCATCTATCCGCCGGGTCACCGCCTGGTACAGGAAGAACTGGCCGACCGATTCGGTGTGTCACGTATCCCGCTGCGTGAGGCCATCCGCACACTGGCCGGTGAGGGATTGCTCCGATCGCTGCCCGGCCGCGGCACCTTCGTCACCGCACTGGATATCGAGGAGATCGACGACCTGCGCCGGCTGATCGAGCCCAGCTTCGCCGAGCATGTGACCGAACGCGTATCCCGCCGGGATATCTCGCGTTTCGCGGCGATGGCCGAGCAGATGGACAAGGTGGCCGAGACGGGCGCCGATTCGTGGTCACGCACCAACCTCGCCTTCCACCTGGATATGTACCGGCTGTCGCGACTGCCGTTGCGGTACGAGACCATCTCGCAGATGTACCACCGGCTCGAGCCGTACTCGCGCTTCTATGTCCACCGGACCTGCGCGTACGACCGGGTGCAGGACGAGCACAAGGCGATGGTGCAGGCGCTCGTGGACGGCAATGCCGAGGCGCTCGCCGAGCAGATCCTCGCCCATATCGAGGGCGGCCAGACCGGTCTGCACCGCGCCTGGGAGAACTCGCGCGACGAGATGCGCTCCTATTGGGCGGAGCGCACCTGATGACCGCGCCGAAGGTGTCCATCAACACCGACGTGGGCGAGGGTTTCGGGGTGTGGGGCGTACCGGACGAGTCGCCCCTGCTGAAGGAGGTGACCGCGGCCAATGTCGCCTGCGGTTTCCACGCGGGCGATCCGGATATTCTGCGGCGCACCTGCGATACGGCCGCCGAACTGGGGGTTTCCCTCGGAGCTCAGGTGTCCTACCGCGATCTGGCCGGTTTCGGGCGCAGGTTCATCGATGTGCCGGCGCCCAGCCTGGTGAACGACATCGTCTATCAGATCGGCGCCCTGCAGGCCTTCGCCCGGATCTCCGGTACGGAGGTCACCTATGTCAAGGCGCACGGCGCGCTCTACAACGCCGCGGCGCGCCACGAAGGGCACGCGGCGGCGATCGTCGAGGCGGTCGGACTGGTCGACCGCAGCCTGCCGGTGCTGTGCCAGTACGGGACCTGGGTGTGGGAGTTCGCCGTGACCGCCGGCCTGACCCCGCACGCGGAGATTTTCGTCGATCGCGGATACACCGACCAGGGTCTGCTCGTCGCGCGCAGTCATCCCGGCGCTCTGCTCGTCGATCCTGGTGCGGCCGCGTCGCGGGCCTGGGAGATGGTCGATACCGGCAAGGTCGTCTCGGTCGACGGCGTCCGGGCGACCGTGCTACCCGAGCGGGCTCCGGCGGTCGCGCTCTGTGTCCACAGCGACACCCCGGGCGCCGTGGCGATCGCGCGCGAGACCCGCGCGACGTTGGAGCGCAACGGTGTTGCGCCGGCTCCGATCGGGGCGCGGTGATGACCGGCGTGGACCTGCTCCGGGCGGGGGACCGGGGCTGGATGGTGGATCTGGCGCCGGACAAGATCGCATCGGTGGTCGCCTCGGCGCGCCGTCAGACCTGGTCCTGCCTGGTGCAGGATATCGTTCCGGCCGCCCGCTCGGTTCTCTTCCGCGCGCACAGCTCCGCGGATATGGGTCCCCTGGCGACCCGTATCCGGCACCTGATCGACACGGCCGACGCCGAGTGCGCGGTCCCGGCCGACCGCGACCCGGTGATCGTTCCCGTGCGCTACGACGGGGAGGACCTGGCCGGTGTCGCCCGAACGCTCGACTGCAGCGTCGACGAGGTCATCGAGGCACATGCGGGCGCCGAGCACCGCGTCGGATTCTTCGGGTTCGCACCGGGTTTCGCCTATATCGACGGACTGCCCGAGTCCCTGAAACTCCCGCGCCGCACCTCGCCGCGCCCACGCGTGGAGCGCGGCCTGGTCGCGATCGCCGGAACGCAGACGGTCGTCTACCCGGGGGGAACGCCGGGCGGTTGGCATCTGATCGGTTCCACCTCCGAAATCCTGTGGGATCCCGAGTCCGAACAGCCGAGCCGCCTGGCCGTGGGCGACCGGGTGGTCTTCCGGGCGGTGGCGCGGTGACCGCCGTCCTCGCCGATCGCGCCGGCCGTGCGCCCGCTGATCGTGACGCCGTGGTGACGGTCGTCGAGCCCGGTCCCGCCTCCACCGTCCAGGACCTCGGCCGGCCCGGTTTCGCCCATCTGGGGATCACGACGTCCGGCGGCGCGGACCGGTCGAGTCTGATGCTGGCCAACCGCCTGCTCGGCAATGTCGCGGGGGCGCCGGTGATCGAGTCGATGTTCGGGGGATTGACCGTCGCGCTGTCCACCGACCGGATGATCGCGGTCGCCGGGGCACCCACCGACCTCCGGATCGATGGTCGGCCGGTATCCGAACCGCGGACCCTGCTGCGGGCGGGACAACAGCTTCGGCTGGGGTTTTCGAAGTGGGGTCTCCGGACCTATCTGGCCGTCCAGGGCGGTATCGAGGCCGGTCTGGTCTTCGGTTCCGCCTCGGCCGATTGCCTGTCCGGGCTCGGCCCGCGCCCGCTGCGGCCCGGTGATCGACTCTCGCTGGGCGACGCCTACGGTGTACTGCCGGACGTACCGCTGGAGCTGGTCACGCCACGCACCGAACCGGGGCCCCTCGTCCTGCGCTTTCATTGGGGACCGCGCGACCGGCTCTTCTCTCCCGCGGACCGCGCGGCCTTCACCACGCGGTGCTGGGCCGTCGGCAATTCCGCCGATCGCGTCGGCGTCCGGGTCAGCGGTGTCCCGCTGACCATCGGATCGGTGGACCTGCCGAGTGAGGGGATGGCGCTGGGCGCCGTTCAGATCCCACCGTCGGGCGAGCCGATCGTCTTCCTGGCCGATCACCCTGTCACCGGGGGATATCCGGTGATCGGCGTGGTGACCGAACGCGACATCGACCGGCTCGCCCAGGCCCGCCCGGGTACCGCGGTGCGTTTCTCCGCTTTACCCCGAGGGGGCGCCTGACCCGGACACGACTCGAATCCCCAGCACAGCACAGCACTACCCGAAAAGAGGTACCCATGACCAACCAGACCGATCTCGTCCCGTTTCACCTGGCCATTCCCGTCGACGATATCGAGGCGGCCCGCAAGTTCTACGGCGGAGTGCTCGGGTTCGGCGAGGGACGTTCGGACACACGGTGGATCGACTGGAATTTCCGTGGCCATCAGGTGGTCACGCACCAGGTCGGCGACGGGCAGCCGAAGGCCCCGCGCGACGGGGTCGCCGGGACGAACCCGGTCGACGGACACGACGTGCCGGTGCCGCATTTCGGCCTGGTTCTCCCGGTGGACGAGTTCAAAGTACTCGCCGACAAACTGACCGCGATCGGCACCGAGTTCGTCATCGAGCCGTACGTGCGGTTCGCGGGCGAGCCGGGCGAACAGTGGACCATGTTCTTCTTCGACCCGGCCGGTAATGCGCTCGAGTTCAAGGCCTTCGCCGATCTCGAGCAGCTGTTCGCCGTCTGACCGTCGCCCGCGAGCAATCCGGGCGCAGGCCCCGGACACCATTTGGTGCGCCGGCGTGCCGTGGTCATCGGCAGGAGTCGCATTCCTGCCGATGACCGGCTCGGGAGCCTCACCGTGAGGCGATACACATTCGAAAACCTTCGGACCGATGGGCCGCTTGCCAGCTCCGCCCGCGATCACCTCGGAGTCTCCATGACCACAATACCCACGTCCTCCCGTATCGACGGTGACCACCCACCCGCGCCCCGGCGCATGCAACCGCGCCGGGCCGCGATCGCCGCCGCGGCCGGTACCGCCGTCGAGTACTACGAATTCGGCGTCTACGGCTACCTCGCCGTGATCATCGGTCCACTGTTCTTCCCCAGCGACAATCCGACCGCATCGCTGCTCGCGACGCTCGCTGTGTTCGGCAGCGCCTTCGTCATGCGCCCGCTCGGCGGGATCGTGCTGGGCCGGCTCGGCGACCGTATCGGCCGGAAACCGGTCCTGATCACCACGGTGGTGGGCATGGGGACCGCGACGGCTGTCGTCGGCCTGCTCCCGACGGCCGGGAGCATCGGCTTGCTGGCGCCGCTGGCGCTGCTGCTGGTCCGGCTCGCACAGGGGTTCTTCGCCGGCGGGGAAGTCACCGGATCGGCCACCTATCTGTCCGAGGCCGCGCCGCGGGGCCGGCGCGGATTCTTCGGCGCCTTCACCCCGGTCGGGGTGGCCCTCGGCGGCGGGGCCGCCGCCCTGGTGGCCGGGCTGACGACCACCTTGCTCGACGACGAGCAACTCCGGGACTTCGGGTGGCGGATACCCTTCCTCCTGGCACTGCCGCTCATCGCGATCACCCTCGCCGCGCGCAGCAAGCTCGAGGACTCCCACGCGTTCATCGACGAGACAACCAAGGACGCGCCGGCGAAATCGCCGCTGCGGGAGGTGCTGACCGAGCACACCGCGGCCGTGTTCAAGGTCATCGTGCTGTCGATCGGCTCGAACACCGGCTACTGGGTCGGGCTGATCTTCATGAACATCTATCTCACCACCTATCTCGGGTACCCGAAGTCGAACACGTTCTGGATCATGGGTGGTATCAGCCTGTTCGTCGCCACCCTGATGCCGATCTTCGGAGGCCTGTCGGATCGGTTCGGGCGCAAGCGGATCATTACCATCGGCTTCCTCGGCTACGCGATCCTCGTGCTGCCCACCATGATCCTCATGGATCGCGGCAGTTTCGCGCTCGCCGTCGGCGCGATGGTGGTGCTCGCACTGCCGATGCCGATCGTGCAGTCGGTGACCTACCCGACCTATGCCGAACAGTTCCCCACCCGCGTGCGATATACCGGCCTGTCGTTCGCGTTCAATATCGGCACCATCGTCGGTGGTGGACTGACGCCGTATCTCGCGACCTGGTTGATCTCGAAAACGGACAATCTGCTGGCGCCGGGCTTCCTGCTGATGATCGCGGTGGTCGCCGCGTTGCTCACCCTCCGCACTGTCCGCGAGTCGTCCCGGGCGGAACTCCGATGACCACACCGGCTCATCCGCGTGAACTGCGCGACCGGATCGCGCGCGGTGAGTGGACCACCCCGACGGCCGGCATCCTCGACGACTACCAGCAGGCCAATCTGGTCGTGGTCCCGGAATCGGCCGCGGCGGGTTTTCGCGCGTACTGCGCGGCCAATCCGGAGGTGTGCCCGCTGCTGGCGGCCACGGACCCGGGTGAGCCGCTCCTCACCTACGACGACTGCACGGTGGACATCCGTACCGCGCTGCCGCGCTACCGGGTGTGGTACGACGGTGTGCTCGTCGCCGAACCCGGCGACATCCTGGACCATTGGCGAGACGACGCGGTGGCGTTCGCGCTCGGTTGCAGCCATACGTTCGACGCACCGCTGCGCCGTATCGGAGTGCCGGTGCCGCGGTCGGCTCCGCCGGTGTACGTGACCGACCGGGCCACCACCGCGGCGGGGATGTTCGGCGGGCCGCTGGTGGTGAGCATGCGGCCGGTGCCCGAGTCGCTGGTCGACGCCGCCGCGGCGCTGACCGCCCGGTACCCCACCGGGCACGGCGCGCCGGTTCAGATCGGCAACGCGCCGGGGCTGGGTATCGCCGATCTGAGCGCACCCGACTTCGGAGTGTTCGCCGGCGTCCCCGCGGGCTGTCTGCCCGTGTTCTGGGCCTGTGGTGTGACGCCGCAGCTGGCGTTGCCCACGCTCGGTCTCGAATACGCGATCACACATTGCGCCGGCCATATGCTCGTACTGGATACGGTGCTCGACGACACCCGGAGTGCGCCGTGACCGGTGACCCCACCGCCCACCGCACCGAGCACGACCTACTCGGTGATCGGGACGTCCCGGTCGACGCCTACTTCGGCATCCACACCGCGCGGGCACTGGAGAACTTCCCGATCACCGGGGTTCCCATCGCCCGGCATCCGGATCTCGTCGTGGCGCTCGCCGCGGTCAAATCCGCTGCCGCACAGGCCAACAACGATCTCGGATCGCTGAACGACGAGCGAACCCGGGCGATCGTCACCGCGTGCGAGGACATCCGTGGGGGCGAGTTGCACGAGCATTTCGTCGTCGACGTGATCCAGGGCGGCGCCGGGACGTCGACGAATATGAATGCCAACGAGGTGATCGCCAACCGCGGTCTCGAGATTCTCGGGTACCCGCGGGGAGCGTACGCCCGGCTGCATCCGCTCGAGCACGTCAATCTCGGGCAGAGCACGAACGACGTGTATCCCACGGCGGTCAAGATCGCGGTGATCAGCGCGTTGCGTGGGTTGCGGGAGGCGCTGGCCCGGCTGCTCGCCGCCTTCGCGGCCAAGGCCGTCGAGTTCGCCGATCATCTCAAGATGGGCCGCACCCAGTTACAAGAGGCGGTCCCGATGACCCTGGGCCAGGAATTCGGTACTTACGCGGTCATGGTGGGCGAGGACATCGCGCGGCTCGCCGAGGCGGCGGATCTGGCGCGCGAGATCAATCTCGGCGGCACCGCGATCGGTACCGGGATCAACTCGCCGCGCGACTATCCCGCGCTGGCGTGCGCGCATCTCCGGTCGGTGACCGGTCTGGACCTGGTGACCGCGGCGGATCTCGTCGAGTCGACGCAGGACACCGGAGTTTTCGTGCAGATCTCGGCGATCGTCAAGCGCACCGCGGTCAAACTGTCCAAGGTGTGCAACGATCTGCGACTCCTCTCGTCCGGTCCTCGATCGGGTTTCGGCGAGATCCGCCTCCCCGCGGTCCAGGCCGGGTCGTCGATCATGCCGGGCAAGGTCAATCCGGTGATCCCGGAAGTGGTCAATCAGGTGGCCTACGAGATCGTGGGCAACGATGTGACGATCACGATGGCGGGGGAGTCCGGGCAGCTCCAGCTCAACGCTTTCGAACCGGTGATCGCGCACAAGCTGCTCGAATCGGTCACCCATCTCACCACGGCGGTCGAGACCCTCACCGCCCGCTGTGTCCGGGGCATCACCGCGGATGCCGACCGGATGCGGTCCACCGTGGAGCGCTCGGTCGGCCTGGTCACCGCCCTGAACCCGCATATCGGATACGAGGCCGCGACGGCGCTCGCGGCGCGGGCGCTCACTTCGGATTCGACGATCCCCGAACTGGCCGTCGACGCCGGACTGCTCACCCCGGACGAGATCGGCCGCATCCTCGCACCGGACAACCTGGTTCGTCGCACGCAGGGCGAGGCAGGTGTGCCGTGACCGGCCGGTATCCGGCCGTGGGAAGTGCCGGTGTTTCGCGGCGGGGCCGGTCGACGATCGGTCCGGTGACATCGCCATCGGTTACCGCCTCGTCGATTGGCGTGCCGCGGTGAGCTGCCGCAGCGCTGCTGCGACCACTGTGGTGCGCGAAGGGAGCATCCTCGCGCTGACCGGCGGCGAGACCCAATACCATCCGATCGGCTGGTCGGTCATGGGTAGCCACACCCGCTGTCCGGACTCCAGAATCCGGACGCCGGCATCTTCGAGTGCTGCGGGACCGGTCCTGCGCACCCTGTTGCCCGCTGCCGGGCCGACCAGAAAGACCCATTGGCGGTCGGTCCGCCGATAACTGATGATCGGCAGCGTGGTGATCGGGTCGTTCTCCTCGACGACCTGCCGCACCCGGGCACCGATACCGGCGGGCATGGCTACCGCCCCGAGCGACCTGGACGCGATCAACGCCACCCGCTGGTACGAGCACGACACGTCGAACCCCATACCGCGATATAGGTGGGCGATCTCCTGCTGACTGTGGCAGCTCTCGAACATTACGGTTTCCTCCGCTCGGATACTGCGGCCCCAGCCCCGAGCCAGGACTCGGGCTGCGGCTCGTGCCGCTCTGCGCTTTCCGGTGCGGGCAACGGGCAGGCGGTTCGCAGGCCGGCCGAACCAGCAGCTCCGGCACTGCGGTCTCGCTGGTCGGCGGCTCGTGCAATATCGTGCGCAACGAGGCCGAGTGGTCGATCATGATGATTCCGATCCATGAGTCGAACGGCCACGACAGTCGGCGCGCTGTGGTGTGGGAATCGCCGGGGCGGCACCCGACTGTGCCGGGGCCGCCCGACGCCTCCGCGAAGGGAGCTGCCGATTATGCGGTGATGCGTATCCGTCGACCGCGAGAATCCGCTCGCTCCCGGGTCGTCTACCGGCTTTTCGCCACAATGGATTCTTGAACAGTAATCTCCGAAGAATCACTCTCCGACGCGATATCGTCCCGGTATGATTCGCGAGCAAAATAAATAGCGATAAAGGAGATGATACTGACGATCACTATGTAGACCGAAAGCGGCCAGCTGGATCCGGACCAGGCGAAGAGCGCTGCCGCTACGAACGGCACCGGGCCGCTCCAGATCATCGAGCCAACTTGGTATCCGATCGCTGACCCGCTGAATCGAAGTCGGGTTTCGAAAAGCTCCGAGATGAAACTCGCCATCGGTGCGTACGCGGTCGAATGTACGATGGAAACCGCAATGATCATCGAAATTGTCGCTGCCACAATATTTCCGGTGTCGATCAACCAGAAGATGGGAAAAGCGGCAAGTGCGGCCATCGAACACCCGGCCAGCAACACCGGCCGCCGTCCGTACCGGTCGGCGAGGATTGCCGCCACCGGCAGCGTCGCGATCTGAAACAATGCCGCGATCATGATTGCGACCAGCATCGATCCCCTGGTCAAGCCGTCTATGCCGGCGCCGTAACTCAAAGCGAAAACGGTGGCCATGTAGAAGACCACGCTGTTGACCGCCATGGCCAGGATCGCGGTAACGGTCGGAACCTTCGCGGTACGCAGCACTTCGGCCGCCGGGAACCTCGACTCCTGCCGCTTGTCGCGCACCGCTTGGAACGCCGGTGACTCGGTGACCCGCAGCCTGATGTACAGGCCTACCAGCAGCAGTATCGCACTGGAGAGGAAGGGAATCCGCCAGCCCCAGCTCAGCATTGCCTGCTCGGGGAGGAGCTGGACGAAGTAGAACGCGGTGGTCGCGAGGACGAGGCCTGCCGGGACCCCGCACAGCGGCCAGCTGCCGTAGAACGCCCGCTTGCCCGCGGGGGAATGTTCCACGGCCATGAGGACCGCACCGCTCCATTCGCCGCCGATGGCCAGGCCCTGGAGCATACGAGTGACAACCAGCAGGATCGGCGCCCAGATCCCGATTTGCGCGTAGGTCGGCAGCGCTCCTACCACCGCTGTTCCGCCGCCCATCAGTACGAGGCTGACCACCAGCATGGTCTTACGTCCGAGACGATCACCGAAGTGCCCGAATACCGCGCCACCCAGCGGCCGCACCACGAAGGCGACGCCGAACGCCGCGAAGGAGGCGAGCGTACCCGCGAATGGATCCAGATCCGGAAAGAACAGTTTGTTGAAGACCAGCGCGGAGGCTGTCCCGAAGATGAACATGTCGAAGAATTCGATCAGTGTCCCGATGAAACTCGCGAAGGCGACCTTCGGGACCGACACGCTCTGAAGTGGATCCTGAGTGGCCATATCGGCGCTCTCCTTGCCCTGTGACTGCCACCACAACCTGGTGGCGTACGGCAACAGTAGGTTATTAGACAAGTATGTACAAGGTCCAACTTTTAACCAGAGGTGTTAGGCGGGGGTCATCGACTGCGTGCTGGTACCGACCGAGGGGCTGCTCTGTGGGTTCGGCGCGGCATATCGAGGTACCGCTACTCGCGAGCCGCCACCGGTGGGCTTGCCCCCTCGGCTCGGTGGGCCGGTCGACCGGGAAGGGATCGCTACCCACTGGTAAAAGTCCTACAAATGACATACTGTCTATCGAGCTACCCTATAGTCGATCATGGGCGACCGGCGTTATCGCCCGGAGGCGGAAGGACGACGTGACGACGACGATTCCTGCGCGAGACAGTCACGTGCGCACCGGCGGGCCGCCGGGGGCATCGACGCCGATTACGTCATCCGCCTCGCGGCAAAGCGCCGGCCCGGCCATATGAGAGCCCGTCCGCCGAGGCGGGGCCCGCGACGATGCGACGAACGAGGCGGACCAGACCGGCGGTGTGCTCCGCTGCACGGACATGGCTGCAGCGATCGACGCCGACGAGTCACCGACGAGACGTGGATCCTGTTGTCGGTGCCAATTCTGCCCACCCGCCAGGTGTCCGACGGCGGATGCTGTGCGGCGCCGCCGGGACACCTTTCGGTGCCGCGACCGAGGAACGCAAGCATATGACCAGAACACCTCCGATGGAGTCGAACAATGAGGCATATCTACGACATCTCCGACCTTCCGATTCTGCAGAATCGAGGTGTCGGCCGATGATGCGCGATCTCGGATTCATCGGAGTGGGTGCCATGGCCACCCCGATGGTGCGGCGATTCATCGAACGCGGGTGGACAGCTCACCTGGTCGATCCCGTCCGGGAACGAACCGCGGAGTTCGTCGACCACCCCCAGGTCGTGATTCACGAGGATGTCGCAGCGCTGGTAGACGCGACGGCCTATATCCTGCTCAGCTTGCCGACCCCGCACGCACTGTCCGAGGTCAGCGCACGCCTTGCCTCGGTGAACACCCGGTCTCCGGTGATCGTGATCAACACATCGACCACCGGAATGGCCGCAACGCGCGAGGCCGCAGAACGCTTGGCCGCAGCCGGCCTCGCTTTCGTCGATGCACCCGTAAGTGGAGGAGTCGTGGGCGCGCGCGAAGGCTCGCTCACCGTCCTGGTATCCGGAGCCGATGAACCTGTGCAGGCATGTCGGCCGGTGTTCGAGGTCATCGGCAGGCAGGTGCTACGGATCGGTTCCGAGGTGGGTCAGGCGCAGGCGATGAAAGTTGCCAATAATGTTCTGTCGCTCGGCGCGCTCGCCGCCACCGCGGAAGCCACCGCGCTGACCCGCAGGGCCGGGATTCCGATGGACATCGCAATCAGCGCGCTCGACGCCGGTTCCGGCCGCAACTCTGCCACGTCGGTGAAGTTCCCCCGCCATATTCTGAGCGGAAAGTTCGATTTCGGGTTTCCTGCCGAAGGGGCGCTCAAAGACGTATCACTGTTCACCGCGCTCGCCGCGGAACTGGGCGTCGCGACACCTCTGGCGCAGGCAGTCGTCGACTGCTGGCGCTTTGCCGTCGAACGCGGATACGGAGCAGAGGATTGCACTCGTATTGTCACGATGTACGAGCGTATGGCCGGGTTGTACCAAGAGGGCGAGCAGTGACACGGGCAAGGCGCGCAGACACCGGCGAACAACTGTGGCACGAGATCCGCGACACCGCGGAATCGGCCGACCATGTGTCCCTGCTGCGTGCGGCGGGATGTCTGGGGGTCGGACTCGCCGATATGGCCGGGTCCGCCCGAGAGGCGGTACATCGTAAGACCGCCGGCGCACTCGCCGCGGCGCCCGGCGCGTGCACTGTCGCCGGCATGGACAAGAGGGCCTATCTCACAGCCGCTGCCACGGCCAACGCTTATCTGATGCATGCCCGGCTGACCGACGACTCTTTCCTGGTGGCCGCCCATCCCGGGCTGGCCGTTATCCCGGCGGCGCTGGCCGCCGCCGAACATGCCTTGCACGCCGGATCGGCGCCGATCGACGGTGAGCATCTGCTCCGAGCGATTGTCGGCGGCTATGAATGTGCCTGCCTTGTCGCCGAAAGGCTGTTGCCGGAGGTTTCCCGCCGAGGGTGGCGGGTGACCGCAGTAATCGCTCCGCTTGCTGCCGCAGCCACAGTGGCGCTGGTCCTGCGACTGACCGACGAGGTCGCCTACTCGGCTCTGGGATTGGCATCGGCCGGTACCGGCGGTCCGCTCGGCGTGGTGTCGACCGAGGGTGACGGTTGGCGGCTGCAACCCGCATTGGCCGTCCAGGCCGGCGTGACCGCCGCGCTGGCCGCGGCCGCAGGTCTGCGTGCGGCTGCCGATACGTTGACGGCCGAGCACGGTTTTTACAGTCTGTTCGCCGGCCCACCCGGATCCGAGGAACGACATTCGACTCAACCGCCTGCCATTCATCGGGTGACGTTCAAGCGGTACCCGGTCGCGATGTTCGGCCAATCCATCTTCGACGCCATCCGGACCCTGCCTTCGATTGCCGGCGTCGCCGACCGTATTGCCATCGATGTGGCACCGTTCGCCGCGGAGTACGGAAACCAGCAAGGCGGTGTGACGACATCGATAGCCAGTGTCGAGGGCATCACAGTCGCGGCCCTGGAGCGGTTTCTTCCCGGACTGGAGATCGGGTCCGGAACTCACCGAGTGCCCATCCGGGTAGCAGGCGATCCGCTATTGCCGGACCTGGCCACCCGCATCGAGCTCACCCTGATCGACGGGCGGCGGTTCTCGGTGACCGGTGATGGAGACACCAGTGGATGGCGCACAGGCGATTTCGCTGGTCACTGCCGCGATATGCTCGGCGCAGAAGGGGGACTCCTGTGTGACGCCGCCGCGGCGCTGCTCGAGCCAACCGGGATCGACCGGTTGCTGGAGCTGTGGAAATCAACTCGGTGAAGCCCGGGCGATCCGCTGCGGCGGCGCCGTCGCCTCATCGAGAAGCAGTGGACGGGAGCGCCGAATCGGGAACGGTGACAGCACCTCCGTCGACCACTACAGTCGCGCCGGTTGTGCTCGCCGACAGCTGTGAGGAGAGATAGACTATCGCCGCCGCGATCTCGACCGGATCGACCGGGCGGCCGAGTGGCACTGTGTCGTCGATGCGCTTCCTGGCTGTCTCGGCATCCACCCCGTTCTGTATGCGGGCCCGCTCGACTCGTCCCTCGTAACGGTCGGTGGCCGTTGTTCCCGGAACGACCGTGTTGACCCTGATCCGGCGGCCGACCAGCGCGGCCGCGTAGTGGCGGGTCAGTGCTTCCACCGCCGCGTTGACGGCGCTGACATGCGGCGACAGTGGCCAATACCGCATCGAGGCAATCCCGGAGATGCTGACAATACTGCCACCGTCGCGGAGGTGCTCGAGTGCCGCCTGGATCACCGCTTCGTAGCCGAGCAGCTTCAATTCGAACAGTTCCAACCACGCGTTCCGGTCCGGATGGCCGTGGTCTATCGAGAAGCCGGACGCATTGTTCACCACACCGTCCAACGAACCGAATCGTTCGACCGCGGCCGTGACCGCCTGTCGTCCACCCTCTGCGCTCCGCAGGTCGACCTGCGCGAAATCCACTCGCGAATGTTCGGCGAGCTCGGCCCGTGCCCGATCGATCGACTGCGCGGTCCGCGCCGCGACGAGGACATCGGCGCCTTCCTCCAGCAGCATTCGGGTGGTCGCGAGGCCTATGCCACGAGTACCTCCGGTAACCAAGAAGACCTTACCGTGCAATCCGAGATCCATTGCTCCATGCTCCTGTCGTCATTGCACATGCTCGAATATTCGAGATCGCTCACATCGAGTAATAAGTTGGACATTAGCATAGGTGACTATTTTCGCCTACTACCGTCCCGGCTGGTATTCGGATCCGGGCGATGTACGGGCGTCAAACCCGTGGTTGTCGGTCTGTGCTACCGGGCAGGTGCGCAAGCGTCACTAGTTCTCCGGTGACCCGTTGACGACTGATCTACTGAGGGGATAATGTTGGACAAATAGAATGGGAGATTGGGTGGTGCGAACGGCTCGTCCCTCTCTCCGGTTCGCAGGAAGTCGATTGCACGAGCATGAGGAGCGCAGATGAACTCGGCAACCAAACCTTGGACCGGCGTTGTGCCCGAGGCGGATCTGGCCAGTTTCGGTCGGGAGTTCGCCGAGGAGGACCGTCCGCTCCGGGCCGGAACACGCCCGGCGATCCTCGTCATCGACATGACCCGGGCATTCGTCGATTCGACCTACTCGACCGGCTGGAGCCCCACCGGAATTCCCGCGGTCCATGCCAATGCAAGGCTGCTCGCTGTGGCCCGTCGGGCAGGGTTGCCGATTTTCTTCACCAAGGCGTACGCCGATCCGGACCACCGCCCACTTCCCGCGGAACGTGGTCGGTGGAAATTGAACGCAGCCCCCGAGCCTCTGGCCCCGGGAACGCCACCCGGCGACGTCATCGTCGATGAGATCGCACCGCAGCCGGGCGAGATCGTCATCAACAAGGGCGGCAAGCCGAGTGGGTTCTTCGGAACGCCGCTCGCGTCGCAGCTCGTGCACGCGGGTTGCGATACCACCATCGTCACCGGGATGACGACCAGCGGATGTGTTCGCGCGACGGTGCTCGACGCATTCCAATACAACTTTCACGTGATCGTTCCCCATGAGTGCGCGGCCGATCGGAGCCAGATATCGCATCAGGTGAACCTCTTCGATATGCATATGAAGTACGCCGATGTGGTGGGAGTCGACGACACGATCGAGTACATACAGAGTCTGTGAGAACCGTTGTCTCGTAGGGAGTAGGTCCCTTCGCATCGTCGGCGGACGGATCAGCGGCCCGACGTTCGCCGGGCCGCGATCTGATCCGGGAACGCGTTCCGCAGCGCAAGCTCGGTTGGCAGCGGATCCCGACGGTCGCGCCGAACTGCCTGATGGCCGAGGAAGGTGAGAAGTACGGTCTGGACATCGAACTGGTCGAGTTCAACCGCTACTCCGACATGCGGGTCGCACTGGAGAACGGCTCGATCGACTTCGGGACCGTCGGCCCCGGGGATGTCGCGTTGTCCGCCGACTCCAGGAAGTCGCAACTGGTCGCCCTCGCCGGTGAGGCGACCGGAGCCGATCTCTTGGCCAAACGCGCGGGGTCAGGGCCGCTCAGCTGGAAGGACCTGGCATCGGGCAGCATTCGTTTCGGCAGCTTCGGGGCAGGCATCGCCTGGGTCAAGACGCCTGTGACACTGGACCAGCACGGGTACGACATCGGTGAGACCGGGAAGTCTCCCGAAGAGCTGGGCAAGTCCGAATGACGACCGTTGTGCATCGCAGACGGGCGGACGGCCGGGGCGGCCGAACGATGAGTGCGTCGGCCGCACGGGTGAGTTGGACGGATCGTCGCGCCGGCCGCCTGGCGATCGGACTCGTCGTTCCGGCTGTTCTCGCCCTGATATTGCAGGTTCTGGCCGACCGCGGCCTCCTGCCGGGGACTGTTCCGGCTCCCAGTGTGGTCGCCGAGTCGATGTGGCACTGGGTCGCAGGAGCTCCGGCGCGATCGGCAGATCTGTCGCGGGCCGATGAACGCCGCACTGAGCGAGCCCGCCGTCGAGTTGAGCGCAGTGTCGCAGTCGTTCGACGAGATGGCCGTCCTGGAGGACTTCAGTCTGACGGTGCACAGAGGTGAGTTCGTTTCCCTCGTCGGACCGAGCGGGTGCGGGAAATCCACGATCCTGAATCTCATCGCCGGTTTCGCCCATCCGACGCACGGCACGGTCCGAGCGGGCGGCCGACCGGTCACACACCCCGGCCCCGCGACCGGCGGCGGTGGGCCTACGGTGTTGATCGCATCGTCCAGATCGGGTGCGTGGACCGCCCGGTCATGCGCTTGCGGTAGGCATCTTCGGGGGTTTCCTTCGTTGCGCCGTACTGCCACCACGCCTCCCGGTGCCGATGCGGTCGGGTGGAGGAGGACAGGAAGGTGCTGTTCAGGTGTGCTGTGCCATACCGTGCTCGGCAGGGGTGGTTGTCCGTACGCGAGACGACACCCTACTTTTGGTTCGGCCGGCCGCAATTCCGCGGCATCTATCCGTGTTCATCCGTGATCCCTGATGTCCGGAGGCTGCTGAGTGGCCGTTGCCAGTCCTGGCCATCCGATGCCGGGCCAGGATTTCGGCAGAATAATGGAGCCACGCAGGATCTGGCACACAAGATCGTCGTAGCCCTCGCTGATTTCGGCGAGATGATCCCATGCTCGGTGGCGCTGTACCGGATCGTCGCTGCCGTAGAGCGTCCAGTAAGCGCATGCCCACGCTTCGGCGAAGCGAGCGATCACCCCTCCGACCGATTCCGTGCCACGCGGAGACCCGGGAACCGGGCGTGGCAGCTGCCCGCTGATCCACGCATCGATCGCGCCCACCACCTCACTGATCTGCCCGTGAACGGCATGACCTGTGCGGGGATCGGTAATCCACTCCTGGTACAGGGCTCCGAGCGCACGGGCCCATCTCGCGATTGCGGAGTCGTTGTCGGGGTGGCCCTGTACCGCGCTGAGCAATTGCCCGGCAGACAGCAATGGTGCTTCCGGCCTGCTGGAAGCCCTCGTATGAATCGGAACGTAATGTGTACACACCGGGTTCACCGCTGATCCCGTGATTCGGCTATTCGGCCCTGTTCAGCGAATCCCGTTACAGCTGGTGCCGGATCCTCGAAAGTCACACGGTCCGATTCCATTATGGTTTCCCGCGCAACATGCCCCGGTGGATCGCTCGGGGCGTCGAGGAGACCGGTGACCAGGGCTGCCACACTTCCGAACCCGAATACCTCACTGACGATCTGCAAGTCGTGCAGGGTGAGCGGATTCGCGGTAGTCGCGCGGTTGATGCCGGCGCTGCGTGATCGCGTCATCGGTCGGTGGGTTCTGGTCACAGCGCACTCCCTTTCTTCGGCGATATGTCGACCGGCCATGTGCACCGAGCAGTGGCCCGGTCGTGGGGTGCACGCCGGGTACCCCATTCCGGGGCGGCGTCTGCATCGATGATCATCGGATACCTCCTGAGATCAGTTCCCGTATCTGGTCGCCGAGCCCGAGCGACCGCTGAGTCTCCTGGGTCGGCGACTCGGCGATACGTACGGTGCGAATCAACCGGCCCAGCCTGCGAACGGACTGATGACGAGGCGCTGATTCTGTTCGCCCTGGTTGGTGCCGGACACGGACCGCTCTGGGCTGCTGCGTGGGTTCGGACAGGAAACAGCATCAACCGGTAGGTAGACCTACCGGCATCCGTAGCCGATGCGATCGGCAGCCGGATACCGCGATCGACTACCGTGGCGCGGCCATCGCGGGTGGTGGGGAGGTCGTCGATATCGGTCGGTGAGCGCCTGGAAGGCGATAACTCGCGCAGCGCCGGGGGCGCGGCCCTCGGCGACGAGGCCGTGGACAAATGCCGTTGTATTCGAGTGGAAAGAATCCCGGGGTGAAGTTCCGCTTACGGCATCCTGTGGCCGAGCACAGCGAACATGGTGACAGAAAAATGATAGTCACCACTGGTGATGCCGATCTTCAGTTCCGAGAGCAGAGCCATCCACTCGTCTTCGGTGATCACTCCATCGGCGAGAGCTCGATAGATCACCGGCGCGAACAATATGCGTGCGGTTCTCGGATCGCAGATCATGGCCTCGGATCCGATGCTCGCGATCGAGAACCCGGCTGCGGTGAGCAGACCCCGGAGGAGTCGGCCCGAATAAGGGTTGGGGCCGAGGCTGCGCAGGACGGCCGCCAGGCGAGCGATGGTGCCGGGGTCGCCCGGATGCACGATAGCGGTGGCCCAGTCGCTGTCGACGAGCAGCGCGCGACCGCCCGGCCGCAGAACTCGCCCGATCTCGGCCGTGGCGGTCGCAGGGTGATCGAGATGCTGGTAGACGCGTTCGCAGCGGACTACGTCGAAGAAGCCATCAGGAAACGGCAGATGGTAGGTGTCACCTCGGACGAACCGCGCGCGGGATCCGGCGGCCGCCGCCCGCGAGTTCGCGACATCCACCATGGCGGGATTCGGATCGATACCCATTGCCTCGCCGTCCGGGCCGACTCGGTCAGCGAGTTCCAGCACCTCGGTGCCCGTCCCGGCACCGATATCCAAGGCACGGTCGCCGGAGCCGACCGCCGCGGCCTCATGCCCCCACCGCCGCAATCGTTGGATACCCGGTATCGCTGCTTGGAGGTCGAGGATATCGACCAGCGAGGTCATCGGGTCGTCCGTGTCCACTCCGACGGCGGCAGGATAAACGGGCCTCGCATCCATATGGAATGAGAAGGCCGGATCGAACCTCGCACGGCCGTTCGGCACAACTCCGACTGTAACCCCGAATCGGTCCGGACGGCCCGAAGCCGGAATCGTCTTCGATCACGCTCGGCCTGCTGGGCGGCTACACTATGATTTGTGTCGGCGATGTGCCGAAAGTGGCTCTGAATTCGATGTTGGCGACCGAAGGTTTCGTTGGTCGCGGCCCGGAGCTGGACAGGATAAGCACTTTACTCCTGGGTTCGGCCCGGTTGATCACTCTGGTCGGGTCGGGCGGAATCGGAAAGACCCGACTTGCGACCGAGACTGTCGGTCGAATCCGCAAAGCAAAGCGCATTTCGGTGCACAACGTGCGGCTGGCGCGTCTGTCCAAGGGGTGTGGTAAGGCCGCAGTAGAGGAAGAGGTCGCTGCTGCGGTCGTCGGTGCCGACTTCTCGGATCGATCGGCCTGGGACGCGATAGTCGATACGTTGACCGCGCCCGGCCCGGCCGGAAATCCCGTGCCGACGGTGCTGGTGATGGACAACTGTGAGCATGTGCTCGAAGAAGCCGGTCGCTTCATCGTAGACTTGCTGGAGGCGGTCGCCGGGTTGACAATCGTGGCTACGAGCCGCGAGGCGATCGGGTGGGTCGACGAGCATGTGGTGGTGGTTCCCCCGCTGACCAGGCAACAAGCTCTGGCGCTGTTCCGTATGCGCGCCGAGCTCACCGGCCATTCCGTCGGCGACAGAGAACAGCTCGCGATGGCACGGCTGATCTGTCGTCATGTGCACAATCATCCCCTGTACATACGTTTGGCCGCGGCACGGCTGCTTCGGCAACCGCTGGCGATGATCCTGCACGAATTGAGCGGTGAAGCAGCCGATAAACGCATGCGTTGGTCGCATGGTCCGCGATTGGGTGCGGAGCCGCGGCACCGGGGGGTCCGCGACGTCATCGCCTGGTCATACGATCTCTGTCTGGAAAAGGAACGAATACTTCTGGAACGGATGTCAGTTTTCGCCGCCGGGTACGACACCAATCCTGAAGATGAGACCTGCTCTGCCTGTGATGTCGGTACCGACTTGGAAGCCATTCAGGTGGTCTGTGCCGACGATCTTCCTCCGGAAGACGAGACGCGCGGGGAAGTGATGCCGTCTCTGGCGGCCGAGGAAATCGAAGACCTACTCGAGCGGCTCGTCGACCAGTGCCTGGTGACGCTGCACATTACGCCCACAACAGTGCGGTACTCCCTGCTGGAGAGTATTCGGCTGTTCGCCGAGGAGCAGCTGGCGCTGCGCTCTACTGACGTGGTCGATGAGCCTGCACGATTTGCCCGCCGGCACCGCGTGTACTACCGGGATAAAATTGCTGCAGCGCAGCGTAATTGGTTCAGTCCCATGGAGCAGGAACCACCGGACTGGGGGTACGCGGCGTGGGACAACATCCTCGTCGCAATAGAGACGAGCCGCGTAGCGGGTGAACCCGCGGTCGGTCTGAGAATATGTACGGGTTTGATATCCGTTCGAGCGCCTATCTTCAAAGGCTCGCTCCGAGAATTGCGTACATGGTGTGAACGCGCGCTGCGGGCGACGCGAGCGCAGGCTCGGGAAATGACCGGACTTCAGATAGAGGCAATGGCCCTGGTCGCTTGGGTTGCCCTCTGTCAGGGTGTGCACGAGGACGCCGAGCAGCTTCTCGAGGAATGTGCTGCTGCCTGCCTGCCGGACCCGGAGGCGCGACGGAGCTGGCGTCTGTCTCCGGAAACCGATAGGGGGCTTCCCGCTCCCCTGGAATCGGTGTGGGGAGTGGAGTTGATGACCCGGCACCGCGACCCGATAGCCATCACCGTGTTGGGGCGTGCCCGGGAAAAGTATCGCGCTCTCGGCGATCGCGCCGGTGAGGCGAGGAGTGAACTGGACGAAGCAATGGCCGCGAGCTTTCTCGGGTCCGCTCCGGTCTCCTTGGAGATCACGCGACGCCACCTCGATCGCATCACCGCGTCGGGAGCGCGGTGGGCGAGAACATGGGCCGAGATGGCTTGGGCGATCGCGTTGACCAGGCACGGCGACCCCACCGAGGCGCTTGCTGTCGTGCGGGCAGTCCTGGCGCAGCAGCTGCCCCTACGCGACCAGTGGGGTGCGGCGATGTCGGTGCACATCGTGGAGTGGTCATTGGCGCGGACTCTTGCCGATCTGATCGCAGCCGGAAGCTCGAGCCGGGCCGAACTCGTTGCACGCGCAACCGAGATCGCTCGACTCGCAGGGGGCGCCACAACGTTGAGGAGCAAGCTCAACATCACTATCGACCTCGGTCCCTTCGACGACGAAACCGAGAAAGCGACCGACGTCGCCCGCCGGGTGCTGGGACGCGAAGCATTTGTGGCCGCCGAGAAACAAGGGCGCCTGTTACAACCGGGACTGCACGAGGCGCAGCGACTGGCACTGGGCACTCTCTCCATCGACAAGATGCCGCTGGATCATCCCGCAAGGAAGAACACGCCATCCCATTGGGGCGAGTTGTCTGCGTCCGAAGACCAGGTCGCGATCCTTGCGGCGGCGGGGTGGACGAACTCGGCGATCGCGGCTCGCCGTGGTAATTCCGCCCGGACGGTCGATGCGCACATGGCTGCGATCTTTCGAAAATTGATGATCACCTCACGGCAGGACATCGTCGAACTGGTTCCCGCGGACAAGGTCGATCAGGTTCGGCGGGAGATCGGGAGAAGGCCACGCCGGCCTCGGTAGAGACCATCCGCCCACAGGGGTGTTCGCTGATGGGAGTGACCTGAGTAGGTGATATCGGGGAAGAAAACCTGACTTCGCTGATGTGGGCCCTACACCTAGTCGATGAAGATAGGAAGTGTCGGCAGATAGGTATCGGTCCCATTCAGAAAGGAGTGGTCCACCGCGCGAGAGACCCACGAGAGGATGATCACGACCCCTGCGGCGTACAACGAAGTGAGCCGAGTTCGGGCAACGATGCCCGGTGGGGTTGTGGTGTTCCCGAGTGGATCGTCCGGTGCGATAGGTCCGCACTTTCGGCATCTGTCGGTACGGCGGTTTCGCCCTCACGGACAGATCGAGTGTGGCGCGTGAGTAGGAAGCCCCAACCCCGCTCTATAGGCTTTCGGCGCTGGATGACGATGGTTCGGGCTGCCCGGGCTTCGTGTCGAGCGAAGGCAGCTGGTCGGCCTTGTCGAGGCCGGCGAGATGTACGCGTAAATAGCTCAGATGCTCCACGATGGCCGCTTCGGCGGCGTCTGGGTCCTTCGCGCTGATGGCGTCGACAATGGCCTTGTGGTGCCGAACAGTCGCTCGTCCGACCTCCGGTGAAAGATCCAGATAATGCACGGGTTCGGTCTCGTGGTGGAGAGCGGCGACGAATGAGGCGAGTACACGATTACGGGAAGCCTGCGCGATGAGTGAGTGGAACTTCTCGTCGAGCTTGGGAATGTCGGGATCATCGACAGAAGCGGACTTCTGCTGTTCGACCACTTCGTGCAGTTGTTCGAGTTCTTTCGCTGTGCGGTTGGTGGCTGCCAGTCGTGCTGCCGGGACCTCCAGATACTGTCGGATCTCCGCGACCTCGGAAAATGCGATGCTGCCGAGCTCGAGCAGGTTGTGCAGCGACTCGATAACCACCGTGCCCAGCGAATGATGGTCTACCGAGTTCACGAAGTTGCCACCGCGTGCACCGGGAACTTTGTGGATCAAACCCTGCGTCGTCAGAGATCTCAACGCTTCGCGCAGGGTCGTCCTGCTGACATTGAACTGTTTGGCGAGCGCGGTTTCGGGTGGCAGCATCTCACCGCTGTTCAGCTCGCCGGACAGCACCATCTGGCGGATACGGTCCTCGACCTGCTCGCGGGGGCGGAGTACCTTCTGACCAATTTTCCGCATCGGCCGTGAAGTCTGCGGATCAGACACACGACTCCCGTTCCTTGGCACCATACATCCACGATACCCGGTTATTGTCGAACATTGATCAGGGTGGTCGGTTATGAACGTGAGGTACGCCCGTTCGGCCGGGGTCGAGCGCGGGCTCGGCGTGCAGCGATCAATGCTTTCGATACGTGAGGATGTGTTCGCGCAGGTAGGTCAAGTGCTCGACGATCGCCTCTTCGCCCGCGTCGGGGTCGCGGGTCTTGATCGCACGGAGGATCGACACGTGTTGGCGCACCGTTTCACGACCGACTTCGGGCGAAAGATTCAGGTAATTCACGGGTTCGGTGGCGTTGTGCAGGCTCGAGACGAAAGACGCGAGCACCCGGTTACCGGACGCCCGGGCGATCGAAGTGTGGAACTGACGGTCGAGGTCGGGGATCTCCGGGTCGTCCACGGACGTGGTCTTCTGGCGATGCACGATTTCCGACAGCTCGGTCAGGTCTTTCTCGCTGCGATTGACGGCAGCGAGGCGGACGGACGGCACTTCTAGATTCTGTCGGACCTCGGCCACTTCGTCGAACTCGATGCTCCCGAGAGCCAGGAGATTGTCGACCGCTTCGGTCATAACGGTACCGAGTGAGCGATAGTCGACCGATCGAACGAAATTCCCGCCGCGAGCGCCGGGAACTTTGGCGATGAGGTGCTGGGAGCTGAGTGTCCGCAGGGCTTCGCGCAGGGTCGTTCGGCTGACGTTGAACTGCCGGGCGAGCTCCGTCTCCGGCGGGAGCATCTCCCCGCTCTCGAGTTCGCCGGACATGATCGCTTCCTTGAGGGCCTTCTCGACCTGTTGGCGGGGCTTCAGGACCGCTTGTCCGATCATCTTCTGCTCGACGCCGTTGGTCATTGACCCGCCCTTCGCTAGCCGATGTAAATGTTGGATGTTTGCTCTTGTGCACACGGTATCACGTGGCTATGACGTCGGTGGCGGCCGAAAAGGCACGGCATCCGCCGTACGCGCTGCTTGCGCTCCTTCGCGTTGCTCTGACCCGCGAGCCGAGGCAACTGAGAATGTAAATGTTGGACCTTGCGCACATTGTCTATTTTCCCTTAGTCTGATGGCATCACCGGACACGTGATGTTGCATCGTCGGCTCGCCGGGGCAAGCCGGTCTGTCCGGCGAGGAAGGAACCCATGAACATTTCGACAGAGCGGTCAACTGTCCCGGTGGGCCGGCCCGCCGGAACGAGTCTCGGCGGAGCGTCGATCGAGCCGCTCGGCTTCTTCGATTTCGGGGCGGCCGCCGTTCTCGCTTCCGGCCGGCCGTTCTTTCCGGGTATCGGTCCGCTGATCGGGGCGCTCTTCTCGACCCCGACGCCGGCTACCCGATACCCAGAGGATGTGAAGGAATGAACGACGAGTACAGCGGACCGCTGACGGGCCTGCGGGTGGTCGATTCGACCACGTCGTACGCGGGGCCCACCGCGACCATGTACCTGGCCGACCTAGGTGCCACGGTGATCAAGGTCGAGCGTCCCGGGTACGGCGACGACGCGCGAAGCTGGGGGCCGCCTTTCGTCGACGGTGCGTCGGCGTGGTTCGCGTCGGCGAACCGGAACAAGAAGTCGATCGTCGTGGACCTGCGCTCCGAAGCCGGGCGAGATGTGCTGCTGCGACTGCTGGATACCGCCGATGTGTTCTTGCAGAATATGAATCCTGCCAAACTGGTCGGTATGGGAATTGACGGCCACTCCCTTCGCTCCCGTAACCCCCGATTGGTCTACTGCGCGATGTCGGGCTTCGGATTGGACGGCCCGGACAGCGGCCTTCCCGGCTACGACCTGGTGGCCCAGGCGCGTTCGGGTCTGATGTCGGTCACCGGTGAAGCGGGGCGCAGCCCGCAGCGCGTTTCGACGGCGCTGTCGGATGTGGTCACCGGAATGTGCGCCGCGGTCGCGATCAACGCGGCCCTGGTGCGGCAGGCCCGTACCGGCGAGGGCGAGCTCATCGATGTCTCGCTGCTCGATACCGATCTGGCGCTCATGGCGCCCCGGATCGCGGCCTACCACGCCGGTGAGCCGGAGCCCGCGCCCAGCGGCGGCACCGATTCGGTACTCGCGGTCTACCAGCCCTTCGCGGCATCCGATCGGAGCCTGGTGGTGGCGATCGGCAACGATGCCATGTGGCAGCGCTTCTGCTCGGCGGTGAACCTTCCCGAACTCGCCGCCGACCCGGATCTCGCCGACAATGCCGGTCGCCGTGCCCACCGGCCGCGGATCACCCGTGCCGTGGCCGAGCGGATCGCCACCCGAACCGCCGCGGAATGGTTGCGGATCTTCGCAGAGATCGACGTCCCCGCCGCACCGGTGCAGTCGCTGTCGGAGGTGGTGCGGGATCCGCAGGTGCGGGCGCGCGGTGCGCTGATGCCGGTCCCGGGTTCGGGCGGCGAGCTGGTGAGCGTGCACAGTCCATTCCGGCTGGCCTCCGTGGCACCCCGTAACCAGCGGTTCCCGGATCTCGGGGAGCACACCCGCGAAATACTGCTCGACGTCGGTTTTGCCCGCGACGATGTGGAGGCGCTGCTGGAGGCCGGCGCGGTCGGCGCGGCCCGTGCCGAACGTGCGGAGGCCGTGTCGTGACGGTGCTACTGCGCGAAACATCCGGCCCTGTCACGACACTCACCATCAACCGGCCCGAGGTGTTCAACGCCCTCGACGCCGCGGTGCTCACCGCGCTCGTCGCGGCGGCGACCGAGGCGGCCGCGGACCCGGGTGTCCGCGCGGTCGTGCTCACCGGTGCGGGGGAGAAGGCGTTCAGCGCCGGTGCGGATCTGAAAGAGCTCGCGGGTATGGGACCCGACCGGGCCCGGGAGACGATGACCGGCGGGCAGCGGGCGTTCCGGACGTTGGAGCAACTGCCGGTCCCGGTGATCGCCGCGGTCAACGGTCTGGCCCTGGGCGGCGGGTTCGAACTGGTGCTCGCCTCGACGTTCCCGGTGCTGTCCACTCGGGCGTCACTCGGACTGCCGGAGTCCGGGCTCGGGCTCATTCCCGGTTACGGCGGCACGCAGCGTCTTCCCCGTGCCATCGGGGCGCGCGCCGCCGCGCATCTGATGCTCACCGGAACCCGGATCGATGCCGACCGCGCCTACGACCTCGGGCTGACCCCGGTTCCCCCGGTGCCTCCGGAGGAACTGCTGCCGACGGCCGTGGGAATCGCCGAGAAGATCGCGGCGCAGGGCCCGCACGCTGTGCGCTCGATCCTGCACGCCCTGGACGTCGGCCGTGACGCACCGCTCGAGACCGGCCTCGCGGTCGAAACGGGGCTGGCGGCCCTGGCCGTGGCGGGAGATGAATCGACCGAGGGCATCGGCGCTTTCCTCGAGCGCCGGCGGGCCCGGTTCGCCGACCCGGAGGCCGCCTTATGAGCGCCGGGCTTCTCGAGATGGACACCGATCCCGAGGCGTACCTGGCACTGCACGAACTGCTCGACGAACCGGCCGCCGATGCCGCACTGACCGACCGGGAACGTGCGGTCCGTGCGACGACCCGTGAGGTGGTGGCCCACGAGGTCGCGCCGCGGGCGGCCGAACTGGACGCGACCCACACCTTCGCCCACGAGAGTGTGCAGGCGCTGGCCCGAGCCGGGCTGTGCGGGCTGGTTTTTCCCGAACGCCTCGGCGGCAGCGGTGACAGCAATGTCGCCTATGCCGTGGCGATGGAGGAGATCACGGCCGGTTGCGCCGCGACGAGTCTCGTTTTCATGACCCAGATGCACGCGGCGTACCCGATCCTGATCGCGGGCAGCGAGGAACTCCGGCAGCGCTACATTCCGGGTCTACTGGACGGGTCGCGCTACGGCTCGCTGGGGATCACCGAGCCGGGCGCGGGCTCGGATGTCTCGAGCCTGACCACCACCGCCGTCCCCACGTCCGAAGGCTGGACGATGACCGGGCAGAAGACGTTCATCACCAGCGGCGATCGCGCCGACGTGATCATCTGCTTCGCCACCGTCGACCGCACCCGCGGCCGCGACGGGATCACCGCCTTCGTGGTCGAAGGCGGCTGGGAGGGAGTGGAGCGCGGGCAGCCCTTCCACAAGATGGGCATGCACGGTTCGAGTACCGCCGAACTCTTCTTCGACCACGTCGCGGTGCCGCGCGCGAATCTCCTCGGTGACGAGGGACGGGGCTGGTCGGTGGTGATGAATTCCGTGGTCAAATCCCGGATCAGCGCCGCCGCCCAGGGTGTGGGCCTGGCCCGTGCCGCGTACGCGCGCACGCTGGCCGCCCTGACCGCGCGCTACGGCCACCGGCTCGCCGACGAGCACACCTTCGCGCTCGCCGAGCTGCGCGGCCGGATCCTGCAGGGACGGTTGCTCTTGCACGCCGTGGCGCGCCAGGTCGATACGAACCCCCGGGTGACGCCCGGCCAGATCGGGGTCATGAAACAGGCCTGCACCGACCTCGGCTTCCAGGTGTCGGTCGAGGCGGTCCGCATCCTCGGCCCGTACGGCGATCTCGCCGAGCTGGGTGTCGAGCGCTGCCTGCGCGACGCCAAGGTCACCCAGATCTACGACGGCACCAACGAAATCCAGCGGCTGCTCATCGGCCGCGAGACCACCCGCGCGATGAAGGAGCTTCCGTGATGCGATACCTCCGCCTTCGCTCCGGCCTCCGCGGACCGCATGAACCCACTCCGAAGGAGCTTCTATGAATGCGTTGGACGGAAAGGTCGCGATCGTCACCGGCGCCGGCCGCGGCCTCGGCCGGTCCATGGCCTACGCCCTCGCGGAAGCGGGCGCCGCCGTCACGGTCGCCTCCCGGACGGCGGCCGAGCTGGACACCTTCGTCGCCGAGGTCCGCGGGGCCGAGGGCCGGGCGCTGGCCTGCCCGACCGATATCACCGACGAACAGTCGGTCCGGCGGATGGTGCAGGCCACCCTCGACACCTTCGGCCGGGTGGACATCCTGGTGAACAACTCCGGGATCGTCGCCTCCACTCCGCTGGTGGACCAGCCGGCCGACGAATGGGATCGGGTGATCGCGACGAATCTGCGCGGCACCTACCTGGCCACCCGCGCGGTCGGCCCCCATCTCATCGCGCAGGGCGGGGGCAAGGTCGTCAATATCGCGTCCAACTTCGCGTTGCAGGGCGTGGCGAACCACGCGGCATATTCGGCGTCGAAAGCGGGCGTCATCGCCTTCACCCGGTCGATGGCCATCGAATGGGCTCGGCACGGTATCCAGGTCAACGCCATCGCGCCCGGATACTTCGCCACCCCGTTGAACGCCGAACTCCGCGACGACGCCGAGGCCACGGAACGGGTGGTGCGGGCCATCCCGGCGCGCCGGATGGGCGAACCCGACGAGATCCGGCCCTGGCTGCTGCTGCTCGCCGGCAGCGACTCGAATTTCATGACCGGCGAGGTCATCGTCCTCGACGGCGGCCAGAGCGTCCGCTGAGATCCAGGAGAACCAAGTGAGCAACGAGAGCAAAACCGTCGCCATCCTCGGCGCCGGCACGATGGGTTCGGGAATCGCGACCGTCATGGCCCGCGCGGGCTACCGGACCGTACTGTTCGATATCGACGATGCGAACCTGCGGCGCGGAATCGATACCGTGCACGGCTTTTTCGACAAGAGCGTGCGGCTGGGCAAACTGGACGCCGACGCCGGCCGGTCCGCCAAGGACGCGCTCACCGGAACCACCGAGCTCGCCGAACTCGCGCCCTGCGATGTCGTGGTCGAGGCCGTTTTCGAGGACCTGGCGGTGAAGAAGGATCTCTTCGCCCGGCTCGACGAGATCGTCTCGGAGTCGGCACTCCTGCACACCAACACCTCGACGCTGTCGGTCACCGGTATCGCCTCGGGTTCGCGACGCCCGGAGCGGGTGGTCGGCACCCACTACTGCAATCCGGCGCCGCTGATGAAACTGATCGAGGTGGCCGATGGCCGGCACACCGCCGACTGGGCGCACAAGGCCACCATCGAATTCCTGGGCTCGCTGGGCAAGACGAGCGTGGTCACCAAGGACCGGCCGGGATTCATCGTGAACCGCTTCCTTATTCCGTGGGAGAACTCCTGCATCCGCGCGCTGGAGGCGGGGGTGGCCAGCAAGGAGTCGATCGATGCCGCCGTGCTCGGTTCGCTCGGCCATCCGATGGGGCCGTTCCGGCTGCTCGACATCGTCGGGATGGATATCCACCAGCAGGTGGCCACCCGGCTCTACGAACAACTGCGCGATCCGAAGTTCTTCCCGCCACCGATGGTCGAACGCATGGTCGCCGCCGGTGACCTGGGGCGCAAGACCGGCCGCGGCTTCTACACCTACGACGACACCCGGCTGTTCGGGTCCTGAGGAGAGAACATGAGTGAGTCCACTCCCGACTTCGCGACGGTCGGTGTCCTCGGCCTCGGCACCATGGGCGCGGGCATCGCCCAGGTGCTCGCCGCCTCGGGCCGCACGGTCGTCGCTGTCGAAACCGATACCGCCCGTCTCGACGCGGGCCTGGCAACGGTGGCCGCTTTCCTGGACGGGGGGATCGCCCACGGCAAGGTCACCGAGGCGGACAAGCGCGCAGTGCTGGACCGGATCACCGGCACCACCTCGGTCGCGGATCTGCATAGGGCCGACGCCGTGCTCGAATGCGTGACCGAGAACGCCGAGGTGAAGACGGCGCTGTTCACCGAGGTCGCGGCGGTGGTCGGGGACCGGGTCCCGCTGCTCACCAATACCTCCGCGCTGTCGGTCACCGACCTCGCGGCGGGGCTGCCCGACCCGGGCCGCGTCGCGGGACTGCACTTCTTCAATCCGGCGCCGATCATGCGCACAGTGGAGATCGTGCGCGCGCTGCAGAGCGAGGAGGAGTTGATCGATCGGCTGGTGGCACTCGTCGACACGCTCGACGACAAGGTCGCGGTGGTGGTCGACGACCGCCCGGGTTTCCTGATCAACGCGCTGCTGCTGCCCTATCTCAACGATGTCGTGGCCGAGTACGACGAGGGCCTGGCCACCGCCGAGGACATCGATACCGCACTGGAACTGGGTCTGGGCTACAAGACCGGACCACTGAAACTGCTCGACATGATCGGCCTGGACGTGCACCTGCACGCCACGGAGGCCGCCCACGCGGCGACCGGCGATGCCCGTTACGCGCCGCCGCCGCTGCTGCGCCGCATGGTGGCCGCCGGACGGCTGGGTATCAAGGCCGGCCACGGATTCCGCACCGCCCCGTCTCGTGAGGAGAACAACTGAGATGACCTACGACGATATCCGCACCAGCATCGACGGGCCGGTTCTCACCATCACCCTCGACCGGCCCGACGCCGGGAACAAGTTCCGGCACCAGACCTGCCTCGAGCTCTTCGACGCGCTGCAGAAGTTTCGGCTGGACCCGCAGTTGCGTGCGGCCGTCCTGACCGGTGCCGGCGACAAGTTCTTCTGCATCGGCGGGGAACACGACCCGGTCACCTCGCTGGACCAGTCCCAGGTGCTGCCGATCATCGATGTGTACCAGGCGATCGACACCATCCCGAAGCCGATCGTGGCCGCGGTCAACGGTTTCGCGGTCGGCGGCGGCAATGTGCTGCACACCGTCTGCGATCTGAGCATTGCCGCGGAGACCGCGGTGTTCCGTCAGGTCGGCCCGATGGTCGGCAGCTTCGACGCCGGGTACGGCAGCTGGTACCTGGAGGACACCATCGGCCGCAAACGCGCCAAGGAGATGTGGTACCTCAACCGCAAGTACACCGCCGCCCAGGCGCTGGATATGGGACTGGTCAACGAGGTGGTTCCGGCCGCCGAGCTGGCGGCCCGCGCCGCCGAGGTGGCCGCGGAGATCACCACCCGCAGCCCACTGGCCCTGGCCGGTATGAAGGGCGCGTTCTCGGCGCGCCACAACGGTGTCTCAGGGCAGGCGCGGCTGGCGCACGATCAGCAGCTCTCGCTGTACCTGCAGACGAAAGAAGCCCACGAGGTGAGCGCCTCCTTCGGTGAGCGGCGCCGCCCCGACACCGGAAGTTTCTGGTCGTGACCCCGTCCGATACCTGGCGGGGGCCCGCGCTCGATCGGGATCAGCGCGATCTGCGGGAGATGCTCGACGCCTTCGCCGCCGCGCACGACCCGGTGCTCACCGACGCACCGGAGCAGATCGCCGGACTGGTCTCCGAACTCGCCGCGCTCGGTGTCTGGACACTGGGCACCGTCGAGGAGTCCGGTGGTGGTGGCGCCGACAGGGCGACCACGGCACTCGTCTTCGAACGACTCGGCCGCGCCTGGCCGGCGCTGGGCTGGGCCGCGGCGCAGGCCCATACCGCCGTCGATGTGCTCGGCGCCGACGAGCGATTCGCCGAACTCGTCACCGGACTGCATGCCGGTACAGCCGCTGTCGCTGTCGTCGACGCGGCGGCGGCGCAGGTACGGCTCACCCGGGAAGACGGCGCCCTGCGCGGGATCGTGGCCCGGGTGGACGTCGCGGCCGAACGGCCGCATCTGCTGCTGCTCGGCGACACCGATCACGCGGTGTTGCTGCCGCCGGCCGCGCTGACTCCGGACCCACTGCGGCGCACCGGGTTCGGTGGCGCGCTGACCCGCGCCCTGGAAGTCGATGCCCGCCCCGGTGAGTACCACGACCTCGACGGTGTGGACACCGCGGCGGCCCGGCGACGGCTGCGCCTGGGCGCGGCCGCCGTGGCGGCCGGGATCGCGGGCGCGGCGGCCGACGCCGCCGCGGAGTACGCGGCGGGCCGCGAGCAGTTCGGCGCCGCCCTGACCGCGCTGCCCACCGTGCGGGGGGCACTCCTGGATCAGGCCGCGCGAGCGGCGGTGGGCACCGCGGCGGCCTTCGGCGCCGAGGACGAGGTCGCGGTCGTGGCGGCGCTGCGCGAAGCCTGCGAGGGCGCGATCGATGCCGCCGCAAGCGCTCTTCAGGCACACGGGGGATACGGATACCTGACCGAATACGGCGCGGAGCGACGCTTGCGCGACGCGATATCGCTGCGCGCCGCGACGGACCCGGGTGGGGCGGCCACCGCCGTCGCCCGGGCGCTGACCGGGCTCCCGTCCACTCCCACGGCAATCAGGAAGGACGCGTCGTGAGTGCATCCACGTTCAGACCGCTGACCGAGGTTCTCGACGGTCAGTACACCCCGGTCGACGACGCCACGGCCGCACAGTGGCGGGCGGCGGGCTGGTGGGAGAACCGCTCCATCCGTTCGCTGCTCACCGAGGCGGCCGAGCGGCATCCGGACCGGGTCGCGTTGGTCGGACGTCGCAGCGACGGCCGCCGCGAGACCCGGACCTACCGCGAGTTCGACCGCAACGCCCACCGTGCCGCCGCGGTGTTCGCCTCGCTCGGTGTGGGTGTCGGCGATGCCGTCGTGCTCATGCTGCCGAACTGGGTCGAGTACGCCGAAATGGTGTTCGGGATCAACGAGACCGGCGCGATCTACGCCGGTATCCCGGTCGCCTACGGGGAGAATCAAGCCGCCGCCATCCTGCGCCGTAGCAAGGCGAAAGTGCTCGTCATCCCGCGGCGCTGGCGCAGCAGCGAACACCTCGAACTGTCCCGCAGGCTGCGCGCCCAGATCCCCACTCTCGAGCATGTGCTCGTCCTCGACGACGACGGCACCGGCCTGCGCGATGGTGAATCGCTGTGGTCCGCTCATTCCGGCGTGCCGGATCGGGCGTTCGCCGACCCCGAGCCGGGCCGGTTGTGCTACCTCGGGTTCACCTCCGGCACCACGGGTGAGCCGAAGGGGGCCATGCACAGTCACGACACCCTGATCTACGCGGCCCGCCGGCAGGCCGAACACGTGGGGACCTCCCGGTGGGGAGACCCGATGGTCCAGCTCGTCGCCTCACCTGCCGGTCACCACACCGGCTTCGAATGGGGCATCGTCATGACGGTGCTGCTGTGCGGCACCGCGGTGCATGTGGACCGCTGGGATCCGGCCTGGGGTGCCGAGGTGATCAGAGATGAGGGGATCACCTCCTTCTTCGGGGCGCCGACCTTCCTGCAGGACATGATGCGCACGGATCTCGCGGGTGACCCGGACTGCCCGCTGCGCTGCCTGATCATCGCGGGATCGTCGGTGCCGCGAAACCTGCCGGCCCAGGCGGCTGCCGCGCTCGGCGCCTATATCGCCCCGGCCTGGGGGCTGACCGAGTGCAGCATCATGAGTTCCTGTACGCCGCTGGAGCCGGAGGCCATCCAGCGGACCGACGGGTCGATCTTCGCCGGCTCAGCGGTCATGGTCGTCGATGTCGACGGGAACGAAGTACCGGCGGGCACCGTCGGCGACCTGCTGATGCGTGGTCCCGGTGTGGTGTTCGGCTACTTCGACCGGCCGGACGCGACGGAGGATGCCTACCTGCCGGGCCTGTGGTTCCGGACGGGTGACCGGGCCAGTGTGGACGAGCACGGCTGGTTGTCGCTGCACGGGCGTACCAAGGACATCATCATCCGCGGCGGCGAGAACATTCCGGTCACCGATGTGGAGTCCGCGATCTTCGACCATCCCGACATCTTGAACACCGCCGTGATCGGTGTCCCCGACGAGCGACTCGGTGAACGGGTCTGCGCGGTGGTGGTCGTCAAGGAAGGCGCGCCCGCGCTCACGGTGGACTCTCTCGCGCAATACCTCCTCGCGCAGGGGCTTTCCAAGCACTATCTGCCGGAGCGCATCGTGAGTCTCGCCGAACTGCCGATGACGCCGAGCGGAAAGATCCAGAAGTTCAAGCTACGGGAGATGATCGCATGATCGACGCCGGACTCCCGCTCGCGGGCGTGAAGGTCCTCGACCTGTCGACACTGCTGCCGGGTCCGCTGGCCACGCTGATGCTGGTGGACGCCGGCGCCGATGTCGTCAAACTCGAACGGCCCGGCCGCGGTGACGAAATGCGGACCTACGAACCGAAATTCGGCGAGGCCAGCGCCAACTACGCGGTCCTGAACCGGGGCAAACGCGCCTACGGGGTGGACTTCAAGGACCCGGCGCAGCGCGACCGGGTGCTCGAACTCGCCGCCGAGGCCGATGTGGTCGTGGAGCAGTTCCGTCCGGGTGTGGCCGACCGGCTCGGCCTCGGCTACGACGCGATCGCGGCGATCAACCCGCGCGTGGTCTACTGCTCGATCACCGGTTACGGTCCGTCCGGCCCGCTGGCCCCGCGAGCCGGCCACGACCTGAACTATCTCGCGGAGTCGGGACTGCTGGGTGTGGTCACCGACTCCACCGGACGGCCCTCGCTGCCGGTCTCCGTGCTCGCCGATATCTCGGCCGGTACCTATCCGGCGGTGGTCAACATCCTGCTGGGGCTGCGGCAGGCCGAACGCACCGGTAAGGGCAGCCACCTCCAGGTGTCGATGGCCCACAACCTGCAGGTGCTGGCCTACGGCTATATCGCCGCCCACCAGGCCGGCGGCGCCTGGCCCCGGCCCGGTGCGGAGCAGCTGACCGGCGGAAGCCCGAGATACCACATCTATCCCACGTCCGATGGCCGCCATGTGGCCTGTGCCGCATTGGAACAGAAGTTCTGGGACCGGCTGGTCGAACTCGTCGGCCTGGACGAAAAGTTTCACGACGACGCAGGCCAGGAGCCGGCTGTCACCGCCGCGCTGGGCGAGGTCTTCGTCCGGCAGCCGGCCGCCTACTGGCGGGAACTGTTCGACGGCGAGGACGTCTGCACCGCCGTGGTCGCCACCTGGGACGAGGCGGTCGAATCCGCTCTCGTCGACACCGATGCGCCGGAGCGGGTATCGCGGCCCGGCGCACCGGGGGAGTCCTTCGCGACCCTGGCGAGCCCGCTGGACCCGGCCTTGCGGCGGGCGGGCGGCACCCTGCCGTATCCGGCGCTGGCGTCGCTGCCCGGCACCTCGCCCTGGCCCTGACCGACGCGGGGCGCTGCCCCGGCCGTCGGCGGCCACCTTTCACTACTTCGAACAGGAATTCGTCATGTGTGCTGCACTGGTCAAGGAATTCGGGCCGCCCTCGGCCCTAGTGGTCGAGGAAGTGCCCGATCTCGTCTCCGGCCCCGGCGAGGCCGTCCTCGCGGTCGGCGCGGTCAGCGTCGACTTCCCGGACATCCTGTCCGGACCGCGGGGTCGTGGAATTCGGCGTGACCGTGCCCGACCAGCACAGGGCGATCGTCCAACGCGGCACCGAAACGCTTCTCGTGGCACGGAGGAACAATGACCGAGGCGTACGTCTACGCGGCGGCGCGCACCCCGTTCGGGCGTTTCGGTGGCGCACTCGCCGGCGTACGCCCCGATGATCTCGCCGCGACTGCCGTGACGGGTGTTCTGGGCAAGGCACCCGCGCTCGACCCGGCCGAGATCGGCGATGTGGTGTGGGGCAACGCGAACGGAGCGGGCGAGGACAACCGCAATGTCGGGCGGATGGCCGCCCTGCTGGCCGGATTGCCGACCTCGGTACCGGCGACGACCGTGAACCGGCTGTGCGGCTCGTCCCTGGACGCGGCGATGTTCGCCTCCCGCGGTATCGAAACCGGTGACGTGGATATCGCGCTGGCCGGCGGGGTCGAGTCGATGACCCGGGCACCGTGGGTGCTGCCCAAACCGGCCCGCGCCCATCCCGCGGGCGATATGACCGCGGTATCGACCACGCTGGGCTGGCGCCTGGTCAATGCCCGGATGCCGGCCGAATGGACCGCGTCGCTCGGCGAGTGCAACGAACAACTCGCCGACCGGTTCGGTATCTCCCGGGAACGCCAGGACGAGTTCGCGGTGCGTTCGCACACACTGGCCCATGCCGCGTGGGAAGCGGGACATTACGACGATCTGGTGGTCCCGGTCCCCGATGCCGTCCTCGCCCGCGACGAGGGAATCCGGCCGGATTCCGATCCGGTGCGGTTGGCCCGGCTGAAGCCGTCGTTCCGGACGGGCGGGACGATCACCGCGGGCAACGCGAGCCCGTTGAGCGACGGCGCGTCGGCGCTGCTGCTCGGTTCCGCGGCGGCGGCCGACCGAATCGGCAGATCACCACTCGCGCGTATCGCGGGCCGGGGAACCTGTGCTCTCGATCCCCAGGACTTCGGGATCGCGCCCGTCGCGGCCGCCGAGGCCGCGCTCGCCAGGGCCGGGATCGACTGGCCGGATGTGGCGGCGGTGGAACTGAACGAAGCCTTCGCCGTCCAGGCGCTGGCCTGTGTCGACGCCTGGAAGATCGACCCGGATGTCGTCAACACCTGGGGCGGCGCGATCGCCATCGGTCATCCGCTGGGCGCTTCCGGCGCCCGGATCCTCGGCACCCTCGCCGGACGGCTGATCGCCGAGGGACAGCGGTGGGGAGTCGCCGCCATCTGCATCGGCGTCGGTCAGGCGCTGGCCGTCGTACTTGAGAACATCGCATCGGAATCGGAGACACGATGAATCTGCCAACCACAGTGGGGGTCTACGGGGGCGGCCGGATGGGCGCGGGTATCGCGCACGCCTTCCTGCTCGCCGGCGCCGAGGTGACCGTCGTCGAGGCGGAGCCGGACGCGGTGACCGCGGCCCGCGGCCGGGTGGAGTCGAGTCTGGCGACGGCCGCGGCGCGCGGCGCGCTCACCGGGGCGCCCGAAGCGGTGGCCGCCCGGCTCACGGTCACCACCGACGCCTCGGCCCTGGCAGCATCCGGTCTCGTGGTGGAGGCAGTCCCGGAGATCGCCGACCTGAAGGCGACCGTGCTGGGGCGGATCGAGAAGGAGGCCCCCGATGCCGTCGTGGCCACGAATACCAGCTCACTGTCGATCGACGGGCTGGCGGCGCAGTTGACGCGCCCGGCCACTTTCCTGGGCCTGCACTTCTTCAACCCGGTGCCCGCCAGTGATCTGGTGGAGATCGTGGTCGGCAGCAGCACCGGCGCCGCGGTGGTCACCGAGGCCCGGAGCTGGGTGGCGGCGCTCGGCAAGACCGCGATCACGGTCACCGACTCGCCGGGATTCGCCTCCTCGCGGCTGGGTGTCGCGATCGCCCTGGAAGCCATGCGGATGCTCGAGGACGGCGTCGCCTCCGCGGCGGATATCGACGCGGCGATGACGCTGGGCTACAAACACCCGATGGGGCCGCTGCGCACGACCGATGTGGTCGGTCTGGACGTCCGCCTCGCCATCGCCGAACACCTCGCCCGTGAGGTCGGTGCCCGATTCGAGCCGCCGGCGATTCTGCGGGAGAAGGTCGCCGCGGGACACCTGGGCCGGAAGACGGGCCAGGGCTTCTACACCTGGTGAGCACGCCGTGGCCGGGCGGCCGGTGCGCGGCGGACGCCGATCCGTCCGGTGCCGCGCCCGGCCGGCAGCCGGTGGCCGGCTTCAGCTCTGTGGTGTTCCGTTGGCGCGGGCTTCGACTGCCTCGACCGTCTTGTGGAACGCATTCCGCAGCATGCCTCGGCCGACCGACCCGACCACGGCTCCCAGCGCCCGGCCGGCCACATTCTTCCCCTCGCGGACCACGACGACATCCACGTCGGTCTTTCCGTCCGGGCGGGGTGTGAACTGGTAGGTGTGGCCGGAACGGCCACCCCACAGGTTGGAGTCGGTGGTCGTCATGACCACCCGATGCGGATTCGACCAGTCGTAGTGCAGGCGTTCCCAGATTCCGCGCGATCCCTCCGTGACGTCGGCTTCGGTGGGGCCGCGGGTGTGCACCTCGAGGTATTTGTCCGTGCTGTTCCCGAACAGTTCCTCGCGGCCCGGCCCGAAATCGGTGAGTGCGGCGACGAACTGTTCGGGTGTCGCGTCGGTCGTTTCCGTGAAGTGGAGAGTGGCCATGGGTGCTCCTGTGTTCGCGGTGGCTTCGTCTCGGTGACCAGGAACTACGCGTGTCCTTCCAGGATAGGAACCGAGCGGGGCCGGGGGAACGCCGGCGGTGTCGCCGGACACACGGGCCGCCGGTTCGCGCCGGAATGTCGGGGGTGTGGCGTAGGCAGGGGGCATGACAGCCTCCGCCGCGGTATCGGGCCCGGTCCGGCCCACACCGGGACCCCGCTTGCTGGACATCCGTCGCCTGTGGGCCGAACCGGACGCGCTGGCGAGCCCGCGCGGGCAGCAGGTGCGGGCGCGCTTCCCCGACGCCGAGATCATCCCCGTCGCCTCCCACTGGCAGATCGACCGGTTGCACGGCAACGCGGGCAATATCGACCGATGGATCCGGGTCAAGACCGAGGACCTGGTGCTCGGGGTCAAGAAATCGCTGACGGCCCGGGAGAACGGGCGTTCGGCGGACTGGATCGCCCCCTCCACCTCCAACGGCTGCGCGATGGCGTGTGCCTACTGCTACGTTCCCCGCCGCAAGGGCTACGCCAACCCGATCACGGTATTCACCAATATCGACAAGATCATCGGCTATCTCGGCCGGCACGTGCGCCGGCAGGGACCCAAGACCGTGCCGAACCAGTGCGATCCCCACGCGTGGGTCTACGACCTGGGGGAGAACAGCGACTGCTCGATCGACGCACTGGTCAGCGACAATGTCGCCGACCTGATCACGGCGTTCCGGGACTGGCCCACCGCGAAGGCCTCGTTCGCCACCAAATACGTCAACCGCGATCTGCTCGACATGGATCCTCGTTGGCGGACCCGGATCCGATTCTCGCTCATGCCCGAGGCCGACTCCCGGCTGCTCGATCTGCGCACCACGCCGATCCGGCAGCGCATCGCCGCGATCGACGACTTCGTGGCGGCGGGCTACGAGGTCCACGTCAACTTCTCCCCGGTCGTCGTCCGCCCCGGCTGGGAGGAGGACTGGGGCGAGCTACTGGAGCTGCTCTCCGACGGCACCGGGCCCGCCTTCAAGGCGCAGGCGGCCGCGGAGATCATCATGCTCACCCACAACGAACAGTTGCACGAGGTCAATCTCGGCTGGCATCCCAAGGCCGAGGACCTGCTGTGGCAGCCGGCCGTCCAGCAGGCCAAACGCTCCGGTTCGGGGATGTGGAACGTGCGCTACCGCAACAATGTGAAAGCCGCCGGGGTCGCTACCCTCACCGGCCTCATCGCCGAGCGGACGCCCTGGCTGACGGTGCGCTACGCATTCTGAGGTGTCCGGCGACCGAGCCGCCCCCGATGCCCAGTGCGCGGCGTGTTGCTCCGGAGTCGACGCTCCGCGACGCGGCGGAGCAGTCGAAGGCACAGATGGCCGCGGACAACCCGATGTCGCGCAGGGGAACCCCGGCCGAAGTCGTCCGGGTGGTGCTGTTCCTCGCGTTCGACGCCATCTACACGACCGGTGCCGAACTCGTCGTGGACGGCGGTGGTTCGCAGCTCTGAGAACTGCCGATTCCGATGACCGGAACGCCGCCGGGGGTCGGCCCACCCGGCGGCGTCCGGCATCCGGGTCAGACGGGGATCGGGGCCGCGGTCACCGTGGCCGCGATGGCGGCGGCCAGTTCCGCGCCCTTGATCTCGAAGTGGCGGGTGAAGTACTCCAGATGCTCGGCGTGTTCGTGGAAGTGATGCGGGGTCAGAACCGCCGAGAAGACCGGTACATCGGTGTCGAGCTGTATCCGCATCAGCGCGTCCACCACGGTCGCCGCGACGAAGTCGTGCCGGTAGATACCGCCGTCCACCACCAAGGCGCAGCCCGCGATGCCCGCGTACCGGCCGGTGGTGGCCAATTGTTTGATCCGCAACGGGATTTCGAAGGCGCCGGGGACTTCGAACACCTCGATATCGACGATGCCGCGTTCGGTGAGCCCGGCTCGGCAGGCCGCGACGGCCCGGCCGACGATCTCGGCGTGCCACCGGGCGGCGACGAGTGCGATGCGGTTCGGTGTGGGTGACATTCTGTTCCTCCTGCTCGCTGTGTCACCCAGGGCATGACGACGCGAACAGGAGACACCCGCGGGCGGGCACTCCGGTGCCGCGTTCTCTTTCATCCGGACTGTGACCGTCGGCTCCGGGATCACACCGGAATCTGCTCGACCCACGGCGTCCGAGGACACCGTGGCGCTCGCGGGCTCGTGCACCGGATCCGACCGGATGCCATGACCGCCGGTGGGGAATTCCACCCCGCCCTGAGAACGTGTACGAAACGGACAGTAACAATGCCGCGACCCCGGGACAACCCGGTGGCTGTCCACCCGGCCCCGGGCGGTCATGTGTGCGGGAGATGCGCGCGGTGGTCGTAGTACAGCAGGCGGTAGCCGCCGGCCTCCTCGGCCCATGCGGTGACCGAGGCGTTTCCGGCCAACCCCTGGGCGGCGACGGCGAGCGTCCCGGCGTCGTCGAGGTGCTCGAGCAGGCGGCGCAGCAGCAGGATCACCGCGTCGTGCGCGACGATGAGGACCCGGCGATGCCGGGTATCGGCGGCGATGCGATCGAGCACCCCCGTCATCCGGGCGGCGACATCGTGGAAGGATTCGCCGCCGGGCGGCCGGTAACCGAGCGGGTCGGCCTGTTCGGCCGCGTACTGCTCGGGGTAGCGCTCCCGGACCTCCGAGACGGGAATATGGGCCAGCGTGCCGCGGAACCGGTCGTACAGACGCGGGTCGGTCACCCGGCGGGGCAGCGCGACGCCGGCCGCCCGGAGTTCGGCTTCCGCGAGTTGCCAGGTCTGTACGGCCCGGCGATACGGGGAGCACAGGACGATTTCCGGAAGCTGCTCCGGCGGCAGCGCGGCAGCCCATCGCCCGAGGGCGACCGCCTGGCGCTTTCCGAGATCGGTCAGCTCGATGACCATATCGTCGGATTCGGCGGGGGTCGCGGGCCGGATACCGGCATTGATGGTGCTCTGGCCGTGCCGGACCGCGTAGAGCAGGCGGGGGCTGGGGTGGTCCAGATGCGTAGCGGAATAATCGGGCGCATCGGAAGTTTCGGGATCGGTGGTCGGCTGCGTGCTCATACCCAGAGGATGTACCGGGAGACGCCGTGGTGCCGGAATTTCCGGGATACCGCGGCGGAGGCACGGGCCGATCGCGAAACGCGGATCCGGCATTACGCGGGCATGCCCACCTCGTCCGGGGTCTTGTCGGTGCGCAGGCCTCTCCAACTCGGATGCCGGAGCCCTTCGCCGGTGTACTCGCGGTACTCGATATCGCCGACGAGCACCGGATCCACCCAATGCGGGGTCCCGGGACGGCCGAAGCGTCCCGGGGTCAGGGGGAACAGCGCCTCGGCGCGGGCGATCTCGTCGAGCCTGGCCCGCAGCGCCCGGCGCGCGGCCGTCGTGAACCCGGTACCCACATTGCCGATGTGCACCAACCGTCCGTCGGCGTCGTGGGCGGCGAGGATCAGCGATCCGAAGGTCGCGCCCGCCGAGCCGGTGCCGGCGGTCCAGCCGGCCACGACGGCCTCGGTGGTCTTGCGGATCGGGGTCTTGATCCAGGACCGGGAGCGGCTGCCGGGAAGGTAGGTCGAGTCGAGGCGTTTGGAGATGATGCCTTCCAGCCCGTTGTCCCGTGCCGCGGCGAGCAACCGGTCGGCGGGGGCGTCCACCCAGTACGGCGGAGTCTGCACCGGCGCGGTGTCCAGTGCGAGCGCCTGCAGGCGGTCGCGACGGTCGAGGTAGCTCAGCCCGGTCACGTCCGCACCGGCGTCGGCGAGGATGTCGAACAGGAACAGCTGTACCGGTACCGCACCGATCAGCGCCCGGCCCGGCCGTACCACGTGCATACGGCGCTGCAGTAGGCGGAACGACGGCACACCGGCCGGGGTCTGGGCGATGATCTCGCCGTCGAGCACCAGGTCCCGGCCACCGAGGTGGCCGGTGAGGGCGGTGACCAGGTCGGGATAGGAGCCGGTGATCTCGCGGCGGTTGCGGCTGTAGAGGCGGCAGTCCGCGCCCGCGCAGATCACGATGGCGCGGACCCCGTCCCATTTCATCTCCACCGCCCAGTCCGGGCCGTCCGGCGGGCGGCCCGAGGTGGCGAGCATCGGCGCCGGGACCGCCGCCCGGTCCGCGGGGCTCAGTGGCCGGTGCTCCGGCCGGCGGCCACGGCCCCGGGCGCGTTCGGGCGCCACCGCAGTGCCGCGGCCCTGCCCCGGCCGCGTTCGAACTCGCCCGCCATGCCTACCTCCCGCTCGACGAAGCCGGATAAAGCCTGGTCGGGCGCAGAATACGGCGTGTACACCCGGTGGCCGGGCAGACACGCGGGGTTGCGTTCCAAGCCGGTCGAGGATCCGGGAACCGGATCGGGCTTTCGGGTCGGGTCTCGGTGCGGCATTCGGAAACCCGTCCTACATCCGCCCCGCGCTATGAGACCGTCCGCCCGTGGTCCTGAGCCGACGCCCGGCGCTGCCCCGCCAACGGCTCTACGGCCCCGAGCCCAGGCCGGGCTCGGGGCCGGCAACGGCTTGTCCGGTCCTCGGGATGCTACCTGTGCGAATGCCCTAGGCGATGCGTTCGAAAACCGCCGCCAGTCCCTGCCCGCCGCCGATGCACATGGTTTCCAGGCCGTAGCGGCCCTCGCGGCGGTCCAGTTCGCGCAGCAGGGTGGCGAGGATGCGGGCGCCGGTGGCGCCCACCGGGTGACCCAGGGAGATTCCCGAACCGTTGGGGTTGAGGCGTTCGTCGTCGGGCTCGATCTTCCAGTTGCGCAGGACCGCGAGGGTCTGCGCGGCGAATGCCTCGTTCAGCTCGATGACCGACATATCGTCGAGCGTCAGATCCGCTCGCGCCAAGGCTTTCTCGGTCGCGGGCACCGGACCGATACCCATGGTGCGCGGCGGTACTCCGGCGGCGGCCCAGGAGGCGAGGCGGGCGAGTGGCCGCAGGCCCAGGGCGCGGGCGCGGGCGGCGGTGGTGACGATACAGAGCGCGGCCCCGTCGTTCTGACCGCTGGCGTTACCGGCGGTCACAGTGGCGTCGGGATCGACACCGCCGCGGATCGGGCGCAGTTTCGCCAGGGCTTCCACGGTGGTGTCGGCGCGGGGGTGTTCGTCGGTGTCGACCAGGATCGGGTCCGATTTCCGCTGTGGCACCGCCACCCCGACGATCTCGTCGGCGAAGCGGCCGGCCTGCTGGGCGGCGACGGCCCGCTGGTGCGACTGCACCGCCAGCGCGTCCTGCTCCGCCCGGCCGATGGAGTATTCGGCGCGTAGATTCTCCGCGGTTTCGATCATGCCGCCCGGGACCGGGAAATTGCTGCCGCCCGCGCTGATCCGGGCTCGGGCCAGCCGGTCGCTCAGGGCTATACCGTCGCCTTTGACGCCCCAGCGCATATCGGTGGCGTAGAACTCGGCCCGGCTCATGGATTCCGTACCGCCGGCCAGCACCAGGTCGCTGCCGCCGGTGGCGACCTGCATACACGCCTGCAGGACGGCCTGTAGTCCCGAGCCGCAGCGCCGGTCGACCTGCAGGCCGGGCACCTCGACGCCGAGCCCGGCGTCCAGCGCCGCGATCCGGCCGATCGCCGGCGCCTCGCCGTTGGGGGAGGCCTGGCCGAGGACGACGTCGTCGATCTGGTCCGCGGACAGGCCGGTGCGGTCGAGGAGTTCGGTGATCAGGCCGGCGGCCAGGGTTTCCGGGGCGACATCTTTGAACACCCCGCCGAACCGGCCCACCGGGGTGCGCAGGGGTTCGCAGATGACGGCGTCGATCATGGCATTCCTTCGTCGTACTCAGGCGCGGTTCTGTACCTGCGCGAGATCGGTGCTGATGGCCGCGGCCGTGGCCAGCAGCGGGGGCAGCAGGTCGGCCCGTACGCTCGCGGCGGTGTACCGGGCGGCGTGGGTGGAGATGTTCACCGCGGCGCACACCGTGCCGGTGTGGTCGCGGATGGGGGCGGCCATCGAGCGCAACCCCTGCTCGAGTTCCTGGTCGACCAGGCAGTAGCCGGATTCCCGGGTGCGGTGTACCTGTTCGCGCAGTTCGTCGGCGGTGAGGACGGTGCGGTCGGTGAGCGGGGTGAGGCTCACTTTCGCGAGGTACTCCTCGAACGCCGCCTCGGGGAGCCCGGCCAGTAGTACCCGGCCCATCGAGGTGCTGTAGGCGGGGAAGCGCGTCCCGATGGTGATGGAGACGGTCATGATGCGGCTCACCGGTACGCGGGCCACATAGACGATGTCCTCACCGTCGAGGATGGAGACCGAGGTCGATTCGTGTACCTGGTTGGCGAGGCTCTCCAGATGGGGCCCGGCGACCTCGGGCAGGCTCAGACTCGACAGATAGCTGTAGCCGAGTTCCAGTACGCGGGGGGTGAGCCAGAACAGTGAGCCGTCGGTGCGCACGTAGCCCAGTTCCACCAGGGTCAACAGGAAGCGGCGCGCGGTCGCCCGGGTCAGGTCGGTGGCCTTGGCGACCTCGCTGAGCGTGCGCCGGGGATGGCCGGCGTCGAAGGAGCGGATCACGGCGAGGCCGCGGCCCAGCGACTGCACGTAGTCCGGTGAGGGTTCGGTCATGATCGATGTGTTTCCTCGTCGGCGGGTCCGGCCGCGGTGTCGTCGGCCGGGCGGGACCCGACACCGTCGGCCAGTGCCGCCTTGCCGAGTCCGAAGGCGAGGTTACTGTTCGGCACACCCGCGTAGACCGCGGTGTGCAGGAACACCTCGGCGAGCTCGGCCGGCTCGAGCCCGGCCCGCAGTGCCGCGCGGATGTGCATATCGAGCTCGTGGGTGTTGCCCACGGCAGTGAGTACAGCGAGGGTGAGCAGCCGCCTGGTGTGCTGATCCAGGCCGGGCCGGCTCCAGATATCGCCCCAGGCGGTGCGGGTGATGAAATCCTGGAACGGCTCGGTGAATTCGGTGGTTCCGGCCACGGCGCGGTCGACGTGGGCGTCCCCGAGTACCGCGCGCCGCATCCGCATCCCCCGCTCGAATGCCGCGGTGCGTTCACTCCGGCCGGCGATATGCGCGGTGATCAGCGCCGACACCTGTCCGGCCTGTTCGACATTGGCCAGGTGGGCGGCGGGATCGAGCACGTGCAGTACGGAATTCGCGATCCCGTCGGCGAGGGCGCGCATATCGCCGGGTGTGGTGGCCGGGTCCTGGGCACCGGCGATCACCAGGGTGGGGGCCGTGATCCGGGCGAGATCGGGGCGCCCGTCCCACTGTGCGAGGGCGACACAGCAGGCGGCGTAGCCCGCGTCCGGCGTGGCGGCGACCATAGCCCGGCTGCGGGCGATGAGTTCGGGGTCCCGGGCGGCGAGGCCGGCGGTGAACCAGCGGCCCACCACGGCTTCGGCGAGAGATCCGGTGCCCTCGGCGCGTACCGCGGCAGCCCGGTCGAGCCAGGTCTGCGGGGTACCGAATTTCGCGGCGGTGCAGAGCAGGGTGAGGGTGTGGATCCGGGTGGGATGGTAGGCGGCGATCCGCTGGGCGACCGCACCGCCGAGCGACAACCCGACCAGGTGCACCGCGTCGCGGCCCAGCCGGTCCAGCAGCGCGAGTACATCACCGGCTAGTTCGGCGACGGTGTAATCGCCTGCCGGAGAGGGGGATTCGCCGTGCCCGCGCAGCTCGACCGCGAGTATCCGGTGGCCGGCGGCCAGCGCGGCGATCTGCGGGTCCCACATGGACCGGTCCGAACCGAGCGAGCCCAGCAGGACTACGGTCGGCGCGTCACCGGTGGGGCCGAAAGCCCGGTAGGAGAGTTCGACGCTCGTGGTCGGATCCGCTGCGGTCGACGCCATATCACCTGTTCCGTTCGGTTCGTTCTCGGTCGCGTCCCCGGGTTACTGTGGCCCGGCGGTTTCGTGGGTGGCCGGACCGTCGACCTCGTCACCGCGTTCGCCGAGGACCCGCGTGACGAAATCGGCCGCATGGCCCAGATATCCGGCGGGGTCCAGCAGTTCCCGGACCCGGTCCGCGCCGAGGTATGCGACGATCTCGGGGTCGCTGTCCAATGCCGGTGGGTCGGCGGTGGCCGCGGCGGTGACGATCTCGCGCGCCCGCTCGGTGTGTTCGGACAGTGCCGCGGTCACCCGCTCGGCCAGCAGCAACCCGCCGGTGACCGTGAGATTGCGCGACATCGCCGCGGGATCGACCCGCAGCCCGGTCAGGCTCTGGGCCAGCCGGTGGGCGGCGCCGCCGGTCAGGCGGAGCAAGTCGGTGACAGTTTCCCATTCGGCGTGCCAGGCTCCGGCGGCCCGCTGCATTTCGTGGTCCATCGCGCCGAGCGCGGTCGCGACCAGCCCGGGGACACGCCGGGCGGCGGCGCGCGCGGTGATCGCGGCCACCGAGTTCCGCTTATGAGGCATCGCCGACGAACCGCCGGGCGAATCCTCGCTCACCTCACCGATTTCGGTAGCGGACAGCGCCACGATATCGGTGGCGATCTTGCTCACCGCGCCGGCGGCCACGCCCAGGGCGGTGGCGAGTTCGGCGAGGGGTGTGCGGTCGGTGTGCCACGGCACCCGCTGCGGCGCCAGCCCCAGTTCCGCCGCGAGCGCGTCGGCGATCGCCGGACCGTGCGGGTACAGCGCCGCGAGAGTCCCCGCGGCACCGCCGAACTGGACCGGCAGGTCGGCCAGCGCGGCGGTGACCGAGCCCGCCGCCCGGTCGAGTGCGGCGCACCAGCCGGCCGCCAGCGCACCGAAGGTGGTGGGCAGCGCCTGCTGACCGAGGGTGCGCGCGGCCATCGGGGTGTCCCGGTGATCGCGGGCCAGGGTCGCGGCGGAGTCCGCCGCGGCGCGCAGGTCGTCGACGACCAGTGTGCCGGCCCGCTGGGCCAGCAGCGAGAGGGCGTTGTCGAGGATGTCCTGGCTGGTGGCGCCCTTGTGGACGGCCGCCGGTGGCACATTCGCCGCCGCGCAGGCCCGGCGCAGTTCGCCGACGAGCGGAATGACCGGGTTGCCGCCGGCCACCGCGGCACCGCCGAGCTGCTCGGGGTCCAGTCGTCCGGCCAACTCTGGTCCGGCCGCGTCGATGACGTTCGCGTATTCCTCGTCGAGCACCCCGGTGGCGGCCTGGGCGCGGGCCAGCGCGCACTCGACCTGGATCAGTGCGGTGATCCAGGCGCGGTCGGACAGGGTGGCGCCGAGCTCGGCCGCCCCGAAAAGCGGATCGAACAGCTCTCCACGCGGCACTCGGATCCTCCTAGAAGTGGAAGAACGGCGTCTCGGCGCCGTCCGGATCGGCGTCCTGTACGACGATGTCGAGGTGGTAACCCTCGGCGGTGGCGGTGGCGATCAGCTTGTGCCGCTGGGCCGCCGGGAGTGCGGACAGCACGGGATCGGCGGCGTTGGCGGACTCTTCGTCGGCGAAGTAGAGCCGGGTGACCAACCGGTTGAGCATGCCGCGCGCGAAGATCGACACGTTCAGATGGGGCGCTTCGGTTTCCCCGTCGCCGACCAGGGCCCCGGGTTTCACCGTGGTGAACCGGACGGTACCGGTCGGGTCGGCGGGGCACCGGCCGAATCCGCGGAAACCGGGGTCGGTCTGCGGGCGCGGGTCGTCCGGATGCTGGAATACGCCCTCGCGATTGGCTTGCCAGATCTCCACGAGCGCGTCCGCGACGGGGGTCCGGCCCCCGTCGCGGACTGTCACTGTGACGGTGATGGCGCCGTCCGTGCCGGGGGCCACCACATCGGGGCCGTCCGGCCAGGGCAGTCCGATGTGGAGGAAGGGGCCCACGGTCTGCGACGGAGTGGGGCCGAACTCCGCCGTGGTGAAATCGCCGGCGGTCACCGGATAGCGGGGGGCGAAATCGGTGTCATTCATCGTGGTCGTCGTCCTCCTCGAACGGGGTCGCGTCGCGGCCGCGCAGCACGATGTCGAACCGGTAGCCCACCGCCCAGTTGTCGGTGGTGGCCTCGTAGTCGAATGCGCTCACCATGCGCTGGCGGGCGCCGTCGGGAACCGAGTTGTAGATCGGGTCCTGGAAGAACATCGGGTCGTCCGGAAAATACATCTGGGTGACCAGGCGCTGGGTGAAGGCGCGCCCGAACAGCGAGAAATGGATATGCGCGGGGCGCCACGCATTGTGGTGGTTGCGCCACGGATAGATGCCCGGCTTGATCGTGGTGAACGAGTAGTGTCCGTCGCTGTCGGTGAGTACCCGGCCGACGCCGTCGAAATGCGGGTCCAGCGGGGCCGGCCATTGGTCGCCCTGGTGCCGGTAGCGCCCAGCGGCATTGGCCTGCCAGACCTCGACCAGGGTGTTCGGTACCGGTTTGCGGTCACTGTCGAGGACCCGGCCGTGGACGACGATGCGCTGCCCGGCCGCCTCGCCGCCGCGGGTCAGCGTCAGGTCGGCGTCCGCCGCGGCGACCCGGCCTTCGCCGAGCACCGGACCGGTGAGTTCGCCGAGTCGCTGGGGGAGCAGGATCAGCGGCTGTTTCGGGTGACGGAGGGCGGTGGTGCGGTAATCGGCGAAGTCGAGCGGTGCTTCCTCGTCCTTGTCGATACCGCGGTACCGCGGGGGCAGTTGGAGCATGCGCGACCTCGCGTTCGGGATGTGGACATTGCTACGGGATGCGAACAGCATAGGACCCGGTTCGGGCGGGATCAATCACCGTGCGCTGCGTTCACTATACGCACATGAGTTCACATTCCGCACAAATCTGGTTACTGTGGACCGCGTGATGGACAAAGTCATTGCCACAGCCGCCGAAGCGGTCGCCGATATCCCCGACGGCGCGTCCCTGGCCGTCGGTGGATTCGGACTGGTCGGGATCCCGGAAATATTGATCAACGCGCTGCTCGAACAGGGCGCCACCGACCTGGAGGTCGTCAGCAACAACTGCGGGACCAATGGCTTCGGCCTCGGTGTGTTGCTCGCGGCGCACCGCATCCGCCGCACCATCAGCTCCTATGTCGGCGCCAACGAGGAATTCGCCCGCCAGTACCTGTCCGGCGAACTCGAGGTCGAACTGACCCCACAGGGCACCCTCGCCGAGCGGATGCGGGCCGGGGGCGCCGGTATTCCGGCGTTCTTCACCCCCGCCGGGGTCGGAACCCAGGTCGCCGAGGGCGGACTTCCGCTTCGCTACGACGGCGCGGGTGGGATCGCGGTGGCCTCCCCGCCGAAGGAGACCCGGGTGTTCGACGGCGTCACCTATGTGCTCGAGCGGGGGATCGTCACCGACTACGCGCTGGTCCACGCCTGGAAGGGTGACCGGCACGGCAACCTCGTCTATCGCGCCAGCGCCCGCAACTTCAACCCGCCCGCGGCCGCGGCCGGCCGGATCACCATCGCCCAGGTGGAGCATCTGGTGGAACCCGGCGAACTGGACCCCGACCAGGTGCACACCCCGGGGATCCAGGTCCAGCGGGTTGTCCCCGCCGGGAAGGTCGAAGTAGGAATCGAGAACAGGACGGTGCGCGCATGACGCTGACCCGCGAACAGATGGCGGCCCGGGTCGCCGCCGAACTCGAAGACGGCCAGTACGTCAACCTCGGCATCGGGATGCCGACGCTGGTGCCCAACTATCTGCCCGGCGACATCACCGTCGTACTGCATTCGGAGAACGGTGTCCTCGGGGTGGGCCCGTATCCGACCGAGGACGAACTCGATCCCGAACTGATCAATGCCGGCAAAGAAACCATCACCGTGCTGCCCGGCGCCTCGTTCTTCGATTCCGCGCAGTCCTTCGGCATGATCCGCGGCGGCCAGGTGGATGTGGCGGTGCTGGGCGCCATGCAGGTCAGCGTGCGCGGTGATCTGGCCAACTGGATGATTCCGGGCAAGATGGTCAAGGGGATGGGCGGCGCCATGGACCTGGTGCACGGTGCCCGGCGGGTGATCGTGATGATGGACCACGTCTCGCGGTCGGGGGAGCCCAAGATCGTCGAAGAGTGCACGCTGCCGCTGACCGGTCTGGGCTGTGTGGACCGGATCATCACCGATATGGCCGTGCTCGACGTGACCGAGCGTGGACTGGTGCTGCTGGAAACCGCTCCCGGGGTCACCATCGCCGAAGTCCGGGCGGCCACGGGGGCGGTGGTCGAGGTCGACGATGCACTGGTCGAACGGGTCGGCTGAGGGCGATGCCGTGAGTTCGGCCTGTTCACAGGGCCGGCAGTTTGTCCATGGCCGTCCGGATCACCTCCAGGAAGAAGCGCTGAGCGGCGCTGCGTCCGGGCGCGTGCCGGGTGTAGGCGGCCACCTCGACCGGTTCGATGGACCAGGGCAGCGCGAAGATGCGCACGGAATGGGTCCGGGCCAGCGCGCGAGCGACCCGCTCCGGGACGATCGCGACGAGTTCGCTGTCCTGCACCACGTACGGCAGCGTCGCGAACCGGGTGACCCGGACCGCGATGCGGCTTTCCAGCCGATGTTCGACCAGCGCCCGGCGGGGACCCAGATGGCCGCTGCCGCCGTCCACCACCACATGCCGCTCTCGTTCGAGATCGGCGTGCGTCGGGGTGCCGGTGCCCAGCCGGGGGTGATCGGCGGCGACCATACCCGCGTATCCCTCGGTGAACAGGGGGGTCCGGCGCAGTCGGGGCGAATCGAGGACCGGGCTGGCCACGATGGCGTCCATCTCACCGCGGGCCAGCCGATCGGTCGCGGTGTCCAGGTCGAACGCCTGAACCCGCAGACCCGCCTGCGGCGCCTGGGTTGCGAGTTCGGCCAGAACCAGCGGCAGCACCGTCACCTCACCCAGATCCGAGAGGCCGAGGGTGAAGCGGGTGGGCCGATCCGGATCGAAGTCCGTGCTCGCGCCCAGTGTTTCGGTGACCTCGGCCAGTGCGGCGCGCAGCGGCGGGTACAGCCGTTCGGATTCCGAGGTCGGGACCAGCCCGCCGGGCCCGCGGACGAACAGTTCGTCGTCGAGCCGCCTACGCAATTTGCCCAGCCCGTAGCTGACGGTCGGCTGGGTCACGCCCAGCAGATCGGCCGCGGCCGTGACACTGCGCGTCTCGTAGAGCAGGACGAATGTCCGAACCAGATTGAGGTCCACATCGGATGCCATAGATCTCCTCTATTCCACTTCAGAAAATCATCTATTGGATTTCTGAGGAAGCGGAGCTTAGCGTGAGTGCCGTCACAAGCCGGGTCGCATCGTGGCGACCCGAAGATCAGAAGAGAACCCCATCATGAACAAACTGCTGTCGTGGCCGGCCGCGCTGTGCTGGCTCACCGTGCTCCTCGACGGGTACGACCTCGTCGTCCTCGGCGCGGTCATTCCGACCCTGATCGACGAGAACCACGCCGGGTTCACCGCGTCGGGCGCGACCTTCGCCGCGACCATCTCCCTGGTCGGCGTCGCCATCGGTGCCGCCGGAGTCGGTCCGCTCGCCGACCGCTACGGCCGACGCTCGGTGCTGCTGGCCTCGATCACCTTGTTCTCGGTGTTCACCATCGCGGTGCCGTGGGCCGGGTCGGTGGCAGTGTTCGGTGCCTTCCGGTTGCTCGCGGGGCTCGGGCTGGGCGCCTGTATGCCGACCGCGCTCACCTTCATGGCCGAGCACATGCCCGCCTCGCGCCGGGCCTTCGCCAGCACCTTCACCATGACCGGCTATCACTTCGGCGCGGTCCTGGCCTCGCTGTTCGCGCTCTGGCTCGTGCCGAACTGGGAAATCCTGTTCTATGCCGGCGGTATCGCCGGATTCCTGCTGCTGCCGCTGATGTGGTGGAAGCTGCCCGAATCGGATGCCTATCTGGCGGCCCAGGGCAAAACCGAACGTGTCGGCCCCACCGTGGTCCTGCAGCCGAAGTACCTGCGCACGACTCTCGGCGTGTGGGTCGGCTCCTTCATGGGACTGTTGCTGGTCTACGGGCTCAACACCTGGCTGCCGAAACTGATGCGCGACGCCGGCTACAATATGTCCACCTCGCTGACCCTGCTGCTGGTGCTGAACATCGGCGCCATCATCGGCCTGATCGTCGCGGGGACCCTGGCCGACCGGCGCGGCACCAAACCGACCATCCTGGTCTGGTTCGGCGCGGCCGCGGTGCTGCTGGCGCTGCTGAGCATCAAGGTGCCCAGTACAGTGCTGCTCAATGCGCTGGTACTGGTGACCGGCATCTTCGTCTTCTCGGCCCAGGTGCTCGTCTACGCCTACGTCACCCAGGCCTACCCGGCCGAGGTCCGCGCGACCGCGCTCGGTCTCGCCTCCGCGGTCGGCCGCCTGGGCGCCATCTTCGGGCCGAGTATCACCGGTGCCCTCATCGTGGCCGGTTCCGCTCATCCGTGGGGCTTCTACTTCTTCGCGGTGGTCGCCGCCATCGGGTTGCTGGCACTGGCGACGGTTCCCCGCCTGGCCGCCCGGCACTCCGAAGCCAAGGCACCGGCGCCCCTCACCGGACCCGACGATACGAAGGAGTACGCACTGTGACCACCACTCGGACCCAGGTAGCGATTGTCGGGGCGGGCCCGGCCGGGCTGTTGCTCTCCCATCTGCTGCACCGATCCGGAATCGACTCGGTGGTCATCGATATCCGCAGCCGGCACGATATCGCCACCACGATCCGCGCCGGAATCCTCGAAGCGGGATCGGTGCGCACCCTGGTCGACACCGGGGTGTCCGATCGGGTGATCACCGACGGCGACCGGCACGACGGTGTGGTGTTCCGGTTCGGCGGTGAGAACCACCGCATCGATTTCCAGGAACTGGTCGGCGAATCCGTCTGGCTGTACCCGCAGAATGATGTCTTCGCCGATCTGGCGGCCCGCCGGGAGACCGACGGGGGCGATGTGCGCTACGGCGTCTCCGATACCGCGGTCGACACCTCCGGCGCACGGCCCGTGGTGTCCTTCATCGACTCCGACGGCAGCCCCGGCCGGATCGAGGCGGACCTCGTGGTCGGCTCCGACGGCTCCCGGTCCATCTGCCGCAAGGCCTTCCCGGCCGGGACCCGCGGTGAATGGTTCCGCGAATACCCGTTCGCCTGGTTCGGGTTCCTCGCCGAGGCACCGCCCTCGCATCCGGAACTGATCTACGCGCAGTCCGAGCACGGCTTCGCGCTGGTGAGCCAGCGCACGCCGACGATGCAGCGGATGTACTTCCAGTGCGCACCCGGCGAGCGGCCCGAGGATTGGGACGACGACCGGATCTGGGCGGAGATGCGCCGCCGGGTGAACGGGAACGGTTTCGAGATCCAGGAGGGGCCGATCAGCGCGAAGATGGTGCTGCCGTTCCGCTCCTTCGTCACCGCCCCGATGCGTTACGGGCGGCTGCTGCTGGCCGGCGATGCCGCGCACACGGTACCGCCGACCGGTGCCAAAGGGCTCAACCTGGCGCTCGCGGATGTCCGCGTACTGCACGAGGCGATCATCGACTTCCTTGCCGGCGCCGGGGACGAGGCCCTCGACCGGTATACCGAGCGGGCTCTCGACCGGGTATGGAAGGCCCAGCACTTCTCCTACTGGATGACCACCATGCTCCACTCCGTGGAGGGGGCGTCGCCGTTCGATATCGCACGGCAGCGCGGCGAACTAGCGCTGGTCACCGGTTCCCGGCACGGCGCCGCCTATCTGGCGGAGGCCTATACCGGGTGGCAGCAGGCGGCCTGACCCCGACCGCTCGCCCGCCGGATTTCCGCGCGAGCACACAGCCGGTCCCGGTTCGCGCCGCCGGATGGGGCGCAATCGACACCGCCGGCGGGTGCGGCGAGGATACTCGTCCTCGCGGCCACTCTCTCCTACGCACGACACCGCACTTCAGGAGTTCCCCTATGACCACCACCGCCGATTCGGCCACCACCTCGTGGCGCGACGCGCTGTTCGACGGCACCTTCCGGCCCGTCTCCCGCACCCTGACCGTGGTCTCGCCGGCCACCGGCGCAGTGCTCGACACCGTGGGCGAAGCCGGGACCGCCGAACTGGAGACAGCGGTGCGCTCGGCGACGGCGGCGCATCAGGACTGGGCGGCCCGGACCTACGACGAACGAGTGTCCGTCCTGCTGCGCGCGGCGCAGCTGCTGGGCGAGAACCCGGACCGGCTCGGCTCCTGGCTGGTCGCCGAAGCGGGTTCGGGGCAGGGGAAGGCGGCCTTCGAAGTCGGCCTGGTGACGAGCGAACTGCAGGAGTCCGCGGCCCTGGCCGCGCACCCGTACGGGGAGATGCTGCGCTCCGGGAAACCGCGCCTGTCGGTGGCCCGCCGGATTCCGGTGGGGGTCGTGGGGGTGATCTCGCCGTTCAACTTCCCCGCCATCCTGTCGATGCGGTCGGTCGCCCCGGCGCTCGCCCTGGGTAACGCGGTGATCCTCAAACCGGATCCGCGGACCCCGATCTCGGGCGGGCTGGCCCTGGCCGAATTGCTGCGGGACGCGGGGCTGCCCGCCGGGGTGCTGCATGTGCTGCCCGGCGGCGGCGCACTGGGCGCGGCGATGGTCGAACACCCGCGGATCCCGTGCCTGTCGTTCACCGGCTCCACGGTCGCCGGCCGCCGGATCGCCGCGGCGGCCGGGCCGCTGCTCAAGAAACTGCACCTCGAGCTGGGCGGTAACAATGCGCTGCTGGTGCTACCCGATGCGGATGTGCAGGCGGCCGCGTCGGCGGGCGCCTGGGGATCGTTCCTGCACCAGGGGCAGATCTGCATGACCACCGGCCGGCATCTCGTGCACCGGTCCGTCGCCGAGGAGTACGTGGCCGCCCTGGCGGACACAGCGCGGCACATTCCGGTGGGCGATCCCACCGACCCGGCCAACGCGCTGGGTCCGATCATCGATGCCGGCCAGCGCGACCGGGTCCACGGACTGGTCACCGCGGCCGTCGAGGCGGGCGCGACAGTGGCCGCGGGCGGGCAGTTCACGGATCTGTTCTATCGGCCGACCGTTCTCACCGGCCTCACCCCGGACAATCCTGCCTGGACCGAGGAGATCTTCGGCCCGGTGGCGCCGGTCCTGGTCTACGACACGGTCGAGGAGGCCGTGGATATCATCAACGCCTCCGAGTACGGCCTGTCCGTGGGCATCCTCACCGGTGACGCGTTCAAGGCCTACGAACTCGCCGACCGGATCGTCTCGGGCGCCGTGCACATCAACGATCAGACCGTGGACGACGAGGCGCCGATCCCGTTCGGCGGGCTGAAGGCCTCCGGAGTCGGCGGCCGTTTCGGCGGGCCGACCGCCAACCTCGATACCTTCACCGAAACACAATGGATCACTGTGCAATCCGAGATTCAGCGGTACCCGTTCTGATCCGGCCGCGCACGCCGCGGGGTCACGCGAGCAGGGCCTTGGTCTCCAATGCGTGCGGGGCGGCCAGCACCTCCGCGGTGCGGCCCTGTTCGACGACGGCGCCATTACCGAGGACCACGATATGCGGGCAGTAGGCGGCGATCACGGCCATATCGTGGCTGATGACGAGTGCGCCGATGCCACGGGTGTGCCGGGTGCGCTCGATCAGGTCCATGATCGAGCGGGCGGTCCGGTCGTCGAGTGCCGAGGTTATCTCGTCGCAGATGAGGATGTCGGGCTCGGCGCCCAGTGCGCGAGCGATGGCGACACGCTGGCGCTGGCCGCCGGACAGCGCGCCGGGGTAACGGTGCAGCAGATCGGGTGCGAGGTCGACGCTGCGCAGCAGGCCGGCCGCGCGCTCGGCGATCTCGGAACGAAGGGTGTTCCCGGTCAGGCGGAGCGGTCGCGACAAAGTCTGCAGGACCGTGTGTTTCGGGTTCAGCGTGGACAGCGGGTTTTGCGGAATCAATTGGACACGGCGCCGGTCGCGCCGGGTTCGGCGGGACCGGCCGACGGCCAGCGGACGGCCGTCGACCACGAGGGTGCCGGTGGCCTCGGTGTGTAGTCCGGTGAGTACCCGCGCCAGCGTGGTTTTCCCGGCCCCGGACGGCCCGGCCAGTGCCACCGAGCCTCCGGCCGGGACGGTGAGATCCACGGAGCCGAGCAGGCGGGTGCGCCCGGCCGTCGCGGAGATCGCCACGGCGCCCAGTGCGGGCGGCCCGGCGCCCGGTGGCTCCGCGGCGTGGGCGGCGAGCCGGACCAGCGCGGTCCGTGATTCGCCCAGCTCGACGACCTCGTCGGCGAGACGGTGCAGGATCTCGGTGTGGTGCCCGGAGACCACCAGTGCGAGCTTATCCTCGGTGGCCAGTGAGCGCAGGAGGTCGGCGATCGCATTGCGCAGGTTTCCGTGGAGGCCGGCGAGTGGTTCATCGGCCACCAGGACGCCCACCTCGCGCACGAGGGCGAGGGCGAGTGCGAGTCGCCGCTGTTCGCCGCCGGACAATTCGCCGGGCCGCCGGCGTAGGAAGGATTCGGGCAGGTCCACCCGGGCGAGGGCGGCGCGGAGCATGCTGTCGCTCGGCCGGGCCGCTGCTTCCTCGAGCAGGGTGCGCACGCGCATGACGGGGTTGAGTGCGGCGCCGGGGTCCTGATCGACGAATGCGATGTTCCGCCGCCGGAAGTCCTGCCGCGCGGCAGGACTCAGGGCGAAGACGTCCTGCCCGGCGACGTGCACGGTGCCGCGCGTTCGGGTGGCGCCTTGGGCCAGGTGCCCGAGCAGAGCCCGCATCAACGTGGTCTTGCCGGTACCGGAAGGCCCGGTCAACGCGGCCACGGTGCCCGGCGCCACCCGCAGCGATATCGGCGCCAGCAGTTCGGCACCGGACAGCGCGTGGATCGACAGATCGTCGACGACTACACCGCCGCTCATATCGGCCGTTCCCCGGCAAAGGCGGTCACGGCACTGTTGACGCTCACTGCCAGCAGACCGATCGCCAGGCTCGGAGCCAGCACCGCCGCGGGATTGAGCAGGATTCCCGACGCGTTCTCCCGGACCATCACCGCCCAGTTGGCGGCACCCAGCGAGGTGGGCAACTGCAGAAACGACACCGTGCTGACGATGTAGATGGCTTCCACGAACCGCAGGCCGAGCTGGGTGAGCAGGGTGTGACGCAGATTCGGCAGCAATTCGCGGAACACCAGGTAACCCGGGCGTTCTCCGCGCGCGCGGGCGGCCTCGACGAAGCCCGTCCGCGCGACACCACTCGCGGCCGCGGCGAATACGCGTGCCGAATACGGTGTTCCGGCAACGACCGCGACAGTGATCAGGCCGGCGGTGCCGGACTCGGGCCAGGACAGCATGAACAGCAGAATCGCCAGCACCGGCGGCAGCAGCATGCACAGGTCCGCGGCGCGTTCGATCCACGCGCCGGCTCGGGTATACAGCGCGGCAGTCGAACCCAGGACGGCCGCGCAGGTGGTGACCAGGCCGGCGATGACCGCGGCGAGCACCAGCAACCCCCAGCCGCCGTGCAGCAGCTGGCTCGTGACGTCCTGGCCGACCCGGTCGCCGCCCAGCCAGGCGCTGCCGCTGGGCGTTTCGAACGCGATGCCCACGGGATAGTCGACCGGATGCGGCGCGAGGAAGGGACCGGCCACCGCGAGCGCGGCGATCAGGAGTGCGGGGGATACGGCCGCCACGACGCGCCGGCGGGTGAGCACGGGCATCATCGCCGGCCCCGGTTCGCCCAGATGCGGATGCCGTCGGCCGCCAGCAGGACACACATGATCGTCGTGCCGGTCAGCGCCACGATCGCGGCGACCAGCGCCGTATCGCGGTCGGAGACCGAACCGGCGATCAGCGCACCGACGCCCGGGTAGTTGAATATCGTCTCCACGACGAGAGCGCCGCCGAACAGGGTGCCCACGGAGGTCGCGAAGGACGCCGCGATGGCCGGGAGCGCGAACGGAACCACATGCCGGAGCAGGACCGTCCGCTCCGGTAGTCCGTTCAGGAGAGCGTTGTCGACATGGGGAGCCGTCGCCGCGTCGAGCACCGCGCCGCGGACGACACGTGCGTTCCATGCCGCCTGCGGTACCGCCAGTGCGACAACCGGCAGCACCAGCATTTCCGGGCTCGCCGGATAGCCCGATCGATCGGTGAAGGTCACCGAGGGAAGGAGACCCAGCCACAGCGAGAACACCAGCACGAGGACGATCGCTACGACGAACTCCGGGATCGCGGTGGCGAAGGCCGTACCCGGTCGCAGAACCCGGGCCGCGAAACCGGAAGGCCGCGCCGCCCACCACATCCCGCACAGCAGCGCGACCGCCACGGTGACCAGCATGGCGATCGAGGCCAGCAGCAGTGTCTGGGGGAAGTTCTCGGCCAGCAGCCCGTTCACCGACTGTCCATGAGCGGTGGTACCGAAATCGCCCGTCAGCGCCCCGGTGAACCAGGACCGGAAACGCTCCGGCAGCGGGCGGTCGAGACCCAGTTCGTGTTCTTTGGCGGCTATCCGATCCGCCGGTGCGTCTCGCCCGAGTACGGCGCGTGCGGCATTGCCCGGCAGCAGATCGACCACGAGGAAGACAAGGGCGAGCAGCACGAACAGCAGAACGAGCCGGCGCGCCACCAGACCGGCGACCTTCCTCAACTCGACAACCACGCTCGTTCGAGCTGCACCCGGCCGTACCCGCCGAGATCGGGCAGCCCCTGAACCGAGGCGGTGGCGATATCGATACCGTCGGCCATGCCCCAGACGAGGTAACCACCGCGGTCGTACTGGATCCGCTGGATCTCTCGGCTGGCCTCGACGAATTCGGTACCGGCGGGCGCGGCGAGGGCCCGAGCGTAGGCCTTGTCGAAGGCGGGATCCGCGAAACCCGTCTCGTTCCAGGCGGTCTGCGAGGTCATGACCTTGCTGGCGAAGAACACCACCGAGTCGTTGGTGCCCCAGTTGACCGTGTAGAAAGGCGCCTGGAGCCAGGTCCGGTCGTAGAAGTCGTTGGCCTCCTGGACGACGACCTCGATCGTCAGGCCGGCGTCTCCGGCCTGGGCGGCGAAAACCCGGGCGGATTCGACTTCGCCGGCGGCCTCCTGTTTCGTCACCAGCTGGTAGGTCTTCGACGTGTCGAATCCCGACTCCGCCAGCAGTGCCTTCGCCCGGTCGATATCGCGCGTGCGCTGCGGCAGGGACCGGTCGAAGCTCGGGTCCGCGGTACCGAGAACATCGTTGGCGACCGTTCCGTAACCCGACAGGACCTGGGCCACCATCGCGTCACGATCGACGATGAGACGTAGCGCCTCCCGCACCCGCGGATCGGCGAACGGCCCATCGGAGGTACGCATCGCGATGGCCACCGCGACATCGTCGGGCCGCCGGACGACCTTCAGATCACCCCGGCGTTCCGCAGTGCGCCCGGCCACCGCGCCGACACTGGAAGCCAGATCGATCTGACCGGCCATGATCGCGTTCGACATCGACTCCGGGCTCTCGAACAAGGTGACCTCGATCGCGTCGAGCAGGGGCGGGCCGCCGTGCCACGACTCGTTACGCACCAGCCGCGCGTTGCCGCGGTCGAAGGATTCGAGCCGGAACGGTCCGCTGCCCACACCCCTGGTGAAATCGGTGGTGCCCTCGGGTACCACGAATGTCATCATCCGCAGCAGCAGCGGCAGCTGGCTGTTCGGCGCGGCGCAGGTGAGCACCACCGCGTGGGGGCCCGTGGGACGGATATCGGCCGCCGAGGACACCGGAACCTTGGTTTCCCCGGCCATCTCGCGCAGCCGGCGCAGCGACCACACCACATCCGCCGAGGTCACCGGTCGGCCGTCATGGAAACTCGCGCCTTCGGCGAGAGTGAAAGTCCAATGCCGCTGATCCTTGTCCGCCTCCCACCGAGCCGCGAGTCGTGGGGCCACATTGGGGTCGGCGCCGGGCACGGTCAGCGGATCGTAGAGGAGCGACATGATCAGGAAATCGCTGTCGTTGCTCAGCGTGGCATGCGGGTCGCGCTCGATCTTCGACGACTTTCCCAGCGCACCGACGCGTAGCGTTCCGCCGGGCCTGGGCGGACCACTGGCGCCGTCACTCGAACCGGGAGAACCGTTTCCGCACGCCGCGACCGCCAGTATCGCGCTCACACCGAGGCCGGCTCGGAGCAGTCGGCGCCTGTTGATATCCACTACCCGACCTCGTCCGCTTGCCCGATCAGAGGTTAGCCTCTGCTAACTCGATTGAGGTTATCGTGCCGTGCACACCGGGACAACAGCTTTGGCCGGTCGGTGTGGACTCAGGCGAGCGCCAGGGCGAACCAGGCGCAGGCGGCGAGCAGGACGAAGGTGATCGCCCATACCGCGCGGGTGGTGTAGGTATGCCGCATATCCGGGCCTCCGGGATCGGATCAGACGAAGGTGAAGCGTTCGGTGTGGACGCGATCGGCCGGTACGTCCAGGGCGGCGAGAGCGTCCTCCATGGCGGTGACCATGGGTGTGGGTCCGCAGATGAAGTACTGCCGGTGTCGATATCGGTCGGGGAGGTGGCGCTGCAACAGCGCACGGTCGACGAACCCGCTCTCGCCTTCCCACTCCGGTGGCGGATCCTGGGGAACGGGTACGACGGTCAGATCCAGGCGCCGGGACACTCTGACGATTTCGTCGTCGAAGGTCTGCTCGTCCATGGTCCGTATCGCGTAGATCAGCAGAAACGGGCGACGGTCGCCGCGGTCGGCCATGGTGCGCAGAATCGAGATCATGGGGGTGATGCCGACGCCGCCCGCGATCAGCACGAACCCCGGGCCTTCGTGGCGATCGGGGGTGAACACGCCATGGGGACCGTCGAGGAAGGCGCGGGTGCCGGGGGCGATGTCGCCGACGGTGGAGGTGAAATCGCCGAGGGCTTTGATGGTGATCCGGACGCGGCCGTGGTCTTCGGCGCTGGAGGAGAACGAGAAAGGGTGGGCCGTGACGGCGAAAGGGGATCGGCCGACGGTCAGCCAGCCGAACTGCCCCGGCCGGAAGCGCAGGCCGTCGTGTCCGGCCGGGGTCAGGGTCAGGGTCCGGGTGTCACCACGTTCGGCGGTGTTCTGCTCGACCTGCCACGGCCGCCGCAGTCGCCGGATCGGTGCGACGACCCGCACCCACACCAGCAGCCCGACCAGCGCGACGGTCATCACCGTCCACAACCACACCTTCCACGCGTCGTCCAGGTAGTAGCCGACCAGCAGCATATGTGCGAGCGCCAGGGCCACCACCGCCACCGAGAGCACGCCGTGCAGCAGCTGCCACACCTCGTAGCGAATCCGCAGGCGCCGCCGCCATACCGAGGTCGCCACCACGACCAGCAGCAGCACCGTCGAAGCCACCGCGCAGCGGGCCCGCCACGGCGCCTCGGCGAGATTCAGCAGCGCCACGATGTCGACGCCCCCGATCTGGAGCAGGATCGGGTGGGCGAGGATGAACCCCAGTGCCACATAGGAGACCTGGCGATGGAACTGCACCAGGGCGTCCTCGCCGAAAGGTGCCGCGACGGCCCGGAAGCGGGCGACCAGCGCGAACTGCGCGCCGAGCATCGACATGCCCACGAAGCCCAGCGCCACCGAGAATTCCACCCAGAAGCCCCGGCCGCCCCCGGCGGGTCCGATCACGGCGAACACCAGCGGCACCACCGCCACCGCCACGTACAACGCGATCCATCCGATCCCCCGAACCACCACAGGCACCGCTACCTCCCGTCGAAGGGCGCTTAGCTGTGCCCGGCCGGCACGTCGTTCCACGCTAGCCCCACCCGGGAGCCGGACCGGGTCTTCCGGCTCCTCTGCGTGTCCGGACGCCCCGGCGGGGCACCCCAGGGGCGTGGTGCGGGCCGCCCGGCATACTCGGCGGGTGGCGAACGACGAGATCTGCGGTACCGCGGTGGCCCCGGACACCGCGGTACTGGACGACCCGGTGGGCGAATCGCTGGGCGGACACCATGGGCATCTGGCCCGCCGGATCGGCCGGGCCCGCACCTACCTGCCCGAAGTCGCGACCTTCGCCGCGGTCGGTGCGGATCCGGATGCGCGGGACTGGGCCGATCTCGCGCGGCTGCTCGGGCCGGGCGAACTCGCCGATATGTTCAGCTGTGCGGCGGCGCCGCCGTCGGACTGGGAAGAGGTCTTCACGCTCGCGGGCCGGCAGATGATCTTCTCCGGCGCCGGCCTGCCCGCGCCCGGGCCTGATCACGGGATGGTCGAACTGGGTGTGGACGACGTACCCGAAATGCTCGACCTCGTCGCGCGCACCCGGCCCGGTCCGTTCCGGCCGCGCACCCGGGAACTCGGCACCTACCTCGGTATCCGCGACAGCGGCCGGCTGGTGGCGATGGCGGGTGAACGGCTCCGGCCGCCGGGATGGACCGAGATCAGCGCCGTCTGCACCGCCCCCGAGGCGCGGGGGCAGGGCCATGCGGCCCGCCTGGTCCGGGCGGTCATCGCCCGTATCGAGGCCCGCGGCGAACGTCCCTTTCTGCATGTCGCGGAAGGAAATACGGGCGCAATCGCCCTCTATGAGCGGCTCGGCTTCCGGACCCGCGTATCCGTGACCTTCCGGGGGTACCGCATCCCGTAGCCTCCGCCCGCATTCTGCCCGGCCGGACCTGCTCGGGTAGGTCGTGCAGTAGCCGCCCCGGTCGTTGGGTTTGGCGGCATGCTGCTCGCCGGGCTGCCGCGCGCGACACCGTCGAAACGGTCCACCGTGCGTATCGTCGGCGGCACTGTGTTTCCGTGGGGCGGTCCGTCCGGCCCGGAGGCGGACGAGGAGTGGTTCCCCGGCCGCTGTGGTGCGCGGCCGGAGGGTCGCGCGGCCGGCGCTACGCGGCCGGGCGGGAGCCGGCCGGTCTCGTCGAGCCCGTTCGTGGACCCGCCGGTGGCCGAGGCTGCGACCCTCCGGCGGCGCGTCCCTCCGTATCGAAGCGGCAGTCCGTTCTGCCGAGCTGCTTCGACTGTTGGTTGCGTCATATTTTCTACTGACACCACTTGCACTGTCCTGTGGAGAGTGCTAAAAATTATCTCTGTCAGATGACACAGATAATCTTAGTTCCCTTCGACAGTGAATGGAGTGAACTGGAGGTGGCGACGATGCTGATGCGCACCGATCCCTTCCGCGACCTGGACCGCCTGACCCAGCAGGTGTTCGGTACGCCCGCACGCCCGGCGGTGATGCCGATGGACGCTTGGCGGGAAGGCGATGAATTCTATGTGGAACTGGACCTACCCGGGATCGACCCGGATTCACTGGACCTCGATGTCGAACGCAACGTGGTGACCGTGCGCGCGTCGCGGCCGGAGCTGAACGCCAACCGGTCCATGATCGCGGCCGAGCGCACTCGCGGAGTATTCAGCCGGCAGTTGTTCCTCGGCGAGAACCTCGATACCGAGGCGATCCGGGCCGACTACCGTGACGGCGTCCTGCGGTTGGTGATTCCGGTCTCGGAGAAGGCCAAGCCGCGCAAGATCGAGGTCGCACGCCACGACAGCGAGCCTCAGGCGATCACCGCCTGACGGTCCGGCCGGAGCATCCGTGCCGATGAGCGCGAGAGGATCCGGCCGGCGTCGCGTATCCGAACTGTCCTACTCCCTCCGGCGGCCGGGCCCGGCGCATGTGCCGGGCCCGGCCCCGCAACCAGGAGTCACCCACATGTCGGCCAGGAATGTTGTGACAACCACTACTGCTGCCGCTTCCGGGACCACCGGGTCCGTCACCACCGGCGACTCGTCACCTGCTCGGGTCGTCCAGGGCGCCGTTGACGTGCAATGGCCCGACCCCAGCCCGCTGCAGGGCTGGTGGACCGAGATCATGGACGGCGTCTCGATGCCCCGCCCCCGCAGGGCCGCCTGAGCCGCGGTTGTCCCGAAGGTGGGGCCGGCCGCGGCGAGATCCGCATGCCGGCGCTTCGGGCCGTCCGGTGCCCGGCGCCGCGGGAGCGTCCGGCCACCGGGCGGCCGGTGCCCGATCGAATCCGCATACCCGATTACCCCGAGTCCGTTACCCGAGTCCCTCTCCGAGAGCGCAGTGTTCCGGCCGCCGAACCGGCCGAGGGTCCCAAGAAATTTCGAGGCGGTGCGCTATCCGGTGTTCCACAGCGAAGACCTCGGTGAGATCGAGGCATTCCTTCGTACCGCATACCCCGGGGTGGTGATCGGTCATACCGGTCCCCGGCACACCTCGGTGGGCCTGCGCCGCGATGTGCTCGGCGCCGTCACCCTGGACCGGATCGCTCTGGGGTTCGACCTCTCCTACGGCATCGAGCAGACAGGCACGCTGTGCGTGGCGAGCGTGCACGCCGGGGTGATCGAGCACAGCGCTCCCGGCGACGGAACCGAGAACCTCACGCCCGGCCGGGTCGGGCTGCTCGGTGCGAACGAACTCCCGACTTCGGGAATCATCCGCGCCGGCCGCTACGACCTCACGCTGTTCGATTCGGCACTGCTGGACCGCGTGGCCGCCGGCGCGGGTGGGGCGCCGGTGCGGATCACCGCGCCGGGGCCGCGTACCCCGGCCGCCGCCCGCCGGCTCACCGAGGCGGTCACGCATATGAAGCATCTCGCCGCCGACCCCGCCACCGCGGGCAATCCACTGCTGGTCGCCACCGCCACCGACTATCTGGCCGCGACCGTACTGGCGACCGTGCCCACCACCGCGGTCACCGCACCGGGCGCAGCCGACCGCCGCGACGCCCACCCCGGCGTGGTGCGCCGCGCCATCGCCTACCTGGAATCGCATGTGCACGAGGACATCACCGTCGCCGCGGTCGCGGCGGCGGCGTTCGTCACCCCGCGGGCCCTGCAGCTGGCCTTCCGTCGCCACCTCGGCACCACCCCGCTGCGCTACCTGCAGCGGCTACGGCTGGCGGGTGCGCACGAACAACTCCTCGCGGCGGTCCCCGGGGACGGACAGACCGTCGCCTCCATCGCCCGTACGTGGGGCTTCGCCCACCCGGGGCGCTTCGCCGCCGCCTACTACCGCTGTTACGGACGCACCCCCTCCGAGGTCCTGCGCCGCGGCAGGTGAGTCGCGGACCCGGGTGCCGAACGGCGACGCAGGACGGAGGAGGTCTGCACAGCGGCGGAGGCTCGTGCGCGGGGCGAGTTCCGGCCGCCGAGTGGATGATTCGTGCGCATTCGGCGGGCAGCCCATCCAGAGGAACCCGCGGGTGATATCGGCCTGGGTGGGGCCCGGGCGATTCTGACGGCAGCGGCTGCCGTGCCCGGCGGACGACGCGAGGCGATGCGTCGAGCGCCCTGCCTACCGGGAGGGGTGAGTGCGCCCTGCCGGCGGGATCATCTGCTCTGGTCCGTGTCGTCGAGTCTGCCGAGGATGCGGCCGGCGATCGAGGCCAGAGCGTCCACCTGGTCGTCGGTGAGTGCGTCGAAGACCAGCTCGCGCACGGTGTCGACATGTCTCGGCGCGGCCTGTTCGATCGCGGCGCGGCCCTGCTCGGTGAGCACGATGTAAGCGCCGCGGGCGTCGTCCGGACAGTCTTCGCGCAGCACCAGCCCGCGTCCCTGCATCCGGCCCAGGTGGTGGGACAGCCGGCTCTTCTCCCATTGCAGGGCCTGCCCCAGTTCCCCCACCCGCATCCGCGGCTCGGGCCGGTCGGTGAGCTGGACGAGTACGTCGAAATCGGCCAGCGACAGGCCGGAGTCCTGTTGTAGCTGCCGGTGCAGGCGGGCGACCAACCGGGCGTGCATCGTCAGGTAGCCCCGCCAGGCCCGGCGCTCGCGCTCGTCGAGCCATCGCGTCTCGGTCATATGTCCAGCGTAACCTAGTAGTTGACATATCACCAATTGCGGCGCAGGCTTTATATGACACATCAACAAGCACTCGGAGGCACAGGATGACGACCGCGACGAACGTGAACGAGCTGAGCGGAACCTACGTACTGGACCCGACCCACACCCGGGTCGGTTTCGTCACCAGGCACGCGATGGTGACCAAAGTGCGCGGCGCGTTCAACGAATTCACCGGCAGCGCGTACTTCGACGGCGACAACCCGGCCAACTCCTCCGGGGAGGTGACGATCCAGGTGGCCAGCATCGACACCCGCAATGCCGACCGCGACAAGCATCTGCGCGGGCTCGACTTCCTGGGCCTGGACGAATACCCCGAGATCACCTTTCGCTCCACGGCGATCACGCCGACCGGTCCGGACGCGTTCGACGTCACCGGCGACCTCACCATCAAGGGCATCACCCGGTCCGTGACCGTCCCCTTCACGTTCGAAGGCCAGGCCACCGACCCGTTCGGCAATGTCCGGGTCGGTTTCGAAGGTTCGGCCACCATCAACCGCAAGGATTTCGGCATCACCTGGAACGCGGCGCTGGAAACCGGCGGCGTGCTGGTCGCCGACAAGGTCGTCCTGGAATTCGAGGTCTCGGCGATCAAACAGGATGCCGCGGCGAACTGACCACCGCCGGCCCGGAGGGCGCGAGCAGAGCGCGGTGGGGCGTGTTCACGCCTCCACCGCGACGGCTCCGCGGGCCCTACCCGGCGGCCTTTTCCGGATCGTGGCCCCAATTCATCAGTGAATACCGCCACCTGCTGTGCCCGGTGTCGCCGGCGGGGCGTTGTTCTAGGTGACGGTGCGCGTATCCGACGACCTTGCGCATATGGGCATAGTCGTCGGCGGTGAGATCCTTCGTCTTCTTCTCGAGCAGTTCGACGATGCGACGCCCACTGGAATGCCCGGTCGATTCGCCGCCCCCGGACGGCTTCTGCCCGACCGATTTCGACTCGTCGGTATCGAGCCACCGCCGTAGTTCCGCGGCCGTCATATTGACGGCGTCGCCGAACTGCGCGCGAGTTTTCTCGTTGTCGTCCGACACGACCGCCACCTCCGGTATCAGTCGCCCCGGGGGCGAAGAGCGTCGGGTTTGTGCACGGCGTCGCGGCCGCTCTTTGCGCTGCGCACCCGGTACTGTGGGTCCTCGTCGGAGGCGCGCACCGTGCGGCCGGCCGCCTCCGTATCGGAGGTGATGACCTCTTCCACCTCGCCTTCGGCGGTGCTGCCGTGGCTGTTCCATTCGACTTTGTCGCCGGTGCGGAAGGATTTCTTGCTCAAGACTGCCTCCTGCCTGTTCAGGCCCCCGTGCGCACGCCTTACCCGCGGAACGACGCGGGAAACCGGCAGCTCACCTCTGGGCGCGGCCACCGCCCGGCCGGATCGTGCGGTACCAGTCGAACAGCTCCGGACGGTCCACCGCGTTGCGGTCCACGATGCCGTCCGGGTCGGCGCCCTGGAACAGTTTCTTGATCGGTACCTCCAGTTTCTTGCCGGTGCGGGTGTGCGGGATGCCGGGAGCGGGAATGATCTCGTCCGGCACGTGCCGGGGCGAGACCTCGGTGCGGATCGTGGTGGCGATGAGCGCCTGGAGCTCCTCGGTGAGTTCGGCGCCGGGCGCCGGGACCACGAACAGCGGCATCCAGTAGCCGCCGTCGGGTTGTTCGACACCGATCACCAGTGCCTCGGCGATATCCGGCAACCGTTCGACCGCCTGGTAGATATCGGCGCTGCCCATCCGGATACCGTGCCGGTTGAGGGTGGAATCGGAGCGGCCGTGCACGACGACACTGTGGCGCTCGGTCACGGTGATCCAGTCGCCGTGCCGCCAGACACCGGGGAAGGTGTCGAAATACGCGTCGCGATACCGGGTACCGTCCTCGTCGCGCCAGAAGCGGACCGGCATCGACGGCATCGGCGCGGTGATCACGAGTTCGCCCACCTCGCCCCGCACCGGCTGCCCGGCCGGGTCGTAGGCGTCCAACGCGACACCGAGGAAGGGCGCCGACAGTTCGCCCGGCCATACCGGTACGGTGCGCACGCCGCCGAGGAACGCCGAGACCACATCGGTGCCGCCGCTGATCGAGGAGACGTGGACGTGTTCGCCGGCGTGCTCGCTCAGCCACCGCGCCGACGAGGCCGGTAGCGCGGAGCCGGTCACGCCGACGGTGCGCAGTGCCGACAGATCGTGATCGGCGCGCGGAACCGAGCCCGCCTTGATGCAGGCCAGCGCATAACCCGGGCTGATACCCAGGATGGTGGCGCCGACATCGGCGGCGATCCGCCACAGCGTGTCCGGGGCCGGCGCGGTGGGACTGCCCTCGTACGTGACGATAGTCGCCCCCGTCAGCAGGCCCGCGACCTGGAAATTCCACATCATCCAGCTCGGGCTGGTGTACCAGAAGAACGTATCGTCCGGGCCGATATCGGATTGCAGCGCCACGGCTTTGAGGTGTTCCAGCACTACACCCCCGTGTCCGTGCACGATGCCCTTGGGCGGGCCGGTCGTGCCGGAAGAGAAGACGATCCACAACGGATGGTCGAAATCCACGAGTTCGGTGGCGAGGTCCGGCCGCGGTGTCTCGGCGCCGCCGATCGCGTCGTCCCAGGAGATCGCATCCGGCACCGCGAGCCCGAGACGTTCGATCACGACCGTGCCGCGTACCGAGTCCAGGCCCGCGCGCAACGCGGCGATATCGGCGCGTTTGTCGTGCGCCCGGCCGCCGAATCGGTAACCGTCGGCGGTGACCAGGACGGTGGGTTCGAGTTGTCCGAGCCGGTCCAGCGCGGCTTTCGGCGAGTAGTCCTGTCCGCACGCGCTCCACACCGCGCCGATACTCGCGGTGGCCAGGAACGCGACGATCGTTTCCGGGATATTCGGCAGATATCCGGCCACCCGGTCGCCGGCCCGAACGCCCAGGGTGCGCAGCGTCCGGGCGAAAGCGGCGGTGTGGTCGAGTAGTTCGGCCCAGGAGATATCGCGGACCGGGGCGTCCTCGCCGACCGCTCTGATCGCGGGCCGGTCGGCGCGCGCCCGGCGGATCACCTGGTCGACATAGTTGAGCCGGGTTCCGGGGAACCACCGCGCGCCCGGCATCCGCGCATCCGCCAGTACCTCGCCCGCGATATCCCCGAGGGCGAAATAATCCCAGAGCGCGTGCCAGAACCCCTCGATGTCCTCGACCGACCAGCGCCACAGTGCGTGATAGTCGGCGGTGTTCGCACCCGTGCGTTGCGTGACGAATCGCGCGAAGTCGGTGAGGGCGGCCTCGGTGATGTCCTGTTCGGTCGGCACCCACAGTGGTTGCATGCTATTTCTCCTGCCGGGACGGCCGGCCGGAGCGCGCCCTCATCGCGCGCTCCAGCCGCCGTCCATCGTGTACGCCGCACCGGTGACCATCCCGGCTTCCGGGGCAGCGAGCCAGCTCACCAGTGCGGCGACCTCGTCCGGCTCGACGAGGCGTTTGATCGCGCTCTCGGTAAGCAGAACCTTTTCCAGCACTTCCTGTTCGGGGATACCGTGCGCCGCGGCCTGATCCGCGATCTGTTCGTCGACCAGGGGAGTGCGCACATAGCCGGGATTGACGCAGTTGCTCGTCACGCCGTGCGGGCCGCCCTCCAGCGCGGTCACCTTCGACAACCCCTCCAGCCCGTGTTTGGCCGTCACATAGGCGACCTTGTAGGGGGAGGCGCGCAGGCCGTGCACCGAGGAGATATTGACGATCCGCCCCCAGCCCTGCCGGTACATATGCGGCAGCGCCGCGCGCACCAGCAGGAACGGTGCCTCGACCATCAGCGTGAGCAGGTCGCGGAACCGCTGCGGCGCGAACTCGTCGATGGGGGAGATGTGCTGCACCCCGGCGTTGTTCACCAGGATGTCGGTGCGGAGGTCCACATCCTCCAGCGCCGCGACGTCGAGCAGATCGACCGCCCACGACTCGCCACCGAGTTCCCCGGCGACGGCCGCGGCGCCGGCCGCGTCGATATCGGCCACCGTCACCGTGGCGCCGCGCGCCGCGAGCGCCCGGGCGCATGCCGCGCCGATACCGCTCGCGCCACCGGTGACCAGGGCGCTGCGTCCCACCAGATCGGTCATCGCGCGGACACCTCGGCGGCACGCGGGGCCAAGCTCTCGGCATCGGCGCGATCGACGCTCTCCAGGTCGAGCCCCTTCGTTTCCCGTGCGGCCAGGACAGCGATCGCGCTGACCGCCGCCGCGCCCGCCAGATACCAGGCGATCGGCACCGCGGACCCGTAGGTATCGAGCAGCTTGACCGCGATGATCGGCGCGAGGGATCCGGCCACGATCGAGGTCACCTGATAGCCCAGGGATACACCGGAATAGCGCATGCGGGTCGGGAACATCTCGGCCATGATCGCGGGCTGCCCGGCGTACATGAAGGCATGGAAGACCAGTCCGATGATGATCGCGGACACGATGATCAGGTTGTTACCGCTGTCCATCATCGGGAAGGCGAAGAAGCCCCAGGTGGCCGCCGTCAGCGCGCCGATCATATAGACGGGACGGCGACCGATGCGGTCGGACAGGCTGCCGACCAGTGGAACGACCACGAAGTGCACGGCGTGCGCGGCGAGCAGCCACCACAGGATCACCGAGGTGTCGGCGTGCACCTCGACCTTCAGATAGGTGATAGTGAACGTGACGACCAGGTAGTACATGATGTTCTCGCCGAACCGCAGTCCCATCGCGGTGAGCACACCGCGCGGGTAACGGCGCAGCACCTCGACGACGCTCAGCGAGGTGGCCTTGATCTCCTCGGCTTCCCGCTGTGCGGCGACGAAGATGGGCGCGTCGGTGATTTTCGTGCGGATGTAGTACCCCACCAGCACAACCACCGCCGACAGCCAGAACGCGACCCGCCAGCCCCAGCCGAGGAACGCCTCGTCGGACAGCGTCGTGGTCAGCACCAGCAGGACGACCGTGGCCAGCAGATTGCCCGCGGGCACGCCGGCCTGCGGCCAGCTCGCCCAGAAGCCGCGGCGGTGACTCGGACTGTGCTCGGCGACCAGTAGTACCGCGCCACCCCATTCGCCGCCGACCGCGAAACCCTGGATGAAGCGCAGCGCCACCAGCAGGGCCGGTGCCCAGTAACCGATCTGGCCGAAGGTCGGCAGGCAGCCCATCAGGAAGGTGGCGGCGCCGACCAGGATGAGGCTGAACTGCAGCAGTTTCTTGCGGCCATATTTGTCGCCGTAGTGCCCGAAGACCACGCCGCCCAGCGGGCGGGCCGCGAAACCGACCGCGTAGGTGACGAACGCGGCGAGGATCGCGTCCAGGTCGCTGGTGCCCTCCGCGAAGAACACCTTGCTGAACACCAGCGTCGCGGCGGTGCCGTAGAGAAAGAATTCGTACCACTCCACGACGGTGCCCGCCATCGACGCGGCCACCACGCGCCGCAGGCCGGCGGCCGTTCCACCGGATCCGGCGTCCTTCGATACCGCCGGATCCGCTCCGGCGCTGTGCTCCCTCATCGCACTTCTCCTTCGTGCCCGGGGCCACATCGCCTCTGGTGATGTGACGGGCCCCACATTGCTTGGCTGCATCGAGTATTGGTGCAGACCGAGAGCCCCGCAATGACCATTACTGCAGTACGGATGTGCGAAAATGCAGAAATGAGCACGGCCTTTCCGGGTCGTCCCAGCGCGGACGACCTTCTCGTCCTGCTGGCCGTCGGTCGCTCGGGACGATTCGTCACCGCGGCCGACCAACTCGGCCTCAACCACACCACCATCTCCCGCCGGATCGCCGCACTGGAGCAGACCCTCGGCGGGCGGGTGCTCACGCGGGTGACCGGCGGCTGGGAATTGACCGACCTCGGCAGAGATGCCCTGGCCGCGGCCGAGGCGGTGGAGTCGGCGGTGAAATCACTCGCGGCGGACGCGGGCGGGAACCGGGTGCTGGCAGGCAAGGTCCGGCTCTCGGCAACCGACGGCTTCAGCGCCTATATCGCGGCCCCCGCCGCGGCGGCGGTGCGCCGGCGGCATCCGGATATCGCGGTCGAACTCGTGGCGACCACCAGGCGGGCGTCGCAACAGCGCTCCGGGCTCGACCTGGAGGTCGTCGTCGGCGAACCGCGGGTACGCCGGGCCACGGCGACGCATCTGGCCGACTACCGCCTGGGCCTCTACGGTTCGCGCGCATACCTGCGGGAACACGGCGCCCCGGCGACGATCGATGATCTCGCCCGGTATCCGCTGGTGTACTTCATCGATTCCATGCTCCAGGTCGACGATCTGGACCTGGCCTCCGGTCATGTCCCCACCATGCGGGAATCGGTGACCTCCACGAATGTCTTCGTGCACGTCGAGGCGACCCGTGCGTCCGCCGGGCTGGGCCTGCTGCCCTGTTTCATGGCCGATCGCCATGCGGATCTGGTGCGGGTCCTGGCCGATTCGGTGGCGGTGACCCTCGGTTACTGGCTGGTGGCCCGCACCGAAACCCTGCGTCGTCCGGAAGTCGCCGCGGTGGTCGCCGCGATCCGATCGATGATCGACGACCAGCGCGACGCGCTTCTCGGTGCCGGGTGAATCGTGCCCGGGCAGGGGTCCGCGTGCCGGAGAGCCCACTCGGCCGATGCGGTGTTGCCCGCTTGTGCCGGCCGGTTCGCCCGGCGCGGTCGAGGTCACCAGCCACGCACGCTCGAGCAACAGCCCGATGATCAGGTCCGGTTCCCGTTCGCGGCCGACGAAACGACTCGTGGGCGTCCCGGCATCACCGAGATCCGCCCGCCCCTGTGCCCCATGGCGGCCGAGCCTACTCGCCGGGGCGCCGGCCGTTGCGGCTGTCGCGGGGCCGAATCTGCGGCGGCCCTACCGATGTCGTCGATCTACCTACTGGGCCATCCTTGGACCGCCCGCGACCGTGCGACAGCCCGGCGGCCGCGGGCACAGCCCTGCACCGATGAGCACCGTCCTGTCGCTGGAGTCATCCACTTGCCCATACCCTCGGCCCTCACCGGCCAACACGCTTCGCCCGCCGGTCGCGACGAGCCCCGCGTCCCGCTGTACTCCGCCGAGTTCGCGGCCGATCCGCACGCCGCCTACCGCCGGATGCGCGACCGATACGGTTCGCTGGTTCCTGTCGAACTGGCGCCCGGCGTGCCCGCCACGCTGGTGGTCGGATATCGCGCCGCCCTGCGTATTCTCAACGACCCCGAGCGCTTTCCCGCCGATCCGCGCGCCTGGCAGCGCAGTATCCCCGCCGACTGCCCGGTGCTGCCGGTCCTGGAGTGGCGGCCGAGCGCGATCCGCAGCGCGGGCGCCGAGCACGCCCGCTACCGCGGGGTCAACACCGCCGGTATCGACGGTGTCGATCTGCACGCCCTGCACGGCGTGGTCGGGCGGATCGCCGTCCCGTTGATCAACGCCTTCTGCGAGACGGGGGTCGCCGATCTCGTCACCCAGTACGCGTTCCCGCTGGCGTTCGAGGCGATCAACGCGATGCTGGGCTGCCCGCCCGAGATCGGCCGGAAGGTCGCGGAAGCCACGCAAACGGTCTTCGACGGTGTGGACGCCGAACGCGGCAACCAGATGCTCAGCGCCGCGGTGCTCGAACTGGTCGAGTTGAAGCGGGCCGAACCCGGTGACGACATCACCTCGCGGGTGCTCGCCCACCCCGCGAATCTCGACGAAGCGGAACTCATCCATCAGATCGTCGTCCTCTACGGTGCCGGGATCGAGCCGCTGCAGAACCTCATCATCAACACCCTGCTGCTGATCCTCACCGACGACCGGTTCGCGGGCAGTCTGCTCGGCGGCGCGCTGGCCACCCGGGACGCGCTGGACGAAGTGCTGTTCGAGGACCCGCCGATGGCGAATTTCAGTGTCACCTACCCGCGGCAGCCGATCCTGATCGACGACGTCTGGCTGCCCGCGAACCAACCCGTGGTGATCAGCCTGGCCGGGTGCAACAACGACCCGGCGATCAGCACCGGCGACCATACCGGCAACCGGTCCCATCTGGCCTGGGGCGCGGGTCCGCATTCCTGTCCGGCCAGATCCGCGGCATACCTGATCGCTCAGGGCGCCATCGATCAATTGCTGGACGCCCTTCCCGATCTGCGGCTGGCCGTACCCGCCGACGCGCTGACGCGGCGGCCCGGGCCGTTCCACCGGGCCCTGGCCGATCTACCGGTGGACTTCCCTCCCTGCCCACAGCAGACCATTCTCTGAGACCCGCACCGGCTCCGTCGGGCCCGGCCGGGGACACCGGCGTCGGCACGATCACCCGAGTGGTGCGGTGTCCGCGTTGCGGGCGGCGGTGAAGCGGACCATATCGGCCGGCCGGGCGAAGGTGTCCGCGAAGGCGTTCGCCAGTGCGGGGTCGTGCTGCGCGGCCAGCATGAACTGCTGCATCTCGGCCGGCGGGTCGAGCACCGCCGCCGTCCACCGCGCGGCATGGTGCGCGGTGCCGGTGAGCCACGGCGTGGCGGCCGACACCATCCAGGACCGGTCGAACGGCCCATCCGGACAGGCCAGGATCGCGGCGGCGTAGGTCTCCGCGCAGTGGGCGGCGTTGTTCGCGCCCTGGGCGCCGCCGGGGTCCATCCGGCACACCACATCGCCGCCGCCGAGCACCGGCCGGCCGGAGGGCAGTGTTCCCACCGGCCGGCGCACGGCCGGCGGCACCGCACCTGTCAGCGCGGCACGGGCGTCGGTCAATTCGGCCGTGCGATAGCGATCCGCGAGATCGGCGGGCAGATAGGTTTCCAGCAGACGACGGGCCCGGCGCAACTGCTCCGACGGTGGGTGGTGCGGATCGAAGACATCGAGGGGTCCGCCGGGGATCGCCTCGATCAGCAGCATCTCGCACCGCCGCTCCTGGCCCGGCGAACCCGTGAGCCCGGGGTAGGAGATCACTTCCCCCAGGCCGGGAAGCGATACATAGATCCCGAGGTCGTCCGGGTCCGGCGTCGCGCCCTCGAGGTAGAGCACGGCCAGCTGCCGCGCGGGGCGTCCGGGCGCCGGCCAGCCGGGATCGGCGGGGAAGCAGGCGGCCAGCTCACCGGAGGCGCGGGTGACCACGGTCAGGTCGTATTCGCCGGCCCGCCGGTCGATTTCGGCCACCGGCGGATCGCCGATCTCCAGATCCCCACCGGCGTCGAGGTAATCGGTGAGCCAGCGCGCGAACACAGTACGCTGATCGACACTCTGCGCCGGCCGGGTGAATCGACCGGTCCAGCCCAGTATCCGCTGACCGTCCATCACCGCGGCCAGCCGGATACCGCGTATCTCGGGCGCCACGGACCGCCAGTGCCCCAGGCCGGCCGCGCTTTCCAGGTCCAGTGTCGCCGGGAACTTGACCTGGGTGCTGGTCACTGTGCCGTTCAGTACGGCGGCGGCGTCGCGAGCCGCCACCAGTGTGACCGGACGACCCGCGCGTAGCAGCCGATGTGCCAACGGGAGCCCGCATTCGCCCGCCCCCAGAATTCGGATATGTCCCATCACGCGCCCTTTCCTCTGACCCATTCGGCCGATTCCGACCAGATGATCCTCGGCGAATAGGTGGGAGGGGCACATCGGTATCCGCCGTGCGAAATCGCCGGCGCCGACTCCTGCTGACCGCCATGGCGGTGCGATCATCGCCGGGCGCGAGCGGTGCCTCGGTGGCAGTGGGGGATTTCCTCGGACGGGCCGACGCGGTGTACCGGATCGTCTCGCTGCCCTCGCGGTGCCGGTTCGGCTCCTCGCGGTGCTCGGTCGAGACGGCGGTCGCGCCGACCGGCAGCTCGACCGGGTGCCTGAGGCGCGGAATGCGGTCGAGACAGGCGGAGGGGCCGGGAATACCCTTCCCGGCCCCTCCTGATAAACGAGTGGGATTCGAACCCACTACCGTCGGAATGAGAGTCCGATGCTCTACCGGATGAGCTATCGTTCGTTCCACCTGTGATCGCCGAGTATGCGGGTGTGGGTCATGGTGAGTAACCCCGCGCGTTTCCTTTACGCCACAGCGGCAGGGAGAGCCGCCACCGGGAATCGAACCCGGATCTCGGGGGTGCATCGCGCACATCCGGCCGTCGAGCGATCGATGAAATTGTTGAGCTTGGAGCAAGAAGCTGAGTTTTTCGGCAGACCCTGGCAGCGCCTGCGCTGTGTGAGGATGAATTTCAGTCTCAGATTGCGCTCCATCCCCCCGCAGGGGGAGTCTGTGGTCCCGGCTACCCGAACAGGTAGTCGAGAATGGCCCGGCCGGGCTCTACGTCCGTCACGGGCGTCGCGTTCGCGGTCTCCCGGGCGACGCGCACCGCGTCGAGCAGCTTGCCGAGCCGGTCGTCGATATCGCCGACCTCCTTCGCCGGCAGCGCGCCGGAGAACTTCGTGGTGGTCCAGCGGCCGACCACGACGTCCTCGTGATACACCTCCACCTGCGCCGGGTGCTTATCGGTGGCCGGAGCCAGTACGTGGTTGCGCGGCACCTTCTTGGTCCGCACCGTCTGCGACGGCTGGGTGGCGTAGCAATCGCTGACCTCGTCGAACGACCAAGACTCCGCCGGATCCAGGGTGGGCAGCTTGGCGACGAACTTCTTCAGTTCGCTGAGCTGCTTCTCCAGGAACAGCAGGTAGGTGACCGGCAGGTCGCGCGCGACGGTGACGCCGTCGACGGTGACGTCGGCCTTCGCCGCGCAGTTTGCCGTGTCCTTCGTCGCGGTCACATCGAACAACCGTGTCAGGGTGCTCTTCATATCCGCGATCACCTCGCGCGTGCGCACCTGCACCCGCTTGGACTCCGATGGCAGCTCCTCACCCATATCGTCGAGCGGACGGTAGGTGCGGGAGATACCGGCCAGCAGATCGGCCTTGCCCACGCGCTGATAGGCGGCGGTGACATCCGCGTTCGCCTGCGACTTCGCGCCCTTCTCGATGGCGATGAGCTGATTCAGCTTGGTGGACAATGCTTTTCCCTCCTCCGGTCACCTCGTCGCGACCGGGAAGAACCGTAACCGAGTGAGGCCGGAGCATGCCACCGAATATCCAGCGCGCGATACCCTTCGGCCCGCGCGGCGGTCACGGCTGTGGATCCGCCGACCGGCCGGGCGGCATCCCGTCAGGCCCGGCCGGGGGCACGGTGGGATGCGGGCCCGGGATCACCCGCGGCGTGTCGTTTTTCGAGCCACATACTCACCGCCACTGCCACATACGCGGCGGCGGCCGCCAGTCCCGGCAGCACGAGCATCAGCGAAAGGAACGAGAGAAACGAAGACACGGGCCCTCCTGGAGCACACGACGGGAACTGCCGAGCCGGTGCGCCGCATTGCGTCACCGTCCTGCCGGGACATACCCATATCCGGACAGTGAAACGTGCACGGGCCGGAGACCGGAGTGACGGTCACCACCTGCGAGCGACCCGCCCTGATGACGATCTCGCCGCCGTCCCGGGACACCGGCAGGAACTGGCCGGCCACCAGCCCGCACAGGACGCCGAGGCCGACCCCGGCCAGTCGCGCCGGCCGGTCGTTGCCGTGCAGCGGTAGTGAATGCACGAATACCCCGCAGACGATCACCACCGCCAAGAGCAACCGAACGAGTCGCCAGGTGGTCGCCCGGCGGCGGCCCGGGTCGGTGGCCGGCACGATGGCGAGAATCGAACCGCTACCGATCGCGGCGACGAGGAACCGACTCATATCGGAACCGTTTCCCTACGAGAGAATTCGACCTCCGTAACGCTGGGAACGTCCGAACGCCGCAGGTATCGGCCGATGGACCGCTCCGTTGTCGACCGGTCGGTGGACATGTACGTCCTGTGCCGTCTGATAGGACTGAACGGGTGAACACCGCGCGGCGATCCGCTGAGCCGCGGCACCGGGGCCGCGAGGTCCGTACCCGATGGTTCGGCCTGTGGGACGGCTATCTCGCCGTGGCCTTCGCCGTCGCACTGCTTTTCCTGATCACCGGAACCGGCAGCCCCGCCGGTGGGCGCACGATCGCCATCGTGCTGCTCACCGCTCTCGTACCCTGGTACACCGCGCAGGGCAGACCCGCCATTCTCGCGGAGGACCGGGGCCGCGGGGCCGGATTCGCCGCAGGACTGCTCGTGGGCTTCGCGGGCGCGGTACTGGCCGACCAGGCGGCGACATTCGCGCTGTTCGCGGTCGCCCCGCTGTTGATCATGTCGCTTCCGCTGCCTGCCGGGTTTGCGGCGATACTGCCGGCCCACCTGTGGCCCCTCGTCTGTGCGATGTTGCGCGCCCGCAGCATCGACCGGCAGACGCTGGGGTGGCTGCCCTACCTGGTGCTCGGCGCCGTGTTCGCCACAGTGTTGGGCTTGTTCGTCTCCCGCGTCATCGAACAGTCGCGCCAACGGGCCGCGATGATCGACGAACTCCGGCGCAGTCGCGGCGAACTGGCACGTCTTTCCCACGAATCCGGAGTCGCGGCCGAACGCGATCGACTCGCTCGCGAGATCCACGACACCCTGGCCCAGAGCCTCACCAGTATTTCCGCGCTGGTGCAGGCCGCCGACGCCGATCTCGAGCACGCTCCCGAACGGGCCCGGCGCCACCTCGATCTCGCGCGCCGCGCCGCGAGCGAAAGCCTGGCCGAGGCGCGGGCCTTCGTCGCAGACCGCACTCCGCCGGTACTGGCGCGCCATTCACTCGTGGCCGCGGTGACCCGTGAGGCCGAAACCCACGCCGACCGGTATCAGCGTGAAGTCCGCTGCTCGGTGCGGGGCACAGAAGCGGCCGTGGCCACCCAGGCCGCGGTCGTCGTGCTGCGTGCCGTCCAGGAATCGCTGACCAATATCGCCAAGCACGCGCCGACGGCCCGCACCGTCACCGTCGGCCTGAACTACGGCGACGACCATGTGACCGCCGAGATCATCGACGATGGTCCCGGGTTCGACCTCATCCGCAGCGGCCGCACCGACCACGGCGACCCGGGTACCGGCCACGGCCTGGCCGGCGCCCGGACCCGGGCGGCCGCGATCGGCGGGCATTTCGAGGTCCACGGCGAGCCCGGAGCGGGAACCACCGTGCGGGTCACCGTCCCGTTCACACCGATGACACCCGAGGAGACCTGTTGACCGTTCGCGTGTTGATCGCCGACGATCACCCCGTCGTCCGCGCCGGTATGGCCGCCGTGCTGGGTACCGGCGAGGGTATCGAGGTGGTCGGTGAAGCCTGCTCCGGTGAGGAAGCGCTCGTCCGCACCGCGACGCTGCGGCCCGATCTGGTGCTGCTGGACCTGCGGATGGGTGGTATCGACGGCGCCGAGACGACCCGGCGAATCCGGCAGCAGGACGACCCGCCGCGGATCGTCATCCTCACCACCTACGACAATCCCGCCGACATCCTCGGCTGCATCGAGGCGGGCGCCGTCGGCTACCTGCTCAAGGGCAGCTCCCGCACCGATCTCCTCGCGGCCGTGTACGCCGCTGTTCGTGGTGAGACCGTGCTGACGCCTTCCCTGGCGCCCAAACTGTTCGAGGCGCGCGCGGCGGCCGACGAACCACAGCTGTCCACCCGGGAACGCGATGTGCTGGAACTGGTCGCCCGCGGACACAGCAATCCCGAGATCGCCGTCCGGCTCTACATCGCCGAGGCAACCGTGAAGACCCATCTGCTGCGCATCTTCAAGAAACTCGAGGTCGCCGACCGCACCGCGGCGGTGACCACAGCGCTGGCCCGGGGGCTCATTCGGCTGTAGCCGAGTGTTCCCACAGTCTTCCGCAATCCCGACACGACAGGTGCCGAGACCACCGGCGTTGGACGACGAGGAGACGGGACGCCGTCCCGGTGACGAATAGTGGCGGGTCCGCGGGGTACGCGGCGTGCATGACAGACGAGGCGGAATTCGCCGCATCGAACAGGTGTGCGGCTCTCACGATCGTGCCGGTACGGTCCGCCCTCGGCCATACCCGGTGCGCCCGATGACGGCGGCCTGGGAGGCAGCGCACCGCTGGTCGGCTGCCGGTGGGCGAGCTGTCCTGGCCCGCGTGGTGAACAGCTCCGCCGGACGCCCCGGGCAACCCGGAACGGCCATGGCCGTGTCCGTAGGGGGCCGGGTGGTGGGCAGCATCTCGGGCGGCTGCGTGGACGGCGAGCTCTGTGCCCGAGTGCCGGCGGTGCTCGACAGTGGCGTGCCGGCAACGGTCCGGTACGACGCTGCCGGTGACGATATGCTCGCCCCGTCTCTGCCCTGCGGTGGGTGGCTCGACGTTCTCGTCGAGCCGGTCGACCGTTCCCTTCGCGGCGTGCTCCCGCACCTGCTGGCTTCGCTCCGATGCGGCGAGCCGGTCGCGCTGGCGACCGTTCTCACCGACCGCGTCGCCGGGCAGGGACGACATGCGCTGGTGCAGGGCCCCGACGTCCGGGTCGATCTGCCGGTGGGCGACGGCGCCCTCGCGCAGGTGCGGGACCTGGCGGCGGCCGGCGCCACCGCGCCCCTCGACCTCGTCGACCGGTGCGGCCGGGAGCTGCGGATTTTCCTGCAGTCGTTTCCCGCTCCGCCCCGGATGCTGGTCTTCGGCGCAGACGACTTCGCTGCCGCGCTCACCCGGATGGGCCGATTCCTCGGCTACCACGTGACCCTCTGCGACGCCCGTCCCGCCTTCGCGACCGCCGCGCGTTTCCCGGCCGCCGACGAAGTCGTGGTGAGCTGGCCGCACGAATACCTGAACGCCGTCTCGGTGACGTCCTCGACCGTCATCTGCGTACTCACCCACGACGCGAAATTCGAGGTGCCCCTGCTCGCCGCCGCGCTGCGCACCGAAGCCGGATACATCGGCGCACTCGGCAGCCGGCGCGCCCACGCGGACCGGGTCCGCCGGTTGCGCGCCGCCGGGGTCACCGATGCCGAACTGGCCCGGCTGGCCGCCCCGATCGGCCTGGATCTGGGGGCGGAAACTCCGGAGGAGACGGCGGTGTCCATTGCCGCCGAGATGGTCGCCCGGCGCCGCGGCGGCACCGGTGCGCGGCTGTGCGATGTCGATTCGCCCATCCATCGCGGCGGCTTCGGCAATCCGGTCGCGCGGGTCGGGGTTTGAGCCGTAATACGGTGGTTAACCGCCGCGCATGGACGCTGCCGGCAAGCACAGCGAAATAGCCCTCGAAGTGGACGGACGGCAGCGGACGCTGCGCGTGGACAACCGCATGACGCTGCTCGACGCGCTACGCGAACGGCTCGGCGTCACCGCACCGAAGAAAGGGTGTGACCACGGCCAGTGCGGGTCCTGCACGGTGCTGCTCGACGGTCGCCGCGCCACCACCTGTCTCACCTTCGCCGCCGCCCACGACGGCGCGCGGATCGTCACCGCCGCCGGACTGGCCGACGGCGACCGTCTGCACCCCGTCCAACAGGCATTTCTCGATCAGGACGGGTTCCAGTGCGGCTATTGCACGCCGGGTCAGATCTGCTCCGCGGTAGGGATGCTCGAGGAGGTGAAGGCCGGCAACCCGAGCTTCGTCACCGACGATCTCGGCGGGGAAGCCGAACTGTCCGACGCCGAGATACGGGAGCGGATGAGCGGCAACCTGTGCCGATGCGCGGCGTATCCGAATATTGTCGCGGCGATCCGGCAGGCGGCGCGATGATCCCGTTCGAGTACCGGCGTGCGGACAGCACCCGGGACGCGGTGACCGCGGTCGCCGAGCGCCCCGGAGCGGCTTTCCTCGCCGGCGGAACCAACCTCGTCGACCATATGAAACTGGGTATCGCCGCTCCCGAGCTACTCGTCGATATCAGCAGACTGCCGTTGGACGAGATCGAGGAGACCGCGGACGGCGGACTCCGGGTGGGCGCGGCCGCGCGCAACAGCGATCTGGCGGCGCATCCACTGGTCCGGCTGCGCTATCCGGCGCTGTCCCGGGCGTTACTGTCCGGCGCCTCCGGACAATTGCGCAACCTGGCCACCACCGGCGGAAATCTGCTGCAACGCACCCGGTGCGTGTACTTCCAGGATGTGACGACGCCCTGCAACAAACGGGAGCCCGGCAGCGGCTGCTCGGCGCTGGGTGGCTACGTCCGCTATCACGCCGTGCTGGGTGCGTCCGATCAGTGCGTGGCGGTCCATCCCTCGGATATGGCGGTGGCCCTGGCGGCGCTGGATGCCCGGGTGGTGGTCGAGGACGTGGAGGGTGTGCAGCGTATCGCGGTCACCGACTTCTATCGCCTACCCGGCGACAGTCCCGAGCGCGATACCGTGCTGCGCCACGGCCGGCTCATCACCGGGATAGAACTGCCCCCGCCGCCCGGCCCGGTGTTCGCCGATTATCGCAAGGTGCGCGATCGCGCCTCCTACGCCTTCGCGCTCGTTTCCGTGGCCGCCGAACTGGCCTTCGAATCCGAGGGCGGCACTGTCCGTTCGGCGCGGGTGGCGCTCGGCGGTGTCGCGCATCGTCCCTGGCGCGCCCGCCGGGCCGAAGCCGAACTGACCGGCGCCCCGGCCACCACGGAGACCTTCGAGCGAGCGGCCCGGGCCGAACTCGCCGAGGCCCGCCCGCTGGAAGGTAACGAGTTCAAGGTCGAACTGGCCCGCCGCACGCTCGTATCGACCCTGCGAGACCTCACCGGGAAGGCACAGCGATGACGTCGATTCCGGCTACGTCCATGGGCGCGCCGCTCACCCGGCTGGACGGGTACGCGAAAGTCACCGGAACGGCCCCTTACGCGTTCGAGCATGCCGTGGACGACCCCCTGTACCTGCATCCGGTTCAGGCCACCGTCGCGCGCGGGACGATCCGCGCCATGGACGCCGGCCGCGCCGCGCGGCTACCCGGGGTGATCGCGGTGCTGACCGTGTTCGACGCCCCGGCACTCGCGGACATCTCCGACGGCGAGCTGACCGTCCTGCAGGACGACCGGGTGCATTTCCGCGGCCAGCCGATCGGTGCGGTGGTCGCCGAGAGCGCCGAAATCGCCCGGGAAGCCGCTGATCTGGTGTCGGTCGACTACCGTACCGAGCCGCACCACACCGAGCTGCGGCCCGACGATCCCGCGCTGTACGCGCCCGAGCAGGTCAACCCGTCCTTCCCGACCGACACCGAGGAGGGGGACGTCGCCGAGGCGCTCGCCGGCGCGGCGGTCCGTATCGAACGGACCTACCGCACGCCCACCGAACACAACAATCCGATTGAACCGCACGCCTGCATCGCGGTGTGGGACGAGTCCGGGGACCGGGCACAGGTGACGCTCTACGATTCGACCCAGGGTGTCCACGCCGTCCGCACGGCACTGGCTCCGCTGTTCGGGCTCGATCCCGGGCAGCTCCGGGTCATTTCACCCCATGTCGGTGGTGGGTTCGGATCGAAGGGCGCACCGCACGCGCACAATGTGCTCGCAGTGCTGGCGGCCCGGCGTATTCCCGGGCGGCCGGTGAAACTTGCGCTCACCCGGCAGCAGATGTTCTCCCTCGTCGGCTACCGGACCCCGACCGTCCAGCGGATCGAACTGGGCGCGGATCCGGACGGCACCCTGACCGCGCTCACCCATGAGGTGGTCGAGACGACCGCGCGGGTCAAGGAATTCGCCGAGCAGACGGCGGTCGCGTCCCGGATGATGTACGCCGTCCCCAACCGCCGGACCTCCCATCGGCTGGCGGCGCTGGATGTGCCGGTGCCGTTCTGGATGCGCGCGCCCGGTGAATGCCCCGGTATGTACGCCGCGGAATCCGCGATGGACGAACTCGCCAGCGCCTGTGGGATCGATCCGATCGAGTTGCGGATCCGGAACGAACCCGCCACCGACCCCGAGACCGGGAAACCGTGGTCCGGCCGGCGTCTCACCGAGTGCCTGCGCACCGGTGCCGACCGTTTCGGCTGGGCCGGGCGCGATCCGGCGCCACGTGCCCGCCGCGACGGTGACTGGCTGGTCGGTACCGGTGTCGCGGCCGCGACCTATCCGGCGGGTGCGATGCCGGGCAACAGCGCGCGGATCGAATTCGGCGCCGACGGCCGCTACACCGTCGATGTCGGCGCGGCCGATATCGGTACCGGCACCTGGACGGCGCTGACCCAGATCGCGGCCGATGCGCTCGATATCGACGCCGAGCGGGTCCGCCTGCGGATCGGCGATACCGACCTGCCGGAGGCCAGTGTGGCCGGCGGCTCCACCGGGATCTCCTCGTGGGGTTCGGCCATAGTCGCCGCCGCCCGGGAGTTCCGGCACGACCACGGCCGGGACCCGGCCGCCGGCGTCCACACCACCACACAGGCGCCGGAGAATCCCGATGCGGAGAAATTCGCGCTGCACTCCTTCGGCGCGCAGTTCGTCGAGGCACGAGTACACCGGTTCACCGGCGAGATCCGGATCCCGCGGATGCTGGGGGTGTTCTCGGTCGGCCGGGCCGTCAATCCGCGAACCCTGCGTTCGCAGCTGATCGGCGGTATGACAATGGGTATTTCGGGCGCGCTGCACGAGGAGAGCGTGCGCGACCACCGGTTCGGCCATATCGTCACGCAGGATCTCGCGTCCTACCACATCAGCGCCCACGCGGATATTCAGGATATCGACGCGATCTGGCTGGACGAGGTGGACGAGCACGCCAACCCCATGGGAGCCCGGGGCGCGGGGGAGATCGGTATCGTCGGGGCCGCCGCCGCGGTGGGCAACGCGATTCATCATGCGACGGGGGTGCGCGTGCGCACCCTTCCCATCACTGCCGACGCCGTGCTGACCTGAGCGGTCGCCCGCACCCGGGCAACGGTTGTCCGCCAGGATCATCGCGCAGTGCGTTCGGGTTCCGCGCGCAATCGCTTTCGCGACAGCGAATTCGTCGGGCCGACCGGTAGCAGCCGAGTGCTCTCGCCGGGGCATCCGGCGTGCGTGCAGCCGAATCCGTTCCGGCGCTGCGGTACCGGTGGGTTCGGACCACTCGGTCGACGAGCGGGCACGGCAGCCGTGCGTCTCGTTCCGGCAGGTCAGGAGATACCGCTCGGCGGGCACGGCGAGCCCTGTGATATCCGTAACGTCTCACAAGGACGCGACGGTTCGACGATGGAGGGGCTCGATGAAACCGCAGTACGTGTATCGCTGGGTCAACAACCACGGATTGATCGTCCTGTTCAAGAAGATGCGGCTGCGCCAGGGTGATCTGTTCGCCCGGTTGAACTGCAGTGCGGAAGGTATCGAGAACCCGTACGCGCTGATCGAGGAGTTGCGTGGGCCGGGCGGGTTGCGCCGGACGCTTCCGGTGTGGACGACCTTCGATCACGAGATGGTGCGAGACATTCTGCGCGACAATCGTTTCGGTGTCGGCATCCCGACGGTCTTCGGCACACCGCGGCCGGTGCGGCGCGCGCTGGCGCGCCGGCCGCTGCCGCCGAATCCGGTGGATCCGCCCTCGATGCTGGTGCTGGACCAGCCCGAGCACACCCGGATGCGCAAGCCCGTGGCCGCCGCGTTCACCCCGCGCGCGGTCGCCCGGTTGCGCGACCGGATCGAAACGGTCACCGAGCAGCTGCTCGCGACACTGCCCGACGACGGGCCCACCGATCTGGTGGCGCGGTATGCCGCCCAGGTGCCGATCGCCATCATCTCCGAGATGCTCGGCTTTCCGGACGCCGATCGCGAGATGTTCCTGCGCTGGGGCGACGACATCAGCCCCTTGCTGGATCTCGGTATCTCCTGGCGGACACATCAGCGTGCGATGGAATCCTCGGAGCGGGTACACCGGTATCTGTTGGACCACATCGACAGACAACGTGCCGAACCCGGCGACGATATCCTCAGCAGCCTGGTCACCGCGGGTGATCTGTCCACCGATGAACTGTGCGCCTCGGCGACCCTGCTGATGGCCGCGGGCTTCGAGACCACGGTCAACCTGATCGGGAAGGGCATCGTCTGGCTGCTGGGTCATCCCGACCAGCTGAACCGGCTGCGGGCCGAACCGGAACTCTGGCCCAACGCGGTGGAGGAGATCCTGCGGATCGATCCGCCGGTGCAGAGCACTGCGCGCACTACCCGCACGGAACTGGAGATCGGCGGTACCCGGTTGCGCAGCGGCTCGACGGTGGTGCTGTCGCTCGCGGGCGCGAACCGCGACCCCGCGGTGTTCGCCGATCCGGCCCGCTTCGATATCACCCGGGACAACGCGAAGAATCACCTGTCCTTCAGCAGCGGTATCCACGTGTGCCTGGGCGCCGGACTGGCCCGGACGGAAGCGGCGCACGCATTGCGCGCCCTGTTCGAAACGTTTCCCGATCTGCGCCTGACCGATCCTCCCACCCGGCGGCCCCTGTTCACCCTGCACGGTTACGAACACCTTCCCGCGCATACCGGCCCGCGCGCCCGCAGCCGCCGGCACACCGGCGGGCCTGTCTCCGTGGCGTAGCCGTAGCGCGCTGCGCCCGTTCCGATTTCCGGACGGCCGTACCATGAGGTATGCCCGTTGAGTCGGTTCACTTCGCCGGGGAGGCCATGGATATCGCGGTGCCGTCCAGGCCGCTGCGGGTGGCGGGGGTCGCGATGGCGGGTTTCCGCGGCCGCGTCTCGGATTCGGCGGATCTGCCGGTCGTTCCCTATCCGGCGGCGACCGTCTTCCTCGATTTCGGGGATGTCGTATTCGTCGACGAGGCCCGAGGTGCGCGGGTCGATGGCAGCTGGGTGCTCGGGCTCGGCTCCGTCGGTGTTCGGGGAGGTGGGCGCGAGGTCGATCTTCTCCAGGTGCGGTTGTCGCCGGTTGTCGGCTACGCGGTCCTGGGCGCCTCGCCGGGGGCGGATGCGCGCGTACTCACCCTCGAGGAGCTCTGGGGTCGTGACGTGGCGCGAATTCGAGAGCAACTGCGCGCCGCCCGTTCCTGGGACGAGAGATTCGCGCTCATGGAGACTGCGCTCCGTCGCCGGCAGGAGACGGGTCGAGCGGTCGACCCGGAAATCGGGCACGCCTGGCGGCGAATCGTGGCCGGCGGCGGGCGGATACGGGTCGAAAGGCTGGCGGCCGAGGTGGGGTGGAGTCGTAAGCGGTTGTGGTCGCGGTTCCGGTCCCAACTCGGGACGACTCCGAAACAGGCCGCACAGCTGGTTCGATTCGACCGGGCGGCACATCGCCTCTCCCGGGGACACAGCGCCGCTCTGGTATCCGCGGACGGCGGGTACGCCGACCAATCCCACCTGTATCGGGAGGCCGCCGCCTTCACCGGGCTGACACCCACGGCTCTCGCGGCCGCGCCGTGGCTCACGGTCGATCCGGTGGCATGGGTGGCTCCGGCGTACATCTCCCGGCACTGAAGACGTCCGGACGAGTTGTCCGCCGGCGATACTCGTCCTCGGCAGGCGGCGCGGGAACATTCCTTCAAGACACTCCCTGCTGCACCGGCGATGCTGGCAGCGAGGTCCGAACACACCCGGCCGGCGCACGACAGTGGCGCCGGCGCGGGCGGTGCTGTCGAGGAGGAACGGGATGAAGAACACAACCGGTATCGACCGGCTGCCACGCGGTGTCCGGCTGCTGCACGCACTGCAGAAGGAGCCGGACTGGCCCGCCATGACGGCGACGGAGCTGGCCTCCTACCGGGAAAAGATGTCGCCGAGCATCCCGGGGCGCCGCACGCGTTCGTGACGCTGCCGGGTGTGGCGCCACAGGCCGCGGCCGCGCGGCGGCAGATCACCGAATTTCTCCGCGCGCGCCTGGCCGCGGCGTCCCCGGCGGGACCGGCACCGGCCCGTGTCCGGTGACCACCACCTGTCCGGGTGTCCGTGGGTGCTCGGGGACGGGGACGAACGCCGCTCAGGAATGGGCGAAGGGGAATTCCGCACCGAGTCGGCCGGCGAACCGGAGCCGGGCGTGTTCGCGCATGCGGCGCCCGTAGACCGGATCGCCGGCGAGCACGGTGTACCCGGTGAATTCGCGTTCGATCAGCCCGGCCGTGTGCCCGAGGTAGACGTCGAATCCCGGGTACATCAGGCCGACGAACGGCAGGTCGTCGAAATCCAGTGCCAGCACCGGGTATTCGCCCGTCGAATCGGGTGCGCCGACGGCGAGGAGCCGGCGCGAATCGGAACCCCCCGGTAGCAGAAAGCATTCGCCGAACCGGTCGGCGAAGGGAAGGAATTCGGCTTCCCATCCGGCCCCCATCTCGTCGGCGACGATACGGTGCAGGGGGCGCGGAGCGAGCAAGCCGGTGGCGTCGAACCAGCCGTACCGCCGGAGCAGGCCGGTGTCGAAGGCCAGCCAGGCACGTAGGCCGGGGGAGAGCGGACGGCCGGACGGGAAGGTGGTGCCCGCCAGCACATCCGGTGACATCGGGGCCGGCTCGCCCACGACCCACGGGACATCGGCGTAGGAGAGTGCGGAGGCACCCGGATCACGGCGGACCCGCTCCAGGACGCGGTCGGTGAGAGCAACTCCGTGGGCGGGATCCGCCGGGTCGATCGACATGGCGCGAACATACTCGCGAGGACCGACCGATCACTCGAGGCGGTCATGCGGACCTACCGCTTCGCCGGTTCGCGGGCCGGGGTTCACTGGTGCGGCACAGTGTGCAGCGTTACCTCGCGCAATTCCCCGGACCGGATCCGTGCGGTCAGATAGGTGTGTTCGGGCTGCCGTCGGCGATCGGTCGGCGACCCGGGGTTGAGCAGGCGCAGACCGGTATCGGTGACGCTGTCCCAGGGAATGTGGCTGTGGCCGAAGACCAGCACATCGGTTTCCGGGAAGGCCGCCGCGCAGCGCCGTTCCCGGCCTTTCGCGGGCCCGGTCTCGTGCACCACGGCCAGCCGGAGACCGGCGAGGTCCGCCCGGGCGATCTCGGGCAGCCGGGCGCGCAGCTGCGGTCCGTCGTTGTTTCCGTACACGCCGATGAGCCGTCTGCTGCGTGTTTCCAACCGGTCCAGGAGCGCGAGGTCGACCCAGTCACCCGCGTGCACGACGATATCGGCCGTATCCACCTCGTCCCAGAGAACCGCGGGCAGGTCCCGGGCCCGCTTCGGTACATGCGTATCGGACATGATGAGCAACCGCATGGGTCCGGTGTAGCACCCGGACACTTCCGCGCCGCATCCGCCCGGGACATGAGAGCGGCTAGAGCACGACCGGATGATCGGAGACCACACGGCCGCCCAGATGTACCCAGCCGTCCGGATCGTGCCTGGTGAACAATTGTGAGCCCTGCCCCTGGGTGATGGTCAGGCCGCGACCCAGCCGGGCGGTGAGGGCGATGGCAGCGGCGCCGGTGGCCTCGTCCTCGGAAATGCCCATGGCAGGTGCGAACATACGGGAACGCACCGCACCGCGAGCCCGGTCGGTCCAGGCCCAGACGTAGTGATGGCCGCTGTCGAAATCGCCGGGCGTCACGGTGCCGAGGAGTTCGGTGTCGTCGAATTCGTGGAAGTCGAATTCGGGCGCCCATTCCGGCCGGGCCCGCACCCAGGTGAGACCGGCATCCGAGGTGACGGCCACCGGACCCGCGGGCACCTCGAGCGTCTCGATCGGCGTGCCTTGGTCGGCCAGCCACCAGGCCGTCCCGACCGTGGGGTGGCCGGCGAAGGGGAGTTCGACGGCGGGAGTGTAGATGCGCAATCGGGCGATCCGGTCGGCCGGCGCCTCGACCACGACCGTTTCGCTGTAACCGAGCCGGGCGGCCAGCGCCTGGTGGTCGGCACCTTCCACATCGCCGGCCCGGGCGATACCGAGGGGATTACCCCACCTACCCGCGGTGTCGGTGAAGACCCGGACGACCTCGACCTGCGTACTGTCTTGCTCTGGCGTGCGCACGGAGCCAGACTAGTCGAACGCGAGCACCGAACCGCGAGGCCCCGGAGCCGGCGCACGTATCCTGCGGCGGAGGCATGGCGATGTCTCACCGCTCGGGCCCACGCCGTCGGCCGCCCGGTATGTCACCAGGCGGCCGACGTCGGCCGGTATACCCGCCCGCACCCCGTGTGGAGATGCGCAAGGTATATCGGCCTCATATGGGTCGTTACCGGCCCTGATGCGAACGCTGGCGCGTCTCCTCCAGGTCGGCCTCGGAGCGGGCCTTCTCGGCCTCCGCTTCCTTCTGCGCGACCTCGCGTTGCGATTCGGCCTTGTCCTGCTGGGCGATGCCTTCGTCCCGCAGGTCGTTGTGCCCGGCCACGGTGCCCGCGACCTCCTTGGCCTTGCCCTTGACGCCCTCGACGGCGCCTTCCAGTCCTTCCCGGGGGCCAGTTCGATTCTCGGCCACGATATCTACCTCCGATGTCGATTTGTTCGGGTGGACAAGCAGCGCGTACCCCGCATCCGCGGGTTCAATCCGGATCGTCGGGGAGTTTTCGTGCGGGAAATATCGTGCTGAACGCAGGAGACGCCCGCACCGGCGCGGCCCGCGAACTGCGCCCGGATCCGCAAGCGGAGGCCACTGCGGACCCGCGAGCCCGCGGGTGGCCGGGTACCGCGTGAGCCGTGCGTGCCGCGTGCCGCGCTTACTCGAGGATTGCGGCGCCGGGGTTGAGTGTGCCGTTGCGGCATGGTTTTTCCTTGTTCCGAGCGCGAAAACCGATACGGGAGGACGGAATGACCATGACGGAACAGCATTGCGACCGGACGAGTGGCGCCCCGGCGCTGCCGGCGGCCCTGCCGACCGGACCGGCCACCGAGACCGATGCCGTCGAGCCGCGGCCCACACTGCTCGACCAGATGGGCGGGCCGTGGGGGTTCGTGTACTCGACCGTTCCGGTCGTGGTGTTCGTGGCGGCCGACGCGGTGCTCCCGCTGGCGGCGACGATCGGGGTCTCCGTCGCGGTCGGCGTGGCGCTCACCGTATTCCGGCTGGTGCGCGGTGAGCGGTTCTCGTCCGCGGCCGGTGGTCTGCTGGGGTTGGCGGTCGCCGTGGGGATTGTCGCGTGGACCGGGTCGGCGAAGGATTTCTTCGTCCTCGGCATCTGGGTGGCGCTGGCGGGTTTCGTCGTCGCATTCGGGTCGGTGCTGGTCCGGCGGCCGCTGACCGGTGTGATCTGGAACCTGCTGCACGGCGGCCGGCACGTGTGGCGTGCGGATCGGGCCGTGCTGCGTGCCCACGATATCGCCACCCTGGCCGCCGCGGCCGTGTTCGGTACCCGGTTCGTCGTCAAGGAATGGTTGTACCTCGCCGACTCGACGACCTGGCTGGCCGTCGCCAAGATCGCGATGGGAACGCCGCTCACAGTGCTGGCCGTGCTGGTTGTGCTCTGGGCGTTCCGGCGCACCACCAAGCGTCTCGGGAATTAGTGGCGGATTGCCGCGGCGCACGGCCGCCGGCGGAAGAGACGGCCCGTCGGCGCACGCCGGCGGGCCGCGCGGCGGTGTTCAGGCGCCGAGCAGCCGGATCTCGGTCTCGAGTTCGGCGGCCTGCACGGTCAGGGTGTTGTCGTCGGGGTCCGCGCCGATGCGGTCGACGAGTGCGGCCCGGGTGATGACGGGAAGCCCCTGTGCGGCGACGTCGGGATCTGTCTCTACCCGGACTGTGCCGCCGGCCAATGCCAGCGTGGCCTGTGCGTTCTCCGTATCGAGTAATCGGCGCAAGTCGTCGGGCGTGACCTGGGTGTGTGGTTGCCGCGGCGCGCTGCCGGCGGCCGACGGATCGTCCGGTGTGCGGTTCTCGGTAGTCATGGCCCCCGGTTGCCCGGCCGGGCCGGAGGGAAACCTACGCAGGTCGGCATCCGTTTCGGGCCCGGACCTTCACCTGCCGGCGATCAATTTGTCGACACCGTCGAGGAGGCACCGCAGTCCGAATTCGAAAATGCTCTCCGGTCGGGACGCCTCCAGGGCGTCCACGCCGAAGCGGGCGATCATCGGCAAGGTGCCCGCGGCCAGCGCCTGCCGGATCTGCGCGTCGCGTGCGCCCAGCCATTCCTCGCGGGTGTTCGTCGCGAACTGTTCGCGGGCGAGCGGATACGCCGAGCTCTGGGCGTGGCTCGAGACCATGATCGCGATCCGGACCATGGTGGGAAAATCGAGTCCGAGTTCGTCGACCGCGCGGATGCGCCAGTCGGTGTAGGCCATCAGTCGCGGGGCGATCGGCGGTCGGGTGGTGAGTGCGAAGAGCTGCGGAATCCAGGGATGGTCGAGGTAGATCCGCCATTCCTGGCGGGCGGACAGTTCCAGTTTGGCCCGCCAGCCGGGTGGGCCCGGTTTCGGGAGCGGATGGTCGCCGAAGATCGCGTCGATCATCAGCCGCCCCAGTTCTTCCTTGCCCGAAACGTAGCGATAAAGCGACATCACGCCGACTCCGAGTTCGGCGGCGGTATGACGCATGGACAGGCCCGCGTTGCCCTCGCGGCCGACCAGCTCGATCGCCGCGCGCACCACCCGATCGACGGACAGGCCGGGAACTGCCGGCTGCACCGGCGCGGCGGCCCGCTCCTGTTTCGCCGAGACGCGCTCGCGGTAGGCCCGCGCGCGGCAGGCGCGGGAACAGTAACTGGGAGGTCTGCCGCGCACCGCGGGCGCGAGTTCGCGGCCGCAGATCTGGCAGGTCGGCATCAGGGCCTCTTTTCGTCACGAAATTCGGTCGTTGACGAAAGTCTACACCGAACCTGAGTTGTGTCGAAAAATGAGCACAATTCAGCGAAATGCTAGGTCCAACATGGCGAAAGGCAACCGATTGCGCTGATCGGCAATGTCTTGGGTACGGTGTATTTATGACTCGTACGATGTACCCGGAGAAAAGTCCGGAGGCGGTGCGGACCCGCTACAGCGTGGAACTGCGTCGCGTGGTGAAGGTGTACGGCGCGGGCGCCACCGCGACCCGCGCGCTCGACGAGGTGAGCTTCGGCTTTCCGCGCCGTACCTTCACGGCGGTCATGGGACCGTCCGGGTCGGGAAAGAGCACGTTGCTGCAGTGCGCCGCCGGACTGGACCGGCCGACCTCGGGGTCGGTCTCGGTCGAGGGCACGGAGCTCACCACGCTCGACGAGACCGCACTGACGCGCCTGCGCCGTGATCGGCTGGGCTTCGTCTTCCAGTCCTACAACCTGGTACCGACCCTGACCGTGGCGCAGAACGTCACGCTGCCCATGGAGTTCGCGTCCCGCCCCGTCTCCGGCGATGCCCTGCGCGAAGTACTCACCCGGCTGGGACTCGAACGATATGCGCGCTCCCGGCCCGCGGAGTTGTCGGGCGGTCAGCAGCAGCGGGTGGCGATCGCGCGGGCGCTGCTCAGCGCTCCGGCGGTGATCTTCGCCGACGAGCCGACCGGCGCGCTGGACAGTCGCGCCGCGGCCGAAGTGCTCGGCCTGCTGCGGGAAGCCGTAGACGGCGCGGGGCGCACCATTGTGATGGTGACCCACGATCCGGTCGCGGCGGCAGCGGCCGACGCCGTGGTGTTCTTCGCGGACGGCCGGATCGTGGACAGGATGCACCGCCCTGGCGCGGAAGCCGTGGCGGCACGGATGGCGCGACTGGGCGAGCGCCCCGCGGTACACGGTGGCCGCCGGTGATGTGGCGGTTCGCGCTGCGCACAGTACGAGCGCGTGTATCGGCGTATTCGGCCTCGGCGGCGGTGATCGCGGCCGGAACCGCGCTGTTGACCGCCTTCGCCGCCCTCCTCGATTCCGGACGAGCGATACCGGCGGGCGGTGGCGAGTCGCTGTGCGTTCTGGCAGCGATCATGGGCGGCTGGACTGTTGTGGTCGTCGTCTTCGGGATCGCCTCCACGGTCGCTCTGGTGAACCAGCAGCGCGCCCGGGAGCTGGCCCTCATCCGATCGATCGGCGCGGTTCCCCGGCAGGTGCGGGTGATGGTGGTGGTGGAAACGGGCGCCGTCGCATTGCCCGCGGTGCTGGCCGGCGTGCTACCGGGGATCGGGCTCGGCGCATTCCTTCTCGCACGCATGGTCGCGCTCGGCGTGGTCACCGAAACGGCCCGGTTCGTCGTGCACGGACCGGCCCTCGCGGTGGGGGCGGGAGTTTCACTGCTCTCGGCCGCCGTCGCGGCGTTGCCGGCGGGTCGCCGCGCCGCGACGGTCGCGCCGGTTCTGGCGCTCACCGGCGCCGCGGGCGCGGAGGGCGTGCCGCGCTCCCGCGCGAAAGCGGTGGTGGGCGTCGTGTTCCTGCTGATCGGATGCGGCTGTGGAATCGGCACTCTGTTCATGACCGACGGGCCGTTGCTGGCTGCCGGGGCCGGGCCCGCGTGTATCGGTGTCGCGATCGGCCTGGCACTGCTGAGCCCTTGGGGCATTGCCGCGCTCGGACCGTTGGCGACCCGGTGTCGCGGCAACGCCACCCGCTTGGCCCTGCGTAATCTGGCCGCTCGCGCCGCCGACGCGGGGACGGTCGTCGGCGCGCTGACTCTGCTCATCGGAATCGCCACCGGCACGCTGTACATGCAGAGCACCGAGGACAGTATCGTCGGCCGCGCGCCCGGCGATATCGGTCCGCAATTCGCGGCGGCGAACTACATGGTGGTGGCGATGATCATCGCCTTCTGCTCGCTCACTGTGGGCAACTCGCTGGTCGCGGCCACCTGGAAACGGCGCAGAGAGTTCGGCCTGCTCCGCCTGACCGCCGTGACGCGGCGTCAGGTGCTGGGCATGGTCGTGGCCGAAAGTACCGCGACGACCCTCGTCTCGATGGTTCTCGGCACGATCGCGGCGGCGGCCACCGTGGTTCCCTACAGCATCGTCAGAACCGGATCGCCGGTCCCGGGCGGCCCGTGGTGGATGTTCCCGGCGATCATCGCGGGCGGCTTCTCCATCGCGTTCGCCGCCACCGTCTCGACCGGTTTCCGGGCCACCCGATTGCGGCCGCTCGCCGCCCTCACCACTCCATGATCCCGCGTTCCCGCGGCCGCTACCGGGGCCTCCTCCCGGTCGATATCGAAAGCAGGTTCACCATGACCGAGAATCGCGAGTTCGATCTCGTCCTGTTCGGCGCGACAGGTTTCGTCGGACAAACGACAGCGCGATATCTGGCTGAGGCGGCGCCCGTAGGCGCGCGGATCGCGCTCGCCGGGCGTTCGGCGGCGAAGTTGAGCGCGCTGCGCACCGGGCTGGGCCCGGCCGCGGCGGAATGGGAACTCGTCGCGGCCGACGCGGGCGACCCCGATGCGCTGAGCGCGCTCGCCGGCCGGACGGCTGTCGTGATCACCACCGTCGGTCCGTATCAGCGTTACGGGCTGCCGTTGCTGGCGGCCTGTGCGCGGCACGGCACCCACTACGCCGACCTCACGGGAGAATCGATATTCACCCGCACCGCGATCGACCGGTACCACGATCGAGCGGTCGCCACGGGAGCCAAGATCGTGAACTCGTGCGGATTCGATTCGATTCCGTCCGATCTGAGCGTGTATCAGCTGCACCAGGCCGTCGTCGCGGACAACGCCGGTGCCTTGGGGGAGACGACCCTGATCGCGACGATGAAAGGCGGTATCAGTGGCGGGACGGTCGATTCCGCGCGGGCGATGTGGGAAACGATCGCCGCGGAACCCGCCGCGCGCGTGGCGATCACGGATCCGTATTCGCTGAGCCCGGACCGATCGCGCGAACCCCGTCGCGGCGGGCCGTCCGACCACGCACTCGGACGCGCGAAGCGTATCGCCCCGGATCTGGACGGCTGGATAGGCACCTTCGTCATGGCGCCACACAATACGAAGATCGTCCGCCGCAGCAACGGTCTGCTCGGGTGGGCCTACGGGCCGGACTTCCGCTACCGGGAGGTGCTGAACGCGGGCGCCGCACCCGCCGCGCCGCTCATCGCTGCCGCCACCGCGGGCAGTGTGGTGGCGGGAATGGGCGCGGTGGCGGTGCTGTCCCGTTCGCGGTTCGGGCGCCGGCTGCTCGACCGGGTGCTGCCCGCACCGGGCACCGGACCGGACGAGGCAGCCCGCGCCGCCGGATGGTTCCGCACGGCGACCCACACCCGCACTTCGACAGGTGCGACGTATATGGCCACCTTCGCCGGGCAGGGGGATCCCGGGTATCAGGCGACCGCGGTGATGCTTGCCGAGAGCGGCCTGTGCCTGGCCTTCGACAGGGCACGCTCACCCGAGCGCGCCGGAGTACTCACACCTGCCACTGCGATGGGGGATGCGCTCACCGAGCGGCTGCGTGCGGCCGGAATGAGCATCGAGGTGACGGCCGGTCGCGCAGCCTGAGCGAACGCGGCCGGGACACCGCGCACCGAAAGAAATCAGTCGGCAGGGCGCTCTTCGAGCACACCGGCCAGCGCCGACGCGACGAGTGCCACGGCATGATCGGGGTCGCCGGCCAGCTCCCGCAGCACGCCCAGTGCCAGGTGTGCCGGCATCTCGGCGAGGGCCTGGGTGAGGCGTATCCGCACCGCCGGCTCGGTGGCATGCGCGGCGAGTTCCCCATTCATGGCGTTCATGATCCGATCCGCGAGTGCGGCGTCCAGCGCCAGTGCCCCCAGGACCTCGGCGGCGTCCACATCGTTGATGCCCTCCACCACCATATCGACGAGTACCGGGACGGCCGCCGGCTCGCCACGCGCCCCGGCGGCCAGGGCGGCGGGCCGGCGCACCGCCGCATCCGGATCGGTGAGTGCGCTGGTGAGCGCCGCGCTCGCGTCGTCGCCGGGTATCTCGGCGATCGCGAGTACCGCGCGCCGCCGGATCGCGGGATCCGCGGCGCGCAGGCCGGCCACGACGCCGGCCAGGCCGTCCCCACCCGCGCGGGCGAGCGCCCAGCGCAGGGCACCGGCGACATTCGGATCGGATTCGGTGAGGACCGCCCCGGCCAGCAGTTCGGTGGATACCGGCACCTCCTCGGCCGACGCCAGGACGGTCTGCTGCCGGCGCGCGGCACTGGGCGACTCGAGCCCGTGCAGGAGTTCGACAATGCGCAGGACATCCGGCCAGCCCGCCGGCGTCGAGGCATCGACGGTCCGGAGCCGGTCGAGGAGCTCCTGCTCCCGCCGCACCCGCGCCTCGGTCCGCCGGATGAGCGCGCCGACCAGCTCCGCGGGGGTGAAGGCGGGATCCTGCAGGGCCCGCCCGACCTCCCGCAACGAGAGCCCCAGCGAGCGCAGGCTTTCCACGTGGAAGATGCGCCGGATGTCCGCGGGGGCGTATTCGCGGTAACCGCCGACGGTGCGGCCGGTCGGCCGCACCAGTCCGAGGGAGTCGTAGTGGCGCAGCATCCGGGCGCTCACCCCCGAACGGCGCGCCACCTCACCGATCAGCACGCGGCCGGCCCGGTGCGTTCCGGACCGAGCGCGACGATTCGTTTCGCCTCGGCGACATCCGGATCGAAACCGGCGTCCGGGTCGCGCAGCAGCCGTTCGGTGGCGCGGGCATGCGCGCGCACCACCGGATCCGGGTCGGCCAGCCTCGCCTGCACGGCCGGCTCGGCGTGGTCGCCGAGGGCCACCAGTGCCCGGCTGAGACTCAGCTGGACCGTCCGGTCGCCGCGCCCGAGTTGTGTTGCCAGTTCCGCGGCCAGCGCCACCTGCGCATCGGCCGGCACGAGGACCACGGCCGCGCGCCAGGCGCTGCGGGCGACCTCGTCGTCGGCGTCGTGCAGCAGCGATCGGGTGATCGCCGGCCAGACGGATCCGTCACCGATCTTGGACAGGGTGTGCAGCGCCTGACTGCGGGCCTGCGCGTCCGCGGAACGCAGTTCCGCGCGCAGCACCGGTACGGTGATCTCGGCCGGATGGCGGGTCAGTGCCCAGGTGAGCATGTCGCGGACGTAGAAGTCGGGTTCGACAGCGCACCGAGCGACGAGCGCGCCGACCAGGCCGGGGCCGGGGTCGGTGCCGGCGGCCAGCGCCGCCTGGAGCCGGGTCGAGGAGTTCGGGGCGCACAACGCCTCGAGCAGGCGCGTATCGGGTGAATCGAATATCGGGTCGATGGGGACCACCTCCTGCGCTCAGTCAAGACCCTGTCACAGTGTCAGGGTCAAATACGGCAGGTCCGGTCGCCTCGCGCGGGAGTCGTCGGTGGCCCCGCCCCACCTCTGTTGCGGCACCGAATCGGTATGCCGGAATGTGTTGGGCGACTTGCCCGGATGGGGTATACCTGCGGGGTACCGATCTCACCACGTCACAAGGAGCATCCGCCGTGTCCGACGGCTCTATCGACCTGCGTACCGATGTCGCGCACCCCGCGCGCATGTACGACTACTTTCTGGGCGGCAAGGATTCCTACGATGCCGACCGGGCCGCTGCCGAACAGGCACTGCGCAATTTTCCGGCGGTCCGGCTGACCGCGCGCACCAATCGCGAATTCATGCGCCACGCCACCCGCTATCTGAGCGAGCAGGGGATCCGCCAATTCCTCGATATCGGTACCGGTATCCCGACCGAACCCAACCTGCACCAGGTCGCGCAGGGTCTGGCACCGGATTCGCGGGTGGTCTACGTCGACAACGACCCGATCGTTCTCGCGCACGCGCGGGCGCTGCTGGTGAGCTCCGAAAAGGGTCGCACCGCCTACATCCAGGCGGACGCGGGGGATCCGGAGGCCATCCTCGCCGCGCCGGAACTGCGCGCGACGCTGGATCTGTCGCAGCCGGTGGCGGTCTCGCTCATGGCCCTGCTGCATTTCGTACCCGGTGATGTCTACGAGATCGTGAACACCCTGATGGCGGCGCTGGCGCCGGGTTCGTATCTGGCGATGTCACATGTCACGACGGAGTTCGACGAGGGCCCCGACGACCCCGACGGCATGGCCCGGCTGTTGCAGGTCTATGTGGATCGCGGGATTCCGGTGCGGCCGCGTACCCGCGCGGAGGTGGCCCGGTTCTTCGATCAGCTGGAACTGGTGGATCCGGGTGTCGAGGTGATCCATCGGTGGCGTAACTCGGGTATCGAGCATCCGCAGAGCCATGACAAGAAGGTGTCGCTCTACGGCGCCGTGGGCCGGAAGGTCTGACAGCCCCGTCGCCCGGCGGCGCAGGCGGTTGTGGCCGGCACCGGTAGCGGTTCCGGCCGCCACGATGCGCGACTTCACCGGGCGACCGCACCGTGACCCGATTCGGTGACGGCCGGGACAGGCGGGTGCCCGCGGTCGTCGCCGCTGCGCTCCACGTCGGGCGGCGCGGGACGGCGGGCCCGTTGCGCATCGACCACTGCCCCGAGCAGTACCGCGAAATTCGTGACCCACAGCCAGACGAGGAAGACGACCGCCGCCGCCAGCGAACCGTAGACCTTGTCGAAAGAGTCGAAATGGGCGGCATAGAACGACAGTCCGGCGGACCCGGCCAGCCATACCGCGACTGCCAGCGCGCTCCCCGCGGTGAGCCAGTGGAATGGTTGCCCGGTCACATTGGGCGCCACCCAATACAGCAGTGACAGTGCGAAACTCACCACCAGGGCGAGCACGACCCACCGGAGGATCGCCCAGATCCCGTGCACGAACGGCAGGTCGGCGAGATCACCGCCGAATCGTCCCGCCATGCCGTTGGTGATCACGAAACCCAGGCCGGTGAACACCATCATCGCGATCAGGACCACGCTGAGCGATAGTTGCAGGAGTACCGTCCTGGGCCGGGACCGGCTCTCCGCCACGGAGTACAGGGCATTGGCGGCCCGGATGAACGCGCCGATATAGCTCGACGCTGTCCACAACCCCGACACCAGCCCCACGATCGCGATCGGCGCCGACCAGGCCCGGACCTGTTCGAGGTGGCGCACCGAATCGGCGAGCAGGGTCCGGCTGCCCTGCGGGCCGACGTGGCTCGCCGCCCCCGCGAGCACACCGGTCGGCTCGGGGCCGGCCAGGCCGAGCGCGGCGACGGTGAGCAGCAGGGCCGGAAACAGTGACAGCATGCTGTAGTACGTGAGGGCCGCCGCCCAGTCGGACAGCTCATCCGACCACGCCGCCCGCAGTGTCGCACCAGGATTCGTACCTCGCCGCGCCGCAGCAGCCGAACGCTCACCCCGCGATAACGCCGATCCATTCCCGGCAACACCTCCGGTTCTCTCGGCTACCCGCGCTGTGCGCTGCGCAAACGCGACCACCTGGGTGACTCACATGTGCGAGCCTCCGTCGACGCGCACCTCGGTCCCGGTGACGAAATACGCATCCGGGGAGCCGAGCATCGCCACCACCGCGGCCACCGCGTCGGGTCCGGCGAACGGCGCGCCCGCCGGCAGCGGCAATGCCGGCGCGGCCTTGGCGAACAGCGCGATATCGGCATCGACGGGCAGGCCGGGACCGAGGCTCTGGCCGGACGCGCCACTGCCGTCGGTCATCCCGGACGAGACCGAGCCCGGCTGGACGGCATTGAACCGGATGCCCTGCCGGCCGAATTCCATTGCCAGCGCATGGGTCATCGCCTGGATACCGCCCTTCGACGCGGCGTAGGCGGACATATAGGGGTGGGCGAACGCCGCGGAGGTGGAGCTGAAATTCACGACCGCCGAGGCGTTCCCGGCACGCAGCGCGGCGAGGGACTCGCGGGTGACCACGAAGGTGCCGACCAGATTGATCCGCAGCACCTGCTCGAACTCCGCGACCGAGGTCTGTTCGAAATGCGCCGACCGTAGGACACCGGCCGCATTGACCAGGGTGTCGAGTCCGCCGAGCCGGCGCAGGGCTTCCGCCACTCCGGCGCGGACCGACTCCTCATCCGCGATATCCATGATCGACGTGCTCAGCCGCGCCCGATCGGCGCCGGCTTTGTCCAGCGTGTCCTGGAGCCCGGCCGCGCTGATGTCCGCGGCGACCACCCGGCCGCCTTCCCGCAGTATGCGCAGCGTGGTGGCCTGACCGATACCGGATCCGCCGCCGGTGACGAGGACGCGGCGGCCGCTGTATCGCTGGAGATCGGTCATGGGAGGGCTCCTGTCGGAAGTCGTGGCTCGGCGGGCGGCGCGATCGGCGCGCCGCCCGACTCCCGAGGATGGGGGCCCGAGCCGACGGCGGGCCGCGGGATTCCGCTGAGTGGACGCTCGGCTCCGGAACCGGGCCGGCGCCCTCGAGAATCACGCGTATGAGCGATGGACTCCCCACCCCGGATCAGCTGACCGCGCTGCCCGGGACAGTGACGGGCACGGTCACCGCCGAGACATTGGACGGCGGCGACCATATGAATGTCGTGCAGTACCTGAGATGGGGCACTGAGGGGGCCGACGCGCTCGTCCGCGCGGTCGGCATCGACGACACCTACCGCGCCGAGCGGAAGATGGGCCTGTTCACGGCCCGGCACCACCTGTCCTATACCAGCGAACTACGCGAAGGTGATCGATTCGCGGTCGCCGGCCGGATCCTCGACCGCGGCGCGAAGGCCGTGCACATGATGACCTTCCTCGTCGACACCGGTCGCGGCCGGATCGCCAACACGCTGGAGATCCTGCTGGTCCACGTGGATCTGCGGCACCGGCGCGCGGTCGAGTTGCCCGCCGATATCGCCGACTCGCTGGACGAGCACATCGCACGCTCACGGGCGCTGCCCTGGCAGGCCCCGCTCTGCGGCGCCATCGGGATCCGGCGATAAGGGCACGAGCCGACCCCGCAGCGGGAACCCGGACGGCCGGAGTACCGTGCGCGGGCTACCGGGTCAGTCCGGCGCCGGCCGCACCCGCGGTGAGCGGCTCGAGACCGAACGCTTCGACCGGGCCCAGCGCGCCGGCGCCGCGCAAACCGCCGTCGAGCGCGGTCTGCGCACCCCAGGCGAGGATCGCCGCGGTGAAGTCGTAGGGGTCACCGCCGGCCAGGGTCACCGAGGCGAGGACCGTACCGGATTCGTCGGTCACCTCGGCCACCGCCCACGTCCGGGTCCGGGCCCGCGCGGTGGCCGCCGGGCCACCGGTCGAGCCCTTGACGATCCGGGTCAAGGCGTTCTCGGCCAGTCGTTTCACCGGGGTGACCCGGGCGAGTGAGCCGGTGAGCAGCGACGCGACCCGCAGACCGTGCGCCGCCCCGCCGGGCATACCGAGGTACACGTCGGCGTCACGCAGGTGCGGATAGGAACGGCTGAGCGCGAAATGTTCCGAACCGGGCACCGACGCTCCGGTGAGCTCTCGGCCGGCGACGTCGAAACTGCGGACCCGCGCGGCCGTACGCTCGGGCACGACCCGGCCGCCGCGCAGGGCGAAACCCTCTTCGAACAGCATGCCCGCCATCGACGCGCGCGTACCGCCACTGGTGCCGGGGTCGGTGATGAAGTAGCCGATATTCGCGCGAACCGCCTCCGGCGCTTCGGCCAGCGCGAGACCGGCGGCCAGATTCCCGGGCACGTAGTCGTACCCGAACGCGGTGAGCAGGCCGACGCCCGCCCGGCGGGCCGTGTCGTCGTGCTCGAAGACGGTGCGGATGAACGGGCCCTCGCCGGTGGAGTCGAAATAGTGCGCCCCGGCCTCGACGGCCGCGGCCAGCGCGGGGCGGCCGTAGCGGAGGAACGGCCCCACGGTGCTGATCAGCACATCGCCGGGCCCCAGCAGGGCCCGGACCGAATCCGGATCGGTCACATCGGCCACCGCGGTGTCGGCGCCGCCGACGTCCGCGGCCAATTTCTCCAGGGCGGTCGCATTGCGCGCGGCCAGCACGGGTGCGGCGCCCCGGCCGACCAGGATCTCGGCGATCAGCCGTCCGGTGTAACCGGTGGCTCCGAACAGAACGATCTTCGGCATCACTGGTACTTCCCTATCTGTGCTCGGTGGGGCAGGACATGACGTCGCGGTGCGTCCGCACGTTCACTCGAGCCGGTCGCGGAGATGTTCCGGCCCGGGCAGGTGCAGGGCCAGGAGCGCGGTGTCGTCGGTGACACCGGTACCGAACGAATCGAGCAGCGCGGTGGCCGCGGAGACGGTTCCGGTGGCGGACGCGGGAGCGAGATCGCGAGCGAAGTCGAGCAACGCCGACTCCCCGTAGAAGCCCTCGGCGGTCCGCGCCTCGGTGAGTCCGTCGGTGTAGAGCAGCAACGTGGCGCCGGCCCCCAGAGTGAAGGTCACGGTGGAGACCGCCGCGTCCGGGAACACCCCGACCAGTTGCCCGCCGGGGGTGTGCAGGTAATCGGCCGTACCGTCGGCGCGCAGCAACAGGGCCGGGGGATGTCCGCCGGAGGCGAGGGTGACGGTGGCGCGGGGACCGCCGGCATCGTCGGTCAGGGTGAGCCGACCGTAGATGACGGTACAGAAGCGGGGATGGCCGCGGCGGTGGTCGCGCACCATGGTGGTGTTCAGATGCCGCAGGACCGCGGTCGGATTCGAGTCGTAGACCGCGGCGGCGCGCAGCGTGTACCGGGCGAGCGAGGTGATCGTGGCGGCGACGGCGCCTTTGCCGCAGACGTCACCGAGAAAGAAACCCCAGGTCCCCGGGGAGATGGGGAAGAGGTCGTAGAAATCGCCGCCGACCTCGTCGGGGGAGGCGGCGTGGTAGTGCGCGGCGACATCGGCCCCCGGAACCGGCTCGAGTGCCGCGGGCAGCAGGGTGCGCTGCAGGGTCGCGTTCAACCGTTGCAGGCGTTCGCGGTCGCGTTCGACCTCGCGGCGTGCGCGCAGCAGTTCGGTTTCGTAGGCGCGGCGCTCGCGGGCGTCGAACACCGTGGTCCGGATCAGCAGCGGCTCCCCGTCGGCTCCGGTTTTCACCGTGGAGGTCACCAGGACGGGTAGCCGCGAGCCGTCGGCTGCCCGGAGTTCGAGTGCGATACCGCTGAGATGGCCCTGCATCCGCAGCAGCGGCGCGAAATGGGTTTCGTGGTAGAGCCGGCCCCCGACGGTCAGCAGATCGTTGAAGTGACGTCGCCCCACCAGGTCTTCGCGCCGGTAACCGAGCCAGTCCAGCAGCGTCGTGTTGATCTTGGCGATCCGCCCGTCGAGCAAGGTGGACAGATAGCCGCAGGGGGCGTTCTCGTACAGGTCTTCGACGTCGTCCTCCAACAGGGCGGTGAACTCCGCGCGTTGGTCCGGGTCATCCGGTTCGAACCCGGCGCGTTCCGGTCCCGGGCCGCCCGCGCGGCACATCATCATGATAGGTCGCGCACGAAGCCGGTGATCACGGCGGCGGTCTCCTCGGGAGCCGCCAGTTGTGGACAGTGGCCGGTCGCGGTGAGGGTCACCAACCGGCTGCCGGGAATCCGGGAATGGACGAATGCGCCGACCTCCGGCGGGGCGATCGCGTCGTTCGAGCACTGCGCCACCAGCGTCGGTACCCGCACGGCCGCGAGATCGTCGCGGTTGTCGGACAGGAACGTCACCCGCGCGAAGGCCCGGGCGATCTCCGGATCGGTGCGGCAGAACGTCGTCTCCAGTTCCTGCGCGAGCTCCGGCCGCTCCGGATTGCCCATGATCACCGGGGCCATGGCTCCCGACCAGCCCAGGTAGTTGGCATCGAGCGATTCGAGCAACTCGTCGATATCTTCGGCGCTGAAGCCGCCCCGGTACCCGCTCGCGGGGTCGTCGATGAAGCAGGGACTCGGGGCCAGCAGCACCAGGCCCCGGAACAACTCCGGCTCCGCCGCGGCGGCCAGTACGCCCATCATGGCCGCCACCGAGTGGCCGACCAGCACCACCGGCCCCCGATCGATCGCCCGGCACACCTGCCGGATGTCCTCGGCGTAACCGGCCATGGTCGAGTACCGCTGTGGGTCCCAGGCCGCCAGATCCGACCGGCCCGAGCCCACGTGATCGAACAGGACGACCCCGAACTGCTGCGCCAACAGGGGCGCCACCAGCCGCCACAGGCCCTGATCACAGCCGAAACCGTGCGCGAGGACCACCACCGGCGCTCCGGCGCGACCTGTCACGACCACACGATTTCTGTTCAGTACATCGACCACGCATTTCATCCTCGCAGAAGTACCCCCAACCGACCGCGCCCAGACGGTCGCCGCGGCGCACTTCGCTTTGCGTACCGCCGGCCGCGCGCCGGCGACCGATCGTCCCCGCCGTAATCGGCTCGATGTGCCCGCCGGCGGGCGTCGCTCCCGTCGCCCAGCGGTTTCGGGATCGGTCGGAACTCCGAACTCTTCCCATCCCGGGTGAGTCGTCGTCATCGCATGGCGGACCACGACGTTTCACACTGGTTGCATGTCTGTGTGCGTCATATCGTGGATGCCGGCCGAACTGACCCACAGTCCGGCCCGGCTGCGGTGACGACAAGCGGGGACATCGTTGAACGAGACTCCGAAAGTGGACACGGACGGGCTGCGGGCCCTGGTGACGACGCTCGAGACGCTGATCACCGAGGCCTCCCGCGTCACCGGAGAACTGAAGGCCGCCATAGCTTCCGCCGAGGCGACTTCGGCGCCGGGCCAGGCGGTCGTTGCCTCCACGGCGGTCACGGTATCGCCCGAACACGCTGTACCGGTGGGGAATCGGCTCGGTTCCGGCGGACCGGCCGGTGCCTCCGCTGCCGTACGCGCACCCGCCTCGACCCCGTGGGCTCGTAAACGGGCAGCCACCTCCGCGGTGGTTCGGCCCGCCCCTCCCGGTACGGCTGCCGCCACGGGCCTCCCGGCATCACCAGCGAAACCGACGATCCGTACCGAAATGCCTGCGGCCGCACGGCCGGCGCCGGTGGCCGGGCCGATACCGGCCGCATCCTCGACGGCCGAATCTTCGGCGGCGGCCGGGGCGCCGCGATCCGCTTCGCCGTCGTCCCCTGTCGTAGCCGACACGGGACCACGGCAAGCGCCGTACCCGGTCGATTCCCCGACAGCTCCGGTGCCGGCCGCCGACACCGTAAGGCCGGCGCACGAGATCCCGCCGCCGGCACCCTCCGGAACCGGCGGTACGCCGCCGACCGTATCCGGTGGGCAAGAAGCCGCTTCCGCGCCGCCGGGCCCGCCGGAGGCGCTGCTCGACACCCGTGCCGCTGCTGCGGACAGCAGCGTGGCCGCGGCGCGCGCCGATGCGCGAGCGCTCCGAGAGCGTGTCGAGCCGTCCGATGCCGCGGCCTGTTCCTCGTCGGACTCGGTACGGGGGCCGGTGGCTCCGCACGCCGAGCCGGTCCTGTCCTCAGGCCGAGCCGAGGTGTCGGCGCCCCCGAACCGAGCCCAGCTCGCGGCCGGGCCGGCCGAACGGCCGCGGATGGCCGCGCACAGCGAAACGGCCCGGCCCCCGGCCCCGGAGCCCCGCCCCGCGCCACGCACGATCGAGTTGCCCCCCGAGTTGTCGCTGCAACTGGGCCGGATCACGGTACCGGCCCGGGCCCGGCCGGTGCTGCGGTCGGACGAACCGGTGCGCAGAGAGGCACCGGCCGAGCCGGTACGCGGGGAGGTACCGGCGGAAGCGATGGGGACAGAGCCACTACCCGGGCCGATGCAATCGGAGCTACCGGACGAACCGGTGCGCACGGAGGAACCGAGGCGCCGGGAGCCGCTGGTCGAGCCGGTGCCCGCCGAGCCGCTGGTCGGGCCGGTGGCCGTGGAGCCGTTGGTCGAGCTGGTGCCCGTGGAGCCGCTGGTCGGACTGGTGGCAGTCGAGTCACCGGTCGAGGCGGTTCCTGCGGAGCCGTCGGTCGGGCTGGTGCCCGTGGAGCCGCTGGTCGGACTGGTGGCGGTGGAGTCACCGGTCGAGGCGGTTCCTGCGGAGTCACCGGCCGGACTGGTGCCCGCGGAGCGGCCCGTCGGGCCGACGGACGCGGAGCCGCTGGTGGGCCCGGAGTCACCTGTCGAGCCGGTTCGCCCGGACCTGCCGGCCGAGCCGGAGACAGCTCCGGCGTTGCACTTGGTGGATGACCCGTCCCCGCCGGATACACTCGCGCCGCCGGACGCGGAGCCGGAGCCGTACTCGCCGCCCGAGGCGCTGACCGTGGTGCCGGGAACGGGTGGCAACCCCGCCGACGCGGTCCGGCTGGCGAAGGATATGGCCCGCAGGCACGGCCTGCGGATCCGTGGCTTCGAGACGGCCGGGCTGGAAACCGAGGTAGTGCATCAGATCGCCGCGGCGCTGAACGATCTGCTCGGGAAGTACACCGTCGAGCTGTACGGCATCGAGGTCACCGAACAACGTGACGATACGATCCGCCGGGAGCGCAAGAAAGCGGCGGAGTCGGGTTCGGCCGAGCCGCCTCCGGTGTGGATCACCCTGGAACGCGCGGAGCTGGTGGGCCCGGGTGCCGTCGGCTCGGGACCGACCAGAAGGCGTTTCCGCCGGGCCGGCGCCACCGGCCGGCCGGCGTACACCGCGGTGGTCCGCGCATTTGCGGCCGCGCTCGACGAGGCAGGGGATTACCGGGCCCGTCAGGAAGCCTGGCGGATCCTGATGGCCGGTTCCCTCAGCGGCGGGCCGGATATCGGCGCGGGGCTGCTGGATCCCGGGCGCGCGCTGGTCGAGGGCTTCGTAGAGGCCGAGTTACACGGTAAACGGGCGGGTGAGGCGGCCAAGGAGCTGCACCGGGCACTCCTGAAAATGGCTCAGGCCGAGTCCGAGGAGTCCACGGCCTGACCCGGGACCCCGCCCGCTGCCGTGGTGTCAGGTATCGGCCCGGGCAGGTGTGGCCGCTCGGACGTCGCGAAGGCCGAGGTTGTCGCGCAGGGTGGTGCCGGTGTACTCGCCGCGTAGGACGCCGCGGTCCTGGAGTAGCGGGACCACCTTGTCGACGAATTCGTCCAGCCCCCACGGCACGAGATGGGAGCCGAGGATGAACCCGTCCGATCCGTTGTCCTGGACGAAGGTATCGATCTGTTCGGCGACCTGGGCGGGTGTGCCGACCAGTGGGCCGCGTTCGAACTGGTCGATCACCACTTCGCGGAGGGTGAGTTTCTTCGCTTCGGCCACCTCACGCAGGCGCCGCGCGGTGGCGAAGCGATCCTGATGGAGGAACGCGCGGCCCTGGATGATCGGCGGTGCGTCGGGATCGGGGTCGATATCGGGGATCGGACCCTGGGGGTCATAACCGGACAGATCGCGATTCCAGATCTGCTCGAGCAGGATCAGCGCGGTCTGCCCGGTGACCTGCTCATCGTGGACGGCGTGGTACTTCTCCACCGCTTCGGCTTCGGTGTCCCCGAGCACGAAACCGGCCGAGGGCAGAATCTCTATCTCATCGGCCGCGCGTCCCGCCGCCACCGCCCGGGCCTTGATCTCGCGGTAGAACTCCGCCGCCTCCGGTAGTTTGCCGTACGGGGAGAAGATCGCGTCGGCGTTGGCGGCCGCGAAATCCCTGCCCTGTGGCGAGGGCGAGTCCCTCGGCCAGGAAGAAGAAGTCGAACTTACCGCGCTCCGCGGTGCGCGCGGTGTGCTCGAAACTGTCGAAAGCGATCTGACTGCCGGCCTCGGGGTGCCACCACGCGGTGTGGTGGTTCACGCCGCCCAGGTAGGCGCCCAGGATGACCTGTTTACGGGGAGTGCTCATGAGGGCCTCGCTCAGGTGGTCGCGTAGCGGTTGGGAACGGTGGTGGGTAGTCCGAGCAGCGCGCGCAGCGATCCGTCCGGGTAGCCGGTGCGGAAGACACCGCGGCGCTGCAGGACGGGAACGAGCCGATCGGTGACGGCGGCCAGATCGTCGACCGCGACGCCGGGCCGCAACCGGAAACCGTCGAGGCCCCGGCCGCTCCAGTCGATGAGCAGCTCGGCGAGTTCGTCGGCGCTGCCCGCGAATACGGCCGCGTCGGAGGCGTACTCGGCGCCCGCCGCCTCGTTCAGGCGGGCCAGGCGCTGCGTTCCCGTCGCGTCCTCGGTATCGAGGAAGACGACGAGATCGGCGTAGACCCGGAGGGGCTCCCCGTCTCGGCCCACCGCCGCCGTCGCCGCGGCGATCTCGTCGAGTATCGAGGCGGGACCGGCTTCGCGGGTGGGCGTGACGAATACCAGATCGGTGCTGCGCGCGGCGAATTCGTAGATCAGTGGCGCGTGGGTTCGGATCGGAGCGGCGGCGACGGCGCGCGCGGCGATAACGAGTGGCGGGGCGCTTGCCGCGGCGGCCGTCCGTCCGCGAACCGGCGCTGTCAACGATTGGGATCAGTTCGAGCCCGGCGAAATACGGTCCTCGGGGACGCCGCGGTCCTTTCCGGGCGCGGGGCCGGCGAACGGTCGACCGTGCGGTGGCGACCGTACGTCGGGGGTACCGACATACTGTCACCTCGTGCGCGCGAGACTGATCGAATCTCCACACCGGGTGGCCGCGGGGCTGGTGGCCCTGCTCGTGTTGGCGGCCGCGGTGGCGGCCACCGTGGTCGCCGACGGACGCGGCCCTGGGCCGGTCGCGGCGACGGCGACCGACCGGTTCAGCGCCGAACGGGCCCTGTTCCACCTGCAGCGCTTCGCGACCGAACCGCGGCCGCTGGGCAGCCCGGCGAGCGACCGGGCCCGGGAGTATCTCACCGGGCAGCTGGAGTCGGCGGGCTTCTCGGTGCAGACCCAGCGCGGTGTCGGCGCGCGGGCGTCGAAAGGGCTCGCGACATTCGGACGGGTGGACAATGTGATCGCCACCCTGCCCGGCCGTGCTTCCACCGGGACGGTTCTCCTGGCCGCACACTATGATTCGGCCGCGACGGGTCCGGGTGCCTCGGATGACGGCGCCGCGGTCGCGGCGATGTTGGAGGTGGGCCGGCTGGTCGCCCGGCAGGGCGATCAGCGCAACGATCTCGTGCTGCTGTTCACCGATGGTGAAGAGGACGGTCTGCTCGGTGCCGAGACGTTCGCCCGGGAGCACCCGCTCGCCCGGGCGGGCGGTGTGGTGCTCAACTGGGAGGCCCGTGGTGTCGCCGGGCCGTCACTGATGTTCGAGACCTCGGTGGACAATGCCGCGCTGGTCTCACTGTTCGCCACCGCCGTGCCGCATCCACGAGGTGATTCGTCGCTGGTCGAGGTGTATCGGATGATGCCGAACTTCACCGATTTCACGGCTCTGTCCGAGGCCGGCTTCAACGGACTCAACTTCGCCTATATCGAGAACTCGTCCTACTACCACACCGCCGGCGACACCATCGGCAACCTCGATCGGGGCAGCCTGCAGCACCACGGCGAGAATATGCTCCACCTCGCCCGCGCGCTGGGTGCGGCCGATCTGGCCGAGGTGCGATCCGGCCACGACGCCACCTACTTCCGCCTCGCGGGCACCATGATCACCTATTCGAACGTGCTGGTCCTGCCCATCGCACTGCTCGCCGTGGTGGCGGTCGGCGCGGTGGTGGTGCTCGCGCGCCGCCGCGACTCGGCGGGATGGGGGCAGCTGCTGCTCGCCGCGGCGTCGGTGGCAGTGCCGCTGGGCGCGGCGGCGCTGCTCGGGCAGGGGATGTGGTCGGTGCTGGAGTGGCTGCGTCCCGCGTACCAGCAGATGGGTGGGTTGCTGCATCGTCCCCGGGTCTATCACTGGGCGCTGGTGGCACTGGCGGTGACGTCGGTACTCGGCTGGTATCTACCGGCACGGCGCCGGTTGGGGCCGGCCGCTCCGGCGATCGGCGCCCTGGTCTGGCCGGCCGGACTCGGTGTGGTGTGCGCGGTGGTGGCGCCCGGCGCCTCGTTCCTGTTCGCGCTACCGGCCCTGTTCGTGGCGCTGGGCACGCTGGCTGCGCTGCTGCCGGTGCGCTGGAGCCTGTGGCCGGTGACGGTGTTCACGCTGGGGGCATCGGCGGCCGCCGCGCTGCTCGGGCCGCTGAGCGGGGACCTGATCGACGGAGTGGGCCTGACGTCCGGCGGGGCCGCCGCGGCCGGTGCGGCGCTGTTCGTGGTGATGGTGCTCCCGCTGATCGAGTTGCTGCTGCCCGGCCCCGCCGCCCGCCGCCGAGTCACTGTCGCGGTGCCGGTGACGGCAGCGGTGGTGTCGGTACTCCTGATCGGCGCGGGAACCGTGGTCGACACCTTCGACGCCCGGCGTCCCGGCCGCGCGCACCTGGCCTATGTCCTGAACTCGGATACCGGTGCGGCGAGCTGGGTGAGCGAGGATATCGAACCGGCCGACTGGACGCGTACCTTCGTGGACAGCACCGATAGTGTCCGGCTCTCACCCGGATACGCCTCGGGCACGGTGTGGACCGGCCCGGCCGAGCCGATGGCGCTCGACGGCCCGATGGTCGAGGTTCTCCATCGCGACGGCGACACCGTCACCGTGCACGTGGCGTCCCGGCGCGCGGCGTCCGGACTGGTGCTGCGCGTCGATCATCGGATCGACCGGGTCGTCGCGGCCGTCGCGGGCGCGGCGCCGATCGAACTGGCCGTCACGGGGGAGCGGGCCGATACCTGGCCGGGCGAGATACGGTTCCGCGACCTGCCGCCGGACGGAGTCGACATCACCGTGCGCACTCCCGGCGCCGACCGCGTCCGGGTGACCGCTGCCGACGAAACCCACGGCCTGGCCGCGGCTCCGGGTTTCCGGCCCCGCCCGGACGATCTCGTCCCCTCGATCCGAGAGGACGGCGAGCGGATCGTGGTGACACGCACCGTAGACCTCTGATCGGGAGTCGGAGGGTGCGGAGACCCGTCCATCGGCGAGAACAGCGCTGCTCAGACCGCGCGCAGATAGTCGATCAGCAGGTCGAGCACTGCTTCGAGGTGGTCGGTCGACCCTGTCGCACGCAGGACCTGGACACCACCCTGGATGCCGGCGATGAACGCGGCGGCGGTGCGCCGGGCCGGGAGTTCGCGCCGGATCTGTCCGGTCTCCTGCATGGCGCGGATACCGCGCTCGATATCGCTTTCCCACTGGGTGAGCAGGGTGGTGACCACCTCGGAGGCACCCGGAGTGTTTCTGACCTGGTCCATCAAGGTGCCCAGCGGGCACAGCCGGCCCTGTGCCCGGTAGCGGGCGACCAGTGCGTCCCGCCAGCGGATCCAGGCCGTCCATGTGGTGAGTTCGGCCAGATGCGGTTGCTGGTCCAGGAGTACGCGGTCGGCTTCCAGCCCGGCGACCGCGAGAAGTAGTTCCTCTTTCCCGCCGGGGAAGTAGTGGAAGATCTGGCCCTTGCTGGTGCCGGTGATGGCTCGGACATCGTCGAGGGTGACAGTGCCGGGCTCGGCGCTGCGCAGATATGTCGCGGCGCCCTCGACGATGCGGTCGCGGGTGGCGCGTCCCTTGGCGGTCAACGTCATGCCGGAAGCCTACTGCCGGCCCGGTTTCGATACGGTTACAAGCGGCGTTCACCTGGAGACCGCGGCCGCTATTTCTGGACTTGCCGGTCCAAAAAAGGCGGATTAGCGTCGCCGGCATGAGTCGACGACTACAGGGACGGACCGCCCTGATAACCGGGTCCACCAGCAATATCGGACGTGCCATCGCCCTGGCCTTCGCCGCCGAGGGGGCCCACGTCGTGGTGTCCGGCCGTGACCGCGGGCGCGGTGCGGACGTGGTGGCCACCATCCGGCGGGCGGGCGGCCGCGCGGACTTCGTAGCGGCCGATCTGGACGGCTCGGCCGAGCGCAGCCACCGGCTCGCCGAGCAATCGCGGCAACTGCTCGGCGGCCGCATCGACATCCTGGTGAACAACGCGGGAATCTATCCGCCGGTCGGCACGGCCTCGGCCCGCGACGCGGATTTCGACCGCGTGTACGGGGTCAATGTCAAGGCGGCGTTCTTCCTCGTGCAGGCGATCGCGCCGGCCATGATCGAGGCGGGCGGCGGGGTGGTGATCAACCTCGGTTCCTGGGTGGCGCGGGTGTCGGTGGGCGCGGGTGCCCTGTACGCCTCGTCGAAAGCGGCGATGGAGGCACTGACCCGGGCGTGGTCTGCGGAGTTCGGCACCCGCGGGATCCGTGTGAACGCCGTGTCTCCGGGGGTGATCCGTGATCCCGCACTGGACCCTGACACCGAGTTCCCCGGCGAACATCTCATGCGCAATACTCCGGCGGGTGCGGCCGGTGGCCCCGACGCCGTCGCCGCCGCCGCGGTATTTCTGGCTTCCGGCGATGCCGCCTTCGTGCACGGAACCGTCCTGGACGTGGACGGTGGGCGGGTGAGCGTCGCCGAGGCGATACCGATCCCGGGGTGAGGTCCGGCGTGGCGGGCCGGGCGGATCGGGTGCCCCGCCGGAAAGGACCCGGTCCGTGCCGAAACCGGATGTGGATCGCAAGAAGGCTTTGTTCGATGCCGAGGCGAGGTTGTCCTGGGTGCTCGCCGGTCTGGCGGGCCTCATCGGCGCCGCGGCCTTCGCTCACACGGCGGGTTATTTCGTCACATTCACGACCGGCAACACCGAACGCGCGATCCTCGGGTACTTCCGCGACGAGGCCGATACGGCGGTGGCCGCCCTGGGCCTGATCGCGGTGTTCGTGGCATTCGGTGTGGGCGCTCTGAACACCTGGTTCCTCGCGAACGGCGAAGTGTCGGTGCCACTGAGCTATGTGACCGGCACACTGGTCGAGATGGTTCAGGGGATCGAACGCCATGTCAGCGGCGGAGATTACGCTGACTGGCTCGGATATTTCCTGCTCTACGCGAGTTTCGGGTTCGGAGCGCTGGCGGGCGGTCTGTTGAGCCTGCTCGTGGCGGGCTGGGCGATGCTCGTCACCGCGACCGGGGTATGCCTCGTTGCCACCGGATACACATATCTACATCTGGACCGGCACGGACCGCTCGCGGAATGGCCGACCTATGAGCACTGCTCTTCCGGCCGCTCGCGACGCCGGCCCGGCGAATCGGGTGCCGCCCGGACGGCGCCGTTGTACGAAGCGGCAATGTCGTCGAAAGGCTCGATAGCAATATTTTTCGGGGCGGGCCGGTACGCACTTCATGAATTCTGCTGCACGCCTTTACCGTCCGGTGGCGCCGAAATACTCTGGGCGCAAGGGGCCGCCGGACGGTCGGTGGCTCGGTCGTTTCCGAGAGCGAGGGAAAATGTCCGGCCCGTCGAAGAAACCTCTCGTTCCCCCGCGCTGGTTCGTCAGATCTTTCTGGGCGGGCCACCGCCTGGTCTACCGGCTCACCGCGCGCGGTCTGGTGCGCCCCGAACACCACGGCCGGATGGGAATGCTGCGGCTGCGGACCCGGGGGCGGCGCACGGGCCGGGAGCGCGCGGTGATCCTGGGTTATTTCCGGGACGGCGACGATTTCGTCACCCTGGCGATGAACGGCTGGGCCGAGTCCGCGCCGGCCTGGTGGCTCAATCTGCGGGCGGATCCCGCTGCCGAGGCCGACACCGTGGACGGTGTGGTGCGGGTCCGGGGCAGGGAAGCCACCGGCGCCGAGCGCGATCGTTTGTGGAAGGAGTTTCCACGCTACAAGGGCTGGGGCGGTGCGGATTTCGAATCGCACGCGGCATCGCGTTCCCACGACACCCCGGTGGTCGTGCTCGAGCGGGTGTAGCCCGGACGCCGGTGGCCGAACACGCGGCCACCGGCGTCCGAGGCGGGCGGAGTGCCGTCGCACTCAGTCCGGCGGCTCCTGCGTCTCGTCGGCGACGGTCACCTCCGGCGCGATCTCGCGCGTGGCCATCCCGCCGTCGCGACCTCGGTCGACCGGGCCCGGCCGGCCGCCTTCGGGCTCGTCGTTCTCGTTCTTCTCGGTGCGTTTCGCTTCGGTCAAGACCACTCCTTTCGCTGTGGCTTCGGCCTACCCCGGTTCCCGTGTTCGAAAAGGGGAAATTCGGGCGCGCGTCCGCGGGTTTGCGCCGGAGCACTCGGGGTACCGCGTTCGGGCTGCCGGGCCGACTTCTCGGAAGGGAGAGCGCGTGGATTACCTACAGAAGGCGAAAGAGGAAGTGGTCACCCTCGTCGGCCGAGCCGTGGGTTCGGTGTCCGGCGGAACCGGCAGGTGCGCCCTGACGATCGAGCGGCCGCGCGCGGTAGTGGAAGAATTCTGGCGTGACCCGGACAACCTGTCCCGCGTATTCGACGGGTTCGCCGACGTGCGCTCGACAGCCCCGGACCGTTACGAATGGACTGCGACGCCGGACGGTGCGGACGCGATCGGCTGGGAGAGCGTGCTGCTGACGGAGCAGAACGGACTACAGTTCGTCGACGCGGTGGATCCCGAGCGTGCGCGGATCGAGCTGGAATTCACCGACGCGCCCCGGGGCCGGGGCACCGAAGTGCGCATATCGGCGACGGCACCGCTGCCGCGGCAGCTCACCGGCGCGGCGATCTTCGCGGTCCTCTATCGCGCGCGTGCGCTGATGCAGACGGGAGAAGTACCCACCCTCGACCGGAACCCCAGCGGCCGGGCCGGACAGGAGGCATGATGCGTGCACTGTGCTGGAACGGGGTCAACGATCTCGCGGTCGAAACCGTGCCCGATCCGGGTCTGGTCAATCCGCACGATGTGATCGTGCGGGTGACGCTGACGACGACCTGCGGCTCGGACCTGCATTTCATCGACGGCTATCTACCCGGGATGCGGGCGGGCGACGTGTTCGGCCACGAGTTCATGGGGGAGGTGGTCGAGACCGGCGCGGAGGTCACCGCGACCAAGGTGGGGGACCGGGTGGTGGTGCCGTCGTTCATCGGATGCGGAACGTGCTGGTATTGCGAACACGACCTGTACTCGGTGTGTGACACCACCAACCCCAATGCCGCCCTGCAGCAACCGGTCTTCGGTCATCCGACCGGTGGTATCTACGGGTACACCCATCCGTTCGGCGGGTACCAGGGTTCGCACGCGAACTACATCCGTGTCCCCTTCGGCGATGTCAACTGCTTCACCGTGCCGGAGGGCATCACCGACGAACAGGCGCTGTTCTGCTCCGACGCGGTCCCCACGGGCCTCATGGGCGCCGACTTCTGCGATATCGCTCCCGGTGACACCGTCGCGGTGTGGGGCGGTGGCGGGGTCGGTCTGATGGCGGCGCACTCCGCCCGGCTGCTCGGCGCCGAGCGGGCCGTGGTGATCGACCGGATCCCGGAACGCCTGGCTCTCGCCCGGGACCGATACGACGCGGAGACGATCGACTACACCGCGGTGGACAGTGTCCAGGAGGCCTTACTCGAGATGACCGGTGGCAGAGGCCCCGACGCGTGTATCGACGCGGTGGGTATGGAGGGGCACGGAACAGGTTTGCAGCAGCTCTACGACCGGGCCAAACAATTGCTGCGCCTGGAAACCGACCGGGCGACCTCGCTGCGCCAGGCCCTGCTGGCCTGCCGTAAAGGTGGCGTCGTCTCGGTGCTCGGTATCTACGGCCTCACCGACAAATTCCCGATGGGGGTGGTGACGAACAAAAGCCTCACCATCCGGACCGCGCAGCAGCACGGGCAGCGGTACATGCCGCGGATGTTCGACTACATCCAGCAGGGCGATCTCGACCCCTCCCATCTGATCACCCACGATCTACCGCTGGAGGACGCGGTGCGCGGCTACGAGCTGTTCAAAACCAAACAGGAGGGTTGCATACGGGCGGTCTTCCGGCCGTGAACGCCGTTTTCCACCGACGGGCGCGAGTTCGATGAAGGTCGTGGTCACCGGAGCCACCGGCAATGTGGGGACCGCACTGCTGCGCTCGTCCGGGAACGGACCGGACCTGGTCGGGATCGCCCGCCGCCGTCCGCCACGGGGACGGGAGCCGTACGACAGGGCCCGGTGGGTCTCATGCGATATCGGGGATCCGGCGGCGGCGACCCTCCTGCCGAAAGCTTTCGCCGGGGCCGACGTCGTGGTCCATCTGGCCTGGGCAGTGCATCCGCAACGCACTGATCCGCCACTGACCAGGACAAACGCCACCGGAACCGCCAATGTTCTGCGTGCGGTCACCGAGGCAGGGGTGCGGCATGTGGTGTGCGCGTCCTCGGCGGCCGCCTACACTCCCGCCGCGCGGTGGAGTCGCGTCGACGAGCAGTGGCCGTGCGGTGGACTGTCCACGAGCGCCTACAGCAGGGGTAAAGCCGAGCTCGAGGCGCAACTCGACGCGTTCGAACGTCGGCAGCCCGCGGTACGGGTAGCCCGTATCCGGCCGTGTGCTGTCGTACAGAGCGACGCGGCCGCGGAAATGGGCGATTGGTTGTTCGGCCGGTGGCTGCCGCGCGCGGTGCTCGGCCGTCCCGGAGTGCCCGTTCCGCTGTGGAACGGCCTGCGCCTGCAGTTGGTGCATGCCGCGGATGTCGCCGCGGCCATCGGCTCGATCGTCGAACAACGCGCCACCGGCGCCTTCAACCTCGCCGCCGATCCCGTGCTCACCGCCACCGACCTGGCCGCGGTATTCGGGGGCTTCCGAGTGCCCGTGCCGCATCGGGTGCTGACCGTGGGCGCCGGCATGAGCTGGCGGCTGGGTGTGCAGCCACTGCATCCGGCCTGGCTCCGGCTGGCCGACCGCGCATGCCTGGTGGACGCGGGCCGAGCCGCCCGCGAACTCGGCTGGACACCGCGACACGACGCGGTCGCCGCCTGCGCCGAGCTCGCCGCGGCGATGCGCGCCGAACGGTCCGGTCCGAGTGCGCCCCTCGCGCCGGAGCATCCTGCTTTCCGATTGGGCAGACCGACCCACCAGAGCCAACGTCCGACCACCCGGGCCCCGGCGGCGGCAGGAGCCGGGCCGCGGACCGGCGGGTCAGCCCGGGGAACGGGGGGAGCGCCCGACGGCGAGGGCGGCGAAGCGCTGGAGTGATTCCCGGTTGCGTGGCACCAACGCCAAGTCCTGGACCGGCCCGGGGAGAAACTTCCCGGGGCCGTGGACAACGCGTTCGGTCATCGCTACTTCGGTTCGGTCGGGTCCGTGCTCGGTGAGGTCGAGCCGGATATAGGCCGCACCCGCCGGCCACAGCCGGGCCTCGAGTTCGAGGCGGTGTGGTGCGTCGACCGAGCGAACTTTCGTGGTGTCCTGCCGGGCCAGGGGCCAACCGCCCACGCTGTGATGGATACGGGTGCCCACCTGCGGCCACCCGGGGTCGACCTTGCGGATATGCGAAGCGCCGACCACCCACAGCCCGTACAGCCAGCCGTCGGCGAGGACCGCGAACGCGTCCTGTACAGGTACCGGTATCTCCACACTCGGTTCGGCCGCCATTGCTCCTCCGATCTTCCGAACCACCTCGGTCACCGGGGCGCGGCTTGCCGCGCAGCGAATGCGGGCGCCGTACCCGGGATCGGCAGCGCGAAACATCGATCCCGGCGGGGCGCGGTGTTCGTCCGGCACGGGGGTTTGCCGGTCGGAGTGCGGGGCACCCGGCGGGCAGGCCGGAGCGGGACCTGCCCGCTCCGGCGGCCAGGAGGAAAGGACGAGTGCCCGTGCCGAACCGAAACCTCACCACCGACCCGACCGCCCGCTCGCCGGTACAGCTCGCCGCTACGGTGGTCGGCGCGGTCTTCTTGCTGGTCGGAGTGCTCGGCTTCATACCCGGGATCACCACGGGCTACGGGGATCTCGCGTGGGCGGGGCACCATTCCCAGGCTCAGTTGCTCGGTCTCTTCAACGTGTCGGTGCTGCACAACCTCGTGCATCTGGCATTCGGTGTCGCCGGTCTGATCGCGGGCGCGCGACCCCGTGCGGCCCGGGCCTACCTCCTGGTGGGCGGCGCGATCTATCTGCTGCTCTGGCTGTACGGGCTGATCGTCGATCAGCACAGCGCCGCCGATTTCGTGCCACTGGACACCGCCGACAACTGGCTGCACTTCGGTCTCGGCGTGGGCATGGTGCTGCTCGGCGTCGCGCTGCCCCGGCACAGTGACGATGTGGGGCGCCACTTGTCCGATCGGCAGCCCGGCATCATCGAGTAGGAGCAGGACAGCGAGTGGATGGACGAGAACGAGCCGTACCCGAGCCGGCCGGGCCCGCCGCGCGGGACGCCGGTGAGCGAAACGGCCACGCTTCGCCCATGGTGGTCGGTGTGGTGGCCGATCCCGATCTCCCGGTGCGGCTGGCCCGGGAACTGGTGCAAAACCTGCCCGCGGAGCTGGCCCGTCGCGGTGACCCGTCGCGATGGCAGCTCGAGGTCCTCGACGATCCGTTCGAGGCCATGTACCCCGATCTGGAATATCTGATCGACAAAGCCGGACGGCACGTCCGCGATACGGCATGGGATCTGGCGCTGTGCCTCACCGACGTACCGATACGCAGCGACGGCGAGATCCTGGTGATGAGCTTGGATCTGCGCCACCGGGTGGCGCTCGTCTCGCTGCCCGCGCTCGGCGGCCTCGGCATACGGCAGCGGCTGCAGAAGGTGGCCGCGGTGATCGTCGCTGCCCTGTCGGCCCCGGACCGGAGGGCGGCCGGGCGGGTGGTGGCCGAGGCAACGGTCCACGTCCGGCGCAGCCGGGTCCGGATCGATGCGGAAGACAGCGGGGTGCGGGTGGTCTGCGGCCGGGCGGCGGGCTATCCCGCGTTGCTCGCGGGCATGGTGCGGGCGAACAGGCCCTGGCGGCTGTTCGTGGGCCTGTCCGCGGCGCTGGGTAGTGCGCTGGCCGGTACGGCGTTCGGGGTGCTGTATTCCAGTATCTGGCAGCTGGCGAACGCGATGGGCACTCTCCGCCTCACCGGGGTGGCGCTGGCCTCGGTCATTGCGTTGACCGTGTGGATCGTGGTGGGGCACGGACTCTGGGAGCGGCGCGGCCCCGGGAAGCCCGCCCACGGACACGACACCGCACTGCACAATGCCGGAACCGCTGTCACAGTGGGTATCGGCGCCGGGGTCTTCTTCGTCGTGCTGTTCCTGCTGACTCTGGCCGCCGTCTGCCTGGTGATCCCGCCGTCCTATCTCGCGAGCGTGCTCGGCGGCCCCGTCGGTTTCGCCGACTACCTCATGATCGCGGTGATGGCCAGTGCGCTGGGTACCGTGGCCGGCGCCGTCGGTTCCGGATGGGAGGACGACATCACCGTCCGCAAGGCGACATACGGGTACCGCGAACAGGAACGCCGTGGCCTGGTCGCCCGCGGCGACCGGCCCGGGCGATTTTGATCGCGGGTGGCAGCGGTGTGCCGGACCGCTCCGGCGGGGGCCTCAGAGAATCGGATTTCCCCCGGTCACCGCGACCCGCGCGCCCGAAACATAGCTGCCCTCGTCGGAGGCGAGCAGGACATAGATGGGGGCCAGCTCGGCGGGTTGCCCGGCGCGCCCGAGCGGCGTGCTGTCGCCGAACGCGGTGACCTTCTTGTCGGGCATGGTGGAGGGGATCAGCGGGGTCCAGATCGGCCCGGGGGCGACACTGTTCACCCGGATTCCCCTCTCGCCCAGGAGTTGCGCGAGACTCGCGGAGAAATTGGCTATGCCGGCTTTGGTGGCCGCGTAGGGCGCCAGGGTGGGGGAGGGGGAATCGGAGTTCACCGACGAACTGCCGATGATCGAGGCGCCCGGACGCATATGCGGTAGCGCGGCTTTCACCAGGTAGAAGTACGCGCCCATATTGAGTTTCCAGGTGTAGTCGAACTCTTCGTCGCTGATCTCCTCGAGCGTCTCGTGCGTCATCTGGTAGGCGGCATTGCTGACGAGCACGTCGATCGTGCCGAAGGCGCCGGCGGCGCGCTCGATCACGGACCGGCAGTGGGCCGGGTCGGACAGATCGCCCGGGACCAGGATCGCCTTGCGGCCCGCTTCCTCGACCAGTGCGCCCACTTCCGCGGCATCGTCGTGTTCGTCGAGGTAGGAGATCAGTACATCGGCCCCCTCCCGGGCGAAGGCGATGGCGACCGCCCGGCCGATACCGCTGTCGGCGCCGGTGATCACCGCCGATTTACCGGTGAGCTTGCCGCTTCCGCGATAGGTTTTCTCGCCACAATCGGGGACGGGTGTCATCACGGACTGGATGCCGGGTACCTTTTGCTGCTGTTCCGGGAAACCCATGATCTTGCTCCTTTCACGGCATAGGTCACCACCGTGGTGGTGTGGTGATCGAAGGGCGGATTACCGGACCGAGCCGTTCGAAACCGAGCGTGCCGAATCGGTACACGGGGGCGAGTTCCGGGCGTCGTGCGCGCCCCCGTCCCGCGTGGTGCGCGGACCGGATCGGCCGCGTGGACCGCGCGCCGGAAGGTTTGCTGGTTGCCGCGGGTCCGGCGCCGGCCGGCCGCACCGGCGCCCCCACGTCCTCGAATCCGGTGGGTTCTGTGTTCGTCGCTGGCACGCAGTAGTTCTCGATCGCCCGGCGGTCCGGCCCCGGAGCCGGCGGGAACACCTTGTCCGAACGTGTCGGACCCCGCTGTTACCGTGCTGTCGTAGTGCGAAAAGCGTTGTGTCTCAGTTCCGCTGTCCCTACCTTCGCGTCCCGGCCGTCAAACCCTTTGGTTCATCGATCCTTCCGGGCCTAGGCGGAGCGCGCGAAAATAATTACACTCGGCGTCAGGCTCTGGCTACGAGCCTGGGCGCAGGGGTCGGGTAGCTGGAAGGTGTCGGTGTGGGTGTCGAGCTTGTTCCGGGAGTACAGGGTTCGCCCGATCGGGCCGGTCACGGAAGCGACCGGGCCCGGGTACCCGCCGGTGCGGCTCCGCGGTCCGTCCGTACCGCAGCACGGCCGGACCCGATACGACGAATTCGCCCGGCCACACCGTGTCGACCCCGGAGAGGAAATCGAGTGGGAACTGTCGGGCTCCGCGGGGGAAGCGGGAACACCTCGCGAGCGTGGATCGGTCAGAACTGGAAACGCTCATGGGCAACGAAGCTCCGGACCGCCCCGTGGCTATGGCGGACTATCTGAACGCTGATCCCACCACGACGACCGTTTCGTCGTTCGTCGTCGAGGCACGTCGGCGCGGGGTCGATCCATCCCCTTTACTGGATGCCGATTTCCTTCTCCGCGGCGAGGACTAGGTCGCTCGGCCGGATGCCGAACACCTTGCAGATCTTGTACATCTGCGCCATGGTCATCGCTCGTTCGCCACGCTCGAGCCGGATGATGGTCTTCTTGTTGTAGCCGGTCTTCTCGGCCAGCGCTTCTTGACTCCAGCCGCGCCGCGCCCGCATCGCGCGTACCTCCGCGCCCAACGCCGCGTCCAGTCGTGCCTCCTCGGTGGTCGCTGCCTCCGACTCCGCGGGCGTCGCATCCATGTCGACCATTCTGGGATCGGGCAGGGTCTGAATCAAGTGCCCGATAGTTTCGGGTCCGCGGCAGAATCCCCGCCGTCAGGGTGTCCGAAATAGGCCTAATAGTGACTGAAAAAGGTTGAAAAGAGACCAATAAGGGCCTACGGTGAGTAGAGCGGTTGTCTATCACCGCAGTTCACGCCCCCGCAGCGCCGGTCGCGTCCGCACCGGTGAACACGGCCGGCCTTCCGGGGCGCCGACGACGATCGGCGCGAGGACAGGAGGGTCCGATGGCCTGGAGCGGAGACCCGGTATGGCTGGCCGATGTGCTACGCGGCGCCGGCCTACCGGTGATCGAACACGACGGCTGGCGCGAACGCGGCCACGGCGACTTCCTCGATATCCGCGGCGTGCTGTGTCATCACACCGGCGGCGGTGGCCCGAACGACTGGCGTATCGTCCAGGACGGTCGCCCCGATCTGCCGGGCCCGCTGGCCCAGTTGGTGCTCGAGAAGGACGGCACCTACCGGGTGATCGCCGTCGGGGTGAGCTGGCATGCCGGGCGCGGAAGCTGGCCGGGCTGGCCCACCGACAACGCCAACTATCACACCATCGGTATCGAAGCCGTCTCGCGTGGCACACCACCCTGGGATTGGACGCCGGCTCAGCTCGACGCCTACAAGCGCGGCTGCGCGGCCCTGCTCCGGCGCATCGGCCGCGGCGCGGGCGATTGCGTGGCGCACCGTGAGTACTCCAGTGAAGGAAAAATCGACCCGGCGGGCATCGAAATGAACGCCTTCCGCCGGGACGTCCAGGCACTCCTCGACGGAAAGGGCGAGCAGATGGCGTTTTTGGAAGAAAAGATCACCAACTATCACGGTGAGCAGGTCACCGTGGGGACCCTGCTCCATTACCTGGACAAACATGTGGGCCTCGCGCTGGATCAGCTCTCCGGCGCCGGGACCGCCCGCGGGGCGAACTTTCCCGGCTGGGATTTCCTGGGTGACCGGACCACCGCCGAGGCGCTGGGCGTCATCGGCGCGGCACTGAAGATCCCCGGATTCCGCGATCCCGCCACCGACGAACGCGTCTGAGGAAGGACGCGACCACCCTGCCGCAGTTGGGAGGACAGCATGATCAGCGACGTGGCATCTGTCCTCGGCGGCCTGCTCACCGGCGTCGGTGGGGTATGCGCGGCCGGGCTCCTGGGCAGGCGTAAACGGCGGGCCGACGCGGTCCAGGTACTGACCCAGGCCGCCGCTCAGATGGTCGAGCCGCTGTCGCGGCAGCTCGCCGCGATGACCGCCGAACTGGAAGCGCACCGGCGGGTCGTCGCCGACGCGGAACGACGCTGCCGTCTCGCCGCTCCTCAGCACGCCAGCTGGGACATCGTGGTCCGGTCGTCGCTGCTCGACCTGGGCGTCGACGTGCCGCCACCGCCACCGCTCACCAGGGAGATTTCCGAATGACGCGGCCAGGGGACGGCGCGGCCGGGAGTTACCGCGTGCCGGCGTCGGCGGCGGCACGCGCGATCCGCGAGCAGCGCGCCGCCGGGCGCGCGGATGCCGCTCAGACCTCGACCTGCGAGCCCATGATCACTGTCCGGTCGCGGGGCAGCCCGAAATAGTCGGCGGCGTCGGAGGTGAGGTAGGAGGTGGCGATGAACAGGCGTTTACGCCAGGGCGCCATCGTGGGCGCCGGGCCCGGCTTGAGTTCGATCTTCGACAGGAAATAGGACGCCCCCTCCACGGAGATCGGGCCCTCGGTCTGCGCGGGATCGAGCCGGCGCAGCAACTGCGGCACCTTCGGGGTTTCCATATAACCGTGGTGGACGGTGACATGGACGATGCCGTCGTCGGGGTAACCCAGCGGATCGATGCGGAGGCGGTCGGCATCGGGCACGCGCGGGACGGGCACGGTGTCCAGAGACAGGATCACGACGTGTTCGTGCAGTACCCGGTTGTGTTCGACGGTGGCGCGCATCGCCAGCGGAGTGGTGCTGCTGCCGCGGTTGAGGAACACCGCCGTACCGGGAATCCGGATCAGGGGCGGTCGGCGGCTGCGCAACTGTTCGACGAATTGCGGTAGTGGACCCTCCGCCTGCCGCCGCGCGGCGGTGACGATAACACGACCGCGCGCCCAGGTGATCATCACGGTGAATGCGGTGAGTCCGATCAACAGAGGCAGCCACGCCCCGTGCACCAGTTTGGTCAGGTTCGCCGCGACGAACAGCGCGTCGACGGTGAGCAGGGGGACCGCGCCGAGCAGCACGAGCCACAGCGGGGTACGCCATTTGGTGCGGGCCACGTAGAAGAAGAGCAGGGTCGTGATGGTGATGGTCGCGGTCACCGCCATACCGAAGGCGTAGGCCAGTGCCGCGGAACTGCGGAAGGCGAAGACCAATGTCAGAACCGACACCATGAGCAACCAGTTGATCCACGGAACGTAGATCTGTCCGATGGTGGATTCGGAGGTGTGCGCGACCCGCAGGCGCGGCAGGTACCCGAGCCGCACCGCTTGGGCGGCCACCGAGAACGCGCCGGTGATCACCGCCTGGGAGGCGATCACCGTCGCGGCGGTGGCCAGCAGCACCAGAGGTAGCCGGGCCCACCCGGGGGCGAGCAGGAAGAAGGGGCTGTCCACCGCGGCTTCGTCACCGAGGACGAGCGCGCCCTGCCCGAAATAGCTCAGCGTGCAGGCGGGCAGGACCAACCCCAGCCATCCTCGGGTGATCGCTTTCCGGCCGAAATGGCCCATATCGGCGTAGAGCGCCTCGGCGCCGGTGACCGCCAGTACGACGGCGGCCAAGGCGAAGAACGCGATATGGAAATGCCCGGTGGCGAAACCCAGCGCGTAGGTCGGGGAGAGGGCTTTCAGTATCTGGTGATGGCGGGCGATTCCGGCGATACCCAGGGCGCCGATGGTCAGGAACCACACGATCATCACGGGGCCGAACAGCCGGCCCACCGTGGCGGTGCCCCGCCGCTGGACGGAGAAGAGAGCCACGATGATCACGACCGTGATCGGGATGATCAGATCTTTGAGATCCGGTTCGACGATCCGCAGCCCTTCGACCGCGGAGAGCACCGAGATGGCGGGGGTGATCATGCCGTCGCCGAAGAAGAGCGCGGCGCCGAAGATCCCGGCCCCCGCGAGGAAACCGGCAGTCCGGCGGCCACGGGTGGCGCCGAGGCGGCGCAGCAGCGTGATCAGCGCCATGATGCCGCCTTCGCCGTCGTTGTCCGCGCGCATCACCAGGGAGATGTAGGTGAAGGTGACGATGATCATCACCGACCAGAAGATCAGCGACACCACCCCGTACACATTGGCGGTACCGATCGGCACCGGATGCGGATCCTGCGGATCGAACACGGTCTGGATGGTGTAGATCGGGCTGGTGCCGATATCGCCGAAGACCACGCCCAGCGCGCCCACGATCACCGCCGCACGCACCGGGCCGCGGCCGGCGGTGGGTGCGGGGGGACCGGTACGTGTTTCGCTGACCATGGGTTCGCTCCTCGTCGGCCGGGTCCGCACTATCGTGCACTGCCCGGCCCCGAGTCTGCGGGAGCGGCCGCCGGTGCGCACGTCGGGCCGGGCGGGCGGCCGGTGCGCGGGTCCCCGGCGGGCGAGGTCACCGGCCGGGGACCGCGGTCAATGCGCCGCGAGGGTCTGCTCGGCGGGCGCGACGGTGACCCGGCCCAGTGCGGTGACCAGGACCAGAGCGGCGATCACCGGAACGCAGGCGAGGAGCACGATCGTGCCGGTCGACGCGCCGAGCGCGATGAGAGCGCCCCCGATGATCGGTCCGAGCACCGAACCGAGCCGTCCCATGGACGATGCCCATCCGACACCCGTGGCGGCGGTGCGGTCGGGATACAGCGAGACCGCGAGCGCGGCCTGGCCGATCATGCCGGCCTGCAGGCCGAGGCCGACCCCGCCGAACACGATGAGCAGCAGTGCCTTGTCCGTGCCGAGGAAGCCGGAAACGATCAGGAAGACCACGGCCGCGACGGTGGTGCCCGCCAGTACCGAGGTCATGCGCAGGCGCAGCACGCCGAGCATGAGCACTCCGGCGCCGATGATGCTGCCGACCCCCAGCGCCGCCGAACCCAGCGGGGCCAGGCCCTTGCTGAACCCGTAGCTGGTGAGCAGGGTCGGCAGCCACGACGAGAAGATGTAGTAGACCGAGAAGGTGAGGAAGGAGAATCCCCACAGCAGGGCGGTGCGGGTGCGGACTCCGGGGTCGAAGAGCCGGGCCACCGAGGCGCTGTGCTTGGCGGCGGCCGGTTCGATCGTGCCCGTGACCTCCTCTTCGTCCGGTAAGCCCAGCCACAGCAGGGGGAACAGTACGGCGGAGGCGAGCGCGCCGATGACGAATACCGACTCCCAGCCGTAGCTGCTGACGAGCGTGCTTCCGAGCAGGCCCGCGATCAGCGCGCCCAGGGAGATTCCCATGGTGACGAACACCGCGATGGACTGGCGGAAGCGGGCGGGATTGAGGGCGGTCGCGTGGGCGACGGCCGCGGGGAGCACCGCACCCAGGCCGAGGCCGGTGACCAGTCGCAGGGCGGTCAGCTCCCAGATGGACGTGGCGGCGGCGGTGAGCAGCGACCCGGCAGTGAACACGAGTACGGCGGCGAGAATGACACGCCTGCTACCGAAACGGGCGACCAGTTGACCGACCGCGATATATCCCAGGGCGACGCCGAGGCTGGTGATCGAGAGCGCCGGCGTGAAATGCGACGCGGAGACACCCCATTCCTCGGACAGCGCGGGTATCGACAGGCCCAGGGCGATGGTGTCGTAGCCGTCGAGTACGACAGCGACGAAGGTCAGCGCGAGCACGACCCAGTTGGGGCGGGTGACGGTGCTCGGGGTTACGGCTGTGGGGCGTCCGCTCATGGTGGCGTCCTCGGCAATAGTCGGCGCTGGGCGCCTGATCGATAGGTTAGACCGGGGTGCGGTCGTGAGGGGAGGTGACCCTGTGCCCCGACCGCTGGGGCCGGGCCGGGTTCGGGGTGGAGATCAGGGCCATGGAGTGTGCTTTCGGTTCAAGGGTGTGCAGATGTAGTGGGGCGGCGCCGATCTTCCCGAAGGGATGGCTTTGCGCCAAGGCATGTGTAATCGCTTAGCGCTAAGACGTCAATGGGCGGCAGGGTCTCCGGCGAGCTCGCCGCGGCTGCGTTTTCGGCCGGAAACAGCGGAGACGCAGGTCACAGGCCTGGTGATGCCCGTCACGACAAGTGGAAAAATTTTCGGCGGCGGGCGTCGGTTCGGACGGTGCGCGCACCCGGCGGGCGCCGTTCGCGGTCGGTACTACGGTGTGCGGGGCACGCCCCGCTGTGTGGGCGTCGGCCGAGCTCGAGCGAACTGGAGGCTCCCGGATGAAGGCCCCGATCCCGCTACCGATCGTGCTGATCGGCTACGGACCGGTCGCGCGGAATTATGCTGCCGTGCTCCGCGCCCGCCGCGCCGAATTCCGCGGCCGGTACCTGGTGGACCCGTACGTGGTCGCGATCCGCGGGCGCGAGGGGGAGGTCCGCACACCCGACGGTGGCGTGCCGCCCGATCGGCACCTCTGGCAGGCTCGGACGCCGATCGAGGAGTTGCTGGCGCGCGCCGCTCCCACTGTCGTGGCGCAGGCTGTCCCGTCGCATCCGGACGGCGCCGCGGAAGCGCTCGCAGACGGACTCGCCGCGCTCGCCGCCGGGGCGCACCTCGTGACGGCGACCAAGTCACCGCTGCTGGCCGGCTGGTCCCGGTTGCACACGGTGGCAAGCGAATACGGGCGGGCTGTCCGGATCTCCGGGGCCACGGGCGCGGCGCTGCCCGCCGGTGACCTCGCCCGCGCCGGACTGCGCGGGTTCGAGGTGCAGGAGGTGCGTGGCTGCGTGAACGGTACGGCGAGTTTCGTCCTCGATCGGCTCGGCGAGGGCGTGACCCCGGCCGCGGCCCTCGATCTCGCCCGGGACCGCGGGATCGCGGAGGCGGATGCCGCGGCGGATCTGTCCGGGGCCGACGCGGCCACCAAACTCCGCCTGCTGTCCGGTCTCCTCTGGGGGTGGGATGTCGCCGCCTGCCGGGTCGAGGCGGAACCGATCGCCGACGGCACCGCCGCCCTGGCCGTGCGCGCCCACGCGCGCGGCGCGGTGCTGCGCCATATCGGGTCGGCCCGCGCCGATGCTCCCGGCCGGGTGGTCGTCGCCCTGCGCGAGTTCCCGCGGACGGCCGTGCCCTTCGGTGTCCTGGCCGGGCCCGAGAAGGCGGTCGAGTTCCGGTGCGGTGACGCCGGCGACATCACGGTCTCCGGGGGCCGGTCGAGCCCGCTCGGTGCGGCACTCGCGATGGTCAAGGACACCCTCGCGCTCGCGATCGACCCGGCGGCCGGGATCGGCTGAACCGCTCGCCGCCGTGGCCGGTCCGCTCACCGGTCGTCGAGCAGCCGGTACAGCGTGGCGGTGACAGCGGCGGTCGCGATCTCGGCCGCGAACTCCGGATCGCCTTCGGCTCGACGCCGGCCATCCCATCGAGCGGATCTCCGGCTACGACACCTGGTTGCAGCGCATGGAGACCGCGGTCCGGGCGCTACCGGACCGGCAGCGCCGGTACTCACTGCTGCCGCTGCTGGACAACTACCGCAAACCGCGGCAGGCGATACGCGGGTCCATCGCGCCGACCGAACGGTTCCGGGCCGCCGTCCGGCACGCGAAAATCGGTGCCGACAAAGACATTCCGCATGTGACACCGGAGATGATCGTCAAGTACACGACCGATCTCGGGCTGCTGTGAACCCGCGACGCCCGGCCGCGGCCGGACTACGCGGCCGCGCCGCCGCGGACGGGCTCGGGCCCGGCGGTATGGGGCCGCCGCATCCGGTCGACGATCAGGCCCGCCGCCGCCAGCGCGCCGGCGAGAGGCAATTCGACCGCACCGGCGACGGCGAGGGCACCCAGCCCGCCGTAGTAGATATAGCGGGTCGGCAGGGACAACTCGACCGGCCCGGCCTTCACATCGATGCCCCGGCCGGGGATCGCGACCTCGGCGCTGAGATGGGGCAGCGTGAGACTGGCCGCGGGTGCGGCCCGTGCCGGGGAACGATCGGCCGTTCGCGCCGGGGCGGCGGCGGACGGTCGGCCGGTACTGTTCGCACTACTGGGGGAAGGCATGGGACACGGTCCTCTCGTGGTCGATAACTGCCGATTCACCGACGGTCGACCGGACCGGCACCGCCGGGTCGCTCCTCATCGATGATCGCGCCCTGACCAGGTCGAAGGCAACCGCTCGCTTCGTCCGATCGGTTCCCGCCCGCCGCGATATCGGGTGCTGCGGCGGGCCCCTACCCCGGCGACCGCCGGCCCGCGGAACATTTTTCCGATACTCGGTGGGGCCGCTCGGCGGATAGTGAGGGCCGACCGGGTACCGCCCGCTACGGGCTTCCCGGATCGACCCGCACAGTATTCCTACGAGAGGACACCCGTTGTGACGAACCCACTCGAGCCCGCCCGGCTGCAGGCCGCCCTGGACGATATCCACCGCGCGGGGATTCCCGGCGTGTTCGCCGAGGTACGCGACGGTGATCGGCTGTGGCGTGGTGCGGCCGGGGTCGCCGATATCGAGACCGGCCGTCCGGTCACGGCGGATATGCGGCACCGGGTCGGCAGCATCACCAAAACCTTCACCGCCGCGGCGGTACTGCAGCAGGTGGAGAGCGGACAGCTCGACCTGGACACATCGATCGGTCATTACCTGCCGAAGCTGGTCCCCGGTGCCCGCGGTCAGGCCGTCACGGTCCGCATGTTGATCAACCACACCAGCGGTCTGGCCGAATATCTCCCGTACGCCTACCCGTCCCTCGCCGCCTTCCCCGCGGTGGCCGAGACACGGCCGGACAGCATGGACGAGAACCGGCACACGCGTTTCGATCCCCTCGAACTGATCGAACTGGGGGTGTCCGCTCCCGCGGTCGGGACGCCCGGCGGCACCCCGGGTATCTACTCCAACACCAACTACCTGCTCCTGTGCCGGCTCCTGGAACTGGTGACCGGCACGACCGCGGAGAAGTGCATCACCCGCAACGTCATCGAACGGGCCGGACTGCAAGACACCGAACTCCCGGAGAGTACCTGTGTCGATGGGCCGCATTCGCGGATTTACGAGGCATGGTTCGGGATGCTCGAACCCCCGCGCGATTACAGCGATTTCGATATGTCGTGGGTGGGGCCGGCGGCCTCGCTGATCTCGACCGTGGCCGACCTGAACCGGTTCTTCGCCCTGCTGCTCGCCGGTGAGATCGTGAACCGGGCGTCGCTGGCGCAGATGCAGCACACCGTCCCGGTCATCTCCTTCGAAGGCAAGACGATCGAGTACGGTCTGGGTTTGCACCGGATCGAGGTCCCCGGGCACGGGACGTTCTGGGGTCACGACGGTTCGGTCTGGGGCGCCGGAGCGATCTCGATGACCCGCGCCGACGGTGCCCGCCAGTTCTCGGCCGCGATCAACATGCAGCGCTGGAACCGGCTCGACGAGCGGGGCAGGCCGCAGCCGCATCCCATCGACGGCGCGCTCGCGGCGTTCTACCGGCTCGTCATGTGAGGTGTGCGGGCTCCGGCGGCGGGAAGCGTTGGCCCGTGCGCGATGCTGCCATTGCTGCGGCGGTCCCGGCGCTTTCTCCGGCGCGGCATGTATCGCTGCCGGAGGTGCCCCGGCATGATTGTCCGAGGGCGAGTACAACCGGAAGGAGCCGGAGAGCGCCGTGACGGACGAGGACGAGAAGCGGATAGCGCATCGCGCGCTGGTGGACAGCGTCCGGAACAGCGCGGGGAGCGCCTCCCTCGAACAGCGGGCGCACGCCTTCGCCGGTGCCGGACTTCCGCCGCCGCTGGACGCCCTGATCGGCAAGGTCGTCACCCGGGCCGACCAGGTCACCGATGCGGATTTCGCCGCGGCGAAGGCGGCGGGTTTCAGCGAGGACGAACTCTTCGAACTGGTGGTATGCGCCGCGGTCGGCCGGTCGGCCCGGCTCTACGAGGCCGGGCTGGCCGCCTTGGCCGCCGCCGACGCCGGTGCGGCCGAGTAATGCGTCTCGATATCCTCGAGCACGGGTACCGTCCGAGAATGAAGCTGCTGTTCGCGCTCATCCGAGTGTTCTCCGGGCATCCACTGCCCGATGCCGCCAAATTGACCTTCTACCGGCCCGCCTTCTACGGTGCCGCGGCGAAGAAGTTCACCCAGGCGGCGATGCGCGGGCCCGCGGCGTGGTCGGTCGCCGACCGCGAACTGATGGCCGCCTTCGTCTCGCAGGTGAACGGGTCGGCGTTCTGCCTCGGCGCGCATACCGCGACCGCCGGCCGGGCGTACCGCGACCCGGCGAAGGTGCGCGCGGTCCTCACCGACCTCGACTCGGCCCCGATCGAAGACGGGCTCCGGGCGACGCTGCGCATGCTCGGGGCGCTGACCAGGGAGGGGTCGATAAGCATTGAGGATATGCGTGCGGTGCTGTCCGCGGGTGTCTCGCCCGACCAGGTCGCCGACGCGCTGGCGGTGTGTGCCGCCTTCGATACCACCGATCGGCTCGCCGACGCCTTCGGATTCGAGGTACTCGATCCGGCGGGGTTCGAGGCAGGAGCGGCGTATCTGCTGAAACGTGGCTACCGATAGCCTGTGCGTCGCGGTCTCGGTCGGTGGCGATCCTCGGACGTAGCCGTCCGGCCCGCCGGGATCGCGCCCGCTGGCAGACTGGGCGAATGGCCCATTCCGCGGTAAACCGCCCGACACCGGCCGACCTGGCGGCCGCGGCCGGGACGACGATTCCCGATGTACTGGCACCGGATCTGCGAGTGCTGTTCTGCGGGATCAATCCCGGCCTGTGGTCCGGTGCGACCGGCCACCATTTCGCTCGCCCGGGAAATCGCTTCTGGCCCGCGCTGTTCCGATCGGGCTTCACGCCGCGCCTGTTCCGCCCCGACGAACAGGACGAACTGCCGGCGCTGGGGCTGGGCATCACCAATGTCGTCTCCCGGACGAGCGCGAAGGCCGACGAGCTGACGAAGGAGGAACTGCGCGACGGCGGCGCCGCGCTCGTCGAGCGGGTACGGCGCAACCGGCCGCGGATTCTCGCGGTGCTGGGCCTGGGCGCCTATCGCACCGCGTTCGGTCGGCCGCGGACGACCGTCGGGCGCCAGGACGAGACGATCGGCGCCACCGAGGTCTGGGTGCTGCCCAATCCGAGCGGGCTCAACGCCCACTACACCCTGGACGCGCTGGCCGCCGAATTCCGCACGCTGCGGGTGGAATCGGCGCGTGCGGTCGCGGCCGGCCGCGCTGCCGAGTAGCGTTCCGCCCGCGGCGATCACCCACCGGCGACCGAGGGAATGATCATGACCTCGGTGCCGGCGTCGAGTGGTGTGTCCAAACCCCGCAGTGTCCGGCATTCGTCGCCATCGACGTAGAAGTTCACGTAACGGCGTAATGCGCCACTCTCGTCGCGGAGGCGGCGCTCCAGCGCGGGCGACCGCTCGCGCAGCACATCCAGCACGGTGCGCAGCGTCGCGCCGTCGACGGCGAGTTCCCGGTCGCCGCCGACGTAGGGCCGCAGCGCGGACGGCAGGCGCACCTGTGCCACGGCGTCAGCCGACCACTCGGGCGCGTACGCATAGGACGTCGGGCAGTTTGTCGGCCACCAGCTGCCAGTGCTCACCCTCGTCGGGACTGCAGTAGACCTCGCCGTTGCGGGTACCGAAATAGATCCCGGCCGGATCGGCGTCGTCGGCGCACATGGCATCGCGCATGACCGCGGCCCAGAACGGTTCCCGCGGGAGGCCGCTGGTCTGCGCCGACCAGGTTTCGCCACCGTCGGCGCTGCGGTAGACGGCGCATTCGGCGTTCGGGGGAAAGCGGAATCGCTCCATATCGGCGACCAGCGGGAAGGTATAGATCACCCCGGGGCGCCGCGGGTGCGCGACGATCGGGAAGCCGAAGTTCGAGGCGGGTAGGCCGCCGTCGATCGACTGCCAGCTCGTGCCGTCGTCGGTGGTACGGAAGACTCCGCCGTGGTTCTGCAGATACATCGTGCTCGGTGTGCCGGCGTCCATGGCGACCTTGTGCACGCACTGCCCCCACTCCGGTAGCTCACCGGGCATGAAATCGGCGGTGACTCCTTTGTTGGTGGGTCTCCAGGACCTACCGCCGTCGGCGGTCTGATAGACGCCGCCGGTCGATATGGCGACCGTGATACGTTTCGCATCCGCCGGATGCGGGATGATCGTGTGCAACGCCAGCCCGCCGCCACCCGGCATCCACTCGGTGCGGTGCGGGTGGTCCCACAGGCCGCGGATCAGTTCGAACGTCCGCCCCGCGTCGGACGAGCGGAACAACGCCGGCGGTTCGGCGCCCGCGTACACCACCTCCGGCTCGGCCGCGGTCGCGGGCGCGATCTGCCAAACGCCCTGCAATGCCGCCCCGGTATCCGACGGGAACGCCAGCGGCGCATCGTCCGGTTCGCTCCACGTCCGGCCGAGATCGTCGCTGGTCACCATGGTCGGGCCGAAATGGCTGTCCAGCACTCCGGCGAGCACGCGCGGCGTCGTCCGCCGCGTATCGATCGCCAGTGCTTTCACATCCGCCACGGCGAACCGAGGCGGGCTCACCTCCCAGCTCGACCGGCCGTCGGTACTGCGCGCCAGGAACAAACCCTTACGCGTCCCGATTCCGAGCAGAACATCCATTGCCGACCTCCAGGTGTCACCGCCACGCCGACGCGTGCGAGCGTACCCCGCGGCTGTGACCCGGCTCACCGGAATGCGGCAGGCGAGTCGCGCGGGTCCGGGCCGATCAGTTCTGTTCGGGGCGCCGATCGGCCGTCCGCAAGGTATCCGCCGGGGACGGGAAGGGTTCCGCATTCGCCGAGGTGGGCAGCGCGGGCTCGGCGCCCAGGCCCTTCTCCGCGGCGGTCGCGCGGACCGCGTCGACGACGAGCAGCAATGCGGCACGCCGGGCCGTGTTGGTGCGGTAGGCCAGCGATACGGTCCGGGTGAGCACGTCGCCGAGGGCGACGATGTCCACCCCCGGCGGACGCAGTGCCAGACCCAGATCCGACACCAGGGTCACACCCAGCCCGGCCGCCACCATCGCCATGGCCGTCGCCTGCTCCTCCACTTCGTGATCGATCCGTGGTTCGAGCCCGACGGATTGAAACGCCAGCCGGGCGGCATGTCCGAAATGCGACCGGGCGGGCGCGAGGATCCACGGATGCTCGGCGAGGTCGGCCAGGGTCACGCTGGCCGACGGTACGGCTCCGGACGGGACCGCGGCGTAGATCCGCTCGACCGCGATGACGGCGCGCTCCAGGCCGCTGTCCCAGGTCATCGGGTAATTGGAATATTCGAGGACGAACGACAGATCCAGTGCCCCGTCGCGTACCGCGGCGGCGGTGGCCTCCGGAACGAGTTCTCGCGTCCGCACGGAGATACCGGGGTGGGTGCGCGCGAGGGCGGTGAGCGCGTCGGGCAGCAGGCCGGAGGCCACCGACGCCCACACACCGGCGGTGAGTTTCGCCGTCACCGTCTCGCCGGCGTCCTCGAGGGCCTGGGTCGCCCGCTCGACCGACGCGAGAATCTCCTCCGCGTGCTCGGCCAGCAGCACCCCGAGATCGGTGAGTTGCAGCCGGCGCCCCCGCCGCTCGAACAGCCGGGTGCCGACATCGCGCTCCAGCTGGGCGAGCTGCTGGGATACCGCCGACGCGGTGTAGTGCAGTGCGGTCGCGGCCGCCGTGACCGTGCCGCGTCGATGCAATTCACGCAACATTCGCAGACGGGCCAGCGACAGGTCCATGGTTTCGAGCCTAAACGTTGTGCAGCAACGCTGAACACCGCCGTGAACGAACCGTAAATAGACGAACGCGCAGGTGCGAATGCAGGCTGGTGACACCGGAATCGAGCCATCGGCCGGGGACGACGTGGTCCGGACAGGGGATTACGCACCCGGCGCTTCTCCGTGGGTGATGGTGTATCCGGCACGAACACGAAGAGGAGGTGGTTCGTCGTGACGACGATGCAGGACCCGGCGGGGGGCGCCGCGCAGATTACCGCGCAGACAGTTCCGGCCGTCCCGGCGGCAGTGGCCCTCACCCCCGCGGTCCGTCGTTCCGAGCCGTATATGCGCTTGCACTGGACGGATTCGCAGACGGGCGCGGTCGGTTACCTTGTGGTGCACACCCTGCGCGGTGGCCTGGCCACCGGCGGCACCCGGATGCGGGCCGGCTGTACGGTGAGCGAAGTCGAGGATCTGGCCCGGGGTATGGCCAACAAGACCGCGACGTTCGATCTGCCCATCGGCGGGGCCAAGGGCGGGATCGATTTCGATCCCAAGGATCCCCGCGCTGTCGAAGTACTGGAACGGTTCTGCGAGGCCATGCGTCCGTGGATCGATTCGCACTGGGTGACCGCCGAGGATCTGGGGGTTCCGCAGCATCTGATCGACGAGGTCTTCGAAAGGCTCGGCCTGGGGCAGAGCTACCATGCCGCGATTCGCCGGGCCGCCGATCCCGCCGCGACCCTGGAACGGGTCCGCCGCGGCCTGAACGCGGCGGTCGAGGGCGGGTTCATGCTGGGCGATGTGATCGGTGGCTACGGTGTCGCGCACGCCTGCCTCGCCGCCGCGGTCTGGTGGGGCCAGGTGCCCGCCGAGACCACGGTCGCGATCCAGGGTGTGGGCACCATGGGCGGGGCGGCGGCCTACTACCTGTACGAGGCCGGGATGAAGGTCACCACCGTGGCCGACGCCACCGGGACCCTGCACTGCCCCGACGGGCTGGACATCCCGGCGCTGCTGGCCCTGCGCAACGGGTACGGAGAGATCGACCGCTCCCGGTTGCCGGCGGGGATCGAGCAGCTGCCGCGGACCACGATCCTGGCCGCCGATGTCGACATCCTGGTCCCGGCGGCGATCTCCTACGCGATCACGCCGGACAACTCCTTCGATGTGCGGGCGCGGATCATCGTCGAGGCCGCGAACGCGGCCACCACCCCGGAAGCGGAGGCGATGCTCGCCGCCCGCGGTGTCCCGGTGCTGCCGGACTTCGTCGCGAACGCCGGGGCCGTGGCCTGGGCGTGGTGGTTGCTGCTCGGTCAGGTCGACGATACGCCGGAGAACTCGTTCGACCGGCTCCGCACCATCATGCACAGCAAGGTCGCCATGCTGCTGGCGGCATGGGCGGAGCAGGGCGTGACCCCACGCGAGACCGGCCACCGCTGGGCCGACGACCCGCCGCCACTCACCGAGCCGGTCGTCGTCCCCTGAACCCGGAGCCCGGATCCGCAGGTCGCCGCATTGTCAGCGGCCGGCGGATACCGGGCGCCTGATCTCCACGGCTCGCCGGGCCAGCCACTGGAAGTCGTCCCACAGCTCCGGTGCGTTGCGATCCGTACGGTACTTCTCCACGAGGGGCTGCACTACGTTCCAGCACGTCCGCAGCGAATCGCCCCAGGAGTCGGCCACGACATCGGGCGGTATGAACCCGCTCCGGCACATGATGCCCACGCAGTCGTAGCTGTGACACACTCTTTCGGCGCGCTGGATGTCCTCGTCCGACCACGACGCGAATTCCCGGGTCCGTAGGTGGCGCATGACGAAACGACGGTCCTGGCGCAGGGATTCGTCCTGGAGCATGTCGTAGACGGCTTTGAAGGCACTGGCATAGGTGGTTTTCCGCATCTCGACCACCTGCCATACGACCAGTACCGCGGCGACCAGGGCGATCAGCGCTGTCGCTACCCCGGCCGCCGCCGCGACCGCAGACGAGTCCATCCGGCACACCCCATATCACCGACGGCAGAACCGCCTCGAGCGTAACCGATGCATTGCCGGTCCGCGGTTCTCCGGTCCCGGTACGGAAATCGGTGAACCGTCTTCCGGCGCACATCATCTCGGATTCGGGCGGGGTGGCGTCGGGTGCGGCATCGGGAACGCCCTGGGTGCCGGCGCGGGGCGGCGGACCCGGTGCTCAGGTGTCGGTGTCGCGGTATACGACGATCGGACGGTCGGCGCGGTGCAGCAGGTTCTGGCTGGTGGACCCCATCAGCGCCCCGCGGAATCGCCCCCAGCCCTTACTGCCCACGATCGCCAACTGCGCCTCGTCGAGCGCGTGCAACAGTTCGCGCGCCGCCGAGCCGCGCCGGGACCGCTCCTCCACGTCCACGTCGGGGAAGTCCTTCCGGTACGGCGCGATGATTGTCGACAGGGTCTCCGCCTCGGAGCGGGCGATCAGGTCCCAGTCGATCACCATGGCCGTCGGTCCCAGGAGTTGCATTGCCGTGGGGACGGCGTCCCCGACCGCGGTGCCGTCGGACCACACCCGTACCGCGGTGACCGGGACCGAGAACAACTGTGCCCATTCGAAGGCCAGCCGGGTCGCCCCGGCCGACGGTGGGCTCCCGTCGGCGCCCACCACGATCGGGCGATCGTCGGGCCCGATATGCGCGCTGTCACCACGCCATACGGCCACCGGGCAGCGCGCGCTGCCGACCACCCGCAGCGCCGTGGACCCCAGCAGCCAGCGCTCCACCATGCCGGCGCCGGTGGCGCCGAGCACGATCAACGCGGCGTCCTCGGCGGCCCGGAGCAGGCCCGCGGCGGGGGCCTCGGTATCCGCGATCGAGGTCATCGTGACACCGGGTGCCCAGTCGCGCAGCGCGGATTCGGCCGTGGCCAGCAGTTCGGTGCGGTAGACCCGGTGTCGCTCGGCCAGCTCGGCGGGGTCGAGCGCGACCTCCGGCATCGGGCCCGGCGCGGGGGACGAGTGCACCAGACGCAGGGGGAGGGCGAGCTTGTCGGCGAATCTCGTGGCCCACTTGGCGGCCGCGAGCGAGGTGTCGGATCCGTCGATACCCACCACGATGTAGCTCGCCGCGGACTTCGCGTGCATCGGACTCCGCCTTTCGTCCCGAGGTTGCCGATCTCCCGCCTGGACTGTGCGTCCTCGACATGCGCGACGACCACTCATGGTGCTCCGTCGTGCCCAGGATAGGAGTCGGCACCGGCGCCGTGGTGGGTCGACACGCGGTGGTCCGCGCGGTCGCGCGCTCGGCGCATCGGTCGTTACTGCCGAAGTCACCCGCGGTGATACCGCTACCGAGGACCGTCGGGACCTTCGCCGGGCCCGGGCCGATGGAACGCCCGCCGACTGTGGACGAGCAGTTCACGTACCACGGGGCGGCCGGTGTCCTTCCAGATCAGGGCCAGGAACGCGGGTGTCTCGGCGCCCTCGAGGGTGAGGGTGACGAGCCGGTCGCGGTGGGCCGCGGCCATGGAATCGCTGAGGACGGCGACCGCGAGCCCGCGCGCGGCGAGATCGGCGATGGCGTCGGCCGCGCCGGCCTGGAGCGCGACCACCGGGCGGAGGCTCAGGGTCGCGCAGGCGCGGTCGAACACGGTGCGCACACCGGTACCGGGGGGCATGCACACGAGGGGGTGGGTGCACAGCTCGGCGAGGGTGATCCGCCGCCGCGCCGCCAGCGGATGTCCGGTGGGGACCGCCGCGACGAGCTGTTCCCGAATGAGGGTGAGCGCTTCCAGCCCGTCGGGTTCGGCGGTCGCCGTACCGATGAGAGCCACGTCCAGCGCACCGGCCCGCACGGCTTCGGCGAGCCGGTCGGAGTTGTCCTCGAGCAGCGAGATCTCCACACCGGGATGTGCGCGGTGGAACTCGGCGAGTGCGTCGAACAGCGGTGTGACGGTGCAGCCGACGACCATACCCACGGTGAGTGTGCCCCGGATCAGGTCGGTGACCTCACCGACCGCCTGGGTGACGGCTTCGGCGGCATCGAGGGCGGTGCGGGCGTGTTCGAGGGCGGCCTTTCCCGCGACGGTGAGGGTGGCGGTGCGTGCCGAGCGGTCGAACAGTTCGGCGCCGAGTTCTTTCTCCAATGCGCGGATCTGGGCGCTGACACCGGACTGGCTGATGTGCACCCGCTGCGCCGCCCGGGTGAAGTTCTGCTCCTCCGCGACCGCGACGAAGTATTCCAGCTGCCTCAGTTCCATAACTGGTAATTCTAGCTTTCATAAGAACCATCTGTTGGACTTCTGGAAATCTACCGGCCAGGCTGGAACACGTCGAATTCGACAACCACAGGAGGAAACTCATGCCCGAGTACGAGAAGGCGCTGCGGCCCGAAGACATCACGCGCCTGTTCGTCGAACGCTCCAATGCCGGTGACGCGGCGGGAGTCGCCGAACTCTACGAAGAGGACGCCGTCCTGGCCTATCCGCCCGGCAGCCGGACCGTCGGGCGGGCGGCGATCCGCGCGCTGTGGGAGAAGGTGCTGGCCGCCGGACCCCGCTTCGAGCCGGAAGAACCGCTGCCGACGCTGATCAACGGCGACCTCGCCCTCACCTCGACGCCGCCGAAGGACGGTACCGGTGCGCGTGCGCAGGTCGTCCGGCGCCAGTCCGACGGCAGCTGGCTGCGCGTACTCGACCAGCCGGAGTTCGTCGCGCCGACCCCCTGAGCCCGGACGCAGGTCCCGCCTCGTCGCCGTCGGAACCGGACCACCGACGGCGACGCGGGGGCATCGCCCGGCGCGCGGGTCTGCTGCCCGCGCCGCGGCCGGTGCGCTCACGCCGGTTGCACTCACGCTGAACATGAACGGCGACAACGATCTTCGCGACCCCTACATTTTGCCCCACCATCCATAGCGACCAGGGGGCCGGTCATATCTGCCGGCGCCGACTCCGCACTACCGGGTCGGCGCCGCGACCGGGACCGGGACCGATGGAGGGTCGATCGTTCACGAACACAGTCGCAGCGGTCGGCGCGGCCGGCCCCGCCGGGGCGTGAGCCGACGCGGTCGACGAGACCGATCTGCCGATCGCCCGGCGCCGGCACCCGCGGCGCCGGCTGGCTTCGGCGATCGCACTGGTGCTGGTCGCACAATTCGCGCACGGGCTCGTCACCAATCCCGGATGGGACTGGCCGCCTTCGTCGAGTACTTCACCGCCGACGCGGTCCTGAAAGCGCTCCGGGTGACCGTGGAACTCACCCTGTACGGCACCTTCTTCGGATTCCTGCCGGGTATCTGGCCGGCCATCGGGCGGCTGTCGCCCAATCCGGTCCTGCAGGTCGTCTCGTCGACCTACACCTGGGCGTTCCGGTCGATCCCGCTGATCGTGATCCGCGGTGCCCGGCATCCCGCCCCTGACCATGGCAGGCGCTAGGACGTCTCGACCACCTGGGTCCCGTCCGCCACCCGGTCGTGCCAACCCTGCTTCGTCGAGCTGGATGCGACGGTGACGGCGATACCGAGCGCGGCGAAGAACCAGAGGACGCCGCCGATGCAGGGCACCAGGTTGAGCAGCATATAGGCGTTGCGCAGGGCGGATTCCTTGAGGCCGGGTTTCGCCGCCCCGCCGGAACCGTTGACGTGCAGGCCGAGCAGCTTCTTACCGGGGGTGGAACCGGAGGTCACCTCGAACCCGACGAAGTACAGGAAGGCGAACCCGGCGCCGGGCAGGATGGACACCCAGCCGGGGGTGTGGGCGGTCTTGTTCAGCAACCAGAAGAAGATCCCGCCGACGATCGCCGCGACGATCCAGTCGATGAAGCGGGCCGCGGCACGTTTGCCCAGTCCACCCGGGGTGATCCCCGCGGCCGCGGTGAATCGGGGGTCGTATGCTCCGGTGGTCATCGTGCTCCTCCTCGGTAGCGGCCGCCCCCGGCGGTGTGGGCGCGGTGCCCGTCCGGGGGCGGTTCCACGATCTCATATCTGGTCGTGACGTTCGATACGGTCGTTCGCGGTGTGGTTGGGGCCGTTGATATCCGCGGTGTCACCGCGGTTTCCGTTCGCCGCCCGAATCGTGGTCGGCGGCCGTGGGCGGCACCGGGTCGCTGTCCGCGTGCCGCGGCGGTGTGGTCCGGAGCGGCGTCTCCGTGACCGGCCGGGGCAGCAGGCGTTGCAGGACATCGGTGATGGTGATCAGGCCGACCGGGTCCGCGCGTTCGGCAGCGGTGACGACCGCGAGGTGGCTGCGGGTTTCCCGCATGGTGTGCAGCGCCTCGTACACCTTCGTCGCGGAGGTCAGGGTCAGGACCGGGCGCATCAGCCGCCGCGCGGTGGTGCCCGGCCCGGCCTGCAGGCTGTCGCGAACGTGCAGGACCCCGTCGATCCGGGCGCCCTCGCGAACCAGCAGGCGCAGATGGCCGGACTCGCGCGAGATCGCCTGGATCGTCTCCGGTCCGGCGTCCGGGCCGACCGCGCTGGGATGGGCGTCGGGCCGGACGATATCGGCGACCGTGAGCTGTTCCAGTTCCAGCGCGCTGATGAGATTGCCGTGGTAGCGCTCGTCGAGGGTGCCCACGGTCGCGGAGTGTTCGACGAGGTGGCGCAGCGCGGCGGGGTCCTGACCGGCGTCGACTTCGTCCACCGGGGTCACCCCGACGGCGCGCAGGCACCGGTTGGCGGTGCTGTTGAGCGCGGTGAGCAGCGGGCGGGTGAACCACATGAAGACGCGCATCGGGACGGCCAGGATCGTCGCCGATTTCTCCGGATGCGCGATCGCCCACGATTTGGGCGCCATCTCACCGACTACCAGATGCAGGAATGTCACGACGATGAGCGCGAGGACGAAGCCGATGACATCGGCGACCCATACCGGCGCGCCGAGATCTTCGAACAGCGGGGTCAGCCAATGGTGCACAGCGGGTTTGGTGATCGCGCCCAGCGCCAGGGTGCACACGGTGATGCCGAGCTGCGACCCGGCCAGCAGTACCGACAGCTCCGCGGAACTGCGCAGCGCCGCGCGCGCGGCCGTGCTGCTCGCGGCGGCGTCCTCGAGCCGGTGCCGCCGGGCGGCGATGAGCGCGAACTCGACCGCGACGAAGAACGCGCTCGCCGCGATCAACCCCACCGTCACCGCCGCGACGATCCAGGGGTTACTCATCTGCGGTGGCCTCCGATTCGGGCCGCACGGTGACGAACACCGACGCGGGCACGTGCTTGTCGACGCGGCGGACCTCGGCGACCAGGATGCGGGCCGGCCGCGGCGGGTCGCTGAGATAGTCGGCCGGCTCCGCCGGCAAGGGGACGCGGACCTGATCCCCGACTTCGGGTAATCCACCGAAGGCGCTGATCATCAGGCCGGCGAGGGTTTCGTGATCGCCGCTGGGCAGGGTGCATTCGAGGAGACGTTCGACCTCGTCGAGGTGGATATCACCGCGCAGCAGCCAGCCCTCGCCCTCGGCGACGATATCGGCGGTCGTGCCGGGGTCGTGTTCGTCGGCGATCTCGCCGACGAGTTCTTCGGCGATGTCCTCGACGGTGACGATACCGGCGAAACCACCGTATTCGTCGACGACGAGCGCCATCTCCTCGCGGGCGGCGCCGAGCCGGCCCACCAGCTCGGGCAGCGGCAGCGATGCCGGGACCAGGACCGCAGGGCGCAACCGGGTCTGCGCGGTACCGGCGGGTGCGCCGTCGAGGAGGTCGTGCAGATGGATCACCCCGCGCAGGTCGTCGCTGGAATCACCGACGACCGGATAGCGCGTATGGCCCGTGCGCATCCGGGCGAGGACCTCGCGCACCGGGTCATCGATGTGCACCGTGTCGACCCGCGCCCGGGGGATCATGGCGTGTTCGGCGGTGCTGGTCGGGAAGTCGAGGATACGGTCGAGCAGCGTGGACAATTCGGCGGGTAGTTCCCCGGAATCACGGGATGCCGCGACGATGTGCTCGAGGTCGCGGGGGGTGGCCGAATGCTCGACATCGTGCACCGGTTCGATGCGCAGGGCACGCAGCAGCAGGTTCGACGACTGATCGAACAGCCGGATCAGCCATCCGAACACCTTCAGGTACAGCGTCGTCGAGGCCGCGAGCCGGCGGGCGACCGGCTCGGGCCGGGCGATGGCGAGGTTCTTCGGTACCAGTTCCCCGAACAGCATCTGCACCACGGTGGAGAACGCGATGGCCAGCACCGCCCCGATGCCGATCCCCACGGCGGCCGGCACCCCGGCTCCGCCCAGCAGATCCCCGAGCCCCCGGCCGATGAGCGGTTCGGCGACATAGCCGACCAGCAGCCCTGTCACCGTGATCCCGAGCTGGGCGCCCGAGAGCATGAACGACGTACGCCGGGTGACCCGCAGCGCCCGGCCGGCGGCCCGGTCGCCGGCCGCGGCACCGGCTTTCAAGCGGGACCGGTCCACGGCCATGAACGCGAATTCCTGGGCGACGAAATAGCCTGTCACCGCCGTGATGAGCAAGACGACGACGATGCCGAGGGCGATATTGAGTGCGGTCAGCATTGTCGCGTCCCGGTCCGGTGTCGGGGAGGCTCCTCGCCCCGGCGCGCGCCGGGGTGCCGATTCCTGCGCGATGCGCGTTTCATGAACTCTCTTTGCTCAGGGGACGGTTACTGGTGAACCGTGGAATGGTGTCGCCGGATGTCAGACGTTGACGCCGTAGTCGCGGGCGATCCCGGCGAGTCCGGAGGCGTAACCCTGCCCGATGGCGCGGAACTTCCACTCGGCACCGTGGCGGTACAGCTCGCCGAACACCATGGCGGTTTCGGTGGAGGCGTCCTCGGACAGGTCGTAGCGCGCCAGTTCCGCCCCGTTGGCCCGGTCCACCACCCGGATGAACGCATTGCGCACCTGGCCGAACGACTGCTGCCGGGCATCGGCGTCGTGGATGGACACGGGGAAGAAGATATTGGTGATCGTCGGCGGGGTGGCCGCCAGATCGACATGGATCACCTCGTCGTCGCCTTCACCCTCACCGGTGAGGTTGTCGCCGGTGTGCTCGATACTGCCTTCGGGGGAACGCAGGTTGTTGTAGAACACGAAGTGCTGGTCGGACACCACTTTCTGTTCCGGGCCCGTGGCGATGGCGCTGGCGTCCAGATCGAAATCGGCGCCCGTGGTCGACCGCACATCCCAGCCCAGACCGACCGCTACCGCGGTCAGGTTCGGCGCCTGCTTCGACAGCGAGACATTTCCGCCCTTGGCGAGACTGACACTCATTTCGGCTTCTCCTGATTCTCGAGACGTTATCGGCTGTCCGGTACCGCGGTCGTCGGGGCGGTCGCGAGGGGGCGTTCTTCGTTGCCCGGTGTTCGCGTGACCGGCTGTCCGGATACCTGCGCGAAGGTCGCCCGGCGCGCACACCGGTCGCGGCTCAGCACGCGCGGGGTGTCCTGCCCACCGGCCGTTCGGTGCCGGTGACGCTGCGCATTTGCCGAGTCCCTCGTGCGGACATACATCCGACACTAGCACGCACCACTGTATGGTTGACGGTGGCAGAAGGAGGTGCCCGTGCCCGAGTCGCTGCTCAGGATCGGTGAGTTCGCTGCCCGCGCCGAGGTCAGCGCCCGCACCATCGACTACTACACCGGACTGGGCCTGCTGGCGCCGGCCGAACGTACGACCGGTAACTACCGGCTCTACGACGCCGCCGATATCGCCCGGGTCCACCTCATCCGCCGGCTCGAGGCGCAGGGGTTGCCCTTGGAGGAGATCGCCACCGCGCTCACTGCGGGCCCCGGCGATATCGGGCATGTGCTGGACCGTATCGACGACGATCTGAAACTCCTGCACGCCGCCGCCGAAACCGCTCCGGCCGAGATCCACGGCCTGCTGACGGTGATCAGCGCCCGCATCCACTCGCTGATCACGGTGGCGCTGCAACTGCCACCCGATATTCCGGTCCTGTGAACCGATCCGGGTGTGGTGCTACGCGGGTGTCCGCAGATCCAGGAGCTGTTCGAAGAATCCACCGAAACCGCGGGCGCGATCGACGAGATGGATCTCCAGGATCCAATGGCAGGTGCGGCCGGTGGGGTCGGCGCGCCGCATGGGGATATCGGATCCGGGCGCGATATAGGACGTGACCTCGGTGCCGGAGATCTGCTTGTGCGGGAACTCCCCGATCAAGTGGCCCGCGATGGGGGCGGTGAAGGCCCAGCCCTGCTCGGCGGCCCGCGCGACGGTCCAGTCGTACAGTTGTGCGCCGGTGATCTCGGGATGGGTGTCGAAATGGTCGCGCACCCGGTCCCACAGTGGTTCGAGGGCATCGCGTACCGCGAGTTTGGCCGGGTCGTCGCCGAGTACGTAGGTGCGGCCGAAATCGGCCTCCCATTCGGCGAAGATCGGTCCGAAGTCGAGGAAACAGATATCGTCCGCGCCGATGACCCGGTCCGGCGGGTTCGCCGCGTAGGGCTCGAGGGTGTTCACGCCGGCGCGGACGATGCGTTTGTGCCAGAAGCGGCGGATGCCGAACATTTCGTGTGCGAGTTCGCGTACGGCGTCGCCGACCGCGGACTCGGTGCCGCCGGGGGCGAGGAGACCGCGGGCGACCACCTCGTCGAACAGGGCCGCGGCCTTGGCCTCGGCATCCAGCAGTGCTGTGATTCGCGCCGATTCGGCGGGGTCCACCTCCATGGATCCGACCCTAGGACATCGGAACCGCTACGCCGCGGGGACGGCGCGATCGCAGAGATCAGGGGATCGGGCGGTGGATGAATCCGCCGCGGTCAGCGTAGGAAGGGAACGACCTCGGCGAGCAGGGCGTCGGGGCGGTCGAGCGGGATGATGTGGCCGCAGGCCGGGATCAGCCGGCCGACGAGATCGTCGGCGACCGTGCTCAATTGCCGGTACAGAGCGTTACCCACGCTGTCGGCGCCCAGGGCCAGTGTAGGTACGCGCAGCCGGCAATCGGCGACCGCCGTGGCGATCTGGCGCGCGCGTTCTCCGGCATGGCACGGTAGTAGGCGAAACCGCCGCGCAGCGCCTCGGCTCCGGTATACGCCCGGAGGACAGCGGCGCGCAGGTCGGGCGGTATCCGTTCGGGCCGGGTGGTGCCCGCGGTGAGGAACCAGTCGATGTACTCGGTTTCGTGGCCCGCCAGAACTGTTTCCGCGAGACCGGGCACCGCGTGGAACCCGAACCACCAGGGTGGTCCGGCGGCCAGGAATTCCTCCGCACCGGGCAGGGGAGCCAGCAGGGATTCCATCAGGACGAGCCGGTGCACGCGCTCGGGATGCCGCAGCGCGAACAGGAACGCCGCGGGCACCGAGGCGTCCAGGGCCAGCACCGACGCGGCCGGGAGATCGAAGCCGTCGAGCAGGCCCGCGAGATCCGCGGCGAGGGTGCCCGCGTCGTAGCCGTCGCGCGGCCGGGCGCTGTCACCGAGCCCGCGCAGGTCCGGCGCGATGACGAGGTGATCCCGGGCCAGCGCCGGAATCACCTGGTCCCAGATGCGCCGGGTGTGTGGCCAGCCGTGGAGCAGCACGAGCCCGGGGCCGGAGCCGGAGACCGTCACAGCCAGGTCCACCGAATTCGCGTCGATCCGCATCTCCTGCGGTGGTGTGCCGGTCCGCATATCGCGCCTCCTGAGTAACCTTCGGTGATCACGTCACCGTAGGAAAGCGAGCGCGGGTGGAACAAGACGGCACTTTCGCGAAACCCGGTCACCCCGGGGTGACCGCCCGGCGCGGCGATCTGTTCGCACCGGACTGCCCGACCCGGCAGCTGCTGGACCGGCTCGGGACGAAATGGGTCTCGATGGTGGTCAAGGTACTGGCCGAGGACAGCCCGCGTCCGGTACGTTTCGCCGCGCTGCGCCGGCGGATGCCCGGCGTCTCGCAGAAAATGCTGTCACAGACCCTGCGGGGGCTCGTCGCCGACGGGCTCGTCACCCGGCACGTCGAACCGACTGTGCCGCCGCACGTCCACTACGCTCTGACCGAGCTCGGGCAGTCACTGGAACTCGTCCTCGCGGCGATGCGTGACTGGGCCGAAACACATATGCCGGCGATCAGTGCCCATCGTGTGGCGGGTGTCGGACCGGAGGATGCGGTGGTGGAGGGGCACGGGTCCGGCCGAACGTATATGTAGGGCCGGCCGGTGCCACACCCCGCATTCTCGAGAATGTGACGACGGATGACCCGCTGCACCGGTGCCGGTCAGCCGAGTCTCGACGGCCGGCAGGGCAGTACCGGAAGCCGGGTGCCGTCCAGGAACGATCTGGGGGAAACGCCCATGAGAGAACGGAATTCGGCGGACATATGGGACTGGTCGTAATAGCCGGCGCCGGCGGCCAGGTGTGACCACGAGGAGGTTCCGGCTGCGGCGAGCACCCTCCGGACCCGATCTATCCGGGTGTAGTGCTTCGGGGAGACACCGATCCCGGCGGTGAAGAGGTTGCGCAGCTGGCGTTCGCTCACGGCGAGGGCACGGGCCAGCGCGGGGACCGTACCGCCGGTGGGCTCCGTGGATACGGTGTCGACGGCGGTCCGCAGCAGCATCCGATGCAGCCGCTGGGTCGGGCTCTCCCGGATACGTTGCGGTAGTTGCTCTTCCAGGTAGGGCAGCAGCTCGTCGTGGCGCAACTCGGCCAGTTCGGGGGCGAGGCCGGCCGCCGGGCCCGGTAGTTCGGCGAGGCGGACGACCCGGTCGGTCAGGTCCCCGGCGCCGACCCCCAGCACCGGCCCGGTGGCGCCCGGCGCGAGCCGCAGCCGAAGGCAACCGAGGGGTTTGTCCGCGGTGGCGTAGGACGCCCGGGTGCGGGGTCCGAGGACGAGCGGTTCGCGCGAGCCGTGGTCCCGTTCGGTGCGCAGCACGATCATGGTGGTGGCCCACGGAATATGGGCGAAGGGTACGGCGAAGCCGCGGTTCGCCGGAATGCGGCCGAGTTCGGTGAGCCACGGACGCAGGGACGGTGGGGCGGGCGTCGTGGTCTCGGTGAGGTCGGTGGTCACGGACGGCAACTGGGCCGGCGAGAGGGTCACTCCTCGAGTGTATGCAGGTCAGGATGCTCCGATTGTGCCGAAATCTCCTATCGGTCCGGCCCCGGGCCAGGGCACGGTGGTGCCATGATCCTGATCACCGGTGCCACGGGCACCATCGGCAGCGAGATCGTCCGGCAGCTGGCCGCCCGCGGCGAACGAGTTCGTGCTGTCACCCGCAACCCCGGTGCGGCCTCGGTTCCCGCCGGAGTGGAGGTCGTTCACGGCGACTACACCGACGTGCCCGGCGTGGCCCGCGCGATGACCGGCGCCGAATCGGTATTCGTCCTCGGTGTGCTCGGGCCGGAACATGTCGAGGCCGACCGCGCGCTGATCCGGGCGGCCCGGGACGCCGGAGCCCGCCGCATCGTGAAGTTGTCCGCGATCGGCACCGGGGACCCCGCACTCGGGCGGGTCGGGACCTGGCATCTGCCCGGGGAGGAAGCTGTTCGCGACAGCGGCGTGGACTGGACCGTCCTGCGGCCCAGTTCGTTCGCCTCGAACACCCTCGCCTGGGCGAGCGCGCTCCGCGCCGGGCTCCCTGTCTCGAACCTCACCGGCTCGGGCGCGCAGGGAGTGGTCGACCCGCGCGATGTGGCCGCCGTCGCCACCGAAGCGCTGCTCTCCTCCGCTCATACCGGTCGGGTCTACACGCTCACGGGCCCGGAACTGCTCACCACACACGACCAGGCCGCTACCCTTGCCGCCGCGCTCGGACGCCCGGTCGAGGTGGTCGACATCGCCGAGAGTGCCGCCCGGGAACATATGCTCGCCGCCGGGGCCACCACGGAATTCGCGGACGGGGCGCTGGCCGGTCAGGCTTTCGCCCGGGCCGGCGGGAATGCCGTGGTGACCGGCGATATCGGCGAAGTCCTCGGCCGGCCGGCGCGTACCTACGCGGACTGGGTCGCCGACCACGTTTCGGCGTTCGGTGACGTGCCGGCGGTGCGCAACTGGCGTTCGTACTGATGCGGGCCGCGCGGGGCGTCGTCGTCGCCGCTCCGCGTGCGGGTCAGGCCCCGAGCCTCTTCAGGATGACACTGATCTCGATGGCCTGGCCCGACCCGAAGCTCGGGGCGAGGGTGCTGAACGCTTCCCAGCCCGCGCGCCCGAGTTCGTTGAGGTCCTCCTCGATCCGGGCATAGTCGAAGCCCTTCATCCGGAGTTTGTAGGTCAGCACCTTGTACTCCCATTGCACGGCCATGAACCGTCTCCCTTCGGTCGTCTCACCGCCGGCACCCGGGCCGGCCTGCACGGGTCATTCGAAACCATGCCGCTACGGCACGGTCAACTGCGGGCTGCCGGTGCGGACCGGGGCCGGAGAGCCCGTACGTAGTCGGCCGTGTTCCGCGGACAGAAGAGGCGGTGTGTCCCGGCCGCGGTGGGAATATATCGTCCGGGCGCCGCACGCAATAGTTTTAATTCCGATGTTTCCGATCGCGGCAATTCTGGTTGCGGTTGTGTGAACAGTGGATGAGGGGGCATGAGTACCCGGTCGGGGGGATGGCCGCGGGTCGATTTTCGGTACGATTCTGATCGTCGGCGCGATCGCGGTCCCGGGTGCGCTCAGTCGATTACCTCATGCGCGTATGTATTTCACGATGGAGTGGATGCCTGATCGGCGGCGGGACCGCAGCAGCCACCGATCCGAATGCGCGGACGGGAATTCCGCAGAGAATTACCGATCCGCGGGATCTCGATTATCCGGGACCATTCCATAAGCGCGCCGACGCGCGGCGTAACTACACCCGCATCCTCGCCGTGGCCCAAGAAGAGGTCGCCGCGCACGGCGCCGGCGCGTCCCTCGAACAGATCGCCCGGACCGCCGGGGTCGGTTCGGCGACGGTACGCGGGCATTTCCCCACCCGCCGGCGCGCTGCCGGAGGCCGTTTCGCGGGAGCGGATCGAGGCACTGCGGCTGCGCGCCGCCGTCCTCGCCGGCGTGGACGACAGCCGCAACGCGCTGCTGGAATGGTTGAGCGATCTCGTCGACTACTGCGTCTCCGCCCGGGGCCCGGCCGCCGCGCTGTCCTACGGCGGCGGCGCCGCCGCCGACCCGGTGCACGCGAACACCTGTGCCGCGTCCATGCGGGAAGCGGTCGAGCCCCTGGTCCGGCGGGCCGCTCGGGACGGTGCGGTGGCCGCCGGCACCACCGCCGGTGACCTCATCACCTTGGTTGTCGGTATCTCCCTGGCCACCGAGCACTTTCCCGACCCGGCCGCGGAGGCGGATCGGCTCTTCCGGCTCACCGTGGCGGGTCTGAGCCCGTAACGCCACACCTTCCGGGCGCTGCGGCCGCTACCCGGGGCCGGTTTCGTCCAGCCGGGCCACCAGTGTCTTCGGGGCGACGGTGCGGTAGGCGTCGACCACGATCTCGCCGATCTCCGCCCAATCGACCGGTACATCCAGATAGACCCCGAGCCAGCCGCGGTGCCCTACATAGGGAGGCCGGAAGAATCGTTCGGGTTCGGCGCTCACCATGGCCTCTTGGGCGCCGGGCGGCGCGGCGCACCAGAAACCCGGTCGATCGCTGTGATGGTGATCGGCGTAGGTGGCGAAGGTCTTCCTCCCCCGGATGAACCAGGTGGGTTCGCCATGACTGATCCGCTCGGAGGTCTCGGGGAGCGCAGTGCACAGTCCGCGCAGCCTGGTCAGTGGCGTTTCGGCCATGGCGTCACCCTAGCAACGTGCACCGACGATTTTCGTGGCACGCCGCCCGCCCGGGCTGCCGATCCGATGCCCGGACGGGCGGGCTCAGCTGCCCGCGCGCCGACGGTATCCGCGCTGCCGACAGGTCGGACCGCAGTAGCGGGCGGGCCGGCCGGTGGTCCGATCCCGCAAGCGGATACCGCATTCGGCGCAATGGCGGCCGCGCCCGGTTTCGTGACGACGAGGCACCGCATTGTCACGGAAGTCGGCTCCTTCCGTGACGGCCGTGGTCCGCACGACATCGAGCAATCGCCGGACGAGCCGGGCGCCGCGCGCCCGGCTGCGGTGCGCCGACCGGATCGCGGCGCCGCCGACGGTCAGCGCGGTCAGGTCGGCGACCTGTACCTCGGCGTCCACCGCACCGGCCCGTTGCGCGTGGTGCAACAGGCGTCGCAGCGCCTCGTCGAACTGTTGCGCCGCGGTCGTGAGCAGGGCATGTGGCCAGCTCTGATCAGCGGTCAGCGCATCGCAGATCTGTTTGCGACCGGCCGTTTTCTCGATCACCTCGAGCAGGAAACCGAACAGCGCGTCGCCGGGCGCGGCCGATTCGGCCCACCGGTCGGCCGCCCGGGCGAGACTTGCGACATGTTCGGCGAGTACCGCCTCGATCAGAATTTCCTTACTGGGGAAATGCCGGTACACCGTCCCGGCGCCCACGCCCGCGCGCTGGGCGATCCGGCCGATCGACACCTCCGGCCCGTCCTCGGTGAACACGCGTACGGCGGTCTGCAGGACGAGCTCTCGATTGCGCCGGGCGTCGGCGCGCTCACTGTTGGGCGCCGGTGGTGCTGTCATGTCACGTATTCCTTGTCCGGGAAAGGGAAACGGGCGAAGTATTCCGGATCATGTCAGTATCCACATTCGACGGAACGGACGCCGTGCGCGCCGATTCCGATTCCGATTCACCGATTCTCGTCACCGGTGCCACCGGCCGGCAGGGCGGCGCCACCGCGCGGCGCCTGCTGGCCGCGGGCCGGCCGGTGCGTGCCCTGGTCCGTGATACCGAGGCCCCGGCCGCGCTCGCGCTGGCCGCCGCGGGCGCCCGGCTGGTGCGCGGGGATCTCGACGACCTGTCCGGCCTGGCGCGCGCACTGGATGGTGTCGCCGGCGTATTCGGCATACCGCCCGTGGTGTTGGGGCCGTCCGGTGTCGATACCGATGTCGAGGCGGCGCGTGGCCGGGCGCTGATCGATGCGGCAGTGGCCGCGGGGGTCGAGCAGGTCGTGTTCAGCACGGTCGCCTCGACCTCGGCGCCAGTGCCGGACGGGGCCGGGAAGCGGGCGATCGAGGAGTATCTCCTCGACAGAGTCGCCGTGCCGACGGTGCTACGACCGGTCCGATTCATGACCAACTATCTCGGAGTCGCGGTGGCCGGTATCGACGGTATATCCCATGGGATGCATCGGCATCTGTTCCCGCCCCACGAGCCCATGCAGATCATCGCGGTGGAGGATATCGCCGAATTCGCTCTCCTCGCCTTCACCGACCCGGCCCGGTTCGCCGGACGCACACTGGAACTCGCGGGGGACCAGCCGACCCCGGTCGCGGCCGCCGCCGCGATCAGCGAGGCCACCGGAATCGCGGTGCGGTACGAGCAGCTCACCGACGACGAGGCCGCGGCGCTCGGCACCGAGATCGCCGCGGTGCGCACGAACTGGCGCGATGGTTACCGCTGGCACGCCGATATCGAAGCTCTCCGCGTGATCCATCCCGGCCTGCGTACCTTCGGTGACTGGCTCGCCGAATCCGGCGCCACCGTGCTCCGGGACCATCTCACCGCCGCCGGCGTCGAATCCGTGCGGTAGACCCGTGGGCGGCTCGGGGCGCTCGGTCGGCTCTCGTATCGCCACCGGTTTCCGCTCCGGGCATCGACCGCGCCTCGTGCCGGCCTTCGCTTCCGTCTGGGCCGGCCGGGCGCGCAACGCCTTCGCCGAGGCACCGAGCTCGCCATGACGGTGCCCGGTGTCGTGAGCGCGGGCGGTGCGCCGGAGCCGCGATCACGACGCCGAACCCGTGGGCTCAGACCTCCGGAACCGATGGGTCGCCGGTCTCTACGGGATTGGACGGATCCGCGCCCCACTGCGACCAGGAACCGGGAAACAGGCTCGCGTTCCGCCCGGCGGCGGTGAGCGCGGCGACAGCGATCGCGGCTGTCACGCCCGAACCGCAGTAGACGGCCGGCGGCCGCGCCGGGTCGCCGGCCGGATACCGGGCGAGGATCTCCTCGTCCGGGAGAAAGCGGCCGGACTCGTCGAGCAGTGCCGTCGCGGGAACATTGCGTGCCCCCGGGATATGGCCGGCCACGGGATCGACCGGTTCGTTCTCGCCCCGGTACCGCTCCGGGGCCCGAACATCGACGAGCGATCCCCGCGCGGCGATATCGGCCAATTCCTCCGCCGTCACGACATCGCGCGCACCGGTGTAGAGGTCCGGCCGGTTTACGGTGGCGTCGCCCGGCGCCGGGATCACCTGGCCGCTCTCGAGGGCACCGCCGAACTCCCGCCAAGCCGGCAGACCGCCGTCGAGGATGCGGACCTCCCGCAGTCCGGCGGCAGTGAGCACCCACCAGGCGCGCGCCGAACCGGCGCGATTCCAGTCGTCGTAGACCACCACCGGGACGCCGTCGCGGACGCCCCAGGCCCGCAGGCTCCGTTGCAGTGCCGCACCGCCGGGTAGCGGGTGGCGACCGCGGCCGGTCACCGAGTGGTCGGACAGTTCGCTGTCCAGGTCGACGTAGACGGCGCCGGGCAGGTGGGCGGCGCGGTAGTCGGCGCGCCCGTCGGGGCGGTCCAGCCGCCACCGCACATCCAGCAGCGTCACCTCGGTTCCGGACGCGAGCGTCGCCGCCAGTTCGGCGGCGGTAGTGAACACTTCGGCACGAGCAGTCATCGAATGGTCTCCACCTCTGCGGCTTGCCGTCACGGGCTGTTCCGCCACGGGCGACCGGTGCGGATCGGTCGGCGACGGCACAGCGGATGCTAGCAGCGGTTCGAGCGGGTACCGGCTGCCGTGATCCCGGCGTCGCGTCGTGACCGTCCTGTCATGATTCGAATCTGTGCGAGGCGAACTCGGCGCCGCACACCGCGGGAACACGCGAGTCCGTGACGGTCGTCACCGCCGGGCCGGCAGCAGGTCGGGCGACGATCGGAACTGCTCGCGAACGATGGGTGGGCTCAACTGTGCGCCGGTAGCTCATCGATGGCCCTCGGAGCCGGTGGCCTGTAGGTCTCCCCTCGACAGCTGGATCCGGGCTACCAGGGCCCGGTGATCCGCGCCGGGTAGCCCCACAGTTTCGACCGCCACCGCGCGGCCGCCCGCGGTCAGGATGTGGTCGATACCGACGAGCGGCGGCCACCGCTTATCGGCCGGGTAGGTGACCAGGTGCCCGGCCCCCGCCTGTACGGCGGCGTCGGCGAACCGGCCGGATGACAGGGCGCGGTACTGCGCATGGTCGTAGGTCGCGTTGAAATCACCGCCGACCAGCACCGGCCGGTCCGCGGGCGCCCGTTCGAGGATCGCGCGCAGCCGCGACAACTCGTCCGCCCACACCCGTGTCCCATACACCGGCGGTACCGGATGGAACGCGTACACCGCCACCGGCCCGACCTCCGGGATCGCCACGGTCGCCGAGAGCTGGTTCAGCACGAATCCGTCGTACTCGACGGTATCGGAGAGCGGGTGGCTGCTCCAGATCCCGGTCCCGGCCGCGGTCCGGCCGGGGGAGAGGTGGCGATGGGGCAATGCCTCGTCGAGTCCGGCCCGGCCGAGTGCCGCGACCGCAGCGGGGGTGAGTTCATCGACGGTGAGTATCTCGACCTGCCGGGCGCGTACTTCGTCGACCAGCGCTCGCGGATCCGCGCCGTCGAAGAGGAGATTGGCCTGCATCACGGTCACCGTGCGGCCCTGGTCGTCACCCTGACCACCGGTGTAGAGGGGAGCCTGGGTCCAGATCCCGGCGGCGGCGACCACCCCGGCCAACCCGGCACCGCCCCAGCGCCGCCCGGCGGCGAAGACCGCCACGCCGACGAGCGCGGAACCCATCAGATACGGCGCGCCCGAGGCCGCGAGCACCAGCAGGCGGGAGCTCGAGCGACTGAAGTGCAGACCCACCCCGGCGCCTCCGGCGAAGGTGGCCGTCCAGGCCAGTGCCCCGATACCCACGCGAACCGGATGCCACCTCATATCCGACAGCCAAGCACACGGCCCGCGCCGCGAATCAGGCCGTTCCGGCCTTCGGCGCGGGCCGGCCGACTCGGCGGGGTACGTGATGCCGGGCAACGGTCTGCCGCCGCGACATCGCCTCGAACACCGCTGCCGCGGTAGTGGTCAGGAGTTACCGGAGGTGCCCGGTCGGCCGGGTGCGGTCTGCCGCCGCGGCATTGCCTTGCATATCGCTGCCGCGGTGAGGGTCCGGTTGGCCGGAGGCGTTCCGCTCAGCCGGGCGGTACGAGTTCCGCGGCGATCGTGCGTCCCAGGCGTAGCGGCTCCACCGTGCGCTCGAGTTCGGAGTCGGCCAGCGCGCCGTCGTAGATCAACTGGATGCGGCGGGCGGTCTCGCCGGACCGGCCGACCTCGGCCGGGGGCGGGGAGCGACTGCGGATCGGCTACCTGCCCATCACCGACACCGCGCCGCTGCTCATCGCCGAGCGCGGGGCCGCGGACCTCGCCGAACCGGTGCTGTTCCGCAGCTGGGCGGCACTGGCCGAAGCGTTCCGCACCCGGCAGGTTGATATCGTGCATCTGCTCATGCCGATGGCGGTGCAGCTGCGTTTCGGCCTCGGCGCCGCCGACCGTTCGGCGAACACGGTGCAACTGGTCGTGATGAGTCCCTCGGATATGGTCTGCTGGTCGGCCTGCTGATCGCGGTCACCGTCGGTATCCCGCTCGGACTGCTGCTGGGGTTGCACGCGGTCACCGAACAGGCGGTCGCGCCGGTCGTGCAGTTCCTGCGCATGATCTCCCCGCTGTCCTGGGCGCCGATCGCGGTGGCGCTGTTCGGTATCGGGAACCAGCCGGTGATCTTCCTCGTCGCCGCGGCCTCGGTGTGGCCGATCGTGCTCAATACGGCGGCGGGGGTACGGGCGATCGACCCCGGGCTGCTGCTGGTGGCGCGGTCCTTCGGCGCGTCGCGCCGGGAGCAGCTCACCGCCGTCATCCTGCCCGCGGTCCGCGCCCAGGTGCAGACCGGTCTCCGGATCGGACTGGGTATCGCCTGGGTGGTGCTGGTACCCGCCGAGATGCTCGGTGTCCGTTCCGGGCTGGGCTACCAGATCCTCAACGCCCGTGACCAGCTCGCCTACGACCAGGTGATGGCGGTGATCGTGGTGATCGGCGTCATCGGCTACGCACTCGACACGCTCTCCCGGGTGGTACTCGACCGCCGCTGACCGTTGTCGCGGGAGCACCGGCCGCGGGTCATCGGTCGGCGAATCCGGCTCCGGCGCTACGGATCGCAGCCCGCATGGTGGTCACTCGTTCGGCAGGCGCCGCGGTGACCGCGGCCGCGACCGCGGCTCCCAGGCAGGCGCCGAGGTGGGTGGCGAGGACGGGCCACAGCGACCGGTCGGCGAATCGGTTCTGCAGCGATTCGAGGAGCACGGTGTGCGCGGATTGCAGCCGCGACATGAGAGACGAGGGAATCCCGCGGGCGCCGCCCATGACTTCGGCACGCACATCGGCCAGTTCGTCCGAGCGGTCCGTGGCGCCGTCGAAGGCATCGACCAGCGCGGCTGCGGCGGCCTGTACGGACTCCCACGGGCCGGCGCCGGGATCCAAGCGGTCGAGTGCGTCGAGTGCGGCCCGGATATGTCCTTCGAGGTGATGGAAGAGGACATCTTCTTTTGCGGGAAAGTAGTGGAAGAACGTGCGGCGCGAAATACCGGCCGCGTTCGCTATATCGGTCGCCGAGGTCGCGGTGAAACCGCGGTCGAGGAACAGGTCCGTTGCCGCGCGAATGATGGCCGCGCGGGTCTCCGCACGTTTCCGGTCTCGTAGCCCTGTCGTCTCGCCCACCGAAGCAGCCTAGCCTCTGCGCCGGTCGATGCATTAGTGCATAATTGCACTAATGCAGAAAAGGGCTCGGGTGGGAGCCCGGTGTGAATGTGGGAGGAAGCGATGAGCGAACTGGGTGGCCGGACTGTGCTGGTAACCGGAGCGGGACGCGGTATCGGACGGGCCGAGGCCCTGTACCTGGCGGCCGCGGGAGCGAATGTGGTGGTCAACGACCTGGGAGTCGATATCGACGGGACCGGCGGGGACGAATCCGTGGCCGCGGCCGTGGTAGCGGAGATTCGGGCCCGCGGTGGACGCGCGGTCGCCGATACGGGAAGTGTTTGTGACTGGGCCGACGCGGAAGCCATGATCGCGCGGGCCGTATCGGAATTCGGTGACCTGCATGCCGTGGTGAACAATGCGGCGATCGAGGCCAACCGGCCGGTGGACCGGTTCACCGAGAAAGAATTCGACGAGGTGGTCGCGGTGAAGCTCAAGGGGACCTTCGCGGTGAGCCGGCATGCGGCCGCCTACTGGCGCGACCGATTCGCCGCCGGGGACCGTCTCGACCGGTCCCTGGTTAATACCGCCTCGGGGTCCGGACTGCTGAATCCGCTGCCCACGCAGACGAACTACGCCGCGGCCAATGCCGGAGTCGCGGCGATGACGACAGTGCACGCCCTCGAACTACGACGACTCGGTGTACGCGTCAACTGTGTCAGCCCGTCCATGGTGCGCACCCGGCTGACCGAATCGGTGCCGACCATGGCCGAAACATCGGCTCCGGATACTTTCGATCCGAAAAACCCGATGGTCATTGCTCCGGTGGTCGGCTACCTGGTCGCGGGCGACTGTCCGCTGACCGGTCAGATTCTCTCGGTCCGTGGTGGTTCGGTCGCGGTGAACCACGGCTGGAGTCGCGGTGAGCAGGTCGACCGGGACTCGCTGTGGACCATCCCGGAGCTCGCGGCGGCCTTGACGGCGCTACCACTGGAGGATCCGTTCGAGCGGCTCGCCGACGCGCTCGGTGGTGCCCTCGGCACCGCCGGTCGCGCGCAGCTGGAGGCGCTGGTCGCCGCGCAGCTCGACGGCGCGATCCCGGCCGGATAGCACCGGGAAGTGATCAGGAATCGAGAAGCGCTGGTCGAAGGCATCGCAATAACGTCATCCGCATCGACATTCGCGCGGCAGCTCGCCGGGAACGCGAATTATCCGAGGAGGACGCGATGAACTGGAACGGGTGGCTTCGGCGGGCGCACCGGATGCTGGCGATAATCTTCACGGCGGCCCTGGTGGTCACCGTGGTGGTGTTGGCACTCCAGGGACCGCAGTGGGTGTCCTATCTGCCACTTCCCCCACTGGCTCTTCTCTTCTTCTCTGGTATCTACTTGTACGCCCGGTACCTCGTCACGCTCCGGCGGGATGGGGAACCGGCGGGTATCACGCCGCGGTCGGTGCAGTCGCCCACCCGTCCGTCCGGGAGCCGGGTCCGGCAGTTGCACCGCTGGTCGGCCGTCGCGTTCATGGCGACCGTGCTGGCCACCTTTGTTGCACTCGCGGTTCCGGAGCCCGTGGTCTGGGTGTCCTATCTCCCACTGATCCCGCTCGCGCTGCTCTTCTTCTCCGGGCTGTACCAGTTCGTTCTGCCCTATCGGAACGCGCGCTCCGCGGGCGCGTCGGATCAGCGGGCTGCCGCAGCCTGATACCCCCGCGGGTGCGGCAGGCGGCGGATGGGCGGTGTGTGCGGGTGGTCAGCGGTAGAGGCCGACCAGGGCGCGTGCGGCCGCATCGACGATCTCGTCCGCGGACGCCCGCAGGGTGCCGTCGAGCCAGGCGGTGACGAGTTCGGCCATACCGCCGACGAAGAGCAGGCCGGCGGTTTCGTCGGCGTTTTCGCTGCGGTCGCGCGGGCCGAAGAATTCCCGCGCCTCCAGCGCCGACTGATGGGCGAGGTGGCGCAGGAGTTCGGTGCGGCGCCGGCGCAATTTCGGTACCGCGACCGACTCCACGATGGCGACCCGGCCTTTGCGTGGATCGTCGAGCAGCTGTTGGACGAAGGCGCGGATCGAGGCCCGGGCGCGCGCGGCCGGGTCCGTGCCGGCGTGCTCGGCGGCCCGGCGGCTGATCTCCTCGATCTCCGCCGCGATCCCGTCCATCACCGCTTCGAGCAAGGCGTCGAGCCCGGAGAAGCTCTCGTAGAAGTAGCGCTCGCTCAGTCCCGCCGCGGCGCAGACGGCGGTCATCGTGGTCCGCGTGTCCGGGTCCGCCCATACGGTCAGACCCGCTTCGAGCAGCCGGGCGCGGCGTTCGGCGGCGCGATCGGCCGCGCTGACGCCCCGGTAGACCCCCGATTGCACGGCCACGTCCTCAGCATGCCACAGGACACGGCGAACCAAGGTTGACAGGATGCCCTTCCTGAATCAGGCTGGACGTGACCACCGCCACACCAGCACGAGGTGAGTAGATGAAGGCCGAGGCCCTGGAGCCACGCGAGGAAGCCGCTACGACGGGGCCGGCGGCCACGCGGCCGATCCCGGTACAGCACCGCGACGACCGCGGATTACCCCTGCTCGGGCAGGTGCTGGAGTACGCCAAGGATCCGGTCGCGCTGTGCCGCGGCCGCTGGGAGCGTTACGGCCCGGTCGCGCCGTTCCGCGCGCTCGGCAAGAACGCGGTGATGCTGCTCGGGCCCGACGCGTGCGGCGCGGCACTACAGAACAAGGACAAAGCGTTCGCCAACGAGCCGGCCTGGTCCGAACTTGTCGGCCCGTTCTTCCACCGCGGTCTCATGCTCATCGACTTCGAGGAACACCTGGCGCACCGGCGGATCATGCAGGAGGCCTTCACGAGAACCCGCCTCGAGGCCTACACCCAGCGCCTGCACCCGGCCATCGAACAGGGTGTGGCGGCGTGGGAGGAAGGCACCGAGTTCCCGTCGTACTGGAAACTCAAGCAACTCACCCTGGATATCGCCGCGGATTTGTTCATGGGCGGTGTGCAGGACACCGGGCAGGCCGAGATGGACCGGATCAACAAGGCGTTCATCGCCTGTGTGCAGGCCGCGGCCGGGATCGTCCGGATCAACGCGCCGTTCACCCGGTGGGGCCGGGCCTATCGCGGCCGTAAAGTGCTCGAGGACTTCCTCCGCCACTACCTGCCCGCCAAACGCGCCCGGCAGACCGACGATATCTTCTCGGTGCTCTGCCACGTCGAGAACGAGGACGGCGAGCGGTTCGGCGACGACGACGTGGTCAACCATATGATCTTCCTGATGATGGCGGCCCACGACACCTCCACCATCACCACTTCCACCATCCTGCAGTATCTCGGGCAGCATCCGGACTGGCAGGAGCGTTGCCGGGCCGAAGCGCTCGCGCTCGGGCCGGCGCCCTCGATGGCCGAGCTGGACAAGCTGGTCTCGATCGATCTGGTGATGCGGGAGGCGCTGCGCCTGCGGGCTCCGGTCCCGGTGCTGGTCCGGTACGCGGTGAAGGACACCGTGGTCGAAGGCGTTCGTATCCCCGCCGGTACCGACGTCATCGTGGGTATCCAGTTCACCCATCTCATGGCGGACTACTGGACCGATCCGCTGTCCTTCGACCCCGACCGGTTCGGTCCCGAACGCCGCGAGGACAAATCGCACCGCTTCGCATGGGAACCGTTCGGCGGCGGTGTACACAAATGCATCGGAATGTATTTCGGGGGTCTGGAGGTGAAGGCGATCATGCACAGGTTGCTGCGCGAATACCACTGGACCGTCGATCCCGGCTACGTGCCGCCGATGGACTACCACTCACTACCGTTCCCCAAGGACGGCCTGCCGATCACCTTGATCCGTAACTGAACCGCCGGCGGTCCGCCGCCCGGCGTAGTTCTCGGCGGAAGTCTCACCGCGGACTCGCCGCCGGGACCGCGGGTCTGCGCTCTCCGCGAATACGGGTTTTCCCGGCGGCGCATGGTGGAGCGGATCGGGGCCGGTTGTGCCCGACCACCCGAGCATGCGCCGGCGAAGGGTCGCTGCGGGGTCTCGCCGGTTCGCCGCCGTGTTCGTTTCTTGCCCTAGAAGCCTATCGACCATATGGGTAACCAGGAATACGCTGGATATCGTCCACCGTAACGTGGGTCTGTCCCATTTCTGGGGTCTCTGGTCTCGGCCGCTCCCGTCGTCAGGTGTAGCGGTACCCGAGGCGGCGAGGAGTAAGCATGAAAGGCGGAGCAAGAATTGCGTTAGGGGTGGGAATCGGATATTTCCTGGGTCGTACCCGCAAAATGCGCTGGGCGATGGGACTGGCGGGCGCGGCGATGTCCAAACGATCCACAGGGCTCGCCGGTGAGCTACTCGAACGCGGCACATCGACGCTGGGTGGCACCAAGGAGCTGACCAAGATCACCGATACCGTGCGGGGTGAGCTGCTGGGGGCGGTGCGGTCGGCGGCCGTGACCGCGGCGAGCAACCGCCTCGACGCGCTGAACGATCGGCTGCAATCACCCGTACCGACCGAGGACGAGGACGAGGACGAGGACGGCGGTGGCCGCGGGCGGCCCGCCGCGACGGAGGAGGACACCGAGCCCGAGCCGAACGCGGCGGACGAGACGGCCGACGAAACCCCGGACGAAGAAGAAGCCGAAGAACCCGCACCCCGGCCGCGTGCCCGCCGGACGACCGCGACCAAGTCCTCCCGGTCCGGCACTCGCACCTCGACCCGGTCGTCCGACTCCGGAGAGAGCGGCACCACCGCGTCGCGTCGACGGCGCGCCGGAGCCGATACCGACAAAGCGCCCGTGCGGCGGACGAGGCGGTGACCAGGTATGGCAAAAGTACTGCGTGATACCGCCTCGGGCGTCGGCAAAGCGGCCACCGGTACCGCCGGCCGGGCGACCGGGGCCGCGAAATCGGCCGGTTCGACGGCCCGGAAGACCGCGGAACAGGGAAGTCCCGGCGATCTGCTCCGGCAGTCGGTGCAGAATCTCGCCGGAACCCTCGCCCAACGTGCCGTCTCCAGCCTGTCCGGCGGAGTGTCGGGTGCGGCCGGTCGGCTGAACGAATATGCCGAGGGCCAGGGTGGCGGCAATCTGCTCGCGGCGCTGACGGGAGTCGAGAAGCTCTCCGAGGGCGCTTCCCCGATGCGAGCGGCCATGAGCGCGGGAGTGAGCAAACTCGGAAAGTCGGTCAAGGACACAGTGTCCTCTGCCAAGGACGCAATCACCGGCGGAGGCGGCAAGGGCGGCAAGGGGAAGAAACTCAAACTGGCCAATATCGTCGAGCACATCGATATCGGTGCCGAGGTCGAACTCGTCTACGACCAGTGGACCCAGTTCGCCGAATTCCCCAAGTTCACGAAGAAGCTCGAACAGGTCGAACAGGTATCCGATGAGAAACTCTCCTGGACCGGGCGCGTGTTCTGGTCGCGGCGGACCTGGGAGTCCACGATCCTCGAACAGGTGCCGTTCGAGCGGATCATCTGGCGATCCAAAGGGGCCAAAGGCTATATCGACGGCGCGGTCACCTTCCACGAACTGGGCCCGCACTTCACCCGGGTTCTGGTGGTTCTGGAATATCACCCGCAGGGCTTGTTCGAGAAGACCGCCAATATCTGGCGCGCGGCCGGGCGCCGATGCCGTCTGGAACTCAAGCATTTCGAGCGCTACGTCATGACCGAGGCGGTATTGCGCCCCGACGACATCGTGGGCTGGCACGGGGAGATCCGTGACGGCGAGGTGGTCGAGGACGACGAGAGCGCGCGACGCCGGGAGCAGGAGGAGGCCGAGGGCGAGGACACGGAGGGAGAAGGCGAGGGCGCGGAGGACGAAGGCGCCGCGGATGAGGAACCCACGGATGAGGACGAAGAGGACGAAGAGGCAGACGAAGAAGAGGCGGACGAGGACGAGGACGAAGAGCGCGGAGCGGAGGAGGGCGGCCCCGACGACGAAGAGGCCGAGGACAGCACGGAAGACGAGGACCGCGAGGCCCGGCCGTCGCGTCGCGCGCGTACCGACCGTCGTGCCGCCACACCGCGCCGTTCCCGCACACAGCGAGGAGCGAGGACATGACCATAGAACCCGCGGGTGGCGGTGGTAGTGGCGCAGTCGCCCGTCCGAATTCATCCGGCCTGGCCGAGGTCGTCGACACCATCCTCGACAAAGGACTGGTCGTCGACGCGTTCGTCCGGGTCTCGCTGGTCGGTATCGAACTGGTGACCATCGACGCCCGCGTGGTGGTCGCCAGCGTCGACACATATCTGCGTTTCGCCGAAGCCGTCAACCGTTTGGAGATCTCCAGTAACGAGCCCAAGGGACTCACCGACCTCGTGGGCGATGTCACCGAGGGTGCGGCCGAGCACAAGACGAAAGGAGCCATCGAAGCGGCGGGGAAAAAGGTGCAGGACTTTCTCGGGGACGTGCAGGACCAGCGCCAGACCTCCCGGGCCGGCAAACGAGGGGAGCGCTGATGTCCACCGCGAGCACCACCACCGAAAGCGATCGCGACCAGCGGACCGGGGTGTACGTCTACGGCATCGTGACCGCCGATGTGGAGCCGGAACCGCACGCCCAGGGCGTCGGTGACCCACCCGCCGAGATCGCCGTCGTCCGGCACGGCGATATCGCCGCCCTGGTCAGTGAGGTAACACTCGACCGCCCGCTGGGCATGCCCGACGATCTCACCGCGCACGCGCGCCTGCTGGACGGGACAGCCGCTGTCGCCCCGGTGCTGCCGCTGCAGTTCGGCGGTGTCGTCACCGATACCGAAGCGGTGGAAAAGGAGCTGCTCGCTCCCAACCACGATCAGTTCCGCAGCGCGCTGGACGATCTGGAAGGCCGCGCCCAGTACGTGATCCGAGGACGCTACACCGAGAACACGGTGCTCCAGGAGATCCTGGACGAGAACGCCGACGCGGCACGATTGCGCGCGGAGATCCGCGACAAACCCGAAGACGCCACCCGGAACGCGCGAATCGAGCTGGGCGAGATCATCAATCGAGAGATCGAGGCCAAACGCGCCGCGGACACCCGCCGGGTGGCGGCGGCCCTGCGCGATCTCGATCCGACCGTCCGGGAACGTCAGCCCACACACGAAGAGGAGGCGGTGCACCTCGCCGTGCTGCTCGACCTGTCCCGGGAGGACGATCTGCTGCAAGCGCTGACCGAACTCGGTGAGGAATGGGACGGACGGGTCCGGCTGAACCTGCTCGGCCCGATGGCGCCCTATGATTTCGTCACCGTCGGCGAAACCCCGGGGTGAGGACATGGGACTGCTGTCGTCGATCGTCCTGTTGCCGCTGGCTCCGGTCCGCGGGGTGATCTGGCTGGGTGAAGTGATCCAGGAGCAGGTCGATCAGCAGTGGCGCAGTCCGGCCGCCGTCCGGCGCGATATCGAGGAGATCGAAGAAGCCGCCGCGGCCGGCGACATCTCCGAGGACGAGCGGGACCGGGCGTTGCGGGAGGTTCTCTCCCGGATCAGGCGTCCTGGCGGAGGGCTCCCGCCTGCCGGTGAGCGGAGGCAGCCACCATGAGCCGCAGGTCGACCACCGACGACGCCGCGGATGTCGATCCGGAGCCGGACCACCCTCTCACCGCCAGGGAGGCCGCGGCGGCGGCGATCGAACACCTGCGGGAGCTGACGTCGAAATCGGTGGAGGGAGTGACCTCGATGGAGCCGCTCGACGACGGCAGGCTGGTCGAGATCGAGGTGCTCGAGGACCACCGCATCCCCTCGTCGGCGGATATGCTCGCGCTCTACGAAGTGGAGATCGACTTCGACGGGAATCTGCTGGCCTACCGCAGAACCGCGCGCTACGCGCGCGGTAGCACCGAGATCGGCGGAAGAGGCCGGCGATGACGGTGGTCGGAGGCGGTGGGTCCTATGAGCCGCAGCCCTACGGCGGCGGGCACCAATCGACCAACCTCGCCGATATTCTCGAACGGGTCCTCGACAAAGGGCTGGTCATCGCGGGCGATATCCAGGTGAACCTGCTCGATATCGAATTGCTCACCATCAAACTGCGACTGGTGGTCGCGTCCCTGGAGACCGCCAAGGCCGTGGGTATCGACTGGTGGGAGACCGACCCGTGGCTCAACAGCAAGGCTCGTACGCTCGAGCGGCAGGATCGTGATCTCGAACTGGAGAACCGCGAGTTACGGGATCGGATCGCCGAACTCGAAGCCGGCCGAAACCGGCGCGAAGCCGTCGAAGAGCGGCGCGAATCGCGGGAGAGCGATCCGCCGTGACCGGCGGGACCGGTGTCTGGCTGTATGCGGTGACGGCGGCCGCGGATGCCGCCGCGGGGTTCGACGGGCTCACCGGCGTGGCCGGTGAGCCGGTCCGGGTCGTGATCTCCGAGCCGCTCGCCGCGCTCGTGGGTTCGGTACCGCTCGACGTGTTCGGGGCGCAGCCGCTGAGCCGGAACCTGGAAGATCTGGACTGGCTGGCCGCCACGGCCCGCGCCCACGATGTGGTGGTATCCGCCGCGGTGCGCCGGGCCCCGTCGGCGCCGTTGCGGCTGGCGACCGTCTTTCTCGACGACGAGCGGGTGCGGGAGCTGCTGCGGGAAAGGCAGGCGGATCTGGAGGCGGCGCTGGTCCTGGTCAGCGGGCGCACCGAATGGGGTGTGAAGGTCTACGGAGATCGGGCCGCACTGACCGCGGCCGTGGCCGAGGCCCGCGCCGAAGACACCGCGAAAGGCGCGGGCGCCGCCTATCTGGCCCGGCGCCGCGCTCAGCTGTCTGCTCAGGAGACCGTGGAACACGATGCGGCCCAGCGTGCGGAGGCCGTCCATATCCGGTTGAGCCGTCGCGCCGCGGCCGGTCGCCGGCAGCCGACCACCGATCCCGCGCTGAGTGGTCGCAGCGATTGGATGGTGCTGAACGGGACCTACCTGGTCGACGACGAACGCGCCGGGGATTTCGCCGCGGCCGTCGACGCGCTCGCAGCCGAATTCCCCGGTATCCGGCTCGAACTCACCGGCCCGTGGCCTCCGTATTCGTTCGCGGGTGTGGAACGCGAGCCGCGGTGAACAGCGTCGACAGCGAGCGCCGCATCGCACTGGTCGACCTGCTGGACCGGGTGCTGGCGGGTGGTGTCGTGGTCACCGGCGATATCAAGCTCGCCATCGCCGATGTCGATCTGGTGCAGATCTCGTTGCGGGCGCTGATCTCTTCGGTCAGCACGCTGTACGGGCCCACACAGGAGCCACCCGGATGACCGAATTCGACGGTATCTCACCGCGTATCGACACCGATCCCGAATCGGTGGAACGCGGCCTGGTCACGCTCGTCCTCACCCTGGTGGAACTGCTGCGTCAGTTGATGGAACGGCAGGCCCTGCGGCGGGTCGACGCCGGCGATCTGAGCGAGGATCAGGTCGAGCGCATCGGCACCACCCTGATGCTCCTCGAGCAGCGAATGGACGAGCTGCGTGAGCATTTCGGCCTCACCCCCGAAGACCTCAATATCGACCTCGGCCCGCTCGGTCCGCTACTTCCGGAGAACCCCTCCGGCAGGTGAGCGGAACGGATTGCCGGTCATCGCGCGCCGGCCCACCGATTCCGGGGCACCGAACCCGCCGCCCGCGCATAGAATTCGCTGATGGTTCCCGCCGCCAATCTGCTGGCCTTCGTGGCCGCCGCCACCCTCATCGTCGTGGTTCCCGGGCCCGGCGTGCTGTTCACCATCGGGCGCGCACTCACTCTCGGGCGCCGCGCGGCGTTGATCTCGGTCCTGGGCCACTCGCTGGGTGTCCAGATCGCCCTGCTGTTCGTCGCGGTGGGATTGGGCGCGGTGCTGGCGGCCTCGGCCACCGCCATGGCGATCGTCAAGGTGGCGGGTGCGCTGTACCTGATCCATCTCGGGGTCCAGGCCATCCGGGAGCGGAAGGCGCTGCGCGAGGTGCTGGGTGCGCCCGTGGCACCGGCGAGTGGGCGCCGGGTGTTCCGGCAGAGCGTGGTCGTCGGCGTCACCAACCCGAAGGCGATCGTATTCTTCGCCGCGGTGCTGCCCCATTTCGCCGATCAGGCCTCGGGTTCGCTGCCACTGCAGCTGCTGGTGCTGGGCTCGATATTCCTGGTGATCGCGCTGATATGCGACAGCGCCTGGGCGTTGATAGCCTCCGCGGCGCGCAACTGGTTCGCGCGGTCGCCGAAGAGGTTGGAAGCGGTCGGGGGTGCGGGCGGGGCATTGATCGTCGGGCTCGGCGCGTCGGTCGCGGTGGAGCAGGGCGTCTCCGGTCGCTGAATATCGCGTGAGGCGTATTCACCGGTGTTGCGTCCTCAGCGCAGGACACCGGGTCCGCCCGGCTACCCCGCGATCTCATCGCCCGGTAACAGCGGGACCGAGGCCGCGGCCGCAATCGAGCACCTTGTCGTGGGCCGGTCTCTGATCCGGAGAGCAGGTCAGGAGCGGTGGGGGAGCGCGGCATTCATCACCCGGCTCGCGGTGACCTTGACCGAATCCGGCAGGACATGCGCAACCGTGGCCATCGCACGGGTCCCCAGCGAGCCACCGACGACCTTCTGCTTGTCCTGGAGCAGCGCGTCCACACCTTGTCGCGCCACCCGCGCCGGGTCCTCCTTGGGTCCGCGGCCCATCGGTGTCTCGAGGAGGCCGGCGCGGCGGAAGAAGTCCGTATCGGTCGGTCCCGGCATCAGCGCGGTCACGGTCACCCCGGTATCGCGCACTTCCTCGCGCAGCGCCTCGGCGAAGGACTGGATGAACGATTTCGACGCGTGGTACACCGCCTGTCCGGCGCCGGGCATCATCGCCGCGACCGAGGAGGTGAACAGCAGTCCACCGGTGTCACGCCGCACCATATCGCCCAGCGTCAGCTTGGCCAGGTGCACCGTCGAGCGCACATTGAGCGCGATGAGATCGAGTTCGTCGTCGAGGTCGGTCTCGGCGAAGTTCCCCCGCGACCGACCCCGGCGTTCAGCGCGACCGCGTCGAGCGGCCGTTCGTCCTGGGTCGCCGCGGAATACACCTGCTCCACGCCTTCCGGTGTGCGTAGATCGGCCTGAACCGCCCGCACCTCGATCCCGGGGCGACGGACGGTGTCGGCCGCGGTCTCGATCTCCGCATCCTCCGCGGCCATGACCACGTCATAGCCGCGTTCGGCGAACACGGTGGCGAGTTCCAGGCCGATACCGCTCGAGGCGCCGGTCACGAGAGCGAGGGGAGGTGTCGTGGTCATCTGCGGCGGCTACCCAGGTTCCTGCGGATCATGCCACCCGGCACGCCGGCATCCGGTCAGCTGTCGCGGTTGTATCCGAGTTCCTCGACGATCGGGTTGGGCGGAACCTCTATCTCCTGCTCCGCCAGACCCGGATGGTGGTGGGTACGCCGCTGGGCGGCCCGGTCCGCCGGCGACCGCCGCGGCTCGAGGTTCACCGACTGCAGAACTTCCTGCAGATTGCCGTAGGTCTCCGGTGGAATCGCCTTGAGCGCGCGCACCGTGTCGTTATCGGCGTGCGCCCGGGTCGCGCAGTGCACCAGTTCCGGTTTCTCGGCCGGAAAATCAGCGGCGGACAATGCCGCCCGGACTCGATCCGCGTCGGTTGCGACCATCGTCGTCCTCCTTGTTTCGCCTCGACGGTCGGGTGTGTGCGGTGGCGCGATACCCACCCCGCCCGCCACTAACCCGAATCGCGGAAGTGCGTCAGCAGGTCACGTGGATATCGGCGGTCGAGTCGAACGAGACGTGAACGTGGTCGTAGTGATTGGCGGTGGGATCGCCACGATCCTCCATATAGGACCAGCCGCTGCCGTCGTTGTACCGTTGCTGCCAGATCACATAGGTCACGCCGAAGCGCTCTTTGTTGGCCAGCACGAAGTCGGCGATCGCGTCGCCGCGGGCCGGATCGTAGGTCATGAAGTCGAGTGCCAGACCCGCGCCGTGATCGCCGTCGTAGCGGCCGTTGGCGCCCCCGATATCGCCGACGCCGAAGGTCTTGTCGATCAGGTTGCCCACCTGCGCCACCTGTGGACGCGCACCGGCGAGTTCGGTCGAGCACGCGATGACAGGAGGCGGGGGCGGCGCATGCCGTTTCGCGTAGCGGGCGGGCTCCGGAGGTCGGTCCGTCGTGGCCGCCGGTGCCGGTGTACCGGGCGGGGCCGGCGTCGTCTCCAGGGCCCGGCCGATGCCGGCCACCGGTATCGGCGCGTCCGCCGCGTGCGTCGGCGTCTCCGTAGTTTTTTTGTCGAGGTCGGCGGTGGGCACGGCCACCGCCTCGACCGCGGCCGCGGCGGGTTGGGCATCCGGGCCGGGGCGCGCCGTTACGGACAGTGCGATCACCGCCGTCGCCGCGATCGCGCTTCCGGCCAGCGGAGCGATCTTTCGGGCTCGGGCCGGTTTGCGGTGTTGACCAGGCATAATGGTGGCTACTCGTAACGCTCGACGACAAGATCACCGTTAGATTACGAAAGGGTCGCGGAAATGTCACGGTCGCTGACGCACATGGGTCACGGCCAGTCCTGTTCGCGCACGTCCGCGTAACTCCGCCGGTCGAGTGGCCACTCCGTGGACCGGACCTGAGACGACCTCCCGCCCACCGCACGCCGCTCAACTGTTATGGTCGGATTCGTTCTGACACGGGGTGCTCCGCGAAAGCGGGGCTGAGAACATACCCGAGAACCTGTCCAGGTAATGCTGACGAAGGAATGTCTTGGCTTCACGCGCGCACACCACCGAATCCGGCAAATTCACCGAACACCTCTGGGATCGGACGAAAGATCTGCGCGGTGCCATCGATGAGCTCGAATTCCTGCGCCGGCTCGGCGACGGCACCCTCCCACTCGAGGTGTTCCGCACCTACGTGGAGCAGGATTCGCTGTATCTCGCCGGTTATTCGAAGGTGCTGGCCCTTCTCTCGGCCAAGTCGCCCGACGCGCAGGCCGCGCAGTTCTGGGCGGGTTCGGCCGCCACAGCGGTCGCCGTCGAGGCGGAACTGCACCACGACCTGCTCAATGACAGCCGGCTCCCCGCGCGGGCGGACGAGCCGGAACCGTCCACGGCCTGCCTGGGATACGTCTCCTACCTCATCGCCACCGCCGCGACCGAGTCCTACGCCGTGGGCGCGGCAGCCGCGCTGCCGTGTTTCTGGATCTATGCCGAGGTCGGCCGTGACCTTGCCGCGAGTGCGGCGGAAGTCCTCGCGGCCGACCCCGGCCACCCGTACGCCCAGTGGGTGTCCACCTACGGCGCCCCGGAGTTCCAGGCGTCCGCGGTCGCGGCCCGGTCGTTCGTCGACGCGGCGGCCGAGGCGGCGAGCGAGCGGGATCGTGCGGCGATGGCGACAGCGTTCACAGTGGCCACCCGATACGAGCTGATGTTCTGGGACACCGCTCTGCATCCGCAGCCCTGGCCCGCCGCATGAGCGAGTCAGGCCCGGAGGCGGCAGCGCAGCGTGACCACGGAGGGCCCTCGCTCATGCTCGATCGACACCGCATGAGCGGCCGCCTGCGCCGCGTCCTCGCGGTCGCGGTCGCCACCGTGGCGGCGCTGTCCGCGCTCACCGCCTGCACCGCGGGGTCCAGCGACGGCGAGACCATCCGTTTCGCCCTGGACTGGACGCCGAACACCAACCACACTGGGCTGTTCGTCGCGCAGCAGCGCGGCTACTTCGCCGACGCCGGCCTGGATGTGCAGATCCTGCCGTACAACAACACCGCGGTCGATACGGTCATCGACGCCGGTAACGCCGAATTCGGTATCAGCACCCATAATTCGTCGACGTTCGCGCGGGCGTCGGGGGCGCATACGCTGTCCGTGCTCGCACCGCTGCAACACTGGGCGACGGGGATCGGGGTGAAGGCCGACCGCACCGATATCACCCGCCCGAAGGACCTGGACGGCAAAACCTATGCCGGTTTCGGCGACCCCGGTGAGGTGGAAGCGCTCCAGCAGGTGATCCGCAACGACGGCGGCCGCGGCGAATTCACCACCGTCACCCTGGGCACCTCGGCGTACGAGGCCGTCTACTCGGGCCGAGCCGACTTCACCGTCTCCTACCTCGGCTGGGAGGGCATCGAAGCCGAGCACCACGGCACCCCGATGCGGTACTTCCGCTACACCGACTTCGGTTTCCCGGACGCGTACGCCATCGTGGTCGACGCCAACCAGGACTGGCTGGCCGCAAACCCCGACCGCGCGCGAAAGTTCGTGCAGGCCCTGCAGCGCGGTTATCAGGTCGCCGCGGACGACCCGGACGCCGCCGCTGCGGACCTTCTCGCCGCCAACCCCGGCGCGTTCAACGACGAGGGCCTGGTCCTGGAGAGTCAGCGGATGCTGGCCGAGCAATTCATGAAGGGCCCCGACGGCCGGGTGGGCGCCCAGACCCGCGAGCAGTGGGCCGCGAATTCCGGTTTCCTGTACGAGAAGGGTCTGCTGACCGGTCCCGACGGCGCCCCGCTGACGGAGGAACCGGACTGGTCGACCTACTTCACCAATGATTACCTCACCGCCCCCTGACGACTCCGAGCGAGAGGCCCCGCCCGGGACGAATCCGGCCGCCCGGACCGTGCCGGGCCGATCGGCCGGGATCCGCTGGGCACTACCGTCCGTCGTGACGGTGGCGCTACTCGTCGTGTCGTGGCAGGTCTATGTCGAGGTCAGCGGTATCCGTCCGCAACTGTTGCCGTCCCCGGTGCGGGTCGTGGCGCAGGGGTGGGCGCACCGCGACGAGATCGGGGTCCATGCCGCCGCCACCCTCCAGGTGACACTGGCCGGCTTCGCGGTATCGCTGTGCCTGGCCTGGCTGCTGGCCGTGGTGGTCGACTTCTCGCCCTGGCTGCGGCGCGCGTTCGTGCCGTTGTTCGTCGCCTCCCAGACGCTGCCGATCATCGCGATAGCACCGTTGATGATCATCTGGTTCGGTTTCGGGCTGCTCCCGAAAGTGCTCGTCGTCGCACTCGTCACCTTCTTCCCGATGGCGATCGGGCTGATCGAGGGATTCGCCGCGGCCGACCGCGAGGCGGGCGCGTTGCTGCGCAGTATGGGGGCGTCCCGTGTGCAGGTGTTCCGTTACGTGCGGTTGCCGTCCGCGGTGCCGCGATTCTTCACCGCATTGCGGATCGGGATCACCTATGCGGTCGTCGGCGCGGTCTTCGCCGAATACGTCGGTGCCAGCGAGGGCCTCGGCATCTATATGAGTCTGCAGAAGAACTCCTTCCGCACCGACCTGGTGCTGGCGGCGGTACTGGTGACCGCGCTGCTCAGTATCGCGCTGTACCTACTGACCTTTGTGATCGAACGGCTCGTCGCACCGTGGTCCCGCGCGGAGAACAGGAGTCGGCATGACTGACGCGCGCGGGCACCGGATCGTCGTCGACGGCCTCACCAAATCGTTTCCGCGGCCCGGCCGGCACCGCCCCGACCGGCAGGTCCTCGGCGGTGTGTCGTTCACCGCGCAACCGGGTGAGTTCGTCTCCGTCATCGGCCCGAGCGGCTGCGGTAAGAGCACCGTGTTCACTATGCTGGCCGGCCTGGAGACCCCGGACTCGGGCAGTATCCGCTTCGGCGCGAGCGACGGGGAACCGACGGCACCGCACTGCGCCTATATGCCGCAGAAGGATCTGCTGTTCCCGTGGCGCACAGTCCTGGACAACACCGTCCTCGGCCTCCAGGTGCACGGTGTCCCGAAACCGGAGGCCCGGCGCCGGGCCCGCGAACTGTTCCCGGTCTTCGGGTTGTCCGGATTCGAGGACGCCCGGCCGTCCCAGCTCTCCGGCGGAATGCGGCAGCGGGCGGCCCTGCTGCGGACCGTGGTCCAGGGGCGCGAACTGCTGCTGCTGGACGAGCCGTTCGGCGCACTGGACTCGCTGACCCGCACCGAGATGCAGTCGTGGCTCCAGGATGTCTGGCAGCGGTACCGGTGGATGGTCCTGATGATCACCCACGACATCCGGGAAGCGGTGTACCTGTCCGATCGCGTGATCGTCCTGTCGGCGCGCCCGGCCACCGTACGCCGAGAGGTGCGCGTCGATCTGCCGCGGCCACGCGAGCTGTCGATGATCACGACACCGGAGTTCGTCGCGCTGGAGCAGGACCTGCTCGATGTGCTCCACGAGGAAGCGCGTCACGCGCTCGCTCAACGAGACCACTGAGCTCACCCTGGGAATTCGTCGGCCGGGCGTTCCACGACGCCCGGCTCACCGGCCTCCTGAGGGCGGCTGGAGCCCGGTGGTCGGTGTGCGGCGCTTCGTCGGTGTGGTTCGTGCCGGGCGTGCACGAGGAACGGGCCGAATCGTGATGACCGGTGCGTTCGCGGAGGGCGTCGTCCCCCAGCACGAGTGATTTGCCCGCGGCGGCAACTCCAGCATCGGACCCGTCCGACGGAAGTTGCCCGGGGCGATCGCCGGGAAAGGAACCGGGGGATTGCCACCGTGCAGTGGACCGCCGTAAGAATTCCGGCCCGCGGTGACCGGTTCAGCGAGACAATCGTCGGACCGCCGGAAGGTCCGCAGAATCGCCTCCCGGCGCACGCAGCATCCGTAGGAGGGCCATGTTCGTCCCGTTCAGTGTCTCCGATTTCCTCGATCGCGCCGAAACCGTGTACGGCGACCGGATCGGTATCGTCGACGAACCCGCCCAGCCCGCGCCCGGCCAGGGTTCGCTGACCTACTCCGGGGTCGCCGACCTCGCCCGCAGACAGGCGGCCCGCCTCGACGAACTGGGTATCGGGGCCGGGGACCGGGTGGCGCTGGTCAGCCATAATTCGAGTCGGCTGCTGACCTCGTTCTTCGGAGTGAGCGGCTGGGGCCGGGTGCTGGTCCCGATCAACTTCCGCCTGCGCCCCGACGAGGTGCGCTATATCGTCGAGAATTCCGGGGCCCGCGCCCTGTACGTGGACCCGGAACTCGCGGACTCGCTCGGCGAGGTCGACTGCGAGCACAAGTTCGTACTGGGCGCCGATACCGATCTCTACGCCGCGCCGGGGGCGGTACCGCGGCCATGGGAACCCGATGAATCCGCCACCGCCACCATCAACTACACCTCGGGCACCACCGCCCGCCCGAAGGGCGTGCAGATCACCCATCGCAGTATCTGGGTCAATGCCGTCACCTTCGGCCTGCACGCCACGATCAGTGACCGTGACGTATATCTGCACACCCTGCCGATGTTCCACGCGAACGGCTGGGGCATGCCGTTCGCGATGACCGGAGTCGGCGCCCGGCACATCGTCCTGCGCAAGATCGACGGCGCCGAGATCCTGCGCCGGGTGCGCGACCACGGCGTCACGGTGATGTGCGCGGCGCCAGCGGTCGCCGCCGCGGTGCTCGACGCCGCGCAGACCTGGGAGGGCGAGATCCCCGGACGCGACCGCGTGCGGATCATCATGGCCGGGGCACCGCCGCCGACGAAAACCGTCGCCCGCGTCGAAGAGGAACTCGGCTGGGAGTTCATCCAGATCTACGGCCTGACCGAAACCTCACCGCTGCTGACCGTCAACCGCGCCCGTGCGGAATGGGACGACCTCGATCCCGAGACCAGGGCCGCGAAGCTGACCCGCGCCGGTGCCCCGGCCCTGGGCGTCCGGTTGCGGGCCGAAGAACCCGAGGAGGGTTCGGGAGAGGTTCTGGCCCGGTCCAATGTGGTGATGGAGGGTTACTGGGACCGCCCCGAGGAGAGCGCGGCGGCGCTGGCCGACGGATGGTTCCACACCGGCGACGGCGGCGCCCTCGGTGACGACGGCTACCTGACCATCGCCGACCGCAAAAAGGACGTGATCATCACCGGCGGCGAGAACGTGTCCTCGATCGAAGTCGAGGACTGCCTGTTCTCCCATCCCGCCGTCGCCGAGGTGGCGGTGATCGCGGTACCGAGCGAGAAATGGGGCGAGACGATCAAGGCGCTGGTCGTGCTGACCCCGGACGCCGAAGCGAGCAATTCGACCGAGGCCGAACTGATCGCCTGGTGCAAACAGCGGCTGGCCGGCTACAAGGCGCCGACCTCGGTCGAGTTCCGGAACGAGCTGGCCCGGACCGCGACCGGCAAACTACAGAAGTTCAAATTGCGCGCACCGTACTGGAGCGGCCGCGGTCGCCAGGTCAACTGATATCCCTCGGGCGTGCGAGAACCTCACCGCTTGGCGTAATCCGCGACCCCCTGCCAGTCGATCATGACGCAGGGTTCGTCGCCGACGGTCCAGGCATCGTGTCCGGGCGGGACGATCATGAAGTCGCCGGGGCCGTATTCCTGCTTCTCACCGTCGTCCATGACCACAGCGAGGTGCCCCGAGACGCAATAGCCCGTATGGGGTGCCTGGCAACTGTCGGTCCCGGCGATCGGCCGGACATGTTCCGACCAGCGCCAGCCTGGTTCGAAGACCGCCCGGCCCACGGGGCCGGCGTCGAGGTTGACCAGGTCCATCTTGCCCTTGCCTGCCTCGAATGGACGGGTTTCCTCGGGTGAATCGAAGTTCTTGCGTACCAGACCGGACATAATCGTTCTCCTCGGTACTACGAATCCCCGTTCCGGATGGGTCGGATTTCTCCTGCGAGCCCGGGGCTGCCGATATCGATACAGCCGAGCCGTTGGTGTGATAGGCATCACATTTTACCGGCGTGGCTGTGGCGGCGGCAAGGCAGCGGGCCGCCACAGCCGTCAGAGCCGGAGGCGCGGTGGTGGAGGACGCCCGTCGGCGGATCGGTTCGCGGGCCGGACCTGTCGGTGCTTCCGGCACCGGGCGACTACGCGGGGCCGGCACTCACCCGGTCGGCCGAGGCGAGCGGTATCGGCTCGAACATCGGGGGTTCGTCCGCGGGGAACAGTGCTGTCGGACCGTAGACCCAGTCGGTGAACGAGTAGTCGCCGACCGCGCGCTCCCGCAGCAGCACATTGCGCTGCGCGCGCCGGATCCCGTCGAGATGCCAGAGTTCACCCCACACCCGGGCCGTCAGCACCACCCGGCGGCAGTGTTCCGGCCGGACCGCCTCGTACGCCGCGAGCGCCCCCGCCCAGTCGACGACCCCGTCGGCGTCCCGCAGGCGCCGGACGTGTTCGGCGAGCACCCACCCGTCCTCGATCGCCATGATCGCGCCCTGCGCCATGTACTGCAGCGGCGGGTGGGCGGCGTCGCCGAGTAACGCGATCCGTCCGTCGACCCAGGTGCCGATCGGGTCGCGGTCGTACATCCGCCACCATTTGTCCCGCCACATATGCGGTAGCCGATCCTGGACGAAATCGCAGGTCGCGGCGAAGGCGGTATCGAGTTCGTCAGGAGTGCCCCAGTCGTCGAGCCCGGCCACGGCCTTCGGGGATTCGAACACCGCCACCTGGTTGAGCAGATCGCCGCCCCGCAGCCCGTAGTGGACGAAATGGCAGCGGGGACCGACGTAGACGACCACTTCGGAGAGGTCCACCGGCCGGTCCACCTCCGCGATCGGCACGGTACCGCGGTAGGCGACATAGGCCGAGGACACCGGACGGTCGTCGGTGAACAGTGTGCGCGCGACGGAATGCAACCCGTCGGCCGCGATCACGATATTCGCCTCGTGGACCGCGCCGGCCTGCGTGGCCGCACCGGCTTTTCCAGCGTCCTGCGTGTAGGAGACGACGCGCTGTTCGGTGAGCAGTTCGACACCTGCCTCCCGGCACGCCTCCAGGAACAGCGCGTGCAGATCACTGCGGTGGATGACCAGATACGGGAAGCCGTACTCGCGCTCCAGATCGCGCAGGTCGAGCGAGGTCAGTTCGCTTCCGTCGACCGCGTCCCGCATCACCATCCGGTCGGGCACGACCCCGCGGGCTTTTACCTCGTCCAGCAGACCGTAGTCCTCGAGAATGCGGGTGCAGTTGGGCGCGAGTTGAATACCCGCCCCGACCTCACCGAACTGTTTCGCCTGCTCCAGGACCCGCACCCGCAGGCCGAGCCGGGACAGTGCGAAAGCGGTACTCAGCCCGCCGATGCCGCCGCCGACGATGACGACGTCAGGGGTGCTCACGATGAGCCTCCTCTACAACCAGGGGCCGAGGTCGGGGACGCCGGCGAGGGAATGGGGACGACCGGCGAGGTAGGCGGCGACCTCGGGTAGCGGACCGTCGGGGATTTCGTCGAGTCCGCGTTTGTCTCGGATATCGGTGACGAGTGCGGACAGGAATTCGTCGGGAAGGTCGGCGAAGGTGGTGCCCGTGCCGAGATCGACGGCATGGACACACACCTCGCGCGCCCGCAGCCACGGGATCTCCGTGGCCGGGACGGTCCGCCCCTGCGCGGTGACGACCTCGTTGTGCCAGTCGTCGCCGTGCAGCGCCTCCATCGCGACGGACAGTTTGCGCACCGCCTTGTTCAGCCAGTTGGTCAGCTCGCTCGCGGCCAGTGCGGCGCCCGATTCGATATCGGCATTGCGCTGGTCGGGCGAGGAATACATCGGGGTGTGTTCGCCGGTGCGGGCCCAGTGCACCAGATTGCCGAGCGCGTCGGCATTGGCCGCGACATGCGCCACCAGATGTTTACGCGTCCACCCGGGCAGGCCGCTCGGGGCCGACATCGACTCGTCGTCGAGCAGGGCGGTCTGCGTGAGGAACAGCCCCGTCCCGTGCTCGGCCCACTTCAGCGAGGCGGCGTGGGTCCGCCCGGTCATGAGGCCTTCACGACCTTGTTCGTGCACGCCCCCAGCCCGGCGATCCGGGTCACCACGGTTTCCCCGCCGACCAGATACACCTTCGGGTCCCGGGCGTGACCGACCCCGGCCGGTGTCCCGGTGGCGATCAGATCGCCCGGGTTCAGCCGGATCACCGTCGACACGTACTGCACCAGGTGCACCGGGTCGAACAGCAGCGTCCCGGTGTCATCGTGCTGCATGACCTGCCCGTCGACCAGCGTCTCCACCTCGAGCGCCGGCCGTACCCCGCCGACCTCGTCCGGGGTGACGACATAGGGTCCGACCGGGGTGGAGGAATCCCAGATCTTGCCCTGCGTCCATTCGATCGTGCGGAACTGCCAGTCCCGCACCGACACATCGTTCATCACGGTGAACCCCGCGATGGCGTCCGCGGCTTCGGTCTCGGTGGCCCGCCGCACGGGCTTGCCCACGACCACCACCAGCTCGACCTCCCAGTCCAGCGCATCGGTCTCGGGCGGTTTCACGATCGGATCGTTCGGCCCGATGAGGCTGTCGGCGAACTTCGGGAAAAGCGTGGGGTAGCTGGGAAGGTCGCGCCCCATCTCCTTGATGTGGTTGGTGTAGTTGTGCCCGACGCAGACCACCTTCGACGGGTTCGGTACCACCGCGGCGAAATCCGCACCGGCCGCCGGCCAGGTCCGCCCGGTGGCCTCGGCCGCGATCGTGGCCCAGTCGTCCCGGGCGAACAGCGCGCCGAGGTCGTCGTGACCCAGGTCGACGAGCGTGTCACCGTCGAGGCGCACCGCGCGGGTGCCGCCGTCGACGCGAAGGGTGGCGAGTTTCATCGGGTGATCTCCTGACGGTCGAGCCGGAGCGCCTCGAAAACGGGCGCATCCGAGAAACGGAAAAGGTCCAGGGCGCCGGAATCGGAATCGGTGCCACCGGCTTCCGATTTGGCGGAGAAGGGTTCCCACGAGGGGACGACGAACAGGTCACCGCGGGTGACCGACCAGCTTTTGTCTCGCACGGTCACCGTGCCGGACCCGTCGAACACTTGATACACCGACGACCCGGTCTCCCGGACCGGCGCGGTTTCCGAACCCCGGGTGACCCGGTGGAATTCCGCCCGCATGGTCGGCAGCACATCGGTGCCGTCGTGCGGATTCGAGAACCGCACCGCCGCGTGCCCGGGTTCGACGGTCCCGCCGTATCCCTCCTTCTCCAACAGCAGCTGATCATTCAACGCGGCATCCGTGTGCTCCCACTTGTAGGCCAGCAGCGGGGACCCCGGCGCCACCGCACCCACCGACAGCGGCCGCAGCCCCGGATGTCCCCACAACCGCTCCGACCGCGACCGCTCCGGCGTGATTCGCTCCGCGTCGCTGATCTCCGCGCGGCCGAATTCGAAGAACTGCGATTCCACGAGGTACTGGAACGGGATGTCCAGCCCGTCGATCCAGGCCATCGGCTCCGAGGTGGCGTTGTGGTGCGCGTGCCGGTTCCACCCGGCCTGCGGCAGGAAGTCACCCCGCCGCATCGGCACCGCGTCGCCGGTGGCCGTGTCCCCGGTACCACCCACCACGGTCCATACTCCCGACCCCTCCACCACGAACCGGAAGGCGTGCTGAGTATGCCGGTGCTCCGGAGCATCCTCTCCCGGCATCAGATACTGGATCGCCGCCCACAATGTCGGCGTCGCGAACGGGCGCCCACCGAGGGCCGGATTCGCCAGCGCGATCGCTCGCCGCTCACCACCGCGGCCGACCGGCACGATATCGCCCGCCCGCGCCGCCAGCCGCAGCAGATTCTCCCACCGCCACAGATGCGGCACCGCCCGCGACCGCGGATGCGCCGGCATCAGATCACCGATCTCGGTCCACAGCGGGACCAGAAGCTCCTGCTCGAAGCCGCGGTACAGCTCCTCGAGGGCGGGGGTGACGTCCGGCTGGTCCGGCGCCGCGACCGCCCGCAGACGGACGGGGGTGTCAGTGGTGCTCATATCGCCTACAGTGGCCCTTGCCGAGTCAGCAGAACAGGTAATTCTGGAGAGCAGAACAGGAAGATGGGCAACACGGAACCGAAGACGCCACCGGCCTACGTCGTCACCAGCGCGGACCACGCGCTACGGGCAGCGGTGATGCTGCAGCTGGAGGGCGGGCTGACGGTCAGCCGGGTCGCCGAACGGCTCGGGGTGGCGCGGTCGACAGCGCATCGGTTGTTGCAGACGCTGGTGTACCGGGATTTCGCGGTGCAGGACGAGCAGCGGGTCTACCACCCGGGCCCGGTGCTCGAGCTGGCCACGCACTCGCAGTCGCGGACCTCGCGGCTCCGGGCGGCCGCGCTGCCGCATCTGCAACGGCTGGTCGATCTGGTGGGGGAGTCGGCGAACCTGACGATCCGAGCCGGGGATACGGCGCGGTTCATCGCCAGTGTGGAATGCCGGCAGGCGCTGCGAGTGGGGTCCCGGGAGGGGATGGTGTTCCCGGCCCATCGCACCACCGCCGGCCTAGTCCTGCTCGCGGAACTCGACCCGGCCGAGTTGGACGAGCTCTACGACAAGGCACGATATACGGAGCGTCCTGACGAACGGCCGGACCTGCCGAGTCTGCGCACCCAGCTCGCCACAGTGCGCCGGGCGGGGTTCGCGTTGAACGACGGGCTCTCGGAGCGCGGAGTGGTCGCGGTCGGGGTCCCGGTGCGGGACGCGGACGGGACCGCGCTGGCGGGCCTGTCGGTATCAATGCCCTCGGTCCGCTACCTCCCGAATCAGCTGCCGACCCTGGTCGCCACCCTGCACCGGGCCGCCGGTGGAATCGAAGCGAGCCGCGGCGCCGATCGAGGTGCGGCGCCGGAGCCCGGGCGGCACGAGTAGGCGAGGCCGACTCCGCAGTCGGCCCCGCACTCGTCACCGCGGGGGTTGTCAGAGGATCGGTGTCGATCGCTCCAGTCCGGGGATCTCGCCGTTACGGAATGCATCGACGAAAAGCTCGTGGTCGGTGCGCGTGCGAAGAGCGTAGGACTGGCCGAAATCCACCATATCGCACACGAATTCGTTCTCGTCGGAGCCGATGGCCGCCATGATCGCCTCCTCGCTCTGGAAATCGACCAGTGTCTGATCGGAGTCGGCGTCGGAGACACAATGCATACCCGCGGTTGCCTGGCCGAGGTATTCGATCACCGGCTGCATCTCCTCCGGCTCGGTGAGATCGGACCAGTCGAGATCGCTCACGTAAGGGGAGAGTTCGGAGACGATATAGCCGTCCCCGCCGATCTCGGTGTAGCCGAGCCAGGGGTCGGCGTGGGCCTGGAGGGCGCGCTGGGACACTGCGGTGCGGTGCCCGTGGTGCCGGAAATAGTCCCGGATCCGCTCGTCTTGCACGATCCGGCTGGGCGCGGCGATATTCCCCTGTTTCATGGACAGGATCACATCGTTCTCCAGCGCCTCGGTCTGCCCCTCCACGAGGATGTTGTACGCGGGCAGCCCCGCGGACCCGATCCCGAATCCTTTGCGACCGACGATATCTTTCACCTGGTAGGTGATGCTCCGGAACCGCTTGTGCTCCGGGATCGTCTCGAGGTATCGGGTGAAGGCATCCAGTACCAGGGTGCGTTCCTCCTCCTCCACACAGCGGACATCCTTGCCCGGCCGGAATCGGCGTTCGTAGTTCTCGACCATCGTGGTGCTCGCCAACAGCGCAGTGCGGGTGTTCATCCGGGCGTCGAGCAACACATCGTGCACGGGGCCCGTGGTGTTCCGCAGATGCAGTTTGAAATCCTGCTCGTTCTGGGTGCCGTCGTGAAAGGCGCGCACCATGCGCACATAGGAGCGCACATATGTCGCTGTCAATGCCTCGATATCGGCATCGGAGACGGCCTTGCGGCGGGCCAGCAGCGCGACGCTGGCACAGAAACGTTTGATATCCCAGGTGAACGCGCCGAGATACGCTTCGTCGAAATCGTTGACGTCGAAGACGAATTGTCCGGCGGAATCCATATAGGTGCCGAAATTCTCCGCATGCAGATCGGCCTGGATCCAGATCCGGCCGGTGCGCTCGTCGGCCCACCGATCCTCGGTGGCGGCCATATCGTTGTAGAACAGGCAGGCGGACCCGCGGTAGAAGGCGAACGGGTTATCCGCCATCTTGCGGAATTTCTTACGGAACGCGTCCGGGTCGGCGGCGATCATCTCGCCGAAGGCGTCGGTGAAGACGTCGACGATCTCGGCCTTGCGGTCGTGTGCGGTGTGCTCGCTGAACCTGTTGTCCATACCCACGATTCCGGGCCGGTCCTCTCGTCGTGCTGGTGTTGCCGCCCCGGCTCGGCGCCAGGGCGGCGATGGATCCGATCGTGCCAGAACCCCTTCCACCGCGCTCGACTCCGGCAATCGGCCGGTGGACCGGTAATGCCCTCGACCCCGCCGACGGACCGATCGCCGCAGCCACCGGCATGATCGGGCAGAACACGAATGTGAGGTCAGCGGTGGAGGAAGCGCAGCAGTTCCGCGGTGACGAAGCGGGGGTTCTCCTCGACGAGCCAGTGCCCTGCGTTCGGCACATCCACCGCGCGCACGATATTGCTCAGAGAGGGCGTGACGGTGGCTCGGACCGGGTCGAGTTGTCCCTGGGCGGTCATGAGCAGGGTCGGCACCTGTGTCGGCGGTACCGCGCCGGTATCGCGGACATCTTGGTCGAGAGCGCGGTACAGCTCGAAACCACCGGTCAGGGCCTCGGGTCGGCTGTACGTCCGTGCGTATTCGTCGATTTCGGCATCGGTGAACGGGGAGCGGTCCGCGGTGCCGCCGAAGGCCGTCCCCCCGAACGAGACCTGCGGGTAGAACAGCGCCAGGTATTCCCGGACGTCGTCGCCGACGACGGCCTCCGGGATCCGGCGCTGGGAATGGAAGGCGATATGCCAGCTCATCGAACGGTAGGTGGACGCGTCGATCGCGGGCCCCGGCAGGGGCAGCTCGAGGTAGGCGAGGCGGGCGGTATCGGCCGGGAACTGGCCGGCGTACTGGAACGCCACCGCCGCACCGAAATCGTGTCCGACGACCCGGGCGTCACGGATTCCGAGCCGATCGGCGATCAGCGTGTGGATATAGCGCGCCAGGGTGGCTTTGCTGTAGTCGGCCGGGGAGCCGGTGCTGTCGCCCAGCCCGGTGAGGTCGACGGCGTAGACGGTGTGGTGCTCGGCGAGTTCGGGCATGATCTCCCACCAGCCGTACCAGGTCTGCGGCCATCCGTGGATCAGCACTACCGGTGTGCCGCTGCCTCCCGTCACGTAGTGCATGCGGACGCCGTCGATATCGGCGAATTCGTGCCGGAAGGTCTGCGTGAACTCGGGGTCGCCCCGGGTGGCGGCGGCGTACCGGGGGACCTCGGCAGCGGTGGTCGTGGCGCAGGCGGCGGTGCCGGCGGTGAGCAGGAGCGTGAGTGTGAGGGCCGCTACCGTGCGCGCGGGCAGGAGTAGGCGGTGTGCTGAGGTGATCATGGCATCGGTGTCCTGGTGGTCGGGGAGCCGGTCTGCGCCGGAACGCCTTCAGCCTCACCGACTCGCTGTCGTCCTGACACGAAATCTTGCCGTTCCGGCAAGATGGCCACGTGGACCACGAAACAGGCGATGTGCTCGATGCGGTGGGGCCCCGGCTGCGTGCGCTGCGCCGCGACCGCGGCATCACCCTCGCCGAGCTCGCGGCGACCACCGGGGTGTCGGAGAGCACCCTGTCCCGGCTGGAAAGCGGCCGACGCCGGGCGACCCTGGAATTACTACTGCCGCTGGCGCGCACCTACGACGTTCCGTTGGACGACCTGGTCGGTGCCCCGCGCACCGGTGACCCCCGGATCCACCTGAAGCCGATCCGGCGGTACGGAATGATGTTCATTCCGTTGTCCCGGCGGCCGGGCGGGGTGCAGGCGTTCAAAATGATCATTCCCGCGCAGCCGAAACCACAGGATCCGACGCCGCAGACCCACGCCGGCTTCGAATGGTTGTACGTGCTCAACGGTCGCCTGCGGCTGGTGCTGGGTGAGCGCGACCTGACCCTGCCGCCCGGTGAGGCCGCCGAATTCGACACCTCCCTGCCGCACTGGCTGGGCAGCGCCGACGGTGGCGTGGTCGAACTACTCATCCTGTTCGGCCCGCAGGGAATGCGTGCGCATGTGCACCCGGGCAGATATCGGCCGGAGTCGGGCGCGGGCCGCTGATCGGTTTCGAGGTGGACGTGGTCTACGCGATAGGTGCCTGCGACACCGAACGGCTCGAAGCGATCCCGCCATCGACATGGCGCCGGTAGCAGCATGCCTCCCTGGCGCTGGTCCGATACGCGACCCGGATCTCGAGGGTGAGCACGGGTCGCCGCCGCTTTCTTTCCGTACCTTTCGAGGGCATCCTCCGTCGCGTGTCACCGCTGTTCACGCAGCCCCCGGCATCGCACTGGAGGATGACACGGCAGCCGCCGGTCGCAGCCGCGCGAGGATGCCGTCGAGGTCGATGGTGAACATCTCGGGCCGGAAGACGTGACTGCCGGAGACCTCGTGCCATTCGTGCGGGATGCCGACGTCGGTGAGGCGTGCGCGGAACTCCCGCTGGCCGGCGAGCACCTGGGTCTCGTTCACGCTGTCGAACCAGTTGACCGGGTCAGGACTGGTGCCGGCGACCAGGAAGATCCGCTTGTTCCGGTAGCTTTCGATCCGCTCGACCGGGTTGTCGGCGCTGACCCTGGCCTGATTCCAGAACGGCGCGCCGTAGACCGTGCCGCCGCCCAATTCCACGGTCGCCGACGACAGGTTCGCCCAATGGACGACCAGCCCGAAATCGCGACGCAAACTCGCCGGGCCGGAATGGCTGCTGACCGAGGCGAAGTGGCCGTAGTACTTCGCGGTGTACTTCAACGCGCCGAAGCCACCCATCGAGAACCCGGCGACCGCACGGCCGTCGTACTCGGCATAGGTGCGGAAATTCGCCTCGATCCAGGGCAGCAGCTGGGCGATGTGGAACGTCTCCCAGTTGCGCGGGCCGACGAACGAGCTGACCGGGTTGGAATACCAGCCCGCGCGCCCGCCGTCGGGCATCACGACGATGATCGGCTTTCCGGCGGTCAGTTCGCGGATACCCAGGAAGTCGAACTGACGGAAGTCCTCGCCGCCGCCATGCAAGAGGTAGAGGACGGGATAGGTGCGTCCACTGGTCAGGTAGTCGTCGGGGAGCAGGACGTTGACCCCGGGGTTCCAGCCGATCGCGCTGGTCTGGAATCGGTAGTACCACATACGCGGGTCGCTCTCGTTGCGGTCCACGATCGTGAGTCCGAATCCGTCGCTGCGCCCGACGAATATCACCAGGATCTCTCCGGCGCCGATGACCTCGGGATCGTCAAGACCGTTGACGGTGGCGATGAGTGGGGAAAACGCGGCGTCGCCGTAGAAGCGTGACGCCAACTCCGAGACCGTGTCTCCGGCGAGGACCTTGTATCTCGTCAGGTCGGGAACGATCAGCTGTTGTCCCGCTTCGATGGTGTCGGGGTCGGTGAGATCGCTGGCGCCGGCGATCAGCCGGTGTAGTCCTGCGTCGCCGTAGAAGCGTAAAGCCAGCGCCGCCAACGTATCCCCGGCGGCAACCTCGTACCTGGTGTAGTCGGGGATGATCAATTGTTGGCCGACATCGATGGTGTCGGGGTCGGTGATCGCGCCGGCGGTGGCGATCAGCCGGTGTAGTCCTGCGTCGCCGTAGAAGCGCAATGCCAAGGCCGGCAACGTTTCCCCTGCGACAACGGTGTGTGTTCTGACCATTTGAATCACCCCTTCAATAGCCGATTGCTCTAGTGTCCAACGTGGGTAATTCGTTGTCCAGTAGTTCACAAGAACTTGTTGTTCAGCGGAAACGTTGCCGGACGGCGAGATTCGGCGGCGAGTTCGGCGATGAACGGAACGTTACTCGGTGTGACTGCAAACACTCCAGGCATCGGGATATCGCGCATCTGTCGGTAAGACAGCGAAAGCCGTCCCGGGCAGCGGCGCCAACGTAGTGCCGGGCTCGGTCCGTGACCGGGTTCCACGGCTCGGTCCGGACCGGCGTTCGGACAGGCGACGCCCGCCGCTGTCGCATCGTCGGCCACCGGCCACCGGCCACCCCGGTCCGTGGTATGCGCCCGCTTCCCCTGGATCGGGGTGCACGTCGAGATGTGGAAGATGCGTAGGCCGCCCCAGAGTGGGTAACTCAGCAGGCGCAGTACTTCCTACCAGCGCAAACGACGCAATATGCGGTAACCGCGGTATCGCGGATCCGGCTACCGATATATCGAGGAGGACTCATTGATGTACACGATCGGTCACCACAGCGGCGGGGTACGCCGGTTGTGGGCAGGCGCGGCGCTCGCGGTAATTCTCGTCGGGGGTGGTTCCGCCGCGGCGACCGCGCAGCCCGTGCCCGAGGACCAGCAGTCGCTGGAGGCGGCGCGGCAGGCGCTGATGGGGGCGACGGTCGAGTCCGTCGAGGTCGACCTGTCCAGCGGTGCCCCCGAGTTGGAGGTCGACCTCCGAACCCGTGACGGCGCCGGCTACGAGGTGACGGTCGATCCGAGCACCGCTACGGTGCTGTCCGTCGAACCGGACGACGACTGATCCGCGTCCGGGCGGCGGCGGTCGGCGGACCGCTCTGATGGTGCCGCCGAAACGCCGCGCCGGGTGGCGCCGAGAGCGGAATCGGCGACCGCAAAACGGGTCCGGCGTAGGCGCTCGGGTAGTGCCCGGTGCACACCGGCCATGGGGCCGGGGCAGTTAGCAGGCCGGGGAAGTCGTCGATCACCGAAGGGTGCCCGGAACTCGGGCGTCCTCCGGTGGAGGTGTCCGCCGGACCTTCGACATGATGCGGGCGACGAGTTCGTCGAGGCGGTCCTGGTGGGCGCCCGCCCAGTAGACCCGGGCGCAGCCGGTGCACCGGCGGAAGGTGTCGTGATAGCGGCGGGTGAGGGGAGGTAGCCGGTCGATCACGTCGGCCTTCGCTACGCCGGCCAGGGGTTCACCGCAGCGGAGGCAGCGGGTGAGTGGAGTCAGATGGCCGGAGAGGTCGAGGCGGTCGATCACCTCCACCACCTGATCGACCGGAAGGTCGGCGCGCACGAAGAGGCCGTGGGTGACGATACGGCGGGCGAGCAGACCGCGGTCCCTGGTGAGCAGGATGCGGTGGTCGTTCCTGGCGATCTCGGCGAGTCGCGCGTCTTCGGCGTCGAATTCACAGCGGACGTCGAGACCCATCAGCCGGAGCAGTCGAGCGGCGCCCCCGAGATTGACGTCGACGAGTAGGCGCGGTTCACGCAGCGGGTGCGGGCGCACCCGGGTCAGTGCGGCGATATCGAGGCTCTCGAACACCGGGTACACTGCGAGCCGATCGCCCGGGCCCGGATGGTGCCCGAAGCCGACCGATTCCCCGTTCACCAGCAGAAGGTCGATTTCGGTGTGCGGGATACCGGCCGCCTCGACGATGTCCTTCACGGTCTGATGGGGCCGCACCGGGCGCTGCAGTACCGAGAACCGGGACCGCGGGGGCAGGAAGTCGTTCAGCTCGGCGTAGACACGTAACTCGAGGCTGTCGTGTCCTTCGACGATATTGCCGGTGTACGTCTCCATGATCGAACTCCGTGCGGGAATCCACTCCACTCGAAACCGTGCGCAGTCCCGAAGTCTACTCACGGATTCCGGCTCTGCTTCTCGGCGGGAGGACGCCGTTCGCGGGGGCTGTGCGGGGAAGACGCCGACCCTGTGCAGCGCCGGACGTCGGAGTCCGCTCGTGGTCGAGCCGGGGGAGCGCGACGCCTCATCAGGCGTCCGACCGAATACCGGACGCCTGATGAGTACCGTCAGTGGGCCCCGAGTACATCCAGGATCATCGGACGGGCGGTGGCGAGTGCCCGGCCCCAATAGGGCCAGGTGTGGGTGCCCTCGACGACGTCGATACGGGCCGGGATACCCAGCGCCGCCACCCTGTCGCGGAAGATCTGCGTGCCCACCGCCGCTGTTGCTTCCAGCCCCATGGCGTTCACCGTGTTACCGACCCCGAACGGCACATCGGGTGCCCCGGGGCTGCCGTTGCCGGTCGAGATGTACATCGGCAGGCCGCGCAGGAGTTCGGCCTGCACGGTCGGATCGTTGCGGCTCCAGGCCGGGTCACCGACCGGGCCCCACATATCGTCCACATTGAACCGGCCTTCGTCCCACATCGCGGCCCGAACCGCCTCGTTCCACAGGGGGAAGGTCGGGTTCAGGAAGCCGGAGAACGATCCGGCGAACTTGAACTGGTCGCGGTGGTACGCGGCCAATGTCAGGGCGGCCCCGCCGCCCATGGAGGCGCCGACGATGGCCTTGTTGGTCCGCGATACGCCGTATCCGGCAAGGAAATTGGGCAATTCACGGGTGAGGAAGGTCTCCCACCGGTACGTCTCCGCCTGGCCGTTGGTTCCGCTGGGCCGGTACCAGTCGGTGTAGAAACTGGAACGGCCGCCGACCGGGAACACCAGGGTGACATTGTCGCCCGCGAACTGCCGCAGGGCGTCGGTATCACTGGTCCACTGACTGTGATCGGCCGGTGCGCGAAGGCCGTCGAGAACGTAGAGCGCCGCACTGCCACCGCGCGCCGCCCACTGCACCTGAACCTTGATCGGTCCCATGCCGGACGGTACGAAGAGTTCCTCGTATCCACCCGCCGGGGCCCGCAGCACCGGAGTGCCGATCGGGGCCGCACTGACCACTGCCCCGCCCACACAGGTGGTCAGGACCATCGACGCAACAACCGCAGCGACTCTCCGCAGCCGCTTCCGCACCACCCACCGACTCCTCGTTCGCACCCGCTACTCCTCATTGGTCTCGGATACCGGACGGGTGAGCACGCTACCGAAGCAACCCGGATTCGCCCGCGTGCCGCACAGGCGGCTGCCGAATTGTTCCGCTTTCGCCGCAACAAGGCCCTTCCGGGCGTGCGCCTCGCGAACCCGCAGGTCTCACGGCATCCGGGCAGTCCCACCCAACCCCACGTCGATCACCGTTCCGGTGACGTAGCGCCCGGTCTCGCCGACGAGATGGCCGACGGCGTCGGCGACCGCTTCCGGCGGGCACCACGGGATCCGCATGGGGCTCATCCGCGCATAGCGCTCTTCGACGTCGTGGCGGGAGGGATTGTCGAGATCGGGGGCGAACAGGGAGTACAGGGCCGGATTGTGGAGCATCGGGGTGTCCACATTGGTGGGGCATACGATATTCGCGGTGATCCCGCTTTCCGCGTATTCGAGGGCCACGGATTTGACGAGCCCGATAACGCCCCATTTCGATGCCGAATAGTGCGCGAGGTTCGGGGTGCCCTGCCGGCCGCTCATCGAGGAGATGGCCACGATCCGGCCCCAGCCGGTGGTCATATGGGGGAGTGCCGCCCGGAGGCAGTGGAAGGTGCCGGTCAGGTTGGTGGCGAGCATATCGGCCCACATGGTGTCGGAGAGCTCGGTGACCGGCGCGAAGCCGACGATGCCCGCGGACGTGACGAGAATATCGATACTGCCGGTCCGGGCGGCGACGGTCCCGGCGAACGCGGTGACAGCGGCGGAGTCGCGGACGTCGAGCAAGCCGGTGTGGCAGGTCCCGCCGTCCGCTTCGATCAGCCGCGCTGTTTCGGTGAGGTCGTCCTCTGTGGCCAGCGGATAAGGCGCGGTATCGCCGGGCGCGCAGAGATCCGCGAGCCATACGGTGGCACCACGCCGGGCCAGTGCCCGGCCGATGGCGCGACCCTGTCCCCGTGCGGCGCCGGTGACGATCGCCGTGCGCCCGCCGAGGTCACCGCTGGTTGCGTCGTCCGTCATCGTCATCTCCCGCACTTGTCCCGACCAACTGCTCGACCTGCGCTTTGGCGATCTTCCCGCCCGGCGCCAACGGCATGCTCTCCAGCACGCGCAGCCGTTCCGGCAGATACTCCCGGGTGATGCCCTGTGCACGCAGCCAGGTGTTGAGATCCGCGAGCGACAGCCGATCGGTTCCCGGAGCCAAGGTGATCGCCGCGCACAGCCGCTCCCCGAACAGCGGATCGGGTACGCCGACCGCGGCGACCATTTCCACGGCGGGATGTTCACGGATGAAATCCTCCACCTCCAGTGCGGAGATGTTCTTGCCGCCGCGGATGATCAGATCCGCCAGGCGGCCGACCACGCGCAGCCGGTCGGAGTCGTCGACTTCGACGATATCGCCGAGCCGGATCCAGCCGTCATCGGTGAAGAGTTCGGCGTTGGCGGCGTCGTCGTTCCAGTAACCGGGAGACATGAGCGGTCCGCGGACCGCCGGTTGCCCGCGCCGGACACCCGGACCCGGGGGGCCGTCCTCGAGGATGCGGACGTTCATCGCCTCGATGAGCCGGCCACCGGTGCCGAGCCGGGTTTCGTCGTCGTCATGGACGGTGGTGGCGCTCGCCGCGCCGGTTTCGTTGGAGCCGTAGAACTGGAGTACCAGCGCGCCGGTGGCTTCTTCGAAACGCCGCGCCTCGGCGTAGGGCACGGCCTCACCGCCGGTGAACATGATTCGCAGCGCGCCGGCCCGGGAGACCGCTCGGTCCGGGGTCTGCAGCATCATCCGGAACTGGGTGCTCACACAGGCGAGGATCGTGGCGCGGTACTCGGCCATCAGATCGATGGCGACCGCCGGATCGAAGCGGTGCATCACCAATGCCGGACGGCCGAGGAGCGCGGGCAGGAAATGCGAGGTCCACAACCCGAATCCGAACGGCGCGGGCACGAATGCGGCGACGATCTCCAGGGCGCCCATCTCCGCGTTCCGGCAGGCGATCGCGGCGAACGCACTCCACCGTCGTTGGGTCTGCATGACGAGTTTCGGCCGGCCCGTGGTGCCGGAGGTGCTGTTGAGCAGGCATACGTCGTCCACCGAGAATTGCCGGACGGGCGCGGTGCGGCCCGTGCGCTCCACGACGCCGTCGGTGCCGACCTGTAGCCCGTCGACGATCACCAGGTGTGCCGGGTCGGTGTCGCGCGCCCGCAGTTCTGCCGACAGGTCCGATACCGGGACACCCCGGTTCTCGCGGGCGGTCACGAGCACGGTGGCCCCCGAGGCCGACATCAGATGCGCGACTTCCGCCGGGCCGGACCGGGCCCCGACGGCGACCGCGAGGACTCCCGCGCGGTAGGCGCCGACGAGCGTGGCGTGGAATTCCACGGTGTCGGGCAGATACACCGCGACCGCGGGGATCTCGCCGAGTGAGAGCAGCGCCGCGCAGACCCGGTCGGCGAGGCGATCGTAGTCGGCCCAGGTGGTGGACCCGGCCGGGCTGATGTAGGCGGGTTCATCCGCGCGGGTGCGGGCCCAATGGCGGACCAGATCGCTGACGGCGTAGCCGGTGTATGCCTCCGGGTCCGCTGCGAATCCGGGGAGATCGGCCAAGGACGCGTGTTCCATCACAGAGCTTCCTCGAGCATCCCCATGGCGGCTCGGTAGGCGGTGTCGAGTGCGCCGGGGTCGTCCTGCGGCGCGGAGAGCGAGCCCCGGATCATGACGTACCCGCGGTCGACGATCCGGGACACCCGGTACAGTGCCGGCTCGGCGACGAGCACCGTGATTCCCGAATCCGCCAGGCCGCGAACGTGGTCGAGCAGTTCCCCGGCGATCTTGGGGGAGAGTCCGGTGGTCATCTCGTCGAGCAGTAGCGCGCGCGGCCGCACCAGCAGGGCCCGGGCGAGCAACAGCATCTGTTGCTCCCCGCCGGAGAGGACACCGGCCAGCTGTTTCGACCGCGTCCGCAGGATCGGGAAGCGTTCGTAAGCCGTATCGAGCACATCGTTACGTGCGCCCAGCAGCCGCGCCCCGATCTCCAGGTTCTCCCGAACCGTCAGGCGCGGGAACAGTTGCCGCCCCTGCGGGACGAACGCGATCCCGGCGCGCAGCCTCTGCTGGGCGGGCGCGCCGCTGAGGTCGTTGTCGTCGACGGTGACGGTTCCGGTCGCCGGTGTACTGCCGAACAGCGCGGACAGCAGGCTCGATTTACCGGCGCCGTTCGGCCCGACCACCGCCGTGACCTCCCCGGATCGCGCCTCGAACGCTGTCTCCCGGACCGCGACGGCCTTTCCGTAGTGGACGCCGACTCCGCGGGCGGTGATCATCGGGCCTCCTGAGTGGTACCGAAGTACACGGAGCGCATCTCGGCGCTGCGCATACAGTCGTGCGGGCTGCCGGTGAACGCCACGGCACCATCGGCCAGCAACACCACCGAATCGGCGAGTTCGGCGATCAGGTCGACATTGTGATCCACCAGGATCACCGAATGTCCCGCGTCACGCACCTGTCGGACCGCATGGGAGATCGCCGCGATGCCGTCGGTATCGGAGCCGGCGAAGGGCTCGTCGAGCAGCAGCACCCGGGGTCGCGCGGCCATGGCGCGGGCGATTTCCACGAGCCGCTGGGAGCCCAGGCCGAGGCTGCCCGTCGGTACGCGTCCGGTGGGGACGCCGTATTCCGCGGCCACGGCGGCCGCGGTGTCGAGTACCGAGCGGGGCGTGCCCGCGAGCCCGCGCAGGAACGCCCGCACCGACGCCCCGTACGAACCGATGGACCGGCCGACGATACCGGGCACGATGTTCTCGACCGGGGTCGATTCCAGGGCCAGCTGTGGGTGCTGGAATGTCCGGGCCAGTCCTGCTCGCGCACGTGCCGCGGGCCCGGCGGGCAGGGCCCGGCCGTCCACGTGCACTGTTCCCGCGTCGGCGGATTGAGTGCCCACGATGCAGTCGACCAGGGTGGTCTTTCCGGCGCCGTTGGGGCCGACCAGGCCGAGGACGCTGCCGGCCGGCAGGTCGAAACCGACCTGGTCCACAGCGGTGACGCCGCCGTAGTGCTTGGTCAAGCCCCGCACCGACAGCAGGGGCGCGGGGTCCGCGGGTGCCATCACTGTCATCTCCTGTCCTGATTCCGGGACGGTACGAACCGTTCCACGGCCCGATGGGTCCAGCCGATGACGCCGCCGGGGGCGAGCAACAGGATGACCAGCACGACCACCGCCAGCAGCAGTTCGCCCGACCCCTGATAGCCGGGCATGTTCAGGCTGACGCCGACCACGATCAGCGCCCCGAGCGGAGCACCCCAGGCCGAACCGCGGCCACCGATGATCGGCATGAAGATGGCGAGGAACACCAGGTCCAGGCCGAAGGTCTCCGGGGTCACCGCCTGCACCGACGCGGTGAACAGGGCCCCTCCGGTGGAGGCGATCGCCGCGCCGGAGGCCAGGGCCACCACGGTGAGATGGGTGGGGGAGATACCGGTGGACTGCACCGCGGGCGCGTTCTCGCGTGCGGCGGACAAGGCGATACCCCAGGCCGATCGGCGCAGGCGGTCGATGAACACCGAGACCACGCACACGAACGCGATCGCGGCCACCACCTGGGCATAGCGCGGGGGTTCCCAGCCGAACAGCGCGGGCACCGGAATACCGGAGATCCCCGACGCCCCGCCGGTGAGCGTGGTGGCGTCGCCCAGCCAATGCTCGAACGCGATGGCGAACAGCAGGGTCACGGCGGCGAGATAGAACCCCGACAGCTTCCTGGTCGCGACCGCCAGCACGAGAGCGACGGTGGCGGCGATCACCATGCCCACGAGCCAGCCCCACCACGGCGACAACCCCTGTTTCACCGAGAGGTAGGCCACCGCGTACGCGCCGATGGCCGCATAGGCGCTGTACGCCATGGACAGCGAGCCGGCCAGTACGAAGGGCAGGTACATGCCCAGTGCCACCAGCGCATAGGTGGCGGCCAGGAAGACGAGGTCCTGCCGGTACAGGCTCGGTCCCATCCACAGCAGCACCACGGCGACGACGGCGAGACATACGCCGAGTTCCCCGAGTACGGTCCGGGCGGCGGGTTTGGTGGTCGCGATCGCGGAAACGGCCATCACACACGCACCTTTCGTTGGAACAGGCCTTCGGGCCGGAACGCGAAGAACACGAGTGCGACGAGGAAGATGGCGATCGAACTGCCGGTGGCGCCGAAATAGAAACTGCCGAAAACCTGGACCCAGCCCAGTGCCAGCCCGCCGACCAACGGCGCCCACGGTTTCCCGGTGCCGCCGACGACCAGTGCGAGGAAACCCGTGAGCGTCCAGGACAATCCGCTGGTGAACTGGGCACCCGATTTCGCCGCGAAGATCACTCCGGCGATCCCGGCGATTGCGCCGGAGAGCCCGAACGCCCACAACCGGACCCGGGTGACGTTCACACCGATCATCCGGGCCGCGTCGTGATTGTCACCTACCGCGCGCAGCAACTGCCCGGTGGTCGTACCCCGTAACCAGAGAACCGTGGCCACCAGGACCACCACGGTGATCAGGATGATGGTCGCCGTCGTGCCCTGTACCGAGACCGGGCCCAGGTGGAAATCCGGCAGTGGTAACAGGTTCGCGACCGAGACCGGGGTCCGGCCGAAGATCGTGCCCGCCAGTTGCTGAATGGCGAACAGCGTCGCGGTCACCGCGACCAGGGCCGGGAGTTCGGCGCCGCCGGACCGGCGTTGTACCGGCCGGACCACCACGATCTCGGTCACCAGCGATATCCCCACGGCCGCCACGACTCCCAGTACCGCGCCGGCGACGATCGGCACACCCCACTGAGCGGACGCGTATCCGGCGAATAGGCCCGCGGCCATCGCGTACGGTCCCGCGGCGAAATTGAAGAACGACGCGCCCACCACGACCAGGTAGATCGACAAGGCGACGAGCGCGAAGAAACAACCGATCTCGGCGCCGGCCAGCCACAACTGTGGATCGCTCATCGATCGGATCCCTTCGGTGTGCACTCCGGCTGGTACTCGGCCCAGGGGCCGGCCGGGGTGTTGTCGGCGCCGAATTCGATGAGCACCAGCCCGCAGGCCGAATCCGGGGCGATATGGTCGTCCGGCGCGAACGACAGGGTCAGTGGCGCCTGGCCGAAACTCGCCGGAATGCCGCGGACCTGCTGCAGGGCCTGGTTGAGGAGCTGCCGATCGGTATGGGTTCCGGCGAGTTCGATGGCCCGCGCGAGCAGCATCACCGAGTCGTAGGCCTGGGCGTCGTATGCGGTGAGGGAGTAATTCGGCCCCTTGACCGTGCGCAGCCAGTTCTGTAATTCGGTGGTCCGCGGATTGTCGTCGCTCAGGCTGCCCATATAGACCAGGCCGTCGAGGGAACCGGGTGCGGCGAGCTTCCACGACTGCGGCTGGTTTCCGATCGACGCCAGGGAGAACCGTTGCAGTCCGGGCGCCAGCCGATGCACCGTGTTCTGCGCGAGCAGTTCGAAGTTCCCGCCGACGCTCGCGACGAGTACGACGTCGGGATCGCTGGCGAGTAGCCTGCTCACCCCGGCGGTGAGATCGGCCGCGTCGACGGCCGCCTTCTGGGTGCCGACGATATCGACACATCCGCGCAGCTTCGGGTAGAGCGTATCGAGGATGCCCGCGATCGCCGGACTCGAATCGGCGAGCACACCGAGCCGCTTCCTGCCCTGCGCGGCGAAGGCCCCACAGTAGACATCGGCGTACTGGGCCAGCGGATTGGGGACCATATAGGCGAACTCGTTACCGGGCGGACCGGCGACCGCGTCGGTCAGTGCCGTGGGCGCGATGGTGACGACCTCGGTGGATTGCGAAATCTGTTTGGCCTGGAGGGCCGATCCGCTCCCGGTCGCCAGGATGACGGCGGACGCGCCCTGGTCGACCAGTTTGCGAATGATCGACGGGGTGTTGGTCGGGCTGCTCTCGTCGTTCTCCACCACCAGCCGGACCTCTTTGCCGCCGATTCCGCCCGCGGCATTGAGCCGATCCACCGTGGCGCGGACGGTGTCGCCGGCGATCGTCGAATACGACGCGCCCGGCCCGGTCGAATCCTCGTCCATGCCGATGACGATGTAGTCGTCCACCGGTTCACGGACCTGAGCACATCCCACCGGCAGCAGAGCCGCGGCCAGCACCCAGGAAAGAATCCGGGTACGTCTCATGAGACCACCACCAATCAAGCATGCGCTTGGCCATAGCCAAGCAATTGCTTGAGAGTGTGTCCTGCGCCACTGCTTCTGTCAACGGGTTGCCGCGAAACGGGGCGGGCGAAAACGGGTTACGGTTCGTCGACCAGGCGTTTCGACAAATCCTCCAGTCGGTGCTCGATACGGTCGAGCCGATCGGTGATCGCCGCGGCGTCGCCCGCCGGGGCGCCGGGCGCGCGGATCTCCGGCGCGGCGCCGCCGTCGACGAACGCGGCCACCACGGTGTCGGTCACCTCGTCGCGCCGTTGCGACAGATGTTCCCGGTGGTAGCGAATCGACCACCACACGCCCTCGCGCAGCATTCGCGCGAACTCGACCGGGTCGAGCCCGGCGCGCAGTTCCCCGCAGGTACTGGCGCGGGTCGCGGCGTCGATCCAGAACGTATGCGCTTCCCGGACCGCGTGCGCGATCTCCGCGGGTGCGCCCGGTCCGTGGTAGGCCTTCTCGTTCTGGTAGATCTCGGTCGCGTACGGATGTGCCTCGGCGATCTCGATCGAGGAATAGACCAGGGCGCGCAACTCTTCGCGCATCCCGTTCACGTGTGGAAGCACCGATCGGTAGCGGGCATTCAGGTCGGTCAGGAAATCGTCGAGGATCGCGAACGCGATCGCGTCCTTGGAAGGGAAATGATGGTAGAGGCTCCCGGACAACATCCCGACACCCTCGGCGATATCCCGGACGCTGGTCCCCGCTACTCCGCGCTCGACGAAAAGCCCGGCAGCGACGCGTTTGATCTGGTCTCGGCGGCTCACCACCCGCCCATGCTTACCGTCCATGACGACGCCTGTCGAGCGGCCGTCCGCGCGGGGTGGTGTCGCGTGCGAGGGGGCCCTCGGTGGAGACAGTGCCGAACCGGTGATCCCGGGTACATCCCAACCGAAAAATTGGTGTTTCAAACACCGAATATCGTAGGGTCGTGCTGTGCAACTGTCCCGGTTCGCCGATCTCGGCCTGCGCGCGATGATGCGCCTCGCGGTGAGTGGCGCCGCGGCCGAGCGGGTGACCGTCAAACTCATTGCCCGGCAGGTCAACGCCTCCGAACACTATGTGGCGAAGGCGGTGAGCAGACTCGCCGAACTCGGTCTGGTGGCGGCGCATCGCGGCCGCACCGGCGGTGTCTTCCTGACCGAGCTCGGCCGCACCGCCACGGTCGGGCAGATCGTGCGCGGTCTCGAGGGTGGAGCCCAAGTGGTGGAGTGCGGTGGGGATACGCCGTGCCCCCTGGTCTCGGCCTGCCGCTTGCGGCACATGCTGGGTACGGCACAGGAGACGTTCTTTCGCGAACTGGACAATTACAGCCTGAGTGATCTGGTGGACAGGCGAACTGTGGAATTACTGCACGTCCCGGTCGTCCCGGCCCGCTGACCGCCGGCCGTGCCTCCGGCCGACAGTTCAACTGTCCGCAAGCCGGTCGAGGAAGCTCGGCCGTCGGTGTTCGCGGCACCACGCGTCCTACTGCGCCGCACACCCCGGGGCCTGCGGGGTGCCGGCGAAGCGGTCGGCGAGGAAGTTCATGCCGCCGAGTGCTTCACCCGCGCCGGCTCCGAGATGTCCCGGGAACAGCGAGCGAGTCGCGGTGAGGGTGGCGCCCGCGGCGCAGTAGGCATCGACAAGGGCGGTGTAGCCGGCGACGGGGATCTTCTCGTCGGAGACGCTGTGGTACAGGTAGAGCGGCGCGTCGGGGGCGGTACCACCGAGTTCATTGGGGACGGCGGCCGCGCGGAAAGCGGGATGCGTCGGCAAGTTCGGCACCGTGGCGAGGTCGTCGATGTGGGTATCCGGGTACTTCTGGGCCAGATCCGCACCGCAGGCGGATGTATCCGCGGTGTGCAGGGCACTGCGTCCTTGGTCGTTCAGCAGATCGGCCAGCCTGGAATCGGGTTCGTTGCGGGCCAGTCCGAGCAGGATCAGTATCGCCCCCGCCTCACCGTCGGCGTGTTCGGCCATGGACGGGATATCGGTCGGGACGCCGCCGGCGCTGACACCGGCGAACCCCACGTCGGGTGCGTATTCCTGGCGCAGCTGCGCGGCCCATAGTGTGGCGAAGGCTCCACTCGAATACCCGTAGGCCCCGATCGGGCCGGCGGCATCGAGGCCGGCCGGAGCGAAGGACCGGGCAGCCCGGATTCCGTCCAGGACTCCACGCCCGGAGGTCACCCCGTCGAAGAGCCGCGACTGCGGCCCTTCGTAATCGCTGACCACGACGGCCCATCCGCGCCGCAGCGCGTCCGCGATGAACGGCGCATCCTGCGCGACGGCCGCCATATCGGTGTCGTTGCGTCCGCCGCGCAGGGTGAACGACGGCGCGCACCGGGTGTCGAGACTGTTCTCGGGTACCTGGTACGACAACACCGGCCGCGGCCCGTCCGAGGGCACCGGCGGCACCAGCACCGTCGTGACGTTCAGTTGCGGCTGCTCGTCCGAATCGGTGGTGCGATAACGCAGTTGATACGCGTCCACCGGTAGTGGCAGGCCGAGCAGGGGGATCGTCCGTGACCCGAGCACCGTTCCGTTCGGATGGGACGCGAGGTCGGCCGGTGCGGCATAGAAAGGATCCTCGCCGGGTGGCGGCACCGCGGCTCGCGCGACCGGCATCGACAATGCGGCCGAGAGCGCGACCGCGGCGAGCGCGAGGACTGCGAGCCAGAGCCGACCGATCCGCCGGAGCAGCACCGGTGGCCGGCGTATGCCGTCGACCGGCAGGCCGAATCCACTGGTCGCCGGACATACTGTCCGGCCTCCGTTTTTCCGATATGTCGACAGAGTCTGTTCGGGTTTCATCATGCCTCCCGCGTCCGGTGGGCCAACCCGCAAGGACTCCGGGCCTGCGCTGACCGGCCATGTCACAGTTGGGACAAGATCACGATAGCGTAACGACTGACTGCACGATAGCATAACGATTGCTAGTTCCGTCTCGGTCGATCAGCAGCTCACGAAGGAATCGTGCTGGTCGCACGGGCGGAGGTCGGTGACGAGATGGTCACCGAGCGCTACGGCGGCATCCGGTTGAGCCCGCTCGCCGGCTCGACCGGAGGGCTGCCGACCGGTGCGGCCATCCGCGTGGCGGAGACGCCTCGCTGGACGGAGCCGATACCGGTGCGCACGCGGGCCTCGACACGCCGGGTCATTGTTCGGCAAACGCCGTCACCACACGAGACTGCGATCCTTGCTTCACGCCGGCTTCGCACAAACAGATTTCAGGGCCCCGACCGCCGTGATCGTGGTGAGTCATGGGTGACGCCCCGGAAGCCCCGGTTTCGTTGGGGCGGCCTCGGCAAACCACACCAGCGCCGGCACGAGACCCGAGATGTCCGAGCGGCGGAAACAGGATGCGGACACAGATGTCGCGGACAGGAGATCCGATGCCGATTCGATGGATTCGATGGCTTGTACCCGGGGTCATCATGGCGGCCACATTCGCCACGGTGCCCATGGGGTCGGCGAGCGCCGACCCGATCGATGACATCCCGGGTGGGCTGGAGTCGTTCTACCACCAGCAGTTGGACTGGGGGCCGTGTGACGACGCGGCGCTCGATGGTGCGGGGGCGCAGTGCGCGGGTGTTGTCGTGCCGCTCGACTACAGCCGACCGGACGCCCGCACGCTGACCGTGGCGATTTCGCGTATCCCGGCCACCGACCCCGACCGCAGGCACGGGATCATGCTGTCCAACCCCGGTGGTCCGGGCGGTCCGGGCCTGGGCATGATGGTCGACCTGCGGGATCGGCTCACGCCGGAGGTCCGTGCCCGATACGACCTCATCGGCATGGACCCGCGTGGTATCGGCCGCTCGGATCCGGTGAACTGTGCACTGCCGCTGCCCACCATGTTGTTCTCGGCCGGTTTCGACGCCTTCGGCTTCGCACGCGACACCGCACTGGCCGCCGCACTCGCGGCATCCTGCATTGCCCCCGACCCCGAGAAGGCCCGCCAGATCACCACCCGCAATACCGCCCGGGACCTGGACATCATTCGTAGCGCATTCGGTGAGCGCCGGCTCAACTACTACGGCGGTTCCTACGGCACCTATCTGGGCGCGGTCTACTCGCAGATGTTCCCGCAGCGCACCGACCGGATGGTGCTGGACAGCGCCATGGACCCGGACCGCTACTGGATCGGCACGTACCAGGACATGGGTGCGGTCAACGAGGCCGGGCTGGACGACTGGGCGATCTGGGCGGCGCGTCGCGACGCCGACTACCACTTCGGTAGCAGCGGGCCACAGGTCCGCGCTTTCGTCGAGGACATGATCCGCCGCGCCGCCACGCATCCGGTCATCGGCAACGGCTATCTCATCGATGAACACACCGTGCCGATGATGCTGTTGGCGCTGTTGTCGAACCCGCAGAAGAACGCCGACCTCGCCGAGGTCGTGCGGTTCGTGGCCGACGCGGTGTCCGGGCTGCCCGTCGATATGGAGCAGCTGAAAACGAAGATCAGCGGCGGCGTTCCGATGAACGTATCGGGCATGGCCGCGGTCCTGTGCGGCGACCGGGCCGCACCCCGGGACCCGGCCTGGTATCGCCGCAACATCGAAAGCGTGCGGGCGACCCAGCCGGTGTTCGGTGCGTTCGCCAACAACATCACCGCGTGCGCGTTCTGGCCGGACCCGGTCGAGGAAATCACCGCTGTGCACAATTCGGCGCCGGCCCTGATCCTGCAGGCGACAGGTGACACCCGCACTCCCTACCGGCAAGGTCTTGCCCTCCACGAGGACCTGACAGGGTCACGAATGGTCACGTTGGCGGACACCCGCGTGCACGGTGTCCTCCGCGCCGACCTGAGCCGCTGCGTGAGCGAGGCCGTCAACACCTACTTCCGTGACGGCACCCTCCCCGATGCCGACATCACCTGTAGGCCCGACCCCGGCTCTCTTCCCGACTAGGTCTCACCGACTTCTCGGCCCGGACAGCGGGTCCGTCTAACTGCCCGGGCAGTGACCCGTGCTCCGCGGTTGCCCGTCGATTGCGCAATGCCCTATCGCCTGCGACCACCGGTCCGAGGACGTGGAAACTGCCTCGAAAAGAGCGCTGGTCGCAGGCGAATCGGCGTCCGCGAGATCAGTGAGTCGCCAGTGCGGTGGACTGCCCGGAGCGTAGTCCCGGTCGCAGGACGAAGTCCGGATCGATCTGGGTGATCACGTCCCGGCCCGCCCAGGCTTCGGCGTTGCGGATATGGAATTTCACCGTGTGGTGGTGGTAGGTGTTCCAGTCCCGATCGACGGTGTCGAGTGCGGTCCGGATCTCGGTGAGGGCCTTGCGGTTCTCCGGTTCGAGGTCGGTGATCGGCCGGATATCGCCACGTTCGGCGGCCCGCACATGTGCGGAACGTCCTATCCAGCACAGCAGGTCGTCTCCGACCTGTTCGCGCAGGAACTCGAGGTCGTGCTCGTCGGAGATCTTGTTACCGATCACCGCGATGCGGATGCCGAAATCCTTGGCGTAGTCGAGGTATTGGCGGTAGACGCCGACGCTGCGCAGTGTCGGTTCGCATACCAGCGCGGTCAGGTCGAAACGGGTGAACAGGCCCGACGCGAACGAGTCGGCGCCGGCGGTCATATCGACCACGACGTACTCGCCCGGGAGATCGACCATATGGTTGAGCAGCATCTCGGCGGCGCCGACTTTGGAGTGGTAGCAGGCCACACCCAGCTCCTCTTCGGAGAACCGGCCGGTCACCATCAGCCGCGCGCCCTCGATCTCCCGTACGCAGGCGGAGTAGATCGGGTTGTCCTCCACCACGCCGAGCAGCCGTGACCCGTTTCCCGGCGGGGTGGTCTTGAGCATCGCCTCGCCGGAGGGAATGCGCGGATTGCTGCCGCGTAGATAGTCCTTGATCAACGGCAGCTGGTCGGCGAGGGTCGGCAGTGCCGCCGATTCCTCCTCGGTGGCACCCAGCGCGGTCGCCAGGTGCTGGTTGATGTCGGCGTCGATTGCCAGTACCGGCACGGCCTGCGCGGCCAGCTGGCGAATGAACAGTGAGGACAGGGTCGTTTTGCCGCTGCCGCCCTTTCCGACGAAGGCGATTTTCACCGCCACACTTCCTTCCCGTAGGTAACGAAATTCATATTCGATAATGCGGGGGTAATGTATCGGATGCCTCGTCGGGCGTGCACGCCGGGCGGTGCCGAGAACACTCGGAAGCGCACTCGCAGTGAAGTTTTCGTTGCTCGCGGAGAACGTGGTCGATCGGCCCACCAGGTCCGGGAGATCACCACCCACCGCACCCGTCGTCGATGTGAGCGTCTCGTGAGTGCGATGACGGCGTAGAGCCGGACGGCGCGCTACTCGCCCGGCCCGACGCTGTCGTACTCGGTATGCCCCCGGCCCGGTCCGAGCCGTTGTGAACGGTGTGCTCGGCCGCTGAGGATCGGGTGACAGCCCCCCGCGGCGGCCGTAACCGATAGCGATACGGGAATCACCGTGTCCGACCTCAGGGGAGCGGAATCTCCAAGTGGACGGTCTGGAACCCCTGACCGCCATCGCGTGCGTCATGGATTATGTGGCCGTGCTCGAGCCAGAATTCGAGCGCGCCCGGGGTTCTGGCGTCGGTATGCAGGTAGAGGCGGTCGAAGTCCGCTGCATTCGTGACGTACTCGATCGCGGCCCGCACCAGGCGGTTGGCAAGTCCGCGCCGTTGGTGCTCGGGCCGGACGTAGACACGGAACAGTTGGGCCGTGCGCGGGTCCGGATATTGCTCGGTCAGCCACCGCGGATGGGGTGGGTGGCGTGGGCCCTGCGCCCGGATGGCCGTGGTGGCGACGATGCGGCCCTCGTGTTCGGCGACCCACAGCCGGTTGCGCGGATGGTGCAGGTAAGCGGTCGCCGGGTCGATGACATCCGCGTGGTGTTCGGGGAGATACCCGATGCCGAACACCTGGTAGAAGGTGTCGAGCATGACACTGCGGGCCCCCGGAAGATCGTCTTCGCCGGCGAGGCGGATCCGGTACCCGGTGGTGAGGGATACGGTCAACGCAGTGCTCCCAATTCTCGGTCGAGTACTTCGATTCCTTCCACGGCGACCGGTCCCGGCCCGGTGTAGCCGAAGGGCACGACGATCATGCGGTTGTCCCGGATGGCCGGCAGGCGTGCGAGTTCGGGCCGGTCGCGCAAGGCCCGCCGAGCGGAATCAGGGGTCTGGTCGCCCTGGGTGAGCAGGACGATGAGGTCCGGGTCGCGGTCGATGAGAGCTTCGGTGTTGATTTCGGAGTAGCGGGTCGCGTTGTCGCCGAAGACGTTCTCCAGTCCGAGTATGTGCATCTGGTGGGACACGGTGCTGGTGCTGCCGTAGGCGCTGACCTTGTTTCCGTCCCGGGAGATGATCAGCGCGGCGGCTCGTAGCGGCGGGCGGGTGGCGTTGCGGTCGGCCACGGTGTCGACGCGCCGGCGCAACGAGGTGACCTCCGCGTTCGCCGCCGCGCTGGTTCCGAAGAGCTTTCCGTAGACTTCGATATCGGCGAAAATATCGTCGAAGGTGCCCGCCGCGTCGCGGCAGTAGCCGCGGGTGACCAGCAGCGGGATGTTCACCCGAGCGAGGTCGTCGGCGGAGACGGCGGCGCCTTCGAAGCTGACGACGACATCGGGGCTCCGATCGATGATCTCCTCGCGGGCGATCTCACCGGTGCGGGAAGTGGTTTCGATACCGGTCAGCTCGTCGGCGTATTCGCCGGGAAATGGCGCCGATTCGAAAGTCCGGGTGACAATGCGGTCGGCGGCTCCGGCGGCGGCGATCAACGGGGCGGCGACGGAGCCGACGGTGACGATACGTTGCGGAGGGGCCGTGAAGGTGACATCGCGTCCGCAGCTGGAGACGGTCATCGGGAAGCCCTCCGCGGCGGGGCCGGTAGCGGCCGTCGGGCTGCCGCACCCGGTCAGGAGCGCGGCGGCGAGTAGCGCGACCCCGGGTAAGGCCCGGCGCGCGCCGCTGCGTCGTCGAGTAAACATTGTGGTGTATTCCTTTCAGGGAACGGGATCAGTGCGGCGATTGCCGGAATCGGCGCACCAATAGGAGGAGAAGTGGGGCGCCGACCACCGCGGTGACGATGCCCAGTGGAAGTTCCCGGGGCGCGAAGGCGAGCCGGGCCACGACATCGGCCACCACCAGAAACAGTGCGCCGAGCAGGGCGGACAGGGGCAGCAGACGCCGGTGCCCGGCACCGACACACAAGCGGGCGACGTGCGGGACGATCAGGCCCACGAACCCGATCGCTCCCGCGACGGCGACCACACCACCGATGGCCAGGGCCACGATGCCGAGGGTGATCACGCGCAGCCGCCCGGGGGACAGGCCGAGTGCGCGCGCGGTGTCGTCACCGGCGGCGAGCATGTCCAGCCGGGTGGCGAGCAGGACGAGTGCGAGGATCGCGGCAACGGTCACGGCCGTGGTGGTGGCGACCGAGGGCCAGGCGGCCGAGCCGAGTGAGCCCAGCAGCCAGAACAGCACGGTGCGGGCGCCCTCCTGATCGTCGGAGGCGAAGATCAGGAAACTGGTGGCGGCAGAGAAGAGGTAGCCGATGGTGACCCCGCCGAGCAGCAGCCGCAACGATGTCATCTGCCCGTTGAGATGGGCGATCGCGAACAGAAGTGCGGTCGCCAGCACGGCTCCGGTGAACGCGCTGGCGGCGAGCGCCCCGGCGGCCACCGAACCGCCGAACAGCAGGGATACCGCCGCGCCGGTGGAGGCGCCGGAGGTGACGCCGAGGATATGCGGATCGGCCAGTACATTGCGGACCAGGGTCTGCAATACCGCCCCCGCCACCGCGAGCGCGGCGCCGACCAGCGCGCCGAGCAACACTCGGGGCACCCGTACCAGCCACACGATCGAATCCTGGGCTGTGCTCCAGTCGGCGGTCGCGGGCATACCCACGGTGTGATGGCCGATAATGCGCGTCACCGTGAGTGGCGGGACCGATACCGGGCCGAGCCCGGTGGCGATCAGGAGCACCAGCACCAGTGCGATACCGAAGCCGCCCAGCCACCACAGCATCCGGGCACGGTCGCGTGCATGGCCGAGGTCGTCGACGGTGTTTTCCTCCGGCAGCGTGGCCGTCATCCGCCGACCTCCTGTGCCCGAGCTCCATTCCGGCCGAGAGGATTTCCGGCGCCCTCGCGATCGTGTGGGCCGAAGAGCAGCTGGGTTCCGCCGAACGCGGTGCAGCGGTGTACGCGCACCCCGTATACGGGTTCGATGATCTCCGGTGTCAGCACCTGGTCGACCGGCCCCGCGGCGACCACCCGGCCGCGGCGCAGCAGAACAAGTGTGTCGCAGTAGCGTGCCGCCAGGTTGAGGTCGTGCAGTACCACCAGGGCGGTAGCGGTCAATTCACCGACCAGGCCGAGCAATTCGTGCTGATAGCCGATATCCAGATGGTTGGTGGGTTCGTCCAGCAGCAGATGGTCGGCCTGCTGGGCGAGTGCGCGGGCGATCAGGACCCGTTGACGCTCCCCGCCGGACAACTGGGCGACAGGACGGTCGGCCAGGTGCCGCGCGCCGACCCGTTCCAGGGCCGCCGCCGCCGCGATCCGGTCCGCGCGGGAATAACCGCGCAGCGAATGAGCCCACGGCGCCCGGCCGAGGAGGACGGTGTCGGTGACCGTGGCCGGTGTCTCCGGCGGCGCTTCCTGGGCCACCACCGCGAGGCGGGCCGCGAGGGCTCGGCCCCGCAGCGTCTCGACCGGGATATCGTCGATGCCGACGACACCGGAATGCGGGCGCAGGGCCCGGTAGATGGTCCGGAGGAGAGTTGATTTGCCGGATCCGTTCGGGCCGATGAGCCCGACGGTGCTGCCCTGTTCCACGACCAGATCGATATCGTCGAGGACGGGATCGCCCGCGTACGAGAATCTGATACCGGCGGCGCTGATCATTGCCGGACCGCCTTCGTTGTCGGGAAGGTCATTGTGCGGTTCCGCCTTTCCTTGTGCGGCCTTGTGCGGGCAGTGGTATCCCGGCGGGCAGCAGTCCGCGCCCGCGCAGCCCGAGGACGCCGATCGCCGAGGCCGCGCCGATCGAGGCGCAGCACACGGCCGGTGGCCAGGCGAACGGGCCGCCGTATCGGTCGACCAGAGCGCCCACCCCGGATGTGGTGGCTACTGTGAAAACTCCCGAGGCCAGATAGAAAGCGCCGAAATAGGTCCCGGTGAGCGCGTCGCCGGCGAAGCGCGGAACGGCCTCGTTGACGAAGGGCTGGACCATCGCCACCCCGACCGCGAGGACGACGGCGCCGGCCAGTACCGGTAGGAGGCCGATCGTCACCGCGAGTGGGCCGGGTTCCGGCGGCGCCGGCCCGAGCGCCGCCAGTGGAGGGAACAGGAACGCGGCCCCCAGCAGCGCCATCCCGGCCGCCATGGCAGGCCCGCGATCGGGCCGGCGGCTCAATACGCGGGTGATCGGCACCTGGCAGGCCAGTACCGCGGCTGTCTCCACGAGGAACAGCGCGGCGACCGCCTTCGGTCCGGCGAGTTGCTGCACTTGCAGGGTGAAAAGAAAGTAGATCTGGCTCTGCAACGCGAACAGTCCCATGAGAGCCGCGGCGAACCACCAGAACACCCGATCGGTGAACAGCCGGCCCAGATCCGCGATGAGCGTAGTCCGCGCGGCCGGGACAGGGCGCGCGGGCAGCAATGCGAGCTGGGCGACGGTCAGTATCGCGAACACCGCCGCCGCGGCGACCGCGGTGAGCCGGAAACCCATGTTCATCATGAGCACGCCGACCAGTGGTCCGACCGCCGAGCCGGTATTTCCCATCACGTTGAACAGGGCGAAGGCCTGCGCCGACCGATCACCGCCGGCCCGCGCGATGTATGCCCGAACGGCAGGATTGAACAGTGCCCCGGCGAATCCGGTGAGCACGGAACCGAGCAATACCACCGGCAGTGAACCGCCGACCGCGAACAAGGCGAATCCCGCGGCCCGGATCGCCGCGCCCACGATGATGACACCGCGGGCGCCGAGCCGGTCCGCCGCTGCCCCGCCGACCAGGAACAAGCCCTGTTGGCTGAGATTGCGGACGCCGAGTACCACCCCGACCACGGTCGCCGAGAGCGCGAGGTCGTCGAGCAGGTAGTCGGCCAGGAATGGAATCAGCATGTAGAAGCCGATATTTCCGAGCAGATGATTGCCCAGTAACAGGCGTACGGACAGTGGGAAGGCCCCGAAGGAACCGAGCCCGCTCACCGAGCGCGCTCGTGCGGCGCCGGAACAGCCACGGGGGACCGGTCACTGGATCTGCGGTCGGCGACGGTACTCGGGAACGCGAACCGGGCAGGCGAACAAGCGAACTCAGTCACGGCACCCGATACCGCTCCAGCCGGATGGATTCCTCATCACACACCCTCTCACATCGAGAGATAATGATAACCGTTTCCAATTCGGGGCGGTAGGTGAGGCGCTATCTCTCCCTGTGCGGCGGGCAAGTGTTCGTTGCGTGCCGGGGAGCGCGGACCATGGTCCGAGAGCGCCGACAACGTCCAGGCGGGATCATCGCGGCAGTATCCGCGATGGCCGGCAGGCATTCGAGGGCGCGGCAGATGCTGTGCCACCGGTCATGCGGCGACACAGTGATATGACGGCCACCCCTGCGTGCGGAGGCCCGCAACGCCGGCGCCACTGTGGTGCTGCTGCACGGTGGCGGGCCGGATCATCGCAGTCTGCTTCCCCTCGCCGGTCGGCTCGCCGACACCTACCGCATCGTCCTTCCCGGTATGCGCGGGTACGGGCAATCGCCGTGTCCGGATCCGGCCGCCCACACCTGGTCCCGCTACGCCGAGGACGTCACAGCGCTGCTCCACCACCTCGGCGCCGAACGGGCGTCGATCGGCGGGATGTGCCTCTGCTCGACCATCACCGCTCGTGCGGCGACGGCCTATCCGGAACGCTTCGCCGCCGCGATTTCGATCAGCCTGGAGGACATCGAGGACGATGCGGCGGCTTTCGCCGAAACCGTCACCGCCCGCGGTGTCGAGGCGGCCTGGGCGCCGATCCTGCCGGGGTTGGTTCCGGTGATCGGGACGCTGGTCCGAGAGGCTATCCCCCGCGGCAATCCGGCCGGCATCGCCGCCGCGGCCGCCATCGGCCGCGACCGCGCGTCCGCACACCGGCCGAACTCACCGCACTGACCGCGCCGACGCCGGTGATCCCGGGTGTCGACCACCGTCATCCCACGCGGTTCGCCGAGAAAGTCACCGGATTGCTGCCGGACGGCCGTCTGGAGCGCGGTGTGTTCCCCGACCGAATCGATACCGCGGATGATCTGGCCGCGGCTCTGGCGCCCTCGATTCGGCAATTCCGCGCCGACACTGTCGGTCGCCGAGAACAACCGCCCGTTCCGCCCGGTTGCAACGAGACGGCCACCGGTCCCAGAATTCGCAGCCATAATTTTGGCGGAAATGTGACATGTAAAAGATGTCGTCAACTGTCTACGCCTCCGGATGTCGAAGTGAACTCCTCGGGCAGGTGGCCGGATGGTTCGAGATTTCAGCAATATCGGGTGGGTGACAACGGAACGCATTGCCGCCGAGCGTGTTTGGTCGGCGAGGCAACGCATGGGCTCTAACCAGGCGCTTTGGGAGGACTGGGGCCGCTGGCCGACCGCCCCGGCCGGATGCCGGTGCAGCGTGGAGTGGCCGATCGCACCGGCGTCTCGCTTGCGGTGGATCTGTCACACCAATACTGTTCCGACACAGGAGATGTCCTATAGAGGACAATCTCTCGGATCTGTCGCTGTTGTCTTCATTGGAGTTCCCGGCATTGACCAAGTCTCTACCTTCGTCCGAAACCGATACCGCCGGATGCCCCTACTCCGTTCAAGGTCCGACCGGTGCCCCGCCTCGGGTTGCTCTGTACACCGAGGAGTATGCCGCCGACCCGCATCGTGTCTTCGGGGAGATGCGTGACCGGTATGGAACTCTCGCGCCGGTGGAGCTGGCCCCTGGTATTCCGGCCACGTTGGTGCTCGGTTACCACACCGCGATCGATATCTTCAACGACCCCGAGCACTTTCCGGCCGACGCGCGGTCGTGGGAGAAGACCGTTCCGGCCGACCACCCGCTCATGCCCATGATGGCGTGGCGTCCCAATGTGATGCGTAGTACCGGACGGGAACATGCCCGGTACCGGCAGGCGATCACCGCCGCTCTCGACGGGGTCGATCTCTTCTCCATGCACCAGAACGTCGAAGAGGTTGCCGCGCCGCTGATCAACGGCTTCTGTTTGGACGGCCGCGCCGAGGTGATCGGTCAGTACGCCTTCCCGCTGACGTTCCAGGTGCTCAACGCCATGCTGGGTTGTCCCGCGGATCTGGGGCAGCACATCGCTGCCGGGATGGCCGACATGTTCGAAGGCGGCGCCGCCGCCACCGACGCGGACGCCAGGATCAACGAAGCACTTCTGGAGCTGGTCGTACTCAAACGCGCCGAACCCGGCCGCGACATCACCTCTCGTCTGGTGGGCCATTCGGCCGGGCTCGGGAATGCGGAGATGGTGCATCAATTGGCCGTGCTCTACGGGGCGGGGATAGAGCCGCTGACCAATCTGACGGTCAACACCCTGCTTCTCATGATCACCGACCCGCGATTCACCGGCACCTCGTCACCCGGCGCGGCCCCTACGACCCGGGACGCGCTGAACGAGCTGCTGTACACGGATCCGCCGATGGCGAACTACTGCCTCAGCTACCCGAGGCAGCCGATGATGCGGGACGGAGTCTGGTTGCCCGCCGATCAGCCGGTCGTCATCGGAATGTCGGCGTGCAACAACGATCCGGTGATCCATTCGGGCCAGTACACCGACAACAACGCGCATCTCGCATGGGGTGCCGGCCCGCATGCCTGCCCCGCCAAGTCGATCGCCTATATGGTCGCCCAGAACGCGATCGATCAGTTGCTCGACGCGCTCCCCGAAATGCGGCTCGCCTGCTCGGTCGACGAACTGCGCTGGCGGCCGGGGCCTTTCCATCGCGCGCTCTCCGCGATGCCCGTGGAGTTTCCACCCTCGCCGCCGCTCGGTCTGTGACCTCATCGCGGTGCAGTCACGTACGGCTGCACCGCGATGATCCGCGCAGTTGCGCGTATGCCGTGCGCCCGGTATCGCTGCCGGAGCACTTAAAATTTCAACACTGAATGCCGTTGTGTCGCAATATATCCGGCGAGACGGGCGTGGCTCGCCAAGAGCGCCAGTGATAGCGTGGAACGATCACGCTGTAGCAGGCTTTGTCCTAGAATCATTCGTAGCGCTAACGAGCCCAGAACCATAAGACCGCTTCGTATCCGCATTCTCGCCAACCATCCGCCGATCCCATGGATCGGCAGCGCATCGGCAGCACTGTCGATTTTTCGACATGTCCGACTCGCCGGTGACATCCAGCAGCGCGCAAACCCTTGCCGCATCGCACCGAGGAGGATGTCGTGTCTCAGCCCGTTTTCTTGGACGTCAGGCCGAGTAAGGAACGCATTTTAACCAGAGCATTCGAGCTCGCGCAAGAGGATCCGGCATTGGCGGAGCGTTTGTTGCGTGTGAACGAAGTAGCCCGAGGTATTCGTACGGTGGAGGTCTGGGTGACCGACGCCTGTAATCTGCGGTGCAAGGGCTGCTGGTTCTTCGAGCACGATATGGACAAGCAGAGCGTCGAGATTCGTGATCTGGACACGATCCGCGCCTTCGCCGAAGACCTGCGCGATTCCAAGAAGATCACCAGTACGCTACTGATCGGCGGTGAGCCGGCGCTGGTCCTGGATCGAGTCCGCGTGTTCGCGGAGACGATTCGCAATGTCACCGTGGTGACGAATGGGACGCGGCCGATTCCCTATGACGGGCTGGAAGATCTCGCCATCGCGGTCTCCCTGTGGGGCGGTGGTCCGGTAGACGACGAGTTGCGTGGTCATGGGCCCAACGGCCGGCGAATGAGCGGGTTGTTCGGCAAGGCGCTGCGCACGTATGCCGGCGACCCGCGGGCCACCTGGGTCTACACGCTCAGCGAGGCCGGGATGCCGTACCTCGAACGAACCGTCGAGGCCATCGCCGCAAACGGCAACCAGATCAACTTCGGGTACTACAGCGACAACGGCACCGATCCCACTGCGCGACTACACAATGAAGAGCGGGCGATCGAGGAAATGACCCGCATGCGTGAGACCTACCCCGACACCGTCATCGGTGATCCCTACTACTTCCGCACGCTGGTGACCGGCCGCACGCATTGGGGTACCTTCGGCGCGGAGACCTGCCCCAGCATCAGCAACGATCACCCGGCGCATGCCCAGCGCCTGACCGAGGGGCACCCTATCGTCGGCCGCTTCAACGCGTACCGGACCGATCACAGTGTCCAGTACTGCGCCACCACCGGAGACTGCGACAACTGCCGGGACAGTCAGGCCGTATGGAGCTGGCTGCTGGTCAATATGCACCGCTTCCTCGGCGACCGCGATCGGCTGAACACCTGGGTGTCGTTGGCGGAGAACTTCTATCGCCAGTACTACTGGTCCAGTTACCATCCCGCCCGGCAGGCATCACCGGCCGAATCGGCGGTCGGTGCCTAGCGAAGGCGATCCCGACCATGGTCACAATGTCTCTGGAGAAGGCGCGGCTCTTCTCGGATGTCCTTCGCGGCGACCCCGGCGCCCGGATCCTCTGGGCTCGGCCGGGGGCCGACCGGCATCGGCAATACGAGAAGGTCCGCGCCCGAGGTGCTCTGGCGACCAGCCGTCGCGGCCTGCTGTTCACCGCCGCCCACGGCTCGAGCCAGCAGGTGCTCACCGGCGGCGACTTCGGACCGGCGCCCATCGGGGCGTCGGCCCGACGCCGTAACGCGGCCGGCGATATCACGCTGGTACATCCGGTCGACGACTCCTTTCTGAAGCTGGAACCGCCGCGGCACACGGAGCTGCGGTCCCTGGTCGCTCCCGTGTTCCACCGGCGCGAACTCGCCGACCTCGGTCCCCGGATCGAAAAGATCGTCGGGCACTGCCTGAACGAGCTTCCTCGGGGCGGGGTTACGGATCTGATCACGAACTATGCCGAAGCCGTTCCCATGGCGATGATCTCGCAGATCCTCGGGCTGCCGGATACCGAGGCTCCGCGCTTCGCGGCCTGGGGCAACGTGCTCGCCTCCTTGCTGGACGGTGCCCGAACAGCGGAGGAACGGCAGCGTTCCCGTGCCCTCGTCAGCGAGATGACAGCGTACTTCAGGGATCGTCTGACCCACGCCGACCCGGAGGGCCCCGGGCTCATCGCCGGTCTGGCGCAGCAGTGTCCGGCCCAACTGAGCCTGCGCGAGGCCATCGCCACGTGCAGCATGCTGCTGGTCGGCGGCTTCGGCACTACCACGCATCTGCTCGGAAACACTCTGCACACGCTGCTGCGGCAGCCGCACCTGCGCCCGGCCGATGGTGATTACACGGCGGTGATCGAAGAGTCTCTCCGCTACGACACCCCCGTCCAGTACGTCGTCCGGGTCGCCAAGACCGATACCCGGCTCGCCGGACGGCCCATCACCGCGGGAACGCCGATCGTGGTGCTCCTGGCCGCGGCGAATCGTGACCCGGAAATCTTCACCGACCCCCACGTATTCGATCCCCTGCGCCGGGAACCTCATCGCCATCTCACCTTCGGTGCGGGGATCCACTTCTGTATCGGCGCCGCGCTGGCCCGTGCGGAAGCGGCTATCGCTGTCCAACGCTTCTTCGAACGCTATCCGAACGCGCACGTCACGGGGAAGGTGACGCCGCTGCGGTCCCGCGCGCTCCACGGGTTGCGCCGGCTGCCCGTCGTCCTCGAGGAGTGATGTGAGGGGTTACTCTTCGCCGTGTCGAGCCGCCGGAGCGGGCGCGCCGGCGCGGCGTTCGAGGCACCGCCTCGGCCGCTACACTTCCGGCGCGAGATCGGCATGAACAGCGAACGCGGCCGCGCCTGTCCGGTCCGCCGGACCGAGGGCACCGGCTACTGCGTCGGTTCGGGGCCATATCGGTGACGGCCGGGGCCGGTCCGACCGTTGGTCCCCTTCCTGCCGGTCATGGGGATTGTGCCCCGTGGCCCTCGGTGACCGGATTGTCGGGAAGGTTCACATGCTGCTCTCGTGCGTGGTCGATACCGGTTGTCGCGGCCCGACCCACCATGGCAGCCGGTGTGCCGGCGCGCCGGCGAGTGCCGCGTCGGCGTGACGACGACCGAGTTCGATGGATGACTCGATGAATTCGCGGTCGAAGTACAGGTAGCTGAACAGGTCGCCGCGGCGCGGGCCGTCGCCGCCCAGCGCGCGGCCCAGCATTCGCAACTCCGCCTGTCGCAGCGTCGTCCCGATTCCGCTCTGATGACGGCGTTGCTCGGCGAAAACCTCTTCGGCCAGGTTGCCCAGGGTCGCTCGCGTGGGCGGTGTGAGGGGGAGGAAGGGAATGATCTTCTTCGGCAGCTCGGTCGTGGTGGCGCATTCGGTCGAAGCCACCAATGTGTTGACTTTGGCCAGCGTGCGCACATCCTCGATCATCCGGTCGACCAGCGCGGCATCCATCAGCCGCACGATGACGTCGTCCACGTCGGGCGGCAGGTTGTTCGCGGGTGCCGGCGATAAGGGGTCGATCACCGGGTGGGTTGCCACCACCACGATCGCATCGGTACCCAGCGCGATCGCGGGTTTGAGTGGTGCGTTGAGTCGTATTCCGCCGTCCAGATACCAACCGGCCCACGGTGGCGGATCGCTGACGTGTACGGGCGGGAACACGACCGGAATCGCCGCAGAGGCGAGCACATGCTCGGCCGTGATCTCGGCGGCCACGTAATCGATCGGCCGTTCATCGTCGGACGGCGGCAGCGGTACCGTGCCGGCGCGGTCGACGAACACCACGGTGCGATTGTCCGCACCGGATGTCGCGACCACAGCCAACGTGGCCCGCCCGTCGGCAATATTGCGGCGCAGCATATTCCAATCGATGGCGGTGCGGGCCGTGTGGTGCAGGGGAGAAGTATCGAGCAGACTGGTCAGTTGTACACCCGGTATACCCAGCAGCTGACCGGCGGCGCGGCCGGCGAGGCGAGGCAGGCCGATGGCCGGGGACCGGAACACGTCGCCGACGGTGATATCGCGCCACACCTGCAGCGCCCGCTGGGCCTGCTCGTCCGGCGGCAGATGGGACAGGGCGGCGAAGACCGTCGCGTTGATGGCTCCGGCGCTGGTGCCGATGAAACGCACCGTGTCCACACCCGCGTTGCGCAGGCGCGGCACCAGCACCGAGAGCACGCCCGCCTCGTAGCCACCGCGCGCTCCCGCACCCGCGACGACAACACTCACCCGGCGGGGAGGGGTACCGGACCGGTCGATCATCAGTGACCTCCTTATGCTCCAGTGAAGTTCCTGCTCAGCAGTGCGTCGGAAAATACATGCCGCATTCCCGGAAGTGAATGCCCAGGTCCTGGCACGTCGCCGACGCCGGAAACGGGTACCGATCGCGTGCCAGGATAGGAGCAATTCACCCTGTGGGCCGTCAGCGAACGGGCCCGCGCGTCGAGGCGCCGGTGCCCTCTTCGCGGTCGATCGGCGACTGTCGGGCCCACGCTTCATCGGAGCGATTCGCGGCAGACGGTCCGGCTACCGGCTGTGGTGCCGCCCCGATCACCGCTCTTTCGGTCGGGTCGAGACCTTTATCGTGACTCGGCGATAGGCGGATTCATGGTGCCCGGATGGCCCCCGTACTCGTCGAACTCGAGGGCCGCGATCCCGACACGTGGTGCTGCGACGCCCGCCGCGCACTGCCCGCGTCACGCCCGGCTCCGGCGGGCACACCCTTGATCGAACCGGACCGGTATCTCACTGCAGCAACCAGTCGTCGGGGCTGAACAGTTCGAAGTGCACTCGCGTGAGCGGAACTCCCGCGGCGGTCAGCTGGGCGCGCACCGACTGCAGGAACCCGGCCCCGCCGCACAGGTAGATATCTGCCTCCGGCGGCAGGTCGAGCGCGGATACGGTGAGTGTGCCGGGCCGGCCGGCGCCGGAAGGCTGCTCGTACCACAGCTCGAGGTCGGCGTTCGGTAGGGCGTCGACGAGCTCGCGCTGGAGCGCGCGCAACGGGTGGGTGTCCGGGTTGCGGTCGGCATGCGCGACGAGTACCCGCCGCCGGGAGGCGCCGACCGCGAGGTATTCGAGGATTCCGATCATGGGCGTGATACCGATTCCGGCCGAGATCAGTACCACAGGTGTGGTCGCGGCGGTATCGAGGGTGAGGTCGCCGAAGGGCAGGGTGATCGCCAGGTTGTCGCCCACCGTGACCTGCGTGGCCAGCCAGTTCGAGACCTCCCCGGCCGGTTGGTCCGCGGTGGCGGCCACCGGCCGCACGGCGAAGGCGAGCCGCCCCTCGCGCGCTGCGTGGACCAGGCTGTATTGGCGCAGTTGGCGTGCCCCGTCGGGGAGCGTCGCGCCGACGGAGACGTACTGTCCGGGAATGAAGTCCGGGAGCGGATCGGCGGGATCGGCGGCCTCCACGACGAAGGTGACCACCCCGGACGGGTCGTCGATACGCTCGGTGACCACTGTCTCGCGGAACACATCGCCGGGCCCGACCCCGGCCCCCTTGTAGAGTGCGCGCTCGAATTCGATGAGGGTGTCGGCCATCAGCCAGTAGACACGATCCCACGCCGCCGCGACCTCCGCGGTGACCGTCTCGGTGCCCAGCACCTCGACGATCGCGGCGAACAGATGTTCGTGCACCACCGGATACTGTTCGGCGACGATGCCCAGGGAGGCGTGCTTGTGCCCGATCCGCGCGAGCATCTCGCGGGGATGCGGTAGCGCCGAATCCACCAGGTGGGTGGCGAAGGTGGCTATCGACGCGGCCAGCGCCCGCTGTTGTGCGCCCTGTGCCTGGTTGCCGCGGTTGAAGAGACCGGCGAGCAGATCGGGGCGGGCGGCGAACAGCTTTGTGTAGAACAGGGCGGTGATGTCGTCGATGTGCTGGGCGATCACCGGCAGGGTCGCGCGTATCACATCGGCGTGATGTGCTTCCAATTCCGCGGATAGGTCCAGGGTCGCCGATGGCGAGACGGTGGTCATCATGTACTCCTCGTCGAGCTGACCGCGGCTCGAATGCCGCACTGCCACGCTATCGAAACGGGGTGCTGAAAAGCGTTGTCCACCAGCGTGAATTCAAATACGCGCGCCGTTGCGGAATATGTAGCGCGCGTCACCGTACCGTCGTCGAGCGGCGTTTCGCCGACGATGCCCGCCGCGGGCCGATATCGGTTTCGACGTCCGCCGTACCCTCATCTCGGCGGCGTCCGCTCGGCTTCCCGGGCGCACCGAACCGGCGTGGGTGAGGGTCATCCCGAGATCCGGATCCGGCTGTACGCCATCGAACGGCACTTCGCCGAGCACCTCGGCGGCCGCCGCGGCGCCTCGTGGGCGTGACCGGCGTGCAGAACGGCGGACCGTAGGGCGGCGCGGGGTCGGGCATCGCGGCGCCGCGGAGTCTTCGCTACCGGCCTCCGCTGTCCCGTATCGGCGCCACCGGATGGACGTCGGGCACCAGGATCGTCGTGTGCCACCGGTCGTCCTCCCACATCTGTGCCGGGAGGACCGAGTCCGGTCTGCGCTCGAGCGGTGCGGCCAGGGCGATCACCAGGGTGGTCCGTTCGATCAGGCGGCGTCGTGCCCGGTGCATCGGGCCGGAGATCTCCAGCACTCCCGGGCCGGGACCCAGTGTGGCGGGGACATCCACGCGCAGCGGCGCCGGTTTCCACGTCGTGGGATCGTCGCCGCGCCGGGCGAGATAGGTGCGCGGAGCGTCGGCGGTGCCGAACGAGAGCGCGGCCAGCGCCCGGTCGGCACGGGGGAGGCCGAAGAGCTCCCAGAATCCCGCGGACAGCCAGGTACGGACCGGCAGTGCGATCGTCCGGTTGTCCCGGACGATCGCTGGGGAATCGATATGGACAAGGGTGATTCCACTCGTGCGCACCTGCATCCTCGCGCTCGATCGAACGGCCCTCATACTGAGTGAGAAGCGCTCGTCACAGTGTGCCCGTAGGGGACGGCCTCGAGCAGGGTGACCCGGAACTCGGTGCCATTGGGTACGCGGTAGGTGCGCTGTTCGCCGCGCCGGGCTCCGGTGAGCGCGGCTCCGAGGGGCGAGTCGGGGGAGTAGACCTCCAGATCGTCGTGGTCGCCGGCGCGGCTGCCGAGCAGGAATGTTTCGGTGTCGGCGGTGTCGTCGTAGCGGACGGTGAGCACCATCCCGGGTTCGGCGATACCGTCATCCGGTGGGTCCTGCCCGAATACGGCGTTGTTCAGCAGGTCCCGGATATGCGCGATACGAGCCAGGCGCTGGCGCCGAGCGGTGAGGCGGTCTTCCGGGTCGGCGTTCTCGGCCTGCCCGGCGGCTTCGGCGGCGAGCAGTTCGGCCAGTTCGGACCGGAGTTGTTCGTGTGCGTGTGGTGTCAGCCATACAGGCGAGCTATTGGTCATATCCGTCCTACAGGATTCGATCGGAAAGGAGTTCTGCCGTCGGGGCCGGGGGAGGAGAGGCCGCCCCGACGGCAGAACTCCGTGGAGCCGGGTACTCACGACACCGGCTCCACGGATGGGGGAGATAGCCGAGGGTTCAGCGGGGTATCGGGTTCTGCCCCCGATACCGTGCTGCTCGTTCGCGGTCGAGCCGACTCGTTGCGCGCGCCATGCTCACCTCCACGTCGAACGATGCGCTGTCACAGCCATGATGGCCCGGGTGGCGACGGGGCGCATGTCCGTCTGGCACAGTTTCGCCCCCGTGAGTTGTTCGTTTTCTACAACCGGTGCTCAGTCGTCCTCGAAAGCCGCGAGATCGATCGTCATGGCGAGCCGGGTGCGTGCGTCTTCCAGCTCGAGGACCGCCACCTCCCGCATTTTCCGCATGCGGTTGCGGACGGTGTTCGGGTGGACGCCGAGGCCGGCGGCGGCGACCACCGGATCGCCCTGGGCATCGAGCCACGCCCGCAGGGTCGCGACGTAGTCCGTGGCGTGCGCGCTGTCGTACCGGCGCAACTCCGCGACCGGCCCGCGCGCCGGTATCCGGCCGGTCCGTGCCGCCGCCCGCAACCGCTGGAGCAGGATCTCGCCCCACGATTCGTCGTAGGCCGGGTACGCGCTACCCGCCGATCCCTGTTCGTGCAGTGCCAGGCACTCGTCCGCCTCCTGGCGGGAGGCCGGCAGGTCGGCGGCGGTGGCGGGTCCGCCGATCCCGGCCGACAGTGTTACGCGGGCCGGGAGCGCCGTGCGCAGCGCGGTCACCCAATTCCGTGCCGTCTGCACCCGGTCGCTGGGCAGGATCGTGTAGACGGTGTTGTCCGACAGGGTGCTGCGGCCCGGCCGCGACCAGCCGAAACCGAACGTGGCCTGCTCGAAGGCCAGCAGCAGCCCGGCATGCCGTTCCGCCGCGATCTGCGCGCGTACCGCCACGACACGTAAAGGGGCCGACGCCAACCCGAGCCGGCCGACCACGGTGGTGGCATCCGGACTGCCCTCCAGCAGCCGGATCACCAGCTCGGATTCGACCTGGCGTTCCAGGTCCGCGCTGGCCCGCGACCGCAGCAGATGCAGGGCCACCGTCCGGGCCCCGTCGGCCAGTGCGGCCCGTCGGGCACCCGACATCGGTTCGGTGCAGGTCACCCACAGCGAACCCAGCAGTTCCCGGCCCACTCGCACCGCGACCACCATCCGCCCGTCGAGCCCGTGCCCGGGGTCCGGTTCGACGAATACTGGTGTGTCGGAGCCCGCCAGATGCGCAGGGACACCGCGTGATTCGAAGAGTTCGCGCAGAGCAGCGGGTTGCCGGCGTTGCAGCACAGTCTCCTGCAGCGCTTGGTCGGCCACCCGCCCCAGCGTGGAATGAGCCATCACGCGCGCCAGCGGATCCTCGATCGTCACCGCGCCGTCGACTGCGGTGGCCAGGCTGTCCGCCAGCGCGAAAAGATCCGTGGGACCGCGCCCGGATGCGGTTTCCCGCCCCTCCAGTACCAGCCCGTAGACCACCCCGGCGAGCTGGCTCCACGACACCGCGGGATCGACCATCAGTACCGCGACCCCGTCCTCGTGTCCGATCGCGGCCGCTTCGCGGTCGGCGCCGGCGCCGCCGCGCACGAGTACCGCGACCGCTTTCGCTGCCCGCGCCCCGGCCACCGCCGACCGGACGGAACCGGCGCCTACGGCGAGGAGGATATCGCCGGTCGCTTCTTCCGCCCCGGTCGCGTCGAACATCGCGACGCTGCGGATCACGGTCGCCCGCGATACCGGGCAGCAGCGCAATCGCACCCCGTACCCGCCCAATACGTTCACGAGATGGTCCAACCGAACCATGAACGACTCCTGTTCACCCTGGTCTCGTCACCGTGGCCGCGCCGGCAGTGGTATCCCGATGCTGATGCCGGGCCGGCGGCCGGGGTCAGTCGCGGCCGATGGACCCGAACCAGCTCTCGGTGAGGACGTCGAGCATCTCCGCGTACCCGACCCCCCACTGTCCGGGAGTCCAGTGCCGCGCGACGTGGTCCAGTTCGGTGATCGCGAGGACACCGCGGAACCGGCGCGTCCCGGCCGGAAACCGCCCGGCCCGGTCGAGGCCGTCCTCGATATCGCCGATCGCCTCGTTCATCCATTCGTCGAACAGCCCGCGGATCTCCGGATCGACCGCCGCCGCCTCGAAGGCCGTGGTGGTGTAGGGCCGGATGGTGTCCCAGCGCTGCGCGCTCGCGTCGAGCCAGGCGCGAATCCGCTCCCGGGACCCGTCCTCGACCACCGCGACCAGTTCCCGCTCCGTCGACCCGTGTGCGGCGGAGGGGACCCGGTCCAGCGCGGCGTTGAGCCGCTCGGTGATCAGTGCCTTCATCAGGTCGACCTTCGACGGGAAGTACGCGTAGAAGGTCACCCGGGTGGTGCCCGCGGCCGAGGCGATATCGTCGACCTTGGTGGTCGCGTAACCCTTCGATACGAACAGTTCGAGGCCGGCCTCGAGCAGGAGTTTGCGGGTCATCTCCTTCTGGGCCTCACGAAGCGTCGCCATGGCCCCAGGGTAGAGCACGACGGTTGCGTTCCGTTCCTCGTGCTCGCGCTGAATACATACTGATCACCCGCTTGACAGAATATCAATTGACCTGACGGCCTGCTCGCTCGAGAAGTGATAGCGCCCTCCACTCCCGCAACGACACCTTTCGCCCGGAGTTCCGGACCCACGGGCGCCGAACATTGTGGCCGGGAATGGTGTCGGAGGGCCGGGATACCCTCGGCCGTCGCCACCACCCGGGGCGCGACGGATCGAAGGAGGACCCGATGAGTCCCGAGCGCACCGTGCGCGAGGTCGTGGATCTGATCGTCGAGCTCGGACTCGTCGAACCGGAAACGCCCGCGCAGCGGACCTTCCTGGGCAGGCAGTTGCTGGTGGAATCGTTCGACGAGCCGCTGAGCTACTACGGGCACACCGAGCAGAGCGCGGTACTCGCCCTCCTCGACGAGCTCGGAATCCGGTACACCTTCGACTACAAGACGTTCCGTCACATCGGTGAGAGCAGCCGTGACGAACGTCGGGAGTGGTACGAATCCGAACTGCAGTCGATCGCGGCATGCAGCCGTGGGATGGTGGCCATCACCGACGTGCGGCTGGTGGAGAACGACGAGGAATGGAAGCTGCTGTTCGACAGCAACGGAGTGACCGAGTCGTGGCCGGTGTACCCCGGTGACGACGAGGACCTGGAAGCCGCGCTCGTTTTCGCCACCTATGTCACCGGGATCCACACCGGACTCGTCGAACAATTCTGTTCCGTGGAACCCCTCGACGAAGACGTCAGCGGAGAAGCGGTTTTCGGCGATCCCGAAGCGCTCAACAGGCTGGGAGCGCAGTTCGGTCTCACCTTCGGAGCCTAGGCGCGTGACCGTTTCCGGTTGCCCGGCGTCCGGCCGGGGCATCGCCGTCGAACCGGCGGACGTGCCCTCCGTGGCGGAAGCGCGGCCCGCTTCGCCGAGCCGGGTCGATCCGCAGCTTTCAGGGACTGTGTGCCCGGAGACCGTCGAGGAGGATCGACAACAAGCGCGGGCCGCGCGCGTCGGGCTCGGCATCGTCCAGCCGCGATAGCCGGCTGCTGAGCACGATGACGTCGTGGGCCCCGGCGTCGGCTCGGACGGTGCCGGCCGAGCGGCCCACGGCCGGCAGTAGCTCCACCGCCTCACCGATCGGACCGAGGCTGTGGGCGTCGAGGTCGCGCCAGGTCGCCGCTTCGACCGCGGTGAACACATCGCGTTCGACCCGCGCGTAGGCGGCCACGCGCTCGAGCCACGCCGCCAGCGCATCCAGCGGCCGGTGCGCCTCCAGGAGTACCGGCGCCGCAGCGACCAGCTCCCGCACTTCCCGGTGATACACCTCGGCGAGGAGGTCCTCACAGGCGGGGAAGTGCCGTGACCATTCATGGCAAGGTCGTCGAGATCACCGACGCCAGTGGCGGAATCGGCGAGGCGACAGCTCGTCATCTCGCCACATCGGGAGCGGCCGTTGTCCTGGGCGCCCGCCGCACCGATCGGCTGGACCGGCTGACCGCCGAGATCGAGGCCGCGGGTGGCCGGGCCGTTGCCACCCGGGTGGACCTCACCGATCCCGGCGATCTCCGGGCGCTCGTCGACCTGGCCGTCGAGCGCTTCGGCCGGCTCGATGTGCTGGTGGGCAATGCCGGAATCAGCAGGCGGAAGGGACCCGGCCCTCCGGCCCACTCGCCAGGACTGAGCCCGGGGGCGGGCGCGGCCGGTCCGGGCGCGGGCCCTATCCCGACCACCAGACCCTCGACCTGTGGTACTCGGCCGTACGTGCACGTAGCTTAATTTACATATCGATCATTAACTTGACACTATGTAAGCCGATGTGGCACCGTTCCTGAGGACGGCGTGACCGCAGTCACCAGCCCGACCGCGGCATATCGGCCGGAAGCGCCATTCGGAGCGCGAGGCCCGCCGCCCGACGGAGAAATACCTCGACGTGCGCTACGTCGGAATCGAAAGGAAGTGCCTGTGACCGGCGACCGGACTGCTTCGAGCAATACCGCCAACACCGTGCTCGGCCCCGTTCCGGCGCACGAACTGGGTGTGGTCGCCGTGCACGAGGCGCTGCTGTCGGTGATGCCGGGGGCGGAGTACGCCTACGACATCACTCCGGACCGGGCGGAGATCTTCGAAACGCTGGCGGCGAAACTCCGCGAATTCCGCGCCCACGGCGGCGGCACGATCGTCGACAGCACCGGGATGTTCCACGGCCGGGACCTGCGAATGTACGAGGCGCTGTCGCGGGCGACGGGCGTGCACATCGTGGCCTCGACCGGAATGGGGCCGGAGGAGATGCTCGGCGGCTATTTCCTTACGCCGCAGACCGACCCGCCGACGCCGTGGCCGGCCGAGAAGTTCGGCGACCTTTTCATGAGGGAGATCACCGAGGGAATGGTGGTCCCCCGGGTCGAGCGGCGGGGCGCCGCGGGTTTGGTGGCCACCACCGCGACGCGCGAAGGCATGACGGCGACCGATGAGAGTTTGTTCCGCGGTGCCGCCCGGGCCGCTCTCGCCACCGGGGTTCCTGTTTCGATCCGTTACGGCGCCGACGCGGTGCACGACCTGGAGATCGTCCTCGACGAGAAACTGCCGGCCGACCGGGTGGTCGTCGGCGGACTCGACCGCAAGGACGCGGTCGTCGCCGCGGCCGCCCATGAGGTCGCCCGCCGCGGCGCCTACGTCGCATTGGACAACATCGGATCCACGGGGGCCGGCCACGTCGGCGATCAGGAGCGCGTGGCACTGGTACTCGATCTGGTCGAAGCCGGATACGGAAGTCGAATTCTGCTGTCCGGCAATGTGATCGGTGTCGCGACGGGTCAGCCGGGCCGGGAGGTGCCGTTCGGTGACGTCCTGTCCAGATTCGTTCCGATGCTCACCGCCCAGGGGCTCGGCGCGGAGGACCGCCACCGGATCCTCGTGGACAACCCGCGCGACCTGCTGTCGGTCCGCTGACCGCCGATGACCATCCCATTCCGTCTTTTCCGAAGGTGAGTGTTGTGTCGAGAGTGAACACCGTGCTGGGCGCGATCCCGGCCGAAGAGCTGGGAATCGTGGCCGTCCACGAGCACATCGGATACGGCATGCCCGGGTCCGAACTGGATACGACATGGTGGAAGACCCCCGAGCAGCGGTACGCCGAGACCGTGCCGAAACTGCGGAAATTCCATGAGTACGGGGGCGGGACGTTTGTCGACGTCACCGGGATCTGCAACGGGCGTGACGTCGACTACTACAAGTCACTGTCCGCGAAGACCGGCGTCCACATCGTGGCGTGCACCGGTTTCGTCGGTGGGGATACCGCGCTGCCGTTCTTCGCCAGGGCGAGCGTGGAGTATCTGACGGAGCATTTCGTGCACGAGATCACCGTCGGTATCGGTGATACCGGCAGTCGCGCCGGCGTCATCAAGGTCGGGGTGAGTCGCGGTGGGCGGATGACCGAGCTGGACAAGCGCATCTACCGGGCCGCCGCCCGGGCCGCACGGCGCACCGGTGTGCCGATCCTGACCCACCTCGCCATCGACGCCGAGAACGCGATCGCGATCTTCCACGACGAAGAACTCCCACTCGATCGAGTGCTCTTCGGGCACGCCGACGACGGAGTGAACGCGGAGAAGACGCGGGACACCTGGATCGCCGAACAGGGCGGGCGGGTCGGCTTCGACACCTTCGGCTACGACACCGAACTCGAGGATCCGCCGTTCTGGGCCCGCCCCCGCACGGAGCGCCTGGACCATTTCCTGCGGTTCATCGGCCAGGGTCATCTCGACAAGGCCCTCGCCTCGGCCGACGCCAACTGCAGTCCACTGGGCTGGCCGGGGGTGAAGGGCCACACCGTGAACTACATCTTCGAGGACCTCATCCCCGATCTGCGGGCGGCCGGGGTCGACGAGGCCACCATCACCACCCTCTTCGTCGACAATCCCGCCGCATTCCTGAGCATCCAGGCCTGAGCGACCCGCCCGCGTATCCGGTGCGACGAGACGATCGTGCGCGCCGCGGTGTGCTGTGCGTGCGTATCCATCCCGGCGCGACGAGGCGCCCATCCAGAGAGAAGAACCATGCAAGCCTCGGACCTCGAGAACCTGAAGATCGCCATCGTCGGTGCGGGATACGCCGGCGCGGCGGCGGCCAAGGCCCTCGGCGTGCTCGGCGCCGATGTCGATGTATACGAGCGGGCCACCGAGATCCGCGAGGTCGGCGCCGGAATCGGACTGCGCCCGGCCACGATGGACCGCTTCCGTCAGTGGGGGATCTTCGACGCGATCGCCGGCGTCAGCTCGCCCAGTGACTATTTCGAGATCCTCACCGCCGGATGCGATCCGATCATGCGGGAGCAGTGGCCGGGGATGCACGACTTCGCCGAGCAGACCAGGACCCACCTGATCCACCGCGGCGATTTCATCGATGCGTTGCTGGGCGTGCTTCCGGCCGGCGTGGTGCACCTCGACCACAGGCTGGAGACCATCGAGGATCACGGGGATCGTGCCGCACTCACTTTCGCCAACGGGGCGACCGTGGAGGCCGACCTGGTGATCGGCGCCGACGGCATCAAATCGGTGGTACGCCGGCAGCTGTTCGGTGACAAGGAACCGGTGTTCTCCGGTGAGCACGCCTACCGCGCGGTGATCTCCGCCGACGACGCCCACGGAATGGTGGTCGACGACAACCTCCGGATGTACATCGGACGGGGGACCAAGGTCTACCTGCTGCCGCTGCGCCACCGCAACCAGGTGTCCTTCGACATCACCGCGCTCTGCTCGGACAGCACCTGGGCGCCGGAGGTCACCTCGGACGATATCGTCGCGACCGTCGAGGGGTTCGACGACCGGATCGTCGCCATCGCCCGCGGGCTGGAGATGGACACGGTGAACGTGCGCGCGGTGTACGACATCGACCCGGTCGACACCTGGCATTCGGATTCGGTCGTGCTGGTGGGAGACGCGGCCCATTCGATGCTGCACCACCAGGGCCAGGGTGCCAATTCGGCGATCCTGGACGCCGGTGCGCTCGCCGATGCCCTGCGGGACGCCGATTCCGTCGCGGCGGCGCTCGCCTCGTACCAGGCCACCCGGAAGCCGGTGACCGATGAGCTGCAGCGCATCTCGCGTCAGGGGTGGACCGAGGACGAAGTCGAGGACGTGTTCCCCGGTCAGCAGACCACCGCGAAATAAGGAGGCCACCGATATGCCACTGCATCCCGAGATCGCCCGCGCGATCGCCGAGTTGCCCGCGCCGCCGGAGGGGCCGCTGGACCCGGCCGTCCTGCGTGCGGGCGAAGAGGCGCAGGTGCCGCCGGTAGCGCAGCGGTTGCCGCTGCACGCGGTCGAGGACGCGACCGCCCGCACACCGGCGGGGGAGGTGCCGGTACGGATCTACACGCCGGTCGCGGCCGAGTCGTACGGGCTACTCGTGTATCTCCACGGCGGCGCCTATTTCCTCGGCAGCCTCGATACCCACGATCACATCGCTCGGCAACTGGCGAAGGAGAGCGGCTACAAGGTCGTCTCCGTCGGGTATCGCCGCGCACCCGAAGCCGCGTATCCCGCCGGTCTGCAGGACTGCTACGGGGTGGTCCAGTGGGTGGCGGACCACGGCACGGATCTGCACTGGGACGGCACCGGACTCGCGCTGGCCGGCGACAGCTCCGGTGGCGGGATGGTCGCGGCGGCCACCGCGATGGCACACGACGACGGATTCGATCGCCTCACCCACCAGGTGCTGTTCTATCCCTCCCTCGACCTCGGGTTCGACCGCGACCGCTACCCGTCGCTGCGGGAGAACGCGCAGGGCTACGGACTCGAAACCGCCGCGCTGAAACCTTTCAACGCGTTCTACCTCGACAGCGGCGCCGACCCGGCCGACCCGCTCGTCTCGCCGATCGGACGAGACGATCTCACCGGGCTGCCTCCCGCCCTGATCATCACCGCCGAGTTCGACCCGATGCGCGACGAAGGCGAACTCTACGGTGAGCGGCTGGCGAACGCCGGGGTGGACGTCACGGTCTCCCGCTACGCGGGCGCGAACCACGGATTCGTCCAGAACTTCGCCTGGCTCCCCGAATACCGCGGGGTGTTCGAGGAGACGGCAGCGTTCCTGAACCGCCGGACCGGATCGTGACGAGGGACGCGGAGGTCCATCCGCTGTTCTCGCCGTGGGGCCGGTTCGGTCTCTACAGCTTCTTCATCGACGCACCCGAACCGGCCATCGTCGATACGGGTATCGCCTCGACGCCGGCCGAGGGTATGGCTCCCGCGTTGCGGAAGCTCGGGCGCGATATCGCCGAGGTGCGCTGGATCCTGCTGACCCACGGTCATATCGACCACATCGGCGGGGCATTCGCCCTGTGGGAGCTGACCGGACGGCGCGCGCAGGTGGTGATCCACGAGGCCGACGCACCCATGCTCCGGTCTCGGCGGGCCCACGTCGACGAGTACCTGGCGGGTCGTGGGCAGTATCTGGACGATCCCGCAGGGGTGGACGAACAGATCCAGGTGACGAATACGGTGATCTCCGGTGAGATGGAACCGTCTGTGCTCGTCGCGGGCGGCGAGACGCTTTCGCTGGGCGGGGATGTCACCGTCTCGGTGCATTCGGTTCCCGGGCATACGGCCGGTTCGGTGGCCTATGTCCTCGATGGGCGCGACGATGTGTTCGCCGGTGACGCCGTGCAGGTGCACGGAGCCGCCAACGGCTTCCCCGGGTTCGCGGACCCGGACGCCTACCGCCGGAGCGTGCGTTATCTGCGTGACGAGATCCGGCCGCGGCGCCTGTATCTCGGGCATCCGTACCGGCGGGTGAACGGCGAACCCTACGGGGTCGAGCTCGACCGCGACCAGGCCCGTGAGGCGCTCCAGCAGAGTCTGGAGATCGAAGGCCGGGTGCACGAATCCGCGCACCGCTGCCTGTGCGGCGGGCTGCCCGAGACGGATTCGGTGTACTCGCCGTTCGCGAGCGTGGCGGCGGACCTCGGGTACGCCGGTGACCCCACCCTCGAACCGTCGCCGTTCTTCACCTCGATGCATGGCTATCGCACGGGATTCGACCCGAAGCACTGACAGAGAAAAGGAGTCGCGGACTCATGGCCGAGTACCGGACCTTCGATGCCGCCGGGCAGACCATCCACCTCCGCAAGGACCTGCGGGTACCGATGCGTGACGGAGTCGAGCTTGTCGCGGACGCCTACCACGGTGTCGCGGACGCGCCGCGGCCCGCGCTCGTCGCACTGAGCCCGTACGGCAAGGAACTGCAGGCACTCGCGCTCACCACGCCCCCGCAGCGGCGCCCCAGCCCGCTGTGGGACGGCTGTATCGAAGCCGGTGATATCGCGCGTGTCGTCGGCGAGGGCTATGTGCACGTCATCGGTGACCTGCGCGGTTCCGGGGGGTCCGAGGGCGAGCACATCGGCAACTACAACGCCGGCGGGGTATCGCTGGGACAGGACGCCTACGACTTCATCGAATGGGTCGCCGAACAGCCGTGGTGCGACGGCAACGTGGGCATGATCGGTATCTCCTACTTCGGCTCGATGCAGGTGCTCGCCGCCGCCGAACGCCCGCCGCATCTCAAGGCGATCTTCGTCTCCGGCGGTCACTACGACTTCTACGAGACCACCTATCACGGCGGCATCATGTGGTTCATGCCGCGCGCCGCCCGCGAGGGCCGCGGCGGTGATTCCGGCTGGGCGTTCACCGACGGGGTCACATCGCGCATGCTGGAGACGTATTCGCCCGAGGAGATCCGCACACGTGTCGCCGCGCGTCTCGCGGACCCGGATGTGGCCGCGTGGCCGAATCTGGTGCATGTGCTGAACTACCCGAAGCATCACGAGGCGTGGTTCGACATCGTGATGAACGAACTGGACGGCGAATGGTACGAGGAGCGCAATCCGATCACGCTGGCTCCACGGATCGATATACCGGTCTATCTCCAGATCGATCAGGGGCGCGGCTGGACGATGGACGGCACCATCGAACTGTTCGATGCGCTGCGGGGACCCAAGAAACTCGATATCGGCCCGTACCCGCCGATGCAGTCGCGCCCCTTCGTCGAAGAGCATGACACGATGTTCCGCTGGTACGACTACTGGATCAAAGGCATCGACAACGGTGTGATGGACGAGCCGGCGGTCACCGTCTTCGTCGAGGGCTCCCGCGAGCGGGTGACCGGCGACCAGTGGCCGCCGAAGGACATCGAATACCGGTCGCTGTACCTGCGTCCGCGCGGCGGACTGTCACCGGAGCCCGAACCCATGGGCGCCGAATACGCCGCCCCGGAAGGCTTCTACCAGGCTCCGCTCACTGTGACCGACAAGGTCGAGATGCTGCGCTGGAGCACCGCGCCGTTCGAGGAACCCACCGAACTCATCGGCCCCGGCGCCGCGCACCTGTTCGCCGAAATCGACCAGGACGATACGAATTTCATCCTGCGGCTGTGGGACGAAGACCGCGGCGGCGCCCGGCAGCTCATCACCTCCGGCTATCTGAAAGCGTCACATCGCGAGCTCGACCCGTGCAGCACCGAGGGCGATCCGCGCCATCCGCATACCCGGGCGGTCCCGGTGGAGCCGGGCGCGATCGAGGAATATGTGCTGCGTCTCTACCCGTTCGCCGCGACCTTCCGGCCGGGGCATCGGCTGACGGTGGAACTGTCCAACAACGAACCGTGGCAGGATTCGCACAACGCCCTGCTACCGCCGGACGCCTTCCATCTGCCGGTGGGCCGTCCGGTCACGCACAAGATCTACCGCGATGCGGCACACCGGTCCCGGCTGGTGCTGCCGTTCACCACTCGCGCCGCGGCGAGCGGGTAGGAGACCACGCTGATTATCGCGCGGCAGAGCGGGTAGGCGCACAAGAGGTGCATCGTGGCACCCGCCAGAAAATCGACACCGGAGGAACGATATTCGTATGACTTCGCGTGAAACCACCACCCTGCTGGCGCAGCTGCGTGCGATCCGTGAACTGACCGATACCGAGATCCAGATCGCGGAAACCCGTATCGGGCAGGCACGGACGGAGGCAGTGCGCCGCGAATTGTCCGAGAACGCCGAAAACGCCCGGGCCCGGGCCGAAGCCGTCGGCGCCGCCATTCGTGAACTCGGCGGCGTACCCGAGGTGATCGGCCCCTTCCTCGGCCGGGCCACCGCCGTGGTGAAGGCCCTCATCGAACAGGCGCAACCGTTCGACGAAGCACTGCTGGGCGATCTCACCCTGGAACACCAGCTCCTCGACCGCGCGCGGTACGTCAAGGCCCTGGCGACCAGCGCGGGGCGCAGCGATATCGTGGCGTTGGCGCAGCGACTGATCACGGCGCACTCCGCGACCGTGGACTGGTTGACCACTGTCCTGGCCGAGGAGGCGCTCGGGGGTCCGGCCGCGCTGCGCCGCACGCCACTACAGGCCGCGGCCGGGGCTGCCGTGAAGTTGGTCAATCTGCCGGTCACCTGGTCCGCACGCGGTGTGGACCGCGCGCTGGACACCGTCCGGGCCACCCCGCCCGCGCTCGGTGAACTACTGGCCCGGGGCGCGCACGCCGGCGATATCGCCGCCCGGACCCTGACCGCCTCCCGCGATGCCGCGCTCGAGAGCGCCGAACAGGTGACCCGCCGGGAAGGCGCGGGTGCCGCCGCCGGTTCCCTGCATTCGGTCCGCGCGGCCACCGGTGTGCTCGAACCGGGGGAGCTGCCCGTCGCCGACTACGACCAGCTCAATGTCGGCCGCGCGGTCGCCGCGGTCAAGGAGCTGACCGACCCGGCCGATATCCGCGCGATTGTCGCCTATGAGGAGGCGCACAAGAAGCGGCACGGTGTGGTCTCGGCGGCGCAGACCCGGCTCGCGGTCATCGCCCAGGAAGCGGCCGGTCTGAACTGACCGCCGTGTTCGTCGCGGCGCTCAGCCGGCGATCGACTCCATCCAGTCCCGCACCGCCGCCTGATAGGCGGCGGTGTTGCGGGCGAGATTCACCGAATGCCCGCTTCCGGGCAGCACGAAGGTGCGCAACCGCGCGGCCGGGGAGAAATGCGGTGCCTCGGCGGCCTGCAGGGTCGCCGTATCGGCACAGACCCAGGAGCACAGCACATCGTCGCTACCGTTGACCACGAGGACCGGAGCGGTGATCTGGGTGGACATCGGCGGCAGGGTGGAGGTCAGCCCGTCCGGATACTCCGTCGCGGCGAACACATCCTTGGTGGCTTCGTCCACGGCGACGACCTCGGGGTCGGCGGTCGCAGGCGAATGGAACGATTTCTCGCGCGTGCCCGGCCGGGTGGTGAGGTACCCGCTGTCATAGCCGCCGCCGGTGAAGGCGGCATCCTGCTCGGCCGGCTGATAGGTGCCGATGATGCCGAGCGCGCCCGGAATGTTCAGGCCGTGCGAATAGCCGGTCAGGAGCACTCCGTCGACATCGTGATGGGTGGTCGCCTCCAGCACCGCCACCCCGGAACTGAGCGAATGCCCACCGATAACCACCTTCCCGAAGGGCCGGGCGCCGGCGAGACCGGTGCGCAGCGCCCCGATGATTTCGTGCAGGGCCTGCGCGTCCCCGGTGGCGGTGACTCCGGTGCTGACCGGCCGGCTGCTGGCGCCGGTCCCGAGCCGGTCGACCACCAGCGTCGCGTATCCGGCGGCATTCATCGCGCGCCGGAAGTTGTAGATCTCCGGGGCGTGCGGGAAGTCCCAGTACGTACCGTTGTAGTTGGACCCCGGCATCAGCACCATGACGGTATCGGTGTCACCACCCGCCGGTGTGCACAGTGTCGTCGCCAGGGTGCCGCCGGCGCGCAGGGGGAACGCGGTCGGCGCGCACTGTCCCGGGTCTGGTTCCGCGGCGTGGGCCATCCCCGGCGTCAGGATTGCGAGAACGGCTACCACAGCGGCCGATATGCGTACCGTCGGACGACGCATACGCCGCGATCGCCGCGGACGGCCGAGCGGAAACCTGCGAGCAGTCATGTGCCCGGGACCCTAATAGGAGTTGCCTTGGCGTGCAACGGCTGTGGTGACCAGAGAGCCGGAAACCGGTGCAGGAGCGGGTTGACGGATTCGCGCGTGCCTCCGCGACAGCCGACCGAGCGCTAGGATGCGAGCGTGAAGAGGCGGGCCGTCCATTTGGTCGGAAGCTATCCGGCCGTCGATACCGAAACCGCCATGCGGGCCATGCTCGATGCCGCGGCGCCCCGGCTGCGTACCCTTCCGACCGGGGAGACCGGTCGCTACGAGTTCTATATCCGACCCATCATCGAGAATCTGGCGGCCCAGGGCGTACTGGAAGTGACCCGCGTCAGGGAATGGCGGAGCAGCCGGGACCGCACCCGCTACCGCGTGCCACGCGGGAGCGCACTGACCGCCGAGTCCCTCGACCTCGGGTACCGGCGGGAAGCCGAAGAGGCGGTGCCGGTGTACACGCGACTGCGCCGAGCCCGTGATCTGTCCGGAACGGCACTGCAGATCGGGATGCCCACCGCCTTCACCCTCGCCTTCGTCGCGCTGGGCGCGAGCGGAGTGCTGCGGCACCGCCGTGCCTTCACCGATGCCACCGTGCGGGAGATCACCGCCGTGCGCGAACTGGCCGGACCCGATGTCGTCGTCCAGCTCGAGGCCACCGCCGAACTGGTGCTGATGGCGATGGCGCAGCCGGCGCACGGATCGGCCGACCGGGCGCTGGGTTTGGCGCGCGGGCCGGCGGAGCTGGCGGCCGCCGCTCCGGTGGGCACCCGGTTCGGGGTGCACCTGTGCCTCGGCAGCCTGCACAACAAGGCCCGCGCCACCCTGCGTGACACCCGCCCGCTGGTGGACCTGGCCAATGCGATCGCCCGGCAGTGGCCGGCGGACCGGCCCTTGGAATTCGTGCACGCCCCGCTCGCGGCCGGTGCGATTCCGCCGCCGCTGCGGCCGGAGTTCTATACCCCGCTGGGCGATCTGGCACTGGGTACGGGCACCGCCTTCTATGCGGGCCTGGTGCACGATCTGCCCACGGAGCAGGAGCAGCTGCACGTATTGTCGGTGGTCGAAGCAGCACTGGGGCGGCCGGTGGACGGTGTCGCCTGTGCATGCGGACTGGGGCGGCGGACGCGCCCGGTGGCCGACGCGCTCATGCGGCGCGCGGTCCGCATCGCCGCGGAGGGAGCAGCGCAGACATGAATTCCGACGGGGTGGCCGCGAGCGGTCGCGGCGGGGTCACGGGGCCGCAGCCGGAGATCGAGCGTGTGCCGCAGGGGGTGGATCCGCACGAGCCGCGCTCGGCTCGGGTCTACGACTATCTGCTGGGCGGAAAGGACAACTACGAGGTCGACCGCGCGCTCGCCCATCGCATTCTGGCGGTGGCTCCGGAAACCAGGTCACTGGCGTGGTTCAGCCGGAAATTCCTGCTGCACGCGGTCCGTACGGCCGCGACGGCCGGGGTGCGTCAGTTCGTCGATCTCGGCTCGGGGATCCCGACCTCGCCCAATGTGCACGAGGTGGTGCACGAAACGCATCCCGCGGCGCGGGTCGCCTATGTCGACAACGACCCGGTGGTGTTCGTCCACTGCAACGCCCTCATGGGCAATCACCCCGGGGTGACCGCATTGCACGCGGACGTCCGCCGTCCCGCCGAACTCATCCGGCGGCTGGAAACCGAATCGGGTATCGATTTCGCGGCACCGGTGGCCATCACGCTCGTCGGTGTCCTGCACTACGTCATGGACGACGAGAATCCGGCCGAACTCGTCGCCCGGTATCGCGAGGCCATGGCGCCGGGCAGTTATCTGGCGTTCACCCACGGAGCCGATATCAGCCATCCCGAAATCATCGAGCGCACCTCCCAGGATGCGAGAAACAGTTCCGCTCAGGTCCGGTACCGATCGCGCGAAGAGGTGACGACGTTCCTGGACGGTCTCGAGAACACCGGTCCCGGCGTGGTTCCCCTACAGCAGTGGCTCGCCGACGACCTACCGGAAACCAAGCTGGTGCTCTACGGGGCTGTCGGTCGGAAGCGCTGACGGCTCGACGATCGCCGCCACCGGACGAACGGTCGCGCGGCTCGCCGGTGCGCACCCGGGGCCGGTAACAGCCGGTTCCGCGCAGTCGGCCGGCGCCGGCGGGCCGATGCACGACAAGGGTGGTGGCCGGATCGAAGCTATTGCGGAACCTGCAGAGCGCTAACACAATTGGGTTCGGTCCATCGACGGGCCCGAATCGCTCGAGGAGCAGTCGTGAACCCTGCACAATCTCCGCCTCCGGTCGATGTCATCACCTCTCTGGAGGATCTGCGCGGCGATCTGGCGCGCCGTCATCCGGCGACCACCACCACCTCGGACGCGGTCGACCCGGCCACGGTCGCCGCCGATCTGTCCGCTCTCGAACGCGACGGTTACGTCGTCTGGGAAAACCTGCTCACCCTCGACGACTGCGAACAACTCCGTGGCGCGCTCACCCCGTTCCTCGAGCGGACCGGCCGCAACACCTTCGAGGGGCAGCGAACCCGGCGGGCCTACAACCTGCTCGAGAAGACTCGTGCCTGCGACGCGCTCGTCGAACATCCCCGGGTGCTTGCCCTGCTCGATCGGTTGTTCCTGCCGAATTATCTGCTCTCGCAATTGCAGGCCATCGATATCCATCCCGGCGAACACGCGCAGATGCTGCACCACGATGACGGTTTCTACCCGATCCCGCGACCCCGGCCACCGTTGAGCGCCGCGACGATGTGGGCGATCGATGCGTTCACCGAGATCAACGGCGGCACGGTGGTGCTGCCGGGCAGTCATCGCTGGGGTTCCGAGCGCGGCCCCGCCGAAGCCGATGTCCGGACAGCGATGCGGATGCCGGCCGGCTCCTGCGCGTTCTATCTCGGCACGCTCTGGCACGGCGGCGGTGCGAATCGCAGTACCGGCGCCCGCCTGGGGGTGACCGTGCAGTACTGCGAACCCTGGTTGCGGCCGCAGGAGGCATACACCCTGGCCACGAGCCGCGAGACCGCGCGGACGGTCTCGGAGAACATCCGGCGGATGCTGGGTTACAGCATCCACCCGCCGTTCATGGGTGCCGTCAACGGGATGCACCCCAAGCGGCTGCTCGACCGGCCGGTGTGACCGGTCTATTCGGACGCCGCCTCGGCATCACCCACTTTGCGCAGCGCGATTCGATACAGCACCAGATGCTGTTCCTCGAACTGCCGGATGGACGCCTCCAGGTACCGTTCATAGGCCTCGGTGACCCGGGCCCCGGCCAGCGTCTCCGCCTCGGCGCGCCGGGCCCGGAGCCGCCGTAGCCATTCGGCGCAGGTGGTCGCATAGTCGTGGCGGTCGTTGACCACCGAACGGATTTCGAACAACTTCTCCGACGCGTGGGCGAGTTCGGCGAGCCGCGGTGGATCCGACTCCGGGAAGATCTCGTCGGCCAGGAACTGCACATCGGTGATCGAGTTCTGGTCCAGTGGACGGTTGCCCTTACCGATCGTCTGGACCACCAGACCGCCGCCGGGACGCACCATACTGTGGCAATAGGTGAAGAAGGCCCGATAGGTGGCGGTGCGTTCGCGGCGCGACAGCCCGAACCGCACGAAATGTTCGAGCGCTCCGATACAGAAGATCGTGTCGTAGGGGGTGCCGGGCCGGTGATCCTGCCAATGTTCCAGGCGCACATCGGTGCGCTCCGTCGCATGGGTGCGGACGTGGCGGTACTGGTCGCGGCTGAGTGTCAGGCCGGTGACCCGGGTCTGTGCGTGCCGGTCGGTGATCGCCCGCATCAGGCTGCCCCAGCCGCAGCCGATATCGAGAATCCGTTCGGTGCCGGTGAGCCGGGCCTGTTCGATCAGGTAGTCGAGCTTGCGCTGCTGCGCGCGATCGAGGTCGTCGCCGTCGGCCCACAGGGCACACGAGTAGGTCAGGCCCGAGTCGAGCCACAGCCGGTAGAAGTCGGTCCCGATATCGTAGTGATGTTCGACCGCGTCCGCCGAGGCGCCCTGGCGTGCGCCGATATCCGATGTCATCACAGACCTCCGAAGTCTCTTGGTGCGCCGGTGTCTTCCGGCAGGGGTTTTCCGGACCGGCACCGCCGGCCGATCGACGGGCTCGGTGGATCGCCGACCGAGATCCGGGCCGCGGTGCCGGTGGGTACACGGCGCGCGAGCCGGTCGGTCGGGTACGGGATTCTTTCCGGGAGCCGGTGACCTCGAGGCGGGTGCGGGACCGTGGCGTGCGGTGTCCGTGCCTACCGAGTAGTAATTCCGGAACGGGTGCTGCTCACCGGAGCTCCGAGTGCGGTGGGGTGGGGTTTGCCGGTACGGCAGAGGATCTCTCGACCGGTCTCGCGGTATCTCCTGTTCGCGAGCGGGGAGTGAGCGGATCGGGTCGGCGCCGTAGTCGATTCTACGTGCGCGCGGTGGGGCCCGTCCAGATGCTGCGCGCGTCAATTGGCTTGCGGGAGCGCGGATATCGAATATTCTTCGCTGCTGCGCGGGTCATCGGCTGCCCGGCGAGAGGACAGCTCGATGCCCGGCTTCTCGAAGGTCGACCGCCGCTGCCCGGGCGGAGACCGGAGCGGCCGGGTGATGACTTTTGTCATCTCCGGACCATGAGAAACGCACGAGTATCCCGTGACTGCGCTTACTACAGATCCCGGCCCGGCTCGGTGATCGTAGAGGTCATGAACAGCGCACATCCCGATCCACCGCAACTGCCGGGGCGGCCGGTACACGATATCGTCGTCGCGCGCGGTCTGCGCCGGACCTACGGCACCGGAGAGACCGCGTTCGAAGCGGTCCGCGGTATCGACCTACAGGTCGCCGAGGGTGAGGTCTTCGCCCTGCTGGGCACCAACGGCGCGGGCAAGACCTCGACGCTCGACATCTTGGAGGGACTGGCCCAACCCTCGGCCGGTTCGGTCGAAATCTTCGGCCTCGATCCACACCGCCACCGTGACCAGGTACGCGCGCAGGTCGGCATCATGCTGCAGTCCGGGGGTCTGCCCGCCGAACTCACCGTCCGCGAAACGCTCGAGATGTGGCGGGGGACCTGTAGTAATCCGGTGAGCAGCGCGACGGTTCTCGCGCAGGTCGGCCTGGTCCATCGCGCCCATGTCCGGGTCGGATCCCTCTCCGGTGGTGAAACGCGGCGGGTCGATCTGGCCTGCGCCCTGCTCGGACAGCCGCGGTTGCTGTTCCTCGACGAACCGACCACCGGACTCGACCCGGAGAGCCGCCGCGGGACGTGGCGACTGTTGTCCGAGCTCAAGAGCGCGGGGGTGAGCATGGTGCTGACCACGCACTATCTGGACGAGGCGGAAGCGCTGGCCGATCGGATCGCGATCATGCACCGGGGCGAGATGGCGCGGACCGGAACCCTGCGCGAGATCGTCGACGGCCATCCGGCCCGGATCGCCTTCGATCATCCGGGGCTGCCGCTACCCATCCTGTCCACCACCCGCATCGACGCGGGAGCCCGGGTCATCGTCAGCACTCACGACCTGCAGGGTGATCTGTCGGTGTTGCTCGGCTGGGCGGAGGAACAGGGCGTACGGCTGGGTGGGCTGGAGGCCCGCGCCGCGTCCCTGGAGACGGTTTTTCTCGATATCGCAGATGATTCGGCCGCCGCGCCGGCGGCCGACCCCGAACTGATCGGAGCTCGCCGATGACCACGACCGCCGCATCCGCCACCGGTTTCCGCCGCCGTCCGCTCGCCGCGCTCGCGAAGGCCGAATACCTGCAGTTCCGGCGGAACAAAACGCTCGTCTATCTGGCGACGGTCTTCCCGGTCGGCATACCGGTGGCCCTGTTCTTCATCGCCCGCCGTGGCGATACCTCCGCCGCGGATCTCGCGGTGCTCACCTTCGAAATGCTGGCGCTGGTGACCCTGTTGTTCGTGCAGTACTACTCGGTGCTGTCCATGGTCACCACCCGCCGCGGCGAGGGCGTACTGAAACGACTGCGGACGGGTGAGGCCGCCGACTGGCAGATCCAGACCGCGCCCGCCATCCCCGGGGCGCTGGTCACCCTCGGTGGCACCGCCGTGGTCGCGTCGGTCGTCTACGGGGTGGGCGCGCCCGCGCCGGTGAACCCCGTGGCGATTGCGCTCGCTCTGGTGGGTGGGATCGTCCTGTTCTCCCTCTTGGCGCTGGCGACCAGTACGTTCACCAAGAACGCCGAGGCCGCGCAGATCACCTCGCTGCCGGTGATGACGATCGCCATGCTGGGGATGACATCGATCCGCGGGATGCTGCCGGATCGGTTCGCGCAGTTGGCCGACTGGACTCCCTTCGCGGCCGTCGCCGATCTGGTTTCCCTCGGTGTCGCCGGGAAATCGGCCCTCGCCGATGCCGGTGCCGTCCGCGGTTTCGCAGGGACCTTTGCCGAGATGGGACGTCCGTTTGCGACACTGGCGGTATGGACCGTCCTGGCGTTCGCGCTGATCCGCCGGAGTTTCCGCTGGGACGACCGCGGGTGAGCCGCTGGACCGCCCGATGGCGCGCACTGCCGGCGGGGGCGAAATTCCGCCTCTACACCGGGATCACTTTCCAGAGCGCGCTGGTCGCGGTGGTCGCCGCCATGGCGGTCACCGCACGCTCGCCGTGGGCGGCCGCCGGAATCGTGCTCGCCGGTGTCGCGGCGGTCTTCGCGGTGGAGGCCCGCGCCGAATTCGCCGTATCGTCGCAGTGGTCGTCGCGCGGGTGGGTCCTGCCGGTCGCCGTCGCGACGCTGGCAGGGGTATGGGTCGCCGCTGCCGTGGTCGCCCGGACAGCGGACGACGAAGCCGCGGTTGTTCCCGCCCGGATGGCCGGCGTGTACGTGGCGGTGCTGGTCGTGTTCGCCCTCGTATCGTTTCTCCGGCACCGATGGTGGATTCTGCCGGCGCTGAGTGTGGTGACCGGGTTGGTGTTCGGCTCGTCGCCGGCGACGGCGCTGAGTGGGATCGCGGTGACCTTCGTCGCCGGCGGTTTCGTCATCGCCACGGTCTGGCTCACGAGGTGGGGGTTGCGGGTCGTCGACGAAGTGGAACACGCGAAGGTTGTCGAGGCCGAACTGCGCCTGGCGCAGGAGCGATTGCGATTCGCACGGGACCTGCATGATGTGGTCGGCCGCGGATTCTCGGCGATCGCCGTGAAAAGCGAACTCGCCGGTGTGTTGTCGCGATCCGGCGATACCGACCGGGCGGCGAAGGAGATGGACGAGGTCAAAACACTCGCCGTCGAATCGATGGGGCAGATGCGCGAACTGGTCCGGGGCTATCGCGGGATCGATCTGCTCGGTGAGGTGGCCGGTGCGCGCTCGCTGCTCGCGGCCGTGGGTTGTGAGCTCGACGTCGAGGGTGATCCCGCGACGGTCCCCGCACGATTCCACGAGGTCGCGGCCTGGGTGGTGCGGGAGGGTACGACCAATATCGTCGAGCATTCCGCGGCCACGTCGGCGACTCTCGCGTTCGGTGGTGCCGGTATGTCGGTGCGCAACGACCGTCCGCGCGGCACGCCGGGCCGGCATTCGGGATTACGTGGTCTCGCGGAGCGGCTCGCGGCCGTCGGCGCGAGCCTCGCCGTCACCGCGACCGCCGACGAGTTCGTCCTGGAAATCCGCTGGGAGAAACAATGATCCCTGTCTTTCTCGCCGACGACGAAACGCTCATCCGCGCGGCGCTGGCGACGATGCTCGATCTCGAGCCCGATCTCGAGGTCGTCGATCATGTCGGCTCCGGGGAAGAACTCCTGGCCGTATGGCGGCATCGTGCGGCGGGCGAGCCGCCCGCGGTGGCCGTCATCGATCTGCAGATGCCCGGTATCGACGGGATCGAGACCGCTACGCAGTTGCAGCGGCTCACGCCGGGCGCCGCCACGTTGATCGTCACCAGCCACGGCCGGCCCGGCTACCTCAAACGGGCGCTGGCCGCGGGTGTCCGGGGTTTCCTGCCCAAGACGACCTCGGCGGCGACGCTGGCCGCAGTGATCCGCACGGTGCACGGCGGCGGCCGATATGTCGATCCGGAATTGGCCGCGGAAGCCATCAGCGCCGGTGACACCGTGCTCACCGCACGGGAAGCCGATGTTCTCGAATATGCCCTCGACGGCTCGTCGGTCGAGGACATCGCCCGGCGAGCGCACCTGTCGCCGGGGACCACCCGCAACTACCTCTCCGCGGCCATGGCCAAGCTCGGGGTCTCCAACCGGTACGAGGCGGCCCTCAGGGCGCGGGAGAAGGGCTGGATCTGACGAGCGTCAGTCGCTCCCCGGGCCGCGCGGCGTGCCGCTGTCGAACACGGTCCCGGCGCCGTGCGCCCACCGGCCCAACAGCCGATCGGCCCCGGTGCACAATGCGGCGATGACCTCACCGGCCGGGAGGCTGCGGGTGAGGGCGCCGACTCCCTCACCGGCGTCGACCGGGGCGCGGCGGGGGTCTCCGGTGGCGGCGGCCGCCGCCACCTCGTCGCGGGCCGCACCGTCGGCGGACAACGCGGCCTCCCGCTCCGCCCAGTTACGGGTGGTCTCGTTGGCCAGTACTCGGGCGGGATAGCGGTCGGGCCAGGGGAGCCGCTGTCCCAGATCGAAGACCCGGGTGACCACCGTATCGGTGGCCCGGGCGCGTACCAGCGCGGCGCGAGCGGGTTCCGGGGTGAGGGCTTCCGGGCAGGCCGACAGGCAGGTGCCGAGCCAGGCACCGGCCGCCCCCGCCGCGAGCACGGCCGCCAGACCCCGGGCGGTGGCGATACCACCGGCGGCGAGGACGGGAACCGTGACCGCGTCGAGTACCGCGTCCAGTACCGCGAGTGTGCCCAACCGGGTTTCGCCGTGGCCGCCGCCCTCGCTGCCGCGCGCGACCAGGACATCCACTCCGGCCGCCGCGGCCCGGCGGGCATGGTCCGCGTCGTAGACCTGGGTGACCGCCGCCGCCCCCACCGCGTGGACCCGCTCGACCCAGGCCCACTTCTCGGTGAAACCGACCGAGACGAGCGCCGGCCGCGCGGCCAGGGCCGCATCCAGCAGGGCGGGTTCGCGCTCGAGCACCCAGCCCACCATGCCGATACCGAAGAGCATGGGCGCCGGAACGAGTTGCGTGAGTTCGTGTTCCAGGGCCGCGGCCGATCCGGTGCTGCCCATGCCGATCATCCCGAGCCCGCCGGCCGCGGACACGGCGGCCGCAAGCCGCCCCCCGGCCACTCCGCCCATCGGGGCGTTCACGATCGGGACCGATAAACCCATCCGGTGTGACCACGGTGTTCCCGGCACCCACAGCCTCCTTCTCGTCCGGGCGCCCAGGCGGCCCCTCGTGGAGGCGACATTACGGGAGCCCGTATCCCGGCCGACCGTGCTGCCACCTGGATGGCGGCGGCATGGTTCAGGGGGTGGCTCGGCCGGTGAACGCGTCCACGACGGCCGTACCGATCCGGCGCTGTACCGGGTCGGCGGCCGGCCCGAACAGGCGTTCGTCGACATCGGTGACCACCTGCTGGGCGGCCCGGAGCAGGTGAGTTCCTTCGGCGGTGAGTTCGATCGCCGACGCCGAGCCGGCGCGGGCCGTACGGTCGTGGACCAGTCCGGCGCCGACCAGGGCCTTCACCGCCGTGTGCACACTCTGCACGCTGATCCCCGACATCCGCGCCAGTTCCGAGAACGACGCACCCGGGACCCCGGAGATATGGCCGAGCAGGCCCAGGCGGCCGACGGTCAGATCCAGTGTTGCCAGGGCGGCGTTGAGTTCGGTCTCCACTCGCCGCGCCAGTGTCAGCACGATGATCGAGGCGCTGGCCGGCGGGGGTGTCGGGCCGTTGTCGGTACTCACCGATCCAGTGTCGCGCACCGACGCCGATACCTCGGCCGGCAGGCACGTCTGTCGTGCCGGGTCAGCGGACCACGTCGAAGAGATGCCGGGTGGAGAATGCGACGAACGGATGCCCAGCGCGCATCTCCCGGTCCAGTTCCACAAGGGCGTCCCGGTAGCGATCGACGGAGAAATCCGGCACCCACCACACGCATTTGCGCAGGATCCATACGACGGAGCCGATATCGGAGAATTCCATCCGGCAGCGCGCGGTGCGCAGATCTGCCACGGTCAGCCCCGCGGCTTCGGCCGCCGCGGCTTCCCGGGCGGGGTCGCGCTGCGTGCGCTGCCCGGGCTGCGGACCGAGAAAGCGTTCGATGAGTTCGAACGCCGAACCCGGGCCCACGTGCTGGGCGAAATAGTGTCCCCCGTCGGTGAGGACACGGTGGATTTCGGTCCAGTCCGGGCGTACGGGATGGCGGGCCGTGACGAGGTCGAAGCTGCGATCCGGGAAGGGCAGCGGACCGCCGGGCGTGGTCTGCACCACGGTGGCGCCGCGTCCGCTCAGCCGATGCCAAGCCCGTTCGACGTTCGGCGGCCAGGATTCGGTCGCGTAGATCGCCGGCGGCAGGACCGGGGCCTCGGCCAGCACTTCACCGCCCCCGGTATCGATGTCGAGGGCCGACCGGGCGGCGGCCAGTCGCCGGCCGAGCTCGCGAGCGTAACCCCAGGGCGGCCGCTCCTCGATGGCGCGGCCGTCGAGCCAGGCGAAGCTCCAGCCGTCGATATCGGCGGCTACGGCTTCGGTCACGAGATCGTCGAAGGAGCGCATCCGCGGATGGTCGCAGTGGGGCCGGAGATGGGCAAAGCATTTTCGACGTGTACCGCCGGCCCTGATGTGAAACATCGTCCGGTCAGGCGTTTTTCGCGTCGGCGACAGCCGGCTCGGAGACGACCGGTGCGGCTCTGCTCAGCCCGCCTCGGCGCCCGCGGGCCGCCGGTTGTCCGATCGTCGCTGCGCGACGAGGAACACCCCGATCGCGACCGCCGACCACCCCGCGAGCACCAGCCAGGGGCCGAGATGCTGATGGTCCGGGAAGTAGACGGCGGTGTGCTGCGCGTTCACCGACGCACCCGGTGGCAGCCACCCGCCGATCGTCGCGAGCAGGCGGGGAAGCAGCGGCCACGACACCGAACCACCGGAGGTCGGGTTGCCGAGCAGGATCATGATGCCCCAGGTCGGCAGTATCGCCCATCGTCCGAACAGGGCCTGGAACATGGTGAAGACCATGCCGCAGGTGAACATGGTGAGCGCGAGCACCGCCCACGACCGGAACGGGAGTTCGAGCGCGCCGAGGAGCCAATCGACGGTTGCCACGATGGCGAAGCCGCCGAGCAGCGCGTATACCGCGGTGCAGGCGATACGTTCGCCCGCGTGCAGATCACGGGCGTTGACCCCGAGTTGGACCGCGCCGACGAATCCGACGACGACCGCGGCGATCGTCATGTAGAAGATGGTGAGACCGTGCGGGTCGCCGTCCTGCAGCGGATTCAGATCGTCGACCCGCACGGTGTACCCGGCGTGTTCGGCGATGGGCGGCAGACCCTGCGCGAGGGCGGTCGCCACCGTCTGACCGGAGGCGCTGGACAGATCGAGTGTCACCGTGTTGTCGGCCGGAGAGGTTCCGACGACGGCGAATACTTCCTGGTCCTGGAGCGCGGCGAGCGCGGTCGCGCGGTCGGCGAAACGGTGGACCCGCAGCGAGCTGCCCATCGCCGTCGTCAGCTCGGCTTCCAGTTGCGCCGCCTGTGCGGCGGGCATCGATCCGACCACCGCGATGGGCACGTATTCCGGCTTCGGGTTGGCGGTGGCATAGGTGTAGGAGCCGGCGAAAAGGGCGGCGGCACAGGCCAGGATGCCGATGATCACGGTGGCCGGGAAGAACCGCGACCCGCGCAAGTCGTGCCACCGGCGTTTCGCGAGACTCCCGGTCATCGCGCGGCGGGTCGCATACCCGGCCGCCGGTCCATCACTTCCCGGTAGGATGCGCGCATCCTGCCACCTTTCGCGAGCAGTCGAATGTCCAGCAGTCCGGCGGGAACTCCCGGCCCTTCCGGCCCCTTGTGTCGACGAGACCCGGGACCGTTCGCGAACCGGTGGGCCGTATACGGGGCCCGGCGGAAAGACCGTCCGGCAGCCTCACCATAACGCGCACCGGCGGTCGTCCGGTCGGCTCACATGCCGCCGCGACGAACCTGTTGTCCGGCGGCCGGTTCGACGAGGCACTGATCCGCCCGGTGGAGCTTCTCGTCGGGAAGCGTGATGGCGGCCCGGTGCGGATCGGCACTCCTCGGTAGCTCGCGGGCGGCGACTTCGGTGAGCCGGGCCGTCCCCGCACGGTGGTGATGTGATGTGATGCGATACGAGCCGGTTCGGCCGGGGCCGGCGTAGCGCGACGGATACCGGCCGCCGAAAGAGGAGGCCGTATGTCCGGATCACCGTCACCCGAGGCCGACCCGGCCCAGCGCCTCACCGTGCTGGAAGCGATCGAGGCGATCAAGGCGCTCAAACACCGCTACTTCCGTGCCTGCGATGCCAAGGACCCCGTGCGTTTCCGGGCGTGTTTCGTGACCGAGGGTGCTGTGCTCGACTACGGCGAGCTGGGGGTTTCGGACGCGGATGGAATGGCCGCGGTCTTCGAATCCATCGCCCTGCGGCGGGTCGACGGGAAACATGTGGTGCTCGATATGCACCACGGGATGCACCCCGATATCACCGTGCACGCCGACGGTACCGCCTCCGGGCAGTGGACCATGCAGTTCCGTCAGGTGAACCTGCTCGACCACACCGATACGCTGTCGACCGGCGAATACGAGGACTCCTACGTCCTCGAGGACGGCCGCTGGAAGATCGCCGCCTCCCGGTTCCGCCGCCTCTGGTCCATCACCCGGCCCGTCGACGACACGTGCCGGATCGGCTGGTACCCGGCCTCGTGACGCCCGGCTCGGTCGCGTCCGGTCGCGGAGCAGGAGCTGGCCCACACCGGCCGGAGGGTTTCCGTGGACGGTCTTCGTCATCAATGTCGGCGGCAGTTTCCTGCTCGGTGCGCTGATGGTGGTGATCACCGAACTGCGGCCGGCGCATTGTCTCACCGGCGTGGGCTACCGGCCGTGTGGGCGGTGCTCGTGGGCACCGGATTCTGCGGCGCCTTCACCACATACAGCACCTTCTCCTACGAGACCGTGCGACTGACCGAACAGCGCGCCTACCGGCACGCGATCGGCTATGCCGCCTTCAGCGTCGCCCTCGGGTCGGTCGCGGCGGCCCTGGGCTACGCCGCCTGCCACGCGCTCTTCGGCTGAATCGTCGGTCCGGCCGCACTGCTTTCGGGCCCGGTAGTCGCGGAGTCCGATGTGCCGGGCCGGCCGGTGTGCTCACGAATTCTGCGCGATATCCGTCGCCGGATCGGGGGCGGGCCGGCCGCCGACCGGAAAGAGGACGGGGCTCAGCAGATACTGGACGCGCCCGGGCCCGGGCGGATTCCGCAGGCGCGGGAGCAGCACCGCGCGCAGCTCATCGATCAGCTGTGCGACCTCCGCCGGGCTCAGCCATATCGCATGCTGCCGATAGCCGACCAGATCGGTGACGGGGTCGGCGTTTCCGCTGTCGAGGTAGGTATTGAACTCGGCGAGCAGGGTGGCCATCGCGGCGGCGAAAATCGCGCGGTGGTCCTCCGGTGTTGCCGAAGCCGCCGTTTCGGGGTCGACGACCGCCGCTTCCCGGCGCAGGCGGTAGCTGCGCTCCACGGCGCCGCGCACGCGCTGTTCACCGGCGACCTCGAGGATGCCCGCGGTAGCGAGGATGTCGACGTGCCGGTAGACGGTGGCCTTCGAAACGTCGGGCAACCGCGCGCACAGTTGCGCGGTCGTGTGGTCGTCGCCCGCGGACATGGTGTGCACGATCCGCAGTCTGACCGGGTGGGCCAGCAGCTCCAGGGAGTTCACAAGGGCAATGTTCTCATCTGTGCTACCTTTCTCAAAATAGAGAAAGGTGGCCGGGGTGGTCAGGGACGACATCGTGGAACGGGCCGAGATGTGGCGGGCGCCGGAGTATGCCGATCCGATGGCATTCACCGAGTGGGAGACAACGGTGGGATCCGGGCAGTTCGCCGTCCCGGGATCGGTCACCGCGCCGCGCGGTGCGGGTCCGTTTCCGGCGGTAGTACTGCTCGCCGGCGGCGGACCATTCGACCGGGACGGCACCGCCGGACCGAACAAGAACCTGAAGGACATCGCGTGGGGGCTGGCCGGTCGCGGGGTGGTGGTGCTGCGATTCGACAAGGTCACCTACGCCCATCCCGAGGCGGTTGCCGCGACGGCCGGCTTCACACCCACCGACGAATACGTCCCCCACGCCGTGGCGGCGGTGAGGTACCTGCGCGCCCTCCCGGATATCGACGCCGGTCGTGTCTTCGTGGTCGGCCACAGTATGGGTGGCAGATTCGCCCCGCGGGTGGCGGCCGCGGACCCCGGGGTGGCCGGTCTGGTCGTCCTGGCCGGGGACACGGTGCCGCTGCAGTGGTCGCTGGTGCGGGTCGTCGAACACCTGGGGCGGGTCGATCCGGCGGCCGCTGCCGGCCTGCCGTCGGTCGAGATCGTCACGGCACAGGCGGAACTGGTGGACAGCGACGACCTTTCCCCCACCACGCCGGCCGATCGGCTGCCCTTCGGGATGCCCGCGCCGTACTGGCTGGACCTGCGCGCCTACGACCCGGCCGCGGCGGCCGCGACCCTGAATCGACCGATGCTGTTCCTCCAGGGTGAACGCGACTATCAGGTGACGGTGGCCGCGGACCTGGCCGGCTGGCGTACCGCACTCGCCGATCGCCCCCGGGTGACGATCCGTACCTACCCGGCCGTGGACCATATGTTCTTCCCCGGCGAGGGCCTCTCCCTGCCCGCGGACTACACCCGGCCCCACCATGTGGACGTCCAGGTCATCGACGATATTGCCGACTGGGTGGTCGCACAGTGAGCGCGTCGTGGGCCACGGCCGGTGACCGGCGCCGGACCGCTCGGGCGATCCGGTGGGCCCGTGGCGTACCGCTCAGCCGGCGAAACGCCCGGCGAAAGCGCGCAGCGGGAGATCGGCGCTGGTGATGATGCCCGGCCGCGCGGCAACAACGGATCGCAGGGAGTTGAGGGCCGGTAATCCGGTGACGGTCATCCCGATCGACGCGAAGTTCTCCGGATTCGACAGGTCGAAGCCCTTCCGGGGGAAGATCATATGTTTGCTGTAGATGCTGGGATCGCCGGTGATCTGGGTGATGTAGCAGCCCTTGATATTCCACGCGGGGTCGGTATACGGGGTCATCTGCCATTCGAGATGGGTTTCCACCCGCGGCACCCCGTCGACCAGACCCTGGTATTTGATGTAGTTGGCGCCGAGTGAGCCCTTGGGCAGGAAATACCAGCCCAGATCGACGTCCTTCGTGCAGGCGCCGAGCTCGTAGTGGAAGGTGACCTCGTCCAGTTCGAGGTCGAAGGCATCGGCCATCAGGTAGACCGAATCGGCGAAGACCGCGGTGTATTTGTGCAACGAGTCCGGGATGGCCGGATCGTCGACCGGGCGGCCGTATCCGACTGCTTTCCAGGTGTCGACGGAATGGTGACAGGAGACGTCCACCGATTCGGTGACGGTGATGTTCTCGATCGCGGCGACGTCGGCGGTGTGCACGATCCCGAGGATCTGGGCCAGGCCCGGATTCATACCGGTGCCGTAGAAGGTGGAATTGCCGCGCTCGCACGCGGCCCCGATGATCTCACTGACCTTGCGCCCCGACGGGTGGGAGTGGTTGGTGTCGCGGTGGAATCCGGTGATCCAATCCGCGGTGGTCACCACATTGATGCCGGCCTCCAGCACCTTCTCGTAGAGATCTTCGTCGGGGAAGACGCCATGGAAGGTGAGGACATCGGGGCGCGCCTCGAGGATCTGCTCGACCGTACCGGTCGCCGTCACCCCGATCGGTCCGATGCCGACGATCTCGCCGGCGTCCCGGCCGATCTTGTCCGGGGTGTAGCAGTGCAGCCCGACGAGTTCGAGATCCGGATGGTCGCGGATGCGGCCGATCATCTCGGTGCCGAGATTGCCGGTCGCGACCTGGAATACCCGGATCTTGCCGGAGGTGCTCATGGATGGGCCTTTCTGTCTGCGGGTCGGGGCTGCTGGTTCGGGCCCGCGGTCATACGCCGGCCGCCTTCGCGTCCGGTGCGGGTTCGGCCGCGCCGGTGTCCGGGTAGAACTGCCGGGCCCATTCGCGCAGTGCCCGGAAGCCCGCGTATTCCTTGCGCGACAGCGCGGGCGGGTCGGAGTAGCGCTGATGCGCCCAGATGTGGATATCGGCTTCGAACTGCTCGATCACGAAACCGGCCATCGCCGTGCCGTAGGAGGTGGGCTCCGGGCTCTCGTCGCCGGGCCTGCGGCCGATCCACACGGTGAACCGGACATCGGAGGTGCGGTCGTCGACCGGGGTGACCGCGGGCATGGTGCGGTTGTCGATCATGCCCCAGCTCTTGGTGATCGAACATCCGAGTCCGGCGTTGATCGATTCGACACCACTGTTGACCTGGTCTTCGGCAACGCCCTCGTCGAAGGCGATGGTGAAATCGACGTAGGAGACGGGCCCGGAGAAATCGTGGCGGGTGAACTCCGGCACGAACGGGGTCTTGTGCACATACTTGAAGTGCGCGAAATCGACACCGTTCTCCATGACGTACTGCGGGTGCAGCTCGAGCCCGGGCCGGTACAGCGTGGCCGTGGGCACCGGCGGGTAGTAGTCCGCGGCGGTTTTGCCGTCGCCGAACGCGGTGAAGATATCGGGGACCTCGAAATGCGGTGGCCGGCCGTCGATGTCGTACCAGATCCAGACGCCTTCGTTGCGCTCCACCACCGGGTAGCCGCGGAGGCGGCGGCCCTTGTTCGGGTGGCTCTCGTAGGGGATACAGACATTGCGCCCCTCGCGATTCCACTCCCAGCCGTGAAACGGACAGACGAGGTTCTCGCCCTCCACCCGGCCGCCGTAGCCGAGATGCGCGCCCAGATGCTCGCAATAGGCGTCGAATACGGTGATCTGCCCCGATGCCGATCGCCAGGCGACCATTTCGCGGCCGAAGTACTTCATCCGGTGTACCGCACCGACGCCGATCTCGCGGCACCAGGCCACCTGGAACCAGCCCGTCGGCTCCATCGGTAGTGGTGGTTTTGCCATCGCGATCCTCCAGGAATCGAGGGCTGTAGCGGGCGCGGCCACGGCACCGTGGGTGCGTCGGTATATGACGCCGGTCACGTGGCGCTCCCGAGCATAGAACCCTCTTTGAAAGATTACAAGAGGGCTATGTGAAACTAGATATGCCTGCTCAGGGCGGGTAAAGTCGTCCATCGTGACGGAAGCGGTGGTGGGCGGGAGACGAGCGAACCGGCGTGGGATCCAATCCCGGGAGAGCATGCTCGAGGCGGCGATCGCCTCACTGGCCACCGGTGATCCCGCGGCGGTCTCCGGTAATCGGATCGCCCGCGATATCGGCGCCACCTGGGGAGTGATCAAGTACCAGTTCGGCGATATCGACGGCCTGTGGGCGGCGGTCCTGCGGTACACCGCGGACAAGCGCGGCGACCTGCCCGCCGGGATCAAACCGGACGGCACCCTGCACGAGCGGGTGGCCGCCATGATCGACGCCATGGCCGGCGGGCTGCGCAGACCGGAGTCGCTGGCCATCGAAACACTGCGCGCCGCCCTGCCCCGCGAGCACACCGAACTCGAGCGCGACTATCCGCGCACCGCCGCGGAACTGGCCTCGTGGAAACCGAACTGGGACAAGGCCTGTCAGCGCGCGTTTGCCGATATGGAACTCGACCCGGACAAGGTGCGGCAGGTGGCCGCCCTCATCCCGGCGGCGATGCGCGGGATCACCTCCGAACGCACCCTGGGTACCTACGGCGATCTCGACGACGCGCTGAAAGCCCTGATCGGCGGCATAGTCGCCTACTTGGAGCGCCCGTGAACGCCGCCGGGCGCGAGACCTTCGGTCCGGGCCGCATCCACCGGTGATTGCGGATCGAGGCGCGCGGCGCTGTCCTCCGGTCGTCCGAGAAGGGTTGTGGAGAGCCCGCGTGCCCGGCGGCCCGCCCGGCCGTCGGCAGCCGGGCGGGTGCGGTTCACGGGTCCGCCCACCGAATGATCTGCCGACGGTGTCCGGCCGTGATCAGGCGAGCACGGCGGGAGCGAGAACCGCTGTACACCACTGACGGAAGGTGGTGGGAGTCGTGGTCTGCGGGGTGCGCGGCACACCGTTGTCGAGGCCTTCGTCCTTGGCCCGCATCATATCGACCATGCCCTGGACGAAAGCATCGCCGGCGCCGAAGCCCGCCGTGGACGCGGCCAGGTCGTCGAGTGTCACCCGGTGGTAGCGCACCGGCCTGCCCAGCACCTCCGATATCGTCTGTGCCATCTCGTCGGGGGTGAGGTCCTGTGGGCCCAGTACCGGAACCTCACCGGTCCCCGTCCACGATCGGTCGAGCAGCAGCCGGGCCGCGGCCGCGGCGATATCCTCGGTCGCGGCCAGCGGTGCCGGCAGGTCGGCGGCCAGGGTGCCGGTGAACACGCCCTCGTCCCGAATGGAATGCACCTGGCGCAGTACGTTGTCCATGAACGACGGATTCGCGAGCGCGCGATAGTGGACGCCGGAGCCGGCGATGAGGTCGTCCATCGCCAGTGAGGCGGTGACGAGGCCGGCGCGGTCCACGACCGGGGTGCCGCGGCCCAAGGCCGAAACTCCGACCACATGCCGGACACCGTGTGCGGTGAACGCCCGGGCCGCGGCGCGGGTGAAGCCGGAATACGCGACGTCCAGGCTCGGTGCCGTGGGATCCGGTGGGACGAGCCAGAACACCGCGTCGGCTCCGGCGAAGGCCTGGTCCACGGTGGCGGGGTCGTCGTGCGAGCCACGGACGATATCGACCCGGTCGCGGACCGGGCCGGCGAGCTTGGCCGGGTCGCGCACGATCACGCGGAGGTCCTCGCACCGGGACGGGGCGCGTTCGAGGAGGATCCCGAGAAGACGGCTGCCGATAGCGCCCGTGGGCGTGGTGATCACGATCATGATCACCACCCTGCGTGCGCGCCGTGCTCGCCGTCCAATACCTCCTGGAGCGGATTGATATCTTCAGGGTATGGATCTCGACCTGCGTAAGCTCCGCTACTTCGCCGCGCTCGCGGAGCATCTGCATTTCGGCCGGGCCGCCGAGTCCCTCTTTATCGCTCAACCCGTACTGAGCAGGCAGATTCGCGCGCTCGAACAAGAACTCGGCTGCACGCTGCTCGAGCGCACCACCCGCAGTGTGCAATTGACGCCGTCGGGCGCCCAGCTGTACGAGGAGGCGCGGGGGCTGTTCACCACCGTCGATTCCGCTGTCCGGCGGGTGCGGGAGGTCGACCGCGGGGTGGAGCGCCTCGTCGTCGGATTCGCCTCCGGGTTGCGCGTATCCCCGGCCCTGCGGGCTTTCGCCGAGAGCCGGCCGGAGGTGGAAGTGGAGTTGTTCCAACTGAAGTGGTGGGAACGGGAACTGCCGTTGCGTGACGGCCGGGCCGATGTCGGGTATCTGCGCCGGCCTTTCGACGGCGCCGGGCTGCGCACTGTCACGGTGGGCACCGAGCCGAAAGTCGCGTGCCTGCCGGTCGCTCATCGGCTCGCCGGGCCGCCGATTGCCGACCGGCCGCTGCGCGAGGCGGATCTCGCGGGGGAGCCGGCTATCGGTGCGCAGGTCCGGCGTACGGCATCGATCGAGGAGAAGTTCGAGCTCGTCGCGTCCGGCCACGGTATCGCAGTGGTGCCGCGGGGGGTTGCGCGGGCGTACTCGCGGCCCGACCTGATCTACCGGCAGGTGCTGGACGCCGCACCTGTCGAGATCTGCGTCGCGGTGCCGGAGAACCGGCGCGAGCGGCGGGTGCGGGAGTTCGCGCAGATGGCGGCCGCTGTCTTGCGGAAAGCCTGGGAAGAGGAAAATATTCCTTGACTTGAATATTCACTTTGGTGAATACTCGGGATCATGGATCGGATCGCCTCGGCATTGGGGGATGGGGCGCGGTGGCGTCTCATCGAGCTGCTGGCAGAGCGCCCGCGGTCGGTGGGTGAGCTCGCCGAGCTGACCGGTCTGCGGCAACCGCAGACCACCAAGCATCTGCGGACTCTCGCCCAGGCCGGTCTGGTCGCGGTGTTCCCGCTCGGGCAGCGGCGGGTCTACGCCATCGAGACGCAGCCGCTGGAAGCCTTCGCGCGGCGCCTCGCGGAGCTGGTCGATACCGCCGGGGCGCAGGCGGGGGAGCGTGAGGTGATCGCGCGTTACCGCGCCGCGATCGATGCCGAAGCCACGCGAGCGGATCGGGACCGGTGGGCCGACGGGCGCAGCTTCTGCTTCGATCGGATGCTCCCGGTACCGCGCGACGTCGTCTGGCGGTACTGGGTAGAGCCGGACCTGCTCGGGTCCTGGTGGGCTCCGTCGCCGATGACGGTCACCGACTGCGTTCTGGAGCCGGCCCCGCGCGGCCGCGTCGTCCTCGACTATCGCGATGCCGAGGGGCGGCGCTACCGCTCGGCGGGCGAGGTCACCGCGGCAGCCGAGCCCGAGCGGCTGGAATTCCGGCTGTCGGTTCGCGACCCGGCGGATGCGGTCCTGTTCACCGGGCACTACGACCTGACTCTGACCCGGGCCGCGGAGGGCACCCGCCTGCGGCTCGGTCTGACGCTCACCGACACCGACACCGAAGCAGTGCCGTTCATCGCCGGAATCGAAACCGGCTGGCAGCAGGTGCTGGACAACCTCACCGCCGCCGTCGGCGGCACCGATATCACTGCGCACGACAACGAGAAGGACGCGCGACCATGACCGATTCCACCCGACGTTCCGTCACCGCGAATATCAATCTCACCCTCGACGGGCGCTACAGCGGACCGGGCGGCCCCGGCGATCTGGGCGCGATCGTCTCCTATGCCGCGACCGAGGTGGCGCGGCGCCACCTGAGCCGCATATGGGACGGGGCGACGACGGCGCTGCTCGGCCGCCGCAACGCCGAGGGGTTCCTCGGTTACTGGCCCACCGTCGCCGCCGACGACGGTGCCGACCCACGCGACCGCGGATATGCGAAGTGGCTGGTCGACACGGAAAAGGTGGTGCTGTCCAGCACTTTGGACGACGCACCCTGGGAGCGAACCCGGATCGTGAACGCCCCGGCTGCCGATGTGGTGCGCGAACTGAGGGGTGCCGGCTCGGGCGATATCCTCGTCAACTGCAGTGCGAGCATCATCAAACCGCTGCTGGTCGCGGACCTGCTCGACCGACTGTATCTCATGATCACGCCCGAGATCGCGGGCGGCGGGCAGCGGCTGTTCGACGACGGCCTGCCCGCTACGAAGTGGACGCTGACCCGGCACGAGGTCGGCGAACTCGGCGAGATGGCGATGGTCTACGACCGCGCCCGGTGACGCCGGCTCCCGGTTCCTCCGGGTGTGCCGCGCGGTGATGCCGGTGTCCGCCGGTCGACGGGTGCCGGACGATGCGCAAGCGATTCGGCCGGATCCGGTGGAATCACCGGCCCGGGAGGCAAGGGCTCAGTGGTGCTGCCGGTTCGGGATCCGGCCGATCAGGTGGACGGCCTCTTCGAGCGTGTCCACCCGGCGTGCGCCCGCGGGAGTGGTGCGGGCAGTCCAGCCGGGCCCGGCCAGCAGCAACTGCGCCGGTGTCCGGCTTCCCGGGGGGAGTGGCCGGTGAGCCGCGGTCCGCGGCGTCTGGGACCAGAGCACCACCACCGGACGGTGGTGTGCACCGGCCACGGCGTCGGCCAGCGCGCTGCCGGGTATCGAGGCGCCGAGCAGTACCGCCGGGATGCCGTTTTCGGCCAGTGCGGCGCGCAGGACTTCGAGCGGAAGGGCATGACATTCGCCTCCGGCGCAGGCCAGCAGCACCGGGGCGACGTGTCCGTCGGCCCGTACCTGAGGCACCGCGCGGTGCAGGGCGGTGGCGATCGCCCCGGACAGCATGTGCTCCACCTCGATCAATCCCTGCCCGCGGCGCTGCCGGTCGACGAGTTCGGCGAAGACCGGCCGGCACAACCCATTCCATGTCGCCGTCACGCCGAAGTGCGCGATATGGGCGGTGACAGTGTCCAGCAGTCGGGTGATGTCCAGTCGAGCGGCCGCCGCCATCATCGGCTCCACGTTCCCCGGCGCGGGGTGGGCGTGGAGCGTGGTCCGAGCCGCCGCGGCCGCGTGACGTGGGCCGATGCCCGCGCGGACCAGGTCGACCATTCGCCTGAGCACCGCCACATCACCCGGGGTGTAGAGGCGGTGTTCACCGGGCCGGTGCGGCCGGGGCGTCAACTCGTAGCGCTGGTTCCAGCTGCGCAGCGTCGCGACCGGAACGCCGAGGTTTCTGGCCACCGCGCCGACTGTCCACTCGGTGTCCGTATCGGACCGGGTCACTGTCTCGCCTCTCCGGCTACCGGCCGTCCGGCGGCGGGGCCGCCCGGCGTTGATCGGACGGGTGCGCTCGCGTGGGGCCGGTTTCAGCCCATCGTCAGGCATCCCTGCCAGGTCTGGAAATCCCCGGCGAAGGCGGGACCGCCTCGGGCAGGTGCGGACGGTCGAGTCGAGATCTCCGTCGGTAAGTCTCCACACTACCCGCAAAACGATGCAGAATCGACGCATCAGGAGAGTTGGTTCGGGAATCGGCACCCGAAGCGATCGCCGGTGTCCTCGGCGCCGCGGACGGCGCCGAGGTCGCGGTGCCCGATCCGGCGATCCGGCCGTGCGGGTCTTCCCCGCGGGTCGCTGCTCACCCCTCGGACGATGCCCGGATCGTGGTGATGCCCCTGCCGCCGGGCACCAGTGTGGGTTGTGCCGCGGGCGTGTCCGCCGGGCCCGCTTCGACCAACCGTCGCCAGCGATTCGAAAAATTGGAGATACCCCAGCCCTGTAACCGGTCATAGGCCTCGGTCAGATCGGACCGGCACAGCAGGCCGGCTGCCCGGGCCGCGGCCACCGCTTCGATATACGCCGCTTCGGCGGATAGCAGCTCATCGACCACACGAGCCTGCTCGTCGAGCAGATCTTCGATACGGCAGGCGATCTCGTGCGGTGCCGTGCTCGTGTCCTGACCGGGAAATCGGTGCATACGCCATCCTCGGAACTGTGGGGTGTGGAACCTGCGGAAGAACCGGCTGCCGGCGGTGCACGTCGAATCCCGAACCGCCCGAACGCCGTGAAGCTGTGGGTTCACTACTACCCTGTGGCGGTTTGCGCTGTGCAGCCGGTACCGGGTGACCACTGGCCCGGAAGGCGATACCGCGGCCGGGCGTCAGGCGGCCTGCGGCTTGTGCAGGGCCTTCGCGGTGGGGGAGTTGGGGATCGAGGCGGGATCGGGATACGTGCCCAGGACCCGGTCCGCGGTTCCGGCAGTCGTGACGGCGAACCAGTAGTGCTCGTTCTTGAAATGGTGCAGACGGTGATTGCGGCGTACCGCGCGCAGGATCGCGCTGTGCGGCTGGTAGTCGGTGTGCACCAGGAGGTGGGTCCATTCGTAGACCAGTCCGAGGACGCCCACGGTGGTGAGGAAGGTCAGGCCCAGGCCCGGCCGGCCGAAGGCCAGTAGTGCGACCGCCACCAGGATGGGCAGCAGCCAGAGGAAGGTCTGCCACGGGATGAAGACCAGTTCCCGGATCCGCGGATCGGCATGGTGTTCCCGGTGTTTACGCGCCAGTAGCGAGTCGATCCGCCAGCGGCCCAGGGTGCGGGGCCGCCAGTGCAGCACGCAGACATGGATGACCCATTCCACGAACGGGAACGCGGCCACCATGAGCACCGGAATCAGGGCATCGGTGAGTTGCCAGTCGCCCACCAGGACGCGGGCTGTGGCGGCGGCGATCAGCAGCGCGGCGATCACCCAGGGCGAGGGTGCGTGACGGAACGAGGCGAACACGTCCGCGAGCGACTCCGGTGCGCGGCGAGCGGCCTTCGCCTCGTCGGCGGCCAGACGCCCCTCGGCGAGACGGTCGATCCCGGTATTACGGCCACGCCGGGCGATATGCGAGAGGTTCATGGCGTCTGTTCCAATCGGTGCAGGAGGTTGTCGAATTCCGCGGTGGCGAGGGACAGCAGCGCGTCGGCCCGGGTACGGGCCGAGTCGACGTCACCGGCGACGACGGCCGCGGCGAGCGCGCGGTAGCGCTCGGGCTGTCCCACCTCGGTGTCCATGACGCCGGCGAGGGCGGCCATGGCGGGTTCGTAGACGGTGCGCAGCTGGTTGAAGAGCAGGCGGTAGACGATCGAATCGGCGGCGTCGACCAGGTGGTCCCAGAAGGCGAGCGCGGCGAGCTGGCGCGCCAGCGGATCGTCTCGGCCGGCGAGTGTGTCCACCGCGGCCGTGAGCGTCGGCCTGCCGGCCGGACCGTGCCGGCCGGCGGCGAGGCCGGCGACCTCGCGGCCCAGTGTCGCCCGGGTCTCCAGGATGCTGCGTACCACGGAGTGGTCGAGCCGGCCGCCGCGCAGGATCAGTCGCGGCAACAGTTCGAGGCCGCCGGAGCGACGTGGATCGCGGACCGTGGTGCTGCCGCCCTGGCGAATCTCCACCAGCCCTGCCCGCGCGAGCCGCTGGACCGCTTCCCGGACGGTGGGCCGGGAGACGCCCAGCGCTTCTGCCAGCTGACGTTCGGCGGGCAGGGTCGAGCCGGGCGCGAGTTCGCCGGTGAGGACGTCGTCGACGAGCTGCTCGTAGATCTCGTCCGGAACCGACCGGCGGGCAATCCGCTTCAGTGCCATACCTCGGACGGTAGACCCGTTATTGGTAAGAGGTCAAGTGGTCAGACCAGTTCGGTCGACGGCTGCCAGCCCAACTCCGGTGCGATGTACTCGACGGTGTCGTGCAATATCTGCTCGTAGTCGCCGCGATGGAATTCGTATGGGAGTTCCAGCCGCAACTCCGTGGTCCCGGCGAGGACCGGATCAGCGCGCAGCCGCTCCAGGATCTGCTCGGCGGTGCCGACCAGATCCGGAGCGAACAAGATCCGCCGCTCGCCCTGCGGGGCGCGGGTGCGCTCGGATCGCCCGGCCGCGTAGCGGCGATAGCGTTCACGAGTGGTGCGATCGGCGCTGTCGAACGGGACGATCACCCGGCCCACCGCGACCCGAGCCGGGCGGGCCGGGTCGATGCGGCGGCGATATTAGCCGCCCGCCGGACAATATATCGGCCATCGCCAGATCCTCGGCCAACCGGAACGGGCTCTCGTAGCCGATCGGGATCACGGCGGTTCCCAGTTGGATACGACGGGTGCGCTGTCCGGCCGCGGCCAGGAATACCGCCGCCGACCCGACGCCGTGTTCGAGATGGCGCTGCCGGACCCAGGCGCCGTCGACACCGAGCCGTTCACCGAACTCGAACAGGCGCAGGGTGTCTTCGAGCCCGGCGGCGGGATCCTCGTCGGGGTAGTTGCCCGGCGTGAGGAACGACAGGTTCGCGAGGGAGGTGGGCGCACTCATCGGGTCAGCTGCGCTCGTAAGGGATCTTCTCGCCCGCCTCGATCGCGACCGGGAGCCGGTTCTCCGCCGGAGGCAGTGGGCAGGTCGCCAGATCGGTGTAGGCGCACGGCAGATTGACGGCCCGGTTGAAGTCCAGAATCACCGTCCCGGCGGCGTCCGGCGGCGGGAGTTGCAGCACGCGGTTGGCGGCGTAGGTGGTGACGCCGGAGGTCGTATCGTTGAAAAGGACGGTGAGAGCGCCCGGGGTCTTCCCGGGAAAAGCGGTGAGTCCCAATGTCTGCCCGTCCCATTCGAAGTCGATCCGGCCGGGGGCGTCGTAGACGTGTTCGAGGCCTTCCACGGCCGCTCCGACCGTGGTGGGCCGTGGCTCGGCGAACGCGGTGTAGCGTCCGGCGACCACCCATTTCGGATCCGGTGCGTAGGTGGGCGTGCCACGGAACCCGGTGCGCAACGGGTTGTCCGGGTGCCGCGGGCGCACGATATCGTGCCCGCCGCGTGTGGCGACCTCGATCACGGCGTCGCCCCATACCGCCTCGACACCTCCGCGTTCCGCGATGACCCCGAACCGGTACGTGCCGCGCCGGACGGTTCCGTCGATCACCAGTTCTTCGTCCTCGTCGAGAACCACGGTGACGCCGTCGGTGCCGGTGGACCAGCTGCCCGGTGCGTCGGAGAACCGCTGCGGTGTCGCGGTGAGCCAGTGCAGGCCGGTCACCGCCAGGAATCCGTGCGGGTCGGCCAGCCGTGCCTCCTGCTGCCGATGCCAGTCCTGCCAGTCGGCGAGGAACGTGTCGTTTCCGGTGTCCGCGGTCTGCGTTGCCATGTGGTGCTCCTCCGAGGTCTCTCCGCCGGGCCGCCCGTTCGCCGTTACCGAGGGGCCGGCGGCTGTCACGCCCGCCGGCGACCACCGGTGGCGTCCGGCCGGATACCGTCCCCGAGGGCCGGCCGGCCGACGCTCCCATGGCGACCCGCAGTTGCTGCTCTCGATCCAAGCGCGCGCGGCGCCGACCCGACAGGATTGCGATCAGCCGGAACGCAAAGCGCACACTCCGGATCTGCGCGTGCGCGGGTCCGGAGCCTGCCGCTCCCGTGACGGACAAGCGGATGGGAGTTGCCCCGCCGGCTGCCCGGCAGCGACCGCGCGGCCTTCGCGCAGGAAGGGCGGGCGATGGGCGCTCCGGGCAGGCGATCGCCGCGGACCGGGTCCTGCTACGTTCCGAGGGACGAAGTCAGGGACGGTGGATATGGACGTGCGAACGCTTACCGCGGCGGAAGTGGCCGGTGGCGCTCTCCCGGAATCGGCCTTGGACCCGGAGTCGCTGCTGGAGCCCGTGCTGATCGTCGATCTGGACGGCGCCGACGGTGCGGCCGCGCGAACCGCCGCGGGCCGTATTGCCGCGTGGGGGAGCCTGGCGGTCGGGATCTGTTCCGGCGGGATCGCCCCGGACCTGGCGCCCCTGACCGCCGCGCTGGACCTGACCTATGCCACGGCCGAGACAGCGGATCGCTCGGTCGTGGGTGTGGCGGACCTCGAACGCGCGCGCACCGAATTCCTCGCCTGTGTGCAACGGTGTCCGCAGGCGTCCCATATCGCCCGGCAGGTGTTGCGCGCCTCGGAAGCCCTACCGGTGCCCGCGGCGATCGATGTGGAATCGCTGGCGTACTCGACGCTGCAGGGCGGCGCCGAATTCGGTGCCTGGCTCGGTGAACGGCGCCGGTTGGGCCGGCCGCTGCCGCCGCCCCCCGATACCGCTCCGGTCCTGCTGTCGGCCGCGGGCGACACCCTCCGGATCACCCTCAACCGTCCGGAACGGCGCAATGCCTACGGGACGGCGTTACGGGACGGCCTGGTCGAGGCACTGCGTACCGCGGTCGTCGCCGAAGGGTTCGGGCGGATCGTCCTGGACGGTGCGGGGTCGTCCTTCTGTTCCGGCGGAGATCTGGACGAGTTCGGCCACACACCGGATATCGCGACCGCGCATCTGATCCGTACCCGCGGTGGTGCCGCCCGGTTGATGGCCCGGCTCGCCGACCGTATCGAGGTCCGATTGCACGGGCACTGCGTCGGAGCCGGGATCGAGATCTCCGCGTTCGCCGGACGGGTGGTCGCCGCGCCCGATACCGTCGTCCGCCTGCCCGAAGTGGCGATGGGTTTGATTCCCGGGGCCGGGGGCACGGTGAGCGTGCCGCGCCGGATCGGCCGCTGGCGTGCGTTGCACCTGTTCGTGACCGGTGTGGCGCTCGGCGCCGAGCGGGCGCGGGAGTGGGGGCTGGTCGACGAGATCTCCGCGGCGGCCGGGCCGGAAGTGTAAGCCCGCGTACGGAGTAACGGCCGGATCGTGCGAGGGCCGGGGCGCTGTGCGCAGCGCCGCGGCGGGTTCCGGCGCGCGTGCCGGCTTCTTGCGGGATATGGGCCTTTCAATATGGTGTTCGGACCCAAAATAAGGTAAACATAATCATAGATTGTTGGGGCTTCGAACTCCAGTGGGTGCGGGGGAGCGGCCTTACCGTATGGAGGTACGTGTCATGGGACAGCCAGGGCTTCGTCCGCAGAAGACCGCGATGCTGGTCGCACAGCGGATCGTCGAGGGCATCAACAAACGGGGCAACAAGGTCGGTGACAAACTGCCGCCCGAGCGCGTGATGCTCGAGGACTACGATATCGGCCGGGGCACGCTGCGCGAGTCACTGCGCTTCCTCGAGCTACAGGGCGTCATCGCGCTCAAGCCCGGCCCCGGCGGCGGCCCGATCGTGCAGCAGCCCGACGGTATGGGGCTGGCGACGGCTATCACGCTGCTGCTGCAATTCGAGAACGCGCCCTTCCGTACGATCGTCGAGGCCCGCACGGCCCTGGAACCCATGATGGCCAAACTCGCCGCCGACCGGATCAGCGAGGAACAACTCGCGCGGCTGAAGTACTCGGTCGACACCATGCGCGAAAACCTCGAAGACGAGGAGGTTTTCGTCGAGATGAGCCGGGTCTTCCACGACACCATCGCCCAGGGCTCGGGTAACGCGCTGTTCGGTTACCTCATCCACGCCCTGCTGGACATGCTCGACGGTTCGGCGGTGGGAATGGAGTATCCGGAACGGCACCGTGTCGCGACCTGCGATATCCACGAGAAGATCTATCGCGCGGTCGCCGCCGGGGACGCCGCCGCGGCACTCGCGGCCATGGAGGAACATATCGACGCGATCTGGCGCTACGAGGAGAAGCACTATCCCGAAGTCCTCGACACGCCGATCGCATGGGGTACCCGCGGCTGACGGCGGACCGACCGAGGACCGCACACCGAAGGCGGAGGCAATCGTGGTTGCCTCCGCCTTCGGTTGTGGTGGGTATCCGGCCGGCCGAGAGCCATCGCCGCAGGCCGTACGGCGAGACGAGTGTTGCCCCGCTGCCGCGTCGGCCGGTCGGCGACCTGCCGGCTATGCCGCCGAGGCTCACGGACGGTACGGGTCCGCCCGTTGCACCGGCGGCGCCGACTTCCAATCCGGCAGGCCGAGTTCGGTGGTCCCGACCGGGCTCTTGCCCCCGGACAGGTACGTCCACTGCGCATGACCGAGCTGATGGATGGAGAAACACGCGTCGAGCGCGGTGGAGAAACCCATGGCGTCCTGGCTCTGGTTCACCGATTCCTTGACCAGTAGTGCCGCCATACTCGGCACCTGGGCGATGCGGCGCGCGAATTCGAGTGTGCGCTCATCCAGTTCCGCGGCGGGGAAGATCTTGTTGACCATGCCGAGGGCCCGCGCGTCCTCGGCGTCCAGGCAATCACCGGTGAGTAGCAGCTCCTTGGCCTTGCGCGGACCGAATTCCCAAGGGTGGCCGAAGTATTCGACACCGCACATCCCCAGCCGGGTCGCCACGACATCGGCGAACTGGGTGCCCTCGGCGGCGACGACGAGGTCGCAGGCCCAGGCGAGCATGAGGGCCGCGGAGAAGACATTGCCGTGCACCTGCGCGATGGTGATCTTGCGGAGTTTCCGCCACCGGCGGGTGTTCTCGTAGAAGTAGTGCCATTCCTGGTGAAGGCGGGATTCGACCGCGTCGTAGGTGGCACCGGTACAGGTGAACGACCAGTGCTGATCCGGGCCGGGTTCGCGTTCGGCGCGGTACTCGGCGCTGCCCAGATCGTGGCCCGAGGAGAACGCGGGGCCGGCGCCGCCCAGGATCACGACGCGGACCGTATCGTCGGCCTCGGCGCGCAGAAATGCCTCGGTGAGTTCCACGAGCAGCCCGCGGTTCTGGGCATTGCGATACTTCGGGCGGTTCAGCACGATCCGGGCGATGGTTCCCTCGTCGTGGGTTTCGTATCGCAGGTACGTGTAGTCCACCGGAGTGTCGAGTGGGCCTTCGGCCATGATGAATGTCCTTTTCTGGTCGGGCGGCCGGACTAGGGCCGGATGAGCCGGAGGGCCTGGTCCAACAGTGCCTGGGCGACACCGTGGAAGCGGCGGCCGAGGGCGGGATCGGTCTTCCCGGCGCAGGCACGCGCGTGGGTGCCCTCGAGGATGATGGCGAGCCGGTAACAGGCCAGCACCTGATACCAGTCGAAGCCGGACAGGTCGCGGCCGCTGCGGGCGGCGTAGCGGGCGATGAGTTCGTCGCGGCCGGGCAGGCCGTCGAGCTGCCGGGCGAGCCCGACGGTGCGGGTCTCGGCCGGATCCGGCCAGGTGGCCAGCAGATGTCCCAGGTCCAGCAGCGGGTCGCCGACCGTGCCCAGTTCCCAGTCGACCACAGCCGCGACGGCCGGACCGTCGCGATGGAACATCACATTGCCGAAGTGGTAGTCGCCGTGGATGATTCCTTTGCGCCACTGGCTCGGCCGGTGGGTTTCCAGCCACCGCCCGCTCTCGTCGACGCCGTCGAGTTGCGGACCGGGCCAGCCGTCGAGGTCGTGATAGGAGTCGAGCTGGCGGCGCCAGCGGCCGACCTGCCGGTCGAGCCATCCGTCCGCGCGGGCGAGCTGAGTGTCGCCGAGGACCGCGGGATCCACCAGCCCCAGGGCGGCGGCGCTGTCGACCATGGACAGGCCCATCGCATGCTGTAGCTCGGGGGTGGAAGCGTGCGGTTCGGGGACTTCGGTGGTGGCGGTGAAGCCGTCGACCGCCTCCATGACGAAGAAGACGCAGCCCGCGACGTCGAGGTCCTCGCAGACGGCGACGAGGCGGGCATGGGGTACCGCGCTGCCGGCGAGGGCGGCGAGCAGCCGGGCCTCCCGGCGCATGGTCTCGTCGCTGTTCGCGCGTTTGTGCAGCGGTGGGCGGCGGAGCACGTAATCGGTGCCTTCGCGGGTGAACCTGACCAGGATGTTCTGGGTGCCCCCGGTCAGTGGGACGACCTCGGTGACGGGCCCGGCGCCGACCCCGCTGTGGTCGAGCCATGACGTCAATACGGTGACGTCCACCGGGTCCTGATCCCTCATCGATCCACCTCGTGCCTTCCTGCAATCTGCTGCGACGGCGGGCCGGCGCAGCATGCGACCGGGGGTTCCCGATCACGGAGCTTACACATTTCCTACGAACCATAATCATAGTTTCTTCAAATTCCGGCGCATAGTTGTTATCGTTAGCCGCGGACGGGCCCCGGTGCTTCCTGCCGTGTACGACTCGGCACCTCGGGTGCACATCAACAATCCAAGCGTTCTCACCAGGTGGTGCAATGGGTATCGAAATGGTTCTGGACATGGCCGCATCGGTCCATCCGGACAGACTCGCCATGGGGCGTCGTGCGTCGGGGACGACCTACCGGCAGCTCGACGTTCTCGCGTCCGGCGGTGCCACGGTCCTGGCCGAACACGACGCCGCGCACCTGGTGTTCGTCGGCGTCAACGGGCCGGTGCTCCCGGTCCTGACCTTCGCCTCGGCCCGGGCCGGCGTGCCGCTGGCCCCGTTGAACTACCGGCTGGCGACCGATCAGCTCCGCGATCTCGTCGGGCAGCTGGAGCGACCGCTGATCGTCACCGACCCGGCATACCGGGCGAAACTCGAGGGCACGGCCGACGTCGTACTCACCGGTGCGGAGTTCCTGGAACTCGCCCGCTCGGCCGAACCCGCGCCTGCCGCGACCGCGCCCGATGACGCCACGGCGGTCGTGCTGTTCACCAGCGGCACCACCTCCGCGCCGAAGGGTGTGCTCCTGCGACACCAGCATCTGCTGTCCTACCTGCTCAACACCGTCGAGTTCGGTGCTGCGGCCGAGGACGACGCGACGCTGGTGAGCACTCCGCCCTATCACATCGCCGGAATGGGCGCGGTGCTCAGCAATGTGTACGCGGGCCGCCGGATGGTGCACCTGCCGGATTTCACACCCCAGGCCTGGCTGGACACCGTGCGGGGCGAGGGGATCACCAGCGCGATGGTGGTCCCGACCATGCTGGCGCGAGTGGTCGAGTATCTCGACGGCGCGCCCGGGAACGCGCCGGAACTGGCTTCGCTGGCCTACGGCGGGGCGCGGATGCCGCAACCGGTGCTCGAACGCGCTCTCGCGGCCTTTCCCGACACCGGATTCGTCAACGCCTACGGGCTGACCGAGACCAGTTCGACCATCGCTGTGCTGGGTCCGGAAGACCACCGCGACGCCCTGGCCGATCCGCGCCTGCGTGACCGGCTGTCCTCGGTGGGGCGGGTCGTACCCGGCATGGAGACACAGATCCGCGACGAGGACGGTGCGGTACTGGCCGATGGTGCGACCGGCCTGCTGTGGGTACGCGGCGCCCAGGTCAGCGGGGAGTACATGGGGAAGGGATCGGCGCTCGACGCCGACGGCTGGTTCCCCACCCGTGATCGCGGCCGGATCGAGGACGGCTACCTCTACATCGGTGGCCGGGCCGACGACACGATCATTCGGGGTGGGGAGAACATCGCGCCGGCCGAGATCGAGGACGTACTGGCCGAGCACGACGAGGTGCGCGAGGTCGCGGTGATCGGAGTTCCGGACGACGAATGGGGGGAACGGATCTGCGCGGTGATCGTGCCGACGGCCGCCGAACATCCCGACGCCCAGGCGATTCGCGTGTGGTGCCGGGAACGCCTGCGCGGTTCCCGGACGCCCGACGAGGTCGTGTTCATGGACGAACTGCCCAGGACCGACACCGGAAAACTGGTGCGCCGCGATCTCGTCGCCCGCGTCACCGCACCGGTCACGGGCCGATGACTCCGTTCGCAATCAGGTCCACATCTTCTGGAGGAACCCATGCGTAGTGCCGTGCTCGTCGACGTCGTCCGTTCGGCATCGGGCCGGGGTAAGGCCGGTGGCGCCCTGTCCGCGGTCCACCCGATCGATCTACTCGCCGAGGTCTTGCGCGCACTGGTCGCGCGCAGCGGGATCGACCCCGTCCTGATCGACGATGTCATCGGCGGCTGTGTGAGCCAGGCATCCGAGCAGGCCGGCAATATCACCCGATCCGCCGCGCTGGCCGCGGGACTGCCCGAATCCGTGCCCGCCACCACCGTGACCCGGGCGTGCGGTTCCAGCCAGCAGGCGGTGCATTTCGCGGCCCAGGGCGTGATCGCCGGCGCCTACGATGCCGTGATCGCCTGCGGTGTGGAATCCATGAGCCGGGTCCCGATGGGCACCGCGCCGATGGGCCAGGATCTGGTGGGCGTGGCCCTCGGGCAGCGGTATCCGGAGGGCTGGATCGGCCAGGGTGTCGCCGCCGAGTTGGTGGCACAGCGGTACGGGCTGACGCGCGCGGATGTCGATGGGTACGCGCTGGAATCGCATCGGCGCGCGGCCGCCACTGCCGCCGCCGGGCATTTCGATCGCGAGATCGTGCCGGTGGCGGTGCCCGGTGGCGTGCACGAGGCCGACGAGACGATTCGCGCCGCCACGACGCTGGAGAGCCTGGGCGGGCTGCGCGCCTCCTTCCGTGCGGAGGAGTCGGCGCGGCGTTTTCCCGACCTGGACTGGATGATCACACCGGGTAACTCCTCGCCGCTCACCGACGCGGCCGCCGCGACCCTGATCATGGCGGAGGAGGAGGCCGCGCGCCTCGGGTTGACTCCCCGGGCCCGGTTCGTCGATTTCGCGGTGGCCGGCGACGACCCGCTGTACATGCTCACCGCGCCGATTCCGGCCACCCGGCAGGTGCTCGATCGCGCCGTCCTGAAACTGGACGAGATCGACGTCTACGAGGTGAACGAGGCCTTCGCGTCGGTACCGCTGGCCTGGGCTCGCGAATTCGACGCCGATCTCGCGCGCCTCAACCCGGCCGGTGGCGCGATCGCGCTGGGACATGCGATCGGCGCGTCCGGCGTGCGCTTGCTCGCCACCATGGTCGGCGAGCTGGAACGTACCGGCGGCCGTTACGGCCTGCAGACGATGTGCGAGCACGGCGGTATGGCCAACGCCCTGATCGTCGAACGGATCTGAACCACTCGGCAGAGCGGCCGAGGAGAAGAAAGGCACAGTGTGAACATCAACGGCAAGGTCACCCTCGTCACCGGGGGTGCGTCCGGACTGGGGCTCGCGACCGCGCGCCGGCTCCTCGGCGAGGGCTCGAGGGTGGTGCTGCTCGATCTGCCGACCTCCGACGGCGCGGCGATGGCCGCCGGGCTCGGTGCGAACGCCCTGTTCGCGCCCGCGGATATCACCGACGAGTCCGCCGTGGCGGCCGCGCTCGACACGGCCGAGGATTTCGGCGAACTGCGCGCCGTCGTCAGCTGTGCGGGTACGGGGCGGTCGCTGCGGGTGGTCGGCCGCCAGGGCGTTTTCCCGCTCGAGGTCTTCACCCGGGTGGTGACGATCAACCTGATCGGTACCTTCAATGTGATGCGGCTGGCCGCCGAGCGCATGGCGCGGCTCGAACTCGACGGTGAAGAACGCGGTGTGCTCGTGACCACCGCGTCGGTGGCCGCGTTCGAGGGCCAGATCGGCCAGGCCGCGTACGCCGCGTCCAAGGCCGGCGTCGCCGGGATGACCCTGCCGCTGGCCCGTGACCTGGCCTCGCTCGGTATCCGGGTCGTCTCCATCGCCCCGGGATTGTTCGACACCCCGCTGCTCGCCGGACTGAACGAAGAGGCCAAGGCATCCCTCGGGGCGCAGACACCGCATCCGAGCCGGCTCGGCGATCCGGCGGAGTTCGGTTCGCTCGCCGCGCACATCCTGTCCAATCCCATGATCAACGGCGAGGTCATCCGGCTCGACGGTGCCATCCGGATGGCACCGCGCTGATGACCCCTCGGCAAGGAGGTTCACTCATGACGGATCCGGCACTCCCCTTGGCGGGCAAGGTAGCCCTCGTCACCGGCGGCAGTCGCGGCCTCGGCCGGGAAATGGTGCTCGCGTTCGCCGCGGCGGGCGCCGACACCGTCATCGTCAGCCGCAAACTCGACAGCTGCGCGCAGCTGGCCGCGGAGGTCACCGCCGCCACCGGGCGCCGGTCGCTGCCGCTGGCCTGCCATGTCGGGGATTGGGACGCACAGCAGCAACTGGTCGATCGAGTCTACGAGGAGTTCGGTCACGTCGACATCCTGGTCAACAATGCCGGAATGTCGCCGCTGTACGAGAGTCTCGCGGATATCTCCGAGGCACTGTTCGACAAGGTTTTCGACGTCAACCTCAAAGGTGCCTTCCGGCTGACCACCCTGATCGCACCCCGGATGGCCGCCGGCGACGGCGGATCGATCATCAACATCAGTTCGATCGCGTCGGAACGGCCCACTCCGGGCGATCTGCCGTACGCGGCGGCCAAGGCGGGCCTGAACATCCTGACCAAAGGATTCGCCCAGGCCTACGGTCCTGCGGTGCGGGTCAACGCGATCATGGCCGGCCCGTTCCTCACCGATATCAGCAAGGCCTGGGATATGGACGTGGTGGGCGAGAAGCTGAAGGAACTGCCGCTCGGACGTGCCGGTGCGCCGGACGAGATCGTCGGCGCCGCCCTCTACCTCGCCGGTCCGGGCGCCACCTACACCTCCGGCGCGATCATCCCGGTCGACGGCGGCCGTACCGCGATGCGCTGATCCGTTCGTCACCCGCCCGCATTTCAGAAAGGAACCAGGATATGAGCTGGGGATTCGAGACCGACCCCGAGTATCAGCAGGTGCTCGACTGGGCCGACGAGTTCGTCACCCGGGAGGTCGAACCGATCGACCAGATCATCACCCACGCATGGGATCTGCGTGATCCGCTGCGGCAGAGATTGATTCCGCCGTTGCAGGACAAGGTCCGGGAGAAGGGGCTGTGGGCCACCCACCTCGGACCCGAACTGGGCGGGCAGGGGTACGGCCAGCTGAAGCTGGCGCTGCTCAACGAGATCGTCGGGCGCACGCATTCCGGGCCCATCGTGTTCGGTTGCCAGGCACCCGATTCCGGTAATACCGAGATTCTCGCGCACTACGGCACGCCGGAACTCAAACAGCGGTATCTGCGCCCGCTCATCGAGAACGAGATCGTGTCCTGCTATGCGATGACCGAACCGCAGGGCGGCTCCAATCCGGTCGAGTTCGAGACGACCGCCGTGCTCGACGGCGACGAGTGGGTGATCAACGGCGAGAAGTGGTTCGGCTCGAATGCGCGATTCGCTTCGTTCTACATCATCATGGCCGTCACAGACCCGGACGCGGCACCTCATCGGCGGTTGTCGCAGTTCATCGTCCCGGCCGAGACGCCAGGTGTGGAGATCGTCCGCAATACCGGTGTCTGGGGACACGACTACGAGGTCGGCACCCACGCCTACACCCGATGGACCGATGTGCGGATTCCCCGGGACCACATCCTGGGTGGTGTCGGACAGGGTTTCGAGGTGGCCCAGACCCGGCTCGGTGGTGGCCGTATCCACCACGCCATGCGTACGGTCGGCCTGGTGCGGCGCTCATTGGACATGATGCTCGAGCGAGCGGTCTCACGGACCACCCGCGGCAGCCGGCTCGGCGACAAGCAACTCGTTCAGGAGATGATCGCCGATTCGTGGTTGCAGCTCGAGCAGTTCCGGCTGCTGGTGCTGCGGACCGCGTGGCGGATCGATCGGGAGAACGACTACCGCAAGGTCATCACCGATATCGCGGCGGTGAAGGCCGCCATGCCCAAGGTACTGCTGGATGTGACCTCGCGGGCCGTGCAACTGCACGGTTCGCTGGGCGTATCGAAGGAACTCCCGCTGGGCAAATGGCTTTTCGAGGCCTATCACATGGGTCTGGCCGACGGCGCCACCGAAGTCCACAAGATCGGCCTGGCGCGGCAGCTGCTCCGGGACGCGGCGCCGCACGAGGGCCTGTTCCCGAGCTACCACCTGCCCGCTCTCCAGGAGCAGGCGCGGGAGAAGTTCGCGGCCGAGCTGAGCGAACTCGGGCTCGGCCGCGCCTGATTCAGCCGTCCCGGCTGATGACGAACGCGACCGATCCGGCCAGTCCGTTGGAGACGGTGACGACGGAGCGGGAGGCGCCGGGGACCTGGCGTTCTCCCGCTCGATCGGTCACCTGGTAGGCGGCCTCGGTCAGCTGGGTCATCCCGTGCAGGCGGCCCTCGGCCAGGCAGCCACCGCCGGTGTTGAGGGGCAGCGAACCGGTGCGCCGGGCCCGGCCGGTACCGATGAACTCCGGCGCCTCGCCGCGCCCGACGAAACCCAGGCCTTCCAGCCAGGTGAAGGCGAAAATCGAGAAACCGTCGTAGAGCTGCGCGTTGTCGATCTCGTCGCGGCCGATACCCGCGGTATCCCACAGCCGCTCGCCGGTCCGCGCGGCGCCGTCCAGGATGCTCTCCAGTGTCATCGGCGCGCCCGTGGGTCCCACATGGTTGCTCGTCGCATAGCCGGTGATCAGCGCCGGCGGGTTGCGCAACCCGCGAGCGCGTTCGGTGCGGGTGAGGACGATCGCGACGGCGCCGTCGACGGGCAGATCGCAGTCGAACAGGGTGATCGGGTCCGCGATCATCCGAGCGCCCAGGTACTCGTCCCTGCTCAGCGTTTTTCCCCGGAAGTACGCGTGCGGGTTGTGCTGGGCGTTGTCCCTGTTGTCGACGACGAAGTCGGCCAGTGCGTCCCGGGACGCACCGGCGAGGTCGAGATAGCGTCGCGCCACGGTCGCGGCCCAACCGGCCGGCATGGAGAATCCGTACGGGGCGAAGAACTGATCCTTCCCGCCGGCGTATGTGGCCGTGTAGTTGGAATACCGTCCCACGGGCATATGCAACGCGCGATAGAGCACGACGTGCGTGCAGGCCCCGGCGACGAGTGCGTTCACGGCGTCGATGGCCGCGTGGGTGACCATCGGCGCGGTATTGCCGAGCCAGGTGGCCCGATCGCGGATGCCCAGGGCTCCGGCCAGATGGCCCGGCGTCATGACGTCGACGCCGTCCTGGTTGCCCTTCTCCCCGCCGTATACCGGCATGGCCGGGGTGGTGGCGAGACCGTCGATCTCGGCACGGGTCAGACCGGCGTCGGCGAGGGCGCGGTCGGTGGCCTCGACGGTGAGTTCGGCCAGTGAGCGCGGATTGCGCCGGATGAGTTCGGTGTAGCCGATTCCGGCGATCGCGACCTGGTCGCGGAATTCCCACATATCACGCACTCCTCGGGCGTAGCCGGGGCACGATCGAATCCGGCGCCAGCTCCTCGAATATCACTTCCAGCGGCATCCCTATCGCCAGCTCGTCCGGGCTGGCCTCGAGCAGATCGGCCGTGAGCAGCAGACCGGGCTGTTCTACGAGTTCCGCGATGCCCACCAGGTAGGGGAGCGATCCGGCGAAACCGGGAGCGGGCGCGTCGTGCATCACCGTGTAGGAGTACAGCGTCGCGCGACCGGACACATCGCGCCAAATCAGCTCGGCCGATGTGCACCGCGGACAGAATGCTGCCGGTAGATGCACGAAATGGTCGCATCCGCGGCAGAACTGCAGGCAGAGCCGGCGCTCCCGGGCCGCCGCCCAGTAGGGGGCCGTGATGTCGTCGGCGAGCGGTAGGGGTTTGGCCGCCGGACTCGGTGCGGTCATACGAACTCCTCGGCAGTACAGGGTCCCGAAATCCAGATAATGGTGATCATCTATTTCGATTGTGGGATGCGAGTCGTGCTCCCGTCAAGCCGCTCACCTGCGCGTCCGCTCCAGCTGAGCCGTCGAAGCGGTCCATCAGAGGCAAATGATTCGCATGAAAGCTTGACTTTCGACCGAAATCAGGCGAATGATATTCACGTCTTCGGTGACGTGGATCACGACACAAACGGTCGTGGTTCGGTCCGTGCGGTTTCTGCCGGGCGCCACCGCATTCCATCCCCTCAATCCTGCGGAGTTCATATGAGCGCATCGACGCGCGCCGCGAGCGCACGGCCACCCCGGCTGCGGCTCCTGATCGAGGTCCCGGCAGTCATCGTGCTCTTTGTCATGATGCTCCACGTGACCGCCAATGCCCTGCTCCGGGCGTTCGCCGCCGCACCGATCCAGAACACGCTCGAGATCACGCAGTACATCTACCTGCCGATCATCGCGCTGCTCGGGTTCATGGCGGCGCAGGCCCGCGGTGAGCACATCGTCGCCGACCTGGTCACCCACTACTTCCCGCGACCGGTCCGCCGGGCGGTGCTGGGCGCGGGCTACCTGGCCGCGCTGATCGTGATGGCCGGGTTCGCCTGGTACGGCCTCGAAGAGGCACTGCACGCCCGGGATATCGGTCAGACGGCCGGGGTGTCGACGGTGGTGTCGTGGCCGGTGCTGTTCCTGGTCCCGCTCGCCTTCGCGGTACTCGCGGTCCAGCTCGGCGTCGCCGCGGTGCGGGCGCTGCGCGGTGCCGAGGACGCGGACACCGCGGACGGTATCGACGACGAGATCGAGGCCGTAGCCGCCGCGGCGGCACCGACCGGCACGACAGTGGATTCGGAGAAGAAATGACCACCACCACCGCCCCCGCCGCTGCGGGCGGCCGTCCGATCGAACCGCCACCTGTAGGTCCGGGTCGTCGGCACACCCTCCGATCGTGGACCGTGTTCGGCGTACTCGTCGTCGTGCTCGCCGGCTCGGCCGCGGCCGTCTTCATGCCGCTGAAACCGCAGGCGATCGGCTGCGCCGCGCTGGTGATGATGCTGGCACTGCTGCTTCTGCGCGTACCGGTCGCGATGACGATGATCATTCCGTCCTTCGCGGGCCTCTACGCGCTGCGTGGCGAGAAGACGGTGGTCAGCGCATTGTCCTCGCTGCCCTACGACCAGGTCGCGAGCTGGACGCTGAGCGTCGTGCCGATGTTCGTGCTCATGGGACTGCTGATGTGGCGGTCCGGTCTCACCGCGAATCTCTATACGGTGGCCCGGCACTGGCTCGGCTGGCTACCCGGCGGGCTCGCCGTGGGCACCAATGTCGCCGGAGCGGGACTGGCCACCGTCAGCGGGTCGACGACCGGTACCGCCTACGCACTCGGTCGTATCGGTATCCCGGAAATGCTGAAGGCCGGCTACGACCGCCGGTTGGCGGTGGGCGCGGTCATCGTGGCCGGGCTACCGGGGCAACTGATCCCGCCCAGCATCCTGCTCGTGCTCTACGCCGGAATCGCCGAGGTGCCGGTGGGCAAACAGCTGCTGGCCGGGATCGGCCCGGGCATCCTGGTGGCGATACTCTTCAGCCTCGCGATCGTCGGCTTCGCCGTCTTCGGCAAAGATCTGGCCGGCCCGAACCGTGGCCGGGGTGCCGATCAGGTCTCCTGGAAGGAGAAACTCACCAGTCTCGCGCAGGCCTGGCCCGTGCCCGTACTGATGCTGGTGATCGTGGGCGGCATGCTGTCGGGCATCTTCACCGCGACCGAGGCCGGTGCCGCGGCGGCGCTGTGCTCGGTGGGTGTGGTGCTGCTGTGGAAGCGCGGCACCGGTGGCGCGTTCCGCGCGCTCGCCGACGGTGCCGTCGGCACGGTGTCCACCGTGGGTGCGGTATTCCTGCTGCTCGTCGGTGTCGAGGCGCTGTCGCGCATGATGACCCTCAGCGGTATCAGCAACGGCTTCGCCGACCTGATCGCCGGGATGGACCTCGGCCGGGTGGAGTTCCTGCTGCTGATGGTGGTGGTTTACCTGCTGCTCGGCGCATTCATGGAACCGCTGCCGATGATGGTGCTGACCATCCCGATCCTCATCCCGACCCTGGAGGCGCTCGATATCTCGCTGCTGTGGTTCGGCGCCTTCACGGTGTTCATGGGGGAGCTGGCCATCCTCTCGCCGCCGGTCGGCGTCCTGGCGATGGTCATCCACTCCATCGCCAAGGATCCGGAGGTCAACCTGGGCCGCAATATTCCGCTCAAGGATGTTTTCGTCGCGTCCCTGTGGTTCCTGCCGATGGCGATCGTGGTGGTGCTGATCCTCATCTTCTTCCCGGAGATCGCGACCTTCCTGCCGGACCGGGCCGGCGCCGGCTGAGCGGGGCGCACCGAACGGAACGGCCGGCGAGGATATCCTCTCCGGCCGTTCGCGGTTCGCTAGCCGCCCAGAACCCCCGCCTCCGCGAGTGCGGTGATCTCGTCGTCGTCCATCGAGAGCACCTCGCGCAGCACCGCCCGGCCGTCCGCGCCGAGCGTGGCGGCCGGCCCGGTGCGCAGATGTGACCCGTCGAACGAGGCCGGTTCGGCCGCGGCGAGATATTCGCCGATCCGCGGCTGGGTCAGCGGGGAGAAGAGCGGATTGGCTTCCAGATCGCCGGAGCGGACCGTCTGCTCGAAGGTGCGGTATCGCTCGTGCAGTACCGAGGTCGCGGCCAGGGCCCGGGCGACCTCGTCGGCATCGTGCGCGCGGAACCAGCGGGCGAACAGCGCGGTGAGCACATCGCGGTGTTCGTAGCGGTCGCTCTCCCGCCCGAAGTCGGCGCCCAGGGCGGATTCCAGTGCGGTGACGGGCTGCTCGGTCCCGGTCACTGCCGTCAGGTCACGGAAATGCCGCGTGGTCAGTGCGACGACCATGAACCGCGCGCCGTCGGCGGTGGTGAAATCGGTGCCGTAGGTGCCGTATACGGAGTTTCCGGTGCCGGTCCGGCCGCTCCCGTTCACCTGCACCTCGGTGAGATAGCCCAGCGCCCCGGCGGTCGCGAGCGCGACATCTTCGAGCGGGAGGACGATCCGAGCGCCCGCTCCCGTGGCCGCACGGCGGTGGACTGCCGCGATGACCGCGAGCGCGGCGTGCAGCCCGGCGGCGACATCCCATGCGGGGAGTACGTGATTGACCACGCCGGCGTGGTCGAGTGGGCCGGTGATCTGCGGAAATCCCAGGGCGGCGTTGACGGTGTAGTCCACGGCGGGTCGCCCGTCGTGACGACCCAGCAATTCCAAGGTGATGACATCGGCGCGGGCGGCGGCCAGTGTGTCGTGGCTCATCCAGCGTCGGCCGCCCGCGTTGGTCACCAGGATGCCGCCGCCATGACCGGGTGCGGTCACCAGGCGCCGGACGATCTCCTGACCCGCCTCGCTGCGCAGATCCAATGCCACGGACCGTTTCCCGCGGTTGAGGCCGGTCCAGTAGATCGATTCACCCGTCTCGGTGAGCGGCCACCGGTCGATATCGGCGGCGCCACCGAGCGGATCGATCCGGATGACCTCGGCGCCCAGTTGTGCCAGGGTCAGACCGCACAGCGGAGAGGCGACGAAACTCGAGATCTCGACGACGCGCAGTCCGTCCAACGGGCGCGAGGCGGGGTTCGGTCGGGTCATCGGGGAGCTCCTCGTTCCGTGCGGCGCGTCTGATCAGGCGCGTTGGTAATTAATGATAATAAATCACACCATAGTATTGACATGCATCATTGGCGGGCGCGATACTGCCATCATGGCCACTATTTCGGCAGTCGGTCCGGAAGATTTCGCTGACATCCTGGCGCAGACGCGCGAGTTCATCCGCAAGGAAGTGATACCGCGTGAGCAGGAGATCGCGGATACCGACAGCATTCCCGACGATATCCGCCGCAATGCCGCGGCGATGGGCCTGTTCGGCTACGCGATCCCGCAGGAGTGGGGCGGCCTGGGGCTGGACCTGACCCAGGACGTCGAACTGGCCATGGAATTCGGCTACACCTCGCTGGCCCTGCGGTCGATGTTCGGCACCAACAACGGTATCGCCGGGCAGGTTCTGGTGGGGTTCGGGACCGACGAGCAGAAGGCGCAATGGCTCGAGGGTATCGCCTCCGGTGCGGTAGTGGCCTCGTTCGCGCTGACCGAACCCGGCGCCGGATCCAATCCGTCCGGGTTGCGTACCAAGGCGATCCGTGACGGCGACGACTGGGTGCTCGGCGGGGAGAAGCGTTTCATCACCAATGCCCCGCTGGCCGATCTCTTCGTCGTCTTCGCCCGGACCCGGCCCGCCGACGAGAACGGCACCGGTATCGCGGTATTCCTCGTCCCGGCCGATACGCCGGGGATCGAGGTGTCGCCCAAGGACCGGAAGATGGGCCAGGAGGGCGCTTGGACGGCCGATATCCGTTTCACCGATGTCCGCGTTCCGCATTCGGCGCTCGTGGGCGGCAGCGAGGATGTCGGCTACCGGGCCGCGATGACCTCGCTGGCCCGGGGCCGGGTCCATATCGCCGCGCTGGCCGTGGGTAGCGCCCAGCGCGCACTCGACGAATCCGTCGCGTATGCGGCCACCGCTACCCAGGGCGGCACCCCGATCGGCGATTTCCAGCTGGTGCAGGCCATGATCGCCGATATCGCCACCGGGGTCATGGCGGGGCGGGCCATGGTCCGCGAGGTCGCGGCGGCCTATGTCTCCGGCGCCGACCGGCGGATCGGCCCGTCCGCGGCCAAGCTGTACTGCACCGAGATGGTCGGTCGTGCGGCGGATCTGGCGGTGCAGATCCACGGCGGCACCGGATATATGCGGGAGGTCACCGTGGAGCGGATCTACCGCGATGTGCGGCTGCTGCGGTTGTACGAGGGAACGAGTGAGATCCAGCGCCTGATCATCGGCGGCGGTCTGGTCAAGGCCGCGCAGCGGCAGGCGGGCGGAGGTCGCTGAGATGGCATCGGAACCGGGGCACGAAGCCGACCTGCCGCTGGCGGGAATCACCGTGGTCGGCCTCGAGCAGGCCGTGGCCGCCCCTATCGCGACCCGGCATCTCGCCGACCTCGGGGCCCGGGTGATCAAGGTCGAGCGGATCGGGGAGGGCGATTTCGCCCGGAACTACGATACGGCCGTCCACGGTCTGGCCTCGCATTTCGTCTGGCTCAACCGCGGCAAGGAATCGCTGTGCGTCGACCTCAAGTCCGCCGCGGGCCTCGCCGCGGTGCGGGCACTGATCGCCGGGGCGGATGTGTTCGTCCAGAATTCGGCACCCGGCGCCGCCGAACGGCTGGGGCTGGGTGCGGAGGAGCTGCGCGCGGACCATCCCGAACTGATCGTGGTGAATATGTCGGGATACGGGACGTCGGGGCCGTTCGTGGACCGCAAGGCCTACGATATGTTGGTCCAGGCCGAGACCGGGCTGGTCTCGATCACCGGCACGCCGGAGACGGCCACCAAGACCGGAATCCCCACCTCCGATATCGCTGCCGGGATGTACGCGCTGTCCGCGATCCAGGCGGCGCTGTTCCGGCGGGAACGGACCGGCGTGGGCGCGATCATCGATGTCGCGATGTTCGACGCGACCGTCGAATGGCTCGGGCATTCGATCTATATGCAGATGTACCAGGATGTGCAGATCCGGCGAATGGGGCTGTCGCACGCCTCGATCGCGCCTTACGACGCTTATCCCACCCGGGACGGCCAGATCCTCATCGGAGTGCAGAACGACCGGGGCTGGCGCACGCTGGTGACCGAGGTGTTCGAACGCCCCGAACTCGCCGACGATCCGCGCTTCGCGACGAATATCGAACGCGTACGGAATCGGGCCGCGGTCGACGAACTCGTCGGCGCGCTCACCCGGGTCTTCGATACCGCCGATCTCGACGGCCGGCTCGCGAAAGCCGGGATCCCCGCGGCGCAACTCGGCGATATGAAGAGCCTGATCGCCCATCCCCAGCTGGCGGCCCGGGACCGCTGGCGCGAGGTGCGGACCGAGGCCGGGCCGATCCGGGCGGTATTGCCGCCCATGACCTTCCGCGATGTGGAGCTGCGGATGGGCGCGGTGCCGGCGCTGGGTGAGCAGACCGACGCGGTACTCGCCGGGATCGGATACAGCGCGGGGCGGATCGCGGAGCTGCGGTCGGCCGGAGTCGTGCAGTAGCGCGGCGCCGGATTCGCGGGACGATACGGATGGGAGTGGCAGTGGGGCTGCTGGAAGAAAAGGTCGCCGTCGTGACGGGGGCCGCGCAGGGAATCGGGCTGGAGATCGCGCGCACCTTCGTGCGTGAGGGTGCCAGGGTCGTGATCGCCGATATCAACGAGGAGGCCGGCGCGCAGGCGGTGACCGCACTCGGCGGCGCGGATATCGCCCGGTTCGTCCGCTGCGATGTCCGCGACGGCGCCGCGGTGGAGGCCGTGGTCGATACCGCCGAGGCGGCCTTCGGCCCGCTCGGGGTGTTCGTCAACAACGCCGGGATGACGCGGGACGCGACGATGCGCAGAATGAGTGAGCAGGACTTCGACGACATCATCGCCGTGCACCTGAAGGGTGCGTGGAACGGCACCCGGGTGGCCGCGGATCGAATGCGCGCGCACGGGTCAGGGGCGATCGTGAACATCTCCTCGTTGTCGGGGAAGGTCGGGCTCGTCGGGCAGACCAACTATTCGGCGGCCAAGGCGGGGATCGTAGGTCTCACCAAGGCGGCGGCCAAAGAGGTCGCCTTCAAGAATGTGCGGGTGAACGCGGTACAGCCGGGCCTGATCCGGACGCCGATGACCGAGGCCATGCCCGAGCGTATCTGGGAACAGAAGATGGCGGAGATCCCGCTGGGTCGCGCGGGTGAGCCGGGTGAGGTCGCCTCGGTGGTGTTGTTCCTGGCCAGCGATCTGGCCGGCTATATGACCGGCACCGTGCTCGAAGTGACCGGTGGCCGGTTGATGTGACCCCCTGCGCCCGAGGGCGTGGGAAGGGGCGCACCCTTGCCATAATCTATGACTATCATTATGGTGAACTGAGTAACGTTTTGTACCCGTGCCGGAAGTCGTGAGTCCCGCGCCCGCCGGTGCGGTCCTCGATGAAGGAGCGGATATGTCCGAGACAACCCTCGGCACCCAGGCCACCAACGGAAGCCGGTTGCGCTGCAACGAATGTGGTTCGGAGGCGATCGTCACGACCGCGGCCGGTTCCGCGCTGACCTGCTGCGGAGTCGCCCTCGAAATCACTTTCGCGGGCCGCTGAGTCCGCCGACCTACCGAGGAGAAACCCATGAACGAGACCGGTAAGCGCTACACCTGTGGCACGTGCCAGACCCAGGTCATCTGCGTGAAGAAGGGCGAGGGTCGTTTCAACTGCCACGGTGCGCCGATGGAGCTGCTCACCGCCAAACCGCTGCCGTCGTCCGATTAGGACCGGCCCCCGAAAATCTCGCTGCCGGACGGGCGCCCGAGGGGCGCCGATCGGCGCGGCAATCGTGTAGAAGAAGGAGCCTCCCATGGCCGGTCCCCTCGACGGACTCGTCGTGATCGATGCCAGCTGGGGTATGCCGGCGGCCATCGCGACGATGATGCTCGCCGACTACGGCGCCCGTGTCGTCAAACTCGAGCGACCCGGCGGCCCGGACGACGCGGATTCGGTCCTGCGGGCGACGACCGATCGCGGTAAGTGGAGCGTCGAAGCCGATCTGCGCACCGAAGCGGGCCGGGCCATCGCCGAGCGGCTGGTGTCCGGCGCGGATGTCTTCGTCGAATCCTTCGGTACGGGCCGGGCCGAGGCCCTCGGCATCGGCTACGACCGGTGGCACGGGGAATATCCGGAACTGGTCTACTGCTCCGTCACCGGGTACGGCAACGACGGACCGCTCGCCTCCCGGCCCGGCTACGAGGCACTGCTCAATGCCCGCCTCGGCCAGACGGCCGAACAACAGGGACACCGCGACGGCCCCGTTTTCCTGGGGCATCCGACGGTCTCCTACGGCACCGCGTTCATCACCACCCTCGGCATTCTCGCGGCGCTACGCGCCCGGAAGATCAACGGCACCGGGCAGAAGGTCGACACCTCGCTGCTCGACGGGATGCTGGCGATCTCCTCGATGAACTGGTGGTGGAACGAGCAGGACATCTCCTACCTCGCCCGCAGCGGCAACCAGAAGGGATTCGGCAGCAAGCGGTTGATCACCGATCCGTTCCGGTGCGCCGACGGGAAATGGTTGATCCCGCACACCGGCGGCCCGGGTTCCTACAAGCGCATGATGGATCTGCTCGGTTTCGGCGAGCAGACACAAACGATCGCCGGACCGGAGATGGCGGTGCCGCTGAACGAAGTGGAACTCGATATCGCCCGCAACAAGGTGCCGGAGGCGTTCCGGACCCGCCCGCGCGACGAATGGCTCGAGCTGTTCCACGCCGCCGATATCGCCGCACTGCCGGTCCTGCACCCCGAGGAGACCTTCGCCGATGACCAGGTGCGGTTCGCCGGAGTCGCGATCGAGGTGCCGGACGCGCGGCACGGCACGCTCCGCCAGATCGGCCCGGTGATCCGTTTCGAGAAATCGGCGCCGGCCGTTCCCGCTCCGGCGCCTCCCGTCGGGGCGCACAACGAGCGCCTCGACGAGGTCACCCGTTCGCCGCGGTGGGCGCCCGCGCCGACCGGCGAGCGGGTGAGCGCCCCGCTGGAGGGCGTGCGGATCCTGGACTTCAGCTCCTACTTCGCGACCGGGTTCGGTGCCCGGCTGCTGTCGGATCTCGGTGCCGATGTCATCAAGGTGGAACCCCTCGCCGGCGATCAGATGCGCCCGCTGGGCGACCTCTTCGAAGGTGCCAACCGCGGAAAACGCACCATCGCGCTGGATCTGCGCACCGCCGAAGGACAACAGATCGCGCACCGGCTGGTCGCCGAGGCCGATGTGGTCATGCAGAACTACCGTCCCGGTAAGGCCGAGAAGATCGGTCTCGGGTACGAGCAGCTGGCGGCGCTCAACCCCGACCTGATCTATGCCTATCTGCCGGGATTCGGCTCGGCCGGACCGAAATCGGCGCTGAAATCGTTCGCGCCGCTGGTCTCGGGACTGGTGGGCCTGAACTTCGAGGGCGCGGGCGAAGGCAACCCCCCGATTCGCCGGGTGATCGGCAACGAGGACCTGTACAACGGATTCCTCGGTGCGGTCACGGTGCTGCTGGCACTGCACCACCGGGCCAACACCGGTGCGGGACAGTATGTCGAGAGCCCGCAATTGCATTCGAGCCTGTTCGTCATCAGCGAGCATGCGGCCACCCTCGACGGCGCCGCGGTCCCCGCGCATCGGCTCGACGCCGAGCAGATGGGTCTGTCCCCGCTCTACCGGCTGTATCGCACCGCCGACGGCTGGATCGCCGTGGCCGTATTCGGTGACGCGGCCTTCGGTCGGCTCACCGCGGCGCTCGACCTGCCGGACCTGGCCGCCGACGCGCGGTTCACGAGCACCCGTGCCCGTGCCACGAACGCGGCCGCGCTCGCGGAGACGCTCACTGTTCGGTTCGCCGAACTGAAGAGCGCGCAGGCCTTCGAACTGCTCGACGGCCACGAGGTGCCCGCCGAGATCCCGCTCGACTACCCGATCATGCCGGAGCTGCTCTGGGAGGAGTGGGCGCTGGACTCCCAGCGCGTGGTGGAGCATCACCATCCCGAGTACGGCTGGTCGCGCGAGGTCGGCATGGTGATCCATCTGTCCGAGACCCCCGGCCGGTTCAAGGGCGGTAGTCCGCGACTCGGCCAGCATTCGGCCGAGATCCTGACCGACCTCGGCTACACCCCCGACGAGGTCGCCGCCCTGCTGGCGACCGTGTGCACACTGCCCACCGCGGCAGCAGAGGAATCCTGAACCATGGACATCACCTATCCCGCCGAGGCGGAAACCTATCGCGCCCGCGTGCGCGAACTGCTCGAATCGAAACTGCCCGAGAACTGGCGGGGCATCGGCGCGCTCGCCGCGGCCGAGCAGGAAGAATTCCTGACGACCTGGCGAAAGGTGCTGGCCGACAACGATTTGCTCGCGGTCTCCTGGCCCCGGGAGTTCGGTGGCGCCGGTCTGTCGAGTATCGAGCAGGTGGTGCTCAACGAAGAACTCATGCGGCTCGGCGTGCCCGACGGAACCGAGAACGACACCCTCGGCATCAAATTGCTCGGCAACACCATGACCGTCCTCGGCACCGCGGAACAGAAGCAGTACTTCCTGCCTCGGATGCTCTCCGGTGAACATGTGTGGTGCCAGGGCTATTCGGAGCCCGAGGCCGGTTCGGATCTGGCGGGTATGCGCACCCGGGCGGTGCTCGAGGGTGACGAGTGGGTGATCAACGGGCAGAAGACGTGGACCTCGCAGGGTCACCGGGCCAACTGGATCTTCGTGATCGCGCGCACCGATTCAACGGTGGCCAAACACAAGGGCCTGTCCTTTCTGCTGGTACCCATGGACCAGCCCGGCGTCGAGGTGCGCCCGATCGTCAACGCCGCCGGCCATGTCGCCTTCAGCGAAGTGTTCTTCACCGATGCCCGGACCCATGCCTCTCATGTGCTCGGCGGGGTGAACGGTGGCTGGAACACCGCCAACACGCTGCTCGGATTCGAACGCGGCGTGCGGGCCACCACCGACGCCGTGCGCTTCGGGCGCGAAGTGGAACGGCTGATCGAACTGGCCCGCGAACGCGGTCTCACCGCCGATCCGCGGATCCGCGCCGAACTCGCCTGGTGCTGGTCGCGGGTGCAGACCATGCGGTTCCGCGGCTATCGCGCACTGACCAAACTGCTCAACGGCGGCTCCCACGGTGTGGACGGCTCGTTCTCGAAGGTGATCTGGAGCGAGTTCTTCCAGCGCCTCACCGAGGTCGGAATGCAGATCCTCGGTCTCGAAGTGCTCACACCGACCGGCGGCGGCAACGACGGCATGCTGGTGACCCCCAACCCGGGCGCCGACAATTCGTCCCGGTGCTGGACCGATATCGCACTGTACGCGCGGGCCGCCACCATCTACGGCGGCAGTTCACAGATCCAGCGCAACATCATCGGCGAGCAGTTGCTCGGGCTGCCCAGGGAACCCCGCCTCGACGGCGGCCCCTTCCAGGACATCGGCCGCCGCAAGAGCGCCTGACCCATCCTTTTCCGCCCTCGCGGCGGAACGCCGAGAACGGAAGAAGACGTGTACTTCGCCTACGACTCCGACCAGGAGGAGTTCCGGAGCTCGCTGCGCCGGCTCCTCACCGAACGCGCCCCGATGGCCCGGGTGCGTGAGATCGCCGAGCAGGGCGCCCATGACGCCGCGACCTGGCGGTTGCTGGCCTCGAATATGGGGGTACCGGGCCTGCATGTGGCCGAGCGGTTCGGCGGTGGTGGGTTCAGTTTCCTCGAAACCGCGCTGGTCGCGCAGGAACTGGGCCGAGCGCTGACCCCGGTGCCGATGGTCACCACCACCGGCGCCATCGAGGCGGTACTCCGGCTCGGTAGCGCGGCTCAGCAGCAGGAACTGCTGCCCGGTCTACTCGACGGCCGGGTGATCGGCACCCTGGCGCTCAGCGGGGCGCAGGACACCGAGGCCGGTGCCGCGCGGGTGCGGGCAGCGGGTGACCCCGCCGCACCGGCGCTCACCGGTCGCCTCGATTACGTCGCCTTCGGACATGTCGCCGATCTGCTGGTGGTGCCGGCCGCGTCCCCGGCCGGGGACGTCGTGGCCCTCTACGTCGTGGACCCGCGGGGCCCGGGTGTGCGGACCACGGCGCGGCCGTCGCTGGACCCGACCCGCACGGTGGCCACCGTCGAGCTCGCCGAGGCCCCCGCCCAGCTGCTGGGCGCCGACCGGGACGCGATCGGCCGGGTCGTCGATATCGTCCGCACGCTGCTCGCGAACGAGGCACTCGGCGCGGCCGAGGCGGTGCTCGCGATGGCTGTGGACTACGCGAAACAGCGGATCCAGTTCAATCGTCCCATCGGCTCCTTCCAGGCCGTCAAACACAAATGCGCCGATATGGCGATCGCCATCGACGCGGCCCAGGCCACCGTGATGTACGCGTCGCTGTGTGCCGCCGAGGACAATGACGAATTCCACCGCGTCGCGGTGATGGCCAAGGCGCAGGCGGCGGAATGCCTGAATCTGTGTGCGGCACAGAATATTCAGATCCACGGCGGTATCGGGTTCACCTGGGAGGCGGACCCGCACCTGTACTTCCGGCGGGCCAGGGCCATCGAACCGCTGTTCGGTGATCACGCGCACCACACCGAGCTGCTCGCGGAGCTCGTCGGAATCTGACCGGTGGGTGGCCCGAGCGGTCGCGGGCCACCCACCGCCTATCGGGCGAATACGATCCGTCCGCCGATGATCGTGGCCCGTACCGCGGCCGCGTCCGGTTCCGCGAGCTGGCGCGTGATCGGCCGGTCCAGCAGGACGAGATCGGCGGCCGCACCCGGTGCGATGCCGCGCGCCGGGCCGCCCGGGTCGCGAAGCGGCGCGAGGTAGCGCCCGAGCGCCGCCGCCGGCCGCAGGGTTTCCTCCGGGCCGACGACGCGACCGTCGGGCGTGCGCCGGGCCACGGCGGCGGCGACCACTTGCCAGGGGTCGAGCGGACCGTATGGGGCGTCACTGGACAGGGCCAGGCCCACGCCGGATTCGGCCATACTGCGGCACCGGTAGAGATCGGGGAGGTCGGCCGGGTCCACCCGGCGCAGATAGTCGTCGCCGCGATCGGCGAGGAAGCCCGGTTGCGTCACCACGGTGAGGCCGAGACGCCGCAGGACGCCCAGGGATTCGGCCGGTACGACGGCGCCGTGCTCGATCCGATCGCCCGGAATCGTGCCGGTCTCGTCGAATACCGCGAGCAGGAGGAACAGCGCTTCCCGGCTGACACAGTGCACGGCGACGGGCCGGTCCAGCTCGTGCGCGCGCCGGACGGTGCCGACGAGTGTTTCGATATCGGGCAGGCCGGAATCCGCGAGGACGATCTTGTACGGCCCGGCGGCCACCCCGGCCGCACAGGTCCGGCCGAGCGGTACGCCCAGTAGCGTGAGCCGCTGGGGCACGCATCCCGAGGTTGCCGCGGTGATCAGAGCGGCGAGGGATTCGTCGGTCAGATCCGGTGTGGCGTCGGTGATCCCGGTGATTCCGTAGCGGGCCAGTCGCGCGCCGACCGCGGTGAGATCGGGCGGTCCGGTATCCGGTAGCCGCGAACGCAACCACGTGTCCGCGCGCCATAGACGACCGGTCGGCCGACCGGCCGCATCGCGCTCGACGCCCGGTTCGCTCGCGGAGTCCAGGCCGACCCGGGCAGCGGCGGCCGAGTTGAGTATCCACAGCGCGCCGCTGCGATGCTGGACGCGCACCGGCCGGGCACCGTGCAGGGCATCGAGGGCCGCCGAATCGAGCAGGCCCGCGACGGTTTCCACATAGCCGACTCCGCGAATCCAGTCGTCGCCCGGGGCGGCGGCGAGCGCGCGGGCGAGCTCGGCGGGGGTACGCACTTGCGGTGGTCCGCAGCGGACCGAGTCCGCGTCGGCCGCGAGCGCGTGCAGGTGCAGGTGATGGTCATGCAGGCCCGGCAGCAGGGCCCCGCCCTCGGCGTCGAGTACCGGAACCCGGGCCGCGGCCGGATCCTTACCCAGCGCGGCGACGACGCCGCGCCGGAGGAGCACGTCGGTGCGCCGCCCGCCGGGCAGTTCCGCGTCGCGGATCAGCAGCTCCGTCATCCGAGCCGTACACCCAGTTCGGCGAGCACCGCGGTGGTGTCGCGGCCGCTGTCCGGCGCGCTACCGGTGGCCTCGCGATGCGTCGGCGCGACGATATGTGCCCCATCGATCGGCACGGTCGCGGTGGCTCCGGGATCGAGTGTCGCGGCCACCACCGCCGCCATCGAGATATCCCAGAGCCGGCCGGTGCCGTCGGCGGGGGCCGACATGGCGAGTACGGCCGCGGTCAGGCCGGTCAAGGGATCGGCGATGGCGTCACCGACGAATAGGGGTGTGTCGTCCGGTGTCCGGGCCACCAGGCCCGCGGTCGCGGCGATATCGTCGCCGAAGCCGATCCGGTTCGCGGCCCGGCCGTGCGCCGTGATCGAGACCCAGGTGCCGCCGGCATCGGCGAATGCCTGGGCGTCGAGTCCGAACCGGGCCAGTGCGCGCGGGCGGGACGCCTCGATCACGATATCGGCGGAGGCCACCAGGTCGCGCAGTGCGCGGCGTTGCGCGGGGTCACCGGGATCGAGGACGACGGATTCGTGACCGCCGTGCAACAGTCGGTAGAAGCCCGGTTCACCGCGGCGGGCGCCGTCGGGCCGGGTGGGGGTTTCCACCTTGATCACGCGCGCACCCGCGAGCCCGAGGAGGTGGGCGCACAGCGGGCCCGCCCACAGTGCGCTGAAGTCGACCACGCGGAGACCGTCCACCGGCCGGAACCGCAGCGGCTGCGGTGGTTTCGCCGATACCGGGGCGAGGGGTCCCGCGGCCACACCGAGTAACTCCGCGCGCTCGGCCAGTTCGGCGCCGGTGTGGGTGCCCAGCCACTGCGCCACTCCGGGCCACGGATCGTCGACCGGATCCCGGCAGATGAGCGCGGCGAGCAGTACGGGATCATCGGGCCGTGCGCAACTGACCGCGGCCCAGCCGTCGGCGGTGGGCAGCAGGCGGCAGGCCCGTCCGGCCGAGCGTGTGCCGCCGCGGGTGAACCCGGTGAACGCGGCCCGCTCGGTGAGCAGGCGGGCGCCGTCGAGCCGGACCCGTCCGCCGGTGAGCGCCGCGATCCGGGCGGTGTGCTCGCGGGCGACCGTGGCCGCGGCCCCCGGTGGGATCAGCGCGGGGCCGCCCGGGAGACCGGTGAGTGCGGGAACTCCACTCTCGGTCCAGTCGAGGATCCGCCGCGCCGCGGTGGTCGCGGCGGGCGCAGCCGGGATATCGGACACGGCGCCGATACTACCTGCCGCTAATAATGATGCGCATAGATCTTGACAACTCACTAATCCAGACGCATGATTACCATCATCAAAGTGAGCCGCCTCACTTTTCTCGCGACGGCTGTGTGACCGAATCATGTTCGCGCACACCATTTTCCGGCCGTCGGGCTCGTCAAAGGGAGATCCAGTGACCAGATTCTTCACCCGCACCGGCGCAGTAGTCCGTGCCGGTGCTTTCGCCGCGGCCGGTGCGCTGATGCTCGCCGGGTGCGCCGAAACGGGCGTCGGGGGCGCGGGCGGTGGTGGTACGAGCGTCGCCTACGGTGCCACCAAAGCCGAGTATCAGGCAGCTCTGGCCGATATGGACCCGATTCTGCTGCACACCCAGTCACCGGGCGCCAAGGGGTCGGTCGCCGGTTCGTTCGTCGAGAAGTATGTCGCGGCGGTGGAGGACTGGTCGGGCGGGAAGATCACCTTCGACCTCGCGTACTCGGACGCGATCGCTAAATCCACCGAGATCGACGACGCGGTCAGCGACGGCCGCCTCGATATGGGCCAGGTACTGACCGTATACGAGCCCAAGGAATTCCCGGCCTCGGCCGCGCTGCTCGACGCGGGAGTCCTCTCGGACCAGAGTGTGGTGACCGGTGTGCTGCAGTCCAACGCCTGGCCCGCGGAGGTCGCGTTCGCGACGCCCGAGATCGTGTCGGAGTTCGCGGACAAGGGCCTCGAATTGATGCTGCCGGCCTACAACGCGGGCATGAACGCCCTGTTCTGCACTCAACCGGGCACCGGCCTGGCCGACTTCGCCGGGAAGAGCGTGTCGGTCGGCAGTACGGTCGCCGGCGAACAGGTCTCGGCGCTCGGCGGCACATCCACCTCGGTGGCCTACACCGAAGCCTACGAAGCGCTGCAACGCGGCGTCATCGACTGTTCGATGGTGAGCCCGTCGGCCGCGACCATCGGCGGGATCGTCGAGGTCGCGCCGAATGCGATTATCGACCCCGGCGCCGGGCTGGCCGTGCCGACCGGGAACATGGTGTTCAACGCCGATCTCTGGGCGAATCTGCCGCGGGCCGCGCGGCAGTTGCTGTGGGACCGTCTCGACGTCTTCCTCACCGCGGCGATCGAGGACAAGATCTGGCCGGTCACCGCCGGCGCGGTGAAGAAGATCAAGGGATACGGGGGCTCGGTGGTGCCGTTCTCCGACGACGCCCGGGCGGCGATACGACGGGTCAACGATTCGATCGTCGAGAAGCGGGCCGACGATCCGGCGCTGCTCGACGGCCGGGCCTTCGTGGATTCGGTGCGGGAGAAGTCCGGTAGGTGGAGCGATATCGTGGCCGAACTCGGCTACACCAACGACACCGACTACAACGGCTTCGCCGAGTGGTACAAGCCGGGGAAGATCGATATCGGCCCGTATGTGCAGCGGGTCTTCCAGGAGATCCTGCTCGACCGCCGTCCCGCGTGACGAGCATCGATCCCGGCTCACGGCCGGGATCGATGCGGTCGCGAGCCGTCGGCCGGTGGTGACCGGCCGCGCGGGGAACCGAGACTGGCGGATCTGCGGTCGGTACCGGCCCGGCCACTGCGGCGCGGCGATCACGCCCCATGAAAAGGCCCCTGGGAAACGCGTTCTGTTTCCCAGGGGCCTACCGCTGTAGCCGGAGTCAGAAAGCGCTGCGGCCGCCGTCGACGGTGTAGATACCGCCGGTCACCCAGTTGGCCTCGTCGCTGCCCAGGAACACCGCGATCGAGGCCAGATCGTCCGGTGTGCCCAGGCGGCGCAGTGGGAAGCGGGCGGCGGCGTCGGCGTCGAGCGCGGCCTGATCGGCGTCCGGCTCGGCCGCGCCGCGTTCGACCCGGGACCGGTACACGAGGGGAGTCGGAATGGTGCCCGGGCAGATCGCGTTCACGCGCACATTGTCCGGCCCGTATGTGACAGCCATCTGTTTGGTCATCGCGATCACGCCGCCCTTGGCGGCGGCATAGGGGAAGATCCCGGGCAGTCCGATCAGGCCACCCATACTGGCCTGGTTGATGATCGACCCGGTGCGCCGCTCGATCAGATGGGGGAGCGCGTATTTCGAGGTCAGCCATACGCCTTTGAGGTTGATCGCGACGACCCGGTCCCACTCCTCCTCGGTTGTGTCGGCGGCATTACCGGCGCCGTTGATCCCGGCATTGGCGAACACGATGTCGAGACAACCGAATTCGCCGAGCGTTGCGGCGATCATGCGCCGCGAGTCGGCGTCGGAGGTGACATCGACGGTCACCGGTAGGGCGTGCCCACCGGCCGCGGTGATCTCCGCGGTGACGGAGTCGGCCGCGGCCGGGTCGAGATCGGCGACGGCGACCGCGGCGCCCTCGGCGGCGAAGCGGAGGGCCGAGGCCCGGCCCAGGCCCGACCCCGCGCCGGTGACGAGTGCGATCTTGCCGGCCAGACGTCCGGTCGTGGTCATGGTGATACCTCTTGGAAGTAGTGGGTGATCAGGCGAAGAGGGCGGTGAAACGCCAGTCCAGGACGGAGGCCGGGGCCGCGTCACCGCGGTGGGCGTAGACGCACGACCGCAGCTCCACGAGTCCGCCGCCCGTATCCAGCGGTTCCGCGGACTCGACATGCAGACAGCTGGTGAGGATGTCGCCTTCGTGCACGGGCCCGGTGTGGTCGCAGGAATACCAGCCCAGCACGGTCACCAGGTTCGGGAGCGCGCGGGTTGCCTGGGCCAGGGCCAGACCGATGGTGTGGCCGCCGTAGACGAGTCGGCCGGCGGTGCCGACACGTGCGTCGTGGTGGGTGGCGGCGATATTGAGGGTCAGCCGGGCCAGTTCGGGTGCGCCGGTGACGACATCACCGCTGGAGATGAACGTGGTGCCGGTGAGCGCGGGGTCGAAATGCGGGCCGGGCACCTCCCGGCGGTAGGCGGCCAGGTCCAGGCCGGCCGGGACGTGCCGCGAGACCGGCTCCCCGGCGCCGATCGCGGAGAGGTCGTCGGCGTGGACCGTACGCTGCGGCGAACCGGAACCGGCTGTGGGCGCGTCGAGTTCGCGCAGCGGGAGCATCGCACAGCGATGAAAATCGAGCACAGTGGCACCGTGCTGGTCGGTCGTGCGGATCCGCAGGGCGGCCAGCCCGGTGGGCCGGCGCCCGGGTCGGTGCGAGTTCTCTTTCAGACCCACGACCTCGGTCGTGGTGTAGAGGGTGTCGCCGAGCCGGGGGAACCGGTGGAACCGCAGCCCGCGATAGAACAGATTCGCCCTCACGTGGTGGGTGGCGAGGGTGGACTGGCCGATCGCGAGATCGGCGACCAGGCCGGGGTGGGCCACCGGGCCACCCGCCACGACCGTCGCGAGGTGGTTGTCGAGTGCGAGCCGCAACCGATCGCCGAGGATGCTCTGGTGAACGGCGGCGAGCCCGTCGGTGAGTGTGATCGCCGGGGCGGTGTCGAATATCGCGCCGTGGGCGAGTTCGTCGAAATACGGGCCACCCACGAAACGTACGAGGTCAGTGGCCATTTCCGGCTCCGCTCATCGCCGGGTGCGTCGGACGGTCACTGTGGCCGCTTCGTCCGGTATCCGCCCGGCGATGCCCGCACCGGGCGGCGTCTTCGAGGCCGAAGATCACCGGGGCCGCGGTGTCGGCCGGAGTCCTGCACGTCTTGTGCTCGTCGAATCCGGGGGCGACCACATCGGCTCGCCGGCGTAGGTGTCTCATGGGCGGTTCCTTTTCGATCGTGCCGAACTGCGGGATATTCGTCGTCGAGGTCTGCGGCGCGCCGGCCCGGTCCGGGGGCGGCGGCTACCAATCTAACCGAGACCCTGCAAATGCTTATCATGATTGACATTTATTTTCCGTTGGCCGACTATGGCCGTAGACATCCACGGGCTCGGGCGGGCCCCGCGACACGGTGAGGACATCGCGCGTGAGCTATTACCTGAACGACGAAGAAGCGCTCCTGGTGCGGACGGTGCGTGAGTTCATCGATCGGGAGGTGAAACCGTCGGTGCAGGAGGTCGAGCACGCCGACCGGTACCCCGAGAACTGGATCGAGCAGATGAAGCGGATCGGTATCTACGGTCTGGCGATCCCCGAGGAATACGGCGGCACACCGGTCTCCATGCCCTGCTACGTCCAGGTGACCGAGGAACTGGCCCGCGGCTGGATGTCCCTGTCCGGGGCGATGGGCGGCCACACCGTCGTCGCAAAACTGATCGGCTTGTTCGGCACCGAGGAACAGAAGCAGCGTTATCTGCCGCCCATGGCCACGGGGGAGATCCGCGCGACCATGGCATTGACCGAGCCGGGTGGTGGTTCCGATCTGCAGGCCATGACCACCACGGCCCGGCGCGACGGCGACGAGCTCGTGATCAACGGTGCCAAGACCTGGATCACCAACGCGCGCCGGGCGGGCGTGATCGCGCTGCTGTGCAAAACGGACCCGGCGGCGACTCCGCGGCACCGGGGTATGTCGATCGTGCTCGTCGAACACGGCCCGGGCCTCACCGTATCCCGCGACCTGCCGAAACTCGGCTACAAAGGTGTGGAGAGCTGCGAACTGTCCTTCGACGGCTACCGGGCTCCCGGGTCGGCGGTCCTGGGCGGAGAACCCGGTAACGGGTTCCCGCAGATGATGAAAGGCCTGGAAACCGGCCGTATCCAGGTGGCTTCGCGGGCGCTCGGGGTCGCCGCGGCCGCACTGGAGGATTCGCTGGCCTACGCCCAGCAGCGGGAGAGTTTCGGCGAACCCATCTGGAAGCACCAGTCGGTGGGCAACTACCTGGCGGATATGGCGACGAAACTGACCGCGGCCCGCCAGCTCACCCGCCACGCCGCCGAGATGTACGACCGCGGCGAGCGCTGCGATATGGAGGCCGGTATGGCCAAGCTGTACGCCTCCGAGGTGGCGATGGAGGTCGCCCTGAACGCGGTCCGCATCCACGGCGGCTACGGATACTCCACCGAATACGACGTCGAACGTTATTTCCGCGACGCCCCGCTGATGATCGTCGGCGAAGGGACGAACGAGATCCAGCGCAATGTGATCGCGTCGCAGCTCGTGGCCCGGGGCGGGCTGTGAGCGGCCGCTGCCCGGACCGAGGTCTGGTCTCGTGAAGGTTTTCCAGGGGATCGACGAGGTGGCGGCCGCGGTCGGCACTCATCTCGGGTACAGCAGCTGGCTCGAGGTGACCCAGGCCCGGGTGGACGCTTTCGCCGCGGCGACCGGCGACCGGCAGTGGATCCACGTCGATCCCGTCCGGGCGGCGTCCGGGCCCTACGGCACCACGATCGCGCACGGCTATCTGACCCTCTCGCTGCTCCCGGCGCTCGGCGGCGAGATCTTCGATATCGCGGGTGTCCGGATGAAGGTCAACTACGGGGTGAACAAGGTCCGCTTCCCCGCGCCGGTACCGATCGGCGCGCGGATCCGCTGCGGAGCCCGGCTCGAATCGCTCGAGCGAACGGCGAAGGGCGCGAACCTGATCACCGCCTACACCATCGAGATCGAGGGCGCGCGACGTCCGGCGCTGGTCGCCGAGACCGTTCGCGTGCTGGTCGGTCCGGAAAGCGAGCTCTCATGACACGTGCGGCATTGGTGGCCCCCGTCCGGACGGCGGTCGGCCGGTTCGGCGGCGCACTCCGGGAGGTGCCGGCGGTGACGCTGGCGACCACGGTGGTGAAGGAAACCGTCGCCCGGTCCGGTATCGACCCGGAACGTATCGACGAGGTCGCGATGGGGCAGTCGTACGCGAATTCGGAAGCTCCGTGTATCGGCCGCTGGGCGGCCCTGGATGCGGGCCTGCCCCTGTCGGTGGCCGGATTGCAGACCGATCGCCGGTGCGGGACCGGGCTGCAGGCGCTGGTCACCGCGGCGATGATGGTGCAGACCGGCGCCGCGCAGGTCGTGGTGGCCGGCGGCGTGGAATCGATGAGCACCATCGAGCACTACACGACCGGGGCTCGCTGGGGCGCGCGGTCGGGCGGCCTGCAGTTGTTCGACCGGCTCGACCGCGGGCGCGAACGGTCACAGCCCGAATGGCGGTTCGGCCCGATCAGCGGAATGCTCGAGACGGCGGAGAACGTCGCGGCGAAATGCGGGATCACCCGCGAGCAGTCCGACCTGCTCGCCGCGGAGAGTCATCGCCGTGCCGACGCCGCCTGGGCGGCGGGACGGTTCGACGCCGAGGTGGTGCCGGTCGAGGTCGCCGACCGCAAAGGCCATATGACGGTATTCGCCCGGGACGAGGGCATCCGGCCGGACACCACGGCCGATACGCTCGGGAAGCTGCGCGCCGTGCGCCCCGGCGGGGTCGTGACCGCCGGAAACGCGAGCCAGCAGAACGATGCCGCGGCGGCGGTGCTCGTGGTCGCCGAGGACCGTCTGGACGAGCTGGGACTCGAACCCATGGGTTTCCTGGAGGGCTGGACGGCCGCCGGATGCGATCCGGCGCTCATGGGACTCGGGCCGGTGGCGGCAGTGGACAAGCTGTTCGCGGCCACCGGATACGGCTTCGCGGACTTCGACCTGGTCGAATTGAACGAAGCGTTCGCGTGTCAGGTGCTCGGCGTCCTGCACGAGTGGGGCTGGGAGGACCGGGACCGGTTGAATGTGAACGGTTCCGGAATCTCGCTCGGCCATCCCATCGGGGCCACCGGTATTCGCATGCTGACCACGGCATTACACGAGTTGCGGCGCCGCGGCGGTGGCCGCGCGCTGCTGACTATGTGCATCGGCGGTGGCCAGGGCATGGCGGCCGCGGTGACTTCGGCCTGAGCCGGCCGGGGGATGGCGCGAACGCGCCATCCCCCGGAGGCGTACCGTTTCGCCGCCCCGTTCCCGGGTATCTGCTGAACGTTCCGTTCGCTCGAGGAGGCGTGGCAGCGAACAGGCGAGCGCGAGAAGCGGTTTCGGGTCGACGCCGATCCGGGGCCGGGCTCGCGTGGGACCGGTTCCGGTACTGCCCGGTCGCGCGCCTCCGGTACGAAGAGAGGCCAGATGACCCAGGTTTCCACATCCAGGCCGGTTTCCGCGGCGCGCCGTGTCACCGACAGTCGCATGTTCGAGCGACTGGCCCGTGCCGGTTACGTGATGGCGGGGCTCGTGCACCTGCTGATCGGCTACCTCGCCGTGCGCCTCGCCTTCGGTGGCGGCGGCACCACCGATCAATCCGGTGCCATGGCCGAGCTGGCCGCCAAACCCGGCGGCGTTCCCGCGTTGGTCGTCGGTATCGCCGCCTTCGTTTTCATGGCGCTGTGGCGGCTCACGGAGGCGGTACTCGGGTCGCGCACCCGTGGTGACGAGGACCGCAAATCCGATCTTTTCCACCGCGGCAAGGCGTTCGCCGTGGCCCTGGTCTACTTCGGCTACGCGATCACCGCGTTCGGCTTCGTCCAGGGCAGCGGAAGCTCGAGCGGCGGTAAGAACGCCGGGTTGTCCGCGCGCATGATGCAGAGTGCCGGCGGCAAGATCGCCCTCGTGCTCGTCGGTGCGGTGATCATCGGGGTGGGTGCGTACCACATCTACAAGGGCGCCACCCGGAGGTTCCTGAAGGAACTGCGCACCGACCGTGCGCTGCTGCGCCGGTTGGGAACCGTCGGGTACCTCAGTAAGGGCTCGGCCATCGCGGGGGTAGGTGTGCTCGTGATCGTGGCGGTGTTCCAGTCCGATCCCGGTAAGGCCAGTGGCCTGGACGCCGCGCTGAAAACGCTGGGTGCGCAGCCGTTCGGCCCCGTGCTCCTGGTCGCCGCCGGACTCGGCATAGCCGCCTACGGTCTCTACGATTTCGCCTGCGCCCGCTACGCCCGGATGTGATCGGCGCGGACGCTCGTCCCCGATACCTGTCGCGCCCCACCCTGCCGACCGGCAGGGTGGGGCGCTGGGCTGTGGCGGCCTCGTCCCCCGTCCCGGCGTGTGTCGCATGGTGGCGAACCGCGGCGGATCCGTATCTTCGGTGACGTGAACCCCACCGAGCTGCCCCGTCTCGGGTCGGCCGGCGGCCGCTGGATCGTGCTGGCCACCGTGCTCGGCTCCTCGGTGGCTTCCCTGGACGCCACTGTCGTCAATATCGCGCTGCCCCGTATCGGCGCCGCGCTCGATACCGATGTCGCCGGATTGCAGTGGACCCTCAACGGCTACACACTGACCCTGGCCTCGTTCATTCTGCTCGGCGGTTCCTTCGGGGACCGCTTCGGCAGGCGCAAGGTTTTCGTCGCCGGCGCGGTGGGTTTCGCCGTCGCGTCGCTGCTGTGCGGAGCGGCCGTGAACATCGAGATGCTGGTGGCCGCCCGGGTGCTACAGGGCGTGGCCGGGGCCATGCTCACGCCGGGCAGCCTCGCCCTCATCTCCGCCTCCATCGACAATCGCGACCAGGGCGCGGCGATCGGGCTGTGGTCCGGGTTCAGCGGGGTGGCGGGGGCACTCGGGCCGTTCCTCGGCGGCTGGCTGATCGAGGTGGCGGGCTGGCGGTCCATCTTCTTCCTCAACGTGCCGCTGGTGGCGATCGTCGTCCTGGTTTCTTTGCGGCATGTGCCCGAGAGCCGCGATCCGAATGCGACCACCCGGCTCGATCTCCCCGGCGCGCTGGTGGTGGCCGCGGCGCTCGGCGCGCTGACGTTGGGGCTGATCGACGAACTACCGGTGCTGGTGGGCGCGGGCGGGGTGCTGTTGGCGGTCTTCGTCCTCATCGAGATGCGCAGTGACCACCCGCTGGTACCGCCGGCACTGTTCGCCTCCCGGGTTTTCACGGTGGCCAACCTGGTCACTCTCGCGGTGTACGCCGCGCTCGGTGGAGTGTTCTTCCTGCTGGTACTGGAACTGCAGGTCGTCGCGGGGTATTCGCCCTTGCGCGCGGGGCTCGCGACGCTCCCGGTGACCCTGCTGATGCTGGCACTGTCGGCGCCGTCCGGCCGGTGGGCCCAGCGGCACGGGCCCCGCCTGCCGATGACATTCGGGCCGTTGCTCGCCGCGGGCGGGCTGATCCTGCTCCAGCGGGTGGGTCCCGGTGCCTCCTATCCGCTCGATGTACTGCCCGGGGTGCTGGTCTTCGGTCTCGGGCTGTCGGTGCTGGTCGCCCCGCTCACCGGCGCGGTCCTGGGCGCCGTGCCGGCGAGCGAGGCCGGGATCGCCTCCGGAGTGAACAACGCGGTCGCGCGGACGGCGCAGTTGCTCGCGGTGGCGGCTCTGCCGGGGCTGGCCGGGATCTCCGGTGCGCTGGATGATCCCGCGGTGTTCGATTCCGGTTTCGGTGTCGCCATGTGGATCTGTGCGGGTTTGTTGCTCACCGGCGCCGCGCTGGCCGGGGTGCTGTTGCGGCCGCCGCGGCGAGCACCCGAACCGGAGCGGGTGGACTGCCTGCCGCAGTGCGGAGTCGTGGGCCCCGCGGTCGCTCCGGCGCGGGCCGTGCGGTGAGCGGTCTACCGCGGACCGATCAGTCGGTCGGTTTTGCGTGTCGATGCATGATCGGAACGATCCGGGGTAGACGCCGCATATGCATTCGACACCCCTCGCCGAGGCGGCCGGCGTGTACACCGGTGGCGCCCCATGGACCCGGAACCCTGCGCCGCGAGCGCGCGTGTGCTCCGGTGCGATCCGTGTGACTACGGCGTGCCGCGCAGATTGTCGTTGTCCAGACGTAAGCGGTCGTTGTCGGCGTGCAGATCGGCATTGGCATCCTCGAGGTCGAGGATTCGGCCGATACCCGTGAGGTTCACGCCCGCGGCGGCGAGTTCGGTGATCCGGCGCAGGCGAGCGAGGTCGTTACCGCTGTAGCGGCGGGTGCCGCCGTCGCTACGTGCGGGGTTGAGCAGACCGTGGCGTTCGTAGAGCCGTAGTGTCTGTACGCCGATGCCCGCCAGGCCCGCTGCGACCGAGATCCCGTATACCGCCTGATCGGGATCGGGCAGGTGTCGCCCCGAGTCGCGCTCGTGATCCATGCACTCCTCTTCCTCATCGTCGTACACGAGGTTTCCTACCTTATCAACTTGCACTAGGTAATTGTCGGTGCTATAAGAAATCTGTGTTTTGAGACAAAGATTATCTAAGTCCGATCATTATGAACCGAGTTCGCGGCAGGCGGCTACCCGACGAGAAGCCGAGGGCTCCGGTCCGCCACACCTCGCGCCGTCTCGCCCGCGGATATGCCGCGCCGACGACGAACGTCCTTTGTCCATCCGATTCGCCAGTTTGGAGATGTATCCGGTCATGCCCGCTACCGAAATATCGACAGCATCGACACGAGAACGCACGCAGTCCCGCTCGGAGGCCCGGGTGGTCTGGCCGGAGCCCAGCCCGCTCGACGAGTGGTGGAACCGGGTCATGGGCGCCTCGAAAGCGGGCGTCCGGTGACGGCGCCCGCCTCTCCGCGACTGGAGAACGAATCCGGCGCCTTGCTGCCCCGGCCGACGGCCGACCGCTCCTCCCTCCGGACCGGCCGGGTGATCTGGTACGACGCCCAGAAGGGCTTCGGCTATATCGATCCCGACGACGATATCGCGCCGGTCTTCGTGGAGTACCGGAGTATCGACGCCGACGGGTACCGGGTCCTCTTCGCCGACCAGCGTGTGGAATTCTCCACGGTCGCGCGCGCCGGCGGGGCGGAGGCCGTAGGCGTGCGTCTCTGTGACCGATGAGCTCGTGCGACGAACAGGATCGACCCTGACATGACGAACAAATCACCGTGACCAGCGCAGACGGTCGAACACGCAGCGAATGCTTGACTCATTCCAGAAAAGAGACCAGACTTTCCGCTGTGCATGCGGCCGTGGATTTCCAGCAGATGCTGCGGGGAGTTTCGCTGCGCGTGACGGCTCCGCGAGTGGCGGTGCTGAGCGCGGTGTACGACCACCCGCATGCCGATACCGATTCGATCATCCGCGCCGTGCGGTCGCGCCTGTCGGCGGTCTCGCACCAGGCGGTGTACGACTCGTTGCACACGCTCACCGCGGCCGGACTCCTGCGTTGTATCCAGCCCTCCGGTTCGGTGGCCCGTTACGAGTCCCGCGTCGGTGACAATCACCATCACGTCGTATGCCGGACCTGCGGTTCGATCGCCGATGTCGATTGCGCAGTCGGCGCGGCCCCATGCTTGACAGCCTCCGACGACCACGGTTACTCGATCGACGAAGCCGAGGTCATCTACTGGGGTCTGTGCCCCGACTGTGCGGCATCGCACCGCACCTGATCGCAGCTCCTGCCACTTATTCAGGAAGGAAAGTCGTGACCTCCGATAGTCGTCCACCCGCTCCTGACACCGGAACTCGCAGCGCGAGCGAGAGCGAGAACCCGGCGATCCCCTCGCCTACGCCCCACACCGACCACCGCCCACGCACCATTACGGACTGGTGGCCGGAGCAGATCGATGTCTCGGTGCTGCACGCCCATTCGTCCAAAGCCAATCCGCTCGGCGAGAATTTCGACTACGCCGCGGAGTTCGCGAAGCTCGACGTCGAAGCGCTGAAAGCCGATGTCGCGGCGGTGCTCACCGACTCTCAGGACTGGTGGCCGGCCGACTACGGAAACTACGGCGGCCTGTTCATCCGGATGAGCTGGCACGCGGCGGGTACCTACCGGATCGCCGACGGCCGCGGTGGCGGCGGTCAGGGCGCGCAGCGGTTCGCGCCGCTCAACAGCTGGCCCGACAATGCCAGCCTGGACAAGGCCCGCCGCCTGCTGTGGCCGGTGAAGCAGAAGTACGGAAACAGTATCTCCTGGGCCGACCTGATCGTGTTCGCCGGCAATGTCGCGCTCGATTCGATGGGCTTCCAGACCTTTGGATTCGGCTTCGGACGCCCCGATATCTGGGAACCGGAAGAGGTCTTCTGGGGTCCGGAGGACACCTGGCTCGGCGACGAGCGCTACAGCGGTGACCGGGAACTGGCGAACCCGCTGGCCAACGTCCAGATGGGTTTGATCTATGTCAATCCCGAAGGCCCCAACGGGCGGCCCGATCCGGTGGCCGCCGCCCGGGATATCCGGGAGACCTTCGGCCGGATGGCCATGAACGACGAGGAGACCGCCGCGCTCATCGTCGGCGGCCACAGTTTCGGCAAAACCCACGGTGCGGGCGATGCCGACCTGGTCGGCGCCGAACCCGAGGCCGCACCGATCGAACAGCAGGGCCTGGGCTGGAAGAGCAGCTACGGGACCGGCAAAGGCAAGGACGCCATCACCAGCGGTCTCGAGGTCGTCTGGACCTCCACTCCGACCCAATGGGGCAACGGCTTCCTGCAGAACTTGTACGGCTACGAATGGGAGCTCACCAAGAGCCCCGCGGGGGCGTACCAGTGGAAGCCGAAGGACGGCGGCGGCGAGGGCACGATCCCGGATCCGTTCGACGGGCCCGCGCGTACACCCACGATGCTGACCACGGATCTGGCGCTGCGCGAGGACCCCGTCTACCGGGAGATCACCAGCCGCTGGCTGGAACATCCCGAGGAGTTGTCCGAGGCGTTCGCCAAGGCGTGGTACAAGCTGCTGCATCGCGATATGGGCCCCATCAGCCGGTACCTCGGCCCGTGGGTTCCCGAGCCGCAGCTGTGGCAGGACCCGGTCCCGGCGGTCGACCACGAACTGATCGACGACGAGGATATCGCCGACCTCAAGGGCAAGATCCTCGATTCCGGCCTGTCGGTGCCGCAATTGGTCAAGACCGCGTGGGCTTCGGCGGCGAGCTTCCGCAGCACCGATAAGCGCGGCGGCGCGAACGGCGCCCGGATCCGGTTGGAACCGCAGCGGAACTGGGAGGTCAACGAACCGTCCGAACTCCGGAAAGTCCTGCCCGTCCTCGAGCGGATCCAGCAGGACTTCAACGGGTCGGCCGCGGGCGGGAAGAAGGTGTCGCTGGCCGACCTGATCGTCCTCGCCGGTTCGGCGGCGGTCGAGAAGGCGGCCCGGGACGCGGGCCACGAGGTGACCGTGCCGTTCCGGCCCGGCCGCACCGACGCCACCCAGGAGAACACCGATGTGGAGTCGTTCGCGGTCCTCGAACCGCGGGCCGACGGGTTCCGCAACTATGTGCGCAACGGCGAGAAGGCGCCGCTGGAACGCCTGCTGGTGGATCGGGCCTACCTGCTCGATCTCACGGCACCGGAATTGACGGTGCTGATCGGCGGTCTGCGCGCACTCGGCGCGAACCACGGCGGCACCAAGCACGGGGTGTTCACCGACCGGCCCGGTGTGCTGACCAACGACTTCTTCGTCAATCTCCTGAACCAGGACACGGAGTGGAAGGCGTCGGAGTCGGCGGAGAACGTCTACGAGGGCAGCGACCGCCGCAGCGGTGAGACCAAGTGGACGGCCACCGCCAACGACTTGATCTTCGGGTCGCATTCGGTGCTGCGCGCCGTCGCCGAGGTGTACGCACAGCGCGATGCCGGTCGTAAGTTCGTCGACGATTTCGTCGCCGCGTGGGTCAAGGTCGCCGAAAACGATCGCTACGATCTGCGCTGATCGGTGCCGCGGATCCGGGCAGTCCCGTACGGGGCGGCCCGGATCCGTTTCCGGCGGGGCCGGCAACGAGTTCGCGCGCGAGCCGGGCCGGGTCGCTCTCGTCGCACCCGACGGGACATCGCGTCGGGTGGCCGGCGACCGGTGAGCCGCCCGCTCAGGGTTCGGGGATCTCGACTCCGAAGTTCTCGCGGGTGATATCGGCAGGCGCCGGGCCGCCGCGGACACCGGTGTCGAGCGCGTCGATGGCGTCGAGTTGGGCAGTGGTCAGGTCGAAATCGAACACGGCGAAATTCTCGGCGATCCGCGCGGGCCGCACCGATTTCGGGATCACCTGGCGCCCCTGCTGCAGATGCCAGCGCAGCATCACCTGAGCGGGTGTCCGGCCGTGCGCCGCCGCGATCTCACCGATCACCGGGTCGTCGAGAGTGGAGTCGGCTGATCCGTCGCGATAGAAAGTGATGCCGCCGATCGGCGACCAGGCCTGGTTGAGAATGCCGTGCTCGGTATCGGCGGCGAGGAGCGCGGACTGCCGGAAGTACGGATGCACCTCGATCTGGTTCACCGCGGGCACGACCTCTGTCTCGGCGAACAGCCGGGTGAGGTGCTCGGGCATGAAGTTCGAGACACCGATCGCCCGGACCCGGCCGTCGGCGTAGAGCTTCTCCAGCGCCCGGTAGGCCTGGACGGTCCGGTCGAATTCACCGGGCAGCGCCTGGTGCAGGATCAGCAGATCGATCTGCTCGATGCCCAGTTTGCCGGCGCTCTTGTCGAAGGCGTGCAGGGTGGCCTCGTAACCGAAATCGGTGATCCAGACCTTGGTCTCGACGAACACCTCGCCGCGGGAGAGTCCGGAGCGGCGGAGCGCCTCACCGACGCCCCGCTCGTTGCCGTACACCGCCGCGGTATCGATATGCCGGTAGCCGGTGGCCAGTGCCGACTCCACTGCCGAGGTGGTCTCCGCCGGCGGGGTCTGGTAGACGCCGAACCCTAGCGCGGGTATCTCGACACCGTTGTTCAGGGTGAAGTTCGGAATGGTCATCTGTTCGACCCTAGGCGGCCACGGGGCGCGAGGGCGTCGTAGGCGACCGGTGGGTCGTGTCACCCGCATAACGATGCGGCGCACGATTACCGGGCGGGGCCCGGTCACTCGCTACGCCGGGTGGCGTACAGGTCACCACCTCTGGACGACCCTGGGAATGGACACCGTGCGCGACCGTCGGCGGCCGGGCTTCAGTGTCGCGCGTTCGCCACCACCCAGGCCGCGATCTGGGCACGTGAGGTGAACCCCAGCTTGGTCAGGATGTTCTCCACATGGCCCTGGGCGGTGCGCTGGGAGATCACCAGCTTGGTCGCGATCTGCTTGTTGCTGAGCCCTTGGGCGACCAATTCGGCGACCTGACCTTCGCGCCGGGTGAGATTCGCCGCACGGTCTGCCGGGCTGCCGGCGGAGGTGGCCGGTTCGCCGAGCGCGTAGGCCACGGCGGCGTCCATGCCCATGGTCTGTCCCTGCTGGCGGGCCGCCTCGAACCGCCGGTCGCCCAGGGCCGCCCGGGCGTCGTGCTCGCATTCCGCGTGGAAGGCGGCCATATTGTGGAAGACGGTCATGACGCGGGAACCCGACGGCCACAATCCCTGTGCGGCGCCCATCAGCACCGCGGCGCGTTCGGCTTCGGTGCGGGTGTCGACGACCCAGGCCAGCCCCTCGAGACAGAACATACTGATCACCGTGCTGCTGCTCAGGCTGTTGTTGACCCGCAACCCCTCCTGCAGCAGCTCCCGGGCCCGCACCCGGTCGCCGTCCCGCCAGACCGCGATTCCCATACCGCGCAGGGCGGCCGCGCGATGGAGCATTTCACCGCGCGGCTCGGTGACGGTGAGTACCTCCTGGTAGTACTCGCTCGCCCGGCCGGTGTCTCCGCTCAGCTCGTACGCCCAGCCGGTCAGGGTGAGTGCGCCCATCCGCAGCGGACCTGGCGAAGCGGCGTCGGTGAGTTCCACGACGCGTTCGAAATGGGCCGGTGCGGCGTCGGGTTCACCGCGCGCCATGGCGAACAGCCCTTCCAGATAGGCGATCTGCGCGCGGCACATCGGCTCGGTCTCCGGCCCGGTGAGGTCCTGCGCTTCCGCCAGGGCTTCCGCCACGGCCGGGAACTCACCCTGTGTGGTGGCCAACTTGCCTGCTGCGCACAGAGCTCGGATCCGATCGGGGACCGAACGCCACCGGGGCCGGGCGAGCGCGCGCCGTAACCACGAACGGCCCTCGCCGTAGAGGCCGCGGAAGTTCCAGAACTCGAAGAGTTCGGCGGCGGTCCGCACCCCGGCATCCGCCGCCGCCTCGGTGTCCTCGGCCAGACAGTATTCGAGCGCTTCGCGCAGGTTGGGTTGTTCCCGAGCGAGCCGGGCGATCCAGCGGGGCTGTTCGGCGCTGATCCAGCCCGCCGTGGACTCCGTGCACAGCCGCTCGTACCACTCGTGGTGCCGTCGGCGCAGTTCTCCTTCCCTACCGGCCTCCCGTAAGCTCTCCCGGCCGAAGTCGCGCAGGGTCTGCAGCATCCGGAAACGCACGGCGCCGCCGGTTTCCTCCCGGATCAGAATCGATTTGTCCACCAGCGCCGACAGCACGTCCAGCACGCTGTCCGGGCCGGGGTCTATATCGCAGACGCCCTCCGCGGCATCCAGTTCACAGCTCCCGGCGAACACCGAAAGCTGGGCCCACAGCCGCTGTTCGGCAGGAGTGCACAGGTCGTAACTGGAGGCCATGCACAGGCGCAGGGTCTGCTGGCGGGTCGGTGCGGTGCGGCTGGAGCGGGTGAGCACCGGGTTGCGGATATCGATGCGTTCCAGAATCTGCTGCGGTGTCATGGTGCGCAGCCGGGCGGCCGCCAATTCGATGGCCAGGGGCAACCCGTCCAACCGCGCACAGATCTGCGCCACAGCGTCCTTGTTGCTCTCGTCGAGTTCGAAACCCGGGACCGCCGCGGCGGCGCGTTCGGCGAAGAGGGTGACCGCGTCGAAACGGGGCAGGCCGAGCAGTGTGGGCACCCGGCCCGGGTCGGGAACCAGTAGCGGCGCCACCCGCAGCACCGCCTCACCGGCGATGTTCAAGGGTTCGCGGCTCGTGGCGAGGATTCGCAATCCCGAGCAGCCCTTCAGCAGGACTTCGTCCAGTTCCGCTACCGCGCGCACCAACTGCTCACAGTTGTCCAGCACCAGCAGTGTTTCGCGCGGGCACAGGTACTCCACCAGCACATCGAGCAGCGGCCGGCCCGTTTCTTCGCGTACCCCGACCGCGTCGGCCACCACATCGACCAGGATCGCGCGGTCGGAGACATCGGTGAGGTCGACCAGCCACACACCATCCGAGAAGTCCCGTCGCACCTGTGCCGCCGCCCGCAGCGCGAGTCTCGTCTTTCCCACACCGCCGGTTCCGGTGAGGGTTACCAGCCGGGAGTTCGTCAGCAGGTTCTTCACCTCCATCACTTCGCTGCGCCGGTTCACGAGACTGGTCAGCTCCAGGGGGATGTTCCCGCTGTGGTCGGCGCCGATCGCTTTACGCTGGGGCGGTATCCGGGGCTTGTCCACGGGTGCTTCGCGGGCGGGTTGCTCGTGCAACGCCATCTCGTCCACGGGGTATCCGTGCCGCTCCTGCAGGCGGCGGATGTACTGGCCCAGGGCCGTGGCCGACGGACGCTTCCGGCTGTCCCGGTTCATCGCCGCTTCCACCAGGTCACTGATATCGGCGGCCACGCCGCTCTCCCTCAGGTCCGGCAGCGGCTGGGTGGTGATCCGCAGGAACTGGGTCACCATCTTCTCGCCGCTGCGCCGTTCGAACGCCGCGTGTCCGGTGAGTGCGCAGAACATGGTGGCGCCGAGCCCGTACACATCGGCGGCGGGAGTGGGTGGTTCGCCTTCGAGGACTTCGGGGGCGGTGAATGCCGGCGACCCGGTCACGGTGCCCGCGGCGGTGCGGAAACCACCCGCGATGTGCGCGATACCGAAATCGGTCAGCGCGGGCTCCCCGTAGTCGGTGAGCAGGATATTGCCCGGTTTCACATCCCGGTGGACGACGTCGAGCCGGTGTGCGCTCTCCAGCGCACCGGCGATCTTCACGCCGATCTGCAGCACGTCCTCGGCGGCCAGCGGCCCGTGGTCGCGAATCCAGGTGTCGAGGGAGCCCAGCGGATAGAACGGGGTCACCAGATACGGCCGCCCGCGGGCGGTGACGCCCTCCTCGAGCACGGTGACGATATTGGGATGACCGGTCAACCGGCCCATCGCGCGTTGCTCCCGGGCGAAACGGGCACGATTGTCCTCGTCGGATTCCGCGGTCATCAGTTTCACCGCGACCGTCCGATCCAGCGGTTCCTGCTTGCAGCGGTAGACCACACCGAATCCGCCGCGGCCGACTTCCGCCGCGTCCTCGAATCCGGCAGCGTCCAGTTCCGTCGCGACGGTCATCGTCGACTCGCGGCGTGTGCGTACGGGGTCGTCGCCGTTCATGGGGTGGGCGCGATCCACCGAGTCTGGTTGTGGGCACCGGGTAACATACGCGTCCCTCTCGCCACCTCAACTCTATCGCCGGGGCACTCCGGCGGCGAGGCGTTGTGCCCGGGAAGGTCGCGGCGGGTCGCGGCGCGGACCGCTCATCCCGGTGCCGGGGGATACACCGGGGCGGTCATTCCGCGGCGAGAGCCGGCTGGCCGCCACTGATCACGAATACCGGGAAGCGGTCCCCGCGCGGTGGCGCCTGGAAGTGCACCCGGACCGGCCGGCGCCCGGTACGGGGCAGTTCACCGTGGATCGTCGTGTAGACCCACGGCCCCTCGTCGAGTTCCACGATCGCTATCGCGGATTCCACCGCTTCCGCGCGAGCGTTCGGCGCACAGGCGACCTTCCGCCAGCACACGATGGATCCACTCCCGGTGGAGGGGACACGCTCGAAATCGTCGCACCGGCATGCCGAGCACCGGGTGACCGGCGGGGCGAACAGTCTGCTGCAGCTTCCGCACCGACGGATCATCAGTGCGGCCTCGGTGCATTCCGCGTACAGATCACTGCAGTTCGGGATGTGGTCGGAATTCCACTGGTGCATTACTGCCCTCGATGTGATGGTTGCCGATTCGTACGGCTTCCAGAGTCTGGTATCGGGCGCGAAAATGCGCCGGTCGAACGGCCCCGGGTATACCTGTTTCCGGATAATGCCTGGTCAGAGCGGTGTCGGGTTGCTTGCGGGGGCCGTTCAGTGGGAGTGATGGGGGTCATACCCGGTACCTCACCGGGTGGCGCTGCCGCGCCGGGCCGGTCTTCGGGTCCGCCACATCGGGGACATGCGCTCACGCACGCCCCGAATGTACTGTTCCAGAATTCCGTGCCGGTGCGTCCGTTTACGCGTAGTCCGGCGCGGGGAACTCCTATACCGCCCGCAACCGCGGTGCCGAATCGGTTGATCCTTCTGTGATCTTTGCGTCGTCCGGCAGGGCGTCGTCCGGTACGGGGGCTCCGGCGCCGAACCGCGCACAATCGGGTCCGTCGCCCGGTATGCGAAACAACTCCCGATCGTCCGTATCGACAATCTTCGATAAATGGTTCCGCCGCCATTCCGGGGGTGATATGTGTGAAACTCACGCGAAATACGTGCCGGAGAACGGCAACAGCCCGCCGAACGTGATCCGGCGGGCTGTTTTCACAGGATTCCCTGCTCATGCGCAGCGCATACTTACTCGGCAGAGAAGCTCGACAGGGTTCCGATGCCACCGAAGATGTCACCGAAGGCGCCGAAGAAATCGCCGAGGGCGCTGAAGTCCATTGAACCCATGATAATGCTCCTGTCGTATCCGTTGCTTCGGCGATGCCGTCTGCGCCGCCGCACACCTTGGTACTGGTGTTATCCGAACGTTATAGGTATCGAGGGTTAAATCAAACTGAATTGTGATCCATCCGACACAATCGGATCGGATCGCTGATAATTACATGCATGTCAGTAGATCCGAGCCCGATGAGATAACAAGATCGTGTCGCGGACCGATTGCGTGAATTTCTCATATATTGCGGTGTCGAGCGCAAACAATGCATTTCGCACAGGTAATTATGTGTTGTTCTGGGGCTCTTGCTTTTCCGTCGCGTGGTGGCCCGCCGGCGGCGGCTCTCCTCCTTCGGAAGTGCCCGCGATCGTCCGTTCGGACGACGCGCGCGCCCGCCGCGCGACCGTAGCTTTGCGGCAGGTACACACCGGACCAGTAGAGGACGTCAGATGCTCGACACTGTCCTGAGTAATCCGGTCGCGATGATGATCGTGGCCTCCGAGGCGGGCCTGTGGGTGCTACTCGCCGCGGGACTCACCGCCCGGTATCCGCTCCGGTTGCGCGCCGTCGGTGCGGCCCTGCTGTGGGGTATCCCGTTGCTGGACGTGGCGCTCATCGTCGCCGCGGCGATCGATCTACGCCGCGGTGCCGAGCCGGGTGTCGTCCACGGACTGGCCGCGATCTATCTCGGGGTGAGTGTCGCGTTCGGTCCCGCCCTGGTGCGCTGGGCCGATATCCGCTTCGCCCATCGCTTCGCGGGCGGGCCGGCGCCGGTGAAACCGCCCAAAGGCAGCAGGGGGCGGGTCGCGGCGGCCTGGCGTGAATGGAGTCGAGTGGTACTCGCCGCGGTGATCGCCTCGGCCGCGCTCGTGCTCATCGTTCTCACCGCTGCCGATGGCGCGCAAGCCGGCGAGTTGTACTGGTGGATCGGCCGGGCCTGGGCCGTCACCGGCCTGTGGCTCGTCTTCGGGCCCGTCTGGGAGGAGTTGTCGGCGCTCGGGAGGGCCGAGCAGCGATCCTGACCGGACGCCTCGCCGTGTGGGCCCGGCAGGTCAGGTCGCCAGGTAGCCCAGCGAGGCCGAGATCCGGCCCGCGGCGCGGCGCACCACCGGCACCAGGCCGCGCATCCGCTCGTCGGGCATGTACGGGGTGGTCGCCGATACGCTGACCGCACCCACGATCGCGCGGGACGCGTCGCGTATCGGCGCCGCGACACAGCGGATACCGGGTTCGTTGTCCTCGAGGTCCATGGCCGCACCGGTACGGGCGTAGGTGTGCATACGGGCGAGGAAGTCCTCGGGGTCGCCGGACTTCGCCCCGGCCGGAAGTCGCGCTTCATCGGCGGCGTACTGCTCGGCCCAGCGATCGGCCGCGTCGAGCAGCAGCGCCTTACCGACGCCCGCGCGGGTCAGCGGCATGCGGTACCCGATCCGCGAGCGCATCTCCGCCCCCCGCGAGCCGGGGAGTTTGTCCAGGTAGAGCACCGAACCGCCGTCCTCGACCGCCAGGTGCACCGTATCGAGCACCGTGGCCGACAATTCCTCGAGCACCGGTCGCGCCACCAGCGGTAGCGGGTTGCCGTGCAATGCCTTGAAACCGAGTTCGATCAGGGCCGGACCCAGGGTGTAGCCCCGGTTGTCGTGGCGCAGAAAGCCCTGGACGACCAGTAGTTGGGCGAGCCGGTGGGTGCTGCTGCGGCCGAGGCCGGTGTGTTCCACGATCTCGCGTAACCCGCGCGCACCGTCGCCGACCGCGCGGATCACGGCGAGGCCACGGGCGAGGGTCTGGGTGCCGGGCGGGATGGTGTCGGGAGCGCTCACCGCTCCAGAGTCCCACAAATAGGGATCAGGATGGAAATAACGGGACGTCCTGTTCATAGTGACCGTCATGACACCGGACCGACCAGGGCTCTCGACGCCGCGCCTCATCGGACTCGACTGGGGCACGACATCGATGCGGTGCTGGTTGCTCGGTGACAACGGCCGGATCCTGGACACCCGGCGGCTCGCCGGCGGGCTGCTCGATATGGCCGCGGGCATCGATACCGCTGATCCGGACGCGCGGGCGCGCGCGTACGAAGCGACCTTCCTGGACGTGTGCGGGGAGTGGCTACGTGCCGGCCCCGATGTTCCGGCGCTTGCCTGCGGCATGGTGGGCAGCGCACAGGGCTGGTACGAGGCCGGGTATCTCGATGTGCCGGCGCGGCTCGACATCACCGGTCCGGCGCTGGCCCGGGTGCCGGTGGCCGGGGGCGCCCTGCACCTGGTGCCCGGTCTACGTGTCCCCTCCGACCCACGGCGCGATAGCGCCGGAGATGTCCTGCGCGGTGAGGAAACGCAGGTCATCGGTGCACTCGAATCGATCGACCGACCGGATACCGAGCATGTCCTGGTGCTGCCGGGAACCCACACCAAATGGATCCGGATCGCCGACCGCAAGGTACTGTCCTTCACCACGGCCATGACCGGCGAGTTGTACGGCCTGGTCACCCGGCACGGTCTGCTGAGCCATACCGGGGCCACCGCGCGCCGCGACGATGCGGCTTTCGCGCGCGGTCTGACGGCCGGGTTCTCGTCCCGGGAACGCGGGCTGGCCGCCACGCTGTTCGGTGCGCGGGCGCTGGTACTCGACGGCCTGCTCGAACCGGCCGCGCTGGCGGACTACCTCTCCGGCGTTGTCATCGCCGACGAAGTACGGCATCTGCTACCGCAGTACGGCGGCGCGGACCAGATCATTCTGTGTGGCGCCGCCGATCTGTGCCGCCGATACGCCACCGCCCTGCGGGCGCGGGGGATGCGCACGCAGGTGGTGGACGAGGATGCCGCCGCAGCGGGGCTGTGGTCGATCGCGGTCGGGGCCGGGCTGGTCACGGCGGGTGCGGACGCGCGATGAATGGCCGGCAGCAAATGAACACTATCGAGGAGTTATTCATGGTGGGCACATCGGAGGCCACCCCATCCGGGTTGATCGCCATTCTGCGGGGCATCACCCCGGGCGAAGTCGTCGAGGTGGGCTCGGCTCTGGTCGAGGAGGGCTTCCACGCCCTCGAAGTGCCACTGAACTCACCGGACCCGTATCGGTCCATCGAGTTGCTGGCGAGGCGCTTCGGCACGGTCTGCCCGGTCGGCGCCGGTACGGTCCTGCGTCCGGAGGAAGTGGAGCGGGCCCGCTCGGCCGGTGCCGATATCATCGTGTCCCCCGACACGAATATCGAGGTGATCGCGGCCACCCGCAGCCTCGGTATGCGCTCGTACCCGGGGGTCGCCACGCCCACCGAGGCGTTCGGCGCCGTGCGTGCCGGGGCGCGCAGCCTCAAACTGTTCCCGTCCGAAGCGCTGGGAATCTCCGGGATGCGCGCCGTGCGCGCCGTCCTGCCCGCGGACGTGGAGCTGATCCCGGTCGGTGGTGTGGACGAGACCAACCTCGCGGACTGGCGCGCCGCCGGAGCCGGCGGGGCCGGTATCGGCACTGCGGTCTACCGGCCCGGCGACAGCGCCCGCGAGGTACGCGCCCGGGCCCGCCGGCTGTCGAAGATCTGGGCGGCCACCCCGTAGTACCCGCTCGTCACCGGACAACGCTGTCCGCTGCACAGGAGGAAATCAATGAAGATCGCGTCGATCGAGACGTTCACGGTGCCGCCGCGCTGGCTGTTCGTGCGTATCGAAACCGATGACGGCACCGTCGGCTGGGGCGAGCCTGTACTGGAGGGCCGCGCCGCTTCGGTCGCCGCGACGGTCGAGGAACTGTCGGACTATCTGATCGGCCAGGACGCGGGCCGGATCGAGGATCTGTGGACAGTGCTGTACCGGGGCGGCTTCTATCGCGGCGGCGGCATCCATATGAGCGCCTTGGCCGGTATCGATCAGGCGCTGTGGGATATCAAGGGCAAAGCGCTGGGCGTGCCCGTGCACGAACTGCTCGGCGGACGGGTCCGCGACCGGATCAAGGTCTACTCCTGGATCGGTGGTGACCGGCCGGACGAGACCGCGAAGGCGGCGCGCGGCGCGGTCGACCGCGGTTTCGCCGCGGTGAAGATGAACGGCACCGAGGAACTGCAGTATCTCGATACCTGGGACAAGATCGACCGCTGCGTGGCGAATGTGGCCGCGGTCCGGGATGCGGTCGGGCCGAATATCGGAATCGGTGTCGATTTCCACGGCCGGGTGCACAAGCCGATGATGAAAGTGATACTGCGCGAACTGGAACCGTATCGGTTGATGTTCGTCGAGGAGCCGGTGCTGTCCGAGCACGTCGACAGCGTGGTGGATGTGCTGCGGCAATCGCCGATTCCGATCGCGCTGGGGGAGCGGTTGTTCTCCCGCTGGGATTTCAAATCCGTCATCGCCTCGGGGGCAGTCGATATCATCCAGCCCGACCCCTCTCACTGCGGCGGAATCACCGAAGCCCGCAAGATCGCGCATCTGGCCGAGGCCTACGATGTGGCGCTGGCGCTGCACTGCCCGCTCGGCCCGATCGCGCTCGCGTCCTGCCTGCAGATCGACGCGGGGTGCTATAACGCGACCATCCAGGAACAGAGCCTGGGCATTCACTACAACACCACCAACGAACTGCTCGACTACCTGGTCGATCCGGCGGTGTTCACCTACGCCGAGGGCCAGGTCCGGATTCCGTCCGGGCCGGGCCTCGGCATCGAGATCAATGAGGAATATGTGGCGGAGCGGGCGGCTGTCGGACACCGGTGGCGCAACCCGATCTGGCGTCACAGTGACGGTTCTTTCGCGGAGTGGTGACCATGAAGACAATGCTCGATAAGCGGCCCGCGGCATCCGGTCTGGCCGCCAAGGCCAGTAAAGCGCGAATCCTGATCGCGGTCATGCTGTTCGTGACAGTGGTCATCAACTACATGGACCGTGCGAACCTGTCGATCGCGGTACCCGCCATCGCCGACGAAATGGACCTGTCTTCGGCGCAACAGGGCCTGCTGCTGTCGGCCTTCGGCTGGACCTATGCGGCGCTGCAGATCCCGGGTGGATGGTTCGTCGACCGCGTGCCGCCCCGCGTGCTGTATCCCGTCTGCCTGCTGCTGTGGTCGCTGGCGACCGTGTTCATGGGAATCATCGGCGGTTTCGTCGCGCTCATCGCACTGCGGTTGCTGGTAGGGGTTTTCGAGGCCCCGGCCTACCCGATCAACAACCGCGTGGCCACCGCCTGGTTCCCGGAGCGCGAACGCGCCTCTGTCATCGGGTTCTACACCTCGGGTCAGTTCATCGGCCTCGCGCTGCTGACCCCCGTCCTGTCGTGGCTGCAGTCGGTGCTGAGCTGGCACTGGGTTTTCATCTTCACCGGTGGGGTCGGTGTGGTGTGGGCGCTGGCCTGGTACCTCGTCTACCGCGAGCCGCGTGATTCGCGTGCCAACGAGGCCGAGATCGCGCATATCCGCGAGGGCGGCGGCCTGGTCGATCTGACCTCGTCGCGGCCGGAGCGTACCCGGATCACCCGGACCGATATCGCCACGGTGCTGGGGCGGCGGAAACTGTGGGGTGTGTACCTGGGGCAGTTCTGCCTCACCTCCACCCTGTGGTTCTTCCTCACCTGGTTCCCGACCTATCTGGTGAAATACCGCGATATGGACTACATCAAGTCCGGGTTCCTGGCCTCGCTGCCGTTCATCGCCGCGGTGATCGGGGTGCTGTTCTCCGGGGTCTTCTCCGATTTCCTGCTGCGGCGAGGCATTTCGCTCGGTATCGCGCGCAAAGGGCCGATCATCGCCGGTCTACTGCTGAGCACCACCCTGATCGGTGCGAACTTCACCGATTCCACCGCGCTGGTGATCGTGTTCCTGTCGGTTGCCTTCTTCGGCAACGGATTGGCCTCCATCACCTGGTCGCTGGTCTCGGCGCTGGCGCCGGAACGGCTCATCGGAATGACCGGCGGAATGTTCAATTTCATCGGCAACCTCTCCGGTATCGCCACCCCGATCGTGATCGGATTCCTGGTCACCGATGCCAGTTTCGCGCCCGCGTTCGTCTACATGACCGTGGTGACGCTGCTCGGTATCGCCTCCTACGTCCTGCTGGTCGGGCGGGTCGAGCGGGTGCGGGAATCGCGTTCGGTGCCGGAATCCGTCTAGGGGCCGGGCTGCGCGCCGATGAGGGGCGCGCAGCCTCCCGGCCGGGGGAATCCACCGCGTTGTGACAGTGCGGCGGATCGGAAATGATCCCCCGTGTGTCAACCACAACGGATACGTCACTCGGCTCGGAGACCAAGCGCGGGAAGGGATTTCTGGATCTGGCAGGCAGCCGGCAGCTGGCTGTCGCCGTCCTCGCCACCATCACCGGCTTCTACTACCTGCTCGTCGCGATAACGAACTGCACCGATACCGATACCAACCGCCGGGGTGTCGCCGCGGTGCTGTCGATGGAACAGACCATTCACAACGCCGGCACCGACTGGCGGGCGATCGGCAACGAGACCGTCGCGCTCGTCGCCTACGTCCTTATCGTCGGCTGGGAATTCCTCATCGCGTTCGTCCTGCTCGCGGCGGCCGTCGTGTGGGTGCGCGCCCTGCGCGGACGGGTGGGAGCGACAGCTACCGCCGCGAAACTTTCCGGCCTGGGCTGGACGCTGGCCGTCCTGCTGTTCGCGGGTGGCTTCCTGACCATCGGCGGTGAATGGTTCCGGATGTGGGCCAACGAGGATGTGAACGCCTCGTCGGCCGCGCTGCAGAATTTCCTGATCGCCGGGGTGGGCCTGATTCTGGTGCACCTGCCGCGGTCGGCGGAGGCCGGCTGACGGTCGGCGGCATAGGTCCGACACGACCGCCGCGTTATCCGGGGGGCGCCCACGAGAGGTCGTAGTCTCAGCGCATACACCCGCTACGAGAGGGAGGCGTCATGCTCTTCGATCGACCGAAGACACCGCAGCCGGCGGTTGTGCGCGTGGTGGGACGGGTCCGCGACGGATTGGGCGGGCTCTACCGGCGGCTGGTTCCCCCACATTTCGCCCTCCTCGAGTTGGTCGCCGGGGACTGGCTGTCCCAAGCGATCCACACGGCCGCCGCCCTGGATATCGCGGGTGCGCTCGCCGCCGGTCCGCGCGACGGCACCGACCTCGCGCGGGCGGTCGGCGCGGACCCCGATGCGTTGCGGCGGTTGCTGCGCCTGCTGACTTCGCACGGTATCTTCGCCCGCCGCCGCGACGGTCGTTACACGCTCACACCCATGGCTCAGGCGTTGCGTACCGACGCGCCTGTCTCGCTGCGGGACGCGGTGCTGTTCTACGGTGGCGTGACACATCGCGACCACTGGAATCATCTGGTGGACGTGGTGCGCACCGGTCGGCCGGCGGTCCCTGCCCGCGCCTTCTTCGATCTCATCCGCTCCGACCGTGCGCTCGGCGATTTGTTCGATCGCGCGATGTCCGATATCGATGGCCTCGGGCAGAATGCAGTGCTGGCGGCGCACGACTTCACCCGCTACCGCACGGTCGTCGATATCGGCGGTGGTCGCGGCGCCCTGCTGTCGGAGATACTGCGCCGCGCGCCGGGTTGCGCCGGAGTGCTGTTCGATCTACCCGAGGTGGTGGCCGATACGGCGGAACTGTGGGCCCGGGCCGGGGCGGTCGACCGGTGCACCACGGTCGGGGGGTCGTTCTTCGACGCCGTCCCCGAGGGTGGCGATGCCTATGTGCTCAAGCACATCCTGCACGACTGGCCCGCCGAACAGGCGGGGCAGATTCTGCGGACGGTACGCGCGGCGATGGCCCCCACGGCCCGGCTACTGGTGATCGAACTCCTGCTCCCGCACCGGCATCGCCCGCATCCGGGCAACTACGTCGATCTCGAGATGCTGGTACACACCGGCGGGCGGGAACGCACCGAATCCGAATATCGTGACCTGCTCGCCGGAGCCGGGTTCGCGCTGATCTCCTGCACACCCACGCTGTCGATGGAGAACGTGCTCGAAGCCGTCCCGGTGCCGTGACACCCGGGCCACGGCCTGGTGTGCCGGAAGCGGGTCACCCCGCCCGGCGGGCGGACCTGGCCCGGTGCCTTGCCACATTCACCCGGTTGGCGCACCGTTCGGAGCAGAAGCGGCGCCGTCCGTTGCGGGAGATGTCGACGAACACCCGCGGGCATTCCGCCCGTCGGCACTGCCCGATCCGGTCGGGCGCGGCGCAGTACAGTTCGGCCAGCCCCGCGGCGGTATAGGCCTTCACGCGTTCCTCGATCGGCGCGTCCTCGGCGGCGTAGTGCAGATGCGGGGCGCGTCCGTCGTGGGTCGAGATGTAGGGGCGGCTCGTGGTCTCGGCCAGCAGCGCGTTGATCGGCTCGACCCCGGGTGCGCGGAACACCGTGTCGAGCCGGCGGGTCCAGCGGAGTAGTTCGGCCGCCTGCCGGGAACTCACCGTCCCGATCGGTGTGTAACCGGCCTCGGCCAGCAGTGCGGCCAGATCCTGATCCGGTGGCGCGTTCACGAGCCTGGCCGCCAGGTCGGCCGCGGCGCCGCCGTAAGGGTTGAAATGCATAGAACCATTACAGCAGACTCGGGTCATGACCATCACCTGCTCCGCGTGCTCCTGGCCCGAACCCGCCCTGATCTCCGAACACGGTGCGGTCCGCTACTGGCGCTGCGTATGCGGTCAGTGGCTGGTGAGCGAAGCGGATGCGGTCACCGCATCACCCGGCGGCAGCGACCTGGCGGGTGTGCAGGGTTGACGGCTCGCACGCTGTCCGGCAACCGGGCTGTTCACCGTGAGAGCAGGGCGCCGCTGGATCGTGCCGCGACCGGCCCGGGCGGGGAGCGGACCGGCGGAAGTGTGTGGGCGCGCGGGTCGCGGGTACCCGCGCGGCAGAGACGAGGAGGAGTGATGAGCCACCGAAACGTTGTGCGCGCCCTACTCGACCGAGCGGGCACCACCTACGCCGCCGAAGCCGGGATCAGGCTGGACGACAAACCGGCCCCGCTGTTCCAGCTGCTCGTGCTGACCGATCTGCTCAGCGCCCGCATCTCGGCCGATATCGCGATCTCCGCCACAGCGGAGCTGATGAACAGCGGTTACCGCACCGCCCGGAAGATGGCGGACGCGGACTGGCAGGACCTGGTTGATGCGCTCGGGCGCGGGCACTATCGCCGCTATGACGAGAGCACCGCCTCTCAGCTGGGCGCCGCCGCCACCACGGCCGTCGAGAAATACGACGGTGACCTGCGCAAGCTCGCCGACGAAGCCGATCACGACACCGGCCGGGCAGCGGAGCTGATCCAGGAGTTCAAGGGAATCGGCCCGGCGGGTGGCGATATCTTCCTGCGCGAGGTGCAGGATGTGTGGACCTGGGCGCGCCCCTATTTCGACGAACGGGCCGTGCGCGGGGCCGCCAAGGTCGGGTTGCCCACCGATCGAGCGGAACTCGCTCGCCTGGCGCCGCGCGATCGGTCCGCCGAATTCGCCGCGGCGCTGGTGCGGATCGGCATCGATGACGACGCGGCGAACGACGTGCGTTCGGCGACCGGCTGACCTCCCGCGGCGCGCACCGGCGGCCACCCCCGGCGGCTACTTTCGGTCTCCACCCTCGACGGTCAGTCCTCACCCGCGTCGTGCGATTCCAGGGGTCTGGTCGCCGGGCCTTCCAGGACCTTGCCGTCGATATCGAAGCGCGATCCGTGGCAGGGGCAGTCCCAGCTGGTTTCGGCATCGTTGAAGGCCACGAGACAACCCAGATGGGTGCATACCGCCGATACCGAGTGCAGCCGCCCGTCGTGGTCGCGATAGACGGCGCTGCGGCGCCCGGACCTGCGCATCACCGCTCCGTTTCCCGGGGCGAGGTCCGCGGCGGAGTCGACGAAGGTATGCGGGCGGAGCCGGTCGCCGACGAGATGGCGGCCCACCTCCAACCCGGACGTCAGCAGGCTCCCGGCCTCGACCTTCGGATGCAGGCGGCGCGGGTCGTAGATCTTCGCCCAGGGAGTCGGTTCGCCGGCGAGTTCGGCGGCCAGCAGGCGCCCGCCCATGATCCCGTGGGTCATCCCCCAGCCGCCGAAACCGGTGGATACGTATACGTGCCGGGCGCCGGGATGGAAGCGGCCGATATAGGGCATCCCGTCGGAGGTGGTGTTGTCCTGGGCGCCCCAGTGGTAGGCGAGGGAGTCCACCGGGAAATGGTCGCGAGCCCACTGTGCCAGCAGGTCGAACCGGTCCGTGGTCGAGGCCGTGCCCGGCCGTAGATGCTCGCCGGTGATGATGAGCAGCCGCCGGTCCGCGCCGTACGGAGCGGTGCGCACCGAGCGGGTGTTGTTCTCCGGCGTGATGTACATACCCCGCGGGTCGTGCTCGGCGGCGATCACGCCGGCGACGGCCAGCTCGCGCCGGGGCTGCAGCCTGGCGAAGAGCAGTGCTCGATCGAAGACCGGGTAGTGGGTGGCGACCACGACGTCGCGCGCGCGGACCACGGCGCCGGACTCGGTCGTCAACCGGCAGGGGTTGCCCTCGTCGAGGGCGACGACCCGCGTGCGTTCGAAGATGCGGCCGCCACGCGCGATCAGGGCCTCGGCCAGGCCGAGCAGGTAGCGCCGCGGATGGAATTGGATCTGGTCCGCCACACGGACGGCCGCCGCCACCGGAAAAGGCAGACCGGTCTCGGTGACCAGGGTGGCCGGCAGCCCCGCGTGCCGCGCGGCATCGACCTCGGCGCGGATCTGGTCGATCCGTTTCTCCTCGGTGACATAGGTGTAGGCGGGTGCCCGTTCCAGTTCACAGTCGATACCCAGTTCTGCGGCCGTGCGGTCGAGATGCTCGACCGCGTCCTGCTGCGAGCGGGCGTACAGGCGCGCGGTCTCCTCGTCGAACGAAGAACGCAACATGTCGTAGACCAGCGTGTGCTGGGCGCTCACCTTCGCCGTGGTGTAGCCGGTGGTTCCGCCGACTATCCGGTCGGCCTCGAGTATTACGACCGAACGCCCGGTGGCCGCGATCTCCCAGGCGCTGCAGATCCCCGCGATGCCCGCGCCGACCACCGCGACATCTGCCTCGACATCGCCGGTCAGCGGCGGATACGACGTCGGCCCGGTGGAATCGATCCAATACGACTCGGCTGTTCCGATGGGTGAGTTCACGGCGCGCGGATACCCCGAACCCGGCCGGCCACACCCGGCACCGCGCGCCGAGTATCGGCCGGTCGGCGGTCCGGGCGCGGCAGTGCGGTGCGCGCGGCTTCCGTACGGCGTAAAAGGTGGATACGGTGGGGCGGATATCCGGGCAGTGGAAGGAACGAAGATGTCGGTCGGCGCCACGGTGAACGCACATATCCAGCAACTCGGCGGTGGTTTCATGTTTTCGAGGGAGGCCCGGGAGTACGCCGCCGAAACCGGTGTGGACGAATTCTTCGGTCCCTATACGCGCGGCCGCGGGGGTGTGCTCGGTGAGGTGGACGCCGAGGTGGTGACCGCGGCGTTCGGGTTCTTTCCGGCCCACTCGATCCGCGCGGCATGGGAGTCGGTCCCGATGCCCGCCGCGAAGGCCGCTCACCGGTACGCGCTGGCCTGTCAGGACTTCGGCCGCCGGAAGCTCGCATCCTTCGACGAGGCGCCGCGCCTGGCCGAACTGCTGGATGCCGTTGTCGCGGCGGCGGATCCGGCCGGACTCCCGTTGTTCGCGGGGTGGCGCGCCGTACCCCTGCCCGGTGACGCGCCCGGCCGCGTCATGCAGCTCGCCCACCTTCTGCGCGAACTGCGCGGCGGACTGCACCTTCTCGCCGTGCGGGCCGCCGGGATCACCCCACTGCAGGCCGTGCTGATCTCCGGGTCGCCCCTCAACGACGGCCCCGGCCAGGCCCGCTGGTACGGGTGGCCCGAACCGTTCGAGGAGATCTCCGCCGAGATCCGCGCCGCCTGGCAGCGTGCGGAATCGATCACCGACGACCTCATCGCCCCCGCGTTCGCGGTCCTCGGCGACGACGCGGGAACCGAACTCACCCGCCTGGTCGCCGCTGCCCACACCGCAACCTTCGCCCGCTGAGGCCGGCCGGTCGCGACGCCCGGCACCCGACGCCGCGGGACCCGCCACCTGCTCTCGGCGCTCTTCCCGCCGGTGACGGTACCCACGGCCGTGGCGGGGTACGTTGTCCCTGCCCGTGGCGCCCGAGCAGGTCCCGGCCGGCGCGGAAACCACGGGCCGGCGTCGCCGAGCCGCAGGTCACCGCGCATCTGCGTCGCCGAGTCCGATGGCCCGCGAGTGCGTAGCGCATCGGATGTCTGCGTCACCTGTGAGAAAGACACCGCACGATATGAGTCAGTCCGAGTCGGCTATCCGCGACGATTCCCGAACCGCCCCTACGCCGGCCATTGCCGATTCCGGGCCACGCAGCCGCTGGTGGGTGCTGGCCGTGGTCTGTGTCGGCACGATGATGACCTTCGTCAATGTCTCGTCGACCATCGGCGGCCTGGCGATCATCCAGTCCGATCTGCATGCCGGTTCCGCGGCCGCGGTATGGATCAGTAGCGCCTACAGCCTGGTGGTGGCCAGTCTCGTACTCGGTGCCGGAACCCTGGCCGACCTCGTCGGCCGCCGGCTCGTCTTCGCCACCGGCGCAATCCTCTTCGCGGTGGGAAGCGCCACCGCGTTCGCGTCGCACAGTACGTCGGCGCTGATCGCCGCGCAGGTGGTCATGGGCGTGGGCGGGGCGATGGTGCTGCCCGCCGGTCTGGCCATCGTCAGCCACGCCTTCGCCGATCACGAACGCACCGAGGCGATCAGTATCTGGGCCGGCAGCTCAGGTCTCGGGCTGGCCGTCGGCCCACTCGTCGCCGGTGCCCTGCTGGACACCTTCTCCTGGCACTCGATCTACATGATCAATGTGGTGCTCGGGGCGATCGCTGTGCTCGGTGCTGTCACCCTCGTCGCCGAGAGCCGCCAGCCCGGCCGCACCCTCGACCCCGTCGGTATCGCGCTGGGCACGCTCGCGGTGGGCGCCCTGACCTACGCGGTGATCGAGGGTGGCGCCTCGGGATACACCGCCGGCCATATCCTGGTGGCGTACGCCGTACTGGCGGTCTCCCTGGTGGGCTTCGTCTGGTACGAGGCGCGCCATCCCGATCCGATGCTCGATGTCACGCTGTTCCGGTCGGCGTCCTTCAGTGCGGTGATGGCCGGCGCCGCCATCACGATGTTCGCGTTCACCGGGACCGCCCTGGTCACCGTGCTCTATCTCCAGCACGTACAGGAGACCACCCCGCTCGGCGCGGGAATTCGCCTGCTGGTGATGTTCGTACCGTTCATCCTCGTCAGTGCCCTCGCCGGTCGTCTCGTGCATCGCACCGGCTTCAAAACGATGCTCACTCTGGGCCTGCTCGTCATGGCCGCCGGGGTCTTCGCCTTGCTGGCCGCCCCGCCCGAGCCCGGGTTCGCACGGGTCTGGCCGGGCCTGCTGCTGGTGGGGATCGGCAGCGGGATGCTCGTGGCGCCGTCCACCGCGGCCGCCGTCATCAGTGTTCCGCTGCACCAGGCCGGTATGGCCAGTGCCGCGGTCAATATGTTCCGCCAGGTCGGTAACGTCCTGGGCGCCAGCATTCTCGGCACCATCCTGACCACGCGGTTCGCCACCGAGCTCGCCGGTGATCTGCACCGGCAGAACCTTCCCGACGAGACCGTCGGCAAGATTGTCGAGGCCGCCGGCGAAGGCGATTCGTCGACCGCCTCGCTGCCCGCCGCCCTCGCCGACCGGATCACGGCCGCGGTGCACGAGGCATTCACCTCCGCCGACCATCTCGCGCTCACCGCCGCCGGTGCCGTCCTGCTCGTCACCGCCTTGCCCGTGCTCGCCTTCGTCCGGCAGCGACCGGCGCATATCGCCGCCGACTGAGCTTCGACGAAGGCCGCCGGCATCGGGGTCCACCGCACCGGATGCCGCGGCGCCGAACCCATTCCGCGCGCCGCTACCGGTGGAATCCGCGGCCGTCGCGAGCCTCTTCGGGCTCACCCGGCTGTGGACTCCCAGACGAAGCCGTCGGGATCGGTGAACGAACCAGCGGTGCCGGCGATGACGATACGGTGCGAACCGTCCCCGTCCGGGGAGACGCCGGCGTCCTTCGCCGCGGCGCGGCGTCCGTAGAGTGCCAGCTTCACCGGCGAGTCGGGGGTCGCGAATTCCACGTACTTGCCACCGAAGCTCTTGGCCACCGTCAGGCCGCGTTCGACATAGAACCGCTTGCCGGCCTTGACGTCGCCGACCCCGAGCAGCAGCACGACCTCGTCGATGTCGCGGGTGACCGGCCCGGTGTCCTTCTTCTGCGAGGTCGTGATCTTCCAGATCGCGCCATCGGGTGCCCGGAGGACACCTCCGTAGCCCCAGAAGCTCTTCGCGGCCGGCTTCAGGGTGGTGAAGCCGGCGCCGAGCGCGCTGTCGACCAGACTGTCCACGTTCCCGGGTTGCGACACCACCAGGGAAAGGATGTAGCCGCGGAATCCGTTCGTGGGGTCTTGTCCGGCGCGGAAGTCCAGCCCGGCACCGAGGCCGAAGGCGGCGGCGTAGGTGGCTCGGGCGGCATCGGGGTCGGGAACCTCGAGGTGGACGGTGAGGGCAGTGGTGGTGTGTGTCGAAGCGTTCATGCTGCTCACGCTAATTCCGGGCCGGTCACCTGCGCTTCTCGATTCCTGATCAGTGCGCTCCGGTGGACTGTGACGGTTATTGCAGTGCATGGAACTCGTCGGGCCGCGCACCGTCCGGGCCCGCCGGATGCGGGCCGCCCACGAGTCTCCCGCCTGGGTGGCCGAGGTCGTCGATCGGGCACCACCCGGATCGACGAGCTGCACACCCACGTGCGGAGCAAGCGGTGCTGTCCGGTGCTCGGAGCAGGCGACGAGTCCTTACCGTGGTCGGGGCCGGTACCTCCCTGGAGGACGCTGTGGTCTACTCGCCGATACCCCGAGCACATGTACGACTCAGTCGGTTACGAGAGTGGTGACCACGGGGGTCACGCCGGTGGTCAGGTCCAGGACCGGGCAGTGCGCCTCGACCGCGGTCTGAAGTTCGGCGTAGCGCTCGGCGGTCTCCGGTCCGGCGATCCGCACCCGCACTCGCACGGCCTGGAACCCGGCGCGCACCCGGTCGTCGAGACCGAAGAAGCCGCGCACGTCCAGGTCGCCTTCCGCCTCGACGGACAGGTCGTCGACCACGAGGCCCAGTCGCTGGGCCCAGAACCGGTAGGTGACGATATGGCAGGAGATCAACGCGCCGAGATAGACCTCGACCGGATTGGCGGCGGTGTCGTCGCCACCGAGCGCCGGTGGTTCGTCCACCGGGAAGCGGTGTGCGCCCGCGGTGATCGTGCTGCCCACCGCGCCTTGTGGGGCGCCCGCGGCCCGGAAGAGCACCGTGGCGGCGGCGGGGTTCTCCCGTACGGCCTTCGCGGTGGCGTCGGTGATGTCGTTGAGCGCTGTGGTGCCGGTGGTCATGGTCGCCGACGGTAGGTCCGGCGCGGGCGGTCGGCCAGGATTGTGCTCGCGCTGAGGCCAATCCGTGCCGGACCGCGCCGGGCACCGGGGCGCGCAGCAGAACGGCCGCTGCCACAGGGCAACGGCCGCGGGGGTACGAAAGCACATCGGGTGCCCCGCCGCGAAAGCGGGGCACCCGATGCTCGGTGGGATGCCGTTCGAGGACGACCGGCCGGAAATCAGCCCGCCAGATGTGCCTCGATGGCCTCGATGATGCGCGGACGCAGTTCGGCGGCCCGGATGACGGCGTCGACCGAGCCGACCTCTACCGCGCGGTGGATATCGTGCACGCGGTCGAACTCGGCGGCGACCTCACCGAGTTTCTCGGTGCGGACCGTGGACCGCAGCTCGTCGAGTTCGGCGGTGAGGGTGGCGCGGTCGGTGCCGGAGGCGTTCGCGGCGCGGGCCTCCAGATCCCGGACCCGCGGGTCCGACGCGGTCCGCTTGTCCACCTCGCCGGCGAAGACGACCGCGGCGGCGGGTGCGCCACCGAGCACCGAGGCGAAGGACCCCTCCAGCGCGAGCACGGTCATATTCGGGTTCAGCGTCTTGGAGAACACGACGAACGCGCCGCCGTGGTACCGCGAGATCACGGTGAACACGATGGGGCCCTCGAAGTTGACGATCGCGCGGCCGATCTCGGCGCCGTACTCGAGCTGCAGTTTGCGCATCGATTCCGGGGAACCGTCGAAGCCGGACAGATTCGCCAGCACCACCAGCGGCCGGTTGCCGCTGGCCGCGTTGATCGCCCGCGCGGCCTTTTTCGACGACCGCGGGAACAGGGTGCCCGCGGTGTAGGTGTCCGGGCCGTCGGTGGCCGGGAAACCGCGCCGCGGTACGCCCCGCGACTCGATACCCAGCAGGCACACCGGGATTCCGCCCAGATGTGCGTCCTGGACCACCGAGGTCTCGGCATCGGCCATCCCCGCCCACCGTTCCAGCACCTCGTGGTCCTGGTCGGCCACCGCCCGCATGACCGTGCGGATATCGAACGGCTTCTTACGGTCCGGGTTGGCCGTGGCGGAGAAGATCTCACCGACCGTGGTGAAACTGCTGTCCGCCATGACATGCGGGAAACCGGAGATGTCCCGATCCACCGGGTCGGTGGTCGGCGCCCGGCGCGGCCCCTTCTCACCGGGGACGACATAGGTGTGATCGTAGTGCGACATCAGCACGGCCCGGGCGGCGTGCAGGTTCGGCGCCCAGTACTGGGCCTGCCCGTTCGGGCCCATGACCCGGTCGTAGCCGCCGATCCCGAAGTTGTCCTCGGCCGAGACGCCGCCGGAGAAGTCCAGGGCCTGCTTACCGGTGAGGACCATGGCCGAATCCGGGGTCATCACCAGGATGCCCTTGGTGTGCATCAGCATGGTGGCTTCGGCGTTCCAGTACGGCTGGGCGCCGACATTGATCCCCGCGACCACGATATTGATCTCGCCGCCGTCCTGGGTGAACTCGACGATGCGCTTGAGTGCCGCCGCCACCCAGTCCATGTTCTCGGTGCCCGAGGTCATCGAGATCCGGGCGCCCGAGGACAGCGCGTACCACTCCAGCGGGACCTGCAACTTCTCGGCCAGATCCAGCGCGGCGATCACCCGGCGGCATTCCGGCTCCGACAGCGCGCCCAGCGATTTGGTGGGATCGCCGAGGAGCGCCACCCGGGTGACACCCTCGGGGTGCCGCTCGGTCACGGTGGTCACCACACCCGCCACCATCGCCGCGGTGTTGCGGCCCTTGGGCCGGTCGACCGGCACCAGCGTGTGGTCGGTGTCGAGGTCGTATTCGGTGAATTCACCGAGCAGGCCGGTGAGCTCGTACGGGTACACCGTGTTGCGGCTGCTGGCGCGCAGCACCTTCTGCCGGTAGGCGTCCAGCGGCTCGACCGGATCGTCGGACCGCTCGCCGACGGTCAGTTCGGTGCCGCCGGTGGCGTCGAAGGAGATCCGCAGGGCCAGCTTCACCAGATCACCGGTCCGGGCGTCGCGCTGACGCGCGATGAGCAGAATCTCCTCCAGGCCCGCACCCGTGGTCGTGGGGCGCACCCGCTCGACGATCGCCTCCAGTTCGCCGCGGGTGATATCGATCGGCGGCCAGACGTACATCACGATCCGGTTGGTCTGCAGCCGTTTGGACGACGGCCGCCCCGCCTGCGCGCGGCGGATGGAGTCCAGGCAGGTGGCGATGGTGCTCTCGGCCGTCGGCAGGGTGACCAGCCGGCCGTCGTGGTCGCGCAGCGCGGTCAGGTCCCGGACCTGGGCGAACGCGACGAGGCGCTCATCGGCCGGGTTCTCCTTGGCGACACACCGGAACAGGTACACCTCCTCGTTGTCCGAGGACGGCAGCTGGGTCAGGTCGAACTTGTGCAGCCGCTTCATCTGCATCCGCTGCGCGATATAGGGGTGCAGACCGCGGATGAGACGTTCCTCGTCGAGGCCGGTCGCCGACGGACGGAACGTGAAGTGGTAGTGCATGACCGCGTTGTCGCTACCCGCGACGGTGGCGGTGATCCGGTGTACCTGGTTGGACACCGGCTGTGCGTTGAGCACCTCCTGCAGTGCCGACGCCATGGCATCGAAGTCCTCGGGCTGGTTCTCCCAGGACAGGTAGATATCGGCCTCGATGGAGGCGGAGCCGGTCGACAGTTCGGCCAGTCCGGCCACCACCCGGGGGAGGGAGTCGAAGCTGACGGCGGCCGATACCAGGCTCACGCCCTTGCGTTCGGCGACGACGAAGGTATAGTCGCCGGCGTCGCGGGTGCGGACGTCGGTGAGGTCCTTGTTGCCGTAGTAGCGGCGGGTCAGCACCTCCAGCATGACGGTGTTGTCCGCGGAGCCGCGCGAGAGCCGCTGGCCCAGCAGGCGCACCAGAGGTTCGGTGGCGCTCACCATCTCGGCGATCCGCGCGGTCCGGTCGGACGCCTGCGGATGCGCGTCCAGATAGCTGAGGTGCTTGCGCGCGTCGGTGTAGACGCGGGCCCGGTTGCGGCGCAGCACCGGCTGCCCGTACCAGGCGAAGACCAGGCCGCGGGTGAGATCCGCGATCACCGGGAACCGCACCTGGGTCGCGGCGACGAGCCGCTCCAGCGCCAGGCCGACGGGTTCGCGCAGCACCCGGTCCGGCATCGGCTCGTTCAGCCATTCGCGCAGCAGTGCCGAGACGACCTCGACCGTATCGGCGGGCCGCTGCTGGGCCAGGAAGATCCGGAACACCGCGGCCTCGAGGTCGGACGTACGGTCCAGCTCGGTGACGCCGTAGTGCCCGAGCGCCTGGGCGAGCTTCGCGCGGTAGGACTCCGGGAGGCCGGCCCGCTCGACGTCCAGGCTCTGCAGATAGGTGTGGAAGTACTCGCGGGCACTGTGGACGTGACCCGGGGTGGGATCGTCCTCCCAGGACCGATTGTGGCTCAGTTCGGCCAGGTCGGCGAAGACCTGCACCAGTTCGAGCTCCTCGGCCAGCGGCCGGCGATTATCCGCCACGGCCGCGCGCCGGGCCGCGAGGTACTCGTCGAGAACCCGGCGGTCGTCGTGCGGGTCGACATCGAAGCCCAGCAGCAGACTGCGCAGATCCTGCTGGCCGCGGACCATCCGCTGGTGCGGCTGCGGGTCCGATTCGGCGGGCAGATCCAGTTCGACCGTGGCGGTCGCGGTGTCGGCCTCGGCCTCGTCACCCTCGTCGGCGAGCGGTTCCAGCCGCAGCAGCGGTGCCCCGGTTTCCACCTGGGTGCCGACCGAGACATTGCATTCCTTGAGCCGGGCCCGGAACGGCGCCCGCAGCACCGTTTCCATCTTCATGCTCTCCAGCACCAGTACCGGTGCGCCGGCCTCGACCTCGGCGCCGACCTCCAGCGGGGTGGCCACGACCAGCGCGGGCGCGGGGGAGCGGACGACGCCGCCCTCGTCCCGGCTGACCCGGTGGGTCACACCGTCGACGTCGACGAGGTGCACCGGCCCGTGGGTGCCGGTGATCAGGCGGTAGCGGACGCCGTTGACCACGAGCTGGCCGGTGTGCTGATCGAAACGTTCGAGATCGACGTCGGCGGTGCGGATATCGGTGCCCGCCTCGATACCGACCCGGAACCGGTGCGCGCCGATCCGGGCCACCCGGACCCGGTAGCCCGCACCGCGCAACTTCAGGTCGAGCGGACGTCCACTGTCGTGCTGCACCTGGGGACGGCCACCAGAGGCGGTGGACAGCAGCCGGTGCTGTTCGACCTGCTCCTCCTCCTCGTAGGCGTCGATGGCGGCGGCGGCCAAGGCGATGGCGGAGTGCCGGTGGGAGATGAGCCGGCCCTCACCGCGTACCCGGTCGATCCAGCCGGTGTCGGCGCTGCCGTCGATGACCTCCGGCTGATCCAGCAGGTCGAGGACGAAACTCTTGTTGGTCGCGCCGCCCTCGATGATCACCCGGGTTTCGATGACCGCCCGGCGCAACCGGCCCAGCGCCTCGTCGCGGTTGCGGCCGTAGGCGATGATCTTGGCGATCATCGAATCGAAATCGGCGGGGATGGTGTCGCCCTCGCTGACACCGGTATCCACGCGGATACCCGGGCCGGCCGGCAGGTCCAGATGCGCGATCCGGCCGGGGGACGGGGCGAAGTCGCGGTCGGGGTCCTCGGCATTGAGCCGGGCCTCGATGGCGTGCCCGCGTTCGGCCGGCGGTTCGCCCTCGAGCCGGCCGCCGGAGGCCACGTGCAGCTGCGCGCGAACCAGGTCGAAACCGGTGGTGATCTCGGTGATCGGGTGCTCGACCTGCAGGCGGGTGTTGACCTCGAGGAAGGCGAACAGCTGGTCGCCCGGGTGGTAGAGGAATTCGACGGTCGCCGCGCCGCGGTACCCGACCGCGACCGCCAGCCGCTCGGCCGACGCCTTGAGCTCGGCCGCCTGCTCGGGCCGCAGCACCGGCGAGGCCGATTCCTCGATGACCTTCTGGTTGCGCCGCTGCACCGAGCAGTCGCGTACACCGAGCGCCCAGGCGGTGCCCTGGCCGTCCGCGATCACCTGGACCTCGACGTGGCGGGCGCCGGTGACCAGCCGCTCCAGGAATACGATGCCGCTGCCGAAGGCGCGGGCCGCCTCCTGGCTGGTGCGCTCGTAGGCATCGACGAGCTCGGCCTCGTTGTTGATCACGCGGATACCGCGGCCGCCGCCGCCCGCGGTCGCCTTCAGCATCAGCGGGTAGCCGATCTCGGCCGCGGCCGCTGCGGCGGCTTCCACCGTCTCGACCGCGCCGCGGCTCCAGGGCGCCACCGGCACGCCGACCTCTTCGGCGATCAGTTTCGCGCCGATCTTGTCGCCGAGTTTGCGCATGGCGTCGGGGCTCGGGCCGATGAAGGTGACGCCGATCTGCTCGCACAGTTCGGCGAACGCCGGGTCTTCGGCGACGAATCCCCAACCCACCCAGGCGGCGTCGGCGCCGGTCGCCAGCAGCGCGCGCTCGAGGGCCTTGAGGTCGAGGTAGGGGCGGGCCGCGGCGGGGCCGAGGTCGTAGGCGATATCGGCTTCCCGGACGAAGGTCGCGTTCCGGTCGACATCGGTGTGCAGCGCGATGGTCTGGATCGGCTGCCCGGTTTCGGCCGCCAGATCCCGGACGGCGTGGACAAGGCGCATCGCCGCCTCTCCCCGGTTCACGATGGCGATACGACTGAACACTATCCCTGGCTCCTTCGTCTGTGGGGCACGGTCACGGATGAGCCGTTTTCGGCTCGGCTCTGCGTAGTGTGCACCCGCGGGACCACTATGTGCACAGCGTGCGGGTGCTACTCGCCCGTATTTTCGGCGGGCGGGTGGATCGGCCGGGTCGTGAGTGACCGAGTGATCCGGAGAACACTTACCCGAAAGACATGTCGCAATCCACCGACACGGCGCTACAGTCACCGATCGTTGAATTGAGCGGAGGCTGTCCGCGGACGACCTCGGCGGCGACTTCGCGCAGGTGACAGGGTGTGAGCGTTCCGGCGCGCGCTCCTTTTTCCGATCCGGCGGCGGCCGCGGGCTCCCGCCCGGCCGCGGCCCGTGTGCGGTGAACACCTCCCGGGCGCGGGCACCGGATGACCCGGCAGCGCGGCATAGCGGGTCGTTCCGGGCCGGCGCCGGGTTCAGTGCAGCAGCGTGCCCAGTTGCCGGGCCGCTTCGCGGACCGCGATCGCGAGGGCCGGCTCGTCGTCGACCTCGAAGACGGAGATGCCGATGGTGGCTTCCGGTTCGCCACGGCGGCGGGGTACGAGCGCCGAGATACCGAACATGGTCGCCACGACCTCGCCGCGAGTGAGGGCGTAGCCCCGGTCGCGCGCGGTCTCGACCTCGGGGCGTTCGCCGGGAACCGCCGGCAGTGCGGCCAGCATCGCCAGGCCCGCCGAGCCGCGGTCGATGGGATGGATCTGACCCGGCCGGAAGGCCACATGGACCTGTGCGTTGCGTGGTTCGACCACCAGCAGCGCGCGGACCTCCGTCTCGTTCTCGCGGAGTACCAGGTGGACGGTGGCGCGGGTGCGGTCGGCGAGTTCCTCCATCACCGGCCGCGCGACCGTGCGCAGATCCTGTTCGACCGGCTCGGCGAGGGTGACCAGACCCGCGCCCAGGGTGACGCGCCGGGTGTCGTCGCGGCGGCACAGGCGGTGGGCTTCCAGGGTGCGGACCAGCCGGTGCGCGACGGTCCGGTGCACGCCGACGGTATCGGCGAGATCGGTGATCGACAGCCCGTGTGGATGTCGGGCCAGGGCCTCCAGGATCTCGAGCCCGTGGTGAAGCGTTTTCGACATTCCCGAGTCGAGCTGGACCCCGGCGGCGCGTTCGCTTCCGGTGGCGGTGCTGTGGTTCATCACGTCCTTCTTGACTTTTGTGAGTGGCGACACCTAGCCTTCACTCATATCGCACAGTGCGTGCGATTATCGCACACCGAGCCGGTGGGGGCAAGCGGAGGCTCTGCGATCACGTCGAGGAGAATTCGATGACCACGGTTTCGATCGGCGACCTGCCCGATCCGGCGACGGTCGCCGCGGTCCACCAGCTGTACGGCTTCCAGAGCCACCACATCGACAACGGCCGGGCCGCCGACTGGGCGGCCACCTTCACACCGGCCGGTGAGTTCCACTCACCGAGCTATCCCGAGCCGGTCACGGGGACCGCGGCGCTCACCGAGTTCGCGCGCGCGTTCCACGCAGCGGCCCGGGCGGCGGACGAGGTACATCGGCACGTCGTCACGAATATCGCGATCCGGCGACTGGACTCCTCGACCGTCGAGGTCGGCGCCTACCTGCAGATCGTGGCCACCCCGCGCGGCGGGGCCGCGCGCCTGGTGCGGATGACCACGCTGGAGGACCGCCTCGAACTCACCGGCGACCGCTGGTCGGTCGCCCACCGGCGCGTCTGCCGCGACGACGCGCCACCGCGGTAGGCCGCGGCGCGACCCCGCACGGATTTCCACACGATTTCGGAGGACAACAGATGAGCACCACCACCGAGCAGCTCAACCCCGGGCGCACGGACGCGGCACCGATGACCGCGCACTACCCGGAGATGGCCGGCAAGGTCGCCGTGGTCACCGGGGCGGCCCAGGGGATGGGCGCGGTATTCGCGGCAGGCCTGGCCACCCGAGGGGTGTCGGTGGTCGCCGCCGATATCAACGAAGATCAGGTCGTCGCGACCGCGCGGGGGATCGGGTCCGAGCTCGCCGCGCATTCGCTCGCCGCCGAACCGGGACGCGTGGTCGGGATGCGCGCGGATGTGACCGTCCCCGCCGATCACGAGAGACTCGCCGAGCGTGCCGTCGCGGAATTTGGGCGAATCGATTTCTGGATCAACAACGCCGGTATCTTCCCGTTCGCGCTCGCCGAGGACATCTCGTCCGAGCAGATCGGCGCGACCCTGAAGGTGAACGTCGAAGGCGTGCTCTACGGCGCCCAGGCCGCGGCCCGGCACATGGCGCCCGGCGGCGCCATCGTGAACATGTCCTCGGTCTCGGCGCTACGAGTGCGCAAGGGGCGCGGCGCCTACTGCACGTCGAAAGCCGCGGTGGCGCATATGACCGAATCGCTCGCCGTCGAACTCGGTGACAAAGGAATCCGCGTCAACTCCATCGCACCCGGCTATATCGACACCGCGATGACCCGCTGGGTGCAGGACGATCCCGCGGCCCTCGCGCACGCGCTCGAGGTCGTCCCGCTGCACCGGCTCGGCTCTCCCGAGGAAGTGTTCGGCCCACTGCTGTTCCTGCTGTCCGACAGTGCCCGTTACGTCACCGGGCACAGCATCGCCGTCGACGGTGGGTCCCGCCATGTCTGACCGGCCGACCTATCCCGGCGTGGTCCTGGTCACCGGCGCCGCCGCGGGCATGGGCGCCGCCCATGCCCGGGCGCTGGGCGCGCTCGGCAGCCATGTATGCCTGGCCGACGTCGCCGACACCGAAGAGCTGGCGGCGGAGATCGTCGCCGCCGGCGGGTCCGCCAGCACCCACCGCCTCGATGTCGCGGACCGGGAGGACTGGACCCGGGTGGTGGACGAGATCGGTTCCCGGCGCGGCGGACTCGGCGGGCTGGTGAACAACGCGGGTATCTCGCGGCGGCTCGAGTTCATGGACACCCCGGACGAGATCTGGGACCGGACCCTACGGATCAACCTGTTCGGCCCGTTCTACGGAATGCAGGCCGTGGCACCGCTCATGCGGGATTCCGGCGGCGGTTCCATCGTCAACATCTCCTCCGTCTCCGGGCAGATCGGCTACTTCTCGCCGGCTTATTCCGCCAGCAAATGGGGGCTGACCGGGTTGTCGAAATCGGCGGCCGGTGGCCTGGCGAAATGGAATATCCGGGTCAATTCCGTCCATCCCGGTCTGGTGGGTACGGCGCTGGTGAGCGGCTCGGGCGCGTTCGTGGAGTCGTCGCTGCGGTCCATCCCGATGGGCCGGATGGGTGCGCCGCAGGAGATCACCGACGCCGTCCTGCACCTGCTGTCGGACCGGTCCAGCTATATGACCGGCAGCGAGGTCACCGTCGACGGCGGCCTGGTTTCCAACGGTCTGTACCACCGCATCGTCGCGGAGACCGAGGGGAGCCTGTAGTGGACGACGCATTCGATGTCATCGTGATCGGTGGCGGCGGGGCCGGGCTGGCCGCGGCGGTCTCGGCCGCCGAGGACGGCGCCTCGGTGCTGCTGTTCGAATCGGAACGGGAACTGGGTGGTTCCACCCAGCTGTCCGCGGGCCTGTTCACCGCGGCCGGCACCAGTGTGCAGCGTGCGCTGGGGATCGAGGACTCGGCGGAGAAGTTCTTCCAGCACTACATGGATCTCAACCAGTGGGTGCTGCGCCCGGGCCTGATCCACACCTTCTGCGAGCAGGCCGCGCCGACGCTCGAATGGCTCATCGGCCTAGGAGTCGAGATTCCCGCCGTGGAATCCGGTAACGCCCACCAGCCAGGTCTGGCCCGGGCGGGCGTCGAGGATGTCTGGCGGGCGCATGTCCCCAAGGATCAGGGCTACGGCCTGGTCCAGGTCCTGGACCGGGCACGTCGTGGGCACGGTGTCGAGGTGGTGCTCAACACCCGGGTGGAAGAACTCCTGGTCACCGACGGCCGGGTCACCGGGGTGGTGGCCGACGGTATCGAGGTGCGCGGCGGAGCCGTGGTCGTGGCCACCGGCGGATTCGCCCAGGACCCCGGCTTCGTGGACCGTTACTTCCCGGCGGCTCGTGCGGCAGGCGAGGCATTGTTCGTCGTCGCGGCACCGGGCAGCCGGGGCGACCATCTTCGCTTCGGCGCCCAGGTCGAGGCCGCCCTGGCCGGGCACGAGTGGGGTCTGCTCATGCCGACCGTGTACTTCCAGCGACACCACCACTGGCAATCGGGTTTCCCGCCGCCGTCGCGGCTGTACGTCAACCGGGACGGCCGGCGATTCATGGACGAGGACGCGCCCTACGCGGTATCCACCGGGATCCTCGACCAGCAGGGCGGCTCCGCCTGGATGATCTTCGACGAGAAGGCACGGGTGGGGCTCCCGGCCGGTTACACCGATTGGACCCCCGAGCGGGTCGCCGAGGAGGCCGCGGCCGGGCGCACCGCCCGGGCCGATACCTGGGACGAACTCGCCGCGGCCATCGAGGTTCCGGCCGCGACGTTGAAAGCCGGTGTCGACCGGTGGAACGCCCAGTTGCCGGCCGGCGCCGACGATGATTTCCGTCGCCACGTCTCGCTGGCCGCCAAGCACAGCGATACCCGGCTCGAACCGATCACCGAGGGACCGTTCTACGCGGCCGAGATCCTGCCCGCCGAACTCGTCTGCACCCATACGGGTCTCGAGATCAATTCCGATACTGCCGTCCTCGACGCCACCGGACGTCCCGTTCCGGGACTCTTCGCGGCGGGCGAGGCCGGAGGCGGGGTCCTCGGACTCCGCTATGTGGGCGGCGGCAACGCCGTCGCCAACGCATTGACTATGGGGCGCATCGCCGGTCGCGCGGCCGCGGCCGAGTCGCACTCTCGCACGAAAGCACAAGGTAACTGACATGTTGGGACACGAGCTGATGCCCAAAGAAGCGCACCGCTCCGATTCGGCCGCCGGTGGCTCCGCGGGCCAGTCGTCGGTGAAGGTGGTCCGCGCGGCCATCGTCGGTACCGTTGTCGAGTACTACGACTTCGGTATCTACGGGTACATGGCGACCGTGGTCGCCACCCTGTTCTTCGTCTCGGAGAACGAAACGGCGGCGCTGCTGGGCACCTTCGCGGCGTTCGCGGTGGCGTTCTTCCTGCGGGTGCCCGGCGGGATCTTCTTCGGCCATATCGGTGACCGGTACGGCCGCAAGAGCGCGCTGTCGTGGACCATCCTGCTGATGGTGGTCGCCACGGTGCTGATGGGGTTGATGCCGACCTACGTCACGCTGGGCGTCTGGGCCACCGCGGCCCTGGTGCTGGCCCGGTGCCTGCAGGGTTTCGCCGCCGGCGGCGAACTCGGCGGTGCCAATGCCTTCGTCTCCGAATCGGCGCCGCGGCGCTGGCGCGCGACCCAGACCTCGATGGTCAACTCGGGCACCTATCTCGGGTCCCTCGTCGCCTCGCTGGTCGCGCTCGCCCTCACCTCGATCTTCTCCGAGGAGACAATTCTGGCGTGGGCGTGGCGTATTCCTTTCCTGCTCAGCGTGGTCATCGGTGTCGTCGGTATCTGGATCCGCAACCATATGGAGGACACCCCGCAGTTCGAGGAACTCGCCGAAAAGGGTGAGACGAAGAAACTGCCGGTGATGGAACTGCTGCGCACCTCCGGCGGCGCCGTGGTCAAGATTGTCTTCCTGGGTGCGCTCATCACCGGTGGTTACTACATCGCCTCGGTGTACGCGGCGACCTACCTGCAGACCGCGGGCGGTCATTCCTCGACGCTGGCATTCCTGTCCACCTCGCTGGCACTGGTGCTGGGTGTGATCACGCTGCCGATCGCGGGCTACCTCGCCGACACCTATGGGCGCAAACCGGTACTGCTGTGGGGCAGCGTCGCCGCGGCCCTGCTCGGCGTTCCGATGTTCGTGCTGATGGCCGGGGCGGGCGCCTGGCAGGCGGTGGTCGGCCAGTCGGTGCTGTTCATCTGTGTCTCGGTCGTCAACGGTGCCTCGTATGTGACCTACGTGGAGATGCTGAAGGCCTCGGTCCGCTACAGCGGTCTGGCGCTGGGCAACAACATCACCAATATGCTGCTCGGCGGGACCGCGCCGTTCATCGCGACCTGGCTCATCGACGTGACCGGCAATTCGCTGGCGCCCGCGGGCTACTTCGTGTTCTGCGCGCTGCTCACGCTGGGCACGGTCTTCTTCGTCGAGGAGACCAAGGGCATCGAACTGCGGGTGGACTGAGCGCGTCGCCGCCGCGGGCCGGCCGAGGTCACTCGCGGCGGCACCGTGCGCCCACCGTTCCCCGATCCACATCCGTTTCCACGAGGAGGCAGGTCATGGCGTACTACCGCCAACTCGGCAACGTTCCGCCGAAACGCCACACCCAGCACCGCGACGACAGCGGCCGGCTCTACTACGAGGAGTTGATGGGGGAGGAGGGTTTCTCCTCGGATTCGTCGCTGCTCTATCACCGCGGGATCCCGTCGGCGATCTCCGGCGCCGAGGTGTGGGAGGTCCCCGACCAGACCACCACGCCCAACCATCCCCTGAAACCTCGGCACCTGAAATTGCCCACGCTGTTCCCGGCCGGAACCTGGGCGGATACCGATGTGGTCACCGGCCGCCGGCTGCTGCTCGGCAATGCCGATGTGCGGATCTCCTATGTGGTCGCGGCGAAGGAGTCGCCGCTGTACCGCAACGCCCTCGGTGACGAGATCGTCTATGTCGAATCCGGTGCGGCGCGGGTGGAAACAGTGTTCGGCGCCCTGGCGGCGCGGCCGGGCGATTATGTCGTGATCCCGACCTCCACCACCCACCGCTGGATTCCGCAGGGCGACGAACCGCTGCGCGCCTACGCGATCGAGTCGAGCAGCCATATCGTGCCGCCCAAGCGGTACCTTTCGCGGTTCGGGCAGCTGCTGGAGAACGCACCCTATTGCGAGCGCGACCTGCACGGCCCCCGCGACGTCCTGCTCGCCGAGGGCGTCGAGGTCGAGGTACTGGTCAAACACCGCACCTCCCGTGGCATCGTCGGCACCCGCATGGTGTACCCGCGGCACCCGTTCGATGTGGTCGGCTGGGACGGGTGCCTGTATCCGTACACGTTCAATATCGACGACTTCGAGCCGATCACCGGCCGTGTCCATCAGCCGCCGCCGGTGCACCAGGCGTTCGAGGGAACCGGGTTCGTGGTGTGCAATTTCGTCCCGCGCAAGGTCGATTACCATCCGCTGGCCGTCCCGGTGCCGTACTACCACTCCAATGTCGACTCCGACGAGGTCATGTTCTACTGCGGCGGGAACTATGAGGCGCGCAAGGGTTCTGGTATCGGACTCGGGTCGGTGTCGGTGCATCCGGGTGGGCACGCGCACGGGCCGCAGCCCGGCGGTATGGAACGTTCGCTCGGTCTCGAATCCGTCGCGGAGACCGCGGTCATGGTCGACACCTTCGCCCCGTTGGAACTGGGCGAGGGCGCGCTCGCGTGCGAGGACCCCGAGTACGCGTGGTCGTGGCTGGGGGAGGTGAGCGCGTGATCCCCGCTCTGCTGCGTGGGCTGTGTGACGACGCGGCGCTCTTCCCACCCGGGAACGCGTCGCTGCCCGCCGCGCTGGCCGCGCACTCGCGCTATCGGGCCAGTGTTTTCGCCGCGCTCGTCGGACCGTTGATCTTCCCCATCCCGCGGCTCGCCGAACTGGCGCCACGAGCACCCGGATCGTTGCCCGTGGTGTTCACCGCCCCGGAGGGGCCGGAGACCGTTGCTCCGGCGCTGGAGCAGGCGGCCGCGATCGACGGGCTGACGGTGACGGGTCTGGAGATCGCTGCCCCGGCGCGGCTGTCCGCGACGGAATTCTTCGCGGCGCTCGAACCGATCGGCGGCCGGATCGCGGGTCTCGAGGTGTACGTCGAGGTGCCGCGGGACGACCGGCGGCCGGACTTCCTGGAGCGGCTGGCCGGCTCGCCCTACGCGGCGAAGTTCCGCACCGGCGGCATCGTTGCCGCGGCGTATCCGGACGAGCGGGAACTCGCGGCGGCACTACGGTCGGCCGTCGCCGCCGGGGTCCCGTTCAAGGCGACCGCCGGGCTGCACCACGCCGTCCGCAATACCGATCCCACCACCGGGTTCGAACAACACGGCTTTCTCAACCTGCTGCTCGCGGCCCACCTGGCTCTCGCCGGTGCCGATACCGGTGCGCTCGAGGCAGTGCTGGCGAACCGGAACGGCGCCGCGATCGCCGCCGAGCTGGCCGCGCTGTCGGAAGCCGAGGAGAAAGCTGTGCGGGGTGCCTTCCGCTCGTTCGGAACCTGCAGTATCCACGACCCCCTCACCGAACTGGTGGATCTGAACCTGCTTCCGGCCGCCCTGCGGCCCGTCTCCGAAAGATCAGCGTCATGACCGTCATCGATATCCCCGCCGATTCCCCCTTCGGGCTCGACAATCTGCCCTACGGCGTCTTCTCCACCCCCGGCACCGCGCCGCGCGTCGGTGTCCGGGTCGCGGATACGGTCGTCGATCTGGTCGCCGCCCTGGGGGACAAGGTGTTCGCGCGTCCGTCGCTCAACGATTTCATGGCCCTCGGCCCCCAGCGGTGGGCAGCCGCCCGTACCCGGATCACCGAACTGGTCCGGGGCGAGGTGCCCGCGGACGCCGTGCTCGCGCTCGCCGATGTCACGATGCATCTGCCCATCGAGGTCGCCGACTACGTGGACTTCTATGCCTCCGAACAGCACGCCACCAATCTGGGCAGACTGTTCCGGCCCGATTCGGCGCCGTTGATGCCGAACTGGAAACACCTCCCGGTCGGCTACCACGGGCGGTCGAGCACGGTGCTCGTATCCGGCACCGATATCGTCCGCCCCTGCGGGCAGCGCAAATCGCCCGCCGAGCAGGTCCCGAGCTTCGGCCCGTCCCGGCGGCTGGATATCGAGGCCGAACTGGGATTCGTCGTCGGGGTGCCGTCCGCGCCGGGCACCGTGATCACGCCGGACGAATTCGCCGAGCACGTCTTCGGCGCGGTGGTGGTCAACGACTGGTCCGCCCGCGATATCCAGGCCTGGGAGTACGTGCCGCTCGGACCGTTCCTCGGGAAGAGTTTCGCGACCTCGATCTCGCCCTGGGTGGTGCCGCTGGCCGCCCTGGAAGCGGCGCGGATCGACACCCCGGTCCAGGACCCCGAGCCGCTGCCTTACCTGCGCGGTGCGGAGAAATGGGGGCTGGATATCGCCCTCACCGTCGAATGGAACGGGCAACTGGTCTCCCGGCCGCCCTACGCCCAGATGTACTGGTCGCCCGCGCAGATGCTCGCCCACACCACGATCAACGGCGCCGCGGCACGTACCGGTGACCTGTTCGCCTCCGGCACCGTCTCCGGCGACCACAAAGATCAGCGCGGCGCCTTCATCGAGCTCACCTGGGGCGGGGCCGAACCGATCGAGGTCAACGGTGAGGCCAGGACCTTCCTCGAGGACGGCGACGAGATCGCCATCGCGGCCACCGCCCCCGGGCCCGGGAGCGCCCGGATCGGTTTCGGTGAAGTGCGTGCCCGGATCCTGCCCGCCACGCAGGCGCACCGATGAGCGCGAAGGTGGCGGCGTCGGCCGCCGCGGCCGTTGCCGATATCGCCGACGGCGCGACGCTGGCGGTCGGCGGTTTCGGGCTCTGCGGTATCCCGGACGCATTGATCGCCGCGATCGCCGCGGGTCCTGCGACCGGTTTCGAGGTCTACTCGAACAACTGCGGGGTCGACGACTACGGCCTCGGAATCCTGCTCTCCGCCAAACGGATCGCGCGGGTGACGGCGTCCTATGTGGGAGAGAACAAGGAATTCGCCCGGCAGTATCTCGCGGGCGAACTCGAGGTGGAGCTGACCCCGCAGGGCACGCTGGCCGAACGCCTGCGGGCCGGCGGCGCGGGCATCCCCGCCTTCTACACCCCGGCCGGGGTGGGCACGCCGATCAGCGAGGGCGGTCTGCCCTGGCGGTACCGGGCCGACGGCTCGGTGGCGGTGGCGTCCCCGCCCAAAGAGGTGCGGGAATTCCACGGTAGGCGCTACGTCCTGGAAGAAGGGATCCTCGCCGATTTCGCGCTGGTGCACGCCGTCGTCGGCGATACCGAGGGCAACCTGGTGTTCGACAAGACCGCGATGAATTTCAATCCGCTCGCCGCGATGGCCGGGAAGGTGACCATCGCCCAGGTGGAACGACTCGTCGAACCCGGCGAGCTGGATCCCTCGCAGATCCATCTGCCCGGTGTATTCGTCCAGCGCATCGTCCGCACCGGGCCGCAGGACAAACGGATCGAGAAACGGACAGTCCAGGAGGCGTCGGTATGAGTTGGACCCGGCAGCAGATGGCGCGACGGGCCGCGGCCGAGATGCGTCCCGGTGAATATGTGAACCTGGGCATCGGCCTGCCGACCCTGATCCCGAACTATCTCCCGCCGGAGGTGCGGGTCGTCCTGCACTCGGAGAACGGCATCCTCGGCACCGGGCCCTATCCCACCGCGGACGCGGTCGATCCCGACCTGATCAACGCGGGTAAGGAAACCGTGACGGTCAACGCCGGTGCGGCGTTCTTCGATTCGGCGCTGTCGTTCGGCATGATCCGCGGCGGGCACATCGATACCGCCGTCCTCGGCGGTATGCAGGTCTCGCGCACCGGTGATCTCGCGAACTGGATGGTGCCGGGCAAGATGGTCAAGGGCATGGGTGGTGCCATGGACCTCGTGCACGGCGCCCGCCGCGTCATCGTCGTCATGGAGCACACCGATCGCACCGGCGGCGCCAAGATCGTCGAGAAGTGCACCCTGCCGCTGACCGGGCAGGGCGTGGTGCACCGGATCATCACCGATCTCGCCGTCATCGATAGAGAGGACGGCACCCTGGTGCTGCGCGAACTCGCACCGGAAGTGCGGGTGGAGCAGGTGCGGGCGGCGACCGGTACCGATCTCGCCGTCGACCTCCTCGCTACCGGCGCCAGGAGCGCGCGGTAACGGTCTGCGTAGGTGGCCGGCCGGGGAGGGCCGGTGGGTGCACCGGACGTCATATCAGTCGCGCGAGTCCGGCATTGAGGTATCGCTGTTCGGGCAGGCTCGTGGTGAGTGTGGCCGCGCGGCGGTAGTTCTCCGCTGCGGCGGGCAGGTCACCGGCCATCTCGAGCAGGTGGGCACGCACCGCGTAGAGGCGGTGGTGCCGGCGCATCGCAGGGTCGTCGAGTAACGGTTGGGTGAGCCGCAGCCCCAGGTCGGCGCCACCCGCCATGGCCACCGCGACTGCCCGGTTGAGGGTCACTGCGGGACTCGGTGCCACCCGGTCGAGCATGGCGTAGAGCACGCAGATCTGCGGCCAGTCGGTGCTCGCCCAGGTCGGTGCCTCCGCGTGTACCGCCGCTATTGCCGCTTCCAGCTGGTAGCGCCCGATATGACCACGGGGGAGCACGTTTTCGAGCAGGGCGATACCCTCCGCGATGGCGTGATGATCCCAGCGGTCGCGGTCCTGTTTGGCCATCGGCACCAGCTCGCCATCGGAATCGGTGCGGGCGGCGGCCCGGGCGTGAGTGAGCAGCATGAGCGCCAGCGCGCCGGTCACCTCGTCGTGGTCGGGCACCGCATGGTGCAGTTCCCGTGTCAGACGCAAGGCCTCCTGCGCCGGCCCCGGATCGTGGACGAATGCGCCGGTACTCGCGGTATGGCCGACGGTGAACATCAGATGGCAGACGTCGAGCACTGCGGCCAGCCGTTCCGGTAGGTCTGCGGGTGCCGGCAGTTCGAACCGGGCGCTCGCGGCGCGCAGGGTCGCCCTCGCCCTGGTGAGGCGCTGCGTCATCGTCCGTTCCGGGACGAGAAAGACCGCGGCGATCCGGTCGACCGACAGGCCGGCGACGGCACGCAGGGTCAGCGCCACCTGTGAGGGGCGGGTCAGGCTCGGATGGCAGCAGAGCAGGAACAACCGCAGCGTGTCGTCACCCGGCTCCGGCTCGCTCTCGTCGGCGGGCGGTGCCAGATGGGTGTCGGCGGGGCGCGCCGCCGCGACCGCTTCCTCCCTGCCGATCCGGGACCGGTCGGCCCGCATGTGGTCGATGAGCCGCCGTGCGGCCACCCGGATCAGCCAGGCGCGCGGATTGTCCGGTATCCCGTTGCGCACCCAGTCCGCCGCGGCGGCCTCCGCCGCCTCCTGCGCCGCGTCCTCACAGTCACCGAGGTCACCGTGCCGGCGCAGCAGGGCGGCGAGGAGGTACGGGGCCTCCCGGCGCCATACCTCCGCCATCGCCGGCTGTGAACTCACCGGTCGTCGCCACCGGGCCACATGGTGGGCCGCAACTCCACCGTTTCGCCCGGTCCGGCGAAAACAGTGGCGATCTCCTCGGCGCGCGCGTGGTCCTCCACATCGATCAGGAAGAACCCGGCCAGGTGTTCCTTGGCCTCCGAGTAGGGTCCGTCCCCGGCCACCGACCCACCGTCGGCATTCCATCGGTAGAGGCGTGCGGAGTCGGGTGCGCCCAGGGCTTCGCCGCCGACGAGTTCGCCCTTGTCCCGCATCTCGGCGAGCAGCCGTTCGAAGTCGCCGGATATGCGGTCGCGCTTCTCCTGCGGGAGGTCCTGGAATTCGGCCAGGTAGTCGCCGGTGGGGTGACCCCACGGCTGGGGGTTGGAATGGATCAGAACCACGTATTTCACAACCGACTCCTTCTGCGGGCGTGGATGGACCCTACGACCATCCTCACCGAGAACGTCGGAGCCGGAGCGTTGATGTCTACATCGATCCGGCTTAGCATCCAGTTATCCCTCGACGAGTCGAGATGATGATGCACGAACTGGCGATTGCGCAGAGTGTTGTCGACGCCGTGTGCGACCACGCGGCGGGGCGTGTGGTGTATCGCGTGACCGTCGAGGTGGGTGTGCTGACCGCCGTGGTCCCCGATGCGCTGCGATTCGCCTTCGATATCGCCGCCGAGGGCACCGCCGCGGACGGCGCGAGTCTGGATATCCGGTGCGTACCGGGTGCGGTGCACTGCCGCGCCTGCGGTGCGGACTTCACCGTCACCGAGCTGCTCCTGCTCTGCCCGTGCGGAAGCGCGGATGTAGTGATAGGGGCGGGCCGGGAACTGCGGATCCGCTCGATGGAAGTGAGCCGAGAATGTGCGCAACCTGCGGATGTGGAAACGATACGGTAGGCGTGATCACGGTCGGGCCCGACGGATCGGCCGATCCCGGACACGAACACGGCCGGGACGGGCCGCCGCATACGCACGGTCTCGGCGACGAGCACGGACACGGCGGCCAGGAGCACATACCCGACGGCGGGGCCCCGCACACCCACCCGCCGGCGACCGAGACGGTATCGCTCGAGGAGAAAGTGCTCGCGCGCAACGACCATCTGGCCCAGCACAACCGGGAGTGGCTGCGTGGGCGCGGCATTGTGGCCTTCAATATGACCAGTTCCCCGGGTGCGGGCAAGACCACGCTGCTCGAGCGGACGATCCGCGCGCTGCCCGGTACCCCGATCGCGGTGATCGAGGGAGATCAGGAGACGGTACGCGATGCCGAGCGGATCGCGGCGACCGGAGCCCGGGCGGTGCAGGTCAACACGGGGGCCGGCTGTCATCTGGATGCGGAGATGACGCGCCGGGCACTGCACGCGCTGGATCCGGGGCCCGGCACGTTGCTGTTCATCGAGAACGTCGGCAACCTCGTGTGCCCGGCTCTGTTCGATCTCGGTGAGTCGCGGAAGGTTGTGCTGATCTCGGTGACCGAGGGGACGGACAAACCGCTGAAGTATCCGCATATGTTCGCGGCGGCCGGCTTGGTGCTCGTGAACAAGATCGACCTGCTGCCCTATGTCGATTTCGATCTCGCCGCCTGCACCGACTACGCGCGTGCGGTCAATCCCGGCCTCGAATTCCTCCCCGTCTCGGCGACCACCGGCGCAGGGCTCGACCGCTGGTACGAATGGCTGGCGGAGCAGCGCCGGGCGGCCGCGACGAGTCTTGAGGGTGCCGGACACCCCGTCTAGACTGTTGTGATCAGAGTCACAATCCGTGGTCTATGAGCCGGAACGGCCAGTCCCCGCTTCGACTCCGGAAGGTGGCAGCGTATGCCAACTCAGGAAGCGGTCCGAGCCGAAGAGACCTTGATCCATGTGCTCTGGATCAATGCCGGTCTCAGTTGCGACGGCGATTCGGTGGCGTTGACCGCCGCCACCCAGCCCAGTGTCGAGGAAATCGCCCTCGGCGCCCTCCCCGGTCTTCCGAAAGTCGCGGTGCACTGGCCGCTCATCGATTTCGAGTGCGGTCCCAATGGTGGTGCCGACGATTTCCTCGAATGGTTCTTCCGGGCAGACCGTGGCGAAATCGACCCGTTCGTGCTGGTCGTGGAGGGGTCGATACCGAACGAACAATTGCACGAGGAGGGGTACTGGTGCGGATTCGGCAACGATCCCGCCACCGGCCAGCCCCTCACGACCAGCGAATGGCTGGACCGCCTCGCCCCGAAGGCCACGGCCATCGTGGCGGCCGGGACCTGCGCGACCTACGGCGGTATCCACGCCATGGCCGGTAACCCGACCGGTGCCATGGGTGTGCCCGACTATCTGGGCTGGGACTGGAAGAGCAAGGCCGGAATCCCGATCGTCTGTGTACCCGGCTGCCCCATCCACCCGGACAATCTGTCGGAGACCCTCACCTATCTGCTCTATACGGCCACCGGTCAGGCGCCGATGATCCCGCTCGACGAGGCACTGCGCCCCAAGTGGCTGTTCGGCGCGACCGTGCACGAGGGTTGCGACCGCGCGGGCTACTACGAGGAGGGCGATTTCGCCACCGAGTACGGCTCCCCGAAATGCATCGTGAAACTGGGGTGCTGGGGGCCGGTGGTCAAGTGCAATGTGCCGAAGCGCGGGTGGATCAACGGTGTGGGCGGCTGTCCGAACGTGGGCGGTATCTGCATCGGCTGCACCATGCCCGGCTTCCCCGACAAATTCATGCCGTTCATGGACGAGCCGCCCGGCGGGAAGATTTCCTCCACCGCCTCGGGCCTCTATGGATCGGTGGTCCGCAGCCTTCGCAACATCACCGGTCGTACCGTCGACAAAGAGCCACGCTGGCGGCACAGGGGCGAGAAGCTCGAGACCGGCGCGATCCGAACCTGGTAGGAGGGATCCGGCGATGACACAGATCATCCCCGAGCCGTCGCATCGGACGATCGAACCGGACAGCCTCGTCGAGATGGCGTGGGATCCGATCACCCGCATCGTCGGCAGTCTCGGTATCTACACCAAGATCGATTTCGACAACAAGGAAGTCGTGGAGTGCCACAGCACCTCCTCGATCTTCCGCGGCTATTCCGTGTTCATGCGCGGTAAGGACCCGCGCGACGCCCATTTCATCACCAGCCGTATCTGCGGGATCTGCGGCGACAACCACGCGACCTGCTCCTGCTATTGCCAGAACATGGCCTACGGCGTGCAGCCGCCACATCTGGGCGAGTGGATCGTGAACCTGGGTGAGGCGGCCGAGTACATGTTCGACCACAACATCTTCCAGGAGAACCTGGTCGGGGTGGACTTCTGCGAGAAGATGGTCGCCGAGACCAATCCCGGCGTGCTCGCGGTGGCCGAGCGGACCGAAGCCCCGCACGCGCAGGCACACGGCTACCGCACGATCGCCGACATCATGCGCGCGCTGAACCCGTTCACCGGCGAGTTCTACCGGGAAGCCCTCCAGGTGAGCCGGTACACCCGCGAGATGTTCTGCCTGATGGAAGGCCGGCATGTGCACCCGTCGACGCTGTACCCGGGCGGTCCGGGCACCGTGGCGACGGTCCAGCTGATGACCGATTACATGACCAGGCTGATGCGCTATGTCGAGTTCATGAAGAAGGTCGTGCCGATGCACGACGATCTGTTCGACTTCTTCTACGACGCGATACCCGGCTACGACAAGGTGGGTCTGCGGCGCACACTGCTGGGCTGCTGGGGCTCGTTCCAGGACCCCGAGTTCTGCAACTTCTCCTATGCGGACATGGAGGACTGGGGTCGCAAGATGTTCGTCACCCCGGGCGTGGTGGTCGACGGCAAGCTGCTCACGACCTCCCTGGTCGATATCAACCTGGGCCTGCGGATCCTGCTGGGCAGTTCGTACTACGAGGACTGGACCGACCAGGAGACATTCGTGGCCACCGACCCGCTGGGAAATCCGGTGGACCGGCGGCACCCCTGGAACCAGCACACCAATCCCCGGCCGCAGAAACGCGACCTGGAGGACAAGTACAGCTGGGTCATGTCGCCGCGCTGGTTCGACGGCACCGACCATCTGCCCCTGGACACCGGCGGCGGGCCGCTGGCCCGGCTGTGGTCGACGGCGCTGGCCGAGCTGGTCGATATCGGATACGTGAAGTCCACCGGCCACAGCGTGCAGATCAACCTGCCCAAGACCGCGCTCGCTGGCCCGGTCACGCTGGAATGGAAGATCCCCGCGCACGGCAGCAACACCATCGAACGCGATCGCGCCCGGACCTACTTCCAGGCGTACGCCGCGGCCTGCGCGCTGCACTTCGCGGAGAAGGCGCTCGCGGAGATACGGGCCGGGCACACCAAGACGTGGGAGGAGTTCGAGGTGCCCGAGGAGGGCATCGGGTGTGGTTTCACCGAAGCGGTGCGCGGTGTGCTGTCGCATCACATGGTGATCCGGGACGGGAAGATCGCGAACTACCACCCGTATCCGCCCACCCCGTGGAACGCCAGTCCGCGCGACAGCTACGGCACGCCGGGTCCGTACGAGGACGCGGTGCAGGGCCAGCCGATCTTCGAGGAGAACGACCGCGAGCACTTCAAGGGCATCGACATCATGCGTACCGTCCGCAGTTTCGATCCCTGTCTGCCGTGCGGTGTGCACATGTACCTCGGGAAGGGGCAGAGCCTGCGGAAACTGCATTCGCCGACGCAGACGGCCACACCGGAGTGAATTTGGTACCGGCGACGGGAGAGTGAGGTGAACGCATCCCCGCACGGGCAGGACGACACAACACCTGACGGGCAGCGCTGGCGCGCGGCGGGTGACCGGATCGACACGCTACTGGAGGCCAGTTCGACGGGCGGCGCGGTCGCCCGGGAACGGGCCGAGGAGCTGGTGCGCGAGGTGGCCGGGCTGTACGGCGCGGGACTGGTCCGCGTGGTCGAGCTGCTGGACCCGGGGTCGGTCGAACTCCTGGCCCGCGACGATCTGGTCGCGAGCCTGCTGCTCGTGCACGGGCTGCACCCACACGATGTGGAGGCCAGGGTGCGGTCCGCACTCGACAGTGTGCGGCCGTATCTCGGTTCGCACGGCGGCGATGTCACCCTGGTCGGCATCGTCGACGGGGTGGTCCGCCTGGAACTGACGGGCAGTTGCCGCAGCTGCCCGTCCTCGTCGGTGACCTTGGAACTGGCCGTGGAGGACGCGGTACGGACCGCCGCGCCGGAGATCGAGGCCATCGAAGTCGTGGCCGCGCAACCGGAACCGGCGGGGCTGATCTCCACCGACTCGCTGTTCTCCCGGGTGCGCGCCGACGACCATGCGGCGGGCAGCTGGGTGCCGGTCCCCGAACTGGCCGAACTGGCTGCCGGTGAAGTGGGCGGATTCGCGGTGGCGGGCCTTACGGTGCTGGCCTGCCGGGTGGGTGAGCAACTGTTCGCCTACCGGGACCACTGCCCGGCCTGCGGGCATTCGCTCGCGGGGGCCGCGCTGCACCGGCGGGCCGGATACCCGGTCGGTGACGCCGTCCTGCGCTGTCCGACCTGTCGCGCGCATTTCGATGTCGTCCGGGCCGGTGCGCGTCTCGACGGCGACGGTCATCTCGAACCGCTCCCGGTCCTCGTCCGGTCCGGTGAACTGTCGGTGGCCGTGCCGGTGGGGGTGGCGGGGTGAACACGCCGTCGCGAGTGCTCCGGCGGATCACCGCCGAACGCCCGCCCGCGCCGCGGGTGGGCGAGCGCTGCGAGATGTGCGCCGAGCCGATCGCCGGCGCCCACCAGCACGTCGTGGATATCGAGGGCCGGCAGCTGATGTGCGTGTGCCGCGGGTGCTATCTGCTGTTCGTGGACCAGCAGGCGGCCCTGCGGTACCGGGCGGTGCCCGACCGCTATCTCGCCTTCCCCGGGTTCACGATCGGCCCGGCGGAGTGGGACGCGCTGGACATACCGGTGGGGCTGGCCTTCTTCTTCCACAACTCCGCGGAAGATCGGACCGTGGCCTTCTACCCGGGCCCCGCGGGCGCGACCGAATCGGAACTGCCGCTGGACCGGTGGCATACGATCCTGCGACGGCACCCGGAGCTGGACGTGCTCGCCGCCGATGTCGAGGCCCTGCTGATCCGCGTTCCCGGCAACGATGTCGACCGGGCGAGCTGCCTGCTCCTGCCGATCGACGCGTGCTACGAATTCGTCGGCCGGATGCGCCTGCTGTGGCGCGGTTTCGACGGTGGCCAGGATGTGCGTGACTATCTGGACGAGTTCTTCGCGGCCGCCTCGGCCCGGGCCCGGGACGCGCTATGAGCCCCGTACACTCGACGACGTTCGCGGTGCTGGAGATCGCGCCGCAGCCGTACTCCGCCGCGCCGATTCTGTCCGCCCGGGTCGGTATCGCCTCGCTGGCGGACGAACCCGTCCACGCGATCGCCCTGCGCGCGCAGGTACGGATCCAGCCGTCACGCCGCCGGTACTCCGACGAAGAGGGCGCCGGCCTGACCGACCTGTTCGGCGCGCGTGACCGCTGGCGGGATACCCAGCGATCCTTCCTCTGGATGCACTGCGCCACCATGGTTCCCGGGTTTTCCGGCGGTGCCGAGGTGGATATGCCGATGCCGTGCACCTACGACTTCGAAGTGACCGGATCGAAATACCTGCACGCCCTGCGCGAGGGCTCGGTGCCGTTGCTCTTCCTGTTCAGCGGCACGGTGTTCATCAAGGGCAGCGGTGGCTTCGCCATCCAGCAGATCCCGTGGGACCGCGAGGACACCTTCGATATGCCGGTGGCGGTGTGGCAGGAGCTGATGTCCGCGCATTTCCCCAACACGGGCTGGGTCCGCCTGCACCGGGACACCCTCGACGAGCTGGCCGCCTACAAATCCGGCCACGGCCTGCTGGGTTTCGACGACGCCGTGACCCGGCTGCTGGCGCGCGCGAAGGAGCTGCCGTGACCGCCGAACCGCTGGCCCGGGCCCGCGCCGTCGCCGACGCGGTGCTCTACGAGGGCTATCTGCTCTATCCCTACCGGGCGACCACGCGGAAGAATATGGCGCGCTGGCAGTTCGGGGTGCTGGGACCGCCGGGGGCGGCCGCGGCGGGATTCGGCGAGGAGTCGTCCCTGTCGGCCGGGTTCCTGCTGGATCCGGCTGCGGATCCGGTCCTGACCTGGACTGTCCGGTTCCTCCAGCTCCAGCGGCGGCAGGTGATGGGCGACGACGGCCGGCCGCGCCCTGAACTGTCCGTCGGCGCGCGTTCGTGGATTTCCTGGGACGAGGCCGTCACCCAGGAGATCGTCGTCGGCCCGATGGCCGCGGAATCGCTCGTGCGTCCGCTGACCGTCCCCGCGGGCGTCGATACCGAGGAGATCGCCGACGCCGCGGGCCGGGTGGCCGGGACCCTGGTGCGAACCCGGCAACCGCTCGCCGGTGAATTCGCGCTGGCCGTCGAGCAGGCCGGCGGCTTCCTGCGGCTCACGGCGGAGGTTCGCAATGTGGGTGCCCCCGCGACCGGCAGCCAGGACGCTCTCGCCCGTTCGCTGATCGGCGCGCATATCCTCGGGCAGCTCAGCGGTGGACAGTTCGTCTCTTCGCTGGAACCACCGGCGGCGGCCGCGCCGGCGGTCGGACACTGCGCGTCGCACCGGTGCTTCCCGGTGCTCGCCGGCCCGCCCGGTGATCACAGCCTGCTGCTGATCTCGCCGATCATCCTCTACGACCACCCCGAGATCGCCGCGCAGAGCGCGGGGGAGCTGTTCGATTCCACCGAGATCGACGAGATCCTCACCCTGCGGGTGATGACGATGACCGACACGGAGAAGGCGCAGGCCCGGGCGACCGACCCGCGCGCGGCCGAGATCATCGACCGCTGCGAGGCCGTATCGCCGGAAGCGATGCGGCAACTGCACGGTGTGCTGCGCGAACCGGGTCCCGACCGGCCCCACCCGGTACCGGAGGTCCCGGCGGGGACAGATTGGTGGGACCCGGTGGCCGACGGCGCCGTCCGTCCGGATCGCGACGCGGTGCCGGTGGCGGGTGTGCTGGTGCGCCGGGGCAGCCGGGTCCGGCTGCACCCGTCCCGGCGAGCCGACGCCCAGGATCTGTTCGTCGACGGTGCGCCCGCCCGGGTCGTCTCGGTGCACCAGGACGTGGACGGGGAGTCACACGTCGGGGTCGTGCTGGACGACGACCCCGCGGCCGAACTGCACGAATGGTTCGGCCGATACCTCTATTTCGCGCCCGATGAACTGGAGCCGCTCGACGATCCCGAGAAGTGAAAGGAAGTACGTGATGCAGACGGTGGGAGTTGTCTCGACAGCGGTGGTGGCAGTACTGGCGGCAGCGGGTGTCTACCTCGGTGTGCGCTCGGTACCGGACCTCCGGAGATATCTGAAGATCCGGCATATGTAGCGGCGGATCGGAAGGAGCCAGGATGCAGGACCCGAGAGAAGAACCACAGCAGGAACGCGGCGAGCCGGGCTCGCGCGATACCGGCGCGGACACCGTGGCCGGTGGACGCACCGAACGCGAGCCGGGCGATATCGGCCACGAGGAGGTGACCTCCGCGCACGGCCAGGACGCCGAGCAGGAGGCCGAGTTCACCTCGGAACCGCCCTCCGGTAGCGAACCCGCCGTTCCGCCCTACGAGGAGCGCAAACCGACGGCGAACGAGCCGGAGGAGACGGCGACCGGGAAGGTCGACGACCAGGATGTCGGCGGGGCGACGACGCCGACCGAAGGAAAGGGCTGAGCCGACGGATACCGTGCTGATCGCCGGGATCGGCAATATCTTCCTCGGCGACGACGGTTTCGGACCCGAGGTGGTGCGGCGGCTGCCGGAGCGCCCGGCTTCCGGTGTGCGGGTGGTGGACTACGGCATCCGCGGTATGCACCTGGCCTACGACCTGCTCGCCCCCTGGGACGCGCTGGTGCTGGTCGACGCCGTGCCGGATCGCGGTACGCCGGGACGGATCGAGGTGCTCCGGGCCGAACCCGGCCGCGCCGAGACCGCCGCGCTGGACGCCCACGCCATGGATCCGGCGGCGGTGTTCGCCGGCGTCCGGGCGCTGGGCGGCACCGTGCCCCCGACCGTGGTCGTCGGATGCCAGGTCGAGTCGGTGGACGAGCGGCTCGGGCTGTCCACGCCGGTCGGGGACGCGGTGGACGCGGCCGTGGACACCGTGGGTCGCGTCGTCGCCGAACTGCTCCGCCCACATCAGGAGGTGTGAACCATGTGCCTCGGTATCCCCGGCCGGGTCGTCGCGGTCCCCGACGGCTACTACCGCCAGATCGCCGTGGTGGATGTGTCCGGTGAACAGCGGCGGGTGAACATCGGCCTGCTCGAGGACGATCCGGTGCGGCCCGGTGACTGGGTGGTCATCCATATGGGCTTCGCGGTCGAGAAGACCGACGCGGCCGGCGCGGCCGAGGCGATGGCGGGGTTGCGCCTACTCGGCCGGGGTGAGCAGCCGTGACGGCCGACCGGGCGCGGCGCCGGTTCGTGGTGCGCGGTGTGGTACAGGGTGTCGGGTTCCGGCCGTTCGTCTACACCACCGCGGCGGAGCTGTCGCTGAGCGGCCGGGTGTCCAACGACAGCAGCGGGGTGTTCATCGAAACCGAGGGGACCCCCGCCGACCTCGCGGAGTTCGAACGGCGTCTACGGACCGCCCCGCCGCCGCTGGCCGTGGTGGACTCGATCGAATGCCGGGAGCTACCGGTCCGCGGCGGTACCGGATTCCGGATCGCCGACACCACCGCGGGCGGCGGGCGTACGCTCGCCTCACCCGATATCGCGATCTGCGCGGACTGTGCCGCGGAATTACGCGATCCCGCCGACCGGCGCTACCGCCACCCCTTCGTCAACTGCACGAACTGCGGTCCGCGATTCACCATCATCGCGTCCCTGCCCTACGACCGGGCGCGGACCTCGATGGCCGATTTCCCGATGTGCGAGCGCTGCGCCCGGGAATACCACGATCCCGCCGATCGCCGTTTCCACGCCCAGCCCATCGCCTGCCCGGAGTGCGGCCCCCGCCTGTACTACGCCGGGCCGGGCGGTGGCGAACCGCTCGCCGCCGCCCGTGCGCTGCTGCGCGCCGGCGGCATCCTCGCGGTGAAGGGCGTCGGCGGTTATCACCTGGCCTGCGACGCCACGAACGAGACCGCGGTGGCCGAGTTGCGCCGCCGGAAACGCCGCGGCGGAAAACCTTTCGCCCTCATGGCGCCGGATCTCGCGGTCGCCCGGGGGATCGCCGGGCTCGACGGTGACTCCGCGACACTGCTGACCGGGCCGCAGCGCCCCATCGTGCTGCTCCCGCGGGGTGCCCGGCAGGTCGCCGGATCGGTCGCGCCGGGCAACCCGGATCTCGGTGTGCTGCTGGCCTATACTCCGCTGCACATCCTGCTCTTCGGGCTCCCGGGTGATCCGGCCGGTCCCGATGTGCTGGTGATGACGTCCGGCAACCGCAGCAGCGAACCGATCTGCTATCACGACGCGGACGCCCGGGAGCGCCTCGCCGGGCTGGCCGACGGATGGCTGTGGCACGACCGCCGGATCCTGGTGCCCTGCGACGATTCGGTGGTGCGCGTCGTCGACGGTGCCGAGACACCGGTGCGACGGTCGCGTGGATATGCGCCGCTGCCCCTCGCGTTGCCCGTGCCGGTGGCGCCGACGCTCGCCGTGGGCGCCGATCTGAAGAATGTCTGCGCGGTGGCCGACGGCCGGTACGCCTGGTTGAGCCAGCATGTCGGAGATATGGACGATCTGGCCACGCTGCGGGCCTTCGACGCCACCGAACGGCATCTCCGGGAACTGACCGGTGTGCGCCCCACCCAGCTCGCCGCCGACACCCACCCGGGCTACCGCTCCACAGAGTGGGCGCGCCGCGCCGCCGGCGACCGCCCGGTACGTACCGTGCAGCACCATCACGCGCATATCGCCGCGGTGATGGGGGAGCACGGCCTCGGGCCGTCCGACACCGTGCTGGGAGTCGCGTTCGACGGCACCGGGTTCGGCCCCGACGGCGCGGTCTGGGGTGGGGAGTTCCTGGCCGCCGGGTACAAGGGCTATCGCCGGCTGGCGCATCTGAAATATGTGCCGCTGGCAGGCGGCGATACCAGCGTGCACCGGCCGTACCGGATGGCGCTGGCGCATCTGTGGGCGGCGGGTATCGACTGGCGGCCCGCGATCGCGTCCGTTCGCGCCTGCCCGGCGGCCGAACGCGCGGTGCTGGCCCACCAGTTCGAAACCGGTCTGGGATGTGTGCCGACCTCGAGTATGGGCCGGCTGTTCGACGCGGTGGCCTCGCTGGCCGGGGTCCGCCACACCGTGGACTACGAGGCGCAGGCCGCCATCGAACTCGAAGGTTTATCCCGGCGCGGCGATACGGGCGGCATCGAGTACCGGTTCGCGATCGATGCCGACCGCGACCCGGTGCCGATCGATCCCGCCCCGGTGCTCGCGGCGGTGGTAGCCGATACCGCGGACTCGGTACCGGCCGCGGTGATCGGTGCCCGTTTCCACGCCGCGCTCGCGCGGCTGGTACTGGAGACGGCCCTGGCCCACCCCGGACCGGCCACGACCGTCGCCCTCTCGGGCGGTGTGTTCCAGAACGCGCTGCTGTTGTCGGCCACCCGGCGGCTGCTGCGGGCACACGGTTTCACCGTGCTCACCCACCACCGGCTGCCCCCCAACGACGGCGGTCTCGCGTTCGGTCAGGTGCTCGCGGTGGCCGCGGGCTGAGTGGAGAAGGAGGACGATCATGTGCCTGGCAGTTCCCGGAAAGGTACTCAGCCTCGAGGAGCGCGACGGCACTCTCATGTCGGTCGTCGATTTCGGCGGCGTGCACAAGGACGTATGCCTGCAATACATCCCGGATGCCGCGATCGGCGACTACGTCGTCGTGCATGTGGGGTTCGCCATCAACCGGCTGGACGAGGAATCGGCACTGCGGACTCTGGCCGAATTCGAACACCTCGGTGTGCTGAACGAGGAGTTCGCCGACGGATTCGCCGTCGCGGCCGCGCAGGCGGGAGTGGAGAACCCGGAAGCGCCGCGGCAGCGCGACCCCGAGGAGGAGCCGTGAAATATCTCGACGAATTCAGTGACCCGCAATTGGCGAAGAAACTTCTCGACCGGATCCGCGCCACCACCGACCGCCGGTGGGCGATCATGGAAGTATGTGGCGGCCAGACACATTCGATCATCCGGCACGGAATCGACCAGTTGCTGCCGGACCGGATCGAGATGATCCACGGTCCCGGCTGCCCGGTATGCGTCACCCCGCTGGAGGTTATCGACAAGGCCCTCGAGATCGCCGCCCGGCCGGGGGTGATCTTCTGCTCCTTCGGCGATATGTTGCGGGTTCCGGGCAGCGAGAAGGATCTCTTCCACGTCAAGAGCGAAGGCGGGGACGTCCGGGTGGTCTACTCGCCGTTGGACGCCCTGGAGCTGGCCAAGGCGAACCCGGACCGGCAGGTGGTCTTCTTCGGGATCGGCTTCGAGACCACCGCCCCGGCCAACGCGATGACCGTCTACCAGGCCCAGCGACTCGGTATCGAGAACTTCTCGCTGCTGGTGTCGCATGTGCTGGTACCGCCGGCGATCGCCGCCATCATGGAATCGCCACAGTGCCGGGTACAGGCGTTCCTGCTGGCCGGGCACGTGTGCACGGTGATGGGCACCCAGGAGTATCCGCCGCTGGCCCAGCGCTACCGGGCCCCCATGGTGGTCACCGGCTTCGAACCGCTGGATATCCTCGAGGGCATCCGTCGCACGGTGGCGCAGCTCGAGGCGGGTCGGTACGAAGTGGAGAACGCCTACCCCCGCGCGGTATCGGAGGCGGGGAATCCGGCGGCCAAGGCCATGCTCGACGACGTCTTCGAGGTCACCGACCGGGCGTGGCGGGGGATCGGCGTGATCCCGGACAGTGGGTGGCGGCTGTCGCCGCGGTACCGCGACTACGATGCCGAACACCGGTTCGCGGTGGGCGAACTGCACGCGGCCGAATCGGCGATATGCCGGTCCGGGGAGGTGCTGCAGGGCCTGATCAAACCCAACGAATGCGCCGCGTTCGGCACACAGTGCACACCACGCAACCCGCTGGGCGCCACCATGGTCTCGTCGGAGGGCGCGTGTGCCGCCTACTACCTGTACCGCCGGCTGGACCAGCCCGCGGAGGTGGCCCATGCGTGAGGATCCGATGACCCCGGCGGTGACGATCGATGCCGACGCGTGGGTCTGCCCGATGCCGCTGCGCGACGCGCCGAACATCGTGATGGGGCACGGTGGCGGCGGGGCGATGTCGGGTGAGCTGATCGAGCACCTCTTCCTCCCGGCCTTCGGCGCCGCCGCCGATGCCGGCCTGGGGGATTCCGCGGTCGTTACGGTCGACGGCACTCGCCTGGCCTTCTCCACCGATTCCTTCGTCGTGAAACCGCTCGTGTTCCCCGGCGGCTCGATCGGCGAGCTCGCGGTGAACGGCACCGTCAACGATCTGGCCATGGCCGGTGCGCGACCCCTGGTGCTGTCCACCGCGTTCATTCTCGAAGAGGGCACCGCGCTGTCGGAGATCGCCCACGTGGCCGAGGCACTCGGCACCGCGGCATCGGCGGCCGGTGTCTCCCTGGTGACCGGCGACACCAAGGTCGTCGACGCCGGCCACGGCGACGGCATCTTCATCAACACCGCCGGTATCGGTGTCCTCGCCGACGGCGCCGATATCCGGCCCGAGCGCGCGGCCCCCGGCGATATCGTCGTGGTCAGCGGTGAGATCGGGGTGCACGGTATCGCGGTGATGAGTTGCCGCGAAGGCCTGGAGTTCGGGACGACGGTGCTCAGCGATACCGCGCCACTGGCCGGTCTGGTGGCCGCCATGCTGGAAACCGGTGCCGATCTGCACGTACTGCGCGACCCGACCCGCGGCGGGGTGGCCGCGACGCTGAACGAGATCGCCCGTGCCGCCGGCACGGGCATCGCGCTGGAGGAGACGGCACTGCCGGTACCGGCGGCGGTCCGTGATGCCTGCGGGCTGCTCGGCCTGGACCCGATGTACGTCGCCAACGAAGGCAAACTTGTCGCCTTCGTACCGCCCGCGGACGCGGAACGGGTACTGGCGGCGATGCGCGCCCATCCGCTCGGGGCGCATGCGGCGGTGATCGGCCGCTGTGTCGAGGAGCATCCGGGCATGGTGGTGGCGCGCACCGGGCTCGGCGGTACGCGGGTGGTCGATCTGCCCGCCGGGGAGCAGTTGCCGCGGATCTGTTGACACGGCGGGTCCCCGGGGACCACCGCCCGGAAGGAACGAGGTACACCGACGGTGCGGAAATCGGTGGCGGCCGTGCGCGCGGGATGGTCGGATCTGGACCTCGCGCAGCGCCGCAGTGCGGCCGGGATGATTCTCTCGATCGTCGCCTTACACCTCATCGGCTTCGCGACACTGCTGTTCCTGGTGGTTCCGGGTGGCTATCTGGTGGACGGCGCCGTTTTCGGTGCGGGTCTCGGAATCACCGCCTACACCCTGGGTATGCGGCACGCGTTCGACGCCGACCATATCGCCGCGATCGACAATACGACCCGCAAACTGGTGGCCGAGAACCAGAAACCGCTGTCGGTCGGTTTCTGGTTCTCCCTCGGGCATTCCACCATTGTGTTCGTGCTGGTCGCCCTGCTGGCGGCCGGGGTGAAGGCGCTCGCGGTCAATCTGCAGGACGACAATTCGCGGTTGCAGCGGTGGACCGGCGTTTTCGGTACAGGTGTTTCGGGGACCTTCCTCATCCTGATCGGGTTGCTGAACCTGATGTCGCTGATCGGGATCTGGCGCGTGTTCCGCGGTATGCGGGGCGGGGTGTACGACGAGGCCGAACTCGAACGCCGGCTCGACGACCGCGGCGCACTGAACCGCGTTTTCGGTCCGCTGATGCGCGCGGTGCGCCGGCCCTGGCAGATGTATCCGGTCGGGTTGCTGTTCGGGCTCGGTTTCGACACCGTCACCGAGGTGGGTCTGCTCGTGATCGCCGGTGGCGCGGCGGCCACCGATCTGCCCTGGTATGCGATTCTCGTACTGCCCGTCCTGTTCTCGGCGGGGATGTCGCTGTTCGACGCCCTGGACGGAACGTTCATGAATTTCGCCTACGGCTGGGCGTTCGCGGGCCCGGTTCGCAAGGTCTACTACAACTTCGTGGTCACCGGCCTGTCGGTCGCGGTGGCCCTGTTGATCGGGGCACAGGAGATCATTTCGATCCTGACCGAGAAGCTCGATCTCACCACCGGCCCGCTTGCCTGGATCGGGGCGCTCGATCTCGGGGCGATGGGGTTCATCATCGTCGGTCTCTTCGTTCTGACCTGGGCTGCCGCCGCGGCCGTCTGGCGGTTCGGTGACGTCGAGCAGCGGTGGCGGCGCGGGGTGCCGGTGGACCCGTGAGCACGCCCGCCGACGCCCGCAGCACCCGGGGAACCGAGATGTTCGCCCGGTACGCCTACGCGCCCAACCGGCTCGGCTACTGCGGCCCGGCCGAGATATCGGCCCTGCGCGGCGGCGCCGCGGACCGGGTGCGGGCCGCGGCGCGCCAATTCACCGGGGCCTGGCCCTACCTGCGGGTGATGTCGCGCATGACCGGTATCGCCGATCCGCTCGATCACCGGCTCGTCGAGTCGTACTGGATCGGCGGCGGCGTCGGCGCGGGACTGGATCCGGCGGCATTCGTCACCGAGCTGCTCGCCGTGATCGGCCCGGCCGCGGGACACTATTGGAAGTACCTCGCCGAGGAGTCGCTGGCCGGCGAGGCGGCGGCCAACCACTGCTTCCATGTCTTCGGTGTCTACCCCTGGAGCCGGCTGCTCGATCGCGGCGGGGAGCAACCGATCCGGGTGCTCGACTGCTGTCGGATCAGCTGGGGCACAGTGACGGCCCGGCACGGCGACGAGCTGACGGTGCGACGCCGCCGGCTGCGCTTCGACGAGGGCCGGTTGCTGTTGAGCGAGCCCGCGGCGCTGTCGGTACCCGTGTGGGAGGACGGGTATTCCGCCGTGCCCGACGCGGCTCCGGGGCAGCTCGTCGCCCTGCACTGGGACCGGCTGTGCGGTCCGCTGACTCCGGTACAGGTACGCACGCTGGCCGTGACGACCGCCCGGCAGCTGCGGGTCACGAACCGGAGGCCGGCACATCAGCCGACCGGCGTGGGCCACCGCCGGTGATCGTCGTCGATGACGAAGGTGTGGGTGTGCCGGTAGCTGTTCGCGCCCACCGATACCGCGTCGTGGACATGCCCGGGATCTATCCGGCCGTCGTGGACATGGCCGAGCGCGGCGGGATCGTGCCGGGGCCAGCACCGCATCGCCGCGACCAGACCGGCGCCGGCGACGAGGGCCAGCACGATCCAGGTGGTGGTGAATCCCGTCGAGGTGGCGAGCTGTCCCGCCAGCGGGTAGGTGATCAACCAGCACAGATGTGAGAGCGAGAACTGGGCCGCGAAGAGGGCCGGCCGGTCCTTCGGATGCGCGGAGCGCCGCAGTACCCGCCCGGCGGGAGTGATCGCCATCCCGGTACCGGCGCCGATGACTGCCCAGACCGCGAGGGCGGCGGTCCGGCTCCCGGGCTCGTACAGCGCCATCGTGACCGCCATCGCGATGCCGAGCACAAGGGTCCCCGCCCCGGCGAGCACGATCGAGCGTTCACCGACCCGGTCCAGCACCCGGGGCAGCGCCAGGGCTGCGAGCATCGTGCCGAAACCGTTGGCCGCCAGCAGCACCGCGACATCGGCAGGCGAGCCGCCCAGCACGTCGCGAACGTAGTTGACGGTATTGACCATCACCACCGACCCCACCGCCGCCACCACGAGGTTCACCCCGAGCAGGCCGCGCAGCCGCGGGGTGGCGGCGAAGACCCGCATACCGGCGGCGGTCCGGTCCCATATCCCGGTCACCGCGCGGCGGACGGGATCCGGAATCGCCGTACCCGCGACGAGTATCGCGGAGGCGAGGAAGCCCAGTGCGGTCCCGGCGAACAGCCGGTGGAAATCCAGCACGGTGAGTAGTAGTGCCGCCAGCACCGGGCTGAGCAGGCTCTCCATCGTCGCGGCGAGTTGCGACGCGGACAGCGCCCGGGTGTAGTCGCGTTCGCCGGGCAGGATATCGGGCAGGGTGGCCTGGAAGGCCGGGGTGAATACGGCCGACGCCGTCTGCAGCACCGCGATCGACAGATAGACCTGCCACACCTCGTGCACGAACGGCAGGGTCAGCGCCGCCGCGACGCGTACCAGGTCCAGTGCCACCAGCAACCCTCGTCGCGGCAACCGATCGGCGTAGGCCGCCGCCACCGGGGCGACAGTGACGTACACGGCCATCTTGATCGTCAGCGCGGTGCCGAGGACGAGGCCGGCGTCCGTGCCGGCCAGCTGATAGGCGAGCAGCCCCAGCGCCACGGTGGCCAGACCGGTGCCGCACAGGGCCGATACCTGCGCCGCGAACAGGCGCCGGTAGGCCCGGTGGGCGAATAGTGACAACCCTCGACTCCTCGATCCGTGCCGAGCAGGCAGAATATGTGCTCGTGTACGCACACGATTCTAGTAGCCATTGGTCCGAGCTTCCGCCCCCGGATCTCGTCGATGCCGCATCGACGGCACTGCGGATGCTGTCCGATCCCACCCGGCTGCGGCTGTTGTGGCTACTGAGCGGCGACGACGAACTGGATGTCGGTTCGCTGGCCGACCGGGTTTCGCTGGCCCGGCCGGCGGTTTCGCAACATCTGGCCAAGCTGGAACTGGCCGGGCTGGTGGTCCGGCGGCGGGCCGGCCGGCGCATGCTCTACCGCACCCGGGGTGGCCATGTGCGCCGTCTCCTGGTCGAAACGTTGAACGCCGCCGAACATCGGGTGCGCGGAATACCGGATCACGACTGAGGTCCCGCGCCCACCGGAAGCGCCGGGCTGCTCGTTCCGGCCGGACTCAGCCGGCCGCTTCGGGGCGGTCGGCGAGGCCCAGGCGGAGGTGTTCGCTGTGGTAGATCGCCTCGTCGAGCAGCTGGGCGACATGACTGTCGTAGAGGCTGTAGACGATGCTGCGCCCGCTGCGGGCGCCGGTGACCAGACCCAGGTTGCGCAAAAGCCGTAGCTGGTGCGATACCGCCGACTGCTCCATCCCGACCGCCGTCGCCAGCTCGGTCACCGGAAGGGGTCCCTGGCGCAGTTCGCTCAGGATGAGTAGCCGGCTCGGCGTGGCCAGCGCCTGCAGCGTGGTCGCGACGCGGGCCGCCGCGTCCCCGTCCAATCGCGCGATCGGGCGGTCCCGGCCTTCGACCCCGTGTCCCATAAGCAGACAGCATATCAACCAGCATAAATGAAGACGTCTTCATGTGTTCTGTTATGGTCGGTGGATCGTTCGTTCCCGCTGTGGAGGTGACCTGTGGCCGTTCCGACGCGTCCGCCCACCGATTCGGCGCGCGTGCCCGCCGCGGTGGTCGTGCGCCGGACGAAACTGTTCGAGCTGCCCGAAACCCGGTGGGCGGCAACAGCGGTGGTGCTCTTCGCGGCCGGAGTCGCGACGCAGCTGACCGGCGGTCCGGCCTGGTCGTGGTGGGCGCTGTACCTGGCCTGCTACGCCGCGGGCGGCTGGGAACCCGCCGTGGCCGGTCTGCGCGCGCTGCGGGAGCGGACGCTGGATGTGGATCTGCTGATGGTGGCCGCCGCGCTGGGCGCCGCGGCGATCGGGCAGGTCGGGGACGGCGCGCTGCTGATCGTCATCTTCGCCACCTCGGGCGCGCTGGAGGCCTTCGCGAGTGCCCGGACCGAGGATTCGGTGCGCGGTCTGCTGGATCTGGCGCCGGATACCGCGACCCGGGTCACCGCGGACGACGAGGAGGAGACGGTGCCGGTCGCCGAGCTCGGGATCGGCGATACGGTCGTGGTGCGCCCCGGTGAACGGATCGCCGCCGACGCCACCGTGGTATCCGGCGGAAGCGAGGTCGATCAGGCCACCATCACCGGAGAGCCGCTGCCGGTGGACAGATCCGTCGGCGACGAGGTCTTCGCCGGCACCCTCAACGGCACCGGCGCCCTGTGGATCCGCGTCGACCGCCTGGCGCAGGATTCGGTCGTCGCCCGGATCGCGGCCCTGGTGGAGCAGGCGAGCCGCACCAAGGCCCGCACCCAGCTATTCATCGAAAAGATCGAGCAGCGCTATTCGGTGGCGATGGTGGCCGCCACCCTGGCGATATTCCTGGTGCCCCTGCTGTTCGGTGAGTCGCTGCAGCGGGCGCTGCTGCGCGCGATGACCTTCATGATCGTGGCCTCCCCGTGCGCGGTGGTGCTGGCGACCATGCCCCCGCTGCTGGCCGCCGTCGCGACCGCCGGGCGGCACGGGGTACTCGTCAAATCCGCCGTCGTGATGGAGCGACTCGGGACCACCGACCTGCTCGCGTTCGACAAGACCGGAACCCTGACCCGCGGCGTTCCCGAACTGGTCGAGATACGGTGCACGACCGACTCGTTCGACTCCGACGAGGTCCTGCGGCTCGCGGCGGCCGTGGAACGGCCCAGCGAACACCCGCTCGCCGCGTCCATCGTCCGGGCCGCTCGCGCGCGCGGGCTCGACGTGCCCGCGGCCGGCGAATTCGCCGCCGAACCGGGTCGCGGAGTGAGCGCCCGCGTCGGCGCCCACCGCGTCGGGGTCGGATCGCCGGCGGCGGAGGCCGTGCCCGGCGCGGATACCGAGACGGCCGGGGCCGCGGTCGCGGCCCTGCAGGCGCGGGGTTGCACCGCGGTCGTGGTGACCTGCGATCACCGGCCGATCGGCGTCCTCGCTCTCGCCGACGAGATGCGCCCGGAAGCCACCGCCGCGGTCGCGGCGGCGCGGCAGCTGACCGGGGCGAACCCGGTGCTGCTGACCGGCGACAATCGGGTGGCCGCCGAGCGTTTGGCCGCCCGGGTCGGCATCACCGACTTCCGGGCCGAGTTGCTGCCCGCGGACAAGGTCGCCGCCGTCCGGCAGTTGCGGGCCGGTGGCGCCGCGGTGACGGTGGTGGGCGACGGGGTCAACGACGCGCCCGCCCTCGCCGCCGCGCACGCCGGTATCGCCATGGGCGGCGCGGGTTCGGACCTGACGCTGCGGACCGCCGATGCCGTGGTGGTCCGCGACGATCTCACCGCCATCCCCGCGGTGCTCGCGCTGGCCCGGCGGGCCCGGCGCATCGTGGTCGCGAATCTGGTGATCGCCGCGTCCTTCATCGCGGTGCTGGTGGTGTGGGACCTGGTGGGCACCCTGCCGCTACCCCTCGGCGTCGCGGGACACGAAGGCTCCACGATCATCGTGGGTCTCAACGGCCTGCGCCTGCTGCGCGGCGCCGCCTGGCGGCGAGCGATGGGAGCCGGCCCGGCCACCTGACCGGTGGCCGCCGCCCGCGCTGCCGGCGGATCGCCGTCCCTCCGCGCTTCGCCGGTAAGTACACACACTCCGACCCGGTTCGGTAACGCGGGCCCGGCCGGACTCAGCCCGGAAGCGGCGCGCGGAAATGGCTGGGCTCGGCGTCGGCCGGTAGATCGGCGGCGGTGGCGAACGGTTCGACCTCGGCGCGCAGGTCCACGAGGTGACGGGCATGGGCCGCCAGGGACCGGTCCTCGTCGGAGACCGGTGTCCACTGCTGGATGGGTCGCGCCTTGCCGGCGGCGTCCACCGCCACGACCACTGCCAGACCGTGCGCGGCGAGAGCCGGTTCGTCGGAATGCGGATCGGTCGCGGTCACGTGCACGCTGATGTGCATACTGCGCGGGCCGGTATGGATCAGCCGTGCGGTGACCTCCACGATATGGCCGATGACGATCGGCCGGTAGAAGCGGATCCCACCGAAATAGGAGGTGATCACATGCTGGCCGGCCCAATCGGCGCCGCAGACATAGGCGGCCTCGTCGATCCACCCCATCGTGCGGCCGCCGTGCACCTTGCCGCCCCAGTTGATATCCGAGGGGGCCGCCAGAAACCGTAGCGTCGCACTCGGGGCGGTGGAGGCGGCGGTGTAGCGCTGCGTGGCCATGGCCTCCTCGATGCGCTTGCGGACCGAGATCCGGGCCCGGGCCTGCCGGTGGCGCTGCAATTCGAGAATCGTGGCCGGTTCCCACTGGGGTACCGCGACCGTCCGCCGCGCCTCGTCGACGGCGACGAAGATGGTGAGGCACTGCGCCGTCTGGACCGGTTTCTGCCGGGTGGGGTCGGTCGAGTAGACGCTGACCAGAATATGCATGCTCGTCCGGCCGGTGTGGACGAGGTTCGCGTGCAACTCGACCAGTTCGCCGACCGCGATCGGCCGGTCGAGGTGGATATTGCCCACATAGGCGGTGACGCAGTAACGGCCGCTCCACTGGGCCGCCGCGGCATAGGCGACCTTGTCGATCCATTCGAGGAGCTTGCCGCCGTCCACCGCGCCCGCGATACCCGCGTCGGCGGGTTTGACGAGGAAGCGGTGGATCGCCTCGGACCGTCTACCGGACGCGGCCGGGGTCGGGAGGGGGTCGATGGTTGTGGCGTTCACGGGCCTGCCGATCTGCTCGGGTGGTGGGGAGGTACGGGTCCCGACTCCGTTGTCGTCGGAGCAGAATAGGCAGGTGCGGCGCTACGGGCGAGTAGGACACCGCCCGCGGCCGGGAACCCGGCGTTTCGCCCGCTGTACGCAGGTCCCGGCGGGATACACGGGCGGCGCGGTGTCCCGGGAAGTGGCGGGGGCGCGTGTTTGAGGGGGCGAACGGTGGTTATTCGCCGGACGATCGGCCGGACCGCCGGCCGGTCGCATCCGACGAGAGGGGACAGGCGATGAGTGCGAAGGACAAGCTCGACAACAAAGCCGAAGATCTCGCCGGTCAGGCCAAGGAAAAGCTCGGGAAGGCCACCGGCGACGAGGAGACGAAGAACGAAGGCAAGGCCGACCAGACCAAGTCCAACCTGAAGGACGCGGGTGAGAAGGTGAAGGACGCCTTCCGCGACTGATCGAGCCTCCGAACGGGCGACGCCGGGACACCGGCGTCGCCCGTCCGGTATCCGGACCGGGCCGGAGCCGCGGCTCCGGCGCGCGGACGCGGTGGTGGATCACCCGGGGTCACGCGCCGGAGGGGACCGGCCCGTCCTCGCTCCCCGCGGGCCCGGGAACCGCCTCCGCGTCCGGCGACCGCCGGGGCGACGGGGTGTCGAATCCGGGTAACCGGCCGGCCACCAGTGGGATCATGAGCTGGATGAGGGGTCCGATGGCGACCGCGTAGACCACGGTGCCGAGACCGACGCTGCCGCCGAGTAGCCAGCCGGTGCTCAGGACCGCCACCTCGAGAATCGTCCGGACCCGGCGGATGGGCCATCCGGTCCGGCGGGCGAGCCCCGTCATCAGACCGTCGCGCGGACCCGGCCCCAGCCCCGCGCCGATGTACAGCACACTGGCCAGGGCGTTGAGTACGACCGCGAGCACCATCGCGCCCACCCGGACCGGCATCGACTCCCAGTGCGGGAGCAGCCAGAGCCCCGCGTCGACCGAGACACCGACCAGGACCACGTTGCTCACCGTGCCCACACCGGGCCACTGCCGTAGTGGAATCCAGGCCAGTAATACCACCGCGCCGGTCAGTACGGTCACCGTGCCGAAGCTCATCGGCACCTGCCGGGTGATTCCCTGATGGAAGACGTCCCATGGGTCCAAACCGACTGCGGCGCGGATCATCACGGCCATCGAGAAGCCGTACAGCCAGAGCCCGGCGAACAGTGCGGTGAGACGTCCGATCACGGCACGAGCCTTCCTGTATCTGGCCCCTTCGTACAGAGCCACCTGCGCACGACTGGATACTTTCCTGGCCGAGTGAGTGGCTTGCGGCATTCCTTCCGCCGGGCCGATCCGGGTAGGCCGGCGGCGCGCCGGGTAGGTGACCACATCGCGGAGGGTCTCCGCGGCACCCACTTCCCCTGTGGTCTGGGCTGAACCATGTTCGGCGGATGCCGCACCGTTCCCGCGTGTCGGATGGTCGGCGCGTCTATGGGCAAAACGCCGGACCCGGTTGCACGGCGCGCGGGCGATGTGCATAAATTGTCCGGCGCACGATCTGATAGCTGTTTGCTCTTAAAGGTGTTCGCGTGGCAGGGGCGTGGACACCGCTTCGTCACGACGAAGTCGTACCCAGGCTCCGAACGCAGCAGGGGGCGTTTTCTGCTGTGCTCCGGTGCCTCCGAGTCTGAGCGGAAGGTCGGAAGATGAATTCGAGATCGGCCATGGCTGTCGACCACGAACTGGATCTCATCCCGTTGTCGCGGGCGCAATACAGCATGTGGCTGGCGGACCATCTTCCGGGCAGGCCCAACGTCAATATCGCGCATTACGTCGATATCGAAGGTGATATCGATATCGACCTGCTCACCGAGGCGGTCAATATCGTCGGGCGGGAATCCGAATCACTCGTCGTACGAGTAGTCGAACACGACGGCCGCCCCTATCAATTCGTGGACCGCAGTATCACCTATGCCGACGCCCTGCTGGATCTGTCCGATGCCGACGACCCCCACGCCGCGGCCATGGAGTGGATGCGCCGTGATTACAGCACCAAGGCCGTCGACCTCGGCCGTGATCGGCTGGCCGTCGGCAAACTCATCAAGATCGGCGAGCAGCGATACCTCTGGTACGGCCGCGCACATCATCTGATCATCGACGGATACGGCGCGTTCAATTTCATGGGCCGGGTCACCGAGCACTACAACGCGATCATCGAGGGTAGACAGACCCCGCCGCTGGTGGCGGCGGATCTGCGGGATATCGCCGAGGCCGATCGGGCATACCACACGAGCCCGCGCTTCGAATCCGACCGGGCGTACTGGCGCGAGAAGATATCCGGTCTCCCCACCCCGGTAAGTCTTTCGGGGCGAGCCGCGCGCTGGAGCGACGACGATCGGGTGGCCGGCCGGCAGCTGCCGGACCGGCTGTCCGAATCGCTGGAGCGATTCGCGGAGAGCCGGCGGGCCTCGCCCGCGCAGGTGGTGATCGCGGCGTTCGCCGCGTTCCTCGCCAGGATGACCGGTGCCGACGATGTGGTGCTGTCGATGCCGGTGAGCGGCCGGGTGACCCGCCGCCTGCGGCACGCCGCCGCCATGCTGGCGAATATGGTGCCGATCCGGTTCGCACTGACGCCGCAGACCACGGTCGCGGAATTGGTCGGTGCGGCGGTATCCGAGCTCGTTTCGGCGATCCGGCATCAGCTCTACCGGTTCGAGGATATGCGCCGCGAGACCGATATGGCCGATACGGCGGCCAATTCGTTCGGTCCGGTCGTCAACATCCTGTTCTTCGACAGCGAGATACGCCTCGGATCCGCTGTCGGGCGTTATCGCGCTCTCACTTCCGGCGCGCTCGACGATCTGCAGCTGAACCTCTACCGTCCCGGCGCCGACGGGCCCCTGCTGCTCGAACTGCACGGTAACCCTAATCTGTACAGCCAGGACGAACTCGAACTGCACACCACGCGGTTCGTCGAATTCCTGCAGCGCCTGCTGGAATCGCCCCTGGACACCCCCGTCCTCGATATTCCCCTCACCGATTCCGCGGAAGAGCAGCGCGTTGTCGGCGAACTCGCGGGCCGCGACGGTGCGGTCGCGGACACGACATTGGTCGGCCTGCTGACCGACCGGGCCGCGGCCACTCCCGACGCGGTCGCCGTGACCTGCGGCTCGACCTCCCTGACGTATCGGGAGCTGGACGAGCGGTCCAATCGGTTCGCCCGCACCCTCATCGCGCGCGGCGCGGGGCCGGAAGCCCTGGTGGCCATCGCGATGCCGCGGGACGCGGATCTGATCGTCGCCACCCTGGCCGTACTGAAATCGGGGGCCGGGTATCTGCCCCTGGATATCGCGCACCCCGCCGACCGGCTCGACTACGTGCTCACCGATGCCGCGCCGGTGCTGGTGGTCACGAAGCCCGCCCTGCGCGACGATGTGCCGGGCGATTCCGACCGGCTCGTCGTATTCGACGACCGCACCGGATTCGCCGGCGACAGTGCGCCGGTCACCGATGCCGAACGGTCCCGCCCGCTGCGGCCGGACAATATCGCCTACGTCATCTACACCTCCGGCTCGACCGGTCGCCCGAAAGGCGTGCCGATCGGCCACCGCGCGGTGGCGTCGTACCTGATCAATGCCTGCGCCGAGATCGGGGTCCGGGCCGGCGATGTGTGGACGCTGTTCCACTCCTTCGCATTCGACTATTCGGTGTGGGAAATCTTCGGGCCGCTGGTCTCCGGGGGCCGGGTGGTCGTGGTGGACACCGCGACCACCCGGTCGCCGGACGATGTCGTACGCCTGGTGGCCCGCGAGAAAGTGACCGTGTTCAACCAGACTCCCTCGGCCTTCCAGCAGTTCGCGGCCGCACGGGAGCGGTACGCGGCCGGCGAGGAGACCGCGGGGCCGTTGGCACTGCGGTCGGTGATCCTGTCGGGAGAGCGTCTGGATCCGGCGGGGCTGGCCGCCTGGTACGAACACGAGCCGCGGGTGCCGGTCGTGGCCAACAGCTACGGGATCACCGAGACCACCGTTTTCGTCACCTATCTGCCGCTGACTCCGGAGATCGCGGTGCCGGGTGCCCCGAGCGCGATCGGCACGGCCCTGCCGGGATTGCGTACCTATGTACTGGACGAGCGGTTGCGGCCGGCACCGCTGGGGGCCTGGGGCGAGATCTATGTTTCGGGGGCGCAGCTCTCGCGGGGATATCTCGGGCGGCCCGCGCTGAGCGCCGCCCGTTTCGTCGCCGACCCGTTCGGCGCACCGGGGGCACGCCTCTATCGCAGCGGAGATATCGCCCGCTGGAACGAGCGGGGCGAACTCGAGTATCGCGGCCGGGCCGATCAGCAGGTCCAGTTGCGCGGGTTCCGGATCGAACTCGACGAGATCCGCACTGTGCTGCTGGCCGACCGCGCGGTGGCGTCGGCGGTCGTGGTCGTCCATCGGCCCGGCACGGAGGCGGCGCGGCTGGTCGCCTATGTGGTGCCGGTCGGCGATCCGGGCGCCGGCGTCGCCGACACCCTGCGCGAGCGGGTGGCCGGGGTCCTGCCGGAGTACATGGTGCCGGCGAGTGTCGTCGTACTGCCCGAACTGCCGTTGACCGTCAACGGCAAGATCGATCACCGAGCCCTGCCCGAGCCGGTATTCGATTCGGCCGCGGCCTATGTCGCGCCGAGTACGGTGGTCGAGGAGACGATCGCCGATGTGTTCACCGACGTCCTCGGCGTCGAACGGGTCGGCGCACTGGACGACTTCTTCGCGCTGGGCGGCAATTCACTCACCGCCACCGGCGCCGCCGTCCGGATCGGCGAACTGACCCGCTGCGAGGTCTCGGTGCGCGATCTGTTCGGCGCACCGACCGTGGCCGGCCTCGCGGCGCATATCGCGGCCGCGCACCGCCCCGCCCGCCCCACCCTGCGCGCCCGGCCGCGGGTGGACCCACTTCCGCCGGCCCCCGCCCAGAACCGGATGTGGCTGATCAACCAGGTCGACCCGGACTCGGCGGCATACAACATCCCGCTCGTGGTGCAGCTGACCGGCCACCTCGATGTGACCGCGCTGCGGGCTGCTCTCACCGATGTACTCGAGCGCCACGAGGCACTACGCACCGTGTTCCCGGCTGTCGAGGGTGCGGGGTCCCAGGTCGTCCTGCCGGCCGAGGAGGTGGTCGCCGGTCTGGATCTGATTCCCGAGACAGCGGACGGAGCGGATATCGAGCACCGGATCCGGGAACTCGCGGCGCGCGGTTTCGATGTCAGCGTACGGCCGCCGCTGCGCAGCGCCCTGTTCGCTTCGGCCGACCGGCGCCGGCACGTCCTGGCCGTCGTCCTGCACCACATCTGCTGTGACGGATCGTCGCTGCGGCCGCTGTCGGCCGATCTGGCGACCGCCTACGAGGCCCGGGTGCAGGGAAAGACGCCGGACTGGCAGCCGTTGCGGGTGCAGTACGCCGACTACAGTCTCTGGCATCGCGAACTGCTCGGGGACGAAGCCGATCCGGATTCGCCGGCAGCCCGCCAGCTGAACTACTGGACAGGGCAATTGGCCGGTAAGCCGCCGGTGCTGGAACTGCCCGCCGACCGGTCCCGGCCGGCCCAGCGGTCGCTGCGCGGCGACCGCACCGAGACCGCGATCCCGGCCGAGGTCTTCCGCGGGATCGAAGGGCTGGCCCGGTCGGTGAACGTCACGACATTCATGGTCGTGCATGCCGCGCTCGCCGTACTGCTCGCCCGGCTGTCGGGCTCCGACGACATCACCGTCGGCACCGCCGTGGCCGGCCGTGGCGAGCCCGCGCTGGAACCACTCGTCGGGATGTTCGTCAATACCGTGCCGTTGCGCACCGAGGTCCGCCCGGGCGAATCGTTCACCGATTTCCTGGCGCGGGTGCGCACCGTCGATGTGGACGGCTTCGCCCACAGCGATCTGCCCTACGAGCGGGTCGTGGAGGAGGTCGACCCCCGGCGGTCGGCCGCGTACGCCCCGCTGTGCCAGGTGTATCTGGCCTTCGAGAACATGGAACGGCCCGGTCTGGAGTTGCCCGATCTGACCGTGGAGATCCTGGACCCGGGGACCGGAACGGCGAAGGTGGACCTCGTGGTCACCGTCGCGGAGAACGCCTCCGCCGGTGGCGATGTCGCCCTGCGCGTCGACTACGCGACCGATCTGTTCGATCGGCGCACGGTCGCGGAATTCGCGGCCCGGCTGAACCGGGTACTCGAGGCGGTCGTAACGGATCCGGGCATCCGGGTCGGTGCGGTGGATGTGCTCTCCGGAGCGGAACGGGCCGCGCTGGTCCCGGCCGCGGGCGCTCCGGCGGCGGCGCCTCGACTCCTGGCCGAGGTGCTGGCGGTATCGGACGGCGACGCGGTGGCGGTGATCGCGGGCGAGCGGACGGTCACCTACGGCGAACTGGACGCGCAGTCGAACCGGTTGGCCCGCGAGCTCATCGCGCGGGGTGTGGGCCCGGGTGACCACGTCGCGCTCGTACTGGGTCGTTCGGTCGAGTTCGTGGCCGGTATCCGGGCGGTGGCGACGACCGGCGCGGCCTTCGTCCCGGTGGATCCGCGGAACCCGGCCGAACGTATCGCGCTGATGCTCGCCGACGCCGCGGTCCGGATCGCGGTGACGGTCGAATCCACGCGGGCACTGCTGCCCGAGTCGATCGCGCAGCTGGTACTCGACGATCCGCACACCGCGGCCGCGCTCGCCGCCGGATCGGCGGCGCCGGTGACCGATCGGGAACGGATCCGGCCCGGCCGTGTCCTCGATACGGCGTACGTGCTGTACACCTCGGGCTCGACCGGTACTCCCAAGGGAGTCGCGGTGACGCACGAGGGTCTGGCGAACTTCGCCGCCGAACAGCGCGAGCGCTACCGGGTGGATCCCTCCGCGCGGGTATTGCAGCTGGCGGCGCCCGGATTCGACGCGGTCGTCCTGGAACTGCTGATGGCGCACGCGAACGGTGCCGCGCTCGTCGTCTCGCCGCCGGATGTCTTCGCCGGTGCGGAACTGGCCGAACTCATTCGCGCCCAGCGGGTCTCGCACGCGTTCGTGACACCGGGTGTGCTGGCGACGATGTCACCGGAGGGCCTGGACTCCCTGCGGGTGCTGGTGGCCGGCGGCGAGACGGTCCCGGCCGAGACGGTGGCCACGTGGGCGCCCGGTCGCGAATTGTTCAACGGATACGGCCCGACCGAAACCACCATCATGGTCGCGATCAGCGATCCTTTGTCGGCGGGCGACCGGGTGACGATCGGCGGACCGATCCGCGGGATCGACGCCGTGGTCCTCGACGCGGGATTGCGGCCGGTTCCGGTCGGGGTGACGGGTCAGCTCTTCGTCGCCGGTGTCCAGCTGGCCCGCGGATACCTGCGGCGGCCCGCGGCCACGGCGGCCGCGTTCGTCGCGGCGCCCTTCGGTCCCCCCGGTACCCGGATGTACCGCACCGGCGACCTGGCGCGCTGGACCGCCGACGGGACGCTGGAATACGCCGGCCGCACCGACTTCCAGGTCAAGATCCGCGGCCAGCGCATCGAGCTCGGCGAGATCGAGGCCGCGCTCGCCGCGCATCCGGCGGTGTCGGTCGCGCATGTGGTGGGTGTCGGCGGCGACCACGGTGCCCGGCTGGCCGCCTACGTGGTGCCGGCGAGCGACGGGGTGGATACCGCAGAGCTTCTGGCGCACACCGCGCAGCGTCTGCCGGCGCATATGGTCCCGGAGACCGTGCTGGTGATCGACCGGCTGCCGCTCTCGTCGGTCGGCAAGATCGATCGCGCCGCCCTGCCCGCGCCGGTGTTCGGTGCGACCACCACGGAATTCGTCGCGCCGCGCGACAGCGTGGAACAGACCGTGGCGCGGGTGTGCGCGGAGGTGCTCGGTATCGAGCGAGTGGGCGCCCTCGACAGCTTCTTCGACCTGGGCGGCAATTCGCTGTCGGCCACCCGGGTGGCCGGACGGCTCAGCGCCGAATTCGGGGTGGATATCGCCCTGCGCACGGTATTCGACGCACCGACCGTCGCCGCCCTGGCCGATCGGCTGCGCACGAGTGCCCCCGCCGGTCGGCAACCACTGGTTCCGCAGCACCGTCCGGAGCGGATCCCGCTGTCGCCGGCGCAGACGCGTATGTGGTTCCTCAACCGGTTCGACACGGCATCCCCGCTGTACAACATTCCGCTGGTGCTGCGCCTGTCGGGCGATCTCGACGTGGCGGCCGTCCAGGCCGCGGTCGCCGATGTGCTCGGCCGGCACGAAGCGCTGCGCACCCGCTACCCGGACAGCGACAGCGGACCACACCAGGTGATCGTGCCGGTGGCGGACGCCTGCGCGCCGCCGGAGCCGGTGGTTGTCGCGGCCGATACGGTCGAGGCCCGGATCGCCGCGGCGACCGGGGCCGGCTTCGACGTCACCCGTGAGGTTCCGTTCCGGATCACGCTGCTGCGCAGTGCGTCCGACGACCACACCCTGGTCCTGGTGGTCCACCACATCAGCTTCGACGGCTCGTCGCTCGCCCCGCTCGCCGCGGATCTGATGACCGCCTACCGGGCCCGGCACCGGGGCAACGAGCCGCAGTGGGCACCGCTGCCGGTGCAGTACGCCGATTACACACTGTGGCAACGGGAACTGCTCGGCACCGAGGACGATCCGCACAGCCCCACGGTCGCGCAGACCGAGTACTGGCGCTCGGCCCTCGCCGGGCTGCCCGAGGTACTCGACCTGCCCACCGACCGGCCCCGCCCGGCCCGGCAGAGCTTCCGGGGCGCGACCTACTCCACGGCACTGCCCGCCGACCTCCATCGTGCGGTGATCACGCTGGCCCGCCGCCACGACACGACCGTGTTCATGGTGATGCACGCCGTCTACGCCGCGCTGCTGGCCCGCCTGTCCGGGTCCGGTGACATCGCCGTCGGGACACCGATCGCCGGCCGCGGCGAACCCGGCCTCGACGGCCTGGTCGGAATGTTCGTCAATACGCTGGTGCTGCGGACCCGGGTCGCGCCCGGTGCGTCGTTCGCCGCGGTTCTCGACCAGGTCCGCGCGGCGGATCTGGCCGCGTTCGAGAATGCCGATATCCCGTTCGAACGGCTGGTCGAGGTGCTCAATCCGCCCCGGTCGACGGCGCACGCGCCACTGACACAGGTGGGGTTCTCGTTCCAGAACATCGAGATCCCGGCCGTGCGGCTCGACGGCCTGACGGTCACGGCCCGGATGATCGATCCGGCGGTGGCCAAATACGATCTGCACCTGAATCTGGTCGACACCTTGTCCGCAGACGGTGGCGCCGGCGGCATGACCGTCGAATTCGGATATGCCACCGACCTGTTCGACGAGTCGTCGATCCGCTCGATATTCGACCGCTACCAGCTGCTGTTGCGCGCGGTCCTCGCCGATCCCGCCGTGCCCGTCGGCGATATCGATCTGCTGACCGGGGCCGAACGGCAGGCGCTGGCCGAGCGGTCGGCCGGCGCGCGCACCGTCGCCGGCCCGGCGACGGTGGCGGATCTGTTCGCGGCACAGGTCACGGCAACCCCGCGGAATACGGCTGTCATCGACGCCGCGACCGGCGCACGACAGGACTATCAGGACTTCGGGCAGCGGGTGAACCGGTTGGCCCGCGCTCTCATCGACCGGGGCGTGGGGCCGGGGTCGGTGGTGGCGGTCGCCATGCACCGTTGCGCCGACCTGCTGACCGCGCTGTACGCGATCCACGCCGCCGGTGCCGCCTACCTGCCCCTGGACCCGGAACACCCGGCCGACCGGACCCGCTCGGTCTGCGCGACCGCCCGGCCGATCGCCGTGCTGACCCGGGGTGACGACGCGGATCTGCCCCCCGAGGTGCCGCGGTGGCCGATCACCGAGCTGCCGGTGTCGCAATTCGATCCGGCGCCGGTCACCGACGCGGACCGGATCAGGCCACTGCATCCCGACGATCTGGCCTACGTCATCTACACCTCCGGCTCGACCGGTGTGCCCAAGGGCGTGGCCGTCCCGCACCGCGCGGTGGTGAACCAGCTGCGCTGGCTGCGCGACCACTACGGCCTCGACGGTTCCGATGTGCTGATCTGGCGTACACCGGTGACCTTCGACCTGTCGGTGTGGGAACTGTTCGCCGCGGCCCTCTGTGGCGCGGCACTGGTGGTCGCGGACGCCGACGCCCACCGCGACCCCAGGGTGCTGGGCCGCCTGCTGGCCGAATACCGGGTCACCACGGTCGATTTCGTACCGTCGCTGCTCGCGGCATTCCTGGCCACCGCGCCGGGCCGCGAACTCCCGGATCTGCGGCGCGTCCTGTGCATCGGCGAAGCCCTGCCTGCCGAGACGGTCCGGCGCTTCACCGAGTCCGGTACCGCGCGGATCGACAATCTGTACGGGCCGACCGAGGCGGCGGTCAGCGTCACCTCCCACCGTGTCGGGGAGGTCTCCGACACCTCCGTGCCGATCGGCGTACCCGAGGCGAATGTGGTGGTCCGGGTGCTGGACGCCCGGCTGCGTCCGGTCCCGGACGGTGTCACGGGCGAGCTGTACCTGGGTGGAGTGCAACTGGCCCGCGGGTATCACGAGCGTCCGGTCCTGACCTCGGCCACCTTCGTCGCCGACCCCTCGGGCAGCGGCACCCGGTTGTACCGTACCGGCGACCTGGTGCGCTGGGACGCCACCGGCAGCCTGTGCTACGTGGGCCGAGCCGATACCCAGGTGAAGCTGCGTGGTCTGCGAATCGAACCGGGCGATATCGAGGCCGCGCTGGTGGCCCATGCCGCCGTGGACGCCGCGGTCGTACAGGTACGTACCGATCACGGCGAACAGCGCCTGGTCGCCCATGTGGTCGCGCCACCGTCGTGCGACACCCAGGAGATCCGCGCCTCGCTGCGGGAACGGCTGCCCGCCTATATGGTTCCGGCCACGGTGATCCGGATCGATACGCTCCCGCTCACCGCGAACGGCAAGGTCGATCATCGTGCGCTGCCGGCACCGGATCCGGCCCTGCGCACGGCCGAGTTCCGGGAGCCGCGGGGTCTGGTCGAGCAGACGGTGGCGGGTGTCTTCGGCGAGTTGCTCGCGCTGCCGGAGATCGGCGCCCAGGACGATTTCTTCGAACTGGGCGGTAATTCGCTGCTCGCGACGCGCGCGCTGAGCCGTATCGGCGATATCCTCCAGGTCACCGTCGCGGTCCGGGTGATCTTCGAAGCGCCCACGGTCGCCGACCTCGCCGAGCGCATCACCCGGTTGCGGGAGGTACCGGACCTGCCGGCGCCCGCGCCCCGTCCACGCCCGGATCGGGTACCGCTCTCGCCGGCGCAGACCCGGATGTGGTTCCTCAACCAGTTCGATCCGGCGGCCGCCGGGTATATCGTCCCGCTGGCGATCCGGCTCGACGGTGTACTCGATCTCGAGGCGCTCACCGCGGCCGTCGCCGATGTGGTCGAGCGGCACGAGAGTCTGCGTACCGTCTACCCGGCCGTGGACGGTGTGCCGGCCCAGGTGGTGCTGTCGGTCGAGGAGGTCGCCGCGCAGGGGGATCTGGTCCCGGAACCCATCGCCGAGTGCGAACTGCCGCGGCGGCTGGCGGAGTTCTTCGGCCGCACCTTCGATGTGGCCGAGGGCGTGCCCCTGCGGGTCGGGCTCTTCCAGCTCTCCGAATCGGTGTGGGTGCTCGCGCTGTCCGCACATCACATCAGCTGTGACGGTTTCTCGGTGGCACCACTGGCCGCCGATCTGATGACCGCCTACCGGGCGCGTTCCCTGGGCGGCCGGCCGGAGTGGGCGCCGCTGCCCGTGCAATTCGCCGATTTCGCGCTCTGGCAGCGCGAGGTGCTCGGGGCGCCGGATGATCCACAGTCGCGTGGTGCGCGCGAGATCGCCTATTGGCGCACCCGGCTCGCGGGTATCCCCGATGTCCTGGATCTGCCGACCGACCGGCCGCGGCCGCCGCGGCGGACCCAGCGCGGCGCGTTCGTACAGGTCACGATTCCCGGTGACCTGCACCGGCGGGTGCAGACACTGGCGCGCCGCGGCGGCGCCACCACGTTCATGGTGGCGCACACGGCACTGGCGGTCCTGCTGTCCCGGCTCTCCGGGGGCGACGACATCACCGTCGGTGTGCCGCACGCGGGCCGCGGCCACCGCTCGCTCGACGGTCTGGTGGGGATGTTCGTCAATACCCTGGTGATGCGGACCCGGGTCGCGCCGCACCGGAGTTTCCGGGAGCTGCTGGAAGAGGTCCGGCGGGCCGATATCGAGGCCTACGACCACGCCACCGTTCCGTTCGAACAACTGGTGGAAGCGGTGAACCCGGTGCGTTCGGCCGCGCATACGCCGCTGTTCCAGGTGATGCTCGCCTATCAGAACATGGACCGGGCCCACATCGAACTGCCGGAACTCACCGTGGACGATATCGATCCGGGCGACGACGCCGCGATCTACGACCTGCTGCTGATGATGTCGGAGAGCCACGGCGCCCAGCACGAGCCGGTCGGGATGACGCTGCGCCTCACCTACGCCACCGACCTGTTCGACGAGGACACCGCCGCACGGTTCGCCGCGCAGTTCCTCCGCGTACTCGAGTCCGCGGCGGCCGACCCGGAGGCGGCCGTCGGCGATATCGACCTGCTCGACGCGGCCGATCGGACAGTGCTGCACCAGTGGAACGCCTCCGGCGCCCCCGTCGTCACCGGCCGGACCCTGGTCGATCTCTTCGACGACCAGGTGGCCCGTACCCCGGCCGCGCCGGCGCTGCGCGATCCGGCCGGCGCCGTGCTGACCTACCGGGAGTTCGACAGCCGGGTGAACCGGCTCGCCCGCTGGCTGACCGAGCGCGGTGCCGCCCCGGAAACCATTGTGGCTGTGGCGATCCGGCGTTCGGTCGACCTCGTCACCGCGCTGTACGCGGTGGTCAAGACCGGGGCCGCGTTCCTCCCGATCGATCCGGACCATCCGGCCGCGCGTATCGGCCGGGTGCTCGCGGCGGCCCGGCCCGTACTGGTGTTGACGACTTCCGCGGACGGAGGGGAGCTGCCGGCGGAGTACACCACCGAGCCGATCGACCGGGCCGACCTGAGCGGCTACCGCGACGCCCCGCTCACCGATGCGGACCGCCGGGCGCCGCTGCGCCCGGACAACGCGGCCTATGTGCTGTTCACCTCCGGTTCCACCGGCCTCCCGAAAGGCGTCGCCCTGACCCACGCCGCGACCGCGGCGCAGCTGGCCTGGGCGCAGCGGCAGTGGCCGCACGACGGATCCGATGTGGTCCTGTACAAGACCCCCGTCACCTTCGATATCGCGGTGTGGGAACTGTTCTGGCCGTTGCAGACCGGTGCGCAGCTCCTGGTGGCCGCTCCGGACGGCCACCGCGACCCGGCCTACCTGGCGGGAATCATCGCCGAACACCGGATCAGCACAGTACATTTCGTCCCGTCGATGCTCGATGTCCTGCTCGACACCACCGCGGCGGCGTTACCGTCGGTCCGCCGGGTGTTCGTCGCCGGTGAAGCGCTGGCCCAGCGCACCGTCGACGAGTCGGCGCGCGTCTTCGGCAACGCCGAGGTCGTGAACTGGTATGGGCCGGCCGAGGCGGAGGTCGTCACCAGCCACCCGTGCCTGCCCGGGGAAAGCCCGCGCGCGACCGTGCCGATCGGGCGGCCGGTCGCCGGTATGCGGGTGCATGCCCTGGACTCCCGGCTGCGGCCCGTTCCGTTCGGCGTGACCGGCGAACTCTACGTCTCGGGTGTGCAGACGGCCCGCGGTTACCACGGCCGCCCCGACCTCACCTGCGCCAGGTTCGTCGCGCACCCCTTCGGCGCGCCGGGGGAGCGGCTGTACCGCACCGGCGATCTGGTCCGCTGGACGAGGTCCGGCGATCTGGAGTTCGCGGGGCGCGGCGACTTCCAGGTGAAGGTACGCGGGCAGCGGGTGGAGCCCGGGGAGATCGAAGCCGCGCTGTCCGCGCTGCCGGAGGTCGCGCGGGCGGTCGTCGTCGCGACGACGGAACGGATCGCCGGCTACGTGACGCTCGTTCCCGGTGCCGAGGCCACGGGCCGTGAGCTGCGTGACCGGATCGCGCGCACGCTCCCGGCCTATCTCGTGCCGGCCGCCGTACAGATCCTGGCGGCGATCCCGCTCACCGCCAACGGCAAAGTGGACCGTGCGGCCCTGCCCCGGCCGGTGTTCGAGGACCGGGCCGAATATGTGGCACCGCGCAGCGAGCGGGAAACCGTGCTGGCACGCATCGTCGCCGGGCTGACCGGAACCGATCAGGTGAGCGTGACGGCCGATCTGTTCGAGATCGGTGTCGACTCGCTGTCGGCCGCGCGGATCGCCGCCCGCGCCGAGGCGGCGCTGGGTGTCGAGGTCGGTATCCGCGATATTTTCGATGAGCCGACGATCGCCGGCCTGGCGCACCGGCTCGCCACCCGCACCCGCGGCGCCGCCCTCCCGCTCACGGCGCGCGAGCGTCCGGCCGCCGTCCCGCTGGCCGCGGCGCAGCGCCGGATGTGGTTCCTCAACCAGTACGACACCGGATCCGCCGCCTACAACATCTGTTTCGCGGCCCGGCTCGGCGGTGCGCTGGATCTCGCGGCACTGCGGGCCGCTTTCCGGGACGTGACCCTCCGGCACGAGCCGTTGCGGACGATCTACCCCCTGGTGGACGGTGAACCGGCCCAGGTCGTGCTGGACGCCCCGGCCGCAGGGGCCGAGCTGCTGCCGGAGGCCGAACCGGTGGCCGACGAGACCGAACTGGCCGACCGGATCCGGCGGGTCGCCGAAACCGGCTTCGATGTCGCGGTCTCGGTACCCGTCCGGGCCGGGCTGTACCGCACCGCGGCCGGGGAGCACGCACTGGTCCTGGTGGCGCACCATATCGCCGCCGACGGCGCCTCGATGCCGGTGCTCGCCCGCGATGTGTTCACCGCCTATACGGCCCGTACGCGCCGGCAGCCGCCGCAGTGGGAACCGATGGCGGTCCAGTACGGCGACTACGCGCTGTGGCAGCAGGAGCGCCTGGGCGCCGAAGACGATCCCGAATCGCTGATCTCGCGGCAGATCGCCTACTGGACAGAAGCGCTCGGCGACAGCCCCGACCTGCTGGACCTGCCGACCGACCACCCTCGCCCGGCCACCGTCACCACGGCCGGCGGCAGCGTGCGCTTCGCTATCCCGCCGCGGCTGCACGGCGCGATCGTGCGGCTGGCACAGGACGAGGGCGTGACGACCTTCGTGGTGCTGCACGCGGCGCTGGCGATCCTGCTCGCCCGGACGGCGCACACCGACGATGTCTCGGTCGGTACCCCGGTCGCGGGCCGGGGGCACGAGGCGCTCGACGAGCTGGTCGGGATGTTCGTGAACACCGTCGTGTTGCGCACCCGGATCGCCGAGAACAGGTCGTTCCGCGCACTGCTCGCGGACGTGCGCGATAGCGACGTGGCCGCCCTCGCGCACGCCGATATCGCCTATGAACGGCTCGTCGATGTGCTCGATCGTCCCCGGTCGACCGCGTACACTCCGCTGTACCAGGTGATGTTCGGGCTGCAGAACACCGGGCCGGCACGGTTCGACCTGCCCGATGTGGAGGTCACACTGCTCGATCCCGGGATCGCGCAGGCCAAAACCGATCTCACCGTACTGCTGAACGAGCGGGCCGACGGTGATCGGTCCGGGGGTATCGACGGGGAGATCGTCTACGCCACCGATCTTTTCGCGGACCGGACCGCGCAGGCGCTCGCCGATCGGTTCGTGCGGATCCTCGAGTCGGTCACCACCGACCCGGCCCGGACGGTCGGGGGGATAGACCTGCTCACCGCGACGGAAGCCGACGAGCTGGTACCGGCGGTCGGCGCCGGGGCCGAAACCCCGTACCTGCTGCCGGATCTGCTGGCCGCGGCGGTTGCCGCGTACCCCGCGCAGGTCGCGCTGATCGGGGAGACCGAAACCCTGACCTACGCCGAGCTCTACCGGCGCGCCGACCTGCTGGCCGGATATCTGGTGTCGCGCGGCGCGGGCCCCGGCGTTCATATCGCGCTGGCGGTACCCCGTTCGGTGGACTACCAGATCGCCATGTGGGCGATCTCCCGGACCGGCGCCGCCTTCGTCCCGGTGGATCTGCGGTACCCGCGGGAGCGGATGGCCCAGATGATCGCCGACGCCGGCGTCGCCTTGGGTCTCACGGTCGCGGCCGCGGTGGCCGCGCTGCCGGACGGGGTCGAGTGGTCGGTACTCGACGATCCGGCCACGGCCACCGAAATCGCGGGGCAGCCGGGCCTTTCCGCGAGCGCGTCGGCGCCGCCGCGTGCCCGGACCGGGGACACGGCGTACCTGATCTACACCTCCGGTTCCACCGGCACGCCGAAGGGAGTGGTGGTGACCCACGAGGGGCTCGCGAACTTCGCCACCGCCCAGCGGGTGCGTTATCGGGTGGACCGGACCGCACGGGTGCTGCACGTGGCGGCACCCGCCTTCGACGCGGTACTGGTCGAAACATTGATGGCCTGTGCGGCGGGCGCCGCGCTGGTGATCTCGCCGCCGGATGTCTTCGGTGGCGCCGACCTGGCCCGGCTCATCCGCAACCACCGGGTATCGCATGCCTTCCTGACGCCGAGTGTGCTGGCGACCGTATCGCCCGCCGATTTCGCATCGGTACAGATGCTGGCGGTCGGCGGTGAGAGGGTGCCGGCCGAGCTGGTCGCCACCTGGGCTCCCGGACGTCGGTTGCACAATATCTACGGTCCGACCGAGACGACGATCGTCAGCACGATGAGCGCGCCGGTGCGTGCCGGTGGCCCGATCGATATCGGCGGCCCGATCCACGGCGCGCAGGCCGTGGTCCTGGACTCCCGGTTGCGGCCGGTACCGGTCGGCGTGGCGGGTGAGTTGTATCTGGGGGGTCCCGGGCTGGCGCGGGGATATCTGAATCGGCCGGCGCCGACCGCGAGCGCGTTTGTGGCGAATCCGTACGGCGGCGCGGGAGCGCGGATGTACCGTACCGGCGATATCGTGCGCTGGACTGCCGGCCATACGCTCGAATATGTCGGCCGCAGCGATTTCCAGATCAAGATTCGCGGTCAGCGCATCGAACTCGGCGAGATCGATGCCGCGCTGGTCGCGCAGCCCGGTGTCACCTCGGCGGTCACGGTCGCCCGGCCCGGCCCGGACGGCCGGTCGCTGCTCGCGGCGTATCTCGTGGGTGAGCCCGGCGCGGAGCTCGCCGCGACCGCGGTGCTGGACCGGCTCGCGAGCGTGCTGCCGGCCCATATGCTGCCCGCGACGGTCACCGTCCTGGATCGGATGCCGCTCGCGTCGACCGGCAAGGTGGATCGTAAAGCGCTGCCCGAACCCGTATTCGAGGTGCGGGAGGCGGACGCGGTGGAACCGGCCACCGATCTGGAACGCACCGTCGCTGCCGCGTTCGCGGACGTGCTGGGGATGCCGTCGGTGGGGGCGACCACGTCGTTCTTCGCGCTGGGCGGCGATTCCATCATGTCGATCCAGCTCGCCGCGCGGCTGCAGGCCGCCGGGTTGGTCGTCCGGGCCCGCGATATCTTCGAACGCCGCACTGTCCGGGCCCTCGCACAGGTCGCCGCGACCACGAGCCGGGCGACGCTCACGGAATTGCCCGGCGGCGGCGTGGGGGATATTCCGAGTACGCCGATCGTGACCTGGTTCGGTGAACGCCTCGGCGCGGCCCGGGGATTCGCCCAGTCGATGCTGGTGCGGCTGCCGGGGGACGCCGCCGTCGCCGAGGTCACCGCGACGGTGCAGGCCATGCTGGACCGGCACGATATGCTTCGCGCCCAGCTGCGCGACGGCTGTCTGCGGGTACTGCCGGCCGGTTCGGTCGATGCGGCCGAAACCCTTCTCGTGCAGACCTTCCGGGCCGGGGACGGACCGGGTGGTGACGGTTTCACCGCGGTGGCCGAGGCCGCGCTGGCCGCGGCCACCTCCCGTCTCGATCCGGCCGTCGGCCGGGTCGTGCAGGTCGTCTGCCTGTTGCCCGCGGCGGGGGTCGACGCGGAGGGCCGGGCCCTCGTGGTGATCCACCACCTGGCCGTGGACGGCGTCTCGTGGCGCATCCTGCTGCCCGATCTCGCGACCGCCTGGCAGCAGATCGGGGCAGGTCGGCCGGTGGATCTGCCGGCCCCGGGCACCTCCATGCGCCGCTGGGCGCACGCCCTGGCCGAAGCGGCGGCGGACCGGGCCGGTGAACTCGACCTGTGGCAGCGGATGAGCGCGGCTCCCGACCCGCTGCTGGGGCGGGCGGCACTCGACCCGTCCGTGGACACCCAGGCGACGGTCCGGCAGCTGGAGGTGTCCCTGCCGGCGGAGATCACGAGGGTGCTGCTGGAGGTGGTGCCCGAAGCCGCCCGTGCCACAGTGGACGACGCATTGCTCGCGGGGCTGACGGTCGCCCTGGGGCGCTGGCGCGCGCGCCGCGGAAGCACCCATCGGGGCGCGAAGATCCTGCTCGAGGGCCATGGCCGCGAGGAGCAGCTCGTCCCGGGCGCGGACCTCTCCCGCACCGTGGGCTGGTTCACCAGCGCTTACCCCGTCGCGCTCGACCTGTCCGGGGTGGACTCCGCTGATCCGCGTGCCGTGGTGAAAGCGGTCAAGGAGCAATTGCGGGCGATCCCGGACAAGGGGATCGGATATGGCCTCCTGCGCTACCTCGATCCCGCCGCGGGGGAGCGGCTGGCGGGCGCGCCGGAGCCGCAGATCGCCTTCAATAATCTCGGCCGGGCCGGTGTCGATCTCGCCGCGCTGTCGGGACTGGCCTGGGTGCCGACCGGGGAGGAGTTCGACCAGCGCGGCGCGTTCGACGCGGAGATGCCCGCGGCGGCGGTGATCACGATCGATGTGCACACCGCCGAGACCGCGGCGGGCCCCGTGCTGTCGGCGCAGATCGGCTACGCCGCGCGGTTGCTGGACCGCGCGGAGGTCGCCGAACTGGCCGGCGACTGGTTGGATGCCGTCCGCGAGATCGCCGCCGCGGCAGGCCGCGACGACGACTGGGGTCTGTGCCCCGCCGATGTTCCGCTCGTCGCGGTCGGCCAGGCCGATCTGGACGTCTTCACCGAACGCTACGGGCCGCTCACCGATGTGTGGTCGCTGGCGCCGCTGCAGGCGGGCCTGCTCTTCCACGCCGAATTCGCCGCCGGTGAGCTGGACGTCTATACCGCCCAATCGGTGCTGACCCTGGCGGGCACGGTCGACGAGGACCGGCTCGAACGGGCCGCGCGAGCGCTGCTCGACCGGCATCCGAACCTGCGCGCGGCCTTCACCCGGACCGGCGACGGCGTCGCCGCGCAGATCGTTCCCGCCACCACGGCGCTGCGCTGGTACCGCGCCGAGACCGGCGGAGACACCGCCGAACTCGATCGGTTGATCGAATCCGAACGGGCCGTGGTGTTCGACCCCGTCGATCCGCCGCTGCTGCGTTTCCTCGTGGTGACGGTGGGGCCGGGGGATGTCCGGCTGGTGCTGACGGCGCACCATCTGCTGCTCGACGGCTGGTCGCTGCCGCTGCTGTGCCGGGAGCTGATCGGTCTCTACGCGGTGGGCGACCGCACCGATCTGTTGCCGGCCGCGCCGTCCTACCGCGACTATCTGGATTGGCTGGACCGGCGCGACCACGAGGCCGGTGTGCGGGTATGGCGTGAGGCCCTGGGGGAGTCGGTCGAACCCACCCTGATCACCGACCCGCATACGGCGACCGTCGCCGATATCCCGGTCGATCTGCCGGTCGACCTCGGCCGCGCCACCACCGGGCGGCTGACGGAGTTCGCCCGGGAGCACGCGGTCACGATGGCCACTATCGTCCAGTTCTCCTGGGCGGTGGTGCTGGGCAATCTGCTGGGCACCGAACGAGTGGTCTTCGGTAGCACCGTCTCCGGGCGGCCCGCCGATCTGCCCGGTGTGGAGTCGATGATCGGGCTGTTCATCAATACGATCCCGGTAGCGGCCGAGGTGACCCGCACCCGGACCGTCGCCGAACTGCTGACTCGTCTGCAGGCCGACAGCACCCGGCTGCTCGACCACCACTATCTCGAACTGTCCGAGATCACCGCCGCCGCGGACAACTCACACCTGTTCGACACCCTGGTGGTGTTCGAGTCCTATCCGGTCGACAGCAGCGGTCTGGGCGAGACCGATATCGACGGAATGCGGGTGCTCGCGGCCGAGGGTCGCGACGCGGCGCACTATCCGCTGCTGGTCCAGGCACACCAGACCGACGAGCTGCACGTCCGGGTCCGCTACCAGCGCGCCCGGATCGACGATCGGACGGCGGCCGAGCTGGCAGACCGGCTGGCCCGCGTCCTGCACGCGATCGCCGGGAACGCGGAGAGACCTGTCGGTGCGATCGATCTGCTGTCGGCCGACGAACGGGCGGAACTGGTACCTGCCTCGGGTGGCGCCGCCGAGGCACCGCGTTCGCTGTCGGAACTGCTTGCGGCGGGGGCGGCACGCGACCCCGGGGCCGCGGCCCTCATCTCGGACGGGCAGACGGTCTCCTACGCCGAACTCGAGGCCCGGTCCGACCGGCTGGCGCGGAAGTTGATCGACTGGGGCGTGGGCCCGGGCGACCGGGTCGCGCTGGCGCTGCCCCGGTCGGTGGAGTTCGTGGTCGGCCTGTGGGCGGTGACCAAAACGGGTGCCGCGCTCGTGCCGGTCGATATCCGCAACCCTGCGGAACGGGTCGCGCTGATGGTCGGACACGCGGATATCCGAGTCGCGCTGACGAGCGGATCCGCGCGCGGGTCGCTGCCGGATCCGGTGCGGCCGCTGGTTCTCGACGACCCGGAGACGTGGGCTTCCCTCGCGGAATACCCGTCGGGTCCGATACTCGACGCGGATCGTGTGCGCACACCGCATCTCCGGGATACGGCCTATGTGCTCTACACGTCGGGCTCCACCGGGGTGCCCAAGGGCGTGGCGGTGACGCACGAGAGCTTGGCGAATTTCGCTGCCGAGCAGCGGAAACGTTTCGCCGCCGACAATGGGTCGCGGGTGCTGCAGGGTTCGGCGCCCGGATTCGACGCCCTGATCCTGGAAATACTGCTGGCGCATAGCAACGGCGCGGTGCTGGTGTTGCCGCCGCCGGAGGTGTACGCGGGCGCCGAGCTGGCCGAACTGATTCGCGCACAGCGGGTATCGCACGCCTTCCTGACCCCCAGTGTGCTGGCGACACTGTCCCCGGAGGGCCTGGATTCGCTGCGCGTGCTGGTGGCGGGGGGTGAGGCGGTGACTCCGGAGACGGTGGCCGTCTGGGCGCCGGGCCGGTGCCTGCTGAACGGATACGGACCCACCGAGACCACGATTCTGGCCTGTATGAGCGGACCACTGCGACCCGGTGCCGCGGTGACGATCGGTGAGCCGCTGCGCGGGATGGAAGCGGTGGTGCTGGATGCCTGGCTGCGGCCGGTACCACCCGGGGTGGCGGGAGAGCTGTATCTCGCGGGCGTACAACTGGCGCGCGGCTACCTGAGCCGCCCGGTGACCACGGCGGGAGCGTTCGTGGCGAACCCGTTCGGTGCGGCCGGAACGCGCATGTACCGCACCGGTGACCTCGTGCGCTGGACCCACGAGCGCACGCTGGAATACCTCGGCCGCCGGGATTTCCAGGTCAAGATCCGCGGCCAGCGCATCGAACTCGGTGAGATCGAAGGCGTCCTCGCCGGCTGCCCCGGTGTCGACCGGGCCGTCGTCGTCCTGCGGCCCGACGAGCGCGGCCGCAAGCGGCTCGCCGGGTATCTCGCCGGTGCCGACTCGGTGGACCTGGCGGCGGTGCGCGCGGCCCTCCGGGACCGGCTGCCGGCGCATATGGTGCCCGAGGCGCTGACCCTGCTGCCCGAGCTGCCGCTCACCACGAGCGGCAAACTCGACCGCTTGGCTCTCCCGGCACCCGAATTCGGCGCCCGCCGTGCGTGGGTCGCGCCGGGTACCGACGCCGAGCGGGCGGTGGCGGAGGTCTTCGCACGCGTCCTGGACGTCGATGAGGTGGGCGCCGCGGACAGCTTCTTCGAGCTGGGTGGTAATTCGCTGTCGGCGACCCGGGTGGCGGCGCAGTTGAGCGCCGCGACCGGGGCCCGGGTCGGTGTCCGGGACCTGTTCGAGGCGCCGACCGTGGCCGAACTGGCCGCTCGGCTGACCGTTCTCGACCACGAGCACCGGACGCCCCTGGTGGCGCGGACCCGCCCCGCGCGGGTACCGCTGTCCCCGGCCCAGCAGCGGATGTGGTTCCTCAACCAGTTCGACACCTCGGTGGGCGCCTACAACATTCCACTGGTGATCAGGCTGACGGGCGAGCTCGATATCGACGCGCTGCGCCGGGCCTGCGGCTTGGTCGTCGAACGCCACGAATCACTGCGCACCGCCTTCCCCATGGCCGAGGGTGTCCCGTATCAACTTGTGGTACCGGCCGCCGAGGTCGTACCGGAGTTGCGGCCGGTCCCGGTGGCGGAGGATCAGCTGATGCGGCGGGCCGTTGCCGCGGTCACCACCGGTTTCGATGTGACCCAGGCACCGCCGCTGCGGGTCGAACTGTTCGAACTGGGCGAGCGTGACCACGTGCTGATGGTGACCGTGCACCACATCTGCGCGGACGGGCAGTCGATGCTGCCGCTCGCCCGCGATGTGGCGGTGGCGTACGAGGCGAGTAGGCAGGGCGGCGCCGCGCCGTGGCCGGAGTTGCCGGTCCAGTACGCCGATTACGCGCTGTGGCAGCACGAGATCCTCGGTGCCGAGCACGATCCGGATTCGCTGGCCTCGCGGCAACTGCGATTCTGGAAACAGACACTCGGCGGGCTCCCCGAACTGCTCGAATTGCCGACCGATCTGCCCAGGCCGCCGGTGGCGTCGCTGCGCGGGCGCGCCGTCGAATTCGAAATCTCCGCCGGGCTGCACGCCCGGATCGGCGCGGCGGCCCGCGCCGGGAACGCGACGGTTTTCATGGTGCTGCACGCCGCGTTGTCGGTCCTGCTGGCGCGGCTGTCCGGGGTCGGCGATATCGCGATCGGCACCCCGGTGGCCGGTCGCGGGGTGCGGGAACTCGACGATCTGATCGGTATGTTCGTCAATACGCTGGTGCTGCGGTCGCGGGTGGCGTCGCGGCAGACGTTCGCCGACCTGCTCGCCGGTATCCGGGAAACCGATCTGGCCGCGCTGGCGCACGCGGATGTACCGTTCGAACAGGTCGTGGAGGCGCTGAACCCGCCGCGGTCGACCGCGCATCTGCCGCTCTACCAGGTGACGCTGGACGTCCAGAACCTGAGCCGGGCCGCGGTCCGGCTGCCCGGTCTCACCGTCGAACCGGTCGAGGACGGTTTCGAACAGGCACAGGCGGATCTGAATGTGAAGCTCGCGGAGCGATTCGACGAGGCGGATCGTCCGGGCGGCCTCGTGGGCCGGCTGACCTTCGCCACGGACCTGTTCGTCGAGGAGACGATGCGCAGGTTCGCGCAAGCCTTCGTGCGAATCCTCGAGGAGGTGACGGCGGATCCGGAGGTCGTCGTCGGCGATATCGACCTCGTCGACGACGCGCAGCGGCACACGCTGCTGGCTGCGGCCGGACACAGCGGCGCCGTGATCCCCGAGACAACCCTCGCGCACCTGTTCGCCGCGCGGGTCGCGGAGCGGCCCGACGCCGTCGCGGTGACCGACGGTCGTTCGGTGCTGACCTATGCGGAGCTGGATCGGCGCGCCGGTCTGATAGCCGCCCGGCTGGCCGAGTCCGGGGCGGGCCCGGAAACGCTGGTGGCCGTGGCCCTGTCCCGTTCGGCGGACCTGGTCGCCGCACTGCTGGCCGTGGTGCGCACCGGCGCCGGATATCTGCCGCTGGATGTGGCCTACCCGGAACAGCGGTTGCGGTTCGTGCTCGACGACGCGCGCCCGGTGGCGGTGCTCGCCTCGGCGCAGACGATATCGGCGGTGCCCGAGTTCCCGGCTCCGGTGCTGCTCGTGGAGGACTGTGCGGCAGGGGACGCGGATCCGGCTCCGGTGCTGCCGGTCGCCCGGCCGGACAACACGGCCTACGTGATTTATACGTCGGGCTCCACGGGCCGCCCCAAGGGCGTGACGGTGAGCCATCGCGAAGCGGTCACTCTGTTCACCGAAATCACCGGGCGTTTCGATCTCGGCCCCGATGATGTGTGGACCATGTTCCACTCCTACGCTTTCGATTTCGCGGTGTGGGAGATGTGGGGCGCGCTGCTGACCGGTGGCCGGCTGGTCGTGGTCGACTACGAGGTGTCCCGCACGCCGGACGCCTTCGCCGAGCTGGTCGCCCGCGAGGGAGTGACCGTCCTGAGCCAGACACCGTCGGCGTTCTACGGATTCGCCGAGGCGGACCGGGAGCGCCGGGCCGCCGGTCGCGGCGGACCCGGCCTCGCGCTGCGGTATGTCGTGTTCGGCGGTGAGGCATTGGACCCGGCGCGGCTGGCCGGATGGTTCGCGGCGCACGAGCCCGGATCCCCCCGGCTGATCAATATGTACGGGATCACCGAGACCACCGTGCACGTGACTTTCGGCGAGGTCACCGGACCCGATACCGCGGGGATCGGTACCCCGCTGCCGGGTATGCGGGTCTACGTACTCGACGAGCGCATGCGCCCGGCGCCCATCGGAATGCCCGGTGAGATCTATGTGGCCGGGGGGCAGCTCGCGCGGGGTTACCTGGGCGCCCCCGTGACGACGGCGGGCCGGTTCGTGGCCAACCCGTACGGGCCGGCCGGGGCCCGGCTCTACCGGTCCGGCGATATCGGCAGGTGGCAGGACGGCGAGCACGGACTCGAACTGCGCTATCTCGGTCGCGCCGATGCCCAGATCCAGTTGCGCGGCTACCGCATCGAATTGGGCGAGGTCGAATCGGCGCTGCTCCGGCATCCCGGTGTCGTGCGCGCCGCCGCCGCGGTGCACCGGCCCGGACACGGAATCGACCAGCTGATCGGTTACGTGGTGGCCGCCGAGGACGGGCGGCTCGATCCCGCCGCGGTCCGGGCGACGGCCGCGGAGGTGCTGACCGGATACATGGTTCCGGCGGCGATCACGGTGCTGCCCGATCTGCCGTTGACGGTCAACGGCAAACTCGACCGTGCGGCCCTGCCCGCACCGGAATCCGGCACCGCCCCGAGCGAGTTCGTCGCCCCCCGGACAGGGACGGAGAAAGCGATCAGCGAGGTCTACTCCGAGGTGCTGGGTGTCGAGCGTGTCGGAGTCTCGGACGGGTTCTTCGATCTGGGCGGCAACTCGCTGCTGGCCACCATGGTGGTACGCGAACTGAAGGCCCGCGGGGTGACGATCGCGCTGCCGTGGATGTTCGACGACGCGACACCGGAGGCACTGGCGCGCCGGGCCGACGAGGCCGAGGGCGGGTCGGGCCTGCAGGTGCTGCTGCCACTGCGGGCGAGCGGATCCGAGCCGCCGCTGTTCTGTGTGCATCCGGCGGGCGGGCTGGCCTGGTTCTACGGGGGGCTCGTGGAACACGTGCACGCGGACCGTCCCGTCTACGGCCTGCAGGATCCGCATGTGGTGGCCGGCGAACCTCCGGCGGAATCGGTGGACGAGCTGGCCGAACGCTATGTGAGCGAGATCCGCCGGGTTCAGCCGGACGGTCCGTACCACCTGCTCGGCTGGTCGCTCGGCGGGCAGATCGCGCATGCCGTGGCGGTCCGGCTCCGGGGCGCGGGCGCGAAAGTCGGTGTGCTGGCGCTGCTGGACAGTGCGGTGGACCTGTCCGGTGACGTCGCCGCGCCGGAGGCGGCGGGCGATCGGCTGCCGGGCCGGTTGATGGCGGATCTGCTCGGTGGCTGGCGGGAGCTGTTCGACCTCGGCGACGACGTCCGTGCCGATACCCATGAGCAGGCCTGGGCGGTCGTCCGGGAACAGGTACTCGGTACCGCGATGTTCACCGCCGAACAGGTGGACCGGGTGATGACGAGTTTCGAGACAGCCGCGGCGATCGCCGACCGGTACCGGCCGGCGGTCTTCGACGGTGACGTGTACTTCTTCACCGCCGGAAAGGACCACGCCGATCACGAGGCGCTGGCGCGCTCGTGGCGCCCCTATGTGACCGGGGAGATCCACAACCGGGTGGTCGATGTCCGGCACCTCGAGCTGAGCCATCCCGAGGCACTGACCGTTGTCGGTGCGGTAATAGAAAGGGCCGTAGCGCAATGCTGAACACACAACAGACGCTGAAACTCGACGACGGCAGAGTGGTCGACTGCCCGAGCCCGGCGGAGGCGAAATTTCTCTGGGGTGAGATCACCTCGGCGACCGGTTTCTACCGGCAGGCCGCCGCCCGGCTACGGCCGGGGGACCTCGTCCTCGATATCGGCGCGAACATCGGGCTGGCAGCGATGCTGTTCGCCGATGTCTGTCCCGGCGCCCGGGTGATCGCGGCCGAGCCCGTGCCGGCGACTTTCCGCTGCTTGCAGAGCAATCTGAATGCTCATGTCCCACACGCCGTGCCGGTGCGGACCGCTGTCGGCGCCGAGTCCGGCGTCCTCCCGCTCACCTGGTATCCACAGGCACCGGCCAACTCCGGCCTGTACGCCGATCGGGCCGAGGACGACGAGGCCACCCGGGTTTTCCTGCGTAACAGCGGCCTCGACGACGAGGCGATCGACCTCATCACCGCCGGCCTGCACCAGGGCGAACAGATCGATGTCGAGGTGACGACGGTGTCGGCGATCCTGGACGAATACGGGCCGGATGCCGAGATCGGTGTGCTGAAGGTGGATGTGGAACGAGCGGAACTCGATGTGCTGCGGGGTGTGGCCGCGCGGGATTGGCCGCGGATACGCACGGTGGTGGCGGAGGTGCACGACACCGCCGGGCGCCTGGCACAGTTCCGCGAGCTGCTGAGCACCCACGGCCTGACCACGCGGACCCGGCAGGACCCGAGTCTGCGCGGCACCGACCTGTACGAGGTCTACGCGAGCCGGGCCGCGTGATCCCCGGCGCACTCGGTGGGCGACAGAACGACAACGACGATCCGGGAGAGATGATATGAGCACGAACCCGTTCGACGACGCGGACAGCCGCTTCCTCGTACTGGTCAACGACGAGAACCAGCATTCCCTGTGGCCGGCCTTCGCCGAGGTGCCGCACGGTTGGCGGATCGTCTTCGGTGACGCCGGCCGGGCCGCCTGTCTCGACTACATCGAGCGGAACTGGACGGATATGCGGCCCAGCAGTTTGCGTGAGGCGGTCACCGCCGATCAGGGGCCGGCCACCGTTCGCTGAATCGGCAGGGTCCGGCGGGCCGCGGGGCGCCGAACAGGCCCCGGCCCACCGGGGCCGGGGCAGGGACATAGTTCAGCAGTTCGACGGTGCCGGGTCGCCGCGGAAACGGCCCTCGAGCCATGTCATTACGGCGGGCAGGCCGAGGACCGCCGCGGACAGATGTTCCGGCGATACGGTGAGTTCGGCTTGCAGTGGTACACCGGCCGCGCAGTAACGCTGGTTCGTGCGGACGATGGAATCCACCGGAATCAACGGATCGGTGGCCGAATGCCATTCGAAAACGGGCATATCGGGTACGCCGTCGAATAATTCGAGGCTGTTCTCCTCGAGCACCGCGCGGGCGTCCGGGCTGTCCACCAACGACATACTGCTGGCGAATTCGGCGACACTGCGTCCGGCCCCGGTGGCCAGTATTTCGTTGACGCATCCGTTCGCGAGCGTGTTACGGGTCAGCAGTCCTCGCGTGTTCATCGACTCGCTGATCGGGAAACGGTTCGGATATTCGCGTTCGAGGCCGATTCCGGCCGCCATCACGAGGCCGAAGGCCGGATGTGGGCCGGTGTTCACGGCTTCGATCATGCGCACCAGATTCATCGGCACACCGCCGATCGCCGCACCCGCGATATCCAGTTCGGGCGCATAGTCCGGGGCGAGCGCGGCCGCCCAGGCGGTGGCCATGCCGCCGCCGGAGTAACCGGCCATGGCGACGCGGCTGTCGCGCAGGCCCAGGCCGGCCGCGCGGACCGCACGGATGCCGTCCAAGGTGATCTGGCCGCCCAGCCTGGCCGCACCATAGGCGGACGTCGGACCGAGATGGTCGGGCAGCGCCACACTCCAGCCGCGGACCAGCACCGCGTTCAATGCCGCGGCCTCGCGGACCTGGAGGGTGGGGTCGGGACTGTAGAGCACCCGGGAGACGGCACAGCGGGTGCCGAGCCCGTTGATGATGTGCTGATAGGACAGCAACGGTCCCCCGGGAGCGCGCCCCTGCGGCGTGAGCACGGTGGTGGTCGCCGCGATCGGTCGGCCGGTCGAATCGGCCGAGCGGAATTTCACCAGGGTCACCGTGGACCCCGGGAACATGGGCAGCGGGGCCATCTTTCGGGTTTCCAGCACCTCCCCGGGCGATTTACCGGAGATATCGTCCGGCGCCGCATAAAACGGATCAGGGTCGGGTAGGGGGTAGATGGGCGCGGCCACGGCCGGGCTCGCGCCGATCACGGATACCACGGCAATACTGCCGAGGAGTACGGCGCCGAAGGCGCGCACCAATAGATTTCGATCTGATCTCGGAATCTGCACGCGACAAGTATCAGGGATCGTCGCGCGAATTCGTGAACGCGCGCGTTCCAGTCTTGTTGTGTCGCGTATTCTTCCGGATCACCGCGGCGGAGCGTCGCCGAAATATCGGGAGTCGGCGCCGGACCCGCGCGCAGGTCCGGCGACTCCGTTTACCAGGTGACGTTGATGGGGCCGGGACTCCACAGCCCGGAATGTTCTTCCCGGGCGACGCTCGGCGCGGCCGGGCGGGCCGAGGTGTCCACAGGCATCAGCCGCTGCAGCTGCCCCCAATCATGATTCCAGTCGTCCTTCAGATAGGTGGCCAAGGTCTGGGAGCGCAGCAATTGGCGGCTCCAGCCCAGCGGCCCGCCACCGTCGTGGCGTTGCCAGAGGTTGGTGGTGTTCGCGGCGGGACGGTCGGGCAGGATGCGCCAGCCGGGCGCCTGGGCGATGCCGTCCTTGTGATCGAACGGGCGCTGGCACGGGAACTGCAGGCCTACCGCCCAGTCGAGCAGCACCGGCTGGTCGGAGCCGATCACCTCGTGGAGCGTGCGCGTCTGCGGAATCCGCGGCGGGGTCAATGCGATCCACTGCTCGGGATCGAGCGTTCTGTCCTCGGCGACGATCCGGACCACATCGGCCCGGTCCGGAATCTCGTCGAGCGGAACGCGTAGATTGCGCCACGACGGCGTCGGGCCGATATCGATGGGCATCACCTGCCCGAGCGAACGGGCCCCGGACGCCGGATCCGTGACCCCGTACTCGATATCGACGGGTTGTCCCGGCATGACCTCGCCGTCCTGGGTGATCGCCCGGAACCGGCCCGCCGCGGTGATGGCCATGATCCCGGCCCGGTCGGCCGGGTCGGGCAGCCGGTACCAGCCGGTGGTCAGTTCGGCCGATTCCTGCTGACCGGCGGTACCGAGTACGGGGGTGGTGTTCGACAGGCCGAACGGCAGTGGCGCCCCGCCGGTCTGGGTGACCGAGGTGCCGTCGGAGGTATCGCTCAGGGCATCGGCGAGGCTGTTGTCGTCCGCGGGCTGATCGTCGTCGGACGTGACGTCGGCGACCCCACCGGGAACGAAGCCGGCGGCATCCGCCGCGAACGTCGTGGCGGCGTCACCGGTCAGCGGCGGGAGCATCGAGGTGTTCGGGTCGGATTCGACCAGGACATCGTTGGCCAGTCCGCACGGCTTCCCCAGTACGGCATCGACATTCGAGCGCGCCAGGGAGAACGCCGGATACTGGGTGGCCGCGGCGGTGGCGAACGAACCCACCTGGAAGATCACGATCACGGCCGCCGCCACCGTCAGCGGCGGAATCTTCACCAGCCGCCAGGCCCGCGGCGAAACCCGGTGCGGGGTACCCGGTTCCGGCGCCCGTAGATGCCACCATCCGGCGAGTGCCAGGCACAGCACCGCCACGGTCAGGAAGATCTCGCTCATCCCGACACCGCCGATCGCCGGAGCCGTATCCCACCACGGAATACCGTGGCCGGAGGCGTAGAACCATTTGTTGACGCCGGTGAAGATCTGTGCCAGCGCCACCGCCACGATGGCGGCGAACAGCGCGCGGTACCGCGGCGCCCGCATCACCTTCGGACCCACCGCCACCGCGGTGACCACGGCGACGGCGCCGGCCAGCCCGGCGAAGACACCGTTGTGGTGGGTGAACTTCGTGGGCACGGTCGCCATCAGCAGCATCGCCCCGAAGGTGATTCCGAGCAGGCGTTTCGCCGGGCCCGAGGTGACGAAGGGAATGCGCCCGCCCTTGCGCAACAGTACGAAGGCGCACACCAGCAGCCCGAGCCACATTGCGACGACCCCGAAACGGCGTCCGATCGAACCGTCGGCGGTGGCGGTGAACAGCCGCTGATAGGCCTGGTAGTCGTCGAACCAGGGCACCGACGGGCCGACCGCGTTGTGTACCCGGGTCATCTCGAACATCGCCGACAGCGGTTGGACACCGAAGGCGAAGACCAGCACCAGGGTTCCGGCCGCGGCCAGCGGGGCCAGTAGTGCTCCGTAGGCGGAAATCCGCGCGGACCACCCGATCTCCGCGCCACGACGTGCGGTGGCCGCTGCCACAGCGCGGGCCCGCTGGATACCGAACCGGACCACCGAGCGCGCACCGGCCGCCAGCGGCGCGAAACAGATCACCCCCGACGGCGCCGCGGTGAGACTGAATGCCGCGATCAGGATCGCGATCGCATACGGGAGCAGGCGCCTGCCGGCGATGGCGTGCTCGACCAGAACCCAGGTGAGCAGGACGGCGACCGCGATCACCGGTTCCGGTCGCAGCCCGTTGTTGTAGGGCAGCCAGATGGCGAGGAAACCCAGCGCACCGGTGCCGACCACAATGCGGTCGCGGCGCAGCCCGGCGCCGAGCCGCGGTATCACCTCACGGCTCAGGGTGAGCCACGCGAGCACCCCGGCCAGCAGGGTGGGCAGGCGGACCCACGGGCTGGCGATACTGATCTCGGTCAGCTGCGCGATCACGTCATAGGGCGGCGTACCGACCGGGTTCTCCGGCACCCCGAAGAACCGGAAGTAGTTGGCCATATAGCCGGAGACCAGCGAGGTGCGGGCCATACCGAATTGGTAGCCGTCGTCGGAGGTGGTGGAACCGATGAAATGCCACAGCAGCAGGGTCGCGAGAACACCCGCGTCGATACCGGTGAAAGTGCGCCAGCGTTGCGGTAGGAGGCGCCGGATCCGGCGCCCGTCGGACCGGTCGAGCCGTAGCAGTGCGACCAGGGCGACCGCCGCCAGCACCACCGCCAGTACGGTCGCGGCGCGCTTGATGAACGTCGGTGTGACCGAGAACCGGCTGTCGACCTCCACCTCGACACCGGCACCGGCCGAGCTGGTCAGATCGCTGAACACCCCGACCACCTGCGGCCGGAAGTCGCCGGCCAGGAAGAGCGGTTCGGTATCGGTGCCGGTGAGCTCGGCTGTGGTTGCGGCGCTGTCGGAACGGACCGTGAGCGTGGCGTCACGGAGTTGCTCGAGCGGCACACTGAATATCGACTGACTGCGCAGTACCACTTCGAGGCGGGCCGGCCGCCCGTCCTGCGCGGGCTGTACCCGGGCGACGAATCCGTACTTCTCGAGGTCGGGCGCATCCGCGGGCATGGTCGCCGCGACGAGCCCACCGGTCTCGGCCAACTGGTCGAGTGCCGCGCCGGGAACGGTGACATCGAAGGTGAGCGGCGCATAGGACACCAGAGGCGCGGTGATACTGCGGGTCGATCCCTGCTGCGGCCAGGCGAAAGTCGTCTTGTCCACATGTACCGGGAGCAGCGGTACCGCGACGGCGAGCACCGTCGCCAACAGACCGGCGACCAGGGCGATCCACTTCGCCCATCTACCGTTGGCCGGCCCCGGTGGTGGTGGTTGCTCGCCCGTGGGCGCCTCGTCCGCCCACACCATGGTGTCCGTCACGGGGCGCGATCGTATCGTGACGCATTCGTAACCGGAGGAATCGGGCGCTTGATTCTCAGCCCGCGCTCAGGTGGGTAATTTTTCGCGACCGTGTGAACAGCGAGGACGGCGATTTCCGGTGTCCGGCGGATCCGGGCGGGGCGTTGGATCCGGTCGTTCGGTCGGGTACCGGCGCCGGGCCACCGTTGAGCAGGATGGGACGCAGGGTGACCGCGGCGACGGTCCGCGCGAGACCACCGGTCAGGACCGGCGTAACCGATCAGCGACGAATGGTCGTCGCGCGGCCTGTTCGATACCGCCGCCGTCGCTCACGAGGACGACCTCGGGGAGGGGACGTCGAGCGGTCCACGGGTGTCGCCGGTTCGGAGGGCGCACTGGAAGGATTCGAGCGCCGCCCGGGCCCGCTGCGGGGAGAGACGGTCTCGCGTGGGCGGCGGGCACAATGCGGGGATGCTCTTGTCGCGACTCGACCGGTTCAACCGGCGTCATCCGTGGAACCACAACGATTACTACGGCCGCTGGGTCGCCGGCCGGGTGGTCGCGTCGGGAGCCCGTGAGGTTCTCGATATCGGCTGCGGTACCGGTAATCTCGCCGCTCTGCTGCGGGATCGCGGTCTGACGGTCACCGCGCTGGAACCCGATGCCGCGACCGCCGGGATCGCGGCGCGGCGGTTCGCCGGCGACCCGGCGGTGCGGGTGGTCCGGGCCGGCTTCGCCGAGCGGGAGCCGGGGCGGCGCTGGGGTGCGATCACTTTGGTGGCGGTGCTGCACCACCTTCCGCTGGTAGCCGCCCTGCGAGAGTTGCGGGAGAGTGTCGCCCCGGGCGGGCGGTTGGTGATCGTCGGCTGCTTCCGCGCGGCGTGCCTCGTCGACGGGATCGCCGCCCTACCTGCCGTGGTGGCCAATCCCGTTATGGGCATGATCCGGCACCCCGCGCCCGCCGAGGCGCTGCCCCCGCATATGTCGGCACCGGTCGCCGATCCGCGGGAGACGCTGGCCGAGATCCGTGCCGCCGTCGCCGCCGAACTACCCGGTGCGCGGATCAGGCGCCGCCTGTTCTGGCGCTACAGCCTGGTCTACGACGCCCCTGCCCGCGAATGAGCGTCGTGGCGCCTATTCGGGCCAGGGGCCCGCCTCGATGGCGTCCACGAAATCGGTGCGGGTGAAGCCCGGCTGGAAACGGGCGAGCACATCGGCATTGATGGTGCCGAACGTGGTGTCGGGTCGATCGGCGAAACCATGGGCGAAGGCGGCCAGGATCTGCCTCTTGAAATCTGGTCGCGGATGAGCCGCGACGACCGCGCGGATATCACCGGGGTCCAGGTCGTGGTAGCCGATACCGAGGACATCGGTGGCGACACCGGCGTTCACCAGCGCGATCTCGGGTTCCATATGTTCGGGGATACCGGGGGTGGTGTGCAGGGCGATGGCCGTCCAGACCTGCTGAGCCGCCGCGGTGTCCACGCCGTGGGCGGTGAGGAAACGGCGCGCTTCGTCGGCGCCGTCGACTTCGAATCGCTGATGGGTGGTGCGATAGGCGTCGGTCAACCCCAGATCGTGGAAGAGCGCGCCGATGTAGAGCAGTTCGGGGTCGGGATCCAGGCCGCGCCGCCGGCCCCACAGCATCCCGAACAGGTACACCCGCCGGGAGTGGTGGAACAGTAGCGGCGAGGCGCTGTCGCGCACCAGATCGGTGGCCTCGGCCACCATCCGGCTGTCGGGTATCACAACTCCTGCGATGGACTCGCTCATACCGAAACCTCCTGTACACGAGGTGGTCCTGTCGTTGCCCGGAATGTCGAGAAGTCCGGCACAGCCGGTGTTTCCTCGGTGTGCCGGTGGTCCTGTGCCGCGGGTGCGGACTGCCTGCATCTCGGAGAAAGGGCAGGCCGAGGGGTGGAACGAGCATAGATCGCGGGCGGGCCGGGGGAGTCGTGGTCGATCGGCGTGTGACGCGAGAATCACATTATTGTTTTCCGGCATGCAATGTTTCCGTAATAGGTAACGTTATTGTCGTCGAATCGGTGCCGCGGCCTGTGCCGCCGCGGCACCACAGCTCGAAGGAGATCGCCGTGGGTGAGGACGAGTCCGTCTACTGGGACCCTTTCGACCGCGCGATCGCCCACGACCCGTATCCGATCTACCGACGGCTACGCGCGCAAGCGCCGCTCTACTACAACGAGCGGCACGACTTCTACGCCCTCGTCCGCTACGACGATATCGACCGGGCGCTGCTGGACTGGAAGTCCTTCTCGTCGTCGCGCGGCCCGATCCTGGAGATCATCAAAGCCGGGGTCGAGATCCCGCCGGGCACCCTGCTGATGGAAGATCCGCCGGCGCACGACATCCACCGCGGGCTGCTGGCGCGGGTGTTCACCCCGCGGCGGGTCCTGGCCCTGGAACCGCAGATCCGCGCACTGTGCCACCGCGCGCTCGACCGGCTCGCCGGTGCCGGCCGCTTCGACCTCATGGCGGAGTTCGCGAACGAGGTGCCGATGCGGGTCATCGGGATGCTGCTCGGTATCCCGGAACAGGACCAGCAGGCGGTCCGTGATCGGGCGGACGCGAATCTGCGAACCGAGCCCGGGCAGCAGATGCGGGTCTCCGAGCGGGCGATTCCGAACGCGGACCACTTCGCGGAGTACATCGACTGGCGTGCCGAACATCCGTCCGACGATCTGATGACCGAACTGCTGCACGCCGAATTCGAGGACACCCGGGGCGTGCGCCGGACCCTGACCCGGCAGGAGATCCTGACCTATGTGTCCGTCGTGGCCGGAGCCGGTAACGAGACCACCGCCCGGCTGATCGGTTGGCTGGGTTCGGTGCTCGCCCACCATCCCGATCAGCGCGCCGAACTGGTCGCCGACCCACGGTTGATTCCGAACGCCATCGAGGAAACGCTGCGGTTCGAACCGACCGGCCACGCCATCGCCCGCTACGTCACCACCGACGTCGACTGCTACGGCACCACCGTGCCCGCGGGGAGCGCGATGATGCTGCTGGTCGCTTCGGCGAACCGGGACGAGGATCGCTGGGCCGATCCCGACCGCTTCGATATCCATCGCCGGATGGCCAATCTGCGGACCTTCGGTTTCGGCACCCATTACTGTCTGGGCGCGTCGCTGGCCAGGCTCGAAGCGAAAGTGGCGCTCGAGGAGTTCCTGCGGCGCTTTCCACGCTGGGAGGTCGATCGGGACGCGGCCGCGCTGTCCTCCACCTCGACCGTCCGCGGCTGGGAAACCCTGCCGATCACCGTGGGCTGACGGCTCCTGTCCGCACCACGTCCCCGACGACCCGAGGAGAAGAGATGGGAAAGCTCGACGGCAAAGTCGCTTTCATCACCGGCGCGGCCCGCGGCCAGGGCCGCAGCCACGCGATCCGGCTGGCACAGGAAGGCGCCGATGTGATCGCGGTGGACATCTGCGACCAGCTCGGGTCGGTGCAGTATCCGATGGGCACGGTGGAAGAACTCGACCGGACCGTCCAGGAAGTGGAGAAACTGGGCCGGCGCGTCGTCGCCCGGCAGGCCGACGTCCGCGAGGTGACCGCGCTGCAGCAGGCCTTCGACGAGGGCACCGCCGAACTGGGCCCGGTCGATATCGTGCTGGCCAATGCCGGGATCGGCGCGGGCGGGGCAGTGGCCTCGGAGGACCAGGAATGGGACGAGGTCGTCGGCGTCAATCTGAAAGGTGTGTGGAACACCGGACGCGTCGCGATCCCGTCCATGCTCGCCCACGGGCGGGGCGGGTCCATCGTGCTGACCAGCTCCACGGGTGGCCTGATGGGTGTCGGTATCCCGACCGCGGGCTTCCTCGGTTACACCGCGGCCAAGCACGGGGTCATCGGATTGATGCGGTCGTGGGCGAATTTCCTGGCGCCGCACAATATCCGGGTCAACAGTGTCGCCCCGACCGCCGTCCGTACACCGATGGCCGGGGACGGCAATCTCCAGGCCATCATGGAGCACGCCCCGGAACTGGCACGGGCACTGTCCAATGCGATGCCCGTCGATCTGGTGGAACCGCTCGATGTCTCCCATGCCATCGCCTGGCTGGTCTCCGACGAGGCCCGCTATGTCACCGGTACGGTCGTGCCCGTCGATGCCGGCCAGCTGAACAAGCGGTAGGAACCGGGGCCCGCCCGGTGGTCACCGCCCGTTCGGCCGTCCCCCGGCCGGGATCGGTGTCCCGGTGTCGGTGAGCCCGTGCAGTGCCGCCGGCAGCGGCTGCCGGTGCAGGACACCGAGTCGCTGGGTGGCCCGGGTGAGGGCCACGTACAGTTCGGCCGCGCCGCGCGGTCCGTCGGCGAGAATCCGTTCCGGCTCCACGACCAGGACGGCGTCGAACTCGAGGCCCTTGGTCTCCGACGCCGCGACCGCGCCCGGTACATCCGGTGGGCCGATCACCACGCTGGTGCCCTCGCGGCCCGCTTCGGTTTCGACGAACTCGGCCACGGCGTCCGGCAATTCGTCCGCGGTCACCTGCCTGGACCACGGCCGGACACCGCAGGCGCGCACCGACTCGGGTGGCTCGATCCCGGGCGCGAACTCGGCCAGCACCGCGGCGGCGACGATCATGATCTCCGCCGGGGTGCGGTAGTTCACCGTCAGCGACCGGTACACCCACCGGCCCGGTACATACGGCCGCAATACCGCGTCCCACGACCGCGCACCCGCCGCCGACCGGCGTTGCGCGAGATCGCCGACGATGGTGAAGGACCGGCCCGGGCAGCGTCGCATCAGTACCCGCCAATCCATCTCGGACAGTTCCTGGGCCTCGTCGACGACCACGTGCCGGAAGGTCCAGTTCCGGTCGGCGGCCGCGCGTTCGACGAGTTCGCGGGTATCCCGTTCGAGGAAGCGATCCGCCAGGTCCTCGGCGTAGAGGAGGTCCTGCGCGAACAGGTGGTCCTCGTCGTCCATCATGTCGGTGCGGTCGATCATGATGTCCAGTACTCCGGCGGCGTATTCCGCCTCGGCCCGGCGTGTCCGGTCGGCGGCTCGCTCGTCCGGATCGCTCCCACCCAGCAGGTCGGCCAGCTCGTCGAGCAGCGGCACGTCCGAGACGGTCCAGGCCGCGCCCGCGGCGCGGAACAGGGCCGGGTCGGCGCCCGCCGCGCGCAACCGCTCGGGGGACGAGTACAGCGACGCCAGCAGGTCCTGCGGGGTGAGGACCGGCCAGAGCACGTCCAGTGCCCCGGTGAACGCGGAGTTGTCCGCGAGTTCGGCGACAAGGTCCTTCCGCATGTCCTCCCATGCCGCTTTGTCGTCGCGGGTCAGCCATCCCCGGCCGATCCGGCCGATCGCCCGTTCGGTGAGCACATAGGTGATGATCTCGCGGAACACCGTCCGGGCCTCGTTGTGCGGCAGTTCGCTCGCCCGCGCCTCCTCCCGGGCCCATTCGGCGGTTCCGGCATCGATGCGCACGGTCACATCCGCCAGTTCGATGGGCAGCGGTTGTTCCGGTAGCCGCTGCCGATCCGCGATCGCCGCGGCGAGTACGTCCAGCATTCGCAGCGACCCCTTGACCCGCGCCGCCTCCGGCGCGTCTTCGGCCGTGACCCGCAGGCCCGGCACGAAGTCACCGGTGGTCATGAAGACCACATCGGATTCGCCGAGCGAGGGCAGCACCCGGCCGATGTGGTTCAGGAAGGCCGGATTGGGCCCGACGACCAGCACACCGTGGCGCTGGATCTGCTCCCGCCGGGTATAGAGGAGATACGCGACACGGTGCAGCGCGACCACGGTTTTCCCGGTACCGGGACCGCCCTCGATCACCAGCACACCGGGATGGTCCAGCCGGATGATCTCGTCCTGTTCGGCCTGGATCGTGGCGACGATATCGCGCATCCCCTCGCCACGCGGCGCGGCGACCGCCGCGAGCAGGGCGGCATCCCCGCGCGCGTCGCCCTCGGGGCGCCCCAGCACCTCGTCGGTGAACTCGACCAGCCGGCGCCCGCGGGAATGGAACTGGCGGCGCCGCCGCATGTTCTCCGGGCTGGCGGCGGTCGCGACGTAGAAGGGGCGCGCGGCCGGCGCCCGCCAATCCAGCAGCAGGGGTTCGTACTCGTCCGCTTCGTCGTACAGGCCGATCCGCCCGATATAGGAGGCCTCGCCCGCCACCGAGTCCAAGCGGCCGAAACACAATGTGTTGTCCGCCACGTCCAGTCGCTTCACCTCTCTGGCCAGCGCCCGTACCTCGGCATCACGTTCCAGCAGCGTGGTGCCGTTCCCCCGCAGTGCCGCGTGGTATCTCCCCTTCGCCCGGGTGCGTTCGGCATCGAGCCGGGCGTAGAGCTCGTCCACGTAGGCCCGCTCGGATTGCAGCTCGTCTTCGTATCCCCGGTCCGCCATATGCCCTCACTTCGTTCGACGATCGCTGCGTGGTCGCGGCGGCCGGGTGCGCTCCCCGGCTTCCGACCGGACGATTCTGCGGTATCACCCGGGCCTTGCCGCAAGGCCCCGGGTGCGCTATAGATTGATGGTGGAAGGGACTGGAATCGTTTCTTCCATCATCGGCCTCATCTGCCGACGTCTTCCGGGGACCACCACCGAATTAGAGCCCCGCATCACACCCGTGTGATGTCGTGTCGTGCCCCGCCGAGGACATGGTGGGGTTCCATGGCGCATTCCCCGGGGAGCGAGCCGCCCGGCGAAGGCCGAACCTGCCGCATCGGGAACGTACCGCGGCTATCGCACACCTCGCCTGGCCGGCTGCCGCGCCGTCCGGATGCGCTCGCCCCGCGCGCTACTGCCCGGCGGCCCGCGGTGGCACCAGGCGCAGCGTCTGACCGGAGGCGGGAGCGCGCGCCACGAGCCAGACCACCACGCTCTGCTCCTGGCCGCTCTCCAGCGTCTCGAACGGTACGTCGACCGCACCCAGCTGCGGGTGGTCGAAACGCAGGGTCGGCGTGACCGGGTGACCTGGGCCCTGCGGACGCCAGCGTGCCGCGAACTCGGGAATCCGGTGCAGGGTGTCGATGGTCTCCCGCAGGCCGGCGTCGCCGGGCCAGCGCAGACTCGCGCGGCGCAGGGTCTCGGCGAAGGTATCGGCGGCCGCGGCCCAGTTTCGCAGGGTTTTCCGTGCCATCGGATGCCCGTAGACGTAGCGGGCGAGATTCACCGTGTCCCGGTCGTCCAGCAGACCCAGCGGTGTGACGAAATCCTCCCAGGCCGCGTTTCAGCTCAGCACATTCAGGCGCCTGCCCAGGACGAATGCGGCGGTGGGCGCCAGGGCGCGCAGCACTGCCTCGATCGTCTCGGGTACCTGGTCCTGTGCGTCGGTGGACTCCGGGCAGCGCGATTCGTTGCTGCTGGTCAATGCGAGCCAGCCGAAGGTGCTGCGCTCCCGCTCGTCGAGCAGCAGGGCGGTGGCCAGCGCTTCCACCACCGCTATCGAGGGATTGGTGTCCCGGCCCTGTTCGAGCCGGGCCAGATAGTCGGCACTGACGCCCGCCCGGACGGCCACCTCTTCGCGCCGCAGCCCCGGGGTGCGCCGGCGCCCGCCCGTGGGCAGCCCGATATCGCTGGGTCGAAGTTCGGCGCGGCGTCTGACCAGGAACTCCGCGAATGCGCTTCGGGTCATAGGACCATCGTGCCCTGTTCCGGCCCGCGCAGCCGCGCCTTGTCAGGTCCAGGATAACGGGGGTCTGGTAACCGGACTCCGGTCCGGCGATGGTCGATGGCATGACCACACCACCGGAAACCACCAGTACCACCCTGCGTCCCGGCGCCTGGGCACTCGACAGCGCGCACTCCTCCGTCGCCTTCACTGTGCGGCATCTCGGTATCGCCAAAGTGCGTGGCGGCTTCACCCGCTTCGAGACCGAGTTCGTCGTGGACGAGTCCGGCGCCGCAAGCCTCGGCGCGACCGTTCATCTCGACTCGTTCGACACCGGCAACCCCGACCGGGACGCCCATATACGCACCGCCGATTTCCTCGATGTCGCCAATCGCCCGACCCTCACCTTCCGGGCCGTCGAACCGGTCCGTATCGCCGAATCGTTCACCGTCACAGGTGAGGCCACGCTGGGCGGAGTCACCCGGCCGATCACACTGGACGTCGAATGGGGCGGAATCGGGGACTTCGGTCCCGGCGGTGAACGGCACGCCGGTTTCTCCGCGACCGGCACCATCAAGCGCACGGAGTTCGGTGTCGGGGGACCGCTGCCCGGGATGCTGAGCGACGCGGTCAAGATCGAACTGGAGATTCAGCTCATCGAGCCGAAGTAGGTCGGACCGCCGCCGCGGTACCGAACCGCTGCCGCCGGGTACGGATGGAGCGGGCGTCCGGCTCGCCGCGGCTCCCGCGCGCCGCCTGTACTCGCATTCCCCACCTCTGTGGGACGCTCGATACCGGACCGGATCGATGAGGTCCGCGGGCGTCGGTGGCGAGCGGGAGGAAGAGATCAGTGCCGAATGGTGGCGAGCAGGAGCTCTGGCTGCGCGAACTGAAGCCGGGCCGCGCCGGATATCCGGCATTGGTCTGCTTCCCGCCCGGCGGCGGTTCGGCCACGAGCTACCGAGGCCTCGCAGCGAGCTTCGGGCCCGGCCCGTCGGTCTACGCGGTGCAGTATCCGGGACGCCAGAACCGGATCGGTGAGGAATTCGTGTCCTCGATCACCGATCTCGCCGACCATATCGTCGCGGCCACCGATTCCCGGGTTCCCGGAAGTCCGGTGCTGTTCGGCCACAGCATGGGGGCCACTGTCGCGTTCGAAACGGCTCGACGGCTCGAGGCGCGCGGGCGGACGGTTGCCGCGCTGTTCGTCTCCGGGCGCCCGGATCCGGCATTCGCCGATCGGGGCACGCTGCACCGCGGGGCCGACGCCGACCTGATCGGCGAGCTCGAGCGACTCGCGAACGACCCGGCCACGGTCACGATCCTGCGCGACGAGCCCGCACTCGCCGAAATGGTGCTGCCCGCGGTGCGCAACGACTACCGAGCGGTCGAAACATACCGGTACCAGGAAGGCGAGCGGTTGCGCTGCGATATCGTCGCCCTGCTCGGACGCTCCGATCCGACCACGACCCCGGAGCAACTGGCGCGGTGGCGTGATCACACGAGCGGTGACTTCGCGGTCCGGCTGTTCCCGGGCGGCCATTTCTACCTCGACGAGCACGCGCGCGAGATAGCGGATCTCCTCACCCCGGTCCTCGCTGCCGGCCGCCCGCCGGCGACTCGAGGTTCGGCGTCACCCGAGGACGGTCCGCTCCCGGCGTAATACGGCCCGGGCCAGTTCGGCGGGGGTCCCGGTGGTGGTGTCCACCACCGTGTCGTAGGGGTGACCGTGCGCGTGGACGGTCGGCAGGTGGCCCCGCGCCAACCCGGCCGGGTGGCCGCGAGCCAGTTCCCGCCGGTCGGCGACAGCCGGCGGGCAGGTGACCCGGACCAGTTGGACCTCCAGGCCGGACAGGGCGTCGAGCCACATGGATAGCAGATCCGGGGTCAGCAACATCTCGTCGACGACGAGATGATCGCCGCCGTGGGCGAACGCGGCGGCCGCGGCACACGCCGAGCGCAACATCCGGCGTCCGACGCCGCCGTAGCGGATGACCACCGTCGGCCGGCCCTCCGCGTCGTGGCCCGTCCGGTCGTACCAGAAGCCGTCGCGGCTGCGCGGGCCGTCCCGGCCGCCACCCCAGTTCGGCGGAACCAACGCGAAGAGAGTGTCGATTCCCCAGTACACGAACGGCGTATCGCTCTCGTCCTGGATGGCCCGGGCCAGCGTCGTCTTACCGGAGCTCGATATTCCGTTGAGGAAGATGACCCGGGCGGGGAGTTCGGGACTGCGCACCGGACCACGGTAGCCGTGCGGGCTCGGAGTTCCCGGAAGAATTCACGGCCCGGGAGGCCCGGTCCGTATGCGATACCGGGCCGGGACGGGTCACATGCCGCGCGCGAATCGTGCGCTCCGCCCCGCCATCGAACGATCCGGGAAGGCGATATCGACGAGGGCGGCCATCCGGCCGAGGAGCGGTCCGACGTGCCGCGGCCGATCGGTGAGTGTGCGGCAGACGATCTGCGCGCCCTGCTCGGGAGTCAGCGCCGCGGTGTCGCGGTAGCGCGCATTGGGCGCGATCATCGGGGTGCGCACCAGCGGCATGTACACCGAGCTGAAATGAATTCCGTCGAGCAGCGTTTCGGCGTGCAGGTCGGCGGTGAGCGAATCCAGCGCCGCCTTCGACGCGACATAGGCGCTGTAGCCCGGGCCGCCGAAGAGGTTCGCCACCGACAGGATGTTCACGATATGTCCTGCCCGGCGTTCGCGCATACCCGGCAGTACCGCGAGCATCAGCCGTAGGGCGGCGAAATAGTTCAGCCGCATGGTGCGCTCGAAATCATGGAACCGGTCATAGGATTCGTCGAGCCGGCGCCGGATGGACCGGCCCGCATTGTTGATCAGGATGTCCACGCCCCCGTATTCGGCCAGCACCGTGGCGACCGCGGCGTCGAGCGCCGCGAAATCGTTCAGGTCGCAGGGGTGGACGCCGGCCGTTCCGCCGGCGGCGCGGATCTCCGCGGCCACCTCTTCGAGCTCCTCCTTCCGGCGGGCGACCAGGGCGACCCGTGCCCCCGCCGCGCCGATCCGGACGGCCGCGGCGCGGCCGATGCCCGAGGAGGCTCCTGTGATCAGCACGGTCCGCCCGGCCGCGACGGCGGACAGATCGGGTGACCGGCGCAGGCGGGGCAGGCCGACGTGGGTGTCGAGGCCGTGACCGATCTCGGAGAGCAGGCGCGGGATTCCATGCATAGTGATGGATCATAATTTATATAACTAGCGATGTATATTGCCGTGATGGATGCTGCCAGCCTGCACCTGGTCGCCCGGCGTCTGCGCGCGATCGCGTTCGTCGCGACGGGCAATACCGGCCGGCGCCGGATACCACCGAGCGAATACGCCGTCCTCGAGGACGTCGCGCTGCACCCCGGGTCCTCGATCCGCGATATCACCGAGCGGACCGCCATTGCGCAGAGCCTGGTATCGCGGATCGTCGCCAGGTTCCGTGATCAGCGCCTCCTGACCACGGCGCCGGACCCCGGCGACGGCCGGCGCGTGCTGGTCACCGTCGAACCAGGGGTCGTGGAGGATGTTTTCCGGGCCCGGGGGCGGGCGCCGATCGACCTCGCGCTCGGTAGCGAACTGCCCCACCTGTCGCCGGATCGGCGCCGCCGGATGATCGAACTGCTCGACGAACTCGGCGAACTGATCAATGCGCCCGGGGCGAGCATGGAGACCGGTGAGCGGTGAGGGCGGCGGGGCGGGCACGAGGTCGCGCCGCGCGGTTCCACCCTCACCGTGGGTGAGCCCGGGTGCGGCGGTGTGCCGACCGCCCCGCCTCCGCGGGGAAGAGGTGCGGTCGCCGGGCGTGGTCCGGCGGTGTTCCGGGTCCGTAGGAGGATGATGGCCTCGTGGCTTCCGAACCGAATACTCCCGATATGAAACCGCGCAGCCGCGATGTCACCGACGGGCTGGAGAAGACCGCGGCCCGCGGCATGCTGCGCGCGGTCGGTATGGGCGACGACGACTGGGGTAAGGCCCAGATCGGCGTGGCCTCCTCGTGGAACGAGATCACGCCGTGCAATCTGTCGCTCGACCGGCTGGCCGGCGGATGTAAGGACGGCGTATTCGCCGCCGGTGGTTTCCCGATGCAGTTCGGCACCATCTCGGTCTCCGACGGTATCTCGATGGGGCACGAGGGAATGCACTTCTCCCTGGTCTCGCGCGAGGTGATCGCCGACAGTGTGGAAACCGTGATGCAGGCCGAACGGCTCGACGGGTCGGTGCTGCTCGCGGGCTGCGACAAATCGCTGCCCGGCATGCTCATGGCCGCGGCCCGGCTGAACCTGGCCAGCGTATTCCTCTATGCCGGTTCCATCCTGCCCGGTATCGCGAAACTGTCCGACGGCAGCGAACGCGAGGTGACCATCATCGACGCCTTCGAGGCGGTGGGCGCCTGTTCGCGCGGCCTCATGAGCCGGGCCGATGTGGACGCGATCGAGCGGGCCATCTGCCCCGGTGAGGGCGCCTGCGGTGGAATGTACACGGCGAATACGATGGCCAGCGCGGCCGAAGCGCTGGGGATGTCGCTGCCCGGCAGCGCGGCGCCGCCGGCCACCGACCGCCGGCGGGACGGCTATGCCCGGCGCAGCGGGCAGGCCGTGATCGAACTGATCCGGCGCGGTATCACGACCTCCGACATCCTGACGCAGGAGGCATTCGAGAACGCCATCGCGGTGGTGATGGCGTTCGGCGGATCCACCAATGCCGTACTGCATCTGCTGGCGATCGCGCACGAGGCCGGCGTGGCACTGAGCCTCGACGATTTCGCCCGGGTCGGCCGGCGCGTCCCGCATCTGGCCGATGTGAAACCGTTCGGCCGGCACGTGATGACCGATATCGACCGGGTGGGCGGTGTGCCCGTGCTGATGAAAGCGCTACTGGATGCCGGACTTCTGCACGGTGACTGCCTCACCGTCACGGGCCGGACGGTGGCCGAGAACCTGGCCGATATCGCGCCGCCCGATCCGGACGGCAAAGTGGTGCGCGCGCTGTCGGCGCCCATCCACCCGACCGGTGGTATCACCATCCTGCGCGGTTCGCTCGCGCCCGGCGGCGCCGTGGTGAAATCGGCCGGTTTCGAATCCGATGTCTTCGAGGGCACCGCACGGGTTTTCGACCGGGAGCGGGCCGCGATGGACGCCCTGGAAGACGGGACCATCTCGGCCGGCGATGTGGTGGTCATCCGCTATGAGGGGCCCAAGGGCGGCCCCGGGATGCGGGAGATGCTGGCCATTACGGCGGCGATCAAAGGCGCCGGACTCGGCAAGGATGTCCTGTTGCTGACCGACGGACGGTTCTCCGGCGGTACGACCGGTCTGTGTGTGGGCCATGTGGCCCCGGAGGCGGTCGACGGTGGCCCGATCGCATTCGTCCGGGACGGGGACCGTATCCGGCTCGACGTCGGCGCGGGCACCCTGGACCTGCTCGTGGATTCGGCGACCCTCACCGGCCGTGGTGAGGGCTGGGCTCCGCTGCCGCCCCGCTACACCCGCGGCGTGCTCGCCAAGTATTCGCGACTGGTGGGCTCGGCCTCCAACGGTGCCGTATGCGATTGAGCCCGTGGCGGATTCGGCCGTCACCGAGGTGTAGGGTGCGCGGCCGGGGGTAGGCTCGTCGTGGACGCTCCGAGACACCACCAACCGGGGGTGACCATGACGACGAAGATCGCAAACACAGTGGGCGGACTGATGTCCGCGCTCACCACACCGGCCGGGCAGGCCGACCCCTATCCGCTGTACCGGGAGCTCCGCGAACTCGGTCCCGCCGCCCACACTCCGGACGGGACGCTCGTGGTCAGCGGTTACCGGCTCGCCGCCACCCTGGCGCGCGACCATCGGCTGCTGAAGCGACCGGAACACGGACTCGCCGCCGCCGGGTTCGCCGACTGGCGCGAACATCCGGGCCTGCGCCTGATGTTCACCAGCATGCTGGTGCGCAATCCACCCGATCACACCCGGCTGCGCAGGCTGGTCTCGGGCGCTTTCACCGCGCGGCGAGTGGCCGGGTTGCGCCGGGCGATCGCCCGCACCGTCGACCGGCTGCTCGGCGATCTGGCCGGGCCGGACCCGGTGGATTTCGTCGACGCTTTCGCGTTCCCCTTGCCGGTCACGGTAATCGGTGAGCTGCTCGGGGTGCCCGAAGCGGACCGGCTCCGGTTCCAGCCGCTGGTGCGGGACTGGGCGGGGGTGCTCGACCTACTGGACGGCCCGGGCGTCGCCAGAGCCGACGACGCGGCCGCCGAGATCAGCGACTATCTGCGCGACCTGGCCGCGCGGCGGCGCGGGGAACCGCGCGACGACCTACTGTCGGCCCTGGTCGTCCCGGCCGCCGACGGCGCGCGTTTGGACGACGACGAACTGATCACCATGGCGGCCCTGCTGTTCGCCGCGGGATTCGAGACCACCACCGGGTTGCTCGCCAACGGCCTGGTCGCGCTGCTCGAACACCCGGACCAGGCGGCATTGCTACGGGAGAACCCCGAGCTGGCCGGTTCGGCGACCGAGGAGCTGCTGCGTTACGACTCACCGGTGCAGCTGCTCACCTCCCGCACCGCGCCGGAGGAACTGCACAGCGGTGGTCTGACACTGCCCGCCGGACAACGCGTCGTCCTGCTGCTGGGCGCGGCCAATCGGGATCCCGAGGTCTTCGCCGAACCGGACGTCCTGCGCCTGGACCGGGAGGGCGAACCGCCGCTGTCGTTCGGCGGCGGCGTGCACTACTGCCTGGGGGCGCCGCTGGCCCGGCTGGAAGCCCAGCTCGCTTTCCCCGCGTTGCTGCGTGCGTTCCCGGGGCTGACGCAGGCGGGGCCGGCGGTGCCGCGGAAGGGACTGGCGCTGCACGGCCTGACCGCCCTGCCCGTCACCGCCGGCTCACGGTCCCGCTGAATACCGCCCCGAGCCGGAAGCAGCCGCTCGCGCGGATCGCCGGCTATCCGGACCGCTCGGGTCCGGCCGCCCGGCCGACGGTGTGCAGGTGTCCGAGGGCCCGGGCATAGGAATCGAACAGGCCCGTCTCGCAGTAGGGCACGCCGATCTCCGCGCAGTATTTCGCGACGATCGGCTGGGCCCGCCGCAGGTTCGGCCGGGGCATGGAGGGGAACAGATGGTGTTCGATCTGGTAGTTGAGGCCACCGAAGGCGGTATCGATCACGACCCCGCCGCGGACGTTGCGGGAGGTGAGGACCTGGCGGCGCAGATAGTCCGTCGTATCACCGGCCGGGAGTACCGCCATACCTTTGTGGTTGGGCGCGAACGTGGTTCCCATGTAGAGCCCGAACAGACCCTGCTGTACGGCGATGAAGCCGAGTGCGTGCAGTGGCGGGAGCACCAGGAAGACGACGGTGAGGTAGCCCACGGCGTGCGCGGCCAATAGCGCGGCCTCCAGGCCGCGCCGGGGGATATCGCGCCGCACGATCGCCCGGACACTCGAGAAGTGCAGGCTGAAGCCCTCCAGGAGCAGCATCGGGAAGAAGAGCCAACCCTGGTAGCGGAAGATCACCCGGCGCAGGCCGCGTCCGGCGCGTGCCCGGACACTCGAATGGGCCAGCACACCCATGATGTCGGGATCGGCGTCCTCGGTATTGGGATGCGCGTGGTGACGGTTGTGGTTGCTCGTCCACCAGCCGATACTCACGCCGATGGCGAGATTGCCGAAAATCGCGCCGAGCAGATAGTCCGCCCGCCGGCTGCCGGCGATCTGCCGGTGCCCCGCGTCGTGGCCGAGAAAGGCGAACTGAGCGAAGAGCGCGGCGAGGAAGGCCGCCGTGGCCAGCTGCCACCACGAGTCGCCGATCAGGACGAACGCGGTCCATCCGGCGGCCAGTGCCAGTAGGGCGGCCCCGCCCTTCCAGAGGTAGTACCGGGGGCGCCGGTCCAGCAGACCCGCGTCGCGCACCTGCCGCAACAGCACCGCGTAGTCGCTGTGGCGTGCGGCGCGGGCCGGGACCTCGGGAGGCGCGGGGGCCTCGATCCGGTCGACAGGAACATCATGTGTGGCGGCGTTTGCCGTCATTTCCTCACCGATCTGTGCACGGGTGTCGCTTCACCGGCCGACGGATCGGCAAAACGCGCGCCCGCCGTCCTTGCCGACTTTCGCGTTCACCCTACCCGTGTCCCGGGCGCCCGGCCGCCCGGGACACCCGATCGGGCGAGCGTGCGCGCGGCCCGGGTGGAGGAGGCATCTCCGGGACGCTCCCACGCTGGGGAGAGGGGCCGATGTGCCGCTCGAGGGCGGCCCGCGCGGAGTCCACCGCGAAATTCTGTGCCGTCGGAGAAGTTCACCGAGATCTGCTGCGGGGTAGCCTCTTCTGAGGTGGATCGACCACTCGGGGAGGTATCGTGCTTTTCCTATCTGCTTCGGCAGTTCTCGTCGGCCTCGTGCTGACCGATCTCTTCGGATTCGGGGTGGGCGGCTGGTTCTTCGCGATCGGGGTGGTGCTGGCCGGCGCGGCCGCAGTGCGCAGGTTCCGGCAGAGCCGGGCTCCGCTGCGTGCCACCCGCCGGCGTGGCGCCACCGGTGCGGCCGCGGCGGGCGGCTGGTACATCGGAAGCGGGGGCGGCGGAGGCGACAGCGGCTGCGGTGGGGGTGGTGGCTGTGGTGGCGGAAGTGGCTGTGGTGGCGGAGGTGGCGGCTGTGGTGGTGGTGGGGGGTAGTGCGGTCCGTCTCCGGCTCGGCGAAAACTAGAACCTGTTCTTGCTAAGCGGGCTCGGTTGCCCGATGCTGGGGCGATGGATATCGGGATCGCACTACCCACCATGTGCCGCGGCTACGACCGGGCGGCCACCGTCGATTGGTGCCGGCTCGCCGAGCAGGGGCCCGTCGCCAGTATCTCGTGCGGCGAGCGGATGACCTTCCACAATCAGGAGATGTGGACGACCCTCGCCGCGGCCGCCGCGGTCACCGAACGGGTCCGGATCTTCGCGAATCTGTCGGTGCTGCCGGCCCATCCGGTGGCGTTGGTCGCCAAACAGGCCGCGACGATCGATGTGCTGTCCGCGGGACGCTTCGCTCTCGGCGTAGGCGTCGGGGGCCGTGGCGACGACTATCGCAGTCTCGGTGCGGGATTCGAGCGCCGCCACGATCGGCTGGATCGCGCGGTCGCCGAATTGCGCGCGCTGTGGGCCGGGGAACCGGCCGTCGCCGGAGGTGATCCGCTCGGGCCGCCGTGCGTGCAGCCCGGCGGCCCGCCCGTGCTCGCCGGCGCCCTCGGCCCGAAATCGCTCGCGCGCGCCGCCCGGTGGGCCGATGGGGTCGTGGCGTTCAGTGTGGGCGGGGTGCCCGCCGAGATCCGCTGGTCCGCCGAGGCCGCGCGTCGCGCCTGGGCCGAGGCGGGCCGGGACGCGCCGCGCCTGGTGAGCGGGTGTTTCTACGCGCTCGGTGTGCCCGGGCCCGAGGAGGTTCTGCGCGATTTCACCGCGGAGTACCTGGGCTTTCTCGGTGGCGAGGCGGCCGCGGGAGCGGCTTCCTCGATGAAGACCTACGACGCCGCGGCGTTGCACCGCACGCTGGACGCCGCCGAGGAAGCCGGGCTGGACGAGTTCATCCTGGTCCCGAGTGCGGTTCCGCTCGCCGTCCTGGAAGAGACGCTGGAACTGATCGCGTCCCGCTGACGGGGGTGATCAGCCCTCGGGATAGAACACGAACAGCACACAACCCGTCACGGTCTGCGGTATGTGCCAGGATCCGGCCGGTGCGTGGATGAACGACCCGGCCGGGTAATCGCGGACGCCGTCGTTGAAGGTGCCGGACACCACGAACACTTCTTCCGGCCCGGGCCGGTGCACATCGACGCCCTCCCACCGGCTGCCGGGTGTCATCTCCAGAACATGGGCCGAGGCACCGTCCGGGCCGGACCACAGTGAGCGCAGTCGGATACCGGGAAACAGCTCCCGGACGGGCGCGTCGGCCAGGGCCGACCAGGCGTAACCGGGCATGGCCGGGCCATTTTCGGAGTGCGGGGTGACGGTCATACGGCCAGCATGCCGAGCCGGGATCGTAAGGTGCCAGTGTCAGGAAAGTCATCTTCGAGTACTTTTCTGTCATGACTGATCGGTGGGCCGGCCCGGCCGGACTGCATCGCGTCGCCGCCCTGGTGACACCGCCGCAGGCCCCGTTCGAACTCGGGTGTGTGGCGGAAGTCTTCGGTACGCCGCGCGAGGGGCTGCCCGGCCGTTACGACTTCCTGGTCTGTACCGAATATCCGGGCGAGGTCACGACCACCGCCGGGTACACCATGTGGGTGTCGGCGGGCCTCGAGGCCCTGGCGACCGCGGATACGGTCGTGATTCCCGGCTGGCTGCCGTTCACCGCGGAGGTGTCACCCGCCGTGCTGGAGGCGTTGCGCGCGGCCGCCGCCCGGGGAGTGCGACTGGTCTCGATCTGCACCGGCGCGTTCGCCCTGGCACAGACCGGTCTGCTCGACGGACGGACCGCGACGACCCACTGGGCGCGCACCGGCGAACTGCGTGCTCGCTTCCCCCGGGTGCAGGTGGACCCCGGTGTGCTGTATGTGGACCACGGGAACATCGCCACCAGCGCGGGGGCGGGTGCCGGTATCGATCTGTGCCTACATCTGGTACGCAGCGATCACGGCGCGTCATACGCGTCCGAACTCGCCCGGCACATGGTCATGCCACCGCACCGGGAGGGCGGGCAGGCCCAGTTCGTCCCGGCGCCGGTTACCCCGCACGCCACCGGTGAGTCCGTCGCCGCTCTGCTGCACTGGAGCATCGCCCACCTCGATCGGCCCATCACACTGTCCGATCTGGCCGGCCGGGCGGGGGTCTCGCCGCGCACCCTGGCCCGCCGATTCGAAGATCAACTCGGGACCAGCCCGGGGCGCTGGCTGCTGACTCAGCGGGTCACCGCGGCGCGCCGGCTGCTCGAGGAGACCGATCTGCCCGTCGAGGCGATCGCCGCCCGGGTCGGGCTCACCTCCGCCACCAATCTGCGGCGCCGGTTCCACACGCTGCTCGGCACCACCCCCGCGGCCTACCGGCGCGCGTTCCGCGGCTGACGCGCAGGCCGACCGGCCGCTCCCACGGGCGGGAGGGCGGCTCGTGGCGGCGGCTGAGCTAGGCTCGGGCGCGCGCCCGGCAGGGCGGCTCACCCGAAACACCGCTGTTCCGGATCTATCGCATATGGCCGGTTTCACGGCTCAGTCGTCCGCCGAGTGAAAGCGAAACAGGTATGTCCAGCCAGCGGCCGGTGCGGTCGAGATACCTCGTCCTCGTCTTCGCGACCGTGTTCCTGGTCGATATGGCCGCGCTGACCGGTGGGGGGCGCGCCGCGGCGTCCGAGCTGGATACTGCCTGCGGCACAGCGTTGTCGGCCGCGGAACTCACCGAGATCGTCGAGCTGTCCGATACGTCAACGGATTACGACGAGAACTCCGGTTCGTCGCTGGACCGGCTGGAACGGGCGGTCGAACGGCATCGGCGGATCACCGAGATCCTGGTGGCGCACCGGGATCGGCGTGGACTGCTCGCCCTGGGACTCGACGCGGTCGAACAGGCCGCGGTGATGCCGCTGCAACGCGATCCGGCCGCGTTCGACGACCCGGAGTGGGCGCATCGCATCAGCCTCGATCTGCTGCTGCGGTTTCTGCGCACTGTGCACGCGGAATTCACCGGTGCGCCCAGCGAACCCCAGTGGAACCACTATTTCCGGCTCGCCCACCGCTGCGAACTGTCGCCGGCCCGAGTCGCGATGGCGGGCTACAACGCCCACCTCACCGTCGACCTGTCCAATGCCGTCGCCGCCACCCGTGCCACTGCGGCCAACGCGCCCGACCACTTCCGGATCGTCGACGCGATCGCGAGTCACGGAGCGCTCATCGTCGATCTCACCCGCGAGCTCTACGGCGGCGATCTCGGGCCGCTGTGGCGGTTCTACTTCCTCGGGGAGGGGCTCGATGCCGTACTGGGTGCGGGCGTGGCCACCGGTCCGCTGTTGCGGCTGGCCGATCTGGGCGCCAATGTGGTGATCTTCGGCAACGGTCTGGCGCTGCAGGACCCGGCGGCCGAACCCGCGGTGCGCGCGGAGATGGATGTCTTGTGGCGCAGCGCCGACGCCGCGTTCGAGGTGCTCACCGCGAACGGCGCGTTGTGAACGGCCGTGCCGCGCGCACCATCGGGTGCGCGCGGCACGGAGCATGGCCGGGAGCGGTGGCCTCGGAGTGGGTCAGGCGCCGACTTCGTCGAGCCGTCCGGTGGCGACATCGAAGACGAAACCGCGCAGCGACGAGGTCTTGGTGATGAACGGACTGGTTTCGATTCGCCGGAGCGACTGCCGCACATCTTCGTTCAGATCGGAGAAAGACTCGGCCGACCAGGTGGGTTTGATACCCGTCTCGTCCTGGATGCCGCGTTTGAAATCGTCATCGGTGAAGGTGAGCATTCCGCAATCGGTGTGGTGGATCAGGATGATTTCGGTGGTGCCCAGCAGCCGCTGGCTGATCGCCAGCGAGCGGATCTCGTCATCGGTCACCACCCCGCCCGCATTACGGATGACATGCGCCTCGCCGTCCTGCACACCCAGGATCCGGTAGACGTCCAGCCGAGCGTCCATGCAGGCGACCACCGCGACATGCTTGCTGGGCGGCAGGGGGAGCGGACCGCTGAACTGTTCCGCGTAGCGCGCGTTGTTGGCCAGGTAGTCATCGGTCACCGTCATAGGTACCGACCTCCGTTCGTCGACGTCTCGATATGCGAATGTCCGCATTCACATTCCCAAGCTGTCGTTCGCGATCACGACCGATAGAACCGGGCAGAGTCCAACCCTGGCGTGTCGCGAACTGTCCGCGTCGCGCCGAGCGCGGTGAGCTCCCACAGTACGTGGCCACGGGCGCCCCATCCGGTCACCGCGCCGCGTGCCCGCCAGGACGGGTGCGCGGCGCACAGCGTCGCGAATCCAGGTGCCCGGCGGCTCTGCGGCGCCACGCCCGACCTCGGGGCACGACGCACGAAATCGGAACCCATTACCTCCGCCGGGTTCTCGCGGCCCGCCGGTCGGTCACCTGCGGTGGATCCACCGCCGCTCATCGGTTCGGCCCGGAGAACCGGGCAGCGCGGTGCCGCGGCCGCGAAAGCGTCGGAGTCGGCGGATTCGACGGCGCCGGCGGTGATCATGAAACGCAGGCCGGGCGGGACCCGTGTGGGAAAGTGCGCAATCCGGCTCGCGCTCGGCCATCGGCAGCTCCACCAGCGAGACCCGGCGTCCGCGCCGTCCCGCGGCGCCCGCGGAGGTGCTGCCGGGCGGTGGGCTCGATCCGTTCCTGGTGGAGCGCCGCGCCGAGGGCATGACTCTACTCGGCCGTGCGGCGGCGCTCGCCCTCCGTTTCGCGCAGGAAATCCTCGACGACGGAAGCGATCTCGGCGTGGCCGGTGTCTATGCCGAACGATTCCTCCATCCGCAGGAACCGGGAAACGCTGGACATGAGCATCACCAGGGTGACCGGAGTCCAGTTGCCGGGCTCGTGCCCGGCGAGCGCGCGGGTGGCGATATCGAGTTGCAGCGCGCGAAATCGTTTCGACGACTGTGCGATCTCGGCCCGGATGGACGGGCGGTGGGTCGCCATGGAGACGAACTCCATGGTGAGCGAGGTGCGCGACTGATCGTGGACGGCTTCCCAGAGTGCCCACAGCGGCTGCTCGGCATCCGCCGCGCCGAGCAGCCGCCGATAGCTGCGTTCGGACCCGCGCCGGAACAGTTCGACGAACAGATTGTCCATGGTGCCGAAGTAGTAGTAGACCAGCGCGGCGTTGACGCCGGCCCGCGCTGCCAGGCGGCGGGAACTCACGGCGGCGTAGCCGTCCTCGAGCATCACCTGCTCGGCGGCGTCGAGCAGCGCCGAGCGGGTGGACAGGCTTTCGGCATCCGCCGCTGCCCCGGCCGGCTGATCCGCGGCTCGCTGGGTCATGGCACCTCCATCCGCGGGGTCGCTGTCGGGTGGGCCGAACCGCTCCGGCGCTCGGGCGTCGAGACGGCTTGCCCGATGTGTCGATCATAGGGAAACCCCACGCCGGTCCCGCCGCCGGTCCGGCGCAGGTCGTCGCGGCGGGGCCGGTCGTCCGCGGAATTCCGGCCCTTGACAGCGTCTTTCGTCCGACCGTATAACTTTAATCAGTCGATTAATTAATCACTCGATTAAGACCGTGGGTGACGGAGATACCCGTCGGTGGCGGCCCGTCCGTGTCGCAGGTGAGCAAGAGGAGCGTCTCGATGAAGAGTCCGGCGAATCGTCCGCAGCCCCTCGCCGACCCGGCTCGATCGGTCCCCGCCGGCCGGGTCGCGGTCGTGACGGGCGGAGCCTCGGGGATGGGCCTGTCGGTGAGCCGTTCGCTGGCCGAGCGCGGGGACCGGGTCGCGATCCTCGACCTCGACGGTGCGGGCGCACAGCGGGCCGCCGCGGAACTGAACACGAGTGGCGCCGCGGCGATGGCCTGCGAAGTCGACGTCAGCGATCGTGCGGCGGTCGACGAGGCGCTGCGCAAGGTACGGGCGGAATGGGGTCCGGTGCAGGTGCTCGTCACCAGTGCCGGCGTCTTCGCGTTCGAGCCGTTCACCGAGATCTCCGCCGAATCGTGGCGGCGGGTCATCGACGTCAATCTCAACGGGACGTTCCACTGTGTGCAGGCGGTCGTCGGCGATATGGTCGCGGCGGGCTGGGGCAGGATCGTCACCATCTCCTCGTCCAGCGCCCAGCGCGGATCACCGAAAATGGTGCACTACACCGCGTCCAAGGGGGCGGTGATCGCCATGACCAAGGCGCTGGCCCGCGAGTACGCGGCGTGCGGGATCACCGTGAACACCATTCCACCCTCGGGTATCGATACGCCGATGGCGCGCGGTTCCCAAGCGGCCGGCCATCTTCCGGACAACGCCACCATGGCGCGGGCGATTCCGGTCGGCTACCTCGGGACCGGCGCGGATATCGCCGCGGCCTGCGTGTTCCTGTGTTCGGAGGAGGCACGTTTCATCACCGGGCAGGTACTCGGCGTCAACGGAGGTTCGGTCATATGACCGCGACGGAACCGCGGGTCGAACCCGTGCCGATCGAACGGTGGAGCATCCGGGCCCGGGAGATGCTGTTGGGCCGGGTCCGGCGCGCCGACAAATATCTCTCCGCCGAACCGGGCACCGTACGCATGCCGAATATCCTGGGCATGCTCGGCCACCATGAGGAACTGGGGGCGGCGTGGCTCGCCTACAACGGGGTCCTGCTCGACCGGCCGCTGCTCGAACCGCGGTTACGCGAACTCGCCGTGCTGCGAGTGGCGTGGCGGACGCGGTCGGCCTACGAGTGGGGCCAGCACGTCCGGCTGGCCCGTGAGCTCGGCATCACCGAGGAACAGATCGAGGACGTCGCCTGCGGGGAGACCGCAGGCTGGCCGCAGCTGGAGCAACTGGTGGTGGCGGCGACCGACGAACTCGTCGACCGGTACCGCGTCGACGACCCCACCTGGGCCGGCCTCACCCGGTATCTCGACACCCGCCGGCTGCTCGAGCTGCTGTTCGTCGTCGGGTCCTACCTGTGCCTGGCCCTGGTGTGCAACAGCGTCGATCTGCGGCCCGACCCCGACTCCGACACCGGGGTGCCGCCCGCAGTACCCGATTGGGAGGAATGATCATGGCGCAATGGCCGAAACCGGTGGAAGGCAGCTGGACCCGGCACTATCCGGAACTCGGGACCGGGCCGGTGTCGTTCGAGGACTCCGTCTCGCCGGAATTCTACGAGCTGGAGCGGAAGGCGATCTTCGAACGGGCGTGGCTGAACGTGGGCCGGGTGGAGCAACTGCCGGCGGTCGGTAGCTATTTCACCAAGGAGATCCATATCGCCCGGACCTCGGTGGTCGTGGTGCGGGACCGGGACCGGCAGGTGCGCGCGTTCTACAATGTGTGCCGGCACCGGGGGAACAAACTGGTGTGGAACGAGGTTCCGAGCGCGGAGACCGCCGGGACCTGCCGGCAGTTCACCTGTAAATATCACGGCTGGCGGTATGGGCTCGACGGAGCGTTGAATTTCGTTCAGCAGGAGGGCGAATTCTTCGACCTCGACAAGTCGGAATTCGGGCTCGCGCCGGTGCACTGCGAAGTGTGGGCAGGCTTCGTCTTCGTGAATCTGGCCCCCGAACCGCCGCAGACCCTGCGCGAATTCCTCGGACCGATGGTGACGGCGCTGGACACCTATCCGTTCGAGAAGATGACCGAATGGTACGAATTCCGCGCACACAACCAGAGCAACTGGAAACTGTTCGCGGACGCATTCCAGGAGTACTACCACGTACCCGGACTGCATTCCCAGCAGGTGCCCGGCGAGGTCCGCAACCCCGAACCGAGCTTCGAATGCGCCCATTTCCAGCTGGACGGCCCACATCGAGTCGTGAGTACCGGCGGCGCCCGGCGCTGGACCCTGCCGCCGGAATTCATGTACCCCATCGAACGGGTCACCCGCAGCGGGTTGGTGGGACCGTGGGAGTCACCGGATATCGGTGACCTGCCGGCCGGACTCAATCCGGGCCGGGTCGAGCCCTGGGGGATCGATAATTTCCAGATCTTCCCGAACCTCGAGATCCTGTTCTACCGCGGCTGGTATCTGATCTACCGGTACTGGCCCACCTCCTACAACTCCCATCTCTTCGAGGGAATCCTCTGCTATCAGCCCGCCCGGACGGTCCGGGAACGGGTGGAACACGAAGTGTCGTCGGTGGTCTTCAAGGAGTTCGCGCTCCAGGACGCCGGCATGCTCACCGGGACCCAGACCGCGCTGGAATCGGCGTATCGCACGGCGGGGATCACCGGCTATCCGGTCAACGATCAGGAAGTGCTGGTCCGGCATTTCCACAAAGTGATCGCCGATTGGGTCGGCGAGTACCAGGGCGAGCGGGTCGGGGCGTGCGGCGATGAATGAGAACCTGCTGCCACCGGCCTTCGCGGAATTCGAGCGGTTCGCCCGGACCTGGTGCCTGGCCACCGAAGCCGAGCGCTGGGAGCGCCGGCTGAACAGTTCCATGGACGAGATGACCGAGTTCTACGAGGCGTTCTTCCCGCGTCTGGACGAGGCCATCGTCTACTGCGACAAATTCCCCCTCGACGACCTTCCCGACGACGCGCTGCACCTTCTCCAGCTGATCTATTCGCTGGCCATGGTCGCCATGGCTATCGAAATATTCCTGCAGCCGCGGCCGGTGGACAGCGCCGACGCCGAACTCGAGCGGATCAGCGAGCCGTGGCCGTGACCCCCGTACTGTCCCACCGAAGGGAGCCGCGATGAGCACACTCACCGTGGACCGGCTGAACCACGAGATCGGCGCCGAGATCACCGGCGTCGACGCGGACCGCCTGCTGACCGACCCACACCTGCCCGCCGCGGTCCTGCGGGCGCTGGACGAGCACGGTGTCCTGGTCTTCCGCGGCCTGCACCTGGAACCCGAGGCGCAGGTCGCGTTCTGCCGGGAACTCGGCGAGATCGACACCTCGGCCGGGCACCATCCGGTGCGCGGTATCTACCGGGTGAGCCTGGACACCACCAAGAACTCGTCGGCGAGTTATCTACGCGCCACCTTCGACTGGCATATCGACGGATGCACCCCGCAGGAGGACACCTACCCGCAGATGGCGACGGTCCTGTCCGCGAAAGCGGTCGCCGACAGCGGCGGCGAAACCGAATTCGCCAGCACCTATGGGGCCTACGAACGCCTGACTTCCGGGGAGAAACGGGAACTGTCCGCGGTTCGCGTCCTGCATTCGCTCGAGGCCTCGCAGCGCCTGGTCACCCCCGATCCGGAACCGCGCCAACTCGAGTATTGGCGTCGCTGGCCCACCCGCGAACATCCGCTCGTCTGGACCCACCGCTCCGGCCGCCGGTCGCTGGTGCTGGGCGCGTCCACCGATCACGTGGTCGGACGGGACCGTGCCCGCGGCCGCGCGCTGCTCGACGATCTACTGGCCCGCTGCACCGCGCCCGAACGCGTCTACCGGCACACCTGGTCGGTCGGCGACACGGTGATCTGGGACAACCGCGGTGTGATCCACCGGGCCGCGCCGTACGCGCCGGATTCGCCCCGAGAAATGCTGCGGACCACCGTGCTGGGCGACGAACCGATCCAGTAGCAGCCCACCCGAAACCATTCCCGCAAGGAGCACCACCCATGCCACGCTGGCCCAAACCCCCCGAAGGCAGCTGGACCGAGCACTATCCCGAACTCGGCACCGCCCCGATGTCCTATGAGGACTCGATCTCCCCCGAGATCTACGAGAAGGAACGGGAGGCCATCTTCAAACGGGCGTGGCTGAACGTGGGCCGGGTGGAGCAGGTACCCCGGGTCGGCAGTTATTTCACCAAGGAGATCCACGCGGCCCGGTCCTCGGTGATCGTGGTGCGCGACAAGGAAAAGCAGGTCCGCGCTTTCTACAATATCTGCCGCCATCGCGGAAACAAGCTGGTGTGGAACGAGATCCCACGCGAGGAGACCTCCGGGACCTGCCGGCAGTTCACCTGCAAATATCACGGCTGGCGCTACGGACTCGACGGGGAACTGACCTTCGTCCAGCAGGAGGGCGAATTCTTCGACCTCGACAAGTCCGATTACGGTCTCGCGCCGGTACACTGCGCGGTCTGGGCCGGTTTCATCTTCGTCAATCTGGCACGGGAACCGGAGCAGACGCTGCGCGAATTCCTCGGCCCGATGGTGACGGATCTGGAGGGCTATCCGTTCGACCGGCTGACCGAGCGCTATTCCTATCGGTCCGAGGTGGGCGCGAACTGGAAGCTGTACATGGACGCTTTCCAGGAGTTCTATCACGCGGCGGTCCTGCACGGTAACCAGACGCCGGACAATTATTCCGCCGCCGCCCAGGCCGCCGGATTCGAAGCGCCCCACTATCGGCTGGAGGGCCCGCACCGCCTGGTGAGCACCTCCGGAGTGGTGACCTGGGAACTCGACCCGTCCATGCGCAAACCGATGGAGGACATCACCCGCGGCGGCCTCTTCGGGCCCTGGGACGTACCCGACCTGGGCGAACTGCCCAGTGGCGTGAATCCCGCGAAATGCGATCCGTGGGGGCTGGATTCGTTCCAGCTGTTCCCGAATTTCGTGATCCTCATCTGGTCGGCGGGCTGGTACCTGACATACCACTATTGGCCGACCTCGCACAACACCCATATCTTCGAGGGCAACCTGTATTTCGTACCGGCGAGGACCCCGCGCGATCGCGTCGCCCACGAGATGACCGCGGTGACGTTCAAGGAATACGGCCTGCAGGACGCGAGCACCCTCGAGGCGACCCAGATGACACTGGAATCGCGAGCGGTCACTCATTTCCCGCTGTGCGATCAGGAGATCCTGCTGCGTCATCTGCACAAGACCGCGGCCGACTGGGTCGAGAGTTATGACAACGAGAAGACGGGGGCGAACCGGCGATGACCCTGCTACCCGAAGAATTCGCCGACCTCGAACCTTTCGCCGCGAAGTGGTGCCTGGCCACCGAGGGGGAGCGCTATGCGAAGCGGCTGGCCTCCACCATGGCCGAAATGCAGGAGTTCTACAACGCCGTCACCTCGCGCGCCGAGGCCGCGCTGACCCATCTCGACCATATCGGGCTCGACGATATGCCCGACGACGCACTGAACCTGCTGCACCTGATGTATTCCATGATCATGGTGTCCTTCCCGGTGGAGGTGTGGAAACAGCCGTGGATCCCGGATGCGAGCCAGGCATCGATGGACTGCGTGATCGAGCCGGCGCCATGACCGGCGCGACAGCGAACGGGAACGCCGCGGCATTCGTGCTGCGGGCCGCGCGGTGGCTGGATATCGAAGCGGGTGTGGTGCGCACGCCGGCGGTGATCGTGGTGCGCGACGGCCTGATCGAGGCGATCGACCCACCCGAGACGCCCGCGGCGGCGACCGTGCTCGACCTCGGCGACTGCACTCTGCTGCCCGGGCTGATGGATATGGAGATCAACCTGTTCATCGGAGGGCCGGAGAACCCCACCGGGCTGCCGCAGCCGATGCACGGCGTCCAGGACGACCCCGTCTACCGGAGCCTGCGGGCCACGGTCAACGCCCGCACCACGCTCATGGCGGGATTCACCACGGTGCGCAACCTCGGCCTGATGGTGAAAACCGGCGGCTACCTGCTCGATGTGGACCTCGGGCGCGCGATCGACCAGGGCTGGTTCCCCGGTCCACGGATCGTCTCCGCCGGTCACGCCATCACGCCGACCGGCGGCCACCTCGACCCGACCATGTTCCAGCGCCTGGCCCCGCACATCATGCCGATGAGTGTGGAGGAGGGGATGGCCGATGGCGTCCCGGCGGTGCGCCGGGCCACCCGCTACCAGATCAAGTACGGCGCCGGGGTCATCAAGATCTCCGCCTCGGGCGGGGTCATGTCGCACAGCACCGCCCCCGGCACCCAGCAGTACTCGGATGAGGAACTCGCCGCCATCGTCGACGAAGCGCACCGTGCCGGTATCAAAGTGGCCGCGCACGCGCACGGTGACGCGGGGATCCGCGCCTGTATCCGGGCCGGCGTGGACTGTATCGAGCACGGTTCGCTGGCCGAGGACGATACCGTGCAGATGATGGTGGACCACGGCACTTTCCTGGTTCCCACCAGTTATCTGTCCGAGGGCCTCGACGTCTCCAAGGCGCCACCGGCGCTGCGACGTAAAGCCGAGGTGGTTTTCCCGAAGGCCCGCCGCATGCTGAGCCGGGCCATCGAGGCCGGGGTGCGGATCGCCTGCGGCACCGACGCCCCGGCCGTTCCGCACGGGAAGAACGCCAAAGAACTGTGGGCGCTGGTGGACCGGGGGATGACCCCGGTCCAGGCCCTGCGCGCGGCCACCGTGACCAGCGCCGAGCTCATCGACGCCGATGACCGGGGTCGGCTCGCGCCCGGTCTGCTCGCCGACATCATCGGGGTGCCCGGCGATCCGACCACCGATATCGGCGTGCTCGAGGATGTGCGCTTCGTGATGAAAGACGGGGTCGTGCACAAGAACGAACCGGTCGGGTCCGCCCTCCCGGCGCACGCACCCGCCCTGACGAACGGATAATAGGATGCCCAGAGGAATTCTCTACGTGGAATCGTGGCCGAACTCGCCGGCGGAGACCGCGGAATACCACCGCTGGTACACCGACGTCCATATCGGTGAAATGCTCGCCATCGAGGGCATTGTGGGTGCCCGCCGCCTCGAACCGCTGGCCGGCGACGGCGGCTTCATCGCCCTGTACGAGATCGAGGCGGACGATCTCGAGGCCGTGCAGGCGCGAATGGGTGCGCGGGCCCGCTCCGGGGAGATGTCGAAACCGGTGGGGGTCCGGTCGGATCCGCCGCCCACCGTACGGCTGCTCCGTGAGATCAGCACCCATACGCCGTGAACGGAGCCCGTCGTGCGTGAACACCGGCAGCTCTTCCTCGGTGGCGAATGGCGACCGCCGAGTACCGACCGCACTTTCGAGGTGATCTCACCACACACCGAGGAAATACTCGCCCGGCTCGCGGCCCCCGCGCCCGCGGATATCGATCGCGCGGTCGACGCGGCCCGGCACGCGTTCGACGAGGGACCGTGGCCCCGGCTCGACCCGGCCGAGCGGATCCGGATCGTCCGCGATCTCGCCCACCGCTATACCGACCATCAGGAGGAGATCGCCCGGCTGGTCACCGCAGAGATGGGGGCCCCGATCACTTTCTCCCGGTCGGCGCATGCCCGATTGCCCGGAGTGATGATGCGGGCGCTGGCCGATCTCGCGGAAACGTACCCCTGGGAGGAGTACCGGCCGGGCTACTACGGTCAGGAAATCCTCGTGCGCAGCGAACCCGTCGGGGTTGTCGCCGCCATCGCGCCGTGGAACATGCCGATGCTCATGGCGGTGGCGAAACTGACCCCCGCGCTGCTGGCGGGGTGCACCGTCGTAGTGAAACCCTCGCCCGAGACGCCACTGGATACCTATCTGCTGGCCGGGCTGATCCAGCAGAGCGAGATACCGGCCGGGGTGGTGTCGATCCTGCCCGGCGACCGCGAGATCGGCGAGTATCTGGTGGCCCACGACGGTATCGACAAGGTCTCCTTCACCGGTTCCACCGCGGCCGGGCGCCGGGTGGCGGCAGTGTGCGGCGCCGCGCTGAAACGGGTGAGCCTGGAACTCGGCGGCAAATCGGCGGCCGTGGTGCTCGACGACGCCGATCCGGAAACCGTCGCCGCCGGAATACAGGTGGCCGGCTTGATGAACAGCGGCCAGGCCTGTGTGGCCCAGACCCGGGTCCTGGTACCGCACCACCGCGCGCCCGAATTCGTCGACGCTCTCACCGCGATGGTCGCGGATCTACGGGTGGGCGACCCGTTCGACGAGGACACCCGGGTGGGCCCGCTGGCCAGTGCCCGGCAACAGCAGCGCGTGCGCGGGTACATCGAGAGCGGCCGCGCCGAGGGCGCCCGCCTCGTCATCGGCGGTCCGGGCCGGCCCACCGGCCTCGACACCGGCTGGTATGTCCGGCCGACGCTGTTCGACGGGGTCGACCCCGGTATGCGTGTGGCCCGCGAGGAGATATTCGGGCCGGTCCTCACGGTGACCACGTACCGGGATATCGACGATGCGGTACGCCTCGCCGACAGCACGGACTACGGGCTCTCCGGATCGGTGTGGACGCCGGATATCGACCGCGGTCTGGCCCTCGCGCGGCGGGTCCGCAGTGGCACTTTCGGCATCAACCAGGCCTACCGGATGGATCCACACGCGCCGTTCGGCGGTGTCAAGGCCAGTGGGATCGGCCGCGAGTTCGGGCGAGAGGGATTGCAGAGTTTCCTCGATACGAAGTCGATTTCGGTGCTCTGACCACAGTCGGATCCTCTCCGTCGGGGCGGGAGGGTGGGAGTTCCGCGACCCCCGCCCTCCGACTGCCCGATCAGCCGACAGGGGCGGTCGTGCCTTCGTCGAGGGTGCTGTCTGTTCCCGGGCGGGTGGGAAGGAAATCCCTGCCTCGGATGAGCAGGACGGCACAGACCGCGCCGAGTACCGCGACCGCGCCGCTCACCACGAACAGAGTGTCGAGCGCCTCGGCGAATGCCGCGTGGATCGCCTGGGCGGCCGCCGCGCGATCGGGGCCGGGCAGGGACGCAAGGACGGCCGCCGCCCGGCCGTCGTGGACCGCATCGGCCAGTTGCCCGGTTCGTTCCGCGAGTTCGGGGCGGTCGGCGAGATGGCCGGTGAGGCCGTCCCGCAGGCGAGCGGTGAACAGGCTTCCGTAGCCGGCGATCCCCACCGCGATCCCGACCTGGCGGCACGTGTTGTTGAAGCCGGAGGCCATACCCGAGTGCTGGACCGGCACCACTCCCACGGCGGTGGAGGCCAGCGGTGGGTTGACCAGGCCGCTGCCGATACCGCAGAGGATCAGTCCGGGGATCAACCGCGTCCAGGACGAACCGGCGTCCAGGCCGCTCATGGCGAGCAGCCCGACGCCGACGAGCAGCAGGCCAGGGCCGATCAGCCCGCGCACGGGCACCCGTCCGGAAAGGCGGCCCGAGACAGTGGCCACGACCATGGTGAACCCCGACACCAGCAGCAACCGCACGCCGGTTTCCAAAGCCGAGAATCCCTGGTCCTCCTGGATGTAGAGGACCAGGTAGAGCAGCATGGCGAACAGCGACCCGTTCATGGTGAAGGCGGCGATCGATCCGCCGAGGAAGGTGGGGGTGCGCAGCAGCGACAGATCGAACATCGGCTCCGCGGTCCGCTTCTCGATCAGAACGAAGGCGATCGCCAGCGCTGCCGCCAGTGCGAGCGAACCCGGCACCACCGGATCTCCCCACCCACGTTCACCCGCCGCGATGAAGCCGTAGACCAGCGCGAGCAGGGCGCATGTGAAGGTGACCAGGCCCGCTCCATCGAGTGGCCGGGCGTGCGGGGCCCGGGACTCGTCCACCCGGCGAACGGTCGCCAGCAGGGCGAGTAGTCCGATGGGCAGGTTGACCAGGAAGATCCCGCGCCAGCCGATCGACGTGGTGATCAGTCCGCCCAGGATCGGACCCAGTGCGGTGGACACGCCGGTGATCGCGCCCCACGCGCCGAACGCCGTACCCCGGTCCCGTCCGTGGTAGGTGGCGGCCAGCAGCGCCAGCGACGTGGCGAACAGCATGGCCCCGCCCACACCCTGGAGCGCGCGCGAGACGATCAGCACCAGCGGGCCGGTGGCGAGTCCGCACAGCAGTGAGCCGAGGGTGAACACCACCAATCCGGTGCCGAAGACGCGCCTGCGCCCGAAGCGGTCGGCGAGCGAACCCGAGGTCAGCAGGAGCGCGGCCAGGGCGAGGGCGTACGCGTCGGTCACCCACTGCAGTGCCGAGAAGCCGGCCGAGAGCGACTGCTGGATATCGGGGAGCGCGACGACCACGATCGTGACGTCGAGCAGCAACATGAACGTGGCCGCGCAAACGACGACCAGCGTCCACCATTTTCTGTGCACGGGGAACTCCGACCTTTCTCTCCGATGTCGCGGACCACCGTGCCGGTGCGCCGCGTCGTCTCCGAAGTGTGCGACCGGTCCCGAAGCGAGGTCTTCCGTGGACAGTATCTGTGTATGATTCCGCTGGTGACGGAGAGTTCTGCGGGGAAATCCGCCATTATGGATCGTCTGGATGAGCAGATCGCTCGATCTGTGCAGGTGTCACCCCGCGTTCCGTTCAGTGTGATGGCCGAGGTATTGGGGGTGGCCGAGCAGACCGTGGCGCGTCGGTACCGCCGGTTGCGGCGGGAAGGGCTGATCCGGGTCACGCTGAGCCTCGACCCGCGGGCACTCGGGGTCACCGTGTGGTCGATCCGGGTACGCTGCCGCCCCGAGCATGCCGACGCGCTCGGCGAAGTCCTGGCCCGCCGCGAGGACGTCTCCTGGGTGTCCATCCATTCCGGGGGCTGGGAGATCGACTTCAATCTGCGTGCGGTGCGCGAAGCCGATACCGAGGAGTTGCTGACCCGGATCCTGCCGAAGGTGGCGCCGGTCTCGAGCGTGGCGCCGTCCGCGATCCTGCACACATTCGTCGGCGGCGCGTCCACCGACTGGGCGGGCTGGCGGGACGCACTGAGCCGGGATCAGGCGGCCGCACTACGCGAACACGCCGCCGAGCCGTCCGCGGGCGGTGCGGAGACGGTGGAGCTGAAACCCGCGGACCGGCCACTGCTCGAAGCCCTGGCCCGCGACGGCCGTACCTCGTACGCGACGCTGGCCCGCGTGACGGGCAGTACCGCGGGCCGGGTCACCCGCCGGGTCGAGGCCCTGGTGCGTTCGGGGCTGGCCTATTTCGACGTCGATATCGCGCCGGCGGCCACCGGGCAACACCACTGGACCACACTGTGGATGACTGTCGAGCCCCGTTACCTGCAGGAAGTGGGCGATATTCTGGCAAGGCATCCGGATATCCCGTTCGCCGCCGCGGTCACCGGGCCGGCCAATCTGACGGCCAACCTCACCACGGTGAGTCTGGACGCGGTCTACCGGTTCGTCACCACCACGCTGGCGCAGGCACCTGGTATCACCGGATACGAACTCGTGCCGCTCACCCGGCGTACCAAGTACGCCGGCGCGCAGATCGCCGGTGACCGGCTGGCGCCACCGTCGGCCCCGGCCCGGCGCCGCCGATGACGGCGTCGGCACCGAGGCTCTGCGCCCGTGCGGGCTGCACCTCGGTTACCGCGCCACTGCCGGTGCAGCGAGCCGTGCGCTGCCGAGCGCATCCGCGAGGAGATGGATCTGCGCCGGATCCTCCGAGCAGGGGAGCAGGATCAGGTCGTCGGCACCCGCCTCGGCGATCCGGTCCACTTCGTCGCACAGATGCGCCACATCGGTGAGCAGGTCGGGCCGGACCTGCTCGAACATCTCCGGGCCATAGTAGTTCCGCGCGTAGGACCGCGCGGCAGCGGACGCATCGGTTCCGAGCCGGAAATAGCGGACGGCCAGTACCCGGGGCCGGCCGGGCCGGGCGAGCCGAGCCCACTCCGTGCCGACGATATCGAGACCGGTCCGCAGGAGATCGACACTGAACGCGGGGGCGACCCAGCCGTCGGCGAGTGTTGCGGCGCGCACGATCCCGGCGGGCACCAGACCCGCGAGCAGCACCTGGGGGCGACCCGGCGCCAGTGCCGGAACCGGCCCGGCCGCGCCGGCGAGTTCGCCCCGCCAGGCCCGCCGCATCTGTGCCAGCGCGCTTTCGAAGCGAGCGCCCCGGGTCGTCATGGCCATATCGCTGACCGCGTAGTCGTCCGGCCACGCGCCCATCCCCAGGCCCGCGGTGAACCGGCCGTCGCCGAGCCGATCGAGGGAGGCGATCTGCCCGGCCACCACGAACGGGTTCCCGCGGTAGCCGATGTTCAGCACGGTGCTCACCAGCTCGGCGGTAGCGGTGTGCGCGGCGGCGACCGCCAGTGTCACCAGTGGGTCGAGGCTGTCGTAAACGAGCCGATCGGTGGCTCCGAGTGCGGCGAACCCCGCGCGTTCACCTTGCGCGGCCCAGGCCCCGATCGTTTCCGGGGTAGCCCCCGGCACCGCTGAGGGCAGGCCGATTCCGATCCGCACCGTTGTCTCCTCCGACATTCACACGCTCGTAAAAACCCGTCCCGCAAGCGATCTCGGGCCTCACCGGGTCGCCCACGCTAACACGCGACCGCCGCCGCGTCCCGGGTATGCGACCACGCGGACCGGACCCGTCCGGGTCCGGTGGCGTCGGTCGCGCGTGACTGCCCGGTCAGCGGCGCCGGACACCGCCCGTTCACCGGGGTGGACAGCCATCCGTTACGATCATGACTGCCTCTCGGTCCAGCAACCGGCCGCTGAGTCTACGAGCGTGCGCTGAGTCGCCGTCGTTTCCTGTGTGATCGGAGGCTGGGGTGTCGATGCGTGCTGGCGAGTTCGGCGGTGACCTTGCGCGGTGATATTGCCGGGGCGGATCTCGGTCCGGCCGACAATGCGGGCTGGTTCGAGCGGGAACCCTTCGTGCTGCTGGTGGAAGATGATCCCGGGGACGCCCTGCTGGTCGAAGAGCTGGTAGCCGACGCCGAACGGGGGATGCGCCTGGAATGGGTGCGCACCCTGTCCGACGCGGCTGCGCGGCTCAGCGTCGAGGTGCCCGACTGCGTCCTGCTCGACCTACGGCTGCCCGACGCCCAAGGGCTGGAAGCGGTGGCCCGGATCCGCGCGCACAACGACCGTGTCGCGGTGGTGGTGATGACCGGGCTCGACGAGGAGAGTACGGGGCTGGCGGCCCTGGCCTCCGGGGCGCAGGACTATCTGGTCAAGGGCCGGGTCGAGCCGGAGTTGTTCGCTCGCGCGGTGCGCTATGCCATTCAACGTAAACAGGCCGAGCGCACCAGCGCGGCCCTGCAGGCCAGCCAGATGCGGGCCCAGGAGAACGCCCGCCTCGAACGGGGCCTGCTGCCGACCCCGCTGCTCGGTGCCGACCGGGCGGTGGAGGTGGTGGCGCGGTACCGCCCGGGCCGGGCTCATTCGCTGCTCGGTGGCGATTTCTACGACGTCGTCCAGGATCCCGACGGCATCGTGCACGTCATCATCGGCGACGTCTCCGGACACGGACCCGACGCCGCCGCGACCGGTGTCGCGCTGCGCCTGGCCTGGCGCACCCTGGTCCTCTCCGGCGTGACCGGTTCGCGGCAGTTGCGCTTGCTGGAGCAGGTCCTGCTGGCCGAGCGGACCGACCGCCAGACCTTCGCGACCGCGACCGGCCTGACGCTCGATCCGTCGACGAGACGGGTCCTGGTGCGGCGCGCCGGGCATCCGGGCATGCTGCACCACGGCGACGGGGGTCTGTGCTGGCTCGAGGTGCCCGGCGGGCCGGCCCTCGGTTTCATGCCCGGCCGGGCCGAATGGCCGGCCGCGGAGGTCGAGTTGGCCGGGGGAGCCGGCCTCATGCTGTTCACCGACGGTCTGTTCGAGGGCCGGGTGGGCCGTGACGACCGGCTCGGGGAAGCCGGTCTGCTGGAGGTCGCCCGGACCGTCCCGGTGGACCGTCCCGAGGCGTTCGTCGACGAGCTGATCGGACGGGTCGAGGAGCTGGCCGGGGCGGCGGGCGGTCTCGACGACGACCTGGCCATCATTCATGTGTGCTGGAACGACGGGCGAAAGGGTGAAATCCGGTGACGAACGCCGACTCCCGGGTGGTGGGCCGACTGACCGCGCAGGCGTGGTTCCAGCTGGTCTTCGCATTGATGATCCTGGTGGTACTGATCGGCGCGGTGGCGGGCGCGCAGGTCATCTCCAACACCAACAAGGTCACCGACCGGCTGGCCCGGCAGGCTCTGCCCGCTTCCGCGGAGGCGTACCGGCTGCAGAGTGCGTTGATCAACCAGGAAACCGGTCTACGCGGTTACGCGATCGCCGCCGACCCCCAGTTCCTCGAGCCCTACATCGAGGGCTCGCGGGAGCAGGAGCGCGCCGTCGCGCGGCTGCGTGAACTGCTGTCCGACCGGCCCGAACTGATCGCCGACCTCGATGTGATCGAACGCGGGGTGCAACAGTGGCGCACCGAATACGCCGGTCCGCTCGCGGCCACCACATCACCGGAGAAGGCCCGGGCACTGGCCGCGACGACAGCTGTGCGCGCCAAGGGCGTCTTCGATCAATTGCGTGCCGCGTTCACGGTGCAGAACGAAGGGCTGGCCGCCGCGGTCGCCGCGGACAACCGGGCGCTGGAACACGCGCGCACCATTCGTGACGTGGTACTGACCGGGATGGTCCTGGTCTTCCTGCTGACCGGAACCGTGCTGACCGTTCTGCTGCGCAGGCTCGTGGTGCGCCCACTGGCGGCGCTCACCGAATCGTCGCTGCGGGTGGCCGACGGCGAGTTCGACCATCACATCGACGCCCGCGGACCGGCCGATATCGTGCAGGTCGCCGCGGCCGTGGAGGATATGCGGACCCGGATCGTCACCGAATTGGGTTCCACGCAGTCGCAGAGCACCCTGCTGCGGCAGCAGAAGGCCGAGCTGGATCTGCAAGCGGACGAACTGCGCCGGTCCAACGCCGAGCTGGAGCAGTTCGCCTATGTCGCCTCCCACGATCTGCAGGAGCCGCTGCGCAAGGTCGCCTCGTTCTGCCAGCTGCTGGAGAAACGCTACGGTGCCCAGCTCGACGAGCGCGGTAAGCAGTACATCGACTTCGCCGTCGACGGCGCCAAACGGATGCAGGTGCTCATCAACGATCTGCTCACCTTCTCCCGGGTGGGCCGGGTCAGCGAGGGTGCGCAGCCGGTGCGGCTCGGTGAACCGCTGGACAAAGCACTCACCAATCTGTCGGGCGCCCTCGAGGAGGCCGACGCCGTGGTCGAGCGGCCGGACGATCTTCCCGAGATCATGGGCGAGCCGACCCTGCTGACCATGCTGTGGCAGAACCTGATCAGCAACGCGGTCAAATTCCGGCGGCCCGACCACGCGCCGGTCGTCCGCATCGAGGCCGCGGCCTACGCCGATGATCCGGCGCTGCGGCTGTTCTCGGTCACCGACAACGGTATCGGCGTCGCACCCGAATTCGCGGAGAAGGTATTCGTCATCTTCCAGCGGCTGCACGCCCGCGACGAATACAGCGGCACCGGTATCGGTCTGGCGGTCTGCAAGAAGATCGTCGAATTCCACGGCGGAACCATCTGGCTCGACACCGAGAACACGGTCGGAACCCGGATCTGCTTCACCCTCCGCACCGTCGAGGCCGAGCCCGGTGCCGAGGACCCGGTAGCGCCCGCTGCCGCGACCGTACCCGTACCCGAAGGAGAAACCGTATGACCGACCCCGGCCAGCCGATCGATATCCTCCTCGTCGAGGACGACCCGGGCGACGAGTTGATGACCAGGGAGGCCTTCGAGGACAACAAGATCGGGAACACGCTGCACGTGGCCCACGACGGGCAGGAGGCGCTGGACTTCCTGTACCGCGCCGGCCCCTATGCCGACGCCCCCCGTCCCGATCTGATTCTGCTCGACCTGAATCTGCCGAAATACGACGGCCGGCAAGTGCTGGAGAAGATCAAGGCCGATTCCGACCTGTCGCATATCCCGGTGGTCGTCCTGACGACCTCCGCCGCCGAAGAGGACATCCTGCGCAGCTACAAACTGCACGCCAACGCCTATGTCACCAAACCGGTCGATCTCGACCAGTTCGTGGCGGCGATCAAGCAGATCGACGACTTCTTCGTCCAGGTGGTCCGGCTGCCCCGCGCTCGTTAGCCACGGGGCAGCCGGCCGCAGCTCAGGACGCCGCGGGGTTCACCCCCGCGGCGAGCGCGTCCGCCAGCGATTCGTGCACCGACAGCAGCTTGTCGAGACCGGTGAGTTCGATGGGCCGGCGGACGGCGTCGGATACGACCACGCGCAGGCCCGCACCGGGCGCGGCCGCCTCGGAGATCACGAGCAGCACGCTCAAACCGGCCGACCCGAGGAAACCGACCTCCGACATATCCACGACCAGTGGGTCCCCGCCGCGCTGGGCATCTTCGAGAGCGGCCTGCAATTGGGGCGCCGAAGCCATATCGACCTCGCCCTGGACCGTGACGATCGCGGTTCCGTCATTCGCCCGCACCGCTACATCGAGCAGTCGGGGCGCGCTGTCGCCGCTCATCGCCGCTCCTCCGGCTCGCACTTCGTCACTTTTCCACCTCTGCAGTATCGAGGCCCCGCCGCGCGGACGCGACCGGGGCCGGCACAGATCTTCGTAACGAAATCTACCCGATCGCGAAATACTAGTCACCGGCGCCGGCCGGGCCGTCGAATGCGTAATCCATGCCACGTTTGAGCCGGGCGTAAGGGTGATCACCGGGCGTGATCCACAACGCATCGGGCAACCGGGCACGGGTCCCGGAACCATCCGCGGGACCGCTCGAATGCCCCGGGGACGAATGGGTATGGCTAGCAGTGAGCACAGAGTCCCGACAGGACAGCAAGCCGAACGCCACGGACCCGGTACCGCCTACGCCGTCCGTCCGGCGAGACCTACAGGAGGCGATCAGGTGACGACGACCCGCCCGTCCGGGCTGGACAGTCCGCCGACCCGATGGGAGTTGCAGTTTCCGGCGAAAGCCGACCGGCTGGCCGAGGTCAGGCACCGGACACAGGAGTGGCTGGCGCACTGCCCGCTCGGCGAAGATCAGGCCTATGACGTGCTGCTCGCCGTGGGGGAGGCCTGCGCGAACGCGGTCGAGCACGGCCACCGCGGTGACGGCGGCACCATCCGGTTGCGCTTCGAGCGTGAGGCCGGCGGCCTGCACATCACGGTGGCCGATCACGGCCGCTGGAAGAGTCCCGACCCCGGCCCGGACCCGGTCCGGGGGCGCGGGATGGCCATCATCCGCGCGCTGGTTCCGGAGGTGGAGGTCATCATCTCCGCCAGCGGCACGACCGTCGAGATGCGGATCCCGCTGCCCCGGTGAACACCGCTCGCCGGCCGCCTCGATCGCGTCGGTAGAAGCGCCAGAAACCGAAATCCTCGAGCGGCAGCACCCGCACCGTGGTGAAGCCCGCGGCGATCGCGTAGTCACGCAGGATGCGCTGCCGAATAACGGTGCCGGCACCGGGGCGGGCTCGACATCCCGTCCGGAAGACAGACGACAAGGCGTCGCCGGTGCGACCGATCCGCGCTATGTCGTCGTGCTGGTGCCGCCGCCCGAGGCGGTGGCCGCGCGGGAAGCGGGCCGGGCCGAGAACGCCTATGTAGCGTTCACCGTTTCCGTGCTCGACACCGTGCTGCGCGAGACGACACCGCGGGTGGGGGCCTGGATCGAAATGTCGGATCTCACCGTCGACGAGACCGTCGAGGAGATTCCGGCCGGTGCGCAGCCGGTCCGCCGCCGAGCCAGGACCTTCGCGCACCGGCCTGTTCTCGGCGGTCAGCGGCGCAGGACCTTGCGGGCGGTCCAGTTGCCGAGGAACTGGATACCCTGTACCCCGGCGATGATGATGAGGGTTGCCACCAGCGTGACCTCCCAGTCGAACCGCTGGTATCCGTACACCAGGGCGAAATCGCCGAGCCCGCCGCCACCGACCGTGCCCGCCATGGCGGACATGTCCACGATGGCGATGATGACGAAGGTGTAGCCGAGGATCAGCGGGCCCAATGCTTCGGGAATGAGCAGCGTCAGGATGATCCGCAGTGGTCCCGCGCCCATGGCGCGCGCCGCCTCGATCACCCCGGGATCCACCGTGACCAGGTTCTGTTCCACGATCCGGGCGATGCCGAAGGAGGCGGCCACGATCATCACGAAGGCCGCCGCTTCGGTGCCGATGGTGGTACCCACCACTTCGAGCGTGACCGGGCCCAGCGCGGCCAGCAGGATGATGAACGGAATCGGGCGCACGACATTGACCAGCACATTGAGCACCCAGTTGATCGGGCTGTTGGCCAGCAGCCCGCCCTTGCGGGTGGTGTAGAGCGCGGTGCCCAGGAAGAGCCCGACGAGGCCGCCCACCACGAAGGTGAGCAGCACGAGATAGATGGTGGTGCCGACGGCCTCGGTGAGGATCGGCCGCAGTTTGTCCCAATCGGTCTGCATATCGGTCCTCGCTACCGCTGGTCCAGTTGGGCGATCACCTTCTCGACGGCCTCGTCCGGGCCGTCGAGTGCGAGGGTGATACTGCCGAAGGTCTTGTCCTGCAGAGTGCTCACTCCGCCGTACACCACCTCGAAGCCCACCCCGGCCCGGGCGGCGGTGGCGAGAGTGGGGCCGATACCCCGCGCGTCGTCGATATCGACCGTGACCAGCCGGCCACGGTGCAGTTCGTCGAGGCGGCGCAGTTCCGCGGGGGCGGGGCGGTTGTGCAGCACCGTATCGACGAACGAGCGGGTGGGGGCCGACTGCGGAGTGGCGAACACGTCGAAGGTCTTCGCCAGTTCCACGATCCGGCCTTCTGCCAGCACGGCGACCCGATCGGCGACCGCCCGGATGACATCCATCTCATGGGTGATCACCACGATGGTCACCCCCAGTTCGGTATTGATCTTGCGCAGCAGGCGCAGCACCTCACCGGTGGTTTCCGGGTCCAGTGCCGAGGTGGCCTCGTCCGCCAGCAACAGCGACGGCGAGGTGGCCAGCGCTCGCGCGATACCCACCCGTTGCTTCTGCCCACCCGAGAGCTGGTCCGGGTAGCTGCGGGCCTTGTCGGACAGTCCGACGAAGTCGAGCAGTTCGGCGAGGCGCTCCTTGCGTTTCGCGCGCGGCCAGCCCGCGACCTTCAGCGGGTACTCGACATTCCCGGCCGCCGTCCGGGAGCGGAACAGGTTGAACTGCTGGAAGACCATGCCGATATCGCGGCGGATCTGCCGCACCCGTGCCTCCGGGACCCCGGTGATCGGGGTGCCGGAGATCTCGATGGTGCCGCTGGTGGGTTTCTCCAGGGCGTTGATGAGCCGTACGAGGGTGCTCTTACCGGCTCCGGAGTAGCCGATCACGCCGAAGATCTCGCCCTTTTCGATCCGGAGATCGATATCGGACAGTGCCGTATCCTCGCGCTTGCCGGTGCGGAAGACCTTGGTCACCGCACGGAATTCGACCGCGGGGACCGCGGACTCCGAGCCGGTCGAGGTGTCGCTCACTTGCCGTCGCGGATCGTCTGCTGCACCCGCTGCAGAATCGGCTCCAGCTCCGGGCCGCTGCGCCGGACCTCGACCGAGGTGCCCTTGGAAGATTCGGCGAGGGCCTGTTGGACCTCGGCATCGTGCCAGATCTCGACCAGTCGCTGATAGGTCGGGTCCGCCTTGTCCTCGGCGCGGGTGACGAACGCGTTGATGTACGGTTCGGCGCCCGGGCTGGACGGATCGTCCTTGTACAGGGCCGAGAGCGGATCGACACCGGACCGTTCCAGGTAGGTGTTGTTGATGACGGAACCGTCCACCGAGGCCAGCGACAGCGCGGTCTGCGCCGCGTCGACCGGGGTCACCTTCACCTTGGACGCACCTCGGTCGATATCGGCGGGGGAGGGCGCCAGGGTGTCCGAGGACAGTTTCACCAGGCCCGCGGCCTCCAGAACGAACAGGGCGCGTGCCTGATTGGAGGGGTCGTTGGGAATGGCGATCTCGCCGCCGGCGGGGATATCGGCCACCGACTTGTGCTTCTTCGAGTACAGGCCCAGTGGAACGATCTGGGTGGCCCCGATCGGGGTCAGGTCCGCATTGTTGGCGACATTGTATTCGCCGAGGAACTGCAGGTGCTGGAAGAGATTGACGTCGATCTGCCCCTGCGCGAGGGCGATATTGGGCTGGGAGTAGTCGGAGTAGTTCGTGATCTGGAGGGTGATCCCCGCATCCTGGGCTTTCTGCTCGAACACGTCCCACGCCGGATCGCTCTCGGTGGTCCCGATACGCACCACATCGTCGGAGCCGGCATTACCGCCGCAGCCGGTGAGGGCGAGTGCCGCAGCGATGGTCAACGCCGGTATCGCCAGTACCCGTGGGAATTTCAACGCCTGCTCCCGAATGCTCGTGGCCGTATGGACTCGACCATCCAAGCGGCGGGTGCGCGGGCCCGGCAACGGTTGGGATTGTGCTGAACGAAATTCTGGCCGGAACCGGACGCGACCGCCTGGTTTGCGCACAATGCGAGGTCTGCGTCGTTTCGCCGTTGTTCCGGTCCTGCTCGCGCTGGCCGCGCTCCTGCCCGCCTGTGGTGCGGACCGCGACGCCGGCGTGGTGCGGCTGACCCCGATCGATCCGACCCTGACCGCGCAGTCCCTGGACAGCGTGGACGCCGCCTTCGTGGACGATACGTTCGCCGTACCGGCCGAGTTCACCGCCGATGATGTCATCTACACCGACGATCCGCAGCGTCCGGAACTGACCCAGTACATCAATATCTTCGCCGCCCGCGCCGAGGGCAAGGGCGACCCGACGCTGCTGGTCCTGGCCCAGCTGTACCACGACCCCGCCGTAGCGGCGGCCATCCGGGCCGAATCCGGTGACGACGGGATCTTCAAGTATAACGAGCCGGCCGAATTGCGGGCCACTCTCGCCGAACTGGAAGCCACGTTCCGGGATCGCTCCGGACCGCGGTGAGTCCGTCGGCGTATCCCACCGGTCCCGGCCGTGCGCGGACGGCGGAAGCGTAGCTGCGGGCCCTCACTCAGCCCACCGGTGTGCGCACGCCGGTGATCATTTCGCGCAGCGCCGTGTCGATCGGGGCCGGTCCGAACCCGAAAGCCTCGGTGGCGGCGGTGGAATCGAGCACGAACGGTGCGCGGAGCTGGTACTGGACCTCGACCATCTCCCGCGCCGCGGGTTCGACCAGGCCCGCCAGCCGGAGCAGGGCACCGGGCATGACTCGGACGCGTGCTCGCGGTGCACCGGCCAGCTCCGCGGTGCGTTCGGCGAGTGCGCGGACCGACAGCGGGGGCGCGGTCGGCACATGCCACGGCCGGCCCCACGCCTTCTCCTCGGCGGCGACGGCCACCAGTAGCTTCGCCACGTCCGATACCTGGGTCCAGCTGTGCGGGGCATCCGGATCGGCCGGTATCGACGCGGTGCGGCCGGCCATCACCTTCGGTAGCACCATGACGCTGAACGGTGAAATCGTCCCGGCGCCGAGATAATCGGACCCGCGCACCTCGGCGGTGCGGATCCGGCCGGCCTCATGGGCCGCGAGCGCGGCGGTCCACACCTCGGCCCGTACCCGGCCCTTGACCGAGGTGGGCCGCAGCGGGAGTTGTTCGGTCATCGGACCGTCGACGGGGCCGTAGCCGTAGAGATTGCCGGTACTCACGAGGACCGCCCCGGTGAGCTCCGCGGCCCGGATCAGGGCCGCGCCGAGCGGTGGCCATTCGCGCACCCAACGGTGGTACGCCGGGCCGGCGCAGCTGTACAGCGCGACGGCGTCACGCGCGTGGCCGGCGAGCGCGGGGGCGTCGGTGGCATCGGCCGCGATCCGCTGGATCCCGTCCTGATCGGGCCCACTGCCGCTTCGGGTGATCAGCCGTACCTGTTCGCCCCGGCCCGCCAGTAGCCGCGCAACGGACGAGCCGACGGGACCCGCTCCCACGACAACGTGAAGTGGCATGGCGCAATACCTTTCGCTATGGAGAACACTGTTCTCGTTTGTTTCGAGAGTAGAGGATCGAGCGCTGTCGGTCAAGAACACTGTTCTCGTAATGGACTGTCGTTCTCGGTCGTGGCATACTGCACCCATGTCCGCTCCCTCGCTGCGTGCCCGAGTCCGGTCGGAGATGGTCCGGGAGATCAAAGAGGTGGCGCGTGCCCATATCGCGCGGGAGGGAGCGAACCTCTCCCTGCGCGGCGTGGCTCGGGACGTCGGTATCGTCGCATCGGCCCTGTACCGCTACTTCCCGAGTCGCGACGCGCTGCTGACCGCACTGATCACCGATGCCTACGAGGACCTGGCGGCCACGGCCGCCGCCGCCGAGGCCGGGTGCGCGCGCGACGAATTACGGGAGCGCTGGATGCGGACCTGCCGGGCGGTCCGGGGATGGGCGCTCGCCCATCCGGCCGAATACGGTCTGCTCTACGGGAATCCGGTGCCCGGTTATGCGGCCCCGGTGGAGACGGTGGCACCCGCGGCGCGTGTGGTGTTACTTCTCGCCGATATCGTCATCGACGGATCCGAGCACCTCGAGCCCATTGCGGAGGCGACCCCCGAGACTGTCCGCGGCGACCTGTGCCGCCTGATCGAACAGTATCCGCGAGAGATACCGGAGGAACGGCTGGCCCGGGTACTGGCCGGCTGGACCCAGCTGTTCGGACTGATCGGCTTCGAGGTTTTCGGCCGCCTGGACACTGTGATCGAGGACCGTGCGGCATATTTCGACCACCAGATGGCGGTGATGGCCGATCTGGCGGGCCTGCCCCGGTAACCGGTGGCCCGGCCGATCAGCGCGCCTACGGCCCGGTGCCCGGCGTGGCGATCCGGTGTCCGCTCCGTGCCGTCAGAGCCAGTGGCGCTCGCCGACCTGCTCGATCAGCGCGCGTCGTCCGGCGGGTACGGACAGGTCGGCCCGGATTTCGGCATCGTCGATATCGCAGCCGAGTACCGTCGCACCGCGCTCGCGCAGCAGTGCCGCGGTCGCGGCTCCGATCCCGGAGGCCGAACCGGTGACGACACAGGTTCGGCCGGCGACCGTTGCAGGGGAGGACATCGCGCTCGCTTTCGGGTCTCGGTGCCCCGGTTCGCTGCGGTCGGGGTCATCAGCACCGTACGCCCGTACCGGCATCACGCGCCGCACCGGAGCTCGGGCCGGCGCCGTCGAGGAGACCGAAATCGACCATTTCTCGTTCCTCAGTTCACCGCCGGCGCGGGCGCCGGTTCCGAGCGGTCCGGCGTCGGTGCCGGGTAGGGCAGCGCCAGCGTGACCGCGGCCAGGACCAGGGCCACCACCGCGATCGCCGACAGCATGACGGTGCTGCCGCCCAAGGTGTGCGCGCGGAAGAACACTGCGGACAGCAGCGCGAGACCGACTCCGTTGCCGATCTGTTCGATGGTGGGCAGCACGCCGGAGGCCTCGGCCAGCTGCCCGTCGTCCAACCCGGACAGCATGATCGGCTGCAGCGGCACCGCGAACACCCCGGCGCCGAAACCACACAGGACAACCGGTGCGGCGCACAGCAGCATGCTCACCCGGCCGTCGACGATATTCACGTACGCGACGCCGATCGTCACCCACACCGCGAACAGCGCCAGTCCGCCCGCCGGTGCGCGAACCCCCCAGCGCTGAACCAGTAGCGGCGACAGCAGGGCACCCGCCCCGGCGCCGAGGGCGAATGGAGTCATGGCGATTCCGGTGCGCAAGGGGGAGAAGTCCAGAACATCCTGCAGGGTGATGGAGATGGCGAAGACGAATGCGGTGAACAGTCCGAAGAATCCGGTGACCACGACGGATCCGATCGCGAAGCCGCGGTCGCCGAACAGGTCCAGGCGCAGCAGCGGACCGGCGCCGCGGCGGGCCACCTTGCGTTCGTGCCGCAGTGTGACCGCACCCAGCGCCATCGCGGCCGCGATGATCAGGCACGGCACCGGTTTCCACCCGCGCAGATGGATTTCCGAGAGGGCGTAGAGCAGGCCGAACAGGGTCGCGGCGGAGAGGACCACACCGGTGAGGTCCAGCGATGCCCGCTGCCGTGGGGTGCCCAGGCGCAGGAATCGCCAGGCCAAGGTGAGGGTCAGGATGCCCAGCGGCAGGTTCATCAGGAAGATGCTGTGCCAGCCGAAGCCGCCCGGGTCGGCGGTTACCAGGGTGCCGCCCAGGATCGGGCCGAGCAGCCCCGCGAAGCCGGAGGTGGCGCCGTAGAGCGCGAATACCCGGGTGTGCAGATCCCGCGGGAAGAGGGCGGTGAGTATCGCGATGGTCTGTGCCGCCATTCCGGCCCCCGCCACTCCCTGCGCGACGCGGGCCGCGACGAGTTCGTTTGCGCTGTCGGCGGTCCCGCACCAGACCGACGCCGCGGTGAACGCCACGACCGCGGCGAGGAACATCGGGCGGCGCCCGGTCAGCGCACCGGCCCGGGCGGCCGGCAGCAGGGTGCAGGCGAAGGCCAGCGAGTACCCGGACACGATGAGCAACTGCTGCGCCGAGGACGCCCGCAGATCCGCGGTGATGGCCGGCAGGGCGGTATTGACGATCGTCACGTCGATCATCTGCATGAACACCGACAGCAGGCAGCCGGCGAACGCCGCCCAGGCCCCCGGGCCGGGGACGGTCCGGGCGGCTGCGGTACCGGCGGTCACGACCGGGCCTCCTCGGCGACCAGGACGTCTCCGGTGGACCCTTCCGGACGTGCGTCCCCGGCCCCGTTCGCCGGCACCCTGGCCGGTGCCGGGATGCCACCGCTGCCGGTCCGGTACGCGGTATGACCGTTTCCGCTCGTTCCGTTCTCGCCGCCGCCCGGCGCGGTAGCGGATTCGGCCGCGCTGTTGCCGTTCGCGGCGCGCAGCGCCGCCGCGGACCCGGCGGCCGGATCGGTCGTCAGGATCAGCTCGGCCGATTCCGGGGAGTCGGTGCCTCCACCGAAGCGGCACCCGATCTCGACGATGGCAATGTCCGACATCTGTATGTCCTCCCGAATTCCGGGTGAGCCGCGGTTTCCCACCGGGCGATCTGAAAGCAGGATTGCGTGCCACGAACGTCGCCGGAATTACTGGATACAATAGAAATGCGATTGAGATGCCGAAGAATCGGAAAATTTCCGGTCCGCTTCGGTATCGGGGCCGACATTACCGATCGGTTGCCCCTGACCGGAACGGGTTGTTGACATCCTTCCGTCACCGCACAACATCGCCGGTGCTCGATTGTGATGTCACCCAGCTGTTTTGAATGCCGGTTACCGGCCTCGGCCGCGGAACTCATCTACGCAGTGCCGCAGCAAAGAGCGGCCAGGAATCGTGCAGGTCGCGCTGCCAATAACCCCAGGAATGAGTGCCGCCGGGCCGCAGGGTGACGGTCGCCGGTATATCGAGTTCACGCAGCCTGTTCCGCAGTCGTACCGCGCAGCCCGCCGCCACTGTTTCCAGTAGTCCGCCGACCAGTAATTGGTCGGCGAGCTTACCGGGATCACGGTGGATACCCGGCCCGTCCAGGGTGTCCAGCGGCCCGGGGGCCCCGGTCCCGGCGGACAGGTGAAGGGCAGTCCCGCGCAGCGCCTCGGGATGCAGGAACGGATCGTTGTCGGCCCAGGCGCGGTCCTGTGGCGGGCCCCACATATTGCGTGGGTCTCCGCCGCCGGCGCGGACCACCAGCTCGACGATGGCGCGGCCCTGTGGATCGCTGGTCCGGACACAGCCGCTGTAGGAACCCAGCGCCCGAAAGTGGCCAGGCGCGGCGAGTGCCAGCTGCAGCACGGAGGCGGCCCCCATGGATATTCCGGCGAGCGCCGCGGCGCCGGTGCCGCGGAAACGGCCGTCGATCAGGGGCGGGAGCTCGCGAGTGAGGAAGGTGGTCCACCGTTGCCGTCCGAGTACCGGGTCATCGGCCCGCCAGTCGGTGAAGTAGCTACCCGCGCCGCCGAGCGGATTGACCACGGTTACCTGTTCGTCCCGGAAGAACTCGGTGAGATCGGTGCGCTCGAACCAGTTTCCGCCGTCCGCGCCGCCGGTGATCCCGTTGAGCAGGTACAGCGTGGGTGCCGGTGCCGCGGGATCGGCGGGCGGCAGTACCCGCACCCGGACCACCCGGTTCATCGCGGCGGAGTACACCGCGAGTTCTACCGCGCGCCCACCGCGCGGCATGCTATCGACGATCCCGGCCGCCGGGGCCACGGCGCCGGGCCGATCCGGGTCCGGTGGTGCGGCCGTCCCCGGACCGGGCGTCACGGGCACGAGGGCGGCGATGGCGGCGGTGACGAGCAGGGCCCGCCCCGGACGGCGCGGCCGGCGAGGGTGTGGCATCGCCGGAAGCTAATTCTCGTGATGCGCGCGGCGCCGCCGAACCGCTGGATTCTGTGAAGCGGGCCAGAGCGGCCCGTTGTTTCCTGCGTCCGGTCCCAATGCCCGGCCGGGCACCGAGCGCTATGGACAGATGACTGGACAGGTGTAACCATCGGTGTACAGCCGGGAGTGTGGCTGTACCGACCGACGAGAGGATCGTGCGCATGAACGACCGGAAACAGGTGGGCGGAAACGGCGGTGGCCGGCGATGAGCACCCTGCATCCGTGTGAGCGCGTCGGTCTCGAATTCATCGATAACGCTCCCTTGCGCTTCAGCAACAGCGTGGACCTCGCCATCACGCCGGCCCAGCTGTTCGAGGTGCTGGCCGACGCCGAGTCCTGGCCGCACTGGGCGAGCGTGATCACCAAGGTCACCTGGACCACTCCCGAACCCCGGGGTGTGGGTACCACCCGGGTGGTCGATATGCGCGGCGGAATCGTCGGCGACGAGGAGTTCCTGGTCTGGGAGCCGAACACCCGGATGGCGTTCCGCTTCAACAGCAGCTCGACCGGTGCGCTGGCGGCGTTCGCCGAGGACTACCGCATCGTGGAGACTCCCGAGGGTTGCCGACTCACCTGGACCCTGGCCCAGCGACTGGCCGGCCCTGCCCGGTTCACCGCCTTCCTCGCCACCCCGGTGATGAATCTGGCGTTCCGGCGCTTCCTGACGAACCTGCGCCGCTATACCGATCAGCGCTTCGCGACCGCGTCATCGTGAGCGGCCGGGCCGCGGGCACCGTTTCCCGGTGCCCGCGGCCCGGAGTCCGCTCAGCCCATCAGCAGTGAACCCGCCAGCCAGGCGGCGAGAACCAGGGCCAGCCCGAGCAGTGCGCCGGGGTACAGTGCTCGCCCGCTGCGCGCGGCATTGACGGTGGTGGCGGCGCCGACCAGGAAACCGAAGCAGCCGCCGAGGACGATGATCCAGTTCCCCGTGCTCGGATCGGCGCTGCAGTCCGCACGCCCTTCGCACACCCCGGTGGCGAGCAGGAACCAGGGTGAAATCGCCACCGAGACGATCGCCAGCGTCGCGAGCAGGAACCACAGCAGTGCGGTGATCACCAGGTCGGGTTCTCGGGGCGCGGGAATCGGCGCACCACGACCGTAGACGTCGTCGGGGATGGGGGAGACAGGGTAATGGGTGGAGGTCTGGTCAGGGAACATATGCCTCGCGATCGCTCGAACCGATTGGGGGCCGCCGGATGATACTCAGAACTTTCCCCTGTGCCGCAACTGATCCGGCACCGCGCGCGACACTACACTGCGCACAGTTCCGCGGCATTCGCTGCCGCGGGGGAGCCAACCCCGAACTGCTCTTCGCCGCCGGTTACGCGGCCTGCTTCCATTCCGCGCTGCGCCTGGTCGGTTCCCAGGCCGAAGCGAATGTGAACGATTCGGCGGTGGGTGCCAAGGTCGGTATCGGGAGCACCGACGGTGGCGGCTTCGGGCTGACGGTGGTCCTCGAGGTTTCCCCACCTTCCCGCGGACGAAGCTCAGGCGCTGGCCGACAAGGCGCATCAGGTGTGCCCGTACAGCAATGCCATCCGCGGCAATATCGATGTCGAGGTGCGGGTCGCGCGGGACTGACCGGCGTCCGGACTCGCGTCAGCTCTTGGCGGGCCCGGGATCTGCGGTCGCGGCCGGCTCGGGACCGCCGTCCGGAGCCGGGGCGGGACTCGGTGCCGGAGCGGACGCCGTGGCGGCGGGTTCCGGCGCCGGAGCGGTCCGGGGACCCACTTCGGGCTCGGAGCCGGTGGCCGTATAGTTCGACGCCGTCTCCCGGGATACGGTGACCCGCCAGGGCATCCGCGCCCCGGTGGCGGTCCGCGGCATGGTCGCCACCGCGATCACCGCCGAACCCACCGCGATGATCACCGCCGCGATGGCGGAGGTGGTGATCGTACTGCTGGCGACGTATTCCACCTGGTTCAGGCCCGCGACCGGTTTCGAGCCGTCGTTGACCGCCCAGTTGATCCAGGAACCGAGCTGGCCACCGAGATCCCAGCTGCGGCCCGTCATGTTCTTGAGCTGCTTCTGGCGGGCGGCCAGATACAGCATGTTCGCGATCACCAAGAGAGCGGTGAGGACCGCACCGCCGGTGGCGATCCGCGCGAAACGCTCTGAGTTGGTGGCGATATGGATCGCGATTGCCGCAATGGTGAGGGCGATCATACTGCTGGCGGCCACTGCCCATGAGCCGGTGAGGTCGGCTGCGGGCGGTGGGCCGTGCGAGGACCAGACGCTCAAATAGCGAGTGGTGGAATCGACCTGGCCGAACGGGGTCGCACCGGCCATACCGTCCGGCCCGTGCGCGACCATCCAGTGCTTGAACATGAGGATGAAGACGATGACACCGCCCAGTGCGGTGATCACATATCCCCATTTGCCGGTCATCGCCGGCGCGGTGCGGATGTCCTCGGCCTGTTCGGCCACCCGCCGCAGTCCGGCCCGGGCAAGGGTCCGGCGTCGTTCCCAGACTTCCGCGCGGGCACCGGCGGATGCGGACGAGGCCGGCTGTGGTGTCGCGGTGCGAACCGTGCTCGACGAAGTGTCGCCGTCACCGCCGCTCGCTCCCCACGGGCTCGGTTTGACCATCAGCCCAGTCTAATTCTGCGCCCACCATTGGGAACACGCCGCGAAACGGCGATGGGCCGGCGCGACTTCTCCTCAGGCGGCGTCCGACTGCCGGCCGTTGGCCACCAGATCGACCACGATATCGCGGACCACGGTCTGGATCTGCTGGGCGTGTTCGTGGAGCGCGTCCGGGTCGGGCCCGCCGTCGGCTGGCGTGGTTGCGGTGATCTCGACGAGATCGTTGACGATATGACAGAGCGCGATCAGGCGTCGCACGATGTCCCGCCGCTCGGCCGGCGGTAGTACTTCGAGGTTCACGTCCCTGTCATCGTCGGTGGTCCCGGAGTTGTTTCGCCTCCGCCCGCCCGCACGACCCCGGCCACCGCGGGCCGGTGGGCCGGCGACGCTCGCGCCGCCTGGCGGCCGGTCACCGGGTGATCGGCTACGGTGAGGCCCGATCGGGTCGGGACCACAGCCGGGAGAACGACAGTGACGATGCGCCGGGCGCTTGTATCGATGGTGAGTGCGCTGTGCCTTTTCGCGGCCGCGTGCGGCGGCGCGCACGACGACGCGGACCGGCCCGGGCGCGGCAGCGTCGTCTCGGTGGCGCCGGTCTTCGAGATGACCGCCGCCGAGACCGGTGACTATCTCGCCGAATGGCGATATCCGGTGACCGGGGCGAACGGTGTCCGCGCCCACCGGGTCGTGTACGAAACCGTCGCGGCCGACGGAACGCCCACCACCGCCAGCGGCCTGGTGGTGGCCCCGGATACCAGCGTGCAGCGGTTGCGTCTGGTCTCCTACGCGCACGGAACCACGGTGCGCCGCGACGAAGCGCCCTCGGCGGACGGCGAGACCGAACGTGCCCGCACCGTCCAGTTCGCCGCCGCCGGTTACGCCGCGGTCGCCCCGGACTATCTGGGTCTCGGGGAGGGCCCCGGTTTCCATCCCTACGCCCATGCCCCCACCGAGGCCTCCGCCTCGGCGGATCTGCTCCTGGCCGCCCGTTCGCTGCTTGCCGACCAGGGCCGTGACCTGGATCCGAACGTTCTGGTGACCGGGTTCTCCCAGGGCGCCCAGGCCGCCCTGGCACTCGGCCGGGAGCTCAACAGCGGCGCGGTCGAGGGTTTCGCCCCGGCCGCGGTCGCCGCGGTCAGCGGTGCCTACGCTGTCCAGGAGGTCCAGGCCCCGGCCGCGCTGGACGGCCGGGTGGAGGGCCGGCAAGCGGTGCTGTACCTGGGCTATTGGATCACCGCGATGAATCGGATCTACCACCTCTACGACGATCCCGCCGATGCGTTCCAGCAGCCCTACGCGCAGCGGATCGACGGGCTTTTCGACGGGCACCACGATGTGCTGGCCGTAGCCTCGGGCCTCCCGGATACCCCACAAAAATTGCTGACCCCGCAATACCTGGAACTGGCACGCAACCCCACCGGCGCCGCACTGCAGGCCATGGCCGACAGCGATACCGTCTGCGACTGGACCGCGAAGGTGCCGGTTGGTCTGTTCGCGGCATCTGGAGACCGCAGTGTCCCCTTCGAGAATTCGCTGCGCTGTACGAAAGCCGAACTGGGCGCCTCCGCCGAACTGATCGACCTCGGCGATATCGACCACGGTGCCACCGTCCGGGAGGCGCTTCCGCGGATTCTCGACTGGTTCCGGAAAACGCAACCGCCCGCCTGAACCGGGGTGGTTCGGGCGGGCGGTGTGGGTCCGGAGTGCCGGGAGATCAGTGCATGAGCACCGGGGCCGGCGTATCGGAATCGGACTTCGCCACCGCGCTTGCCTTACGCGGAAGCAGGACGGAGAAGCCGAGGGTGACCAGGCACAGCGCGAACGCCACCCAGAAGGTGCCGGCGTAGGCGTCCGACATCTCCCCGAGCATGACGGTTTCGAACTTGTCGCCGAGGCTCGCGATGTACTGCAGCACCGACGGATCGGGCTGTTCGCCGGTCCGCTGGGCCTCCATCATCGCCTGCCCCGCCGACACGGCCTCGGAGTTCTGCATCCGGTTGGTCAGCACCACCGAGATCACCGCGACACCCACCGAGCTGGCGATCTGCTGGATGATGTTCAACAGAGTGGAACCGCGCGCGACCTGTGCCTCGTTCAGCGTGCGCAGGGCGGCCGTCATCAGCGGCATCATCGTGAGACCCATACCGAGACCCATGACGAACAGCACGCCGAGCACATAGAAGTAGGAGCTGTCGGCCTCGATCTGGGTGAGCCCGAACATGGTCGCGGTGAGAACCGCCAGACCCACCGGAACCACCCGGCCGACCGGCAATTTGTCCACCAGCATGCCGGCGATCGGCATGGTGAGCAGCGATCCGATACCCTGCGGCGCCACCAGCAGTCCGGCCAGCAGCGCGCTCTCGCCCCGCACCTGCTGGAAGTAGGTGGGGATCAGCAGCAGTCCGCCGAAGAACGACGCGGAGAACAGGAACATCGTGACGGTGGCGACGGTCAGGTCGCGATTCTGGAACAGCCGTAGATCCAGCAGCGGATTCTTGGGTTTGAACGAGTAGAACACGAACGCGACCACCAGCGCTCCGCCGACCAGCATGGTCGCCCACACCTTCGGTGTGGCGACGGTGCCCTCCTCCGGGATGGAGGAGATGCCGTACAGGAACAGCGCGAGACCCGGCGACAGCATCAGCATGCCCACGAAATCGAAGGCTTCACCGGCCTGCGGCTCGTCCTTGGGCAGGATGAACCAGGCGTAGCCGAGTGCGATCACACCGAGCGGCAGGTTGATCAGGAAGATCCAGTGCCAGGACGCGTCCTCGATGAGCCAGCCACCCAGGATCGGGCCCAGGATCGGGCCGAGCAGCATGGGCACACCCAGGATGGCCATCAACCGGCCCATCCGCTCCGGTCCCGCGGCCTTGGTCATGATGGTCATACCCAGCGGCATGAGCATGCCGCCGCCCAGGCCCTGGATCACCCGGAATCCGATGAGCGCGCCGATGTTCCAGGACAGCGCGCACAGTACCGAACCGGCGGTGAACAGCACCAGGGCGGTCATGTAGAGCCGTTTGGTGCCGAAACGGTCGGCGGCCCAGCCGGTGAGCGGGATGACGGTGGCGAGCGCGAGCGTGTAGGCGGTGACCGTCCAGGCCACCGTGGAGTAGTTGGCGACGTCGAATTCGGTTTGGAACGTCGGCATGGCGACGTTCACCACCGTGATGTCCAGAATGGACATGATGGCGCCGAGAACCACGACACCGGCCAGTTTCAGGACCGATGCGTCGATTCTGTCCGGAGCCCCCGCGTCGGTCGCGGGGGCTGGGCTTGCGTTCACGAATTGTCTCCTGACGATGCGGGGGGGCACGCCACGACGTTGTGTATGGCCCCGGACTCGAGCACGGCGGTGAGGACCCGTTCGAGGTCCTCCCGTAAAGCCTCGGGCAAGCGGTGGACGACCGTATCGATCGTCGCGCGGTGGACGGCGATCTGATCCCAGGCGAGCCGTTGCCCGTGTTCGGTGGGACCGACGAGCTTGACCCGGCGGTCGGTGGGGCTCTCCTGCCTGGTGAGCAGACCGAGGCGTACCAGCCGGTCGACATTGCGGCCGGCGGCGGTCATCGACAGGCCGAGTTCGCCCGCGATGGTGTGGATCGGTTGTGGCTCGTGGCGTCGGACAACAGTGAACAGCACCCGGGCCTGCGAGAGGGTCAGGTCGAGTTCGGCGAGCCGGTCGACGCCCTGCCACCGTCCGGGGTCGCAGACGGCGAGCACGAAGTGCTCGATGAGAGTGCTCGTCTCCGACTCATTTGCCACCGCGCGATCATATGGGTACCCGTAATAGTTGCGGAAGCGGGAATATCTCGTCTGTGACCGGAAACATAGCGGAGCGAGTGGTCGCATCGCACCCGAGTAGGGCGCTACGGCGGGCCCGGGGCGAAAAGATCACGCTCTCGGCCCGAAACGCCGAGTCAGACTTCGCGAGCCGTGTCGTCCGCGAAGAAGTCGAGCAGTAACTGTGCCACTCGTGCGGGCTGTTCCAGGTGCAGGAAATGTCCGGCGCCGGTCACGGTCACGGTCCTTCCACCCGCCGGTGCCAAGACCTCGGCCACCCCGGCCGTGAATGCCGGATGCAGGGTGGTGTCGGCGCCGCCGTGCAGATACAGCATGGGCACGCGCGGCGCGTCGGCCCAGTGCCGGTGGAGGCCGGCGTAGCGAGCGGACGGCTTTCCGGCGATCCGGACGAAGGCGCGGTAGTAGGACAGCGCCGCGGTCCGATGCGCGGCGGTCGGCAGCGCGGTCAGGGTATGGGCGATATCCGTCTCGGCCCCGTACCCCGGCGACCAGTCGTGCCACAGCCGGGGGATCAGCCGGTCGAGCGAGCGTTCGGAGATCCCCGGTAACTGGTTGAACAGGATGTACCAGCTGAACCGTAGCTGCCGCAGATACGCGCTCACCCCGGCGTCCCGGCGTGGGCGCATGGCCGGAACCGGCGGTACCGCCAGCGACGCGACCCGGGGGAACGGGCAATCCGGTTGCGCCGAAATGGTATTCGTGGTCAATGCGCCCCAGTCGTGACCGATGAGTACCGCGTCCGCGGGGGCGCCGAGTGCGCGATACAGTGCGATCGCGTCGTAGGCGAGCGCTCCCAGATGGTAGTCGCTGTCCTCCGGCACCGCGGTCGGCGCGTAACCCCGGGTGAAGGGCGCGACCACGCGGAAACCGCGGGCGGCGAAAGCGGGGCCGAGATGACGCCAGGTCCAGGCGCTGTCGGGAAAGCCGTGCAGGCACAGGGCGAGCCGGGCCCCGGGATCGCCCCAGGCGAGTGCCGTCATCGACAGGTGCGGTAACCGGTATTCGACGGTCTCGGGCAGATCGGCCTGGTGTGCGCCCATGGTTCGTCCTCTCGTTCGGCCCCGCACGGTAACCCGGGTGGATCGATCGCGCCCCGGCGTCGGCGGCCGCAACCGGAGCGGTATGCTCACATCCCCCGGACGAGGTCGCTGTGCCGGCGTTGCGGGCAAGCCCGGTCATTCGCACAGCCGCGGGGTAGCTGATGTCATATCTGGCAAGGTAATCGGTGATCGGAGGAGCAAGCCCATGGCGCGCAAGGTCGTCATCAGTTTGATCGATGACCTCGACGGCGAATCACCCGCGGCCGAAACTGTGGTGTTCGCGTTCGAGGGCGTGACGTACGAGATCGACCTGACCGAAGCCAACGCGGGGGAATTGCGCGCAGTCTTCGGTAAGTGGACCCCGTTCGCCCGCAAGGCCGGTCGGGCCGCGCGGATGAAACGGGAACGGCCGGTGCGGTCGGCCTCGGCGAAGGTGATCCGGGAATGGGCGCTGCGCAACGGACACGAGGTGTCGACGCGCGGCCGGATACCGGCCGGAATTCTGGCCGCGTTCCGCCACGTCAACGGGTAACCGTTACCCGGGTCGATTCCGGTGGTCGGTGCTGTCGTCGGCCGGCTTGTAGGCGACACCACCGACCATGACCTGCTCTTCGGGATATCGGGGCCGCAGCGGCGGGCCGGCGGGCCACCAGTCGTCGAGTTGGACGAGGCCCGGTTCGATGAGTTCGAGGCCGCAGAAGTATTCGAGGATCTGCTCGGTGGTGCGATACCAGCCCGAGCCCAGACCCTTTTCGGTGAAACGGCGTTCGAGCTCTTTGGCGAGCGCGTGCTGCTGTGGATCGGCCGGGCCCGGATCGTGGAAATGGCTGATCGCGAGATAGGACCCCGGCGGCAGCAGGTCCACATATCTGTGCATGATTCCGACCGGGTCGAGCTCGTCGTCGACATGGTGGAGCAGCCCGCACAGGATGAGCCCGATCGGCCGCTCCATATCCAGATAACGGGTCACGTCGGTATTGCGCAGCAGGGTTTTGCCCTCCAGGAGATCGGCGGGCACGAAATGGGTGTTCTCGTTCTGTTCCAGCAGCACCCGGCCGTGTGCGTTGCATACCGGATCATTGTCGACATAGACGACCCGGGCGTCCGGGTTCTGCTGCTGGGCGATCTCGTGGGTATTGGCGACAGTGGGCAGTCCGGCGCCGATATCGAGAAATTGGTCGATACCGGCGCTGCCCGCCAGATGCCGGGTGACCCGGTGCAACCAGCGCCGGTTCATGATCGATACATCGCCCTGCCGGGGCGCGACCTCGAGGATCGCGGCGTAGGCGGCGCGGTCGACGTCGTAGTTGTCCTTGCCACCGAGGCTGTAGTCGTAGACACGGGCGATACTGGCCCGGGTGGTGTCCACGCCGACCGGTTTGCGAACGCCGGTCCGGTACGCCGGTTCGGCCATCTCGACCTTCTCTCTGCGCGAAAGAAAAACTGGCTGGAAATATGAGTCGGGTCACCAAAGCGTAGAACGCGGTGCCGGAGCGAGCAATCGGCGCCGATCGAACTGCGCGAGAGAATGGTTCGCGTCGTCGGAGTGGGCCGAGCCTAACCCGGATAGGCGCGCTCGGCACGATATCGGGCCGAGCTGTCCTGTTTGGGAAAACAACTGTGCCTCAAGTGGGTTCGTTGTTGCCCGATCGTGGCGGTCGCCGGGTGGAAACCCGGCGCCGTGCACCACCGGACAACGAGGCGATTCAGCCGTTTCCGTCCACACTGTGCAATCGGACTCTTTCCACGGGGCGTTTGTATCCGACGCCGCCGATGATCACCTTTTCCTCCGGAAGCCGCGGCCGGGTCGCCGGTCCGGCCGGCCACCAGTCCTCGAGTTCCACGAGGCCGGGCGCGATGATCTCCAGGCCGTCGAAGTACTCGAGTTGCTGGGCGCGGGTGCGGTACCACCCCGAACCCAGCCCCATTTCCGTGAACGCCCGCTCCAAGCGCTCGGCCAGATCGTGCAGTTCCGGGTTCTCGTCGGCCGGGTCCCAGAAGTTGGTGATCGCGACATACGAGCCCGCGGGCAGCCGGGAGATGTATTCGCGCATGACCCGCGCCGGTTCGAGATCGTCGTCGACGTGATGCAGCAGCCCGCACAGGATCACCGCGATCGGCCGGTCCATATCCAGGTACTGCAGCACGTTCTTGTTCTCCAGCAGCGTGTTCTCCTCGAGGAGATCGCCGGAGACGAAATGGGTGTTCTCGTTCTGTTCCAGAAGCACCCGGCCGTGTGCGTTGCACACCGGATCGTTGTCGACATAGACGACCGTGGCCTCGGGGTTCTCCTGCTGCGCGATCTGATGGGTGTTGCCCACCGTCGGCAAACCGGCGCCGATATCGAGGAATTGATCGATGGCGGCCGGTCCGGCCAGATACCGCACCACGCGGTGGAGCCAGCGCCGGTTCATCCGGGAGACATCGCCCTGCCGTGGTGCGATCTGCAGGACCTGATCGAAGGCGACGCGGTCGACGTCGTAGTTGTCCTTGCCGCCGAGGCTGTAGTCGTAGACACGGGCGATGCTGGGCCGGGTGGTGTCCACCCCGACCGGGACACGAACCCCTGTCCGATGAGCCGGTTCGGCCATGAATACCTCTCTCTACGTTGCGAATCGAACAGGGCGATGTTATGCCGTCGACCCGGCGGCGTCCCCTCAGGCGTCCGTACTGCGCTCGAGGACCTTGCCGGGCAGCCAGCCGCCGCCCAGATGCGTGACGCGCCACCAGTCGATATCGATCACCAGCGCGGTGACCGGTGTGGCGAAGAACGGTTCGATCTGTGGTTCCTTGCGCAGCAGTGCCCGGAAGGTCTCGTCCTGGTCGGCCCCCTCGCGCAGGGTGACCGTGCCCAGGCCCTGGGCGAAGGGATCCGCTATTCCGCCGGGCACCACCTTCACACCCACATTGGGGTTGGCCTTGAGTTGCTCCAGGGTCCGGCCGCTGTTCTCCAGGATGAGGGTGAGGCGGAAGAGGTCGTCGTCGAGGTTGGCGAAGAAGGCGCTCGTGGCCCAGTTGACGCCGTCCTTGGATGTCGCCAGGTCGATACTGGAGTGACCGAGGACTTCGGAGAGTTTCGTGCGGATCTCGGTGGTGGTGACTGTGTCGGGCATTGGGGGCCTCCAACTGGTACTGGTGCTCGTTCTGGGCACGCCGGATGGTGCGGTGACGGGAAAGGGGGCCGGACACCCACCGCACGGAAGGGCCCGCAGGGCGGCCCGTGGTGCGGCACTGCGTGCGGCGGTCGGTGGAAGATGCTCGCGGCCGGATCCTGTTCGTCGGAACGTACGGTGGAAGCGGGCTGCCTCGGCAGGAACGGCCGGTTCCGGTTGACTGCGGACCACCCTATCGGGCGGCGCCCGATCCGGCCGGATGAGAACATCCGCCGGTGGCGGGGGGAAACGTTGGCGGCCAAGGCTTTACGCGCGGCCTCGGTTCGATCGCACCGGTTCGCGAGGGGGTTGCCGCCGCCGGGCGGTGCGGCCGGTTCGTGTCCCCGGGCCGCACGGACACGCGCTATGCTGGAAACAACTCCAGTGGTACTCGCTCCTGCTGCCGATGCCCTCATCGGTGTCGTCTCCCGGGTCGTCGCGGTACAGGTGAAGCCGGACGTCGTGTCGTGGGGGAGTTTACGCAAGGAAACCTGATACCGCGTGCAAACAGGAAGATGCTACGGGTATGCGGCACTGTAGGATTCGATCCGCACGTTCGCGGCAGCCGATAGCCGCGCAGGTGCCGGTCCCGCTCGGAGCGGGCGCGTTACCGGAATATGCGCTTACCGGATAGTAGGATTGCCTGCCGACCGGTGCGGTTCGGCGGTGGCGGGCGCCGTACGATGCAGCACAGCACGAACTGGCCAGAGGCGACCATGACACACGAGCGTGATGATTCCGATATCCCGGATACGGCGGAGGCCGATCGTGGGCCGACCGTGTTACGTATCTCGCTCGGCAGCAGATTGCGCCGTTTGCGGGAGGCGTGCGGGATCAGCCGCGAGGACGCCGGCGACCACATCCGTGGTTCCCATGCCAAGATCAGCCGGCTCGAGCTGGGCCGGACCCGGTTCCGGGAGCGTGATCTACTCGACCTGCTGAAGCTCTACGGGGTCGACGATCCGGAAAAGCTGACCGTCTATGTGGATCTGATGAAGAAGGCGAACGATCCGGGATGGTGGCAGCCGTTCAACGATGTGCTGCCGAACTGGTTCGAGAACTATATCGGCCTGGAGCAGGCCGCGACGACGATCCGCACCTACGAGGCGCAATTCGTGCCGGGTCTGCTGCAGACGGAATCCTACGCCCGGTCGGTGATCACGCTCGGTAACGACGACGAGACCGAACGCCGGGTCGGTATACGGATGCGCCGCCAGGACATCCTGAGCCGTGCCGCGGCGCCGACGCTATGGGCGGTCGTGGACGAAAATGCCCTGCGCCGCCCGATCGACGGCTATCCCGAGTTGCGGGATCAGATCGAATACCTCATCGCCGCCTCCGATCGGCCCAATGTGAAGATCCAGGTGCTGCCCTATTCGGTGGGCGGCCATCCGGCGGCCGGTGGTTCGTTCAGTATTCTCCGGTTTCCGGAGCCCGAGCTGCCGGACATGGTCTACATGGAGCAACTCACCACCTCGCACTACCTGGAGAAGAAGCCGGACGTCGAGGTGTATATGACAGTGATGAACAAGTTGAGCGTTATTGCGCTCACCCCGGGGGAGAGCCGGGACTACCTACGTAAAGTGCTTTCCGAACTACCCGCCGAGTAGGTCGGAGCGCAGCGGGGGAGTCGTTCCGGTCTCCGGTGCCGGGCGGGGGAGCGGCGTATCGACCGGCCGGACCATGCCTCGCGTACTCGGGGCCTCGCCACTCCGCACGGCACGTCCTCTCGAACAAGGAATCCAGAATCAGAAACTTAAAAATGCCCATACGTAGATATGCGCATTGATGCATGCATCCCCCTCTGAGTCGGCCGCACCGAAGGGAAACAAGGACTCCCGAGATGGTAGGAAGGGGTCGTGGCCGCTACAGGTGAAAATTCGGGTTCTGCTCGTTCTCGTGCCGTGGCAGAGGTGGTGGAGCTGGTCAGCACGCTGATCCGGTTCGACACCTCCAATACCGGCGATCTCGCGACCACCAAGGGCGAACGAGAGTGTGCCGAATGGGTGGCGCGGCAACTGGAAGACGCCGGATACACCACCGAATATGTGGAATCCGGCGCACCGGGCCGCGGCAATGTCTTCGCACGGCTGCCGGGCGCCGATCCGAGTCGCGGCGCGCTGCTGATGCACGGGCACCTCGACGTGGTGCCCGCCCAGGCGGCGGACTGGAGTGTGCACCCGTTCTCGGGCGCCGTCCAGGACGGTTACGTGTGGGGTCGCGGCGCGATCGATATGAAGGACATGGTGGGGATGATGCTGGCGGTGGCCCGCCAGTTCAAGATCGAGGGGACGGTGCCGCCCCGGGACCTGGTCTTCGCCTTCCTGGCCGATGAGGAGGCCGGCGGGAAATGGGGATCGCATTGGCTGGTGGAGCACCGGCCCGACCTCTTCGAGGGCGTCACCGAGGCGGTGGGCGAGGTCGGCGGTTTCTCCCTGACCGTCCCGCGCCCGGACGGCGGTGAACGGCGCCTCTATCTGGTGGAGACGGCGGAGAAGGGGCTGGGCTGGATGCGGTTGCGCGTGAAAGCGCGCGCGGGCCACGGTTCGTTCCTGCACGAGGACAACGCCGTCACCATCCTGGCGGCCGCGGTGGCGCGCCTGGGCACCCATACGTTCCCGCTCGTGCTCTCCGATTCGGTCGCCGAGTTTCTGGCCGCCGTATCGGAGGAGTCCGGGCTGGAGTTCGATCCGGGCAGCCCCGATATCGAGGGCACGCTGGCCAAGCTGGGGTCCATTTCCCGGATCATCGGCGCGACCCTGCGTGATACCGCCAACCCGACCATGCTGAACGCGGGGTACAAGGCGAATGTCATTCCGCAGACCGCGGAGGCGGTGGTGGACTGCCGGGTGATCCCGGGCCGGCAGGCCGCGTTCGAACGGGAAGTGGACGAACTCATCGGTCCGGATGTGGAGCGGGAGTGGATCACCAAACTCGACTCCTACGAAACGACCTTCGACGGTCATCTCGTGGACGCGATGAACGACGCGATCCTGGCCCACGACCCGCAGGGCCGGACTGTCCCGTACATGCTCTCCGGAGGCACGGACGCGAAAGCTTTCGCGCATCTGGGTATCCGGTGTTTCGGGTTCGCGCCACTCCGGTTGCCGCCGGAGCTGGATTTCGCGGCCCTGTTCCACGGTGTGGACGAACGTGTTCCGGTCGACGCGCTCGAATTCGGCACCGAGGTGCTGGAACACTTCCTGTTGCACAGCTGATCCGATTCGAAAGAGGAGAACATGGCCGACAACCCCTACGACGCCCTGCCTTCGGTTCCGTCGTTCACCCTGACCTCCACCGATGTGTCCGACGGTGCGCCGTTGGGCAACGCTCAGGTCAGTGGTGTCTTCGGTGCCGGCGGTGCGGATGTGTCGCCGCAGCTGAGCTGGTCGGGATTCCCGGCGGAGACCAAGAGTTTCGCGGTGACGGTCTACGACCCCGACGCGCCGACGGCTTCCGGTTTCTGGCACTGGGCGGTGGCGGATATCCCCGTATCGGTGACGGAGCTGCCCGCCGGGGCCGGCAGTGAGGGCGGCGAATTGCCGTCCGGCGCGGTGACGCTCCGTAACGACGGCGGGTTCGCGGGCTACGTCGGGGCGGCCCCGCCTGCCGGACACGGTCCGCACCGCTACTTCATCGTGGTGCACGCGGTGGATGTGGACTCGCTGGGCGTGCCGCCGGAGGCTTCCCCGGCGTTCCTCGGATTCAACCTGTTCTCGCACACTCTGGCGCGGGCGATTCTGGTCGGCACCTACGAGCAGAAGTAATTTCGCGCGGCCCGGTGGTGCCCCGGCGGTATACCCGCCGGGGCCACCGCGCTGTTCACCGGGCTCGTACCTCGATCACGGTCTCGGGTGGTGAGTCGGCGCAGAGCGCTTCGATCTGTGCCGCGTACTTCGTGGCGATCGGCGCTCGTTTGAGCGACATCTTCGGGGTGAGTTCGTCACCGCCGGGTTCCCAGACCGTATCGACGATGGTGAATCGTTTGATCTGTTCCACCCGGGACAGTTTCGCGTTCCCCGCCGCGACCGCCGCCCGCACGTCCTCGATGACCTCGGGTCGTCGCGCCAGCTGCCCGATATCGGCTGCCGCGGCGTCGATCTCTTTGGCCCGTACGGCGGCCATATCCGCATCGAGCACGATGAGTGCGGTGATATAGGGCTGGGCTTCGCCGAGCGCAACGACCTGGCCCACCAGCGAGGAGGCCGCTTTCACGGCGTTCTCGATATTGCTCGGCGCGATGTTCTTGCCGCTCGCGTTGATGATCATCTCCTTCTTGCGGTCGATGATCCGGAGATAGCCGTCGGGGTCGAGAGTGCCGATATCGCCGGTGTGCAGCCACCCCTGCGCGTCGAGCGCCTCCGCGGTTTTCTCGGGCATACCGCGGTAGCCGTGGGTGACGATCTCGCCGCGCACGAGGACCTCACCGTCGTCGGCGAGGCGCAGCTCGACGCCGTCGACCGGGCGTCCCACCGAGCCGGGGCGGGGTTTGTCCAGTTCGGTGTAGGTGGCGACACCGCTGGTCTCCGACATACCCCAGACCTCGGAGACGCAGAATCCGAGGCCCAGGAAGAATTCGAGGGTTTCCGGTGGAATGGGCGCGGCGCCCGAGGACGCGACGCGCAGGTCCGCGAGGCCGAGGGCGGCACGCACCTTGCCGAGGAGCAGTTTCTCGGCGACGCGGTGCTGCAGACCTAGTAGTGGGCCGCGGCCGGTGCCGGCGAGATCGGCTCGGGCGGCGGCGATTCCGGTGGCCACGGCCCACTTCGCGACGGCTTTCTTGGCGCCGGTTTCGGCGGCCAGTTTCGCTTCGACGCCGCCTTTGATCTTCTGCCAGACCCGCGGCACGCCGAAGAACACCGTCGGCCGGGCGTCCGGGAGCGCGGCGGCGATCTCCCGGGGGTCGGGGACAGTGGTGATCTGGATACCGGTGACGAGGTTGATGGCGTGCCCGGAGATGCGGTCGGCGACGTGCGCGGCGGGCAGATAGGACAGGGCACGGTCGTCGAGCCCGACGTCCATGGGGCCGCTGTTCAGCGCGATGATCTGAGCGAGCACATTGCGGTGGGTGAGCTCGACCCCCTTGGATGGGCCGGTGGTGCCGGAGGTGTAGATGACGGTGACCAGGTCGCCGGGTTCGACGGCCCGCCACGCGGCCTCGAAGTCGAAATCCGGGTCGGGGGCGGCTTCCAGGTCCGCCAGAGTGGTGGTGCCTTCCGCGGGCCCGTCGACGAGGACGATGTGGTCGAGCGTGACGCCCGCGGCGCGGACGGTGCCGAGGAACTGCTGTTCGGTCACGACGATGTTGTTTCCGGCGTTGGTGAAGGCATGCGCGACCTGCTCCGGGGAGCAGGTGTTGTAAACGGAGAACGGGGTGGCGCCGACGTGCAGGGCGGCGGTGTCGACGAGGTTGAATTCCGGCCGGTTGGTGAGCATCACGCCGAGGGTGTCGCCGCGGCCGAGGCCCAGTGCGGACAGTCCGGCGGCGATCACCCGGACCCGCTCGCCGTACTCGCGCCAGGTGATCTGCTGCGTGCCGCCGACGGTGCGCAGCGCGACGGCGTCGGGTCGCAGGGTGATGGTCTGCTGGAAGGCCGCAGGCACGGTGTCGACGAGGGCGCCCGTGCGGTGCCGGTAGACGATTTCTGTGGTCATGGTCCGATCCCGGTGCTGGATGCCGCGGACCGGGTACCACCGGTACCGCCGAGACGGTCGCCGCGGCAGTGATGTGGATCACTATGTTACCGAGTATTCGGTGTCCAGGATGCGAATTCGCCAGCGTGCGCGGCTGTCGCCGGCGCCGCGGGCGGATCGTCGCCGAGCGAGATCTGCGGTGGTGTTCAGGCCCCGGGGTTCGTGGTCGGGATCCAGTGGCCGCGATGGCGGCGCTTGGCGTCGAGATAGGCGGCGGCGCGGTCGCTCAGCGGTTCTGTGTAGAGCGGTTCGGGGAGAACTGTCAGTCCCGCCTCGCGCAGTGCGTGTACTTTGTCGGGATTGTTGGTGAGCAGGCGTACCCGGGTGAGTCCGAGTTTGAGCAGACTGTTCGCGGCGTGCTGATAGCCGCGGCAGTCGTCGGGATAGCCGAGATTGCGGTAGGCGGTGAAGGTGTCCACACCGGCACGCTCGGCTTCCCGGTAGCCGAGCGCTTTGGCGATGAGCCCGGCGCCGCGGCCTTCTTGTTCGAGGTAGACCAGGACGCCGGCCCCGGCGTCCTGGATGAGGTCGAGTGACCTGTGGAGTTCGGGTCCGCAGTCGCAGTCCTGGGAGCCGAGGGCCTCGCCGTAGAGGCAGCGGGAGTGCACCCGGACGAGACAGTCGTCGTCCGGATCGCCGAAGATCAGCAGGTGGCCGAGGCCGGGATTGCCGTCGACGGCGAGTACGCGCAACCGGCTCTCCCGTCCGTTCCGGGTGAATCGGTGCCCGGTTTCGGCGGCTGCGCTCAAGTTCGATACTCCTTCGGTGGTTGTGCGGTTCCGTGAACGAGGCCGATATCTCCGCCGGAATACGGGTGTTCCGGCGGTCTCGCGCCCGGTGGAGGGCCTGCGCAGCGCTCGGCCCGCCGATCGGGGTCGCTGCCGTGCGATGGCGGGCCGATAGGTGACTTTACGCCCGGTTCGTCCGGTACGCACTCTGTGCGCGGCGAGTCGGTGAGGTCGGCCGGCCGCAGGGCGGATGTGTGCACCTCAGTGTTTTTCGGCGGTGAGGCGGATGATCCGGTCCACCTCGTCGACGGTCGGCATGGCGCCGGGCACATCCCCGGCGAAGGACTGGGTGGCGACCATGGCGGCGGTGGCCCAGTTGTAGTCCTGTTCGTCGGCGATGCGACGCGTATCCGCGGCGGGTTTCGCCGCTGTCAGCAGCCGGTAGACGAGAGCGGCGGAGAAGGCGCCACGCGAGCCGGGGACGTCGGTGAGGGCAGCGGCCTGGAAACGGGGGATATCGAGCGCGATCCGGTCGGAGCGAACCGTACAACCGAAATCCTCTACGACACAGACGGTTCGGGTGCCCAGCATCTGGAGTTGCTGGGCGATATGCGGGCCCGAGCGGGCGGTGATCTCGGGAACCATGCTGTCGAGTTCCTTGGTGGAACCGATCAGGTAGTCGACGGTGGACAGGTACCGGTAAAGGATCTGGGGGGAGTCGATCTCGGAGGCGGTCAGCAGAAGCGTGGGCCGGTCGGGCAGGGCCTGGACCGTGGCCAGGACCTGTTCGATCACGGGCAGGGGTGGCTCCAGGGTGACCAGCACGGCATCGGTCTCGGTGAGCGCGGCGCGTACGGCGGGCCCGATCAGTTCGGTGCCGGTGAGCCGGATGCGGTCGTCCTCGCAGAAGATCGTGCCGGTGATTCCGGTTCTGCTGACGATGAGCGCGGTAATGGGCGTCGTGGCCTGGGGGACCACCTTGACCAGGGAGGTGTCGACCCGCTCGGCGCGCAGGTAGTCGAGGATCCGCTGGCCGGCCGGGTCGTCGCCGATGGTCGTGACGAGGCGGACGTCGATACCGAGCCGGGCGGCGGCGACCGCGCGGTTGAGTCCTTTGCCGCCCGGGTTGTCGCTGAACCGGCCGCGGGCGAAGCCGCGGGCGTCGGGGATGGTGTCGACGCGGTAGATGTGGTCGATCACCGCGTCGCCGACGACGGTGAGGGTGCCGACGGTGCCGCGGGGCCGGTGCCGGGTGGTTCCGGGGGCGGCGCTGTCGTCCCGATAGACGGTGCCGGTGACCAGGAGCGCGGCCAAGGCGGTGAAGGCCCGGCGTTCGGGGGTCGCCCGCAGGGAACGGACGGTGGGGGCCGGGGGAATGGGGTCGGCGCCGGCGATTTCGTGGAGTCTCCGCCAGTGTGCGGAGAGGTATTCGCGCCGGGTGCCGAGGTCCTGGGAGTAGAGCGCGGTGGGATCGATGCCGGTGGGGGCGGTTTCGCGGAGGAGCCCGAGGGCCAGTTCCGCGTCGGTGATGACCCGATGGGTCGGTGGCAGCCGCCGGGCATGTTCCCGGACGACGGGCGGGACGGCGGCGAGGGGAGTGGTCCCGTGGGTGGCGGCCCAGCGCCGGACCACCGGGAGGTCGAGGAGGGGATCGACGTCGATTTCGGTGGTGTTCAGGCGGTCGGAGCTCAGGCCGGACCTCTTGCAGAGCCGGGTGAGGATATTGCGGATGGCGACGATGGCCGTGTCGTCGTGGGGGACCATTCGGCAGCCCTTTCTGCTGTGCCGCCACCCCCCGGAGGTTTCAGCCGCGCGGCGATTGGCAATAACCATAGTGCAAACGGCGTTTGACATTGGCATTGACCCGCAGAACTGTCAAATGACACATTCGGGGTAGCTTTTCCCTCGATCAGAGGAACGGGAGGGCCTGTGATGACAGCGACGACAGCCCTGCTCTGCGGCCACCGTTACGGAAAGCGCCGGTACGCCGGTCGTGCAGGCGCCGATCCGGAGACATCCCCAGTCGGGGCGCGCTGAGCGCCCGCGCAGATTCGTCGTTCATCCCCCCGACGGCAGCGATGCCGTGCCGGCCGTTTCTCCGGCCCGGTCTCGGTGCCGAGCCCCCTGAGGAGGCAGCTGTGACCATCCATATCACCGACTGGCTGATGACCAGCGGTATCTCCCCCGAATTCGCCGAACGCGTGCAGACCCGCCACGGCTCGTGGTGGCGGCTGAGCTGGCTGCCCGGCCGTGATCTGTCGTTCGAGCAGGCCTATGCCGGTATGGCCGTGGACGAGTCATTGTCCGATCCCGCGCTGGTGTACGACGAGACGGCGCTGGCCCGTGCCGCCGAGTCGGTGGATCTGCTCGGGCTGGTCTGGGAGCAGGTGGTCGTGCTGCTGGCGAACCGGGTGGAGGCCCGGCTGCTGGAGTCGCAGTTCATGCACGATCGGCTGCCGCCGGGCGCGGTTCCGCACCGGGGCGGCCCCGGCGCCATCCGAAGCGGCTCCGCCGCGTGAGTGGCCGGTCCGCTCAGCGGTGCGCGGCGTGGCCGGCGCCCACGGCGTCGGCCAGGCTGCGATAACCGCCGGCCCGCAGCCGGGCCGCGATACCGCGGTGGATGCTCCGGGTCCACAGTGGCCCGCCGTAGATGAAGCCGGTGTAACCCTGCAGCAGCGAAGCCCCGGCCAGGATTCGTTCCCACGCCTGCTCGGGGGTTTCGATCCCGCCCACCGAGACCAGCACCAGCCGGTCGCCGACCCGGGCGTACAGCCGCCGCAGCACTTCCAGCGAGCGGTCGGCGACCGGCGGGCCGGACAGTCCACCGGCCCCGATCGCGGCGACCTTGTCGGGGTCGCTGGCGAGTCCGGTGCGGCCGATGGTGGTGTTGGTGGCGACGATACCGGCCACGCCGAGTTCCACCGCCAGATCGGCGGCCGCGTCGATGTCCTCGTCGGACAGGTCCGGGGCGATCTTCACCAGTACCGGGACCCGCACGCTGTCGAGCACGGCGGTGAGGACCGGGCGCAGTGATTCCACGGCCTGCAGATCCCGCAGCCCCGGGGTATTGGGCGAACTGACATTGACGACCACGAAATCGGCGAGCGGGCCCAGCAGCCGAGCGCTGGTGGCGTAGTCCTCGGCGGCGTGGGCCGCGTCGACCACTTTGGTCTTGCCGATGTTCGCGCCGATCGGCACGTTCGTCTTCCGCTCGTGCAGCCGGGCGGCCGCGGCCGCGGCGCCGTGGTTGTTGAAACCCATCCGGTTGATGAGGGCCCGGTCGTCGGGGAGCCGGAACAGGCGGGGTTGCGGGTTGCCGGGTTGGGCGGCGGCGGTGACGGTCCCGATTTCGGCGAATCCGAAGCCGAGTGCACCCCAGGCGTCGACGCCGGTCGCATCCTTGTCGAATCCGGCGGCCATCCCGAGCGGAGCGGCGAATTCCACCCCGAAAGCGGTGGTCCGGAGGATGGGATCGTCCACGCCGAACACCCGGTGCAACAGGGCCCGGGTGGGGGCGAGCGCGGTGGCCGCGCGGATCACCCCGAACACGAGACGGTGGATGCGTTCCGGCGGGACCAGGAACATGACCCGCAGCAGTAATCGATACAGCACGCTCATAGCTCCACGGAATGCCCCGCGGGGCTGGTCAGCGCGGTTTTGCGGCGGCGCAAGAGGACGCGGCGGCTGCCGTCGGTGTAGGCGCGGACGCGGGAGAGTTCCCAGCCGCCGTACTCGGCCTGGATCGCCAGCCGCATCGAGGCGGTGACCCGGGTGACATCGGGCGGCAGGCGCAGCGGTATGTACTCGTAGTCGTCGCCGCTTGTCTCCCAGGTGGCCGGGAGCGTGGTGCGCGAGGTCGCTGCACGTCGAGTGGATGCCATCACTGCCCTCTCTTGCGCTGGTCCGCGGGGATGCGCTGCAGACCCGGTTCGGTCGCGGAGCCGATGTAGAGATCGCCGGTCGTGTCGTCGGCGGTCACCGCGTTCGGCTGCCGGATCGTCGGATATCGGCCCACCTCGCGCGGTGTTCCCGTCGACAGGTCGTAGCCGACGATCTCGTTGCTCTGTGTGCACGTCGCCCATACGGTGTCAGAACGCCGGTCGTAGGCGAGTGCGTAAGGCGACGATCCTACCGGGTAGCGCTGACGCAGCACGAGTGGATCGGTGGTGAAGACCAGGAGCTGGCCGCTGTCGGGATCGGTGACGACGACCCGGTCGTAGGACGCTTCGACGAGGTTCACGGCCCCGGCCCCGGCCCGGAGCGCGAGCCCGAGCCGCTCCGCACCGGCTGTTATCTCGGTGAGCAGGGTCTGGCGGCGGTCCAGCACGGCGAGGGTGTCACCGGTGAGGGCGATCGCGTCGGCGGACACCAGACCGGACACGGTCCGCTGGACGCGGCCCTCCCGGTCGAGGAACAGGACCCGGCCGTCGGCGGTGCCGGCGATCAGGGTGCCGTCCGGGCGGGAGCGCACACTGCGCAGCGCGCCGTCGACGGGAATACGGGTGACAGCGCGGGTCGCGGCGTCGACGCGCAGGATCGCGCCGTCGGCGGCCGCGAGGATCTCCCCGGCGGTGCCGGCGGCGATCGCCGCGGCCGGGGCCGGTAGCCGTACCCCATGGGTCGTGGGCGGCTCGGTGGCCGGGGTGAAGACCGTGAGGGTGGTGCCGGCGGGGTCGAGGCCGGCGAGGTTTCCACTGCCCGCGTCGCCCACGAGGGCGGTGAGTGCGGTCGGGGCCGGATAGACCCGCCCCGCGGGGGCGGTGGTGATCGGTGGTGAAACCGCCGGTGTCGCCGGTTCGCGGGTGGGTACGTCGCCGGGGCCGGGCTCGCCGTCGCCCGAGCAGCCGGTCAGCGCGACGACTGCGGTGAGCAGTAACGCGGCGACGGTACCGCGTGGTCTCCGGCGCCGGACCCGGTGCTCTGTGTCCGGAAACGACCGATGCTGCATTCGAATATCTGATCACGACGGGGTTGGCGGCGGTGCCAGCGGGGTATGTGGGGTGTCGGCAGCCGGGCTCCGGTATGGGCCGGGTTAACGTACGGATCAGACGGTGCGGAGGTCAGGAGTTGACGATGCACGAGGTGCCGGGTTTTTCCGCCGACGAGGTGACCACGGGCCCGTTCGCGCACGGATTCGGTCGTACCGGTGACGGGCGCTCGTTCGCGTTCCGCACGGTGCGGGCGACACTGCGCCTGGAGGTCTATCGGCCCGATCTCCATCCCGAGGAGGTGCCCGGGCCCGAGGACGTGGTCGCCGTCGCGGAAACCCATGTGACGGATACCGATCTCGACGACACCCGCAGTGTGGTGGCACTGGTGCGCGATCTGCTCCCCGCCGCCGAGCCGCCGCCGCGAGGCCGTAATGTTCCGACCGTGCGGGCGTTGCTGGCCCGGATCGGGTCGGTGATCGAAGGTATGCAGTGAATGATGGTATTCATGACGTGATGCGGTACACATCTGTTTTCCGGCTGGTGCGCGGTGCGCGCGCCGGATTTATGTCACTCGTCATTCTGCTCGTGGCAGCGGTTTCGGTGACCGCCTGTGGGTCCGGGGTCGACGAGGAGGCGGTGGCGGCGGCGCGATCCTCGGCGAAGGCCGCGCTGTCCTCGTCCGCGGCGGCGACCTCGCAGGAGCTCGCGTCCCGCTCGCTCCCGACGGCCGCCGAACTGGACGGGCAGATCAAACGGGCGCTGGATCCGGCGCTGCCGGATTCCGAGCGGACCGCGCTGATCGAGGATGGGGAGGCGTTCGCGCAGGCGATCCCCGATATGTACAAGGCGCTGCAGGACAATCCGCGGGCCGTGTACGGGGTCACCGATCCGGTGTTCGACAACCACGACGGTACGGTGACCGCGACCTTGCGACTGGACAAGGACGGCTCCGGCACGGCCGTCCGTACCACCGTGGTGCATTTCATCTATCTCGACGGCGCGTGGAAGCTGTCGCGGACCGATCTGTGCGGGATCCTGCGTTCGGCCGATTACCGAACCGCGGCGTGCGGCTAGGCGGCGGGCGCGCGGATGTACCCGGCGGAATCCCAGCGGTGGGGTCGTTTCGTGTACCGGCACCGGATCGCGGTACTCGTGGTCTTCCTGGCACTGGTGGCGGCATCGGGTCTGTACGGCCGGGATCTCGCGGACCGGTTGACCCAGGAGGGGTGGTTCGACGAGTCGAGCGAATCGGTGGCGGCCTCGAAACTGGCCGATGCGACCTTCGGCCGGGACACCGACAGTGATGTGATCGCCCTGTACACCGCGCCGCCGGGGCGCACCGTGGACGATCCGGAGGTGCGGGCGGCGGTGACCGCCCAGCTGGCCGGACTGCTGCGCGACCATCCCGACCGGGTGCTGCGGATCGACAGCTACTGGGACAGCGCACTGTCGGGGCAGTTCGCCGACGATTCACGCACTCACGCGTTCGCCAGTATCGGCCTGCGGGGTGAAGGGTCGGCGACCGTCGACAACTACCAGGCGATCGTCGGCGAACTGGCGGCCGGCGGTCCCGGTACCGGCCCCGCCGGTACGACGGTGCAGGCGGCGGGCCTGCAGCCGGTGGTGGAGGGCATCAATACCGGGATGCAGGACGATATCCGGCGGGCGGAGATGATCGCGCTGCCGCTGGTGGCGATCCTGCTGTACTTCGTGTTCGGCGGCGTGGTGGCCGCCATGCTCCCGGTGCTGATCGGCGGGATGACGATCCTGGGCACCCAGGGCATTATGCGGCTGCTCACCGGCTATATCGAGGTGAACGTTTTCGCCAGTGCCGTGGTGACGCTGGTGAGTCTGGGCCTGGCGATCGACTACGGGCTGTTCACCGTCACCCGGTTCCGGGAGGAACTGGCCGCGGGTCGCGCTGTGGAGGAGGCGGTGGCGCGGACGGTCGCCACGGCGGGCCGCACGGTGCTGTTCTCGGCGGCGATCATCGCGGTGAGCCTGGGCGCGCTGTTGATCTTCCCGAACGGAGTGCTGCGGTCGGTGCCCTACGGCGGAATCAGTTCGGTGCTGCTGGCGGCGGTGCTGTCGGTGACCGCGCTCCCGGCGATGCTGGCGATCGCGGGCCCGCGGATCGATCTGTGGCAGTGGCGGCGGTTCGCGCGGGCCGGTACCGAGGCCGAGATCGATCGCGGGATCTTCTCCCGGCTGGCGGGGTGGTCCATGGCGCGGCCGTGGGCGGTGATTGTTCCGGTGGTACTGGGCCTGCTGCTGCTGATGGTGCCGTTCCGGCATATCGAGTTCGGGGGTCTGAGCGAGAAGTATCTGGCGCAGGACAATCCGGCGCGGATGGCGCAGGAAGAGTTCGACGCGCTGTTCCCGGGTTTCCGGACCGAACCGCTGCGTCTGGTCGTGACCGGTGCGGACGCGTCCCAGCTGAGCGATATCCGCCTGCAGGCCAATGCCACTCCAGGATTGACGGGTCCGTTCGAACCCGCCGCTCCCACCCGTGCCGGGATCAATGTGCTGCAGGCGGGGCTCGTCGACGATCGGGCCGCCGACACCGCGATCGCGGTACTGCGCGGTATCGAGGAACCGGACGGTGTGCGGGTGATGGTGGCGGGCGTGCCGGCGCTGGAACGCGACAGCATCCACGGCCTGCTCGACGGGTTGCCGTTGCTGGCGGCCGTACTGGTGGCGGCGGCGCTGGCGCTGATGTACGCGGCGTTCCGGTCGCTGATCCTGGCGGTGAAGGCGGTGGCGATGTCGGCGCTGAGCCTGGGTGCCACGCTCGGCATCCTGACCTGGATCTTCGTGGAGGGGCACGGGGCGCGGCTGTTCGATTTCACGCCGGGGCCGTTGATGTTCGCGGTGCTGGTGCTGATCGTGACCGTGGTGTTCGGGCTGTCGACCGACTACGAGGTGTTCCTGCTGTCGCGGGTGGTGGAGGCGCGGGCCGCGGGAGCCGACCCGCCGGAGGCCATCCGGTACGGGATCGCGCACACCGGTGGGGTGATCACCTCGGCGGCGGCGATCCTCATCGTGGTGACGGGCGCGTTCGGTTTCTCGGAGCTGGTGATGATGAAGTACATCGCCTACGGCATGATCGCGGCCCTGGTGCTGGACGCGACGGTCGTCCGGATGCTGCTGACCCCGGCCGTGCTGAAACTCGTCTGGCGTCCGGGATCACGCGCCGCCCGGCCGCAGTGACGCCTCAGCCGCGTGCGGGGCGGGCGGGCAGCACCAGTTGCGCACCGGTGTCCGGGTGGTCGAGGACCTCGACCGGGTACCGGTAGACGCGGCTGAGCAACTCACCGGTGAGTACCTCGCGCGGGGGCCCGGCGGCGGCGACGCGTCCGTCGTCCAGTACCGCGACACGGTCGGCGTAGGCGGCGGCGGACGCCAGATCGTGCAGGACGACCACCACCGCGGCACCGGCCGCGGCGCGGTCCGCGGCGAGGGCGAGCACGGCTTCCTGATGCCCCAGGTCCAGGGCGGCGGTCGGTTCGTCCAGCAGCAGGGTCGCGGTGTCCTGGGCCAGCACCCGGGCCAGTGCGACGCGCGCGCGTTCCCCGCCGGACAGGCTCGGGAACGACCGGCCGGCGAGGTGAGTGCTGTCGGTGGCGGCCATGGCGGCCGCGATCACCTCGTCGTCGCGGCCGGCGTGCGGGGTGCGCTGCCAGGGTGCGCGCCCCATGGCGACCACCTCCGCGGCGCTGAACGGGAAGCCCACCGTATGCGACTGCGGCAGTACCGCGCGGCGGCGGGCCATATCGATGGGTGTCCACCGGTCGAGCGGATGGCCGTCGAGTTCGACGCTGCCTCGGCCGGGGTCCAGTTCCCCCGCGAGTACCGCGAGCAGAGTCGATTTTCCGGCGCCGTTGGGCCCCACCAAAGCCACGACCTCGCCGGCGGCGACCTCGAAATCGACGTCGTCGAGTACCCGCCGTGTCCCGCCGCCGCCCCCGTGCCGGTCCAGGGTGACTCCCCGGGCGCGCAGCGTGACGCGGCCCGGTTCCGGGGTGCCGGGCAGATCGTGACCGCGCCGCAGCAAACCGGTGAGCCCGTCGCGCAGTGTGGTGGTTTCCGCGGTCATGCCCAACCTCCCGCCCGGGCCCGGGTGCGGCGCAGCAGCCAGAAGAAGAACGGGGCGCCGATGAGCGAGGTGAGCATGCCCAGCGGTAGGTCGGCGTTGTCGACCAGGGAGCGGGCGGCGACATCGGCGGCCAGGAGCACCACCGCACCGGTGGCCGCGCTGACCGGGACCAGGGCCCGGTGGCCGGGGCCGACGACCATCCGCACCACATGCGGCACGATCAGGCCGACGAACAGGATGATGCCGGTGAAGGCCACCCCCGCGGTGGTCAGCACGGCGACGATCACGATCACCGTGCGTCGCAACCGTTCCACGTCGACGCCGAGATGGCGGGCCGCGGATTCACCGAGCGCGAGCAGGTCCAGTCGGGGCGCGACGAGGACCGCGGCGGCGATCCCGGCGGCGGTCAGGATCGCGACGACCGTGACCGCATCCCAGGTGGCGCCGTTGAGGCTGCCGAGCTGCCAGAACACGATCTGGTCGCGTGCCGCGGGCGAGGCGACGAACAGCAGGAACGCGATGAGCCCGCCGGCGAACGCGTTGATCGCGACACCGGTGAGTACCAGTGTCACCACTTCGGTGCGACCGTTCGCTCGCGACAGCAGGTACACCAGGGCGGTGGTGATCAGTCCGGCGGCGAATGCGGCCGCCGCGACCGACCAGGCGGCCACGAAGGCCCCGCCGAACACGATCACCGTCCCGGCGCCCACCGCGGCACCCGAGGACACTCCGATGACGCCGGGTTCGGCGAGCGGATTGGCGAAGACACCTTGGAGCAGCGCGCCGGCGGTGGCCAGGGCAGCGCCGACCAGGATCGCCAGGACCACGCGTGGGAACCGGACCTCCCACAGCGTGACCTCCCCGGCCGGGTGGGCGGGCAGCGGGCCACAGGCCAGGCCTATCCGGTGCGCGACGCTGCCGGCGACCTCGGCGGGCGTGGTGGGGACCTGCCCGATGGCGGCGGAGGCCAGGGCCAGTACAACCAGCGCCACGACAGCGACGGTGAAGGCGAGGACCGCGCGGCGGCGCGGGTGACCGGTATTCAGGGGTGCGGGTGGTTTCTCCAGGTCGACGGTCATGCCGCATCCAACGGCATGACCGAGGGTCCTCCGTGGTTACGCTGCGCTGCCGCCTCCGGGCCCGCCCCGCTCATGCGCCGGTCCGGCCGTATACGGCGTCGGACAGCGCGGAGATGACACGGCCGGTATTGGGCCCGAACGACAACAGCACCGCGTCGGACATATCGACGATCCGCTTGTTGCGGCCCGCCGGCGTCTGCGCGATTCCGGGGATCCGGGAGATCCCGTCGACTCCGCCGATCGATTTCATTCCGTCGGTCATGACCAGCAGCACGTCGGGAGCGGCCGCGATCATGGCTTCGCTGGTGATGGCGGTGAACGGTTCGGTCAGCCCGGCCCGCTGCCCGGCGTCCTCGGCATCGAGCGCGGCGATGAGTGCGTCGGCGCCGGAGCCGGGCCCGGCCAGCATGGTGATGGCGCTGGAGCGCAGGTACAGGAACGCGATGCGCAGCCGCGGATCCGGGGCGGGGACGGCGGCGGAGGCGGCCGCGATCTCGTCGCTGGTACGGCGGCCGAGCTCCTGACCGCGCTGCGGCACCCCGAGGGCGGCGGCGACCGCCTCGATCTGTGGGACCACCCCTTCCATGGTGCGTTCCGGGTCGAAGTAGACGACGGTGACCCCGGTGGCGCGCAACTGTTCCCGGACCGCCGGAGATGCGCTGGTGGTGTCGGTGAGGAACACACTGGGTCGCAATGCCAGGATCGATTCCACATTCAGGGCGCCGTTGCCGCCGGTAACGTTCGGCAGGTGCGCGACGGCGGGGAACGCCGCCGCGGTGCTGCGGCCGACCAGGTTCTCGCCCAGGCCCAGCGCCCAGACGATCTGGGCGAGGGTGCCGTACCGATCGGCGGCGACGATCCGGCTCGCGTCGGCGACCGTGACATCGGCGCCGTCGAAGGAGCGGACGGTGGCCGGCAGAACCGGCGTGGGCGGCGGAGTGATCGGTACCGGATCCAGGTCGTCGAGGACCGCGGTGGCCGGACCCTGCTGGGTGGCGGCGCCGGCGGGTTCGGGGCTGTCGCAGGCGGCGGTGAGTACGAGCAGGCCCGCCGCGAGTCCTGCCAGCAGTGCGCGCGCCCGTCCGGAGCGGACCCGGTGATACCTCATGAAGGCAAGGCTAATCCGTGCGGGTGTGGCCGGTGCTCGCCCGCCCCCGCACTACGGGGTGGAGCTCACATCGTCGAGGGCGGCGGCGATCGCTCGCGGCAGTTCCAGCGTTTCGGCGGCCAGGACCCCGGTGAGCTGACCCATATCGCGGGCGCCGACGAGCATGCTCGCGACCCCGGGCCGGTCCCGCACCCACGCCAGCGCGACCGCCAGCGGGGAGGTGGCCAGTCCGTCGGCGGCGGTGACCAGGGCGTCGACGACGGCGGTGGCGCGGTCGTCGTCGAGGCGGCCGCGGATCTCGGCGGCGGTCGCCTCGTCGGCGGCGCGGGAGTCCGCCGGTACGCCGTCCCGGTATTTCCCGGTGAGGATGCCGCCCGCCAGCGGCGCGGTGGCCACCAGTCCGGCGCCGTGGTGCGCGGCGGCCGGCGCCGTATCGTCCTCCGCGCCGCGGGTGAGCAGCGAATACGGGGTCTGTACTGCGGTGACCGGGCTGACCGCGGCCAGGCTGGCCAGCTGCCAGGCGGTGAAGCCGCGGACACCGGCGTAGCGGGTGCGCCCGGAGGTGATCGCGTATTCCAGGGTCGCGGCGATCTCGTCGAGCGGGGTGCTCGCATCCCAGGCGGTGATCTGCCAGAGGTCCACGTGGTCGGTGCCCAGTTCCAGCAGTGTGCGGTCCAGCTGCCGGAGCAGGCTGCGGCGCGAGCAGTCGACCGTGATCCGCGCCTGCCCGGGCGGCGGCGGGTCGCTGCCCGCGGGAACCGACGGGAAATACGGGACCAGGCCCGCACCGGCGCACAGAACGAGCTCGTCGCGCGACACCAGATCGCCGAGGAGGTCGGCGAGGATCCGTTGCGCGGCCCCGCCGGCATAGGCGGGGGAGGTGTCGACGAGAGTGCCGCCGGATTCGGCGAACGCGATCAGTTGCGCGGCGGCGGTATCGGGGTCGGTATGGCTGCCCCAGGTATGGGTGGCCAGCCCGATCCGGGAAACCCGCAGCCCGCTGCGGCCGACGGTGCGCTGTTCCATCACCGAGTCTCCGTGTCCGGCACGGTTCGACAAATCCTCACGGCGCCCAGCCTAGAGCGTGTTCGCGCGGTGGCGGTCCGGGACGAACCGTCCGCTCGGCGTGTCCGCCGCAGCGGCGGCCGCTGCGCGGGAGCCGGGGCGGGCACTGTAGGGTCGCTGCCGGTCGTCGCCGTGCCCGGCTGCGGCCGGGGTGCCGTAAGACCGAAGGCGGAGCGGGTTTTCGGCGTTGTACAGGAGGATGTGTGGTTGGCGAGTCGATGACCTGGGTGCAGGCGTTGGTGCTCGGGTTGGTGCAGGGTCTGACGGAGTTCCTGCCGGTGTCGTCGTCGGGTCATCTACGGATCGTGTCCTCGTTGTTCTTCGGGGAAGACGCGGGCGCGTCGTTCACCGCGGTGACCCAGCTCGGTACCGAGGCCGCGGTGCTGTTGTTCTTCGCCAAGGACATCTGGCGGATCGTGCGGGTGTGGTGCGCCACGGTGTTCGAGAAGCTGACCGCGCGGTCCCGGGAGAATGTGCCGGTCAGCGAGATGGTCACCACGAAACTTCCGGTGGTCACCGGAACCGGTCCGGCCGGTTACGACCCCGGGGCCGAGGCGCAGCGCGAACTCGATTACCGGATGGGCTGGTATGTGATCATCGCCACCGTCCCGATCGGTGTGCTGGGGCTGGTCTTCAAGGATCAGATCCGCACCGGCGCCCGGAATCTGTGGCTGGTGGCGATCATGCTGATCGTTTTCGCGCTGGTGATCGCGGCGGCCGAACACTTCGGCCCGAAACAGCGGCCGCTGGAACAACTCACCACCCGTGACGGGCTGGTGATGGGCATCGCGCAGTGCCTGGCGTTGATCCCTGGGGTGTCCCGGTCGGGTGCCACCTCCAGCGCGGGTCTGTTCCTCGGTTTGAAACGGGAGGCGGCGGTGCGGTTCTCGTTCCTGCTGGCGATCCCGGCGGTCACCGCGTCCGGACTGTTCAGTCTCCCCGATGCTTTCGAACCCGCGGGTGAGGGACTCAACGCCTCGGGTGCCCAGCTGCTGGTGGCGACCCTGGTGTCGTTCGTGGTGGGTTACGCGTCGGTGGCGTGGCTGCTGCGGTTCGTGGCGAAGCATTCGTTCTACTGGTTCGTCGGCTACCGGATCGTGCTCGGCGTCGTACTCATCGGTCTGCTCGCGGGCGGGGTCGTTTCGGCCACATGACCGACAGAGACGACGCTGCCGCGGCGGCCGATTCCGGTTTCGCCGCAGGTGCGGCCGGGCCGGACCCCGGAGGTGTTCCGGCTGTGCGCGGACTTGCCGATGAGCTCCGCCCGACCGCGCCCATTAGGCTGGCCGCATGACGGTGATCCTGCTGCGACACGGTGTGTCGACCTCCAATACCGGCGGCACTCTCGCCGGCCGCAGTCCCGGTGTGGAACTCACCGACCGCGGTGGCGAACAGGCCCGGGCCGTCGCAGACCGGCTCGCGGGCCTGCCGATTTCGCGGATCGTGACCTCGCCGCTGCTGCGCTGCCAGCGCACCGTATCGCCGCTGGCGGCCGAACTCGGCCTGGAACCGGTGGTCGACGACCGCCTCGCCGAGGTCGATTACGGCGAGTGGACCGGTCGCCGGATCCAGGACCTGCTGCAGGAGCCGCTGTGGCAGGTGGTGCAGCGGCATGCTTCGGCGGCGGTCTTCCCCGGCGGCGAGGGGCTGGCGCAGGTGCAGGCGCGGGCGGTGTCCGCGATCCGCGAACACGATCGCGCCCTGGCCGAGCTGCACGAGGGGGACCAGTTGTGGGTGGCCTGTACCCATGGTGATGTGATCAAGGCGGTGCTCGCGGACGCGCTCGGCATCCATCTCGACGGATTCCAGCGGATCATGGTCGAGCCCGCCTCGCTCAGCGTTGTCCGCTACACCCGCACCGCGCCGTTCGTCACGCGGATGAACGACACCGGTGCGGACCTGTCCGGTCTGGCGCCCGCACCGAAGGCCGAGTCCGGCACATCCGGACCGGTGCCCGGTGGGGAGATCGGGGCAGGAAGGAAAGACGGATAATGGGTATGCCCGATACCGGCGAACGCGCCACCTCTCGGCGGCATCGGGCGAATCGGCGTCCGCGCCGGGATACGGCGCAGCGGGGTACCGCAGCCGAACAGGGTCACGTATCAGGAGGTGCATGTGTCACGAGCAATCCATGTTTTCCGCACCCCCGAACGTTTCGTCGCCGGAACTGTCGGTGAGCCGGGCGATCGCGCGTTCTACCTGCAGGCGGTGGAGGAACCCCGGGTGGTGAGTGTGCTGCTGGAGAAGCAGCAGGTGAAGGTTCTCGCCGACCGGATGGGCCTGCTGCTCGACGAGGTGGCACGGCGATTCGGTGCCGAGGTGCCGCCGCAGGCCGATCAGGTCAACGACAACGCGCCGCTGGTCACGCCGATCGATGCGGAGTTCCGGGTCGGCACCATGGGGCTGGGCTGGGATGCCGACGCGGGTGCGGTGGTCGTCGAATTGCTGGCGATCACCGAGACCGAGGTGGACGAATCGGTGGTCCTCGACGATACCGACGAGGGCCCGGACGCGGTCCGGGTGTTCCTCACCCCCGATCAGGCACGCGAATTCGCGCTGCGGTCCACCCGGGTGATCGCGGCCGGCCGGCCGCCGTGCCCGCTGTGCGGCGAACCGCTGTCGGCGCGCGGGCACATGTGTGTGCGCACCAACGGGTACAAGCGCGGTGAACTGTTCGGCGCGAACGATCTGGAGGAATGACCGTGCCCGGCACCGTGGACGCGCTGCGCGCGGGTGAACTGACGGTGCTGGGCCGGGTGGGGGTCGCCAGCAATGTGACCCTGGTCTGTGATCTCGCCACCGGTGACGGCGATCTGCGGGTGGTGTACAAGCCGGTCCGCGGTGAGCAGCCGCTGTGGGATTTCCCGGACGGGACCCTGGCCGGGCGCGAGGTTGCCTCATATCTGATCTGCGGTGCGCTGGGCTGGACGGTGATTCCGGAAACGGTGTTACGGGACGGGCCCTACGGTCCGGGAATGGTTCAGCGCTGGATCACCACCCGCGAACCGCGGGAACCGCACAGCGCCCGGCTGGATCTGATCGATCTGTGTCCGCCGGAGCGGGTACCGGACGGTTTCCGGGAGGTGCTGCGCGCCTACGACGGCGCCGGGGACGAGGTATCGCTGGTGCATGCCGACGATCCGCGGTTGCGGCGGATGGCGGTGCTGGATGTGCTGTTGAACAACGCCGACCGTAAAGGCGGGCACGCCCTGGAATCGGCCGACGGCGAGGTGTACGGCGTCGACCACGGGATCTGCCTGCACCAGGAGAACAAACTGCGCACGGTGCTGTGGGGATGGGCCGGGGAGCCGATACCGGCGGATCTGCTCGCCGATATCGCCGCGTTCACCGAAACCCTGCCCGGCGAGCTCGCCGACCGCCTGGCCGAACATCTCACCGACCCCGAGATCGATGCCCTGCTGCGCCGGGCGAAGCGCCTGCTCGACGAACCGGTGCTGCCCTACCCCGAGACGTCACGTCCTATTCCGTGGCCCGCTTTCTGACCCGGTGACCGGCGCCGGCGCCGGATTCGCTCTGTCTGAAGCCAACGGTTGCCTTCTCCCGGCGGCCGCGTTCGCGCAGGTCCACGGGCCACCGGCGATCATGGTCGCGGCGCAGGTGGCGGGGTGGGCGGGGCGCGGCGGGTGGAGACCTCTACTCTCGAAGGTATGCAGTCCTGGTCCGACACCCCGATCCCCGCGGTCCCCGGAACAGGGCCACCGTTGCGGTTGCACGACACCGCCGATTCCTGTATTCGCCCGGTGACCCCGGGCAAGACAGCCACCATGTACGTGTGCGGGATCACCCCGTACGACGCCACTCATCTCGGTCACGCCGCCACCTACCTGACTTTCGATCTGGTGAACCGGGTGCTGCGCGACGCCGGCCGCGCGGTGCACTACGTACAGAACGTCACCGATGTCGACGATCCGCTGTTCGAGCGGGCGAATCGCGACGGGGTGGACTGGCGGGACCTGGGCACCGGCGAGATCGAACTGTTCCGCGAGGACATGGCGGCGCTGCGGGTGCTGCCACCGCGGGAGTACGTGGGCGCGATCGAATCGGTGGAGGAGGTCGTCGAGCTGGTCGGCAAACTGCTGGCCTCCGGCGCCGCCTACACCGTCGAGGACGACCGGTACCCGGATATCTATTTCCGTACCGACGCCACCGAGCAGTTCGGGTACGAATCGGGCTACGACCGCGCCACTATGGAACGCCTGTTCGCCGAACGCGGCGGTGACCCGGACCGGCCGGGCAAGCGTGATCCACTGGATGCCCTGCTGTGGCGGGCCGAACGTCCGGGGGAACCGTCGTGGCCGTCGCCGTTCGGGCCGGGGCGGCCCGGCTGGCATATCGAATGCGCGGCGATCGCGGTGAACCGGCTGGGTACCGAATTCGATATCCAGGGCGGCGGCAGCGATCTCATCTACCCTCATCACGAATACTCCGCCGCCCACGGTGAGGCATTGGCCGCGGGCCGTCGCTTCGCCCGCCATTACGTGCACACCGGCATGATCGGGCTGGACGGGGAAAAGATGTCCAAGTCCAAGGGCAATCTGGTGCTGGTGTCGAAACTACGGGCCCGGGGCGTGGATCCGGCGGTGATCAGGCTGGGCCTGTTCGCCGGCCACTATCGCGCGGACCGGATGTGGACCGACAGCGTACTCACCGAGGCCGATACGCGGCTGCGGCACTGGCGGCAGGCCGCCGCGGTGGCCGCCGCGCCGCCGGCCGCCGATACCGTGGCCCGGCTGCGCACCCATCTCGCCGACGATCTGGACACACCGGCCGCGCTCGCGGCCCTGGACGCCTGGGCGCACGACGCGCTCGAGTACGGTGGCGCCGACCCGGCCGCGGGCGCGGATATCGCCACGGCGGTGGACGCGCTGCTCGGCGTACGTCTGCGCTGACCGGGCGCGGTGCGCGCTCGGCTTCGGGCACCCGACCTTTGGTCCGACGGTGGACCGGCCGCGCCGGTGGTGACCTTTCACCACTCCCGGCCGGACGGGGTCGCGCATGGGGTACTGTTCGATCCTCGAAATCCCCACCCGTTCACCGAAGAGATCGGCGCCGCATGTCTCGTATCGTCAGTAAGGACAACTACTTCGACACCGGCCTGGAGGTTCTGTCCGAGCTCGGTTTCCGGCACCTCAACATCGGCGTGCTGTGCCGGCGGCTCGGGGTGACCAGCGGATCGTTCTATCACCATTTCGGGAGCTGGCAGTCGTATGTGGATGCGCTGCTGGACCATTGGGAGAATCGGCAGGTACTGATCCTGCGCACATTGAATTTCGACCCGTCCACGCCCGATGAGGCGATCCGGGCCCTGTCGGATCTGACGCTGGGCCTGCATCACCGGGCGGAGGCGGCGATCCGGGCCTGGGCGGCCAACGACGAAGCGGTCGGGGTGGCGCTCAAGCGGGTCGACGAATCCCGGCGCCGCACCGTGCGCAAGACGATCACGGGTGTGGTGGGCGACGAGCGGATCGCCGCCGTGGACACCGAACTCGGGATGGCCCTGCTGATCGGCTACCAGCAGATGGTGGCCGCGGGTCAGCAGGTGTGCCTGGACGAACTCCTCGGTGAGTACGCCCGGCTGGTCTACTCCCACGTCCGCCGTCCGGCCGTGAGCGGCTAGGGCCGCGGTACCCGGTTTCCGGCCGGCCGAGGTCATTCGAGGACGAGCAGCGCCGCCTTTTCCAGCCGGTCGGCGATATCGGCGTACGACTCGTAGCCCATGCCCGCGCGGACCAGGGCCCCCGCGTACAGCAGTTCCAGCGATTCCACGGTTTCGGGGTCGGCTTCGGGTTCCAGGGCCCGGGTGATGCGCTGCCGGATCTCCATACCGATCCGGGTCCGGAGATGCTCGACGTCGGGATCGCGACCCAGCAGCGCGCTCGTCACCGCCCCCGACAGTTCCTGTTCGTCGGCCACCAGCAGGGCGATACCGCGCAATTCGGCCAGTACCCGCACGGTGGGGTCGGCGTCGTGGCTGACCGGGCTCTCCGAAGACCGGATCCGGCGCCAGAAGATCTCCGCCACCAGATGTTCCTTCGAGGAGAAGTACGTGTAGGCGGTCGCGGTGCCCACACCCGCGGCGGTGGCGACCATGCGAATGGTGAGTCCGGCGAAACCTTCGCGGGACAGCACTTCCATCGCGGCTCTGGTGAGTTTGTCCACGGTGTCCGCCTGCTTGCCGCTCAAGCGCCGCCGAGTGGCCTCGAGAATTCTGGAATCGCCTTCGGACATGTGTCTAGATAGTAGTGTCGGTGCAGTGCCGGATCAACTTCCGCGCAGCCTGCAGCCCGTGAAGTAATGTCGGTCACCGTCGTACCCCGCGATCCGGAAGAGAGTCCCGACCTCCGATGATGCGAAATATTCGCCTATGCTCCGGCCTCCGCGGGCCCTGTGTACCTGTTTCGAAGGAGGCCTGATGGCCCTGTCGGCCCCCGCTCCGCAGCTGACCGACGAGCAACTGTTCGACCACGCCCGCCGGGCTACCGGATTCATGCCGGAAGAGGAGGGCCGCGCGCTGCACGCAGCGGCCGTGAAGTACTGCCACGGCGGGGTGATCACCGAAATCGGCACCTACTGCGGGAAATCGACCATCCTGCTCGGCGCCGCCGCCCGCGCGCAGGACGGGGTCGTCTTCACTGTCGACCACCATCACGGCTCCGAGGAACACCAGCCCGGCTGGGAGTACCACGACACCTCCCTGGTCGACCCGGTCACCGGCCGGTTCGACACCCTGCCCCGGTTCCGGCACACCATCGACACCGCGGGCCTGTCCGATACCGTCATCGCGATCGTCGGGACCTCCGCGCGGGTGGCCGCCACCTGGCGGACCCCGATCGACTTCCTGTTCATCGACGGCGGCCACACCGAAGAAGCCGCCGACCGTGACTACCGCGGCTGGGCCAAATGGGTGGTCCCCGGGGGCGGACTGGCCATCCACGATGTTTTTCCCGATCCGGCAGACGGCGGCCAGGCACCCTACGGTATCTACCGGCGGGCGGTCGACAGCGGTGAATTCCGGGAGGTATCGGTGACCGATTCGCTCCGTGTGCTGGAGCGGGTCCGCCCGGGCACACCTTCCTGACGCCCGCGGCCTTCACCGCCGGATCAGGCCCGCTTCGGTGGCCGCCGCGACGGCGGCCGTACGGGAATCGACACCGAGCTTGGTGTAGATCCGCGCCAGATGGGATTTTACGGTTCCCTCGGTGAGGTGAAGGTCCGCGCCGATCGCTCGGTTGGACAGGCCTGCGGCGACCAGGGTGAGGACCTCGGTTTCACGACGGGTCAGTGCGGCTCCCGGCGTGCGCAACCGGTTCAGCAGCCGGTCGGCGACAGCGGGGGCCAACGCGGTGCGTCCGGCGGCGGCGGTCCGCACGGCGGCCGCCAGGTCTTCGGGCCGGGCGTCCTTGAGGACGTATCCGGTGGCTCCCGCTTCGATCGCCGGCAGGATATGGGCTTCGGAATCGAAGGTTGTCACGATGAGTACCCGCGGACTTCCGGGCCGTGCGGTGATCCGGGCGGTGGCCTCGGCGCCGTTCATGCCCGCACCGAACTGTAGGTCCATCAGCACCACGTCGATATCGCCGGCGCCCGCGCGGCCGACCGCCTCCTCGGCGGTGGCTGCCTCGGCCACCACCGTCACGCCGGGTTCGGTCTCGAGCACGGCGCGCAGCCCCGCCCGGACAACCGGGTGATCATCGGCAAGCAACAGCCGGATCCGGGTCCCGGTCACGCGGACGCCCCGACTCCGGCGCGTGGAGGACCGAGAGGTAGCCGGGCAGTCAGTGTGGTGCCTTCTCCCCGCGCGGAATCGACGGTCAGCTCCCCGCCGAGCGCGCGGACGCGATCGCTCATCGACGCGAGCCCGAAGCCGCCGCCGTCTCCGTTCGCGGAGGAGCCGGCGGGGTCGAATCCGCACCCGTCGTCGGCGATGGAGAGGACGACCCGGTCTTCGAGATATCGCAGGACGATATCGGCGCTCGCCGCGGCCGCGTGGCGGACCGTGTTCGCCAGCGCGGACTGGGCGATTCGTAGCAAGGCGACCTCGTACGAGGTCGGCATCGGGACCGGGTGCCCGTCGCGGTGGAAGCGGGCGGTGATCCCGTGGCGGGCACCGGTGGCCACGCAGAGGCGTTCGAGTGCATCGGCCAAGGAGGCTCCCTCCAGCGCGGGTGGGGTGAGGGCGGCCACGAACCGGCGTGCTTCGGCGAGGTCGTCGACCGCGGTCTGGCGCGCTTGGCCGACATAGCGCAGCGCGCTGTCCGGCGCCCCGGGCAGTACCCGCTCGGCGGCGCGCAGGAGCAGCTGGATACTGGTCAGGCCCTGAGCCAGGGTGTCGTGGATCTCGCGGGCCAGCCGCTCCCGCTCGGCCAGCACCCCGGCAGCGTGTTCCGCGGCCGCGAGCTCGGCGCGGGTGGCGGTGAGTTCCTCGATCAGCCGCCGGCGCCGTTCGCTTTCGCGATAGAGCGCCTGATACCCACGGACCACCGCGATGGCCACGGCCGCGCCGAGTGCGGGGCCGATAGCCATCGGTGGGCCGAACGTGGCCTGGTGGGCGGCGAAGCCGAGTGCGGCTATCACGGCGGTGACCGCGACGGCGGCGGTTCCGGCGCGTCGTGGCAGCAGATGCAGTTGGAGGAAGTACAGCGGGAAGGCGACCCAGACACCGTCGGCGGATATCACGAGCAAGGCAAGCCAGGCGCAGACGAGGACGGCCAGCCATACCGTCGCGGCCCGCCCGGAGCTGCGCACAGCGGGCAGCATCGATCCGCTCGCGTACACCAGCCCGCATGCCGTGGCCGTCGCCGCGACCGCAACGGCGTGCGGGTGGTGGCCGGCGACCGCCCGCCCCACCGCGAGTACGAGCAGTGCCAGCACCAGCAGGTGCAGGGACCAGGCCAGGCCTCTGGGGGTGAAAGTGTGGGTGGTGTTCACGGTCCCCCCAGCCTAAGCAGCAGTGTGCGGGGCTGCCTCTGTCGAAAGTAGGAACCGTCGCTGTGCCTTCGGACCGGTCGTTCTCCGTCCTGGGGCAGATGTGCGCGCGGGGCCGGGCGGCGAGGGTGGAGACACCACCCCCTCACGAAAGGGCTGCCGCCCGTGTTCGTCGCCTGGAGAGACCTGAAGTTCGCCCGCGGGAGATTCGCCCTCATGGGCATAGTTATCGTGCTGATCAGCTTGTTGATCGGAGTGCTGTCCGGCCTGACCGCCGGCTTGGCGCAGCAGAATATCTCCGCGATCACCGGTCTGCCCGCGAGCAAGATCGTATTCGGCGAGGACGGCACCGGCGCCGAGCTGTCGTACACCGAATCCCTCATCACCGAGGACCAGTGGCGGAGGTGGTCGGATACCCCCGGCGTCGACACCGCCGAACCGCTGGGGGTCGGCATCGTCACCGCGAAAGCGGGAAGCAGGACCGCGGGCGTCAGCGTGTTCGGCGTCCGGCCCGGTTCGGCCCTTGCCCCCGCCGGTGAACTGATCGGTGCGGGGACAGCGGTACTGTCCGGCGCCGCGGCCGACGACCTCGGCGTCGAGCCCGGCGAAACCCTGACATTCGCCGGCCGGACACTGGTGGTCGCGGCGGTGCGCGGTGCCGCCTCGTTCGCGCACACTCCCGTTGTCTGGACCGGGCTGGACGCCTGGCGCCGTACAGTACCCGCGGCCGAGGGCCACGGTGCACCGATCGCGACCGTTATCGCGCTGAATACGGACGCGGAGGTGGACGTGCGGGCCGTCGACAAGGCGGCCGGGACGACAACGGTCTCGACCCGCGATTCGCTGGCCGCGATCGGGTCCTACACCTCCGAGAACAGTTCGCTACAGCTGATGCGCGGGCTCCTGTTCGTCATTTCCGCGCTGGTCGTCGGCGCGTTCTTCACCGTGTGGACCATTCAGCGCAGCCGTGACGTCGCCGTCCTGAAAGCGCTGGGCGCATCGACCGCACGGTTGATCGCGGACGCCCTGGGCCAGGCGACCGTCCTGCTGGCCGGCGGCACTCTGCTCGGTACCGGCTTGGCGATCGGGCTGGGTGCCGCCGTACGCGGCGCGTCTGTGCCGTTCCTGCTGACGCCCGCGGACGCCGCGGTGTCGGCCGCGTCGCTGATCGTGCTGGGCCTGCTCGGCTCTGCCCTGTCCATTCGCCACATCACCTCTGTCGACCCATTGACCGCTCTGGAGTCCGTGCGATGACCCTGAATCTGACCGCTGTCACCCTGTCCTATCCCGACGGGCCGGTGCGTATGACCGCATTGGACAACGTGGACCTGGACGTCTCCGCCGGCACGCTCACCGCTGTGGTGGGTCCCTCCGGATCCGGCAAATCCAGCCTGCTGGCCGTAGCGGCCACTCTCATCACTCCGGATTCGGGGACGGTGACCGTGGACGGTCTCGAGACCACCGGCATGTCGCGGCGAGCGCTCGCCGCTCTCCGTCGGCAGCGGATCGGGATCGTCTTCCAGCAGCCGAATCTGCTGCCCGCGCTCACCGCAGCCGAACAGTTGACCGTCGCGGCGCGCTTCACCGGCGGCAGCACCCGGGGCGTGCACGACCGGGCCCTGCGGATACTCGATTCGGTCGGTCTGGCCGACGCGGCCGGACGGCGTCCGCACCAGCTCTCCGGTGGCCAGCGTCAGCGGGTGAGTATCGCCCGAGCGCTGATGAACGACCCCGCCGTGCTCCTGGTGGACGAGCCCACCAGTGCGCTGGACCGCGAGCGCGGCGCGGCCGTCGTCGATCTGATCGCCCGCTCTACCCACCGTCGCGGGATCGCTACCGTCATGGTCACGCATGACCCGACCCACCTCGCGGCGGCCGATCGAGTCGTGGAGGTACGCGACGGCCGACTGCACTCTCCGGCGGCCGTAGGGTCCTGACCGGGCCCCCGGAGTGCATGCAGCGGGTTGGGGCCGGCCTCGCCCGCTCGACGGCCGGAACGCGCCGGGATATCCCGCGGCCTGCGCCTGTACCGCAGAGTGTCAGTCCGCCCGATGGTCGGGCGCGCGCTCCGCGGCGTACTTCCTGGCCCAGGTGTAGTCCGGTTTACCGCTGGGCGACCGCACGATCGTGTCCGTGATCCATACCGCGCGGGGCACCTTGTACCCGGCGAGGTGGCCGCGGACGTGGGCGCGCAAGCCCTCGGGGTCCAGTGCGCCCCCGGTGAGGCTGACGACCACGGCGACCTGCTGACCCCAGCGTTCGTGCGGTACACCGATCACGGTGGCGTCGTAGATATCGGCGTGCGATTTCACCACGCCCTCGACCTCTTCGGCGAACACCTTCTCCCCACCGGTGTTGATCACCATATTGCCGCGGCCGATCAGGCTGATGGTGCCGTCGTCCTCCAGCCGGGCCCGGTCGTCGGTGACGACGATGCGCTGCCCGTCCACGACCTTGAACAGTTTCGCGGTGCGCTCCGGATCCTTGTAGTAGCCGAGCGGTACCGCGCCGGTCTTCGCCAGCCAGCCCTCTTCGCCCGGTTCCACCGGACGTCCGTCGTCGTCGACGACCACCGCGCCGCGCCCGATCGACACCCGCGGTTTCCGTGCCGGGTCCGCGTCGCGCTGCGCGAATCCGATACCGCCGAAACCGGTTTCGGAGGATCCGATGGAATCGGAGACGAACAGGTTCGGGATCAGGTCCAGCAGCGCGTTCTTGGTGGGTTGGGTGAGCAGGGCGGCGCCCGAGGCGATCATGAACAGCCCGGTGGTGTCGACGGGGTCGGCGCGGTAGGCGTCGATGAGCGGGCGGGCCATCGCGTCACCGGTGACGACCAGGACGCCGGGATGTTCGGCGGCCACCGTGCGCCAGACGTGGGCGGGATCGAACCGGGGCACGAAGATCACGCAGTTACCGGACCACAGCGCGATGAAGGTCGGCATCATGGCCGCCAGATGCATGAGCGGCGGCAGGATCATCCAGGTGGAGGGTTCACCCGCGGCGCCCGTGCGGGATTGCTGGTATTCGTCGGTGACGGGTTCGTTGCTGTAGAAGTCGATCCCGCCGCCGAGGACCCGCCACATGTCCTCCTGTCGCCACAGCACGCCCTTGGGCATACCGGTGGTGCCGCCGGTGTACATGACGAAGAGATCGTCGGCGGTGCGCGGCACCTCCGGCCGGGTGGTGGGTGCGGCCGCGGTGACCTCGGCCAGGCAGTCGACCCCGGGGTCGGCCGGGGTGCGGTCGTCGGCCGCGCACAGCAGGTATTTCAGCCGCGGCGATCGCTGTGCCGCGGCGCGTACCGCCTCCCCGTAACAGGCGTGGTACACCAGATATTCGAGGTCGGCGTTGTCGTAGAGGTAGGCGAGTTCCTCGGGTCCGTACCGGAAATTGATATTCACCGGTACGGCGGCCAGTTTGAAGCAGGCGATCAGCGTCTGCATCGTCTCGATGCTGTTGTGCATCTGGAACCCGATATGCGTGCCGCGGGTGACCCCCTGGGCCGCGAGGTGGTGGGCGAGCTGGTTGGCGCGTTCTTCCAGCGCACGGAAGGTCACGCGCCGACCCTCCTCGATCAGCGCGATCCGGTCGGGCACGGCGTCGACCGAATGTTCGAACAGGTCGGCGAAATTATTGGCCATATCAGTCCTGCGGTGGGCCGGGCACCGGGTGCCCGGAGGGGTCAGACAACGGTGAGGGGCAGTGGGATACCACGGTCGGTGAACCGGAAGTCGACGCCGGTGCTGAAGCGGGTGATCGCCACCTCGGGTGCTTCGGCGAACGGTTCGTCGGCGCGCGAGATCTCGGCGGTCCAGCCGTCGGGTCCCTCGTCGACGACCCGGCTCCGCAGATGCGGGTCGACCCCGCGGACCAGGGCGTCCAGTGGGCCGAGACGGTCGGGTTCGATCATCGACAGCCAGCCGTGGTCGGTGAGCGCGCCGCTGCCGGCGGGGAACCGGATCCGCAGGACACCGATGCCGGGCTCGACTTCGACATCGGTGTAGTGCCGCGGATTCAGCGCCGGATGTACGCGCAGCACTTGGGCGAGCGCGTCCAGATCGGTGCCCAGTCCGAGACTTGCGCGGATCCGTTCGGAGGCCACCCCGGCGATTCCGGTGAACTGTTTGCGCCCGATCTCCACTGCGGCGTCGTCGTCGGTGCGTTCGTGCACCGCGATCATGAACCCGAGCACCAGCAGATGCTGCTGTAGGCACACCTCCTCGGCGATGCGGACCAGGGCCGAATGCGAGAAGTCGGCGAACCGCAGATCGCTGAGCAGCGGCCCGCTGTAGTCGGCGTGGCCCTCGTCGCCCGGGTCGATATCGGCCAGCGGTAACTGCGCGGCCACCGACTCCGCCACCAGCGGCGCGTTGCGGGGGACCTCCGGCGGGGTGTGCGATTCGTCGATGATCACCGTCCACGCGCACATGGGATGCCGGTCGGCGGGGACCCGCGGCGGGCGGTGGATGGGCCGCACCTGGGCGTACTTGTTGGTGGCCAGTGCGGTGGCGTCGAAGGTGGGATCCTCGATGTCGTGGCACATGGCCGTCACATAGTCGGGACCCATCGGTTCGACGTCGACCAGGGCGCCGCAGTGATCGAGCCAGAATTCGCCGTGGCGGGCATCGTCGACGCGGAACCGGAAGTCCATGAACTGCGGTGGCGCGCCGATATCGAGCTGTAGTCCCTTGAAGATGGTGACCACGTCGTCGCCGGTGTAACCGAGTGCCCGCTGCATCCGCCGGGTATAGACCGGGCTGGACAGCTGCCATTCCTCGATCGCGACCTCGGCCATCCCTTCCCGGCCGAACGCGGAGATGCAGTGCGCCATCCCGGACCGGTCGATCAGCTGCCCGCACAGCAGCAGTTCGGGCACGAGGACGGCCAGCTGCTCCCGGGTCAGCTCGTGGAACCTGCTGGTGGGTACGGACATCGGGGTCACCAGAGGGAGGCCGGCGAGGTGCCGATCCTGTACCACCCCGGCAGCCGGCCGGAGGTGGCCTTGGCGATCCGCGCGTTCATCCCGTCCGACATCGCCTTATCGGTCATCATCTCCAGGAACAGCGCGGAGACATTGCCGTAGTCGAAGAAGTCGCGTTGCCACGACCACTGGTAGTCGCCGCCGTAGCGGAACCAGCTGCCGCCGATCCCGTTCACCGTGTACTTGCTGCCGTCGGCGCGCGGCGTGGTGTCGTAGACCTGCTTCCAGAAGCCGATCACGTCGCCGCTGCGCTCGTCGATAACGAACTGCTGATACGGGTACTGCCAGCCCTCCAGGCCCTCCATCTCCTGGCCGAGCGCGAGATCGCGGATCTCGTCGCGGCCGACGGCCATGAATTCGTCTTTGGGGCCGTAGTTCCAGCCGTAGGTGGCATCGGGGGTGTACATATCGGCGAGCGGCTTCCAGTCGCCGAGCTTCTCACATCGTTCGTTCTCCGCCACCCAGCGGCGCACCATCTCGTCGAGTTCGGCGCGGTCGAAACCTGTCATGGATATGTCCCTTTCGAAAAGGATTTGTGGGCTGGATCGATCGGTATCGGTGTTCGTGGGCGATCGGTCGACATGCCGAGGCGGACGCCGAGGCGCAGGCGGCGGTGTGGCACCAGCGCCCACGGCCCCGATCTGCTCAGTCGGTGTCGGCGACAAGCAGCAGGGCCTGGGTGGGGCAGTAGCGGACGGCATTGTCGACGTCGGCTTTCAGCTCCGGGCCCGGGTTCGGGTCGAGGATCTCCACCTGGCCGCGTTTGGGTACGGAGAAGACGTCCGGTGCTTCGGCGGCACAGACGGCGTGTCCCTGGCACAGGTCCAGATCGGCCACGATTTTCATGATGTGTGCTCCCTCGGCGTGGAGTGTGCGGGGCGGTTTCCCGGGGCGGCGGGGCGTAGCGCTCCCGGGTCGGAACCTGCCCGGTCCGAGAACGAGTTCCTCCCGGGCGACGGGCGGTCGGCCCATCGGGAAGACACATAGCTGGACATGTGTCTGGACGCTACCATCGACAGGTGTGCCCGACAACGATTCAGCGATTTTCCCAGAATCGGCGCCGGCGCCGAGGCGATTCACGAATGTCGCGGGAGATGCTGTCCTGACGGTTTCCGGCTGCAGGAACGAGAACATGTTCTTGCGTGGTGGCGAGCGTCCGAATTATATTCCGTACACCTGTCCAGACACTTCCGGCGGAGCGGATCCGGCGGAGAAGGAGCAGCCATGAGCGACCCCACCCCCGAGTCCACCGTGCGTGAACGCGGGCTGGCCAAGATGGCGGAGGTCTACGGATGGGAATTCAAGGACGGCCCCGGCGACCATTTCGCCGTCACCGCCGACCACCTGTTCGCCGATATCTGGTCCCGCCCCGGCCTCACCCTGCGGGACCGCAGGCTGCTGCTACTCGGCGCGCTCACCGCCCAGGGCCTGTTCGATGTCGCCGGTATCCAGGTCGGCGCCGCCCTGCAGAACGAGGAACTCGACGAAACCCAGCTGCGGGAGATCGCGCTGTTCCTCTGCCACTACGTGGGCTGGCCGGCCGGCACCTCACTGGACCACGTGATCGGCGCCCAACTCGACCAGCACGCCAAGAAGGCGAAGAAAGCCGCCGAGAACGGCCGCTGACGACCACGATCTTCCACCCGCCGGGACGCGCCGCGGCCCGCCGGCCCCACCACAGACAAGGCACACAGGTATGCGTTTCGGCATCGTTCTGTTCACCAGTGACCGCGGGATCGCCCCCGCCGCCGCGGCCCGGGCCGCCGAGGACCACGGATTCTCCTCGTTCTACGTCCCCGAGCACACCCATATCCCGGTGAAACGCGAAGCCGCGCACCCCCAGACCGGCGACGCGTCGCTGCCCGACGACCGCTATATGCGGACCCTGGACCCGTGGGTCGCGCTCGCCACCGCCGCCGCGGTCACCGAACGGATCGAACTGGCCACCGCGGTCGCGCTGCCGGTCGAACACGATCCGATCACCCTCGCCAAGACCATCGCCTCGCTCGACCACCTCTCCGGCGGCCGGGTCACCCTGGGGGCGGGTTTCGGCTGGAATACCGACGAGCTGGCCGATCACGGCATACCCGGCAACAAACGGCGCACGGCCCTGCGGGAATACCTGGAGGCCATGCGGGCGCTGTGGCGTGAGGACGAGGCCGCCTACGACGGCGACTTCGTGAAGTTCGGGCCCAGCTGGGCCTGGCCCAAACCGGTCGACCGCACCGTTCCCGTCCTGATCGGCGCGGCCGGTACCGAACGGACCTGCGCCTGGATCGCGAAACACGCCGACGGCTGGATCACCACCCCGGGGGAGAACGATATCTCCGGCAGCCTGGCGACGCTGAAGAAGGCGTGGGCCGACGCCGGCCGCGAGGGTGCGCCGCGGGTGGTGGCCCTGGATTTCAAACCCGACGCCGAACGCCTGGCGTCGTGGTCCGCCGACGGTGTCACCGATGTGCTCTACGGCCTGCCGGACAAGGGCGAACCGGAGGTGCGTGCCTATCTCGAACGGCTGGCTGGCAAACTGCGGAGCATGAATTCGATCACCGAGACGGGCGAGGACAGCTAGTGCGGATAGCCCTGTTGTCCTACCGCAGCAAGCCTCATTGCGGTGGGCAGGGGGTCTACGTGCGCCGCCTCAGCGCCGGACTGGCCGAACTCGGCCACGACGTGGAGGTCTTCTCCGGTCAGCCCTATCCCGCCGACCTGGATCCGCGCGTAACCCTGACCGAGGTGCCCAGCCTGGACCTCTATCGCGACGACGACCCGTTCCGCACGCCGCATCCCCGCGAAATCCGGGACCGGATCGATCTGCTGGAACTGGCCACCATGTGGACCGCCGGTTTCCCGGAACCGCGCACCTTCAGCATGCGCGCCGCCCGGCTGCTGCGTGGACGGGTCGACGATTTCGATGTCGTGCACGACAACCAGTGTCTGGGCAGCGGGCTGCTCGATATCGCGAAACGGCTGCCGCTGGTCGCCACCGTGCACCATCCCATCACCAAGGACCGTGAAGTGGATCTGGCGGCGGCTGTCTGGCGGCGCAAGCCCCTGGTGCGCCGCTGGTACGGCTTTCTGGGAATGCAGGAGCGCATCGCCCGGCGGATCCCCGATCTGCTCACCGTCTCCTCGTCGTCGGCCACCGATATCGCCGACGATTTCGGTGTCGACCCCGGCCAGCTGAATGTTGTGCCGCTCGGCGTGGACACCGAACTGTTCGCGCCGCGTGGTCCCCGGGTGCCCGGCCGGATCGTCGCCGTCGCCAGCGCCGACAAACCCCTGAAGGGCATCACGCATCTACTGCAGGCGCTGACCCGGCTGCGGATCACCCACCGGGTGGAACTGCAGCTGGTGGCGAAACTGGAGCCCAACGGGCCCACCGAGAAACAGATCGCCGAACTCGGCCTCTCCGATATCGTCACGGTCCGTCCCGGGCTCAGCGATACCGAACTCGCCGAGGTGCTGGCGTCGGCGGAGATCGCCTGCATCCCGTCCCTCTACGAGGGTTTCTCGCTGCCCGCGGTGGAGGCCATGGCGTCGGGGACCCCGCTGGTGGTCAGCCGCACCGGTGCGCTCCCGGAGGTCGTCGGCGAGCCGGGCGTCTGCGCCGAACTCACCGAACCCGGCGATTCCGCCGAACTGGCCCGGGTGATCGGGCAGCTGCTGGATTCCCCGCAGACCCGGCAGCGGATGCAGACCGCCGCCCGGGACCGCGCCGTCTCGGTGTTCAGCTGGGAATCGGTGGCCGCACAGACCGTGCAGGTGTACGAGCGGGCCATCGCCCGGCACACCGGCTCGCCGGAATTCATCACAGGAGGCGCCTCGTGCTGACCGTCGACTTCGACCGTGCCGGGATCGGTCCGGGCACCCGGGTCATCGATGTGGGCTGCGGGGCCGGCCGGCATTCGTTCGAGGCCTACCGCCGCGGCGCCGATGTGGTCGCCTTCGACCAGGACGCCCCCGAACTCGCCGAGGTCGCCACCATGTTCGAGGCCATGGCGCAGGCCGGGGAAGCACCCGCCGGGGCGAAAGCCGAAGCCGTCCACGGTGACGCGCTCGATCTGCCCTACGGCGCCGGGGAATTCGATGTCGTCATCGCCTCGGAGATCCTGGAGCACGTCCCCGCCGACGACGCCGCCATCGCCGAACTCGTGCGGGTGCTGCGGCCGGGCGGGCAGCTGGTGGTGACCGTGCCGCGGTGGCTGCCCGAGCGGGTGTGCTGGGCGCTGTCGGACGAGTACCACGCGAACGAGGGCGGGCATATCCGCATCTACAAGGCGGACGAACTGCGGGACAAGATCACCGCGCGCGGTCTGCGGCACACCCACCGCACCCATGTGCACGCCCTGCACTCGCCGTACTGGTGGATCAAATGCGCGGTGGGCGTACACAAGACCGAACATCCGCTGGTCCGTGCCTACCATCGGATGCTGGTGTGGGACATGATGAAACAGCCGGCGCTGACCCGGACGGCGGAGCGCCTGCTCGACCCGCTGGTCGGCAAGAGCGTGGCGTTGTACTTCAGCAAGCCGGCGGTGACCCGTGCCGGCGGGTGAACTCCCGTCGGTTCCTTCGGTTCTCACCCGCCGTCAGATCCTGCAGACCGCGCAGTCCATCGCCGCCGCGCAGGAACCCGACGGCGCGGTTCCGTGGTTCCCGGGCGGTCACACCGACCCGTGGGATCACATCGAATCGGCGATGGCACTCACCGTCGCGGGGCTGCGCGACGAGGCCGTCGCCGCCTACACCTGGTCGGCGCGCACCCAGCGCCCCGACGGGTCGTGGCCCCGGCAGTTCCGCGCCGGTGAGATCGAGGATCCGGCCACCGATGTGAACTTCTGCGCCTATCTCGCCACCGGTGTCTGGCATTATCTCGCGATCACCGGTGATACCGCGTTCGCGGCCGATCTGTGGCCGGTGGTGGCCGCCGCGATCGACCTGGTCGTCGCGAGCCAGGGCGAGCACGGTGAGATCCATTGGCTGCGCGACGGCGACAAGGTCCTGCCCGAGGCGCTGGTGACCGGTTCGGCCAGTATGTATCACAGCATCGGGGCCGCGTTGGCGCTCGCGCGCCGGTTCGGGGACCCTCGCCCGGAGTGGGAGACCGCCCGCGACCGGCTCGGCCGCGCATTGCGCGACCACCCGGAGGTGTTCACCCGCAAGGACCGCTATTCGATGGACTGGTACTACCCGGTGCTGGGCGGGGCGCTGCGCGGACAGCCGGGGTACGACCGTATCGCCGAACGCTGGGACACCTTCGTGGTCGGCAATATCGGTATCCGCTGTGTCAGCGACCGGCCCTGGGTCACCGGCGCCGAGACCTGTGAACTCGTGCTGTCCCTCGACGCGCTGGGTGACCGGGACCGGGCGCTGGGCCTGCTGGCCAGCATCCAGCATCTGCGGGAGACCGACGGCTCCTACTGGACCGGGCTGGTGTACGCGGACGGGAAACGCTGGCCGGTGGAACGCACCACCTGGACCGGTGCCGCGGTGATCCTGGCCGCGGACGCCCTGTCACGGGCGACTGCCGGCAACGGGATCTTCCGCGATCTCGCCGCCGACGCCGTCCCGGGGCGGGCCGTGCCGGTGCGGGTCACCGGCTGACGCCCGGGACGGCGCGACCGCTCAGAGTTCGGCGAGCTTCGGCACCACCGGGGCGAATGTGTCCACCCAGCCGGCCGGGGAGCCACCGGGCGGCATGACGATCGCGGTGTGCACGCCGAGTTCGGCGTAGCCCGCCATCTGGCGGACGAAATCATCGTGTGCGGTGGGGTCCGGGCTGCCCGCCAGCACAGTTTTGCGGATCCGGTCGTAATCGGTGCCCAGATCGTCGCAGTGGCGGCGCAGCACATCGAGTTTGTGCGCCACTTCCTCGGTGCTCGAGGCGAACAGGTTGCAGGCGTCGCCGTAGCGGGCCACCAGCCGCAGTGTGCGCTTCTCCCCGCCGCCGCCGATCAGCACGGTGGGCCGGTGCAGCGGCTGCGGTGAACAGAGGGTTTCCGCCAGCTGGTAGTGCTTGCCCTCGAAGGGTCCGTTGTTCTGCGGATCCCACATCTGCGCGCAGATCCGCAGTGCCTCCTCCAGCCGGTCGAACCGTTCCCCGAGGGGCGGATACGGCACCCCGAGCCCGTGGTGTTCCCGGTCGAACCAGGCGGCCCCGATCCCGAGCGCGGCGCGGCCGCCGGAGAGCACATCGAGGGTGGTGACGATCTTGGCCAGCAGGCCGGGGTGCCGGTAGGTCACGCCGGTGACCAGCAGGCCCAGCTCGATTGTGGAGGTGTGCGCGGCCATGTACCCGAGGCTGGTGTAGCCCTCCAGCATGTTCGCCTCGGCGGGCAGCCCGGTCGGTTCGATCTGGAAGAAATGGTCCATGAACGACAGCCAGGTCGCCCCGGCCGCCTCCGCCGCCGCCCCGACGAGTGCCAGTTCGCCGGCGATGGCGGCGGTACCGCCGTCGATCTCGAAAATCGGAATGTGCAACCCGAGTTCCATCGGATTCGTCTCCCCTTGCCGTGGTGGATTATCCGTCGAGCACACGCTACGACCTGGAGAGCACTCCAGGTCAAGCCGTGGCGGGCGGGTCGGGAGGATGTATCCGGCCCGATACCACGGCGTCCCGGTACCGGTTCCGTCGCGTTGCCCGGCCACCTGCCGCTGCGGTTCCCGGGCGCGGGGACGATCATTCGAATCGGTCTGATCCCAACCCCGGCGGCCCTCGCGCAGGTGGCGTAATGGCGAGATCGGCCCGGATCCGCGCTGGTCGCGTCCGTCGGCGCCCGGCGAATTGCGCCGGCCCGTCCGGCGGCCGCCCGTCGGCGGGCCCGGATCGTCCCGAAACGCCGCTATCGTCAGCGTTCATGCAGGTCAGCGATACGAACACCGCGCGGGCAGGCGGTACGGCCGGTGTCCGCCGGCTCCGGGCCGACCAGGCCCGGCGCATTGCCGATATCCTCCGCCACCAGATCCACGCCGGCACCCTGGGCGATACCCTGCCCAGCGAACAGCGGCTGGCCGCCGAGCACGACACCTCCCGGAACACCATCCGCGACGCCCTGGCGCTGCTCCGCGACGAAGGCCTGATCGACCGCGCGCCGCGCGTGGGCACCCGGGTGACCGCCCGCAAATACGACCACGGCCTGGACGCGCTGCTGGGCCTGCAGGAAACTCTGGAGGGCCGCGGCACCGTCCGCAACGAGGTGCGGGCCGGCCAGCTCATCACCGCGCCGCCGGCGGTGGCCCGGCGGCTCGGGGTCGCTCCGGGCGAGCAGGTCGTCTACCTGGAGCGGCTGCGGTATCTCGGTGAGCAGCCGCTGAGCCTGGATCTCACCTACCTCGCTCCCGAGATCGGTGTGCGCGTCCTCGACCACGATCTCGCGCACACCGATGTCTTCGTACTGCTCGAACAGCTCAGCGGCCGGTCCCTGGGTTCGGCCGACCTCACCGTGGAGGCGATACCCGCCGACCGGCACACCGCCGCCACCCTCGACGTCCCCGACGGAGCACCGCTGCTCATGCTCGAACGCCTCACCCGGCTCGACGACGGAACCCCCGTCGACCTGGAATACGTCCGGATGCGCGGTGACCGGATCACGCTGCGCGGCAGCCTGTCCCGCGGCATCCCCGAATGGAAGGTCCTCTAGATGGCATTGGCGAACCAGCGCACCGATATCCCCGTGACCATCGACGAATCCCTGTGCATCCAAGGCTGCACGCTGTGTGTCGAGATCTGCCCGCTCGACTCCCTGGCCATCAACCCCGACAACGGGAAAGCCTTCATGCACGTCGACGAATGCTGGTACTGCGGGCCCTGCGCCGCCCGCTGTCCCACCGGCGCCGTCACTGTCAACATGCCGTATCTCCTGAGGTAGACCTCTCATGCCCACTCTGAAACGCCTGGCCGTCCTGGCCGCCACCGCGGCACTGGCCCTCACCGGGTGCTCGCTGGAAGAAGCCACCGCCGGCGATACCGTCACCGTCGTCGTCGGCTACCAGTCCAAAACCATCAACACCGTCACCGCGGGCACCCTGCTACGCGCCCAGGGATATCTGGAGCAGCGGCTGCGGCAGATCACCGACAACGGCGGCCCCGCCTACCAGGTCGAATGGCAGGACTACGACACCGGCGCCCCGATCACCGCCCAGATGGTGGCCGAGAAGATCGATATCGGCTCCATGGGCGACTATCCGCTGCTGATCAACGGATCCCGCACCCAGGCCGGGGAACGGTCGCGCACCGAATTCCTGTCCGTCACCGGCTACAACCCCAAAGGCGCGCTCAACATGGTGGTCGTCCCGCCGGACTCGCCGCTGACCGGGGTCGGTGAGCTGGCCGGGAAGAAGGTGTCGGCCAGCGTCGGTTCCGCCGGCCACGGCACCCTGGTGCAGGCCCTCACCCGCGCCGGGGTCGATCCGGTGGCCGGTGTGGAGGTACTGAACCAGCAGCCGCAGGTGGGCGCCTCGGCGCTGGAATCGGGTCAGGTCGCCGCCCTGTCCCAGTTCGTGGCGTGGCCGGGGCTACTGGTGTTCCAGGACAAGGCGAAACTGCTGTATGACGGCGCCGAACTGGATGTGCCGACCTTCCACGGCGTGGTCGCCCGCGAGCACTACACCGCCGAACATCCCGAGGTGGTGGACGCCTTCCTGCAGGCCCAGCTCGACGCCACGGAATTCCTGTGGCAGCAGCCGCTGGAGGCGGCGCGGATCGTGGCCGAGGATTCGGATCTGCCGCAGGAGGTCGTGTACCTCTACAACGGCCCGGGCGGCACCTCGTTCGACACCACCCTGAAACCGAGCCTGATCTCGGCCTTCAAAGACGATGTGCGGTACCTGAAGTCGATCGGCGATTTCGCCGACCTCGATATCGACGGCTTCGTCGACGACCAGCGCCTGCGCGCGGCTTTCGCCGCCCGCGGCCAGGACTACGAGAAGGCGCTCGCCGATACCGCCGACCACACCGCCGGTTCCGGTACCGAACTGTGGCTCGACGGCCAGGACACCACGCGCCCCGCCGGTGACCCCACCGAGTTGCTGCGCGCCGTCGCGGCCGCCCGCGCCGCGGGTTCGACGGTCCGCGCCGCCTATATTGTCGACTCCGAACTCGGCACCCGCTGGTTCGCGGACAAGGCGGTCTGGCTGCGCGACGGAAACACCTTCCTGCCGTTCACGACGCAGGCGGCAGCGCTTCGCCACCGCCAGGCTCATCCCACCGCCGTCCCGGTGACCTACGACCAGGCCGTCGCCGAGGTCCGGTCATGACCGCGGCCACCACCCTCGCTGCCGCCCCGGCTGCGGCGACGGCCCCATCGCGCCGGCCCGGGCGGTCGGTGTGGCCGGGCCGGCTGCTGCGAGTGGGTTCCGTGCTGGCCGCGATCCTGCTCTGGCAGGTCCTGACCACCGCAGATATCCGGCTGTGGCTGCGGTTCGACACCCTGCCCTCGGTGACCGAGGTGATTGCCGCGTTCGGCCGCCAACTCGGCACCGATGTCTACTACCTGGATCTGGCCCAATCCCTGATCCGCATCCTCACCGGCTTCGGTATCGCCACCGTCCTCGGGGTGACCAGCGGTATCGCCCTGGGCCGGTCCCGCCTGTTCGCCGGAATCCTGGGCCCGCTCACCGAGCTGGCCCGGCCCGTCCCGGCCATCGCGGTCGTGCCGATCGCCATCCTGCTGTTCCCCGACGACGAAGCCGGCATCGTATTCATCACCGGCCTGGCCGCCTATTTCCCGATCATGGTCAGCACCCGCCACGCGGTCCGCGCGCTGCCCACCCTGTGGGAGGACTCGGTGCGTACGCTCGGCGGCAACCGGTGGGATGTGCTGCTGCGGGTGGTGTTCCCCGGTGCGTTGCCGGGGATCTTCGGTGGACTGTCGGTCGGGATCGGGGTGGCCTGGATCTGCCTGGTGTCCGCGGAGATGATCTCCGGCCGCCTCGGTGTCGGCTACCGCACCTGGCAAGCCTACACCATCGTCGATTATCCGGGTGTCTTCGTCGGGATCGTCACCATCGGCGTCCTCGGTTTCGGCACCTCCGCGGCGATCGAACTCCTCGGCCGCCGGGTCACCCGCTGGCTGCCGCGGGGAGAGGAGAACAACCGATGACCACCACCCTCACCACCGAAACCCCCGCGTCCGGTACCGGCGCACCGGGAATGAGCCTGCGGCTCGACCAGATTTCGCTGTCCTACACCGGTGACCCGGTGATCGACCGGCTGTCGCTGGATGTGCGTCCCGGCGAAATTCTCGTGCTCACCGGCCCCTCGGGGTGCGGGAAGTCCACGGTCCTGCGTGCCCTGGCCGGGCTGCTGCCCCCCGACTCCGGCCGCGTCCTCGCCGACGGCGACCCCGTCACCACCACCTCCCGTGACCGCGCGGTGGTGTTCCAGGACAACGCCCTGCTGCCGTGGCGCAGTGTGCGCGCCAATATCGAACTGGCGCTGCGGTTGCGGGGTGAACCCAAGGCCGGGCGCCGCGCCGCGGCCGACCGCTGGATCGAGGAGGTCGGGCTCACCGGGTTCGCCGATTTCCTGCCCAAGAGCCTGTCCGGGGGTATGCGGCAACGCGTACAACTCGCCCGCGGCCTGGCCGGCGCGCCGCGCGCGGTGATGATGGACGAACCGTTCGGCGCCCTGGACACCCAGACCCGCGCCACCATGCAACGGCTGCTGATCGAGACCTGGCGCACCCACCCCACCACCATCGTGTTCGTCACCCACGATGTGGACGAGGCGTTGCTGCTCGGCGACCGGATCGCCGTCCTGGGCCGTGCCGGGAAACCGCTGCGCGCCCTGATCGATGTACCGAATCCGCGCGCGGCCGCCGATCGGCAACTGGAGCGCGACCGACTCGTGGAGGCCCTGTCGTGACCGCACCCACCTTGCTCGCGGCTCCGGATATCGCCGACACCGTGCGTCTGGACTGCGATGTGCTGGTCATCGGCGGCGGTACGGCCGGCACCATGGCCGCGCTGACCGCCGCCGAACAGGGCGCGCACGTGCTGCTGCTGGAAAAAGCGCATGTCCGGCATTCCGGTGCGCTGGCCATGGGTATGGACGGCGTCAACAATGCCGTCATCCCCGGGAAGGCCGAACCCGAGGACTACGTCGCCGAGATCACCCGCGCCAACGACGGCATCGTCGACCAGCGCACCGTGTACCAGACCGCGACCCGCGGGTTCGCCATGGTGCAGCGGCTGGAGAAGTACGGCGTCAAATTCGAGAAGGACGAATACGGCGAGTACGCGGTCCGCCGGGTGCACCGCTCGGGCTCGTATGTGCTGCCGATGCCCGAGGGCAAGGATGTGAAGAAGGCCCTCTACCGGGTGCTGCGGCAACGGAAGATGCGGGAGAAGATCCGGATCGAGAACCGGCTGATGCCGGTGCGGGTGCTCACCGACGGCGGCCGGGCGGTCGGGGCGGCCGCACTGAACACCCGGACCGGTGAGTTCGTCACGGTCGGCGCGAAAGCCGTGATCCTGGCGACGGGCCCGTGCGGCCGGCTGGGACTGCCGGCGTCGGGCTACCTGTACGGCACCTACGAGAATCCCACCAACGCCGGCGACGGCTATTCGATGGCCTATCACGCGGGCGCCGAACTCAGCGGTATCGAATGTTTCCAGATCAATCCGCTGATCAAGGATTACAACGGTCCCGCCTGCGCCTATGTCGCCAACCCGTTCGGCGGGTACCAGGTCAATGCGCAGGGGGAGCGGTTCGTCGATTCCGACTACTGGTCGGGGCAGATGATCGCCGAGGTCAAACGGGAGATCGACTCCGCCCGCGGACCCATCTACCTCAAGGTGTCGCATCTGCCCGATGAGACGCTGACCGCGCTCGAGGACATCCTGCACACCACCGAACGCCCCACCCGCGGCACCTTTCACGCCAACCGCGGCCACGACTACCGCACCCACGATATCGAGATGCACATCTCCGAAATCGGGCTGTGTGGCGGACATTCCGCCTCCGGGGTCTGGGTGGACGAGAACGCCCGCACCACGGTGCCCGGCCTGTACGCGGCCGGTGACCTGGCCTGCGTCCCGCACAACTACATGATCGGGGCCTTCGTGTTCGGCGAACTCGCCGGCGCGCACGCGGCCGCCACCCTGACCGAGACCGCGGCGCCCGCCGAACTGCCCGCCGACCAGATCGCCGCCGCCCACGAACTGGTGTATCGGCCCCTGCGGCATCCCGACGGCCCACCGCAACCGCAGGTCGAATACAAACTGCGCCGGTTCGTCAACGACTACGTGGCGCCGCCGAAAACCGCCGCGAAACTGTCGCTCGCGGTGGAAACCTTCGAACGGATGCGCGGTGATCTCGCCGAGATGGGCGCCCGCACCCCGCACGAACTCATGCGCGCCGCCGAGGTGTCGTTCATCCGTGACTGCGCGGAAATGGCCGCCCGCAGTTCGCTGACCCGGACCGAATCCCGGTGGGGTCTCTACCACGAACGCGCCGACCTCCCGGAACGCGACGACGAGACCTGGCGCTACCACCTGAACCTGCGCAAGGCCGCCGACGGCACCATGGAGTTCCTCAAACGGCCGGTCGCCCCGTATCTGGTGCCCGTGCCCGGTCTGGACGACTTGCCGTCCCAGGGCGAACCGGTGCCGGTCGAGCAGCCCGAACTCGTCGGTCACCGCCGCGCCCCGAGCGCCGCGGCCCCCGTACCCCGGTCCGCGGTCCCCGAGCCGGCCCCGGTCGCCTCACCCCGTTTGCTCGCGCTGCTGGCGCTGGACGCGCCCACCGCCGGGCAACTGGCGGCCTACCTGTCCGATACCGACGAACGGGTCCGGGTCGCCACGATCGCGGCACTCACCGAGAACACCCCGGATGGTTTCGCGGCGTTGCTGGTCGGCGCGCTCGACGACGGCGCGGCGCCGGTGCGGGCCGCCGCCGCGGCCGCGCTGCGCGAACTGGTGGAGGTGCTGCCATCCGCCGAGGGTCTCGCCGAACGGCTGACGTCGCCCGACCCGGTCGTGCGGGCGGTGGTTCTCGACCTGCTGCGCGCGGCGCGCGCCGGCGCGGCCGCCGACTACCGCGCGGCCCTGGCCGACTCCGACCATCGGGTGCGGATCGCCGCGGTGCGGGCACTGGTCTCCCTCGACGAATACGATGCCCTGGCCGGCGCGGCCGCCGACATCAACCGTGAGGTGCGGATCGCCGCCGCGCAGGGTCTGGCCACCATCGGCACCGGTGGCGCGGATACCGTTCGTGGGCTGGTGTCCGATCGTGACCCGCTGGTCCGGGCGGCGGCGCTGGCCGCCTTCGCCGATATCGGCGCCACCGAATCCGATGTCGCGTCCTGTGCCGCGGCGTTGCGGGACACCGCCTGGCAGGTACGGGTGGGGGCGGCCAAAGGACTCGCCGGCGCCGAACCCGGCTCGGCGGTCCCCGAACTTGCCGCCGCGCTCACCGACCCTCATCTGGATGTCCGCAAGGCCGCGGTCCTCGCCCTGGCCTCGTGGCCCGGCCACGAACCGGCCCGGGAGTTGCTCCGCCACGCCGTCGATGATCCGGACGCCGATGTCCGTGCCTACGCCCGCCGCGCCGTGACGAACTGAACCCGGCCGGCCCGCGCCCCCTCTCGATTCAGCGCGGGCCGGCCGGGTTCAGCCGCGGCGTGCCGTGGCGAGCAGTTCGGCCACGGTCGCCAGCTTCACCCGGGGGCGTCCCGCCGCCGCGCCCGCGGCGCGTTCGGCGCGATCCACCGCCTGCCACGCGGTGCGGTCGACCACATCGGGTTGCCGGGTGCGCACCAGATCCGACAGCGCCGCCCGGTCCCGCACCGGGATGGGCAGCACACCGTCCCGGAAATCGTCGAGGATCGCGGCCACCGTCTCCGCGGCATCGGCCCGGTTGGAGCCGATGACCCCGCGCGGCCCCCGTTTGATCCAGCCCGCCGCGTACACCCCGGGCACGGGCACGCCCGCCGCGTCGACCACTCGTCCGTCGTTTGTGGGCAGCACCCCGCGCTGGTCGTCGAACGGCAGATCGCCGATCGGTTCACCTCGGTACCCGACCGCCCGCACCACCAGCGACGTGTCGAGCTCACCGGTATCTCCGGTCGGCCGCGCGGTGGGTGCGGCGACCGGGCCGGTGAGTTCGTTGTGTACGTACCGCAGCGCCCGCACCCGGTCCGTGCCCACGATTTCGGTGGGGGAGACGCAGTACCGGAATACGATCCGTTTGTTGCCCTCCCGCGGCGAGCGGCCCGCGAACTCTTCGGCGGCCGCGAGTTTCAACCCGAGTTCGTACGGTGCCTCCGTGCCCGCCCGGTAGGCCTGCGCGGCCTCGTCGAACACCAGATCGCCCGGGTGCACGACGATATCGACGCCGTCGAGCTGTCCGAGTGCCCGGAACTCCGGCGCGGTGTAGGCCGCCTGCAACACCCCGCGGCGGCCGAGGATCACGACCTCACGGATCGCGCTCTCGCGTAACGCGGCCAGGGCGTGATCGGCGATATCGGTGCGGGCCAGCTCGTCGGGGTCCATGGTGAGCACCCGCGCGATATCCAGGGCCACGTTCCCGTTACCGACGATGACGGCACGTGCACCGGAGAGATCGAATACCCGGTCGGCGTAGCCGGGGTTCCCGTTGTACCAGGCCACGAATTCGGTGGCCGAGACACTGCCCGTCAGGTCCTCCCCGGGAACATCGAGGCGCCGGTCGGCGGGCGCGCCGACCGCGTAGATCACCGCGTGCGCGCTCTCCCGCAGTTCGGCGTGGCCGATATGGGTCCCGATCTCGGTGTTCAGATACATCTGCAGCGCATCGCGTTTGAAGGCGGACGCGAACATATCGGTGACGCCGCGGGTCTGGGCGTGATCCGGCGCGACCCCGTAGCGGGCCAGGCCCCAGGGGGTGGGGAGCCGGTCGAACATCTCGACTTCGACCGTTCCCGCGCCGAGCAGTTGTTCGGCGGCGTAACAGGCGGCCGGGCCGGTGCCCACGATCGCCACCCGCAGGGTGCCGAGGTCTTTGGCCAGGCGCCGCACCGGCGGCGGGGCGGACATATCCGGTTCCAGTGGGTGCCGGGCGAAGAAGCCCGCGTTGACATCCCGGAATCCGTCGAGATGCGCGGGCAGGTCCTCTTCGGCGTAGATGGCATCCACCGGGCACGCCTCGTAGCAGGCCCCGCAGTCGATGCAGGTGTCCGGGTCGATGTAGAGCATCTCCGCGGACGCGAACCGGGGGTCGCCGGGGCGCGGCCGGATGCAGTCCACCGGGCATTCGGCCACGCAACTGGCGTCGTTGCAGCAGCGCTGGGTGATGACGTAGGCCATCGCAACTCAGGCCTTCTGCCGGCGGCGGTACCGCACCCGGCACGGCTGCTGCAGCTGCACGACCATCTTCGAGTGATCGTTGCGGTAGGACTCCGACGGCTGCACCATCTCGAATTCCCAATCCCGCAGCAGCACCGAGAAGATCGCCTTGAGCTGCATCAGCGCGAACGCGGCGCCGACGCAGCGGTGGCGTCCTGCCCCGAACGGGATCCAGGTCCAGCGGTTGACCAGGTCTTCCTGGTTCGGGTCGAGATAGCGGCCGGGATCGAAACTGTCCGGGTTCGGGAAATCCTCGGGCAGCCGGTTGGAGATCGCCGGAGTCGCCGCCACATGGTCGCCGGGCTCGATCCGGTTCCCGCACACCTCGAACTCGCCCTGGGCGACCCGCATCAGGATGATGAGCGGCGGGTGCAACCGCAGCGTCTCCTTGAGCACCGCCTCCAGCCGGGGAATCTGGCGCAGGGCGTGGAAACTGACTTCCTGGCCGTCGGCGTAGAGCTCGTCGAGTTCCTTCACGACTCCGGACAGCACTTCCGGATGCCGCAGCAGTTCGATCACCGACCAGGCGGCGGTACCCGAGGTGGTGTGATGGCCGGCGAACATCATCGAGATGAAGATGCCGGTGACCTCGCTGGCGCTGAAATGCGGGGTGCCGTCCTCTTTCTTCACCGAGACCAGCACATCGAGGAGGTCGCGGTCCTCCTTGTCGGCGGGCGGGTTCGCGATCCGCCCGTTCATGATCTCCTGGACGAGTTCGACGAGCGCGGCCCGGGATTCGTCGCGGATCCGGAAGCTCTCGATCGGCATGTACGGGTCCACATAGGCCAGCGCGTCGGTACCGCGTTCCAGGTTGTGGTAGAGGTGCGCGAACCGGCTGTCCAGTTCCTCGCGGAACTTCGTCCCGATCAGGCAGGCCGAGGAGGTGTAGATGGTGAGTTCGGCGAAGAAGTCGAGCAGATCGATCTCTCCTTCTTCGGCCCAGCCCGCCAGCATCCGGTCCACCTCTTTTTCGATGGTCGCCGCGTGGCCGCGCATCTGGTCACCGCGCAGCGCGGAGTTGTGCAGCATCTCCTTGCGCCGTTCCGGGCTGGCGTCGAATACCACGCCCTCGCCGAAGATGGGCTTCATGAAGGGGTAGGCGGCGGCCTGGTCGAGGTCCTCGTCGGCGGCGCGGAAGAAGAATTCGTTCGCTTCGGCGCCGGTGAGCAGGACGACGTGGCGTCCGGCGAGCTCGAACTGGCCGACGTCACCGCATTCCTCCCGTACCCGGCGCATCAGCGCGATCGGGTCGGTACGGAATTCCTCCAGGTGGCCGTGCTCGTGCTCGCCTCCGGACACCCGCGGCGGTTTCACCGAAGTCATGTGGAAATCCTTCCCCAGATTACTGTCCAGGATCTATGGTAGACACCTGTCTGGACAGTACTACGGTGTGTTGCGCCCAAGCAAGACGTGCCACCTCGCTCCACCCCCGCCGCGCAGTCAGGATGCCATACTGTCCGGACACCTGTACGGAATAGTGTTCGGCCGAGAGAAGTGAGCGAGAGCAGGTCCATGAGCGGAAACCAGACCCTGTGGGGACGCGGCGCCGTGGTCGTCGGCGCCACCAGCGGCATCGGCTACGCGGTCGCGCACGCCCTGGCCGGACACGGCGCCGGAGTGGTGGTGAACGGACGAAACACCCCCGCGGTCGAACGCACGGTCAACTCCCTGACCCTCGCCGGTCACCGCGCGATCGGCGTCACCGGCAGCGCCGCGGACGAATCCACCGCCACCGAACTCGTCGACACCTGCGTGCGCGCCTTCGGCGCCATCGACGTGCTCGTCAACTGCGCCGGGATCGCCGAACCCGCCGGCTCCTCCATCCTCGACGTCAGCACCCGCGATTGGCGGGCCCTGCTCGACTCCCACCTCACCACCACGTTCAACACCTGCCGTGCCGCTGCCCCGAAAATGGTCGCCCAGGGCCGCGGCAGCATCATCAACACCAGCTCCTTCGCCTACCTCGGCGACTACGGCGGCACCGGGTACGCCGCCGGGAAAGGCGCGGTCAACTCCCTCACCCTCGCCATCGCCGCCGAACTGGCCGAACACAAGGTGCGCGCCAATGTCGTATGCCCCGGCGCAAAAACCCGGCTCTCCAGCGGATTCGTCTACGAAGCCAAGATCATGGAACTCTACCGCCGCGGCATGCTCGACGAGCTCAGCAAGGATGCCGCCCTCGACGCCCCACCCGCCGACTACGTCGCCCAGCTGTACCTGTACCTCGCGGGGACGGCCGCCGAGCGGGTCACCGGCCAGATCTTCATCGCCGCCGGCGGATTCGTCGGCCGCTACGACCGCCCGACTCCCGCGATCCTCGGCTTCCGCGACCACAACGACGCCCCGCCCTGGACCCAGGACGAACTGCACCGCATGATCGGCGGCCACGACACCGAGGCCGGACAGTGACCGAATTCCCCGAACTCGGCTGCTACGGTCTCGCCGGCCACGCCACCGACCCGCATATTCTGCTCGACGAAGCCCGCGCCGCGGAACGGCTCGGCCTCGGCGCCATGTTCCTGTCCGAACGGTTCAACACCAAAGAAGCGTTCGCCCTCGCCGCCGCCGCGGGCGCGGTCACCACCGACCTCGGCATCTGCACCGCCGCCACCAACCACAACACCCGCCACCCCCTGATCACCGCCGCCGCCGCGGTCACCCTGCACCGGCTCACCCGCGGCCGCTACAGCCTCGGTCTCGGCCGCGGATTCGGGGCGCTCTTCGACGTCATCGGCCTGCCCCGGGTCACCTCCGCGCAACTCCGCGACGCCACCGAGCTCTACCGGCGCCTCTGGCACGGCGACACTGTTGTCGGCCACGACGGGCCCGCCGGGAAATACCCGATCCTGCATCTCGACCCCACCTACGACGAAGCCATCCCGGTCACCCTCACCGCGATCGGCGCCAACACCCTGCGTCTGGCCGGGCAGATCGCCGACGCCGTCGTCCTGCACACCTTCTTCACCGACGACACCACCGCCCGTGCCGTCCGGACGATCCGCGGCGCCGCCGCGGACGCCGGCCGCGATCCGGCAGCCGTCCGCATCTGGTCGGTGCTGGCGGTGGTCGACGACGCCCAGGGCGAATCGGCCCGGCTACGCAAACTGGTCGGCCGCCTCGGCACCTACCTGCAGGGTTACGGCGACATCCTGGTCCAGGTCAACGAATGGGACGCGCAGGCCCTCGCCGACTTCCGGGCACATCCCCTGGTCACCGGTGCCGGAGGCGCCCTCGATGCCGTAGCCGACGACACCTCCCTCGCCGCCGTCGAAGAACTGCTCCCCGCGGAGTGGACGGCCGCCTCCGCCACCGGCACCCCCGAACAGTGCGCGAGCCGGATCGCCGACCAGTTCGCCGCCGGCGCCGACGGCGTGATCCTGCACGGCAACACACCCACCGAACTCGCACCCGTGCTCGACGCGTGGCGGCGCCACCGCGACCCCGGCCGGTTCGCCCATCTGCCACCCAACCCCGGCAGGAGCCACCGATGACCGGCCCGACAGATATCGCCGGCCTCACCCCCGAATGGCTCACCACCGTCCTCGGCCGCCCGGTCACCGCGGTGACCGCCGAAGCCGTCGGCACGGGACAGATCGGCGCCGTGCACCGGTTGCGGCTGACCGGCGACGGGGTCCCGCCACGACTCCTGGCGAAACTCCCCGCCGCCGACCCCGGCGTACGCGCCATGCTGGCCGGCGCCTACCGCCAGGAAGTCCGCTTCTACACCGAGATCGCCACCACAGTCGCCGTCCGGACCCCGCGCTGCCACCACGCCGAGATACACGGCGACGGCGCCGAATTCGTCCTCCTGCTGGAAGACCTGGCACCGGCCCGCCAAGGTGACCAGATCGGCGGCTGCTCCGTCGCCCACGCCCACCCGGCCGTGGCCAATCTCGCGGGCCTGCACGCCCCCCGCTGGTGTGACGAATCCCTGCTCGATATCGAGGGGTTCAGCCGCAACGGTCCGGAAGAAGCCGGTACGTTGCGCGAACTCTACGGTCCCACCACCGAGATCTTCCTCGACCGACTCGGGGACCGCCTCTCCGCCGCCGACCACGAGACCGTACGCGCCTGCGGTGCGGTCATCGCCGACTGGCTGGTCGCCCGTCCTGAACGCTTCGGTCTCGTGCACGGCGACTACCGCCTGGACAACCTGCTGTTCGACGCCGCCGACCCGCCGCAGGTGAGCGCCGTCGACTGGCAGACCGTCAACCTCGGCCTGCCCGCCCGCGATCTCGCCTACTTCATCACCACCGGCCTGGACCCGGAGCTACGACGGGCCGCCGAACAGGATCTGGTCGCCACCTACCACCGACGGCTCACCGAACTCGGCGTCACCGGCTACACCGTCGAGGACTGCTGGCAGGACTACCGCTTCGCCGCCCTGCAGGGTCCGCTGGTCGCGGTGTTCGGCGCCGCCTACGGCACCCCCTCCGAGCGCGGCGACGCCATGTTCGCCGCCATGATCCGCCGCAGTTGCGCCGCCATCCGTGACCTGGACTCGCTCACCCGGCAACCGGCCCCGCTGCGGTCGCCCGCTACCGGTTAGCCACAGCGGCGTAACCGCGCGGTGTTCCGGCTGTCGCGGGCCATGCCTGCCGACTTCTCGGAGGCCTGTCCACCACCGAACTCCGGCGCGGGCGTCACCGGCGTGCTCGTCGACCCTGCCCGGCGGCAGGTCCGTGAACGCTTCGACAGAGAGCAGGTCACCCCGCGGCCCCGGCCACACAGCAGGTGTGTGAACAGGGATGGCGGAACGAGCCATGCGCGCTCGCCGGCCGGATGAATCAGAGCCGGTAGCCGGTACGTCCGGCCGGCGGGCGCAGGTCCGGGCAGGGGAGTGCAGCGCCGCGATCCGCCGCACGGTTCCCGTACTCCGCGGTCGGTGATAGCACCAGGAATAACCCTGCCGCCCCCGCCGTTCAGGTAGATGCAAATGCATAGAAACTACGGTGGGAGTGACACACGATGCAGTTCGGAATCTTCTCGGTCAGCGATATCACCCGCGACCCCGTGACCGGCGTGACGCCCAGCGAGGCCGAACGGATCGACGCGATCGTGCAGATCGCGCGGAAAACCGAAGAAGTCGGCCTCGACGTCTTCGCCATCGGCGAGCACCACAACCCGCCGTTCTTCTCCTCCTCACCGACCACCCTGCTCGGCCATATCGCGGCCACCACCGAGCGACTGATCCTCACCACGGCGACCACCCTCATCACCACCAACGACCCGGTGAAGATCGCCGAGGACTACGCCATGCTGCAACACCTGTCCAAGGGCCGCATGGATCTCATGCTCGGCCGCGGCAACACCGGCCCCGTCTACCCGTGGTTCGGTAAGGACATCCGCGCGGGCCTGCCGCTGGCGTTGGAGAACTACAACCTCCTGCACCGGTTGTGGCGCGAGGACGTCGTCGACTGGGAAGGCAACTACCGCACCCCGCTGCAGGGCTTCACCGCCACCCCGCGTCCGCTCGACGGTGTGCCGCCGTTCGTCTGGCACGGCTCCATCCGCACCCCGGAAATCGCCGAACAGGCCGCCTACTACGGCAACGGCTTCTTCGCCAACCACATCTTCTGGCCCACCGCGCACTCGCTGCAGCTCATCGAGTTCTACCGGCAGCGTTTCGAACACTACGGTCACGGAACCAAGAAGCAGGCCATCGTCGGACTCGGCGGACAGGCCTATATCGCCAAGAAATCCCAGGACGCCTGGAACGAATTCCGCCCCTACTTCGACGAAGCCCCCGTCTACGGTCACGGCCCCTCCCTGGAGGACTTCGCCGAAATGACCCCGCTGTCGGTCGGCAGCCCGCAGGAGATCATTGACAAAACCCTCACCTTCCACGACACCTTCGGTGACTACCAGCGCCAGTTGTGGCTGATGGACCACGCCGGACTGCCACTGAAAACCGTGCTGAACCAGCTCGATCTGCTCGGCGAGGAAGTCGTGCCGGTCCTGCGCAAAGAGCTGGAGGCCCGCCGCGACCCCGAATCGGCCCCGGCGCCCACCCATCGGGCGCGCGTCGCCGCCGAATACGGCGACGAGCCCGCCCGGCAGGCCCGCCCCCACGCCAACCAGGGCGACAATCTGGCCGGCACCAGCCCCTACCAGGACACCGCGAAGACCCTGGCCGACAAGTGACCAGAACCAGCGGACGGCTCGCCAACGACGCCTGGGAAGCGGTGCTCACCGCCCACGCGGTACTGATGAAACAGTTCGCGGCCGAGGACGTATGGCAGGGACTCACCATGCGCGAATACGACGTCCTCTACACGCTGTCCAAATGCCCTGAACCCATCCGTCCCGCCGAACTCAACCGGCACGTCCTGCTCACCCAGCCGGCGCTGTCCCGGATGGTGGACCGGCTCGTCGACCGCGGCCTCGTGCAACGCACCCCCGACCCGCACGACGGCCGCGGGGTCCGGCTCTCGCTCACCGACGAGGGCCGGACCCGACAGCGCCGCATCGGCGGCCGCCACGCCGTCGGCGTCGCCCGCGCCCTCACCGGCGCCCTCACCGACGACGAACTACGCACCCTCGAACAGCTCTGCGGCAAACTCGCCGACACCACGCAAAGGAACGAGATATGAACACCACCAACGGCCAGGGCACGACCCCCTACCGGCTGGTCGTGGTCAGCGGCGGCACCAGCAACCCGTCCTCGACCCGCATGCTCGCCGACCGGGTCGCCGCCCGCGTCGGCACCCTCGCCGGCCGGCGCGGCGCCACCGCCACCGTGCACGTCATCGACCTCCGCGAACTCGCCACCGAGATCACCACCGCGCTGGTCTCCCAGCTCATGGGCCCCAAGATGACCGCCGCGGTCGAAACACTCGCCGCCGCCGACGGCCTGATCGTCGCCGCCCCCGTCTACAAGGCCGCACCCAGCGGACTGCTCACCTCCTTCTTCCACGTCCTCGACAACGACCTGCTCATCGCCAAACCGGTGATCCTGGCCGCCACCGCCGGCAGCTCCCGGCACGCCCTGGTCGTCGACGAACAGATGCGCGCCCTGTTCGCCTTCCTGCGCACCATGACCGTGCCCACCTCCCTTTTCGCCGCCTCCGAAGACTGGAGTGACACCGACCTCGACAAACGCATCGACCGCGCCGCCCTCGAATTGGTGCTGCTGATGGAGAGCGGTTTCGCGCACAAGGTCAAAGACGAATCGTGGACCAGCTACCAGCACAGCTTCGGCAGCGCCGGCGGCAACGAAACCACCGTCGACCTCGATACCGACCTCATGCGGCTGGCAGCCGGTGGGAGTGCGCCCGTGAATACCCGCCCCTGACGGATGCGGCCCGTCGGTGGACGCGTTGTGGCCCCGCGGAGTGGATCGCCCGGCCGACCATCAGAGCCCGGAATCGGGTAGCCGGTCGAGGAATGCGGCGATGAGCCGGGCGATCTCTCCCAGATGGGTTTCCAGGGCGAAGTGGCCCGTATCGAACAGATGCAGTTCGGCGTCCGGGAGGTCGGTCAGGTAGGCGTGCGCGCCGGGCGCGGGAAAGAACGGATCGTTCGCCCCCCAGGTGATCAGGGTGGGCGGGGCGTACTTCCGCAGCCAGCCCTGCCAGGCCGGATAGCGGGCGATATTGGACCGGTAGTCGAAAGCCAATGCCATCTGCGCCTCCTCGCGCCCGGGCAGGCCCAGGAAATACTGGTCCAGCAACCAGGATTCGGGGGACAGTGTGGTGACCTCAGGGACTCCGGTCTCGTACTGGCTGCGGGTGCCCGCCGGGGCCAGCAGTCGGCGGATCGTGTCTCGGGCGCCCTCCTGCTCCGGACGGAGCGAAATGAACTCCCGCGCGCCGTCGGACAGCCCTGCCTCGTAGACGTTTCCGTTCTGCACGATCAACCCCGTGACCCATTCCGGGTGGCGCTCGGCGAGCCGGAAGCCGATCGGAGCGCCGAAGTCGAAGACATACATGGCGAAACGGTGCAGGCCGAGCTGCTGCACGAACGCCTCGGTGATATCGGCCAGGTGATCGAAGGTGTACTCGAAATCTGCCGGCGTCGTGGTGTTCCCGAAACCGGGATAGTCGGGCGCGACGAGCCGGTAGCGATCGCCGAGCACATCGATCAGCCGTCGGAACTGATGAGAGGCGGAGGGAAAGCCGTGTAGCAGCAGCAGCGTCGGCGCCTCGGCGCGACCGGGCACGGATTCCCGATAGAAGACACCGACGCCGTCGACATCGAGGTAGCGGTGATGAACCAGCGGCAAGCTCATGGATTCACATGCTTTCTTCTCAAGTAGATGCATTAGCTGTAGTCGAACCGCGTCTAACGTGTCAAGACAGTGAAGTAGCATTAGCGGGATGAACTCGGCAGCATTCCCGGTGGGCGAGCAACTGGCCCTGGATCTGGTGAACACCCGCCCGGCCCAGGGTGACCTCCTGAGTACTCCCGATCAGTTGGCCGACTGGCTCCGGCAACAAGCCGATCGGCTGCCGGAAAACCCGCCCGAATACCCGACCACCGAGGCGTTGCGACAGGTGTGGCAGGTCCGCGACCACATCTCCACGGTGCTCGAGGCGTTGCTGTCCCACCGCCGCCCGCCGGCAGCCGCCCTGCACGGATTGGCCGATGCCCAATCCGCCGCCCCCGCCGTCCGACATCTGGTGTGGGACGGCACCGCGCTCACGGCCACAGTGCGCCGAAGCGGCCCCAGCGGCACGCGGCTGGCCGCCGCCCTGGCCGAAGCCGCCGTCGACCTGCTCTCCGATCCGGCGATCGCCCGCCTCAAACAATGCGAAGCCGACGACTGCGTCCTGCTGTTCATCCCCGCCCATCCCCGCCGCCGCTGGTGCTCACCACAACGCTGCGGCAACCGAGTCCGCGTAGCCCGCTACTACGACCGCCACCACCCGGGGAAGATCCCCGAGACCGGCAGCGTCATCGACTGAACCAGCGCGTCCGCACGACGCACGTCACCACCGAGAACCCACCGTCGCGCGTGTTAGTTTGCTGCGGTGGCCGCACCCGCCGAAACCATCGACCAGGTCACGCGATATCTCGACCTCGCCGGCGTCTTCGCCTGCGCGATGCTCGGCGGCGCCGTATCCCGCACCGAAAAACTCGACCTGTTCGGGTTCCTCGTCGTCGGTATCGTCTCCGGCCTCGGCGGCGGCATCATCCGCGACACCCTGCTCCAGCAAGGCCCCCCGGTAGCACTCACCGACTACGCCTACCTGCCCACCGCCGTGGCCGGCACCCTCATCTCCTTCCTCATCCACCTCAGCGAACACGCCTGGGACCGCCTCTTCACCGCCCTCGACGCCGCCGTCATCGGGTTCTGGGCGGTCACCGGCGCACAGAAAACCCTCGCCGCCGGGCTCGGCTGGCTCCCCGCCGTACTGCTCGGCATCACCACCGCCGTCGGCGGCGGCGCCACCCGCGATGTTCTCCTGCGACGGGTCCCGGCCGTCTTCGGCGGAAACGGTCTCTACGCCACCGTCGCCGCCGTGGTCGCCGGCACCATGGTCGTCTGCACCTATCTCGGCGCTCCCGCGATCGGCATCGTCGCAGGCATCGCCTTCTCACTGGCTCTCCGACTCGCCGCCGTCCGGTACGGCTGGGGCCTGCCCAACGGCCTGGACTGGCAGCCGCACACCCGCCTGGCCGCCGCCGTCCGCGGCGTCCGCACCACCCGTCGCGGCCGTACCCGCGACACCGGTACCGAAGACAGCAGCTGACCACCCGACCCCCGAGCAGAGAGGCACTACCGATGAATCGTGCCGCCGCAACTGTTCTGACCGGCCTGGACGCCGCCCGCGCGGAGATCGAGAACCACTACCGCGATCTGCACGCCCACCCCGAGCTCGGCATGAGCGAACACCGCACCGCCGCGCTCGTCGCCACCGCGCTGCGCGACTACGGCTACGACGTCACCACCGGCATCGCCGGCACGGGAGTCACCGGCGTCCTCCGCAACGGCCCCGGCCCCGCCGTGCTGCTGCGCGCCGATATGGACGCCCTGCCGGTCGAGGAAGCCACCGGCCTGCCCTACGCCTCCACCGCCACAGTCGACCGTGGCGGCGTCCCACAACCGGTCATGCACGCATGCGGACACGACATCCACATCGCCTGCCTCCTCGGATCCGCCCGCCTGATGGCCGAGGCCCGGCACGCCTGGCACGGCACGATCATCACGCTGTTCCAGCCCTCGGAAGAGAATGGTGACGGTGCTCGCGCCATGGTCGCCGACGGACTCACCGGGAAGATTCCCGCCCCCGACGTCGTCCTCGGCCAGCACGTCCTGCCCTATCCCGCGGGCACCATCGGCACCTGCCCCGGACCGTTCCTCTCCGCCGCCGACAGCCTCCGTGTCACCCTGCACGGCCGTGGCGCCCACGGCTCCCAACCCCAGGCCTCCGTCGACCCGGTCGTCATGGCGGCGATGTGCGTGCTGCGCCTCCAGACAGTGGTTTCCCGGGAAATCGCGCCCACCACCCGTGCGGTCGTCACCGTCGGCAGTATCCACGCCGGCACCGGGCCCAACCTCATCCCCGACGACGCCGTCCTCGAGATCAATGTCCGCACCTATGAGCCGGAAGTCCGCGAGCACGTCCTGAACTCCATCGAACGGATCGTGCGCGCCGAAGCTGCCGGCGCCGGCGCCCCACGTGAACCCGAATTCGAGCGGATCACGACCTTCCCGCCGACCGTCAACGACCCCGAAACCACCCGCCGGGTCGCCGCGGCCTTCGCCACCGCCTTCGGCGCCGCCGCCCACCGCATCGAGCCACAGACCGCCAGCGAGGACATCAGCGAAATACCCGCCGCGTTCGGCGTCCCGTTCACCTACTGGGGGCTCGGCGGCACCGACCCGGCCGCCTTCGCCGAAGCCGTCGAAAAAGGCACCCTGTTCCAGGACATCCCGGTCAACCACAGCTCCCGCTTCGCGCCCGCGCTACAACCCACCCTCGACACCGGAGTCACCGCCCTCGTCGTCGCCGCGCTCGCCTGGCTCGACCCCGGGGACGACACCGGCAACCCACCGGCGGGAACTGGGCAACCCGGGCACGATATGGAACGATCGGCCACGTGACCAGCAGACCCACCGCGGATCAACACCTCCGCGATCTTGCGCTGTTACGCCGCGTCCGCGACCGGATGGACCGCGAATACGCGCAACCACTCGACGTCGAGGCGCTCGCGCGCGGTGTCAACATGTCCGCCGGACACCTCAGCCGCCAGTTCCGGCTCGCCTACGGCGAATCCCCGTACGGCTACCTGATGACCCGCCGCATCGAACGCGCGATGGCCCTGCTGCGCCGCGGCGACCTCACCGTCACCGAAGTCTGCTTCACCGTCGGCTGCTCCTCACTGGGCACCTTCAGCACCCGCTTCACCGAACTCGTCGGCATGCCGCCCAGCGCCTACCGGCGCCAACAAGCCGACGCCACCGCCGGCATCCCGTCGTGCACGGCCAAACAGGTGACCAGACCGATCAGGAATCGAGAAGCCCCGGTAACCACCCCGCAGTTAGCGTGATCGGCATGGACATCACCATTCACGCCAGCTACCTGCCCCAGGACGATCCCGAGGCCGCCATCGGGTTCTACCGCGACACCCTCGGCTTCGAGATCCGCAACGATGTCGGCTACAACGGCCTGCGCTGGATCACCGTCGGCCCCGCCGGCCAACCCGGAACCTCCATCGTGCTGCACCCACCCGCCGCCGACCCCGGCATCACCGACGAGGAACGCACCACTATCGCCGAAATGATGGCCAAGGGCACCTACGCCGGCATCAACCTCGCCACCGAAGACCTCGACGGCACCTTCGAACGCCTCCAGGCCGGTGATGTGGAAGTGGTCCAGGAACCGACCGAACAGCCGTACGGCATCCGCGACTGTGCCGTCCGCGATCCCGCGGGCAATATGATCCGCATCCAGCAACTGCGCTGACCGGAGGTCCACCCACCGATCCGGCACGCATACCGGCCCGTCCTACCGGACGGGCCGTTCCGGCAACACCCGACCGCTCGAGCCGAGCCGGCCGATGTCGACGACCGCTACCACCGCAGAGGGAGACAGATGAGCACCGCCACGAAGACCGGCACCCGGGCGTCCGCGACACACGCCGCCGACAGCCACGACCTCATCCGGGTACAGGGCGCGCGCGTCAACAACCTCAAAGACGTCAGCGTGGAGATCCCGAAACGGCGGCTCACCGTGTTCACCGGCGTCTCCGGTTCGGGCAAGAGCTCCCTCGTCTTCGCCACCATCGCCGCCGAATCCCAGCGGATGATCAACGAGACCTACAGCGCCTTCGTCCAAGGTTTCATGCCCACCCTGTCACGGCCCGACGTCGACCTGCTCGAAGGCCTCACCACCGCCATCATCGTCGACCAGGAACGCATGGGCTCCAACCCCCGTTCCACCGTCGGCACCGCCACCGACGCGAACGCCATGCTGCGCATCCTGTTCAGCCGGCTCGGCGACCCGCATATCGGTTCACCCAACGCCTACTCGTTCAATATGCCGTCGGTGACCGCCAGCGGCGCCATCACCGTTCAGCGCGGCTCCAAAACGGTCGCCGAGAAAGCGACCTTCAGCCGCCTCGGTGGCATGTGTCCCCGCTGCGAAGGTATGGGGTCGGTCACCGACTTCGACCTCACCGCGCTCTACGACGACAGCCTCTCCCTCAACGAGGGCGCCCTCACCATCCCCGGCTACAGCATGGACGGCTGGTACGGCCGCATCTTCCGCGGCTGCGGCTACTTCGACCCCGACAAGCCGATCAAGAAGTTCACCAAGAAACAACTGCACGACCTGCTCTACAAGGAGCCCACCAGGATCAAGGTCGAAGGCATCAACGTCACCTACGAAGGTCTCATCCCGCGCATCCAGAAGTCCTTCCTGTCCAAGGACGTCGACGCCATGCAACCGCACATCCGGGCCTTTGTGGAACGCGCCGTCACCTTCACCACCTGCCCTGAATGCGGCGGCACCCGCCTCACCAAGGAAGCCCTGGCCTCCAAGATCAACGGCAAGAACATCGCCGATCTGTGCGCCATGCAGATCAGCGACCTCGCCGACTGGGTCCGCGAACTCGACGAACCCTCGGTCGCCCCGCTGGTCAACGGCCTGCAGCATCTGCTCGACTCGTTCACAGATATCGGGCTGGGCTACCTCTCACTGGAGCGCCCCTCCGGCACTCTGTCCGGGGGAGAGGCCCAACGCACCAAGATGATCCGCCACCTCGGCTCCTCGCTCACCGACGTCACCTACGTCTTCGACGAACCCACCATCGGCCTGCACCCGCACGATATCCAGCGGATGAACGACCTGCTGCGCCAGCTCCGCGACAAGGGCAACACCGTCCTCGTCGTCGAACACAAACCCGAAGCCATCGAAATCGCCGACCACATCGTCGATATCGGTCCCCGCGCCGGCAGCGACGGCGGACAGATCGTCTTCGAAGGCACCGTCGACGGCCTCCGTGCCAGCGACACCCTCACCGGACGCCACCTCGACGACCGCGCCGCCCTCAAGAAATCCGTGCGCACCCCCTCGGGCGCCCTCGAAGTCCGCGGCGCCGACTCCCACAATCTGCGTAACGTCGACGTCGACATCCCGCTCGGCGCCCTCGTCGTCGTCACCGGCGTCGCCGGCTCCGGCAAGAGTTCCCTGATCACCGGCTCGGTTTCCGGACGCGACGGCGTCGTCACCATCGACCAGGGCGCCATCCGCGGCTCCCGCCGCAGCAACCCGGCCACCTACACCGGACTCCTCGACCCCATCCGCAAAGCCTTCGCGAAAGCCAACAACGTCAAACCCGCCCTGTTCAGTTCCAACTCAGAAGGCGCCTGCCCCACCTGTAATGGCGCCGGCGTTATCTACACCGACCTCGGTGTCATGGCCACCGTCGAATCCACCTGCGAGGAATGCGAAGGCAAGCGGTTCCAGGCCGCGGTCCTCGAATACACCCTCGGCGGCCGAAATATCGCCGAAGTACTCGACATGTCGGTGGCCGAAGCCGAAGAGTTCTTCGGTTCCGGCGACGCCCGCATCCCCGCCGCCCACAAAATCCTCGACCGGCTCGCCGACGTCGGGCTCGGTTACCTGCGCCTCGGCCAGCAACTCACCACACTCTCCGGCGGTGAACGCCAGCGCATCAAACTCGCCACCCAGATGGCCGAGAAGGGCGGAATCTACATCCTCGACGAACCCACCACCGGCCTGCACCTCGCCGATGTCGAACAGCTCCTCGGACTGCTCGACCGGCTCGTCGACTCCGGTAAATCGGTCATCGTCATCGAACACCACCAGGCCGTGATGGCCCACGCCGACTGGATCATCGACCTCGGTCCCGGCGCCGGACACGACGGCGGCCGCATCGTCTTCGAAGGGACCCCCGCCGATCTGGTCGCCGCTCGCTCCACCCTCACCGGCGAACACCTCGCCGCCTACGTCGGCGCCTGACGCCGCGATCAGCGCACGAACGTACCGCACCCGTCGGAGTCGTAGAACTCCAACCACAACCGGTCCCCGTCGAACCGGGCCTGCGAAACACTGCCCGGATTCGCGCTCTCACCCACCGGGGAGAAGACGAACGTGTCACCGTCGCGATGCCGCAACGGCATCGCGACGTGCCGCGGCCCCATCGTCAACAGCAGCGCGTCACCGTCCACCGCCACCGCCGCCGGGCCGAAATAGTCGTTGCCGTACTCACCCGCATAGTCCTCCAGCGGTCGTGCCGGCGCCGGATTCGGCGGCGGTGGGGCCCCGACCAGCTCACCGACCGGCGCGTTCAACTGCTCGAACGCCTTCGAATACAGCTCCCACCAGTTCTGCCGCACCTCACCGAACTGCACCAGATCGGCGAACTCGGCGTTCAATGTCTCCGGCACCCCGATCGGCGCGGCATTGGTCAGCGTCACGATGCCCACATTCGCGGACGGAATCATCGTCATCGCGGTCGCCGCACCCTGATCGAACGCCCCCGAATGACTCAGCACCACCCGGCCCGCCGGTGAATTACCCACATTGAAACCGAACCCGTACTGACCCGCTCGGGCATCCACCTCGGCCGGCGGTGACGACACCGACTGCGGTGTCAGCGCGGGGAGCAGCGCCTCGGGCGCCACCACCTGCGCACCACCGTGCTTCCCGTTCGCCAGCACCATCATCATCCACTGCGCCATATCGGTCACCGACGAACTCACGCCGCCGGCGGGGGACTGGGCGTCCGGCTGCCGTCCCGGCTGCGCCGGACGATACTTACCGTCCACCAGCACATGCCCGGACGCGTGGTCGCCCGCCGCCACGAAATCGGCGTACCGGGAACTGGTCGACGACATACCCAGCGGACGATAGATGGCCTGCTCCGACAGCGCCGACCAGCGCTGTTTCGACGCATCGGCGACCGCGATCGCCGCCGCCGTGAGCCCGAAGTTCGTATACGCGTAGGAATCGCGAAACGGAGCCAACGGCAGCATCCGCAACCGCTGAAGAATCGCGGTCCGGTCGAACCCCAGATCCTCCAGCTTGTCCCCGGCGTGCTCGGGCAGCCCCGAACGGTGCGCGTACAGGTCGCCGATGGTCACATGGTCGCTCACATACGGGTCTTGCAACGCGAACCAGGGCGCCGGTTCCCGAACCGGCCTATCCCACTGGACCACTCCTTCTTGGACCTGACGTGCGACCACCGTGGCCCCCACCGGTTTGGACAGCGACGCCAACTGGAACACCGTCTCCGGTTTCACCGGCTGCCGCCCGTCGACGTCCCGGACCCCGAACCCCTTCTGAAACACCACCTCGCCGTCGTAGACCACGGCGACCGCCATCCCCGGAATATCGGTGTCGCGCATCAACTCCTCGGCGCGGTATTCGAGCATGCCCAGAATATGGTCGACCCGTCCGCGCGGTATGGCGACGCCGGCCGCCTGATCGGGCCGCAGATCCGATGGCGAAGTCGAAGGCGCGGCCGCCCCGGGGACCGGGGTCGGTTCCCGGTCCCCGCACCCCGATACCAGTCCAGCGGCAGTCACCACGGAGACACAGAGAACTACCAGCCGACGTCTGCGCATAGCTCGCCTCCGGGAGGTCGTCGCTGACACGAGCCCAGTTCGGTCCCGAGCCTAACCCCCGCCTCCGCCCCCACCCGGTACGCGGCAGGCTGTGTTTCCGCCCTGCCGTGGGGCAGGGGAGTGGGCGTTGCCACGGCAGGGTGGGCTGGTTCAGCGCCGGACACCTGTTCCGGCCGCAGTAGCGCCCGGCGCTGACGAAACTGCGCACTGGTTTCAACCACTGCAGATCATGTGCGTGAATAGCGATGCTGATACTTAGATATGCGCATCTCACTACTCCACCCCAATACCACTACACGTAGGTCAACAAACCTAAAGACAAAGGAAGAGGCTATTTACAGGAGAGGAGGGGGTTTCGAGATCCCCGATGTCAGGAAGAATGCAGATGCGGTGGATGCAGCCACGGGCCGCTGGAGTGGACACACATTGTGGGCGTCGACCGACGGGCTCGCGTACAGCCTCTACTGGGACAGCGGCCGGTTCTCACCGCTCGCGGGCCGTTCCACGGCGGATACGAGCAACCTGTCGCATGCGGACAGCTCCCGGACGACCGCAGCGGAGCGGTCGATTCCGGTGGCCGGGGAAGCGCCCCACTGGAAAGATCGCGCCGACATCCGGAACATCACGGACAGGATGCTGGCCATGGGGCGGATCGTTCCTGAACTGGGGGAGGAGGTCGGTGATCTGGTGGCGAAATCGGCCACTCTGACCGCAGGTATCGCCGAGCTGCGCGCCGCGGGATGGACCTTGGAATACGGCGTCGAGGGGGCAGGCAGCTACACGGACCGCGAGCGGCGCAAGATCACCGTGGACGGCCGGTATCGCCATTCGTATTTCGCCGACAAGACGACCGCGACGGTCGCCGAAGAGGTGGCACTGGCTTCCTACGACAGTTCGGTGTGGGATGCGGGGCACCGGGGTGGGCCGGTGGAGGTTTGGCTCGAAGGGCCGGGCGTCCGACGGCGGTGCGGATCACACGGCACCCTAGTATTCGACCGGCGCGCGTGAGGCGCGGCATATCGCCGATATGCGGTCAGCTCGTATCGGGTCGGTTGTCCGGGTTTGTATCCGCCCCGTTCGTATTACGTCATGTGACGAATTGGCGAGTGGGGGATTTTATCCCGTTGAAAGCGAATCGATAAGTCCAACAACGAAAGCTACGCCCGGCGCCGTACGCCGGCAGCAGACGCCTCGGGGTCGTCTGCCGAGACCCGTGGCGGCAGAGTGATCGTCAGGTACTCGACGGCAATCGGCCGCTATGCTGCCGAAACCCACCCGCCCAAGAACGCCGATAATCTACATTATGTCAACTAAAGCTCCGCGTATTGCATCGGATCGAATCAGGCCTACCTCCCCCGAGCACCTCGGCGCCGGCTCTGAATCTGTATGTACGCCGCCACCGTCAGGAATTGATCGGTACTTGTGGGCGCCGGAGGGAAACTACTTATCGGTCCCAGCGTCCCGCCGACGCCGAATCCGCAGGGTCACCAGCAAAGCCCTGCACAAGCCTCGGATAATCAAGGAAGCGCGACCCCGATCCCGCATGAGAGATCGGTGATCGATCGGTCAGTGTTGGGGCGTCAGCGTGATGGCGCCGATCAGCACCCCACCCAGATACGCCGGGCCCTCGTACCCGCCATGTCCGTCGCCGATCAGTACGACTCGGTGACCGGGAAATAGGTCCACGTAACCACCGTCGGGCGTCGAATGAATTGGGTAACGCCCTATCAACACCAGGTCACCGCCCTCGACGCGCCCGTCGCGTTGCAGGAGCACGATGCCGGACGACCACGTCGTGGACGTATAGGCCCCGGGTTCGACGTCGGCGAACGCTTGACCGACCGTGCCGAAGAGAGTGGCGGCACACACGGCCACAGCGATCGCAGCTATCCGGATTATCGCTGGTCTGGCGCGAATGGACATCGTCAACTCCTGTCGCATCGGGTTGCCAACTCTACGCCTGCCGGCCCTGATCCGGCCGAATATGCACGAATCGAATTACCTCAGCACCACTCCCCGCATATGCCACAGCCGAGCGCTTCCTTACAGCGGCGAAATGGGTGATGTCATTGTCTGTAGGCAATCAACGGCTTCGCGGCGTGCAGACAGCGATGCGGGCGGTCACTACGCGAAGCGTGCGCGGAGTTCCGGCGCGCGGCCGCGTTCACCGATCGGCGGCCAGCACGGCCGCGAGTCCTTCTTGCAGGTCCTTGACGAAATACTCGGGAACCTCCAGCGACGGGAAATGTCCCCCGGTCTCGGGCGACCTCCATCGGACGATCTGCCCGTACCGCTCCTGCGCCCAAGGGCGCGGACACTTCTCGATGTCGCGGGGATACATTGTGATTGCCGACGGGACGTCGACCCGGAGTTCGGGATCCAGCGAGTTGTGGCTTTCGTAGTAGATGCGGGCCGCCGATGCCCCGGTACGCGTCAGCCAATACAGGGTGACGTCGTCGAGAACCCGGTCTATGGAAAGCGTCTCGAACGGGCTGTCTTCGGTATCGCTCCACTCGGCGAACTTGTCGAGGATCCAGGCGAGAAGCCCGACCGGTGAGTCGACGAGCGAGTAGCCGATGGTCTGCGGGCGGGTCGCCTGCTGCTTCGCGTACGCCGCGCGGTGGCGCCAGAAATCGCGGGTTTCCTCGGTCCATCTGCGCTCGGCCTCCGTCAGACCGTCCGTTGTCAACCCGGGCGGTGCCTCCGCGAACAGGGTGTGTATGCCGAGAACGTGCTCTGGGAACCTGCCGCCGAGAACCGTGGTGATGTTTCCTCCCCAGTCGCCGCCATGGGCCGCGAACTTGCTGTAACCGAGCCGGCCCATCAGTTCTACCCATGCGGCCGCGATCTTTTCGGTCCCCCACCCCGTGGTGGCCGGCTTATCGCTGTAGCCGAAGCCCGGAAGCGATGGCACCACGACGTGGAACGCCGGCGCGTGTGCATTTTTCGGATCCGCCAGCTCGTCTACTACATCGATGAACTCGGCGATGCTGCCCGGCCAGCCGTGCGTCAAGATCAGCGGAGTGGCCTCCGCACGAGTGGATCGGCGGTGCAGGAAATGGATTCCCAGATCGTCGATGGTCGTGCGGAACTGCCCGATCCGGTCGAGGCGCTTTTCGAACGACCGCCAGTCGTACCCGGTGCGCCAGTAGTTCACGACATCGACGAGATCGGCGAGCGGAACACCCTGTTCCCACCGGCGCGGACCGGGCGCGGCCCCATGGACCGTCTCGGCCTCCGGTAGCCGCGCCGCGGCCAACCGCGCGCGCAGGTCGTCGAGGTCGGCGTCGGTTGCGTGGGATTCGAACGCTTGCACGTCGCTGCTCGGGCGGTGCATGAGACCTCCTGGTTGTCGAGGAACCGGCTATGACCTATCAAGAACCGGCTAAGGCGGTTCTAACATGTATTCGGGCGGACGCGCAACCGGCTAAGGTGGTTCCATGCCTGCTGGGTTCCCCGACTTCCGCCTCGGTAGCGTGCTGGCGACCAGCTTCACGGCGACGCTGACGGAGCGGCGCGGCGACGCTGTGGAGCGCATTCCCACACCGCAGCGCCTCGTCGACTGGCTGGCGGTGAACGGCCTGACCGTGGAGTCCTGCACCACTGCCCAGCTCGAACTCGCCCGGGAACTGAGGGAGTCGATTCACGCCGCCGCGACAGCGGCGGCGGTCCGAGAAGCTCTCCCCGCGTCTGCCGTTCAGATCATCAATGACCGCAGCATTCGGGGTCGGGCCGCCGCTGTCCTGACGCCCGAGGGCACTCGGCGATGGCAGCTCGGCTCGGCTTCCTGCGTAGAAGATGCCCTGGGCGTGATCGCCGCCGACGCGATCGGCATCATCGCAGGCGAACGAGACGGAAAATTGGCCCTGTGCGCCTCGCCGACCTGCCGGGCCGCCTTCTTCGATACGAGCCAAAGCCGCACCCGCAAATGGTGTGACATGAACACGTGCGGAAATCGTCAGAAGAAGGCGCGCTTCAATGCCAACCAGCGCAAAAGTCCCAGATCAACGGCGTGATCGTTACCGGTGTGCCCGCCGGTGTCACCGCCTCGTTCGTCCAGCGACCGATCCGGACCACACTCGGTAAACTCTGTTCGTCCTCCGGCTACGGCAGGAGGACGGCAACTGTCCGGCGGTGTGGCGGTGATCGAGCAGTGGCCGTCGGGGCCTTCCTGACGGTCGCAGCGCCGCGGCAGTTACCCGGCCGAGCTCCCGATGTCCACGGAAAGCCTCGTCCCGATGAGTTTCGAGCGCCTGGCGGGTCTACCCGGTTATGAGGAGACTGATCTACGGGTTCAGCGTGTCCCTGGACGGCTACATCAATGATCGCGACGGCAGTATCGACTGGACCGACCCGGACGACGAACTGCACCAGTTCCACAACGACCGCTTCCGCGACGTCGAGGTCTCGCTGCACGGTCGCCGGCTGTACGAGCTGATGGCCGAGTACTGGCCGCATGTGCCCGATGACGCGCCACGCATCGAGCGTGAGTTCGCCGCGCTCTGGACCACGAAGCCGAAGGTCGTCTTCTCCCGGACGCTCACCGAGGTGCACTGGAACAGCACTCTGGTCGCCGAGCACGCGGTCGAGGAGGTCCGCAGGCTGAAGGCCGGCGGTGACGGCGTCATGGAGGTCGGTGGCGCGAGCCTCGCGGCCTCGCTGATGCCGCACGGGCTCATCGACGAGTATCAGCTGTTCCTGGTGCCCGTGGTGCTCGGAGGCGGCACACCGATGTTTCCCGCGCCGGCCGAGCGCCTCCAACTCCGATTGGCCGAGACGAGGCACTTCGGCAGGGTGGTGATGCTCCGCTACCTCGCCGAGTGAGTTCCGTTCAACCACCGCGGCTCGTCGGGCGCGACGGTCACCTCTGCGGTGCGACCGTCGATGGCGAGCTCGGTGCACGCCGTCGACGAGACGGGGCCTACGGTGACGCGCGAAGACCTCCGGGACCGAATGGGTGTGGTTCTCAACCCATATCGTCCCCGGAGGTCTTCGTTCGGCTCAGCCGGCCGCGAAATCCCGCTCGGCTACAGGGCGCACCCGATCGAGGTACGAGATCGGACGCACAGCGACGCGGACGAGCGCGAGAGGGTTGTCGTCGCCTGCCGAGCGGTTGGCACCCATCGCGCCGCACGCGGCGCACCGATGGATGATCACCCATTCGCCGGTGCCGCGCACGGAGATGGATATGGCATCCATGCGTCCGCCGCACGTCGCCGCCCGATCGCCTGGGATCTTCCGGTCGACGTGTCTGCTGCACAGGCACGTCGGGCAGTGATTCCGGTGCGCCGTTCCCGGTGCCTGCATGGATACCTCCGAACGGCAGCCGAGACAACGGAACGATGTCCCGCGTCGCGCGGGCGCGTCCCGGTGGACCGGTTTGGCCCGTTGGGGGCGGCCACGGCCGGCGTTTCTGCGTGACATCGCGCTCACCGCACTTGGAGTTGTGCGAGATGTTCGAGCGGGAAGGGCGGTTGCGCCAACGGTTTCACCGCGATGCGGATCAACAGGAGTTGGTTGTCGTCCTCGGCCACCGGAGCCGCTTCGAGGTGATTGCAGCCGGTGCAGCGTTGGATCAGCATCCAGTCGCCGTCCCGCAGTACGGCCACCGCGATCGGGTGTGTACGCGCACTGCATCGCCCGTGTGTACCGGACAGGCAGTTGGGGCAGTGCGAGCGCGGCTCGGCACCCGGTGCGGCGACGGATACCACGAGTCCGCAGCGTATGCAGGTGAAGGTGGATAGTTGTGGAATCGGCGTGCCACTGTGGGACACGGGAGTTCTCCTCTGTGAGATCAATGGGACGGCATGTGCCGAGTCCGATCGATCCCGCGGAAGACTCACACCGGACAGGGAATCCGATGTCGGTTACGGATCACCGATCCGAGCGGTTCGCGGGATCGCGTGGGAGCTCGGCGGCCGTCCGGGGCGTATTTGACATGGTCCACCACCTTCGAGTTCGGAGTTGCCGGCACCGGGCCGGGTCTGCTTCACCATAGGCAGCACCGCCGAGGACGCGCCATCGAATTACTTCCCCGACGTCGGCATGCCGCCGACACAGCTGAGCTCACGAGCCAACACGCAGCTGTATCGACCGGGCCGGGGCCCGCACCTCCGGTTGCCCTACGACACGTCGCGCGGAGCCGTCTGCGCGCTGATTGTGCGGCCGGACGGTGTCCGAACCGGTCTGCGCCGACGCTGTACGGATCGCAGCAGAAGATGTGCTCGTCCACTCGCCTCTCCCGGCTTGTCGCGCCGAGCGAAATGCCGGATTTTCACCGGAATTGGTAGAGACCAATGGGATTCGGCAGTTAGGTTGGTGTGGGGCCTCAGCGGCCGAGGGGGGCGCAACGCATGCCTCCGCCCGCCGATTCACGGTCAGATCGGAGTTCACATGAGCAATCACAGCGACCCCATCGTCATCGATCCAGAGGGTTCCGATATCCAGGGTGAGATCGCCCGGATCCGCGCGCGGGGTCCGGTCACCAGAGTCGTGCTCCCGGGCGGGGTTCCGGCGTGGTCGGTGACCGACGCGGCTGTACTGAAGGCGGTACTCTCCGGCTCCGAGGTTTCCAAGGACCCGCACCAGCACTGGCCGGCGTTCCGGAACGGGGAGATCGGTAACGACTTCCCTCTCCTCAACTGGGTGAACACGCGTTCGATGTTCACCGCCTACGGATCCGAACATCGTCGCCTCCGTAATTTCGTGGCGCCGGCTTTCACCAACAGGCGTACCGCGGCGCTGGAATCCCGTATCCGGGCGATTGCCGATGATCTGGTGGCCGGCCTGGATGCCGCGCCGGAGAGCGATCCGGTGGACCTTCGCGAGCGTTTCGCCTATCCCCTACCGCTCCGTGTGATCAACGAGTTGATGGGGGTCCCCGAGCATTTGATCGGACCGCTGCGGACCTGCGTGGACGGTATCTTCGATATCGCGCTGAGCGCGGAGGCCGCGGTAGCCAACTACGAGGAGATGATCGGGCTCCTGCAGAGCCTGGTCGGGTATCGCCGCGAGAATCCTGCCGACGATATGACCAGCACGCTGATCGCCCACGCCGACGATCCCGCGAAGGATTTCGGCGTCGAGGAACTCGTCGGAACGCTGTATCTGACGATCAATGCCGGCCATGAGACGACGGTCGACCTCATCGACCAGTCGATATACCTATTGCTCACCAATCCGGACCAGTTGGCCGCCGTGCTCGACGGGCGTCTGGGCTGGGCGGATGTGATCGAGGAGGTGTTGCGGTTCGAGCCGTCCATCGCGCATGCCCCGCTGCGGTACGCGGTGCAGGATCTCGTCCTCGGCGGGGTGGCGATCGCCGAAGGTGATCCGATCCTTTCCTGCCCCGCCGGCGCCAACCGGGATCCCGCCGTCTATGGCGACAGTGCGGACGAGTTCGACCCGGCCCGGGAGAACAAGGAGCATATGGCGTTCGGGTACGGTGCGCACCGGTGCCCGGGCGCGCCTTTGGCCCGCCTGGAGGCCCAGGTGGCCCTTCCAACGCTCTTCCGGAGGTTCCCGCAGATGAAACTCGCCGTCTCTCCCGAGGAACTCGGCACGGTGCCCGGTTTCATCGCCAACGGGCACGATCGCCTGCCGGTGTTCCTCAAATAGGCGTGGTGGGTGCCGTAGGCATCGATCCGGCCGGGGCGGCGGGCGGGCGCAGTGTTGTCGCAGCACCGCCCGCGCCCCGGCTTTCAGCTATCGATGCGATTCACCATTCCGCGGAGCGCCTTTTCGATATTTCGATGTGGGCGGTGATTTCAGGCGCTCAGCGGAGGCGAAGGAGGAAATACGACCGGCAACGCCGTCAATGCGCGGTGGAAGGGGCCGGGACGCCACACGAGGCGTTCCAGCGGCACTTCCAGCTGCAATTCCGGAAGGGCGTCCAGCAGTTGGTCGATGATTTCCTGCGCCAGGAGAAGCGAGAACGGCCGGGCGTGCGCGGGGCAGGCGTGTGGTCCGGTGCTCCACGCCAGGTTCCATCCGTTGTCGATGAATTCGCCGGTGTTCTTCTGCGGGTCGGTATTGCAGGCGGCCATGCTGATGATCACCGGCTGGTTGGCGGGCAGGAACTGGCCTTCGACGTAGATGGGTTGGCGGGGGTAGGTGATGCAGTAGTTCGCCATCGGGGGGTCGGTGGCCAGCCGCTCCTCCAGTGCGGTCTTCGTCGTCAGGTGACCGTCCCCGCCGTAGCTGGTGTACCGCTCGTCGGTGAGCATCAGCACCAGGGTGTTGGCGATCAGGTTGACGGGTGGCTCGACTCCGGCGGCGAACAACAGGACCAGCTGGTTCACCACTTCCTCGTCGGACAGCCCGGCCGGGTCCTGGATCATCTTGGTGGTGACGTCGTCGCCCGGGTGCGCGCGCTTGAGGAGTGTCAGTTCGAGCAGGGCCTGACCGAAGGCCATGTTGACCTGCTCGGTGTCGACACTGTCGAACATCTGGGCGCTGGCCGCGGCGACCCGCTGGCCGATGTCTTCGGGACAGCCGAGGACCTGGCACAGGACCGAGAAGACCAGCGGAAGGGCGTACTGGTTCAGCACGTCGGCGCGGCCGGTCTCGCAGAAGGTGTTGATGAGCGGGAAGGCGGATCGCTCCACCATGGGGCGCACGGTGTTCAGGTCGATTCCCTGCTCCAGTGCCTCGACCACGTTTCTGCGGAGCCGCCGGTGCTGTTCACCGCTGGTGCGGATTGCGTTGGGCCGGTATTCGACCATCGGCTTGATCGGGCAGTCGTCGGGAATCTCTCGCTGCCAGATGCTCGGATCGGCGGGAAAGCGGTCGCCGTCGCTGAGTATGCCCTTGGCGGTGTCGTAGTTGATGACCAGGGTGGCGGGCACTCCGGGCCACATCTCGACCGGAACCAGCGCGCCGTAGGCTTCGCGCATCTGACGGTAGGCCCGGTGGGGATCGGCGGCGAACTCTTCGCTGTAGATCGGGACCCGTGGGCCGTTCTCGATGCTGTAGATCGGGGTTCGAGTACCGTCCGCGAGCGGTGAGCCGGTGACAGCACCCTGGCGGGTGTACTGCGGATACACGTAATCTCCTTGATATCGGTTTGCGGAGGAATACTAGCCGAGGCGAGTGCCGGGTGAGGGCTGCCAGGTGGCTATGTTGTTCTCCGCCAACGGATTTGTGGTTTATTGCGGGCAATCCGAACACATTTCGCGGTCGGTGTATCGGCCGATATCGCCCATATTCGCCCGAATGACCGCTCCGGCCGCGCTTCGGACACCGTCGCATTCACCACATCGGTGGAGTCGTGCGGGTGTGACGAACGCCGCGGGCAGGGCACCCCGGCGGGGTGTCCTGCCCGTGTGCGTGTCCGGAGGATCAGCCGCGGGGCCGATCGTGGCAGCGCGAGTCCCAGGCGGCGGCCAGGTCATCGGCCAGCACCGGGGCGCCGAGCATCTCGTCGTCGAATTCGAAAGCGGCCAGCAGGGCGGGCAGGTGGTCGGCGAGGGTGTCGATGGCCTCGTAGAGCAGTCCGCTGCGCAGTTGCTGTTTGACCGCCTTCACGGCGGCCACGTCGAGTAGTCCGTGGGTGAGGTACCACGACGCGTGCTTGTCGATCTGGTCGAGGGCGAAGACGTCACGGACGGCCGCGATCTCGGGATGGTCGGCGTGTTCGTCGAGGACTCGCAGAGCCTGTTCGACGCAGTAGGCTTCCGCGAGTTCCAAGGCGTCCGGGATGATCTCCAGCCGAGCTTCGAGTGCCGGGTTGCTCAGGTGCGGTTGTGCTTCCTGGGCGATGGTGAGTGTCCGGGCGTGGAACAGGCGTGCGCGGTCTGCCGGGTCGGCGGGGTCGTGGAGGATGGGTGTGGGCGGCTGGGTGCCGGTGAATTGTTTGGCCAGTACGCGACCGGCGACCGAGCCCATGACGGAGACGTCGCCTTCGCCGGTCATGGCGGCGTGACAGACACCGAGGTAGCTGGCGACCCGGTTGGCGCTGAACATGCCTTGGGCGGCCATTTTCACGCGGCAGTCGGTGACCGTCTGCAGTGCGTGCCGTTGGATGAAGTCCTTGGCCAGCATGACCGACACGACGGTGTCGCGGGCGGTGAGGTCGCTGCCCGCGAGCAAGGTTTTCACGGAGTTGCCGTAGAGGGTGCGGGCGACGGTGCCGGCCAGATCGGTGAGCAGTGTGTCACGCACATGGGGGATGTCGAGCATGTACGGCTTGTCGGTCGGTGTCATCGGAACCACTCGCCTGCTCGCGTAGTTCAGGGCGATGTAGAGCGATGCGCGGGCTTCGGCGTTCAGGCAGGAGGACAGTGCCAGGCGTCCGACGGTGAGCTGGCTGATCGCCGAGGCGAATGCGCGTTTGCGGCTGGCCTCGTCACGCCAGGTGAGTACGCCGTCGTCGTCGATGGTGGCGAGGTCGTTGCTGAGCCAGGCGTCGCGTTCGACCCGGAGGTTGTCGAAGCTGATGACGGAGTTGTCCATGATCACCAGTGGCTGGTGGTCGAGTTGGGTGATGGTCACTCCGGGGGCGGGTGTGCCGTCGGCGCCGCGCAGGCGTGCGGTGAACAGGTGGACGCCCTGGTCGACGCCGGCGGCGTCGATGAACCGTGCGCCGATGACGCAGACCCGGGCCACTTCGATCCCGACGCTGGGCATGAATTTGCGTGCTCTCGGGTCCGGGGTGTTGAGCACGAACCCGTCGCCGTCCCAGGTGGCGGTGGTCCGCATGAACTGGATGTTGGAGCCGCACTCGTATTCGGTGAGCAGCATGACTCCGACGCTGGACGCGTCGTCGAGGTCGAGGAGGTAGGGCGTGGCGGAGTCGGAGTCGGTGAGGGTGGCCAGGCTGCCCGAGGCCAGGTTGTAGTGGCCGGAGATGAGTGGGATCAGGTCCGTCGCCAATACCGCGCACTGGTCGAACACGGCGAACAGTTTGGGTAGGTCGGTGGCGACGGCGCGGGTGCCGATCTGCCTGACGAGGTCGCCCAGCTGGTCGTAGGCGTTGAGACGCCGCTGCTCCTGACTCTGCTGCTCCGTGACGTCGTAGTCCGGGTTGATCAGGATTTTCTGCAGCTGCTGATGGAACTCCGGACTGCCGTGCCGAATGATCTCGGCGAGCGAAGTCTGTTCCACATACGCGTCGGTAGCCATAACCGCCTCCTACTAATTTCCGGTCCCAGCGGTCACTCGTTCACCGTTGGGCATACTGGGCCATCGCTACCGGGCACCGGCGCAGGGCACCGGGCGGTCGCCGCGCTTGCGCGCGGGCACCGCCGGGGGCCGAAGCGCCGGGCCGGAGGATCACCTGTCAAGAACTCGTCGCGCCACACACCTTCACGTGGGGCTTCTTACCGCGGCCCGGCCGATGGGAGTCGGGTACCGCGCGCCGGTGTGGGTGTGCGGTACCCCGATGCGTGGCCGGGATCGGAGAGATGGTTCCGGCCGCCGCCGGTCCGTCGGGGGTGGCCGGTGGGACGGGCGGTCCGCCGGGATCGGCCGGGCGGTGACGTGGGTGCTCCGCCGGGCCGATTTTGCGGTCGCTTCAGCGTGCGGCATCATCGTTGCCGCAGAGTTGCCGTTGACCGACCGGGACACGGAAAGTATTGTGCCACAATCGTTCTTCGGTCTCATGGGGAAGAATCACAATCATTGGTCTAGGCCGATGACCTGGCGTTCTGGGGATTACCGGCTGACCTGGACGTATCGGGAGACGGCAACGCTTTTCGCCTGGCTGTAAATTCGCCAGGAAAATTACCCTACGTAACGGTCGGTATTGTCTACGGATTCACCGATCGAGCCGTTCGTCGAGGATTCGGGCGATCTCCTCGACCGCCGCCGGATCGGTCATGGCCAGGTGAGCCGCCTCGATATCGATATTCGAGATCTGCCCGCCGACGACCGGCGCCCACCCCGCCCAGCCGGCGGCATCGGGACGACGGTCCACCGTCGCCGTGAAATACAGCAGGTCGGCGTCGAGAACCTGGGGCCGCCAGATACTCGCTGCCCGCATGGACTGGTTGTAGGCGTCGGTCATCCGCTGGATCATGTCGGCATCGACCGGGAAACCCTCGCCGAGGTGTCGCCTGATGAGGTCGGCCGCCTCCTGGGGGGTCGCGTCCTGGTCCACGAAATCGATGCCCAGGACCGGGCCGAGGTTGCTGATCAGTTCGCCGGCGGTCACCGTGACGACCTCCGCGGGATCTATGCCGGCGGCTTCGGCGTCCAGCAGGGCCAGCAGGGCGACCTGCTCCCCCGCCGCCCGCATCTCGACGGCGATCGCATGCGCGATCTGACCGCCCAGCGACCAGCCGAGCAGATGGTAGGGACCGTGCGGCTGGACGGTCCGGATCTCGGCGAAGTACCGGCGGGCGGTGTCCTCGATGGTGGCCGGCCCGGGGAGTTCGCCGCCGATCTGGGGTGCCTGGATGCCGTAGATCGGCCGGCCGGGCGCCAGGTACTCGGCAAACGGGCGGTAGCTCCAGGCCAGACCCGAGGCGGGATGGACACAGAACAGTGGTGGCCGGTCACCGTCGGCCCGGATCGGCAACAGGACGTCGAAACCGAAGGTGGCGGCCGCATCGGCGGGAGCGTGGCCGGAGCGCATCCCCGATTCGATACGTTTGGCCAGATCGGCCGGGCTCGGATCGGACAGGATCCAGCTGACCGGAACGTCGTAGTCGAGTTCCTTCTTCAGCTCGCTGACCACTTGCACCGACCGTAGCGAGTTACCACCGAGGGCGTAGAAATCGTCGTCCGCCCCGACGCGGTCCACGCCGAGTACGTGCCCGTAGGCGCGGACCACTTCACTTTCCAGCCAGGACGCCGGTTCCCGGTACTCACCGACCGCGAACTCCGGTTCGGGCAGCCGCGCGCGGTCGAGTTTGCCCGAGGCCGTGTAAGGCACGGTGTCGAGCACCATGACCGTGCCGGGCACCATGTAGCCCGGCAGTTCGGTGGCGGCGTGGGCGAGGACCACGGCAGGGTCGAGGGTGACGCCGTTCGCGGGGACGAGGTAGGCGACGAGCTGGTCCCCGGCCGTGGCGGTGTGCACCGCCACGATGGCGCGGGCGACGCTGTCGTGTTCGGCCAGTACCGCCTCGATCTCGCCGAGTTCGATACGCAGGCCGCGCAGTTTCACCTGGGAGTCGGTGCGGCCGAGGTATTCCAGTTCACCATTGGGGAGGCGGTGCGCCAGGTCGCCGGTGCGGTAGAGCCGTTCGCCCGCGGTGAAGGGGTCGGCGACGAACCGTTCCGCGGTGAGTCCGGGACGATCCTGGTATCCGCGGGCGGCCTGGTCACCGGCCAGGTACAGGTCCCCGGCCACTCCGGGAGGTGCGGGTTGCAGCCGGCTGTCGAGGACATAGGCGCGGACGTTCCACACCGGCGTGCCCATGGGAACGTTGCCGTGGTCGGCGTCGGTGACCAGGTGTTCGGTGGCGTGCAGGGTGAATTCGGTGGGCCCGTACACATTGTGCAGTTCGGTATCGGGCATCACCCGGCGCGCGGCGGACACAACGTCCTGGCCGAAGGCCTCACCACCCACGAGCAGCGCCCGCAGCGAGGTCAGCGATGCAGCGGGGGCCGTGTCGGCGAATGCCGCCAGCATGGAGGGCACGAAGGAGGTGAGGGTGACCCGGTGGGCGGCGATGGTGTCGGCGAGGTAGGCGGGATCGGTGTGCCCGTACGGTTGCGCGATGATCATCCGCGCCCCGGCCATCAGGGTGGCGAACAGTTCCCACACCGAGACGTCGAAGGTGGCGGGGGTCTTTTGCAGGACCACATCCTCCGGTTTCAGGGAGTGGGCTCCGATGATCCAATGCAGTTGGTTGAGCACCGCGCGGTGCGATACGGCCACGCCTTTGGGTCGCCCGGTGGAGCCGGAGGTGAACAGAACGTAGGCGGTGTTCTCCGGTCGCAGCGGCGCGCGGCGTTCACGGTCGGTGACGGGCGAGTCGTCGAAGCCGGAGAGGTCGAGCCCGTCGAGGGTGGACAGCACGACGACGGGGTTCGCGGTGGCCAGCATGTAGTCGATACGTTCGGCCGGGTGGTCCGGGTCGATCGGAACGTATCCGCCGCCGGCCGCGTGCACCGCGTGCATCGCGGTGACCTGATCCAGCGAGCGCGGCATCCGCAGCGCGACCAGCGTTTCGGGGCCGACGCCACGTGTGATCAGCAGCCGGGCGAGGCGGTTGACGCGGGACGCGAACTGCGCATAGGTGAGTGTCTCGTCCGCCATGGTGACTGCGGGCAGGTCGGCGTGTCTGCGCACCGAGGCGGTGAACGCGGAGGCGAGTGTTTCGTCCCGTCTGAGGTGGTAGGCGGTGGTGTTGCACCAGATCAGTTCGGCGTCGCGTTCCGTGGGATCGAGCAGGTCGACGTCGTGGACGGGCCGGCCGGGGTCGGTGGCCATCGCGTCCAGTATGCGCAGCAGGCGGTCGACTATGCCGGTGGCGGACGCTTTGTCGAACAGGTCGGTGGCGTAGGTGAGTCCGCCGCTGATACCGGTCGGTGCACCGGCGGCGTCATAGGTGTCGGAGACGGTGACCTGCAGATCGAACAGAGAGGTGCCGGTGTCGGCTTCGACGGCCGAGACCGACAGGCCCGGTAGTTCGAAGTCGGTGGTGGTGAGGTTCTGGAAGGCCAGCATCACCTGGAACAGCGGGTGGTGTGCGGGGGTGCGTACCGGGTTGAGTTCCTGGACGAGCCGTTCGAACGGGACGTCGGCGTGCCCGAATGCGGCCAGGTCGGTGCCGCGTACGTGTTCGAGCAGCTGGGTGAAGGTCATTCCCGCGGTGAGCCGGGTGCGCAGGACGAGGGTGTTGACGAACATGCCGACGAGGTCGTCGAGTTCGGGTTCGCCGCGGCCCGCGTACGGGGTGCCGATCGCGATGTCGTCGGTGTGCGCGAGCCGGGCCAGGGTGGCGGACAGGGCCGCGTGGAAGACCATGAACAGGGTGGTGTTGTGGGCCCGGGCGACTCGTTCCAGTTTCGCGTGCAGTTCGGCGTCGAGTTCGATCGGCATAGTGGCGCCCGCGTAGGTCGGGGCGGGCGGACGCGGCCGGTCGGTGGGTAGTTCCAGCAGGGCGGGCAGGTCGGCGAGCTGCCCGGTCCAGTAGTCGATCTGGGCGCGCAGCAGCGAATCGGTATCGTGCTCGGTACCCAGGACGGTGTGCTGCCAGATCGCGTAGTCGGCGTACTGCACGGCCAGCGGCGGCCAGGCGGGGGGTTCCTGGTGCAGTCGGGCCGAGTAGGCGGCCATCATGTCGCGGGCGAGCGGGCCCAGTGATGATCCGTCGCCGGAGATGTGGTGCAGTACCACGGCCAGGATCCACTCGTCGTGGTCGAGCTCGTACAGCCGCACCCGGAACGGGACCTCGGTGGTGAGGTCGAACACCGTGGAGACGAAGGTGGAGAGCCGGTCCACCAGTTCGGATCGGTCGACGGGGGCGACGGCCATGGGTGGTACGGCGTCGGCGGCGGGCAATACGACCTGCGCGGGTTCGCCGTCGTGGTGCGGGTAGACGGTCCGAAGTACTTCGTGACGGGTCATGACATCGTCGACGGCGGCGTGCAGGGCGTCGACGTCGAGCTGCCCGGTGAGGCGGATGACGATCGGGATGCTGTAGGCGGCGGAGTCGGGTTCGAACCGGTTCAGGAACCACATCCGCTGCTGTGCGTAGGACAGCGGGACATGGTCGGGGCGAGGCTGGGCGGTGAGCGCGACCCGGCCGGTGTCGGCGTGCGATTCGGCGCGGGCGGCGAGTTTCGCGACCGTGGGTGCTTCGAAGATCATCGCGACGGGCACGGACGCGTCGAGCGCGGCGCCGATGCGGGCGGCGACGCGGGTGGCGATCAGGCTGTTGCCGCCCAGTTCGAAGAAGTCGTCGTCGGCGCCGACCGGGCCGTCGGTGCCGAGTACTTCGGCGTACACCCCGGCCACGATCTCTTCGACCGGTGAGGACGGCGCCCGGAAATGCCTGGCCTGCAGGACCGGCGCCGGGAGGGCCTTGCGGTCGAGTTTCCCGTTCGGTGACAGCGGTATCGTGTCGAGCACCATCACCGCGGCGGGCACCATGTAGGACGGCAGTGCCGCGGCGGCCTCGGCGACCAGTTCTTCGCCGGCGATACTCGCGCCCGGCGCGGGCACCACATACGACACCAGCAGTACGGGCCCCCCGCCGTCGCGGCGTGGCACGGTGACCGCGAACGAGACGTCCTCGCGGGCGCCGAGTACGGCGTCGATTTCGCCGAGTTCCACCCGGAAGCCGCGGACCTTGATCTGGAAGTCGTTGCGGCCGACGAATTCGAGGTCGTGGTCGGCGTTCCAGCGGACGACGTCGCCGGTGCGGTACATGCGTTGCCCGGGTTCGCCGTAGGGGCAGGCGACGAACCGGGCGGCGCTGGTCGCGGTCCTGTTCAGGTAGCCGCGGGCCAGACCGGGACCGGCCAGGTACAGCTCCGCGGGTACGCCGACCGGTACCGGTTGCAGCCGGGAGTCCAGGACGAGGGCTCGCATACCCGCGCGCGGGGCACCGATCCGGACCCGGTCGCCGGGGAGCATGTGCGGGGCGGCGGTGGCCACGACCGAGGTTTCGGTCGGCCCGTACAGCACCCGGAATTCGCGGGTGCCGGCGCGGTCGGTACCCGACCACCGGTTCACCAGATCCGAGGGCACTTCCTCGCCGCCGGACATGACGACCTGTAGATCATCGAGTCCGGTGGGGTCGACGGAGGCCAGCGCGACGGGGGTCACGAAGGCGTGGGTGACGTGCTGGGTGCGCAGCAGGTCGGCGAGTTCGCTGCCGCCGTACATTCCGGCCGGGGCCAGCACGAGGGTGGAGGCGCCGCCGGTCGCGAGCATGATCTCCAGCAGGGAGGCGTCGAAGGACGGGGAGGCGAAATGCAGTATGCGGGAAGTGTGGCCGGTGTGATGGGCGGCGTGCTGGGCGGCGAGGAAGTCGGCGATGGCGCGGTGCTCGACGGTGACGCCCTTGGGTACACCGGTGGAGCCGGAGGTGAAGATGATGTAGGCGGTGTCGGTGGCGCGCAGTGGTGCGCGCCGGTCGTCGTCGGTGACGGGGGCGCCGGACAGGGTGTCGATCTGCGCGGCGACGGTGTCGTCGTCGAGGACGAGCCAGTTCACGGAGTCGGGGAGGTCGGGGCGTGCCGCCGCGACCGTGACGCCGAGTGCGGCGCCGGAGTCGGACACCATCTGTTCGATGCGGCTCGTCGGGTAGCGGGGGTCGACGGGCACATAGGTGGCGCCGGATTTCACGACCGCCCACCAGGTGATCACCGAGGCCACGGACCGGGTGGCGGCGACGAGTACCGGGTTCTCCGGTTCGGCGCCGTACCGGATGAGGGCGCGGGCCAGCCGGTTCGATCGGATGTCGAGTTCGGTGTAGGTGAGCGCGGTGTCGCCGGCGACGAGGGCGAGACCGTCGCCGTTGTCGCGGACGGCGGTGGCGAACGCATCCGGTAGCAGGGCGGGCGCGCCTTCGAGGCGCGGTCCGACCCGGGAGACGAGCGTGGTGTGTTCGTCGGTGTCCAGCCAGTCGATATCACCGACCTGTGTCGCCGGATCGTCGGCGACTGCTTCCAGGACCCGGATCAGTCGCTGGGCGAACCCGGCCACCGTCGACTCGTCGAACAGGTCGCGGGCGAACACCAGCATGCCGGAGATGCCCTGCGCCGCGCCGCCTGTGCCGTAGTTGTCGGAGACGACGAGTTGCAGGTCGAACTGGCACATGCCGGTGTCGACGTCGGCGCGGGACACGGTGACGTCGGGCAGCACCACATCGACCGACGACAGGTTCTGGAACGCCAGCGCGATCTGGAACAGTGGATGCCGGTCCGCGGAGCGTTCCGGTTTCAGTTCTTCCACGACCCGTTCGAACGGTACGTCGGCGTGTTCGAAGGCCTGCAGGTCGGTTTCTTTCGTGCGCGTCAGCAGGTCGGCGAAGGGCTCGCCGGGGTGGACGGGGGTGCGCAGGACCAGGGTGTTGACGAACATGCCGACGAGGTCGTCGAGTCCGGGTTCGCCGCGGCCGGCGACGGGGGTACCGATGACCACGTCGTCGCTGCTGCTCAGCCGGCCCAGTACTGCCGCGAGGGCGGCGTGCAGGACCATGAACAGGGAGGTGCCGTGGGAGCGGGCCAGTTCGGTCAGTTTGCTGTGCAGGTCGGCGCCGATATCGAGCGGGACGCGGCCACCGGCCAGGGACGCGACGGCGGGGCGGGGCCGGTCGGCCGGGAGATCGAGGCGGTCGGGCGCGCCGGCCAGGGTGGTGCGCCAGTACTCCAGTTGTGCCGACATGAGCGAGGCGGGGTCCTGCGCGGAGCCCAGGGTCCGGCGCTGCCACAGTGCGAAGTCGGCGTACTGCACCGGCAGGGGTTCCCACAGCGGCGGGTGCCCGGCGGTGCGGGCGGCGTAGGCGCGCATGACGTCGCGGGCCAGCGGGCCCATGGACTGGCCGTCGCCGGCGATATGGTGCACCACCAGAACCAGCAGGTATTCCGTGGTGTGCCCCGCGGTGTCGAGGGCGAACAGTTCGACGCGCAGCGGCACCTGCACGGTGACGTCGAAGCCGCGGCGCATGAATTCGCCGACCACGTCGGGGATCACGGACGGGTCGACGTGTACGGGGTCCAGGGTGATCTCGGGTTCGTCGAGGATCACCTGTTCGGGTTCGCCGGCGGTCTCGGGGTAGATGGTGCGCAGTACTTCGTGGCGTCCGGCGACGTCGCGTAGTGCGGTGGCGAGGGCTTCGGTATCCAGGTCGCCGGTCAGCCGCAGCATCACCGGGATGTTGTAGGCGGCGGAGTCGGGTTCGAAGCGGTTGAGGAACCACATCCGCTGCTGTGCCAGCGACAGCGGGACGGGGTCGGGGCGCACTCCGGCGGTGAGGGGTACCCGGTCGCCGCCGGTGAGGGTTTCCGCGTGCGCGGCGAGACCGGCGACGGTGGGTGCTTCGAACATCGACCGCACCGGAACCCGCACGTTCAGGGTGGCTCCGACGCGCGCCACGACCAGTGAGGCACTGAGCGAGTCGCCGCCGAGTTCGAAGAAGTTGTCGTCGGCGCCCACCCGGGTGATGCCGAGCACATGGCGGAAGGCTTCGGCGACCACGTTTTCCACCGGTGTCGAGGGCGCCCGGTACTCATGGGTGGCGAAAACCGGTTCCGGGAGCCGGGCGCGGTCCAGTTTCCCGCTGGAGTTCAGTGGGAGTTCGTCGAGGACGAGGACCGCGGCGGGCACCATATAGGCAGGGAGGGCTTCGGTCAGGGCGGCGGTCAGTTCGGTACCGGAGACGGTGTGGCCGGGGGCGGGCACCACATAGGACACGAGCACTGCCGGCCGGTCTTCGGTGCGGCGCGGCACGGTCACCGTGAACGCCACATCCGGGCGCGCGCCGAGGACGGCGTCGATCTCGCCCAGTTCGACCCGGTTGCCGCGGATCTTGACCTGGAAATCGTTGCGTCCCACGAATTCCAGTTCGTCGGTGTCGGTGCGGCGCACGATATCGCCGGTGCGGTACATGCGGTGGCCGGGTTCGCCGAACGGGCAGGCCACGAAGCGGGAGGCGCTCAGCCCGGCGCGGCCGATATAGGCGTCGGCCAGGCCGTCCCCGAACAGGTACAGTTCGCCCGCGACCCCGGCCGGTACCGGGCGCAGCCACGTGTCGAGGACCACGGCCGCGACCGGCCCTACCGGCCCGCCGATGGTGATCGGTTCGCCGGGGGTGAGCGCGGCGTTCGCGGTGGCCCAGATCGTGGTCTCGCTGGGACCGTAGAGGTTGACCATGGCGCGGTCGGGTGCCCACCGCTCGACCAGTTCGGGGCCGACCGGTTCCCCGGCGCTGGCGAGCACCCGCAGCTCGCCGAGGCCGTCGTGCGGGAGGGTCGCCAGCGCGGAGGGGGTCAGGAGGGTGTGGGTGATGTGTTCGCGCCGCATCAGGGCGGCCAGTTCCGGTCCGCCGTACACATCCGGTGGCGCGATGACCAGGCGGCCGCCGGAGCCGTGCGCCATCAGCAGTTCGTACACCGAGGCGTCGAAGTTGGGTGAGGCGACCTGTAGGACGGTGGCGGCGGGGCCGACACCGAGTATCCGGCGTTGCGCCGCCACCACATCGGGGAGGGCGCGGTGGGCGACCAGCACACCCTTGGGGGTTCCGGTGGACCCGGAGGTGTAGATCACGTACGCCGGATGCGCCGGACGGATCGGGCCGCCGCGGTCGGCGTCGGTGACCGGCGCGGACAGTGCCGGGTCGGTGCCGGCGACCGCGGTTTCGGTGTCCACGATCAGCCAGTCGACATGGTCGGGCAGCAGCGGCCGGGAGGCGGCGTCGGTGACACCCAGGGTGACGCCGGAGTCCGACAGCAGGAATTCGATGCGGTCGGCGGGCAGGTTCGGGTCCATCGGCAGGAACGCGGCGCCCGCTTTCGTGGCGGCCCACACGGTGACGATCGCGTCGAGGGAGCGGGGCAGCGCGGCCGCGACCAGGGTGCCCGGGCGGCCGCCGCGGCGCAGCAGTAGCCGGGCGAGATGGTTCGCGCGGGCGTCGAGCTGCCGGTAGGTCAGGGCGAGCGGACCGGAGGTGACCGCGATGGCGTCGGGGTCGGCGGCCACGGTGGCGGCGAGCAGGCCGCCGAGGGTGCTCCCGGGGAGGTGCCGCGAGCGGGGGGCGGGCAGGACCGGGTCCTGCCGGTTACGCAGGGCGAGCTCGCCGAGCCGGGCGGCGGGGTCGTGGGCGATGCGCTGCAGCAGTTCGACGAAACGGTCGAGGATGCTGTGTGCCTGGGCGGTGTCGAAGGCGTCGTCGAGGAACCGCAGGGTGATGTGCAGGCTCTGCCCGGTCTCGTGCTCGGCCTGTTGCGGGGCGACGACCAGGCTCAGCGGGTACGGGGTGGCGTCGACGCCGGTGATCTCGTCCACGCGCAGGCCCGCGGAGTCGACGAGTTGCTGCAGGGCGGGGCGGTCCACGGGGAAGGACTGGAAGGCGATCGCGGTATCGAACAGTTCGGTTGTGCCGGCGCTGCGGTGGATATCGGGGAGCCCGACGTAGTGGTGGTCGAGCATACGGGCGTGCTGGGCCTGCAGCTGTGTCAGCAATTCCCGCAGTGAGGCCGCCGGGTCGAGCTGGACCCGGACGGGGATCGTGTTGAGGAACATGCCCAGTGTCTGATCGACGCCGGGCAGTTCGGGGGGGCGTCCCGACACCGCGGAACCGAAGATCACGTCGGTTTCGCCGACGAGGGTGCGCAGGTTCAGCGCCCACGCGGCGGCGACGGCCGTGTTGACGGTGACGGCTGTGTCGGCGGCCACGGTGCGCAGGCGCGCGAGCTGATCGGCCGGTAGTTCGGCGGTGACCTCGGCGGCCGTGGCATCGGTCGGGCCGGTGCCACGGGCGACGCGGGTGGGCGAATCCACGTCCGCGTAGGCCTGCGCCCAGGCGGCTTTGGAGGCGGTGAGGTCCTGGCGGGTGAGCCAGGTCAGGTAGTCGCGGTAGGAGGGGGCGGCGCCGGCGCCGCCGATGTGTTCGGGTGCGCCGTAATAGTCGAGTAGTTCTCTGAGCAGCAGCGGCATCGACCAGCCGTCCAGGATCACATGATGGTTGGTGATCAGCAGCCGGGCCGCTCCGGATTCGGCGCGGATGAGGGTGAAGCGGATCAGCGGCGGAGCCGACAGGTCGAACCCGGCGGCCGCGTCGGCGGTGGCGATCCGATCCCATTCGGCGGTGAGGTCGTCCCCGCGGACCGCGAGATCGACCTCCTGATACCGGACTTCGGCGCGGTCGAGCACGATCTGGCACGGTCCGGCGGCGGTTTCCACGAACGCGGCGCGCAGGATGTCGTGCCGGTCGACCACCGCCTGCGCGGCCTGCCGCAGGCGTTCACCGTCGACGCTGCCGGTGAAGCCGATCACCGTCTGCACGGTGTAGTTGTCGCCGGCGTCGGGATCGAAGGTGGAGTGGAAGTGGATCCCGGATTGCATGGGCGACAGCGGCCACACATCGGCCAGGGCGTCGTAGCGCTGTTCCAGATGCTCGATATCCGATCGGTTGAGAGTGACGAGCGGGAAGTCCGCCGGCCGGTAGGCGCGGTCCTCGATACGGTGCGCGCCGCGGGGCAGGTCCTCGACGGTCACGGCGTCGGTGTCGTGCCGGGCCATGGCGGCGAGGGCGGCGACGGTTTTGCCCTCGAACACATCGCGCGGGGTGAGGGTCAGCCCGGCCGCGCGGGCCAGCGCCACCAGCCGCATGGAGACGATGCTGTCGCCGCCGAGGGCGAAGAAGTTGCTGTCGGCGGAGACGGTGTCGAGGTGCAGGACTTCGGTGAACAGTTGCGCCACGACCTGCTCGGCGGGTGTGGACGGCGGCCGGCCCGGGGTTTCCTCGGCGCGGAACGCGTGCTCGCGCAGCGCCCTGCGGTCGATCTTGCCGACCGGGGTCAGGGGCATCGCGTCGAGTTCCACGATCGCGGCGGGATTCATGTAGGGGGCGAGCGAACCGGCGAGGTCGTCGCGCAGTGCCGCCACATCCACGGTGGTTCCGGGGGCGGGAACGACATAGGACACCAGGACCGGTTCGCCGGCCGGGCCGTCCTGGGCGACGGTGGCCGCCCGAGCCACGGCGGGGTGCCGGGTCAGGTGGGCGTCGACCTCACCCGGTTCGATACGCAGGCCGTGGATTTTGACCTGCTGGTCGCTGCGGCCCAGGTATTCCAGTTCCGGGCCGGAGGGGCCGCGCACCCACCGCGCCGAGTCCCCGGTGCGGTACATGCGGTCGCCGTGGGGTGAGTGCGGGTCGGCGACGAACCGGGAGGCGGTGGTGTCCGGACGGTCGTAGTAGCCGTGAGCCAGGCCGGGGCCGCCGAGATACAGTTCTCCGGCGATTCCGGCCGGTACCGGCCGCAGCCACATGTCGAGCACCGCGGCCGTCACGCCGCGGATCGGGCCGCCGATGGTGACCGGTTCGCCGGGGCGCAGCGCCGCGGATCCGGTGGCCCAGATGGTGCATTCGGTCGGCCCGTAGTGGTTCATCAGCCGGCGGCCGGGCGCCCAGCGATTCACCAGGTCGGATCCGGTGGCCTCGCCGACCACCGCGACCGTCTCCAATGCGGGCAGGACGGCCGGATCCATGGTGCCCAGCACCGACGGGGTGATGATGGCGTGGGTGACCCGCTGGGCGCGCAGCAAGTCTTGGAGATCGCTGCCGCCGTACACCTCCGGCGGAGCCACCAGGAGGCAGGCGCCGCTGCTGTGGGCCAGCAGTAGTTCCGAAACGCAGGCGTCGAAACCCGGTGAGGCGACCTGGAGAACCACCGAATCGGTGGTCGCGGTGAATGCTTCGGCCTGGGCGGCGACGACATCTGCCAGGCCCCGGTGGGCGATATGCACCGCTTTCGGCTTACCTGTCGACCCGGAGGTGTAGATGAGGTAGGCCGCGTTGCCGGGATGCAGGCCGGCGGGAGTGACCGGTTCGGTGCCGGATTCGGGTGTGCGGGTGAGGTCGGCGATCAGCCAGTCCACCGTGGCCGGAAGATGCGGGACGACCGTCTCGACGGTGATGCCGAGCGCGCTGCGGGAATCGGCCAGCAGTTCCGCGAGGCGTTCGGGCGGGTTGGCGGGGTCGAGGGGCACGAACGCCGCGCCGGTGCGGGCCACCGCCCACATCGCGACGGTCAGTTCGGCGGACCGCGGCAGCGCCAGGGCCACGAATGTTTCGGGGCCGGCGCCGCGTTCGATGAGCCGGCGGGCCAGGGCGTCGGCGTGCTGTTCCAGTTCGCGGTAGGTCAGGGTGGTGTCACCGGAGCGGACGGCCGTCGCGTCCGGGTGGCGGCGCGCGGTGGCCGACAGGATGTCGTGCAGGGTGCGTTCGCCGACCGGTGGCGCGCCGTGTACGAGCAGTTCCGCGCGTTCGGTGGCGCGGGCCGCGGACACGGCGGCGACCCGGCGACCCGGATCGGTGACGAGCCGGGTCAGCAGCAGTTCGAACCGTTCGAGCAGGGTGCGGGCGGTGTCGGTGTCGAAATGGTCGGTGGCGAAACGCAATGTCACCGTGTAGGTGCTGTTCTCCTCGGTATCCGAGGCGTCCCGCGCCGGCGGGGTCACCTGCAGGCTCAACGGATACGGGGTGGCGTCCTGGGCGTCGATGTCGACGAGCCGCAGGCCGGCGGCACCGAGATCACGGGACAGTCCTTCGCGGTCCAGCGGATAGGATTCCAGCACGGTCACCGTGTCGAACATATCGGCGATGCCGGTGGCCCGTTGCAGTTCGGCCAGGCCGATGTGCCGGTGATCCAGCATCGAGGCCTGTTCGGATTGGACGCGGGTGAGCAGGTCGGCGACGGTCTCGTGGGGGTCGGTGCGGACCCGCACCGGCAGGGTGTTGATGAACAGGCCGACCATGTACTCGACGCCCTGGATATGGGGCGGACGCTCCGAGACCGTGTTGCCGAACACCACATCCGATCGGCCGGTCAGAGTCGTGAGTAGCAGCGCCCACGCGACCTGGATGGCGGTGTTGGCGGTGACTCCGTGGGTGCGGCCGAGGTCGAGGACCGCGGCGGTGGTCGCGGCGTCGAGCGCGCGGCCGGTTTCGCCGCTGTCCGCGCCGACCACCCGGTCGGAGCGCCCGGTGACGCGTGTCGGGCTCTCGACGCCGGAGAGCATCCGCTGCCACGCCTCGGTCGCCGCGTCGCTGTCCTGGCCGTGCAGCCACTGCAGATAATCCCGGTAGGAGCGCGGTGGGGCGAGTTCGGTGCTCTCGTCGCCGGACGCGTACAGCGCGAGCAGCTCGTGGATCAGCAGCGGCATCGACCAGCCGTCGAGCACGAGATGATGGTTGGTGACCAGCAGCCGGTATTCGTCGGCGCCGGTACGCACCAGATGGAACCGCAGCAGCGGCGGACGGGCCGGGTCGAACGGCGCCGTGGCCGCGACCGCGAGCTCCTGGAAGGCGCGGTCGCGCGCCTCGGCGTCGGGAAGCTCGCCGAGATCGGAGTACTGCCAGTCGGCCCGGGTGTCGTCGAGTACGAGCTGCCGGGGCCCGCCCGCGCTTTCGACGAACGCGGTGCGCAGGCTGTCGTGGCGGTCGACGAGTGCCTGGGCGGCCCACTGCATCCGGTCCGCGTCGACGTCTCCGGCGAAGGTGAGCGCCGCCTGCACCGTGTAACCGTCGGTGGTGTCGCGGTCGTAGATGGCGTGGAACAGCAACCCGGCCTGCAGCGCGGTCAGCGGCCACACATCGGTCAGCGACGGATAGTCGCGCAGCCAGTGGTCGATCTCGTCCTGTGTCACGGTGACCAGCGGGAAATCCGAGGGAGTGAATCCGCCCGCGGATTCGGAGCGGATATGGCCGGCCAGGGCGCGCAGCGCCCGCACCCACAGGCCGGCGAGTTCGTCGACCTCCGTGGCGTCGAGCACCTGTGCGGCGAACTCCCAGGTCGCGTCCAGTTCGAGGCCGTCGGGTCCCGGTTCGGCGATCGTGTTGATATCGAGCAGCGCGGGCAGCGCCATCCGGGGGTCGCTCGTCGCGGTCAGCGAAGTGAACTCACGGGTGGGTGTCCACGCCCCCGAATGTTCGCGGACACCCACCCGCCCCAGATAGTTGAAACTGATCTGGGGGTCCGGTGAGCTCCCCAGCTCGGTGCTGCCCTGCGGGTCGAGGCAGCGCAGCATGCCGTAGCCGATGCCGTTGTCCGGCACCGCCCGCAGCTGCTCCTTCACCTGCTCGACGGCGCGTCCCGCGGCCGCTCCACCGGCGAACGCCTCCTCCGTGTCGATATCGCGCAGTTCGAGCCGGATCGGGAACCGGGTGGTGAACCAGCCCACCGTGGCGCTGAGATCGGCGCCCGGCACCGCCTGTTCCTCGCGGCCGTGGCCTTCCAGCGAGATCAGTTCCGCGCCGGCGGCCATACCGCGCCGGCGCCGCCACTCACCCAGCGCCAGCGCCAGCGCCGTCAGCAGCGGGTCGTTGGCGTTGCCGTGGTAGCGGGCCGGGACGGTGGTGAGTACCGCCTCGGTGATATCGGCGGGAATCCGGATCCGGACGCGGCCCGCTGTCGCCACGACATCGCGTTGCGGGTCCAGGCGGCGTGGCCCGAGCAGCCGGTCGCCCAGTTCGTGGATACCGCGCCACAGCCCGAGTTCCGTCGCGCGCCGGGCGGGCGCCTGTTCGACCAGGCCGTGCGCCCAGCGTCGCACCGAAGTGCTGGGCGCCGGGAACTGTGGTTCGCCGCCTTCGATGATCTGGGCCCAGGCCTGCGCGAGATCGGTGAGCAGGAGACGCCAGGACACCGCGTCGACGGCGAGATGGTGGATCACCAGCCACAGCAGGTCGGGGCCGGTGGAGTCCTGCAGCCGGACGGCCTGCAGCAGTACCCCGTCGGCGGGGTCCAGCCGGTCCGCGGCCGCCTGCAGGTGACTGTCGACCTCGGCGGCGTCCCGGCGGGTCAAGGGCACCGTGGTCAGCGCGGTGGCGGCATCGACCGTCCCGCGGTCGAGGACATCGACGAACCGGTCCAGCGATTCGGCGCCGCGCAGTACGGCGCGCAGCATGTCGTGCCGGTCCAGCACGGCCTGCAGGGCCCGGATCAGGTGCGCGTGCTCGACGCCGTCCGGGAGCTGCACGAGAGTGGCCTGCGCGAACCGGTTGTAGTGGCCGCGGCCGAGCATGGCGTGCATGATCGGCGACAGCGGCATCGGCCCGACCCCACCGCCCGGGAGTTCGGCCAGCCGTGGCTCGTCCCCGGCGTCGGTCGCCACGGCGGCCAGCCCGGCGACGGTCTTGGCATCGAACACATCCTGGGTGGAGAAACTCAACCCGACCGCCTTGGCGCGCGCCACCAGCTGGATCGACAGGATGCTGTCGCCGCCGAGCGCGAAGAAGCTGTCGTCGGCGCCGGCCTGTGCGACCCCGAGAACCTCGGCGAACAGGCCGGCCACCAGGTTCTCCCGGGGCGTGGCCGGAGCCCGACCGGCCGGGGCGGTCCCGAAATCGGGTTCGGGTAGCGCTTTGCGATCCAGTTTGCCGAAGGCGTTCACGGGCAGGCTGTCCAGCGGCAGGATCACCGCGGGGACCATATGCGGGGGCAGGGCTTCGCGGGCGTAGCGCTGCAGTTCGACGGTGTCGATCCGGCGGCCGTGCACGGGAACGACATAGGTGGCGAGCACGGTCGCGCCGGCCTTGTTCCGCACCGGCACGGTAACCGACAGGTCCACGTCGGCGTGTCCGGTGAGCGCGGCGTCGATCTCCCCCGGTTCGATCCGGTAGCCGCGGATCTTGACCTGGAAATCGCTGCGTCCCATCAGTTCCAGCGTCATCGTGTCGCTGTTCCCGGACCAGCGCGCGAGGTCGCCGGTGCGATACATGCGGTCCCCCGGGTCGCCGTAGGGGTCGGCGACGAAACGGGCCGCGGTTTCGCCGAAACGGTGGCTGTAGCCGCGTGCCAGACCCGGCCCGGCCAGATACAGTTCGCCGGCGGTGCCCTTGGGGACCGGTTGCAGGGCACGATCCAGCACCATGGCGGAGACGCCGCGGATCGGGCCGCCGACGGTGAGGTCACGATCGGGTTCGATGGGCGCGCCGGCGGCGGTGATGGTGGTCTCGGTGGGACCGTATTCGTTGTACATCGACCAGGACCCGGTCCACCGTTCGATGACATGCGGCGGGCACACGTCGCCCCCGACCACCACGACACGCAGATCTGTGAGCGGCTCGGGGTCGACGGTCGCCAGCACGGCGGGGGTCAGCGTGAGGTGTGTGACGCGTTCTTCGGCGAGCAGCCGGGTCAGCGGTTCGCCGCCGATGACCTCCGGCGGCACGATCACCAGGGTGGCGCCGGAAGCGAAGCAGGTGAGGAACTGTTCCTGCGAGGCATCGAAACTGGGTGAGAGAGCGTAGGACACGCGCGCGGCCGCGTCGACACCGTAGGTGTCGCTGCGGTCGGCGATGAGGTTCGCCAGCCCGGTATGGGTGACCTGCACGCCTTTCGGAAGCCCGGTGGATCCGGAGGTGTAGGTCAGGTAGGCGAGGTCGGCGGGTCGCAGGGGTCGGATCCGGTTGGCGTCGGTGACCGGGTCGGTCGCGTAGGACTCGTATTCCCGCTGGGCGCCGGGATCGTCGAGCACGACGCGGCGCACCTGCTGCGGCAACCGTTCCGTGTGGTCGTCGACGGTGATCGCCACGGAGGCGCCGCTGTCGGTGACCATGTGCTCGATCCGGGCGGGCGGATACTCCGGGTCGATCTGCACGATGGCGGCGCCCGTTTTTGCGACGGCCCAGGCCGCGACCACCGAATCCACCGAGCGTCGCAGCAGAATCGCCACCGCGGTTTCGGGTCCGGCTCCCAGCGCGATGAGATGGCGGGCCAGCCGGGAGGACCTGGTGTCCAGTTCGTCGTAGGTCACCGTGCGCCCGGGGGTGGAGATCGCGCTGCCGGAACCGTGGCGGCGGGCGGTCTCGGCCAGGATGTCGGGCAGCAGCCGGGTGCCGGTGCCGTGGGGGCCCCGCACGGGCAGCAGCGCGGCCCGTTCCCGCGCTTCGAGCAGCGGTAGCGCGCTGACCCTGTTCTCTGTTCCGCCGGCGAGGAACTCGTGCAGGAACATGAGGAAACGCCGGTGGTGCGCGGCGAGTTCGGCGGCACTGTAGACGTTCGGGTTGCCCTGGAAATCGATATGGGTGCTGTCGCGGCCCGCACCCGGATAGATGTTGACGAACAGGTCGGCGGTCGGGCCGGAGGTGAGCACATGGAGACGGCCGGTCGTCTGGCCCAGCACGATCTCGTTGTCCACCATCATGAGGTTCACGGCCGGACCGAACGAGGCCGCCTCGTCCCGGGCGATCCCCATATCGTGGAAGATGTCCTCCTGGCGGTAGCGTTGCCGGCGCAGCGCGCTGGTCAATTCGCCCTGGGTGGCGTCGATCAGGTCCCCGACGGCACGGTCGGCGACCTGTACGCGCAACGGCACCACATTGGCGACCATGCCACCCGAACGGCGCAGCACCGCCGAATGCCTGCCCGACACCGGCAGACTTAGCAGTACCTCGTCGCTTCCGGTCATCCGGGCCAGGTAGGCGGCGAACGCCGCGACAACGATCGGGGTGACGCTGGTACCGCGCGCGGTGACCACACTGTCCAGCAGGCGCGCGGTGTCCTCCGGCAGGGAGACACTCACGAGTTCGGGGTGGATGGTGGGTTTGCTGACGCGTCCGCCCAGGCTGACCACGGGCGGGGCGCCCGCGAGGTGTTCGGTCCAGTACTTGCGGTCGTTGTCGAAGCGCTCCGATCCCCGGTAGGCGAGGTCCTGCTCGATGATGTCGCCCAGGTATTTCGCGGTGGCCGGAGGTGCGTCCGCACCGTGTACCCACGCGTTGTACAGCTCGGTGATGCGGTGCAGCATCGTCACCGCGGCGAACCCGTCCAGGGCGATATGGTGCGCGCGCTGATACCACAGGTAGTGGTTGTCGCCCACCTGGTACACGACGCATTTCATGAGGTAGTCGCCGAGCAGGTCCAGCGGCGCCGAATAGTCCTCGACCATCAGGCGGTGCGCGGTCGCGACCGGGTCGCTACGGCGACGCAGGTCCACCACCGTGGCCGGTGATCCCGCCGTCTCGTCGACATACTGGCACGGTTCGCCGTCGATTTCGATCAGGTGGAGGTGCCCGGGGCCGAATTCGCGGTCGGCGGCCTGGCAGGCCTCCAAGAGCAGGTCCGGTTGCAGTTCACCGACGATCTCGACGTATTGGGCCACCGAGATCGGCGACGAACCCGCGAGATGCTGTGCGAACCAGATCCCTCGCTGGGCGGCCGACAGTGGGAGGACGTCGCGGCGGGGCGGGCCGGTGAATGTGACGGCGCCCGGCCGCGCATCCGAATCGTTACCCGACGCCGAGTGGCCTGTTGTCGCGGACGAGCCGATCTCCGAGGAATCCGATCGGCCCCGGCCGTCTGTGTTGCGCTTGGACTGGGTCACCTGTCCTCCATTTTCCCGGCATCGGGGGAAACCGGCCGAAAAGCCGGTTCACTGCTCCTGAAATGCGCAGGGGATTTCATTGGAACAACAATTTATGTCGTCGAATCGAGACTTTTGCCCATCGGCGATGACGGACGGTGGGCCCACCGGGCCGCGAATTCGATCCCGAAAGGAAATAAAGCGAGCTGACCTATACCCGGCGGTTATAAAATTCCGGGCTCATCCACCGGTCGGCCGTATGTGCCGGAAATCCGCTGGAAAGCACCAGGTATTGCGCCGTTCTTCGACGGGCCGGATGGCTACGCAACCGCCACCCGGCGGGCCCGCCGTCTTCGCGGTCCGCACTGCGTGTGCACGCATCGTTACCGTCCCGTAGTTGGGAAACATGCAGGTCACAGATGTGGCTCGGAATCATGTCGGGGCCGCTGATCAGGAAGCGAACATCGTCGGTATTCATAGGCTGCACCAAATCGCCTTCGGCCGTGGCTAACCATTACGCCTGTTGTCCCGGTCGATTCTCCGCGACCCCGACAATCGGGAGAATCCTTGGTTGTGCCGATCGGCCCACATTTCGGGCAATCGGACCGGCAGTCGTCGGAGTGCATTCTCGATAATCTCGACGACCAGCTTCGGAACGCCATAATAAGCGAGGGCGAGCGAGGTCCGCAAACGCCGGGTCCCGACAGCCTGCATAAGGCCGCATTGCAGGGCATGGCAAGTGGAAACGGTGCTTGGGCTTGCCAAGCGATTCGGCAGACGGTCCGGAATCGGTCGGACGGTGCGGATTGCGGAATGGTTCGGCCGGAGATGTCCGCGGTCCACCGGGTGGGCGCGGAGGGATCGAGGGTGTGTGCCCGTGGGTCCGGGCGGGAGAGCGCGAACGGGAGGGCAGGGGGCATGCGCGATCGCCGCGCGCCCGGTGGATGGCGGCGGCAGGGCTCAGGCGGTGGGCCGGAGGCTGGACAGCACCCGGATGGCGTCCGACAACGGAATCATGCGCTCCGGCTGTTCACTGGACAGGCCCAGTTCGATGTATTGGCGGATCAGCATCGACGGGGTGAGGCAGTGCGCCGCGGCGACCTCGCGTATGCGCTCGCGCATATCCTGCGGGAGTTTCAGCGAGGTCGTGACCATCCCGCGTTCGACCTCGTCGGTGGCCGGCGGGAGCGGCGGCACCTGCGCGGTGTCGTCGAAGGCCAGCCCGTCGAGGAACTGTTCGGCTTCGGCGGCGCTGCGCGGGAAACCGGGGTCGTGTTCGTTATTCATCTCGGGTCGCCTCCCATGCGGTGAATTCGGCGAGCTGACGGTCCCCCATGGGTGCGGCCATGAGGATCTGCCACCGGTCGGGGTGCGAACGCGGTCGCAGGACCACCACCAGTGGCCGCCCGTCCTCGGTACGGCCCCATACGGTGAGCACCGCCAGTCCCTGAGCGGTGGTCGCCGGACGCGACCACCGCCGCGGCGAGTACAGCACCTCCACCACTTCCCAGGCCGCGACCTCGAAGTGCCGAAGGAACGGTTCGCTGGACGCGTGCCATTCGTACTCCACGACTGCCACCATAATACCTCGGTATTACCGCGGTGACGGCGCGATCTCGCCGGGCGGGGTGGCGCACTCCTCGGCCGGGTGATCTTGCCGGTTCCCGCGGCCGTCCGGGCGGCGTCAGCGCCAGTGGGCGGCGTCGGGTACCCCGGTGGTGAAGAGGCTGTAGAAGAACTGGCCGGGAGCGAGTTCGTTCATATCGTGCCAGGCGCCGGAGGGATCGCGCTGGTAGTAGTCCGCGACCCCGGTTCCGTTGTCGTAGCACACGATTCCGGTGCTGCCGAACGGGCTCCAGTACACCGCGGCCCCGGGCCTCGGCGCCTCCAGCGGGGTTCGGAACAGGTGGTCGCAGTGACTGATCTCGGGGTGGTAGTAGGTGGGTTGTGCGGCCGCTGTCGCTGCCGGGCCGGCGCAGCCGAAGGCGGCCGTACCGATTGCGGCGATAACCCTGCGGCGGACCGTGGAGCGCATATATCCTCCGGGCGGATCGGCGTCGTTCGTGAAGTCGAAGCATCGTATCCCGAGTAGCCGGGCCGATCCGGGCTTACCGTGCGCGCTCGAATCTTGATTCGAACTAATACTTGATTCATTCAAGAAAAACGGTAAGCTCCGAGTCGTGACCACGACCGCGGAGTTCGAGAACATGTTGCGCGAGGCCGCGCTCCGTGTGACCGCGCCGCGGCTGGCGGTGCTGAGCGCGGTACACGAGCGCCCGCACTCCGATACCGACTCGATCATCGGCCGGGTGCGTGAATCCTTGGGGGCGGTGTCGCACCAAGCCGTGTACGACGTACTGCGGGCGCTCACGTCCGCCGGCCTGCTGCGCCGTATCCAGCCCACCGGCTCGGTGGCCCGGTACGAGACCCGGGTCGCCGACAACCACCACCATCTCGTGTGCCGGAGCTGCGGCGCGATCGCCGACGTCGATTGCGCCACCGGCCCCGCCCCGTGCCTGACCGCCGCCGACGACCACGGTTTCACCATCGAGGAAGCCGAGGTCATCTACTGGGGCCTGTGCCCCGACTGTTCCGTATCGCCCAGCCCGAAATGACCCCTGTTTCACCGGAAGGAACGCAGTGTCCGACAGCACCACAGGCCAATGCCCGTTCACGGCCAAACACCCGACCACAGGTGCCGGCAACCGTGACTGGTGGCCGAACCAGCTCAACCTGAAGATCCTGCGCAAGAACGCGCCCGCCTCGGATCCGATGGAGCCCGACTTCGACTACGCGACGGAGTTCGAGACCCTCGACCTGAACGAGGTCCGCCGCGATATCACCGAGATCCTGACCAACTCGCAGGACTGGTGGCCCGCCGACTTCGGCCACTACGGCCCGCTGATGGTCCGGATGGCCTGGCACAGCGCCGGCACCTACCGCACCATCGACGGCCGCGGCGGCGGTGGTGGCGGCATGCAGCGTTTCGCGCCGCTGAACAGCTGGCCCGACAACGGCAACCTGGACAAGGCCCGCCGGCTGCTGTGGCCGGTCAAGAAGAAGTACGGCAAGAAGCTGTCCTGGGCCGACCTCATGATCTTCGCCGGTAACGTCGCGCTGGAGTCCATGGGATTCGAGACCTTCGGCTTCGCCGGCGGCCGCGCCGATCTGTGGGAACCGGACGAGGACGTCTACTGGGGCCCCGAATCGGTATGGCTCGAAGACGAGCGCTACACCGGTGACCGCGATCTGGAGAGCCCGTTGGGTGCGGTCCAGATGGGGCTGATCTATGTGAATCCCGAAGGCCCGAACGGTAATCCGGACCCGCTGGCCTCGGCCGTGGACATCAAGGAAACGTTCGGCCGGATGGCGATGGACCACGAGGAGACCGTCGCGCTGATCGCCGGCGGCCACACCTTCGGCAAGACCCACGGCGCGGGTGATGCCGCGCTGGTCGGCGCCGAACCCGAGGGTGGGCTCATCGAGCAGCAGGGTCTCGGCTGGAAGAGCACGCACGGCACCGGTAAGGCCGGCGACGCGATCACCAGTGGCCTGGAGGTCACCTGGACCACCAAGCCGACCCAGTGGACCAACGATTTCTTCGAGATCCTGTTCGGTTACGAATGGGAGCTCACCCAGAGCCCGGCCGGCGCCAACCAATGGGTGGCCAAGGACGCCGACGCGATCATCCCGGACGCGCATTCGGATGCCCGCAAGAAGCCGACGATGCTGACCACCGACCTCGCCCTGCGCTTCGACCCCGAGTTCGAGGTCATCTCGCGTCGCTTCCTGGAGAACCCGGACCAGTTCGCGGACGCCTTCGCCCGCGCCTGGTACAAGCTGACCCACCGCGATATGGGCCCGATCGAACGGTACCTCGGCGCGGAGGTTCCCTCCGAGGTACTGCTCTGGCAGGATCCGATCCCGGCCGTGGATTTCGAAGTGATCGACGAGGCCGATATCGCCGCGCTCAAGGAGCAGGTGCTGGCCACGGGCCTGACCGTGCCGCAGCTGGTGTCCACGGCGTGGGCGTCGGCGTCGACATTCCGGTCCAGTGACAAGCGCGGCGGCGCCAACGGTGCCCGCATCCGGCTGGAACCGCAGAAGAGCTGGGATATCAACGAACCCGAGCAGCTGGCGACCGTACTGAGCGCCCTGGAGAAGATCCAGGAATCGTTCAACGGCGCCCAGACCGGCGGCAAGAAGGTAACGCTGGCCGACCTGATCGTGATCGCCGGCGCCGCCGGTGTGGAGGAGGCCGCGAAGGCGGCGGGCGTGCAGGTCACCGTGCCGGTGACGCCCGGTCGTAACGACGCGTTGCAGGAGCAGACCGATATCGATTCCTTCGGGGTGCTCGAACCGCGCGCTGACGGGTTCCGCAACTACATCGGCAAGGGCCACCGGCTGCCGTCGGAGCACCTGCTGATCGACCGCGCGAACCTGCTGAACCTCACCGCGCCGGAAATGACCGTGCTGGTCGGTGGCCTGCGGGTGCTGGGCGCGAACTACAAGCAGTCGCCGCAGGGTGTGTTCACCGGCAACGTCGGGACGCTGACCAACGATTTCTTCGTGAACCTGCTCGATATGGGTATCGAGTGGAAGTCCATCGACGAATCGCAGGAGACCTTCGAGGCCCGCGATACCGCGACCGGCGAGGTCAAGTGGACCGGTACCCGCTACGACCTGCTGTTCGGCTCGAACTCCGAACTGCGCGCGGTGGCCGAGGTGTACGCGGCCGACGACGCGAAGGAGAAGTTCGTACGTGACTTCGTCTCCGCCTGGAACAAGGTCATGAACGCGGATCGGTTCGATCTGGCCTGATCCGGCCGGTGTGACCACACCGCGGTCGCGGATCGCCCGGGAATCTTCGGATTCCCGGGCGATCCGTCGTTTCCGGGTCAGCGCCGCCAGAAGAAGTGGTGGACGACCCCGCTGGGGCTGGGGATCTGCTCCAGGTGAAATCGGTCGGTGAGTTCTTCGGGCCGTTCCCAGAGACGTTCACCGTCGCCGAGTTCGTTCGGCGCCACCGCGATGTGCAGGGTGTCGATGAGGTCGGCGGCGAGGAATTCGCGCACCGTGGCCACCCCGCCGCCGATGCGCACATCGCGGCCGTCGGCGGCGGCCAGTGCTTCCTTCAGAACTTCTTCGCAGGTCGCGTCGCGGAAGTGGAAGGTGGTGTCGGCGAGGGTGAACGAGGGCCGGGGGTGGTGGGTGAGGACGAAGACGGGGGTGTGGAACGGGGGTTCGTCGCCCCACCAGCCCTGCCAGTCGTAGTTCTCCCAGGGGCCGCGCTGCGGCCCGAATTTGTTGCGGCCCATGATTTCGGCGCCGATGTTGTGGGCGAAATCGCGGGTCAGATAGTCGTCGAGGCCGCGGGTCCCGCCGGGATCGGTGCGGTTGACCCAGCTGGCGGTGGCGCCGGCCCAGGACATCATGACGCCCGGATCGGCGTGGCCGAACGGGCGTTCCAGGCTCTGGCCGAGCCCGGATCCGTAACCGTCGGCGGAGACGGTGAAGCACTGAACACGGACGAGTTGGTTCATGTTGAATTCCTAACTGGTTGTATTCCGCAATCGGTTGAGAACTTACCTAGACTGATCTCATGACGCAACCAGTTTCGCCGGAAGTGCTGCCCGTGCCGCCGGGAAAATCCGGCTGCCCGATCAATATGACGATGGAACTGCTGGGCGACCGGTGGAGTCTGATAGTGCTGCGCGACATCATGTTCAGCGGCAACACCCACTTCCGGGAACTGCTCGGCGCGTCCATGGAGGGCATCGCGTCGAATATGCTCGCCGCGCGGCTGACCAAACTCGTCGACGCCGGTCTGCTCACCCGCGACGACGACCCGACCCATCGACAGAAGGTCGAATACCACCTCACCGAAGCCGCGATCGGACTGGTGCCGGTGATCACCGAGCTGGGCGCCTGGGGCGCGCGCTGGCTACCCACCACTCCGGAGCTGGCCGTGCGAGCGCAGTTGCTCGCCGACGGGGGTCCGGCACTGCGGGAGCGGTTCATGAGCGAACTCCGCGATATCCACCTGCGGCGGCGACCGGCGCCGGATCATGGCGTGCTCGCCGAATTGACCGCGGCGTATCTGCGGGTCGCCGAGAGTTCGGGGCTGCGGGCAGGCGAAGGCGGTGGCCAGGGGGGCGTCGAAGGACGCGGAGGCCGGGCCGCCCGCCCCGAGTGACCACCGAGTCCGGGCCGGACCCGGCAGGAGGTCGATATCGAGGTCGGGGCATAACTCCCCTGCCGTGATCGCGGCGGCCGGGCGGAACCAGCCCGTCTTCGTACGATAATCACGAGACGGACCGTATCGTCTTGACAAGGTCGAGTTCGCCTGACACTCTTGTCGAGACGCAACGTCTCGTTCCTGAAAGGGGTCTTCGTGACCAGAACATGGTTCATCACCGGCGCCAACCGGGGCCTCGGACGTGCCTTCACCGAAGCCGCCCTCGCCCACGGCGACCATGTGATCGGCACCGCCCGGGACCCACACACCCTGGCGGACCTCGCGCAGGAACGGCTCACCGTGCTACCGCTCGACGTCCGCGACCGCGACCGGGTGCAAGCCACCGTGCAGCAGGCCGTCGAGGTCACCGGCGCCCTCGACATCATCGTCAACAACGCCGGATACGGTCTCGTCGGTGCGGTCGAGGAATTCGGCGAAGCCGAGATCCGCGACCAGCTGGACACCAATTTCTACGGTGCCGTCTGGGTCTGTCAGGCCGCGCTCCCCCACCTGCGGGCCCGGGGCAGCGGTCATATCGTGCAGGTATCCACCGTCGGCGCGGTCGGCAGCATGCCACTGTTCGGCATGTACAACGCCGGGAAATGGGCGCTGGAAGGATTCAGCGCGGCACTGGCCGACGAGCTCCGCCCCTTCGGTGTCGCCGTCACCATCGCGCAACTGGGCGGGTTCGCCACCGACTGGGCCGGCTCCAGTATGCGTTTCGCCACCGCGCACCCCGCCTACGCCGACCTGCGCACCGCTATCCTGGGTACCCCCGACTATCCCGACCCGCACGCCGCGCCCACCGGCCCGGCCGAACCCGAGCAGGCCGCGGAGCCCGAGTGGGTGGATGCCGACCCGGCGGTGGCCGCCGCGGCCGTCCTGGAACTGGTGGACTTGTCCGACCCGCCGCTGCGCACGATCATCGGGCCGGGAGCCCGGCAGATGGTGGCCATGGCATTGGATCAGCGGCGGCTGGACTACAGCCGCGACCCCGAATTCCAGTGGCCCGCATGAACGCTCGCTCCGGCAGAGGCATGGCGCAGTAGCGTGGCGGCATGAGCACCGAACTCCCCGCCTTCGCGCGGCAGGCCTGGCGCCTGTTCGAACCGCTGCACGCTGTCACCTACTTCGCACCCGAACCGCTGCAGGCACTGAAAGCGGCAGGGTATCGCGGGTTCTGGATGGGTTACTTCGCCGGTCGCGCCGCCCCGCTCGGCGCGGCGGGGCCCGAAGTGGTGCACGCGCTGTTCTACAACTTCACCATCGAGCGTGTGCGCGCCGCCCTGCCTGCCGCATGGGAATTCGCCGCCCCGCACGCGGCGCTGACCGCCCGGGAGCACGGCGCCACCGCGGCGCTGCGCCGCCAGCTCGGCGACCTCGCCGACAGCCCCGACATCGCGACGACGGCCGAACTGGCGGCGCGGGCGGCGGCCGCGGCGCCGGCGGAAGGGCGGACGCTGTTCGCCGCCAACCGGGCACTACCCGAACCGCGGGACCCGGTGGCGCGGCTGTGGCACGCGGCGACACTGCTGCGGGAGCATCGCGGCGACGGGCATATCGCCGCGCTGGTCGCCGCTGGAATCGACGGACGCGAATCACATGTGCTGCAGACCCTGGCGAACCGGGTTCCACGCGAGGTCTACACGGTGTCCAGGGATTTCGACGACGCGGAATGGGCGGACCGGCTGGCCACGCTGCGCGGCAAAGGACTGGCCGGCGACGACGGGCCCACCGAGCGCGGAAGGACGGTGAAGGCCGAGATCGAAGCGCGTACCGACGCGGCGGCCGCACCGGCGTACGCGGTGCTGACCGCCGGCGAACGCACGGAACTGCTCCGGACGCTGCGTCCGCTCGCCCGCGCGGTCATGGCCTCCGGGGAGATCCCGGCGGTCACTCCGATCGGATTGGATCTGCGGGACGAATCGAACGACTGAACCGCCACCTCTGCGTTCGACAAACGACCCCGGCACGCGCGACGATCACGGGCATGGCCGGGAAGACGCACCGTTACGAATGCCGCACCGAGTGGACCGGGGCGGGTGAACGAGGGACGGTCGACTACCGGTCCTACGACCGCGCCCACGTATCCCGGGCAGCGGGGCGCCCGGATCTGCCGGGATCGGCCGACCCGGCCTTCCGTGGCGACGCGAGCCGCTGGAATCCGGAGCTGCTGTTGCTCGCCTCGCTGAGCCAATGCCATCTGCTGTGGTATCTGCACCTCTGTGCGACCGGCGGGGTCACGGTGCTCGATTACCGGGACGACGCGGTGGGGACCATGGCCGAGGACAGTGACGGCGGTGGCCGTTTCACCGGGGTGGAGTTGCGCCCGGTGGTCACCGTGGCGGCCGCGGAGATGGCCGGCCGGGCGCGGGAACTGCACCGCGCCGCCCATGCGAAATGCTTTATCGCGGCGTCGGTGAACTTTCCGGTCACCCATTCACCGCGTATCGAGGTCGCCGCCGGCTGATCCGGGGCGCAACGCGTCCAGGGCGGCGGCCAGCTCGTCCATGACCTGCTGCCAATGCGCCCGCCGCTGTTCACGCTGGGCGGCGCTCGACATCCGCTCCTGATGGAAACGCACGCGGGTCCGGTGCCCGGTCACCGGTGTGAGCGTGACCTGCACGGTGGTCGGGCCGTAGGTGAGGCGGATGCGTTCACCGGGACGGTAGCTGCGTATTTCGCCGGTCACCCCGGCGTCGGTGCGGTATTGCGCGCCGGGCACGAAGGTGGGATAGGCGCCGGGGCCCAGCCAGCAGGCCAGACCCGCCGCGCCGGTGAGGTGGCTCCAGACGATATCCGGCGGCTGGGGCAGCGTACGGGAGACGCCGATCTGCCAGCCCGCGTCCGCGGTGAGTCCGGTGGGCATGGTGTCATCCTTCTTTCTCTGGGGTGCGGGCGCGGTGCGCGCGTACTTTGTTGCGGTTGCCGCAGTGCTCCATCGAGCACCACCGGCGGCGGCCGGGCCGCGAGGTATCGACGTAGATGAGCTGACAGTCGGCGGCCGAGCAGGTCCGGATTCGGCCGGCGTGCGGCCCGGTGAGCAGGTCGATCGCGTCGCGGGCCACGGTCGACAGCAGTGCGGTGCCGGTGCCCGGGGTCCAGGCGCGGGCACCGGCGGCGGTGATCCGGGGGATCAGCGGTGCCGCGGCGGCGAAGTCGTTCAGCACGTCCAGGTCGCGGGCGGTGGACGGTTCACCGTGGGAGTGGCCGCGGGTGATCTCGAAGAGGGTGTCGCGGAGATGACGTGCGGCGGCGACCTCGGCCGCGGTGATCGTGAGTTCGGGAGTGGGGGTGAGCCGGGATCGGCCGGCCCAGGTGACGAGGTCGGCGGGGGTGTGCAGGATCTCGTAGACGCGGTACGGGCCGGGGCCGCCGGTGGGCAGCAGTTCCAGGCACAGTGCACCGGGGTCGAAGTGGTAGTCGACGCCGGTACGGGAGCGCAGCGTCAGGCCGGGGCTTGCACCAGAGGTCATGTAACCACTATAACTGGTTACATGACTTTGGGTTGGAAACTCGTCATCGACAGCGCGAACGCACCCGCCATCGCCGACTTCTGGGCCGCGGCCCTGGAATACGAACCGGAAGACCAGAGCGCGCTCATCGACCAGCTGCTCACCGCCGGCCGCCTCGATCCCGGCGCCGTCACCGAACACGGTGGCCGCAAAACCTTCCGCGGCCTGGCCGCGGTCCGCCACCCGGACGACCCGTTCGACCCCTTCACCGGTATCGGCCAGGGCCGACGACTGCTGTTCCAGGACGTCCCCGAAACCAAAACCGTGAAGAACCGGCTGCACATCGATATCCACAGCACCCCGGGCGGCCTCGACGAACTGGTAGCCCGTCTCGAACGGCTCGGTGCGACCCGCGTCCGGGAAGTGGATCAGGGCCCCGCCGGACACTGGTGGGTCATGCTGGATCCCGAAGGCAACGAATTCTGCGTCTCCTGACGCCGCCGCTACCAGACCAGGGTGAAATCCGGGATCCGCACCCGGCCGAAGAAGCGTTTGGCGATATCACTGCCGTCGAAGTTGTAACCGTTCATGATGTCGGCCAGTTCGGTCGCCAGCTCCTGCAACTGCGGGCTCACGCATTCGATCCCGTCCTCGATCACCCACCCCCAATCCCGGGGCACATTGTCGATGGTGATGTCGATGCACCCGTGGTGCGGCAGATCCACGGTGATCACGATCTGGACCGGCGCGTCACCGAGCGGATCACGGACCGCCGGTTCACCGAACCGGGTCTGCGGAGCGAACATGATGCGGCCCAATGCGATATCGGCACGGATCATCTCCGCCACCGACGGCAGATCGGCATGTTTACCGACCCGATGATGGCGATCACCGTAGGTGCGATCACCGGTCGCCGAATAGCCGGAGCGGTCCAGCATCCGGTCCAGCATGCGTTGCGCGGTCGCGCGCTCGTCGGCGCCGGTGTTGGGGTGCTCGATGAGAGCCCGCAGGCGCATGATCCGATGGCTCGAAATGATCGCCATACCGGGAAGAGTAACGAAACCGGGGCCCTTCCGGCGTCTCAGTCGCGGGTGCGTCCCCCGGAACCTCCGGCGCTCGCGATCACCGTCGTCAAATGCTCGTCCGGGGTCGGTGAATCCGCTTCCGCGCCGCGTACCGCCGCCGGTGAACGGACCGCGGTCCACACCTCCAGCACCCCGAAAACGGTGATACAACACCCCGCGACCAGCGCCAGCGTCGCGATATCGTCGAACGGCGCGATCGCGACCACCAAACCCGCGGTGAGCGTCACCAGACCGAACACTTCCTGTTTTCCGCTGCCGGTGATCTCCTCGTCATCCCACACCCCCGCCACCGCGTGCGCGATTCCCCGCACCGCCCACGCCAGCCCCAGCCACATGGCCAGCAGCAGCGTCCAATCGCCCGCCCGGAAGCACAGGGTCGCGGTCACCAGCGACGCCAGCGCCGCCACCAGCAGCAGTACCCGCGGAAACCGGCCCAACCGGCTCCCGAATGCCACCGTGGCCAGGGTCACCGCGCTGCAGAGCAGCGAGAACATGAACAGGTTGCCGACCGTGCCCAAGGATTTATCCGGCCAGATCACCGTGGCCAACCCGATCACCACCGAACAGACCCCCATCGCCAGCACCGTCTGGCGGACACCGCGACCGAACACCGGAGCGGCGTCCGCTTCCTCGTAGGGTGGCATAGCAAAATGATATGGGTCCGGACCCCGGATCGCCGCACGGTTGCCGGGAGTGTCCGTTCAGCCCCCTGACGTCGCCGCGGCCCCGACCTCCCCGACGCCACCTGCACCGGCCCGCCGACACACGGTTCCGGAGCTACAGTCGCCCCAACCCCACCACGCGACGACCCGTCAGGAGGCCGAGGTGACCGTTCCCGCGCTGGCATGGGCGTGCGCACTCGCACTGATCGCGGGCCTGCTGCTGTTCGACTTCTTCTTCCACGTCCGCACCGCACACACGCCGTCGCTGATCGAGGCCGCGATCTGGTCGGCCGCCTACGTGGGTATCGCCGTCCTGTTCGGGTTCGCGGTGTGGATCTTCGGCGGTCCGACCATGGGCGTCGAATACTTCGCCGGATACATCACCGAAAAAGCCCTGTCGGTGGACAACCTGTTCGTGTTCCTCATCATCTTGACCACCTTCCGGGTACCCGGCGCGGCACAGCAGAAAGTGCTGCTGGTCGGCATCGTGTTCTCGCTGGTGGTCCGCACCGGATTCATCTTCGTCGGCGCCACCCTCATCAACCGTTTCGCCTGGGTTTTCTACGTATTCGGCGCCGCGCTGCTGATCACCGCCGGGAACATGCTGAAACCGGAAAGCGAGGACAGCCATTCCGGGGGTACTGTCGTGCTGCGCCTGGCCCGCCGGCTCCTGCACACCACCGACAGCTACGACGGCGACAAACTGGTCACCGTCATCGACGGGCGGCGCCGGCTCACCCCGATGCTGTTGGCCATGATCGCCATCGGCGGCACCGACGTCCTGTTCGCGCTGGATTCGATCCCCGCCATCTTCGGCCTCACCCAGAACGTTTTCCTCGTCTTCACCGCCACCGCGTTCTCCCTGCTCGGGCTGCGCCAACTGTTCTTCCTGCTCGAAGGACTGTTGGACCGCTTGATATACCTCGGTTTCGGCCTGGCCGCCATCCTTGCCTTCATCGGGGTCAAACTCGTCCTGCACGCGCTACACCGGAACACTGTGCCGTTCATCAACCACGGGGAACCGGTACCGGTCACCGAGATATCCACCGCCGCCTCACTGGGGCTGATCGTCGTCGTCCTCCTGGTGACCGTAGCGGCCTCCCTGCTCAGCCCGGCCGGACGCGCCCAGACCGCGGTCGCCAACGCCCGCCGGCACGCCACCCGCTATCTCGATCTCGGTTACGAAGCCGACCAGACGCTGCGCGAACGTACCTACGCGAAGATGACCGCCGAAGAGAACACGATCGCCGCGCTGCCGCGCAAATACACCCGGCAGATCCGGGAGGGCGAAGCCGAACTCATCGCGCTGCTCGAACGCGCGCATATCGTCCACGCAGATCGGGTGGCGCGTACGGAAGCCGGTTTGCCGCTGCGCATGTAGCAGGCAGGAAAAGTACGCACCGAGACGGGGCGCGCTCCGCCGGGGGGGCAGGGGCACCACCCCGTCCCGGTGACGCTGTCAGCGCAGTTCCGACAGGACCACGCTGCGCACGGTGCTGCCGTCGGGCGCGGTCCACGGCACGACCACCTGCCCGGACCGCAGGACCGGCTCCGAGCGGCCCAGCACACGATGCACCCGGAGTTGCCCGTCGGCGACGGTGATATCGGTGCCCACCGGATTCTCCGCGGCCGATATCGGCGCCGAGCCGGCCGCCGGGAGGTCGGCGGCGGCGACCAGCACGCTCAGGTCCGGGGTATCGCTCTCGGTGCCGTGCTGGGCCCGCGCGCCGCCGGCCAGAAGCGCCACCATCCGATCGACGGCCACCGGGTCCCGGGTGCCGTCATAGATCCAGCGGGTACCCAGTACCCCGTGCTCCGCAGTACCGAGCAGCGCGTCGGGGTCGGCGTCGAACTGCGCGTCCCGATAACTCAGCGGCAGGAAGTAGGTGATGGGCTCGGCGCCCCCGGTATCGGTCACCACCAGGAACTCGATTCCTACCGCCCCGGCCGGGTCGTCGAGCCGGAACCCGCCGACCCGTTGCAGGTCCTCCGCTCTCCCCGGGCCCGAATACCACGGGCGGCTCGGGAGCCAGCGGCCGAGCAACTCCAATTTCGACGGTGCCATGGTCGTGCGGTGGATGAGAGCCATACCGCAGATTGTGCTACGTCAGACGGCGTCGCCGGCGGATACCGGCGTGACCGGTGGCCGGGTGCCGCGGTCGGCGAGGAGATCGTCGAGCTGACGTTCGGCGCGTTCGGCGCGAGCCAGGGTCTGGGCGCGGGCGTGCTCCAGGGCCTCCATCCGCTGCGCGGCCTCCGCGCGTGCCTTCTCCAGCCGATCTCCTGCTTCGGCGTGGGCGGCGGCGAGATCCGCGGCGGCGTTGCGGCGTACCTCGGCGAGCTCGGTGCGCAGGGTGTCGGTGTCCGCGCGCAGGCGTTGCAGTTCGGATCGCATCTCCTGGGCGGTCTGGGCCCGTTCGGCGGCGGACTGTTCCGCACGTTCCAGGGCGCGCTCGATATCGGCGGCGCGCTGGACGGCCAGATCGCGTTCGGCCGCCGCGGCGGATTCACGCTGGGCGCATTCCCGTCGCATCCGCTCGATTTCGGTGTCGGCAGCGCGCCGGGCCCGTGCCATCTCCTGGTCGCAGTGCTCACGTAGATGTTGCTGCTGCTGTTCTGATTCCGCGCGGGCGGTGCGGATCTCGTCCTCGGCCGCGCTACGCGCCGCGAAGATATCGTCGGCGGCGCGGGCGGTGACCTTCTCGACTTCGCGGAGGGCTTCGTCGCGGTCCCGTACGGCCGCGGCGGTGCGGGAATCCGATTCGGCGATGCGCGCTTCCGCGTCGTCGGCCGCCCGCGCGGCATCCTCGGCGGCTTCTTCGGCCCGCGTGCGGGCGTCGTAGGCGTCGCGTCGTGACTGTTCGGCTGCGGCGGCGGCCATGTCGGCTTCGGCGATACGGCGGGCGGCATCGGCTTGCACCGCCTGGACCTGCGCTTCGGCGGCGGCCGGGTCGGCGAGGGTGTTCATTTCGGTGACAGCGGCGGAAAGGGTCGCACCGAGTTGGTCGGCGAGGGTGCGGAATTGGGTGAGCAGTTCATCGGCGCGGAGTCGCGCGGTGGTCACCGGACCCTTAGCAGGTGTCACAGTGACGTTTTCGGTTGATGACTCCCCTTCCTGCTGGAGGCGCTGGCGTTCGCGCCATGCGCGCCAGCGAGTGTGGTCCGGGAGGTCGCAGTATTCCGAGGGCCGGCCGGGGCCGGTGGGCTTGGCGAGGGGGCGGGTGCAGCCGGGGTAGTTACAGACGGTAGGCACCGGGGAATCGTAGCGTTGTTTCGTTGGGGAACTACGTATTTACACGAAACGTAATCGGATGAGCCGTCGGTGGCGCTTCGAACGGCCCGAAAGCCCTAACCTCCGATAAGTGAACATTATCGGAGGTTAGGACGGTAGACTGCGGCGAGACCATCCGGCACACAATACGTTTCGTTTCGTTACTGCAAACCAAACAGATTACGTAACGTAATTACCGAGGGAATGACCGTGACCGAATACGACACCGATCTCGCGCTACCCGACACCGTCCGCACCGAACTCCGGCGCGGCGTCACCAGCGTCCTCGTCGACACCGCCGCTCTGCGACAGGTCCGGGAACGCTTCGACAGCGAACAGGCCACCGCGCTCGGCCGCTACCTCACCGCCTCCCAATCCCCGAACACGTTGCGCGCCTACCGCACCGACTGGATCGCCTGGGCCGCCTGGTGCGCCACCGAGAACCGATGCGCACTCCCCGCCGACCCCCTCGATATCGCCGTCTACCTCGCCGCCGCCGCGGACGCCCGCACACCCGACGGACGCCACGCCTATAGTCCGGCCACGCTGGAACGTAAGTCCGCCGCCATCGCCGCCGTGCACGCCGCCAACGGACTGGCCGCACCCACCCGCAGCGACGTCGTCCGCCTCACCCTGCGCGGTATCCGCCGCACCCGCCGCAGCCGGCCCAACCGCAAACGACCGATCCTGCTGCACACCCTCGGCGAACTCCTCGACGGCCTCCCCGCACCCGGCTGGCCCGGCGAACCCGCCCGCCGCCGGGACACACTGCTGCTGCTCCTCGGTTTCGCCGGGGCCCTGCGCCGCAGCGAACTCGCCGGTCTACGGCTCGCCGATATCCACTTCGGGACCGACCACGGCACCGGGGAACCGCTGCTGCTGATCCACCTGCCCACCACCAAAACCGACCCCACCGGCATCACCGAACAACATGTCGCGCTCCCGCGCGGCCGTCAGGCCCACACCTGTCCCGTCTGTGCCTGCGCCGACTGGATGCGAATGCTGGCCGTGCACACCGAGAACCCGGCGAACCTGCGCCCCTGGGTCGAGCAACTACCCGCCGCGGACCCGCGGATCCACCGCTGCCACGGCTACCACCCCGATCCGCGGCTGCGGCCCGACCAACCCCTGCTCCCCGCGATCAACCGGCACGGCGGGCTCGGCGCCACCGCACTGTCCGGGCGAGCGGTCGCCGAGCTCGTCAAACGCTACGCGGCGCGCGCGGGCCTCGATCCCGCCCTGTTCTCCGGTCATTCGCTGCGCGCCGGATTCGCCACCCAGGCCGCCCTCGGTGGCGCCGCCGACCGCGAGATCATGCGGCAGGGCCGATGGAGCAACCCGCGCACCGTGCACCGCTACATCCGCACGGCCGATCCGCTCGCCGACAACGCGGTCACCAAACTCGGGCTCTGACCACGAGCCCGGTGGCGGTCCGTGTGACGGAGAGGTCTCGGTATGGCATCCGCCGATGTCGCGGGTGCGCATATCGGTCGGCGTCACGCGGGGGTCACGTCCGATAACCGCGATATACCGCCCGAGCTGGGCTTTTCCCGCCAATTTTTCTCCGAACGCGACCTCTGGTCCCGCGCCCGACTGTGCGAGGATATGAGCGCTCCACGAGTCAGTCCGTTTCAAACCCCCCTTTGGAAGGATGCTCAGATGGCGCAAGAAACCAGCACTGCCACCCGTTCCAGCAACGGAAGCAGTCAGCAGGAAATCCAGAGCCTGGACATGCTGCGCATGGGCCTGGATGAAATCCGGCAGGAATGCCAGAACGCGCGGCAGTACGCGCAGCAGGCACAGAACATCGCCCGGCAGGTGCAGCAGCAGGCCCGCCAGGTCCAGCACCAGTCGCAGATCGCGCAGAGCCAGGCCAACCAGGCCAACAACCAGGCGCAGCAGGCCCGGCAGCAGGCGATGCAGGCGCAGAACCAGGCGCAGCAGGCGCTGAGCGAGGCCGATCGGGCCCAGGCTCAGGCCCAGCAGGCCCAGAGCGAGGCCAACCAGGCCGCTCAGCGCTGTCAGTCGGCCCAGGACCAGTCGGACCAGGCCGCCCAGCTCGCGCAGCAGGCCGAGGATCAGTCCAGCCGCTCCCAGGATCGCGCCATGCAGTGGGAGCTGCAGTTCCACCAGGTTCGCCAGCAGATGCGCCAGTTCTAACAGAGCCGGGCCTCCGGCCGGGCGATCGCCCGGTAACCGGAGCCGGCCGGGACGGGGTCCGGTGAACTGGCCAGTTCACCGGACCCCGTACTCGTATCGGCGGTGTCCATCCCGGTGTGGGAGCGGCGGCGAGTGCGACTCGGCGATCAGCCCGACACACGCGCTGCGTTTCGGAATGGACCGAATCTTCGAAAGGTGTCGCCGATCTCATCGTCCGGCGCGGAACCGGGACCGAGCAGTGGATCCGCCCGGTCCGGCGCTGCCGAGGAGCACGGAGTGCGCGGCGGCGAGGCGTTCGGTGTCCTCACGCGGGCTGTGATCGCCGGATACCCGGTCGGCCCATTCGAGTAGTCGATGCAGGTGAGGGTCGGTCGCGGGGGTGTGGATGCGCGGGCTACCGGCGGTGACCTCACCAGTGGTCCCGTCGATGGCGATAAGGGTGCCTTCGGGGAAGGTGTTCCCCGGTGTTCGTATCGACGTGGCGTCGACCGAGAGGCCGGTGACCCGCACAACGGCGGGTTTGCCCAGGGCCCGGGCGACGACGGCGGCGTGGCAGGCGGGTCCGCCGCGGGTGGTGAGGATTCCGGCGGCGGCCGCGAGACCGGGCATATCGTGCGGGGAGGTATCGGGCCGCACCAGGATGACCGGGCCGGCGGCGGCCATGCGGACCGCGGCGCCGGCGGAGGTCGCTATGCGGCCGACCGCGACGCCCGGGCAGGCGCCCAGTCCGCGGCCGAGGAAGTCTTCCGGGCTGTCGAGAACCATTCGCGGGGTACGAGCGTGCCGAAGCTGCTGCGTGGTGATTCGCAACAGCGCCTCCCGCTGGTCGATGAGTCCTTCGCCGGCCAGATCCACCGCGGTACGGACTGCGGCGCCGGCGGCCATTTTGCCGCGGTGGACCTGCAGGATCCAGAATTCGCCTGCTTCGACGGTGAATTCGAGACAGCACGAGTCGCGGACATGTGCTTCGACCCGAGCCAGCGCCGCGACGAGACAGGACCATACGGCCGGCTCCCGCGCGGCCAGTTCGTGCAGCGGCAGCGTCGGCGATCGCCCGGAGACCACCTCGTCGCCCTGGCCACCGAACAGAATATCGCCGAAGGGCACGGGTTCGCCGGTGTTGGGGTTTCGGCTGAACACGACACCGGCACCGCTGTGGTCGTCACGATGCCCGTACACCATCGCCTGCACGGTCACCGCTGTCCCGCGGTCGGGCGGGAGATCGTGGATCGCGCGGAATGTCCGCGCTCGCGGGGTGTCCCAGGAAGAACACACCGCGGCGATCGCCAGCTCCAACTGCCGGAACGGACTGTGCAGGACTTGCTGCCCGACGTGCCGCGAGATGATGTCCTCGGCAGCTCGGATCGTGTGGTGGATCGCTCGGTCCGCACCGGAGTTCGTTCCGGCTGCACCGGCGATGGCGGACGCGAAGCTCGACAGGAATCGCAGCCGGGTGACCAGGGCGAACCCGGGATCGCCGGTCTCTGCGGCCAATCCGCGTGCGGCCCCGGCGGTGAGTCCGAGGTTGAGCACGGTATCCATCATGCCGGGCATCGACACTGCCGCACCGGAGCGAACAGACACCGTCAACGGCTTTTCGGTGTCGCCGAGCCTGCGGTGGGTGGCGGCTTCGAGGCCGGCGAGGGCGGCGGCGAGCTCGGAATGGAAGCCGTCGGGAAAGCGTCCATCACGCAGGAAGGCGCGGCAGACCTCGGTGCCGATGACGAAGCCGGCGGGGACGGGCAGACCCAGGCGACGCAGCTCGATGAGCCCGTGCGCCTTGGCGCCCAGGACTTCCACCGGTTGTTCGGTCGCCGCGGCCAGCGGGTGGATGTATCGCATCGTCAGAATCTCGGGATGCCCAGGGTCACCAGGAGGTCTTCGTGCAGCTGGAACCACACTGTGTGATACGACGAGGTATCGGTTGCCACGTACTCCGGCTCGCCGGCCCGAGCGCGCGCGAGCGCGTCGGCGAGGCGGGGACCGTATCGCCGGAATCGGGGCAGAGCCGCCGACAGATGCGCGCAGACGCGCTGCGCGCGCGTGTCCAGGTCGGTCAGCCGATCGAGAATGCGGGCGTCGTAGCCGGGATCGGTGTGGTCGTTCGCGGTCACGATCCCGTGTGCGGATCGCATCTGCCATGCCGTACACAGGTCGAGCATTTCCCGGTTGAGGGTGAGAAAGCGGTGGTACGCCGCGGTGACGGCGTCGCCTGTTTTCGTAGTGTCCAGCTCGTGGGCGATCTGTTCGGCGTTCAGCACCCGTCCGGCGTCAGTCGGACCCCACCCTCCGAAATCACCGCTCGAATGCGTGACGAGCCCGTTCACGGACAGGGCGATCAGCTCCGCTTCGACCACAGGTTCGGGTATCCCCGTCACTGCCGCCAGCCGGGCGACGCCGGCATGACCGATACAGCGCAGGGAATGGAGTACGAGCCGGCCGGTATCGACCGGACCTCGCGATGCGGGGGGCGTCATGACGGGGCTCCCCGCACCGGACGAGTGGTTTCCGGATTCTCGCCGGCCCGGGCGGCGAACCGCTGCTGCGCCGCTTGCCTGGACACGCCGAGGTGGGCGCCGATCTCGGCCCACGACAGGCGCGCCCGTCGCGCCCGGCCTACGAAATGGTCGAGCAAGCGGTCGGCCACCTGCAACCAGTCCGCCCCGATCGACGTCGCTTCGGACAGCCGTCCGAGGGCGTCGCCGGGGTGGGCCTGCTCGATAGTGGCGATCACGCCACGTAGCGGCAGTTGACTATCCATTCGTCAACTTTAAGTTGACGGATATCTACTCGTCAACCGCGCGTTGACGAGTAGTGGATTCCGAAACTGGCAATCGAAAGAACTCACAATTTCTAATTTGATAATCGTGGCGTGTCGTGGCGCGGGTTGTGGATCAGGCGGTGTGGGTCGACCGACGTAAGAGGGCGGCCGGTACCGGCGAGAAACGACCGAAGTGGTAGCGGCGGACAGGATTCAGACCATGGGCGCGGGGACCGCGGTGATCAGACCACCGTCCACCAGGAGATCCTGGCCGTTGATATAGGACGCCTCGTCCGACGCCAGAAAAGCCACCGCGGCGGCGATATCCGCCGGGGAACCCAACCGCGCCGCGGCCACCGACGAGATCGCGGCAGCCTGTGCCTCCGCCGAGACCTCGGCCCTATACGAAGGAGTGTCGGTATAGCCCGGGCTGATCGAATTGACCCGGATCCGGCGCGGGGCCAGTTCGGCGGCCAACGTCTGCGCCAGATTCCGGACAGCCGCCTTGGTCGCCGAATACAGTGCCGCCGCCGGGACACCACGGTGCACCGCCCACGACGAGTTCACCACGATCGCACCGTGATCGGGGACCAACGGCAACGTCTTCTGAACGGTGAAGAAAACACCCTTGAAGTTCGTCGCGACCACACGATCGAAGTAGTCCTCGGTGATATCGGGCGCCGGGCGGAACGCGGCGGTCCCGGCGTTCGCGAACACGACATCGAGCCGGCCGAAGCGGGAACGCGCCGTATCCACGAGCGCGTCGAGGTCGGCCGGATCCGCGACATCACCCTGTACGGTGACCAGTCGGTCACCGGCGTCCAGTTCCGCCGCGGCGGCGTCCAGACCCGCCCGGGCGCGACCGGTGATGATCACCCGCGCGCCCTCGTCGAGCAGCCGGCGCGCGGTCGCCAGACCCATACCGCTGCTACCGCCGGTGACGAGCGCGGTCCTACCGTCGAAACGAAAACGAGCACTGGACATCACAGAACCTTCCCACGGAGCGAATGGTTCGATGAACATCCAACCGGATGGGAACATTCCGGCGCCCACCGCGCCGCTCACGACCCCGCTACGCGAGCCAGCACATGCCGGGCCAGCGCCTCCGGCGCCTGCTCGGGAACCCAGTGCCCCACCCCCTCCAGCACCACCAGCCGATACGGACCGGTCACATACAGCGCGGTCCGCTCCACCCCGGCCCGCGCCACCGCCAGATCCGCATCACTCCACACCAACGTCGTCGGCACCCGGACCGGCGGAACCGACTCCCACGAATCCCCGGCCGCCCGATACCAGTTCAATGCCGCGGTCATCGCGCCCGGCTCCCGCAACCGGGCGATATGCCGGTCCGCCAGATCCGCGGGCACCGCGTCACCGAACCCGATCCGCAACCCGGCACAATCATCGGCCAGCAACAGTTCCTCGGGCTTCTCCGGCTGCCGGAAGAAATCCATGTACCCCGATTTCTCCGCCTGCACCGGATCGTGCTCCCGTGCCCACGCGAACGCCGCCGGATGCGGAACCGACACCGCCGTCAACGACGCGACCCGATCGGGGTGACGGGCCGCCACATCCCATGCCACGATCGCACCCCAATCGTGGCCCACCAGATGGGGGCGTGCCAATCCGAGCGCGTCGCAGATGCCCAGCACATCCGCACGCAGTTCCGGGAGGCCATAGGCATGCACCTGCGCGGGTCGGGCGCCCGGTGAATAACCGCGCTGCTCCACGGCGTACGAACCCACGCCCCGGAGCGCCAGCCGTTCCGACACCGGCCCCCACGACGCCGCGCTCTGCGGGAAACCGTGCAGCAGCAGAACATCCGCGGCCGCGCCCAGCCGCACCCACACCTCGAAATCCAGCTCACCGACGGACACCGTGCGTAGTTCGGCCGTGCTCATCGCTGCATGCTAGCCAAAACCCACCCCGGCTGCTAGACACCTGTATGGATGATTGTCCGCGGAGCGGTGTCCGGCACCGGCCCCGCGGGACCCGACGCCGACGGAGGAAACACCCATGAGCACAGAACACGCCGTCGCGGTCATCATCGGCGGCGCCTCCGGAATCGGCTGGGCCACCGCACAACTATTGGCCGAACGCGGCGACACCGTCATCATCGCCGACCTCGACGGCGACGCCGCCACCACCCGCGCCGCCGAACTCGGCGGCCGGGCCGGCGCCCAGCAGGTACAGGTCACCGACGAGAACAGCATGCGCACCCTCTTCGACACCGTCACCGCACAACACGGCCCCCTCGACACCGTCGTCGACTGCGCCGGGATCTCCCGGCCCGGCACCCTCGCCGACCTCTCCCTCGACGACTGGAAAGCCACCGTCGACGTCTGCCTCACCGGAGCTTTCCTGACCGTCCGAGAAGCCGCCCGTGCCCTGCGCGACAACGGATCAGTCGTCCTCGTGGCCTCCCTCAACGGCCGCCAGCCCGGAGTCGGGATGGGCGCCTACTGCTCCGCCAAAGCCGGCGTACTCATGCTCACCGAAGTCGCCGCCATGGAACTCGCGCCGCGCGGCATCCGCGTCAACGCCGTCAACCCCGGATTCGTACACACCCCACTCACGCACGGCGCCACCCTCGTCCCCGGACTCGTCGAGGAATACATCGACAACACCCCACTCGGACGCGCCGGCACACCCGGCGATATCGCCCAGACGATCGGATTCCTCACCTCCGCCGCCGCAGGCTGGATGACCGGCGCGGCCATCGACCTCAACGGCGGCGCCCACACCAAACGCTATCCGGACATCGTCGCGCGCATCGCGGATATGGCGGATATGACAGGCGGCAACAGCGCACCGTGACAGGCAGTGGGCCGGCCCACCGCCGACATCAGCGACCCCAGGGCACCGTGCAGCCGAGTACCGCGAACCCGGCGGCACCCGCCTCGGCGGAACTCCCGCCCGCCAGCACCAGCGTCCGGGCCCGCTGATACCCGCACTGCGCCGCCGCGAAAGCGGCCGCCACCGCCGGCAACAACTCGGAACCGCCCTCCCACAGCGCAGCGGCGCGGTCGACGATCGCACCCGCCACCGGATCACCGGCCACCGCCGTCCGAGCCGTCACCAGATGCTCCCGCGCCGACGGATCACCGGCCAGCACCGCGGACTCGGCACGCAACGCGAAATACCAGTGCCGCCACACCCACACGACCCGCTGATCCATCTCGTCCGGGTCGGCCACCAACCCCGACAGCGCCTCGGCGGCCCGCCCCTCGTGCAGCAACACCACCGCATCGAACACCGCGCGGTAGGCGACCTGCTGCTCACGTGCCACCCCGAGATCGGCGGCAACCGCCAGCCACTCGGCCCGCGCCGGACCGTCGCCGCGTAAACCGTGAACCATCGCCACCGCAGCCGCCGCCGGAGCAAGGGTCGGAGCCTGCGTACGCCCGGAAAGCGTCCAGGCGTCGGAGAACCGGCTCGCCGCCGCCAGCACATCATCCACCCGGCCCGCCAGCGCATCCACGACCAGCAACCGCGACGTCGCGAAATCACCCCGCTCCGCCAGCAACGGCAAGTCACGCAACTGCTCACCCCACCGTCGAGCACCCACCAGATCACCCACACCGAGGCAGGACTCCGCTGCCTCCGCGAGCGCGTTCACCCGCTCCAGCTCGCTCGCCGGCGACACCGGCACCCCCACCAGCGACTCCACCCGCTGCCTGGTCGTCGCGGCGGAAGCGAACGTATCACCGGCCCACAACTGCGCCGCCGCGAGCGCGTCCAGCGCCGCGCTCCGCACCAGCCGATCCCCGGTCCGCGACGCCAGCTCGACCGCACGCTCGGCCTGGCCCAGAGCCGCGTCCCCACCGACACCCGAGTCGCCTGTATCGGCCGGCACCCCGCACTCGGCCAACGCCACCGCCGCTTCCGCCGTGGCGTCCCCACCGGCCAGCTCACGTGCCTGCGACAGCAACAGCGCGGCGATATCCGTCGGCGGCGACTCGGCGAACGTGTCCGACATCCGGTAGACGGTGATCGCGGCCGTCGCCAGATCCGTCGCAGCCCCCGCCGCGTCGCCGGCGTCCCGAGCGGTCTCCGCGGCCGCCCGGTACAGGCGGAACATGCCCGCACCGTCCATCCGGCAACCGGCCGTCGCCGCAGCCGACCGCAACGCCGACACTGCCGTCCCCGGATCGGCGGCGAGAGCCGCGGCCTGCTCGTAACGGCGCTGGGACTCACCGACCAGATTCCGGGCGAAAGCCAGCTCCGCCAGCGACAACGCCAGCTCGTACGCGAGGACCCGGTGCGCGGGCTGCCTTTCCGCCCATCCCAGGGCCGCACGCATATCGTCGGCCACCGCATCGAAACCGGCGCGCCACCCACCCGTGACATCCGGCAACCCGCGCGCCAGCGCCGCACCGGATTCCGTGCACCAGAGCAGATGCCGGGCCAGCACCTCCGAGCGCTCACCGGCCTCATCGAGCTGCTCCGACTCGTACTGCCGGATCGTCGTCAGCACGCGGTACCGAGTACCCGACCCGGACATGACAGCGGTCAGCAGGCTCTGCTCGGTGAGCCGCGCCAGACCGTCCGCGACCGTCGCCGGCTCCAACGGCCGGTACCCGGCCACCCGGACCGCATCGGCAGCAGTGAACGGCGCGACGAATACCGATACTCGCCGAAGCAGACAGCGATCCGGCTCCTCCAGCAATGCCTGACTCCAGTCGAGCATCGCCCGCATCGACCGATGCCGGTCATCGGCCCGGCGACCACCGACCAGCAGACGCAGCGGGTCGGCCAGACTCGCGGTGAGTCCGTCCAAGCCGAGCGTGGGCAACCGCGCGGCCGCCAACTCGATCGCCAGCGCCGAGCCGTCCAGCCGCCGGCAGATCTCGGTAACCCGCTCCAGTCGTTCCGGACCCACCGGCCAACCCAGCGCGGATGCCCGGTCCAGGAAAAGCGCCGCCGCATCCGACCCGGGCGCCGCGGGCTCGGTCACCTCACCGACCGACAGCGGGGGAACCACATACACCTGCTCGAACGGCACCACCAGCCGAGCCCGGCTCGTGATCAGCACCGTCACGCCCGGACACCGGGCCAGCAGCCGTTCGACGAACGGCGCCACACCTTCCCGCAGATGCTCGCAATTGTCGAGCACGAGCAGCACTTCCCGATCGGCGAGCGCGGCGACCACTGAATCGTCGAGACTCCGGCCCTGCTGCTCACCCGACCCCAGCGCCCGCGCCACAGCCGCGCCCGTCATCTCCGCATCGGTGACCGGCACGAGGTCCACGAACCACACACCGTCGGCGAACTCACCGGCCAGATCCGCGGCGACGGCCAGTGCCAATCGGGTCTTGCCGATACCCCCGGGCCCCAGCGCGGTCACCTGACGGTTCGCCATGACGGCCGCGCGCAATGCGGCGCGTTCCCCGGCCCGGCCGATGAACGAGGTCAACGGCGAAGGCAGCGGCGAAGCGGTCTCGTTCGCGCGTCCGGCGGGCGCGAAATCGGCCGCCCGGTCGGCCAGGGCCCGCCGGTCGGGGACGCCGGCCTTTCGCAACAGCGAGGACACATGTGTTTCCACCGTCCGCACCGAGATGAACAGCTGCGCTGCTATCTCGGCATTGCTGCGATGTTGCCCCACCAGGGCCAGGACTTCGGCTTCCCGGTCCGAGATCCCGCCGGCGACCTTCTGCTTCGACACACCACCCATCTTCGCGTACCCGCCCCGCACCGCTACGGGGGCACGGTTACGTGCTCACTCCGTGGTGCGTTCCGTAGTCGGCACGGATGTGCCGGCTGCCGCGCGTCCATAACGTAATTGCCATGGACGCGCACCGAACAGACCGGCCGAGAAATCGCCGACCGAATGCCGGGACGGCCCCCGGCCCTGTGTCCACCGACACCGACACCGACACCGACCCACGAGGAGTGACCATGAGCGCCGCCGAATCCACCTTCGGGATCAAAACCGTGCTGCACCCCGTCTCCGATCTCGAGAAGGCCGAAGCGGTGTACACCGCACTGCTCGGCATCCAGCCCCAGACCAAGGGCACCTACTACGTCGGCTTCGACACCGGCGGCCAGCACATCGGACTGGTGCCCGGCGGCGGTCCCCAGGGTATGACCACCCCGGTGGCGTACTGGCACGTACCCGATATCGAGGCCAAACTCGCCGCGGTCACCGCTGCGGGCGCCACCGTGCGCGAACCCGTCCGCGATGTCGGCGCGGGCCGCCTGGTCGCCACCGTCACCGATATCGACGGCAATGTGCTGGGCCTCATCCAGGACCGCTGACCCGCCGCATTCGCCGCCTCGCCCCACCCCGCCCGACACATTCACGGAGGAACCGGAAATGACCACGCAGAAGAACACTGCCCGCACCGCCACGAAGAACACCGCGACCGTCGCGTTCTCCGCCGAGGAGCGGGCCGCGATGAAGGAGCACGCGCAGGAGCTGAAGACCGCGGCACGCCGCGGCTCCCGCGCCGCCAAGGCCGACGGCGAAGGCGACGTGCTCGCCAAGATCGCGGAGATGTCGGAGAACGACCGCGCTCTGGCCGAACGGATCCACGCCCTCGTCAAGGCCAGCGCACCGGCGCTGTCCCCGAAGCTCTGGTACGGCATGCCGGCCTACGCCAAGGACGGCAAGGTCGTCTGCTTCTTCCAGAGCGCGGCCAAGTTCAAGGCCCGCTACGCCACCCTCGGTTTCAACGACTCGGCCAACCTGGACGACGGAGCCCTGTGGCCGACCGCCTTCGCGCTGACCGGACTCACCCCGGCCGACGAGAGCCGGATCGGCGAACTGCTCGCCAAATCGGTCGGCTGAACTATCCGTGGCCTGCTGTCCCATCGTGGCAGCGGGCCACGGTCGACGTGACAGCCGCCCGAGCGCGGAGCTCGGGCGGGCCTTCCCTTTCCGTTGTTGGTTTTTGGGTTGTTGGTTTGAGACAGGAGGTAAGCGATGAGTAAGGATTACATATGTAGATGCGCATATCTACGTATCCTTCTTAATATGCTACAAGGAGCTCTGTTGGGGTTGGGTCCGCGCCGTTGGCTCCTGCGTTGAGATGGGCGGACCTGCATGGCCGGTAGCCATCGACACGCCTGGGCGCCGACGTGGCACCACTCCCCTACCCCCACCATCCGAGGCCGGGCCGGGCTTCGGTCCCCTGCCCGCTCCGAGCGAGGCCCCAACGGCCGACGAAGTAGCAGTGCCACCGTCCCGGTACGAAGCGGACCTTCGGATAGTCGTCCAGCCGGGACTAGACGCTCTTCTTCCGGGCGTCATACGCCCGTCGCGCTTCCTCGACCTTGTCCAGGTTGACCGACCACTCGGCCAGGGTCGCGAACAGCGGCGCCAAGCTCCGGCCCAGTTCACTGATCTCGTAGTCGACCCGCGGCGGGACCCCTGCATAGTAGGTGCGCACGACGAGGCCGTCCCGCTCGAGTTGACGCAGCCGCTGGGTCATCACCTTCGGTGTGATGGTGGTGATCCGCCGCTCGAGCTCCACGAATCGTTGCCGGCCGAATTCGTTGAGCGTCCAGAGAATCGGCGTGGTCCACCGGCTGAACACGATATCCACGACGGGGGCTATCGGACAGGCGAGTTCAGGATCCACCTCGCGTGTGGTCTCGATCACAATTCCCTCACTTTCCCCTAGGTACCTACTAGTCACTGGAAAGTACCGTCGGATCGTCCGAAAGGCCAGTCGAGAACGGGAGTTACGAGATGATCGTGGTTACAGGAGCAACAGGGAATGTCGGCCGGCCCCTGGTGGAGGCCTTGGCCGGGGCCGGGGAACAGGTCACCGCCGTCTCACGGAAGAAAGCAGAGGTACCGGCCGGAGTCCACTTCCGGCAGGCCGACCTGATCACCCCTGCGAGTATCGAGGACACGTTGCGAGGCGCGGACTCGCTGTTCCTGCTCACCGCAGCGGATTTCCTGGCAGCCGGCGATATCGACGCCGTCGTCGAGGTGGTACGCCGGGCCGGAGTCCGGCGGGTGGTACTGCTGTCGTCGCAGGGGGTCGGCACCCAGCGCCACTCCCCTCATCTGGAGCACGCGATCCGGCAGTCGGGCCTGGACTGGACCGTGCTGCGGCCGGGGAATTTCGACTCCAATGCGCTGCAGTGGGCACACAGCGTCCATACCCGCCGGGAAGTCGCCGCTCCCTTCGGCGATATCGGCCTTCCGGCCGTCGATCCGGACGATATCGCCGCGGTCGCCGCCCTCGCCCTGCGTGAACCGGGACACGGGGGAAACACCTATACGCTCACGGGGCCCGTGGCGATCACACCCCGACAGCAGGCCGGCGTGATCGCGAATCTGCTGGGCGAACCGGTGCGGTTCACCGAACTGAGCCGTGCCCAGGCGCGAGACCGCATGGCGGAGTACATGCCCGAGCCGGTGGTCGAAGCGACGCTCGGCGTACTCGGCACGCCCACGGAAGCCGAACAGCGGGTCGGCCCCGATATCGAGCGACTGCTGGGGCGGCCACCGCGCGCCTTCGCCGACTGGGCCGAACGCAATATCGAAGCGTTCAGGTAAAGCCGTACGAAGCGATGCGATGGGGAAGGCCGGCACACGGTCGCGGAACTGCCGCGGCCGTGCACTTCTCGGAGCCGAGCCCGGGGATCAGCGCTCGCGCTCCAACCGGGCCAGCCGGGCGAGGGCGGGCAAGGCGGCGGCGAGTGCCCGGCGGTGGGCGGCGCTCAGTTCGGAGATCATCGGCGCCAGGTACCGGACCCGGTCGTCATGGCGGGTCCGGCGCACCTGTCGGCCGGCGTCGGTGAGGTGCACGATTACGGCCCGTCCATCGTCGGGGTCGGGACGGCGCAGTACCAGCCCGTCGCGCTCCAGGCGCGCGATGAGTTGAGTGATGCCCGGTTGGGTCAGCTGTTCGGTCCGGGTCAGCTCGGTCAGTCGCGCCGGGCCGCTGTGCGCCAGGGTGTCGAGCACCGACAGCGTGGTGAAAGGCAGCTTCTCCCGCACCGGGATACGGATGTAGACGCGGTTGAAGTCCTCGATTGCCGCCGCGAAGGCGTCCACGTCGATATCGTCCACCCGAGCGAGTATATCCGGGACTTATGAAATTTGCTTAAATAAGTTGCTTATGTAAAGTCGACGCCACGCGTGAAGGAGGCAAGATGAGCGACGGAACCCGCGGGACCCGATCGTTCCCCTCGAGGCCGACGAAGATTCACATCCCCGACAGTGTGCTCACCGACCTGCGGCAGCGCCTCGAGCGCACTCGGCTGCCCGAAGATGCCGGCAACGAGGACTGGTATTACGGCGTGCCCCGCAGCTATCTCGAGGAGCTCATCGACCACTGGCGCGACGAATACGACTGGCGTGCGGCCGAAGCCGAGATCAACCGCTACCAGCATTACATGGTCGACATCGACGAGGTGCCGATACATTTCATGCGCAGACCCGGCGTCGGGCCGAACCCGACACCGCTGATCCTGACACACGGCTGGCCCTGGACGTTCTGGCACTGGTCCAAGGTCGTCGACCTACTCGCGGACCCGGGGGCGCACGACGGCGATCCGGCCGAGGCGTTCGACGTGATCGTGCCTTCGTTTCCCGGTTTCGGGTTCTCCGGCCCGCTGACGAACCGCCCGGATCTGAACTTCTGGAAGGTCGCCGACCTCTGGCACACGCTCATGACCGAGGTACTGGGCCACGAGAAGTACGGAGCCGCCGGCTGCGACGTGGGTGCGCTGGTCACCGCACAACTCGGCCACAAGTACGCCGACGAGTTGTACGCCATCCACATCGGATCCGGACTGAAACTTACCCTGTTCAACGGCGATCGCGCCTGGGACTTCAGCGGCGGGCTACCGATTCCGCACAGCCTTCCCGAGGAGGTACGCGCACGAATCACGGAGCTGGACAGACGTTTCGCCGTCCACCTGGCCGCCCACCTCCTCGCCCCCAGCACCCTCGCCCACGGCCTATCCGATTCCCCGGCGGGCATGCTCGCATGGATCCTGGAACGTTGGTACAAATGGAGCGACAACGGCGGCGATATCGAAACCGTATTCAGTAGAGACGATCTGTTCACGCACGCCACGATCTACTGGGCCACCAACACCATCGGTACCTCGATACGTCTCTACGCCAACCACAACCGGTACCCCTGGACGCCTTCCCACGATCGCCTCCCGGTCGTGCAGGCCCCCACCGGCATCACCTTCGTCGGCTACGAGAACCCACCCGGCATCGGTACCGCCCAACGCGTCGAACACTTCCGCGCCGGAGACCGCGCGGAGTGGTACAACCACGTCAACCTCACCGTCCACGACCGCGGCGGCCACTTCATACCCTGGGAAATCCCCGAGCAATGGACCAGCGATCTACGCCGGACCTTCCGGGGACGGCGCTGACCCCTGGTAGCGCATGGCTTCGGCGCAAGCGCTCCCGGAGGGGGCGGGTCTGCAGTCCGTCCCCTCGCTCGTTGTGCGGGCTACACGAAGGGAAATGGTTCGCGGTGAGTTCTGCGCGAATGTTCGATACATAGACAGATGCGCATATCTAGATAGCAGCAATTTTCATGGTAGCGACCGGTAGGCGGGTGTGGCGGACCCTCCGAGGACATACGGCGCTTCCGGCAGCTCGAGGCGGCATCGAGACCGATTCGTTCACTGAACACAGGACGCGACTTCCCGGGAAGGCACGGGCCCGGCCATCTGGCACTCCCCCACTGCCTCCGCCGGGACGGGATACTGCGGTCCGGCCCGAATCCGGTGCTGCGCCGCTACTCTGGTGCGAACGCCGCGAGACGGAGACGAACAGAGGACAGGAGACCGATCCGATGGGTCCGGTGAACCGTCGCCGATTTCTGACCACCGGCGCGGTAACCGCCGGCGCTGTCGTCCTGGGAACGGGACGAGCCGGTGCGCGCCCCGCTCCCCCGGTCGAGGTCGCCCCGCTGGGTGCCGACTTCCTGTGGGGGGTCGCCTCTTCGGGATTCCAGTCCGAGGGGCATGCGCCGGACAGCAACTGGACCCGTTATATCGCGGCCGGGAAAACCGAGGACCCGTATCTCGACTCGGTCGATTTCTACTCGCGCTACCGGTCCGATATCGCCCTGGCCGAACAACTCGGGGTGCGCGCCTACCGGATCGGGATCGAATGGGCCCGGGTACAACCGGGTCCGGGCGAATGGGACGAGGACGGTTTCCGGTTCTACGACGAGGTCATCGAGGCCATTCGTGCGGCGGGGATGCGCCCCATGCTCACCCTCGACCATTGGGTCTATCCGGGCTGGCAGGTCGACCGGGGTGGGTGGCGGCGCGCCGGAATGGTCGAGGACTGGCTCAGCAACGCCCGCCGGGTCGTCGACCGGTACGCCCGGTACGAACCACTGTGGATCACTTTCAACGAACCCGCCGTCTACCTGATGAACGAGGTACGTCACGGTGGGATCGGTGTCCCGGATATCCCGGCGATGCAGGACCGGCTGGCCGACGCCCATGATGCGATCTACGACCACATCCACCGAGTACAGCCGGGGGCGATGGTGAGCAGCAATGTCGCCTATATCCCCGCGGCCGAAGACGCCGTGAACGGCGCGTTCATCGGCCGGGTCGGCGCGAAACTGGACTACATCGGGATCGACTACTACTACGGGTTCTCCCCCGCCGAGGTCCTCGCCCGGATCCCCGACCCCGCCAAGATGTGGACACTGTCGCTGCAATCGGAGGGTATCTACTACGCGCTCGACCACTACGCGCGGCGGTTCCCGGGCAAACCCCTCTACATCGTGGAGAACGGGATGCCGACCGAGAACGGGCGCCCGCGGGCGGACGGCTACCTCCGCGCCGACCTCCTGCGCGACACCGTGTACTGGATACAGCGCGCGGTGGCCGACGGCATGAACGTCATGGGCTACAACTACTGGAGCCTCACCGATAACTACGAATGGGGTTCCTACACACCGAGATTCGGGCTGTACACCGTCGACGTACTCGGCGATCCCGCCCTCATCCGCCGGCCCACCGACGCCGTGGCCGCCTATACGGCCATCACCCGGCGCGGCGGCATCCCCGGCGATTACCGGCCGACCCGCGCGCCGGCCGCCTGTTCGATCGTGGACGGACTCACCAGCTGCACCGATCAGCTCACCGTACCGCGCTGATCCGCGCACGGTGAGCTGATCGGCCAAGGCGATACCTCACCGGGTAGTTCGGCCGACCTCGACGGGCCGCGCCGCTGTTCGGTCCGGTTTCGCAGCCGGGCCGGTTCGGCCGTCCCGGCCGGGTCGCCGCGGAGCATGCGCCGGCGAACGCGATCAACGCGGACAGGTCGGCGATCGGAGACAACCCGGTGTCGTCGGCGGCGGTGCGATCCCAGAACCAGCCGAAGAGGGAGGGACCGGCGAATCCGCCGAGATTGCCGAGCGTGTCGACCAGGGCGAGAGGTGACCTGCGCCGGACCTTCGGCCCCCGCGCCATCCGGAACCCCGGCGTGGGGCTGTGACCCGTTCGGCCCGGACCGGTGCGATGCCGGACCGGACCGGTCGTGCGAGACTGGCCGGGTGAACGGGGAGAAGGAAGTCCGCGCCGACCGCACTCGCTCCACCAGCGCCACGCGACCTCCCGACCGGGGGGACGTCTTCGGTTCCGGCGTGTTGTGGCTGGCCAAATGGGCGTTATGCGTCGTCGCCATCGCGGCGGGCGCCTGGGTACTGGGATTCCTGGCGGCCCGGCTGTGGGTGGTCCTGCTGCCGGTCCTGCTCGCGATCGTGGTCTCCACGGTGCTCTGGCCGCCAACCCGCCTGCTGGTGAAAGCCGGGTTGCCACCGGCCGCGGCGGCCTCGCTCACGCTCATCGGTTTCATCGGGGTGCTGGCGGGTGGGATCGCATTGATCGTGCCCTCGGTGGTGGATCAGGTGCCCGAACTCTCCGACAAGGCCACCACCGGTATCAACACGGTCCGGGACTGGCTGCAGGGCCCACCGCTGAACATCCGCGACGAACAGCTGAACTCGGCCGTCGACGCGGTGGTGTCGCGGGTGCAGTCCAGCGCCGAGCAGATCGCCTCCGGTGTCTTCACCGGGGTCAGTACCGCCACGTCCGTCCTGGTCACGATCTTCCTGGTGCTGATTCTCAGCTTCTTCTTCGTGAAGGACGGGCCGAAATTCGTCCCGTGGATGCACAAGTTCACCGGCGGGCGCAGCGGCCGGCATTTCGAGGAAGTACTGGTGCGGGTCTGGGATGTGCTCGGCGGATTCATCCGCACCCAGGCGCTGGTCAGCTTTATCGACGCGTTCTTCATCGGGCTCGGACTGGTCCTGCTCGGCGTGCCGCTGTGGGGTGTGCTGACCGCACTGACATTCCTGGGCGGCTTCATCCCCATGGTGGGCGCGTTCGTCGCCGGTGCGCTGGCGGTGCTCGTGGCGCTGGTGGGTAACGGGTTCACCACCGCGCTCATCGTGCTCGTCATCATCATCGCGGTGCAGCAGCTCGAGGGCAATGTGCTGCAACCGGTACTGCAGAGCCGCACCATGAAACTGCACGCGGTCGTGGTGCTGCTGGCAGTCACCGGGGGCGGCACCCTGTACGGCATCACGGGAGCGTTCCTGGCGGTACCGGTGGTCGCGGTGGTGGCGGTCGTGGTCCGCTACATCAGCGAACAGATCGACGTGGCCGTATCCGAAGGGGATCCGGCAGCGAAGGCAGCGGCGGATCCGGTGACACCCGAGGTCGATACCGAAAAGTCCGCGGAACCCGGCCGGTAGCGCCGGGCTCGGGCTACCCCGAGACCCGGTTCATACCACGCCGAGCAGCGTTTCCAGGCCGGCGATATGGGTTTCGAAGACCTGCGTGCGGTCGCTGAAGGTATCCGCACCGTACATATCGAAGACATCGAAGCTCACGGCACCGAACAGCGCGCACCAGACGGTGAGCCCGCGCGCCAGCACCCAGTCCGGCACCTCGAGCCCGAATTCGGCCCGGATCCGGACGAAATCGTCGGCGAGCGGCCCGGTGAGCGGCGGCCGGTCCGCCGCCGGAGGCACAAGCAGTCCACCGCGATGAGCCGCAGCAAAAAGCCCCATGAGCGTCACGATCACCCGGGTGCCCGGGGTGACCGTGCGATCGGCCGGGGCGGCGTATCCAGGTACCGGAGTGCCGAACAGCAGGCCGTACCAGGCGGGTTCGGCAAGCGCCCAGGCGCGGACGGTGCGCGCGGTGACCCGGAACTGTTCGACCGGATCGTCGGGTGCGACGGCGAGCGCGGCGTCCACGGCGTCGCCCAGCGCGTCGTATCCGTCGACCACCAGCAGGGTCAGCAATTCGTCCCGGCTGCGGACATAGCGGTAGACCGCGGAGGAGACCACGCCCAGGTCGCGGGCCACCGCGCGTAACGACAGGGCGGCGGCGCCGTCGGTGGCAAGATGTTCGCGCGCGATCCGCTTGATATCGATCATCGTCTGGGCCCGGGCGCGGGCACGGGGAGTGGTCATAGGACCACCCTGGCCAATTTAGAGAGCACTGTCAACAGTAGTGAGCATTGCTCTGATTCAGCTGTGTTAATGTTACCGCAAGTCACTGCTGACCATCCGAACCCAAGGAGAAGTCCCATGTCCGAGGCGGCCACGGATTTCGATGTCCTCATCGTCGGCTCCGGGTTCGGTGGCAGTGTCACCGCCCTGCGGCTGATCGAAAAGGGCTATACCGTCGGCGTCCTGGAAGCCGGCCGCCGCTACGCCGACGACGAGCTGCCCAAGACCAGCTGGGATCTGCGCAAATTCCTGTGGGCGCCGAAACTCGGCTGCTACGGCATCCAGCGCATCCATCCCCTGCGCAATGTGCTCATCCTCGGCGGCGCCGGGGTGGGTGGCGGATCACTCAACTACGCCAACACCCTCTACGTCCCACCGGAGCCGTTCTTCCAGGACCCGCAGTGGCGCGACATCACCGACTGGCGCGGCGAACTGACGCCCTATTACGAGCAGGCGAAGCGCATGCTCGGCGTCGTGCAGAACCCGCATATGACCCCGGCCGACGAAGTCTTCAAACAGGTCGCCGAAGATATGGGCGTCGGCGACACGTTCGTCCGGACCCCGGTCGGCGTGTTCTTCGGTGAACCCGGTGAAACCGTGGACGACCCCTACTTCGGCGGCGTCGGCCCGGCCCGCACCGGGTGCCTGGAGTGCGGCGACTGCATGGTCGGATGCAAGTTCGGGGCGAAGAACACCCTCGTCAAGAACTACCTGTACCTGGCCGAACGCGCCGGGGCGCAGGTGGTGCCGATGACGACCGTGACCGAACTGCGACCGCAACCCGACGGAAGCTGGGTGGTCTCGGCGCAGCGCACCGGTGCCTGGGTACGCACACAGCGCACCACCTACACCGCCCGCCAGGTCGTGGTCGCCGCCGGCACCCTCGGCACCCAGCGCCTCCTGCACGAGATGCGGGACCGGCGGGTACTCCCGAAACTGTCCGATCGGCTCGGCCTGCTCACCCGCACCAATTCCGAATCGATCGTCGGCGCCGCCACCAAGAAGCTCGCACCGGGCCAGGATTTCACCCGGGGCGTCGCGATCACCTCGTCGATCCACCCCACCCCCGACACCCATATCGAGCCGGTGCGATACGGGCGGGGTTCCAACGCGATGGGCTTGCTGCAGACGCTGATGGTCGACGGTGGCGGCCGCATTCCGCGGTGGCTGCGATTCCTGGGTACCGCGCTGCGTCACCCCCTGTTGCTGCTCAGCTTCCTGAGCGTCCGCAACTGGAGCGAACGGACCATCATCTCGCTGGTGATGCAGCACCTGGACAACTCCATCACCACCTATACCACCCGCGGACTCTTCGGCCGCAAACTGACCAGCAAGCAGGGGCACGGCGAGCCGAACCCGACCTGGATCCCGGCGGGCAACGAGGCCACCCGCCGGGTCGCCGAGCAGATCGGCGGCACCGCGGGCGGTACCTGGGGCGAAGTGTTCAATATTCCGCTCACCGCGCATTTCCTCGGCGGCGCCGCGATCGGCGCCGACCGCGATACCGGGGTGATCGACGCCTACCACCGGGTCTTCGGCTACCCGACCCTGAGTGTGGTGGACGGTGCGGCGGTCTCGGCGAACCTGGGGGTCAATCCATCTCTGACCATCACCGCCCAGGCCGAGCGCGCCGCCGCGTACTGGCCGAACAAGGGCGAACAGGATCCCCGGCCCCCGCAGGACGCGCCGTACCGCCGGATCGCCCCGGTGGCACCGAAATCCCCGGTGGTCCCCGAATCGGCGCCGGGCGCGCTGCGGTTGCCGATCACGCCGGTGACCGACCCGGCCGCGAGCTGAGCCGGGGCCTCAACCCTTGAAGTAGACCAGCTGATGGCTGGTCGCCAGCAGGGTGCCGTCGTGACCCCACAGGTGGGCGATCTGATCGAAGTGACCATGCCCGAAGCGGTTCGCGCGGGCGCGGCCCAGCAGATATTCGGTGCCCTGGGCGGCAAGTTCCTCGGCGGTGGCGTGGAAGTACACGGTGAGCGAGATCGTACCGGCCGGTAGGTAGCGCCCGCGCCGCAGGAAAACGCGGGGATAGAACGCGTCCGACATGGCGGTGAGCGAGGCGAAGTCGACCGGCCGGGCCGGGGTGTCGCGGAGCCAGAGGGTGCTCACCGAGTCGGGATTCTCCGGGATCTCGGCGGTGGGCTCGACATCGGGGACGGCGCCGGCGACGAACCGCAGATCATAGTTGCGGCCCCAGGCGATGAAATCCGGGAAGATCTGCGGTTCCACGCCCTCGGTGTCCGGCCCGGGCACCGAGGGCATGCTCAGCTCGAGATCCGACCAGGTGTCGCGACGGATGCCGAATACCGCGGTCGCGGTGGTGGTGACCGTCCCGTCCTGGGTGAGTTCGAGCTGCCAGTGCTGATTCGTGCGATTGGTGCGTACCGGCCGCGCGGTGATCTCGAAGGGCCCGTCGGCGATCGGTCCCGCGTAGTTCACCGTCAGCGACAGCGGATCACCGACCCGTTCGGGATGCCGTTCGACCGCACGCAGCAGCGCCGCCGCGGTGACGCCGCCGAACGGGCCGACCATATTGGCGTAATCGGGGCAGGTGTGACCGGCCAGCCGGTGCCCGTCGATGTATTCCACGGCGATGGCCGTATCGAAGGGATGGGTCGGCGCGTCGATCCCGGTCACGAATCCTCCACAAAAATCGGGCCGCTGACACGGCGAGACGTTGATAAGTATGACAACATACATAGTAATCACGGGCAAGAGGGAGCAGCGCATGCCACGACCGAAGGATCCCGACGGGCCCCGGGCGGCCATGATCGACAGCGCGATATCACTGATCCGGCGGCGCGGAGTCGCGGCCGTCTCGTTCACCGATGTACTGCAGGCCAGTGGCGCACCGCGGGGATCGGTGTACCACCATTTCCCCGGCGGCCGGGCACAGCTGATGACCGAGGCCACCGTGGCCGCGAGCAGCCGGGTGACCAGCGGAGTCACCAAAGCGCTGACGGCGCCGCAGGCCTCGGCAGCCCTGCGCGCACTTGCCGATATGCTGGCCCGCGGGCTGGACAGACACGACTACGCGCTCGGCTGCCCGATCGCCGCCGCCGCACTCGGCAACGAACCCGGCGCCGTCGCCGCCGCCGGATCGGCGTTCGATACGTTGCGCGAACTCGTCGCCGCCAAACTCGTCGAGGACGGGGCCCGGCCGGAGCGGGCCCGCTCCATCGCGCTACTGGTGATCAGCGCGCTGGAGGGCGCGCTGATCGTCGCCCGTACCGAACGCGGACCGGCCGCGCTGGACACGGTGGTCGAGGAGTTGAGCGGAATCTGCCGGGCCGCGGTCGAGGACCGATAGCGCGCTCACTCCACCGCGCGGGTCTTGATGGCGTCGCGCGAGATGAACACGTCGTATTCGCCGGGCGTCGCGATCACCGCGTTGCCGTAGGCCGACCGGACGAACGGCGAGGTGAACCAGCGGTTTTCGCTCATATCCTCGAAGAAGTCGCGATCTCCGCCGTTGAGGAAGATGTGGTTCTGCGCGGTGGCCACCCCATCGAGCCGCTGCCCGTACAGGCGCGACACCTTGTACCCGGAATGGAAGCCGAGGGCATTGACCCACGGTTCCAGCTCCACCAACTGCGCCTGCAGCACCCACATATCGCCCTCGACCCGGTGCGTACTGCGCTCGGTCGTGCCACCGTCGGTATCGAACAGCGTCAGCTGTACCTCGAGTTGATGCTCCGCGCCGGACACCGGCGCCACCACCACGTGCGCCGCCCGGACCTCCCCCGTCAGGCCGAGGTAGGTCTGGACGAGTGTGGCGATCCACAGCACCAGCGCCGCGGCGGCCAGAAGTAGCGCGCCGCCGGCGCCCCGGGCGATCAGGGCCCGCGGCCCCCTCTTGCGCAATGCGAACAACGCCGAAACCAGCAGGGCCACACCGAGGATGATCGCGAGGATCGAACCGGCTTGCAGCACCCCGAAATCCACCGGGTAACTCATGCGCCGGTTATACCCCGGTAGCGCGCGAAGTCACCCGCGAACGAGGTTTTCCGATCGATTCGCGCACCGCGGCGAAGACGCCTCACGTCCGGCTCCACTCTCGTATGTTTGCGGGTACACGAGAGCGAAAGGTGCGAAGGTGACAGAAGTCAGTGCGGACTATGTGATCGTCGGGTCGGGATCGGCGGGAGCCGTGCTCGCGAACCGGCTGAGCGCGGATCCGGGCCGTTCGGTGATCCTGCTGGAGGCCGGCCCGGCCGATAAGGACAAATTCATCCACATACCGGCCGCCTTCGCCAAACTCTTCCGTACCCCCTACGACTGGGACTACCTCACCGAACCCCAGCCCCAGCTCGACGATCGGCAGATCTACTGGCCCCGCGGCAAAACCTTCGGCGGCTCGTCCTCACTCAACGCCCAGATGTGGGTGCGCGGTTTCCGCGCCGACTACGAGGAGTGGTCGGTCGCCGGGGGGCCGGAATGGGGCTTCGACCGGGCGGTAGAGCACTTCCGTGCGATCGAGAACGTCGAGGGCGCGAGCGGTCCCGACCACGGCACCGGCGGCCCCCTGCACATCTCGCATCAACGCAGCCCGCGTCCGTCGACCGCCGCCTATCTGCGGGCAGTGGCCGAACGCGGTTTCCCCGTCGAGGAACCGAACCTGCCCGAACCGCAGGGTTTCACCCAGACCATGGTCACCCAGTACAAGGGGCGACGCTGGAGCACCGCCGACGCGTATCTGCGACCGGCGCTGAAGCGGCGCAATCTCGACGTGTACCCGGAGGCCACCGCCACCCGGGTGCTGTTCGACGGCGACCGCGCCGTCGGTGTCGAATACATGCGCGGCGGCCGCGTCGAGAAGGTGACGGCCCGGAGCGAGGTCCTACTCTGCGGCGGCGCGATCAACAGCCCGCAACTGCTCATGCTCTCGGGTATCGGCGATCGCGCCGAACTCGAACGCCACGGGATCAGGGTCCGCCACCACGCGCCCGAGGTCGGCGCCAACCTGCAGGATCATCTCGTCACCGGACTCGGGTACGGGGTCGACACCGATTCGCTGTTCGACGCCGAGAAACCGGCCCAGCTGATCAACTACCTGCTGCGCCATCGCGGCATGCTCACCTCGAATGTCGGTGAAGCGTACGGTTTCGTCCGCAGCCGCCCCGAGCTGGAACACCCCGACCTCGAATTGGTCTACGCACCCGCGCCCTTCTACCACGAAGGCCTGATCGAGCCGACCGCCCACGGCGTCATCCTGGCGACCGTCCTGGTGCGCCCGCACAGTCGCGGCACGATCACACTGGTCTCCGGCGATCCGCTGGCCAAGCCGGTGATCGATCCGAAGTACCTGTCCGACGAGCAGGGTATCGACCGGGCGGCGTTGATGACCGGTCTGCGGTACTGCGCCGAGATCGCCGATACTGCCGCCATGCGCGAGGTGCTGGGCCCCCTCTGTTATCCGCCGGACGCACCCGCCGACGGAGCGTCGGAAGCCACACGCGCGCTGACACTCAACGGCTATTCGCATACCCTCTACCATCCGGCCGGCACCTGTCGGATGGGCTCGGACGAGAACAGTGTGGTGGACCCGCAACTGCGGGTACGCGGTGTGCGGGGCCTGCGCGTCGCCGACGCCTCGATCATGCCGGTGCTGGTGCGCGGGCACACCCACGCGCCCAGTATGTTCATCGGGGCCCAGGCGGCCGACTTCCTCACCCGCGCATAGATCGCGGTGCCACCGGCCCGGACGCGGTACGGGGCCGGTGGCGACCGGATCGGCCGAGCCCACCGGGTGGACCGAGCGGTCGCCACCCGGTGGGCGATCGACAGCGCTCGTGGGGAGTACATCACCGTCGGATGATCCGAGAGATCCTGTTCGCAGCCGTCCGCCCGGGCAGTCACACGGGACTGCGGTGAATCACGAAATCTGCGGTAATTCCAGAGCTGCTCGCAGGGTCGGCCAGCTGCGATGCAATTGCACTTCGAAATCCGGCCAGGAATGCATTCCCGCGGGCAGATAATCCACCACTGCGGGAATGCCGAGCTCGGTGAGACGGGTGGCGAATCGTTGCGTGCACAGGTGCGCGCCCGACTCCAGCAGCGAACCGCCGCCGAGCAGAACCGCCAGAATCTCCGGGCTGTCGCCGATCGACATGAGTGCGGCGTTGCTGGGCGAACCGTTGGCCACCGACACATAGATCCGGGTGCCCCGCAATGTGTCCGCGCCGAGCAGGCTGTCGTGGGCGAGCCACTCCGGCGAAGCGGGCGGGCCGAAAAGGTTTTCCGGATTGCCGCCACGCGAGGCCACCGTCATGGTCGTCACCGCACGGCCGAGTTGGTCGGAAGTGGAATAACAGCCACTCATCCCGGCGACGCCCCGGTAGAAACCCTGATGCCGCTGGGTCAGCATCATCGCCGCCTGCGCGCCCATGGACACCCCGGCGATCGCCCGGGATCCGTTGGAGCCCAGATACTTTTCGACAATGGGCGGGAGCTCTTCGGTGAGGAAGGTCTCCCAGCGGTTCAGGCCCAGCGCGGCGTCCACCCGGATCCAGTCGGCGTACATACTGGCCGTACCACCGGTGGTCAGCACTACGTCGACCGGTTTGTCGGCGAAGAATTCGGCCGCTCCCCCCTTGGTCAGCCACCCCGAGGTCGGGCCGCCGTCCACGCCGTCGAGCAGATACAGCGTGGGCCGGGGTGCCGGACCGGAACCGATCAGGGTGTCGATCGCGATCTCACGGCCCATGGCGGCCGAACGGATGTGTAACCGGATCCGCCGATCGTCGAGTACCTGGACGCGTAGCAACCGGCCACCGGGCTTCTCCGCGCTCGTGGCCGGTGCCGGCGCCGCAGGCGGCGGGTTTCCCGCGGGGTCGGCGGCGGCCGGGGGCATCGCGGTGGCGACCGCGCCCAGTACGGCCAGTACGGCCAGGAACGGAACCCGTAATTTCATCTCGTACCTCGCAGTAACGCTCGCAGGCCCGGCTCACCCATCACGCGGCTCCCGGTGTGCCCCGTCCGGCGCGCGGGCCCGGCGCGGCGACAGGACGTGGCAGCCGGTGCACTCGCAGCGCGTCCGCGAGCGCGTCGTCCTGTTCCGCGGTGGCGTCGCCGGTTATCCGGTACAGGCCGGGGGGTTGTCCGCTGGTACGGAGCCGGTCCAGTACGTCGTGGGTGCGCCCCGCCAGCTCCGGTACCTCCGCGGTGGCGCCCACGGCGATCGTCGCCGTGGGCCGCACTTCCGCGGCCTCGGCCACCAACTGCAGCACCTCGGCGCTCATCAGCCCCGCCGCCGTGCGACCGCCCGGACCGGACCGGTCCGTTTCCAGCGGGATCAGCACAGTTCCGCCGTCGGCACGCAGCAGCGACAGCGACCGCGACCCCAGTGGTGTGCCCAGCGCGGCCTGCACCCGGCGCAGTTTCCGGCGGGCCGCCGAGACCGCTTCGGGGCCGCCCGCGCGCTCCTCGGCGTGCGGCGGGAGCGCCAGCGCCACCACCTGATAGGCCGGCGCCACCCGGAAACCGGACCGTTTCGCCAGTGCGGACACTCCGTGCCCGCTCAGCAGGGCGGCCACCATCGTCTGCGCCGAGGTCTGATGTTCCCGCGCGACGACCCGATGCTCGTCCAGATACGCCGCCGCGGCGGCGGTGCTCACCACCTCCACCACCCGGACCAGCAGCCGGGCCCCGTCCACCATCGCCTCGGCCCGCATTGCCGCGGCGGCGATCCGTTCCGCGAGGAATTCCAAGGCGTCCCGGGCACATTCGTGGCAGGCGGTGAGCACCGTTTCCAGTGCCACCCCCTCCCGGGCCCAGCGCGCCGCCGCGGCCACGACCGCCGGTGGCGCGACGGCGGGGGCGGCGGGTTCGGGCGCGAGGACTTCGGCGATATCGGCGAGACACCGCCGCACCGTCGTGCCCACATCCGCGGTTCCGCCGAATCGATCGGGGCGCCGCAGATGCGCCACCAGTTCGGTTTCCAGGTCCGTGCTCCCGGAATCGGCTCTACTGCCCACCATAACTACCGAACAGTAACCTCTCTCGCGGCCGGTAGATACGATCCAGCGGTACTCCGGAGAGTTCATCAGTGACCGGCCCGCGGTTTGGGTTCGATCACAATACGGTAACGAGTTGCCCCCTGCGAGTTCAATACTCGGGCAATTCGGCGCGACGGCCGGCGAGCCCTGCGCCGGCCCCGGGGATGATCAGCGACCGGCGCCGCCCTGTTCCCGGCGAGCCGGCTGATCCATGATCCGCGGCTGGCGCCGGCGCAGAGCCGTCAGCAGGCCCGGTGTGTATTCCGGCGGCGCCGCGTGCACCGACAGTTGATTGGCGACGGCGCGGTAGGCGTCCAGATCCGCCTGCTTGTCGAGATACAGAGCGCCCGTGAGCTGCTGGAGATAAACGATATCGGGTAGATCCGCCTCGGCGAACCGGAGATAGGTGAACGCGCCGTCGGCCAGCGCCGGACCGCCCACGTGATCGGCCAGGATCTGCACCGTGATGTGCGGCTGCCGGGCAGCGGCCAGCAGCCGGTCGATCTGCGCACCCCATATCCTCGAGCCGCCGATCCGGCGGGTCAGGGCGGCCTCTTCCACGATCAGCCACAGATGCGGCGGATGCGGCCGGTCGAGAATGTGCTGGCGGCGCATCCGCAGCGCCACCCGGCGTTCGATCGCGTCCTCCGGCTCCCCTGGATGCGCCAGCGTCAGTAGGGCGCGCGCATAGTCCGCGGTCTGTAGTAGCTCCGGTACGGTACGCGGTTCGTAACAGCGGATCACCTGTGCGGCCTGTTCGAGACCCAGGTACATATCGAACCATTTCGGCAGCCAGTCGTTGTCCCGGTGCCACCACCCGGAGGTATTGGCCTGCCGAGCGAGTTCCTGGAACGCGTCGAGTTCCTCGGTGTCGGTGACCCCGTACAGCTCGAGCAGATCCACCAGATCACGTTCACGGATACTGGTGCGCCCGAGCTCGAGCCGGCTGATCTTCGAATCCGAACCACGGATATGGTCACCGGCCTGTTCCCGGGACAACCCGCTGGCCTCGCGCAGCCGCCGTAACCGGCCGCCGAGCACCATCCGCAGCACTGTCGGCCCGCCGTCGGCCGCGGCTCGCGCCGTGAACCCCGGGACGGCCGAGGTCTCCGCCTCCAACGCCGATCGCATTCCAGAAGCACCCATTATTCGAGTTTCGCATGGGAGCCGTGCCGGAGACCAAACGAAAGAGTCGTGGCGTAAACGACATTCGCCGGAGGGGGAACCCCGCATCGGGCCCGCCGGACCGGGTCGTTGCGACGAGGTTCATACCCGCCACCCCCGCTACGGGAGCGGGTACGCACCGGTGTGAATCGCCCCGAGCCCCTTCCGCGGCGTGCTGTGAATTCCCCAAACCCGGCATCGGAACATGTTCTCAGCAATGGTGCGAACCTACTGTGGCACACAACGGCGCCGTCGGGGACGCCTGGAAGGAGACGCGGATCTTGGACGCCACGACACCGGCCACCGCCGAACGCGACGACATCGCCCGCGACCACCTCACCCGCCGGGTCACGGTCTACTTCGACGGCATCACCGCGGACAGCGCCCTCGTCCTGGAGTACGCGGCGACCAATGCCGAAGCCTGGGAATTCACCTCCGCGGCAATGCACGCCGGGCTCACCGTCACGGTGGACAGCAAGATCAGGCCCGGTCTGCGCCGGCTACCCTGTCACAGCCTGTGGCGTTGAGCGACCGGTCGGGCGTGGTGCGGGCACTCCGGCGCGCGCCACACTCACCGGCAGATCCGCACCGCAACGGCGCGACCCTCTAGGCTCGGAAGCAGCCGGCGCGACGGGCGGGCCGGCTCCGAGGCGCAGGAGCGAGTATGCCGATCGATTCCGCGGCCCGCGCGGCCGGCGTATTGGCGATTCTCTCGGCCCTGGCCACCACCGGCTGCGCGAGTTCGGACTCCGATATCAGGTCCGACAGTGCGCCCGCGGCCACCATGACGCCCACGATCACGGCGCCGGCGACCGCCGTCACCCGCACCCTCCGCCCCACTCCCACAGTCGATCCGTATGCCGGGCAGCCCCTGATCGATCACCTGGAATGGACCGAGAACGCCGACGGCCCACGCCTGAAGGTCCACCCGACCCGGGCGGGCCGCGACACCACCTATCCCGGATCCGACCTCCGCGCCTGGCAGGAGATCCGTACCGCCGATCCGGCCGCCGACACCCCGGGCATGTGGGACCAGTTCCGCTGCCACTGGGACTGGGCACGTCTCATCGCCCCCGACAAACCCACCTGGAATCTCGAACCCTGGCGGCCGCCGGTGGGCTATGACGCGACCGTCGACGCCGCCTGCAACCCCGGCGGACCCGAACGCTGACCACGAAAGGACCCCGTATGCGCATCGTCATCGCCGGTGGACACGGCAAGATCGCCCTCCTGCTCGCCGAACTCCTCACCGGCCGTGGCCACAGCGTCATCGCGTTGATCCGCAACTCCGCGCATGCGCCGGAGGTCTACGCGACCGGCGCCGAATCCGTAATCCTGGATCTGGAGCAGGCGGTGGTGACCGACCTGGCCGCGACCGTCCAGGGTGCGGACGCGGTGGTTTTCGCGGCCGGCGCCGGGCCGGGCAGCGGGGTGGCCCGCAAGTACACCGTCGACCGCGATGGCTCCGTCCTGCTGGCAGAGGCCGCCGAACGGGTGGGGACCCGACGCTTCCTGCAGATCTCGGCGATGGGTGCGGGTCTGGCCCCGGCCGCCGGCACCGACGAGGTGTGGGCCGCCTATATCGACGCCAAAACTCAGGCCGAGGACGATCTGTGCGACCGTGACCTCGACTGGACCATCCTGCGGCCCGGTCGCCTGCTCGATTCTCCCGGCACCGGTTCGGTCACCCTGGCGCCGCAGCGGCTCGACCGGGGGGATATTCCACGCGCGGACGTGGCCGCGGTATGCGCCGCACTGCTCGAAGCGGACCATACCGCCGGTCGCACCCTGGATCTGGTCGCCGGTAGCACACCGATCGAGGCCGCGGTCGCCGCGTTGGCACGCTGATTCCGGCATCGAAAACCGTTCGGACACAAAGAATCGATCGTGCAGATGTACTTGCATTTGAAAGCACCAGCGACCTAGACTCTTCCCACACCGCTATACAGGGGAAAACAAGGGGAGGCCGCGTGAGTGAGCCGACGACACCATTCGCCAGTGGTTTACTGCCGCACCTGCGGGAGAGTCCGGCGGATCCGACCCGATTCGCAAATACTCCAGCAAGAATCGATCCCGCCCCGATCGGCAAGCCGGCGAACGGTATTGATATGACAACATTCGGCCTTCACAGCGGCCACCCGCTCGGCGATTCGACGCGCGAAAGCGCCGTGGAATTCGTTATCGACGCAATCGAATCCACTGGTGCGGCGACTCGGGAGGATTTCGATATCGACCAGATCGTCACCACCGCGCACGCCCTGGCGGACGACTGGGACTTCCGATCGTTGCGGCCGGATACCTTCTGGCGCGTCGCGTCGACCTTCATCCGGGCCTGACCGCGTCGGCCCGGCTTATCGTCTCGGCGATTCGTCACCGAGACGATAAGCCGGGCCGCGGCTTTCGCCGTTCGACCCGACCTCACAGGCCTTTCGTATAGTCCGCGATGATCCTGCGCGACTCTTCCGGCGGCGCCGCCTGCACGCTCAACCGGTCCATCACCGACAGGTACAGCGCCAGATCTTCACGCCGGTCCAGATACAGCGCGCTGGTCAGCTGCTCAAGGTAGACGATATCGGGCAGCTCGGTCTCGGCGAAGCGGAGAATGGTGAAAGAGCTTCCCGCAGCGGCATGTTCACCCGCGGAGAAGGGGACCACCTGGATGGTCACATTCGGCAGCCGGGTCAGATCGAGCAGATGTTCCATCTGCGCCCGGTGCACATCCCGGCCACCGACCGGACGGTGCAGTGCGGCTTCGTCGAGTACCGCCCAGATGACCGGCGGATCGGCACGATGCAGTATTTCCTGCCGGCGCTGGCGGAATGCCACTCGGCGATCGGTATCGGAATCCTCGTAACCGAGCGTCACCACCGCCCGGGCGTAATCCGGTGTCTGCAGCAGGCCGGGCACCAGGTGCGATTCGTAGGTACGGATCTTGCTGGCGGCCTGCTCCAGACCCAGATATGTGCCGAACCAGGGTGGCAGCAGATCGCCGTAGCGGTGCCACCAACCTGGTTCGTTCGCTTTACGCGCGAGTTCGAGAAAGCTCTCCCGCTCGTCCGGATCGTCCACGCCGTACAGCGTCAGCAGATCCCGGATATCACGCTCTTTGAAACTCGTCCGGCCCAGTTCGAGCCGGCTGATCTTGGCGTGGGAGCCGCGGATGGCGTCACCCGCGGCTTCTCGGGTGATCTTCTTGCTCTCGCGCAGTTTTCGTAACTGGCCGCCCAGAGCGATACGTAGAACCGTGGGGCCACGTTCCGCCTCGACGGATTGCGCGCCACCACGGTTCTCGGGCTCTGCGATCATGGAGTCGTCTCCGATTTCGGGTTAACCCACGGTGCGCCGCCCATCGGATCGGGCACACCACGCCGACGGCCCATGTTACCTCTCAACCCGCCAGATCGTCGAACTCTCCGGCTTTGGCACCCTGCAGGAAAGCCTCGATCTCCGGGCGCGTGTAGAAGATCACCCCACCGTCGGGGAAGCGCGAATTACGCATGGCCACCAGATTGTTGGCCGCCTCGGCGAACTCGACACAGTTCCCGCTCGGGTTGCTGAAGGTGCTCTTCCGCCAGGCTCCGATCACCTGGTTCGTTACTTCCGACATAGGACCCACTCCTTGCTCATGGTCGCTGACGCCACTGTCGCATACCGTCGGTCCTTACAGATGCAAACGCAGGTGTTCTTGCATCTGCACCGACATCAGGACGATAGCACGAAGTTCGCCACACCGCGTTCCCCGGCCCCCGGTGCCCGCGCACGGCCCCGGCAGGCACCGGCGACCACGCCCGCGGCCCGCCTCGAAGGGAGCGCCGGAGTCGAATCGGACTGCGCCGACCACCGGATCGGCCGCGTCGAGCCTTGTACTGTCGCAGTGGACATCGGTTTCACCAGCCGTCGGGCCCACCGCCGGTCTCCGTGCCGGCGCGTTCCGACCATGACCGCCCAGGAGTCCGCCATGTCCGAAGAGCACCGCCCCGCGATCCGCACCGATATCCCGCACTCCGCCCGCATCTGGAACTACTGGATGGGTGGCACGGACTACTACGAGGTCGATCGCATCGCCGGTGACGCCGGGATCGCGGTCGATCCGGAGATCACCACCATGGCCGTCCAGTCACGGCAGTTCCTCATCCGTGCGGTGCGATTCCTGGCCGCGGAGAAGGGGATCCGCCAATTCCTCGATATCGGCACCGGCCTGCCGACCATGCAGAACACCCACGAGGTGGCCCAGCGCGTCGCGCCCGAATCCAAAATCGTCTACGTCGACAACGACCCGCTCGTCCTCGCCCACGCCCGCGCGTTGCTGGCCGATACCACCGACGCGGGTGTCACCGTCTACCTGGACTCCGACTATCACCGGCCCGAACTCATCGTCTCCGACGCGCGGCACGTCCTCGATTTCACCGAGCCGGTGGCAGTGATGTTCATGGGCGTGCTCGGCCACGCGGAATCCTTCGCGGATATGCGGCGGATCGTGCATACCGTGCTCGAGGCCACCCCATCCGGCAGCTATCTGGTCCTGTGGGACGGCACGGACGACAGTGCGGCGTACGTGACGCTGTGCCGGAACTACACCGATACCGGGGGCGTGCCCTACACCCCCCGCCCCCGGTCGGAGATCCGGGCCGTTTTCGACGGATTGACACTGGTGGAACCGGGCGTCGTCCCGATCGACCGGTGGCGCCCGGACACCCCCGGCGGCGAATCCCGGCCGGCGATCTCCGCGTACGGCGGCGTGGGCCGCACACCATAGAACCCGTGCCGCCCGCGCGGACGAGGGCGGGGGGCTCGATGCGGCGGAAGGCGCAGTGTCACAGCGCCGGTCGCCCGTGGAAGACACCGGAAACAGGGTGTGTGCGATTTCGTCTGTAGTTTGCAGATGTACTTGCATTTGTAAGCGACGGCGGCTTAGACTCAGGCGCACAGGAGGGGCGATACACAGTATTTTCCCCGGCGGACTCACCGGCCGGAGGTGTCGCCCCGCAACGTCGCATGTGAGGGGCAACCGAATGATCCAACCATTCCGAAGTCCCCATCGGAACGCCGTGGGCACCTCCGCCGGCGGCGGTCACTCGCTCGGGCACCACCCGGAACCGCTACGCCGCTACGCGGCCCCCGAAGCCGGTACGGACTGCAATTCCGAACCGCCGGTACTCACCTATCGGCAGGCACGCGAGATCCTGCACATCCACGATGTGCACGGCCCGCAGTGCCGCCAGTGGCTGGCCGCCGCCGCCTATCTCTCCGCGGGCCTCGACGACGAGTAGCCGATCGACGGCTCCGCTCACCGTACGACTTCGAAAAAAAGGCCGTCGATGCCGATTCGTGCTGGCGTCCACGGGTCGAGCGCGAGATTCTGAAATCCCGCGCTCGAGTGGATGGTGACCATGCGAATCGCCGAGATACTGCACAACAAGGGCAGCGCCGTGACGACCGCGCGTCCGGATCTGGATATCCGTGCGCTGCTCGCGCTGCTGGCCGAACACAACATCGGAGCCGTCGTCGTCTCCCCCGACGGCCGCCGGATCGCCGGAATCGTCTCCGAACGCGATATCGTCCGCGCCCTGTACCGGCACGGCGCGGCACTACTCGATTCCCCGGTCTCGCGGATCATGTCCACCGACGTCCGGACCTGCGCCCCCGAGGACCATGTCGAGGGGTTGCGCCGGATCATGACCGATCTCCGGGTCCGGCATCTGCCGGTGGTGTCCGGCGGTGAACTGGTCGGCATCGTGAGCATCGGCGACGTGGTCAAGAGCGCCATCTCCGAACTCGCCACCGAACGCGAGCAGCTCGTCGAATATCTGCAGGGCGGCTACTGATCACTCAGCCGAGATCGGCGGACAACCATCGCTGCGGCCGCATGAACACGACCACATGCTCACCCAGTTCGGCCGCGGCGAAGGACAGGTACTCCTCCACTCGCCCGGGCGGCAGGTAGCGCGCCACCATCTCGCGATGACGCTCGTCGATCAGCGGCTCGACCCGGGTCACCGGACCCTCCACGCTGACATATCGGACGGTCGGCTCGACCCGCTCGGCCAGCAGGCTGAACCGTCCCGCCGCCCGGATCCGGCGCATCTTCTCCGATTCCGGGCCGGTCAGCACCCAGAGCTCACCGCCCGGCTCGTACTGGTACCAGATGGGCACGGTGAGGGGACCCCGCTCCGGACCCGCCGATACCGAGAGCGCGCCGATATGCGGCTCGGCCAGAAACGCCTGACGTTCGTCGAGTGTAAGTGGCATACCGGCACCATAACGCCGGACACCGACATCTCCGGACCCCTCGTCACCCGGCGCTCTGCGCCCGCGAAACCGTATGCGCACCAAGCGCACTGGGCGAACTTTCCGATAATGAGTATCGTTGTTCGCAGTCCGGATGGATCGGCGGAAGGAGCGATCACATGGGATCACCCCTGCGCCGACCGGATCATCCATCCCCCTCCGACGGCGCTCCCGCACCGGTGTGCCCGGCCACCGGACTGCTCCCGCCGGAGATCCGCGCGTCCTTTCCGGCCCTGGCCGACAGCCGGGAGATCTATCTGGATAGTGCCGCCACGACGCAGAAGCCGCGGGCGGTGATCGACACCGTCCGCGACTACCACTCGACCGCCACCGCCAATGCCGCACGCGGCACATACCCCTGGTCCACGGCGCTCACTCAGCGCATCGCCGCGGTCCGGGCCGCGACCGCCCGCTTCGTGGGCGCCGCCCGGCCCGACGAGATCGTCTTCACCGGTGGCGCGACCGCGGCGCTCAACGCCGTCGCACTGTCCTGGGGTCTCACGGCGCTCGCGGACGGGGACGAGATCCTCTACAGCCCGCGCGACCACGCCGCCAATATCTCGCCCTGGTTCCTGCTGCGGGACACCCTCGCGCGCTTCGGGCGCCGGATCGAACTCGTTCCCTACCGGGTCACCCCGGTAGGGCAGGCCGATACCGCCGATATCGCCGCGAAACTGGGTCCGCGTACCCGGCTGCTCACCGTGACCCACCTGCATCATGTATTCGGCGCCCGCACCACCCTCGCCGAACTGCGCGACCGGATTCCCTCACGGGTACGCCTGTGCTTCGACTGCAGCCAGAGCGGCGGCCACCTCCCGGTGGACGTCACCGCGCTCGGGGCCGATTTCGCGGCCTTCGCGGCCCATAAGATGTTCGCGGCGCCCGGTACCGGAATCCTCTACTGCCGGCAGCGGACACACTCGCAACTGCGGCCGTTCCTGCCCGGCGGCGGTACCGACGCGGTACTGACCGCCGAGGGGTTCGGCACCGGCGTCATGCCGGGCCTGCTGGAGGGCGGTACCGCCAATATTCCCGGCATCCTCTCGCTGGGCACCGCGCTGGAGGTTCTCGAGGAATACGGTATGCCCGCCGTCGCGGCGCACAATCGAGCGCTGACCCGGCGGTTGATCAGCGGGTTGCGGGCGGTGCCGGGGTTGACGTTCCTGCCGGGGCCCGCCCACGCCCGGGACGGCAGCGGGTACGGCATCGTCTCGTTCACTCTCGACGGTATTTCGGCGGCCGACCTGGGGTTCGTCCTCGCCGAATACGGTTTCCTCGTCCGCACCGGCGCCCACTGTATGCCCGAAACCGGGGGCGATCCCGAATCGGTGCGGGTCAGCACCCACGTCTACACCTGCCTCGACGATATCGACCGCTTCGTCGACTGCGTCCGGACCCTCGCCGAGGAGCTGCCATGAACACAGAGATCAGCGCATCCACCGACACCGCCACCCGGTACGACCGGCGGGCCACCGCGCGGATCCTCGCCGAGCTCGCCCGGCCGGGACTGTTCGCCGACCAGCGGCCGGTGGGAGCAGTCCGCTTCGAGTACACCGCAACCGAACTGCGCCCCGAACCCGGCAGCCATCTCACGTTCTCGCAACGGCTGTACCTGGAACGGTTCATGCGCCCCTGCCATGCCGAGGCGGTCACCTCCGCCACCCACCGGGTGACCTGGACCGATAGCGCCGGGATACCCAATACCGGGTTCTACCGGGCCGATGGGCCGGGCCCGCTCGTGCCGATCGCCACCCGGGAAGCCGTGCTCGCGCTCTGGCGCTCGATCGACGACAACGCCGGTCTCGCCGATCGGATTGCGCGTCTGGACGTGGCGGCGCTCGGGGTGCTGGCCGGAACCACCACCGATCACGAACCCATCGATATCTTCCGGGTGGGGGTCGAGTCCGCGGGCCGGGCGCTGGCCCAGCACGCGCTCATCGCGCGGCAGACGCCGTACCGGACCCCGGGTGAATTCGCCCGCGGACTACGCGATTCCGGGATCTTCACCGCGGTCGCCACCCGGTGGTTCTGGGAACTGCAGGCATCGACCTATCGACGGGGCATGATTCCGGTGAGTTTGCGCGCCGAACCCGGCGGATCGGTGCGTTACACCGCCGAGTCGATCGCCACATTGCGGGCGATGAAAGACGCGACCATTGCCGACGCGCACCGGGTGATGGACCGGGCGACCACCGAGGAAGGGCTGACCGTACCCGCGGCGATCGCCCGGTACCACGACGATCTGGATCTCATCTCCCGGCAGTACGCGCTGCTACCACGTGGGGAACAACCCTCCTGCCCGGCCGCGGTCGTACACCGCGACGGGGGTGCGAACTCCAGCGTGCTGGCCGAGGTGGTGCACCGCTTCGTCGAGGTGTTCACCGATTTCGCCCGGTACTGCGAACCGGTGGCGGTGCCGGCGCGGGAGGACCTCGGCACCGGCCCGGCCACGCATGAGGACCGGACCTTCTACGTACCCGATATGACCTGCAAGCACTGTGTCCGCACGATCGGCGGGGTGCTGGAGTCGATGGACATCCGCGTCGTGGACATCGACCTCGACAGCAAGCGGGTCGTGGCGGAATTCCGCAGTCCGCGCAACCGGGTCCGCGCCTTCGAGGCGTTGCGCGACGGCGGCTACAACCCGGTCGGCGAGCGGCCCGAACCGCTACGGCCGGGAAGCCTCGGATGACCGTGCGGATGCGCCCGGACCGTCCGGACCGTCCGGAACCCATCGAGCACACCGGGCCACCCGCCCTACCGGCACACTGGGATCGGCAAGTCGCGGCGTTCCTCGCCGATCGCCGCGCATTCGACGAGGTGCTGCACCGCTTCGGGACACCGCTGCATCTGCTGTTCCCACAGGTGTTCGCGCGCAATATCGACCGGCTCACCGCAGTACTCGACGAGGCGCATACCGGTTATCGCATCTGCTACGCGCACAAGGTGAACCGGTCCCGGGCCTTCGTGCGCACTGCCGCGGCGCACGGGATCGGTATCGACGTGGCATCGGCCGGTGAACTGGACTCGGCGCTGACGGCCGGATTCGACGCCGGCCGGATCGAGGTGACCGGCCCCAAAGGCGAAGCGTTCCTCCGGGAACTGGTGCGCACCGGGGTGACCGTGAACGTCGACAACGAATGGGAACTGGGCACCCTCGCCGACCTCGCCGACCCGTCCACGCCGGTCCCGGTGCTGCTCCGGGTCAGTGGTTTTCCGGGTTCGCAGGTGAGTCGCTTCGGGATCCCGGTGCCCCGGGTCCAGCGTGCGCTCGAGCTGCTGGCGCGGCACCGGGATCGGCTCCTGTTCCGCGGTACGGCCTTTCACCTGGACACCGGCGACACCGCCGAACGGGTACGCGCCGCCGACACGTGTTTCGCGATACTCGAACAGGCGTACTCCGTCGGACTCGCACCGTCGGTCCTCGACATCGGCGGCGGACTGCGCCAGGTGTTCACCGCCGACGGCGCCCGGTTCGACGATTACGTGCACCGGTTGCGTGCCGCGCTCGCCGGTCACGGCGCCGCGATGAGCTGGGGTAACAGTACCTTCGGTTATCAGGTCGACGGTGGCGCGGTACGCGGGACACCGGTCTTCCACAAGTATGCGAACACCGTGACCGCCGCCGAGATGCTGGCGAGTTTCCTGGCCGCCCCGCTCACAAACCACGGCGGCCGCAGTGTCGCCCGGGTGGCCGCCGACAACCTCCTCGACATCTGGCTGGAACCGGGTAAAGCGCTCGCCGACCACGCCGGGATCACCGTGGCCCGGGTCGAATTCGTGAAAGAGGCCTCCGACGGCAGTCTGCTCGTCCACCTGGACCTCAGCCGGGACACGGTGACACCGGCCGATCAGGAAGTGATGGCCGATCCCCTTCTGCTGCCGGGTGACGGGGCCGAACCGGCCGGGCATCCGGTCGGTGTCTTCCTGGCCGGCCGGCTCTGCCTCGAACGAGATCTCGTCACCACACATACGGTCTGGCTGCCGTGGCTGCCGCGGCCGGGAGACCTGATCATTTTCCCCAATACGGCGGGATATCACATGGATCTGTCGGCAGCCGCGGCCGCCATGCATCCCCCTGCCGAGAAAGTCGCGGTGGCCGACCATGACGGGCGCTTCCTGGCGACACCCGACGCGGACTACCGGCCACCGGCCTCCCCCGCCGCCTACTCCGACGCACCCGAGGTTCCGTGACGATCCACCAGCACATCACCGAGTTGATCGGTGACACCCCCCTGCTCCGCCTGGACCCGGCCGTGCACGGCCTCGACGGGGTGGACCTCTACGCCAAACTCGAATCGCACAATCCGTTCGGTTCGGTCAAGGACCGGGTCGCCTGGGCGATGCTGCGCGACGAACTCGACACGCTGCGCGCACAGCGGCAGACACTGATCGAGGCATCCAGCGGAAACACCGCCAAAGCGCTGCGCCTCCTCGGCGCGATCCACGGTATCGGGTTGCGGGCCATGACCAACCGGATCAAGGTCGGCGAGGTACGCGATCTGCTCCGGTTGATCGGCACCGAGATCGTCGAGCTCCCCGGCCTGTCCGAATGCCCGGACCCCACCACGCCCAACGATGTGTACTCGGCGATCGACGCGGCCATGGCCGCCGAGCCCGGCAGATTCCGGCATCTGTCCCAGTACACCAGCGAGAAGAACATCGCCGCCCATCACGACGGCACCGGCCGGGAGATCCACGAGGATCTCACCGCCGCCGGGATCGAGCGGATCGACTATCTGTTCGGTGGACTGGGCACCACCGGGTCGAGCCGCGGCGCAGGCAGCTACCTGCGCAAGTTCCATCCGGAGCTGCGGACGGTCGCGGTGGTCTCCGAACGCGACGACTTCATCCCCGGGATCCGGTCGGAACGGGAGATGTGGGAGGTGGGCCTGTTCCAGCCCGATTTCTACGACGAGATCCGGACCGTGGGATCGGGCCCGGCGATCGAGGCCACGCTCGAACTCGCCACCGGGTACGGGGTCCTGGCCGGACCGACCAGCGGCGCCGCCTACGCCGCCGCGCGCGAGGTGCTCGGAGGCGGCGACCGCGGTGGCGAACGCACCGTCGGGGTGATCATCGTCTGCGACCGGCTCGAGCCGTACCTGTCCTATATCGCTCAGCGCCGGCCGGAACTGTTCGGCCGCGACGCCGGCCCACGCCCACCGGACCCCGCCGAGATCGCCGCCGCACCACGGCTCACCCCCACCGATATGGCCGAACTGCTCCGCACGGCGCGACCGGTGATCGTCGACACCCGTGGCGCCATGGCATATCGGGTCGCCCATATCCCGGGCGCGATCAATATCCCCGACGACCGGCTCACCGACCTGTTCGCGCACGGGACACCGTTCTCCCGGGCCGAACCGGTGATCTTCACCTGTCCTACCGGCGATATCTCCCGGCAGTTCGCCGCGACCGCACGCCGGACCGGCCACACCGCCTACAGCCTGGACGGTGGTATCGCGGGCTGGCGGGCCGCGGGCCTGGAGCTGGAACGCGGCGCCTGAACGACCCGGTCAGCGGCGGGTGTTCCGCACCGCCGGGTCCGCGGTCACGGAGCCGGTGGTGGTTGCGGAACGGTCCGGGCCCACCGGCGTGTCCTCGACCCGGGTCCGCACCACCACCCCGATCGCGACCAGCAGGCCACCGAGTGCCCAGCCGGCGAGTACATCCGTGGGCCAGTGCACCCCCAGGTAGATCCGTGAAAGCCCCACGAGCAGAACGAAAACGGCCGCCACGGCCGCGACGATCCCCCTGGCGACGCGATGCGCGGTCCGCAGGCAGAACAGTGCGGCGAGTACACCCACCACGGCGGCGGAACCGACACTGTGCCCCGAGGGGAAGGCCGGATTGCTCACCTCCACCAGCTGCCCGGCCACCGGCGGCCGCGACCGGCCGATGAGCTGTTTCGATACGGGTACCAGAACCGCCGAGGCCGCGCCCACTCCGGCCACGAGCAGCAGATCCGCGTACGCGCCGCGCCGCAGCAGCACCGCGCAGACCAGCAGCGCCAGTGTCCACATGGCCACCGATCCGCCGAGATGGGTGATCACCGTGGCCGCCGTGGTCAGCGGATCGGTGCGCAGGGTCAGCGCCCACTCGTGCAGCGGGCGGTCCACCTGGGTCGTGGCATCGCCCGCGACGACGTAACCGGTCGTCGCGGCGACCACGGCGAACAGCAGTACAGCGAGCACGACCACGCGTTTCAGCCTAGTCGCCGACCGTTCGCCAGCCCCGGCTCGGCGTGGCCGCGAACGGGCGGGCGCCACCCGCCCCGCCGCTACCCTGAGATCCATGGATGTCCTCTTCCTCGGCGCGCCCATCGCCATGCTGCTGCTGGGGGCCGCCGCCGCGCTGCGGTGGGTGTACACCCGCTTCCCGAAGACCGGGCACTCGACCGGCGACCACACCTCCACCCGGCTCACGGCCGCGGGGGTGGAGGAGATCACCGCCTTCTGGTACGGGAGCAAACGCGATCAGCTGGACCACCGCGCCGCGCAGACCATGTTGCGCGACGAGGAATCCGACGGGGCACCGCCGCGGGACCGGATCGATCTCACCGCCGGCCGGGCGGTGCTCGTGGCCCGCCCGCCACACCGCGACGCCCCGAGCTGACCTGCGGCACCCGCGGTGCGGCACCGTGACCACCCGGCACGGCCCACGGCGCGAGCCCACTACTGTGGACGGGTGCATTCAGGTCAGCGATCGGACGACAGCGGACCCCGGATCTGGGGTGGCACCACACTTTCCGAGCGGAAGCAGGCTCGGCGCGGCGCACTGCTCGAGGCCGCACTGGATCTGATCGGTGAATCCGGCGCCGCCGGCGTCACCATGCGGGCGGTCTGCCGCCGCGCCAATCTCACCGATCGATATTTCTACGAGAGTTTCGCCAGCCGGGACGAACTGCTCGATGTCCTGTACCGGCAGATCGCCGACGACTTCCTCGATCCGATGACCGCCTTCGCGGTCGCCGACGACGCCTCGCGTGACCGGGCCCTGTCCGAGGCCCTGGTGGACAAGGTGCTCGAGGACCCCCGCAAATCGCGCCTGTTCCTGGTGGAGCCGTACTCCAGCACCGGTCTCGGCCAGACCACCATCGCCGTCATGCCCGCTTTCACGCGGCTCATCCAGGACCATCTCTTTTCCCAGATCGACGATCCGGTCCGCCGCCGCCTCGCGGCCGTCACCATGGCGAGCGGGAACGCGGGAATGTTCTCGGCCTGGCTGAACGGGTCGTTGCGGGCCACCCGGACGGAGATCGTCGATCACCTCGTCGCCATGCTGGGCGCCTACCGCCGGCTCTATCGGTAGTCCGGGGTCCGGCGGCGAAACGGTCGGCGCCCGGAAATCACCGCCGGGCAGGGAGGTTCGAGAGAATTGCACGACGAAGCCGTCGGATCGACCGGTAAGCTGATCTCGCCGATCCGAGGCCCCGGGACGCTGGGTGAGGTCCTGGTGGCCGTACGTGGGGGGACCGAAGGGTATATCGCGCGCGCCGCCGAAACGATCCCGGCCGGGAGCACCGTGCTGGTCGTCGCTGTCGATTCCGGTCGTATCGCCGATGTGGTGCCCTGGATACCCCTCACACCGGACCCGGCGCCGTAGCAACACGACGCGAGGAGTCATACGTGCTGGGTTATCACGTGCCCGATCCCGACGAGGCGATGCTGGTCAGCGGCGCCAAGAGCAGCGACGCCACACCCTTCCGGGTGATCATCGGCCGCGGTACGTGGGTGATGCCGTTCTTCCGCAAGGTCCGGTACCTGTCGCTGGCGATGTTCGAGGCCGAGATCAGCGAACGCTGCGTCACCAAACAGGCCATCGTGCTGCAGGTGCGGGCGGTCATCGCTTTCAAGGTCGCCAACGACACGGCGTCGATCGTGAACGCGGCCCAGCGATTCCTCTCCGAACAGGAGCAGGAGATGTCGGTGCTGACCGGCCGGATCTTCTCCGGTCATCTGCGGTCCATCGTCGGCTCCATGACGGTCGAGGAGATCATCCGGGAGCGTCAGCGGCTGGCCGACGAGGTCCTCGTCGCGTCGAAAGTGGAGATGAGCAATATCGGCCTGTGGGTCGACTCGTTCCAGATCCAGTCCATCGACGACGGCAATCTCGGCTATATCACCGCCCTGGCCGCGCCGCACAACGCCGCGGTACACCGGGACGCACAGATCGCCGAATCGCAGGCCGCGCAGCGCTCCGCCGAGGCCGAACAGGAATCCCTGCGCAAACAGGCCGAGTACGCCCGGGAGACGGCGATCCTCAAGGCCGGTTACCAGCGCGATATCGACAAGGCCCAGGCGGAAGCCGCGGCCGCCGGGCCGCTCGCCGCCGCGCTCGCCCAACAGGAAGTGCTCGGCGCCCAGGCCGCCCAGGCCCGCAAGGAAGCCGAACTGCGTGAACAGCAGTTGCAGGCCGAGGTGGTAAAACCGGCGCAGGCCGAGGCCGAGCGGGTGCGGATCCTCGCCGAGGCCGAGGCCGACCGCACCCGGATCCAGGCCGAGGCGGCGGCCTCCCACAACCGCATCGCGCTCGATCAGATGCTCATCGAGCAGTTGCCTCTCATCGTGGAGCAGGCGGCGCGCGGGCTGTCCAACGCCAATCTGACCGTTCTCAACGGGCCGGACGGGGTGGGTGAACTGCTGAACGGCATGGTCGGGCAGGGGCTCACCGTATTCAACTCGCTACAAAAGGCGCTTTCGGCCACCGATGAGGAAAAACCGGATATAGAGTGACCGGCAGAACTGCGGCGAGGAGCGGTGTGGTGGCCAGCGGGAAATTGGTGTCGTTCGACGGATCGCGGGGTTTCGGTTTCATCCGGCCCGAGGACGGTGGACCCGACGTGTTCGTGCACGTCAACGATATCGGCCTGGGCGAGGACGAACTCCGGCAGGGCCGGGTGTTCGAATTCGACGTCACCGAGGGCGATCGGGGCCCCAAGGCGATCAACCTACGGTCCCCGCGCGGCCAGCACACACGACCCAAACCGGTGGCCGACGGTGCCCGGCTGACCGCCGAGGAACACACCCGGCTGGTCACCGAACTTCTGCTGGACGCCTCCCCGGCGCTGACCGCCGGGGAGATCGTGGCCATCCGGGAGCGGCTCACCGAGTTCGCGGTCGAACAGGGCTGGATCGACAGCTGACGGCCGGATCCGGCGATCTGTCGGTTCGAACTCCTATCATCGGGGGCGATGATTCGGCGCCGGCCGCGGCGTCGATACGGGTGAGGATCGACCCGAGGAGGATCGTGTGGATCTACCGGTGATGCCACCCGTCCGGCCCATGCTGGCCAAGGCCGCCCCCGACATACCCCCGGGGCCCGGCCTGAGCTACGAACCCAAATGGGACGGGTTCCGCTGCGTGGTGTTCCGCGACGGCGCGGAGGTGGAGCTGGGGTCCCGTAACGATCGACCCCTCACCAGATACTTCCCCGAGGTCGCCGAGCTACTGCGCGCCGCGCTGCCGGATCGGTGCGTCGTGGACGGGGAGATCGTCGTGGTCACCGAACACGGTCTCGACTTCGATGTCCTGCAGCAGCGGCTGCATCCGGCGGCGTCCCGGGTGGCCAAACTGTCCGCGGAGACGCCGGCGAGTTTCGTGGCCTTCGACCTGCTCGCCCTCGGCGACCGCGATCTGACCGAGGCGCCGTTCGCCGAACGCCGCCGGTTGCTCGAAACCATCCTGCGGACCGAGCCCGGCCGGGTCCAGCTGACCCCGCTCACCGGGGATCCGTCGGTCGCCCGCGACTGGTTCACCCGCTTCGAGGGCGCGGGCTTCGACGGGGTGATGGTCAAGGCCGACGATCAGCCGTATCAGCAGAACAAGCGGGTGATGCTCAAGGTCAAGCACGAGCGCACCGCCGACTGCGTGGTAGCGGGTTTCCGCTGGCACAAGGACGGTCAGGGGGTGGGTTCTCTGCTACTCGGCCTGTACGACGACGAGGGCCGGCTGCACCATGTGGGCGTGGCGAGCAGTTTCACCGCCGCGCGGCGCACCGAGTTGATCGGTGAACTCGCCCCGTACCGGGAGAACGCCCTGGCGGACCATCCGTGGCGGGAATGGGCCGATGCCGTGGCCCAGGCCGAGTCCGGCGGCTCCATGCCCGGCGGGGTCAGTCGCTGGAGCGGCGGCAAGGACCTGTCCTGGGAGGCGTTGCGGGCCGAACTGGTGGCCGAGGTGCGATACGAGCATCTCCAATCCGGCCGGTTCCGGCACGGTGGACGGCTGGTCCGGTTCCGCGCCGACCGCACCCCCGAGTCGTGCACCTACGCCCAGCTCGAAGAGGCCGCGCCCGCCGAGTTGCGGGAAATCTTCGGGACGGCGGTGGCGAAATGAGCGAATCGGTGGAGATCGAGGCCGCCGGCCGGGTACTCACCATCAGCAACCCCGCGAAGGTGTACTTCTCTCGGCGGGGCGAAACCAAATTGGATCTGGTGCGCTATTACGAAAGCGTCGCCGAACCGTTCTTCCGCGTCAACGGCGGGCGGCCACTACTGCTGGAGCGTTACCCGGACGGCGCGTCCGGCAAGTCCTGGTTCCAGAAGCGGGTGCCGAAATCCGCCCCGGACTGGTTGCACACCGTGGAGGTCACCACGCCGAACGGAACCACCAGCGACGCGCTGGTGGCGCACGATCTGGCGCATGTGCTGTGGGCGGTGAACCAGGGTTGCCTCGGCTTCCACGTCTGGCCCAATACCGTGCCGGATCTGCGGATCGCCGATCAGCTCCGGATCGACCTCGATCCCTCACCCGGTATCGGTTTCGACGAACTGCGTACCGCGGCCCTGCGGACCCGGGAGCTCTGCGGTGAGCTCGGTATCGAGACGTGGGTGAAAACCTCCGGTTCGCGCGGCCTGCACCTCTATATCGCGCTCGAACCGCATTGGGACGGGTACGAGGTCCGCGCCGCGGCCGTGGCCTTGGCGCGCGAACTGGAACGCCGGCACCCCGACGACATCACCGCGCACTGGTGGAAAGAGGAACGCGGCCGGCGAGTTTTCGTGGACTACAACCAGAACGCTCCGCACAAGACCGTATTCGGTGCGTGGTGCGTACGTCCCAAGGTCGGCGCGCAGGTATCCACTCCGCTGACTTGGGACGAACTGGATGCCGTGGTCCCCGAGGACCTGACGATCGCGACGGTACCGGCCCGTCTCGCCGAGTACGGCGATCCGTGGGAGCACCGCGCACCGCAGAGTATCGAGCCGCTGCTGCGGATGTCCGAACGCGATCTCGCTTCCGGTCTCATGGACGCGCCGTGGCCGCCGCAGTATCCGAAGATGCCGAACGAGCCGCCCCGGGTGCAGCCCAGCCGGGCCCGCAAAACCGCCACGGAGGGCTGAACACGCCGGTCGGCTACCGGCTCAGGAGCTCCAGAGCGCCCAGGTCCCGTTTTCGCAGACCAGGGCGTATCCCGCGGCGGTTCGGGCGGTGGCGGTGCCCGTACAGCCCGCGTCTTCGGTTCGGACGGTTTCGGCCACCCGGTAGGGGCCCGACCACTGATAACCGGTGACCGAGGCCGAAGCGGTGAGGCACAGCAGGGTGCCGCCGTCGGCGGCGACACCGAGCAGGGCCGGTTCGGGACAGGCGGTGTCGACCTCGGCCGCCGGCGGGGTGGCCGCGCCGGCCGGCACCGAGGGTTCGGTCGTCGTGCTGCGACCGGGCGACGAGGTCGGTGCGCTCGCGGAGGTGCCGGAGGCATCCGAGGCCGGGGACTCGGTCGCCCCCTGCCCACCGGTGACCTGGCCCACCGCGTCGCCTACCCGGGAGAACACCCCACCGGGGGTCTCCCGTGGCGCCAGGACCAGCGCCGCCAGCAGTGCCACCTCACCGATACCGAGCAGTAGCGCGGTACAGGCCATGAAACGGCCGCGGGGATGCCCGAACGCGATCAGCCCGAAAACGATCGCCACCGGGAAGACCAGGATGAGCGCGGCGACCAGTGCGACGATCGCGTAGGGATTGACGATCGGACGTTCGTCGTGGAGAGAGCGCTCCTCGGACCAGTCGTCGTATTCGTCGCGGCGCCGGCCGGTGCGCGGCGATTCCTCGTCCCGGTCCGGTGCAACTTCCGGCCAGCGCTCACCCGCCCAGCGCTGTGTATATGCCATGACCGATCCCTTCGAGCCGCCGTCGGCGCATCCTGGAGCAGTGGACTGTGCCCGGCATCGGAAAGAATAAGCCGCGACCGGCCGGCTGTTCCGGTAAATCCCCCTGGCCGGGGTAGGGCTGGTCACCACCCGAAACACCCGGCCTGCCCGCTGTGGCGGGCCACAGCGGCTCAGTTCCCGCGACGCACCCGCGGCAGCGATTCGGTGACCAGTGTGCTCAGCATGTCCACCAGCAGCGCGTGGACCTGATCGCGGGTCATGGTGCCGCGGGTCAGCCACTCCCGGCCGGCGACCTTCACCAGGCCGCCGTAGGCGCGGACCATCGCGCGCCGCGGCTCCGCCGACGCCGCACCGTCGGCGAGGCCGATCATCACCAGCAACCGCTGCGCGGCCGCGTCGTCGGCCGCGTCGAGGATCTGCTGCACCTCCGGATCGTCGCCGACCCCCTCGTGGCTGGTCACCTTGACCCAGGTGCTGCCGTGCTCGGAGATCGTGTCCAGCAACCAGCGCACACTGGCCTCGACCCGTTCCCGGGTGGTGCCCGTGGGCACCGCCAACTCGTCGGCGCGCGGCAGGGTCACCATCCGGCGGACCACCGCGAGGTAGAGGTCGCGTTTATTGCCGAAATAGTGGTTGATCAGGCCGCGCGCCACACCGGCACGCTGCGCCAGTTCGGCCGTGGACACCGCCGCGTACGGACGTTCGCCGAACATCTCGATGGCCTGGGCGAGGATCTGGGCGCGGCGCTCGTCCGGCTCCAGCCGGCGGCGCCGCGGCTGCTCGTCCGGGCCGTTCCCGCCGGCCCCGGACGAGCCGGGGACGGCGGGAACCTCGGTGACGGGGACGAGCGGAGGTTCGAGGTCAGAGCCCACGCGCGATGAGATCCTTCATCACCTCGTTGCTGCCCGCGAGAATGCGCAGCACCCGGGCCCCCGTGTACAGCTGGGAGATGGGGTACTCGGTCATATAGCCGTAGCCGCCGAAGAGCTGCAGGCAGCGGTCCACGACCACACCGAGCTGATCAGTGGACCAGTACTTCGACATGGCGGCCGACTGGATATCGAGTTCCCCGCGCAGGTGCCGGCTGATGCAGTCGTCGAGGAAGACCCGGTTGGTCCGGGCGATGGTCGCGCATTCGGCCAGTTCGAACTTGGTGTTCTGCATGGCGAACAGCGGTTTACCGAAGGCCTCGCGGCCTTTGGTGTATTCGACGGTCAGTTCGACCGCGCGTTCCATCATCGCCACCGCCATGATGGCGGTGACCAGCCGCTCCTGGGCCAGCAGCTGCATCATCTGGTAGAAGCCCTGGCCCTCGGCGCCGCCGAGCAGATTCGCCGCGGGCACCCGCAGGCCGTCGAAGAACAGTTCCGCGGTGTCCTGGCCCTTGCCGCCGATCTTGGACAGGATCCGACCGCGGGTGAAGCCGGGAGTATCGTCGCCGACCTCGGCGAAGAGCAGCGAGACACCGGCGGCGCCCTTCTCCGGGTCGGTTTTCGCGGCGATGATGATGCCGTCGCAGAGCCAGCCGTTGGAGATGAAGATCTTCGAACCGGTGATCACGTACTCGTCGCCCTCCCGGACGGCACGGGTCTTGATCGCCTGCAGGTCCGATCCGGTGCCCGGCTCGGTCATCCCGATGGACAGCACCATCTCGCCACTGCTCGCCTTGGGCAGAATCCGCTTCTTCAGCTCTGCGGAGCCGAATTCGGCCAGATAGGGCGCGATGATCGAACTGTGTACCGGAATTCCGAGGGCCCCGTCACCGGCGCGCACCTGTTCCTCGATGATCGCGGCCTCGTGGGCGAAGCTGCCGCCCCCACCGCCGAACTCCTCCGGGACCGCCGGGCACAGCAGGCCGAGTTCCCCGGCGCGCCGGTAGAGCGCCTTGTCCGGATGGCCCTGCTCGATGAACTTCTCCTCGTGCGGGACCACTTCCTTCTCGAAGTAGTTGCGCGCGAGTTCCCGTACCGCCTCGACCTCGTCGTCGCTCCATGCGGGGCGTGCCATATCCGCGTCCTCTGTTCGTGATCACCCAGCCCGGCGCCGACGCACCGGATCGTCGGCAACGACTTTCCCGCACTATTGGCGCGATGTCAACGAGGTCCATTCCCACTTGTGGCGACGCGGCCGGAGCCCGTGCCCGGCGGTCCCGGTGGCCCGGCTCCGGGCGCGCCGCGGCGGTTTTGCCACAATGGTGCGCACGCTTTCCCAGCTCACGAAGGACTTCTTCCGCACCGATGGCCGCGCCCAGTATCGACCCGAACGACCTCGCCACCTGTTTGCGCGTTCTCGACCAGGCAGGACAGCTGGACCCCGGCCACCCGGATTCGACCACCGTGCAGCGCGCGGTCGGCCGGATGTTCAAAGAGCTCAAACGACAGCGGCGCGTCACCGCCCGGCAGGCGAAACTCGCCGCGGACCGCGCGGTGGTCGCCGCCACGGCCACCGGTTCGCCGAACCGGATCGATGACGAGACCGCCGGTATCCCGATCAGTTCCAGCACCTCCGGCGCGTCGGCCGGCACGCTTCTGCGCCCCCGCGGCTGCTACATCTGCAAGGAGAAGTACACCCGCGTCGACGCCTTCTACCATCAGCTGTGCCCGGACTGCGCGGCCATGAGCCACAGTCGCCGCGAGGCCCGCACCGACCTGACCGGTCGTCGCGCGCTGCTCACCGGCGGGCGCGCCAAGATCGGGATGTACATCGCGTTGCGGCTGCTGCGCGACGGCGCGCACACGACCATCACCACCCGCTTTCCCAATGACGCGATCCGCCGGTTCGCCGGCCAACCCGATAGCGCCGACTGGCTGCACCGGTTGCGTATCGTCGGTATCGACCTGCGGGATCCCGCCCAGGTGGTGGCGCTGGCCGACGATGTCGCGGCCCAGGGACCGCTCGATGTCCTCATCAACAACGCCGCGCAGACCGTACGCCGCTCTCCCGGCGCCTACAGTGCCCTGGCCGCCGCCGAGGACGGGCCGCTGCCGTCGGGCCAGTTGCCCGAGAAGGTCACCTTCGGGCAGACCACCCGCGCCCATCCGACCGCGCTGACCGCCTCGCTGACCCCCGCCTTGGCCGTCGCCGACGTGGCCGAACTGGCACTGGTGGCAGGGTCGGCCACCCCCGAACGCATCGCCCGCGGAGTGGCGATCGACGCCGGGGGCCTGGTGCCCGACCTCGCGCACACCAACAGCTGGGTGCACACCGTGGGCGAAGTGGACCCCACCGAACTGCTGGAAGTCCAGCTGTGCAATTCGGTCGCCCCGTTCATCCTGGTCTCCCGGTTGCGGCCCGCGCTGGCCGCGGCGCCCGCACGCCGGAAATACGTGGTGAACGTCTCGGCGATGGAAGGCCAGTTCTCCCGTGGCTACAAGGGGCCGGGGCATCCGCACACCAATATGGCCAAGGCGGCGCTGAACATGCTGACCCGGACCAGCGCGAAGGAAATGCTGGAAACCGACGGCATCCTGATGACCGCGGTGGACACGGGCTGGATCACCGACGAACGACCGCACTACACCAAGATCAGGCTCGCCGACGAGGGTTTCCACGCCCCACTGGACCTGGTGGACGGCGCGGCCCGGGTCTACGACCCGATCGTGCGCGGCGAAGCCGGCGAGGACCTCTACGGATGTTTCCTGAAGGACTACCGCCCCTCGCCGTGGTAAACCCGGTGCCCCGACCCATCCGAGGACATACCCTGGAAGGGTGTGGTACCGGCTGATCGCGGATCTGGTCGCCGCCTTGCATCTGCTGTTCATCGGCTACGTGGTGGCGGGCGGCTTCCTGGCGTGGCGTTTCCCGCGCACCATCTGGTTGCATGGGGCCGCTGCCGCCTGGGGTTTCGGCACGGTGCTCGTCGGCTACGACTGCCCGCTCACCTACGCGGAGAACTGGGCCCGGCACCGCGCCGGGATCGCGGGGTTGCCGCCGGAGGGCTTCATCGACCACTACCTGACCGGCGTGATCTATCCGGAGAGCATGCTCACCGAGGTGCAGCTGCTGGTCGCGGCCTGTGTCCTGGTGTCGTGGGCCGGACTGTGGTGGCGCGCCCGCCATCCGCACGGTCCGAGCGCGCGGGTCGCCGGCTGATCCGTACCCGCCGGTGACGCTGTGATGAAAATCGCTGTGCCATCGGATGACCGAGCGTTCGCCGTGCCCACGGCCCAGTACTCTCGGTGCGGTGGACGTGGGCGCACGGCTGGTCCGTGATTACGAAGACGGGGCAGGCGTCGCCGAATCGAAGCCGGTGGACTGGCCCGACCCGGGGCAGTACCTCGCCGCCACCCTCCCGGTGTGGGGGCTGGCCGCCGGATCGATCCAGGCGTTCGTCGCGGCCGCCGATCGGTACCGGCAGGCCACCGGCACCACACCGATCCGGCACCGGCTGAACCCCGAACGTATCGCGGCGTCTTTCGCCAGTGACCGGTTGCTGCGGATCGACGGCGCCCCCGTCGAGGGATTCGCCGACCTGTCCGGGTTCTTTCCGACATTCGACGGCTGGGTGCGCACCCATGCCAACTACCCGCATCACCGTGCCCGGCTGCTGGCCGCCCTCGAACTTCCCGCGGACGCACCGCGCGAACCGGCCGAGGCCCAGATGGCGATGATCCGCGCCGCCGATCTCGAAGAGCTGGCCGCGGCCCGGGGCGCGATCGTGGCGCAGGTACGCGACGAAGCGCAGTGGCGGGCCGGACCGCAGGCCGCCGCGGCCGGGGCGGGCCCGCTCGTCGCGCTGGTGGAACGCGGTGACCGGCGCCGGTACACGCTGCCGGTCTCGGGGACCCCGTACCAGCCGCTCCAGGGCGTACGGATATTGGATCTGACCCGGGTGATCGCCGGTCCGGTGGCCACCCGGGCGCTGGCACTGCTCGGGGCCGAAGTCCTGCGGGTCGACCCGCCGGATCTGCCGGAGATCTCCTGGCAGTACACCGACACCTGCCAGGGCAAATATTCGACCCTGCTGGACCTGAGGTCGGTGTCCGCGGCCCGGGAGGCACTGCTGGACTCCGCCGACGTGCTGGTGACCGGATATCGACCGGGCGCACTGGAACGGCTCGGCCTCACCGGACGGCCGGGGCTCGTCCACGCCCGGGTGAGTGCCTGGGGATTCACCGGGCCGTGGGCGGGCCGGCGCGGATTCGACAGCATTGTGCAGGCCGCGACCGGAATCGCGGTGATCGAGGGAGCGTCCGCCATGCCGGGCGCGCTACCCGCGCAGGCGCTCGACCACGCTTCCGGCTACCTGCTGGCCGCCGGAATCGTCGACGCGCTCGCCGCCCGCGCGGGCGACGGCCGCGGCCGGGATGTGCGGGTGTCGCTGGCCCGCACCGCGACCTGGTTGCTCTCCGAACGAGGCCGCACACCCGACCATCCGGCGCCGGCGGTACCCGGCCCGGGGAACACCGTGACCCATGGGCACGTGGTCAGCGCGGCGCCGGCCCTGGCCGAATACCCGGACTACCCGTTCCCGGCGCCGGGTTATGGACGCGCCGGGCCCCGCTGGGTGGAGCGGCGGGTGCCCGAGCACCACTGAGCTCGCAGGACGCGCGAGGGCTCACAAGCCGGTGGCGAGCCGCACCACGACCGTGTCCTGGGTGACCTCCTGCACCGTAAGGTTCAGCCCCTGCACCGAACCGGACTCCCCCATGGGCACGGTGACCGGCTGGCCCGCCACCGACAGGGTGACGAGATCGCCTTGGACCGAGGTGAGTTCGGTATCCACGCCCAGCACGCTGATCTTCGCCTGCACACCGCGCTCGAATGTCACGGTGCAGCCGCTGACCTCGCATTCGCTCCGCGCCCCCGGTCCCGTCGCGGTGCAGGCCGAGATCCCCAGCGACGCGGCGGCAGTGAGCAGGAGGGCGGCGATCAGCCGTCGAACAGACATGCGGACAGTGTAGGGATCACCCCGCTCACCGCCACCGGAACCGGACGAACCGCCTTCTACCAGGGGAGGCGGTGAGTGCGGATCTCGGCCAGGGACAGGCCGCGCCGGCGGCGGGCGAGGGCACGCAATGCGCTGGCGTTGACGTATCCGACCTCACGGGCGACCGAGCCCACGGTGAGCCCGCCGGACCGCAGCAGCTGTGTGGCCCGATCGAGCCGGATATCGTCGGCGAAATCCTTCGGTGACATGCCGAGCGCGGCGCGGGTCGCCCGTTGCAGGCTGCGCTCGGTGACACCGAGTTCACGCGCGGCAGTGGCGATCAGGAACTGTTCGGACAGGTGGTCGCGCACCCAGCGTTCGTAACCGGCGATCAGCGAACTCCCGCGGGCCACCACCTCGGGTATCGCATAGGGCGCCTGGCTGGCCCGCGGCCCCACAGCGAGGTACCGCATGGCTCGTTCCGCCAGCTCGGGGCTGGTTCGGTAGATCAGCGACAGCGCCATATCCATATGCGCGAGCGAGGCGCCCGCGGTCGTGATCCCGTCCCCGTGACAGACAATGCAGCTCTCGTCCAACCGGACCCGGGGGTAGCGCCCGCGGAAACAGGCGCCCAGCCACCAGCTGGTCGTCGCCGGTGAGTCGTCGAGCACTCCGGATTCCGCCAGGAAGAAGGTCGCGGTGCAGGCGGCGGCCAGGTGCACTCCCTGCGCTCTCGCCTCCCGGATGTGCTCGAGGACCCGCGTGTGTTCCACATCGGTGACCAGCTCCACCAGGGGCTCGGGTTCCAGAATGTCCACCGCCGCCACCGCCAGAGCGTCCAGCGGCGCCGGAATCTCCCCCAGCGGCGTCGTCGGTACCAGATTGCCGCTGCCCGAGCGCACCGAGGAGCCCAGCGAGACCGTGCGGATATTCCAGGGCGGCGGCGGATTCGGCAGCTCCTTGCGCAGCGCGTTGGCTGTGCCGAACGCGCCGAGCAGTGCGCCCAGACCGAAATCGGCCACACCGTCCACCACGAATATCCCGACATCCACGCCCGGAGGATACGGTTCGGGCGCGTCCATCGGAAACCGGACGGTCCCTATGGCCGGAGAAATTCGGAGCACGCGGTCCGATCACCCGCAGTGTGTCGCAAACAGAGCGTTTCCTGTCGCATGAGCCCCTCTGAACCCTGCTACCGAAGCCCGTAGGGTCGGAAAGACAGACGGTGCCGGTCGCCTTCGCGCGATCGGCACCGTTCGTGTGTCGCCACCGAACACACCGCTGACCGCGGATCCGCCGGATCGCGATCTCCGTCCGTGGACGACGACTCGGTACCGAACGAGAGCGCCGCGGCGCCTCCGGCGCGCCGCGGATATCGCCGGTCACCGTCGGGCCGGGCTTCCGCCGCCGACGGCAACGAACCGCACGGCAGCCGCTCGGGGCCGACCCAGCGTGTGGGAATGCATGGCTGCGGCGCTGCGGGGTGCGCCGCAGCCTTCCATTCGCATACGTCCGCCGTGCGGCGCGGACCATCGCTGTCGCCGGGCGATCCACGGAGACGAGCCGCCGCGACCCGGCGAGACTCGGCGACGGGACCGCCCCGCGTCGCCGAGTTCCGCCGGAGTATCGAGCCGAGGGCTAGCGGCCGCCCAGACCGAAGCCCGAATCGTCCATCTCGATTTCCGGATCGAGGATGCCGCAGACCTTCCAGCCACCGTCCTCTTCGACCAGGTCGTAGGTCATGGTGGTGGTGGTCGAGGTACCCATCACCTCCATGGACATCTCCATGGTGAACGTGCCCTTATCGCTGCCCGCGGGGACGTCGACACTCTTCAGCGTGGTCGTCGACTCCGGAAGATCGACATCGGGTACATCGGTCGGCTTCGTCGGGTTCTGCTGCTCGTACTGTGAGATCTCGTCCAGATCGGCCGCGCAGACCAGATCCTCCGGGTCGCCCTTCTGGTCCACCCAGGCCTGGGCGACATCCCGGGGGTCGTCGTAGCCGCCACCCACGACCGAACCACCGCCACCGCTGAACAGGAAGAAGGCGCCCACCCCGACAGCGATCAGGATTACCGCGACACCACCGACGATGAGCGCGATCCGGCCGCCGTTCCCGCCGGAACGCGGGGGCGGGGCTCCATAACCGCCGGGGGCTCCGTACTGCGGCTGACCCGGCGGGTAGGGCTGGCCGTACTGCCCTGGGTAAGGCTGCTGTCCCGGCACGGGTTGTCCCGGATACGGCTGCTGGTGCTGATGCGGATTGGGCTGTTGCGGATGACCCATACGGAAGTCCTGTGATCCTTGCTCTCCTGCGCGTCACCGGAGTGGCGCCGCGTCCGAACTCTAATTCCCCCACGGCAAGCCGGCGTTAACATCGGCTCTCGACGACGCCGGTGATCCGGAATCCCCCCGTACCCGCCAAATTACGATCAATACCCCACGTAGCCGGCACCGTGGGACATATTGACGATTCCGGGCACATTCTCGAGCGACCCGTACCGTTCGATGGCGTAGGCGGTACCCGCGCAGATGTTGTCGACCGGATTCCAGATATCGGTGTGCCCGGGCAGGGCGTGGGCATTGAACGTGGGATCGATGGTCTGCATCAAACCTTTGGACGGAGTGCCCGCTTCCGCGTTGCTGTCCCACAGATTGATCGCGTTCGGATCGCCGCTGGACTCCTTCTCGATCATCGTCGCGATGATGGCGGCGTCCGAGTCCGTGACGTCGTACCCGTTCTGCTGGAGTATCTCGATCGCCTGATCGATCCACTGCGCCAGATCGCCGGTCGGCATCTTGGTCGGTCTGCCGGAGGTACCGGTGATCTCACCGCCGGACCCGGAATCGTCGTCGGATGCGGAGTCACCACCGCCTGCGGATTGCCCGCCCATGAGCGGACTCATCGGGGAGCCCGTGCTTCCCGGAGAGCCACTGGTACCTCCGGACCGGTCCTGCGGCACCTGCAGGGACTTGTTCTCCAGTTCGTTGTGCGCGGACTGCATTTTGCGGACGGTGGCGCCGATGGTGTTGTCTATCGCGACGACCGCGTCGAACTGCTGTCGCGAGGTGGGGTTGTCCGGCACGCTGTCGGTGATCTCGACGACCGCGTCGCGGAGATCCTCGAAATAGCCGCTGACGCCGTTGGCGTCGTCGGCGGCCAGGGCGGCGAGTTCGGCGATCTGGTTGTCGAGGGTGTTCCAGTCCTCGATATAGGCCGCGACCTGCTGATCCAACAGCTCGTACTTGTCCGCTAGATCACCGTCGCCGGGCCGCTCGCCGGCCAGGCGGGCGAACTGCTGGGCGGTGAGGCTCGCCGCGGTACGGTCGCCCAGGCTGTTCTGCAGTTTCTTGAGAACCTTCTCGGCATAGTCGATATAGGGGTTGAGGAGCGGAGCGTTCAACGGACGACGGAGTGTCCAGCTCTTTGCGACGACCATCGCCCTCCGTCCCGCGCCCAGTACACCACCACTTTCTCAACAGAGTTCCATCCGGCGCGTTGCCGAACATCCCCGCTGGTGAGAAGTTTGCACCGATATCTCTGCGATACCGCGAGGAAAACTTTCACGGAGACACGGGGGCGGGCGTGGACGAGCCGACGTCGGCGGTTCTGCGCCCTTGCTGCTCTGCGCGTAAGCCGGTTCGACTCCGCGCGTCATGCCGGATCGAATGTGCGCCGCGTTATGCCAGTACCGAGGGATCGGTGGTAGGAGTCGAGTTCGCCATATTGTTCGCGATGCTCTGGGCATTGGCGATCCGCTGCCCGCGTGCCTCGCCGGAGCTTCGTTCGTAGTACTGGTCGAAGACCGCCGCTGCGTCGCCGGCGGTCGTGGTGCCCTTCAGTCTGCGCATGGCCCCCGATTCACTGTTGTCCAGCTCGTGCACCATGAAGTCGATCTGTGTCTTCCAATCCGTCACCGGCTTGCCCTGAGCCGCGGCGAACGCCTCCAGGTTCGCCCGGCGACCGCCCAGCCACTGGGCCAGACCGATAGCGCCTTCGCCCGGGTTGTACGCGCCGGTGTCGAAGCCCGACTCCACTTGGAGGTTCCCGAGGATACCCGCCGCCTGCGCCGGGGTGAAGCCCTTCTCGAGCAGGTATTTGTACATATCCTGCACCTGCGCCTTCTCGCCCTCGCCGATGGGCTGGGCCGAGGCACCGCTGTAGGCACCGCTGGTGTTGGTGAGGCCGGGAACGTACGGCGCGGCCCCACCATTACCCGACCAGTTCTGTGCGGGAACCTCGGTGGACTTGCCCTCCAGCTTCGCGTAGGCACGCAGGATCGCCTCATAGGCGACGCCGACCGCATTGTCCAGCGCGTTCACGGCGTCGATCTGACGGGCCGGAGTGGGATCGTCCGGTACCGCCGCGGAGATGTCTATGGCACTGTCGCGGAGTTCGTCGAACTCCCGGCTCACCGTATTGGCGTCTTCGGCCGCGAAGCCGGCGATGAAACCGATCTGGTCGTCGAGGGACTCCCAGTCCTCCTGATAGCCATCGACCTGCTTCATGTTGAGGTCGTACTGTTGCCGCAACGCGCTCTCGCCGGGGCGCTCGGCCGCTTTCTTCACCAGCTTCCCCGCGTTCAGCGTTTGCGCGTTCTTGTCCCCCAGCCCGTCTTCCAGCGCCTTCAGTACCTTTTCGATATAGGTGATGTAGGGATTGAGGATCGGAGCGTTGTCCGGACGATGTAGCGCCCATTCCTTCGTCGGAGCCATCGTCCACCTTTCTCAACCCGTACCGCCACCTGCATAACAGAATTCCATCCCGCGACCCGGCGTCACCCTCCCGCTGCTGAGAATCCACGCCGGAGCGGGATCGGCGGGGCACCGATGAGAAACCTTGTCGTGTCACGTCTACCCGAACAAGACCGACAAGCCCAGCGGCCGACCACAGACCGGTGGCACACACCGAGCCGCTGCCAGAAAGGACATCACCATGGGAACCATCGCCGTGCACGAGTTCGTCTCCCTCGACGGGTCGTACGAGGACCCGTCGTTCACCTTCGAGTTCGGGTTCGATCCGCAGATGGGTGAAACCCTTGCCGCGATCACCGGCAACGCGAAGGCGATCCTGCTCGGTCGCAACACTTTCGAGATGTTCGCACCGGCGTGGTCCACCCGTACCGTCGAGGACGATCCGGGCGCACCGTTCTTCAACGACACCGCCAAATACGTGGTGGGCGCGCGGCAGCCGCAGGCCGAATGGGCCAACAGCACCTCCCTCGGCGCCTACGACCCCGATAAGATCCGCACGCTGAAGGACGAGATCGACGGGACCATCTATATCAGCGGTAGTGGCACCCTGGTCCGGGCGTTGCTCGCCGATGGACTGGTCGACGATCTGCATCTGTTCGTGTATCCGATCGCCCTGGGCAAAGGGGAGAAACTGTTCACCGACGGGGTCGGCACCACGAAGTTCACCCTCAAAGGCCATGACGTCTACGCCAACGGGGTGGTGCACCTGGACTACGGACCGGCCGCGTCCTGACACGGTGGCCGGTCCCGGTCCGGCGGGCCGGTACCGGCCAACCTGCGAACTGTCACGCAACGCTGGTCGTATCCACCACCGCACCGCTCCCAGCGGCTAGGTTCGACAGCAGTGCCGAACCACCAGGAGGAGTCGTATGCCGGACCCGATCGCGCCCACCCCGGACGACCTCGTCACCCCGCTGTCGGTCGAGCAGCGTGCCCGGCTGGGCAGTGGCCGCGACTTCTGGTCGACCGAGCCGATCGGGGATATCCCGTCGATCACCGTCTCCGACGGCCCGCACGGCCTGCGCTGTCAAAACCCCGATCACGCCGGTGACGCGCTGGGCATCGGCCCGAGTATTCCGGCCACCTGTTTTCCGCCCGCGGTGGGTCTGGGGCAGAGCTGGGACCCGGAGCTCGCCGCGCGGGTGGGGGCGGCGATCGGCCGGGAGGCCGGGGCCGCGGGTGTGCACATCGTGCTGGGACCCGGGATCAACATCAAGCGGGATCCGCGCTGCGGCCGCAACTTCGAGTACTACTCCGAGGATCCCCGGCTCACCGCCGCGCTCGCCACCGGCTGGGTCCGTGGACTCCAGGAGCAAGGTGTGGGCGCGTCGCTGAAGCACTTCGCGGCGAACAACACCGAACACGAACGGATGACGTCGAGTTCGGATGTCGATCCACGCCCGCTGCGCGAAATCTATCTGCACGCGTTCGGGCACGTGGTACGGGAGGCCGCCCCCTGGACGGTGATGTGTTCGTACAACAAGATCAACGGCGTGTACGCGGCGCAGAACCACTGGCTGCTCACCGAGGTCCTGCGCGAGGAATGGGATTTCACGGGCGTGGTGGTGAGCGACTGGGGCGCGGTCGACGACCGGGTCGCCGCGGTCGCCGCCGGACTGGATCTGGCGATGCCCGGCGCCGACGAGGCCGGTGATCGGCGGGTGGCCGCCGCGGTCGCCGACGGCTCGCTGGCCCCGGAGATCCTGGAAGCATCCGCGCGTCGGATCGCCGCCCTGGCCATCCGCGCCGCCGGCAGCGCCGATCCGGCGACCGGTTGGGATGCCGACGAGCATCATGCCCTCGCCCGTACGGTCGCGAGTCGCTGCGCGGTGCTGTTGAAGAACGACCACGATGTCCTGCCCCTGTCCCCCGGCGGGCATATCGCGGTGCTCGGCGAATTCGCGACCGAACCGCGCTACCAGGGCGGCGGATCGTCTCATGTCAACGCCACCCGGGTCGATATCGCGCTGGACGAGATCCGCGCCCACGCCGGATCGGCGGCGGTCACCTACGCCCGTGGATTCGATACCGGGTCCGACTCCGCACCAGCGGATCTGCGTGCGGAGGCCGTCGAGGCGGCCGCCCGGGCCGATGTCGCCGTACTTTTCCTGGGGCTTGCGGCCACACAGGAATCCGAGGGCTTCGATCGCGACCATATCGAACTACCCGCGGACCAGCTCGAGCTTCTCCACGCCGTTCGCGCGGTGCAGGACCGGGTCGTCGTGGTCCTGTCGCACGGCGGTGTCCTGCGGCTGGCGCCCGTAGTCGGGGCCGCGGACGCGATCCTGGACGCCGCGCTGCTGGGCCAGGCGGCCGGCGGCGCCGTCGCCGATCTGCTGTTCGGTATCGCCGCACCGACGGGCCGGTTGACCGAAACGATTCCGCTACGGCTCGCCGATGTGCCCGCCTACGACAATTTTCCGGGCGAGCAGGGCCATGTCCGGTACGGGGAAGGTATTTTCGTCGGCTACCGCTGGTACGACCGCCGTGAACTCGAGGTGAGCTTCCCGTTCGGGCACGGACTGACCTATACGACCTTTGCCTACGCCGAACCGCACGCGGTCTCCGACGCCGACGGCGTCACAGTGACGGTACGGGTGACCAATACCGGCGCACGGGCCGGCCGGGAGGTCGTCCAGGTCTATACGAGCCCGGTGACCTCGTCGATGTCGCGCCCGCCGCGGGAACTCGGTGGATTCGCGACGGTGGAGCTGGATCCCGGTGCGGCGGACGAGGTCACTGTCCGGATACCCCGCCGGGAATTCGCCCGATGGCACGAACCCGCCGGTCGCTGGATCGTCGAAGGCGGCGACTACATTCTGTTCATCGGGCGTTCCAGCCGGGATCTGCCGGTGCGCGTGACCGTCCGGGTCGACGGGGACGAGGTTCGGGTGCCGCTCACCCGGGAATCGGCGTTCGCCGAGGTCATGGCGAATCCGGTGGCGAGGCAGGAACTCGGCGCGAAACTGGCGCCGCTGATCGGGGAGCCCGGTAGTTCGGCGGGTACCGATCTGGGGGTGGATATGGCGCGCATGATCGGGTCCATCCCCATCGGGCGCATCGCGCTGAACCTCGGTGGGCTGATGACCGCCGAGGAACTCGACGATCTGCTGGCCCGCGCGAACGGCTGAAACACGCGGCGGGATTCGCGGCGCGGCCGCTGCCGGTCGGGGCGCGCCGCGAATACGTCCAGGGCCCGAACTGTGTGAATTCGGAATTACGGCAAGCGGATTACCGCTCTTTGCCATGATCTTTTACATGAATAGAAATGCTATTTCCGCCGTGCGCGGGAAACTGTGGCGCTTCGCCGTTTCGCGAGCAGTGCCGGCCGTATTCGCGGTCGTCGTATCACTCGGCCTCATGGCGAGCCCCGCCCACGCCGGACCCGCGACCCCGGCTCCACTCCCCTCGGCGGGCTGTTCGGTACCGCAGCCGCGGCCCGGTACCGAGGCGGTACTGTTCGGATCCCGCGGGATCTCCGGTGTCTACGGCCGGGATGTTCCCGCCGGCACGGACCGCCCCCTGCCGGTGGTCCTGGACCTGCACGGATATCTCGAACCCGCGTTCATCCAGTACACGAGCACCGAACTCGGCGCCTACGGACGCAGCCACGGCTTCGTCACCATCACCCCGCAACTGTTGCGTCCCGGCCTGCCCCGCTGGGACTTCGGTTCCGGTTCGGCCGATATCGGCTATCTGGCGGACCTGCTCACCGAGGTGGAATCCACACTCTGCGTGGACACCCGGCGTATCTACGCCACCGGGCTGTCCATGGGCGGCTTCACCACGTCGTCACTGGGCTGCCAGCTGGCCGATCGGATCGCCGCCATCGCGCCGGTCGCGGGGCTGGCCGATTTCGCGTGGTGCACGCCGGCCCGGCCGATGCCGGTGATCGCCCTGCACGGCACCGCGGACCCCATCGTCGCCTACGAGGGCGGCACCGGCCCGAACGCGCGGCTGCTCCCTTCGCCGGACGGATCCGGTTCGGCCGACCCCGCCCATCGGGCACCCGAGGTGGAAGGTCCAGGCCCACATTCGGTTCCGGAGAATGCCGCCGCCTGGGCCCGGCGCAACGGATGTGCGAGCGAGCCGGTCGAGCGGCAGGTCACCGGTGATGTGATCCTGTCGGCCTATCCGTGCCCGGCGGGAGCCGAGGTCCAGCTGTGGTCGGTGATCGGGGGCGGTCACCTCTGGTTCGGCACCCCCTCGGTGATCTTCCCGGTCGCCCTGGTCGGCTCCGATACCGAGTCCATCAGCGCCACCACGCTCATCTGGGACTTCTTCCGCGCGCACGCGCTGAACTGATCTCGCTCACCCCAGCGCGGCCAGCCGCTCCCGGGCCCGCTCGTACTCCACGGCGAGCCGGTCGACCACGGCCGCGGTGGGACCGATCCCGGTCACCGCGCCGATACCGTGCCCCGCGCCCCAGATATCGCGCCACGCCTTGGCCTCACCGGAGTTCAGGAATTCCAGCGACCCGGAGCCGTCACCCGGGGCCCCCAGCGCATCGGGGTCCATACCGGCGGCGACGATACTCGGCCGCAGGTAGTTACCCTTGACGCCGGTGAAGAAATCCGTGTAGACGATATCCCCGGCGGTGCCGGCGACGATCATCTTCTTGTACTCGGGCACCGCCGCGGCTTCGTCGGTCGCGATGAATGTGGAGCCCACATAGGCGAAGTCGGCGCCCGCGGCGAGGGCCGCGAGCACACTGTCGCCGTGCGCGATGGCGCCCGAGAGTGCCAGCGGGCCGTCGAACCATTCCCGGATCTCCCGGATCAGCGCGAACGGCGACACCGTCCCACCGTGGCCACCCGCGCCGGCGGCCACCGCGACCAGTCCGTCGGCCCCCTTGGCCACGGCCTTGCGGGCGAAGGTATCGCTGATGACATCGTGCAGCACCACCCCGCCGTAGGCGCGGATCCGTTCGTTGACGTCGGTGCGGGCGCCCAGCGAGGTGATCACGATCGGTACCCGGAACTCCTCCAGGATCGCCAGATCCTCCAGCAGGCGCCCATTGCTCTTGTGCACGATCAGGTTCACCGCGTACGGCGCCGCGCCCGGGGTCGCGGCCAGCTCACCGGTGATCCGGGTTAGCCATTCCCGCAGTTTGTCGGTGCTCCGCGCGTTGAGCGCCGGGAAGGAGCCGATGATCCCCGCCTTCGACTGGGCGAGGACCAGCTCGGGGCCGGACACGATGAACATGGGGGCGGCGATAACGGGTAGGCGCAGGTCGGCGCGCAGGATCGCGGGTAGTCGCTCGGTCACGCTACCGACGGTAACAGGGGCGCCCGCCCTCAGTTGCGGGTCGATCCGGGCACCCCGGTCCGACCGGTCCGCGCGTTATTTCCGGGGCAACCCGAGCACCAGCGTCGCGATGGTATTGAGCTGGATCTCCAGTGTCCCACCGCCGATGATCCAGGTCGGGATATCGAGTTCGTGGTGTACCGGTTCGGAGACCGCTTCGCCGAGGGCCCCGGCCGGGCCGATCAGGTTCAGGGCGGCCGCCGCGGCGTCGGTGTGCAGCATGGAGGCCGCCGCCTTCGCGACACTCGTGGCCGGACCGACCGGCTGACCGTCCAGCCGCCGGATCGTCTCGCGCAGATTCAACGCCGAGACGGCCGCGCCCCGAGCACTGATTCGGCCGAGTGTGCGCAGCGCGTCGTCCCGGCTGCCGGCGTACTCCTTGCGGTCGATGATCTCTTTGATCCGCTTGTTGTGCCCCGGATCCCGGACACCGCCGATGAACAGCCGTTCCTGCGCCAGCGTCTCCAGGGTCAGCGTCCAGCCCTGTCCCGGCTCGCCCAGGACCATCGAATCGGGCACGAAAGCGTTGTCGAAGAAGACCTCGTTGAACTCGGCACCGCCGCTGGCCTGGGTGATCGGGCGGACCGTCACCCCGGCGCCGTGCATATCGACCAGGAACATGGTGAGTCCGCGGTGCCGTTCGGCGTCCGGATCGGTGCGGCCCAGCAGCAACCCCCAGTCGGCGCGATGGGCGAGCGTGGTCCAGATCTTCTGTCCGTTCAGCTCCCATCCGCCCTCGACCCGGGTGGCCCGCAGGCTCAGGGAGGCGACATCGGATCCGGCCTCCGGTTCACTGAACAGCTGGCACCAGATCTCTTCGCCGCGCAGTGCGGGAGCCGCCAATCGGGCCAATTGCTCGGGTGTGCCCCGGTGCAGCACGATGGGTACCACCCACTGGCCGATTCCCATGGAGGGCTGGGCGATCCCGTGCCGGTCGTATTCGTCCTGCAGAATCAGCTGTTCCAGGGGTCCGGCCTCGATCCCGTAGGGCCGCGGCATCGGCGGCGAGACCAGGCCGTTGTCGGCCAGCAGCGTCCGGCGTGGGCCCGGGTTCACCGCATCGGTGTCGCCGATCTTCGAGGGACCCGGGTTGTCCAGTTCCGCCGCGCGGTCCAGGATCGCCGAAACCTGTTCCCGGAAAGACGAATCCGTCTCGGGCAGGGGTACGGCGAAGGTACGCGGCCCGTGCAGCGCCGCCGCGCCGAGCCGCAGTTCCCACGATTCCACCGGCCCGGCCAGCGCGGCCAGCGCGATGGCCCGCCGCCAGTAGAGGTGGAGATCGTGTTCCCAGGTGAACCCGATCGCGCCGTGCAGGCCCAGGCATTCCACGGCCGCGTGTACCGCGTTGCCGAGGGTGGTGAGCGCCGCGCCGGCGACCGCGTGCGTCCGCTGCTGCGCCTCGTCGTCCAGGCCGCGAATCGCGTCCCAGGCCGCCGCGGTGGCGAGTTCGCTGGTGATCAGTAGTTGGGCGGTGCGGTGCTGTACCGCCTGGAAGGCGCCGATCGGCCGGCCGAATTGGGTGCGCGAGGTGACGTAGGCGGTGGCGGTGTCCGAACACCAGCGGATCACCCCCGCCGCCTCCACGGCCGACAGCGCCACGGCGACCGCGACGGCCCGCTCGGTGTCGAGCGCGACCGGTGTATCGGCAGCGACCGAGGTGAACCGGATCTTGCCGATATCGCGGCCCAGATCGGCTCCGTCCTGCACCTCGACCTCGAGTCCCGCGGCCGTCCGGTCGACGACGAACCACCTGGTCTCCGCGCCGGACGCGGCGGCCACCACGAACAGTTCGGCCGACGCGGCCCCCAGCACCGGCCCGGTGACACCGTCGAGCCGCGCGGTATCGCCGGAGGCGCCGTCCACCGTGATCGCGTGCTCGGGCACGACGACCGCGCCGGTCGCCCCGGCGGCGAACTTCCGCAGCAGGGCATCGACGCGGTCCTGCCCCGCCGCTGCGGCGAGCACCGCGCTGGTGACCACGGTGGGCAGCAGCGGGCCCGGCAGCAGCGCCCGCCCGGATTCGGCGACCACCACCGCGAGGTCGTCGAGGGTGCCGCCCTGTCCGCCGATCGATTCCGGCAGATGGACCCCGGCCAGGCCGAGCGCCACCAGGTCGGGCCAGAAATCCGGCCGCACGCCCGCTTTCAGGCGTTCGGTGTTCTCGCGGAGGTGTCCGCGACCGGCGCGGCGGTCGGCGAATCCGGTCACGGTTTCGGCCAGTGCCGCCTGGTCGGCGGTCAGCGCTACAGGCACGGTTCTCATTCCGGTCGAGGGGTACGGTCTCATTCCCGATCGGGTACGGGAATCTTGGATTAGAACCCGTTCTACTCGCGGCAGAGGGATTCGCACAACCCGGCCCCGGCCCCGCACCGCTTCCGCCGCTGTGGTCGGGGCCGGCCGTACCGGGCCCGGCGACCGTCAGATCATCGACCCCACATCCTGGGCGACCAGGTTGTCCATGGCCCGTTCGGCCACCGCGGCGATGGTCATCGACGGATTGCACGCGGCGGCGTTACCGGGGAGCAGCGCGCCGTCGAGCACGTACAGCCCCGGCTGGTCGTGGACACGGCCGTCGAGATCGCAGACCGTCCCCATACAGGCGCCGCCCAGGGGATGCCAGGTCGAAGGGAACGCGCGGTTGGTGTCGCCGATCACCGACGCCGGACCGGCCACCTTGTGCACGGTTTTCTCGATCCATCCGTACTGGATGCCCGCGTCCCCGTCCGCGGGCCAGGACAACCGGGCGCTGTCGGTGGCCGAATCGTAGACGAAGCGGCCCCGTGTCTCACTCACTCCGTATCCGACCAGCATGGTGGTGTGGGCATCCATACCCAGCGGCGGAATCGAGGCCTGGATGACGGTGTGCGCTGTCGCCGGATCGCTCCAGTTCAGGCTGCCGTAGACGACCGGTCCGCCCTGTTCGGGACCGAAGTCCTCGGCCAGGTCGGTCCAGGTGTAGATCCGGTCGGCATTGGTTCCCCAGCCCATACCCAGTTCGTCGGGCAGATCCGGGACCAGCCCCTTGGCGGCGGCACGCACGAGCAGATCGGTGGTGTTGAGACTGCCGGCGGCCATGATGAGCGCCTTGGTGGTGAGGATCTTCTTCTCCAGCACCCGCGCGGTCTCGTCGGTCCGATCCACATGGAGGAGCCAGCGGCCGTCCGGGCCGCGTTCCACATCGGTGACGTTATGCATGACCTGCACATCGACCAGGCCGGTGGCCTCGGCCTCGGCCACATAGGTGACGTCCACCGAATGTTTACCGCCGTTGTTCACCCCGAACGCGCCGGCACCGTTGGTATAGGAGGCCTTCATCTCACCGCGGGTCTCGGCGAGAGCGTAATTCCAGTCGATGGGCATCGGAATCTTGGACACCGGCAAGCCGGCGGCCGCGGCGTTCCGGGCGAAGACGCGGGCGGCCTTGTAGTGCGGATGGGCGATCAGTTCGTCGGGCGCCACCGCCAGCCGTAGCATCGACGCGACGCGCGGATAGTGCACGCGGTCCATCAGGCGCCAGTCCAGTTCCTGCGGGAAATGTGTGTTGAACACCGCTTCGCTCGGCTGCAACGACATCCCCTGGTAGAGAAGGGAACCACCACCCAGCCCCGCCGCGCACAGCGCGGTCATGTTCTCGCCCGCGACCGCGTCGAGCAGTCCGGTGTAGGGCTCGAGCGCCACCGGCTTCCCGAATAGTTGCGGATCGGAACCGTGCCACAGTAGTCGCCGGTCCGGGTCCATGGGATTACCGAAGGTGTCCGCGTTCGGCCCGGTCGCCCAGCGCTTTCCACGTTCGAGCAGCAGAACCGGCACACCGGCCCGGGCCAGCCGCAGCGCGGCGATCCCGCCACCGAATCCGGAGCCGACCACGATCACCCGATGCTCTTCGCGCACAACAGGAGTGCGCCGCCGCGGCGCGCGGCTCCCGGGTTGCGCGGCGGCGACACCCGTGCCGGCGACGGTGAATCCGGCTGCGGCGGCCGCGGTACCACTCAGGAATGTGCGCCGTGAGAATGCGGACAAGGACGACCTCCGAACAGCTGTGCACGACTCCGCGCGACAGCCGCCCCGCCCGCCGCGCCCCGCCCCGGAACGCGGCGGCCGGGACAGCCGACAAGCGGAGTGCCCGGGGAATCTTCCGCGGGCGAGGTCAAAACTAGACACCTGTCGGGACTGGTGTCAATAACCAATCGGACGCTCGGCCAACTACCGCGACGCGATTACGGATGACCCTATCGTGCCAGTTCATCGGCCAATTTCGGGCCGGAGTAGCGCGACCCGGCCCTCTGTTCACCGCAGGTGGGGCTGATTCAGATTCCGCGAACAGCCTCCAGTTCGGCCTTCATCCGCTCCAGGGTCCGCCGGATATTGCCCTTCTGGAATTCGGCGAAGCCCCGTTTTCCGGTGGCGATCCGGTCGAACCACAGCGCGGGCGTGTCCGGCCAACCGGCGCGATCGTCGTACCAGGTCTCGGTGATCCGAGTGCCACCGGCCACCTCATCGAACCGGTACTCCCAGGTGGCCACGGCCACCGGCAGCAATGGCTTCCACACTCCCCACCGGCGGACCTCGAAGACGAACCGGCTCGGCCGCTCGGCCACCACCACCGTGCATCCGGTGTGCCAGCGCATGGCGCCGCGCCGGTTGGCGCCCACGAACTCCATTCCGGGATAGACGGGCCGGCCCGGCTCCGGGACCACGGCCCCGGTGTTCTCCGGACTCCACCTGCCCATCTGCGTCACATCGGTCACTGCGTCGTAGGCAGTCTCCGGATCGATGTCCACCACGATGCTGTCGGACACCTGGGTGGTCCGGGAAATCTTCACCACGGTCGTAACTCCTTGTCGGCCCCGTATCACTCGTCGATCGTAGGCACCGCGGCGGCCGCCGCGAGATCGCCGGACCGCCGTACCGGCCCGGCGCGCACCGTCTCGTCGGAACGGATCCGGTCCCGGCCGCCGCGGCGGCACACTCGACGCGCGGATCAGCGCCCGAGCGGTGTCCTCGCCTGCCGGAGCCGACACCGGCACCCGGGGCGGTCAGCGGGAAGGCGCCGTCCGGGGCAACCATCTGCGAGTCGATCGCAAGGCGCCGATCCCGGCGTCATCGCCGAGCGCGATCGGCCGCGGCGGCATGGTCCAGCAGTGCCGCCACCGCCCGCTCCGCGCTCTGGGCAGCGCTTTCCATCGTGGCCGACCAGTCGGTACGGGTCCAGTCGCCGGCCAGTACCAGATTCGGCACCGAGGTCCGCTGGTCCGGGCGCAGACCTGCGGTGCCCAGCACCTGAGAGAAGGTGGCCTTCGGCATTTTCACGACATGGGCGTGCACCAGCCGTGCCGCCTCGGCTTCCGGATAATAGCGACGGATCAGCGCGAGCTGCTCCGCGACGATCTCGTCGTTGCTCTTGTGGATCTGCTCGTAGGCGCCGCTGGTGGTCAGGCAGTAGAGCCAGGCACCGTCGGGGTTCCGGCCGTGCATACGCTGCCGGTCGAAGACCTCGTCGATCACGCCGGTCCCCCCGATCAGCGCTTCCATCGCGGACTTCGTCCGCAGCGGCCGGTCCAGATACAGGTTGGTGCTGACGATCGGGGTAACGCCCAGTTTGTCGGCGGCCGCATAGATCTCGGCGTGTTCGGGCAGTTCGTCGAGCAGACCGTGGATCCGCGAATTGGGTACCGCGCACACCACCGCGTCGGCCGGGATCTCGGTGCCGTCGGCCAGTTGCACCCCGGTCACCAGGCCGTCGGTGATCAGGATCCGGCGGGCCACCGTCCGGAACCGGACATCGACACCGTATCGGGCGAAGGCCCGCTCGGCGCCGGTGATGTACAGGGTGTCCAGGTCCACGGTCGGATAGCCGATGGTGACGCCGACACGGTCCTGCGCCCCGATGCGGATCCCGGTCGCCAGTACATCGGCGAATACCTTCGCCGACTCTCGCTGGACCGGTTCGGCCGCGATACCGAGAGCCAGCCAGTCCCACAGTGCTTCCCGCGCTGTCGCGGGCATTCCCACCCGCTCGAACCACTGCTCGGTGGTGATATCGGCGAGATCCGCGGGCTGGTACAGGGCCTGCCACCCGAGCCGGATCGTCGCCCGCAGCGCCCGGAGCCGGTCGAGCACCCCCGCGTCGGGGTGGGCGCCGAGCACTGTGCGTACCGCACGGAATCCCTTGGTGTGCAACAGGACCGCGCGTCCACCCGGCCAGCGCAGCGTCCCCGCGCCGGGGAATTCGAGATGGTCGCGGGTTCCCACGCTGTCGAGGTAGCGGAACAGGCTGCGGTAGCCGCTGGCCACCACGTGCTGCCCGTTGTCGGGTGTGTCGGCGACCTCGGGGACCTCCATCGCCTGGGTGCGGCCGCCCAGCCGGGCCCGCCGTTCGAGCAGGGTCACCTGCTTACCGGTCTCGGCCAGCCATACCGCCGCGGCCAGGCCGGCGAGCCCGCCCCCGATCACGACATATCGACGGGCATCGTTCATCTGCTTCTCCCGGACCTCGCGAACCCCATGATTGACACAATGTAACGCAGTCCATACATTCGTTTCATGGGTTCCGACAACACGGGTGCCGCGATTCCCACCCGTCACCCCGCCGCTCCGGTCCGGGTTCCCGGACTGCGACCGTTCGCCCTGCTGATGGGCATCGGCGCGCCCGACGCCGAGCAGTGGGACGCCATGGGCGCCTCCCTCCTGGCCGGGGACGAGCCGATGGATTCACTGGTCGACTGGATGATCACGACGGGGATGGGCACCACCCGGCCGCTGTTCGAACAGGCCCTGCACGCCGGGATCGATTCGGTCCCCGACGCCCCCGCCCCGCTGCGCGAATTCTTCACCGTCGTGGAGACCCCGCCGGCCTGGCTGGACGAACAGGCGCTGCGCCGCGGCGAACAAGTCCTGCGCCGCGGCGGATTCGACGGGTTGTACCTGGCGCGAGATGTCTCCTTCCTCGGCGGTTATCTCGCCTCGGGTTTCAACAAGACACTGCTGCGTACCGGAGCCCTGGAGAAGGGTCCAGCGCAGCGGTTCGCCGAAACCATGCAGTGGGCGCTGGACGTCCAGAACGGAATGGAGAAGTTCGGCCCCGGCTACCGTTCGACCCTGCACGTGCGATTCGTCCACTCGCTGGTCCGCCGGCACGTGGGCGCCATGCCGGACTGGGACGGTGACGCCTGGGGGCTGCCGATCAACCAGACGGATATGGCGGCGACGCTGGTGGGCGCCCTCATCGCACCGTTCATCGGCGGGATGGCGATGGGAATCCTGCCCGCGCGGGCGGACCGGGAAGCGGCCGCTCATCTCGCACGCTATGTGGGGTGGCTCATGGGTGTCGCCGACGAATGGCTGCCCACCGGGTTCCGCGACAGCGTGCGGATCCTGTACCACTGCATGACCGCCATCACCAACCCGGACGAGACCACCCGCCGGCTCGCGTTGCCGATGGCGAACGATCCACTCACCTGGAACTACCCCAACCTACCGTGGCTGCGCGGCAGGATCGCCCGCGCCCAGCACCTTTCGATCGCCACCATGTACCTGGGGCCGCGCGCCATGCGCAAGCTCGGATTGTGGCCGTATATGCCGCCGTGGTACCCGATGCTGCGGTTGCCGGTCAATCTCGTCCGCAGCGCGACCACCCGGATCAGCGCAGGTGCGCGGGCCCGTGCCGAAGCGCGGGGAATGCGGGAGCAGGAGGCGTTCCAGCGGATGCTGGTCGGCTCCGGACCGGCGACCGTCGGACTCTCCGCGCGGAGCCTCCAGGCCGGTGCCTGAGTCCGCGAAAACAGCACGCAGGCACCGGGTTCGGTTCGGTTAGGCCGGGATTCATGCACGGTGATGACGCCCATGTCCGGCAGACTCGTGGGCGCACGAGGAGGTGTACCCATGGCCGACCAGCCGATTCGCCTGGCCAATTTCTCCGGTTACTTCGGAGACCGGTTCACCGCGGTGGACGAGGTCCTCGCCGGTGATCCCGTGGATGTCCTGGTGGGTGACTATCTCGCGGAAATCACCCTGGCCGCCCTGGCGGCGCGTCATCTGACCGATCCCGACCGCGGATATGTCGAATACTTCGTCGACCAGCTGCGGCCCCACCTGGCGACCCTCGCCGACCGCAGGATCCGGGTGGTCACCAACGCGGGCGGCTTCAATCCCGCCGGACTGGCCGCCGCGCTGCGCGACGAACTCGACACCGCCGGGGTGGGCCTGCGGGTCGCCCATGTCGAAGGCGACAATATCGCGTCCCGGCTCACCGAACTGCAGCGGCAAGGCCACCGGCTGGAGAACCTCGATACCGGGCAACCGCTGAGCGAGTGGCCGGTCCGGCCCATCGCGGCCAACGCCTATCTCGGCGGCTGGGGTATCGCGCGCGCCCTGGGCGAAGGCGCCGATATCGTCGTCTGCGGGCGTGTCACCGACGCCTCGCTGACCGTCGGCCCCGCCGCCTGGTGGCACAGCTGGCGGCCCGATGACTGGGATCGGCTCGCCGGCGCGGTGCTGGCCGGGCACATCATCGAGTGCGGGCCCCAAGCGGTCGGCGGGAACTTCTCCGGATTCACCTCCGTCGAGCATCTGCTGACTCCCGGATTCCCGATCGCGGAGGTCGCCGCGGACGGCAGCAGCGTGATCACCAAACACGCCGGCGACGACGGAGCGGTCACCGTGGATACCGTCACCGCTCAACTGGTGTACGAGATCCAGGGCCCGCGGTATCTGAACCCGGATGTGACCGTGCATCTCGACGACGTCCGGCTCACCGCGGACGGCCCCGACCGGGTCCGGGTGGACCGGGTCACCGGGTCGCCGCCGCCACCGACGACCAAGGTCGCGATCTTCGGCCAGATCGGCTACCAACAGGTGAACACCGTCTATGTCACCGCGCCCGAGATTCCGGCCAAGGTGGAACTGCTCCGCCGCCAGCTCGAGCGCGTCACCCCCGAGGGTGTGCGGCTCCGGCTGACCACCCTCGGGACGGCCGCCGACGATCCCGAAACACAGTGGGATGCCACCGTGGCGGTGCGGATCCTGGCCACCGCCGCGGACCGCGAGGCACTGACCCGTCTCGGGCTCGCGCGCCTGCTCGGCAGTCTGTACCTGCAGAGCTATCCCGGGTACTTCACCGACGTGGCCGGGACGCAGCAGGTGAGACCGGGGCCGCGGATCGAATACTGGCCGGGGCTCCTGAAGCTGGACGCCGTCGGACACCGGGTGGTTCTCGACGAGCGCGTACTGGAGATCGCCGCGCCCGAGCACACCGCCGCTCCGGAGGTGGTGGCCCATCCCGAACCCACCGAGATCCCCACAGTCGAGCCGGCCCGGCGTGTCCCGCTCGGGACGGTCGCCCACGCCCGCAGCGGTGACAAGGGTGGCAACTGCAATGTGGGAATCTGGACCCCTTATCCGGCGGCTTGGCCGTGGCTGCGCGCTTTCCTGTCCACCGAGGAAATCCGGCGGCTGGTCCCCGAGGTGAAGGACCTCGATATCGTGCGGCACGAATTCCCCGAACTCCGCGCGGTTCATTTCGTTTTCCGGGGGCTGCTCGGCACCGGCGGCTCGGCCAACGACCGCGTCGATCAGGTGGGCAAGGCCGCGGGCGAATACCTGCGCGCCACCCTCGTTCCCATCCCGCCGCTGCTGCTCGACTCGCTGGGACAAACCCATGACGCTCACTGACCGCCTGACCGCGGCGCTGGCCGCACCCGCCACCGATGACGCCTTCGACCCCCACGCCGAGCTCGGCGAACTGCTCTCCGGTATCGGTATGCACAGCGGTGACACCGGCGGCACGATCACCTTCCGCGGCGCCGACCCCGTGGTGCCCAGCACCCTGCGACTGGGCGGAGCCGCGGCCCTCGCGCTGGCGGCCAAATCCGCCGCCTTCGCGGCGCTGTGGCGACGGCGCGGCGGGGGCGGTCAGGACATCACCGTCGACCTGCGCACCGCGCCGCACCGGCTGTGCCCCTTCTACGACCGGAAGTGGGAGCTACTCAACGGCTATCCGGCCGGTACTCCGGCCAACGCGAACAATGCCCTGGGCTTCCGGTTCTACCGCACCGCCGACGAGCGCTGGGTGATGCCGCTCAATCCCTACCCCAAGATCAAGGTCGCCGCGCAGCGCCTGCTCGGTGTCCCCGAGGACAGTCGCGAGGTGGCGGCGGCGATCGCCCGCTGGGACGCCCGCGACCTCGAAACCGCGGCTGCCGTAGCCGGTGTCGTGCTCCCCATGCTGCGCACCACCACCGAACTGCTCGGCGAACCACACTACCGCGAGGTCCTCGCCGAGATGCCGCTCATCGAGATCACCCGAATCGGCGACAGCGACCCCGAACCGCTGTCGCCCGGCGTCCCACTGCCGCTGTCGGGGTTGCGCGCGCTCGGAGCCGGGCATGTGATCGCGGGCGCGGGCGCCGGCCGCGCCCTGGCACTACACGGGGCCGACGTGCTGAACCTGTGGCGACCGAACGAGCTGGAACACGATGCCACCTATGTGTCCGCGAACGTCGGTGTCCGGTCGGCAACTCTGGACCCCTTCGCCGCCGACGGCGGCCGGCGGCTGCGCGAACTACTGGCCGGGGCCGATATCTTCTACGCCAACCGGCGGCCCGGATATCTGGCGAAGATCGGCGCCGGCGCCGACGAGGCGGCCGTGATCCGCCCGGGGATCATCCACGCCAGTGTCTCGCTCGACGGCGAGTACGGGCCGTGGGCGGACCGGCTGGGTTTCGATCAGACCGCCGGGAGTCTCACCGGCATGATGCAGCTCGAAGGTGATGGGACCACACCGCAGTTGCCGCCGATCATGGTGGTCAACGATTACATCGTCTCCTGGCTGCTCACCGCCGGGATCGCCGAGGCGCTGGCCCGGCGCGCGGACCACGGCGGCAGCTACCGCGTCCACGTATCGCTGACCCGCGCCGCGCTGTGGATCCTGTCGCTGGGGGTCTTCGACCGCGACTACGCCCACGCGATCGCCGGCCGGGGCGAGGAACACCGCTACCTCGACCCCGAAACCTTCACCGCCGACACCCCGCTGGGCCACTACCAGGGCGTGACCGAACAGGTGTGGATGTCGGAGACACCGGGCCACTACCGCACGGTCCTGGTGCCGCGCGGATCGGGCCGGGCCGAATGGTTGCCGGACTGACGCCGAACATGTCGCGCCGGAGGGAATCGTGCTGCGAGGATCGCCGACCGTGCGCGAATACGAAATCCTCGTCGACCGGATCCGTGGGACCCTCGTGGGCGGTGCGGTCGGTGATGCGCTCGGCCGGCCGATCGAATTCCGTCCCTGCACAATATTTACGCCCGATTCGGGCCGGGCGGGGTCACCGGCTTCCTGCCCGGACCGGACCCGGCTGCGCCACAGGCGATCACCGACGACACCCAGATGACGCTGTACACCGCCGAGGGGCTGCTGCGCTGCCCGCCCGGCGGTGATCCGGCGCCGTCCCTGCGCCGGGCCTATCTTCGCTGGCTGCACACGCAGCAGGAGCCGGGCCCGGAGAGCAGGCCGGACGGTTGGCTGGCCGGACTGCCGTTCCTCTACGCGGTCCGCGCGCCGGGCAACGCCTGTATGAGTGGATTGCGACGCCAGGCGACGGGCTATCTGCCCCCGGGTCCCGTCGGCGAACCCGGGCCCGTGAACCGGGATTCCCAAGGGTGCGGGACGGTGATGCGGTCGGCGCCCTTCGGCCTGACCGGTGCGGGGGCCGGGACCGCCTGCACGACCGCGGCACGCTGCGCCCAGCTCACCCACGGTCATCCGACCGGAGGCACGGCGGCGGGCGTGTTCGCCGCCCTGATCGACCGGCTCGTCGCCGGGGCCGCCTTCCCCACGGCACTCGACGAGGTGCTGGCGCTCCTGACAACCCTCGCCGGCGCGGACGAAACGATCGCAGCGCTCTCCCGCGCCGTATCGCTCGCCACCGAGCGTGCGACACCACCTTCCACTACGGCAACCGGGATCGGACCGGCCAACGCTATCCACTCGACACGGCCGAACGATTCTGAACATATGACCAGCACTATCACCGAGACTTCTACGAAAAGTCTGGTCCGGTCACCCCCCGCCGCTATAACGTAGGCCGGTATACGTTCGGCGTGCGACGACCGGGCATCACACCGAGAAAGACAGGAACAATGGAGATTCAGGGAGCACGTGCAGTCGTCGTCGGAGGCGCCTCCGGGATGGGGCGGGCCAGCGCCGAGCTCTTGGCCGCCCGCGGGGCGAAGGTCGTGATCGTCGACCGGACCGCCAGTGAGGGCAACAAGGTCGCGGCCGATCTCGGTGGTTCCTTCTTCGAGGCCGATGTCACCGACCACGCGGGAGTCGAAACCGTGCTGGCCGACGTGGTGGCCGAACTGGGCGGCCTCGATATCGCCGTCAACACCGCCGGCGGCGGGATCGCCAAACGCACGCTGTCCAAAACGGGCCCGCACGATCTGGAATCGTTCACAAAGATCATCAATCTGAACCTCATCGCCACCTTCAACCTCAACCGGTTGCAGGCCTGGCATATGAGCCAGGGCGAACCCGACGCCGACGGCGAACGCGGCGTCATCGTCAATACCGCCTCCATCGCCGCCTTCGAGGGCCAGATCGGGCAGGTCGCCTACACCGCCGCCAAGGCCGGTATCGCCGGCATGGCATTGACCATGGCGCGCGACCTCGGCTCGGTCGGTGTCCGGGTGCTGGCCATCGCGCCGTCGCTCTTCGACACCGGCATCCTCGCCGGAGTGCCCGAGGAGATGGTCACCCCGCTGGTCGCCGGCAATGCCTTCCCCAAGCGGATGGGACGCCCGGAGGAGTACGCGAAGCTGGCCGCCGCCATTGTCGAGAACGGCATGCTCAACGGCCAGTGTCTGCGCCTGGACGCCGGAATGCGCTTCGCGCCCAAGTAAGTGAGTCACCGCGAACCGGGGCACGGCCGGCCCAGCGGTACGGCAGTGCCCCGGAGTCGTGCGGGGAGCCGGCGCCCGACCGCGCCGGGCGCCCGCACCATAATGGGATCCGACCTTGTCCGACACCGCGGCACATGGCCGTATCGCGCCCCACGGAGGTGGCCATGACCCTGGAGAGCGTGCGGCCCGCGGAATCGGTGGCCGACCGGCTCGCTCTCGAACGCGTCGGGGACCATCGCTTCCGCGGGCGTGCCCACGACGGACCCGCACGCCGCAGCTACGGCGGCGAAGTCGCGGGGCAGGCGGTGCTGGCGGCGGGGCTGACCGCACCGGCGGACCGGCCCATCCATTCCGCACAGACCTATTTCCTGCTCCCGGGCGACACCACCGTGCCCACCGAGTTCGTGGTGGAGCCGGTGCGGGACGGCGGCTCGTTCTCCACCCGGCGGGTCGAGGCGATCCAGAACGGTCGCGTGATCTTCACGATGCTCGCGTCGTTCCATCGCCCCGAGGACGGCTTGGCCCATCAGGTCGCCGCGCTCGATACCCCCGGCCCCGACGAGGTGCCGGATCTCGCGGAGGCCTTCGGCGAGAACCCCGAAGCCCTGCGCTGGACCACCACCTTCCTCGATGCGCTCGGGGTGGACGCCCGCTTTCCCGATCCACCCGCCCGCGCGCATGCCATGCGCGGAGCCGCCTCCGGCACCCGGCAGCGGGTGTGGCTGCGCACCCGGGTGCCGGTGCCCGATACGGGTCTCGAGCAAGCCGCGTGCCTGATGTATCTGAGCGATCTACTGCTGCTCTCGGCGACCACCGGACCGCACGGTGCGGCACTGCGCGACCGGGAACTCCAGGTGGCCACGGTCAACCACTCGATCTGGTTCCACGCACCCCTGCGGGTCGACGAGTGGTTCCTGCACGATCAGCACGGGCGCTGGGCGGGTGGTGGCCGCGGGCTCGCGCACGGCGAGATCCTGGACCGGGCGGGCCGCTTGTGCGCGACCACGATGCAGGAGGGACTGATCCGTCCCCGTACGTCCCGCTGACTCCGGTACCCCCCGCGCAGGGCTACGCGCTCTCGCCGGCCGCCTCCGCCCGCGGGGCCGCCGCGGCGCCGGTCACCGGAACATCGCCCGCGGCCGGGCGGTGCGGTGAGCCGAGCACGAACTCGACGCCGGCCAGCTCTTCGGCGATCGCCCACAGCCGGCGACCGGCCGCGGGGTCCGCGGCTCCGGTCGGCGTGGACAATCGCACCGGCGGGCCGACCAGTCCCCACCGTTGCACCGGACCGTAGAACCCGGCACCGGGTACGTCCGGGTCGAGGGCGGCCCGGAGTACGGACCGGGCGCCCGCCTCCGGCGTCTGGGTGACCAGGCGCGCCAGGGTCATCACCACATTGCTGTAGGCGATCCGGACCAGCAGGCTCTGATCACGCAGAATGGTCGACCGAACCCCGCCGGGGTGGGCGCCGACCGACAGCGCTCGCGAACCCGCGGCCGCCAGCCGACGCTGCAATTCGACCATGAATGTCATGGAGGCCGTTTTCGAGCGCGAGTAGGTCACCAGCCGGCCGAAGCTGCGCTCGGACTGCAAGTCTTCGAAATCCAGTGCCGCGTTGCGGCGTCCGTGGCTCAGGCTGCCCACACTGACGATCCGGCCGGCCGGGGCGGCGGTGATCAGATCGGCCAGCCGGGCGGTCAACGCGAAATGCCCGAGAAAGTTGATCCCGAAATCGCTTTCGAATCCGTCGACGGTCGGCGTCCAGCTACCGGCCACCACACCCGCGTTGTTGATCAGCAGGTCGATCCCGGGGAGTTCGTCGTGCAACCGCCGCGCGCAGGCGGCGACGGAGCTCAGATCACCGATATCCACGTGCGCGGTACGGATGTCGGCGCCCGGTACCGAGTCCTCGATATCGGCCTTCGCCGTCGCGGCGGCGATATCGTTACGGCAGGCGAGCACGACCGTCGCGCCCCGGCGGGCCAGACCCCGGGCGATTTCGAGTCCGATGCCGGTGTTCGCACCGGTCACCACGGCGGTACGCCCCGACTGGTCGGGTGCGTCGGCCACTGTCCACGGTTCATTCGAAGAGCTCACGGCATCTATCCAGTCCCAGCACGATTCACGCCGCCCCTCGACCCGGATGGTCACCTGCCGAAGGCAGCCGGTCCCGCCGAAGTATAAGACAGTTCTCTTGATATGAGAATGTAATTTCCGCGCCGGCATCCGACGCGACCGACCGATCCCCACGCCTCACCCGGTCCTGGGCAGACCCGCCGGACCGTCCAACGCCGAACGCGCGCCCTTCCGCCCGACACCGCCCAGCAGCAGCCGTTCCTCGGCCGTCCGCGGCGACCGCGCCGGCCCCGAGGGCCACCACTCGTCGACCGGGACCACCCCGGGATCGACCAGTTCGAGTCCGTCGAAATAGGAAACGATCTCTTCCCGGCTCCGATACCAGCCGGTCCCCAGGCCCTGCTCCAGGAAGCGCCGTTCCACCTCCCGGGCGAGCTCGTGCCCGGGCGAGCCGTCGGCCGGATCCCAGTAGTGGGTGATCGCCACGAACGAACCCGGGCTCAGCGCCCGCACACACTCCGCCACGATTCCCGCCGGGTCCGCCGCGTCCTCGATGTGATGTAGTACCGAACCGAGGATGACGGCCACCGGACGCGCGCGGTCGAGATAGCGCCATACCGCCGAATCATGGGCCAGCACATCGGGATCGGTCAGATCGCCGTGCAGGTACACCGTGTCCTCGTTGGTCTCCAGCAACACCCGGCCGTGCGCGACACACATCGGGTCGTTGTCCAGGTACACCACCCGGGCCCACGGGTTCGCCGGCCGGGCTGTCTCGTGGGTATTGCCCACGGCCGGCAGCCCGGCACCGGCGTCGAGGAACTGGTCCACCCCGACGATCCCCGCGAGATACCGGATCACCCGGCGCATCCACGCCCTGTTGCGCCGTGACACCTCCGCCATCCCGGGCGCGACCTCCAGCACCGAGTCGAGCACTCGGCGATCGACTTCGAAGTTGTCCTTACCACCGAGACTGGCGTCGTGCACCCGGGCGATACTGGCCCGGGAGGTATCGACCCCGGCGGGCGGGCGGGCCCCGGCCGGGCGGTTTCCGTGCCGCCTGCCGCGTCGTCGAGGCGCGGCTGGACGCCCTCCCGCAGTGAGCGCTCCGGGCGCCGCCCGATTCCCCGGAAGCAGCCGCCGGGAATCGGTACGCGCACTACAGTATTCCTACCGGCGCGCGCTCGTCCCCGGCCCTGCACCGCGTGCGGTACCCATGGTCTGCCGAGCTCGGAGCCGCTCATGAACCCTGCCGACAGCGCCCCGGCCACCACCCGCGGCTTCCACCGGCTCGATATCTCCGGACCGGCGTTCTGGGCCCGTGACTTCGCGGCCCGCGACGAGGTCTTCGCTCGGTTGCGCGCCGAACCAGGACTCACCTGGCACGCACCGGCACCCGCTGTTTTCCCACATTCCGAACCCGGATTCTGGGCGGTGACCCGGCAGCGCGATATCGCCTACATCAGCCGCCACCCGGACCTGTTCACCTCGGGCTTGGGTATCAGCATGGACCCGATGCCGGTGGAACTGCAGCGACCCACGACCTTCTTCCTCACCATGGACCCGCCGCAGCACACCCGGTACCGGCGCCTCGTCAGCGCCGCGTTCACCCCGAAACAGGTGCGCCGCATCGAATCCCAGATCCGCGCCAACGCCGCCGAGATCGTCGACGAGTTCCTCGCCGAGCTGCGCGGCGGGCGGCCGGTGGACCTCGTGGACAGCCTCTCCCGCAAACTGCCCATGCGTACCGTCTCGGACATGATCGGCATCGACCGCGCCGACCGGGAGACCGTCGCGTATGCGGCCGAGGCGATGTTCGGCTCCACCGACGAGGAATACGCGAGTCTCGCGGAGCGGGCCGATTTCTTCATGTCCCAGTTCACCATCCTGCACGACGCCGGTACCGAGCTCGCCGCGCGCCGCCGCCGCGCACCACGCGACGACCTGATGTCCGCGATAGTGGCCGCGGAGGTGGACGGCCATCGCCTCACCGACGAGGAGATCGGCGCGTTCATGGTCCTGCTCGCTTCCGCGGGGAACGACACCACCAAACAGACCACCTCCCACGGTTTCAAAGCGCTGGCCGACCATCCGGCACAGCGCGAATGGCTGCTCGAAGATCCGGCGGCACGGCTCGGCGGCGCAGTCGAGGAGTTCATCCGCTGGGCGACGCCGGTCCTTCATTTCGCCCGGCACGCGGTGACCGATACCGAGGTCGCGGGCACCCGGGTGCGGGCGGGCGAGAAACTGGTGCTGTTCTACTGTTCGGCCAATCGCGACGAGTCCGCACTCGACGCGCCCCATATCTTCGACCTCACCCGCGACCCCAATCCGCATTCCGGTTTCGGCGGCGGCGGGGCCCACTTCTGCCTGGGCGCATGGCTGGCGAGGATGCAGCTGCGGTTGCTCTTCCACGAGCTGCTGCCCCGGATCCCCGAGGTGGTGCTCGGCGACCCGGAGTACGTCCACAGCGATTTCGTCCACGGCATCAAACGGATGCCGGTGCGACGCGCCTGATCAGACCTCGATAATCACCGCGCCGCCCTGACCGCCGCCGGCGCACATCGCCGCCACTCCGATCCCGCCGCCGCGGCGGCGCGGTTCATAGAGCAGCGTCGTGACCACCGGTCACGGTCGAGACAGCCTCCGATGGCCGTCGTGCCGGCCACCGGAGACGTACGCTGTTCCCGATCGTTCAACGCGAAGAGAGGAATTCCCGTGAAGACAAGACTCAACTGCCCCTGTGGTGAGCATCTGACCGGCGCCACCGAGGACGAACTGGTCGACGTGGTGCGCAAACATCTCACCGAGAACCACCCCGGCCACGATTACTCGCGCGACGAGATCCTGTTCATCGCCTACTGACCTGCCGCGCCGGCCCCGTCCGGGCCGGTGCTCCGCGGTCCGGTCCGCGGAACCGTGTGACGAGTGACCGGGCGCACCGTGGTATATGGATCTGGGCGGCATCGCTCGCCGGGAAGGATCCTCATGGACGACCACACACTCGCCGCGATATTGGCCGGCGAAGCCGGGGAACTGCTGCTCGGCATCCGCGAACTCGGTGGCGCTGTCGGCGACCGGCGGTCCGACAACTTCTTGCTCGGGCGGCTGGCCGCCGAACGCCCGGCGGACGCGGTGCTCTCGGAGGAATCACCCGACGACGGCGACCGCGTCCGGCAGTCCCGGGTGTGGATCGTCGACCCCCTCGACGGGACCCGGGAATACGGGGAACCCGCACGCAAGGACTGGGCGGTACACGTGGCGCTCGCGGTGGACGGAAGGCCCGCCGCGGGAGCGGTGGCGCTCCCGGCCGAGGGTCTGGTGCTGCACACCGGCCGGCCGCCGGTCCTCCCGCCACCGCCGCCGCCCGGGACCGTGCGGGTGGCGCTCTCGCGCAGCCGGCCGTCCTTCGAAGTCCGGCGATTGGTGGCCCGGCTGGGGGCGACCGAAGTGCCGATGGGCTCGGCCGGTGCCAAGGCGATGGCGGTGGTCCGGGGCAGCGCCGATATCTACGCCCATTCGGGCGGCCAGTACGAATGGGATTCGTGCGCACCGGTCGCGGTGGCGGCCGCGGCGGGGTTGCACGTCTCCCGCCTGGACGGAAGCCCGCTGATCTACAACCGCCCCGATCCCTATCTCCCCGATCTGCTGATCTGCCGCCCCGAACTGGCCGAACTTGCCCTGAAGGCGCTGTCGGAGTAGCACGCCCGACGGCCCGGGCCGCCCCGCCGGTCCGCACCGGTCCTGCCCCGCTCGCGAGTCCGGTGCGTGCGCGTTGCGTCCCGGGCGGCACACAATGGTCGGATGTGTTCGCAACGACAGGAGAACGGCAAGTGAGCGGTCGACTATCCGGCAGAGTAGCTTTCGTCACCGGCGCGGCGCGCGGTCAGGGCCGGGCCCACGCGGTCCGGCTGGCGGCCGAGGGCGCCGATATCATCGCGGTGGACCTGTGCGGTCCGCTGCCGCCCGCGGTCCCCTACGACGCCGCGACTCCCGGCGATCTCGACGAGACCGTTCGCCTGGTCGAGGAAACGGGACGCAAGATCGTCGCCGACGCGGCCGATACCCGGGACCCGGCCGCGCTGCGGGCCGCCGTCGACGCCGGGATGGCCGCGTTCGGCCGGCTCGACGTGATCGTCGCCAACGCCGGAATCTGCATTCCCGAACCGTGGGACGCCATCACCCCGGAGTCGTTCCAGGCGGTTCTCGACACCAATGTCACCGGCACCTGGAACACCGTGACGGCCGGTGCACCCCGGATCATCGAGGGTGGACGGGGCGGCTCGATCATCCTGATCAGCTCCGCCTCGGGCGTGGCGATGCAGCCGTTCATGGTGCACTACACCGCCAGCAAACACGCCGTCACCGGGATGGCCCGCGCCTTGGCGGCCGAACTCGGCAAACATTCGATCCGGGTCAACAGTGTCGCCCCCGGCCCGGTCGCCACGCCGATGGGTTCCGGGGACATGGTCGGCGCGCTCACCCGGGCCGCGGAGACCAACGAACTCCTCGCGCGGATGAACACTCCCCTGCTGCCGGAAGGAATCGCGCAGCCCGAGGATATCTCCGACGCGGTGTGCTGGCTGGCGAGTGACGAATCCCGGTTCGTCACCGCTACGAGCATTTCGGTCGATCTGGGCGCGGCACAGTACTGAGCCGCCCATTCGCGGCGCACCGCGCACAGGTCCTCGCGGGCCGTGCCCGGTGCGGCCGTGACCCGGACCGGGCGGACACCATGCGGGGAAATTCGATATAACACTTTTCGAGAACAACATTATCGGGCAATCTGGGTACTGCCGCGAACCGACCCGCGACACCGCCACGACAGTAAGGGAAGCCGATGAAATCCAAGGGTGCATTGATCTGGGATTACGCGCAGCCGTGGTCGGTCGAGGAGATCGAGATCGGCGACCCCCAGTACGGCGAGGTGAAGGTCCGGGTCGAGACCGCCGGGTTGTGCCAGTTCGATCAGCGTCTGGCCAGCGGCGATGTGCCCACCGCCGAGTTCCCGATCCTGGGCGGGCACGAGGGGGCGGGTGTGATCATCGAGGTCGGCGCCGGGGTAGAGCAGCTCGCCGTGGGGGATCACGTGGTGTTCTCCTTCATCCCGGCCTGCGGGATGTGCCAATCCTGCCTATCCGGTCATCACAATCTGTGCGACCGAGGTCAGGATCTGCTCACCCGGGGCGCGGTGTCCGACGGCACCTTCCGTATCCGCGCCCGGGACCGCAATGTGCACCCCACCTCGCTGATCGGCGCGTTCGCCCCGTACGCGGTCGTACACAAGAGCTCGGTCGTCAAGATCGACCCGTCGATCCCCTTCGATATCGCCTGCCTCGCCAGCTGCAGTGTCACGACCGGGTACGGAGCGGTGGTCAATACGGCGACGGTCCGCCCCGGTGAGGACGTCGCGGTGGTCGGCACCGGCGCGGTCGGCACCGCGGCGATCCAGGCGGCGGTCATCTCCGGCGCCCGCCGCATCTTCGCGGTGGACCCGATCGAATCGAAGCGGACACAGGCCGCGAAATTCGGTGCCACCCATATCTATCCGACGATCGACAGCGCTATCGGCGGTATCGAGGAGGTCACCGGCGGCCAGATGTGCCGTACGGTGATCGTCGCGGTCGGGCGGTGCGACGGCCACGATCTGGCGAAATGGATGCGGATCACCGCCAAGGGCGGCAGCTGCGTCCTTGCCGCCACCGGCGATGCCGCGGAGACCAATCCGCGCATGAACCTGTCGGCGCTCACCTTCCAGCAGAAGAGTCTGTGCGGCACCTTGTTCGGTGGCGGAAACCCGCAACTCCTCATTCCCGAGGTACTCGCGCTCTACAAACTGGGCGACCTCGGGCTCGGCGATATGATCACCCGCGAGTACACCCTCGAGCAGATCAACGAGGGTGTCGCCGATATGCTCGAGGGCCGCAATATTCGCGGAATCATCCGCTTCACCGACGCGGACCGCTGACCCGCGGGGCCGGGTCAGAACACGACCCGGCTCACCGCCTCCGCGATCAATGCCGGCTTCGACCCACCCTCGATCTCCACCGTGTGCTGCACAACCAGTTGCAACGCACCGCCGGACACCTCGGCCGCATCGGCCAGCACGGCCGTGGACCGCACCTTCGCGCCCACCGGCACCGGGCTGGGGAACCGGACCTTGTTCGAGCCGTAGTTGATGCCCAGCTTGGCGTTCGCGAAGCCGAAGATCTGCGAGCCGAGCAGCGGCAGCAGCGACAGCGTCAGATAGCCGTGCGCGATGGGCCCGCCGAATGGACTCTCCCGTTTCGCGCGCTCGGGATCGACATGGATCCACTGATGATCTCCGGTGGCCTCGGCGAACTGGTCGACCATCCGCTGGGTGACCTCCACCCAGTCGCTCGTGCCCAGGGTCTCCCCTACCGCGGCGAGAACCTCATCCTTGCCGGTGAATGTGCGCACTGTCCGTCTCCTCGGGTTTGTGCCGCGCCGTCGCGGCGTCACCTGTTCCCCTAATAGGTATTCCGCACTTCGGGCCCGAGTTCAAGCCTTTAAGAGACATTTTCCCTATTCGTCGCAAATTCCGTGGCGGCGGCACAATACGCCCCCACCCCGGCCGTCGGGCAGCCGCGGCCCCTCGCAAACGTAACCCGTACGACCGTTATGCTGCGGCAGATCGTCTCCGGCACGATCCGGCAACGGCGCCGCGACGACCGGCACGCCGAAAGGTGTCCCGGTCGTCCAACCCCCGACCGCGGCGGCGCCGCCCGCCGGCCTGCGTTCCACGAGGAGATCCACTGTTGACCGTGCTCACTTTCTGCCTCGTCACGGTCGCCGGATTCTTCGCCGGGCTCGTCGGCTACGTGACCGGCATCGCCTCGCTGATCTCGTATCCGGCCCTGCTCGCCGCCGGGCTCTCGCCGGTCTCGGCCAATGTGACCAATACCGTCGCCATGGTCGCCGTCGGAGTCGGCTCGACCGCGAAGGCGGGCGCGGCGGTCAACGACAATTCCCGGGCGCTGCTGGTCCACGCCGGTTGCGCCGCCCTCGGCGGGCTCGGCGGCGCCGCCCTCCTACTCACCACCTCGGCGGAGGTCTTCGCCGCCGTCGTGCCCTTTCTCATCGCCATGGCCTCGGCGAGCCTGCTGCTGCAGCCCACACTGCGCGAACTCGCCGGCGGCCGCACCTTCCCCCGGCTCTACCCGCTCGCCACCGCTGTCGTCGCCCTCTACGGCGGTTACTTCGGGGCGGGGGTCGGCGTCATGTTCCTCGCCCTGATCCTCGTCTGCACGTCGGAGACCATCTGGCGGGCCAGTGTGCTCAAGAGCGTGCTGACCGGTGTCGCCAACCTGGTCGCGGCTGTGGGTTTCGCCGTCTTCGGGCCGGTGCACTGGCTCGCCGCGCTGGCCATGGGCCTGGGCGCGTTCGCCGGCGGATGGTACGGGCCACCGCTGGTGGCCCGCCTACCGCCGACCGCCATGCGCATCGGTGTCGCTCTGTGCGGGTTCGGGCTCGCCGGCTATCTCGCGATCAGCTGACCGGGCCGGTGGCCGGGGCCCGGTTCACGCGGCAGGGTCGAGCACCACTTTGACCGCCCCGTCCTCCTTGGCCTGGAACATCCGATAGGCCTCCGGCGCCGCCGACAACGGCATCCGGTGGGTGGTGAACGAATCCACGCCCAGCGGATCGCTGTCGTCGAGCAGCGGCAGGATATCGTCGGCCCAGCGCTTCACATTCGCCTGACCCATCCGCAACTGGATCTGTTTATCGAACAAGATCCGCATCGGCATCGGATCCACAGTGCCGCCGTAGACACCGATGATCGAGATGGTGCCCCCGCGCCGGACGATATCGATCGCGGTGTGCAGCGCCGCGAGCCGGTCCACACTCATGGTTTCCATGGCGGGCCGCGCCAATCCGGTCGGCAGCAACGATGCCACGCGCTGCGCCGTAGCGGCCAGCGGCGACCCGTGCGCCTCCATCCCGACCGCCTCGATCACCGAATCGGTGCCCCGGCCCTCGGTGCGGTCGCGGATGGCATCGGCCAGTCCGTCACCGACCGCCCGGAGATCGATGGTTTCGACACCGCGCGCGGCGACGCGCTCCAGCCGCTCGGGAACGAGATCCACCCCGATCACCCGGAGCCCGCGATGGTGCGCGACCCGGGCGGCCATATCGCCGATCGGTCCCAGCCCGAGCACTGTCACCGACCCGCCCTCCGGAACGCCCGCGTACTCCACGGCCTGCCACGCGGTCGGCAGCACGTCGGACAGGAACAGGTAGCGCGTATCGTCCGCGTCGGACGGCACCCGGATATGGGTGAAATCCGCGTGCGGTACCCGCAGATATTCGGCCTGACCGCCCGGCACCTGGCCGTACAGCTTCGAGTAGCCGAACAGCGCCGCCCCACAGCCCTGATCTCGGACCTGCGTGGTCTCGCACTGCGTCATCAGGCCCTGCCGGCACATCTCGCACCGCCCGCAACTGATCTGGAACGGCACCACCACCCGGTCGCCCGCCGACAGGTTCCGCACATCGGACCCCACCTCTTCCACGATGCCGATCGGCTCGTGGCCCAGCACATCGCCCGGGGTCATATAGGCACCGAGCAGTTCGTACAGGTGCAGATCCGAACCACAGATCGCCGTGGAGGTCACCCGGACAACCGCGTCGCCCGGCTCCTGTATCCCCGGATCCGGCACCTCCTCGACCGATACATCCCGCTTACCCTGCCAGGTCACCGCCTTCATCTCCGCCACCTCCGGACTCGAGTACTGCCGCCCCGGCAGGGCGAGTGGGCCGCGATCCGGTCGGGCCGCGACTGCCGGGGCCGATCCGTCAGCGGCTACCCGCCACCTTCAGGGACAAACGCGCAACGCCTCAGACGTCGGCCGCCGCGGGCAGCAGCGCCTCGGCCTGTTTCGGGGCGGCGGGGGTCCACTCCCGGAGCGCCTGTACGACCTTTCCGTAGAAGTCGTCGACCGCGGAGGTCACGCTGGTGATGAAACTCGCTGCGGTTCCGGAGCGCCGGTTGCCCATCGGGAAACTCTGTTCGAGTGTGAAGGAGACGATCTCACCCGTCCGGCCGATGGTCAGCACCTTGGGGTCGGCGCGCACAGCGTCGAGGTGTTCGCAGGTGGTGTGGCCGCGTTCGGAGAACACCGCCTCGACCTGCACCGATCCCGGTGCTTCCGCGAGCTGTTTGAGCAGCCACGACAGCCGTCGCGACGACGTCCCCTCACCGGGTGCCGCGACCGAGATGCGCGTCCGGATCCTGTTGGTCCGGATATCGGCGACGATAACAAGATCACCGGCCGTCTCCGGTATCCGCAGGACCGCCTCGAACACACCCTCGGCGGCCAGCCGCTCCGCCACCGCAGCATTCCGTACCGCCGGATCGGCGGCGTGCCGACGCGGCAGCACGTGTTTCACGGTGACACCGAGTTCGGCGGTCAGTCGCAGCGCCAGGTGACGCGACAGCGACACCCACCGCTCGGCCACCGCCGCCGCCTTCTGGTCACCACCTCGGACGGTGCCCGACGTGACCGCATCGCGCACCGCAACCCAGTGCCTACCCATATCCACGAATTCCGTTGCCCCGGAGCGGGGGTGGTCCAGATAACGCAGAAACTCCCCGAGCAACCACGCCTGCAACGGATCCTCGACACCACCGTGCGCCAGCAAGCGGCGCGCCTCGTGCGAAACCTCGGCCCAGGACAGATGACGCAGGGCGACCTTGGTGAGTTTACGGCGATCGACCTGCACCGGCAGTTCGCCGGCAGCAGCGGGAATGTCGTTGGACAGGCTGATCACCGCGTCGTACTTCTTCTTGCGTGCCACATCGAGATAGCTCTCGAGCTGTTCCCTCCGCAGCTTCCCTCCCCCGGTCTTGACTTCCAACAGGCCGGTCCACAGCCGGCCCCCACGGGCTACCCGGAACACGGCGTCCGGGATCACCCTTCCGTCACCGCGGTCGTACTGAACTTCGAAATACCCTTCGAATGTTCCCGCCGGCGCCCCAACCCGAGAGCACAATGCTCGCGCGAATGGATGAACTGCCTGCATGGTGGCGACCAGCGCAGAAGTGGCCCGGCGTTCCTGTTCTTCTCCGGCGCCGACTCCGGCCACCGAGAACAAGCGCGCCGGCTGCCATGCCTCGTTCTCGGCCAGCACGAATTCGATCGGCTTGCTGGTCCGCACCGGGCGCTTCGCGGTGCGCACACCGCGGCGCTTCGGCTGCGACGGCGGGGTGTTCGTCACTGCCGCCACCACATCATCGCCGGAGGACTCGGAAACTGTCGGCATCACCGGCCCTGGCTCCGGTTCAGTCGGTGCGCTCGGCTCCTCCGCGGCGTCGTCATCGACGGACACCCCGAAATCCGTGGCCAGACCGGCCAAGCCCGAATCCCAGCCCTGCCCGACCGCCCGAACCTTCCACGCGTCGCCGCGGCGGTACACCTCGCCGAAGACGAACGCGGATTCGCTCACCGCGTCGGCGGTCACGTACTCGGCCAGCAGATGCCCCGCCGCGTCGACCACCCGGAACGCGAGTTTGCCGAGATCCCCGAACCTGCCCGTGGTGAGACTGCCGGCCAGCGCGACCGTCTGCACCTCGAGGGGCACCGCCGAGAGGTTGAGCGCGACCCGGGCCTGTGCTCCTTCCTCGGTCGCGCTGGTGCCCAGGAACCGGACCGATCCGTCCCGGGATTCCGGCTGGTTGTAGAACACGAAATCCGCATCCGACCGGACCTTCCCGGCCGAGTCGAGCAGCAGCGCGGAGGCATCGACTTCCACTTCCGATTCCGTCCAGCCCAGCACCACATCGACCTGCACCACATCACCTGGCAGCTGCAGGTTCTGTCCCTTGGACAGCAACGGAGACGTCACGACCCCACCTCGATCCGATTCAAACGTGTTATGTGTCACTCACAGATCGAGGCTGGTGCTGGTGCCGTTACGGCAAATCTGTCCGAAAAGCACGGTTGCACATACATTTCCACGCAACACACGTGGAGACGCCGCTCGGGCACCGCCCACACAGGGATCAGTTCGAGCCCAGGAAGGTGTGCAGGCGTTGGATTTCCGCGTCCAGGGCGGTGGCGAAGGCCCGGCCCTTCGGGGCGGTGTCCACATATCCGACCGAGACCGCGCTGCCCGGACCCGCGCAGTTCGCCCAGCCGATCACGCGGTCGCGCCACAGCATGGGCATCGCGTAGTACCCGCGGACCCGCTGGGCGACGGGGGTGTAGGCCTCGAATCGATAGTCCCAGCCCCAGATCCGGCCGAAACGTTTCCGGTCCCAGACGAGGGGATCGAAGGGCGCGAGGAAGCGGACCCGTGCCTGTGGCGCGCGCTCGGTGGGCTCCAGATCCGACGGCCACAGGTAGCGGACTCCGTCGACGGTCCGGGCGGACAGTTCGCCGGTGGCCAGGAGTTCGCGGATGGTCGCCGAACCGGTCGCGCCGCCGATCGGCCGGACGATGCGATTGACCGTGGCGGCCAGGGTCGATTCGGTGGCGGGGGCGAGCGTGCGCGCTACCCGCAGCGCCAGGACCCGCCGGCGCTCGGCCGGGTCCAGGGTGGCATCCGGGAGCTCGGCGATCTCGTAGCGGCGGATACCGGAAACGCGGTCGGCCACCCGGAGCAGCCCGTAGCGGTGGAGCTCCTCGAGTGCGACGGTGGTGGCCGACGAGGTGCCACCCCAGGCATTGACCACGCCGCGGTGCCCGAAATGCGCCTGCAGCTCGCGCGGGTGCACCACACCGCGTTCGCGGACGAAATCCAGTACCGCCGCCGACTGCCCGTTGTGCGGGAACTCGCCGTCGGTGCCCCGCGGATGGTGGCGGGGATGCAGGTAGGGGCGCAGCCGGGGCACGGTGTAGCCGTAGGCGTAGAGGAGATCCTCGTCGATTCCGAGTGCACGGTAGTCACGGTCGAGATCGCCGGCCCGGTAGCCGCGCACCCGATGCCGCAGGATCAGGTCCTGCGCCCGGGCGGGCGAACGGATGGGGTCGGCCTGCACGAATTCCAATTCGGCCAAGGCCTCGGCGAGTGAGCCCGGACTGCGCGGCAGTGACCAGGCGACGGCGTGGGAACGCAACCATGCCAGTGACATGGGCCCGAGGGTAACGGCGCACTCCGACACCGTGCCGCGACGGCTGCGCGCACCCACGCCGAAACAGGCCGTTACCTGGCAGGATTCAGCTTTTCCCCCGGCCCGGGCGGTGTAGCAGACCCAGCGCGCCGGTGCGCGCGGACCCGCCGCGACCACCGTCCGCTTTCTCGGCCGCGCCGGTGATGTTCCGGGTCATCCCGCCGAAGACCAGGGCATGGAAGGGCACGATCGACTTCCAGTACAGATGCCCGGCCAGCCCGTGCGGCTCGAATACGGCACGTTGCCGGTAGATCGCGCCGGCAGCTCCGTCACCGGGCCGGACTTCCAGCTCGAGCCAGGCCCGGCCCGGCACCCGCATTTCCGCGCGCAGGCGCAGCAGGGTGGGCCGTTCGATCCGCTCCACCCGCCACCAGTCCAGTGCCTCGCCCTCGTGGAGCCGGTGCGGGTCGCGCCGGCCGCGGCGCAGCCCGACCCCGCCGGCGAGGCGGTCCAGCCAGCCGCGCAGCGACCAGGCCAGCGGGAACGAATACCAGCCGTGTTCGCCGCCGATCGACTCGATCACCGTCCACAGCGCCGCCGGATCCGCGGATGTCGGACGTTCCCGGAGATCCTGGTAGAGGGATCCGCCCGACCATGCCGGGTCCGTGGGCAACGGCTCGGCGGGCCCGGGGCCGGCATCCGACCAGCGGGTCGGCACATCCGCATCCCGGATGCGGGTCAACGCCAGTTCCACGGCGCGCCGGACCCCGGTGAGACCTCCCTCGGGGTCGGGGATGTGTGCGGCGATCTCGTGCTCGGCGCATACGACATCGTTGACCAGGGATTCCATCAGGGGAACCGCGATCGCCCGGGGCACCGGCGTCACCAGGTTCACCCACTGTGCCGACAGCCACGGCGTCAGCACCGGGACCGGGACGATCACCCGCCGCGGCAGCCCGGCCACCTCCGCGTACACCCGCATCATCTGTTCGTAGGTGAGGACATCCGGACCCCCGATATCGAACGCGCCGGTCACGGTGGCCGGGAGTTCCGCCGCCCGGGTCAGGTAGTACAGCACGTCCCGGACGGCGATCGGCTGGATCCGCGACCGTACCCAGCGCGGGGTGACCATCGCGGGCAGGCGTTCGGTGAGGTAGCGCAGCATCTCGAAACTGGCCGAACCCGAACCGATCACCACCGCCGCCCGGAACACCAGCGCGGGCACGGCACCATCGAGCAGGATCCGGCCGACCTCCGCGCGCGAGGACAGATGCCGGGACAGGTCCTGTCCGGCGGGCACTATCCCCCCGAGGTAGACGATCCGGCCGAGCCCGGCCGCCGCGGCCTCCCGGGCGACGATGGTCGCCGCCTCGCGGTCCACGGTGTCGAAATCCGCGCGGGTCAGCGAATGGACCAGGTAGTACAGGACCTGCTGGCCCGCCAGGGCTGTGCGTACATCCGCGGCGACCGTGACATCGCCGCGGACGACCTCCACCCGGTCGCGCCACGGCGCGTCGGTGAGCTTGCCCGGGGTCCGCGCGAGCACCCGCACGGTATGACCGGCGCGCAGGAGTTCCGGGACCAGTCGGCCACCGAGGTAGCCGGTCGCCCCGAACACGACACAACGCATAGGATTCCTCCGTCGAGGTTGCCCGTCTCCGCAGCCGGCGAGAACCGCTTGCTGGGCGCCCGCCGCGACCGCCGGGTCCCGCGCCCGCGCCGTGCCCTGCCGAGTAGGTGGTTACTGCCCACCGTTCCCCTGCAGGCTAGCCCGGGACCGGCGCCGCGGACACTGCCTGCACCGCCGCACCCGGATACCGACGCACACTCGATACCCGCCGCCGCGACCGCGTTCCGAGCGGCGGATATGCCGGTCGGCAGCGTTTGACCGGGCCTGCTCAGGGTAGGCGCCCCCCATGGGTTCCTCTGTGCGAAGCATGCTGTCTCCTCGCTTGTTGACCGCTCCGGTCTCCGCCGCGGCAGCGGTGGTGCGTACCGGAACCGGCCGTGCCGTCGATACCGGCGTCCGGGCGGTGGAGGCACCGTGGCGGGCGGCGGAGAAAGTCGTCACGACGGTCGCATCCGGTCTCTCGACGCTCGAATCCGACGAGGCGGCGAGTTTGCGCGAGGATCTCGCGGCATTGATCGACCCGCGTGACCGCCGCGCCCAGCGCCGGGTGGAGGTGACCGAGGATCACGCGACCATCGAGGTGCGCGGTCTGGACAACGGTCAGGGGTCGGCGGTAACCCGGTCACTCGACCGGCACCTCGGCCGGCTACGCGGCGTGGAGTGGTGGCGGGTCAACGCGGTCACCGGCCGGATCGTCACCGCGCTGTCCAGCGGCGCCGACCTGGAGAAACTGCTGGCGGTGGTGGAAGAGGTCGAAGAGGAGTCCGATGTCGCCGATACCGACTGGAGTCGCGCCGCCGAGTTCCCGGCCGACCGGGAACCGGTCCTGGCCGCGGCCATCGAAGTGGCCGGTGACGTGTGTGCCATCGCGGTGTCGGCCGCGGGTACGGTGCCGCCACTGCGCGGTGTGATGCACAGTGTGCGTGCGGTGGCGGCATTCATCGACGCCCAGCCCCGGCTGCGCACACATCTGGAGCAGCGGCTGGGCCGCTCCCGCGCCGACCTGCTCCTCGCCATCGCCAACGCCGCGGGGGCCGCGCTGGGTGAAGGCGCGGCCGGTGGCGTCACCAACCTGCTGGCCGATACCGTCCAGCGCGGCTTCATCCTCACCGAGGCACTGGCCCGGCGCGGGCAGTGGCAGCAGTGGGAGACCGATATCGTCGACGCCGAGCATTTCGGGGTCGCCGAACCGCTCCCGTCCCATACCCGGCCCGCCGAAATGCCGCGGGGCCCGGTCGAGCGGGTCGCCGACGAAACGGCGGCCGCCTCGCTGGCGGGAGCCGCCACACTGGCCGGCCTGGGCCGGATCGGTGACGTTCCGGACGCCCTCTTGCTGGGCGCACCGAAAACGGCCCGCGCCGGCCGGGAGGTGTTCGCTGCGACGGTGTCCACCGCGCTCGCCGGCGCCGGGGTGCTCACTCTGCATCCGGCGGTGTGGCGGCGGCTCGACAGGCTCACCGCTCTGGTGGTCGACGGCGAAGCACTGGCCACATCCGGGCGAATGGTGCTCGAGGTGGAGACGACCGATGAGGGCTGGTCGGAGGCGCGGGTCTGGAGCACCGCGCAACGGCTGCTGTGGGCCGGCACCGACGAGGCCGATCCGGCGGGCAAGAAGGCGGTGCGGCTGGTCCGCCCCGAGTCGGGTGCTCCGGACCGCGGTACCACCAACCGCCCGGTATGGCGCGAACTGCGTGAGGGCAAGCGGGTCCTCGGCCGCGTGCTGATCGGGCGGGAACTCGACCCGCGGGCACACGATGTGCTCGGCACAGCGCGGCGGGCCGGACTGCGGGTGGTGCTCGCCGGCCACCGGGACGCCGGCGAACTCCGCACCCTCGCCGATGAATTCGTGAATGCCCAGGGCTCGCTCAGTTCCCATGTCCACCGCCTCCAGAAGCAGGGGCATGTGGTCGCCGTGCTGGCCACCCGCGCGCACAAGGCACTCGACCACGCCGACGTCGCGGTCGGCATCATCGGCTGCAAAGGCGGCGGTATCCATGTGCCCTGGACGGCCGATCTGCTGTGCCGGGACCTCGGCCAGGTACAGCGCACCCTCGCCGTAGTGGGGCCCGCCCGCCAGGTCAGCGAACGCGGCCGCACCCTGGCGCTGTCGGCGTGCAGCCTGACCGGGTTGCTGCTCGCGGCCTCGCCCGCCTCCCGCTCGCGGTCCGCACCCATGATCGCCGCGAATTTCGCCGGCCTGGTCAACGGTGCCATGGCCGGCGCGCGCGCGGTCCGGGCCCGCCCGTCCACCGAGCACGCGCCACAGCTGCCCTGGCACGCGCTGGAACCGGACGAGGTGCTGGTCCGGCTGCCCGAACCGGCGCCGGCGGCCGACCGTGCCACCGACGAACCGGCGGATCGCGGCGCGGTGGCGGCCCGGCTGTCGTCGCTGAGCGATTTTCTCGGCCATATGCGCCGGGAGTTGGCCGATCCGCTGACTCCGATACTGGGGGTCGGCGCCGCGGCGACCGCGATTCTCGGCTCGCCGTCCGACGCGGTACTGCTGTCGTCGGTACTCACCGTGAACGCCATGATCTCCGCGCGCCAGCGCCAGGCGGCCGAGAACGAGTTGTTCGACCTCATCGAGGGCGAGCGACTGTCCGGGCGGGTGATCGACCGCGCCGATATCGACGCCGAGGACCCGGCCGGCACGGACCTTCCCGCCGATTGTCTGGTGGTCGGTGATGTGTTCACAATCCGTGCGGGTGAGGTGGTGCCCGCCGACGCCCGGCTGTTGCGCGCCGAGGATCTGGAAATGGACGAGTCCGGACTGACAGGCGAGTCGGTGACGGTACCCAAACAGGTCGAGGCCACGCCGGGTGCGGCGCTCGGCGACCGCGCCTGCCTCGTTTTCGAGGGCACGACGGTGGTGAGCGGATCCGCGGTGGCCGTGGTCGTCGCGGTCGGCGCCGATACCCAGGCGGGGCGCGCCACCGCGGGCGCGGTACCCCCGGAGAAGGGCGGCGTCCAAGCGCAGTTGCGGGCCCTCACCGATCGCGCGCTACCACTCACCTTGTCCGGCGGCGCGATCGTGACCGCGCTCGGTGGTCTGCGCGGTCGCACCCTGCGGGCGGCGATCGCCGACGGGGTCGGCGTCGCGGTCGCGGCGGTGCCCGAAGGGTTGCCCCTGGTCGCCACCGTGGCGCAGCTCGCCGCGGCACGGCGACTGTCCCGTTACGGCGTTCTGGTCCGCGCCAACCGCGCGGTCGAGGCCCTGGGCCGGGTGGACACCCTGTGCTTCGACAAAACCGGCACCCTCACCGAGGGCCGGTTGCGATTGACCGCGCTCGCCGACCTGGATGAGCAGTGGGAGCCCGGCAGCGACAGCGATGCCGCCCGGCGCCTGCTGCGGGCCGCGGCGCGGGCCTGCCCCGACCCGGACAACGGGCCGGTCCTGCACGCCACGGACCGGGCCGTACTGGACGCTGCCACCGAGATCCTGGGCGAGGATGCCCACCGGTGGGACCCGATCGACGAAATACCGTTCGAATCCAACCGAGGGTACGCGGCGGCATTCGGCCGGACCGCGCACAAACTGCGCCTGGTGGTCAAGGGTGCGCCGGAGGTCGTACTACCTCGGTGCACCCGGGTCCGCGGCGGCGCGTCCGGTAAGACGGATGTGGCGTTCACCGACGGTCAGCGCGAGCGGGCCGAGGCCACCGTGCACGATCTCGCGGAACAGGGTCTGCGGGTGCTGGTGGTGGCCCGGCGCGACCTGTCCGATCCGCCCGACGATGTCGAGGACGTGGTCGAGGGGCTGACCCTGATGGGATTCCTCGGGATCGCCGATACGCCCCGGCCGCAGACTCCGTATCTGGTCCGCGCGCTCGAGGACAACGGTGTCGGGGTCCGGATGATCACCGGCGATCACCCGGTCACGGCGGCGGCTGTCGCGCGCCGGCTGGGTATCACCGTCGACACCGTCACCACCGGTGCCGATCTCGACGAACTCGACGACACCGCGCAGACCGAACTCATCGAACGCAGCACCGTGTTCGCCCGCGTCGACCCCGAGCAGAAGGTGCGTATCGTGGCCGCCCTGCGCCGGACCGGACATGTGGTGGGTATGACCGGCGACGGCAGCAACGACGCCGCGGCCATCCGGACCGCGGATATCGGGATCGGGATCGCCGCGCACGGTTCGGCGGCCGCCCGCAATGCCGCCGACCTGGTCCTCACCGAACCGGATCCGCGGGCGCTGCTGCACGCGCTGGTCGAGGGCCGCAGTATGTGGCAACGGGTGGCCGACGCGGTGGCTGTCCTTGTGGGCGGAAACGCGGGCGAGGTCGCGTTCACGCTGTTCGGTACCGCCGTCGGCGGCCGCGCCCCGCTGGGGACCCGCCAGTTCCTGCTGGTGAACCTGTTGACCGATATGTTCCCCGCGCTCGCGCTCGCCCTGGCCGGCGATCAGGAGACTCCCGAACCCGGCAACGATCCGCGCTGGGTCGAACAGCGCGCCGGTCAGCTCGCCGCGATTCCTCCGGCCAGCCTCGGCGCCGACCTGTTGCGCACCATCGGGGTTCGCGGGGTCGCGACGGCCACCGGCGCCTCGGTCGCCTGGATGGCGGGCCGCTACACCGGTACCCGGCGTCGTGCGGACACCATCGGTCTGGTGGCGCTGATCGGCACCCAGCTCGGTCAGACTCTGGTGGCGGGCTACCGCAGCCCCCTCGTCTGGCTCACCACCGCCGCCAGTGGCGCGGTGCTGGGGGTGATCGTGATGACACCCGGTCTGGGGGCGTACTTCGGCTGCACTCCGCTGGGGCCGGTCGGGTGGACGATCGCGAACACCTCGGCGCTGGCCGCGACCGCGGGCGCTACGGTACTGCCGCGGCTGCTGCCCGGGGCCGAACAGAACGGCCAGGCCGACGCGGTCTCGAGTCCCCTCGAGCTCGAGGGGCCCCCGACGCGAGCGGAGACACCGCAGTACGCCTGACTGCGTCATACCGTCCTGCTAGCGTCCCGCGGCGTGAACGACATCGTGACAGCCGACGAGGAATCCCGGTTCTGGGAACTGGTCGACACCGCCTGGGCGGAGGTAGGCGCCGAACCGGACGCCCTACGAAAAAGCCTGATCACCCGGACCGGCGACGACGACGCCTACGCACTCGACCCGCACCTGCGGGTCTTCCTGGCCAGGCTGCGTGATCTCGCCGAAGGGCTGTCGAGCGCGCAACTGACCGCCCTGGACCGGGTGGCCGAACGAAAGCTCCACGAGGTCGACCGCGCCGATATCCAGGAGGTGACCGACGGCTCCGATGACGGTTTCCTGTACTGCCGCGGATTCATCGTCGCGATGGGCCGGGATTTCCACCGGGCGGTCCTCGCCGATCCCTCGGTTGCCGTACTCGATGCCGAATGCGAATCGTTCTGCTACTTCTTCGCGCATCTGCACCATGAGCGTTTCGGCTGCTTCCCGGAGACCGGGTCCGGGATCTCGCGGGAGAGCGGCCGGAACCGGGCCGGCTGGTCCTGATCTCGTGCCGCGGTGGGCCCGGGCTTTCCGGACCCACCGGCAGTCACGGTCAGCGGAGTTTGTCATCGCGGTCGAGACCCTCGATCTCGATCCGTTCCTTGCGGACCGTTTCGGTGATCGTCTGCTCGTCCTCGACCTGATCGATGACCAGCCGGATCCGTTCGACCGGGACCATCTCCTTGTCCACGGTCACCCGGTCCGCGTGTAGCGTGACCTCCTGCTCCTGGTCACCGAAGTCGGCGGGCAGTGCCGAGACGTCGGTGATCGGCTCGCGCTCGATCCGCATTTCCTCGTGGCTGGTCGGCACGGTGATCGTCTGCTCCTCGCTCACCACATACTTGCGCAGCCGGGCGTGCCCCGACACCTCCTGATGAGTGCCGATGTTGAGGCGCTCCTCCGAGCGCACGAGGAAGTCCGGTCGCCGGGTCTCGCCCATATCGGGCGTGGTCGCGTCGGGAGCGACCCGGCCGGTGGTCCCCGCGTTCCCGGTCGCCCGGGCCTCGCCACGGGCGGGCGGGCCGGCGTGCCGCCCGTAGTCCTCCCAGCCCGACCGGTTGGGGTCGACGCCGTAGTGGACGAACAGATCGTTCTCCGAATCCTGCGTGATCAGGCCGTCGTGCGCCAGATGTGGTGCGGATTTGACCGCTTCCTTGTGCACCCGCACCTGCAGTTCGGCAGGGTCCTGCCGCAACTGGGCACCGGCGAGCGGTACGAGAGAGTCCTCACTGAACAGGCCTGTACTGACCGATGCCCACGTCGGCGCGCCGGAGGCGTTGTCGACGTAGACCCGTTTGACCTTTCCGATCTTGGTGCCACCGAGGTCGTAGACTGCGTCGCCGATCAGGTCTTCCACATGTTGAGCCATGGCATTCTTCCTCGATTCTCGTCCGATTCGTGGCCGGCGAACCGAGTTGCGCGGTCGCGACCGGAGTCCGGCCCGGTCGGTTTCCGGCTCGTGGCCGGGTACGACGTTGCCGCTCGGTGTGCTCGTCGCTCCCGTTTCGGTGGATCGGCAGCGGCGCCGCACCTATCCGCAGCCGCCGGAATTTCGATGCGCGAATCCAGTCGGCTACATAGTGGCAATTACCCTGAAATATGCAGGTAAAACGCATTTAGATAGACAAACAGCAAGTCGCTGGACCGATCTAGCAATAAACAGGCAATCAACCTGATTCGTGCCTGCGGCACCGACGCGACCCCGGATCGCGGCGATCTCGGCAGTCCCGCGCCCCGGAAAAGCACCTCACCGGCCGACGTCCCGGACGAGCAGGTCGGCGATGGTCTCCCGGCGGACCAGTTCCCGTGGACAGCCGTCCCGGACGGCGACGAGCGGCGGGCGTCCCACACAGTTGTAGGAGGTCGACAGGCTGTGGTGGTACGCACCCGTACACGGCACCGCGAGCACATCGCCGGGGTGCAGGTCCGCCGGCAACCGCACCTCGCGGGCCAGGATGTCCCCGGCCTCGCAGTACCGGCCCACCACGGTCGCCGTCGTCCACGGCCCGTGCGGGCGGCGATTGGCCACCACCGGCTCGTACCGCGCGCCGTACAGCGCCACCCGCAGATTGTCGTTCATCCCGCCGTCGACCGTGACGAAGGTCGTGCCACCGTCGATCCGCTTGACCGACATCACCCGGTACACCGTCACGCCGGCCCGCGCGACGATGGCCCGGCCCGGCTCCATCGCGATCGCCGGGCGCGGGAAACGGTGGCGGGCACAGGCCGCGTCGAGTGCGTCGTCGATGACTCGGCGAGTTCGACCAGATTCAGTTCGGCTTCGCCGGGACGGTAGGCCACGGCATGGCCGCCGCCCAGATCCAGTTCGGTGAGCAGTTGTCCGTGCTCGCGCCGGATCCAGGCCATCTCCCCCACCAGCCGCCGCACGGCCTCCCCGTAATGGTCCGGGTCGTGGATCTGCGACCCGAGATGGCAGTGCAGCCCGACCAGTTCCAGATCAGGCCGGGCCAGTACCCGCCGTACCGCTTCGGCCGCCATATCGCTGCCCAGCGGAAAGCCGAATTTCTGATCGAGGACGCCGGTCCGCACGGCGGGATGCCCGTGCACGTCGATGCCGGGCGAGAGCCGCAGCAGCACCGGCTGCGGACGCTGCGCCGAGGCGGCCAGCAGTGCGATATCGGTGAGCGAATCCAGCACGATCCGGCCGGCCCCGCAACGTACGGCGGCCGCCAGTTCCTCACAGGACCGCCCGGCCCCGTGCAGGATGAGTCGCCGCGCATCCACGCCCGCCGACAGCGCCACCGCCAACTCGCCCCCGGAGCAGACATCGATCGACAGTCCTTCGCTGCTCACCCAGTCCACCACCGCCCGGATCATCAGCGCCTTGCCCGCGTAGTAGACGCGGGCGTCGGGGAAGATTTTGCGATATGCCCGGCAGGACGCTCGGACCTCGGCTTCGTCCAATACATGCGCGGGCGTGCCGAACCGGTCGGCGATCTCGGTGAGTGCCACCCCGCCGACGGTGATGCGTCCCTCGCTGTCGTACTCGGTCCCGCGCGGCCAGATCGCCGGGCTCAGCCGGGGCGGAATCGCCGGTTGCAGTGACGGGATCGTCTCGAGCAGTGTCACGATGCGCTCCTGAGGTGTCCCCGCCGTTCCGTATGCGGGGCCGAGTCCAGGACTACGCGCCCGGCGTGGCACCAGACCCCGTCTTGACGTGACCTTGACCTCCCGGGCCCCGTTCCTGACCGAACATTGACCTCACGCCGGCAACGGCCCCGCGTGGCCGGGCCGCCACCGTGGTCTCGGCGAAGGCGATAACCCTGACCGGCCGCCGTTTGCGGACGTCGGTGTAGCGGTCGGAATCCTGCTACAGGTCCAGGTGGTCACTCAGCGCCGCCATATTCCGTCGGCCGCCGCCTCGGAACGATCGCCGGTCCCCCGGCCCTGTTCCCCTACGTATCGCCCGGCCCGGCCCGGAACCAGCGGACCCGGCCGGCGCCCTCCGGCACTATCCGGAATCCGGTGTCGCCGACACCCCGCAGGCTGCTCGGCGCCGGCTCCGCAACGCTGTTGTCGGCGACCTCCACCAAAGCAGGGCGGTTCGGGCCGGTCACGGTGATGGTCACCCGAACCTCGCCATCGCCGGCGCTCAACGCTTCCTCGACGAGATCGTAGGTGGCGTCCTCTGCGGTGCCGAGTAGATCCGGATCGCCCCAGCCACATTCGCTCAGCAGACCGAACACCTCGTCGGCGGCAGTACGCGCACCGCGGGCCCGTACCTCGTCCGGCTGTCCCGCCGAACCCACGGTCAGGCTCGCCCGGCGGTGCTGGGAATTGCGGGCCCCCGGGACGCGGTGCCACTTCGCACGAGACGCCGCCGTCTCCTCCGGGCCGATATGCCGTCGCCGGAAATCCGTTCCGTCATCCCGATATTCCTCGACTTCTATCGACGAGCCGGGAAACCTGCCGCGGAACGCGGTATCGACGGCTCTGGTCAGGGTGCGGAAATCGGTATCGGTCGTATCGGGTGCGTCCTTGTAGAAGACGAGCACCTGGATTCGTCCGGAATCGAAGATGCGATACCAGAGTTTGCATTCCAGGGCGAGGTCACCGACCCGGAGCTGCAGCAGGGTGGGGCCACCGAGCGCCTGCTCGACGTTCGGGTGAAAAGACCCCGCGACCTCGACGGCTTCAAGGCCGAGGGATATCCCGGAACCCGCGCCGGTCGACACCGTCGCAGAAGTGACGACACCCGCGACGACATGGTCCCGTTGGCGGACGAGCCGACTCGAATCCAGTACTTCCTCCGGCCGGAGCACGCTGATGTTCCCGGTGACCGCGGGCGGGAAGTACAGTTCATCGTCGCGCCGCGCGGAACGAGTAACCTTGCCGGCCGGCGAATTCCGGCCGGTATTCGAATCCGCGACCGGTTCGGTTCCGTTGTTCGGATCCGGCAGTGAACCGTCGGTTTCCCAGATCTCCCCCTCGACGAAGTCGATCGCCGCGAGCATCTTCTTCCGCTCGGAACCGGCCGCTTCGGGCTCACCGGGCGTCGGATACACCAGGTTCGAAATACGGTTCGCGGTGCCTCGCATCGTCTGTGTGATCTGTCGGACCGGACCACCGGCCACGCGATCCGCGGCGTCCAGCAGCTGTTGCCCCGAGCTGCCGGGCAGGAGGCCGGCCATGCCCCGGAGAATATCCTCGACCGTGCCGATCAGCAGGTTCGGCGCTTCCAGCGCCACGACGCCGGCCAGATAGCGGTCGACGATCCTCATCATGTATTCCTGGGCGGCTCTACTGCCGATATTCGACCAGATATAGGCAGCGAGATACCGTGCCCGCAGATACGTTTCGCTCTCGGGGTCGTGCGCCCGGCAACCCGGGAAGTGCAGCGCCGACCACAGGTCGTTCTTCAGATGGCCGTTCCAGAATTCGTACTCCTCGGAAGTGAGTACGGCTTTCATCCTTTCGTGGTCCTTCTCCAGGAGCGGGCGGCCGGAGAAATACTGCATCGTTCCGGCCGCGATCGCCAGCAGCTGCGGCAATTCGTCGAGCGAGGTATTGCGCGCGAATCGCGATACCGGGGTGGTCTTGTCCTCGTTCTTCCGGCTGCTCGGCTCCAGTGGGTTGCCCTTCCGCATCGTCCGGAGTTTCCAGACGCTGGTCGTCTCCCCCTCCTGCGTGATCTTCGTCTGCCGGATGAACAGCTCTCCCCAGCCCATCTTGCGAATGTGCAGCAGCTGATCGACCGACAGTCCGGCCGCGACGATCAACGCGAGGGTCGCGTAGACCGGAAAGCGCTCGACGATCCGGCCGAGTTCGAGGAAGTCCTTCTCGGTGAGTTCGATATCGCGCAATTCATCGAATTTCCCGTCGAACAGTGCGCTCAGCCATTCCCCCCGCTTACTGACCCAGTCGGCGCCGAAGGCCTCTCCGGGTTCGGGCATCGGCAGGTCGGGAATGTACCAATAGCCGGGTAGCGCGGCGAGTTCCTTTTTGGCGGCATCCACTCGCGCGAAGGTTTCCGGCCCGAGCGCGGCCAGCCCCGCCCGGAGCCCGATCCGTACCTGCTCGAACCCCCGGGCATGCTCCGGAAGTTCCGGCACGACCCGATCCTGCGGCCCCTCCGCGACCCGCATACCCAGAACCGCCGCCACCGGAGCCGAGGGCGACCATTCGGTCTCGTCCACGCCGGATTCGTGCACCACCACCGAACCATCGGCAGCCCGCTTCACATTCACCGCGTGCCCCCATCGCGGTGCCTCCCCCTCCGCACCCGCGTACACGACCACGACGATCATCGGCTTGCCGGTCCGGGCCACTCGCTCCCTCGCCTGCTGCAGCGAGGTGATGCCGGGGTCCCAGCCCGCACCGACCACCCCGGCCATATCCTTCAACAGCACCCCGCCCGGACCCGGCTCGTGCACACCCACCGGTGGTGTGACCTCCAGTGTCGCCCAGTAGTCCTCCGATGCCCGCGCCACGCAATCCGCCCGCGTTCCGGGCCCGTTCCCATCGACGACCTCCCGCCCGGGTTCGGTCTCTCGTGTCGGCAGCGCGGCCGGAGCGGAACGCGTGTTGTGTTCATCCGGTTCGTGCCCGGGCCGTTCGTCCGGTGTCGCACGTGCGGTACCGGCGGCGCGAGGATCGGACATGCGCCGGTCTCCGGTGACGGCGGGGACCGGGGCGGTGCCGTCCTGGCGGCCGCCCACCCCGCGCCACCACCGCTTCAGCGGATTCCGCGCGGCAGCCGTCGTTCCGGCACGCCGGGGTTCCGCGGATCGGTGCCCCACCGCGACGACGCTGACGTCGTCGGTTTCGCCCTCGTCCACCGCCCGCTGCACCAGCTCGGCCGCTATCGCGCGTGGCTCCCCGGCATGCCGTGCAGCGGCGTCGCCCAGCACACCGGCACCGGGCATTGTCTTGATCGCTCCGTCGGTCATCGCCAGCACGACTCCGCCGCGTGGCACCGTGATCGTGCCGTCCTCGGCGATCACGGGCGCGGCGATGTCATCGGACACCGAAACCGTGCACAGATACTCCCCCGGGGTGACGTCCGCACCGGGCGCGGCCGGAATCCTGCCCTCGCGGCCGAGCGCGTATTCGATAGCGTGCCGATAGTTCTCCAGCCACGGTTCCCGGTCGAGCGCTTCGCGCTCGCTCATCCCGTTCTCCCGCGCGAACATACGGACCGACGAGTGGTCCCCGGTCCACCACATCGCGTGCCGGCCGTCCGCGGAGGTCCACCCGATCCGGCTGTCCCCGACCCACCCGACCGTGAACCGATCCGCCTCCGTGATCACGGCCGCCACCGTGCACTGAGGTTTATCCGGATGCCCCGAGTATTCCGGCAGCCGGCCCAGCTCCTGCACCCGCTGCTGCACATGATGCAGCGCGTCACGCAGCACCGACTCCCGGGTCACCTTCCGCCGGAACCGCGTGCTCGACCAGCGCTCCTGTAGATACGCGCCGAGTTCGGTCGCCGCCTTCTGCGCCGCGCGATGGCCGTCCGGCGCGCCGCCCACACCATCGAACACGGCGGCGATCTGCACCGGTTTCCCATTGTGGGTGAACTCCACGACGACTACGGCGTCCTCGTTGCGGTCGTGGGTCGCGCCCCGCCGGCTGACCGCCGCAGCCGAGTCCGTCTCCCCGCTCAACCGCTCGGCCCGCTCCGGTTCGTCGAGCTCGGACACCGGTCTACCGTCCTGGTCGCGCAGAACGAGCAGCACCGGGCTCGAGGTTATCGCACCGGCAGATCGTGACTCCGCGGCGCCGGCGCTCATCGCTGCCGGAGCCGCGGGCTGTTCATCGGAGGGTATCGACCGTTGTCCGGGAACCGGCGAAACATTGTCCGGATCACCGGCCGTGGGCTGCTCGCCCCGGCGGAGCCGTCGTTCTGTCTCCGCGCGTGCCGTTTTCACCTGGTGCGCATGGAGGATCCGCTCGGCCTGTTCGGGGTGCAGGCCGAGCAATGCGGACCCGCGAGCTTCGGCGAACGCTTCTCCGAAATTGGGGGTGCCGTTCGCTTTGAAGCTGTACCCGGAGAGCACCTCCTGTAGCCATGCCGGCAGCCGGCCGAGATCCTCCGGGCGCCCGCTTTCGACGAACAACGCCACCAGCTGCGGCAGCACTTTCCGCCATTCCTCGGCCTGATGCCGCAGCAGCACGTCGGTGTCCACCGGCCCGGCGATCTCCGGTACGAGTGCTCGGGCCGAGTACAGCTGGCCGACATGTGCCAATTCGTGCGCGAAGATGGCACGCCAGGCCGAACCTCGCGACGGCGGATGGAAACCGTCGTCGACCGAGATCTTGTACGACGTCTCGAGGTACTCCCTGTTGATCGCCCACCGCTCGTTCAGCGTGAGGACCACACCATCGGGTGCGGTGGTCACGAACGCATAGGACGGCGACGAGTCCGGCGCCACCCGGAACTCCACCAGATCGGTGCCGCCCACTTCTTCGTAGTGGTGCAGTGTTTCGTCGACGAGTTCCAGGACCGTCTCGAGATCGACCTCGACCATCAGGAGATCCTGGTAACGAAGCGAGCGCCCGAGTCGAACTTCCAGCTGCCGCAGGGCCTCCAGTTTCGCGCGATGGTCGGCCCGCTCCTGATCCGTCTCCGGAGTACGCAGGGCGCGGTCCCTGCTGAAGTTCACTTCCTCGGCGAGCCGCACCAGCAGCTCGTAGAGAACGCGTACTCCCTCGGTCACCGGGATGTCCGGGGCGGGACGGAGATCGGCCAACTCCCGATACACATCGGCGAAGGATCGCGCGAGTGCGGGGTTGGGGAGGAACGCGTCACCGTCGAAGCAGGACGCCGGGAACTGCCGCCGAAGCCAGACCATGAAATCCGCGCTCTCCGGGTCGCCGTGTGTGTTGCGGAAGTACTCCCGCAGCGCGCGGGGGGCCTGCCGCTCGGCCCGCCAGCGGCCGGCGATGACCAGCGCCTTTCCCATTCCTTCGATGGCCGCCCGGCACACCTCGTCCTCCGATGGGCTTCGCCGGGAAGGTACCGTCACCTCCAATCGGGCCGACGTGATCCCGTATCCGTCGACGTCCGCGCCGGCGACCGAGGACACGCGCTGCTCCTCCGGCGCCGCTTCGTCGCTGCGCCGGGTGACCGCGATCCCGGCCACCTGAATCGGGAACCGCTCCAACAGGTCGTGCACTGTGGCGATCGCGGTCCGGCCGACCGAATCGCCCAGTGCGCCGAAACCTTCCACCCTGGTCGAATGACGCCGCTGCAACTGGGCCGGGGTGGAGGCGGACAGACCGTCGGCGAGGTCCTGGTACGTGGCGACGGCTTCGGCCAGCTCACCGAGCGCTCGATCACCGGACTGCTGCGCCAGCCGTACCAGCGCGGGCCGCCGATCCAGTGCGGAACCGAATACGACGCGGCCACTCGGACCGCCCAGTACATCGGCCAGATCGTCGGCGAAATCCTCATGGATCGGTCTCGCTTTGAACTGCCGCAGCGCTGGGTCTGAAATCGTTTCCAGCATCTGCAGATCCGCCAGGAAACGACCGAGTAGGCTGGGCAGCACTCGCGGCGCCCGACCGGCGGCAACCCGCTTCCATCCGGCATCATCCAGGCGGTCGAACTCCCGGCGTATCGATTCCAGGGCTCCCTGCAGATGTTCCCGGTCCACACCCGCCGGCCCGAGGCCCAAGAGGGCCGCCAACCGCGCCCCGGCCCCGTCGAGTTCCTGCTGGGAGCCGGCGCGCTGGCCCCACGGCAGCGTGCGGACACCGCGTTCCAGTGCACCGAGCCGGCCGGCCGGCCCGCGCTGCCACTGCACCTCGATATCGAATTCCTCGTGCGCCACACCCGCTGCGTCGAACCCGGCCACATGGACGTCCGCGGAACCGGCCCAGCCGGAAACGACCCAGTCGTAGATCGCCTGCCCCCGGAGAAGTCCGCCCGCCGCGTTGTCGAAGACGACCAATTCCCCGGCCTCGACCTCGGCCTCTCCCCGCAGCGTCACCGGCAGCGCGTTCAACACCGCCGCGAATTCCGTCGTCACGGCGGCCACGGCGAAGCAGTGGCCGAGGCCTGCGCTCGCCGGGTCCACCGCACCCACCAGCACGCCACCGACTCGGTGCACCTGCGCGACCATAGCGGCGAGACCGGCAGCACCGGCGCCGATCGGTCGCTCCGCCCAGCCGGTGCGCAACCCCGCGACGAGGTCGAGCTTGTGCATACCGGCCAGCGCGATCAACGCATCGTCCACCGCCGCGGGTTCCATGACCGCCGCTGCGTCGCCACCGACGGCATCCCGGACGAACCATTGCACCAGCGGACCACAGTTGAAGGGGCCGCTGGACTCGGTGTGGGCGTCGATATCCGCCCAGGCCGCAGTCGCCCGATCGCCGATCCACCCGCGCGCATCCCCGACGGCCGCATCTGCGTTTTCCTGTTGCGGCGCAGTATGTTCAGCAGCCGGCGAGCCAGGGTCCGCGGCGCGCTCGGAATCGGCCGCAGGAGTGTGATCGGCGGTGCCTTCCTTGGTTCCGGACACGACCGCACCGGCGGAAGGAGTGGCCCCGGAGCGGGCAGTGGCCTCTTCGTCGAAGTACAGGGCGAGATTGCCGGCACCGCCCGCGACGGTGACATCGAGGGCGCGCGCGCCACGCGCGCCGGAGAGTTCCGCGGTAAAGGTGGCGTCGGAGCCGATCAGCCGGGCGCCACCGGGCCGGTTCATCCCGGCGAACCGTTCGACGACCTGGGCGAACACCTTGTCGATCTGCTGTTCGGGCCACCCGGTCAACAGCCGGGGAACCAGGGTCTGGGCGAACAGGACGCGGTCCGGCCGGTCACGGCGCAGGGCCAGGTGGACCGACGTCGTGCCCGGCGCCAACCGGATGTCGAGCAATGTGCTGCCGTCGGCGTCGCGAACCTGGATCAGCTGCTCCGCGCCCCGCGGTTCGACCGGCCAGAGCCGCGCGCCCGGGCGTTCCAGCGCTGCGCCGAGCAGCTCGGTCACGGCCGCCCTGGCGTCCTCGTCGAGGTCCGGCAGCTGGGAAAGCGCGGCACCGATCCGGCTCGCGGAATCGACCGGCCGCTCGGCGTCCGGATGGGCGCGGGCATCGAGTTTCTGCGCCTGCGTACACAGGTCGGCCAGCGACTCGAGAGCACGGACGATCGGATCCACCGCGAGAAACCGTGCACACATCTCAGCCGTGCGATCGGCGAAGAGAAACCTTCGCGGATCGTCCGGCGACAACGGTGCACGCTGCTGTTGCTGCGCCTGCCCCAGCAGGTTGTGCACCTGATCCGTGCTCAGCCGCTCGCGTTCGATGTCCAGGAACCGGGCCAGCTCGTCCCACGCTTCGTCTCGCTCGCGGGTCAATCGGCTCGGCAACGGCGATCCCGCCACCAGCTGTGCGGGATCGATCGAACGTTCGAAGGCGAGCATCTCACACATGGCTCCCTGGTAGGAGGCTCGCTCATAGGCGTCGACCGCGGCCGCGAGCATATCGATCCGCCCGTCCCACTTGTGGTACTCCTCGATCCAGGAGACCTGAGCACGGCTACGCGGATCAGTGGCCCGGCAGAGCAGTTCCAGCGCACCGGACGCCGGATCGAGCGCCGCCAATTCTTCGTCCGACAGATCGGACAGCTCTGTACGCGCGCGGTCGCGGAGTTCTTCGGCTCGCCTCGTCTCTGCGACCAGTTCCCGCAGCCGCTCCGCGAAGTCGAAGGCGACGCCCGGTTCGACCTCCGGTGGATCCGCCGCGGCCTGCTCCTCCGGCTCCGTTTGTGCGCGCTGGTAACCGTTCGCGTCGTCCCAAGCCCACCCGTAGAACTCGGCGTAGGTGGGAGCGGACAGGCGAGGCCCGGTGCGCGTCAATAGCGGCTGCAACGCGGTCGTACCGGCTTGCCGGGCAAGAGCCGTCTCCGGCTCGGACGCCGATCTACCGGCCCCGACTCCACCGAGAACGTGACGGTATGCCGCGGTGTAGACCTGTTCGAGCGGACCGGGGGGCTCGGTGCCGTAACCGAGTTCTCGCAGTTGCCGCAGGGTCTCGGCACGTTCCGCCTGCGCGCGGGCCTCCTCCGCCAGCCGTGACTGCACGTACCACGACCGGTCCGATTCCAGCAACTCCCGCGCGGCACTGCTGCCCGGCGATCGCCGCGCCTCCAGAACATGGACCGCGCAGGCGGTCAGGGCCGCGGCAAGTTCGGCATCGGAGTTCCCGGCATCGAGCACCTGGACGTTCTTCGCCGGGTAGTAGCGGTCGTCGGCGTCTGCTTCCAGCAGCAGCACGACCTCGTTGTCACTGAGGATGCGATCGGCCCATCGCCCGTTCGTGGTCTCCCGCATCAGTTGCCGGGCCCGGCGAATCCGCTGTTTTCCGGCTCGATCGGCCAGGTTCAGCCAGGGAACCTCGGGCAGGGCCGGCTCCGGATGGGCCTCCGGATTGCCGGCCCGCTCCATCCACACCCTCCCGTCCCAGTCGCTGGAGGCGGACCAGAATTCACAGTCGAGATCGGTCGCCTCCCCGAGCTCCGGATGAGCGGCGATCGCGCCGTCACGTTTTTGCCGGTGATCGCCGGCCGCACCAGCGATGACGACCAGGCGCGGCCAATTGCCGCCGATCACTGCCACGTGGTCGGTCAGCAATATCCCGGGCTCGTGCTGCAACATGGCGGACAGTACGTCCCGAGCGGCGGCCGCGTCGGCCGTCGCCTGCGCTGCGGCCACATCCCGGGCCACGATGGCACGCCATGCGACCAGATCGCGGAACAGGAGATCGGCGTGCGTGCGCCGACGCTGATCGGCGGGCGATTCCGGGTCGGCCGGGCGCACACTGCGACGCTCGAGATCTCGGCCGATCGCCCGATCGAGAACCGCGAGGTCTCGTTCCGCGGCAGTCCGGGCCATAGCCGAGCGCCGGATCTCGTGTGCGTTCTCGGGTGTGGTGGGCGTGTGCCGAGTTTCGAGTCCGTTCGCGGTGCGCGCCGCGAGCCAATTCCGGCGGGCGTTTCTCACGTATTCGCCTGGCCCACCGAGATATTCAGCTGTGGAGCTACGGCTGTCGGGCGCTTCCGGCGACTCGAGGTACGCGCGCAGATTTTCGGGCGAGGCGATCATCATCGCCAACCTGTCGCGCGCCTCTCGCGGGTGATTGCCGGCCACACCGTCCGGAACGAGTTCGTCCAGCTTTTCCGGCGCCGCGCAGAACTCCGCCAGCTTCGCCGGCGAGTCGAACAGCTTCGCCACCTTGTCGGGAACCGCGAGGTAAACCTCCAGAGCGCGGACACCGGCCCGGTAGCCGATCGCCAGCTGTTCGGGCTCGGAGAGGCCCGGGTCGGCCCGCAGCGCGTCCCGGATCGCTTTGCTGTGCGCCTCGTGGTAGACGAGGTGCCGATCGTCCTCCTCGAGGTCGTAGCCGGATGACTTCAATACGTCCGCGAAAGTCGCTTCCCGTGCGAACGCTCTTGCTTCCCAGCGCAGGATCGCGTGCACGTACTCGCCGCGCATCATCGTGTACGGGTCGGGCATGGGCAGTTCTTCGGCATCCCGGCCGTGCTCGTTTTCGTGGACCAGGGTGACTGCCTGCGTCAGCAGGCTCGCGCCGGTGGTGAGCACGCGGTTCACCAGTTCGGTCAGCGAATAGGAACCGGCCAGACCCGGTGCCATGGTCGACACGTGCCGCACCTTGACGGTGTGCGGAAGCATCTTCCGCCACTGCTCTCCGGCCTCGTCGAGCACCGACAGCACCTGATCACCGACCGTATCGTGCGACAGGCCGACCACGAATTCGAGCTCCGCGGCGTCGGCCGGCGCGCCGGGAAGCACGACAGGTTCTCCGGCGGCGTCGAACGCGACCATCCAGAGACCGTTCACGCCCTCCAGCTCCCACGGCCCGGCCGTGCCGTCGAGCAGACCGAATACCTCCAGGCCCGGATCTTCCCGGTGGACCTCACCGTCCCGGTACACCACGCGGAACACGTGCCCGGCCACACCGTACTCGTCGGCCTCGTCCGAGCCCACGAACACCAGCGCCGAGGCACCCTCGCGCACCGCCTCCGGGAGTGCGCTCAGTGCCTCCGCGACACCCGCGTACGGCCGATCCGGGTCCACCGCGAGCCGGCGGACATGCTCCGGTCCGGCGCCGGCGATCTCCACGATTCGCGGGACCCCCAAACCGCGCACACCGACGGCTTCGGGTATCCGGCCCGGATCCACCCACGGCAACCGGGCCAGCACCAGCTGCCCACAGAGATTGGCGAGATGCCCCGCATCGCGGGCGCCGGTCGAATCGGTGGGCGCGGCGTACTCGCCGTCCCCGTCGGAAACCGAGACCGGCAACGCGGTCCGGGCACGGCGCTCCGGGGAAGCCGCTACCTGCCTCGCGGTCCCGTACGTGTGCTGCCGGCCGTCGTCGTCGGTGAACGAGCGCACGGCGTCCCATTCGAGGGTGTCGTGTACTTCCAGGTACTGCCGGCCGGCGTCCCACCGAACCCGGGTTCCGGCCGGTATCTCCAGATACAGCAGTGACTGTCCGGCGAACCGCACCGACGGGTCGGTGAGCAGCTGCCAGCGCAGACCGTCCTCGGCCACGACCGCGGCAGTGCCCGATCCGGGTGCTCGGGTCGCGGCATCGTGGCCGGCGGGCACTACGGCGGCCACCACGATCGGCCGCGACAGCGTTCGGCTCTCACCTTCCGGGGCGGCGAGCGATCTCCCGGCATAGTTGTAGGCGTCGGCCGTATTCCCGAATGCCATGATCTCGCGCGTGTTCTCAGCTCGTGCGACGGCATGCTTCCCCGCTGTGGACAGGCCCGCGAACGTTTCCGCGGACACCGCGAGGGGCCCCGAGTCGGCCAGGATCGTGGTCAGTCGCCCGACCTCACCGCCGAGCCACAGGTTGGCCTGGGTATCCACCAGCGCCTCGTGTATGTACAGGAACGACTGGCACAGGGATTCCAGTTGTGCCGGTCCCGGCTCGGCCTGCCGCTCCGTGGAGAGGGCAGCGAGCCGATCCAGCACCGCCCAGGCATGCGTCGCGGTGAGATTCGTCGCGGTCACGTCCCGCAGCGGTGCCACCAGCTCGACATCCGCCGATCCGGCCGCCGCGAGGTCCCCGGCCAGCGATATCAGTGCCTGTGCGGATTCCTGTCGCTGGTCCACACCGGGTAGCTGCCGGGCCGAACGCAGATCCTCCTGGGACAGGCCCGCGGCACGGGCCCGGAATTCGGTGAATTCGCCGAGAGCTCGGTCGAGCCGCCGCGCAGCGGAATCGAGGTCCGCTCGATCGGCGCCATCGAGCGATTCGGTCAGCCGTATCACCCGGTCGGCGGCATCGGCCAGCGCGACGAGCTCGGAATCGCCCGCCAGCTCGCCCAGTCGGCGCAGCGGATGTGCGAGATCGTCGGAATCCACCACCTGATGGAAATTCAGCAATTCGGCCAGCCCGTCGTCCCAGACCGACTGCCATTGCTGGGCCTCGGCACGCCAGGCGCCGATCTCGAATCGGCGGGACACCTCCTGCAACGCATTGATCCGCGAACCGATCACGAGACCGGATGCGAATCTTTTGCGCAGCTCGGCCAGCCGGCGCGGCGTGGCGACAGCGGGCCACTCATCCGCAGGCAGGAACGACAGCATCATCTCGGCCTGGCCGAAGACATCACGCACCAGATTCGGCCAGCGCAGGTGTGCCGGGTCGACTCCCAGCAGGGCGCTCAGCTCCGCGCGCGCGACGGTCAGTTCTTCCGCCGCCCGGTCTCCGGATGTTCCACCCCGTACTTCCACGACCCCGGCGGATTCTCCGGAAGCCGAGCGACCGGGCACCACTGTTCCTGTCGCCGACCGGCCGCGGCCTCCTGTTATGTCTCCGATAGTCGGCGGCGACGGCGGCACACCGGCGCTCTCGGGATCGGGTCGGCCGCGCGGGCCCTGGCCACGGTCGCGCGCAGAGGCCGCTGCGGCGGACGAGCCGCCGTCGGCGACCGGCGCCCGCTCGTCCGCGCGCGCACCGATGCCGCGGGGGATTCTCGGATCGCGGGCGAAGAAGACTTCCGGTCCGTACCTCGGACCCGATACGCGGCGCCTGCGGGCCGGCAGCCCCAAATCTTCCCGCGGGTCGCGGGGCTCCTCGAATGCGTCGGCACCGCTGAAACCCGGGCTGCTGTTGCGCGCACCGCCGCGGCGCGGCGGACTCCACCGGGCCGACGGCGCGGGCTCCGGCGCACGACGGGTGTAGACACTGGCCGCATAGCCGAGTTCGGCAATTGCTGCCATCACCCGTTGCGTCACGCCCGCAGGCTGGGGCTCGTTGCGCAGCACCCGGCTGGCGGTGGTCACACTGGTGCCGGCCCGCTGCGCTACCTCGGCCAGAGTGACCCGTGGCTTATCGGCTACGCCGTCGCCCGGCGCTGTTGCCAGCCGCTGCCGAGTCTGCTCGCTGATCGGCAGGCCCGAGCGCGCGCGACTCAGTGCGCTCAGATTCACCCCGGTCGTTTCGGACTGGTCCACCAGCGTATTCGCCCGGCGGACCCCGGGCGCCCGGTCGACTTTCTTGCCGACCGGATAACCCATCTCCACGGCTAATCTCCGGACACGCTCACTGGTCTCCTTCGAAATGTTCGGGATCTCGCGCTCGTTGACCGCGAAGTGAACCGTGGAGATGCCGACCCCGGCCGCACGAGCGATATCGGCCAAGGTGGGCTGGCGCACCTTCGGTTGCTGCTGCGGCACCGGCGAGCCGGCCGCATCGTCGACCTGTTCGGCAAGTCTCGCCGCCATCTGCAGCATGCCGTCGCGCAGCATGGCCTCGACCAGGCTACCGTCGTGCTCCATCACTTCGACGACGGCCGGGAGATCCATTCCGGTCAGGTATCGCAGCAGGGTGGCCTGCCGCCAGGCAACAGGGAGCTCGGTGACTGCCTGCCACATCTGGGCCGGGGTGGCCGCCGCCAGCGCCGTACGGATCCGGTCGGTCTTCGCAGCCGACCACATGCGCTGCCGGAACTCGTCGAAACCACGCTGGAACTGCTCGTATTCGAGCGCTTCCAGCGCGAGTTCCACCGCCCGGCCGGGAAGATCCACCGCACGGCCGTCCTGTTCACCGGCCTCACCGGCCAAGCGCAGGAACGTCTCCCGCAGCACTGTCCGGACCAGTTCCCGGTCCCCTCGCGACCGGGGTACCACCTGAGCCAGGACCGGTTTGCTGTACTCGGCGTACAACTGCCGGGCCCGCGTGGCCCGCTCGGCCGAGACTCCGGCGGACTCCGGTTCGGTGGGACCCGGCCGGGTGATCGTCCGGCCGGGATGTGCCGCGTTCTCGTGCGCCGGATCACGGGCATCCCGGGCGCCCAGTTCGCCGCCTTTGTCGTCGAAGTAGGCGACGAACACCTTGCCACCCGTGAGCTGTTCGCGGCCGTAGGTGGGCTGCCAATGATCTCGGTGGTAGAGCCGGATACGCGGAATGCTGCCCGGGGTGGCGGTATCGATCGCCGTGTCGTGCACGTACAGCGTTCCGGCGATCACAGTGAGGAGGTAGCCGTGGGCGGTTTCCCCGTCGTCCACCACGACCACCGCGGTGTCGCCGTCTTTGCCGCTTGCGCGCAGGGTGGCGGCGACCTGGGCCAGGGGATCTTCCGGATCATCGGGATGCGGGGGGTGATCCGTGACGGGTAACGAATTCAGATCGACGAGGTCGGCGACGATCTTATCCTCCAGGATTCGCCAGTTGTCGGTGGCGTGCCAGGCGGGATTGTTCTCGTCCAGATCGAGCTCGGAGGCGTTGCCGAGCGCCTGCAGGACGCGGACGAGGCGACGCGCGCAGATCTCGTTGCGATGGGCGCCATCGCGCAGCGCCGGACCATGGTGCCCTCCATCCTGCCGAGCCGCGGCGGATACCGTCCCGATCCGGTCCTCCTGCCGTGGGGGAATTTCACTCGTCCGCAGGTCCAACTCCACCGGCGGGCGGCCGGCCGTCATATCCAGCTCGAACCGGGCGGCATACTTCTCGAGTTCACGGAACCGCTCCAGGATCTGCTCCGCCCGATCGGGACCGGACGGCTCCTGGAAACCGGCCCGGATGGACTGTGCCCCTTCGTCGCCGAACAGGTCCAAGACGCGGCCCAGCCAGGGCCGAAGCTGCTCGGTGATCTCCTGTTCCCGCCGCACCGCCGCCGCCGAAGCCGAATCGCCGGTCCACGCCATCTCCTCCACCGGAGAGCCGCGCCGCAGGCGCAGTACCTGCCGCAACCAGGCTGCCGCCATACGGTCGGTCCGCTGCGGCGCCAGCCAGATCGTCGTCGTCGACCAGTCGACAACGGATTCACCCACGTGCGGTGCCAAGCGCTGTTCCTCGGACAACGGGACCGCAGGATCCTCCTGCTTCGGTTCTGTGTGATCCACCTCTTGGTCGGTGAGCAGCTTGGTCCGCGCCATTGCCTCACCGAGCATCGTGGACACTTCCTCGGCCGAAATTCCCAATTGCCGGGCCAGTGCTTCCACGCCGTGCTCGGCGAACCCGAACACTTGTGCCTGCCACGAATCGCGGCCTGGAAACAACTCGGGTCGCGGCTGAAGAGACGGGTCGACCGTACCCGGGTTCTGGATACCACGCGGCCAACGTTGTTCACCCCGCCGATCGGGATCTTCGCCCGGGGCCCGCCGAAAACCATCGACCACGGCCCGCATGTCTTCTGATACGACGCCGGCCAACTCGGCACCGGCGACAACGTCTGCCACCAGCTCCCGGAACTGGGTCTCCTTCGCCTTTCTGAACCAGTCCACGATCTGCTCGAGAGATTTGGTGGGCGTCACGATGTCACGGTGCATCAGCGCCTGGAACAACCGATCGGCCTGCGTTTCCTTATCGGCGAACTGACGGTCCACCCAGGCCTGACCCAGGCCGTTGATGCCCCCGGCGGCCAGATATGTCAAATCCCCGACGCCGGATCCACCGTCGGTGCGGCTCGCGGGCCCCCGGTTCGCCAGGGCACCGCCCTCCGCCACCCCCACACCGGGTCCACGCGCGCGCACGGAAATCTCAGGGAGAGGAGAACCGTGCCATTCCGCGAACCAGCTGGTGAACAACTGGCGCAATGTATGTGGATCGGTGGGGTCGTACACGATGCAGGTTCCCACATCGGCGTATTGGTCCGGGTTCGGTCTCATGAAGGTTCCCTCGCCCGGGATCCCCGGCAGAACCTCCAGGATCTCCCGCCGGGGCGGCTGTTTTCCGCGGCGCGCGGTATTCACCTGGACGACACCGGCCGTGCCGAGCCGGACCATTTCTATGGCGTACTCGTCGTCGCCCACCGCCTGCTCGAGCACAGCCAGTGCGTCCTCGACCTGTTCCCACGGCCGGCGGGCGACCGTCGCGGCGCGGGCCGCCCACTTGTCGGCGAGCTCTCGCAACCGCGGCTCGTCCGGACGCGCCTCGGCATACTGTTGCAGCCGTGTCGCGGCCCCGCGGATACTGTCGTGGGTTTGCCGCAGCGAGCGTTCCCAGTCATCCGCGAACGTGCGTGCGGTGGGCCCCGGCGGAAAGGCCATCACCCGGTTGTTCAGGACGCGCTGCTCCTCCTCCGCATTGAGGATCACATCGAGACCATCGTTGCTCACAGTGATCCCCCCGTTGGTGAGCTCGCGCAGAGCAACCGCGGGATCGCCACCGAAAAAGGCGAGAAGCCCAGGCGCGATATCCTGACCGAGAGCCCGCAGCAATCCCCGTTTGATGAGCTGCCCGACCGGAACCCCGTACATCATCCGCTCGCGAGCGAGCAGATCGTCCAGGGTGCGGAGCAGTATCGCCAGCTCGTCCCCGGGCAAGCGTCCTCGCCACTGTGCGGGCAGCAGAATATCGATGAGGCGTTCCCGGTGCTGCTCCCACCGCATACCCCGGGTCGACGACAGGCCGCGATGGTAGCCGGCGCCCGCGAAGGACACCAGCGGCATGACGTAATCCTTGTCGGGGTTGACATACACCGCGGCATACAGGACCAACCGACGTCCGTCCCGCAAGGTTGTGCGGAGGGTCACCAGCCGCACATCGTCGGCGCCGCCCGCCACCTGCTTCAGCTCGACACCGCAGATCTCGGTCATCCCCGTCTCACTGAGAATCTCGACCCTGACATCGTCGATCTCGTCGTGCTGGTCGGCCCATTCCTGGACAGCACGGCCCACCGTGGTGAGCACATGCACCCCGGGGGCGAGCATATCCGCGGACTCGGCGTCGGATGGTACACCCAAGATTTCGACAGCCTGCTGCTGTTGCGCACGCTGAACCCGGTTCAGCTCGAGGGACTTCCGGGCCAGTGCGGCTCCCAGACCGGTGGAGGTGAGGTAATCCAGCCGCTCCTGCATGTCGTAGAAGGCGTTCTTCTGATGGTGTGCCTGCGCTGATTCCACTCGTAGGGCAGCGGGGATCGCTCCGAATTCACCGCCGGCCCGCCCCAGGATCATGGGCAATGCCAGCGATTCGACACCGAGCAGGCCTGCCAACCCCAGGGTGATCGGGGCATAGAGGACACCATTGACGATCGCCGGTTGCTTCGCCCGAGTTTTCCACCCGGTCATATCGGCATACGCGCTACCCACCGTAGACATCGATCTGGCCAAGAGATCGAAGAAGGTCAGCGCCAGTTGTTCGTCGGTGGCGTAATAGAGATTTGGTGACAACACTATAGTGAGGTCGAACTCATCGAGCCGCCCCGTGTTGCGGAATTTGACGTGGCTCTTCGGCACCTCGTCGCCGACCGCGAGTTTGTAGTACGCCGTCACCTTCGCCAAGAACTCGTTACCGACCAACGGAAAGCAGAACCTGCCGTCCGCCTCCGGCATCGAGGTGCCCCGCAACGGCTGCATATGGAAGTTCACCCAGTCGTTGCGCGCCATCGATTTCGGCACCAGCAGTGTCCACGTACCTTCTTCCACGCCCTGCCGGAACATACGCATCAAGCGCTCCGCCCGTTGCCCGAGTTCGGCCTGCTGCTGCTCCGAGAGCCGCACCATTTCCTCGGGCGGGCTGTACTTCAATGGCCTGCCGCCGAGTGCTTCCGCAACCGAGCCCAGCATTCGCGCAGTCCGGTACTGGTCACCGATGATCTTCGACCCGGGCGGCGCCATTCCACCCGCTGTCGCGGCTTCGTAGAGTTCGGCCAACATGGCGCGCTGCGTTTTCCGATTGGCCGTCCAGTAGTCCATGATCATCCCACCACCACGACGCACCGCACTACCTGCCACCAAACCGATCACCGGCCATGGCATGAATCCGAGATCGAGGGCAGCCGACGCTCCGGTACCCACCAGGTAGCCGGCGTTCTCCGCACCGGCGGTGATCAGGTTGCTGCGAACCGTATTGCCCGGTGGCGGCAACCGAGGCACGTACCCCTCACCGATGAGCCACCGCATGTGCTTGTCCAGTTCGGTGCGGATCTGATCCCGGCTCGCCTTCTCGTCGACAACCAGAACGTACTGCTCCTTGTGGATCCACCGACCACTCACCACGACACCGTCCGGCAGCGACGCGGTGCGCAGCTGCACCGTGGGCCCCGACGTCCAGAACACCCGGTTGTAGAACCACGACCACACGTACACGGTGTCTTTCACCGGATGCAGGGCGCGCTGCGGATCCGGCTGAGGGTACCGGTCGAGCGGATGCCAGAGCTCGAGCACCGGCGGCAGATCGGTCCTCGCCGCGCGGGCCTTGGTGATCGTGCCGAAAGGGGCGGCGATATCACCGAGGTTCGCGTCGAGCATCCATTCGGTCGCACAGGCCAACGCCCGGTTCGGGTGCTGCCCGAGGTTGCAGTAACCCTCCAGCCAATCGACCTTCCGCGGGGTGAAGCTCGCCAGCGAATAGTCTCTCCACGCTCGCAGGCACCGGATACGCTCTTCGGCTTCCTTTCCCAGCACCGCGCTCAGCCGAAGGCCGTCGTCCCAACCCACCACTTCGCCGTCGACAACATGCCGTGCGGAGCCGGCCACCAGCCGGCGAATCCGGCCTTCGACCTCCGTCAGCTCCGCAATCCACCGCTCGACGCGTACCAGATCCTCTCCCCGACCCGCTTCGGGCAGCGAGTCGATGTGGGCACGAAACTCGTCCGCCCACCGTTCGTTCGCTTCCAGGGCCGCGTTGAGTTTGCCCACGAGCCACCGGTTCTTGGCGAGTTCGTCGGCCAGTATCGTGAGATCGCGCAAATCCTCGGCGCGCCCCGGCCATCGACTCGTCCACAGCCGGCGGAGGCCTTCGATCCTTTCCGGTGGGTGCGCTGCGTTCTCGTGGCCGGGGTCTCGGGCGTTCAGAGCGACGAGACTGCCGTCGATCTCGGTCAAGTAGGCGACGAATGCCTTGCCCTCGGCTATCTGCCCCTTGTCGTCTACGAGGTGCGTGTGGTTGTTCTCGGGCGTCCAGTACTCGCTGTGATACAGACGGATTCGTGGAGCGGTACCCGGCATGGGGGTATCGATAGCAGTGTCATGGATGTACAGGTCACCGGCAACCATGGTGAGCAGCCAGCCGTGGCCGTCGGCCACGATCACGGCGGAGTCGCCGTCCCTGCCGCTGGCGCGCAGGGTGGCGGCGACCTGGGCGGTGAGGGGATCTTCGGGGTCGTCCCGGTGGCGGGGGTGATCTGTGATGGGTAGTGAAGTGATATCGACGAGGTCGGCGGCGACCTTGTCTTCGACGATTCGCCAGTTGTCCACGGCATCCCATGCCGGGTTGTTCTCGTCCAGGTCGAGGTCGGGTGCGAGGCCGAGTGCGCGCAGCACCCGAACCATACGACGAGCACAGATCTCGTTGCGAAGGCCGGCCTCGCGCGGCGCCGGACCATGGGGTGCCACCGGCACGGCCTCGTCGAAGACTCCGACCCGGAGATAATCCGACAGCAGCCGGGGAGCGAGCTCACGGGCGATCCGCACACTCATCCGCTGCACAGCGGTGTCCTGCCCACGATCCGGGGCTCGGGTTCCGGGCGCGAGGATGCGCTGCTCGAAGAGGTCGTACTCGGCTTCGGAGAGCAGTCGAGACGCATGATCCGCCAGCAGCGCCCGATCCCGGGTCGCCGCTTCGGCCACCAGACGCGGCGCGACCGCCTCCGCGCCGCCGAGCGCGACGACCAGCCGCCGGAGTACGGCACCGGTGGTGACGTCGGTGGACGTGCGGCCCGGCTCGTCTGTTGTTCGTCCACCCGGCTGCGCCGCGACCTCGCCCATGTACCGAGCGGTGACCGATTCCTGCCAGTGGCCGGGGAGCTCGGCGAATGCCCGGCGGAACTCGAGGTCGTTGGCACGTGCCAATACTTCTCGGTCCGCTGCAGCGGCCGCCTGCTGTAGAGCCTGCCGGAAGCGACTGTGTTCCGCGAACCGCTGCGCGTCCCGGACCACGTCCTGGGCCAGCGCGGAAATCCAGTGTTCGGTATCGGCATCGTCGGCCAGCGCTGCGACACCGCGCTGCGCGCGCTCCACCGCCTCGATGGTCAGCATCGACACCAACGGTTCGGTTACTGCCGAATCCGTTATCCGGGCCCGCGCCACCTCGCGCAACCGCTCCCACGGGAGCGCGCGCCACTTCGGCCCCACCCGTGCCGGATTCCGGACGAGATCGGCCGGAAGCCTGCCCGTCCATTCCTCGGCCAGCGTACGCGCCCATTGGTCTACCGCCGCTTCGTTGCCGCCCTCTTCCGAGGCCGCTGTTGCCCTGGCATCATGCCGGTCCACGAAGTACCGCGTGTACCTATCGCGCATCGGCGCGGACAGTTGTGACGTCAGCGCTTCCAGCGCCTCGGGGCATTCGGTCACGATCTCCCGGATCACCGCCACTGCTTCGGTACCGAAACGCAGTTCTCCGCCGGTGAGCAAGGCAGCCAGCCGGACCGCGATCCGGCGCCGGTGCTCAGCGACCGAGCCCGGGGAGCGGCCCAGCAGTTCGGCCAGTTCGCGAACCGGCCAGTTCTCGACGAACAGCCTGGCGGCGACATCCCGATCTGTTTCCGGAAGTTTTGGAATGATCTGCTGCAGCCGGGTGCGCGATGCCGCGTGCACCACCGGTAGCGCGGCACTGCGCCGTCGCGTCGCCGCCACAACGGCCTGCTGCGACTCACCCACCACCGGGACCGGTGTGGCAGGTGAGCCGGTCCGGACGCCGGTGGATTCGAGGATCACACCGGAGCGAACCGGCTGATATCCCAGCTTCCGCGCCGCGGCCAGTACTCTGTCGCGCGCCCCACGATCGGCCGGAGTTTCCTTGTCGCCGAGTATCCTCGCGACGATCGGCCGTGTGACACCGGCTTCGCGGGCCACATGGTCCTGGGTGGTCCGGCGCAGTACACCACCGGCCGTGTATCGGTCCGGAAGATCGGCGGGCAAGAGTTCGATAACCAGACGCGCCAACCGATCGCGGACCCGGCCGACCGTGGTCTCGCTTCGCCGCAACGCCGAGGCCACCTGATCGACCGGCTGACCACGCAGGAAGTAGCGGTCGAACACCTCCATATCCATCGGCTTGGCGATCCGCGTCAGCGGAATCCGGCATTGCTCCAACAGCTGCGATTCCCGGGCCGCCACCGCTTCCACCAGCAACAAGGTCTGGTTCTCGCTACGGGGCGATTCTTGCCGCGCTGCTCCGGCCGCCTTACCGGCGCGTCCCCCTTCCTCCGACGCTGCTGCTGCCTTCCGCTCGTCCGGAACACCCGTCTTCCCCTGCGGCTGCGCTTCCGCCGCCAGCCCGGCCATTCTCAGCAGGTAGGTATCGAAACCTTGTGCTGCGACACTCCCGGGTGTCTCGCCGAGAAGGGCTGTGGCTGGGCCGTACCTCGCTCCCACCCCGGCGACAGCGCCGGAACCCGGATCCCGGCCGAACATCGACTCCAGCGGCAGCGGCGCGAGTTCCCGATCGCCTGCGTCGGGCACGACCCGGCCCTCGGCGGCCACGACCGCCCACACCCGGCTCGGCGCGACGTGGCCGGCATCCCATTCGTGGAAATCCACCGCCGCGTCACCGTCCAGCACCACGACCTGGCCGTTCCGATTCGCCAGCGCCACCGCATGACCCATCCCGGAGCCGTCGTATTCCTCCAGCAACACCGCTGTGGCGGTCGGACCGCCGTCGGCCACCGCCTGCGCGACAGCCGCCCGATCCGCGAAACCCGCCGGGCGGTGGCCGCGCAACGCCTCGACGATCTGCTGCCCAGAAACCCCTTCGGCACCCACCGAGGCGATACCGGATAGATCCACCAGGTCATCGCGGCCCAGCACCTGCACGAAATTTCCGAAAGCTACTTGCACACAGTCGTTTCGGTGTCCCCGTTCGCCGTGCGGCACCCGTTGGGCTCTCGAATCCGCCGGCCCGCCGTCGGACGACAGGTCGGTACCGTCACCGGGTGCATGCCGCGCCAACTCGGCCAAACGCTCCAGGTACGAACGGTATTTCCCTTCCATGCCCAGGCGCTGGAACTCCGCTTCCGCCTGCATGATTCGCTGCTGTATCGCCTGGATCCGTGATCGCGGCACATCGTGATCGACCCAGACTTCGGAGCCGTCGGCCGCGCGCCGGACGAAGTGCTCGGACAACTGCGGACCGATATCGGGACCGGACGCCTCGCTCAACCGAGGGTCGGTGCCGAGCACTTCCCCTGTATCGGTGACCTGCCAGGCCGGCGAGTGCGCGGGGATGGCGGCCACCGCCTCGAACATGCCGAGTCTCTTACCGCTCGACGAATGGTGGTAAGCATCCCGGGCAGCGCTGTCCGCCAGGTCGGTGTCGGTGGGTTCCTCGCGTTTCCGCCGATAGTAGCTGCGCTCGGAGACGCGATGAAATTCCGCGGGCTCGACCCCGCACGCCGCCGCGAGCAGGGTTTCGGCTTCTGCCGCGTTCACCTCGTCCGGGTCGGCCTCGACCAGGACCAGGCGGGCGTCCTGCGGAGCGGGCCGCATCATCATCCCGTATGTATCGGGTGCGCGTTCCTGCTCGAGGATGAGTAGTTCGGCCACTTCTTCGGCGAACGTCCGGCCATCCGCGAGAGCCGCCGGCCGGTCGGGGCGCGCGCGCCAGTACTCGGTTGCGGGGTCACGCTCGGGCGAGAAGTCCGGTTCGAACGGTTGCTGCGAGATACGCCCGTGTCGATCCACCAGGACCTGTACGTACCCGATTTCGATATCCACTCCCAGGGCACGCAGTCGCGCGGGGTGCAGTTTCGATGTTCGTTCCACCCGCCCGGGCAGCTGGGCCTTCGGAGCGGTGATCACAATCCGAGACGGCCGGCCGTTCGCGGCCGCGATGAAGCCGGAGCCTTCGTCGAACAACATTGCGTTGTCGGCAACGAGGACATCACGCGCCGCTACCACCGACGCTTCTTCGAGTATGCCCGCGCAGCGCTCTTCCGCCCTTCCGAGGTCTTCGAGCAGTACCTCTGTTCGACGGGCGACTTCGGCTGTCACCGATCCGCTGATTCCTTCCGATGACGCTGCCCGCAGCGCCTGGGATATCTCGGCGATCTCCTTTCCGGTGACGTCTATACCGATATCACGGCACCATCGAGTGATATCGGCACGCAATTCGTCCGCACGTGCGAAAGCGGCATCGATGCGCTTCTGCACGGTGTCCCGTACATGTCCTGCGCGTACGGTGGGATCGGGTCGCCACCCTTTCCACTCCGGCGCCCAGACCGTATATCTCGCGGAGTCGATCAAGGCTTCGTCGGCCGTGGACAGCGGCTTCTGCTTCGCGCCGGCGGTCGGTGCGGCCTGTATCGGAGTGCTGAAGTCGGCCGTGCCGTCGGGGACCGGAATGTCACCCTTCTTCAACGCCGCTGCGACCTTGCGCCCCAGCGCCTTCATGGACCCTGCTCGCGTCCCCTGGAACCAGTAAGCCAGCACATTGTTCGGATTGGAGGACTTTCCGCGATCCAACGGCGGCGCGACCCGATAGCCGCCTTCGCCGTCGGGCCGAGCCCGCAGCCGGAGCCGGATACCGGCGATATCGATGCCGATAGTATCCCCGTAGAGCCCATCAGAATCGGACCAGTACACGGCAGGTCGGATCTCCCCGGCGAACAGCCTGCGCACGACTTCCTCCGGTCCGAACGGCTCGGTAGGAACGTTCGACTCGGTAAGGCGAAGGCCGAGTTTCACCAGCTCCGAGGAGTCATCGAGCTGCTTGTTGTGCTGCGTCGATTTCTCTATCGGTTCGAGTACCGGGTCGAAGAGCGTCGTGAACCGGGGGATCAGCGGACCGAATCTGCCCAGCGGCTTCAGCCATTTGCGGAAACCGACGCCCTTCAGCAGTCCGCGCGCGGTGTAGGTGAGGTAGGCCTCGAGCAGCGCCGCCTCGAATTCGAACCGACTGGGATTGGGGTGCTCGACAAGGGACCGGTTTTCGGTGATGTCCAGCGATCCGTCCGGCCGCACCTCCGCGGCCAACTCGGTGATCCGGTAGTGCCTTGCCGCGGCAGGCGTGGCCACCCGTCCGAATTCGGACCGGTCGACGGCAAGCCGAGCGAGCGCCGCACCGTAGCGGTGACGCACCGCGACGACGATCAGCTGGTCCCGTTCGGACCCGGTGCCCGGTATATGGATCACATGGTCGCTTACGGCTGTGCCGTCCGGGTATCTCGGAAGCAGTTCCTGGATCGCCCGGCGGGAAGCCTCGTCGTCGAGCCGGGCCAGTTCTCGACGGTACTCGGAATAGGACCTGTACATTTCGAGAAGTTGTTCATCCTGGCCACGCAATTCCGTGCGCCGTCTCTCGATGCGGTCGAGCATCCGCCTCAGATCGGACAGGGGATGAATATTGTCCAGTCGTTTGCCGAGAATATCCAGCGGAACCTCGGCGAGCTCGGCCGGATCGACCCGCAATTGCCGGGCCAGTGCGTCCCACTCGCGGGCTACCTCCGCAAGGTACTTCTCCGCTCGTTTCTCAGCGTCCAGGTCATTGTTGAATTTCTCCCAGGTTCGCCCGACCTGGAATTTCATCTCGATCCAATGTTTCAAGAGGTGGGAAACCCACTGCGCGGCCGCACCCAGATCCTCGATACCCCGAGATTCGGTTGTGGTGGTATCGAGATCGATGATTCCGGAGGGGCGGGGGACGGTCACATATTCGATGTGATGCCGATCTTCGAGGCGGATCGGATCAGCGGCGAGCCCGATTTCGGCCTCGCGCCACTGCGCCTGCAACCGGTCCACGGCCCGTTGATGTCTGCCCTCGACAGCGACCACGACCAGTCGCCCGTCCCCCATTCGCACGATGTCGTGGCCGTCGAGCTGCTCGCCGTCCGGCCGCGTCCGCAGTATCCCCGCGATAACCGCAGCGCATGCCTGCGCTTCCATACCATGGTTGTGCCGCATGGCCGCCGCCTCCGCGCCGCGACCGCGGCGCAGTATCTCGGGCAGCCGGGCGAGAGCACGTTCCCGGGTCAGTATGTCGTCTCGACGCATGAGCAGCAGGTGATGGTGCCCGAGTGGAACCAGGAACCGCGCCTGATCCAATTCTTCCGGCGACACACCGACTTCGGTCGCCAGCGCCGCACGATCGGCCGCTACCGCCGACTCCTGCTCGGCCAGAATCCGATTCCACACACTCTCCGACCAGGACGCGGTTTCAGAAGTGTGCGTTTGTCCGAGCATCCGGACCGCCTCGTCCAGCTCCCGCCGAGTTGCGCGAACCTGCTCAGCAATGGAAGCCCTGTCGTCCTCGCCGGGTCCGCGGTCGCCACGTGGTCCGGGCGGTGTACCCGCAACGTCCCCGCTTTCCTCCGGCGCACCCCGCAGGAGCTGACGGGGCATATCGCTCCCGGGAACGCCGACCGGTCGCTCGCCCACGCCGAGCGGGAGTCTCGGTCGGCCGTCCACGGATTCGATGCCGAAGACACTTTCGGCATCGACCTGCTGCCGTGCGGCCCATCGTCGTGCGGCAGCTTCGCCACGGTGGGTGAGTTCCCGGCCGTCGAGCCGCTCGTGGACCACGATCATGTCGAGGTCCGGATCCCAGGTAACAGTGGCCGCATGAGCACCGCGACCGCGGGTGTAGTCGATTCCGACGGTCACGGTCATCGACATGCCCTGCTCGTGCGTCTCGATAACGGTGTCGATCGGCTCGGCGAGGTCGCGATAGCCACCGGGACGCCAGTTCCCCCGGAGCGCTGCGGCCACATCGGCGGGGTCGTCGCCGGTCAAGGAGAACTGCCTAGGCACCTCCGGTCGCCGCTGCTGTTGCTCGCCCCGAGTCCGGCGGTTGGCCGTCTCGTGCGCTTCGACCGCGTAGGGAGCGCACTCGCCCTTCAGTGGCAACGGTTCCGGGGTATCCGGGCTGCGATATCCGGCGACGGCGTCACTGTCCTCGATGACGACGACGTCCGTGATCGGCCGGGCGAAGCCGTCCTGCACAACGCGCTCGATCCGCGCGAGCTCCTCGGTGCACAGTGCTACGGTGGCTGCCGCCTGGACCAGGCTGTCGTACTGCAACAGCTCGCCGGCCCACTGGACTTCCGCGGCCGATTCGCGGGCGAGCTGCTGCAGGAGTTCCGGGGTCAGATCGGTGAAGTGGTTGATCCCGAGCGCCCGTACGCCTTCGGGATCGAGCGAGTTCAGCAGCAGCTGCTGCCGTTGCGCGAAGCCGTCGCGCACCCTGCCGAGCAGGTCGGCGTCGGATTCGGTCCCGTTCAGGACGACGCCGACGGACCGGGCCGAATTCTGTACCTCGTCGCGAGCTCGTTCTCGCCGGGCGCGGACCCGCTCCGATTCTTCGAGCAGGATCTCGAATCGGCTTAATCGCGCGTCGACCGATTGCACTTCCGAAGCCCGGCGCTGATATTCCGTCGCGAGCGCGAGCAGATCCCCCAGAGCGGCGCGCCGTGGACCGTCCGCCGGCTCCACGGCGAACTGCTCCTGCAACCAGCGCAGATCCTCGGGCGCTGACAGCAAAGCGAATTCGTCGTCGCCGAATTCCGCCAGATACGCCGCACGGCGCTCATCGAATCGATGCGCGGCCACGGCCCGCGCCGAATACGATCGGCGCAATCCCGCCTGGACCGCCTCGATCGCGCGGACCTGATCCTGTGCCTCGAGGAGTTCCCGTCGTAGCGAATCCTCGGTAGCGCGGGCCGGATCGGATCCACGGCCGGCCTCGGCCAGTTTCCGTCGCAGCTCCGCTTCGGATGCTGCGGCGTTTGCTGCGTATCCGGCTGTTCTACCGCTCAGCGCGATCCGGGAACCGGACTGCCGGACACCGGTGTCCTCGATTGCCCGGACCAGTCCGTCGTCCAGTGTGTCCAGCTCGGTGTCCCGTTCGGCGATCCGGTCCGCCCAGGAGAGCAGTACCTCATAGGTATCGGCTCGGCCTCGCAGCTTCGACTTCTCCGATTTGTCGGTGCTCGACCCGAGCGCGTCGCGGGTCAAGGCGCTGAGGTCGCGCAGCCTCGCGATGGTCCGCGGCCCCATCCGTGGCTGGCCCGGGTCGTCCGGGTGATAACCGTACTGTTGCGGATCAGCGATGAACCCGCCGTGCACGCTGCGTACGGGACCCGGTAGCAGCCGGTGTGTCCGGACGGCTTCCTTTTCCTCGGCAAGAGCAGCGATCCGGGCAAGCTGCTCGGCCAGCCGACGGAAGTCGTCGACGGACCCAGCGCCCTGCTCGGCTCGCGAATGTGCGTCGTACAACGCGTCTTCCAACGCGTCGACGGTCGCGCACCATTCCAGGAAACGGCGCAGGTCGTCGACCATTCGCATCGGGACGTAGTGCCGCAAGAACTGGGCCTCCGCCGCGAGAAGATCCGAGAGTTCCGAACTGATCGGCTGCGACGGCGACCGGGGCACCCGGGCACGCAGGTCCGCCCGCTCCTCATCGACCCGGGTATCGCGCCGCAGGTCGTTCGGCGCGATACCCAGTAGCGCGGCGAACCGCTCGCGTACACGAGAGAGCTCACCGTCGGCAGCGTCCCGCGCCGGGCCGGGCTGGAGCAGATCGCCGGTATTGTGCCCCTCGGGCAGGGCATACCGCAGCCGAGCCCGTAGCTGCCGCGCTTCCGCCGCGGCATTGCGTCGCAGGACTACCAGCGACTCCGGCAGGGTCGCCGGCCGCAGGACATTCGGCGGATCGGAGTCCTTTTCCCCGAAGAGTCTTCGTAACACGCGGCGTGCACCGCCCGGAGCCACCTCGTCCGCGCGCGCACCGAGACCTGGGCCGATTCTCGGATCACGAGCGAAGAAGACCTCCGGTCCATAGCTCGGCCCTGATGCTCGGCGCCGACGCGGCCGCATATCGAGGGTTTCCCGGGGATCGAACGACTTCTGAAACGCATCGACACGACCGAAGCCCGCGCCGTCGGCGCCCCCGCCGCCTCGGAGCGGCGGCGTCTGGGCCTTCCGGCCGGGCCGGTCGACGGCGATCGCCGGATCGAGCGGAGACCCGGGGCCGGATGTATCGGTCTTCGGGGTGAAGCCGGTGTCGGCAATCGCCCGGCGGACCCGTTGCTCCGTTGCATCGCTTCGCATCGTCGCGGTGTCGCCGCGTAGGACTCGGTACACGGTTTCCACGCTGACACCCGCCCGCTGTGCGACCTCGACGACTGTCACCGGTCGCAAGACACCGCGTTCGGTGTAATCGTCCCGCAGCCCCGCCGGGAGATCCGGGGCGACCGCTCGCACGACTCGGGCGAGCGCACGATTGACCGTGCCGCGATGCACTCCCTTCGCGGCCGCGATGGCAGGCGGCGTGAGCCCTTCGGCGAACAGGTCGAAGCACGCGCGATCGAACGGTTTCAGTTCGGCGCGTACCAACTGGTGGTCGTTCTTCCATACCGAACGCACCAGTTCGAGGTCTGCCCGATCGGTGGCGCGGCTCCGGTCCCGGCCGGTGGCCGGCGCCGGACTCTCATCGTCACGAACGACCGGGATCGGTGAATTCGTCGTATCGGCGGCGACACCGGTGAGGTCTACGACCACACCGGGACGACGGCGGGTCAGTCCGAGCCGGTCGGCGATCTGCTGCACTTCCGGGCCGGGCGAGCGCCCGCTGAGTACCCGCCGCACGGTCGTCTGGCTCTTCCCGGACAACCGGGCGACATCCTGTGCGGTAGCCCGCCGCAGAGAGCCCGCGCTCGGATATCGGTCCAGCACGCTCTGCGACATGCTCATGACCAATCGGCGTGCGGCACGATGCAGCAGGCTGTGGACAGTTGCCTCACCCACGCCCAGCTCGTTTGCGATATCGGCCTGAGTCGGCTGATCCGGCGCGAAATACAGGTCGCAGACCGCCCGTTCTTCGCCGGTGAGTAGGTCGAGATAGCGGCCGACCTCGTCACGATCGTGTTCATGGATCGCCTCCGCGAGCAACAGTCGCCGCGAGTCGATTTCGAGGTACTTCTCGATGCGCTCGAGGAGCCCGGTCATCTGCCGTGGATCACCCAGTCGGGCACTCAACCGCCACAATTCCGCCAGCGGCCGATGGATGTCGGCCGGCGCCGTCCGCGTGTTCAGGTGCGGAACCGCGAGCAGTGCCGCCAGCTCGCGGTTCGAAATCATGCGTTCGACCTTCGCCCGCGCCTCGAACTCGTGACGTTGTTTCTCCCGCTGCTCCGGCGAGAGCCGGCCTGCGGCGGCGTTGTTCTGCGCTATCGTCTCCTCTTGCACAGCCCAACCCAGCGCGATGCGGTTCCCGAGCCATGGCACGACATCCAGCAGCCGGCCGGCGGCCTCCGCGTTCGCCCACTCGATGTCGGTCAGCGACCGCAGCTGGCTCCGTAGAATATCCACAGCCGAATTCAGCCGATCGCGGCTGACCATATGTGGCTCGATTCCCAACTGTCCGGCCAGACTCAGCAACTCGGCGTTGTTCGCAAGCGATGTCCGGCGGCCCGCGATGCCGACATTGTCGTAGTCCAATCCGGCTACGGCCCGGGACTTCCCGTCGACGAGTGGGCGGCGTGGTGTGCCGCCCTGCATGATCTCCCAACCGGATACGCTGCGTATCCCCGTCTGTTCGGCGGCCCACTCCGTGAACGCGAAGCGCTCACCGTTGTCGATCACCACTACGTCACCGGCGCCGGGCACCGGAACCCTGGTTCCGTCCGCACGGATCTCGAACTCGCCGTCCCAGAATGCGTGGACCGCGTGCGAGCCGGGCCGGGAGGCGTCGGTGAAACCCTGGAATCCCAGCACCACGAGTACTGCGTCGCCGGTCTGTTCCACATGCTCGGCGACCTCGCCGAGGTTGCGGTAACCGCCTTCGCGAGGGTCGGCGCCGAGCAGCTCGAACGACTCCCCGGCGAGGACTCCGGCAGGACCGGTCACATGACCGCGGAGTTTCGCCGGCGCGGCACCGCCCGCGGCCTCGTACACGCCCAGCCCCGACTGCACGAAACAGTTTCGCTGCGCCGGCTGCCACAGATGTTCGACAGTGCCGGTCGTGGGTTCGGCGCCGGCCTCGGTGCGATCGGGCGCGACGGTCGCCGCGAACACGGCGTCGACATCGGTGGCGAGCCCCTTCGCCAGTCCCGCGTCGATCCGCTCGAGCTGTGCTGTGAGCAGCTCGGATTCGGCGACATCGGCGATCAGTTGCTCCAGCCGCGCGAGCTCGGCGACCCGGTCGTGGAACACCGCATCGGCGAAAAGGTCGGCGCGTGAGAGCGTGACCATCGAGATCTGTTCGGCGGTCAGATCCGCGGCCGTCAGCTCGTGCGCGGCCAACGTATCCGAGCCGATCGTCGCGGCCAGTGCTGCCCGCCGGCCCGCCTGGAATCTGCGCAACTGAGCACCGCGCCCGGTGTCGTCACTCAGCCAGCCGAAGTCCAGCTCGGTCTGCGCCTCGATTCGCTCTTCCACCGCGGCACGTTCGTCCAGCACGCGGGTCCGCTCCCCCGCGAGTGCGTCGAGCCGGTACCCGAGATCCTGCAGGCGCTGGAGCTGCCATTGCCGCAGCTCCCGTTGCCCGGCGAGGTCGAGCAGCTCATGCAACGCGGCGCGGACCTTCAGATACGCATCGTGTTCGTAACCGTAACTGCCTCCCCGCCATTGCTCCGCACTGCGCAGTTGCTCACGTACCTGTCCGGTGTCGACCAGACCGGCGCCGAGCCCGAACCTGTACCTATCGAGAAGTTGCCGGTGCGCGTCCTGCGCGGCGACGAGCCGGACCTCCAGAACGGGCAGGTGTGCTTGCGCCTGAAACAGTGCCGCGCGCAGGCGATCGATCCCCTGCGTCCGCGTGGTCACGGCCAGCAGTTCTTCCGATGACTCGATTTCGATGTCGAGTGTCCGGCATTTCGCGGCGGCCCGGGCGCGCGCGTCCTGGGCTCCTTGGCGCTCGAGCGCCTCGGCGATCCGGCGGACCCGAGCGGGGGTGAGGATCGCGGGTGCCGTACCGAGCTGCGCCGCCAGGCCTTCCGCGGACCGGCGGCGTTGTTCGCGTTGCGTTTCCAGGTCTTTCCTGATCTGGGTCGGCGAGTCGGAGTCACTGTCCCGCGTCGTGGGCAGCTTGTGCAGATCGCGACGCCGATCCGCGTCCCTGTCGCCCAGGGCATTCAGCTCATCGCCGATCAGCGGGGGAGTCGCGACGTCGTCGAGAGCTCGGATTGCGGCAACGGCTTTCAGCGCGTCGGCCAGGCCATTACGGAATGAATCCTCCAGCGACTGCCGAACCGGGTCGGCCAAAGCCCCGGCGACCGAGTTCTCACCCTCGTGCTCCCGGACCCGCGCCATATCATTCCGGTATATCGCGGTGGCCGCCTGCTCGAGCTTCGACAGGTGCGATTGCAACCGCTGGAAATCGCCGGCTGCCGATTCATCGTGCGCGTCGAGCGCGTGGGCGTGGAAGAGAGCGGCTTCCAGCCGATCGATCCGATCGATCCGATCGTCCAGATAGGGTACGGCGTCGATCAGGTCGATCACGTCGAAGAATGAGGCGAATCTATGTGCTGCCTCTTCGAGATCGGTGGGTGCGTCATCCCGCGCCAGCACATCATCGGCATGGATGCGCAGCAAGGAACTCTCGTCGGGCGGCGAAAATCCCTCATGCTCCCGGATCTTCTCGATCAGGCGCTGCTGTGCGTACGTTCGCTCGTCGACCAGCTCACCTCTGCGCGCCAACAGGTCGGCCACCGTCATGCCCTCGTCAGTGGCTATCTCCTTCAGCTGGTCGTGCAGGCCTGCCCGCGTCGTACGCGCCAACCGTCGCACCGTAGCCAGCTCCCCCAGCCGGGGCACGATAGCTGCCGGGACCGCCGCCGGCACCGTACTGCCCGCCGTCCGGCCTCGTTGCCGGCCGGCCGGCAACGAGGCCGAGATTTTCGCCACCGCCCAGTCCGCAAAGCGTCCCCTGGGCGTGAACAGCCGACCCTGCGGCGCCGGTTTTGTGCGGGGCAGGTTCGTGAAAGCCTTCCGGTGCGGTTTCAGCTGCACATCGGTGGCAATGGACTGGATGAGGCCCCGGCCCGGCTGGTCGGTGACGAGCCGGATCCTGCGTGCCGGGTCGGTGGCGTTCTCCCGATGCGCCGCCAGTTCGGCGAGTTCGGCGGCCAGCGACCGCGCCGTGTCGCCCTGCCACAACACCACGGCGACCGTTTTATCGTCACCGAGTTCACCCGCGTAGACATCCACCGCTCGGCGCAAACCCATCCGCAGCGACGCCGTCGTGGCCTCGGTCCCCACCAGAACCACTACCTTGTCCGCGGTGCGCGGGTCCGCACCGAGGACGAAATGCTGGGCGGGCGCCACCGAATGGGTGAGCAGCGCGGGTGTATCCGGCAGGTCCGCGACCCAGTGCTGCGCGCGGCGCACGATATCGTCGTCGGTTTCGCCCCGGGTGACCTGCGCCAGATCCAAACCATCGCCCTGAAGACGGTCCGCCACCCCCTGCCAGATCTGCGTACCCCGGTTCGTATTGCTGCGGCACACCAGTTCGACCCGCGGCGCTTCGCCGTGGGGTGCCCACACCTCCCGTGCCCCGGCTTCGGCGGCCACCCACGCCGCGAGGTCGGTTCCGGCCCGCGCCTCGCGGGTGTTACGCGATTCGCCGTCGCCGTAGGAGTGCAGCACGAGCGTGGTCACCGGACGACCGGGCCGGTGCTCGAGCTCGGCGAAGTCGGCGCCGGCCCGCACCAGGTCGGTCCATTCCTCCGGAACGCCGCTGCGAACGATCGGGTGCCAGATCTCACTGTCGGGCGCGGTGTCGTCGCCGTAGGCGAACAGGAGACTGCCGGGGGCTCCACCGAGCCCCCTGCCGCGTGGGAACGACAGCAGATAGAAAGGTACGCCCATCTGCTTCGCCCGCGCCCTGCCCTCGGCGTGCAGGGCCGCGATCGTCTCCAGTTCCCGCAGTCGGTGGTAATCGTCCTCGCCGAGAGCGCCGTCGCGGGACCGCAGGTCATCGAACTCACGCCACAACTCGAGCTCGTTCAACTCGCCGCGCTTGGCGCGCGGAATACCCGCGGCTTCACCGAGGATCGCGGGATACTCCTCTTCCAGTACCGTACGTAGCTCGTCGTCGGCCCAGTCCCACAGCTGGGCATTGCTCCGGCCCCGGGCACGCGATTCCGGCGCCGCCGGTGTCTCGCCGTCGCGGTGCACCATCTGTTCGATATCGTCGATTCCCACGCGCGCCAATGCCAGCGCTATCTGCCGCGAACGCGCTGCCGCGTCCCCGGTATCGGAGGTGGCGACGGCGATGTCCTCGTCGCGTTCCACCGGCCGCGGTACCAGCTCCTCCGGCGGGTCGACCGAAAAGCCGTGCTCGTCCACCCACAGCGCGATCATCTTCTGCCCGGCCGGTGCGTCGGCGGGGCGGAAATCCTGCTGGATACTGTCGTGCCCCGCGTCCCAGCAATCGATGCGGATCGTGCCGTTGTCCACGACCGACACCAGCTCGACCATATGCCCGAGTCCCTCGGTGCCCGCGATCAGCACGAAGATCGATTTGCCGTGGCCGGCGCCGGGCTGCCGGCTCTCCGCCGCGGTAGCCCATGAGTGCAGTTCGTCGAAGGCCGCCCGCATAGTGCGCACCTGATGTGCCTTGACCGGCCGGCCCGGTCGCTCCGTACGCGCTTCGATATAACTGGACAGCGTCCCCTCACCCGGTACCGCGGGCTCGATCTCCCCGGCATCGCGCCCGGTCCGTGCCGCGTTGGCGGCCAACGCGGCGCGCCCGCATTGATCGTCGAGTCCCTCCAGTGCGGGTGGCCGCTGGTATCCGGCCATACCCTCCGCGTCGGCGATCGTGGTGACGACCCGGGCCGATGCCCCCTTGCGCGCCACCCGGATACCGTCGGTCGTACCGGCGGGCGCCTCGGGCAGCTCGGCGCCGGCCCCGGTGGCGATCCTGGACGCTTCGGCCAATCCCGCGAGCAGTCGTTGTTCGAGTTCGCGTAACTCGGCGGTGTACTGGGCGCGTTCGTTCCTCGCGGCACGGCACTCGGCGGCCAGGGCGTCGAGACCCGTCGCGTGCTGATCCAGCCGGCCGAGCCGTTGCTGCCGCCGGGCATGGTTTTCGGCCAGCTCGATCAGCTTCCGCAGTCCGGCGGCCGGCCGCGGATCGGTGCCGTCCACCGCGGCGAGCCGATCACGCAGCTGCTGCACCGCATCCGGTCCGGCTACCGGGAAGCCGAGTTCGCGATTGAGATCCGCGAACTTCACCCTGTCTGCCGACCGGTACCTGTGGGCCGTCGCCAGGGCGGCTTCGAAGGCGTGGATACCGTCGATCAGCCGTCCTGCCGCCTCGAACTCGGCCCGCGACGAATGGTGTCCTGCCTCGGCCACCTGGCACTCGAGGCGAAGCTGCTGCAGATTGTGCCCCGGCTCGCCGATCACCCCGAACAGACTCGGATATCGCGCCTGCAGTTCGTCGTGGACGCCCTGCCGAGCTGCCTCCTCGATCAGCTCGGCAACCACCTGTCCGCGCCGCCGCGCGGCCGCGACCCGGTCGGCGCCGGGCACCGGGTTCAGAAGCGATTCCAGGCTGTCGATGCCGTGCCGCCCCAGCACGTCGCGGATGAGTCCTTCCGCCACTGCCCGCGGCTGCTCGTCACTCCGGGATCTGGACCGGCCCCCGCTCCAGGGTGTAGGCGCGGGCGCGCCGGCCGGTACCGGCGCGGCTTCCTCCCCACCATGCTCGGCCGGGTTCCCGGCGATCATGCCCTGTAGCTGGGGTGTGCCCTCGTGGTCCGGGTCGCGGGTCCACGGTGAGACGGCGAGGCGGGGGTCGGATACCGGGTTCGATGACCTCGAATCGTCCGGCGCCGTCGTGGCGCTCCACGGAGTAGCCTGCGAGGTCGCGGCTGCGGGGGCCCGGCTGCTACTGGAATCGGTGTCCGTTTCACCGGACCGTACGGAACCACCGACCCGGGTCGGACCATCGATCACCACCGCCGTGATGTTGTCCGTGGTGCCGTTGGTCCCCGGCGCGGCGAGAGCGGTCCGGATCACCGCTTCCGCGGCCGCGAGCCGATCGTCCGGGGCTCTGTTCAGGGGCGCGGTGATCGCGGCGGCGAGCCGATCGTCGGAGACCCGCTTCAGCGCGCCGTCGGAAACCACCACCACGACGCCCCGGCCGGTGGGCGTATGGCGCTTCGGTTCCGGATCACGCCACGGCTCCTCCCATATCTCCGGATTGCCCAGGCCACGGGTGATGGTCGACGCGAAGGGGAGATTCTCGGCTTCTTCGTCGGTGAGCTGCTCTCCCCGCCGCGCGGCATCCTCGATATATTTCTGTGCGTACGAATCGTCCACAGTCAGGCGTTGTGGTGTACCGCCGTCGAGCGGAACCCAGTACACCCGGGCATCCCCGTACGAATCGCTGACGATCTCGGTGGGCGTCACCAATGTCACCGCGATCGTGCAGGCGGGCGGGATCTCGCACCCGGCGAATTCGGTCCTGATGAGGTCCAGGACTGCGTCTCTTGCCGCTTCGACGGCGTCCGCGACGACCTGTACCGGATCCCACCCCGCACCGTCCGCGGCCGCGGCGGCCGCGCGCGCCAGTACATCGCAGGCGGCCGCCGAGGCCACCTTCGCCGCCACATCGCTGCGCGCGAGGTGCGATACACCGTCGCAGACCGCCGCCAGCGTCACCCGCTCACCATCGACAAGCGCCTCCGCCAACGCGAACTCGTCCTCGTTCGACGAGTGGCCCGATCCGACATCGGTCCACCCCGCGGCACCGCTGGTCTCCTGGTACCGGCGGGGACCAGGCCTCGGCAGCTGCATCCACGGCATCACCGGCCCGCCGGACGTCCCCTCGATGATCGGCGACGGCGCGGCGGACGGCGTCTCGGCGGACTCGACCGGATCCTGCTGTTCGACGGATCCCGGGGGCCCGTCCCGATCGGTCACCTCCGCGGCCGTGAACCAGTCGTATTCCGGGTCGCCGGTGCGGGCCGAATCCGATGATTCCTGTGGTGCGTCCTGCTGTGGTTGCGGAAGTTCCCGGTCCGGTGCGGGCTGCGCCCACGGCAGGAGGCGGGGGTCGGTACGGGGAACCGGGACCGCGTCCAGCGCCACGAGCAGCTCGTGGATCCGGTCGTCCGCGGTCCGCAGCTCCGCGACGGCCGCTCTCGCGCGCTCCTCGCGGACCGCCGCCGCGGTCGCGTTGCGGACTACGGTGTTCTTGTTCAGCCACTCCGCCAGCCAGACCCGGACGGCGGCGGAGTAGGAGAGCAGGGCGGTGAGGCGCTCCTGGGTGACCGTGGTCCGGGGATCGTCCACCACGGCGAGCAGTTCGGCCAGTCCGTCCCGGGCCCGGCGTAGTACGGGATAGTACGGGGCAGCGGCACCGGCACGCGCGCTCCGCGGATCCGGGTCGTCCGCATGGACCGCGGCGCCACTCAACTCCGAGGTCACCCCGACCAGGGCCTGCACCAGCAGATTCCGGTCGATGCCGGACAACACACCGGTATCCGCGGCCGCTACCGGTGTACCGGCCGTCGCCGCGTCCACCACGGCACCGGCAGCGACGAGTCCGCGGACCGCGGCGGCGAAATCCTCCTCTACCGCGGCGGCCTGCCGTGTCCGCTGCGCCGAGGTGAGACCGGCTGTCGCCCGCTCTGCTTCGTCGAGAGCGCGGTCCGCGGCCGCGACCGCCGGCAGCCACTGCGCCACCGCCCGGGCGAGTCTCGACAGGCTCTGGACCCGAGCCGGAGGCAGTGCGACCGAATCGTCCAGCAGTTCGTCGAGAAGACCGGCCAGCCGGTCGAGATGCGCTATCTCCGCGCGCAGGTCAGAGGTGCGCGCAGCGGCCGCCAGGGTGTTCGATGCCGCCGCCAGAGCTGCGCGGACAGATCGCACCTCCGTTGTATCAAAAGGAGCCTCTGGTCCCCCACGGCGCGGAGCATCTCCTTGCGCCTCCGGCGGCTGCGACCCGGGCCCCGGCTCGTCCCAGGGGATGCCGGTATTCGGGTCCATGTTGAACGCCAGCACGCCCATCGGAGCGTCCCCGGGTACATGAGTGGCTCGCGTCCCGCGGCGGTTCCGATTGCCGAACGCATCGACCGCACCCGCACCGTCGAAGCCTGTCACCGGCCCCGGGATCCCGGCGGTGGCTCCGGCTCCCGGATGCTTCGATCCGGTCCTGGTGCGAGATGTTCCGGTTGTGTGCTGCGCGCCGAATGGGATGTCGTCCAGTTCGAGGGCACCACGGCGCAGTGCCTCGAGGACAGCGGCGGTACGGTCGCCCACCCCCAACTTCCGGAAGAGCAGTGCCAGCGTGGATTTGACGGTTTCGGCAGACACCCCGAGAGACTCCGCTATCGCACCGTTTGCCCACCCCAGGGCAACCAGCGGCAATATCTCCGATTCACGAGGGGAGAGCCGGAGGGGCTGGTCCGACAACGGCACGTCGTCGAGATCGAGAAGGGACATCCGCAACGCCCGGACCACCGCCTCGGTCCGGCTGCCCGCACCCAGCGCGCGGACGATCTCCCCGACGCCGTCGGCCGGCTCACCGGCCGCGACCCGTGCCAGGGCCGCGAGCTCGGTCCGGGACAGTTCGCGGGTGGCGACGGCCTCTGTCATCGGAATTTCGTCCAGCTGGAGATATCGGACGTGCAGCGCCCGGACCAGTGCCTCGGTCTGATTGCGCGCGCCGAAAGCACGAACGATGTTCTGGACTGCCGCCGACACTGCGGATACCGACAGTCCTGTAGCTGTTGCGATGCCCTCGTAGGTGTCGTGTACAGCCAGCAGGACCAGGACGCGGTCCTCCTGGTCGCTCAGCGGTCGCGCGCGGGATGGATCCGATTCCGGCAGATCTTCCAGCCGGAAGATACGACCGCGTAATGCCCGAACGACCGCACTGGTCCGGTCGACGGCATCCAGCTTCTGCAGAATGCTCGACACATGCCGTTTCACGGTATCCTCGGTCGTGTCGAGGCTTGTCGCTATCTCGCCGTTCGACCTGCTCTCGGCGAGCAACTCCAAGACATCCAGTTCCGAAGCGGAGAGGTCATCATCGGAAGCCACCGCGATCGGAACCGGAAACAAGAGACCGGCCGTTTCCTCGGCGAGCTTGTTCACCGCGCTGAGTTTCAGTGCGTCCGGGCGCCCGCCTGCCCGGACCGACGCGACAGCGCGGTTCACACGCTGCCGCTGAACCGAATCCAACTCCACCGCGGCGCGGAAGATGGTGGGCTTGTCCGCGCTCGCCAGGGCGAGCGCGGTATCGACCAGTTCGGCGTCGTCGTGGTGCTCGAGGATTCGGTCCACCAATTCACCATCGGTGGCCCGGTCGAGTGCTTCCGCCGAATCCGGAGCGACCATACGGTTGCCGATGAGATAGCCGAGCACCAACCCCCGTCGTAAGCTGAGGAACTGGTGGTCGGAGATCTCCGAAGTCGCGGCAGTGGTGTCGGTGTCCATATTCGGCCGAGAGCCACGCACGGACACGGCGACCAGATCGTCACGCTGCGCCATATCGAGTTTCCGGCGAATTATGCGGACGTAGGTCTTGATCGTCTCCTCGCCGACGTGGAACAGCCCGGCGATTTCCGCATTCGTCCGGCCCTGGGCGATCAGGCGGAGCACCGTCAGCTGGCGCACGGAGAGTGGACTGGTGGCCCGCTGCACCATTTCGGCGAGAAAAGCTTTGATATTGCCGACCAGGCTGTCACGCTCGGTGACCCCCAGCTTGTCGTAGATACGTTTCACATAGGACGTGACGGTCGACCCCGGAATGTCCAGGCTCTGTGCGATAACGGGATTCGTCATCCCCTGGACGATGAGCCGGAAAACAGCGAGCTCGACCGTCGACAATCTGCGAGTATCCGCCTGCCCCGCCACCACAGCACTGTCGGCTCCCACCAGTTGCTCGCGATCGGTGACTCCGAGCCTGTCGTAGATTCGCTTGACCTGAGCCTTGACCGCGCCTTCGGAGATCGTCAGCCGGTCGGCGATCTCCGCGTTCGTCAGGCCCTGGACGATCCCGCCCAGGACGGCTCGCTGGTTTTCGGAGAGCGGACGTTCGCGTTCACGCACCGGGATGCCGGTGAGGGCGTCGACTCGAGGCGGCGCGAGCGCAGTTGCCGCGTCGTCGAGCATGCCTCTCCGCTGGGCGGCCAACGCCAAACTCATCTCGTCGTCGGCGTCGAATTTCTCGTACAGCTCCGCCATGAGTCGTTGCCGGTGCCGCTCACCCCGCCCGAGAGCAGCCGCGATGGCCCGGTTCGACCTACCCTCCGCCACGAGCCGGAGGGCGCGAGCCTCGAGCTCGGAGACCTCGACCCCATCTACCCCGCGATTCTCGTCGTCGGCCAGAACCCCGGCACGCACAGCCGCCAGGACGGTCGGTATCACGCCGGAGGTGTGCAGTTTGCGCTGGGCACGAGCCAGATGAACATTGACCGCACCGCGGGTGAGGTCGAGCGTCGGCGCGACTGTTCCGGCCGAGTGCCCCAACATGAACAGTTCCAGTACATCTACCTCACGGTCGGTCAATCCAGGATCGATTCGATTCGCGACGTGGTTTCGGAAAGTGCGCACGGTATGCGAGGGCACCGAGGTTCCGCCCGTGACGGCCCGGCCGGGCAATTCGTCCGCCAGCAGAGCGAGCATCTCGACCTGGGCCGGTGAGAAGTCGAGATATGCCAGGGGACGGTCTTCCCCGGACAGCGAAGTTGTTTGTGCCGTCGTCGCGTCCCCAAGCTTCGCATTCAGCCGCAGGAGCAGCCGGTTCACTCGCGCCGGGGGCAGCCCCAGCACCGCGCCGAGAACGCGAGCCGGATCACCACCGGCAACGGCGACATCGGCGACGAGACGGACGATCTGCGTCTCGCCCGCGGACAACTCGACGTAGCCGGGCTCGGGGCTGTCCGAAACAGCGGCGGCTCCGGGCTCCCCCCCGATCTTGCTGAAGACCGGTTCCTGCTCGCGTTCCGGTTCAGCGAGCGGAATCAGTCTTCCATCGACGGTTCGATAGCGCACCACAGCGGCGGTGGCGATGTCGAGGTAGCGGGGTTCCCACCGATCGGCACCGTTCTCGTCACCGTCGTAGTTGCGTACGCGTGGCACATCGGATTCGCCGATCAGGGTGTCGAAGACGAGTAGCCGACCCTCGACGTCGGTGATCAGATAGCCGTGGGCCTTCGTCCCGTCGTCGACAATGATGACCGCAGTGTCCGCACCATTCTTGTGGGCGCGGATATCCTCGGCGACACCGGCAAACGGATCGGGGTTACCAGGGATCGGTCGCGGTCCGGTTTCCCGGAGGTGAGTGCGCAGGCCCGCCTCGAGAATCCTCCAGTTGTCGTCGCTGTCCCATGCCCGATCGGTATCGTCGGGCTCGGAGTCGGTGAGGGTTGTGATGTTCAGTGCGCGGAAGACTCGGAGGAGTTGGATCGCACAGTTTTCCACCACTTCTGCACGGACGCCGGAGCCGATCGCCGCACCGCCGGTCCGTTCTGTCGTCGGCTCGGCAGTCGCCACAGGCCGGAAAGCTGCGCGGACTTTCGGGAGCGCCAGGTCCAGAATGTTCTGGGCCTCGTCTTTCGAGATGGCGCAGCGCCGAGCGACGCCGGTCATCGACACGTTCTCGAAGAGATGTAGCCGAACGACATGTATCGCAAGTTCGACATCCGGCAGGTCCGCGAGCGCTCGACGAAGCACGCCCAGTTGTTCTTTCGCGATCGGCTCGATCGCGGATAATCGCTGTTCGATAATTGCTCGCGCCTGTGCGACCTTCGGCAACTCCAGATCGAGCGCATCAGCTATCGCGATATCGGAAATCTTGCTCAATTTCCCATTGTGCCGTATGTATGTGTCGACTCGGACAGCCAATTTTCTGCGGCTCTCGTCCAGGTCAGGAAAAGTGCGCTCGAAATACTCTCCGAGACATGCGTAGTACGCTGCCGATCGAGCAAGTGCGGTGAAGTCGTCCACCGGAGCGAAGTTGGTGATAGCGGTGAGAATCTCCATCGATCCCAGCTGTATAAGATCTTGCCGGTGCGCATCGGATTTCGCCCATCCCGCAGCCACAAAACCCGGAATCCAGGAATAAACCTGATATATCTCGTCGCGTACAGCCATTTCCTCTGGAGAACCAGGATGGGTATCGAACAATCTCCAGAACAAGCTCTGCACTGCCGGATCGGCCGCCTTTGCCTTCGGGCGCGCGTAGAACAGCTCCACGGCCCTCCGCACAACCGAATCGGGCAGACCCAGACCATCGCGCAGCTGCCTCAATACAGCCATCGTCGGGCGGGTGATCCCCCGCTCCATCCGCGAGACCGTCGGAGCCGAAGTTCCGGCGATCTCCGCGAAACGCTTCTGGGACATGCCGCGAAAACCGCGGAGGTCTCTCAACCAAATATGGATCCCCTCGGAAGCATAGTCATCAGGGTCCGGCAATGTTTGTGGTGTGGGTCGATCAGGCGGGAACAATTCGCGCAACCGGGCTGCACCCTGGTCCCCATCCAACTCCTGCCGGCTCTTTCCGACAGCATCCAGGGTCATGGCGACCATTTGAGTTCGCGTACCGGCGCCGATCGAGTCGCGAATATCCCTGAAGTATTCGCCGACCGCGGCACCCGTCTTGCCGATGAGTTCGCCTATCTCACGATCGCTCATCCCCCGTGCCGCGAGTTCGAGTAGGGCATTGTCTATTGCGGTCAGCGATCCGGCCGCTACCTTGTTTTCAGGATGATCGATGATGCCGTTTCGGATAGCGAATGCCACGATGGCGGTCCGGTTGGCACTCGTCCCGAACATTTTTGCAACGGCCCGCAATTGCCTTTCCACCGTTCGCGGAGGCTGATCACGGACCTGCTCGATTCGTTTGTCGGTCCATCCCTCGGCCAACAGCCGTAGAAGATCGATATGGTCCGGTAAGTCTATAAATCCCTCTTGGACAGCGGCATCCACAAGTCGGTCGCGATACTCGACACCGAGTTTGTCCGCGATCCGAAGCCATCGTGCCGCAATATCCGCAGCAGAGATCCCCTGTCGCTGTGCAATCTCAGTGTTTGTCTCTCCGGCTACAGCCAGACGAAACAGCTCTTTATCGCCTTCCGTAAGGGCCCGGTAATTCGCTTTCTCGCCGGCCGTCATAGTGCGGTACCGCTCGACGGGCTGTGGTCGGACGGCCGGGTCGGCCACCGGAGAATCGGTGAACCAGTGATGTGCGGCGTTCAACACCGCTGCGCGGACGTCGAGGTCGAACTGCTGTGCGGCGGCCAGAAAATATTCTGATACCCGGCCGGTGGATATTCCCCAGCGTTCGGCGATCCCGTGGTTCGGCACGCGTCGCGCAGCCAGCCGGATCAATTCGATCTGCAGGCTGTTCAACTCGACCGCCCCGGCCCGGACCACGGTCTCGCCGGTCCGTGCGGAAGCGATCTCGAAGACGAGAGCTCGAACGGCTCCCCACAGCAAGCGGCCACTGGTTGCGACGTTGTCCGGGAGTACCGGTTCGCCGGCGCCGCCACGATGGCTGTCGGAGAAGAATGGGTTGAGTGCTGCACGCTGCTTGTCGCTCAGTGTGTTCGCTCGAAAGGCGCGCCGCAGTTCCGAAGTTGTCGCCTCGACCAGTGTCGGCCGGAGTTCCTCAGCGCCTCCGGATTCACTGTAGGCTTGCTCGACCCGCCGCCGGAACTGGGCAAACCTCGCGTGCTCGGGCATCAGATTGCGGGCAACGAAAACAATCCATTTCTCGACATTCCGATCCGGGATCTGGCCCAGCCGGTCGACGCCGGCCGCCAATGATTCTTCAGTGATCTCTCGCGCCACCCGAGGCTCGGGAAAAGCGGTCGACACCCACCGAAAGATCTTTTCGCCGAACTGGCGCCGGAGCACAGCGATCGCTTCCTCCCGGCGACCCTGTGCGATATATCGCTCGAGCAACTGCCGGAGCGCTGTGGCGGGCACCCGTGCACCGGGCGAGCCCGGAGCGCGGGACACCGACGCCCGGCCATCTGCCGGAGAATTCGATCCGGTATCTGTACCTGCTCCACCACGCCCGATCACCGTGTGCGAACCGATAGGGTCGTCGGGGTTCACCGCCGTCACCAGAGCGGGGTCGAAAGCGTCGGCCGTTGCGGCAACGCCCGGCTCCTCGTAGGACCAATCCCCTCGCGCGCGCGAACGCCGCCGTGCGGCGCCCGGTAATGAAGTGGTCCCGCCGGATGTTCTACCGCTTCGTGCCGGACCCGAGGACTCCGCGGCGCGCAACTCCTGCTTCGCCACGGTCGCGAGTCGCTGGATCGCCGCGATCTGATCCTCGGTCACGTCGTCACCGCAGTGCAATCGTGTGATCGCGGCTCCGATCGTTCGACGATCGGAAGTTTTCACCTGCCCGAGGCATTCGAACAATGTGTTCTGGGCTACCTCGAACAACCAGTCCGCGATATCTCGCCCCGCCGGCACCGGCCACCGATTGTCGGCGGCGAATGCCATGACACGGAAATGGATCGCATGCGCCAACCGGGTCAATTGGACCGGCGGGGTCCCCCGTCCCGGCTCCCACCCGAGCATGGCCACCGTGCGCTGGATGTTCTCACGCCCGTACCGCGCGTTCAGTGCCAGCCGCGCTGTCTCATCGCCCGCTCGGGCGCGGGTCAAGGTCGAATCGTCGCCGGTGGTTCCCCCGAGCGCGGCCGGGTCGACCGGCGCCGCCCTGCCACTGGCGCCGTCCGCGGTGACGACCGCGCGGAGGCTCGAATCCACACCGTCCGCTGTGCTCTCACCGACGGCCCGGTCCCACTTCGACCACCGGGTTCCGTCGACCTGCAGAATCCCCGCCCGGATTCCCACCGCGACCATGGCGGCGGGTATGTAGGTCCCGAGAACGCGGCCGATTTCACGGAGGTGGGTGTGCACATCTGCTGTCTCCAGCGACAGGATCGCGGCGATGGCGGCGGGCGGGCGGCCTTTCGCGGTGAGTGCCAGCACCGCGGTCTCGCGTTCGGACAATCGGATTGTCGCAGGATTTTCCGGCATCGGAAATCCGGCGGGATCGAGTTCCCCGCGGCGAGTCGCTTCGGCGACAGCGGCGGCCCGGTTGGCGACGCCCAGTGTCCGCGCTGTCCGCCGGTCGATCGCCGCCACTGTTCGCGGCGGCATATTCGAGCGCTGGGCGATCGCCGCGCGGGACAAACCCTGAGCCGCGGCGTCGAGGACCGCGAGCTCGATGTTTCCGATGGCTGGTTCGACCCCCGGGACACCGTGCGCCGCGGCGATCGAGCGCGCCAATCGACGCAGTCCACCGGCGGTCAGAGTGCCGACAGTGGTGGCAGTCCAATGCTGTTCCGGGGTGCTCCGGGCGTTGAGTCCGTACGCGGTTTGCTCCTCGTTCAGTCCCGTACGGAATCGGAGCTCGAGGACCCTGCGCTGACTCGGAAACAGCTGGTCGGCGAACTGCCCGAACAGCTCGACCGGTGACGCGGCGAGCGCGGCGACAACCGGATCGGCGTCCGTCAGGCCCTCGAGGGACCTGTAGGCGGCCACTACTCCCCGTTGCAGCACCCGCAGATCCCAGTGGGCACCCGGGTCCCGCGATGTCGGCGCGGCCGGGTCCACGGCGGCCGCCACGGTCACCGGGGACGCCGGAATGTCATCGGGTCGATCGTCTCCCGACCTGCCGGCGACAGCCGGCGAATTCGCGACAGGTGCCGATTCGGCGGGTGCGATGCCAGTGGTGCCGACGGGACTCGCCGCAACAGCAGCAGGTTCGGTCGAGTCCGCCGGCGTTTGCGTGGGCGCCTCGCCGGTCGGCACCCCGGTTTCCGGCGCGCCCTCGGCGCGGTACTGCGCGTGCACGGCGCGCGTCAGCTGTTCCAGTGCGTCGAGTTGCTCCGTGCTCGGCTGCTGTTCGTGGGGCGGTGCCTGGAGCAGGCTCGCCACCAGGCCGCGTCGAGTGGTATCCAACCGGCCCAGCCCGTCGAGCAGTGCGTCACCGGTTGTATCGCGCAGCCACTCGCCCAGACCCTGACCACTGGGCACCGACCACCCGTTCAGTGCCGCGGCGCGGAATCCGGCGAAGGTCATCGCGTGTGCCAGCTGCCGCACCGGCTCCAGCGGCGCGCCGGACGTGGTGTCCCAGCCCAGCTGTGTGCTCGACTGCGCGAGCGCGGCGGGCCACAGGGTCTGCACCAGCGATCTCGCGGCAAGAGGATCGCCTTGCTGGGCCGCCCGGAGTTCGCGGGGCACGTCGAGGGTTTCCGGCGAGGCCTCGGTCTCGGGCCCCGATGAGTCCGCCGCAACGGCGCCCTCGGCCACGCCTGGCACGGCGGCCTGCGGAGACTCGGCGGAGGTCGCCGAAGACGAATCCTGCTGCGGTATCGCCGCCGCAGGTACGGCTGTGGTCGAGGCACGCGTGGGCTCGGCAGCCCCGAGGGCAGGTTCGTCGCCGACGGTGCCGGCCGCCGGTGGTGGTGGCTTCGGGACCTCGGGGCGGTGGAGGCCGGTGGGGGAAGCGTCGGTGGCCGGGGGTGCGTTGGGCAGGTGCGCGGTCGCGGGATCATGGGTGCCCGACTGCCGCACACCGACGGGCTGTAGTTTCTCGGCCAGCGCCCGGATATCGGCGTTGGCCGCCGCCAGATTACGGTCGGTGACCTCGACCTTGTTCAGGGTCTGCGCAAGCCTCTCCTGCGTTTCGCGGCTGGGCGCACTCGCGTGCTCGGCCAGCGCGGCACGATGCTCGGCCAACGCATCCTGATGCTGGGCGTACCGGATGATCGAGATCTGCGCCTCGGGCGCATCGGCGTACAGCGCGTCATCGACAGCGGTGAAATACTGCGCACTACCCTTACCGCCACTACGCGCAGTACGGTTCTCGACCTGGATATCCACCGCCCGCGACTCGGCCGAACGCCCCGAGATCAACACATGCAAACCCCCCTCGGCATCCACATCCGCACCCACCGGAATATCCACCCCCCGGCCCCCCTGCCGGTTGATCACCAGCACCTTCCCGCGCTGACCGGCCTCGGCGAAGATCTGCTGCAACTTCGCTTCCGCGTCCACCCCGTGCCGCAGAAAAAACTTCGCATCGACCGCGATATGCTCTACCCCCGCCCGATCCAGCAACGCCGACAACCGGGCGACTTCACTATTCCGATTACACACCGCCAACTGCGGAATACCCGACGGTTGCCGCTCGGCGATACTGGACGCCATCGCCGTCAATTTCGCGTCCTGATGACTGATCACACCCTCACGCCCGACAGCGACATGATCATCGGCGATCTTCAACTGCAATTCCTTGAACCGCGGGATATCGACCACCTGCGCACCGTATCTACTCGACAACTCGCCCGCGACGGTGTCGGCCGTACCGGAAAAGCCGAACATCTCATCACTCTTGTCCGCCGAGAACATCTCCCCCGCGGTGATCGACGCCGAACTGGCCGGATCGTCCCTGATCTGGATACCGTGCTTGGCCTCCACCGCTTGGGCCAGCCCACCGTTCCAACGGCTCTCGGTCGAGGTCTCGGCATCGAACATCACCTTGTGCGAGGTCTGATCGATGATATAGATCTTATGCGATTCCGGGTTCACCACCCGCGCACCGTCGGCACCGACCACGAACTCCGGTCCCAGCTCCGGATGATGCCACACCACATAATGATCGTTTTCGACATACTCGAACTCCGCCGCCGCGGCCATCGTCAACCGATTCGTTTCTTCCTCGGTCAGAGGCCGGCCGAGTATCTCCTCGACCTTCGCCCGGCCGGCCTCACTCAACTCGGTACCACCACCCACCCGGCCCGGCTCACGCCCGAAATCGAACTCGGTCAACAACCCCGCTTTCCGGGCATCGGTGAAAAAAGCATGCGCATCCCCGACCGCCGCCTCCACCTCCACCGCAGCCGGATTCCCCGAACCCTCCGACAACACAAACGTCGTATCAGCGAACACCAACGCCTCATCGATCTCATCGATACCATTCCGACGCGCCGGAGCCACATTCCCCCGCAACTCACCGAACCCCGCATCATTCATCGTCCCGATATAAATCGTCGGACGCCCCTCCACCGGATCGACATACGGGTTGTCGGGATTCATCCGCACAATATCGAAACCGTACTCACCCAAAATCGCGTTGTACTCCGCGAACGCCTCATTCGCCAGCACATCCCGGGTCGTGATCACCTTCACCGGCCCCTCCTGAGCCGACTTCAACGCCGCCGCCGCCAAAAACACCAAAGTCTTACCCTCCCCCGCCTGCATATTCCCCACACCCCCATCCCGAGCCACCAACACCGCCATCACCTGAGTCCACCGCAACACCCGATGCTTCGGATCACCCCGACGGATGATCTCCACCATCGCCGCCGCCGACTCATGCCCATCCTTGCTCTGCCGGATCATCCAATCGAAACCCTCCGGCGACACCAAACTCCAATCCGTCGCCGCATGCCGAGCAAGAACCTCATGCGCCTCCCGCAAATACCTCGCCGCCAGATCGGCCCCCTCCGAACCCGCGTCGGCCGCCGGACCGTCGTGCCCATCACCGGATCCCGAATACCGTTCTCCCGTCCCCGCACCGGAATCATCGGCTGACTCGGCATCGAACCTCGGGGGACTCCCGTCCTCGGCGGCCCGACCGGGCTGCTCGGCGGATACAGATGATTTCGCCGGCGTCTCCGCGGACGGCTTCACCGTCGTATCTCCCGTGATATCGCCTCCCCGGGCTTCCGGTTTCACCACCGGCGGTTTGGACGCATCGGCCGAAACCGCTCTATCCGGATACCCCAGCGGTTTATCGACCGCATCCGCTCTGTTCACCGGCGGCTTCGTCTCCCCGGACGCCTTGGCCGGCGTTGCTTCGGGAGCGTTGCGCACGGGCGCCTGCGATTCGGACGCCTTCATCGCCCCCGCGGCAGGCTCCCGGACCACCGCACCGTCCACCGCGGGCCGTCGCGGCGTTGCTGTAGCCTCCGGCGACTCCGCAGACCTACCGGCCGCGACGACTTCTTCGTCGCCAACGGCGGCCAGACGCACGGAATCGGCCTCCGGTTTCCCTGAGGTGACCGGATTCTCCGGCGTACCCTCAGACCTACCGGCCACGACCCCGGCGTCGTCCCCACCCGCCGGCATGGGCCGGTCGGCAGCTTCGGGTTGCAACGACCCAGCGCGAACATCACGCCCACCCGAGGTGTTCACCTCACCGGCCACCACCCCGGTGGGCTTCTCCGGCTTCGCTACCGATCCTTCGGCGAGAGCTCCACGCCCACCGGGCAACTCGTTGACGATCGCGCCCTTCGACGCGGCCGGCTCGCCCGGTGCGACCGCCGACGACTCGCCGGCCAATTCCTCTCCGGTCAGCCGCTGCAGCAGACGGGCATGCAATTCTCCCGCCGGCCGTGGGCCCACGCCTCCGCCGCTGTCGACGCGAGCGGGCTCGGGTTCCGCACCCGGACGTACCGACTGTCCCGAACCGGTATCAGCACCCACATCACGGCCTTCGGCCGCCGGGCCGGAGCCGGTACGCGGCGCCAGCGAATCCACCTTCACCGGACCCACGTTCTCCGGCAGCGAAACACCCCTGGGCTGCCAATCCACCGAATTGACCTGCCGCACATCGGTATCGACATCCCGCAACAACCCCGACAACAGTTCGTTCAGCTTCTGCTGATGAGACTTCGGCACCGCGTCCGGATCCACACCCCGCAACGGACCATGCGCGACCAGCGCCTCGGTCAACGGCCGACCCACACTCCCCGTCGGCGCACCCGGCTCCGGGCCCACCGGCACCCCCGCACCCGCACCACCCGGCCCCGCCGCCCGCAAACTGGCCAGACTATGCCCCGCCGCCCCCAGAAAACCTCCCGCCATCGCGGGCACGAGAGACTCCGTAAAAGCCTCCAGCGTGAACTTCTCCCCCGACATCGTCACCGCCACCCCCGTACCCACGATCCCACCCACCAACCCACCCGGAAGACCGGTCAACAGCGCCCCACCCAGCTGGACACCCACCCGCTTCCCCACCGTGTCGGCAACCTCGGCATACGCAAGAGTCGCCGGAACAACCCACCGATCCCCCACCCACTTACCCGCCACCACACCCGCAGCACTACCGAAACCACCCGCCACCGCCGCGATCTTCACATCCTTCCAAGCAACCGCACCCCGCTGCTCGTAACCGACCTGCTTGAGCTGCACGGCCAGATTGATCCCACCACCCTGCACAGCACCGACAACCCCCGCCTTCACCGACAACGCCACCACCCCCCGCTCCGCAGCAGCACGCGCACTCATCCCCGCGAAATACTCCAACAACTTCCGCGACGCGATCCCCAACACCGTCCGCGTCCGCATCGTGGCCACATACGCCTCGAGCGCACCCCCATACGCGAACATGACCGCCGCATGCAGCAACGTCCACGCCAAAATCACCGCGAACCCGATCACAGTCCACTTCTGAACCTCGAACGCATTCGCCCCCTCGTACAACTGCTCGGCCTGCGCATCCAACCGATCGGCCTGACGACCGCACTCCGCCGCCGTATCCCGGCACGACCCCTCGAACTGATCACCACCGACCCCACCGAACCCCGCCCGGCGACCATCAGCCCGACCCGAAAGAAACTCCGCCCCCCGACGCAACCGCTCCGCCTTCGCCGACAACTCGTCGGCCTCCCGACGCATCGCATCTTCCCGCGCCTCCGGAAAATGCCCAGCAACAACCTCTAAAACCCCAGGCGGCAACCACCACGGCAACAGCAGAGACAAAGATCACCCCTGCCCATCCACCGCATCTACCTTTACTTCATACGCCCGAACTGTTCGTCCCGATGTTCATTTGATATTAATAAGTCCCCACCGCTGAGAAGGCGGCGAATCCCCAGCGTCACTGCGGCGGATTCCGCTCGCCGCGAAGAAAGGTACGGATATCGCGTAGGTCGGGTACCTCGGGCACGAGGTCCGAGAGACCATCCATTTTCTCGAGGTCCTCGGTAGCCGGAGAGATGAACGCCTGCTGATGCTCGCGAGCATGTTCGGCCGCCTGCGTGACGGTCTCGACGATTACGCGGGCCAGCTCTTCGGGGGATTTGCGTAACGCCGATGGGGTGAGACCCAGCTCGGTGAGTACCCCGCTCGCATCAACGGTCGCCGCCACCGACCGGTCCACCGATTCGGCTCGGATTCGGGTCTCTTCCAGTTGCCGATACGTTTCAGCCAACCGGGCCTGCTGCTGCTGGAAGGTGTCGAGGAGATCTTCGATCTGGTTCCGCAGCCCATTGTTGGCGTTCAACAAACCTTCTCGTTTCCACTGGTCCAAGGCCGCATCCTTTCCGGATCATCTGTTCATCGGTTGCCCGGCAGCGCTGCCCGAGCCATCGCCACCAGCAGCCGATGCAAGGTCTTGGCAGCCGCGGGAGCTTCGCTGCCGGCCAGCTGGACTGCGGCGAAACCCGCGGCAAGGGCTCGGCCGGGCGAGAAAGTGTGGTCGTCGAAGCAGTAGTCACCGAGCTCGGCCCGCCAGGATTTGTACCCGCTGACGATCCGCCCCAGAGTGTCGCCCTGGGCACCACTGATTCGTAGGTATTCGGTGATCAGCGCCCGCTGTGCCTCTGCCCGGGCGCGGAGCCCGCCGGTCAGGTCCAGCACCTGGCCGAGCTCCCGCAGCATGGTCACATACATCGGACGTTGCTGCAGCAGGCTGTCCACGGGAACGTGGCCGGCCCGGTCGCGGCCGATGAGCACACCGGGGTCCGCGGTCGCGGTCACATGCAGAACGATCCATGGTTCCGGAGGCTGCGGCGAGTTCACCGCGGAATCCACAGCCTCCGCACTTCGATTCTCCGCCCGGGAGAGCGGCCCGGTATCAGCGACCTCGAGCCCGCACAGGATGGCGGGGTGCTCGGTGAGAACTGCGTCGACAGCTTCGGCGATCTCCCTGGCCGTCTGCTCGGCGAGACCCGACGTTTCGAATCCGATGATCTCGAGGTCGCGCCGTGCGGCCAGGTCACGCAGGATTTCCATGGCCGCCTCATCGGTCTCGCGCCGAGGGCTCGCGGCCATCGCCTCTTTGCGCGAAGGCGGCGTTCGGCGGGGGCCCGCGTCCGGCTTCGCCGACGCCGGCGGTCGATCGGCAGTTCGCGGCGGAACTGCCCGCGGCGGGATCTGACTTTCCGGAGCAGTGGCACCGGTCGGCGCGCCGGATCGTGGGGAGCCCGGAGAATTGCGACCCCAGGGCGTATCGGCCGATCCGGCGGAGGCGGTGCGGGCCGCCGTCGGCTTCGGACCCTCCGGTGCTTTCGGGGCGCTCGCTTCGCTGTTTCTCGGAGGTTGCGCACCTGGTGACGCAGCCGCCGCCCCCACCGGGGCCGGAGCTCCCGGAGCATGCAGCGGAGGTTGCGGTTCTTGTTCCGGGACGCCCGGATCGGTCCCGGGCTCGGGTGACCCCGGCTCGCCGGAACCCGGCTGCTGCGGGGATTGCGGGGCTTCGTCCGGCTGTGCGCGATCCGCGTCGGTGGTGGCGTCGGGCTGCGTGCCGTCGGCGGCATTCTGCCCCGCCTCGGCGGCGATCGGATCATCGGCCGGCCGCTGCCCCGCCCCGGTGGTTTGCTGCGTCGGTACTCCGGTCCGGTCCGCGGGGTCGGCCGCCGCGACGAGAGCCGGCGATATCGAAGCAGCCGGATTCATGCCTGCGTCGGAGTAGAGAGCCGGATCATAATTCCGTACCTGCGCGCTCCCGGCGTTGTCCGTATCCGTGTACGTTCCGGTAGCGGCACGGAGACCGGCGCCGAGGGCACGCACGCGGTCCACCAGATTTTCGAAACCCGCCATGCCCTGCTCCGCGGTGGGCACATAGCTCTCGGCGAAAGCTTTCCCGGGCTCGTCGGTACCCCAGGATTCTCCCTCGCGTAGCGACGTGGCCCTCAACTCCGCGAGCATCTGCGCCAGTTCGTCGGCCATCTGGTCGAACTCCGCCGCCGAGGCATGCATCGCGTCCGGATCGAGCCACAGCGGATCAGTCACTCGCTCACCTTTCCTCCGCACCCATCACCAGCAGGCTCCGTTCAGTGTGGGCAATATCGCGTGATGCCGCATCCCGCACTCTTCCTGGCCCTGGCAAACATATTCCACCGGCTCCGGCAACGTATCCGTGGCTCCGGTTCGGAGCGCGGTCGAGAGTAGGACTACGCGCCCGCCGGGGCACCGGACCCCGGCTCGACATGACCTCGACCTCCCAGGCCCCGTTTCCGACCGGACATCGACCTCGCGCCGACAACGGCCGCGCGGCGACGCGGCATACTCGTCAGGTGAGCTCTCCCGCGACCAGCAAGCCCGCCATCCTCAGCGTCGACGACGACCCCGGGGTGTCCCGGGCCGTCGTCCGTGATCTGCGGCGCCGATACGGCGCCGAGTACCGGATCCTGCGCGCCGAGTCCGGCCCGCAGGCGCTCGAGGTGCTGCGCGAGATGAAACTGCGCGGCCAGCCCGTCGCGATACTCATCGCCGATTTCCGGATGCCGGGTATGGACGGTATCGAGTTCCTCGAGCAGGCCATGGACCTCGACCCCTACGCCCGCCGGGTGCTGCTCACCGCCTACGCCGACACCAATGCCGCCATCGATGCGATCAATGTCGTCGATCTCGATCACTACCTGCTCAAACCGTGGGATCCGCCGGAGGAGAAGCTGTACCCCGTGCTGGACGGCCTGCTGGATGCCTGGCGCAGCAGCGAGCACCGGCCGGTGCACGGGACCAAGGTCATCGGCAACCGATGGTCACCCAGGTCGTCGCAGGTCAGGGAGTTTCTGGCCCGTAACCAGCTGCCCTACCGCTGGTTCCTGGCCGACGAACCCGAGGGCGCGCGCCTGCTCGAGGCCGCCGGCGCCGATCCCCGCCGCTGCCCGGTGGTGATCACCGAGGGCGGACAGGCGCTCGTCCAGCCCAGCGACGGGGAACTGGCCGCCGGCGTGGGATTGAGCACCGAACCGGTCGGCGACTTCTACGACCTCATCGTCGTCGGCGGTGGGCCGGCCGGGCTCGGCGCCGCGGTGTACGGCGCCTCCGAGGGGCTGCGCACCGTACTGGTCGAGCGCACGGCCACCGGCGGCCAGGCGGGCCAGAGTTCGCGTATCGAGAACTACCTGGGTTTCCCGGACGGGTTGTCCGGGGCACAGCTGGCCGACCGGGCGCGCCGCCAGGCGGCCAAGTTCGGGGCCGAGGTGGTCACCACGCGTGAGGTCGTCGGGCTGGAGGTCAACGGGTCGGCCCGAACCGTGCGGTTCGCCGACGGCGGCGCCCTGTCCGCCCATACGGTCATCATCGCGACCGGTGTGGACTACCGGCGCCATCCGGCGACCGGTGTGCACGAATACACCGGGCGTGGGGTCTACTACGGGTCGGCCATGACCGAGGCCGCCGAATGCGCGGGGCACGACGTCTATATCGTCGGCGGCGCGAATTCGGCCGGTCAGGCGGCGATGTTCCTGTCCCGCAACGCGCGCACAGTGAACCTGGTGGTGCGCGGGGACGCGCTGGAGAAGTCCATGTCGCACTATCTGATCCAGCAGATCGCCCAGGTGCCCAATATCCGGGTGCATACCGAGACCGAGGTGGTCGCGGTGAACGGTGACGACCATCTGGACACCCTGGTCCTGCGCGACAACCGGACCGGCACCGAGGAGGCAGTTCCCGCGGAACGATTGTTCCTCTTCATCGGGGCCGCCCCACAGACCGACTGGCTCGACGGCGTGGTGCACCGCGACCCCGCGGGGTACGTCCTGGCGGGCCCGGACCTGCTGGTCGACGGTGACCGGCCGAAGGGCTGGGAGCTGCCGCGGCCGCCGCATCATCTGGAAACCAGCGTGCCCGGAGTTTTCGTGGCCGGGGACGTCCACGCCGAATCCGCCAAGCGGGTGGCCTCGGCCGTCGGGGAGGGCGCCATGGCCGTCATGCTCGTGCACCGCTACCTGGCCTAGAGGAGACCGATAATGAGTATCTGCGATCCCGCCGAACTGCGGTCGCTGTTCCTGTTCGAGAAACTCGACGATCAGCAGCTGGACTGGTTGTGCGCCGACGGCCGCATCGAAACCGTCGAACCGGGGCCGGTCTACCAGGAGGGCGATCCGGCGACCTGTTTCTATGTGCTCATGGACGGTGAGGTGCGACTCACCAAACTGTCCGGGGGGCGGGAGATCGAGATGGTGCACACCGACCATCGCGGCTCCTACGCGGGAGCGTGGACGGCATATCTGGGCGAGCGGGCCGAGACCCACTACGCCACCTCGCTCTACGTGACCCGTACGTCGCGTTTCTATGTGCTGGACGCACAGATCTTCGCCCGGATGATGCACAGCTGGTTCCCGATGGCGGTCCATCTGCTCGAGGGCGCGTTCTTCGGTAACCGCAACACCAACGCGCGGATCGCCCAGCGGGAGCGATTGCTCGCCCTCGGTTCGCTGTCGGCGGGACTGACCCACGAATTGAACAATCCGGCCGCGGCCGCGGTCCGGGCGACCTCGGGCCTGCGCGACCGGATCGCGGGAATGCGGCACAAGCTCGCCATGATGGCGCAGGGAAAGTTCGATACCGCCGTCCTGGAAACCCTGGTCCGGCTGCAGGAGGAGGCGGCCGCCCAGGTCGCCAAGGCACCGGAACTCTCGGCGCTCGAGGCGGCCGACCGGGAAGATCTGCTCGGCGAATGGCTCGAGGACCACGGGATCCGCGACGGCTGGGAACTGGCGCCCAACTATGTCCAGGCTGGGTTCGACACCGATTGGCTCGAACGCGTGGCCGCTACCCTCGAGGGCTGCACGCCCCAGGTACTCGAGGGGGCGTTTCGCTGGCTGAACTACACCATCGAGACCGAATTACTGATGAACGAGATCGCCGACTCCACCACGCGCATCTCGACCCTGGTGGACGCGGCCAAACAGTACTCCCAGATGGACCGGGCTCCGTTCCAGGTGGTGGACCTGCACGAACTCCTGGACAGCACCCTGGTGATGCTCAGCCGCAAGATCGGTGACTCGATCGAGGTGGTCAAGGACTACGACCGCACCCTGCCCCAGGTGCCGTGTTTCGCCGCCGAACTCAACCAGGTGTGGACGAATCTGATCGACAACGCGGTGTACGCGATGGCGGGCAGCGGGACGCTGACCCTGAGCACCCGGCTGGAGAACGACTGCGCGGTCGTCGTGGTCGCCGATACCGGGCCCGGTATCCCGGCCGAGGTGCAGGGCCGCATCTTCGAGCCGTTCTTCACCACCAAACCGGTCGGCGAGGGCACCGGGCTCGGCCTCGATATCTCGTTCCGCATCGTCGTCGACAAGCACGGCGGGGACATCCGGGTCGATTCGCGGCCCGGCGATACCCGGTTCACGGTGTGGCTGCCGCTCACCCGCGCCGAGGACGAGCCCGCGGAGACCGCCGACGCGGACGGCGCATGACCTGCGGCCCGTAAACCCACTACCGGCAATGGGATCCGGACGTCGGCCGGATCTCCTCTGCAGTTTTCTTCCAGACGAACGGCCGGGCCAGGACGAGCCCGTCTGGGTGAAGTGGATGTGGAAGCGGGGTGCCGGGCGAGCCATTCGTCGACGATCGGGGTCTTGTGTGTGGCAAGGTTGTCGCACACCGACACCTCAGGCGCGGAACACTAGCCCGCCCGACAGGTCATGTCGTGCTCGGGCATGGTGCCGTCCACCAGGTAGCTGGTGACGACGTCGGACGCACAGGGGTTGGCGCCGAGAACATAGACCCCGTGCCCACTCCCGTCGACAGTGACCAAGCGGGACCGCTGACCGAACTTCTCGTCGAGCAGCTCGCCGCCGCGTAGCGGGGTGACCGGGTCGCGCTGGTTCTGCACGATCAGCACATCGGCCGGGCCGGTGTTGTCGATCCGTACCGGAGGCTCGGACGGCCCGAGCTTCCAGTAGGCGCAGGGCATGACGTTCGCGGCGGCCGCGCCGTAGAGCGGGTACCGTTCCCGGTCTTCGGCGACGGCACGGTGGTAGGTCTGGATTTCCTCCGGCCATTCGACATCGTTGCAGGTCACGGCCAGAAAGACCGACCAGGCGTTATCGTTCGGCGAAGGCGCGCCGGTACCTGGCAGGCGGCCGCCCGCAGGCCCGGGACGTCCGGTCTCGAGCAGCGATTTCCAGCTTTCGGCCGCCGGTGCGTACAACGCCGGGCGATAGAGCGTGAAGAAGGTGCCGAACCGGAAGAGGCTGCCGTCCATCCCGTCCACCGGGTTCGCGTCGAGTCGCTCGGCGAGGGTGAAGTACGTCCGCCGCACCTCTTCCGGTGTGCGGCCCAGACCGTAGGTGTCGTGGCGGGCGGCGGCCCATTCAGCGAAGTCGGGGAACGTCTCTTCCATTCCGAGGCCGTACAGACGCATCCCGTCGTGGTCGAGGTAGGTGTCACCGATATTGCTGTCGAGCACGATGCGGTCGGCCTGCTGCGGGAACATCGAGGCGTAGGCCGCGCCCAGCGCGGTACCGTAGGAGTAGCCGAGAAAGCCGGCCTTTTCCTCACCCAGCGCCGCCCGGATCCGGTCCAGGTCCCGGGCCATATTCGCCGTCGACACGTACCGCAACCGGCCCTCGTGGTCGTTGGCCGCGCACTGCTCGGCGACCCCCTGGGCGACCGTGGCCCGCTCGGTGACCGCCGCATCGTTCACCGCATACGGCGGGATATTGCCGAAGTACGCCTGATCATCGGTGAACCCGCAGCTCACCGGCGCCGAATGCCCTACCCCGCGGGTATCCATTCCGATCACGTCATAGCTGTCCAGCACATCGCCGGGCAGCCCCTGAGCAGCCAGGAAATTGGGCTGGTCCAAGCCCGGGCCACCCGGACCACCCGGGTTGAGCAACAACACTCCGCGGCGCTTGTCCGGGTTCTTACTCGCCAGCCGGGAGATCATGATCTCGATCTGCACGCCCTCGGGCTCGCTGTAGTTCAGGGGCACCGGCACGGTGGCGCACTGCAACCGGGCCGGCCCGGCCGCGGGATCTTCGACCCCCTCCGGACATGCGCCCCACTGCACCTGCGCTGCGGGGCCTTCGGCCGGCTCCGCGGCCACGATGGGCGCCCCGACCAGCGCTCCGGTGAGACCGAGCACGGCCAGCAGGCTCAGGCTCGGGGTCCGTTGTCGATTCATATGCTGCTACTCCCCGCCGAAATGGCGCCTACCACGAGCACACCGTCCGCTGGGGCTCGTGTCCGGCTGGTACATGAACGAGTCTGTCGAGCCCGCCCCGCCGGCACATCGCTCCGGCGGCGGCAATCGTGTTCGACGAAAGTCGAGGCGGCGATTCGACCCGAGTCGAGCACACCTCGGCCGCTGGGCTGCTGCTACCGGCCGGTCGGTGTCGCGATAATGGCCGGGTGGATACCGACGGCGCCGCACGACTCGGGGCATGGCAGCAGACCTGGCGGCTGACGGCGGCCGCGATACTCGGTATCCCCTTCTGGTTCTCCGTCGCCATGGCGCTGCCGGCGGGCTGCGCGGCCGATACATGCGTCTGGTTCGTCACCGGTGATCCGCTGATCGCCGTTGCCTGCCTGACGGTGCTGTTGTGGCGGCGGCGGTTCCCGTTCACCGTCGCCCTGGCGGTCGCGATCGCGTCGGCGGCGTCGGCGCTCGCCACCGGTGCCGCGCTGTTGGCACTGTGTTCGCTGTCCACTCGCCGCCGTCCGCTCGAGATCGGGGTGGTCGTGGTGGCGTATGTGTCCGCGGCGCAGTTCACCGAAGACCTCTACCCGATCGACACGCTGCCCGCCCCGATCTGGTTACAACTCGCGATGCCGCTGCTGAGCGCGGGGATCGCGGTGGCGACCGGTGTGGCCATCGACGCCCGTCGCGCCGAAGTGCGATGGCTGCGGGACCGCGCCGACAGCGCGGAACGCGAACAGGCCGCCCGGGCGGCGCAGGCACAGGCCACGGAACGCAATCGGATCGCCCGCGAAATGCACGATGTGCTCGCGCACCGCATCTCGCTGGTCGCGATGCAAGCCGGCGTCCTGGACCACCGCGACGACCTCCCCGCCGCGGAGAAACGCACGCTGATCCGCGGGATCGCCGACGGTTCCCGCCAAGCATTGGAAGAACTCCGCGACGTCCTCGGTGTCCTTCGCGCCGACCCCGACCGCCCCGAACCACCGCAACCCACGCTGGACCGGATCTCGGAGCTGGTGGCCGACGCCCGGTCGTCGGGCCTGGACGTCACACTCGCCAGCACGGTGACCGCCACCCCACCCGATACCGTCGGACGGACCGGCTATCGGGTGATTCAGGAAGGGCTGACCAACGCCGCGAAGCATTCCCCGGCCGCGGAGGTCCACATCACCGTCGACGGGACGCCCGGCGGCGAATTGCACGTCAGCGTCCGCAATTCGGCGGCCGCCACCGCCGTCGCCCGGCCACCGGCCTCGGGCTTCGGTCTCCTCGGCCTCGCCGAACGAATCTCCCTTGCCGGCGGAACACTCGACCACCATCGCACATCCGACAACGGGTACGTTCTCATCGCGCAACTTCCCTGGCCGGAGCACGATCACGAGAAAAGAGCATGAGTGCACAGCGAACAGGAGACGGTGCGCGTTGTCATCGTCGACGACGACCAGCTGGTGCGGATGGCGCTACGACTCGTCATCGACGGCGAGCCGGATCTTACCGTCGTCGCGGAGGCCGCCGACGGGGACACCGCGCTCGAGGTGGTGGCCGAACAGCGGCCGGACGTCGTGCTGATGGATGTGCGGATGCCCGGCCGCGACGGCGTCGAGACCACCCGGTACCTCCGCGCCGTACCGGCCGCGCCGGCGGTACTCATGCTGACCACCTTCGACTCCGACGAGCTGGTGCTCGGTGCCCTACGCGCCGGGGCACTCGGCTTCGTTCTCAAGGACACCCCGCCCGCCCGGATCGCCGACGCGGTACGCACCGTCGCAGCCGGCAACCCCGTGCTGTCCCCCACGGTCACAGCGCGGGTGATCGCCGCGGCCACCGGGCCGGGTTCCACCGAAGCCCGCAGCGCCTCCCGCGACGCCGCGCGGAAACGACTGGCTGCCCTGTCCGAACGCGAACTCGACACCGCGCGAGCCATCGCGGACGGGCTGGCCAACCCGGAGATCGCCGCGCGGTTACAGGTCACCGTCGCCACCGTCAAGGCACACACCGGCAATCTGTTCACCAAGCTGGGCGTCGCCAATCGAGTACAGATCGCGCTATTGGTCCGCGACGCAGAACAATGACCCCGACAGCCGGACACTCGACATCGCCGCCGACGGTATACGGGTGATCCGCGGTGTGGGTATCGAATCCGAGGCCGAACCGGCGTTCAGTCGGTCCGCCCTGCTGCTGTATCCACATCCTGGCCTCCGATCCAGCCCGCTCGATCACCGGTACCCCGATCAATATCTCCTGCGGCGCCGGCGGCGCCTGACCCGGTTGCGCCGGTCCACTGCCTCGGCAGTGGACCGGGACGGTTCTGTCTGTGGGTCCGCTGGGCCGGTCAACGCGTCCGGCGGTAGATGATCGACTGGGCGGCGAGCCGGTCGTTGGCGATTTCCACTGTCGTATCCTTTGTTCGAGCGGGTTCGTGGGTCAGCGACGGTCGAGACCGGACAACCGCCAGGCCAGCTTGTTGCGTACCAGTGCCGTCCGGCCCGCGAGGCGCATGGCGATATTCCGGATCGGGCGCACCGCGGGCGGGACCGTCGCCAGCGAGGTGAGCCGGCCGGCGATCGCGACCACCGACTCCGTCGTGCGCCGCCGGGCCGCGGCGTGCTCGTCGAGCAGGTCCGGTGACTCACCGCGCAGCACCCGGGACAGGGTCGTCGCGGCGGTGACCGCGTCCTCGATCCCCAGATTCATGCCCTGTCCGCCGGCCGGCGAGTGCACATGGGCGGCGTCGCCCGCCAGCAGGATGCGACGGTCCCGGAAACGATCGGCGATACGGTGGTGCACGCGGAAACGTGAACCCCAGACCACTTCCTCGACCACCGCCGGTTGTGCTTGCGGACCACGTTCGTCCAGCAGTCGTTGTACGAAGGCGATGTCGGGCTCGTGCGGCGCCTCGTCCACGGTGGCCACGATCCGGTACATATCGTCCGGCAGCGGTGCCACGACGACGAGCCCGGCCGGGGAGAAGTACAGGATCACCTCGTCCTTCGGGACCCCACCGGAGACCCGCACATCGGCCAGGGTGAACGATTCGGCATAACTGCCGCCGGTGAACCCGATACCGGCCTGTTCGCGCACCGTGCTGTGCAGACCGTCGGCGCCGATCAGATACCGGGCGCGGATCTGCTCTCCGTCGGCGAGGGTGACCGTCACCAGGTCGGCGTCCTGGACCACCGTGGTCACCTCGACGGGGCGCCGCACCGGGACGCCGAGTTCGGTGAGCCGTTGCAGAATGAATTTTTCGGTATCGGCCTGCGAGATCATCAGCGTGTAGGGGTAGGCGGTGGGGAGTCTGTCGAAGGGAACAGCGATCAGCACCTGGTCCCGATCCCGGATGGTGAAGTCGGGAGTGTGCAGACCGCGACCGACCAACGGCCGCGTCACCCCATAGGGCTCCAGCAACTCGAGGGTGTGAGGGTGGACCACCGCCGCTCGGGAGGTGTTCGCCCCTTCGGCCTGGCTGTCGACGATCACGACCTCATGGCCGAGCCGGGTCAGTACGACGGCGGCGGTGAGACCGACCGGGCCCGCGCCGACGATCAGGACATCTGCGATTTCGGTGGTCATCGTTCTACCTGCTCTCCGGATGTCAACACTTGTTGGCATTGAGGTTATGCCGGGCCGCGAACCTTGTCAACAGTCGTTGGCCTACACTTGTTGGCATGAGAAGGACCTCGGAAGAAACGAAGGCGGTCATCCTCACCGCGGCCCGGGAGCGTTTCGCCGCCGACGGGTACGACCGGGCGACGATCCGAGCGATCGCCGCCGATGCCGGAATCGACCCGGCCATGGTGATGCGGTACTACGGCAACAAGGAGCGACTGTTCGCGGCAGCCGCCGAATTCGATCTGGAGTTACCGAATCTGACGGAGGTGCCACTCGACCGGATCGGTCCGGCCCTGGTGGCGCACTTCCTGGATCGCTGGGAGCGCGACGAAACCCTGCTCATCCTGCTGCGGGCCGGGGTCACCAATCCGGCGGCGGCCGACCGCATGCGATCGATCTTCGCGACCCAACTGGGTCCGGTGATCGCGAAGGCCGGCGACGACCCCGGGGAGGCACCCACTCGCGCCGGCCTGGCGGCGTCTCAGATCCTGGGTATGGCGCTGTGCCGTTTCGTCCTCGCGTTTTCGCCGGTGGCCGCCATGACCGGACCCGAGGTGATCGCCTGGCTGGGCCCGACGATCCAGCGCTACCTGACCGGGCCGGTACCGGAGATCGTCCCGGCCCGGTGATCACCGGTCGCGGGCCGGTACCGCGCGCCCGGCCCTATCGGTGCCAGGCCGGCACCGCGCCGGCGACACTGCTGATCCGCGCCTGGTACCGCTCCACGAACGGCAGTACCTGCTGCGCGATCACCTTGTTGTATTCGGCGGGACGCTGCCGCGGATTCGCGTGGCCGGTGCCCCGCGGTTTCACGACCAGCAGATTCCCGTTCACGCCCCCGACCTTGTCGATCAGGACCTGCTGGGTGCGCGCGACATCCACCACCCGGTCCCGGCTCCCATCGTGCGGGCGGATGAAAACGATGGCCGGCCGTGGTTTGCCGTGCGCCGGCTTGGACACCGCACGCAGATCATCGGTCGCGCCGCCCGCCACGATCGCCAGGAACTGGGCCTCGATCAAGCCGTTGCTGGCGGCGTCGGCGTTGAATATCTTGTCGTGCAGCACCTGCCCCACCGCTTTCCGGAAATCCGCGAACCGGATACCCGGGACACCGCTGTGGTCGAGGAAACTCTCCCGGCGCGCATAGGTTTCCACCGCGGTGCGCAATCCCCGGCTCTCCCGGGCGCCGGGAAGCCAGCCCATCCAGCGCACCATGTCCTCACCCAGGCCGCGGCTTTCCGGGCGGACCGCGTCGAGGTCCAGCGGTGTGCAGTCCAGCAGCACACCCACCAATCGGCGGTCGCTGCCGATATGGATGTGCTCGGCGACCTCGAGTGCGATCACCCCGCCCATACTGTGCCCGGCGAGCACGATATTGCGCACCCCCGCCATGGCCGCGGCCCGGACGATCAGGTCGGCGATCACCTCGGTGTCGATACCCCGGTTGTCGTAGCGGATCGCCCAGACCGCGCCCATCTCGCGCAACGCCGGTAGCGCGGCGGCCGTATCGCTGGCATTGAGATTGCCCAGCCCCACCAGGTCCACGACGGCGGTATCGCGCTTACCGGGGTCCGCGGGTGCGGCGATCGGTAACAGCGCGGGCTCGGTCAGCGCGAGGCGTACGCGCTCCGGTTCGACATCGTGCTCCCAGTACTGCGCGAACGCGACCCCGACGATCATCAGCAGTGCGGCTACCCGAAACAACGCCAGTCTGGTGCGGCGCAACGTCTTCCATCCGTGGTCCGGGCGCGTCTCCCGCAACCTGGCCCGGCGACGTTCGTCACTCCAGTCCGCGACGGTGGACGGATGCCATTCGTCCAACGGCGACATCTCTCCACTGTATGTGCACGCGCGCCGGTACTCCGGGTAGCGCGGCGGTGAGAATTACCGCAGCGGCGCGGTATCAGTCCTTGCGGACACCGTCGATCAGCAGCCGCCGGATCGCCTTGTTCAACGCGGCGATGGCCGCCTCGTCCGGATCGCGCAGCCCGTGCGCCACCCCGGCGAGCAGCATCCCGGTCACCGCCCGGGCGGTGTTGATCGTGTCGAGGTCCGCACGCAGATAACCCAGTTCGACGCCGTGGTACAGATATCCGGCGGTGAGCGCGTCCGCGGTGTCCAGCAGCCCGTACAGACGCCTGGTGAGCTCGTCGTCGATACCGGTCGCGTGGAACAGCAGCAGCCGGGCCACGCGCCGATCCTCGAGGAGAATGCGGGTGAGCGCGGCACCGATCCGGTCGATCTGCTCCCGGTACTGGTCCAGGGTGGTCGCGGCATCGGGCGCGTTGTCGGTCCCCAGCGCGTCGATGATCCGGGCCGCCAGATCGTCGATCACATGGTCGATGATGTCGCGCTTGTTGCTGAAGTAGCGGTAGAAGGTGCCGTGGCCGATGCCCAGCTGGGTCGCGATATCGGCGATCCCGGTCGCGTGGTAGCCCTTCTCGGCGAAACAGACGAAGGCGGTATCGATGATCTCCTGGCGCAGCTCGGCTTTACGGCGTTCGACCCGCGTCGATGGCTTCGTCACGCCTCCGATGATATCGTCATCACAAGCGGAATGATGTGTCATTCTGTGATAAAACGTTCAGCGGAACAGCAGGAGGTTCGGCGTGGCACCTCGATACGACGCGGTCGTGGTCGGTGCGGGATTCGGCGGCATGGGGGCGGGTATCCAGCTGGACCGCCTCGGTCTGCACGACTATGTGATCCTCGAACGCGAATCCGATCTCGGCGGCACCTGGCACGTCAACCGCTATCCCGGTCTGGCCGTCGATATCGCCTCGGTGACCTACTCCTATTCCTTCGAACCGAACCCGAACTGGTCGCGGCTGTTCGCGCCGGGTGAGGAGCTGAAGAAGTACGCCGAGCACGTCGCCGACAAATACGGCCTCCGCGAGCGGATGCGTTTCGGCACCGCCGTCGACGGCGCCCGCTGGGACGCCGAGCACCAGTACTGGGTGGTCACCGTCGCCGGCGGCGAAACGCTGACCGCGCGCTATCTGCTGACCGCCACCGGTTTCCTCTCCCAGCCCTACACCCCGCCGTTCCCGGGTATCGACACCTTCGCCGGCAAGATCATCCACACCACGGCCTGGGACGACACCTACGACCTCACCGACCGCCGGGTCGCGATCGTCGGCACCGGCGCCACCAGCGTGCAGCTCGTCCCCGAGGTCGCGGCCCGGGCCCGCGAACTCACCGTGTTCCAGCGCACCCCGATCTGGGTGGTGCCCAAGGTCGATATGCCGATCCCGCCCGCGGTGCAGCGCCTGTTCGCCCGGGTCCCGGTCACCCAGAAGGCCGCGCGACTGGCCAACACCACCGCGCTGGAAGCGCTCATGGTGATCGGCGTCCTGCACTACAAGCAGGCCAAACCCCTGAACAAGGCGGCAGCCCTGCTGGCCAAGGCCCACCTGCGCGCCCAGGTCCGCGACAAGCGGACGCGGGAGCAGCTCACCCCCGACTACGATTTCGGCTGTAAACGCCCGACCTTCTCCAATCGCTACTTCGCGACCTTCAACGAACCGCACGTCCGGTTGGAGACCGGCGGGATCGATCGGATCGAACCGGACGGGATCGTCACCGCCGCGGGTACGAAGACCGAGATCGACACCCTGGTGCTGGCCACCGGATTCAACCTCTGGGATGTGAACTTCCCGGCGATCGAGATCATCGGCCGCGACGGAGTGGACCTCGGTAAATTCTGGCGGGACAACCGCTTCCAGGCCTATGAGGGCATCACCGTGCCGAAGTTCCCGAATTTTCTCAGCCTCAACAGCCCGTACTCCTACAGCGGCCTGTCCTACTTCACCACCATCGAGGCACAGATGAAACATATGGCCAGGCTCTTCGGGGAACTGGCCCGCCGCGGTGAGACCACCTTCGAGGTCAGCGCCCGCGCCAACACCGAATTCCTGGACCGGGTCACCGGCAAGCTCGCTTCCTCGGTGTTCTACGGCGGCGACTGCGCCACCGCCCGCAGCTACTACTTCAACCAGCACGGCGAGGCGGCACTGCTCCGCCCGACCAGTACGGTCAACGCCCATCGCGAGGCAGTGCGGTTTCCCTTGGAGGACTATCTGTACGGCCGGGTCGGCTGACCCGGTCCACCATCCCGGGTGCCCGGCTGCACGGGTGAGCAACACATCGTCGCCCCATGGCCGAGACCGCCACGCGTTACTCGGCGGCCGGCCGCCAACAACAGACCACCCGCCGCAGGCTCGCGCTCGATACGGTTTCGGCGGCTTTCGGGTCGGCGGCCGGGCCCGCTTCGAGACCGAGGTTTCGGCCTGCTGGGCGAAGGCTTCCGACGGGAAGTGCCGAGGTCCACGGAAATATCACTCTGACTGCGCTCACACCGTCAGCCCGCGGCGTTCGTGGTAGCGCTGCTCGAATTCTTCGACGAATGTCGTCGGGGCGATCGACGAGGACGAGTGCTCGAGCACGCCGTCGTCGGCGATGTAGAAGATCGCCCGGCCGATCGCGATCTCCCCGCGGGGTACCGGCACGTACACCATCCAGCCGCAGCTGAACCGGTCGGCCACCAGTTGGTCGAGCGGGTAACCGGTGGTGTCCAGGCCCCGGCTCTCGATGTACCCGCGCACCCGGAAAACGGCCTCTTCGTCCGACATCCGCGGCGGTGGCGAGGCCACGACGCCCGCGAGACCGAGCTGGTACATGGCGCCGTCGATATCGAACTGTTCCTCGTCGAAGAGAGCGAGCAGGGTTTCGCGGGTCACGACCCCGATCTCGGCGGCCGAGACCAGCGCCCCGGCGGCGGCGCGGTGCTGCGCGGTCGGCGGCTGCGCGGCCAGTCCGGCGAGAATGCCGGCCACGGTATCGCCCGTCCACACTCCGGGCACCGCGGTCGCGCAGGCCTCCGCGGACGGCGATTCGCCGCGATACCAGCGCCCACCCTCCCACCAGTAGACGAATGACAGCAGGCCGGTGGCCGAGCGCGGGTTGAGTACCGGGTCGGCGATCCATTCGGGCGCGCCCGCGAAGAAGCGCGGCATCGGGGCGCCATCGTTGTATGCGGCGTCCAGATCGGGCGCCTCCCAGACCCCACCGGAGAGCACCGCCCGTCCGCCCGGCAGCGTGTACAGCGTCGAACCACCGCGGCGGGAACTCTCGAACCACCCCATGCCGGGCAGCACCCGCGGCCCCCAGTCGGAACCGGCTGCGACGAAGCCCGCGGAGATACACGCCCACCGGGCCCACATCGCCGGGAAGTCCGGGAATTCGTTCTCGGCCATCGTCGGCCATACTTTGGCGGCGCGGTCCGCGCGCGCGTCCTGCGCGGCGTCCTGGGGTGTGCGCATCTGCCGCTCGGCGTGCCCGATGTAGGCGGCCAGCCAGACCGGCAGCGATTCCCGGGGGAATTCGTCCAGGTCCGCACGGTAGGCATCGGGCTCGAAGAGCTGACCGTCCGGAAACGGCTCGTCACCGAAGTCGTAATCGACCTCGAACTCCCCCTCGGCGCTCAGCTGCAGCAGCAGGCGCCACCACGGCTCCCCGTCCAGTTCGGCGACCAGTGCCCGGTGTTCGCGGACCTTGTCGAGGACCGGCCCGGCCGGCTCGGTGCGCATCGAACGTTCCCGGCCGGAGTAGACCACCTCGGCGAAGGTCGTGGTGGTGGTGAGCGCGAAAACGGCGTCGAGTTGCCGCCACTCGACGGGACCCGCTTCGCCCAGTGCGGTGGCGATCTCCCACGCGAGAGCGCGCTCACGGCCTTCGACCTCGGCGGGATCGGCGTCTGCAGTGGACTCGCCGGGCTCACCGCTCAGCGGTAGCCGGGAATCGATCTCCGGTTTCTCGTCCCCGGCGCCCTCCGGGGAGCCCTTGCTCTGATCGCTCACTGCTTACTTCCGCCGGTCTTCCTTGTCCGCACCGTCACCAACTACCGAAATTTTTTCATGACAACAGTAAATTTTCGTCCCAACAACGGGAAGAGCGGTCGATATCCGAGCTGGGCCGCAACCGGCCGTGCCCTGCCGCTCACCCTCACTCCCGACCGCCGCTCACCTGCCGCTCCCCGAGCGGTTACCGACCGCGGTAATACCACATGCACCGGGCAGGAACACCGTGAATCACGGCAGCGGCCGCTGTGACGGCTCCAGTGGTATCCGGGTTTCCTTATGAGTTCGCGCAGAATCCCTTGTCCCCCTTCAGCAAGATCACACTTTTCGCCCGCGGACGTCGTATCGTTGCTCGTCGAGCCGAACTCGGATGCGGTCACAAGCCGGAGCAGACGTTCGTTCGAGCGATGGATCCCGCCACGCGGATCGTCGCCGCGGTACACCTGTACGACAGCGACCGGAGCCGTTCGCTGCACCACCGCGCATCTCCTCACGGTGCAGGCCGTCGCGGCATCACGAATGCCGGGCCGGCGCCGGTCGATTCCAGCTGTCCGAAAGAAGAACGTGTCCAGAGTTTCCACCCGCATCCTGGTCCTGCTGTTGACCCTCGTCTCGGTCGGGATTCTCGGCGGTGGCGCCAGCGCCGAACCGCTCTACCCGCAACCGGACCCGGACCCCTTCTACACCGCACCCCCCGAACTCGCCGAACTGCAGCCCGGCGAGGTGGTGCGCACCCGCAAGATCGATACCGGTATGTACGTGGGCACCGAAGGCTGGCAGGTAGCCTTCCGGTCCACCAACTCCCTCGGTAATCCGATCATGGGTGTGACCACGGTGCTGCTGCCCGCCGGCGTGAAGAACCCACCGCTGGTCTCCTATCAGGCGCTGATCAATTCGCTGGGCACCCGATGCAATCCGTCGCGGTCGCTGTTCAACGGTGAACTACAGGACGCCGTCGGCGCGATGCTGCCGATCGGGCGCGGCTGGGCCATCTCGGTGCCCGACTACCTGGGACCGAATGTCGCCTATGCCGCCGGACGGCTCAGTGGAATGGTCACCCTCGACAGTGTCCGCGCCGTCCAGCGGGCCGCCGAACTCGGCCTCGCCGACTCCCCCGTCGCCCTGGCCGGTTACTCCGGGGGCGGTCTGGCCACCGGATGGGCCGCGGCCCTGCAACCCTCGTACGCGCCCGAACTGAAGATCGCCGGCATCGCCGCGGGCGGTATCCCCGCCGATCTGGAGCAGATGGCGCTGGGCCTCGGTTTCGCCCCGCATCCGGGTTTCGGCCTGGCCTTCGCCGCGGCCATGGGTCTGGAGCGGGAGTACCCGGACCGGCTGCCGATCTCGGACCAGCTCAACGAGAACGGGCTGTGGTTCCGGGAGTTCACCCATGACGCCTGCCGGCGGTTCCTGCTGTTCCACGGCGCTTTCCGCAGTGCGGAGCAGATGGCCGCGTCGAAGAGTCTGATGGACAGCCCCGAAGCGCACCAGGTCCTGCGGGAGAACAGCCTGCGCTATTTCGACGGGGTGCCGACCACGCCGACCTATCTGTGGCATGGACGCTACGACGAGCTCACCCCGTACGACGGGGTGGCCGAGTTCGCCGACCGCTCCTGCCGCGCGGGCGCGCCGGTGAAACTGACCACCTACGACATCGCCGAGCATATGACCGCCGCCGCCGCGGGGTTCGCCGACGCCTGGAACTTCGTGGAGGCCAGGTTTCGCGGTGAACCGATGGCCAAGGGCTGCTGAGCAGCGACCACGCCGGTGTTATGCGGCCTGTCCGGTGAACTTCACCGGACAGGCCGCACCGGTGTCCGGGGCGCCGGCGGTGGGATACCGCCGGTTCAGTCGTCGGTTTCGCGTTCCACCAGCCGCGGATGATCGGGGTGGCCGGCGATCGAATACTGCGTCGCGAGCCGGCGTAATCCGGCCAGATCCGTCCGATCGGCCATCACCCCGGTGTCGAGATCGAGAATGAAGTGCCCGGGCCGCACGAACCGCGCCGAACGGCCGAGATCGCCGTCGGGGTGCTCGACGGTGACGACCCCCGATACCGCGGTGATCCGGCCGTCCTGGTCGTACTCGATCTGTACGCGCAACGGGTCCCCCTCAGACAGGTATCGGCTCGGACCAGGCTATGTAGAAGTAGTAGTAGACCGGTTCTCCCGCGCCGTCGTTGTGTATTTCGAAATGGGTTTCGTCGTGCCCGCCGCGATAATGCGTGATGTTGCGGACCGCGATCTCGGCGCCGCCGTCGCAATAGGCGGTGAAGAGGTAGAGCCGGTTCTCCCGGCCCCAATCGCCGCCGGCCGTCCACCAGTGGTCGGTTTCCCCCGGTGCCAGCGGACCACCGAAATTACAGAACGAACCGAGCCAGTTCAGTGGCACAACCTGGACCATCAGGCCTCCCTGGAAAGATCGGCGAAGAAGCCGTCACATCACCCGGGCGGAATTTCGAGGTCGAACCGGTTCGTGGCCATTATCACCCACCCGGGCGGCGACTGTCACGGGTGGAAAACGCGGCTCATAGATCGGGGCGGTACTCCGCGGCGTGCTCCCGCAGCGACCGTATCGCCACCTCCACCGCGTGCCGGGCATTGCGGCTGCCGTGCAGGGCGACACCGTGCTCTCCGGGTTGCAAGGGTTCGAGGGCGGCGAGTTGGGAATCCAGCAGTGCGGCCGGCATGAAATGCCCGGTCCGGCCGGTTATCCGTGCCAGTAGTTCCGCACGGTCGGCGGTCAGGAGCAGGAAGTAGGTACCGGGCGCCCCTGCCCTCAGCAGGTCGCGATAGCGGCGTTTGAGCGCCGAGCAGGCCATGACGCCGCCGGTCCCCTCGGCGGCGCGTGCCCGCAGCCACTCGCCGACCTCGGCGAGCCACGGCTCCCGGTCGCTGTCGTCGAGCGGGAGCCCGGACGCCATCTTGTCGATATTGGCCCGGGGGTGGAGATCGTCCGCGTCGGCGAAGGGCACCCCGAGTCGCAGGGCCAGCAGCCGGGCCGTGGTGGTCTTTCCGGTCCCCGAAACCCCCATCACCACGACGCACGGTGCGCGGGATACGGGGTGTTGCGTCGATTCCACGACCGTCATCGATTCCTGTCGATCCCGGGCGGCCCGAGTGAACCCGCCGGGTACTCCTCCAGCGGGACGAGGTCGCGCGCCCACCCGGACAGTACCGGTTCCAGCACCCGCCATGCCTCTTCCGCCTCGTCGGCGCGAAGGGACAGCGCGGGATCACCTCGCAGGACATTCAGCAGGAGTGTGCCGTAGGCGGGCAGTTCCGGCGGCTCGATCCGTGCGGTGAGGGTGAGCGGCGCGAGGGTGTCGACGCTGGTCCCGACCGCGTTCAGCGCGAGGGTGAGGCTTTCGGGGTCCAGGCCGAAGCGCAGGACATTGGGCGCCGTCGTGCCGTCGTGACCGAACGGCATGGCGGGTACGGGACGAAAATGGACGGCCACCTCTTTGCGGTCCTGCGCGAGCGCCTTCCCGGTGCGCAAGACGAACGAGGTACCCGACCATCGCCAGTTGTCGATGGCCAATGCGATCTCGGCGAAGGTTTCGATCCGCCGTTGCGGCTCCACCCCGACTTCGTCGACATAGGACGGCACCGCCCGCTGCCCGACGGTCCCCGCGCCGTATCGTCCCCGCCTGGTGCGGGCCGGGATATCGGCGTCGGCCAGGGGACGCACCGACCTCAGCACATCGACCTTGCGATCGCGCAGATCACGTTCGGAGAGACTGATCGGGGGTTCCATCGCCACCAGGCACAGCAACTGCAAGAGATGGTTCTGCACCATATCCTTGAGCGCGCCCACCCCGTCGTAGTATCCAGCACGATCCTCGAGGGTGAGTGTTTCGTCCCAGACGATCTCGACTTTCGCGATATGCGCGCTGTTCCAGATCGATTCCAGGACGCGATTGGACAGCCGGCTTCCCAGCAGGTTCTGCACCGTGGTCATCGCCAGGAAGTGATCCACCCGGAAGATCGCCTGCTCGGGCAGCAGATCCGCGAGTAACCGGTTCAGTTCCCGCGCGCTCGCCAGATCCTCACCGAAGGGTTTCTCCAGCACGATCCGGCTACCGGCGGGCAGCTTCGCGGCGTGCAGGGTCTGGATGGCGGCCGGGAACAGGGCAGGCGCCAGTGCCAGATACACGGCGACCGGTGCGTCGCCGTGCACCGTCTGTGCGACATCGACGGCATTGCGGATATCGGCGCGGCGATGGCGGGCCGCGGCGACGATCGCCTGCCGCGCCTCCGGCGGTGTCTCGCCGGCGTGCCGATCGAGCTGGTCGCGAGCCCAGTCACCGAATCGCCGGTCGTCCCATTCCTTCCGATCGACACAGACCAGATCGAAATCGTCGTCGATACATCCGGCCGTGCGCAGCGCGGCCAGCGCCGGCAACAGGTATCGGCCGGCCAGATCGCCGGTGCCGCCGAAGATCACCAGCCGGTCGATCACCGGGCCACCTCCGCGCGGTTCCGGTCGCCACGAACAGCGGGGGGACCGTCCCGCCGCGGGCCCTTCGGCCGGGCCGGGCGTCGCCGGTGCATCATCGAGATCTGCATTCTTCCGCCTTCCCGCGTGCTCGGATGATCGGTACGGCTTGCCGACGGATAGCGGTGTCAACGTAACAGGAGGTCCGGGGGCCGTGCGGGACCGCGGCCGGGAGGCGGGACGTATGCGGCCCCGACGCCCCGCCGACGGCCCCTACTCAGGAGGATGCGACCGGCGCGGTCCGGGTCAGTCCAGGCAGAACTCATTGCCTTCGGGGTCGGCCATCACAATGAAGCCGGTCTCCAACGGAGGCGCGGGCTCGTGGCGACGGATCCGGGTTCCGCCCAGCGCCACGAGCCGATCGCATTCGGCCTCGAGCGCAGCCATCCGTTCCTCCCCGTGGAGTCCGGGCGCCACCCGGACATCGAGATGGACGCGGTTCTTGGCCACCTTGCCTTCGGGAACCTCTTGGAAGAACAATCGTGGGCCGTGACCTTCCGGGTCCTCGAGCGCCGACCTCGAATTGCGCTGCTGCTCCGGTACGCCGATTCCGGCGAGAAAGTCGTCCCACGCGGCGAGCGGATCGGCGCCCGCCGGCAGCTCTACTCCCGGCGGACCGGGATGGATATAGCCCAGGGCCTCGCGCCAGAACGACGACAGCGCCCGCGGATCGTGGGCATCGAAAGTGACCTGGATACCGCGGCTCATCGGACTGCTCCGTTCGCAGAGATATGAGTGTGCACCATGGGGTCAGTCTGACAGGGCGGGCGGACAGAATCGGTCCGCAATACCGTGCGGACCGGGCGCGGAACATGACAGATTTTCCGGTCCGGGCCCGGCCGGACAGGCATGCCGCTGCCGCACCCACACCTGGTCCGGTCTCGAACGCGCCGCCCATCCGGTCGGTGCGGCGCGATCACCCGCCGAGTTTTCGGCCCATCGGTCGCACACTCTGAATTCGTTGGCGCGAAACATGTTCCGTGTTTCCTGCCGGATTCTATGCGCGTATTGCGGTTACGCCCGGCGCACCCGATGAGGACAGAACGGCCGGTTAATGGTTCAATTCCCGGCGTACGACCCGGAGTGCAGGAGGAAATCGAATGGCAGTGCGTTACTCGAAAAGAGAACAGACCAAACTCGTCAACCGAGTGAACAAACTCCTCGCCCAGGGTAAATCGCTCAATGCGGCGTGCACGCAGGTCTCCGAACGCGAAGGCGGGCTTCCCGCCACGAACACACTCGCCAATTGGGTCCGCGCCGCGGGACTTTCCGAAAGCGCCGACACCGCACCGGTCGCGGACACTCCGGCGCCCGCCAAACCCCGCCGCCGTACCCGCGGTGCCGGCAAGGTGACCACCAAACCGGTCGCCGCCGAGACCGAGACGGCGCAAGCCGCCACGGAACCGGCGGAGAACATGGCCGAGGCCGTGGTGGCCGAGCCCACCGAGGCGGCGCCGGAAACCGCCGGCCCGGCACCGGAAATCACCGCCGAAACCACTGAACCGGCGCCGGCGACCACCGCCGAGCCCACGGCCGAACTGGTGCGGGTGCGCCCTGCGGGAACCGCCGTGGACTCCGCGCACGGACTCGACGACCTGCTCGACGAGAACCACCGGTTACGCACCGCGTTGAACGAGGCCAACCGGGAGATCCGCGCCATGCGTGACCTTCTCGTCGTGTACGCGAGCCGGTAGAACGGCAGTCCGCTCGCCGGTCCGGCGGGCGCGGTCGCGGAGCCCGGGCCGCTCCTGCCCGCCGCGGGTGATTCCGTGGCGCCCGCCCCGGGGGATGAGCAGGAAACGGACATGGTCCTGCTCGTCCCCGCCGGTGTCCTGCGTCCGTCGGAGGCCGATGATGATTTCGCCGACGAGGCCGACGCCGCCCGGGCCGCGGGTCTCGGGGTAGTTCTCGGGGGCCACGCCGCATTGAGCCGAGCGTCGCGGAGGGGTCGGGGCGCACAGCGTCACGGGTGCATACGCGCGCCCTTCACGACCTTGTCGACGAGCTTGCGGTCCGCGTACAGCGCCAGACCGACCAGGTCGAGGTCGTTTCGGCCCACGGCCCCGACCGCGGCGCGGTTGTCGTGATCGTTGCCGGTGGCGAAGAGATCGGCGGTGAATATCGAGAGGGCGAGCCCGCGGTCGAGTGCGCGTGTCTGCGCGGTGCGCAGGGTCTCCTTCGTACCGGCGAACACGAGGACCGGCTGACCGAACATCGGCAGGTATCCGGTGCCGTCCGCGTCGGCGTACGGCGCGCCGATGAGGCCCGGATTCGCGGCGGCGATCCCACTGACGAGAAACGCCGAGACATTGAGGCGTTGCCAGCCGGCGAGGTCCTCGCGCAGCAGTACGGCGATCTTGGTGTCGAATCGAACGGGTGAGGTGTCTGTCTCCACTCCGCCGATCCTGCCGATCGCCCACACAGCTGGTCTTGTACGTTCTTGATGTGGTGCACGTACCGGAGATCACCGCGTGGCGACCGCGGATCGAGGGTATCCACGAGGTGTTCCACGCCCGCTTCACCGACCACGCCTATCCCCCGCACACCCACGACGCGTGGACCCTGCTCATCGTCGATTCCGGTGCGATCAGCTACGAGTTGAACGGCCGGGAGCACGGCTCGGTCGAGCACTGGGTGACATTGCTGCCGCCGCATGTGCCGCACGACGGCCGGGCGGCCGGGCCCGCGGGATTCCGTAAACGCGTGCTCTACATCGAGGACACCCGGCTCTCCGGTATCGGCCCGGCGGTCGATACTCCGAGCACCCGGGACCCGATCCTGCGCGATCGGATCCACCGGCTGCACCAGACGCTGCGGTATCCCGGTGACGAGTTGGAAGCCGAGAGCCGCCTGACCTTCGTACTCGAACGCCTGCAGAGCCGGCTACGCCGCAGGCGTCCGCCCCCGCCGCCGCACCGCGACCCCTCCCTGGCCCGTGACCTGCGCGCACTCCTCGACGAGCACTCGGTCGCCGGAATCACCCTGGCGCAGGCCGGCCGTATTCTCTACGCGGACCCGGCGCATCTGGTCCGCGCGTTCTCCCGCGAGTTCGGTATCGCACCGCATCGGTATCTGATCGGCCGGCGGATCGATCTGGCCCGCCGGCTGTTGCTCGAGGGCCGCCGACCGGCCGAAGTGGCGGTCGCGGCCGGATTCCACGACCAATCACATCTGAACCGGCATTTCAAGCGAATGATCGGCGCGACGCCGAAACAGTTCGCCTCCTCGTATCCCGCCCGGACACCCCACCGGTAACCCGGAGGTGATGTGCGGAGCCGCGATCGGTCGGCCCACTTCCCTACCGCCCGACCTCGCGCGCACGCTCCGCACAGCGGCCATGGGCGGCTGTCCTGCTTCACTTCCGCCGGTGTTCCGCGGGCGGGCGCGCGTCCCGCTCACCGGCCCGGCGGGCCTGCATACTGGACGTCATGTCGTGGTCCGGGCTCGTCGACGCGGTACTCGACCTGCACGTGACGACGACCGCGGCGACCTACGTATTCGTCGCCGGCACGGCGGTGTGCCTGGCGGCGCTGGTGGCCCGCCGGCATCGTCGCTGGTTGCGTACCGGGGTCGCCGTCGTGGTGGCGGCGGCCGGGCTCTCGGTGGTACTCGCCGCGGTTCTCATCGAGAAGGTCTGGCGGCCCTTTCCCGATCCCCTGCCCCCGTCGGTCTACGTCTGGTCGGGGCTTGCGGTGCTCGCGGTGGCACTGGCCGTCGGCCGCGGGTTCGTCCGGCGCCGGGACCGGTCGCGGCCACTGGTCGCGACCGGGCTCGTCGCGGCGGCCGCCGCGGTTGTGCTCTGTGCCGCCGGCGGGATCAACGCGGGATTCGACGCGTACCCGACGGTGCGGACCGCGCTCGGCATGACCGACTATCGGACCGTGCCGTTCGATACCGCGCTGGCACCGCACTCGGTGCCCGGCGGATCTCCGGCACCGGCGAACTGGGCCCCCTCCGCCGATATGCCCGAGACCGGCGCGGTGACCCGGGCCGCAGTTCCGGGTGCCGTGTCCCGGTTCCCCGCCCGTGACGCGCGGATCTATCTGCCCCCGGCGTACTTCACCGAGCCCCGGCCCGTCCTGCCGGTGCTGGTCCTGCTGGCCGGGCAGCCGGGCAGCACCGAGGACTGGCTCGTCGGCGGCCGGCTGACCCGCATCATGGACGCCTATGCCGCCGCACACCGGGGGCTGGCGCCGGTGGTCGTACTCGCCGACGGCACCGGCGGCCGGTTGGCCAATCCGTTGTGTGTCGACTCGCGGCTCGGTAACGCCGCGACCTACCTGGCCGTGGACGTACCGAATTGGGTACGCACCCATCTGCAGGTGAACCCGGATCCGCGCGGTTGGGCAGTGGGCGGGCTTTCCTACGGCGGCACCTGCGCGCTACAACTCGCCACCACCCGCCCCGAGGTCTATCCCACTTTCCTCGATCTGTCCGGACAGGCCGAACCGACGCTCGGCGATCGCACGACCACGATCCAGGAGGCCTTCGCCGGCGACGCGGACGCCTTCGCCCGGAACAACCCCGCCGATCTGCTGGCCCACCATCGCTACCCCGATTCCGCCGGCGCGTTCGTCGTGGGTCTCGGCGACACCGAATACCGCGCCGTGATCGAGCGGCTGGCCGACGCCGCGCGCGCTGCCGGAATGGATGTCCACCTCACCGAACTGCCCGGCGGGCACAGTTTCGCCGTGTGGTCCGCCGGTCTGGAGAAGGAGCTGCCGTGGCTCGGCCACCGTCTCGGTCTGGACGCGTCGTGACGACCCGCGTCGCAGCGGGGCTCTCCCGCGCACCCGTCTCCCTCGGGCTGCTGGCGGTCATCTGGATTCTCGCGGTGATCACCGGAGCGTGGGCGAAGGGCCCGTCGCATGAGCTGGCCGCGCACGTCTCGCTCGGCCTCCCGGCCCTCGACACAGGGTATGTCTGGACCCTGTGGACCTCGGGACTGTTCGCTTCCGGGGCGGGCGGCTATCTGCTGGCGACGGTGTTCGTCCTCGCTGTCGCGGTGCCGGTGGAACAGCGTATCGGCAGCCGGCGTTTCGCGATCGCGGTATTCGCCGCCCAGGGCGCGGGCGCCGCGCTGGCGCTGGCCGCGGCGCGGCTCGCGTCGGCGGTGCCGAACTCCTGGGGTCTGGAACTGCACGGCCACCTGACAGCGGACCCGCTGCCCTGGATCTTCGGGGCGCTGCTCGCCGCCAGCGCGGCGATGCACACTCTGTGGCGCCGGCGTATCCGCGCGCTGCTGCTGGTGATCCTGGTGACCACGGCCCTGTTCGCCGGGCATCTGCCGGATATGACGCGATTGTGTGTCGCGCTCGCGGGCCTGCTCATCGGACCGCTGTTGTTCGGGCGCTCCGCGCGCAGCCCGGTGCTCGGCGGAACGATCCGCGAGCGCCGCACACTCGTCGCTCTCGTCGTCGCGGCCAGTGTCCTCGGCCCGATCTTCGCCGCATTCTCCCCGCATGCCATCGGGCCCCTGTCGTCCCTGCGTGAACTGTTCGATCAGGTGCCCTACAGCGCGCGCGAGCTGGTCGACATCTGTGCCGATCCGGTCCTGCACGACGAGTGCCGCAAAGGGCAGCAGGCACTGCGCCTGTCCGGTGTCGGACCGCTGACCATGAACATCCTGCCGTCATTGCTGCTGCTCGTCGCGGCCGAGGGACTGCGTCGCGGCCGGCGAGCGGCCTGGCTGCTCTCGGTCGGCGGGCATATCGTGCTTCTCGGCCTCGCCGGCGTCAGTGTGGTCGTGCGGACCATCGAGCAGGACGAGGCGCGCTGGGTGCTCTACGGCATCCATCGGCACAGTACGGTGTACCGGGATTTCGCTCCGCTGCTCGCCCTGATCGCGGTCCTCGTGCTGTTGCTGGCCACCCGGCGGCTCTTCGATGTGCGCGCCGCACGCGGAACGTATCGCCGGGTCTGGCTGGGCACGCTCGCCGCGGCGGGGGCCGCGCTCACGATCTACGTGGTGGCCGGGACACTGCTCACCGGCGGTTTCGACCGCGAACCCGGGGTCGGCACCCTGCTGCGTGATGCCCCGTTGCGGCTGCTACCGCCGGTGTACCTCCAGCTCTTCGAACCGCCGGTCCTGCCGCTGACCCCGGCGGCCACCCTGCTGTTCGAGTGGATCGGCGTGCTCGTCTGGGTGATGTTGGGCCTGTTGATGCTGCGCAGTTTCTTCACCCCACCGGCCGGATACGACCTCGGCGGTGAGCGACGGGTGCGGGAGCTGTTGCACGACCCGGGCGGCGGTTCCCTGTCGTGGATGAGCACTTGGGCCGGAAACAGGTACTGGTTCAGCGCGGACGGCCGGCACGCGGTGGCCTATCGGGTGCATTCCGGTGTCGCACTGACCACGACCGATCCGATCGGTGCACACCACGGGCTGGCCGCGGCGGCCGACGAGTTCGCGGCCTGGTGTCTCGGCAACGGGTGGACTCCGTGCTTCTACTCTGTCGGCCCCGATACCGCGGCCCTCGCCCGGGAGCACGGCTGGAGCTGCCTGCAGGTCGCCGAGGAGACGATCATCGATCTGGCCGATCTCGCGTTCAAGGGCAAGAAGTTCCAGGATGTGCGAACCGCCCTGAATCGAGCGGGCAAGGAGGGGATCGAGGCGAGGTGGACAACGTTCGCCGAGGCGCCGCTGGCGGTGACCGAGCAGATCGTCGAGATCTCCGAGGAATGGGTCGCGGACAAAGGATTGCCGGAAATGGGCTTCACCCTCGGAGGTCTGGCCGAACTCCGAGATCCCGAGGTCCGGCTGCTGCTGGCCGTCGACCGCGACGACCACATCCACGCCGTAACCTCCTGGATGCCGGTATACCGGGACGGCGCCCTCGTCGGCCTCACCCTGGATTTCATGCGGCGCCGGGGCGACGGATTCCGCGTGGCGATGGAATTCCTGATCGCCTCGGCCGCATTGTCCGGCCAGGAACAGCGGCTCGAGTTCCTCAGTCTGTCCGGGGCACCGCTGGCCGGCGACAGCACCGAACCCGACCTCGACCGGAGCGCACTCGACAGTTTGCTCGATCTGCTGGGCCGCACCCTGGAACCGGTCTACGGCTTCCGGTCGCTGCTCGCCTTCAAGGCGAAGTTCCAACCGCGGCACCGGCCCGTGTACATGGTGTTCCCCGATGCCGCGGCACTACCGACCATCGGGATCGCCGTCGGCCGGGCGTACCTACCGCATCTGTCGCTGGAGGAGAGCGGGCAGTTGCTGACCCATCTGCTCCGCCGCTGAGTCACCGCGATGCGTCCCGGGAAGGACCGGCGGTCAGCGACGCAGGGCGGTCTCGCGATCCAGGCGCGCGAGCTTGACCGGGTTCCGGACCGCGTACAGCCCGGTGATCAGCCCCTCGTCGATACGCATCGCCACAACGGTATCGGCCTTGCCGTCGAGTTCGACGATCAGCGCCGGATGTCCGTTGATCCGGGCCGCACGCAGGACCGCGGCATCCGCGATCCGGCCCAGCACCGCGGCGACCGGTCCGGAGCCCACCACCGGCGCCGTCGCCGCCCGCACGACGCCGCCGCCGTCGGTCAGCAGTACTACGTCGGGGGCGAGGATATCGAGCAGATTCCGCAGGTCTCCCGTATCGACCGCCCGCTGGAAGGCCGTGAGGGCACTGCGGGTCTCGGCCGCCGAGACCGCACCGCGGGGACGCCGCGCCGCGATATGGGAGCGGGCACGGTAGGCGATCTGGCGGACCGCCGCCGGGGTCTTGTCGACCGCCTCGGCGATCTCCGCGTGGTCCAGTCCGAACACCTCGTGCAGTACGAACACCGCACGTTCCACGGGGGCGAGTGTCTCCAGGACCAGCAGCATCGCCATCGATACGCTGTCGGCCAGTTCGACATCCTCGGCCACATCGGGTGCGGTCAGCAGCGGCTCGGGTAGCCACGGGCCGACATAGGACTCCCGGCGCCGGCCGAGGGAACGCAGGCGGTCCAACGCCTGCCGCGTGGTGATCCGCACCAGGTAGGCACGATGATCCCGGACCGCACCGAGGTCGACGCCGGCCCAGCGCAGCCAGGTCTCCTGGAGCACGTCCTCGGCGTCGGCGGCCGAGCCGAGCATTTCGTAGGCGACGGTGAACAGCAGGTTGCGATGGGCCACGAAGAGTTCGGTGGCGGGGTCGGGCCCACCGGCGGAATCGTCGCCGGGCGTGGTCTGCACTGAACCGTCCATGGGTGGCTCCTGCTTTCTCTCGACAGTGTCACCATCAGACGCCGCTCGCGGCGCTGCCGTAACACGCTGCCTGGTGTACCTGGTCACCATGCTCGACGCGCCCGCGCGGTCCGCGGCCGCCAACTCCGCGCCGCCGAACGCCGAGGCCTCGACCTTGCCGACCTCACCACCGACACAGACCTGGGACCGGAATCGATCGGTCCCACGACCCAGGTTATGCCCGAACAGATCGGCGGCCGCACCTACTACAGCCGCCAAGAAGCCGAAGCCCTCGGACTCACCCCCACCCCCGAACAGCTCGCGCGCGCCCGCGCATCGTTCGACCAACTGGACGCTGCCCAACGCGAAGCTCGCGCCACCGCTCCCGATCCCGGATCGGTGGACGATATCGACCCGAAACTCCGGGAACAGATCCAGGCCCGCGCCGACGATGTCCACGCCGGAACCGACGCCGAGGGCTCGACCCTGCGCGACGGTGCGTGGTACGACGCCGAGGGAAACCTGCTCTACACCCAAGGGCCGGGCGGCTGGTACGACCCCGCCGGGGTGCTGGTCTACGACCTGCTGGGCCGCCGACCGAACGGCCAGTAGTAAACACCGCCGCGCGGCCGTTCCTGACACCCGAGGTGTCATAGCCCTGCCCGGTAGGGCGGACCGAACGGAACAGTGAGGCCGGATTCATCGCCAGGGTGGTACGTACACGTGGCGGCCGGAGCCGGCGGTCCCGGTCTTGTCTGTTCATGGGTCCCGACTGATCCTGCATCAGAAGGGCGGTCCCTACGGGGTCGGCATGTTCACGGCCGTGGCGAACTTATCGGCCACCGCGCCGCGTCCCGGCCCGAGCCCGCGCGACCCGGGCCGGGACGGCGCGACCTCCAGAACCAGTTTGCCTGTGGTGGCACCCGATTCGATGCGCCGGTGCGCCTCGGCCACCCGGTCCAGAGCGAGTGTGGCCACCTGGACAGTCAGTTCCCCCGCGGTCACCGCGGTAACCGCCCGCCGCAGCGCGACACCGGTTTCCACGGGGTGGGCGGCGGCGAAGGCGGCCAGATTGAAACCGGAGACCGTCTTGTTGGTGAACCACAGCTCGTTGGCGGACAGACCCACATCGGCGGCGCCGGACGCATTGCCCATCACCACCATCCGGCCCATCGGCGCGAGCCGGTCCAGGCTCGCCCGGCGGGTGGGGCCGCCGACCATATCGACGACGATATCGAACTCTCCCGCGGCGGCGAGTTCCTCGCGCAGGATCACCTCGTCGTAGCCGAACTGCCCGGCGATCTCCTTCTTGGCGGGACTGCCGACCGTGCCGACCACCCGGCCCGCACCCAGTAGCCGGGCGGCCCGGCCCAACTGGCTACCCACTCCCCCGGCCGCCGCGTGCACCAGCACGCTCTCACCCGGCTCGATCCGGGCGACCCGGTCCAGCACCAGGAACGCGGTCGTGCTGTTGGACGGCACCGCCGCGGCCACGGCCGGGCTCAGGCGCGTCTCGTCGAACGGGACGACCAGGTCGGCGGCGGTGACCACCACCTCGGCGTACCCGCCACTGTCCACGATGGTCAGGGCGGCGACGGGGTCGCCCACCGACAGCCCTTCGACTCCCGGCCCCAGCGCGCGGATCCGGCCGGAGACCTCGATTCCCGGAACGAAGGGCAGCGCGATGTCCACCACACCCTGCCGGTACAGGATCTCGGCGAAGTTCGCGCCGGCGTAGGCCACATCGATGGCGACCTGTCCCGGTCCGGGCTCGGGGACGGCGAGGGTCGTCGGCCGCAGCACCTCGGCCGGACCGAATTCGGGAATGACCACTGCGCTCATCTGCTCATTGCTCATGACAACGATCCTGCGGGCATCCGGAGCCGGGAGGCAGTGTCAGTTCATGGTGGGTGTGACACCACCAGGATGGGCGCGCATCAACTCGTCGAGCCGGTCGCCGGTACCGGTCCCGGCGACCGGGTTGTGCAGGATCACGTGGTGGCCGGGAAACTCGGGCAGCGGGAGGAGGGTGGCTTCGAAGGTCAGCGTGCCGGCCTCGGGGTGTGCGACGGCCTTGATCGCGGTGGTGTGTTCGGCCGCGTCGTGGCGTGCCCACAGTTCGGCGAACTCCGGGCTGACCAGTGCCAGGTCCCCGGCGAGGCGGTCGAACTCCGGGTCTTCGGGATAGCGCGCCGAATCGGCCCGGAAACCCGCGACGGTTTCGGGCGCGATGCGCTCCCAGTGCTCGTTCAGGGCCCGGAAACGCGCATTGGTGAAGTACGAGACCAGGCAGTTGTGGTCGGTGTCGCCATAGCCGAACACCACGCGCGCCGCGTCGTTGACCGCGGTGAAGTTCCAGTGCCGGTCCCGGATATACGCCGGCCGGGGCGCCCAGCTCGCCAGCAACCGGTGCAGTTGGGGCGAGGCCGGGACCGAGGCGGCGGCCTGCCGCGGCGGCGGCTCGAGCCCCGCCAGCCGGTACAGATGGGCGCGTTCGATCTCGTCGAGCCGCAACGCTCGCGCCACCGCGTCCAGTACGTCGCCGGACACCTTGATATCGCGACCCTGTTCCAGCCACGTGTACCAGGAGACCCCCACCCCGGCCAGCACCGCGACCTCTTCCCGGCGCAACCCGGGTGTCCGGCGCCGGCCCGTATCGGGTAGCCCCGCCGCCGCCGGGCTCAGCCGTTCGCGGCGGCTGCGCAGGAACTCACGTAGTTCCGTCCGCCGCCGGTCACGGGCGGTCGCGTGCCGCGCCCGGTCACCGGTGCTCACTTCTGCACGATAGATCGAGCGGGAGCGGGGGCGGCGACACTGTCCCAGGCCTGCATCGCATGGTCCACCACCCGCTGGGCGTCCGCGCGCGAACAGCCGTCGCGGGTCCGGATCGCCAGACCGTGCAGGACGGTCAGATAGAACGAGGCCACGGCTTCGATATCCGCACCGGCCGGTATGTCGCCGTCGGTGCGTCCGCGCTCGAGCCGGGCGAGCAGTTCGGCACGGTCCCGGGCCCGCATTTCCGCGAGCAGGTCCCGGACGTGGGTGTTGTCCGGAGTGACATTGGTGGCCGCGAGCACCACCATGCAGCCCAGCGGCGTCGCCGGGTCGAGGTTGGCATCCACCTTCTGCCGCAGCATCGCCTCCACCGCTTCCCGCGCGGTGCGCATCCGGTCCATGGGGCGCGGGGCCGCGCTCCCGTAGAGTGCGACGGCCTCGCGGAACAGCTCCTCTTTGGAGCCGAAGGCGGTGTAGAGGCTCCGCGCGCCGATACCCATCGCAGCGGTGAGGTCGCTGATCGAGACGCCCTCGTACCCGTGTTCCCAGAACAGGTACATGGCGGCGCGCAGCGCGGCGTCCCGATCGAAGCTCCGCGGGCGGCCAGGACCCGGCATCGCACCTCCACTCTGCGCTGTTGACATGCCCATGCTATCCACGGTACCTATTTGTGTAACGATCACTGCATAAATATCGGGAGTTGAAATGGATCTAGAAGGAAAAGTCGCTTTGGTGACGGGCGGTAGCCGGGGTATCGGCTCCGCGATCGCGGAGCGGCTGGCCGCCGACGGCGCGGATATCGTGCTCACCTACAACACCGCGGCCGGACCCGCCGACGAGGTGGTCGCGCGGATCCGTGATACCGGCCGGCGCGCATTGGCCGTGCCCGCGCCCGCCACGGACCCGGAGGCGGTACCGGCCGCCGTGGAACGGACCGTGACCGAGTTCGGCAGGCTCGACATCGTGGTCAACAACGCGGGAATATTTCCCTACGGCACCATCGACGAACTGACCATGGAACAGTTCGACGAGACCATGAACCTGCACGTCCGCGCCGCGTTCGCGGCCGCGCGGGCGGCGAGCCCGCATCTCGGTGCGGGCGGCCGCATCATCAGTATCGGGAGCAACCTCGCCGAACGGGCGACCCGCCCGGGCCTGAGCCTGTACTCGATGAGCAAGGCCGCGTTGATCGGTTTCACCAAAGGGCTCGCCCGCGACCTGGGCCCGCGCGGTATCACGGTCAATGTGGTGCAGCCGGGTTCGACCGATACCGAGATGAATCCCGCCGACCGTGCGCCGGCCGACGCCCAGCGGGCGGCCACCGCGCTCGGCCGGTACGCGGCGGCCACCGAGATCGCCGCCGCCGTCGCCTATCTGGCCGGCGAGGGCGGCGCCTTCGTCACCGGCAGCACGCTCACGGTCGACGGCGGCGCCAACGCCTAGGGTTCACAGCCCCGCCTCCGCCTGCTCCTCGATCCGGCTCAGCGCCCGATAGATCTCGCTCTCCAGCGCGAGCAGTTCGATATCGCCTTTGCGGCGCGGCCGCGGCACATCGATGGAGAATTCGCGGTACACCCGGCCCGGCCGCGGCGACAACAGGATCACGCGGTCGGCCAGGTATACCGCCTCCCCCACGTCATGGGTGACGAAGACGACCGTACGGCGGCGGCTCTCCCACAGTGCCAGCAGATCCCGTTGCAGCTGGATCCGGGTCAGATGGTCGACGGCGCCGAACGGTTCGTCCATGAGCAGGACCGCGGGTTCGGTCGCCAGCGTCCGGGCGATCCCGGCCCGCTGCCGCATACCACCGGACAGCTGGTGCGGATACTTCCGTTCGAAACCGGCCAGCCCGACCTGGGCCAGGTACTCCGCGGCGGCCGCGCGCCGCTCGGCGCGCGGCACCCCGCGGAACTCCAGGCCGAGTTCGACATTGCGGGCCACGGTGCGCCACGGATACAGCGAGGCATCCTGGAACACCACCCCGATCCTGCTGTTCGTACCGGCGACCGGCTCGCCCTCGAACAGCACCTCGCCCTCGGTCGTGTCCTGGAGTCCGGACAGGATGTCGAGCAGTGTGCTCTTGCCGCAGCCGCTGGGGCCCAGGAGGACGACGAATTCGCCTTCGCCGATGGTCAGGTCTATTCCGTCGAGCGCCCGGACCGGCGGCTCGGTGGGGAATTCTTTGCCCACACCGCGTACTTCGAAGGTTGCCACGGACATACCTCGCTGATCGTGTCGTGCCGTCGCGGGGTCAGCGCGCCGGCCGCGGGTAGGTGAAATCCTGCACGTACTCCTGCGGGATGAACTGCGTATCGATGTACTTGTCGGCGTCGTAGCGCACGTCCTGCAGACCCATTTCGATTTCGATGTCCTGGGTATCGCGGATCGCCACCGGATCGACGGCCGGGTTGTTGTCCCAGATATCGTCTTCCTGCCGCAGGGCGAGTTCCACCGCCTTCGGATCGATGGTGCCGAGCTTGGATTTCAGCCACGGCAGGTACTCGTCGTAGTGCTCTTTCGCGTAGGTGTAGGCCTTGAAGTAGGCGCGCAGGCTGCGGCGCAGCAGGTCCGGATCCTTGTCGATCACATCGTTTCCGGCGATCAGCACGCCGGTGTGGTAGGTCGGCAGGTAGTCCCAGCCGCGGGCCAGTGTCACCGATTCGCCCTGGAGTTCGCCCAGCGCGGGGAACGGCTGATGGATGATGGTCGCGTCCACCTGACCGCTGGTGAGAGTGCCGTAGGCCTGTTCGTTCACGCCGTTGGCGATAAAGCTCACCTCGTCGGGATCGACACCGTTGGCGGTGAGGATCTTGCGCGTGTAGGTCTCCATACTGCTACCGGCCGTGGCGATCCCGATGGTCTTGCCGCGCAGATCGGCGAAGGATTTGATCTCGGGCCGCGCGATGAGGAAGAACGGTCCCTTGCTCCGGAATGCCGAACTGATGATCTTGATCGGCGCACCCTTCTCGGCCGCCCGCAGATAGTTGCTGGTAGGGCCGAACGCGAAGGTCAACGCCCCGGTCGCGACACCGGTCACCGCGTCCTGGACCTGGGTGAATTTCACCTCGAGGTTCTCGGCGTCGAAGAAACCCTTCTCGACACCGAAACGAATCGGCAACTGCGTATAGGAGGTGCTGTCCTGCAGGGTCAGCACACTGCGGCCGTCGGCGGCGGAACCGCCCTCACCCGCCAGGGATTCGACGGTGCCGGAGCAGCCGGTCGCCGCCAGGACCAGCGCCACCGCGCCGGCGAGAACGGCCAGAGATCTCTTCTTGAACACAGTTGTTCCTTCGATATGGGTGTCGGCAGAGCCGGATGTCAGGCGTACTTCCAGCGGAGAAGGACTTTCTTCTCCAGCAGATTCACGGCCGCGATGATGAGAACCGAGAACACCGTGATGGACAGGACCAGCGCGAACAGGGTCGCGGTGTCGTAGACGCCGATGGCGCGATTGAGCATATTGCCCAGCCCTGCCTTGGAAGCGATGATCTCCGCGAACAGTGCCGCCACCAGCGCGGTGCCCGCCTCGATCCGCAAGGCGGCGACGATACTGGGCGACGCGGACGGCAGGATCACCTTCACGATCGTCTGCCACCGGGACGCACCGTTGGCCCGGGCGACCTTGAGATGACTCTCCTGGACCTGTTTGATCCCGGCGATCGTGTTGAACACGAACAGGAAGTAGCCGAACAGGAAGACGATCACGATCTTGTGGTTGACTCCCACGCCCAGGTACAGGGTGAGCAGCGGGATGATGGTGACCTTCGGGACGGCCATGGCGCCGCCGATGAACGGGTTGAGGAACCGCTCGGCGGTACGCGACAGCCCCATATAGATTCCGGTCGCCACACCGAACACGAACGCCAGGGCCGTCCCGACGACCGCCTCGTACAGGGTGATCAGCAGATTTCCGAAGAGATGCTCCTCGCTGATGAGCCGCGGGAATACGCCGAGTACCTGGGTCGGTGAGGCCAGGTAGATCGATTCCACCCGCCCCGAATCCACCAGCCACTGCAGGATCGCCAGCACCACGGCGACGACCGCGAGCTGGCCGGCAAGCACGGCCAGGTTCTTCGGGGACACCGCCGCACGGAGCCGCCGGCCCGCGGACTGCTTCCGGGGCCGCACTGCGGCCGGGCGTACGACTACTGCCTCGGCTTGGTCGAGAGCCACCGTCATGGTCCTTTCAGTTCGGTTCCGACAGGAGCGGGCGCCGGTCGCTGTGCCGGTTACCCGGACGTTCGAGGCTCAGGTGATCGCGGAATGTCGTGCCCGCGTAATCGGTACGGAACAGGCCGCGCCGCTGTAGTTCGGGCACCACCAGCTCGGTGAACGCCTGCACCGAGCCCGGCACGAAATCGGGAAAGATATTGAAACCGTCGGCCGCGCCTTCCTCGAACCAGCGCTGGATATGGTCGGCCACCTCGACCGGGTTCCCGACCACGGTCCGGGAGCCGACGGTGATGGCGTTGATCAGGTCGAAATAGGTGATCGGCGCCGCGCCCTCGACCGTGCGCCGGGTCGTCTCGGTGATACCCGCGAAGACCTTGCGCCCCGCGGGAGCCGACGAGTCGAACACCTCCCGGGACACCGGATCGTCGATGCCGTACCCGGTCACATCCAGCTCGAGGACCTGGGAGACCGAGGCGAGATTGCGTTTCAATCCCTGCCCGAGACCGCCGAACCGCACCGAATCGACGGTTTCGTGTGCGGGATCCAGCGGTACCAGCGAATTCAGCCGGTCGTAGATCTGCACCGCCTCGCCGGTGGTGGGGGCCACCACCACGCTCAGCCCGGGCAGGATCTGGATCTCGTCGGCGGTGCGCCCGTACCGGGCCGCCCGGGCCTTCACATCGGCGTAGTACTCCTTGGCCGACTCCAGATCGGGCTGGCCGGCGAAGATCACATCGGCTTCCCGGGCGCCCAGTTCCCGCGATCGATCCGACGTGCCCGCGTGCAACAGGATCACCTGGCCCTGCGGGGGGCGCGCCACGTTCAGCGGCCCCTTGACCGAGAAGTGTTCTCCCACATGGTCGATGGTGTGCAGTTTGGACTCGTCGATATAGCGGCCGCCGGTCTTGTCCCGGGTGAACGCGTCGTCCTCCCAGCTGTCCCACAGCGCGCGTACCACGTCCACGAACTCGTCGGCCCAGTCGTAGCGCTTCTCGGTATCCCAATGACCGTCCCGGCCGAAGTTGTACGCCGCGGCGCCGTCGGCGCCGGTGACCAGGTTCCACGCCGCCCGGCCCCGGCTGAGATAGTCCAGCGAGGCGGTGAGCCGGGCAACGGTATAGGGGTCGTAGTAGGTCGGGTTCGCGGTGACGGCGATACCGATATGGGAGGTCGCGGCCGCGATGGCGGAGGCGACGGTGAACGGTTCCATCCGCGACATCTGGGCCGGGTTGGTCTTGGCCAGCGCCGGATCGGTGGCCAGCCGGTCCCCGAGGAACAGGAAATCGAATTTCGCCGCCTCCACCAGCCGGGTCACCTCCTGGATGAACTCGATATCGAAGGCGCCGTCGGCCCGGGCGCCGGGATACCGCCAGCCGGCGGTGTGGGTGCCGGTGGCCCAGAACATGAGCCCCAGATGCAGTTCTCTGCGTGTGTCGGACATGGGTCACTCTCCTCCCGCTCGGGTGTTCTCACGGGCCCAGCGGTTGTCCGGCCGGTCCAGGCCGAGGTGTTCGCGCAGGGTCCGGCCGGTGTACTCGGTACGGAACAGTCCGCGCCGCTGCAGTTCGGGTACGACGAGACGGACGAACGCCTCGAACTGTTCGATGAGGTATGCGGACTGGATATTGAAGCCATCGGAAGCGCCCGACTCGAACCACGCCTGGATGTAGTCGGCGATATCGGCCGGACCGCCCACCACCACGTGACCGCCCACGATATGGGTGTTGAGCAGATCGCGAACGGTCAGCGGATCCGCGCCGCCCACCGCGCGGCCGGTCCGGGCCGCGGTGGTGTTCAGCAGGGCCCGGCCGGCCGGATCGAACCGCGCGACGGTCGCATCGTCCAGCGGATCGCCGAGTTCCCGCGCGGTGAGGTCGACACCCACGCGCTGGGACAACGCCCCCAGATTCCGCAGACCCGGACCCTGCGCCTCGCGCGGGGCGGCGCTGCCCACGCCCCACTGTTCGGGAGCGCGGCCGCCGAACCGGAAGTCGTCGTCCAGCACGAGCAGCTCGTTGAGCCGGTCGTAGCGGGCGCGGGCGGCCTGCCGCGTCTCGGCGACGATGGGAGTGAGGCCGGGCAGGATAGCGAGCGACGACCGCGCCCGGCCGAAATCGGCCGCGCGCCGCCGGATCTCCTCGGCGTAGGCCTTGCCCTGCTCGATCGTGGCGGCAGCGGCGAAGAGGACATCCGCCTCGCGCGCACCGAGATCACGCGAGCGGTCGGAGGTCCCCGCGTGCAGGATCACCGGCTGTCCCTGCGGTGGCCGGGCCATGTTCAGCGGGCCCCGGATCCGGAAGGACCGCCCGCGGTGGTTCACCGGGTGGATACGATCGGCGACCACGAATTCGCCGGTTTCCGGGTTGCGGACGAAGGCGTCGTCCTCCCAGCTGTCCCACAGATCGCGGACCACGCCGACGAATTCGTCGGCCCGGTCGTACCGGGCCGACGCGTCGCCGTGCTCGGTCCGAGTGTAGTTGGCCGCGGCCCGATGGTCGGCACCGGTCACGATATTCCACGAGGCCCGCCCCGCCGAGATGTGATCGAGCGAGGCGGTGAGCCGGGCCAGATTGAACGGTTCGTAATAGGTCGGATTCGCGGTGACCACTATCCCGATCCGGCTCGTCGCCGTGGCGATATAACTCGCCGCCGTGAACGGTTCGATCCGTGCCAGCACCGAGGTGTTGGTGAACTGGTACTCCGGCCCGGTGGCGAGCCGGTCGCCGAAGAAGAAGAAATCGAATTTCGCCGACTCCGCGAGTTGCGCGAGTTCGACGAGGTATCCCCCGTCGAAACCTCGGTCGTGTACGGCCTCGGGCAGGCGCCAGCCCGCCGGATGGGTGCCGTTGGACCAGTACATGTAACCGAGGTGCAGCTGCCGGTCGGCGCCGGATTCGTCGGACATATCCGCCTCTGCCTGAATCGAAGGATGGATGGGGCTCAGGGCCGCGTCGCGGAACCGGTGACCTGCCCGGGCGCTCCGCTGAGGTCGCCGGCGAACAGCGCGGTGAGTTCGGCGAATTCGGCCGGGGTGGGCCGCCAGCGGGAAGCCGCGAGATTGTCGTCGAGCTGGTCCGGTTCGGTCACCCCGGCGATCACGCTGGATACCGAGTCGTGGGCGAGCAACCAGCCGAAGGCCAGTGCGGTCGGCGTGATATCGCGGGCCCGGGCGAACTCGGCGTACCGCTCCAGCGCCTCCCACGGCGCGGCGTCGAGCAGATGTTTCTTGAGGTTGGTGATCTTGCGGCCGGCCGGTACGGCATCGCGCCGGTACTTCCCGGTGAGCAGTCCGTTCTGCAGCGGGAAGTACGGGAAGAACCCCAGCCCGTAGGCGGCGAGCGCGGGGAGCAGTTCCTTGGCCGGCTCCCGCCACAGCAGGTTGTACTCGTTGGTCGCCGAGATGAACCGCGTATGCCCGTTGATCCGGGCGAGGTATTCGGCGTCGGCCACCTGCCAGCCGGCGAAGTTCGAGGTGCCGAGGTAGCGAACCTTTCCCTCGCGCACCAGGTCGTCGAGTACCGACAGGGTCTCCTCGATCGGGGTGACCGGGTCGGGAGTGTGGATCTGGTAGAGGTCGATCCAGTCGGTCCGCAGCCGGCGCAGCGACGCCTCCACCGCGAGCCGGATATAGCGGCGCGAACCGCGCACTCCCCAATCGGGGCCGTTGAGGCCCGCGAGCCCGATACCGAACTTCGTACCGATGACGACCCGGTCGCGCCGGTTGCCCAGCGCCGCGCCCAGCATGGTCTCGCTCTGGCCCGCCCGGTCGCCGTAGACATCGGCGACATCGAAATAGGTGATCCCGAGATCGAGCGCCCGGCCGACGATCCGATCGACCGCTTCCTGCGTATCGGCGATCATCCCGGTCCGGCCGAAGGTACTGGCCCCGATCCCGACTTCCGATACCACCAGTCCCGAACGGCCGACGCTGCGGAAACCCTCCTCCGGCAGCGCGCTGCGCACCGGTGCGCCGGACAGAGAGGTACTGGTGACGGCTGTGGTCATGGTCTTCTTTCCCACGATCCGGAGCACGGGCCCGGCGGCCCGAGAACTGGCCCGGAACTGACTTTTCGAACACCGTCACGCTAGGAGCACAGACAACTTCGAGCAACACATCTCGTTCCACAAAGCGGAATAGTTGACTGAGGCAGAATTTCATGCTCATGCAGGTAGAAGCGCTACAAATCCGATGCCGCTCGCGTTCACCCTCTCGCGACAGCGGCTAGTATTCCGATTATCGGAATCTGGGCCCCTCCCATTCCAGGGCGGCCGGCCGGAAAGGACACCACGTGGCGGTCAATCAATCCGGGCTGCAGACGGTCTCCCGCGCACTCGCGGTACTGCGGTGTTTCCAAGGAGATGCCGAACTGGGCGTCACCGAGATAGCCCGGGCGCAGAACCTGCCGATGAGCACCACGCACCGATTACTGCAGGCGCTGCTGGAATCCGAGTTCGTCGAACAGGACGAGCGGACGGGCCGATACCGGCTCGGCGTCGCGCTCGCCGAGTACGGCCAGCTCTCCTATCGGCGCCACCTGGTCTACCTCGCCGAACCGCATATCGAGCAACTCGCCGCCGAGACCGGTACCGCCGTCTCGCTGGCGACCCGGCACGGTAGCGACGCCATCAATCTCGTATTCACCCGCTGGCGGGAAGCCCACGGGCACAACCTTTCCGAGGTCCGCTTCCCCCTGCACGCCAGCGCGATCGGCAAGGCCCTGCTGGCCTGGTCGCCGGTGACCCGGGAAGAACTCGAGACGCTGCCCTACCATCAGGGCACCGACCGTACGCCCGCGGACGCGGAATCACTCACCGCCGAACTCGAGCTCGCCCGCAGAACCGGGTACACGATCAACGACGAGCAGACCGAATGGGGCTACCGCATAATCGGGGTCCCGGTCCTGGACCGGGCCGGTAACGCGCGATTCGCCCTCGGCATCCGGGGAACCACCCAGCTCATGATCCCCGAGCGGATCCCTTTCCTCGCCGATCTCGCGCGCGTCACCGCCACCGCCATCGCCGCCACCCTGTTCCGGGACGCGGCTCGGATCCACTGACCGCAAGGGTATCGCTGCGGGTCGCCGGCCCACGGCCTCACGCGTGGGCGGTCCGGCCGCCGTCGACCGACAGCCGCGCACCGGTGAGATAGGTGTGCTCGGGGGAGGCGAGTGTCAGGGCGAACGCCGCGATCTCCGCCGCGCTCGCCAGCCGTCCCAGTCCGGGAACGTGGGATTTCGCCCACTGCTTCATGAAAACCTGCCACGCGGAATCGGGCAGGGCCTCCATCCCCGCGGCGCGCCGGACCAGTTCGGTATCGGTGGTACCGGGCAGCATGGCGTTGACGCGGATACCGTCGGCGGCATAGTCCAGTGCCGCCGACTGGACCAGCCCGATCAGGGCATGCTTGCTGGCGGTATAGGCACCTTTGCCGGCATCGGTGGCTACGGCGTTGCTCGACGACGTCACCACAATCGTCCCGCCGCCCCCGCGGATCATATGCGGGACCTGGTATTTCATCGCCAGGAAAACACCGCGCAGGTTCGTGTCGACGACCCGGTCGAATTCCGCCGCGCTGTACTCGTGCAGCTTCTTCTGCACTGTGATCCCCGCATTGTCGAACGCGATATCCAATCGGCCGTACCGTCCTACCGCCGCGTCGACGAAGTACCGAACCTCGTCTTCGACAAGAACATCGGCACGGTAATAGGTCGCTTCGCCGCCCGCGCGCCGGATCTCGTTCTCCACAGCGCGGCCGCGATCTTCGCGGCGCCCGCAGAAGGCGACCCGGGCGCCTTCCGCGGCGAACTGCCGCGCGGCCGCGGCGCCGATACCGGAGGTCGCGCCGGTGATCACGACCACCCGATCCGCGAACCTACGCGCGGTGCCGAGGTGCACAGCAGGCGGATTCGAGCCGGCGCCGAGCGCGATCCCCGAGGCGAGACCGGCGGCACCCGCGGCCAGGCCGGATGCGGTCATCGCACCCAGCAGGGCGCGTCGGCTCTGCGCCGGAGGTGTGGTTTCCGTTGCTGTCTTCTCGTCGGTCATGGGACAACCGTGCCGGAGCGGCGCGGTCGGCGGATCGGTCCGCGAGCCGCCCGCACCGGCCGAAAGGAGGAGATCGCTCCTGCCGGCGGAGGAGTCGCGCCGGCCGACGGCCCCGGCATCATGGGGGCGTGACGGAGAACGGCGTGACACGCGGAATCGACTGGCTACTCGATCCGCGGCAGCTGCCCGTGCGGCTGCTGGTTCTCCTGGCGTCAGCGGTGGGGTGCCTGCTCTTCCTGACCGATGCGCCGACCACGACGGATTGGGCGCTCGCCGTCGCAGCGGTCCTGGTCACGGCGGGCTCGGCACGCCTGCCGCTGGCGACCGCGCTGGCCGCGACCGGTGTGCTGATGCTCGGATTCACGATCGGGGAAATCGGCCCGGTGGTGCCGAAGGTCGCGGCCGCGCTCGCGCTGGCCGAGCTCGCGGCCCGGCGTGGGGGCGGGTCCGCGGTGCTCGGCGGGTTCGCCTTGGCCGCCGCCTACCTTCTCCACACCGAGGGCGGTCCTGCGGCGACGGTGTACCGGGCGACGGTCATGGCCCTGCTGCCGGTATTGCTGGGCGCGGTGCTGCGGACGACGCGCGAGAGCGCCGCCCGGGCCCGCCGAGAGGCGGCCGAGCTGGCACATCGGCGGGAAACGGAGGTGGTCGCGGCGCGCGCGACCGAACGGGCCGCGATCGCGCGTGAACTGCACGACCTGATCGCCCACCACATCTCGTCGACGGTGCTGCGGGTGGGCGTGGCCCGGCATGCGCTGACCTCCGCGCCGCCGGCCGTACTGGAAGTTCTCGACGATATCCATCGCAGTGGCAAGGAAACTCTGCACGATCTGCGCACTCTGGTGACAGTGTTGCGGGATCCGGGCGCCGGCGCCGCGTCGTTCGTCGATCCGGCCGGGCTCCCGGTCGCCATCACCGCGGTGGTGGAGCGGACGCGGCTCGTGATCGCGCGAATCGATCTGGAGTTGGACCCGGATATTTCGACGGTGGACGCGCTGACGGGACTCACCCTATTGCGCCTGGCGCAGGAAGGTACGGCCAATGTGGTGAAGCACGCCGGTCCGGAGACCACTGCCCGGCTCTCGATCACCGCCGGACCGGGCCCGGTCGAATTCCGGCTGTCCGACAGCGGCCCGGCGGCGGGCACGGCACAACTCGCCCCACCCGGGTCAGGCATGGGCCTGATCGGGCTACGCGAGCGGGTCGGACTGCTCGGCGGTACCCTCACCGCGGAGCCGGCGGGATCGGGCTGGCTGCTCACCGCGAGCCTCCCGGGCGAGCCGGGTGGTGCCGCGTGACCATCAGGGTGATGCTCGTGGACGACCAGCACCTCGTGCGGGCCGGACTGCGCATGCTGTGCGAGACCGCGGCCGACCTCGAGGTGGTCGCCGAGGCGCCGGGTGGCGCGGAAGCGGTGCGCCTGGCCGAACGGACCGCACCGGACGTGATCCTGATGGATCTGCGGATGCCGGGGATGGACGGTATCCGCGCCACCACCGCCATCCTGGCGGCCCGGCCCGGGGCCCGGGTCCTCGCACTCACCACGTTCGACGACGACGACCACCTGTATCCCGCACTGGCAGCAGGTATGTGCGGTTTCCTGGTCAAGGACGCGTCGCCCGGCGACCTGCTCGACGGTATCCGGCGGGCCGCGGCCGGGGACCGGCCGTTCTCACCGGAGGTGCTGGGCCGGTTGGTGGACACCGCCGTCGCCGCCCGCGCGCAACCGTCGCGGCCCGCCGCACCGGCGGTGACGCTGACCGGACGGGAGACCGACGTGCTGCGATTGGTGGCCGCCGGACTGTCGAATACCGAGATCGCCCAGCGCCTGCACATCGGCGTCACCACGGTGAAAACCCATATCGCGAACCTGCTGTCCAAGACCGGCGCCGACAATCGGGTCAAACTCGCGGTGTACGGGCTCGGCCCGGCCGTGCACAGGTCCGACGACCGTGGCCTACAGGGCCCGCCTCCCGTTTCAGGCGGCCCGGGCGGTGAGGTCGCGTGCGGCGACGTCCAATACCCGCCCGAAGGCGTAGGTGAACAACGGCCGCACCACCCGGCGGGTCAGCACCGCGCCGACCAGGGGGAACCGTAGTTCCACGACCGTCGTCCACACTACCCGGGTACCGTCGGTGGTCTCGGTGAACTCGACCCGTCCCAGTTCGTGCCGGGCCGGCGGCAAGCTGCGGTACACGTGGTATTCGAAGGATCGGGGCGGATCGTAGGCGGTGACCCGTTCCCAGAACACCCCCACGCACCAGACCAGGAATCGCACCGCGCCGAGACCATAGGGCGCGCCGGCGCCGGGCACCGCGAGACGCTCGTGCAGTACGAGCGGTATCCGGGTGTAGTTGTGTGCTGTGCTGATCCAGTCGAATACCGCGTTCGGTGGTGCGGTGATCACGCGCTCCACGGTGATCGTTTCCATGACGGCCCCTCCCTCCGACCCGGATTCCGTCGCCGGGTTCGTTCTACTACAGGCGATAGTAGAACCCGCACCGGGCCGCTGTCCGCACTTTCGGCCATCGACCTCGCCCCGGAGGATTTCCCCGGCCGGACCTCACCCGTGCAGCCCGGGCAGCGGCCACATCCTCAGCCGACGATCAACGGCGCGATATACATTCGCGCGAATTCGGCGAGCTGCTCCTCGGATTCGAGGTCCAGCGCGCTGACGGGCTGCAGGATCAGGGAGTGGACCACTCGGCTCGCGATCTCGACCCGGGTTGTGAGATCGGGAATGTCGGGGAGCCCCCGCTGCCGCATCGCCTCGGCGAGCAGGGTGGTGGCCACACCGACGGCCATCGTGAAGAAAGGCCCGCCCTCGGTGGTCACCTGAGGCAGTAACCGGCCGGGCTCGAGCGCCAGCACCCGTTTGATCATGCCGTGGGTTCGCCAGCGCGTGATCACCGTGACGAACATGTCGGCGACAATGGCCTCCGGACCGGGGTGCCGCGCGGGAATACCCTCGAGTTCGGCGAGCAGGGCACCCACCTCGCGGGCGCTCACCGCGCGGACGAGATCGTCACGCGAACCGATCCGCCGATAGATGGTGCCGCGGTCGACCGCCGCCTGCCGGGCGACATCGCCGATGGTCGTCTTCTTCACCCCGAATGTCTCGAACTGCACGCGCGCGGCATCGAGGATGCGGGTTTCGATAGCGTCGGCGTGGGACCGGTCTTGCGAGGTAGAGGCAGGGGCGGACACAGGACCACGCTAGCAGCGATCAGCATTTCTGCAACAATCAGAAAGAATTTGTTGCGACAACATTGCAAGGCAATCTGTTGCATTGTACGGTCGACGTATGGCTGACGACAGTGCCACCACGAGCACCTACCGGGAAGAAGCCCACGCGATCCACGCCCGCGATGTGAGCTTCGACTTCTCGACGGTTCCCATGCACTACATCCCCGGAGAAGTGCTGGCGACCCATGTGACCAATGTGATGCACCTGGTACTGCCGGAAGGTGAGCGGGCCATGGCCGCCTGCCTGGCCGAGGCGCTACCCGCGATCGACGACGAACGCCTGCGCGAAGAGGTGACGGGGTTCATCGGCCAGGAGTCGATGCACGCGAGCAGCCATGAGGGCGCCCGCAAACACCTGCAGTCCATCGGGCTCGATGTCGACTCCTACGTCGAGAAGATCGGCTGGCTGGTCGACCGGGTACTGGGCGAGCACGGACTGAGCGGCCGCGCCGAAGAAGAATGGCTCAAGGAACGCCTGGGGCTGTTCGCGGGAATGGAACATTTCACCGCGGTGATCGGCGAGTGGCTGCTCGAATCGGAGGTGCTCGAGGAACTCGGCATGCATCCGACGATGCTCGATCTGGTGCGGTGGCACGGCGCGGAAGAGGTCGAGCACCGCAGCGTGGTCTTCGACGCCTACATGCATGTCGACGGCGGGTATGCACGGCGCGTACGCACGGGTCTGCTCGCCAGTGGGCTGCTGCTGCCACTGTTCGTGGTCTCCACCGCCTACCTGTACCGCAAGGATCCGAGCCCGGCCAAGGGCCGGTTCTGGGGTCAGCAGTTCGTCAGCGCCACGCTGCGCGGTGTGATTCCCAGTTTCACCACATTCTTCACCGAGATGCCGCGCTACCTGCGGCCGGGTTTCCATCCCTCCCAGCTCGGATCCATGGACAACGCCCTACGCTATCTGGCGCACTCCCCCGCCGCGCGCTCATGACCACCGCGCACCCCGCGCCCCCGAGCCTGCGGATGCTCGGCCTGGCGGTGGACGTGTACAAGAAGGTGTTCACCAATCCCGCGCTCTCGCCTCCGAACCCGGTGCGCCGCAGCGGCTTCGATCTCGACGTCGTCGTGGACGCGGTACAGGAGGAGGCCCGCGATGTGGTCTCGCTGACCCTGCTCCGGGCAGACGGTGAGCAGCTGCCGTCGTGGCGTCCCGGCTCCCATATCGACGTCTTCCTGCCGTCGGGGCGGCAACGCCAGTACTCCCTGTGCGGCGACCCCGCCGACCACCACCGCTACCGGATCGCGGTCCGCCGGATACCGGAGGGCGGCGGGGGCTCCCTCGAGGTCCACGACCTGCGACCCGGCGATACCCTGCGGATCCGCGGACCGCGCAACGCGTTCACCTTCGTCGACTCCGCGCCGTCCTACCTCTTCGTGGCCGCCGGGATCGGCATCACCCCCATCCTGCCGATGGCGCAGGCGGCCGGGGACCGCGGACGACTGATCTATCTCGGCCGCTCCCGGGAAACCATGCCCTTCCTGGGCGAATTGCCGGCCGGCAGCGATATCCGGCCCGACGACGAGGCCGGTGCACCCGATATCCGGGCGCTCCTGGCGACCGCCCGGCCCGGCGCCGCGGTGTACGTCTGCGGACCACCACCGGTCCTCGAGGCCGCCCAGCGTTCCCTTTTCGCACTGAACCCGGCCGGATCGTTGCATACCGAGCGATTCTCGGCGCCACCGGTGCGCGACGGCCACGAATTCGACGTCACCCTCGCCAGATCCGGGCGCCAGGTCCGGGTCGGCGCCACCGAGACGACACTCGACGCCATCCGCCGGGTCCGGCCCGATGTCGTCTACTCCTGCCGCCAGGGTTTCTGCGGCACCTGCAAGATCGGCGTCGCGGCCGGCCCGGTCGACCACCGCGACCGTCTGCTGAGCGACAGCGAACGCGCCGGCCACATGCTCACCTGTGTCTCCCGGTCGGCCGGCGGACCGCTGGTACTCGATCTCTGATCCCGAAAGGCCCTCAGCCCCATGAGCGCACGATTCGCCCTGTCCCCCTCCGACGACGCCTTCCTGGATACCGCAGCCCACCGCTACACCCATATCGTCGATATCCCGGCACCGCCGCCGCGGGTGTGGGACACGCTGATCGCCGACGACGCGCTGGTGTCGTGGTCGGCCGTCGTCACGTCGGCGAAGTGGACCTCACCGCGACCCTTCGGTATCGGCACCACCCGGGATGTCACACTCGGTGGCCTGATCCGGCTGGAGGAACGTTTCTACCGGTGGGACGAGGGTTCCCGGATGACCTTCACCGTGGACGCCGCCTCGGTGCCCGGGCTGAACCGGTTCGCCGAGGACATCGCCCTGCTCCCGTTGGCCACGGGAACGCGGATCATCTGGACCTTCGCTCTCGAGGGCAGCGCGATACTGCGTCCACTGCTGGCCGCGGCGAGCCCGGTGAACCGTTTCGTCACCAAGACCATCGCCGCCGGCACCGGCCGCCGGGTGCGCACCGAGACGGTGGGGGCACGATGAACGACCGCACACCGGAACACCACAGCATCGTCGTACTCGGCGCCGGATTCGGCGGAATCGGATTGGCGATCAAACTGCGCGAGGCCGGTTTCGACGACCTGGTACTGCTCGAACGCGCCGACGATCTGGGTGGCACCTGGCAGGCCAACACCTATCCCGGCTGCGCCTGCGATGTCCCGTCCCAGCTCTACAGCTACTCGTTCGCGCCCAACCCGGATTGGTCCCGCACCTACGGCAAACAGCGCGAGATCCTGGAGTACCTGCGCCGGGTCGCCACCGACCACGATGTGGTCCGCCATATCCGGCTGGGTACCGAACTGACCGAGGCCCGCTGGGACGAGGCGGCCCACCTGTGGCGGATCCAGACCTCGCGCGGCTCGCTCACGGCCGATTTCTTCATCTCGGCCGCCGGCGTCTTCGCCGAGGCCAAATATCCCGAACTCCCCGGTATCGACACCTTCGAGGGCACCACGTTCCATTCGCTGCACTGGGACCACGAGCACGACCTCACCGGTGAACGGGTGGCGGTGATCGGCACCGGCGCCTCCGCGGTGCAGTTCGTGCCCGAGATCGCGCCACAGGTGGCCGCGCTGACGGTGTTCCAGCGGTCCGCGCCCTGGATCGTGCCGCGGATGGACCGCCCGACACTGGGTGTCGAGCGCACCCTGCTGCGCCGTCTCCCGCTCGCGCAGAAGGCGATCCGCGGTACCTGGTACACCCTGATCGAAGGATTCGGCCTGGTCGGGTTCGTCGACAATCGCTTCCGTCATCCGTACGAGATGCTCGGCCGGCTCCAGTTGCTGCGCCAGATCCGCGATCCCCAGTTGCGTCGCAAAGCAACCCCCGACTACATCATCGGCTGTAAACGCGCGATCTTCTCCGATGCCTACCTGCCGGCGCTGGACCGGGAGAACGTCGAGGTGGTCACCGACGGTATCGCCGAGGTGCGCCCGCACTCGATCCTGACCCGCGCCGGTGTGGAGATCCCCGTCGACACCATCATCTACGGCACCGGGTTCACTCCGATCCCCACCGCCTTCGAGCAGATCATCGGTCGCGACGATCTCTCGATCGCCGACCTGTACCACAAACGGCCACAAACATATCTGGGCGCGGCGATGGCCGGTTTCCCGAACTTCTTCTGCACGCTCGGTCCCTTCGGCGCCGCCGGCAACCAATCCGCCATCTTCATGCTCGAATCGCAGATCGCCTACATCGTCGACGCGCTGCAGACCCTGCGCGCCCGCGGCGCCCGCCGGGTGGAGGTGCGGCAGGAGACCCAGGACGCGTTCGTCGAGGAGATGGCCCGGCGCAGCGCGGACACGGTCTGGCTGACCGGCGGCTGCCAGAGCTACTACACCACCCCCGACGGCGGCAACGCCGGTCTCTACCCCAACTGGAGTTTCGAATACCGACGGCGCACCAAGCAGTTCGATGCCGAATCCTATGAGGTGACCGCATGAAACCCACGCTCCCCGACCCGCTGGGCTGGCTCTCGCCGTCCGCGACCTTCGACGTGAAGGGCAAAACGGTACTGGTCACCGGCGCGGGCCAGGGCATCGGACTCGAACTCGTCACCCTCCTGCACCGGCGCGGCGCGGTGGTGATCGTGGTCGATATCGACGAGGCGGCCGCCCGGCGCACGGCGCGCGACCTGGGTTCGCGCGCCGTCGGTCTGGCGGGGGATGTCGCCGACCGCGGCCGGATGGAGGAGGTGATCGCCGAGGTCGCCGAGCAGTTCGGTGGGCTGGATGTGGTGGTCGCCAATGCCGGGGTCACCCCGGTGCCCGCGACCATCCGGAGCATGGATCCGGCCGATTTCGACCGGGTCATGAGTATCAACCTCACCGGGGTGTTCAACACCGTGCATCCGGCGCTCGACCATATCGTGCGGTCCCGGGGTCACGTGGTCGTCGTCTCCTCCTGCGCCGCTTTCGCACCGGGTATGGGCGGCTCGCCCTATATGGTCAGCAAGGCCGCGGTGGAGCAGCTGGGCCGGGCACTGCGGGTGGAGCTCGGCGCCTCCGGCGCCACCGCCGGGATCGCCTACTTCGGGGTCGTGGAGACCGCGATGACCCATGACCTGCTCGACGCCGACGATCTGGGCCGCCGGATCAACGATCTGCTGCCGTGGCCGCTCAACGTGCGCATCACCGCCGAAGAGGCCGCCCGGACCATCGCCGACGGGATCGCGCGCCGCGCGGCGCGGACCATCGCCCCCAGCGGCTGGCAGCCCTACGCACTGCTGCGCGGGGCGATCAACACCGTGCTGGACCGGCGGCTCGCCGCCGATTCGACAGTGCACGAACTGGTCCGCGCGATCGAGCGGCGCCGATGAGCGAACCGGCGCGCGGATCGCTGCGGGCCCGGTACGTCCGGCAACTGTCCGCGCTCACCGCGCGCCGTCTGGCGCAGTTCACGCCGGTGAACACCTACACTCTGCCCGCCGCGCGGGCACTGATCGACCAGGCCCTGCGCGCGGCCGCGCCCCCGCTGCGCGGCACCACGGCCGACCGGGTGCGGCACGGCACGATCACCGGTGAATGGGTCCGGGGCCCGCGCGCCACCCGAACCGATGCCGTGATCCTCTACCTCCACGGCGGCGGATTCGTCGCCGGATCCGCCGCCGGGTACCGCGGGGTGGCCGCCCGGCTGTCCACCGCGACACGGTTGCCGGTGTTCACACTCGACTACCGGCTCGCGCCCGAACATCCGTATCCGGCGGCGCCCGAGGATATCGCCGCCGCCTTCCGATGGCTGCTGTCCCGAGGGCACCGTCCCGGCCGGATCGTGGTCGCGGGCGATTCGGCGGGCGGCTTCCTCGCCGCCGATTTCGCCATCTCCCACGCGCGCGACGGGTCCGCCCCGCCCGCGGGCCTGGTCCTCTTCTCACCGATGACGGATCTGAGTCTCGCGCTCGCCACCGGGTTCCCGGGGGCGGCGGCCGAAGGACTGCTGTCGCCGGGGCTGTCGCGACGTGCCGTCGCGCATTTCACCCCGGATCCCTACGATCTGCGGCCCGGGCGCGGAATGCCGCTGCCCCCGGCCCTGATCCACACCAGCGATACCGAATTCTTCGGCGGCGACGGCGTCACCCTCGCCGAACGCTGGACCGGCGCCGGCGCCGGCTGCGAACTGCGGGTGTGGCGCGACCAGATGCACGCCTTCCAGGTGCTGCCCGCCCTCGTCCCCGAATCACGCCTCGCCTACCGGGAGGCGGCACGCTTCGTCTCCTCGGTCCTCGACACCACCGCCGCCGCGGTCTGATCCGGAAAGGCCCAGCTGTGACCACAGCTCGCTTCCCCACCCTCCCTGCCGCGTTCCAGCACATCGCCACCATCGAACCCGCCGCGGTCGCGCTGCGGACCCCGGGCGACACGCAGACCCTGACCTGGTCCGACTACGCCACCCAGGTCCGCGAGTTCGCCGCGGGCCTCGACGGGCTCGGTGTGCGCCGGGGCGATACCGTCGCCCTGATGATGGGCAACCGGGTCGAGTTCTACCCGCTCGAGGTGGCCGCACAGCATCTCGGCGCGACCTCCTTCTCGGTCTACAACACCCTGCCCGCCGATCAGCTGAACCATGTGCTCGGTAATGCCGGGGCCCGGGTGGTGATCTGCGAACCGCAGTACGTCGCGCGGTTGCGCTCCTGCGGGGTGGAGCTCGACCACATCATCTGTCTGGACGAGGCCCCCGCGGGAACTCTCTCCGTAGCCGACGTGACCGCCGCGGCACGTGCCGATTTCGATTTCGATGCCGCCTGGCGTGGGGTGCGCGGCGACGATGTGGCCACGCTCATCTACACCTCCGGCACCACCGGCAACCCCAAAGGCGTGGAGACGACCCACGCCAACCTGCTGTTCCAGGTCTACGGGATCGCCGAGGTGCTCGGTATCGAATTCGGCGACACCATCACCTCGTTCATGCCCAGTGCCCATATCGCCGACCGGCTCACCGCCCTGTACGTGCAGGAGGTACTCGGCATCCAGGTCACCTGTGTCGCCGATCCCAAGCTCATCGCGCCGGCGCTGGCGGATCTGCGGCCGACCCTGTGGGGCGCGGTACCCCGGGTCTGGGAGAAACTCCGGGCCGCCATCGAGTACAAGGCCGCCGCGGAACCCGACGCCGAGCGGCGGGCGGCGCTGCAGTGGGCGCTGTCGGTGGCCGTCGGCCGGGGCGAGCACGAACTGGCCGGTACTCCGCTGCCCGACGACCTCGCCGCCGAATGGCGGCGCGCCGACGAACTGGTGCTGCGCGGGCTGCGCGCGGCACTGGGATTCGACCGGATGCGCTGGGCCCTCTCGGGCGCCGCGCCCATACCTCCCGCGACGCTGGGGTTCTTCGCCGGACTCGGTGTCCCGATCACCGAGATCTGGGGTATGTCGGAACTGTCGTGCATCTGCAGCGTCAGCCCACCGGCCGAGGTGCGACTGGGCACGGTCGGGAAATTGCTGCCGGGAATGGAGTACCGCACCGCGCCCGACGGGGAGTTCCTCGTCCGGGGTCCGCTGGTGATGAAGAGTTACCGGGGACAGCCGGACAAGACCGGCGAGGCGATCGACGCCGAGGGCTGGTTGCACACCGGCGATATCGTGACGGTCGACGAGGACGGATACCTCAGGGTCGTCGACCGCAAGAAAGAGATCATCATCAATGCCTCCGGCAAGAACATGTCGCCGACGCATATCGAGAACACCATCAAGGCGGCGACTCCGCTCATCGGCGCCATGTCGGTGATCGGCGACGGCCGCCCGTACAACACCGCGCTCATCGTGCTCGACGCCGAAACCGCCGGCCCGTACGCGAAACAGCACGGCCTGGCCGACGATTCGGCCGCCGCCCTGGCCGACGACCCGTCGGTGATCGAAGCGATCCGGGCCGGTGTGGCCGCCGGCAACGCCCACCTGTCCCGGGTGGAACAGGTGAAACGCTTCCTCCTACTGCCGGTCTTCTGGGAGGCGGGCGGCGACGAGGTCACGCTCACCATGAAACTCAAACGCAAGGTCGTCGCGGAGAAGTACGCGGCGCGGATCGCCGACCTCTACCGGGATCCGCCGGCCGGCGATATCCGCGAGCCCGCCGACGGGCCGCAGCTCGCCTCCGCGACCTGACGCAGGCGCCCGGCCCGGCTCAGACCTCGAGCTCCTCTTCGATCCCGCGCAGCCGGTGCCGGGCCAGCGCGAGGTTGGCCCGGCCGCGGTCGAGGGCCAGATACAGGAACAGGCCCCTCGACTTGCGGCCGGTCATGGGCCGGATGAGATGGTACTGGCTGCTGAGCGAGATGAGGATGTCCTCGATATCCTCCTGCAGGCCCAGCTGTTCGATCGTGCGCAGCTTCGCGCGCACCACCTCGGTATTACCGGCCGCGGCCACGTTCAGGTCCAGCGCCTTCGAGCTCCCGAGCGTGCCCAGTGCCATCCCGCTGTTGTAATCCACGACGGCCGCGCCGAGGGCGCCGTCGATCGACATCATGTCCTTGAGTGCCAAATCCATATCGGACACAGGTCGTTCCTCTCGATGGTTTTCGTTTACTGCGTTCTTCCGTTACCGCCGGCGTCCTTCGCCACGGCGGAGAGATGTTCGGCGATCCGGCGTGCCACCGGCCGGGACTCCAGGTGCAGCCGGCCGATATTCACCTCGGGGGCGGCGAGCACGGTCAACGACGCCCAGCCGGCCGCGTAGATCACCACGTGTCCCCCGGTGCCGTCCACCACGACCTCCTGGAAACCACCGCCCTGCGCCGTATGGGCGAGCCGATCCGACAGCGACAGCTGGGCCGCCGCCAGCGCGGCCATCCCGGTCGGTTCGATATGGGCGGGCAGATCATGGGTCACCAGCAGGCCGTCGCTGGACGCCACGAGCGCCCCGGTCAGCCGGGGTACGCGTTCGCGCAGTGCGCGGAGTTCCGCCGTCACCGCGGCGTGGGGATCGGAAACGGTCATCGGCACCTTGGTAAGCCTTCCCATCAGTTCACCGAGCAGATTCTTGCGCGCCGTCACGCGAGGTCCTCCAGAGCCGCTCGGAGCCGGGTGAGCAGTTCGTGATCCACCGGTTCCCACTCGTCGCCGTCGGGAACCGGTGTGGCGTTCCGGACCCGGCGGCGCAGCGGCGGCTCCGCTCCGGCGGCCGGACCGGCGGCGGGTGGGCCGGCGTCGGACGCCGGTGCGCCCACCGGTGGTTCGATCAACCCGGCCACGGTCAGATCCCGTACCGCCTCCAGACAGCCGTAGGCGGTACGACCCAGGTCCCGGGCGATTCCGGTGACACTGCGGCGGTTGTCGGCGGCGGCCAGCACCTCGGCCTGGCCGCCGGTGAGCAGTACCCGGCGCCGCCGGATCCGGCGCACCGGGACCACCGCGGCACGGTCGACCAGTTCCGCCGGCCACGGCCCCGAGTCCGGATCACCGCGGCGCGCACATTCACGGACCAGCGCCCGCGGCCGGATGGTGCAGACGGCCGACAGCCAGTGCGCCGGGGCCGGCCGGAACTCCGGCACCACCGGCGTCGGCAGCAGAAAATAGGCCGCGTCGAAAACGGCGAGCAGCGCCAGGGTTTCCAGCAGTGGCCGGCCCAGCAGCGGGCCCGGATCGCCGGTACCCGCTCGCTCCCAGTCCTCGGCACTGGCCACCCCGGCCTCGACCACCAACCGGTCCAGCCCGGTGGTGCGCGAGCAGGTGGCGGAGGCGATGGCGCCGTCGGCGAGATGGAACTCCCCGTCGCCTACGCGCAGGACACCGGTCCGGCCTTCGTCTTCCAATCGCTCCAGTTCGTCCGCGAGCTCAACGCGCATGACCGTCCTCGGCCAGTTCGGCGAGGATGCCGCGCAGCCGGAACCGGGCCATCGCCAGATTGCCGGACTCCTCGTCGAACAGGACATGGACGAAAAGGCGGCCGCCGAAATCCCCGTCCACCAGATTGAGCAGGTGGTATCCCCCGGTCCCGCAGACAATGATCTCGTCGACGTCGTCCCCGGTCGGGCCCGTGGTCAGCGCCGGACAGTCGAGCACCGCGCGCACCACATCGGTGGTGGTCGCCGCGTCCTCGTGCTGATCGACCACATCGTGCCGGCCCGCCGCGGCCACCGCCAGCCCACTCGCCCCGTCCACCAATGTCACGCTGCGCGCACCGGGGATGTCCATGATCCGTTCCAGACATCCATCGATTCCGCTCATGCGCCCTGCCCGTTCATGCGTGTTTCAGATCCCTGGAGACACTACACACACAAGGCGTTCGCCGCCGACTGAACGCATGACCTGATCGGGTACCCGGGTCGTGCGGATCCGAAACCGTGCCGCACCTGCACCCGAGATACCCAGCACGGCAGCGCAGTTGGCAGCCTACGCCCGGGCCGGATGTCGTCGATCGATGTTTTCTCAAACTTGCGCTCGCACGCGAGAAATTGTCTGGATCGAGCGGCGGCGGGGAACTACGTTCGGCATATGACCGAGTCGTCTCCCGGACGAGGGCGCGCACTGCTCGCCGCGGCCGTCACCGTCGTGCTGTGGGCCTCGGCGTTCGTCGTCATCCGCACCGCCGGAGCGGATTTCTCGCCGGGGGCGCTGGCGCTGGGCCGATTGGCCTCGGGTTCGGTGGTTTTGGTGGCGCTGCTGCTACTGACCGGCATCGGCCTCCCCCCGCGTTCGGCACTGCGCGGGATCATCGTATCCGGAGTGCTGTGGTTCGGAATCTATATGGTGGCCTTGAACTGGGCCGAGCAGTACATCGACGCCGGCACCGCCGCATTACTGATCAATACCGGACCGGTCATGATCGCTCTGCTCGGCGGACTGTTTCTCGGCGAGGGTTTTCCGAAGCGGCTCATGGCCGGTATCGCGGTGGCGTTCACCGGAGCGGCCGTGGTGGGGTTGTCCAGTTCCGAGGGCGCGGCAACCGTGCTCGGCGTCGTGCTGTGTGTGGTGGCGGCCGCCGCCTGGGCGGTGGCGGTGCTCGTCCAGAAACCCGCGCTGGCGCACGCCTCGGCCCTGCAGGTGACCACCGGCGGATGTGTGGTGGGCACGGTCGCGTGCCTGCCGTTCACGGGGCAGCTGATCGGAGAGGTGGCCACCGCACCGCTGTCCGCCACCCTCGGCCTGGTCTATCTCGGCGTATTCCCGACCGCCGTCGCCTTCACCACCTGGGCATACGCTTTGGCCCGGATGAGCGCGGGTCAGGTGGGCGCCACCACCTACGCGGTACCGGCGCTCGTTGTCGTGATGTCCTGGCTCCTCCTCGGCGAAGTGCCCGGCACGGTGGCCTCGGCCGGCGGAGCTCTGTGCCTGGTGGGAGTCGCGATCACCCGGTGGCGACCGCGCGCACGCCGGGGCCCGGCCGTATCCCCCGACCGCGACCTCGACGCGGATCCGGTGTGACGGTCGCGAGGCGACAGGCGGACCGTCCCGGTGGCGACTGCGCTCGCGGGCCGACCCGCCACGAGGGAGCCGGGCGGTTCGGGCAGACCTGCGTACGGTGAAGATGATCAGCGCAGTCATCCTCCACGACGACCAAGGAGAGTGCGATATGCTCGCGGCCTTCTCGATCACCCCCATCGGCACCGGCGAGAGCGTCGGAGACCAGGTCACCACGGCGGTCCGGGTCATTCGGGACAGCGGACTCGCGTACCGGACCGCCGCGAGTTTCACCGAGATCGAAGGCGAATGGGATCAGGTCATGGGCGTCATCAAGGCCGCGACCGATGCGGTACTGGCCGAATCCGATCGGTGCAGCATCGTCATCAAGGCCGATATCCGGCCCGGCCGGACGAATACGTTGCACACCAAAGTCGAGTCGGTCGAACGCCGCCTCGCCGAGTGATCCTGCCCCGCGGCTCCGGGTCTACCGCGCGAGTGGCACCGATGCCCGGCCCCGCTTCGCGTATCCGAGGATGGCGAACAGCGGTTTGAGGAAGGTCCACTCGCCGAAGCGGTATTCCGCACCGCGCACCAGCCGGGCCGCGAGATCGGGGCGCATAGCGGCCAGGTAGCGCCGGGCCTGCTCGGCGTGCAGCGGATTCGAGACGATTTTGATCCGGTCGGCGGTGTCGATCAGCGCGAGGGCGTTCTCGATGTTCTCCCGGGTGCTCCGCGAGGCGGTATCCAGCGCGACCGGACCGGACCAGCCGCGTTCCCGCGCATAGGCGGCCATCAATTCGGCTTCCGACCGCGCGCCCCCGACCGCGCCACCGCAGAAGACCATCCGGGTGTCGAGCCGGGGATCGCAGGAGCGCAGTCCGGCGCGCACCCGCCATCTGTTCAGCGCGTTGGCCGACGGCGCCGCGTTGCGGAACCCGAGTACGACGACCGCTTCGCTCGCACCGGTCGCGGACCCGACGAGCCGCCGCGACGACCGCCAATTCACCCACTCGCCCCAGGCCAGTACGGCGACACCGGCGACGAGCAGTATCCGTGATGTCCTCACGAGCATCGGAGCGTACTCATTCGCGCGCGGCTGTCCGCGATACGCCAAGCGAACGATCCCGGCCCGAGCGAGTACGCGCGCGTGGCCGCTCATCCCCTCTGCTCGCCGTATTCGCGTACCGCGCCGAGGTATTCGGTGATGGCGTCCCGGTTCCGTTCCAGGCAGCGAATCCGTTCGTTCATGCGGTCCCGTTCGCCCTCGAGGGTCGCGAGCATCTCGGGTGTCGCATCCGGGAAGTAGATGGACCGCGGCGTGTCCAGGCACGGGAGAATCTGTTTGATGATCCGGGTCGGCAGCCCGGCGTCGAGCAGGCCCCGGATCTGCAGTACGCGATCGACGAACCGCTCGTCGTAGCTGCGGTAGCCGTTCGCGCACCGCTGGGCGGCGATCAGACCCTGTTCCTCGTAGTAGCGCAGTAACCGGCGTGAAGCGCCGGTGCGCCGTGACAGTTCCCCGATGCGCATTCCACCGACCTCGTCCGAACGATTTGACCTTCACATCTATGTGAAGCTTCGACCATAGCCGAATGGACAACGAACTGTTCGACTACAGCGCCATCGTCGACCGTGAGCCGATCCGGTGGCCGGGCGGGGCACGCGTGGCGTTCTACGTGGGACTCAATATCGAGCACTACCAGGTGGACCGGCCCTCCACCAGTATCTTCGCCGGGACCGCCGGGCAGGTCCCGGACCCGCTCAACTACGGCTGGCGCGATTACGGCCCCCGAGTCGGGTTCTGGCGGATCCTGCAATCGCTGGACCGGCACGGCATCCGGGCCAGCGCACTGCTCAACTCCGAGGTGGTCGAGCATTACCCGCGCCTCATCGAAGCGGGCCGGGACCGCGACTGGGCCTGGCTGGCACACGGCCGGAACAACTCCGTGCTGCAGGCCGAGATCGCCGCCGCGGACGAGCGCGCCTACCTCGCGGACGTGCTCGACACCATCGAACGCGGCACCGGAAAGCGACCACGCGGCTGGATGGGCCCCGCCCTCTCCGAGAGTTTCCGTACTCCGGAGTTGTTGCGCGAACTCGGCGTCGACTACGTCCTGGACTGGACCAACGACGACCAGCCCTACCCGCTGCGCGTCCCCGGCCTGTTCAGCGTGCCGTACTCGGTGGAGTTGAACGACAACACCCTGTTCCTCGGCACCGGGCTCACCGGCCCCGATTTCGTCCGGATCGTGCGCGACCAGCTCGACCGGTTGTGGGCGGACTCCGAAACGAGCGGCCGCGTCCTCGCCCTGGCCCTGCACCCCTTCGTCACCGGGCAGGCGTTCCGGGCCCGGTACCTCGACGAGGCCCTGGCCTACATCGTCGAGCATCCCGGCGTATGGGTCACCACCAGTGACGAGATCGCGGCGCACTACGCGGCCACCCGGACCGCGGAGGAGGTCAGAAGTACGTCCCGCTGAACGGATGCTCGTCCACCTCGAACAGCGCGTCCGCGATCGCCGCGGCGCCGGGCCGGTGCTCGGTGACGCGGCCCGCGAGCGCCAGGTGGCGCCAGCGGGTGCCGCCGAGGTAGGCGGCCGCCAGGGCCGTCACGTCGGTACCGAGGTCCGCGGGCTCGTCCACCCGGGTGACCCCGCCGTCCGCGATCCGGTAAGTGCCGGTGTTGGCGGACAGGATCGGATCGGTGACGGCGAGGACCAGCGGCGGGCCGGGCCGATAGACGCGCCGGGCCAGCGCGGCCGGGACATCGACGAGCCGCAGCCAGGTCTCGTCGTGGATATCGGTGACCCGGACCGCCCGCTCGTCGGTCAGCAGATGCCGCAGCGGGGTATCGGGCGAGATCGCGGACAGCACGACCACGTCGATGATATCGGCGCTGAGCAGATGGCGGACGAGACCGATGAAGGCAGCGGGAGTTGTGGCGACGAGATCGTCGACCACCACGGTCCGGCGCGGGCCGCGCACCCATTCCACGGATTCGGCGGCACGGTAGCGCACGAACCCGTCCTCCGCGCCGGGCTCCCCGTGCACGGCGACATGGCCCTGGGGCCGCAACAGCCCCTGTAGCCGCCACCAGTAGGAGGGGCGATCGATCGCCGCGGTCCACGTCACATCCGCTGTCGCGTAGATCTTGGCCGGTATCTCCCAGCCGTCCGCGGGCGCGAGCAACCGGACCGGACCCGCGGCCGATACCGTTTCGCGGAAGCGGGCCCGGTGCACATCGATCTCGCAGCGCGCCGACGAGCCGGCGACGCCGTACCCGTAACGCTCATAGATACCGCCCTGGGTCGCGCGCAGCGAGGCGACGACCTCCCCGCGTGCGGCGATCTCGGTGAGCTGGCGGCGCAGCAACCCGGCCGCGATCCCCTGCCGCGCGTGGGTGGGCAGGACACCGACGTGCGTCACCGCGGCGTGCGGCAGACGCGCGCCGCCCGGCGCGATCAGCCAGCTGGTGTAGGAATTCACCGTCCCGACCAGTTCACCGCCGACCCGGGCGCCGAGGGTGCGTCCCGGTTCGTTCAGCCCGTCCGCGGCCTCGGCGGAGATCGGCGGGCCCCCGACCATCGCGGTACGGAACACCTGTTGCGCGGCGCGCGCCTCCGCCGCGTCGGTCAGTATGTCGATTTCGACGGTCATCTCGGCTCACTCCGGGTTCGGGATCAGTGCGGGAATCCGGCGAAGCCGCAGGGCGCCACGGGACACGTTTAATTTCTCTCACATGACACGCGGTACGTCACACCGAGCATGGTGCGGATCCGGTGTCCGGCCCTTCGGTCAGGCCGGGACGGGTCTCCGGAACCGGGTCCCAGCGGCCGTTCGACCAGGCGTAATCCCACTGCGGTCCGGTCGCGACCAGGCTCCGCACGGCATCGAGCAGCCGTTCCACGTCACCGGCGGTGGTGCCGAGTCCGATACTCGCGCGCAGCGCGGCGTCGAGTCCGAACCGGGCCAGCAGCGGGTGGGCGCAGAAGCGGCCGTCACGCACGCCGATCGCATGTTCGGCGGACAGATAGGCCGCCACCCGGCCCGGTTCGAAGCCGTCCACGGTGAAGGCGACGATTCCCACACAGTCGATGCTGTCGCCGAAGACCCGGAGGCATCGGACACCGGCGATGTCCGCCAGCCCGGTGCGCAACCGGTCGGTGAGCACCCGTTCGTGCGCCTCGGCGGGGGCGGCGAGTTCGGTGAGCGCCTCACAGGCGGCCGCCAGCGCCACAGCGCCCAGCACATTGGGTGAACCGGCCTCGTGCCGATGCGGCGCGACCGCCCAGGCCGCCGTGTCCGAGGTCACCTCGGTGACCGCGCCCCCACCGGCCAGGTACGGCGGTGCGGCGTCGAGCCAGTCGCGGCGACCGGCCAGCACCCCGGCGCCGTACGGTGCGTACAGCTTGTGCCCGGAGCAGACCACATAGTCGATCTCGGTGGCGCACAGGTCGATACGCCGATGGGGCGCCAGTTGGGCCGCGTCCACCAGGATCCGCGCACCGTGACGATGCGCGAGCGCGGCCAGCTCGGTCAGCGGCAGCACCTCCCCGGTGACATTGGACGCCCCCGTGATCGCGAGCAGCGCCGCGGGTTTCGCCCCGAGTTCGGCGGCGAGACGCTCGACGGTTTCGGTGAGCGTGCCGGCGGCGGGCACCACCCGGCGTCCCCGCCCGGCCCAGGGCAGGAAGTTGGCGTGGTGCTCGATATCGAGAACCACGGTATCGCCGGGGACGCAGGCGGCGAGCAGGTTGAGCGCATCGGTGGTGTTCCGGGTGAACACCACCTCCTGGTCGGCGGCGCAGGACAGGAACTCGCGGATCGTTTCGCGGGCCGACTCGTAGCAGCCGGTGGAGATACGCGAGGCATACCCGGCACCGCGGTGCACGCTCGCGTAGTAGGGCAGCAGATCGGCCACCCGTGCGGTGACCTGCGCGAGGGCCGGAGCGCTGGCCGCGTAGTCGAAGTTGGCGTAGGTGCAGGTGCCGCCCTGTACGAGCGGAACCCGCAGGTCGTCGCCGGAGACGCGGGCCGGGGCACGGGTGGGGTCGAGTACAGCGGTCATCACGCAATCCCTTCGATCGAGGGACTCCGGGCTTCGATTCGGCGGAGTCCGCGCTTGCCGCGCTCGGTCGAGCAGCGGCCAGGTCGTCACCCGGGGCACCCCACCGCGGAGGAGGGTTGCCGGCCAGCAAGCCGGGGCTTCACGCTGGCACTCGTGACCTGGTGTGAGGTTGGCAGACGGCCACCGGCTTGTCAACTCGACCCCGATCCACATCCGCCGGTCCGGGGCGCCTCTCCGCCCGGAAACCACCTGCGCTTCGCGATCCGCAGATTCGCCGTACTCCCGCTGATCTCGAATCGGAATACTGCTCCGGTCGGTGATTTCGAATCACCGTGATCCGGTCCGTAGCCCGGAAACGGATAGCGGCGCAATGTGTTTGTCCGGGTGATCCCCCGGCCCATCCGGTGCGCGCCTGTCCCGATCCCCCGGCCCGAACGGAGATCCGCGATGCCAGACCGAACAGGAGCCGCCCCGACGGCCGAATACCTCTGGTACATCCCCAACCAGGTGATTCCCGGGCATCGCGGTGACGCCGTCACCGCCGGCCACAACAGCCTGGAGACCCTGACCGCCCAGGCACGCGCGCTCGAGGAATACGGGTGGCAGGGGGCGCTGATCGGCACCGGCTGGGGTCGCCCGGATACGTTCACCGTCGCCACCGCGCTCGCGGCCCGGACCACGACCTTCGAACCGCTCGTCGCCGTCCGGCCCGGCTATTGGCGGCCCGCCCATTTCGCCTCCGCGGCGGCGAGCCTCGACCACCTGACCGGCGGCCGGCTGCGGATCAATATCGTGTCCGGCAAGGACGATCTCGCGGCCTACGGCGAGGCCGAGGAGGACCAGGCCGATCGGTACGCCCGCACCCGGGAGTTCCTCCGGCTGGTCCGCCGGCTGTGGACCGAGGAGAACGTCACCTACCGGGGTGAGCACTACCGGGTGACCGATTCCACCGTCACGCCGCGGATCGCGGTGCGCGAGGGCCGGCCGCATCCGAAGCTCTACTTCGGCGGTGCGTCCGCGGCCGCCGAACGAGTCGCCGCGACCGAGGCCGATGTGCAGCTCTTCTGGGGTGAGCCACTGGCGGGTGTCCGGGAGCGGATCGAACGACTGCGCGCGCTCGGCGACCAACTGGGCCGGGCACTGCCACCAGTGGAATTCGGCCTGCGGATCACCACCTTCGTGCGCGACACCACCGAGCAGGCGTGGGCCGATGCCGAGGCCAAGGTTGCCGAGATGGCGAAAACGCACGACCGGAGCGCACCCCGGCGTGCGGCGGTCGGGCAGCAGCGCCTGCTCGATCTCGCGGCGCGCGGCGAAGTGCTCGACGACAACCTCTACACCACCCCGGGCACCGTCGGCGGCGGCGGCGCGGGCACCACCTGGCTGGTCGGCTCCGCCGACGACGTGGCGAAATCACTGCGCCGATACCAGGATCTCGGCATCACCCACTTCGTGCTGTCCGATACTCCCTACCTGCCCGAGATCCGGCGCCAGGGCGCCCAGCTCCTGCCGCTGCTGCGCGACTGAGCCGGGCGCGCCGGAATCAGAGATTCAACCCGGTTCCGTGGATGCCGTGCTCGTCGATGAGGGCGAGCTCGTCATCGGTGAGTTCGGGAAACTCCAGCGCGGCGAGGTTGTGGTCGAGCTGTGCCGTGCTGCTCGCCCCGATCAGCGCCGAGGTGACCTCGGGCCGCCGCAGCACCCATTGCAACGCGAGCTGGGCCAGTGACTGGCCCCGGGCCGCGGCGATCTTGTTCAGTTCGGCGGTGCGCCGCCGATAGGTTTCGTCGATGGCATCCGGTGACAGGAAGGTGCTGTCGGCCGCCCGGGCACCCTCGGGGACGCGCTCCAGGTACTTGTCGGTCAGCAACCCCTGCGCCAGCGGTGAATAGACGATGGCGCCGAATCCGTCGCGCCGCGCGGTGTCCAGCAGACCGTTCTGTTCGGGACGGCGGTCGTAGATCGAATACCGCGCCTGATGAATGAGCAACGGCACGCCCGCGGCCCGGAGCAGTCCGGCGGCCTCGTGGGCGCGGTCGGGCAGATAGTTGGAGATGCCGATATAGAGCGCCTTGCCCTGCTGTACCGCGCTGACCAGCGCACCTACCGTTTCCTCCAGCGGAGTCCCGGGGTCGGGGCTGTGGTGGTAGAAGATATCGACGTAGTCGGTGCCGAGATCACGCAGACTGTGGTCGAGCGAGGTGAGCAGCGATTTGCGGGAGCCACCCCGCAGATACGGGCTCGGCCCGATCGGATTCCCGGCCTTGGTCGACAGGATGAGTTCGTCCCGGTAGGGCGCGAGATCCTTGGCGAGCACCCGGCCGAAGTTCTGCTGCGCGGCCCGATGCGGCGGACCGTAACGATCGGCATTGTCGAAGTGGGTGATACCCAGGTCGAAGGCGTGCAGGATGATTTCACGCTGGGTCGCGAAGGGGTAGTCGGTACCGAACTTCTGCCACAGTCCGAACGAGAACGCGGGCAGGTCGAGGCCGGAGGTGCCGCTGCGCCGGTACGGGACTCTCTCGTAACGCCGCTCGGCGGCGGTATAGGTCAGGTCGTAGGGGCCATAGCTCATCCGGACAGTTGACCACCCGCGCGGCACCGGGTGCGACGGGTCGGCTCACCCTGATCGAAATCTCCAGTCGAGCCGGCCGACGGCTCGCGGAAGCGGATCAGGCCAGGCCGCCGTTGACGTAGAGAACCTGTCCGTCGACCCAGCGGGCCGGACCCGCCAGGAAAGCCACCGTTTCGGCGATATCGGCCGGTTCGCCGAGGCGTTCCAGGGGTGACAGCTGCGCGAGCCGTTCGATATCGGCATCGTCCTTGCCGTCGAGGAACAGCGGAGTCGCGGTGGGGCCCGGCGCGACCACATTGACCGTCACATCGCGTCCGCGCAACTCCCGCGCCAGGACCAGGGTCATCGCTTCCACCGCCCCCTTGCTGGCCGCATAGGCGGCGTAGCCGGGTTGCTGGAGCCGGATCACCGAACTCGAGAAATTGATCAGCGCGCCGCCGGGGTTCAGTGTGCGGGCGGCGAGTTGCGAGACGACGAAGGTGCCGCGGACATTGGTGCGGTGCATCCGGTCGAATGCGTCGAGATCGAATTCGGCCACCGGTCCGAGCAGCATGATGCCCGCGGTATTGACCACGACGTCGATCCCGCCGAAACGATCGGTGATCTCGGTGAACAGCTGCTGCATCCGGGCGGGGTCGGCCACATCCCCGCCCATCGCGACCGCGGTCCCGCCGCCACCGGTGATGGCGGAGACGACCTCCTCGGCCCGGGCGGCGTTTCCGGCGTAGTGGACCACCACCGTCGTCCCGGCTGCGGCGAGGCGCTCGGCCACGGCCCGGCCGATACCACCGGAGCCGCCGGTAACCAGGGCGATGCGATCGGACGACGCGGGCACGAGGACCTCCTGGGACGACACCGGAGTGCGGCACCGGGGCGGCGGCCCGCACGAGTTCCGCGTCGATCCTCGCACCGGCCGCCGCGATCGACCTCCGACACGCGGGCCGGGCGCCCCGCGTTCACTGTGCTGTCCGATCCGGCCACCCAGGGTGTGCCGGGCCCGCCCACGGACACCGGCACAAGTGCGGGCCGCGACCATCGGGAGCGGCGGACAATTCAGCGGTACGAGCGGAATACCGGCGACCCGGCACGGCATCGCGGTCCGCAGCGGGATATCAGCGCAATGGAAACCCCTGCGCCGCCAGGGATTCGCGCAGCCGGTCACGTCCTTTGAGCGCCGCGGCCGACGCAAGCCGGGCCAGCACCCGGTCGGTCCACGAATGCGCTAGATCCTGTTCGGCGTAGAACTGTGCGATGCGCTGCTCGTAGTCGTCGATATCGGCAAGCCGGGCAGGTGCGTAGGTCTCCTCGTGCAGCACCGCGGCCTGCGGCAGGCGCGGTTTGACCCGGGCGTTCTCCGCCGGATCGGGCCGGCCCACCACCAGGCCGACCACCGCGAACACCCCGGAGGGCAACTCCAGTTCGGCGGCCACCTGCTCCGGGTTGTTGCGGATCGCGCCGATGTAGACGGTGCCCAGTCCCAGCGATTCGGCCGCGATCACCGCGTTCTGTGCGGCCAGCGCCGCATCCAGGAACGCGACATAACTCGATTCCAGGTAGTCGGCGCCGTCCAGTGGCGCGCCGCGCTCGGCGGCCAGACCGCGTAGCCGGGCGAGGTCGGCGGTCCACACCAGCAGCAGCGGCGCCTGCCGGATCTGTTCCTGATCGCCGGCGAGCGCGGCAAGGCGGGCTTTGCGCTGCGGGTCGCGAACCGCGACCGCACTCCACACCTGCAGGTTGGAGGAGGTGGGGGCGGACTGGGCGGCCGAGATCAGCAGCTCCAGCACGCCGTCCGGCAGCGGATCGGGCAGGTAGCGGCGTACCGATCGGTGTTCGTGCAGCACCTGCAGTACCGGATTCCACTCGGCCGGGGCCGCCGGTGCGGGATCACGGTAGCGCTGCGCCACCACCTGGTCCGGAGAGGGTGCGGTCTGGGTCATGCTGCCATCGTCGCCGCCGCGGCGGCCGCGGTCAGCGGTTGGCCGCAGCTCGAGCCGAAAACCCGGCCGCACCCCGATACCGCCGCTCAGGCCCCGGAAAGGTCCGCGGACAGATCCCTGGCCTCGACACCCTCCGGCAGTCGAACCTCCTCGATCGGCTCCGGCCGATCGTCGTACTCGAGCCGCAGGGCCCGGCAGATCGTCGCGTGCATGTCGTACAGCGTGGTGATGTAGGTGAGTTCGAGGATCTCCTGATCGCTCAGCGCACCGCGCAGCACCTCGAACACCTCGTCGGCGACGCGGCCGCCGTCGTAGACCAGCCCGTCGGTGTAGGCCAGCACGGCCCGCTCGAGCGGGGAGAAGACCTCGCTGACCTGCCAGTGCGGAATGGCCGAGATCTTCTCCTCGGGCACCCCCAGCGAACGCATCTGTTTGCAGTGCTGGGAGAAGACGAACTGGCTGCCGCGGGCGAAACCGGCACGGCTCTGACCGAGTTCGCGCAGGGCCGGGTCGAGTGTCGCGTTGCGGTAGACGGCGAAACCCCGTACCGCGTGCCGGAACACCTCGGGTGACTGGGCGAAAACCGTCCACCAGTCGCCGGGGGTGGCATGGACGGTGCCGTGGTCGACGGCCGGATCCTTGTCCGGGCCGAAGAGCCGGTCGTAATAGAACAGGATCCGTTCGTCGGTGACTTCGGCACGGGGTACTTCACGCAACCTGGGCACGGTGGCGCTCCTTTCGGCTCAGTGCGACGCGGGGACGCGGCGGTCGGCGGCGGTCTTCGGTTCGTGTGAGATATCGGCGTCGGTGAAGGTGCGTGTCCAGCAAGCGAATTCGAGCAGTACGCCGTCGGGGTCCTGGAAGTAGAACGAGCGCACGAAGGTGCCCGGGTGCACCTCCCGGGAGACGCCGGCGCGGCTGTCGTCGTGATTGAGCACGCGACTGACCTCGATCCCCTCCGCCCGCAGCCGCTCGTAGTACTCGTCGAACTTCTCCGGCGGTACGGCGAAGGCGACGTGGTTCATCGAACCCACCGCGCTCACGAGTTCACCGGCGTCGGGCAGGCCCTTGGGGGCCGCCACGCCCGGCGCCGCGTCGGGTGCGTCGGCGAGCCAGAAGAAGGCAAGCGTATTGCCGTTCCCGCAGTCGAAGAAGAAGTGCTGCCCCAGATCCCCGGGCAGTTCGATGGTCTTGATCAGCGGCATACCGAGTACACCCGTATAGAAATCGATGGTCCGGCGCATATCGGAGCAGACCAGCGCGAGATGGTTGATCCCGCGTAGTTCGTACCTCGGGTCGGTGTCGTTCATCGCAATCCTTCCTATGGGCGACAATGTCGCGTGAGCGGCCGTTCCGGCGGTCGCCGCAGGAGCGAAACATGACTTGACAGTCATGTCAGCTTCGGGAATAGTCTGTCCCGTGGCGAAGTCATCTGTCAACAGTTCCCCCGCCTCGGTCGACACTCTGACCCCGCGGGGACGCAAGACGCGTGACGCTCTGCTGGACGCGGCCCGCCGCGTCTTCGAGACCGTGGGATTCCTGGATGCGCGGGTAGAACTGATCGCGCAGGAGGCCGGGGTCTCCTACGGCACCTTCTACCGGTACTTCGAATCGAAGGACGATGTCTTCGGGGAACTGAGCAACCGGCTCTTCGAGGATATGCACCGGCGCGAGCCCGCGGCGGCCGATCTCTCCCCCGCCGAGCGGCTGATCGCCTCGAACCGGTCCTACTACCAGGCCTATCGTCGCAACGCGCCGTTGATGGCGATCATCGAACAGGTCGCGACCTTCAACGAGGAGTTCCGCCGGCTCCGGCACGAGCACCGCCGCCAGCTGATCGACCGCACGGCCCGTGCCATCGCCCGCTGGCAGTCCGAAGGACTGGCCCCCACCGGCCTCGACCCCGAACTGGCCGCCCGCGCCATGTCCGCCATGGTGGATCACACCCTGTACCTGTGGCTGATCCAGGGCGAGGACGCCGACGAGGAGGCGCTGCTCGCGACCCTCGATCACATGTGCGTCAGCGCACTCCAGCTCGACCGAGCGCCCTGACCGGCGCAGACGCGTCGTACCGCACGAACCCGGCCTCCTGGTGGGATCTCCCCGTCCGACCCGACACCTCGTTCGCTACGACAGCTCCCACCCCCTGCCGTTTCGAGGAGGCAAGTATCAACTCTTCCCCACGGCTGAAGCCAGGGGATTTCCAGCTCGGACCGCACCACTGACCGCCCCGGAGGGAGGCCCGCAATGTCTTATGTCGTCAGCACTGGCACGGTCGAGTTCTACCGTGGCCGCCAGAATGACAGCGGCGGCGTTCCGGTCGCGGTCTGCGGTGTGCCCACAGTCTTCGCAACTGAAAATCCTTACCTGCAAGGCAAGCCGCTGCTTGGCTCTCGCTCCGCAGCCTGCGCAGGTCATGGTCGTGTACGCGGGCGGAACCTTCACCACCTTCCGCCCCGCCCGCGTGGCACGTTCGATCAGCTCTCGTTTCGCGGCACCGATCGCAGCGTCGGCTGCTTTCCGTGCCATCGTGGAACGGGCGAGGAACTTCGGCTCGAAGTCCTCGACTGCGATGGTCTGATGGCCGGCAACCACACGCCGCGCCCACTGCCGGGCCTCATGCGTGTTCTGCCGAGCGGCTTTCTTGTGCAGCCGTGCGGCCTGGAGTTTCGCCCGCTGGTAGCCCTTCGACGGGGCCTGTCCACGTGGACGCCGCCGCCGGGCCATCTTCCGCTGCGCTGTAGCCAGCTCAGCCGCACACCGACGTCGGTGCCCGAGGTAGGGCAGATCATAGGCGGGATCGGTGGTGGTCGCGGTCGTGCTCACACCCCAGTCGATACCGATCACCCCGACCACTTCCGGCAGCGGTTCACTCTCGCGGCGCACCACGAACGAGCAATACCAATATCCGAGACTGTCCCGATACACCCGCACCGAACTCGGTGCCGACGGCAACTCACGAGACCACACCACCGGGATCGAGACCCTACCCGCCAGACACAACCGCCCCTCTTTGATCGAGAAACCCCGGGTGGTGTATTCCAGCGACGGCAACGCCTTCTTCCGGGTCTTGACCACCGGCCTACCACGGCCTTTCACCCGGAACGAGTGAGCGAGCGCCTGCGCATAGGTGCGCAACATTTGCTGCTGAACCACCTGCGAACCCGACCGCAACCAGGCATTACGGCCGCGTGCTTCAGTGAGCATTTTCGACAACCGAGAGAAGGTCGGTTTACTCCCGGCGCGCTGTTGGTGCACCGCTTCGTTCCACAGGAACCGGCAGCGATGCCACTCATCGATGAGCGTCCGCTCCGCGACCACGCCGGGACGCAGCCGATAGGTATAGCGAACAACTTCCCCCATGACCGGCAAAATACAGCATGGACGTATCCCATTCGAGTGCCAACGTCATCGGCGTCGAACACCACCATCGTCCCCCGCAACAACCACCACGTCGTGTCGTACCCGAAATACCAGCGACCCGTCATCGGCGGACGCATTGAACAACACCCCGAGCAGCACATTCGCGAAGTCTGCGACGAACGAGATCACACGTCATCAAGCCGGAAACCATGCCGACCACATGCACCCACTCGTCCCATACGAGCCGCAGTTCGGGATCCACCGCCTGGTCAAACAGATCAAGGGCCGCTCTTCCCGCACCCTGCGAGCCGAGTCCCCCACCCTCGAGTCTCGCTTACCCACCCGGTGGACCAACTCGTACTTCGTCGCCACTGCCGGCGGCGCGACCTCGGAGGTAGTGAAACGCTATGTCGAAAACCAGAAGAACGCTCAACTCCGAATCCTCCCCACGGCTGAAGCCAGGGGTTTCCTCGGAGCTCTTTCGATGACAACGGATTCGCGACCCGGCGCGGACGCGCCGCCGCGCGGCCCGCTCGAGGGCTATCGCGTCCTGGAACTGGGCACGCTCATCGCGGGGCCCTACTGCGGCCGGCTACTCGGTGACCTCGGCGCGGACGTCATCAAGATCGAAGCGCCGGACCGGCCCGACCCGCTACGCGAATGGGGTCAGGCCGAAGGCGGCCACCAGTACTTCTGGACGGTCCACGCCCGCAACAAGCGGTGCGTCGGTATCGATCTACGGACCGACGCCGGCCGCGAGATCTTCCTCGAACTGGCCCGCACCGCCGATGTGGTGGTGGAGAGTTTCCGGCCGGGAACCTTGGAGCGCTGGGGAATCGGCTACGACGTGCTGACCGCGGTCTCCCCCGGGCTCGTACTCGCCCGGGTCTCGGGCTACGGCCAGACCGGGCCCTATTCCTCCAGGCCGGGCTACGCCTCGGTCGCCGAGGGCGTCAGCGGTCTCCGGTACCTCAACGGCTTCCCTGGCCAGGCCCCACCCCGCATCGCCCTGTCGCTGGGCGACAGCCTCGCCGGGATGTTCGCCTTCCAGGGCGTCCTGGCCGCCCTGCTGGTGCGCGAACGCACCGGCCGCGGGCAGATCGTCGACGCGGCGCTCACCGAGGCATCCCTCGCGATCCAGGAATCCACGGTGCCCGATTACCACAAGACCGGGCATATCCGGCAGCCGTCGGGCACCCGGCTGGACCGGATCGCGCCCTCGAATCTGTACCGCGCCAAAGACGGTCTGTGGGTCATCATCGCGGCCAACCAGGACACCGTGTTCGGGCGGCTGACGGCGGCCATGGGCCGCCCCGAACTCGCGACCGACCCCCGCTATATCGACCACACCGCGCGCGGCCGCAACCAGGACGAACTCGACGAGATCATCGCGGCATGGGCGGTGGAGTTCACCGCGGCCGAACTCATCGATCTGCTGGCCGCGGCCGGTGTCGTGGCCGGACCGGTCAACACGGTCGCCGAGGTGATGGCCGACCCACAGTTCCGCGCCCGCGATCTGTTCGTCGATCACCGCGATCCCTCGGACGAGCCCGCCGACCCCGGATACGACCCGGTACCGGTGAAGGGTGTCGGCGTGGTACCCAAATTGAGCGAGACACCGGGCGGTGTCCGCTGGGGTGGACCCGGTCGCCCGGGTACCCACACCGATGAGGTCCTCGGCGAAATCCTCGGCTACGCCGCGGACCGGCTCGGCGAACTGCGCGCACAAAGAACCATCGCATGACTGCCCCGGCACAGGTCGATATCCGCGAGGTCGGGCCGCGCGACGGACTGCAGATCGAAGCGCCCATCACCACCGAGGCAAAACTCGAACTGATCGCGGCGCTGGCGGCCACGGGTGTCGGCCGGATCGAGGTCACCTCGTTCGTGGCCCCACGCGCCATACCGGCGCTCGCCGACGCCGAACTGGTCGCCGCTCGGCTGCACCGCTGGCCGGATGTGGCGTTCTCGGCTCTGGTCGCCGGACTCGGCGGGGTCCGGCGGGCGCTCGCCGCGGGCGTGACCCGGCTCGAGTACGTGGTCTCGGCTTCCGACGGGCACAGTGTCGCCAATGTCGGCCGGACCAGCGAAGAGTCGATCGCACTGATCGGCCCGATCGCCGAGATGGTCCACGGCGCGGGTGGCGAGCTCGAGGTGATCATCGCGATCGCCTTCGACTGCCCCTTCGACGGACCCACCCCGCCGCACCGGGTCGCCGAGATCGCGGCGCGCGCCCGGGCAGCCGGCGCCGACAGTCTTTCCGTAGCCGACACCGTCGGCACGGCCACCCCGCGCCGGACCGCCGAGGTCGTCGACCTCGTCCACGCCGCGGTCCCCGGTGTGGAGATCGGGCTGCATCTGCACAACACCAGGGGGCAGGGACTGGCCAACGCGTGGTCGGGTTATCTGCACGGCATTCGCCGATTCGACGCCGCGGCGGGTGGTTTCGGCGGCTGCCCCTTCGCGCCGGGCGCCAGCGGCAATATCGCGACCGAGGAACTGGTCTACCTGTTCGAGGACAGCGGTATCGCCACCGGCATCGACCTGCCCGCGACCCTCGCCGCCGCGGCCCTGGCCGCCGATCTGCTCGGCCGGGCCGCCGACAGCAATCTGCTCCGCGCCGGTGGGCGCCTGCACCCCTCGACCGCGCCCGGACGCTGAACACCGCCGGAGGCCATGCCACCGGTCATGCCGAAAGAAGAGGACACCCGATGATCGACCTGGCCGATCGTTTCTTCGCCGCCGTCAGCGCGGGCGATGAAGCGACCCTGACCGAGCTGTACGCTCCCGACGCCCGGATCTGGCACAACGACAAGGGCACCGAGGAAACCGTCACCGAGAATCTGCGGGTCCTGCGCTGGCTTTCGCGCACGCTCGTGGACATGCGTTACGAGGACATCCGCAGGTACCCACTGCCCGCCGGCTTCGCCCAGCAGCACGTCCTGCGCGGCGAACTCCCCGGACACGGTCTGCTCGAGGTGGCCGCATGCCTGTTCGTCGAGGTCCGCGACGGACGCATCGCCCGCATCGACGAATACGTCGACTCGGCGGCGACCCGGCCGCTGCGCGAGTTCACCACCGGCCGGAAGGGATGACGACGATGGACACCCGGCTGACCGAACTCACCGCGCGGATGCGCGGGTTCATCGACGACGAGGTCATCCCCCGGGAACCGGTACTCGCCCGCGACGACGACAGCGCCGGGCAGGCGCTCGCCGGGCTGCGCGCGCGGGCCGAGGAACTCGGTATCTGGGCACTCGGCCACCCCGCCGAGGTGGGCGGGGGCGGTCTGCCGTTCCTCGATTTCGTCTACCTCAACGAGATCATCGGGCGCTCCGAGTTCGGGCAGCTGGCAGTCGGTTCGGTCACGATGCAGGACACGATCATGCTGCATCTGCACGGCACCGCGGAACAGCGCCGGCGCTGGGTCCCGGGACTGGTGTCCGGGGACATCCTGCCGTCGGTCGGGCTCACCGAACCCGAGGTCGCGGGCTCGGACCCGACATTGATCGAGACCCGCGCCGTAGCCGACGGCGACAGCTGGGTGATCAACGGGCACAAATGGTTCACCACCGGAGCGGAACAGGCGGCATTCTGCACCGTGTTCGCCCGCACCGAACCCGACAGCGAGCCCCGGCACGCTCGGATCAGCGCGATCATCGTGCCGATCGATACCCCGGGTTTCGAGATCGTCCGCTCGATCCCGACAATGGGACACGACCCCAGTGATCACTACGAGGTCCGCCTCACCGACGTCCGCGTCCCCTTGGACAGCCTGCTCGGCGAACGCGGGAAGGGCTTCGCGGTGGCCCAGGACCGGCTCGGTGCCGGCCGGATCTTCCACGGTATGCGCTGGCTCGGCCAAGCCCAGCGTGCCTATGAACTGATGTGCGCCCGTGCCAACACCCGCTTCGCGCACGGGTCGCTGCTCGCCGAGAAGGGCGAGATCCACCGCTATATCGCCGAATCCGCCGCCCAGATCCACGCCGCACGACTCATGACCCTCGATGCCGCGCGCGCGATGGACGCCGGAGAGGATTACCGCGTCCGTGTCGGCCTGGTGAAGTTCTGGGGCGCACGCATGTTGCACGATGTCATCGATCGCGCCATCCAGGTCCACGGCGCGCTCGGCCTCACCGCCGATACTCCGCTGGAGCGGATGTACCGGCAGGCACGGTACGCGCGCGTATACGACGGCCCCGACGAGGTGCACCGGATGTCCACCGCGCGGCGCCTGTTGCGCGACCCCGGGGCCGCACCGTGGCTGTGACGACGCCCGCGGCGACGCTCGCCCAGGGAGTACGTGCCGTCCTGGCCGCCGCCACCGGCACCGAGCTCGCCGGTGCCGAGGTGCGCCGGCTCACCGGCGGCGCCAGCCGCGAGATCTACGCGGTGCGCGCCACCGATCACACCGGCCGCGAGACCACCGCGGTGCTGCGCCGGGACCCGCCCGGCCGCGGTGAGATCGACCGGATGCGTGCCGAAGTGGCGTGTCTGCGCGCCGCGGCCACGGCCGGAGTGCCGGTTCCCGAGGTACTCGCCTCCGGGGACACCGCGCCCGGAATCGATGCCCCGTACCTGCTGATGAATACCGTCCCCGGCGAGTCGATCCCGCGCAAGCTGCAGCGTGATCCCGGCTTCGCCGCCGTCCGTGCGCAGCTCGCCGAGGATTTCGGCTACGTCCTGGGGCTGATCCATCGCACACCGGTGACGACGCTCACCGACCTCGACGACCGCGACCCCCTCGACGCCATCGAGCACACCTATCGGGACCTGGCCGACCCCCGGCCCGCGGTGGAAATCGGCCTGCGCTGGCTCCGGGACAACCGGCCACCCGATCGGGCGGCCGGCCTGGTGCACGGCGATTTCCGGCTGGGTAACCTGCTGATCGACACCGACGGCATCCGTGGCGTACTCGACTGGGAGCTCGCCCATCTCGGCAACCCGATCGAGGACCTGGGCTGGCTCTGCGTTCGCGCCTGGCGTTTCGGCGCGACGGCACCGGTGGGCGGGCTCGGCACCAGAGATCAGCTCTTGGACGGCTATCAGCGCGCCACCGGCGACCGGCCGGCGGCGGCCGAACTGCACTGGTGGGAAGTCTTCGGCACACTGAAATGGCTGGTGTTGAGCCGATTCCAGGCCGAACGCCATCTCGGGGGCGCCGAACATTCGCTCGAACTGGCCGCTATCGGGCGCCGGGTCTGCGAATCCGAGTACGACCTGCTCGACGTTCTCGGCCTGCTCGAAGTCGTTCCCGGCGACAGCGCACCGCCGCCCCCGGTGCCGACGGTCCACGATCGCCCGGATCTCACCGAGATCCTGGATCTCGTGGCGGAGACACTCACCGGGGAGATCGGTCCGGCCCTGCCGGAGGACGCCGGCGCGCAACGCTATCTGTTGCGTATCTGTGCGTCCCTGCTGCAGATCGGCGGCCGGGAACTGCGAGCCGGTGCCGGGCCCACGGGCCGGGTGCACGATCTGCTGTGCGCCCTGGATTGTCCGTCCGAGGCGGCCCTGGCCGAACGGCTGCGTGCGGGCGCTCTCGCCGGCGCGGACCCGCGGGTCCGCGCCGCGGTGAACGCCGCAGTCGAGGCGAGGCTGCGGGTGTCGAACCCACGCCGGCTCGGCTGACCCACCCGGCGCGCGCTGCCGGACGAGCCCCGCCCCGGGGACCGTCCGGCAGCGCGCGCCGGATCGGACCCCGCGCACCTCACGACGAAGGACCCGGTTGCGGCTGTACAGCCGCAACCGGGTCCTTCGTCTTTCTGCGCACCGGATCACCCCTGCTGCGGGGCCGGCCGGGTGGTCTGCCCACCCGGCCGGCCCCGTTCCCTCATCTCGCAGGTGAGAACCGCTCGCGCAGCTCTCGTTTGAGGATCTTCCCGGTCACATTCTTCGGAAGCGCGTCCACGAACTCGACGCGCCGCGGCACCTGGAACCCGGCGAGGTGCTCCCGGCAGCCGGCGATGATCTCGGCGGCCGATACGGTCACTCCGGCCCGCGGCACCACGACCGCGCAGACCACCTCGCCCCAGGTCTCATCGGGTACGCCGACGGCGGCGGCCTCGGCGACCGCGGAATGCCGGTACAGGGCCTGCTCCACGGTGAGCGAGGCGACGTTCTCGCCGCCGCTGATGATGAGATCCTTCTTCCGGTCGACGATGTAGACGAAACCTTCGTCGTCCTGCCGGACCAGATCCCCGGTGCGGAACCATCCGTCGGTGAACGCGGTCTCCGTCGCCTGCGGATCGTTCCAGTAACCCACCGTCACCTGATCGGCGCGGACGACCATCTCGCCGATCTCACCGACCGCGACATCGGCGAATTCGTCGTCGACGACCCGGATATCGGCCAGGCGCATCGGTTTACCCGCCGACATCAGCAGCCCCGTGTCGCCGGCCGCCGCCCGGCGATGCGCCGCGGCATCCAGATGCAGCACATTGCCGGCGAGTTCGGTCATCCCCATGCCCTGGTAGAAGTCGCAGCCGAACCGCTGCAACCCCTCCCGCAGCACCGCGGCCGGAATCGCCGCCGACCCGTAACCGACCGCCTGCAACGTGGTCAGCGCGCTGGTCTCCAGCGCGGGGTCCCGGAGCAGGAAGCTGATCAGCGTCGGCGCCAAACCGGTCTGGGTGACCTGCCATTCGTCCACCAACCGGAGGAACGTGGCGTTGTCGTAGGTCCGGAGGAAGCCTACGGTGGCGCCCAGTAGATGGTTGACCAGCGTGACATATCCGCCGACATGGCACAGCGGGAAGCAGAACAGGAACACCGTGTCCTCGGGCAGATCCCACTGCAGTGCCGACGAGGTGACCCCGGCGAGGAGGTTGCGATGACTGAGCATCACGCCCTTCGGGGTGCCGGTCGTCCCGCTGGTGTACACCAGCCAGGCGGTATCGTCGGCCGCCGGGCGTACCGGCGGCTCCACCGCCTCCGCCCCGCCCACGAATTCCTCCCATGCCGTGGCCGATTCGACGGGACCGCCGAGCGATACCACGGTGTGCACGCCGGGGATCTCCTCCCGTATCCGGGCCACCAGCTCGGCGAATTCCGCCGCGACGATCAGTACCCCGGCGCCGGAGTGCCGTAGCAGCGCCGCCACCTGATCCGGATGGGACCGGAAATTCAGGATGGTCAGCGCCATACCTGCCATCGGCACGCCGTAGTAGCAGTCGAAGTACTCCGTGCAGTTGGCGGAGAGGACGGCGACCCGGTCCCCGGGCGCGGCCACACCCAGCAGGGCGTTGGCCAGCCGCCGGCTGCGGTCGCGCAGCTCCCGGTAGCCGATCCGTTCGTCTTCGAACCGCAACGCGATACGGTCCGGATGTTTACGTGCGCCGTATTCGACGATGTCACCGACCAGCACGGGTCCTGCTTCCTTTCCACTGCGGCAGCGCGATCGTGTCCATGCCGGTCCTCATCTGATCGCCAGCGGATTGATCGGCGAGCCGATGCCGCGGGTGAACTGCAGGGGCGGGCCCGCGTAGAAGAAGTCGTAGCGGCCGTCGGCGGCACACGCCTCGGACAGATCCTCGAAGTCGAGCATCTCGGCGAGGGTCAGGCCCATATCCCGGATGAGCACCATATGGAGTTCGAACGCGGAGCCCGGATTCTCGCCGGGCATCACCTCGACGGCCCAGTTGTCCGAGCCGACCACTGCCACATCGCGCTCCCGCAGCCAGGTCGCGCAGTTCAGGCTCAGTCCCGGCTCTCCCGCCATGAACCCGGCGGCATCGCCGTCGGAGAGGAACTTCTTGCGCCAGCCCGTCCGGATCAGCAGGATATCGCCCGCGCCGACCGTGACACCTTGGTCCGCGGCGACCTCGTCGAGTTCCTCGGGGCCGATCGCGGTACCGGCCTCGAGCCAGTCCACGCCGCGGGCCTTGGCGATATCGAGCAGGACACCGCGCCCGGCGATACCACCCGCCTGGGTGTGGATACCGCATTTGCCGGCGCCCTTGACCGAGACGCCGTCTCCGGGGAAGCCGTTGTAGAGCTGGTCGTCGTAGTGCACGTGGGCGAGCGAATCGTATTGCGAGCCTGCCTGCAGCGGCATGAAGACGTAATCGTCGGCCCATTTGAATCCGCCGGGCAGTACCTGCTCCTGACCGTTCTCGGACATGAGCCGGATGGGGTTGATGCGCAGGCCGCCGGGCTGCGGACCGTCACCATCGAGGGGAATCCCCAGAGGGAAGACCTCACCGGTCCGGATCAGGCCGGCCGCGGCGGCAACCCGCTCCGGCGTGATGAGATTCGTGGTCCCGCGCTCGTCGTCGCTCCCCCAGCGACCCCAGTTGCTCACTTCTCGCCCGAGCGCGCGCATATCGGGAACTGCAGGCACCGATGCCTCCTGACTCACTGATAATGACGTGACAGTCATGTCAACTTCCGTGGCAAGTGTGATCGCTGACACGCCACCTGTCAAGAGTCGACTGTCCGCCCAGTTCAGCGCCGGACATCACCGGCTTCCGGCGGTATGCCCGCCTCCCCATTCGCCCCTACGCAGAACGCCCGTCGGGGGGCGATGCGGTCACCTCCCGGCGGGCGTGCAGATATACGTCACCGCAGCCGGATCGAGTCCGGCGAGGCCCCGCCCACGGGCGCGGAGCGCCTACGCGGGCCGGACCCGGGCGAGATCGCGAGCGGCCGGCCTACCAGCCTCCGATGTGCACGATCCGGTCCAGATCCGTGCGCGCGGCCGGCTTGAAATCGGTCCCCTTGGTATAGGCGACCGGGAGGAGCGCCCCCTGGGAGACCGTGTCGTACGGAATTCCCAGGATGTCGGCGGCCTCGCGCTCATAGCTCAGATGCAGGGTGGTCCAGGCCGTACCGAGCCCGCGGGAACGCGCGGCCAGGCAGAAGCTCCACACCGCCGGGAACAGCGATGACCAATGGGAGGCGCTCTGCGCACCCGAGGCCCCGTCCACCCGCCCCTCGATGCACGGCACGAGCAGGGTCGGCACCTCACCCATCTTCTCCGCCAGGTACGTCGCCGAACTCGCGATACGCTGCCGGGCGGCGTCCTCCGACGAGCCGGAATCGGCCTGGTTCCCGGGGAAGTACTTCGACGCCGCGTAGCGTTCGAAGGATTTCCGGTACAGCTCCCCCAGCCCGCGCTTGCGTTCGGCATCGGTGACCACGACCCAGTGCCAGCCCTGCCGGTTCGAACCGCTCGGCGCCTGGACCGCCAGTTCGATACACTCTCGCACGACCTCGAGCGGGACCTCGCGCTCGAGGTCGAGGCGCTTGCGTACCGCCCGGGTAGTGGACAGCAGTTCGTCGGTCGACAGGTCCAGCTCTATCGGCACAATTACCCTTTCGATCGGACCGGATACAGCATCCGGCTCGGGATATTCGGTTCCACCTCGAGGCTAATCGAGTCGACTCCCCCGGGAGCCGCGCCCGACCCGCAGTTCCGTGTCCGATTTGCGATAGTTGATTACTGCAAGCAACTGATCTATTTTTAGTTAGCGTAGTGAACTAATCATTGTTTGGAGCCACCGTGCCAGTCTCAGCGGATACCACACAGAACCTCCTCGGTGAGATGTTCCTCATCGGCCGGGCCCTCCGGAGCACGCTGGCCCAGTCCGACGCGGGCCGGCTCCTCCCCGGTGGGCTCGGCGTCCTATCCACCCTCGAGACGGCGGGCCCCTGCCGGCAGGTGGGCCTCGCGGCCGACCTCCGCATCACCCCGTCGGCAATGAGCCGGCACATCACCGAACTGGCCGCCGCCGGATACATCAGCCGCGAGGCCGATCCCAGCGACGGCCGCGCCAGCCTGGTCCGGCTGACCCCGGACGGCCAGGATCTGCTGCACCGCGTCCGGGCGTTGCACACCCGGCACCTCCAGGAAACCCTCGGCGATTGGACCGAGGACGACGTGGAACAGGCCTATCAGGTGATGCGCCGCCTCCGCAATTCCCTCAACTCCCGGGACCGCTGTGGCACGGCGGACGAGAACCCGCAGGTTTCGAAAGAGAGAGCCGATGTCTGACACCGAGGCGCCAGCCTCTCGCGATCCGCTCGCCATGAGCCATCGCGAAATCCTCGAAGCGATGACCGGTCTGCTGGCGGCGCTGTTCACCGCGCTGCTCAGCACGACCATCGTCGCCAACGCCCTGCCGACCATCATCGGTGATCTACAGGCGTCACAGACCGCCTACGCCTGGGTCATCACCACCGCTCTGCTCACCAACGCGGCCTCGACGCCGATCTGGGGCAAGCTGGCCGACCTGTTCAACAAGAAGACGCTGGTGCAGCTGGGCATCATCATCTTCGTGGTCGGCTCGGTGATCGCCGGTTTCGCCCACAATGTCGGACTACTCCTGGCCGCCCGCGCATTGCAGGGCGTCGGCATGGGTGGGCTGACCGCGCTGGTCGTCGCGATCATCGGCAGCATCATTCCGCCGCGCGAACGCGGGCGGTACTCCGGCTACATGGGTGCGGTCATGGCGGTCTCCATGACCGGCGGACCGATCCTGGGCGGCGTCATCGTGGACAGCCCACTCGGCTGGCGCTGGTGCTTCTTCATCTGCATCCCCCTCGCCGTGATCGCCCTGCTGCTCCTGCAGCGCACGCTGCGGCTGCCGACGACCCGTAAAGAGGGCGTCAAGATCGACTGGCTCGGCGCCACCCTGCTCACCGCGGGCGTCTCGGTCCTGCTGATCTGGGTCTCGTTCGCCGGTAAGGCCGGGTACTACGAGTGGTGGTCCACCGAATCGGCGCTCTACGTCGGTGGCGGCGTCCTGCTGCTGGCGCTGACGGTGTTCGTCGAATCGCGGGTGAAGGATCCGGTCATCCCGCTGAAGATCGTCACCGAACGCACCACCGCGCTGGCCATCCTCGCTTCGGTCGCCGTGGGCGTCGGTATGTTCGGCGCCACCACGTTCCTCGGTCAGTACCTGCAGACCGCCCGCGGCTACTCCCCCACCGCAGCGGGTCTGCTGTCGTCGCCGATGGTGGCCGGGATGCTCGTCGCCTCGGTGATCTCCGGTCAGCTCATCACCCGGTTCGGCAAGTGGAAGAGCTTCGTCGTCACCGGCGCGGCCCTGCTGGTAGTCGGATTCGCCCTGCTCTCCACCGTCGACCATGCCACCAACATCTGGCTGATCGGCTGCTTCATCACCGTGACCGGCGCGGGTGTCGGCATGATGATGCAGAACCTGGTGCTGGCGGTTCAGAACACCGTGAGCGTGCAGAACATCGGCGCCGCGTCCAGCAGCGTCGCCTTCTTCCGCACCTTCGGTGGTGCCATCGGCGTCTCGGTCCTGGGTTCGGTCCTGGCGACCCGGGTGAGCGAACTGTCCACCGCCCGTTTCGCCGAACTCGGCATCCACACCACGTCGTCGGGCAGCGGCAATCTGGACCTGAAGGCGCTGCCCGCCCCGATCGCCGAGATCGTGCGCTTCTCCTACGGTGACGCCACCGGCCGGATCTTCCTGATCGCCGCGGTGACCTGTGTGGTGGCGCTCATCGCCGCGGCGCTGCTGCCGAACCGCCCGCTGCGGCGCACGATCGATATCGAGCCGACGGCCGATCCCGCGGCCGCCACCGATATGGAGCCCAAGGCCGAGGTGCCCGATGATCTGGCCGATCTCGAACGCACCCCCGCGATGGCCGAGCCGGTGGGTCGCCACCACGCCCCGGTGACCGAGGACGCCGACGATCCGCGAACCGAACCGGCGCCCGTACCTGTCGGCGCGCTCACCGCGCAGGCGCCGGCCGGACAGAACGGTCACGGCGTGTACAGCCCGGCCGTCACCGCACAGACCTCGCTGCCGACGGCCCGGTACTCCGGGGCCGGCGAGGAGAGCGGTTCGTTCCACGGGCACATCACCCGCGAGGATGGACGCCCGGTCCCCGGTGCGGCACTCACCCTGATCGACCAGCGCGGACACCAGGTCGCGCGGGCGAGCGGGGCGGGCGACGGCGGCTACACCGTCAACGCCCCCGGGCCGGGTAGTTATGTGCTGATCGTCTCGGCGCCGGGTCACCGGCCCACCGCGGTCAATGTCGCGCATGCCGCGCAGCCACAGCGCATGGACCTGACCCTCTCCGGGCTCGGCGAGTTGTCGGGCACCGTCCGCTCGACCCGCGGCGATGCGCCGCTGGCCGGCGCGACGGTCACGGTGACCGACCAGTACGGCGAGGTCGTCGCATCGGCCGCGTCCGGCGAGGACGGCGCCTACCTCTGCCACGGCGTGGTTCCCGGCACCTACACACTGGTGGCGGTCGCCGAGCACATGCGCCCGAGCGCGACCGCGCTGACCGTGCCCGACAGCGGCCGGCTGCGGCACGATATCGAACTCGCGCCGATGGCCGTGCTGACCGGATCGGCCCGAGCCGACGGTGGCCGGCCGGTGACCGATATCCAGATCACCGTCCTCGACGCCACCGGCGATGTGGCCGCCACCGCGCACACCGACGAGCAGGGCCGCTACATCGTGCCCGATCTCCCCGAGGGCCGGTACACGGTCGTGGCCCGCGGCTATCCGCCGGTCACCGGGCAGATCGATATTTCCGGCGAAGAGGTCGGCTACGACGTCGAACTCGGGTACGGAACCGACGGGCAGGAGTAACCCGCCGCGCAACTCCGAAGGGCTTGTCGCCCCCTCTCCGACAAGCCCTTCGGCCACGACTTGTATTCCGGCCTTGGCGTTTCAGCGAGTTGTAGCGGGCGATTCCCGGCCTGCCCCAGCGCATTCTCACCGTGAGCACCGAAAACCGGTGCGGGACGGGCTGATCAGCCGCCCGGTCTACACGTCCGCGCCACCTCGGGTCGAGCACTCCCTGTCGCCGCGGGGTGAAGGCCTCGCGGTGGTGGCGAACGCCCTGGCCGACCGGGCACGCGCGAACCACTCGGATATCGTGCGCGGCCGGGAAGAATTCGACGCCGGGCGTTCCTCAACGATTCCGCGGTCACCGCGATCTCGGCGCGACCCGTCGCGGCATACCGGTGACCCACTCGTGACGTCGGTCCCGGAAAATTTGATGATTCCTTGTCTGGTGTCGGCCTTGCCCGCAGCGAAAACTGATGATGCTGCGCGAAAGATGATGTCCCTGGTTTCACCCCGACCGAAGGATATGCAATGTCTACCAGAATGACCAAGATTTTCGCCGCAACTGCGATCGCCCTGTCTCTCGGCGCCCTCGGCGCCCCGGCAGCCTCGGCCGCCACCCCGTCGGCCACCCCGATCACCGGTTCTGCCATCATCCTGTGTATCCCCCTCGGAAGCGCCACAGTCTGTATCTGAGCTTCGCACTTCCGGAGCTCATGTGCCGACCGGCCGGTACTCGCACCGTCGGGCATATCCGATGCAGTCCGGCATGTCTGGGTGAATCACCCGGTATCGATCACGAACCACCCGGAAGAGCGCACGTTGCTCGTCGAGGAGCGTGCGCCGGGATGAGCAGGTCGCCGCCCCGGGCGACCTGCTCATCCGTTTCACCGGGCTGTCTCGCCCACCGTTGCGCCGGGGCGAAGGCTTTCGGATAATTCCGGCCCATCGACCGGCGACGAGCCCGGACGGCCACGCGAGATCTCAGAACATCATCATCATGATCATCATCATCATGAAGGTCATGAAGAAGTTGTTGGACATATCGAACCTGCTTCCGTCGAACCGAACCGCCCGGACACGACGCCGGACGCAGCAGCGGCAACTATGCCGTTGTTGAACGGTACGATATTCAACGGCTTCAATTTCCGGCCGATGACTTCCCGTTGCCGGGAACACGAAACCGGCTGCGCCGCATCGGTTCCGTTGTCGACCGCGGCAGCGGAAGTCAGTGCGGCGAGGGACTTGTCAGGTGTGCGTCGAAAAAGGCGAAAACACGTCGCCAGGCGTCCTCGGTGGCCTCCTCGTCGTAACCGAGACCCGCGACCCGCAGTACGGGCTCGTGGGCAGCCGGTTGGCGAACGCGTGGGTGACCCCGGAATAGGTCTTGACGTCGTGGGGGACGCCGTAATCGTCGAGTACCCGTTCCAGCCGGCGCGCCCGGCCGATATTGATCGGATCCAACCGGCCGTAGCTGGCGACGATCGGGCAGCTGCCCCGCAACATCTCCGCGTAGTTGCCGCGGCTGGTCGGATAGAAGGGAGCGGCGGCGTCGAAACCGCGAGGCGCGGTGAGCAAGGCGAAACCACCACCCATACAGAAACCGGCCACCGCGACCCGGCCGGTGCACGAGGAATCGTCGCGTATCCGCCGCAGCGCGGCGACGATATCGCGCACCGCCCTACCCTCACCGGTGAACAGCAGATCGCGGAATACGCCGGGCACACAACGCGGCCCGCGGGAAAACAGATCCGGCGCGATCACCAGATAGCCGTGATCGGCCAGCATGCGGACATTGCGACGCAGGTCGGCGGTCAGGCCCACCGCGTCGTGCAGCAGCACCACCGCGGGCCACGGTCCCGGGCCCTCGGGTGTCTCCCACACGGCCTCGATATCGCCGTCGGGCGCGGGCACCTCGATCATCGTCATCGGCGGTCACCTTCTGTTCGATCCGGAACTCTCGCGGACAACAGCGACAGCGAGTCCAGTGTCGCATCGCCGCGCCGCCTGCTCGCGCACCTCGTCTACGCGGCGGGGCCGGCTGCCGCCCTGGAGCGACAGCCGGCCCGTACCCGGCGCCCGGACACGCACGGGGAGGATCAATCGTGTTCGGCCGCACCGATGATCTCACCGGTGTTCGCGTCCACCGTCACCTCGTACTCGACGCCCGCCGAGGTCACGACCTCCACTTCCCACACCGGTCCGCGGTGCTCGGTCTCGAACTCGGCCGCGACCGCCCTGCTGTCCGGCACCGCGGCCACGGCGGCGTCCATGGCCTGGATGCGATCTATTCCGGGATCGGCGACGAGAGACCACTCCGCGATCGGGCGATCGAGGGCCACGGTGCCGTGCGGTGGGGTGTGTCCGAGGGCAACAGTGGCGACGCCGACGGCGGCACCGGCGACCACGGCCACGACCGCGGCACCGATCAGAATCCAGCGCAGACCGGCGACCGCCTGACGAATAACGCTTGCCATGGTGAAACCTCCTGAGTGGGTGTACGTCCCGAATACGCTCATCACTGTGGCAAGCCGATACTGAAGGTGACCTGAAGTCACCTGAAGAACATTTCAGGAAGCGTCTGACACTCTGGGTGGATGCGTCTGCTGATCGTGGAGGATGAGAAACGGCTCGCCCTCGCACTGGCGAAAGGGTTGTCGGCCGAGGGTTTCGCGGTCGACGTCGTGCACGACGGGGCCGAGGGGCTGCACCGCGCCACCACCACCGAGTACGACCTGATCATCCTGGACATCATGCTGCCCGGTATGAACGGCTACCGGGTGTGCGCGACCCTGCGCGCCGCGGGTCACGAAACACCGGTGCTGATGCTCACCGCCAAGGACGGCGAGTACGACGAGGCCGAGGGCCTGGACACCGGTGCCGACGACTACCTCAGCAAACCGTTCTCCTATGTGGTGCTCGTAGCCCGGATCCGGGCCCTGCTGCGCCGCCGCACCCGCGGCGGTGTGCGCCTCCTGCGCGTCGGCGATCTGGTGGTCGACCCCGCCACCCACGGCTGCCGGCGTGGAGACCGCGAGATCGTCCTGACCGCCAAAGAATTCGCGGTATTGGAACACCTGGCCGTGCGCGCCGGAGAGGTCGTGTCCAAAGCCGATATCCTGCACCATGTCTGGGATTTCGCCTACGATGGCGACCCGAATATCGTCGAGGTCTACATCAGCACCTTGCGCCGCAAAATCGATACGCCCTTCGGCTGCCGGACCATCCTGACGGTGCGTGGTGCGGGATACCGGATGGCGGCCGAGCGTGGGTGAGCGGGCGCGCCGCCGCGGCGCCTGGTGGAATTCGGTCCGGGCGCGGACCACGGCCGCGGCCACCGTGGTGGTCGCGATAGCCCTGACCGCCACCGGGCTCATCCTGCTCGCGGCCCTGCGCGGCAACCTGGTCGAGAGCGCGGATCTGCAGGCCGCGAACACCGCGCGCGATATCGCCGGGCAGCTGGAGGCGGGAACGCCACTCACACAACTTCGGCTACCGGAGCCCGACGACGAACCGGTGCAGATCGTTTCGGCGGACGGGCGGGTACTTGCCGCCGACGAAGAACTGCGGGGCCGGGGTCCGATGGCCGACTTCGGGGCGGATACAGCGGCGGACGCAGAATCCGGAGACGATGAGGACGAGGATTCCGCGGACGACGAATCCGACGAGGACGACGAGGACGATTCCGAGGCAGCGGACGAGGACGACTCGCCCGGATCCGGGGATACCGCGTCCGGCTTGGGCACCGGCAGCACGGCCGGCTCCGGCGAGACGAAAAGTACGCGGGCCGTCGGTGCTTCCGCGGCCATTGAACCGGTGTTCGGGCAGACCGAAGTGGCCGTCGGTGATTCCGGGCCCGCGAGCTATCGCGTCGCCGCGCTCGATAGCACCGCCCCCGATGGGCAACCGGTCACCGTCTACGCGGGCGCGTCGCTGGATACTGCCGACAGCGCGGTCGCCGACCTGCGGCGGGCGATGCTGATCGGGCTGCCGGTGCTGCTCTCCGTGGTCGCCGCGGTGACCTGGCTGGTCACCCGGTGGGCGTTGCGGCCGGTGGAGTCCATCCGGTCCGAACTCGCCGAGATCATGCACGGCGACCTGTCGCGCCGGGTTCCCGAACCCGCCGCCCGCGACGAGATCGCCCGATTGGCGGTCACCACCAATGACACGCTCGCGGCGCTGGAGCAGTCCGCGGAACGTCAGCGCCGGTTCATCGCCGATGCCGCGCACGAACTGCGCAGTCCGATCGCCAGTCTGCGCACCCAGCTCGAAGTCGCGCAGGCGCATCCGGGGCTGCTCGAACTCGACGGCGTGCTCGGCGACACCGTGCGGCTGGAACACCTCGCGGCCGATCTGCTGCTGCTGGCCCGGCTCGACGCGGGCGAACAGCCCCGGGCCGACCGGATCGAGCTCACGGCGCTGGTCCGGGAGGAACTGGCCCACCGGGTCGGCGATCGTCTACCGGTCGGCGCGGGTCTCGGCGTGGACGAGCTCGCCGTCACCGGTAGCCGGACCCAACTGGCCCGTGTCCTGGGCAATCTCGTGGACAACGCGCAACGGCATGCCGCGACGACGGTGCGGGTGACGCTGGAGCGTCGGAATGACCGGGCCGTGCTCGCGGTGGCCGACGACGGACCGGGGGTGCCCGAGGCCGATCGGGAGCGGATATTCCAACGTTTCGTGCGCCTCGACGACGCCCGCAGCCGAGACGAAGGAGGTGCGGGCCTGGGCCTGGCGATCGTGCGCGATGTGGTCGGACGGCACGAGGGGACCATCCGGGTCGAGCCCGCGGACTCCGGTGGCGCGCGATTCGTGGTGGAACTCCCGGTAGCCCGCTGAGGGCCCGGGTGCCCGCAGCGGCGGGCACAGGCCGCCGGGTGCGTGGCCGGCGGTTCCCGGTGTCACGTGCGCACTAGCATCGGCGACCATGGCGCAGCAGGCAGTGCATCCGGCCGAACCGGATTTCCCGATACTGGTGATCGGGGCCGGGCAGTCCGGTCTGTCGGCCGGATACCACCTGCGGCGGCACGGGCTGGTGCCGGGGCGGGATTTCCTCATTGTCGACCATGCGCCCGGCCCCGGCGGCGCCTGGCAGTTCCGGTGGGCGTCGCTGACCCTCAGCACCGTGAACCGGATACACGACCTGCCCGGTATGTCCTTCGCCGAGAACGCCGGTCCGGGTGCCGCCGGGGCCGAGGTTCCGGCGGCGACCGCGGTCCCGCGCTACTACCAGCGCTACGAGGAGCATTTCGAGCTCCGGGTACGCAGGCCGGTGAGTGTGCGGGTGGTGTGCGATCGATCGGGAGACGACGGCCTCCTGCACGTCGAGACCGACCGGGCGGGCACGCTTCGGGTGCGCGGCCTCATCAACGGCACCGGGACCTGGGAGCACCCTTTCGTACCGCACTATCGCGGCGCGGAGACCTTCGCCGGGCGGCAGCTGCACACCCGCGATTACCGCGATCCTGCGGAGTTCGCGGGACAGCACGTGGTGGTCGTCGGTGGCGGGATCTCCGCGGTCCAGTTGCTCGACGAGATCTCCCGGGTCACCGGCACCACCTGGGTGACGCGTTCGGAACCCGCCTTCCGGGAGGCGCCGTTCGACGTGGACGCCGGCCGCCGGGCGGTGGCGATCGTGGAGGATCGGGTGCGCCGGGGGCTTCCGCCCGGCTCGGTGGTCTCGGTGACCGGTCTCCCGCTGGACGACCGGCTTCGCGCCGCCCGGGACCGCGGCGTCCTGCGGCGGCTGCCGATGTTCGACCATATCGAGCCCGAGGGCGTGCGCTGGGCCGACGGTAGCTTCCAGGCCGCGCAGGTCATTCTGTGGGCCACGGGTTTTCGCAGCGCGCTGGACCATCTGGCCCCACTGCGACTCCGTGGCCCGGGCGGCGGAATCACCATGAACGGCGTGCTCGCCACCCGGGTCGCGGTGGATCCGCGAATCCACCTGATCGGATACGGGCCGTCGGCCAGCACGATCGGCGCGAACCGGGCCGGACGGGCCGCCGCGGCCGAACTCACCGGCTATCTGGGCCTCGAACGGGGCGCTCTCCGCGAGTAAGGGACTTCCACCACAACGCCACGACCGGTCCCTTCCCGAGGGGTCAGTGCAGGAGATCCTCCACGATCCGGCGCGCGATCGAAACTCGCTCGTCGTCGCCGAGCTGGCGGGCGACGTTGGCGGCGCCGACGATCGCGTCGATCTCGAAGGCCAGCGCCGCCGCGTTCCGCCCGGTCAGCTCACCCAATTCCTGAGCCTTGCGGATTTCCTCGGTCAGGAAGGTCATCCAGTCCTCGTGGTCCGCGGCGACGGCGTCGCGGACCGGCCCCGGCCGGCTGTCGAATTCGGCCAGCACCGCGGCCCGGAAGCAGCCGCCGGGGAACACCGGATCAGTGATGTATCCGAGCCAGCGTTCGACCAGCATGCGCACTCTGGGTAGACCGCGCGGTACGCGGAGGGCGGGTGTGATGATCTGTTCGACGAAGACGTCGCGACCGGCCCGGATCGCAGCCAGCTGGAGCGCCTCTTTCGTTTTGAACAGGGTGGCGATACCGCTCTTGCTGATGCCCAGATCGGCCGCCAGTCTGCCCAGGCTGACGCCGGCGAGCCCTTCGACCGACGCCACATCGGCGGCGCGCCGGGCGATGGCCGCCCGGGATCGGGCCCCTTTGACCAGCCGTTGATCCGTGATCGCCTCCGTCATACCTCCCATTCTGACACCGCCCTCTTGTCAATACGAACGATCGGTCGTATTTTCTTTACGAACGTTCGTACGTTTTGTTTCCCTCGGCTTCCAGGATTCCCATGACCGAATCGTCCGTGCGGGCCCCCGGCCCGCAGTCCACCCCCGCACGCGGCCCCGGCGCACTTCTCGTCGCCAGTGGCGCGGCCTTCCTCGCCTTCCTCGACCTGTCGGTCGTCAATATCGCCTTCCCCTCCCTCGCCCGCGACCATCCGGCCACCTCGCCGACCACCCTCACCTGGGTGGTCAGCGGTTACGCGGTCGCGTTCGCCGCACTGCTCACCCCGGGCGGCCGGATCGCCGACGCGGCCGGACGACGCACCGTCTTCCTCACCGCCCTGGTGGGTTTCGCGCTCACCTCCCTGTTGTGCGGGCTGGCCCCGAACGCCGGGCTGCTCATCGCCGCACGGGTGGCCCAGGGGGCGACGGCCGCACTGATGGTGCCCTCGGCCCTCGGCGCGCTGCTCGCCGTCACCCCGCGCGCACGGATCGGCGGCGCCATCGCGGCCTGGTCGGCGGCCGGGGGTTTCGCCGCGGTCGTGGGACCCGCGCTCGGCGGCGCGCTGGTCGAACTGTTCGGCTGGCGCTCCATTTTCGTGATCAATGTGCCGATCGCGCTCGCCCTGGCCGGCCTGGCCTTCCGCATCCTGGAACCCGACACCGAGCAGAGGCGTGGCGCCCTGCCGGACCCGGTGGGCACGATCATGCTCGCCGCAGGTCTGGGCGGGCTCGTCGCGGGACTCACCGAGGGGCAGCGCTGGGGCTGGACCGCGCCCGGCACGCTCGGGACGCTCGGTTTGGGCGCCCTGCTCACGCTCGCCGCTCTACGCCGATCGCTCCGGCACCCGAATCCCTCTCTCGCCGTGGATCTCTGGCGGAACCGATCGTTCGCTCTGGCCAATGCCGCCTCGTTCACATTCGGCGCCGCCATGTTCGCATGGCTGCTGGCCGGGCCGATGTTCCTCGACGCGATGTGGGGATACTCCGTCCTGGGTTCGGCCGCGGCGCTGAGTGTGGGCGCGGTGTCCTCGATGGTGACCGCGACGCTCACCGGCCGCGTCACCGCGCCCGGCCCCCGCCGCTGGACCGGAGTCCTCGGGGTACTGATGTTCCTCGCGACGCTGGCCTGGATGAGCACCGAGATGTTCGGCCCCACCCCGGCGCTGTGGTCGGCATGGATACCGGCCGGAATACTCGGCGGCGGCGGAGTCGGAATCGTGGTGACCGTACTGGGCGCCACCGCGGCGAACGCGTTACCGCCGCATCGCTTCGCGGCCGGTACCGGGATGAATCTGACGGCGCGCCAGCTCGGCGGCGCACTCGGTATCGCGGTACTGGCGGCGGTGCTCGCCGCCCACCCCGGTGACCCGCTCGCCGGGTTCCACACCCTGTTCCTGCTGTGCGCGGGCTTCGCCGCCGTATCGGCCTGCCTGATCGCCGTTCCGTCCCGACAGGAGTCGATATGACAGACCACCGCGGCCGTACCGAATCCGACGACCCGCTGCTGATCTCCCCCGGCAGTGCCCGCGCCCACTTGCGCGACGCGCCCTGGCGGCGCTACGCCGTACTCGGCGACTCCATCGCCCAGGGGGTGGGTGATGCGTCTGCGGGCTACCGCGACATCGGCTGGGCCGACCGCGTCGCGGAGATCCTCACCTCGGTACACCCCGAGGCGGCATACCTCAACACCGGGCGGATCGGCGCCACCTCGGATCAGCTGCTCGCCGAACAGCTGGCGCCGGTACTGGAGTTCCGTCCCGACCTCGTGCACGTGTCGTGCGGCGGCAACGATCTGTTCCATCCCGGCGGGGATACCGATCGGCTGCGCGCGAATCTCGACACCGCTTTCTCCGCGCTGGCCGCTACCGGCGCCCAGCTGTGCGCCTTCACCGTGGCCGATGTCTGGGAGACCGAACGGATGGCGCCGATGCGGCCGATGCGGCCGCGGATGGCCGAACTCAACGCGATCGTCCGTGAGGTGGCCGGCCGGTACGAGGCGGTGCTGGTCGACTTCTGGGATCATCCGCTGCGATTGCGCCCGGATCTCATGAGCGCGGACCTCATCCACTTCACGACCAGCGGGCACGCGGTCGTCGCGACGGAGATGATCCGCGCCCTGGCAGCGCGGATCTCGGCGGCCGCCGGACCGATCTGACGATCGGCGATCCCTTCTCCGGCCACGGACAGGCGAGTCTGCCCGAGGGATCCACTTTGTCGGCGCGAGCGGTTAAGATCTGCGCCGGGCACCAGCGAGGAGGAGTAGGTACCGACGTGGGAAGCTACGGCCGTAGGTCACGGGCGCGGCGGGGATCCGGGGCACGGGTAACCGTCCCCGCGATCACCGCGGGTCGGGGGGTCGACCGGTAAGCTCACGCGAGCATTCGCTTGTGGCCGGTCCATCGGGACAACGGCGTACCGCCACAGTCGATCTCGTCGCCGCCGCGTTCGGCCACGCCGGCCGGACATCACCCGCACCGCCGTCTTCCGGCGGTGCGTCACCGAAGCAATCGGCCCCCCGTGTGACCGTTCATCGGCCGCCGGGGGCGGGTCGCGATGTCCGGGCAACCCTGCACGGCCGGTTCTCCCGGCGGCGGTCACCGGGGAACGGAGCCTACCCGGCTCCGTTCCCCGCAGACACCACATTCCCGTGTACCCGTTCCGAATCATCTGCTGCCCGAACACTGTTCACCCTCACGTATTTCCATGAAGGAGTTCGCATGTCCAGACGTTCGCCCGTGTTCCGGATCCCCGGTGTACTGGCCGGCCTCGTTGTACTCGGCTGCGCGGTGCTGACCCTGTCGGCGTGTACCGGCGGCACCGACTCGGCGCAGAGTTCGTCGGCGAGCGCGGTATCCACCGTGCCCGGACAGAACGGAACCGACGAGGGTGGGGATGTCGATTTCGACGCCGCCATCGGTGACTGTGTCACGCTGTCGGGGACGATGATGGACGCGGAGATCGACCACGCCGTGTGCGGTTCGGAGAATTCGAATTACAAGGTGGTCGCCAAGGCCCCCACCCAGGACGGCTGCGCATCCGACGTCGACCAGACCTACTACGTGACCCTGGCCGGCCAGGAACAGGGCGCGCTGTGCCTGGACATCGACTGGGTCGAAGGTCAGTGCATGACGGTTCCGTCGGGTAGCGACAGCCCCACGCACAGCCCGTGCACGCCGGGCAAGCCCGATACCGTGCACGTGTTGAAGATCCTGACCGGTACCACCGACGAATCCGGGTGCCCCGCGGAGGCCACCAGCTACTACACCTATGACGAGCGTCAGCTCGTCACCTGCGTCGCCGAGGTGTAGCGGCACCGCGTCCGGCTACCGGCATGCGTGGCCTCACCTCGGGGTGTGAGGCCACGCGCGCCCTGCCCGGTTCCGGACCGGAAAGCACGGCCCTGTTCGGCGCCGACCAGCGGAGATACACTGGGATCCGCTGCTCGAATACGCGTTCTGTCCGAGACTCGGCGGGGGATGGCGCTACCAGGACTGCTGTGATGGATATCCGAACAGACGAGATCGCCGACGGTGTCTACCGCTTCTCCACCTTCGTTCCCGAGGTGGGCCCCTCCGGTTTCACGTTCAATCAGTTCTTCGTCGACGCCGCGGAACCGCTGCTGTTCCACACCGGTATGCGGGCGCTGTTCCCTTCGGTGTCGGCGGCGATCGCGCGGATACGGCCCGTGGCGGACCTCCGCTGGATCACTTTCGGTCACGTGGAGGCCGACGAGAGCGGGGCGATGAATCTGTTCCTGGACGCGGCGCCGTACGCGCAGGTGGCCCACGGCGCAGTGGGATGCCAGGTCTCGCTGGACGATCTGGCCGATCGGCGGCCGCGGCGTCTGGCCGACGGCGAGATCATCGATCTGGGTGACCGCCGGATCCAGCATTTCGACACACCGCACGCCCCGCACAACTGGGAGGCGCGGGTGCTCTACGAAGAATCCACCGGCGTGTTGTTCTGCGGCGATCTGATGACCCAGCTCGGCGACGGACCCGCCCTCACCGGCACCGATCTGGTAGGACCGGCCGAGGTGGCCGAGGACGTTTTCCACGCCACATCACTGGGTCCGGCCGTACCCGCGACACTGCACCGGCTGGCCGGATTGCGGCCGACCACACTGGCCGTGATGCACGGCTCCAGCTTCACCGGTGACGGGTCCACCGCCTTGCGCGACCTCGCGACGGTCTACGAGAACCGGCTGGCGCGCTGACGGCACGTAGGGTTCGATCCGGTGCCACCGCCCCGGGTGACCCGACGCGAGAGGAACCGGATGAGCCCGAACACCCCGCCGGACCGCATACCGAGCCGCTGGGAGGAACTCACCGCGGCCGACCCGGCGCATTCCGAATGGTATGTGCAGCGGTTCCGGACGCTGGCGGCGGAAGGCCACGACATATTCGGCGAGGCGCGGCTGGTCGACGCCATGCTGGGCCGGCGCGGCCGGGTACTCGATGCGGGTTGCGGACCCGGCCGCCTGGGTGGCCATCTGCACAATGCCGGTCACACGGTGGTCGGCGTCGATATCGACCCGGTGCTGATCGCCGCCGCCGAGGCCGACTATCCCGGACCCGCCTGGCTGGTCGGCGATCTCGCCGAACTGGATCTGCCGGCCCGGGGCGTGACCGCCGGTTTCGATGTGATCGTCTGCGCGGGCAATGTGATGACATTCCTGGCCCCGCCGACCCGCCCGGCGGTGCTGTCCGGTTTCGCCCGGCATCTGGCACCGCAGGGCCGGGTGGTGACCGGTTTCGGCGCCGGCCGCGGCTACGACTTCGCGGAGTTCCGCGCCGACGCCACCGAGCAGGGTCTCCGCGCCGATCTGTTGCTGTCGACCTGGGATCTGCGGCCGTTCACCGACTCCTCGGAGTTCCTGGTCGCGGTGTTCTCCCGCGCGGACTGAGCACCGCGCCGGTCGCGGCCCGGCGGCCCCCGGCACGCCGGGCATTCACTCGGCAGCACCGAGTCACTCGAACATGAAGCATTGCCGCTCTCATATGTAGTAGATATACTACGAATGATCGAAGGTCGATGATCGGGAGGACTCATGACTTCGAGCGACGGCGTGGTACTGAACGTCGAGAAACTACGAATGCGCTACGACACCACCGACGTATTGCACGAGGTGACCTTCCGGGCACACCGCGGTGAGGTTCTGGTCATGCTGGGACCGAACGGCGCCGGCAAGACCACCACCATCGAAATACTGGAGGGCTTCCGCAAGCGGTCGGCCGGACACGTCGCCGTACTGGGCGCCGACCCCGAACACGGGGACGAACTATGGCGCGCCCGTATCGGCGTCGTCCTGCAATCATGGCGGGACCACGCCAAATGGCGGGTCCGCGAACTGCTCGACCACCTGGGCGCGTTCTACCGCCCCTACTCCACCGACCGGGTCCGCAAACCCTGGGACACCGGCGAACTCGTCGAACTGGTCGGGCTCACCGACCACGCCGACGCCGAGATCGCCACCCTCTCCGGCGGACAACGGCGCCGGCTGGACGTGGCGATCGGCATCGCCGGGCGGCCGGAACTGCTGTTCATGGACGAACCCACCGCCGGATTCGATCCCGCGGCCCGTCGCGATTTCCACGATCTGGTCCATCGCCTGTCCGACCTGGAGGACACCACGGTCCTGCTCACCACCCATGATCTCGACGAGGCCGAGAAGATCGCCGATCGGATCCTGATCCTGGCGGGTGGACGCATCATCGCCGACGGGTCGGCCGACGAGCTGTCCCGGTCGATCGCCGGTGCGGCCGAGGTCCGCTGGACCGTGGACGAACAACGTTTCGTCCACACCACCACCGAATCGACGAAATTCGTGCACGGACTGTTCACACAGCACGGCGACCGTATCGGCGACCTGGAAGTGCGCCGCGCCTCGCTGGAGGACACCTACATGGCCCTGGTGCAACGCTACGAATCCGGGGAACCGGCGAGCGCGGTCCACTCTCTCGCGGAGGTCACCCGATGAATCCCGTCGCCAACGCGGTCCGTGCCGGATTCACCCGCGGCTGGATCGAATTCCGTCAGATGTACACCCACGCCCCCGATCTGATCGGTCAGTTCCTCACCCCGGCAATCGCATTGGGCGCGCTCTATCTGCTCCGCGATCGCGACTACGGAAACACCGGCCTCTCCGTCGCCGAACTCGCGCTCCCCGGCCTGCTCGGCAGCATCATCGCCTTCAACGGTCTCTACGCGCTCACCAATGTGCTCGTGCTGGACCGTGAGGACGGCACTCTACTCCGGGCCCGGACCGTACCCCACGGCATGATCGGCTACTTCATCGGCAAGGTGACCGCGTCCGCCGTATCCGTCCTGGTGCAGGTACTCGTCGTCCTGGCGGCCGGCATGGTGATCATCGGCGGCTCATCGCTGGACAGCACCGCCGCATGGGCGACCTTCGGCTGGGTCGTGCTGCTCGGTCTGCTCGCGGCGCTACCGGTCGGCGCGGTCCTGGGCGGGGTGCTCGACGGCGCCCGGGCCTCCTTCCTGCTCACCATGCCACTGATGGGGCTCATCGCCATATCCGGGATCTTCTACCCGCTCACCGCCCTGCCGGGCTGGTTACAGGGTGTGGGACAGGCCTTCCCGATGTACTGGGCCGGGCTCGGTATGCGCTCGGCGCTGCTACCACCCGAGGCGGCCGAGGTCGAGATCGGCGGCTCCTGGCGCCATCTGGAGACCGCCGCCGTCCTGGGCGGCTGGGCGATCGTGGGGCTGCTGGTGGCGCCGGTAGTGTTGCGGCGCATGGCACGGCACGAGTCCGGATCGAGTATGGCGGCGCGTCGGGAGAAGGCGATGCAGCGTGCCTTCTGAGGCCATCTACAACCGCATCGCGATGCTGCGCGCCGAACGTGGTATCTCGCGACGCGAGCTCGCCGAGGCGCTCGGGGTCCACTACCAGACCGTCGGCTACCTCGAACGCGGCGAATACAGTCCCAGCCTGCATCTGGCGCTGCGGATCGCGGCGTACTTCGAGGTGGCCGTGGAGGTCGTGTTCTCCACCGAGCCCTTCCCCCGGCTGGGTTCGGGAGCCGAAACCGCGTAGCCGCTCCGGCCCGCACGGTATCGAGGGCGATCCGCCCCTTGTGCCGTGCGGGCCGGGGTTCTACGGTGGGTGGCACAGAGTCACGGATCTGTGCCAATGATCCGTGACCGAAGTGCCACGGAGGTGCCCGGTGACCACCGAATCCGACGCGGGAATCCGCGAGGGCCTGCCGATGCCGGTCCACGAGACCGCCGAACCGCGGCTCCGGCTCGGGCCCGATTCGCTGGTCTGGAAGTTCCACGGCGATGTCCGCAACCTACTCGGCTTCCAGCGGCTCGCGGGTACCGAGAACTGCATCGAGCAACTCGCGCAGGGCGTCGAGGACCATTCGGTGATCTTCAGCGATTTCCTCGGCCGCGCCCGGCGCAGCGCCCCGCCCATCATGCAGACCGTCTACAGCGAGGACCCACACGACTGGGGCCGGCGGGTGCGGGACTTCCACGGGTCCATCAAGGGCACCATCAGCGACGGTTCGCGCTATCACGCGCTCAACCCGGAGCTGTTCTACTGGGCCCACGCCACGTTCGTCGACCAGGTCCTCTACATCACGGATACGTTCATCCGGCGGCTGTCCCACGAGGAGAAGGTCCAGATCTTCGAGGAAGGCAAGGTCTGGTATCAGCTTTACGGGGTGAGTGCCCGTAATCAACCGCAGACCTACGAGGAATTCCAGGCGTATTGGGAGTCGATGCTGGGCCGGTTCGTCCGCACCCGCACCATCTGGTACGCGACCGGTTACCTCCGCAAGGGGATTCCCGGCCCCGGATGGCTCCCCCGGCCGCTGTGGCGGATCGTCGCCGCACCGATCGATGCCGTCCTGCGGACGGTCTTGATCGGAACCCTACCCCAGGAGATGCGCGAGGTCTGCGCACTGCCCTGGAACGAACGGGCGGAGCGACGGTTCCAGCGTTTCGCGGCTGTCGTGCGGGCCGCGAATCCACTGTTCAACCGGCTCCCGGTACGGGTGCTGTACACGCCCTGGGCGGCGCGGGCGTGGGAACGCGCCGGAGTCGACCCGCGCCGGATCCACAACGGAAAGCCAGCACGATGAAGCCGGGACCCGGGCACGGTACGCACCGGCCGGCCGCCTGTTCTTCCGGCAGGGTCCGATGACCCCCGACACGGCTACCGAGAGCCGGACCGATCCACAGGTCCAGCGGATCCTGTCCGCCGCCCGATCGGAGTTCGAACAGTACGGCGTCCGGCGCGCCACCATGGACGATATCGCCCTCCGCGCCGGGATCAGCCGCCGGACGCTCTACCGGCGATTCCCCACCAAGGACGCACTGTTCGAACTCCTCGTCCTGCGTGAGACCGACGAACTGCTCGAACAATTGGCCAAGGCGGCCGCGGGCCGCGAACCCGGCGAAGCAGTGGCCGAATGCTTCACCCTCTTCTTCGAACTCCTGGAACGGTCACCGCTGGCCCGGCGCATCCTGACCAGCGAACCGGAACTGCTGCTGGGGCCCGCCGGACGGCCGCGGGGTCTGTCCCTCGCGGAGGCGGGTGACCGGGTCGCGGGGACACTGCGCCGGAGCGGTGTGACGATGCCGGAGGCGGACCTCCGGGCCGTCTCCGAACTACTGGTCCGGCTCACGTTGTCGCTGCTGCTGAATCCCGAAGGGCAGCTGGACATCTCGGATCCGGCTGCGGTACGCGAGTACTCCCGCCGCTATCTCGCGCGGCTCGTGTGGTGAACCGGGCACGGCACCGCGGGGCCAGGTGGGAAGCCGCTCGTCGCGCGGTCGCACCGACCGGGACCGCTCGTTCGGCACCGATCCGAGTACTGATACAAATGCCTGCGGCCGTAGCGAACCCTATGGCCGCCGAGCGGGTCGCGGCCCGCCGATCGAAAGGTTGATCCAGTGGACAGCAACTCCTTTCAGAAGTTGTTCGACCTGAGCGGGCGGACCGCGATCGTCACCGGCGGCACCCGGGGCATCGGGCTCGCCATCGCCGAGGGATTCGCTTGCGCGGGCGCACGACTCGTGGTGGCAAGCCGTAAACCGGATGCGTGCGAGCAGGCCGCCGCCCGGCTGCGGGAACTCGGCGCGGACGCGATCGGCGTACCGACCCACCTGGGTGATGTCGAAGCCCTACACGCGCTGGTGCAGACCGCTGCCGACACCTTCGGCGGGATCGATATCGTCGTCAACAACGCGGCCAACGCCCTCGCCCAGCCGTTGGCGACCATGGAACCCGCGGCGGTCGAGAAATCCTTCGGCGTCAATGTGCAGGGACCGCTGTTCCTGGTCCAGGCGGCCCTGCCGTATCTGCGGGCCAGCGAACACGCGGCGGTATTGAATCTCGGCTCGGTCGCGGCCCTGCAGTTCGCGCCCGCGCTGTCGATGTACGCGGCGGGCAAGGCCGCGCTGCTGTCGTTCACCCGCTCCATGGCCGCCGAATTCGCCGCCGACGGCATCCGGGTGAACGCCATGGCCCCCGGCGCCGTCGACACCGATATGGTCCGCAAGAATCCGCCGGAATTCGTCGCGGCCATGGCCGGAGCCACACTGCTGGGCCGGATCGCCGAACCCGACGAGATGGTCGGCACCGCGCTCCTGCTGTGTTCGGACGCCGGCAGTTTCGTTACCGGTCAGACCTTCCTGGTCGACGGCGGTACCGTCGCCCGCTGAACCCGAGCCGAAGGAGTTCCCGTGTCCGCGCTGTCCACCGAATACCTGCCCTCCGGGGTTGTGGTGCTGACGATCGACCGCCCGCACCGGCGCAATGCGCTCGATAATCAGACGGTCGCCGAACTGCACACCGTGCTCGACGAGATCAACGGCAATCCGGAGGTCCGGGCACTCGTCATCACCGGCGCCGCCGGCGCGTTCTGCGCCGGCGCCGACCTGAAGGCGCAGCCGGAGGACTTCACCGCCACCGGGGCCACCCCGGCCGCGGCGCTGCTGGGCGCGGTCCACTCCCCGGTCGCCCGGATCTACGCCGCGCAGGAGCTGATGGCCTCGGCGTTCGAGAAGATCCACCGGCTGCGCCAGCCGGTGATCGCCGCCGTCGACGGGGCGGCGGTCGGCGGCGGGTTCGCGCTGGCGCTGGCCTGCGATATCCGCTACGCGGCCCGCGGCGCCGGCTTCGGCGCGGTGTTCATCCGGCACGGAATCTCGGCGTGCGATATGGGTACCAGCTACCATCTGCCGCGACTCGTCGGCGCCGCGCGCTCGGCCGAACTGCTGCTCACCGGACGTGTTTTCGACGCCGAGGAGGCCGCGCGGATCGGGCTGGTACTCGAGGTCGTCGAGTCCGGCGAGCTGCTCGCACGCGCCGTCGCCAAAGCGGAGGAGATCGCCCGCAATTCCCCGCTCGCGGTGTGGATGACGAAAGAGACGATGTGGCAGACCGTGGACGCCCCGAGTCTGCGTCATGCGCTCGACCTGGAGAACCGCACCCAGGTGATGTGCAGCGCCACCGGCGAACTCGACGCTTCCTTCGCGGCCTTCCGCACCGGAACCCACACCACCGCGGGCCCGCTCTGATCACGTCCCCACCGGGTCTCGGACGTCGCGCGAAAGATGAACGACGGGTCACATCCGGCTGCCACATCACGCAGAATCCCCTCGTACTGTGGATATTTTCGATATCACCGAGCCCACGCCACACAGAACTGGCGTGTCACATCAGCCGGTGTGTTAGAAAGTCCGCGAGCGGCGGCAAGGAGACGGTTGTGACTGGTCCATATCGACTGATCATCTGGGGCCCCGGCGACATGGGCGGGCGGGCCCTGCGCACCGCCCTCGAATCACCCGATTTCGAGGTCGTCGGAGTCAAGGTGTTCAGTCCGCACAAGAACGGCAAGGACATCGGTGAACTGGCCGGCCTGGCGCCGGTGGGGGTCGCCGCGACGACCTCGGCCGCCGAGATCTTGGCCCTCGACGCCGACTGTGTCGTCCACACGCCGACCACTCCGGCGCTGATCCAGGGCGCCGACGACGATGTCGTCGCGCTGCTCGAATCGGGCAAGAACGTGGTGTCGGCGGCCTCCTATCACAATCCGTCCATGCCGACCTGGTTGTCCGCCTCGCGGTCCCCGCTCTCAGTGCTGCGGACAGTGGCGGATATGAAGGTCACCGGTAACGCGTTCGGTCCCCGGTTGCGCCACGCGCTTCAGGCTTTACGGTGGGGTATGCGCGCCGTGGACTCGTCTCTCGCGCGCCCGATCCGCCCCGCGCTGGAGCTGCTGGCCGCCCCTGTCGTCGACCGGGCGATCCCGCGGCGGAAACCGGGCAGCCGACTCCAACGGGCCTGCCTCGCCGGTGGGGTCTCGCTGCACGGCACCGGATTGCATCCGGGCCTCATGGTCGAACAACTGTTGCTCCGCCTGGCCGGAACGCTCGACGAGGTACACGAGGTGCGCTTCCTGGAGGTCGGCGACCTGTCCGCCGCGCCCGACGGTATGTGGGGCGGACTGGAAAGTCTCGGATTCGGAATGCCGTTGGCGGCAGTGGACTCCGACCACGCGATCGGACTGATGCAGCATTTCTACTTCGATGCCGTGCTGGGCAATGTCGCGCACGCGTTGTACGGGGTCGGGTCGGATGCGGTCCGAGTCGTTCGCCACCTCTACCCGGTTCCGGCGCGCGTCCGGGTGCGGGCCGGCGGCACCGTCATCGAACCCGGCACCGTGGGCGCGATCCATATGACCTACCGGGGATACATCGGTGACGATCTCTTCATGACCAACGAGGAGTGCTGGCACGTCGGGGCCGGCAATGCCCATCTGGGACAGGATCATCCGAGCAGCGCGGCCGGCGGCCATGTGATCACCCTCGACGGCAACCCGGGTGTCGTCGAGATGCGTAACGAAATGGACGACGAGGCCTATAGCGGAGATTGGTCCGCTGTTACCGATATCTCGGTCGCCGCAATGCTGGGCGTGGTTCCCGAGTTGTGTGCCGCACCTCCCGGTGTGGTCATGCCGGACCTACGTCCTCACTACCTTCTGGAGTCGTCATGAGTTCACCCACGCTCGCGGTCGCGGTGCTCGGCGCCGGCCCCTTCGCCGACCGGATCGCCGACCGGATCCGCGCGCGAGCACACCTCGAGGTATCCGCGCGGATCGAAACCCTGCAGTCCCCGCCCGAGGGCACGGCGTGCGTCGTCTACGTGCCGACGTTCGCCGAGATCGCCGCGGACACACCGGGCAGCGTGCTACCGGAGCTCCTGAGCGACGGCTACGACGTGATATCCACGGCGCCGCTGGACGGCCACCTCCCGCCGGCCGAACTGCTGGATGCCTGCCGCACCGGGCAATCCACCTTCCACGCCACCGGGGCCTTCCAGGCCACGATTCCGGCCCGGCTCATCCGATCACTGACGGAGGTGACCCGGGGGATCCGGCGGGTGGAACTGGTCGAGGAGCTCGATTTTCCCGAGGCCGGGGTGTACCCGTGGGGGGATCGGCACGATATCGGTATCGGGGCCACCGGGTCCGAGGCCGCGGTCGCCGGCGCCGCCGCGGTCGACGGCTACTACACGGCGGGGCTGCGTGTCCTCGATGACGCGGTGTTCCACAGCGCCGCCGGTGCGGCCGAGACGCCGAGCAGCACCGTGGAGGTGATCACCGACGGTTCCGGTGCCGTCCAGAAGGTGATCGTCGACCGGGGGCTGGGGCCCGGGCTGAGTTATCGCTCCATCTGGGCCACCACCAGCGAGGATCGGGCGCCGCTGCGCTATCAGCTGGTCACCACGACCGATACGGCGCGGGGCACCGCCAACGTCCGCTTCCGCTTCACCGAAGGGCTTCATCCGGCAGACCATCTGACCTGCGTCAACGTCATCGAGGCGCTGCGTCCGGTGCACGAGCACGGTCCCGGGATCGCCCATCGAGATCTGTCGATCACGCGCCTGATGCCGGACGCGCGACTCACCACCTGATCCCGGCGAGCCGCGCAGGTCTCGAAATCATCTATTCCGGTGGCCGGGCCGCGGTCGCCGGAATCACTGATGCGATGCTGGAACAGCAGCACAGTGATCACCTGGTTCGCACGGCCGGTCACGACGCCGGCCGCGGACGGCCGCAGTGGAGCACCTCTCGACATTTCAGTGCACATCGAACTCTCTGAACCCCGCCCTGCCCGGCGGCAGGCGGTGAAAGGTGAGCACCATGAAGCTGACAGTCATCGGCGGCACCGGTCGGATCGGCTCGCAGGTCGTCCGGAAGCTACGGGCGGCCGGTCACGACGCCGTACCCGCCGCGCCGTCCACCGGCGTGGACCTTGTCAGCGGCGAGGGCCTCGATCAGGCGGTGGCGGGCGCCGACGTGGTGGTCGGGCTGGCCAACTCCCCGACCTTCGACGACGCCGCACTGGATTTCTTCCGCACCGCGATGGACAACCTGCTCGGCGCCGGGGACCGTGCCGGGGTGAAGCACCAGGTGGTGCTGTCGATCGTCGGCGTGGACCAGGTACCGCAACTGGACTACTACCGGGCCAAGACGCTGCAGGAGGAGTTGCTCAGGAAAGGCCCCACACCATATTCGATCGTGCGCGCCACCCAGTTCTTCGAGTTCATGGACGCGGTGATGTCCTGGTCCGCCGATGACACCGTCGTCCGGCTGCCCGCCACCCGGCTGCAGCCGATGGCCGCCGCGGATGTCGTCGACGCGGTGGTGGGCGTCGCGCTGGGCACGCCCCTGCAGGGTATCCGCAATGTCGCGGGACCCGATGTGTTCCCGCTCGACGAAATCGGCCGGATGACCCTGCTCGCCCGGCACGACGACCGGATCGTCGTCACCGACGACACCGCCGGTATGTTCGCCGCGATCACCGGCGACGAACTCCTCGCCGGACCGGACGCGCACCTGGCTCCCACGCACTACCGGGACTGGCTCGACGCCCACCGCTGACCTCGACAGCAACTCCGACCGGCAGCTTCCCCGCTTCCTGAAGCGGCCTTCAGGCCGCTTCAGCGTGGCTTCAGGACCTCCCTGCCACAGTGGCCGCCGATGACCGACAACGGCGAAAGGGGAGAAAAGATCATGAACCCGACAGTGCGCATCGACGGATATCCCTACCGAGTGGTGGGAAAGACTCGTCTGACGACGGCCTCGCGGGCGTGCTATGGCAAGTACCGGTTCGTCCTACGGCGGTTGACGGACGGATCGCTGTGGACGGTGTTCGACTCCCGGGTCACGTCCGCGTCGGAACTGATGAAATGTGAGGGCGCGCCGCAGCGGTGACGACTGCGCCGAGACCCTCGGAGACGGATCCGGTCGCCGTGTCCGGCGGCCGGGTTCGCCGTCGGCGGCTCCGGCCGAAACGTTTCACCGATTTCGGAACCGACGCCGAGAAGTTATGTTCCAGTTATAGATCAGTTATCATCCATCGAGAAAGGCGTAGTCAGGCGAGCCCGAAATCCGAACCACACCCATTCCAAAAAAGGTGTTTCGCTCGGATACGCAACGGGCATCTTCCAACAGTGTGGCGACATCGGGCTTTCCGAGGCCCGGCGCCTACTTCGCCGCGAATCCGCCCCGCAAATGTATCCGCAAGATAGACAATGCAATATTGCGGAATCAAGACGCCGCATAACGCGAATGTGATTGATACCACAGCATTTCAAGCAAATGGTCAGCACACCATTCAGGCAGGCGTCGTACTGTTTAGCCCTACACAGAAACTCCGGGCTTCCCGGCGGAACGTTGGATGGACATGCTTCACCTCGAACACTTCGCGTTCGGCTGGCTGACGCCCGCCCTCGCGTATTTCCTCTCGGCCACCGGATGCGCCATCGGATTGCAGTGCACCAGGCAGGCCCGCCACGGACGGCGCCGGTTGCTCTGGCTGGTGCTCGCCGCGATCACCATCGGCGGGACCGGAATCTGGGTCATGCATTTCGTTGCGATGCTGGGCTTTTCCATAGATGGCGCACAGATACGGTTCGATGTCCCGCTCACCCTGCTGAGCGCGGGGACCTCGATCGGCGTGGTCGCCATCGGCCTGTATCTGGTGACCACACCGGGCTCGGGCCTTCCGGCGCTGCTGACCGGCGGTGCCGTCACCGGCCTCGGCATCTCGGCCATGCACTACACCGGCATGGCCGCGATGCGCACGGACGCACATATCGAATACGATCCCGCCCGCATAGCGCTGTCTCTGGTCATCGCCACGGTCGCGGCCACCGTGACGCTGTGGTTCAGCATGCGCTCGTGGGGAATCCCGTCCACCCTGGGCGCGGCGCTGATCATGGCCGCGGCGGTGGCGACGATGCACTACACCGGCATGTCCGCGATGCACGCGCACGAGGTCCCCGATGCCGCGGCGCCCGAAGGTGCCGAGCCACTGGAGATTCTGGGCCCCCTGCTCGGCGCCATCAGCGTGGTCACCGTCGTGCTGCTCATCGGCGTGAGCATGGCGCTGACCAATCCCCACGGACCCGACGCCCAGGCCGCGACGAACCCCCCGCCACCCGAGCGGCGGCCGGCACGCTGAACGAACCGATCCCGCAAGGCTTCGGTCTCGGCACCGAGAAAGGCCGCGGCGGTGCGGGCGATCCCGTGGATCGCCCGCACCGCCGCGGCCGCTGGATGGAGTCGCCGGTGGACGGGGTCAGTAATAGTGCCGCCGGCCACCGACCGGCCGGCCCACCGAGCCGGCGATGGCCAGTACCGCGCCGACTACGAGCAGAACGAGGCCGATGGTGGTGAGCACGCCGATACCGAGCAGGTAACCGGCGATGAGCAGAACAAGTCCGAGAACGATCATGACACTGACTTTCTGTTTCGATATTCGATATCCGGGCGAGGGACAGGGATTACTTGGCGGTCGCGGCGCTCTTGTCCGGCTTGCGCAGCAGTTTGCTCATCGACCAGGCCGGAGCCGGCGGAGCGGCGGGCGCGGGCTTCTTCGCCGGTTCGTTGGTCTTGGCGAGATCCCGCTGGGCGGCGGCGATCTCCTTACGCGACTGCCGCAGTTCACGGCGGGTCTCCAGACCCCGGCGGGTGGATCGCCACGCACCGGCGGAGACGAGACCCACTCCTAGCCCACCGACGACACCGACGATGATGCCGATGAGGAACAGTTCACCGGTGGTACCGGCGAAATGGTAATCGAAGACCGAGAAGTCGCTGGTCAGCCGATTGACATCACTGGTATTGGCCGCGACGCCGGCGACACCGGCGGCAACCGCCGCGACGGCGATCACGAGCCCGAGAACAATGATCATGGCAATCCCAAGGGTCGAGGAACACTATGCTCCCGCTATTCCCGGCGACGACGATGTCAAACGGGGGGAAGGCCATGTCCGCCAGTCCGATTGACCGGCGGGGTGGATCCGCGGGCGCGGACGGCCGGAACTCAGGCGAACAGGTCGCGGACGAACGGCACCGAGTCGGGCAACGAATCGTTCACGGCGCCATCGTGATCGGTGGGGTACACCTTCAGCGTCACCGGCTGCCGGTTCACCCCGAGCACCGCCGCGAACCGCAGCGTCTCCGGGGTGATCACATCGGTGTCGAGCAGACCCTGCCCGAGGAAGAGCGGCTTGTCGTAGCCGGATTCCGGCAGGCCGAGATAGCGGGTGAGCAGCCCGCGCAGATCCGGAATATCGGCCAACGGCCGGGTGAAGAGGTCTCCGATCACCACACCATGGGCCACCAGCTCGTCACCGAACGGGGACAAGCATTCGGTGCGCGCGCGTTCCAGCCAGTACCGGCCGGAATCGGTGAGCAAGGATTCGATGTCCAGCTCGGGATAGGTGGTGCGCAGTCCGTTGAGCAGGTACAGCGCGTACGCCGTGGTGTGTGCGCCCAATTTCACCGGCGGTACGCCCGGTCCCATGAGAGCGAGGATGTTCTCGATATAGGCGGGGACGCCGGTGGCCACCGCGCCGCGGTAGTCCAGTTCCGGGCCGCCGAATTCGGTGGCGTACCGGGCGGTGGTGACCGCGGCTCCCCCACCCTGCGACTGCCCGACCACGACCCATTTGTTCGACAGTGCGGCATAGTGCCCCGACGCGGCCCGGACCGCGTCGACGACATTGTGCGCCTCCACCACCCCGTTCAGGTACGGATGCTCGCCGGGAGTACCCAGCCCGGCGTAGTCGGCGGCGACGATGGCATAACCCTGCTCGAGCCATCTACCCAGGTACGCCCAGTCCCGTGCCACGGCGCCCGGGCCGGCCACACTGTAGGCGCAGGAATCACCGAGCCCGACCGTACCGTGCGCCCAGGCGATGACCGGCCAACCGCCGGCCGGGGGCGCGCCGGCGGGGAAGTACACGGCGGCACTGGCCACGGTCGGCGCTCCGCCGACCGTGGTCGTCGTATAGAGCATGCGCTCCGAACCCACCGAGCCGGGCAGCACGGCCGGAGCGGCCAGCGGTTCGACGGATTCGACGACGCCGGTGCCCGGTGCCGCTACCGCGTGCCCGCCGGGCAGCCCGGCGATCGCCGCCGCCAGCAGCGCGGTGACCGCGGCCGTACCGAATTTCCGCATGATCTTCCTTTCGCCGGATCACCCACCGGTGCCGTGCCGCCTCGGGCGGAACCCGGCCAGTCTTTCACCTGGACGGGCGACCAAGCATGTCGGCATGCCGTCCGGCCCGCGACAACCGGAAGGACGGGCGAGGCAGGTCCGGCCATCCGGCCCGGGCGAGGACCGAGAGATCATCGGTGGCGGGATCACGAGTTCGAGGCGGCCGGGCCGTTCAGTTCACGGGCCGCGGTGCGCAGAATCTACCGGCCGGGCTCGGCGGGCCGGCGCGAGGGCGCTGCCGGGTCGGGCGGGTGCTCGGCACGCGTGGGCGGACGTCACAGTGGCCTCGAGGTCATCCGATTCGCAGTGGACGACCACCAATGCGCCGGGGTCGCGAGTGTTCTGCCTCGTAGTGAGTGGTCGCCGACCCGACGGGAGATGGCGAAATACCCGTCCTACGACCTTTTTCACGACGATGGTCATTGCTGTAACGACGGTGTGGCGGGGTGGGATGATGCGTCGTCGTCGGCGAGGGTGAAGTAGTTCTCTTCTTCCTGCAGAAAATGCAGTCGCAGCAGGGTGTGCAGGCCGTAGAGGCAGGCGAGTAGGTCGTCGATCTGGTCGGTGGCGATATGACCGGTGGCCCGGGCCAGTCGGAGATGGGTACCGATACGGGTGGCCAAGCGCTGGATCTCGGCATGCGTCCGGCTCATGGTGGCGGTGGCTTCGCTGCTCCCCAGCGGTCCGGCCAACGCCGGATACAGCTGGGTTTCTTCGGCCGTTTCGTGTGGTAGCAGGCGATCGACGAGGAACCGGTGCGCGTCTTCCACTGCGGACAGCGCCCTCCGGTCGGGGTGGCGGGCAAGCCGGTCGGCGGCGGTGCGGAGCAGACCGATGGTGTCGCGCAGTTCGTCGTGTTCACCCGCGAAGCGGTACAGCAGCCGTCCGGTTTCGGCAGGCAGTTGTACGCGGGCAGCGGGGCTGCCGCGTAGCGCGCGCAAGGCATTGACGATGACCGCGACGTCTATGGCTTCTTGCAGCAGTGCACCCGCGGCCGGTGGCAGCAGGCCCAGCGCCGCGATGATCATCGCTATCAGAGACAAGCTCATACCGGCCACTGCGCTCTGGATCGCGATGTGGCGCGACCAGCGCGCGGTGTCCATCGCGTCGGCGAGACGGTCCAGGCGATCGGTGGCCAGCACGATGTCGGCGGCTTCGGACGAGGCGGTCGAGCCGCGCGCGCCCATGGCGACCCCGACCGTGGCAGCGGCGAGCGCCGGTGCGTCGTTGACTCCGTCGCCCACCATCACCGTGACCGCGGCGTCACGTTCCCGCTGCACCGCGTGAACTTTGTCGGCGGGACTCTGTCCGGCGTACAACTCGTCGAGGCCCAGGACGGTGGCGACCTCGCGGGCGGGTTCGGGCCGGTCGCCGGTGAGCATGACCAGCCGGTCGAGCCCGGCTCGGCGCAGGCGACGCACCGTACGCGGGGCGTGGCGGCGGAGCGGGTCACGCAGCATTATCGCGGCGGTGAGCCGGTCGTCGACGACGATCCACGAGATAGCCGCCGAGTCCAGCGCCGCCCTGTTCAGCGCCGCCCGCGCCCAGTGGTCGCCGATCGCTGTATCCGGTAGCTTCCCGACCTCGACGCGATGCCCGTCCACGACACCCCGCACTCCTCGTCCGGGTTGCTCGGTCACATCCGAGGGCAGCGAGAGCACCAGATCGCGAGTCAAGGCTTCGGTGACGATCGCTTCGGCCAGCACATGCGGCGACAGTTGGTCGAGCGAGGCCGCCAGCCGAAGCGCGTCGGCCGGGTCGTCGCCGGGCGCGGCGATCACATCGGTCACCGCCGGTCGACCGGCGGTGAGTGTGCCGGTCTTGTCCATCACCAAAGTCGTCGCGTGGCCGAGATTTTCCAGCGCCCCGCCGCTGCGGATGATGACTCCCTGCCGGGAAGCGCGTGAAAGCCCCGACACGATTGCCACCGGCGCGGCCAACAGCAAGGGACACGGTGTCGCCACCACCAGGACCGCCACCGCACGCACCAGCGAGCCACTGAACACCCACGCACCCGCGGCAATCAGTAGGGTCAATGGCAGGAACCAGGTCGCATACCGGTCGGCCAGACGCACTATCGGCGCGTTCTCGGCACCGGCCTGCTCTGCCAGTCGCACGATGCCGGCGTAGGTGCTGTCCTGCGCGGTCGAGGTGGCGCGGATTTCGAAGGTCGCACCGGCATCGACGACCCCGGAGCGCACCGGCTCCCCGATATCGCGTTCTACCTGCAGCGGCTCACCGGTGAGAACCGACTCGTCCAAGACCGCGGGTGGTCCGATGATCCGCCCGTCGACCGGGACCACCTCGCCGGCCGCGACCACCACGATGTCACCGACGGCTATGTCGTCGATCGCGACCGTGGTCACCTCACTGCCGCAGCGGCGCCGCGCGGATCTCGGGACATGCTCGAGCAGCGCTCGCAGATCATGGGTTGCCCGCCGCTGCGCGGCGGCGTCCAGCGTGCGACCGGTCGCCAGCATGACAGCGATCAACGCACCGGCCAGATACTCCCCGACCACCAGGGTGCCGACCAGGGACAGTACCGCGATCACATCGACCCCCGCACGTCCCTTCGAGATGGTGGCCACCATCCACCACACGGCGGGCACCAACGCCACCACGGTCGCCGCGATCCAGCAGCCGTCGGCAACACCCGGCGAGCCGACTGCCCAGGCGATCAGGCCACCGGCCAGCGCCGAAGCCACCGACACCAGCAGTCCGGGCTCGATCCACCGCCGGCCCCCGTGGGCCCACCCGCCGATCACCGAACGCTCAGTCACCATCGGCGGCACCTTTCCCGGGCGGGCCGGCTCGGAACGCCTCGACTCCCGCTGTTCAGACATCGGGGTGTGAATCGAGCACTTTCATACGCCGCACGTACTCGTCGTCGGTGATCTCGCCCCGGGCGTACCGCTCGGCGAGCACCTGTCGCGGACTCGCCCACACCCTCGGTGGCGGTGTCGCCGACGAGGCCATATACCGCACCAGCAGAACAGTTCCCGAGACAACCAGCGCCCAGAACAGGACCGTGCCGGCGACCATCAGCCCGATCCCCCACCCGCTCATCCCGGTGCCGTACCACATCACCACGACCATCCCCCACCGTCACCGAGCCATCGGCACACGACCGGGTTCCGCGTTCTCATGACAACCTCCTCCGCCGCCGCACCGGATCGCTGCCTCTCACCCTGGCGGCCCGAACCGGAATCACGGCAGAGGACGAGGGCCTCGGCAGCGGGTACAACGTCACCGGGATCGACCCGGCCGTCAGGAGAACTGTTCGGTTTCGCCCGCACCGGCGGTGCCGGGGGGAACCGAATGACCGCCGACCGCCACGAGCGCCGACCAGGGCGACGCGGTCATGGATCGGATACGCGCGGCTGGCAACATCACTCCGATGCGGCCGCGCGAACCCACCGACTCCGGCCGACCGTACTATCGGGGTTCATGGGCACGGCCGGTTTCGTGTCTCGACGAGCAACGCTGGTGCGAATTCGCTCGGCGGCGGTGCTGCTCGGCCCCGCTTTCGTGGCGGCGATCGCGTATGTCGATCCCGGTAATGTCGCTGCCAACATCAGTGCGGGCGCGCGGTTCGGGTACCTGCTCGTGTGGGTCATCATCGTGGCCGACGCCGTGGCGGGTCTGGTGCAGTACCTGTCCGCGAAACTCGGGTTGGCCACCGGCCGGACGCTGCCGGAGCTGGTGCGTGGCCATACAAGCCGCCCGGCGCGGCTGGCGTACTGGGTCCAGGCGGAAACCGTCGCCATGGCGACCGATATCGCCGAAGTGGTGGGCGGCGCCATCGCGTTGCACATCTTGTTCGGCCTTCCGCCTGTCGTGGGCGGTGCCGTCACCGGCATCGCGTCGATGATATTGCTGGCGATACAGAACCGGTTCGGGCAACAACCCTTCGAACGGGCCGCGATAGGCCTGCTCACCATTATCGCCCTGGGCTTTCTCGCCGGTGCGGTCCTGGCACGCCCATCGATTTCCGGCGCGATGGGCGGCGCTGTGCCCCGTTTCGACGGGACCGAGAGCATGGTGCTCGCCGCCGCCATAATCGGCGCCACCGTGATGCCCCACGCGGTGTATCTGCACTCCGGGCTGGTCCGGGATCGGCACGGCCATCCGAGGACTCGTTCGGAACTCGCTCGGCTGCTACGGGCGACCCGCAGCGACGTCGGGATGGCCATGCTGCTGGCCGGTACGGTCAATCTGGCGATGCTGCTGGTGGCCGCCGGTACCCTGCACGGCCGCACCGAAGCCACCTCGTTGGACGCGGCATTCGCCGGAATCGGCGACGCGCTGGGGCCGGCGGCCGGAGCGCTGCTCGCGACCGGCCTCCTCGCCTCGGGCGTGGCATCGACCTCGGTCGGCGCCTACGCCGGCGCCATGATCATGCAAGGTCTTCTCCACCGGCACGTAGCGCTGGTCGTGCGTCGGCTGATCACACTGATCCCCGCATTCGCAGTCCTGGCCGCCGGAGTCGACCCGACCCGGGCACTCATCATCTCCCAAGTGATCCTGTCCTTCGGCATACCGTTCGCGCTGGTCCCGCTGGTTCGCTTCACCAGCGATCGAACCCTGATGGGTCACGACGCCAACCATCGGTTCACCACGGTGGCGGCCTGGTCGGTGGCCGCCCTCGTGACAGCGCTCAACGTGGTGTTGCTTTCACTCGCGGCGACCAGGATCTGATCCCGGCGTCCGGGCGTAGGTGAGCTCTCGCGATCAGCCGCGGCACGGATGATCGACGGTCGTGATCCGTCGCCGGCCGGGAAGTCCGATGAGTGTGCCGGTGGATGACGGGCGCTGCACCCGGCGCGGCCGGCCGATAGGGCAGGTCGGCGGACCGGCCGACATAATCCAATGATGTCCCAGCACCCGGACTTTTCCGTCAAACCAGTCCTCACCGGCCGAAATGTTCTGCTCCGGCCGTTTGTCGATGCGGACCTCGACGCCATCCGTGCGGCGCTGCGCGACCCGGAGGTCCGCCGGCTCACGGGTAGTGTCCACGACGAGACGCAAGAGTTCGCGCCCGAGGATCCGGCCGAGGTCGCGAAGTTGCGCGACTGGTACGCGAGCCGGACCGCCCAGCGGGACCGACTCGACCTCGCGGTCGTCGACAGTATCGACGACCGATGCGTGGGAGAAGCGGTGCTGAACCAGTGGGACCCCGCCAACCGCAGCTGCAACTTCCGCATTCTGCTCGGCCCCGCCGGACGCGGACGCGGGCTGGGCACCGAGGCCACGCGCCTGATCGTCGGCTACGGCTTCGAGCAGCTCGGCCTGCACCGGATCGCACTGGAGGTCTACGCCTTCAATCGCCGCGCCCATCGTGTCTACGAGAAGGTGGGCTTCCGAGCCGAAGGAGTCCTCCGCCAATCACTGCGCTTCGGGGACGAGTGGATCGACGCCACCGTGATGTCCATGCTCGCGCACGAATGGGCCGGATAACCACCGGCGGCCGGACCTCCGGCACACCGATGTGGAAGCGGGGGCCGCCGGCGCATGATCCGGCCGCGACCTCGGACGAGGCGCGAAGGGCAGCCGTGAGTCCTGGTCCTACATCTGTTCCGGCCGCCAGGTGGATACCGCCCAGATGACCACCAGGTCGATCGCGATGACCACGATCGACCACCACGGGTAGTACGGGATCCACAGGAAGTTCGCGATGATCGACAGCCCGGCCAGTACCACCGCCGTGATCCGCGCCCACAACGCGCCGGACATCAGGGCGAGAGCAGCGATCACCAGCAGTATCCCCAGCACGATGTGGATCCAGCCCCAGGTGGTGGTGTCGAACTGGAGAATATAGTTCGGTCCGGTCACGAACAGCTCATCGCCCGCGACCGCCGAGATTCCCGCCAGAATCGACAGCACACCCACCGCGAGCAACAGCACCGCGGCCGCGATCGAGGTCACCGCCGCCACGCCCTGCTTCACCGGAGAGCCTCCAGGTTCTGTCCTGTATGTCGTCATATTCCGCCTCCCGAGAAGTGATCGGATCTCACCCAAGTCCACTCGGCCACTGCACACCTCACCCGTTGCGTATGAATCCGGCCCACCCCATCCGCGTGCTGGTGTACCGGGACCGCCGGTCCAGGTGCCGTTAAAATGATAGATAGATTCGCATATCTACGTATCTACAGTCCGCTGATACACAGCGAGCGGTGTCCACTCCCCCGGCCCGATGGATACTCCGGAGATCGGCCGGTATTCGCGTGCGCGCGGACGGGCCCCGGCGTACGGTCGAAGCTGTGAGCAGCGGCGCCGTACCGGCGACAGCGGTGAAGGGCTCGGGCCTGTGGGCACGGGTGTTCGCGGCGCTGTACGATCCCCTGCTCTGGCTGGGTGAGAGGTCGGGTATGGCCGATCGCCGGCGGGATCTACTCGGCCGCGCCCGGGGGCGGACCGTCGAACTCGGTAGCGGTACCGGCCTCAATTTGCGGTACTACCCCCACGACCTCGACGAGCTGATCCTGACCGAACCGGAAGCCGCGATGCGTACCCGGTTGACGCGGCGGCTGAGCCGTCGGCGAGACGGGGCGCGCGTTGCCGACGCCTCGGCGGAACGGCTGCCGTTCGCGGATGGCACCGTGGACACTGTCGTCTCGACGCTCGTGTTGTGCACTGTGGCGGACCCGGACGCGGCGCTACGGGAGATCGAACGCGTATTGCATCCCCGCGGCCAGCTGCTGTTCATCGAACACGTGCGCTCCGAATCGCCGCGACTCGCCCGTTGGCAGGACCGCCTCGCCGGCCCGTGGCGCCGGTTCGCCGAGGGCTGCCACTGCAATCGTGCGACTCTCGAGCTGATCCGAACACGCGGGCTGGACCTCGGCGATGTGCAGGAAACGTCGTGGCGGCACATGCCCCCGATCGTCCGGCCGCTGATCATGGGCGTGGCCACCAAAGCGGCACCCGGCCAGGACTGACGCCCACTCGTCTATCGCATGGCCTGCTGTTCGTACAGACGAGCCTCATGGCGCAGCACAGCCGCGCGCGCTCGTCCGGGCCCGGTTTCCCGGGCATCCGGTCGCTCACCGGACTCCCGGCAAGCTCGCTTCGCCCATTCGTAGGCATAGAGCGCCCGGCGTAGCCATTGCGAGGGGCTGTCCGCGACGGAACCGTTCGGGTGCGGATCATCCATCACGAGCGCCTCCATCGCGGCAGCAAATCCGTCGGGATCCACTGCGATCTGTCGATCATCCATCGCTTTCCCCTCTCATCGTGAGCTCACCAGCCGACCGGCAACAGGCACAGAGGCGACGGTCGGCGCCTACCACACCAGCTTCCGAGGTACGCATCGCCGGGGCATCGGTTGGTCGACCCGGGGTGTACCTGTTTCCGGCACCGCTCCGAGCTCTACGTCCGAACCCACCCGCTCGATACCCGTCACGGTGTGCCGAGGGTGCCGACACCCGACGAATGTGATCTTCCGTCGGCGTGAACGGGTACCCGATGCCGAGTCGATGCGATATCCCGGCCGGCCGAGCAGCACAGGAGCCCGACCTCCGATCCGGCCGGAGCACAGCACCGATATGACCGGCGGAGGCGATCCGGCGACCCGGATACCCCGTGCGACCGGTGCGCCCCCGGATCGGACCGATCACGAATCCGACTGCCGCGCATTATTACTGCTCACATTCTTGGTTCGAACCCCGCGCCGACCTGCCTATGATTCTGGCGGCCGGAGTGCCTCCGGCCCATGTACCACACCCTCGCCTGTTCCGAGGGTCGGAGAGGTGAGCTGAAATGATGGGAAAAAGACTGGTCAAGGCAACAGGAATGGTGGCGTTCGGCGCACTGCCCATGGCCGCGACCATAGTTCTCGCGGGTCCGTCCGCCGCTGAAGCCGCGACCGACCGAGCCATGCCCGTGGCCGGCATTCCCTTGCAGAAAAGCGAGGATATCGCGACCAACCCGCACGCGCTGATTCCCGATCCGGTGTTGAACGGCTCGTCCGCGGGAGGCTCGGTCGGTTCCGCGGTCGGGTCGGCCACCGGATCCGCAGCCGGCTCACTTCTCGGCTCCGTGATCGGCGCCCTGGTCGGCTGTCTTCGTCCGGACTTGATCCCGCAAGTTCTACCCTGACCCTAATCCGGTAGACCGGGCGGCAGATGGAACGATCGACCGCCCTGCATCGGTGGGACAGGATCGCGCTGCCTCCGGTGAGCAGCCCGTCGTCGCCGCGCGCTCGGGCAACCACACACGCCGGAATCCGACGGGGAGCTTCCGATATATTCGGTCCCTTGTGCCGGCGACATGGGCCTCTGGAGTAGATGACTGCCGCCCCTACCGCGACGGCCCGCCGAAGCGTGGAATCGACACTGTCAACCGACAGCCCAACGATCAGGAGGAACAATGAGTCTTCTCCCTGCGCACCGTCAGCAGCATTCGTTACTACCCGACTTCGCCGAGGTCTGGAACTCGCTGGCCCCGGCCACCGGCTTGGCCGCGATGTTCGGCACTCATCTGCTGCGGGTAGAGGATTCTGTCGACGACGGCCGATATCTGCTCAGGGCCGAGATACCCGGAGTGGATCCGGACAAGGACGTCGATATTTCCGTGCGTGACGGGCAGTTGACCATCAGGGCCGAACGCTCGGAGAAGCACGAAGAGCGAGGCCGCTCGGAATTCAGCTACGGCTCGTTCGTCCGGACCATCGCGCTACCGCGTGGCGCCGACGAAGACGGCATCGAAGCCAGCTATGCCAAAGGAATTCTGACTGTCTCGGTCCCCGTCACCGAGCCGACGGCAGAGGCGAAGAAGGTAGAGGTGAAACGAGCCGAATGATCCGGCGCCGTACCGCCGCGTGAACGCCGGACGTGCTGGATCCGGCGGTGCGCGCCAACACCGAGAGACCGGACCCTTCCGCAACCGGCAATCGGGGGTTCGCTTCGGCCGGACGGCCTCGGTGGAGACGATCGGGACACGATGCGGAGGCGCGGTGATGATCGAGCTCACAGGACTCGGCAAGTCCTACCGGAGCACGGTGGCGCTCGACGAGGTGACACTGCGGGTCACTGCCGGAGTGATCTTCGGATATGTCGGACCGAACGGCGCGGGAAAGACTACTACGATCCGGATCCTCGCCGGTCTGATGCGCCCGACGCGTGGTTCGGCTCGCATCTGCGGCGCGGACACGGTGCGCGAGAGAAAGCGAGCGCAACGCAACCTCGGATATCTGCCCGGACAGTTCGTCGCCTACCCGGATCTGACCGCCGAGCAATACCTCGGCTATCTCGCGCATCTGCATGGCGGCGTCGACCCGAAAGTGCGTCGTGGCATAGCCGACCGCCTCGATCTGGACGTCACGACCCGCATCGGTGCAATGTCCCACGGCAACCGGCAGAAGGTCGGCATCGTGGCGGCATTCATGACCGAGCCGCCGGTAGTGCTCCTCGACGAACCCACGAGCGGCCTCGATCCGCTGGTACAGCGGGAATTTCTCGCCATGGCGCGGGAGGTACGCGACAGCGGGCGCACGGTTTTCCTCTCCTCGCACGTGTTATCGGAGGTGGAAGCGGTCGCCGATACCGTCGGGATGCTACGAAAAGGCCGTCTCATCGAGGTTCGATCCGTGGCCGAGTTCACCGGACGGACAGTACGCCACCTCGACCTGACATTCGCCGGCCCGGCGCCGGCCCCGACCGTGTTGAGAGACCTCCCCGGAGTACGGCACGTGTACCGGGGCCCGGATCGACACCGAGTGGAGGTCGAGATGGATGGTTCCACGGCCGAATTGGTGAAAGCGATCGCGCCTTACGACGTCATCGATCTCGTCAGCCGTGAACCGGACCTCGAAGAGGTCTTCCTCGGCTACTACGGACAGGACTGAAACGTCATGCTCCGCAATGTTTATCTGAAGTGCTTGCGCGATCAGCGACGCGGCCTAGCGGGGTGGAGCATCGGCATAGTCGCGCTGGTACTTCTGGAGAGCGCACTGTGGCCATCGCTCTCGAATACGGCAGGCATGCAGGACTTCGTGAAGAACTATCCCGAACCATTACGTGAGCTGTTCGGCCTGGACGAATTCGGCACCGGCACCGGGTTTCTCAATATCGAGCTGTTCAGCATGTTACTGCCGACCCTGTTCCTCGTATTCGCGATCGGCCGAGGTGCCAGGGCGATAGCCGGCGAAGAAGAAGCCGGAACCCTGGAGGTTCTGCTGATGACCAGGGTGACGCCGATACGACTGGTACTCGAGCAGGCCGCCGTGCTCGCCACCGCGGCTTCGGCGCTGGGAACGGTGCTGTTCGTCGCGGTCACCGTGTTCTCCGCGGTATTCGGTCTCGGCGTCGCGGTCGGTGCGGCGCTGACCGGTGCCGTGGCCATGGTGCTCATCGCGGTCGAGTTCGGCTGGCTCGCCTTGGCGATAGGCGCCGCGACCGGCCGCCGCGTTCTGGCCATAGCGCTCACCTCGGCATTCGCGGTAGCAGCGTACGTTTTGTACGTGGCGAGCAAACTCGTCGATGCTGTGCGGCCCTGGGGCGCGCTGTCACCTTTTCACCAGGCCATCGACGGTGGACCCTTGGGCGCCGGGCTTCCTGCCGCATACGGCTGGCTACTGTCGGCGGGAGCCGTGGCACTGGTGGCCGGGCTCCCGGTCTTCCATCGTCGTGACATCGCCGGAGTATGAGCATGCTCGCCCGGGCACATGCCGCCTTCCGCGCATCCGGGTGGGATATCTGATCGAATGGCCCAATGATGTATCGCATTTCGAAAGAAACCAGAACATCGATGAAGTGGCGCGTCGCGGGCGCGGCCGGGGCCGCGACGGCAGCCGTGGCAGCGGTGACGATCCCGGCCGCGACCAGCGCCGCCGCGCCTGCCCGGTGCGCCGCGGAGACGCTCGAGCTGAGCACCCGCGAGCGCCCCTCCGACTCGCCCGGTCAGAGCCGGTTGGAAGTCGTGCTGACCAACACTTCCGCGCAGAGCTGCGCGGTACAGGGCTTTCCGGGCGTGGACCTGGTGGGCCCGGAAGATCCGACCTTCGGTCCGACCTACCAGCTGCCCCGCCAGGCCGCGGATCCCGCACCGCTGACGGTGGAGCCGGGCGCCGCGGTGAGCAGCCTGCTCACCTATCTGCCGGACGGCCCGGACGGCTGGGTGCCGGTGACGCTCGTCGTCACTCCGCCGGATACCACCACCCGGCTACAGGCGCCGTGGCCGGCGGGCGTGAGCGTGCAACGCCAGGATGGCGCCACCCACCCGGGCACCTTCATCGGCCCGCTGCAATCCGCCTGATCACCCGCCCGACCGCCGCGCCGACACCGATCGGCGCGGCGGTTCTCGTCGCGGGGACAGCAGACTTCGATCGAGCGAGAGCCGGGCGTTTCGACAACAGGATCCGAGACAGCTCTTCCACCGACCCGCATGTCCGGCTACATCCCGGCAATCACCGCGTAGGGTCGGGCCATGGCGACTGTCGCTCAGCATATGATCACGGCATTGCAGGTCAGCGGCGTCCGCCGGGTCTACGGACTGCCCGGTGACAGTCTGAACGGGTTCACCGACGCGATACGGCGATCCGACGGCATCACCTGGGAGCATGTGCGGCACGAAGAGGCCGCCGCGTTCGCGGCCACCGCGGAGGCGGCGCTGACAGGCCGGCTCGCCGTCTGCGCCGGAAGCTGCGGGCCGGGCAACCTTCATCTGATCAACGGACTCTACGACGCCCAGCGCACCCGGGTACCGGTGCTGGCCGTCGCCGCGCACATCCCGATCGGCGAGATCGGATCCGGATACTTCCAGGAAACCCATCCCGAGGATTTGTTCCGCGAGTGCAGTGTGTACTGCGAGCTCATCAGCAGCCCCCGATCGGCGCCGCGTGTCGTGGAGATGGCGATGCGGGCGGCGGTCGAGGAGAACGGCGTCGCCGTCGTCGTGATACCCGGTGAGGTCTTCCAGAGCCGCCTGTCCGGTGACCGGTGGAGCAGCCGGCCGGTGCTGCCGTCGCGGTCGGTGGTGCGGCCGGACGACTCCACCCTGCGCCGCGCCGCGGACATCCTCGATGCCGGGTCGCGGGTGACGATTCTCGGCGGCGCCGGTACCGCCGGCGCGCACGCCCAGGTCATGGCGTTGGCCGATACGCTGAACTCGCCGATCGTGCACGCATTCCGCGGCAAGGAACACCTGGAGTACGACAACCCGTACGACGTGGGAATGACCGGACTGCTCGGGTACGCCTCGGGATACAAGGCGATCAAAGAAGCCGACGTGCTGCTGATGCTGGGCACCGATTTCCCGTACACGCAGTTCTATCCGGAGGATGCCGCGATCATCCAGGTCGACATCCGCGGTAGCCACCTCGGCCGGCGCACCCCGGTCGATCTGGGCATGGTCGGCAGCGTGCGGGACACGATCGACGCGCTGTCGCCCCTGCTGGAGCAGAAAACCGATCGAACGCATCTGGACAGGTCGCTGCGGCATTATCGGCGCACCCGGCAATCGCTGGACGCGCTGGCGGTCAACGACAGCGACCGCACGCCCATCCGTCCGGAATACGTCGCCGGAGTGGTGAATCGACTGGCCGCCGACGACGCGGTGTTCACCTTCGACGTGGGATCGCCGACGATCTGGGCGGCCCGCTATCTGACCATGAACGGCCGGCGCCGACTGACCGGCTCGTTCACCCACGGCACGATGGCCTGCGCCCTACCGCACGCGATCGGTGCGCAGACGGCCCATCGGGGACGCCAGGTGATCGCCCTCGCCGGAGACGGCGGACTGACGATGCTGTTCGGCGAGCTGATCACGCTGTTGCAGAACGACCTACCGGTCAAGGTGATCGTGTTCAACAACTCGTCGTTGAACTTCGTGGAATTGGAGATGAAGGCGGCCGGGGTGGTGAATTTCGGCACCGACCTGTCGAATCCCGACTTCGGCGCCGCCGCCCGGGCCATGGGAATGCAGGGGCGCCGCGTAGAACAGCCGGCCGACCTGGAGCCCGCCATCGCGGAGGCGCTCGCGCACGAGGGTCCCGCACTCGTCGACGTTGTCGTGGCACGGCAGGAATTGACGATTCCGCCGGCCATCTCGGCAGAACAGGCCAAGGGGTTCACCATCTATGCCATCCGTACCATCCTCGCCGGCCGCGCCGACGAACTGCTCGACCTGGTCACCACCAACGTCGCCCGGCGCATTCTGGACTAGCCACGTCGCGACGCTCCCGGCCTCCCGGCCTCCCGGCCGATGATGGATCGCCGCCCGGGATCGTCGACGGGACGGATGCCTACTTCGCGTCTCCGTAGCACTCCACCACCGCCGTGGTGAAGGGGAACCGCACCGGTGTCGGCCCGAAAGCCAGCCGGCCCGCGGTATCGGCCGCGGTGGTGATCATTTCGGCGACCTGCGTCGCTTCCTCCGCCGGACAGTGCACGATCACCTCGTCGTGCTGGAAGAACACCAGCTCGGCACGGAGCCCGGCACGAGATATCGCATGTCGCAGACCCGCCAGCACCAAGAGGGCCCAATCGGCGCCGCTGCCCTGCACGACGAAGTTACGCGTGAAGCGACCCCGGGCGCGCGCCGCCGAGGTGCTGCGGTATTCGCCGGAATTCGCCCGGGACAGTTCCTCCTGGTCCGATGGCACGACCGATACCGGCGGGCAGGTCCGCCCCAGCCAGGTGCGGACCAGACGACCCTCCTCGCCGGCCCGCGCCGCGTCATCGACATAGGCCACCGCGGCCGGATATCGCCGGCGCAGACCGGCCAGGTGGGTCAGGGCATCGCCGGAGGTCTGGCCGTAGATGGCGCCCAGCAGGGCGAGCTTGGCTTGCGCGCGGTCGCCGCCGAAGCCCCGGGCGGCCAGATCCGCGTACAGATCCGCATCCCGGCCGGCCACCTCCATCAACCCCGGATCGCGCGAGACGGCGGCGAGTATCCGCGGCTCCATCTGGTCGGCGTCGGCCACGACCAGGGTCCAGCCCGGGTCGGCACGGATCGCCCGGCGGATCACTTTCGGGATCTGCAGGGCGCCACCGCCATTGGTGGTCCAGCGGCCGGTCACCGTCCCACCGGGCAGGTATTCGGGACGGAATCTGCCGCCGTGTACCCACTGTTCAAGCCAGGACCAGCCGTGGGCGGTATACAGGCGGTACAGCGTCTTATAGGCCAGCAGGGGCGCTACCGCGGGATGGTCGATGCGCTGGATTTCCCATTTACGGGTGGAGGACACGAGGATTCCGGCGCGGGAGAATGCCCTGATGATGTCGTTGGGCAGGTCCGGACGGACTCGCACCCCGTCCCCGAAGGCCCGCGATACTTCCTCGGCCAGCTCCGCCAGCCGGCGTGGTTCCGCGCCACCCGGAAAGCGCTCCCCCAGCATTGTGTCCAGCAATTCGCGGTGCACGTCCGCGCGCCACGGGATGCCCGACCGCGACATCTCCGCGGCGACCAGCATGCCCGCCGATTCGGCGGCGAGCAGCAACCGCATGCGCTCGGGATGCGTGGTGGCCGCGGTCCGGGCGAGCTGACCCGCGTAGACCTCCACCAGGGCGGTGAATTCGTCGGTGCCGGACGGCAGCGGTACCGGGCCCGACTCGAACAACGACGGCTGGCTCTCGGCGGCGCGCACCGGGGCATCCGGCGGAACGGGCAGGTTGTGTAGCCGAGCCCACGCGGCCGCCAGCGAACGGGGCTGACCCGACTGCCCCTCCTCGTACCCGATCAGCAGCGCCTCCGCGGCCTCCACGTCGTAGCAGCGCTCGACCCGCACACCGGCCGCCGACAGGGATCGATGGATCTCGGCGGTGGACCGCCACACCCACCGCTCGACGTCGGGGCGTGACCGTACCGCCTCGGCGAGCGAAGGCTCGTGGACCACCGCGGCGGCGGGCCGGCCGGCCGGATCGAGTGGACACAGATATGCGCCCCCGTCACCCGACTCCGCCACCGCCCACCGCACGTCCCCGAGTCTGGCACCAGGGTCCGACAGCCACGGCGACGGTCCCTCGCGTCGCATGACGGTTCACCGGCGAGCCGGCCGACACCGGTCAGCACCTGCTTCGGTACCACGACACACTCCACGGAGCCCCGCTGTGCCGCCATCCTACGGAGACCGGGTCGGCGCCGCTGTCCGAAATCCTCCCCATCCCAGCGGAAGTTCGACCCGACCGGCCCGTATATCGGCGACCAGGTGGGCGTAACCTTCGCGAGCCTGTCCGAGGTGAAACCACGACGTACGACGGAGACGCCGGTCCGCGGAGTGGAGCACGGTCCACCGAGCCTCGGCGTATCGGGTCGCGACCTGGTCCAGGGCCTGTCCGAGTGAGTGGGTATGGGTGCGAACCCCGGTACGGTGCGGCAGATATCGCACCCGCCAGGCGTCGATATCCGCCACCACCGTGGTGATCCGCTGCCGCAGATCCGCTTCGCCGGGCGGTACGGACGGTCGGGCCGGATTCAGGACAATGGCCAGTAATGCGGCACGCAGCTCGCCCAGTTCGCGGGAAAGGCCCACCAGCACCGGACCGCCGTCGGTATCGAGATGACCCGAGATCGCCGCAAGCAACCCCTCGGGCGAAAGCAAGGCCGCGGAGCCGTCCCCCGGGACTCCTTTCACGGCTCCGCGGATTCCCGGGTCCACGCGCCGGGCCGCGGCATCTCCCTGGCGGTCCCTGCGACTCCGCAGCGCAGGCACCGACCCGGCGCCCTCCCGGTCCCGGGAACGGGCCCGATGGCTCGGACCATCGGTGTTCATGCAGCACTACCTGATCGGTTGCTGCGGCCGGCGCCTGCGATCTCGTGGTGCCGGATCTGCCGCAGTCGGTACGTCACCAGCTCGTCGACCCGAGCGGCCTCGGCAACGTTACCGGCCTCGTCGCTCACGTAGGCCGTGCCCGCCAGCAGGGCGAGGAGCAGACCGGTCGTCCACGCCACCCATCCCGCGCCCTCGGCGACGAACCCGCCCACCCAGGGCGAGATGAACAGCATCAGCCCGATCACCGAGAGGGTCCAGTGGTCCTTCGTGGGATTTCGGGCGAGTAGCGACCACATCGCGTAGATGACGGTCAGCGCACCCAGCCCGAGTGTGAGACCGGTCGCCGCCGCGGTCGTATCGGTCCATACCGGGGTCGCCGCGGTCGCCAGCCCCAGCGCCATCGCACCCCATCCGACGATCGAGTTCCTGTTCGGTCTCCTCATGTCATACCTCCTAATCGCTACGCTACACGTATCGTAGCGCGAAGGGTTGGCATGATGGGCACGTTGTGAGGTACCGAACACAGAGGCAAGGGAGACCCGATGGCCGAGGCGCCGGCACCCCGTGACGAACGGATCACCACCGCGACATTGGAATTGCTGCGCGCCAAAGGGCCGAAAGCGGTCACCGTCGAGGCAGTCGCCGCACTGTCCGGGGTGGCGAAGACGACGATCTACCGCCGATACAGCAATCGCGGCGAAATGCTCACCTCTTCGTTGAGTTCGATCGCCGAGCCGGAGTCACCCCCGGATACCGCGACCTTGCCGGCAGTGCTGCGCTGGGTTGTCGAACAATCCCTGCACGTCGTCGACGCGAGTATCGGACCGGGAGGTGTGGCCGCACTGCTCACCGACGACGATCCGGAATTCACCACCGTGATCCGGTCGCTGCTCGTACAGCATCGCCATCGACTGTCCGAGGCGCTGAGCCGAGCGCTCGCGGCGAAGGCACCGCGAGCGGACCTCGATGTCGAAACCGTCCTGGACATGATCGTCGGTGCCTATCTCGCGGAGATCGCGCGCAGCGGCAGCGTCCGGGACGACTGGAGTGAGCGGGTGCTGTCCGTGATCACGGCCGGTGCTGTTCCGCTGGACTGAATTCCTGTGGCCTCCGCCACAGCCGGTTCCTAGCCTCGACTCATCCGAGGAAGGGATCCGGGAAATTGCAGCCGCTCGCCTGTCACACCTGTGCCGCTCGTGTGTCCGTCGCGAAGTACAGCCCCGCTCACACGAGCATCCAATGGACCGCCGAGGCCTCGCGTACATGCCGGGAAATGGCCGCCCCGACAGGGGCCGGCCGCGGCGGCTACCTGCTGCGCTGCGAATCCCTCGACCGCACGGTCGACGACGCGGTGGCACGCGGCGAAATCGCGACGACCACCCGGTCCGAGCCGGCTGTCGCGCCCCTTGCCGCCGGGAAAGACCGGCGCACGCTCCGGTGACCACAGTTCACGTCCAGTCCGTTCGATCCACCTACACATCACTGGAGAACCCATGACCGCCACGCACGAGCGGATCGAGATCCGCACCATCGATACCGGAACGAACCCCGAGCGTTTCGCGCGCGGCTGGCACTGCCTCGGCCTGGCGAAGGATTTCCGGGACGGCAGGCCGCACCAGATCGAGGTCTTCGGTACCGAAGTCGTCGTTTTCGCCGACTCCACCGGCGAGATCCATGTGCTCGACGCCTACTGCAGGCATATGGGCGGCAACCTCGCGCGCGGTGAGATCAAGGGTGACACCATCGCCTGCCCGTTCCACGACTGGCGCTGGAACGGCAAGGGCCGGTGCGAATCGGTCCCCTACGCTCGTCGTACGCCCAAGGTCGCCCGCACGCGCACCTGGACCACGATGGAGCGCAACGGCATTCTGCTGGTCTGGCATTGCCCGCAGGGCTCCGAACCGCCCGCCGAGCAGGCGATCCCGGAGATCGAGGGATACGAGGACGGGCTGTGGAGCGACTGGACCTGGACGACGATCCGGGTCGAGGGGTCGCACTGCCGCGAAATCGTCGACAATGTCGTCGACATGGCGCATTTCTTCTATGTGCACTATCAGATGCCGGAGTACTTCAAGAACGTCTTCGACGGTCACATCGCCGGACAGCATATGCGCTCCTACGGTCGTGACGACATCAAAACCGGTGTGCAGATGGACCTCCCGGAAGCGCAGACCATTTCGGACGCGTTCTACTACGGTCCCTCATTCATGCTCGACACGATCTACACCGTCGCCGAGGGCACCACCGTCGAGTCCAAGCTCATCAACTGTCACTACCCGGTCGGCTCGAACTCGTTCGTCCTCCAGTTCGGCACCATCGTCAAGAAGATCGACGGGATGACCGAGGAACAGACCGCGGAGATGGCCACGCTGTTCACCGATGGGCTCGAAGAGCAGTTCAAGCAGGACATCGAGATCTGGAAATACAAGACACGCATCGAGAATCCGCTGCTCACCGAAGAGGACGGCCCCGTGTACCAGCTTCGCCGGTGGTACAGCCAGTTCTATGTCGACCTCGAAGACGTCACTCCGGAGATGACGCAACGCTTCGAGTTCGAGGTCGACACCGGCCGCGCGCTCGAGTCGTGGCACAAGGAAGTGGCGGAGAACCTGTCAGCTTCCGGCGAGTGACGTCGCCGTCCGCTCCGCCCCGGCCGGGGTGGAGCGGGGGCGCATCCCGTCGACGAACACCGCGATCACGGTGCGGGCGAGGCCGGACAGGGAGCGCTGCGGATCCGGCCGGAACCAGCGGGAGGCGTGCCAGACCGCGTCGTAGAGGAGTTCCCGGAATGCCTCGGAATCGATATCGCCGCGCAGCTCGCCGGCCTCGACCCCCTCTCTGATGGCTTCACGCCAGGCGACCTGCATGATGTCGGCGGTCGCCGACATATCGGCCTCCACCACCCGCTCCCGCATGTATTCGCTTTCGCGGCGCCAGATCGCCGTGGCACCGTGGTACTGCTCGCTGGTCGCCAGCGCGACCTCGGTGAGCGCCTCGAGACGTTCGATCGGCGGCAGATCCCGCGCCAGCACTGCTTTGCAGCGCGCCGCCAGGTCCTCGATGTACTCGCGGATGAGTTCGGTGACGATCGCTTCCTTGGACGGGAAGTAGTGGTAGAGCGCGCCCGAGTACACCCCCACCGCATCACCGATCTCACGGATGGTCGTCGCGGAAATCCCTTTGCGGGCGAAGATCTCGGCCGAGCGGTCGAGAATCAGCTTTCTGCGTTCCTGCGGGTCCACGGTCATCCCCTGTCGGATTCGAGCGCTACTTGCCTGTTCGGCCGATTCTGTCACATCCATTGATCAAACGGTCAATGGGTCCTGTGCAGCGACGCCGCCGCTACATCACCGGTCATACGCCGGCGGTGGACGGCGGGCAGGCACTCGTTCGCTGAGCACCGCTCACACCGCACGCCGCGCGGAGTCGCACGCGTCGTGGTTGCGCCAGATCGCATGCGCCGCCGACCGGACCGAGATCGCCAGCGGTACGAAGTCCACACTGCCGACCGGGCCGGTCACCGAGACGGCTCCCACACAGGTCCGGTTGTTGCCGATCGGGGCGGCCACACAGGCGACGCCCGCGACGCATTCCTCGCGTTCGTAGGCCACGCGCTGCTGACGGATGCGGGCGATTTCATGGCGCGGTAGCGCCTCTGTTCCCCTCGATGCCGGAGACGCGGCCGCCGCATATGCGGCGACCCGATCCGCGGCGGCATGGGCGATGAGCGCCTTACCCAGCGCGGTGCGCGCGGCCGGCTGCCGTCCGCCGATGCGCGAGGGGAGGGCGATCCGCCCGAAGCCGACCTTGTCGAGGTAGCGCACGTCGTTGCCGTCGAGAACGGCCAGATGGACGATCAGTCCACTCGTCTCGTGGAGTTCGTGCAGGATCGGATGCGCGGCCCGGTGCAAGCAGTCGTGCTGCTGCGCGAGGGCACCCCACTCGAACATCCGGCGACTCAGCCCGTACATCCGGCCGCGCCTGCTGACCCACCCCACCTCGACGAGCCGGGAGAGCATCCGGTGCGCGGAGGAGCGCGGCAGGCCGGTCCGGCCGGACAGCTGGGACAGCGTGAGTTCGGCACCGTCGCGGAACCCGTCGAGCAGAGTCGCGACCCGGTCGATGACGGCCGGAGGGAATTCGTCGCTGTTCTTCATCGAACCTCCATCGGGGCGCAGGCCGCGCCGCGGCCGCAAGTCATAGATCAAGCGCTCAATCAATGGCCGAGATGACGATAGCAGTGCTGTGCCGTAGGTCGGAAAATCAGGTGTCGACGGTCTCGATCCCACGATCGCAGCAGCGGAGACGCCGGGGCCGCCTCAGGCGGCGAGCCGCGATATCACTACATCGGCGGCCGCAGCGAGATCGCGTACGGCGCCCTCCGGGGTCCGCCCCGCCGGGCCGGCCAGCGAGAGCGCGGCGGCCTCCTGCCGCCCGGCCTCGAAGGCGAGCGCGACGCAACGCACCCGCTCCCCCGCACGGCCTCGCACGACTCGGTCCCGGAGCGTGGACCCGGACCCGTCACGCAGCGCCAGCAGAGCGGCGCCCTCGACGGTCCCCGGCGCCGGAAGGCGCTGCCCGACGCGGCCACACAGCACCGAAGCCGCCCATCGGCCACCGATCACTTCGAGAAACAGCAGGTCGTCACCGTCGAGAACAGTCAGCTGCACGGCCATTCCGGTGCGTTTGCGCAACTGGTACATCGTCGGGGCGGCGGCCTGATACATCCGGTCGTGCCGACGCGCCTCGGAGCCGAGCTCCACCAGCTTCGGACCGAGGCGATAGGCGGTGCCGTTCCGGCGCAGCCAGCCGACCTCCACGAGCTGCGACAGCAACCGATGGGCGGACGACCGGGGGAAGCCCGCACGCTCGGCCAGCTCGGTGAGCGTCAGGGTCTCGCATTCGCGGAAAGGTTCGAGCAACAGAAGGACCCGCCCCACAACGGTCTGGGATCGGTCGTCTACAGCGGTCACGGGCAACTCCGGCAGCGAGAGGGCATATCTTATTGATTGATCAAACAATCAACAAAATCATACCGGCGCGGCGACGGGGCCTCCAGCAGACTTTTCACCCAGAGGGAGACAACGACGCGGAAGAGCACCGCGACAGTCGTCGCGGTGCTCTTCCGGTCCGCGCCGGTGAGCCGTACGGGGTTCAGCCGGCCGTCGGGATGAACGCTTTCAACGGCTCGGCGCCCGACTGATCATGGCCCCAGTACGCGTCCGCGGTGATCTCCTCGGACGTGTAGTAGCGCTCGTCGACGAGCATGCCGTCGGTACCGAACTCGAGATCCCATCCGCCGGGGGCGCGGACGTAGAACGAGATCATCTTGTCGTTCGTGTGCCTGCCCAGCGTGGAGGAGATCGAGAACTTCTGCCGGTTCACCCGATCGAGTGCCCGGCCGACCGCGTCGAGGGTGTCGACCTCGGTCATCAGATGCACCAGACCCGGTTCGGCCGTCGGCGGGGCCGGGCACAGCGCGAGGCTGTGATGGCGCCGGTTGATACCGAGGAAGCGCACCCGGCTCAGCCCCTCGTCGTCCAACCGGATCGAACCCCGGGGCAGGAAACCCAGTACCCGGGTGTAGAAGTCGTACGATTCGGCGAACTTCGCCGAGGGCAGCACCACATGGCCCAGGCCGTACTCCCCGGTCACCCATCGTCCGGCGAACGGAGTCGCCAGCGGGCTGTGATCGAGGACCGGGCCGAAGAACACCTCGAGGCGCGTCCCGGCCGGATCGTCGAACGCGATGGCCTGCTCCACGTCCAGATACGCGCATTGCTTCCGCGACAGCACCTCGACGGTGTGTCCGGACTCTTCCACGGCTTCACGCACCCGCTGGAGCGCGAACTCGTCGCGCACTTCCCAGCCGACGGCCAGTGCCCTGTCGGAATCGCCGGGCAGGACGGCGATGCGGGCGCGGCGTTCGTCGATGCGGGCGTACAGCCCGTCCCGGTCGGGACCGGAGCCGACGGCCATGCCGAGGCCGTCGATGAGCAGTTCGCGCCAGCGCGCGACATCCTGGCTCCGGACCCGGAGATACCCGAGACCGCGGAGTTCTGTTCTGGGGGGTTCGGTCATTGTTTCGTCCTCGACAGTCTCGACGGTGAAGGGGTGTCAGATCATTGCGCGGTACGGACCCTGGGGGTCACCACCCAGTTGTGCGAGTGCCGCCGCGTGGTAGGTCGTGCCCGGTACATGAATGGCGTGGGTGAGGCCGACATGGGCATCGCGCCAGAACCGCTGCATCGGCGTCTTCAGATGTACCGCCGCACCACCGGCGCGGGCGAAGACCTCGTCCATCGCCCGCACCGCGCGCCACGCCGCGGAGATCTGGGTGCGCCGGCCGATCGCGCGTTCCTCGAACCCGATTTCCTCGCCGCGCTCGGTCTTGTCCCAGAACCGGTCGACCGTCTCGAGCAGGGCGAGCCGGGCCGCGGAGATCTCCGACGCCGCCTCGCTGACGGCGTACAGGACATAGGGATCTTCTTTGATGGGCACGCCGGTGACCTGGACGCGCTCCCGCTGCGCCGCGATGTAGCAGGCGAGCGCGCCCTCGGTCATCCCGATCAGCGATGAGGTGATGCCGAGCGGGAAGAGGCACGAGAACGGGAAACGGTACAGCGTCTCGTCGCGGCCCGCGTGCCGCCAGCCGTTACCGCTGAGCACGATATCGGCGTCGATCGTGCGATGCCCCGGTAGGAAGGCATCTTCGACGATCAAGTCCTTCGAACCGGTGCCACGCAGGCCGAGCACATTCCAGCTGTCGTGGTCGATCCGGTAGTCCGAGCGCGGCAGCACCACGTGCAGTACCGCGCCGGTGCGGTTACCGTCCGTATCGCCGACGGCAGCGCCGATCATGATCCAGCCGCAGTGATCGGTGCCCGAGGAGAACGACCAGCGGCCGTTGAGGATGTATCCGCCCTCGACCGGGACCGCGATGCCCATCGGCGCGTACGGCGAGGCCATCCACATATCGTTGTCCGCGCCCCAGATCTCCTCCTGCGCCCGGGGATCGAAGAAGGCCAGTTCCCACGGATGCACGCCGACGATGCCCGCCACCCAGCCCGCGGCGCCGTCGAGGGCGCCGAGGGCCATGACGGCTTCGGCGGCCTCGCGGGGATGACCTTCCGCACCGCCGTACTCCTGCGGCTGGAACATACGCACGATGCCCGAGTCACGCAGATGTCTCGCGGTCGCGTCGGGCAGCCGCATCAACGCCTCGCCTTCCGCGGCTCCGGCGCGGATCTCCTCCGCGTGCGCCATGATGCTGTCCAATACCTGGCCCATATACGACTCTCCTGGGAAGCGGCCCGCCGAGGGCCGGGAAACCGGTGTTCCTGGGCGGAACCGGTCGGGGACGAACTGTTCGGCCCGCGCGGCACGCGGGACTCGATCCGACAAACATGGCAGCGACGAGGTGACGGCACACCCGGGTTTCCGTTGAGCGGAAGGCTCGAGGTCCGCTGCAGGCGAAGTCGGTAGAACAGGAGACCGGGCCGCCCGCCCGGGTGCCCGGAGTCTCGGAGAGGACCGATATGACCGACACCGCAGATCTGGTGGCCGCCCTGCTCGACCGGGTGCGGGCCCTCGAGGACAAAGCCGCTGTCCACGACGTGCTCACCGCCTACGGCCCCGCCGTCGACGCCGGTGACGCCGACGCCGTCGGCCGGTTGTGGGCCGAGGATGCCGTATACGACATCGACATCCGGGTGATGGAAGGACGCGACGCGATCACCGAGATGGTGCGCACCGCGCCGCATCAGGAATACATCCACGAAGGTTGCGGGCACCTGCTCGATCCCGTATACATCCGGGTCGACGGCGACACCGCGGTGGCGACCTGTCATTCGCTACTGCTGCGCCGCGACGCCGGGAAGGATTCGTTCCGCGTGTGGCGGGTCACCGCCAACCGCTTCGAACTCGTCCGCGCCGACGGCACCTGGCTGATCCGGCGCCGCACCGCGCGACTGCTGGACGGTAGTGCCGCTGCGCGGGACCTGCTGAGCCGCGCCGGCCGTTGAGCCGGCCGCCGGGCAGCGGTACCGCGGCTTCTCGAGGACGCGCTGACGGCGATGGCCGGCGTGGGAGCATCGGCACCGGCCGCCCGGCGTCGAGGGTTTCCATCCAAGCGCCGGCCCGGCCGCCGTGGGTCAGTGCAGATTGCCTTCGTGGACTGCGCGGTCGAACGGCGTCAGCGGCGAGCCGGTGCGCAGAGTCGTCGCCAGCGCCGGATCGGCGAGATGCATGCGCCCGATCGCGATCAGGTCGAACTCACCGGTCTCGATGCGACGTTCCACCTCGCCGATATTGTCGACCACCTCCGCGGTACCCTCTATCCGGCTGTCGCGCAACGGCTTTCCGAGGCCGACGCTGCCCACCGCCATGGCGTGCGCGCCCGTGAGTTTCCTGGCCCATCCGGCCAGCGACAGGTCACTGCCCTCGAACGCCGGGAGATCGAAGCGGCGGATGCTGGCATCGAAGACGTCCACCCCGGCATCGGCGAGCGACCCCAGGATCACCTGCAGTTCGTCGGGCGTCTCGGCGATGCGTGCGGTGTAGTCCTGTTGTTTGTGCTGGGAGAAGCGGAAGAAGATGGGTAGCTCGTCGCCGACGGCGCTGCGGACGGCCTCGACCACCCGGGCGGGAAACCGGCTGCGCGCCAATGGATCACCGCCCCACCGATCGTCACGGATGTTGGTGTCGGGCCAGAGGAACGAATCCAGCAGATAGCCGTGACCACCGTGCAGTGCGATACCGTCGAAGCCGAGCTCGGCCGCGTTGACCGCGGCGTCCGCGAAGGCCGCGACGACCTCGGCGATATCGTCCTCGGTCATCGGCCGCGTGAGCCGGGCGGCACGCGCGACATAGTCGTCGGGATAGGACGTGATGCCCACGGTCCCCCACCGCCCGGACGGACGCATCGGCGTGATCACCGGATCGACCGCGCCCATCGCGCCCCAGAGTGGTCCGACGTGCCAGAGCTGTGGAACGATCCGACCACCGGCCGCGTGCACCTCGTCGACCACGGTCCGCCACCCGGCCAGCGCGGCCGCGCCGTACATCCGGGGCACCCGCGGGTTGTCGACCGCGGCGGGATGGTCGACGGCGACGCCCTCGGTGATGATCAGGCCGGTCCCGCCGGCGGCACGACGCCGGTAGTACCGGGCGACCTCGGGGCCGGGTACGCCGGCGGGCGAGGCCGACCGGGTCATCGCGGACATGACGATCCGGTTCGGCAATTCCAGGGAGCGGATGGCCAGCGGCCGGAACAGAGCGGCATGATGAGCGGTCATCATTTGTCACAGGGCTTTCATGAAGCGGAAGAAATCCGGCGGAGCGTCGACCCGCAAGCGGGTGAGCTTGCGGTAGCCGATCAGCCACCGCCCTGCCACCTTGCGGTATTCCTCGTGATAGTGGCCGTACCCGTGCAGGTGCAGTTCCTCGTCGCCGTCGGACCACCACAGCAGGTCTTCCATCGCCCAGATCCCGCGGGCGGTGGTGGCCGAGGTCAGCTCGATCTCCGGGGTGTGCCCGTGATGCACCGTGGTCACCGGTACCGGGCCGTCGAGCAGGGCACGGATCGTATCGGCCAAAACCTGGTTGCCGACCACACGGTTCGTGGTGTCGCCGCTGCGGGGTTGTTTGTCGTCGGGGAGGCCGCCCCAGGTCTCGCTGATCACGTCCTCGGTGTGCAGTCCGGCGTACCTGTGCCACTGTTTGGTGTCCATATACCGCAGACGGGCCGCGAAGACGCGTTTGATCTCTTCTGTCGCCAGCACGGCTTCAGCGGCCGAGAGGCCGGGCGGAAGATGATTCGACTTATGTTCCGACATGGCCGAGCACACCTTTCTAGGCGCTGAGCAGATCTGCGCGCGGGTCGATTCCGAACTTGCCCCGGAAGAAGATCATCGGAGCTTTCCGGGCGACGGTTTCCAACTCCACCACCCGGCCGATCACCACATCGTGATCCCCGGCCCGGTGCACCTCGGACACCTCGGCGTGTACCCGCATGAGCACACCGGGCAACGACGGAGTCGACCACTTCGAGGTCTCGCAGTCGAGTCCGTCGAACTTGCGCCCGTCGCGCGAGCCGAACCGCGCGCACAGGTCGGCCTGCTCCTCGTTGAGCACATTGACGGTGAAACGCCCGGACGCGCGGATGCGCGGCCAGGAACGACCCCGGTGATCGGCGCAGAAGAGGATGAGTGGCGGGTCGAGCGAGACCGACGCGAACGACTGGCAGGCGAACCCGACCGGGCCCTGTTCGTCGCTCCCCGTCACCACGGTCACCCCGCTGGCGAATTGGCTCAATGCGCTGCGCATCGCGGCCGGCGACACCGACTCCATGGTCATCCGAGCTACCTCCGTTTCCGTTGTGCGGTCGCAAGCTCCGACTGCGTCGACGCTGCGAGCGTATGGCCGGCCGGGGGCGGTTCCCACTCTCCTCTCGCTCAGTGGAAGCCTCTGCCGGACGAGCGGCATCCGCTTTCTCGCTCAACAGAAGCGGCGCTGTGGGCACGCCGGCCGCCTGGCACCCTCTGTCGAGGACGGCACGCCCGTGAACTGACCGCCCGGCACAACGACCGGCTCTCGGTCACGCACTGGCTCGAAAGTGTGCAGGGCCTGCCCACCGCCGCGCACCTGGTCGCCCTGATCGCGGCACATCGGGATCACTCGGTCTGCCTGTGCGGTCCGCAGCCGTTCATGGACGCCGTCCACGACGCGACCGCCCGGGCGGGCATACCCCGCAACCGGGTACACGCCGAGACCTTCACTTCACTGTCGGGCGATCCCTTCGCCGAGGTCACGCTCCCCGAGGCCGCCGAGGATGCCGCCGACGCGGCGATCGTCTCGGTCGGCCTCGACGGGGTCGCCACTGCCCACCCCACGGGCTCCCTCGACCCGGCTGGGCCGATAGCGCGCGGGATCCACACTTCCACGTCACATGACAACACAGTGACCAGAGCACACGGGGTTCGCTGACCCACTCGTACGCCGAACCGGTCAGGCGGGTGCTTCGCCCTCGAACCCGGAGGCCCAGAACCGGCCGCGCAGCGAGAGGTCGCGGAGCATATTCGTGACCTCTTCCGGTGACATCGCCGGGGTTTCCGGTTCCAGCCACCACTGCAGGACCGTGATCTGCTCGCCGACCCAGGCCCGGGCCAGCAGATCGATATCGATATTAGGGGTGGCGCCCTGGGCTTCCGCGCGCGCGGCGAACACCACCGCGGCGATGGCGGCCCGGTCGTCGATGAACCGGCGCAGCGCGCGCCCGTCGCCCTCGCCGCGCAGGATCACCCGGTAGGTATCGCGCTCCTCGGCGGCGTGCCGGAACATCTCCAGGATCGGCTTGCCGGTGAAACCGACCGACGAGGTGGAGACCAGTGGTCGCTGCCGTTCCTGTAGTTCGTCGATCAGGTCGGTGACGATGTGGTTCAGCAGATCGTCTTTATCGGTGTAGTGCGTGTAGAAAGTGGCGCGGCCGAGATCGGCACGCGCGGTGATGTCCTCGACGGTGACGCTCGCATAGCCACGTTCGAGGACCAGCGAGATCAGGGCGTCACGCAGCGCCCGGCGGCTGCGGCGGACCCGGCGGTCTTCGGCTGGCACGGGTTCCCTTCCTTGTAGAGATCCGTCTGCGATCGAGCATATCGCGTGCATTGACAGGGCGCCTGTAATTAGACAGTATGTCCAGTTACAGGCACATTGTCGGTTTGGAGTTTCGATGAATCTGGGCGGTTATCTGACCCGCAGCGCCACCTTCTGGCCGGACCGGGAAGCGCTGGTGTGCGGCTCGGCGCGCTGGACCTACCGGCAACTGGAGGCCGAATCGAACCGGCTGGCGTCGGCACTCCTGGCCCGAGGGCTGGCGCCGGGCCAGGCGGTGGGCACCTACGCCGCGAACTCGGGCGAGCTGGTGGTCACCGAAATGGCCCTGTCCAAGGGCGGTTTCGTCCGCGTACCGGTGAACGCCCGGCTCGGTGGCGACGAACTGGCGCATATCCTGCGCGATGCCGAGGTCCGGGTGCTGTTCGTCGACCCGGCACACGCGGAGACGGCAGCCGCCGCGATCGCGCGAGCCGGCCTCGTCTGCGCCCTGGTCGAATACACGGGCAGCGTGGCGGGCACGGAGCGCTATCAGGAGGTACTCGGCACCGGATCGGCGGACCCGATCGCCGTGGATGTATCGGCCGATGCCGCGGCGGTGCTGAACTACACCTCGGGTTCCACCGGAAAGCTGAAGGCGGCCGTGCAGACGCACGGCAACCGGCTGGCCAATATGCGCAAGCGCCTGATGAGTCCGTCCGGATCGACGCAGTCCGACGATCGATACCTCGCTCCGGGGCCGATCACCCACGCCTCGGGGATGATGCTGCTGGCCGTGCTGGCCCGGGGCGCGACCGTGGTGATCCTGCCGGCCTTCGATACCGAGCGGTTCCTGCGCACCGTCGAATCCGAACGGATCACCACCACTTTCGTGGTGCCCACCATGCTCAATATGCTCATGGAGCACCCCGCGATCGCCGACGTGGACCTGTCGAGTCTGCGGATACTCGGTGTCGGCGGCGCCCCGGTGTCGCCGCAGCGGTTACGCGACGCGGTACGCGTGTTCGGTCCGGTGGTCATGCAGGGCTACGGCCTGGGTGAGACCACCAGCGGCATCACCGTACTCACCACCGAGGACGTGGTGCGCGGTATCGAATCCGATCCGGAGTTGCTGAAGTCCTGCGGCCGGCCGGTTTTCGATACCGAGGTCCGCGTCGTCGACGAGACGAGAACGCCGCTGCCCGCGGGTGAGATCGGCGAAATCGTCGCCCGCGGCCCGGACTGCGTCCGCGAGTACTGGCACGAACCGGAACTGTCGGCGGAAACCTTCCGGGACGGCTGGGTGCACACCGGCGATATCGGCTTCTTCCGCGGCGACGGCTACCTGTTCATCGTCGACCGCAAGAAGGACATGATCATTTCCGGCGGTTTCAACATCTACTGCAGCGAGGTCGAGGCCGCGCTGTACGAACACCCCGATATCGCGGAGGTGTGCGTGGTCGGGGTGCCCGACGAGCAATGGGGGGAAGCGGTCAAGGCAGTGGTGGTGCCCCGCGCGGGCACGACACCTACCGAACAGGAACTGATCGAGCACTGCGCGAACCGGCTGGCCCGGATGAAGAAACCCCGGTCGGTGGATTTTGTGGCGAGCCTGCCGATCAACCGCAACGGCAAGATCGACCGCCGCGCCGTCCGCGACAGCTACTGGGCCGGTACCGGCCGACGCGTGAACTGACAGGAAGATGCGATGACCTTCACCCTCACCCCGACCTACGACGACAACCCGCGGCTGCGGGATCTGGTCCGGCGGCTGCGCGACTACCTCGACGGTGAACTCGCCGACTACGAGGCAAAACTCGGCCTCACCCGGGAATCCCGCTACGGACGCGAGGTCCTGGAACCGGTGTGGCGGCGCAGCCGGGAACTGGGTTTCTACGGGATCCACCTACCCGTCGAATACGGCGGGCAGGGACTGTCTTTCACCGAGCTGGCCGCGCTCAAGGAAGAAGTCGGCGCCTCGCCCCGGCTGTTCTCCTCGTCGGTGCTCGGCGATATGGGCGGACCGCTGCGGGTGGGCTCCATTTTCGAGTACGCCACGCAGCACCAGCTCGAGAAATATCTGCTGCCGGTGCTGCGCGGCGAGCGCGCGTGCTGTTTCTCGCTCACCGAGCAGGATGCCGGTTCCGATGTACGCGGCATCCTGACCACCGCGACCCCGGAGGGGGACGGGTGGCGGCTGAACGGTCACAAGGTGTTCTCCAGCGCCGGCCCGTTCGCCGACTTCTCCATCCTGGTGGCCCGGATGGCCGACACCGCGGGCGAACCCACCGATACGTTCTCCGCCTTCCTGGTCGACCTCGATACACCGGGCTGCACCGTGGCCGACGGGTCGACACCGATGTCGGGTGAGCACATCGAGGCCGATATCGTGCTCGACGACTGCTACGTCGGGCCCGATCAGCTGCTCGGTGAGCTCGGGCAGGGGCTGCGGATCGGGCTGGGCCGGGTCACCGTGAACCGCCTGCTGCACTGCCCCACCGCACTCGGCGGCGCCCGCCGGGCGCTCCAGCTGTCCCTCGACTACGCCAGAACCCGCCGGGTCAACGGCGCGCCGCTCGGTATGCTCCAAGCGATCCAGCACCGGCTCGCCGATATGGCCGCCGACTACTACGCCGCCCGCTCGATGACCTACGACGCGCTCGCCGCGCTGGACGCGGGAGCGCGACCGCGGACAGAGGCATTCCTGTGCAAACTGTTCGTCGCGGAGAAGGCCTTCACCATCGCCGATCACGCGGTGCAGATCCACGGTAAGGCCGGGGTGGTCCGCGGCGGCGAGATCGAGGGTCTGTTCCAGAAACTGCGGATGTTCCGCATTCTCACCGGCTCCTCGGAGATCCAGCGCAACGGTATCGCCCGCGAACTCCTGCTCTCATGACCACCGCGCTCGATACCGGGACCGAACGGGAGCCGGACTACCGCTTCACCCTCGCCAACGAGCGCACCTTCCTCGCCTGGATCCGGACCGCACTCGGCCTGGTCGCCGGCGGTATCGCAGTCGGCCAGCTGTACGCGGCCGGGGCGGCGCCGATCGTCCACAAGGCGATCGGCGCGGTCTGCGCGCTGCTGGCCTGCCTGATCGCGGTCGGCGCCTTCCGGCATTGGCGCCGGGTGCAACGGGCCATGCGCCGCAATGCGCCACTCCCCCGCCCGCCGTTGATCACCGTGACCGTCGCCGGGGTCTGCGTGGCCGCGTTGCTCTCGGTCGCGCTGCTGGCGCTGTGACCGATGAGGGGTTACAGCCCGAGCGGACGGTCTTGGCCTGGCGGCGCACGGTACTGGCGGCGGCGGTGGTGCCGGCGCTGCTCGTGCGCGCGCTCGTCCGCGAACCGTCGGCGGCGACCCTGGTCGCGCTGGGGGCCGCCACCGTGGTCCTGGTGGCGCTCGCGGCCGCCGCCCGGCTGCGCCGCCGGCGCTCGCTGCGCACCCCGGCCGACCCGCGGCCCGTACCCGAGCTACCGGCCGCGGTGATCTGTGCGGGAATCGGGTTGACCGCCGGTTGTGTCCTGCCGCTGCTCTTCTGACCCACCCGTTACCGACCCCGGCACCGCGCCGCGACGAACTGGAGTATCACCATGACCAGAGCCGTGAATCCCTCCGATATGGTGTGGACGCGCGGGTTCCTCGACCCCGTGCACGTGCGTCAGCACGTCACGACCATCCGGGAGATGAGCCCGACCCGCACCGTATGGCGCGGTTCCGGGGGCCCGCGGCTGCTCCCCGAGGCCCCGGCGGAACTGGACGAACTCCCGATCCGCTGGACGTGGGACCGCACCGTGCCGCTGAGCCTGGCGCTTCAGGAATCCGATACCGACGCACTGGTCGTGGTGCACCGCGGCCGGCTGGTGTACGAGCAGTACCTGCACGGGTACCGGCCCCATGAGCCGCACCTGAACGCCTCGCTGACGAAGTCCTATATCGGATTGCTCGCGGCACTCGTCGAGGACCAGGGCCTGCTCCGGCGCACGGCCACCGCCGAATCGTATGTACCCGAACTCGCCGGCACCGGATTGGGCGCGGCCAGCCTGCAGGAACTGCTGCACATGACGACCGCGGTGGACTTCGGCGGCCGGCCCTACGACCGGGTCCTGGAGGCACACCGCTTCTGGGCGGTGGTCTCGCCGGCTCTGCGGCCGGCCGGCTACGCCGGCCCCACGACCATCCTCGATCATCTGGCCACCAGTCGCGCGACCGGACCGTTCGGGGCGGAGTTCCGCTACGACAATGCGAACACCGAGGTGGTCGCCGAGGTACTGCGGCGGGTCACCGGTGTCCCGACCGCCGAGTTGTTCGGTGAACTGGTCTGGTCCCGGGTCGGCGCGGCGGAGGACGCCTATTTCGTCGTCGATTCGGCGGGCCGGGAAATGGCCTGTGGCGGATTCGCCGCCACCGCTCTCGACGGAGCGCGGGTCGGCGAGATGCTGCGCTGCGGCGGAGCCGTCGAGGGACGGCAGGTCGTCCCGGAGGCCGTGGCCCGGTCGATTACGGCGGTGCCCGACGGCCCGACCAGGCGGGTCCGGCTCCCGCGCGATCCGGTCGACACTCCGCCTCGGCTGGGTTACCACGACTTCTGGTGGATTCTCGACGACGGTCTCGGCTCGTATATGGCCAGCGGTATCCACGGTCAGCGGTTGTACGTCTGTCCCGGCCGGGAACTGGTGATCGTGCACTACGGCGCGCATATCCTCTCGCCCGCCGTACCACCGCCGCCGCTGGTCCCGCTGTTCGCGCAGATCGGCGGCGCCGTGACCGGCCTGCGGGCCTGAGCGCAGCGCCTTCTACCAGCACATTCGAATCTTACTGAACAATTTGTCTTGTTATAGACAACATATCCAGTACTATTCAGTGTGACTCGCCGCACACGGATCGGGTGTCTCCACCCCGGGCACGCGCGCGAATTCTTCGAGAAGGACATCCCATGACGCAACTCGCGGATCTCACCGCGCCCGGCAACCGGCTCAGGCGCGGAAAGAATCTGGCCCTGCTCACCGGCTCGTCCGCGATGGACAATGCCGAGGCCAATGTGACCTCGGTGCTGTTCCCGCTGATGCGCGAGGCCCTCGGCCTGTCGAACTCGGCGCTGGGCACGATCGTGGCCGTCGGCAAGGGTGTCGGCATGGTCGCCGGGGTGCCGTGGATGTTGCTCGCGACCCGCTATCCCAGAAAAACCGTGCTGGCGATCTGCGCCGGATTCTGGGGAGTGTGGTCGATCGCCGCGGGCACCGCGAACAGTTTCGGCCAGTTCGTGGTGCTCTACGGTATCGCCGCGGCCGGGTTCGCCGGAGCCGGGCCGATCGCGCTGGCGATCCTCGGCGATATCTACGACGACAACCATCGCGGGCGCGCCACCGGCGCGCTGTACGGCGGGGTCGCACTGGTCACCGGGATCTCCGGGCCGGTCTTCGGCCTGCTCTCCGGTTCCGCGAACGGCTGGCGCTACGGTTTCTACCTCTCCGGCGCGATCACCCTCGTACTCGGGGTGCTGATCCTGTTCTGTCTCGACGACCCGGCGGCACACGCCCGGCACGACGCGGAAGGGCCGACCCCCGCGCAGATCGAGGACCGGGCCCGCAGCCTCCGCGGCTCGCTGCGCGAACTGTTCGCGATACAGACCTTCCGCTACATCCTCGTGCAGCGGATGTTCTCCGGGCAGAACGTGATCATGAGTTTCGCCGCGACATTCATGGTGACCGAGCGCGGCATCGGCACCGCGACCGCGGCGGCGATCGCCCTGCCCTTCGCACTCGGCTATATGGCGGGGACCTTCGGGGGCGGCCGGCTCAACGATCTGTGGCACCGGGCCCGGCCCCGCACCGGCCGGGTCGCCATGCTGCAGGTGAGTCAGCTGGCCTTCGCGGCGGTGGCGTTCCTCGCCACGCAGCTCGTCTGGCAGCAGACCGCGCTCTACGTGGCACTGTTCACCGTGCTGGGCTTTCTCCAGGGCCAGGTGCCCGTCACGAACCGGCCGCTGATCATGGCGGTCGTGCCCCCGCATCTGCGCGGACTCGCCTTCGCGGTCTCGGTGTCCACGGTCGAGGCACTCGCCTACGCCGGCTACGCGCTGCTGGTCGGGCGCCTCGGTGACGCCATCGGACTGCAAGGGGCGCTACTCCTGGTCACGGTGCTGCTGACCACCGCGAACGGGATCTGTTCGGCGGCGTTGTACCGGCCCTATGCGCGCGACAGCGCTGTTGTCGCCGCCCGGTGGCCGTCGCCGCCGCCGCTCGCGCCGACGGGTCCGGCGAGCGCCGGCGAGAAGTGACGGGCCGAGTTCCCGTGTGCTGTGTAGTCGTCCGCGGACAGTAGGTGAGTGGAGATCATGTCGGAAACCAATGGAGTGGGCGGCGTTCCCGCCGGACCGGAGGCCGGGAGCGGCCCGCGGGTATCCCGGCGCGGGGTCCTGGGACTGGGCGCGGCCGCGCTCGCGGCCACCGCGGTGGGTGCCACTGCCTGCGAATCGTCGCCCGCGGACGCCCACACCTACGCGGAGGTGACCGAGCCGAGCGACCATATCGTCGCACAGCACCGGCAGGCGGCGCAGACCCTGCCGCTCTCGGACACCGCCGATCTCGCCGACGCCGACCGGGGCCGGATCGCCGGGCTCGACCCGGGTGTCGTGCGTGATGCCACCGGCAAGGTCGTCTGGGACAACGATTCGTACGCGTTCCTACGGGAGCCCTGCCCGCCGTCGGTACATCCGAGCCTGTGGCGTCAGTCGGGACTGGTTTCGAAACAGGGGCTCTACGAGGTGGTCCCGGGCATCTACCAGGTCCGGGGCCTGGACCTGTCGAATATGACGCTCGTGGAAGGCACGACCGGCGTCGTCGTCATCGACCCGCTGATCTGCCGGGAGACCGCGGTCGCCGCGCTGGCGCTGTACCGGGCGCATCGCGGCGACCGTCCGGTGACAGGGCTGGTCTACACGCATCCGCACGTCGATCATTTCGGCGGCGCGCTCGGCGTGACGACACCGGACGACGTCCGGGCGGGCCGGTGTCCGGTACTCGCGCCGGCCGGATTCCTCGAACACGCCGTGGCCGAGAACGTCTACGCGGGCCCGGCCATGGCCCGGCGATCCGCCTACATGTACGGCGCGGCACTGGACCGGGGACCGCGCGGGCAGGTCGGCTCCGGTCTGGGCCAGACCACCTCGACCGGTGCCATCGGCCTGATCCCGCCCACCCGCGATATCACGCACACCGGGCAGGAGGAGACCATCGACGGCGTCCACATGGTGTTCCAGATGACCCCCGGCACCGAGGCGCCCGCCGAGATGAACTTCTATTTCCCCGCACATCGGGCGCTGTGCACGGCCGAGAACGCCACCCACACCATGCATAATCTGCTCACCCTGCGCGGCGCACCGGTCCGGGATCCACGCATGTGGGCCGCGTATCTCACCGAGGCGATCAACCTCTTCGGTGGTTCGGCCGAGGTGGCGTTCGCCTCGCATCACTGGCCGACCTGGGGCGCGGACCGGGTCGTCGAATTCCTCGCGCTACAGCGTGACCTCTACGCCTACCTGCACGATCAGACGCTGCGCCTGATCAACCAGGGGTATGTGGGCAGTGAGATCGCCGAAATGCTGCAGCTCCCACCTGCCCTGCGCGACGCCTGGCACACCCGCGGCTACTACGGCTCGGTGAGCCACAACGTGAAAGCCGTATACCAGCGCTACATGGGCTGGTTCGACGGCAACCCGGCGCATCTGTGGGAGCATCCGCCGGCCGAATCGGCCACGCGGCACGTCGCCGCGATGGGCGGCGCGGACGAGGTCCTGAAGAAAGGGCGCCGGGCCTACACGGAGGGCGACTACCGCTGGGTGGTCCAACTCGCGAACTACGTCATTTTCGCCGATCCGGGAAATATCGCGGCGAAACAGTTGCAGGCCGCCGCTTTCGAACAGCTCGGCTACGGCGCCGAGAATGCCACCTGGCGCAATTTCTATCTCTCCGGGGCGAAGGAGCTACGGAACGGCCCGTTCGGCACGCCGACCACTTCGGACAACGCGGGCCTGCGTGCGGCGCTGACCGTCGACATGGTCTTCGACGCGCTCGCCGTCCGTCTCGACGGTCCCGCGGCCTGGGATCGGCAGATGATCGTGGATTGGCGGATCAGCGACGAACAGCGCACGCATCGGATGGAACTGCGCAACGGTGTGCTCGTTCACTACGATCTGGCCGCCGGGCACCGCGGACCCGCGCCCGACGCCTCGTTCGCGCTCACCAGGGCGATGCTGCTCGGGGTGCTGCTGGCGGGCCGGGATGTCGGCGAGGCGGTCCGGGCCGGGAGTATCGGTGTCACCGGGCACCCCGCGATACTGGCGCAGTTGAAGGAATTGCTCGACACCCCGGACCGGAACTTCCCCATCGTCACACCCTGATTCGGTGGTGGCCAGGGGCGCGCGCGACAAGTGAGCATCCCCCGGTGAGGTCGTCGGACGGTGCAGCCTGTCCGACGCCCCGCGTGGCACGCAGAGCCCGAAGGCAGCTGCGGGTGGCCCGACAACTCGGGTCAGCGGTTGCCGGGGCCGGTGGTTACTCCCCGGACCGGGTGGTACACGGCCGAGGTGAACGGGGTTCCGGTCGGCTCACCGCACGTGCTGCGGGAGTACGCACTGCTCGCCGATGGGCAGCGCGGCGCGCTCGTGGGGCCACGGGGCGATATTTCCTGGATGTGTGCCCCCGACTGGGACAGTGACGCGGTGTTCGCTTCGCTGCTGGGCGGGCACGGAATGTACGCGGTGGCCCCGACCGGGCCGTTCGTCTGGGGCGGCTATTACGAATCGGGCTCGTTGATCTGGCGTTCCCGCTGGGTTTCCGGCTCGTCGGTGATCGAGAGCCGTGAAGCGCTCGCTTTCCCCGGATGGTCGCGGCAGGCGGTGCTACTGCGGCGGATCGTCGCTGTGCACGGCGATGCCGAAGTCGAGGTGGTACTCGCCCCGGCCGCCGGGTTCGGTGCGCACCCAGCGCGAGAACCCACACGCGACCACGACGGTGTCTGGACCGCTCGCCTCGGGCCACTACGGCTGCGGTGGTCCGGCGCGAGCTGGGCGGCACCGGACCGCGGGCCCGGCGGTCCGTTCTGGGCCGGGCGGATCACCGTCCCCGCCGGTGGCCACCACGATCTGGTCCTGGAATTGTCCGCGGGCAGGCTGCCACCGCAGCCGCCGGATCCGGATTTCCTCTGGGACGAGACCGCGGACGGGTGGCGGCGCCACGTACCGGCGATGGCGCCCACGGTGGCCGACCGCGACGCCGGCCACGCGTACGCGGTGCTGCGCGGCATGACCGCCGCGAGCGGCGGCATGGTGGCCGCCGCCACCACGAGCCTGCCCGAGCGCGCCGACCAGGGCGAGAACTACGACTACCGGTATGTGTGGATCCGGGACCAGTGCCTTGCCGGACAAGCCGTCGCCGCCGCGGGCGGCACTCGATTGCTCGACGATATGGTCGATTTCGTCACCGAACGCCTGTGCGCCGAAGGTGCCCGACTGGCGCCCGCCTACACCGTGGGCGGGGACCCGGTGCCGGAACCGCACCCGCTGGACATGCCGGGCTATCCCGGCGCCGAGCCGCTGACCGGCAACCGGGTGTGCGAACAGTTCCAGCTGGACACCTTCGGGGAGATCCTGCTGTTCCTGGCCGCGGCGGGCCGCGGTGACCGGCTGTCCGAAGAGCATCGCCGCGCCGTGCAGATGGCGGTGTCGGTGATCGCCGAACAGCACGAACGGCCCGATGCCGGGATCTGGGAACTCGACAATCGGCACTGGACCCATTCACGGCTGACCTGTGCGGCCGGTTTGCGCGCGGTGGCGGCCTGTTCCGCGACCGGAGCGGACGCGCCGGTGTGCAGTGCGCTCGCGGATACTCTGATCGCCGCCGCGTCGCGCGATTCCCTGCATCCGAGTGGGCGCTGGCAGCGCGCTCCGCACCTTCCGGGTGTGGACGCCGCACTGCTGTTGCCGATGATCCGCGGTGCGCTGCCCGTCGACGACCCGCGCTACCCGGCCACTTTCGACGCCGTGGCGGCGGAGTTGTGCGACGACTTCTACGTGTACCGCTTCCGGCACGACGAGCGGGCACTGGAGGTCACCGAGGGTGCGTTCCTCTTCTGCGGATTCACGATGGCGATGGCCGCGGCCCAGCTCGGCCGTCCGGTGACGGCGATGCGGTACTTCGAACGTAACCGCGCCGCCTGCGGTACACCCGGGCTTTTCGCCGAGGAGTTCGATATCCGCCAGCGCCAGTTGCGCGGCAATCTGCCGCAGGCGTTCGTTCACGCGATGCTGCTGGAATCGGCGATTCGGCTGGCACCGCTCGGGAAATGACGCGAACCGACCGTGATCGGCGGTCGCGACGCGGAGGAAAGGAGACGGTATGGCGGGTTCGCAGCATGTGGTGATCACCGGTGCCAGTGGCGGCATCGGCCGGGCGACCGTGCGCCGGTTCGCCGCCGACGGTGCCTCGATCACCTTGCTCGCGCGCGGAGTCACCGGGTTGACCGCCGCCGCGGAAGAGGTCCGCGCGGCCGGTGGGCGGGCATTGCCGATCAGCACCGATGTCGCCGACTTCGCGGCGGTGGAGTCGGCCGCGGACCGGGGCGAAGCCGAATTCGGGCCGATCGATGTGTGGGTGAACTCGGCGTTCGCCACAGTGTTCGCACCGATTTCACAGATCGCGCCGGACGATTTCCGGCGGGTCACCGAGGTCACCTACCTGGGGTCGGTGCACGGGGTGATGGTGGCGCTGACCCGGATGCGCCGCCGCGACCGGGGCGCGATCGTCCAGGTGGGCTCGGCACTGGGTAAACGGTCGATTCCGCTGCAGTCGGCGTACTGCGGCGCCAAGCACGGCATCGATGGATTCGTCGAGTCGGTCCGGGTCGAACTGATGCACGAACACAGTGGTATCCACCTCACGATCGTGCAGGCGCCGGCGGTGAACACCCCGCAGTTCTCCTGGGTGCGCTCGCGACTGCCGAACCGCCCGCAGCCGGTGCCACCGATCTACCGGCCCGAGGTCGTCGCGGACGCGATCGCGTTCGCCGCGGCCCACCCGCGGCGTAAACAGTACTGGGTGGGAGCCAGTACGGTCGGCACCGTGCTCGGTCAACGATTGGCACCCGCGGTGCTCGACCGGTACCTGGCGCGTACCGGCTACTCGGCACAGCAGACCGAGGCCCGCGACACCGCGCGGGCCGGCAACCTGTGGGAGCCCCTCGACAACGCCGCGGGGGCCGATTTCGGCGCGCACGGCCGTTTCGATACCCGGGCACACCGGCGGTCTCCGCAGACGTGGCTGGCCGAAGGCGCCGAATCGCTGGCCGCCCGGCTACGCCGGCACTGAGACCCGGAACGGAGCGGCGGTCGCGGCCACGGTCATCCCGTGGCCCGGCCGGTCGCCGGACGGGAGCAGGCCGCCACCCACCTCGGGTGCGCCGTCGACCAGGAGCGGTTCCAGGCGGGCGTGGTCGATGAACCATTCCAGGTGGCGAAGGTGAGGCACGGCCGCGGTGACGGGTGCGTGCAGGGCGGGCGCGCAGTGCGCCGAAACAGGTGTGTCGTGTGCGGCGGCCAGCGCGGCGCATTCGAGGAAGCCGCTGTAGCCGCCACAGCGGGTGAGGTCCAGTTGCAGGCAGTCGACAACATCGACGAGTCGCGTCGCGTCGTAGGCGTTGTAGATGTATTCGCCGGCCGCCACGTCGGCGCGCACCGACGCACGGACCACGGCCAGCCCGTCCGGATCGTCGCTGGTGACCGGTTCCTCGAACCAGATGACGCCGAGCCGGTCCAGTTCACCGCCGACGCGGCGCGCCGAGCCGGTCGAGTATCCGCCGTTGGCGTCGACCATGAGCCGGGCGCGTCCGTCGAGCAGGCCGGCGGCCTGCTCGACCCGGTGCAGGTCGCGGTCGACCGAGGTCCCCCGATCCTGCCCGATCTTGATCTTGATATTGCGGCAGCCGGCCGCCAGCCAGCCGGTGATCTGGTCGGCCAGCGCGGTATCGGAGAGATCGGTGAAGCCGCCCGACCCGTAGACGGGGGTCGCGGCCCGGGCGGCACCGAACAGCGCCGGCAGTGGAACTCCCAGTACCCGTGCCTTCAGATCCCACAGCGCGATATCGACCGCGCTCAACGCATGCGCGACCACCGCCGCGGTGCCGGTATTACGGCAGGCACGCCGCAGGTCGGTGCGGATACCGGGTATGTCGAATGGATGGCGGCCGCACAGTACCGGGGCCAGCTCGTGGGTGACGACCGCGGCCGCGGCCGGACTGGTGTAGCTCCAGCCCAGACCGCGTACCTCGCCCGCGCCGAGTTCGACGGTGACCGCGGTGGTGGCGTCCCAGGTCAATGTGCCGTCGGATTCGGGGCCGGGAGTCGGAAAACGGTAGACCCCGACCTTCACGGACTCGTCGATGCGGAGATCGCGGGTCATCGGGGACGCGGGTCGGCGAGGGCTGCGGCGAGCAGTTCGGCCAGGTGGCGCGGCCGGGCGTCCGGGGCGAGCTGGCGGATCTGGGTGCGGCAGCTGAAACCGTCCGCCAGCACCTCGGTACCCGGGGCCCGGCCACCGAGCGCCGGCAGCAGCGCGTCTTCCGCGCATGCGACCGAGACGTCGTAGTGGCCGCGCTCGAATCCGAAATTACCCGCCAGACCGCAACATCCGGCGTCGAGCACATCCACCTGGGCACCGGTGTCCCGGAGCAGTGCGCGGTCCCGGTCGTAGCCCAGGACGGCGTGCTGATGGCAATGCGGTTGCACCATGGTCGCGGCGCCCACGGTGGGCGGTGCCCACTCCGGCGCGTGCCGGGTCAGCATTTCGGCGAGGGTGTGGGTCTGGGCGGCGAGGCGGTGTGCGTCCTCGTCGCCGTCGAGCAGTTCGGGTAGGTCCGCGCGGAAGACGGCGGCGCAACTCGGTTCCAATACGACGATGGGCGTGCCCGCGCGCAGCTGCGGCTCCAGGATGCGCAGGGTGCGGGCCAGCACACGTTCGGCGGTGGCCAGCTGACCGGTAGAGATCCAGGTGAGCCCGCAGCACACCGTCCGCGGCGGCAGTTCGACCCGGAAGCCCGCCGCGTCCAGGACCTGCACCGCCGCCCGGGCGATATCCGGTTCGAAGTTGTTGGTGAAGGTATCCGGCCACAGCAGCACGGTGGGCCGGGTACCGGCGGCCGTGGCCGGGCCGGCGAAGGTCTCGGTGAACCGGGCGGAGGCGAAGCGGGGCAGTTCCCGGCGGGGGTCGAGTCCGCCGGCCCGGGCGACGAGCCGCCGCAACCCGCGGGTATGGGTGAGCGCGTTGGCCACGGGCGCAGCGCTGGTGGCGAGCCGGGCCCACAGCGGGATCCAGCCCATCGAATAGTGGGCCATCGGCCGCGGCCGCCACCGGTAGTGGTGGGCGAGGAACTCGGCTTTGTAGGTCGCCATATCGACATCGACGGGGCAATCGCTGCGGCATCCTTTGCACGCCAGGCACAGGTCGAGGGCGTCGCGGACCTCGGTGGAACGCCAGCCGTCGGTGATCACCTCACCGTTGAGCATTTCGAACAGCACCCGGGCCCGGCCACGGGTCGAATGCTCCTCTTCACGGGTCGCCCGGTAGCTGGGGCACATCACGCCGCCACTGTCACCGCGGCATTTCCCGACCCCGACGCAGCGGGCCGCGGCCACGCTGAACCGATGGTCGTCGTCCGGGAAGGCGAAGTGGGTGGCCGGCTCCCACGGCCGGTACGCGCTGCCCTGCCGCAGATCCTGATCGAGGCGGTGCGGATCGACCACCTTGCCCGGGTTCATCCGGTTCCGGGGATCGAACACCGATTTCACCTGCCGGAATGCCTCGACCAGCCGCTCCCCGAACATGATCGGCAGCAGTTCGCCCCGTGATTGGCCGTCGCCGTGCTCACCGGACAGTGAGCCGCCGTAGGAGACGACCAGCCGCGCGCTGTCCTCGGCGAACGCGCGGTAGTTCGCGATTCCCGCGGCGGTACGCAGATCGAACGGAATGCGGGTGTGCACACAGCCGTGCCCGAAATGCCCGTACAGCGAGGAGGACTCATAGCCGAACCGGTCCAGCAGCCGGTCGAAATCACGCAAATACTCGCCGAGCCGTTCCGGCGGTACCGCGGCATCCTCCCACCCTTCGTGGGTTTCGGCCCCGCGCGGCGGATAGGCGGTCGCGCCCAGCCCGGCTTCGCGGGCCGCCCACAGTTCGGCTTCGCGTTGTGGATCGTCCAGCATGGTCGAATCGGCGCCGGCGCGGCGGCCGAGTTCCTCGGCCATCGCGCAGGCCCGGCGATCGGCCTCGGCACGATTGTCGGCGTCGAACTGCACCATCAGGTACGCGGACCCGTCCGGCAGTTGCCGTAGCGCGGGTTCGGCGAGGTGCCGGGTGTGCTCGAGCTGGATCAAGCGGTGATCCAGACCTTCGAGGGCGGCCGGCCGGTGCGCCAGGATCATCGGCACCGCATCCGCGGCGCGGTAGATATCGTCGAATCCGAGCACTGTCAGCGCGGTCGCCGGCGGGCGCGGCACCAGCGCGATCTCCGCACGCAGCACGGTGACCAGCGTGCTCTCGCTTCCGACCAGCAGTCCGGCCAGGTCGACGCCGTATTCCGGGAGGAGTGAATCCAGGTTGTAGCCCGAGACCCGGCGCGGGATCCGCGGATACTTCGCACGGATTTCGGCGGCGTAGTCCGCCGCGATCGCGCGCAGCCGTGCCACGAGGTCACCGGCGCGCGGATCGTCGGTGACCACGGTGTCGCCCGGGCCGACCCAGGCACGGAAGCCGTCGTAAGTGAGGATTTCCAGTCGCCGCACGGCATCGACGGTTTTGCCGTAGGCCTGTGCGGTGGAGCCGCACGAGTTGTTGCCGATCATGCCGCCGAGGGTGCAGCTGACGTGGGTCGAGGGTTTCGGCCCGACCATCAGTCCGGTCTCGGCGAGTTCGCTGTTGAGCCGGTCCAGCGCGATACCCGGTTCGATCACAACCGTACCGGCCTCGCGATCCACCGACACCACCCTGGTGCAGTACTTGCTCCAGTCGATGACCACGGCGGTGTTGCAACTCTGGCCGGCCAGACTGGTCCCGCCACCCCGGGACACCACCGGCACATCGTGGGAACTGCAGATACCGATCGCGGTGGCGGCATCCTCCGGGGTCCGTGGCACCACTACGCCGATCGGGACCGCACGGTAGTTGGATGCGTCGGTGGAGTAGGTCGCGCGGCTACCGGAATCGAACCGTACCTCCCCGGCGACACGCTCGGTGAGCTCGATGCGCAATGCATCCAACGGCCATCCGGTGCCGGCGCGCGGCCGTCGAGCAATGGTTTCCGAATCTGTCATATCGAGTGACATCCTCCCTGCGAGGACCGGCTCGGAGGTGCAGCGACAGCTCGCGCGTACCCACCACGGCACCTGCTATTCACGCCGCATCGGGGACCTCGCGCATGAGGACGACGCCCGCCCGGTGGCCCGGGAGGGCCGTCACCGTCCGGTGACCCGATCAGCGTTCGATGCCGTTGTCGCCGAGAGCCCAGGCAGGTGACAGCCGGACCTCCGGCGGTGGGCTGCCCGCCGGCCGCCAATCGGCGCACAGCCGCTCGAATTGTTGCCTGAGCCGGGGCAGGATCGGCCCGGTCGGCGTGGTGCGGATGAGGTCACTGGTGAGAGCGACAAGTTCCCGTTCGAGCGGCGCGGGTAAGGAGCCCAGCATATCGCGGTGCCGCTGGGCGCGGTCGCGCTCGCCGGGTTCGGTGTCGCGGCCGCGGCCGCCGAGCACCCGCGCGCGGATATGGGCGACGGTCAACTGGGTGGGATGCGTGGCCTGCTCGATGGGTCCGGTCATGGTGGTTCCTCGCCGGCGTGTCAGATTCCGGGGGCGTTGCCGTAGTAGAGCTGGTCTTCACGGTAGCCGCCCTGGCCCATACCGATATCGGTGATGTCGTCGACGAATTCGACGGCCTCTATCCATTTGACCATCTTGTAGCCGAGCTGGTTCTCCAGCCGCAGCCGTAGTGGCGCGCCGTGCTCGATCGGCAGCGGCGCGCCGTTCATTTCCATCGCCAGCAGTGCCTGCGGCGCACGGGCGATGGCCATCGGGACAGCTTCGTAGAAGTACCCGTAGCGGCCGCGTCCTTCGGTGAGCGCTTTGTCGTCCATGGCGTAGAACACCACGTGGGTCACCGACGAGGCGGGCCGGACACAGTTGATGAGCGCGGTGACCGGAACCCCGCCCCATTCGGCGATACCGTTCCAACCCTGGATGCAGTTGTGGTTGGTGATCTGGCGGGTGAAGCCGAGCGACGCCAACTCCGGTAGCGACAGGGTCATCGGACGGGCGACCAGCCCGCCGACCGGCAGCCGGTAGTCACGGAATCCACCGGCGGCCAGCCTGCAGTAGTCGTCGTCGGTGGGCGGGTAGCCGTTGACCCGGTGATATTCGGAGATATCGCTGCGTCGGTAGTGCTGCCGGGGGCGGCTCAGGCGCGACAGCAGGTATTCGAATCGGTGCACCACGACCCCCAGCGCCCGTTGCGCCTGCCGCGGCCGTGCGCGGGAGAAGACGGTGGCCAGGATGTGCACGAGCACGACCAGGACGAGCACCAGGCTGCCGGCCACCGTCGCCGGGACCGGAGCGGCCTCGGCGGAACCGAGGAAGATCTTGCCGAACTCGCTGGGCAGGCCGTGCACGACGACCATGAACACGTGCACCACGATGAACACGCAGAAGGCGCACAGCCCGAGGAAATGGATGCTGCGTGCGCCCTGTTTGCCACCGAACATCCGCCCGTATCGGGGGAATCGCGCCAGCACTGCCGGTGACATCGCTGCCCCCGAGGCGATCTGCACCGGCGCGAGTACGAACACCACCGCGAAATAGGTCAGTTTCTGGGCCGCGTCGAAGGGCTCTCCGGGCAGCTGCTCCGGAAGCCGGAATTGCAGGTAGGTGCCGACATCGCGGAGCGCGTCCGGCACGATGCTCCATTGTGTGGGTTCCAGGTTGTGCCAGTACCCGGTCGCGAAGACCATGGCGATGTACACGGCTCCCGTGACGATCCAGAACTGCACGGTCAGGAAATGCCAGTGTCGTCCCAGGCCCAGATTGCCGCGGCCGGGCAGCGCGATCATCGGATGCCAGTGCCGTTCCTCGTCCAGCGAAATCCAGGGGCGCCGTTCGGTGGCTCCGTAGTTGTGCCGCGACAGCCGCAACCACTCCCGCCCCGGTGGGCAACCGTCGCTCCAGTACAGCTTCGGCATCGAGGAGAGCACTTCGATACCGGAGCGGATCAGCAGCGTCACGAACAGTATGTTCAGCGCGTGGGTGACGACCACGAAGAGCGGGAACTCCGTCACTGGATCCATTTCGGTCTCCTCGTCGCTGCCGATAGGACGCCACCGAAAAATCGGACAAAAGCCACCGAGCTCGCATTTCGGGTACGTGATACCTCGAAGTATGTCGCGGTAGCCGTATTCCATTATCTCGCAGCGCTGCCGCGATTCCATCGTCCGCCGGGTGTCGCACCACTATCGGACGATGTCGTGTATTCGATAAGAGCCGGCCACGTGGTGAAGAAACCATAAGGCGCCGCGCGTACCGAACGGCCGGATGACATCCGAGGGTTACCCGGTCGACCGAACCGGACTTTGGGTACGAAAACTCTTGCTGCGTCAGGCCGGTAGCCGGTTCAGGCGGACAAAGTGTCGACCAGGTGTAACGAATTACCGGGACGTTGTTTATCGGAGCGTGACGTCTTCCGGTATTTCGCACGAAGCTCGACATGATCGATACCGTAAAGACTGGATCCGGTTACGGCACACGCTGCCGATTTCGGGGCTGCGGGAAAGAACTCGGGGCGCTAAACGAAATTTCGGTCTGTACTCGGGCAAAAACCTCTGCTTACACTGAGGGCGGCCGCTTATGGAGGAGAGCTATGAACCGCTCGGACCCCTATTTCGAGCCAGGATCGGGCGGAAACGGGACGGCCCGGTCCGGGACTACGGTCGGAAATCCCGTTCCCCTGTCCGCCGGGCAGCGGGGGCTGTGGCTCGCGCAGCAGCTGCGCCCGGATATCCCGATATCCGAGGCGCAGTACATCGAACTACACGGGGACCTGGATATCGAGCTGCTGCGCCGTAGTCTGCTTCGAGCGGGCCACGAATTCCAATCCGGCTACCTACGTCTGGTGGAAAACGGCGGTGAACCGCAGCAGTTGTACGACCCGTATCTGGCGTCGACGGGGCCGGTCCTCGATATGCGGGGCGAACCGGATCCGATGGCGGCGGGTATTCAGTGGATGCGCCGCGAATACACGGCACCTCTCGATATACTCCGGGACCGCCTGTTCGCCGGGGCGCTGTTGCAGGTCGGCGACAGACATTACCTGTGGTACAACCGGGTTCACCACGTCGCGCTGGACGGCTACGGCGCGATGACCATGGTGAACCGGGTCGCGGCGCTGTACACCGCGGCGGTGCAGAACGGGACCGCGGAGCGCGATGCCCCGGTGGAGCCGTGCCGGGCGGCGGATCTGCGTACCTTGTACGAAGCGGATCGCAGCTATCGGGAGTCGAAGAGGTTCACCGATGACCGGGCGTATTGGCTGGAGCGGCTCGCCGATGCGAAGGAGGGATCGAGTCTCGCGACCGGTTACGCACCAGCGTGCGCGGAAAGTGTGACCGTGCTCGGCGAACTGGCGCCGGAGACGGTGGCCCGGATAGACCGGTCCGCGACAGCGCTGGCCGCGAGCCCGGCCGCCGTGGTGATCGCCGCCTTCGGGTGTTATCTGGCCCGGATGACCGGCCGGGACGACGTCTTGGTCGATATCCCGGTATCGGGGCGCACCAACGCCGTACTACGGCGCTCCGGGGGCGTGTTCGTCAATGTCGCGCCGTTCCCGATCGCGCTCGGCAACGGAGACACGGTGGCAACGCTGGTGCGGCACGTGCAATCCGACCTGATCGGCGCCCTGCGGCATCAGCGCTGCGGCCTCTACGATATCCGCGCCGCCGCCGGCAACAACGGAGAGCATCGCTACGCCGGCCCGATGGTGAATGTCATGTTCTTCCCCCAGAAGATACGGTTCGGGCCGGTCACCGGGGAATTCCATATCCTCAGTTCCGGACCGGTCGACGATCTGCTGGTCGATCTCTATCAGACCGGCGATCCACCGCGGACGATCCTGCACTTCATGGCCAACCCCGACCTCTACACCGAGTCCGAAGTGGCGGCACACCGCACCGGATTCGCGCAGTTCCTGGATGCCTTCGCGGCCGCCGGGCCGGACATCGGCCTCGGACACGTCCACCCCGACAGTGCCCGGACCGGCGCCCGGATCCGGCGCCGCCGCGAAACCCTCGCGTTCTGGCAGGCCACGCTCGCCGACCTACCGGAGGAGCTGCCGCTACCGTTCGATCGGCCGCGTCCGGCGGTGGCGTCGGACCGGCGCGGGCGCCGCCGGCTCGGATTGGGCGCGGAGCTGGTCGGTGCGCTGGAAGGATTCGCACGGGATCGCGGCACCTCGTTGTTCACGGTGGTCCACGCCGCGACGGCGGTGCTGCTCGCCCGGTTGAGCGGTTCCGGTGATATCGCGGTCGGCGCCCCCGTGGCCCGGCGCGGCGCCCGCGCCGCGGCCGGGGCGGGCCCGGCGTTCGACGATGCGGTGGTGCTGCGGACCGAAATAGATTCCGGTGAACCGTTCACCGGGTTTCTCGACCGCGTGGCACGGATCGATTCGACCGCGTTCGACCATGCCGGGATCCCGTTCGCGCGGCTGGTCGAGGAGCTGCGCCCACCCCGGTCACCGGCACGGCATCCGCTGTTCCAGGTCATGGTGGCCTGTGGGAGCCCACCACACGCGGAGCCGGACCCGAGTGATCCGGACGCCGCGGCAACGGACCTTCTCGAGGCACCGGGGCTCGATCTGCGGGTCGCGGTGTCCGACGCCGGCACCGCCGGATCGACCGTCACGGTCGACTACTCGGCGGACCTCTTCGATGCGGACACGGTCGACTCCCTGATGGACCGATGGATCCGGATCCTGGAATCGGTGGCCGCCGAACCGGAGGCCGCAGTGGGATCGATAGACATACTGGACGCTACCGAACGCGCGGGATTGCTGACCCGGTCCGGCCCCGGCGCCCCGGCGCCCCGTACCTTCCCCGAACTGCTGGCCGCGGCCGCTGCCCGGGACCCCGGCGCGCCGGCGCTCGTATTCGGCGATACCCGGATCGATTACCGGGAGCTGGACGAGCGCTCCAACCGATCGGCCAGGGCGCTCATCGCGCGGGGCGCGGGGCCGGAAAGCGTCGTCGCCGTAGCGATGCCGCGCTCCCCCGATTCCGTTCTCGCCCTCTGGGCGGTGGCGAAGTCCGGTGCCGCGTTCCTGCCGATCGACCCGTCGTATCCGGCTGCCCGGATCACCCATATGATCACCGACTCCGGTGCCACACTCGGTCTCACGGTCGACGCGGTGCGCGAGAAACTCCCCGGCACCGTCGACTGGCTGCTGCCCGGCGCCCACGACCCGCCCGGCGACACCCGGCCGCTCACCGACCGCGACCGGACCACTGTGCTGCGGCCCGGGCATCCGGCCTACCTGATATACACCTCCGGTTCCACCGGCACGCCGAAAGGCGTGACCGTGACACATGCCGGACTGGCCGCCCTCACCGCCGAACAGCGCGAACGCTATACGGTCACCGGTGAATCACGCACCCTGCACCTCGCCTCACCGAGCTTCGACGCCTCGGTCTGGGAATTACTTCTCGCGGTGGGGTCCGGCGCCACGATGGTCATCGCCGAGCACGGTACCTACGGCGGCGGAGAGCTGGCCGATCTGGTACGCCGCCACCGGGTGACGCACGCGGTGGCGACCCCGGCCGCATTGGCCTCGGTGGATCCGGCCGGCCTGGACAGCCTGCGTGTCGTCGTCGCCGCCGGTGACGCCTGCCCGCCGGAGCTGGTACGGCGCTGGGCCGTTGGGGGCCGCCAGTTCTTCGATGCCTACGGACCGACCGAGGTCACGATCATGGCGAACCACAGCGCGTCGTTGGCGCCGGGAGACCCGGTCACCATCGGCGGCCCGGTTCGTGGTGCCACGGAGTGGGTACTGGACCGGCGACTGGAGCCCGTCCCGGTGGGCGTGGCCGGTGAGTTGTACATCGCGGGCGCGCTACTCGCCCGCGGCTACCACCACCGCCCGGGAGCGACCGCCGCGCGCTTCGTCGCCTGCCCCTGGAATCCCGGCCGGCGGATGTATCGCACCGGGGACATGGTCCGCTGGACCGCCGCGGAAACCCTCCAGTATCTGGGCCGGTCGGATTTCCAGGTCGAGATCCGGGGCGTGCGAATCGAACTCGGCGAGATCGATACCGCCCTGGCGGCCTGTGAGTCCGTGGCATTCGCCGTCACCGTCGGCCATCGTACCGGCTCCGGTACCGCCGCGCTGGCCTCCTATGTCGTACCCGCACCGGATCATTCGATCGACGTCGCGTTCCTCACTGAACACCTGCGCGCCCTGCTGCCGTCCTATATGGTCCCACCCTCGATCACGGTGCTCGAGCATATCCCGCTCACACCGGCGGGCAAACTGGACCGCAAGGCGCTACCGGACCCCGTCGTCACCGGCACCGTGCCGTTCCGGCCGCCCGGGACACCGGTCGAACGAACCATCGCACGAGTCTTCGCCGAGGTGCTCGGTCTCGGCCCCGTCGGTCTCGACGACTCCTTCTTCGCGCTCGGCGGCGACAGTCTGACGGCCACCCGTGTCGCCGCCCGGCTCGGCACGGCGCTGGGTGCCGAGATCCCGGTGCGGTTGTTGTTCGAGGCGCCACGGGTGTCGGCGCTGGCCATCGAGGTGGAGGGTCAGATGCGCACGGGGCGGCAACGCCCGCCGTTGATCGCCGGACCCCGTCCCGACCTCGTACCTCTGGCGCCCGCCCAGCAGCGGATGTGGTTCTTCAACCAGTACGACACCCGCTCCGGTGCCTACAACATGCCGATCGCGGTCCGGCTGCGCGGCGAACTCGACCTCGGCGCCCTCCGTGCGGCGATGACCGATGTCGTGGGCAGGCACGAATCGCTGCGGACGCGTTATCCGGAACGGAAGGGCACGCTGACCCAGGTGGTCGAATCGGTCGACGCCGTCGATCGTGAGTTGAGCCCGGTGCCGGTCGGGCCGGACCGGTTGATCGCCGCGATCACCGACCTCGTACACGAGGGATTCGACGTGAGTGCCCGGGTACCGGTGCGTACCCGGTTGTTCCGCGTGACCGGCGGAACGGAGACCGAATACGTGCTGGCCGTGGTGGTGCACCATATCGCCGCGGACGGCTTCTCCATGGCGCCGCTGGCCCGCGATGTGGCGACCGCGTATGCCGCCCGTGTTCGTGGCGAGGCACCGTCGTGGCCGCCGCTGCCCGTCCAGTACGCCGACTACGCCCTGTGGCAGCGCACTGTCCTGGGCGACCCCGCCGACCCCGGATCACTCAGCGCCCGGCAGATCCGCCACTGGACGGAAACGCTCGCCGATCTACCGGAGGAGCTGCGCCTGCCGTTCGATCGGCCGCGCCCGGCGGCCCGGTCCCACCGGGGTGCGAGTCACCGATTCGGGCTGAGCGCGGACCTGGTGGGAAAGCTGCGCGCGTTCGCCCGCAACCGCAGCTCGTCGTTGTTCATGGTGATCCACGGCGCGCTCGCGGCAACTCTCGCCCGGTCGAGCGGTTCCGGTGATATCGCGATCGGTACGCCGGTGGCCGGGCGGGGCGCCGCCGTCCTCGACGACGTGATCGGAATGTTCGTCAATACGGTGGTCCTGCGGACGGAGGTCGACCTCGGCGAGTCGTTCACCGCCTTCCTCGACCGGGTCGAGCGGATCGACCTGGCCGCGTTCGGGAATGCCGACGTTCCCTTCGAGCAGTTGGTGGACGAACTCGCTCCGGAGCGGTCCCAGTCGCGGCATCCACTGTTCCAGGTGCTGCTGGCCTTCCAGAATCTGGCCCGCGCCGATCTGGAACTGCCCGGCCTGGACGTATCGGTGCTCGACCTACCCGAGGACGTCTCACGATTCGATCTGCAACTGGTGCTGGCCGACGACGAGAGTGGCGGGCTGGCGGTGACGGTCACCTACTCGACGGAACTGTTCGACGCGAGCACGGTCGAATCCCTGGTGCGCCGCTGGGTTCGGACATTGGACGCGGTGGCAGTCGATCCGGCCGTCCCCGTGGGATCGATCGAGGTGCTCGAACCCGCCGAACATGCCGATCTGCTGACGCGTTCCGGCCCGCCCGGTGTCGCGCCCCGCACCCTGGCCGAACTGCTGGCCGTCGGTGCCGCCCGGGATCCCGCGGCAACGGCGCTCGTCTGCGACGGTGCCCGGATCGATTACCGGGAACTGGGTGAACGCGCCGGCCGATGGGCCCGGATGCTCATCCGGCGGGGCGCCGGTCCCGGTGACATCGTCGCGGTGGCGATGCCGCGGTCCACGGATTTCGTGCTCGCGGTCTGCGCGGTGGCCGCGTCCGGTGCCGCGTTCCTGCCGATCGACCCGGCGTATCCGGCTGCCCGGATCACCCATATGATCACCGACTCCGGCGCCGTACTCGGTCTGACGATCGACTCGGTACGCGATCGGCTGCCCGGCACCATCGACTGGCCGACCCCGGACGACACCCCGGAGCGGGACGACGGCACCGGACCGGTCTCCGACGCCGACCGGGTGCGCCCGCTGCACCTCGACGATCTCGCCTACGTCATCTACACCTCCGGGTCGACCGGGCTGCCCAAAGCCGTCGCGGTCGGTCACCGCGGGCTGGCCGGCGTCGCGAGCGAGCACCACGACGGCCTGCACATCGGACCCGGTTCGCGCGTCCTGTGCCTGTCCTCGCCGAGCTTCGACGTCTCGATACTGGAACTGCTTTCGGCATTGGCCGCCGGCGCGACGATGGTCATCGCGCCCGGTGAGGTCAACGGCGGCGACGCTCTCGGCGAACTGCTCGACCGCGAGCAGGTCGGTCACATACTCATCACCCCCTCCGCGCTGTCCACCGTCGACGCCACCCGATGGCCGCTACCGCGCCTGCGCACACTGATGGTCGGTGGCGAGAGCTACGGGACCGAATTGGTGCAGCGCTGGAGCCACGGCCACGAGGTGCTCAACACCTACGGGCCCACCGAGCTCACGGTCGCCGCGACCCGGCCGAACCGGATGGTGGCGGGCGAACCGGTGACGATCGGTGGCCCGATCCGCGGTGCCACGGTGTGGATTCTGGACCAGCGGCTGCAGCCTGTCCCGTCCGGGGTCCGGGGTGAGCTGTATATCGCGGGCCCGCTGCTCGCCCGCGGCTACCATCACCGGCCGGGCACCACCGCCGAACGCTTCATCGCCTGCCCCTGGCAAGCCGGTCGGCGGATGTACCGAACCGGAGATATGGCCCGGTGGACCGCGAATGGAACCATCCAGTATCTGGGCCGGTCGGATTTCCAGGTCAAGATCCGCGGCCTGCGTATCGAACTCGGGGAGATCGACGCGGTATTGGGCGCTCACGAGTCCGTCGGATTCGCCACCACCGTCGGCCACCACAGCCCCTCCGGCGCCGTGGCGCTGGCCTCCTATGTCGTTCCCGCGCCGGGCCGTTCGATCGATACAGCACAGCTGACCGAATTCCTCGGCGGCCGCTTGCCGACCTATATGATCCCGCCGTCGATCACCGTGCTCGAACACGTCCCGCTCACACCGGCGGGCAAATTGGATCGTAAGGCGCTACCGGATCCGGTCCGCGCGGACAGCACACCATTCCGGGCGCCACAGACACCGCTCGAACGCACCATCGCCGGGGCATTCGCCGATGTACTGGGTATCGACACCGTCGGACTCGACGATTCGTTCTTCGCGCTCGGCGGCGACAGCATCATGTCGATCCTGCTGGTGACCCGGGCCCGGACGGCGGGCGTACTGTTCTCCGCGCGCGAGGTGTTCGACCACCGGACGGTCGCCGGGCTGGCCCGGATCGCCGTCCGGGACGACGAGGCCGCGCGGGCTTCCGCTTCGGTGGAACCACCCGGCGCGGGTGTGGGACCGATCCCGCTGACGCCGGTCATGCACTGGTTCACCGAGCACACGCGATCCGGAACAGGCCGCATCACCCAGGCCGTGCTGCTGGCTCTGCCCACCGGAACAGAGCGGCGGCGGCTGGCCGAAACCGTGCAGGCGGTCCTCGATCGGCACGATATGCTGCGCTCCCGGTTACGCCGGGCCGACGACGGACGCTGGACCTGGGAGACGTTACCGGTCGGCGCGATCCGATCCGACGACATCATCCATCGGGTGGCCACCGCGGCGGTGCCGGGTAGCCCCGGATTCCGCGCCGTGACCGCCGCGGAATCGGCGGCCGCGGCGAACCGGCTCGACCCGGGTGCGGGCATCGTGGCGCAGGTGGTCTGGTTCGATCCGGTGGACCCCGCGGTACCGGACCGGATGCTGATACTGGTGCATCATTCGGCGATCGACGGTGTCTCCTGGCGGGTCCTGGTGCCGGACCTCGCGATCGCGTGGGCGCGGACGGAATCCGGCGAACCACCCGATCTCGCCCCGGCAGGGACATCGATGCGCGGCTGGGCGCACGGGCTTGTCGAGGCAGCTCATCGCCCGGAGCGAACCGCGGAACTCGGCCGGTGGCAGGCCGTGTGCGCGGAACTCGATCCGGTGATCGGGTCCCGCCCCCTCGACCCCGCGGTCGATGTGGCCGAGACGGTGCGCACGGTAGAGGTCGAGCTCTCGGCCGAGGTCACCGCGGCGCTGTCGACCGATATGCCCGCCGCATTCCACGGCACCGTGGCCGACGGCCTGCTGGCCGCGCTGGCGCTGGCGACGACGAAGTGGCGCCGCGAGCGCGAACCCGAGGAAGCCGGCAACCGGCCCGCGGCGACGGTGATCGGTCTCGAAGGCCACGGCCGCGAGGAAGAGGTCGTCCCGGGCGCGGATCTGACGCGGGCGGTCGGCTGGTTCACCACGAGTTTCCCCGTACGACTGGATCTTTCCGATATCGACCTCGACGACGCGTACGCCGGCGGGCCGGCGATCGGCGCAGCGGTCAAAGCCGTCAAGGAACAGTTGCGCGCCTTCCCGGACCACGGCATCGGCTACGGCCTGCTGCGCTACCTGAACGAGGACACCGCACCGGCGCTCCGCGCGCTGCCCACGCCGCAGATCGGGTTCAACTACCTCGGCCGCATCCTCGCCGGACCCCGCGAGCAGGCCCAGCCATGGCAGCCGGTGGACGACGGCGGCGACTTCTCCGGCGCCGTACTCGCCCATGCGCTGAATCCGGATATGCCGGTCACCGCGGCGCTCGATATCACCGCCCGGATCGTCGACGACGGGGTCCGGCAGCACCTGCGGGCGATCTGGTCGTATCCCGCCGGAGTGCTGGACGCCGCGGAGGTCCGCCGGGTCGCGCAGTCGTGGTCGGACGTGCTGACCGCGCTGGCGGCATACGCCCGGAATCCCGGGGCCGGCGGATTGACACCGTCGGATCTGGATCTGATCCCGCTGGGGCAGTCCGAGATCGAGCGGCTCGAGCAGAGATATCCCGCAGTACAGGACATCTGGCCGTTGACCCCGTTGCAGCAGGGTCTGCTGTTCCACGCACTGGCCGCCGAGGAATCGACGGACGCGTATGTGGTGCAGCTGGTCCTGGAACTCCGGGGCCGGGTCGATCCGGAGCGGCTGCGGCGGGCCGGACAGCTGCTGCTCGACCGGCATGCGAATCTGCGCACCGCATTCGTCACCGATATCGGACCGGTCCAGGTGGTCGACAGCGGTGTGGCGGCGCCCTGGTCGGAGGTCGATCTGTCCGGTCTGGACGACGACGCGCGAGCCCGGGAGTGGGAGTTGCTGACGGCCGCGGACCGGGCGACCCGGTTCGACCCGGCGCGCCCGCCGCTGTTGCGCTGGATGCTGGTCACCACGGGGCCGGACAGCTACCGGCTGGTGCTGACCCAGCATCACCTATTGCTCGACGGCTGGTCCACCCCGCTGTTCCTGCGCGAGTTGCTGGTGCTCTACGCCACCGACGGTGACGTCGCGGTGCTGCCCCCGGTCCGGCCCTACCGGGACTTCCTGGCCTGGCTCGGCGGGCAGGACCGGACCGCGGCGCTCGAGGCCTGGGCCCGCGCATTCGACGGTACCGATGAGCCGACTCTGGTGGCTCCGGCGAACCCCGGGCGCGGCTACACCGGATCCCGTGATGTGATCGGCGAACTGACCGAGGCCCAGACCACGCGGCTGACCGGCCTCGCACAGGCCCGGGGAGTGACTCTCAATACGGTGGTCCAGGGGGTGTGGGCGATCGTGCTGGGCCTGTTGACTTCCCGCGACGATGTGACCTTCGGGTCGACGGTCTCCGGGCGTCCCCCGCAGATCCGGGATATCGAATCGATGATCGGGTTGTTCGTCAACACCCTGCCGGTGCGGGTCCGGCTCGATCCCGCCGAGAGCGTGGGACACCTGCTGGAGCGGATCCAGGCGGAGCAGGCCGCCCTGCTCGATCACCACCATGTGGGCCTGGCCGATGTCGAACATGCCGCCGGGCCGGGGGCGGTGTTCGACACGATGACGGTGTTCGAGTCCTATCCGGTCGACCGCGGCGGGCTGACCGCGGAGACCGATATCGCCGGCCTGCGGGTTGCCGGCGTGACCGGTACCGACGCCGCCCACTACCCGGTGGGCGTGGTCGCGCACACCGACACCCGGCTCCATCTCCGCGTCACGTATCTGCCGGAACTCTTCGACCAGGACGCGGCGGCCGCGATATTGCGCCGGATACTGCACGTACTGGACCTCCTCGTCACAGACCCGGATCGGCCGCTGGGCCGGCTGGAGCTGCTCTTCCCGGCGGAGTACCGCGAGCTGCTCTCGGTAGCGGGCGATCCGGCGGTGACCGAGCGGGTCCTCCCGGAACTACTGGCCGCCGGCCGAGACCCGGAGGCGGTCGCGGTGGTGTGCGGAGACCGCCGGTGGACCTACCGCGAACTCGACGCGCAATCGAATCGGCTGGCGCGGTGCCTGATCGCCCGGGGCGCCGGACCGGAAACCGGTGTCGCGGTGGCGTTGCCGCGGTCGGTCGAGTCGGTGCTGGCACTCTGGGCGGTGGCCAAATCGGGGGCGGCGTTCGTTCCGGTGGACCCCGCCTACCCCGCCGGCCGGATCGAGCACATGCTCGCCGATTCGGGTGTGACGGTGGGGATCACCTCGGCACAGTGGCGGGATCGGCTGCCCGGACCGGTGCACTGGCTGGTCCTCGACGAACCGGCGACGGCCGCGGACGTCGCGGCCGCGACGGCGGCACCGGTCACCGATGCGGAGCGCACACTGCCCATGCGGCCCGATCAGGTGGCGTATGTGATCTACACGTCCGGTTCGACCGGGGTGCCGAAAGGTGTGGTCGTCTCGCATCGCGGGTTGGCGAATCTGCTCGCCGATCAACAGTCGCGTTTCGGTATCGGGCCGGCCACCCGGGTCCTGCATGCCGCCTCACCGAGTTTCGACGTGGCAGTCATGGAACAACTGTGCGCGTTCGGGTCGGGCGGACGGCTCGTGATAGCACCCCCGGCCGCCTACGGCGGTGACGAGCTGGCCGGGATCCTGCGCCGGGAGCGAGTCTCCCATGCCGCGCTCACTCCCACGGTGCTGGGGACGATCGACCCGGCCGGGTTGGCGTACCTCGAAACGGTCGCGCTGGGCGGCGAGGTGCCGCCACCAGAACTGGTGTCGCAATGGGCGCCGGGGCGGACTCTGCTCAACAACTACGGTCCCGCGGAGGCCACGGTCGAAACCCATGCCTCCGCACCACTGGTGGCGAACGAGCCGGTGACGATCGGGCGCCCACACCGCGGGGTCGGGCAGGTCGTCCTCGACACGTGGTTGCGCCCGGTGCCGGTCGGGGTCGTGGGCGAGTTGTACCTGGCCGGTCCGGGCCTGGCGCGCGGCTATCGCAACCGGACGGGTACGACCGCGGCCCGGTTCGTCGCGGATCCGTTCGCGGGGCCGGGACGGCGGATGTATCGGACCGGCGACCTGGTGCGCTGGTCGCGGCAACCGGACGGGAGCCCGGCACTCGAGTATGTGGGCCGGGCCGATGCGCAGGTGAAGATCCGTGGTTTCCGCATCGAACTCGGCGAGGTCGAAGCGGTGCTGCGGGCCTGCCCGGGTGTGGCCCGCGCCGCGGCGGCCGTACACCGCGACCCCGCCACCGGAGACCGGTTGATCGGATATGTGGTGCCCGAACCCGGCGCCGAAATCGATCCCGCCACAGTTCTGGCCGACGCCGGCGAGCGGTTGGCCGCGCATATGGTCCCCGCGCAGGCGATGGTGCTCGACGCACTGCCGCTGACCGCGACCGGCAAGCTCGATCGCGCCGCGCTCCCCGCGCCGGACCTCACCGCGGCCCGGACCGTATCCCGGGCCCCGGTCACCGGGTCGGAGAAGACGCTGGCGCGACTGTTCGGGGAGGTACTGGGACTCGACGAGGTCGGTGCGGACGATTCGTTCTTCGCGCTCGGCGGCGACAGCATCATGGCCATCCAGCTGGTGACCCGGGCCCGGGCGGTGGGACTGGTGTTCTCGGCAGGTGCGGTGTTCGACCACCGTACGGTCGCCGGGCTGGCCCGGATCGCGGTGCCCGACAGCGGCGCCGCGGCACCTTCCCGTCCGGCGGAACTGCCGGGCGGAGGCGTGGGTCCGGTGTCACTCACCCCGATCATGTGCTGGATGTTCGAACGGGGCGGCTTCGACCGCTTCTGCCAATGGGTCGAGCTGACACTGCCGGCCGATATCGACGCCGCCGGTATCGGCGCCACCGTCCAGGCGGTACTCGATCACCACGACATGCTGCGGGCCCGGCTGTACCCCGATCCGGCGCATCCGTCGGGGTGGGCGCTGCGCGTGGAACCGGCCGCGGTATCGGCCGCCGCGCTCATCCGGCACGTACCGGCGGACTCGGCCCCCGGGAGCAGCGCGTTCGCCGCGCTCACCGCGGCCGAGGCGGACGCGGCGGCCGGCCGCCTCGACCCCGCGGCGGGTGTGGTGCTGCAACTGGTCTGGCTGGATCCGGCCGGTGAGCCGGGCCGGTTGCTCGTCGTCGCACACCACCTCGTGGTCGATGGTGTGTCGTGGCAGATCCTCGTCCCCGACCTCGCCGCCGCGTGGGCCCAGGTGCGGGCCGGGCAACGACCGCACCTCGCGCCCGTCGGTACCTCGATGCGCCGCTGGGCGGACGCCCTGCACACCGCTGCCGGTGACCACGGCGAACTCGACCGGTGGCGGTCGGCTCTGGGCACCGGCGATCCGCCGCTCGGCTCCCGGCCGATGGATCCGGCCGTGGATACGCAGGCCACCGTCGCCACCGCGCAGATCACGCTGTCTCCCGCGGTCACCCACGATGTGCTCACCACACTCCCCCGGGCCTTCCGCGGCAATGTGGACGACGCGCTCCTGACCGGGCTCGCGCTGGCACTGGCCCGGTGGCGGCACCGTCGCGGTGTCACCAGCGCGGAAACGCTGCTCACCCTCGAGAGTCACGGCCGCCACGACACCGTGCTCCCCGGGGCCGACCTCACCCGCACCGTCGGATGGTTCACCACCACCTATCCGGTGCGACTCGACCTGTCCGGTATCGATATCGGCGACGCGTTCGCCGCCGGAGCCGCCGCCGGAGCGGCGGTCAAATCCGTCAAGGAACAGCTCCGGCAGGTACCCCGCCATGGAACCGGCTTCGGATTGCTGCGCTATCTCGACAGCGAGACCGCTCGCGAGCTGCGCGCACTGCCCACCCCACAGGTGAGTTTCAACTATCTCGGCCGGTTCGACACACTCCCCGCGGCCGCGTCGGCCGAGTGGATGCCGGCCGGCCCGCGAGCCGCCGGCGGCGCACAGAATCCGGAGGCACCCGCAGCCGCCCTCCTGGGCATCAACGCGGCCACCACCGACACGCCCGGCGGGCCGGCGCTCACCGCCGCCTGGGAATACCCCACCGGCGTTCTCGACCCGGTCCAGGTCACCGAGCTGATGGAATTGTGGCGCGACGCGATGACCGCGCTGGCCACACACGCGGCCCGCCCCGGCAGCGGTGGCCCGACCCCTTCGGATATAGATCTCCTCGACCTGGACCAGTCCACGATCGACCGGCTCGCGGCCCGGCAGCCGGGACTGGACGACATCTGGCCGGTCACCCCGCTGCAGGCCGGGCTGCTGTTCCATGCCCAGCTGGCGGCCGGTGATCTCGACGCCTACGTGGTGCAGCTCTGCCTGGAGCTCGGCGGGACCATCGACGCGGACCGTCTCCGGCGCGCCGTGCGGGATCTCCTCGGACGGCATCCGAACCTGCGCACCGCCTTCGACCGCGACAGTGCGGGGAGACCGGTCCAGGTGGTGCGCCGGCACGTCGACGTCCCGTTCGGCCGGATCGGGCTGCCGGGGCGGGACGAGGCGGCGCTCGAACTCGAGCGGATCATGGCGGCCGACCGCCGCGCCGGTTTCGACCCGGCCGGCCCGCCGCTGCTGCGGCTGACATTGATCGATCTGGCCCCGCAGCGGTACCGGCTGCTGGTGAGCATGCATCACCTCCTGATCGACGGCTGGTCGACGCCCCTGCTCATCCGGGAACTGCTGCAGCTCTACGTCGGCGACGGCGATCCCGCCCTGCTACCGCCCCCGGTGCGCCCCTACCGTGACTATCTGGCCTGGTTGCGGGCCCAGGACCGGGACGCGGCGGATGACGCGTGGGCCCGGGCCTTCACCGGCGCGGTCGAGCCGACCCTGCTGGCGCCCGCCGACCGCGGCCGCCGGCAGACCGCCGCCGGGCGCGAGGTCCACCGGCAGCTGAGCGAAGACCGCACCACGGCATTGGTCACCGTGGCCCAGCGACAGGAGGTCACGCTCAACACCATCGTCCAGGCCGCCTGGGCGATAGTGCTGGCGACCGAGACCGGCCGCGAGGACGTGGTGTTCGGCGCCACCGTGTCCGGCCGCCCCCCGCAGCTCGAGGGCATCGAATCGATGGTCGGGCTGTTCGTCGACACGGTGCCCGTCCGGGTACGGCTCGCCCCCGGCGACACCCTCGCCCGGCTGCTCCGGCGGATCCGGGCCGAACAGACCGCGCTGCTGGACCATCAGCATCTGGGGCTCGCCCGGATCCAGAACGTGGCAGGCCCCGGCGCCCTGTTCGACACCGTGACCGTCTTCGAGTCCTACCCCATCGATCGGACCGGGCTGTCCGAGGCCGCCGATCTCGCCGGCCTCCGCGTCCTGGGCGTCCACGGCCGCGATGCCGCGCACTATCCACTCGGTCTGATCGTCGAGCACGGCACCCGGTTGCGCCTGGGCTTCGAATACCTGCCCGAACTCTTCACCGCGGACCGCATCGAAGCACTCGCCGACCGGGTACTGCGGGTACTGGACGCCGTCGCCGAACATGTCGATCTTCCGCTCACCCGGCTCCGGCTGCTGTCACCGGACGAGCAGGCCGCCCTGGTACCTGTCCGGGGCCGGCCCGGTACGGCGCTGTCGGTGCTACCGCAGGTGCTGACCTCGGCGATGACACCCGATACCGAAGCAGTGGCCGACGACGGCGTGCGCCTGACCTACCGTGAACTCGATGAGCGCTCGAACCGATGGGCGCGGGTCCTGCTGGACGCCGGAGTCGGACCGGAGTCGTTCGTGGCACTGGTGCTGCCGCGTTCGGTCGACGCCGTCGTCGCCGTCTGGGCGGTCGCGAAAACCGGCGGCGCGTTCGTCCAACTCGACCCGGCGGATCCGGACGATCGGATCGCCCGCATTCTCACCGATTCCGGCGCCACCACCGGGCTCACCTCGGCGGACGTCCGGCACCGGCTGCCGGACACGGTCGACTGGCTCACCCTCGACAGTCCGTCCTTCGCGACGGCGACGGCCGCGGCATCACCCGCCGCGATCACCGATTCCGCGCGCGCGACCGTGCTCCGCCCCGAGCACCCGGCGTATCTGATCTACACCTCGGGCTCCACCGGTACCCCGAAAGGCGTCGTGGTCACCCATGCCGGAACCGCGAATCTGGCCGCCGAAGCACGGGAGCGGTTCGGTCTCACCTCCGCCTCCCGGGTACTGGCCGCCGCCTCCCCCAGCTTCGATGTCTCCATTCTGGAATGGCTCGGCGCCGCGGCCGCCGGAGCCACCGCGGTCCTCGCCCCCGCCCGCGTGGTCGCGGGCGCCGAACTGGCCGCGGCGATCGACGCCGGGCACATCACCCACGCGGCGCTCACGCCGACCGTGCTCGCCTCACTGGACCCGGGCACGCTCGGCACCCTCGAGACCGTGGTTCTCGGCGGCGAGACGTGCCCGCCCGAGCTGGCGGCCCGATGGACGACGGACCACACGGTGATCAATACCTATGGCGCCACCGAGACCACGATCATGAGCTGTGCCGCCGCACCCCTGGGCACCGCTCCGGAGGGTCCCCTCCCGATCGGCGGCCCGATCCGGGGCTTCACCGCCGTGGTGCTCGACCGCGGGCTGCGTCCGGTTCCGCCCGGAGCGGTCGGCGAGCTGTACCTGTCCGGGCCGGGCCTCGCCCGGGGTTACCACCGGCGCCCCGCCACCACTGCGGCCGGGTTCGTCCCGGATCCGTACGGACCGCCCGGCACGCGGATGTACCGGACCGGCGACCTGGTCGCCTGGAACGCCGACGGGTCACTCCGGTACGCGGGCCGCAGCGACCGGCAGCTCGAGATCGCGGGTAATCGCGTCGAACCCGGTGAGGTCGAGGCCGCCCTGCGCAGCGGGCCGGATATCGACCAGGCCGCCGTCACGGTTCACGACCGGGATGACGGCACCGGCCGGCTCGTCGGATACGTCGTCCCCGCCCCCGGCACCACACCCGATATCCCCGCCCTGACCACCTATCTCGCGACACGGCTGCCCACCCAGATGATCCCGGCGGCCGTCCTCACTCTCGACCGGCTCCCGCTCACCGCCACCGGCAAGCTGGACTACCGGGCACTCCCCGCCCCCGACCGGCGGTCCGCGGTGTACCGGCCGCCGGCCACGCCGCTCGAGACCACGGTGTGCGACGCCTTCGCCGGCATCCTCGAGCTGGAACGGGCCGGTGCCGACGACAACTTCTTCGACCTCGGCGGCAACTCACTGGACGCGGCCCGCTTGGCGGCGAGGCTGGGCGAGACGACCGGTGCCGACATGCCGCTCCACTGGGTGTTCACCGATCCGACGCCGCAGGCGCTGGCCCACCGGATCGAGTCCCGCCACCTCGGTGACGAGCCGGCACCCGAGGACGTGTTCGCGGTGCTGCTTCCGCTGCGCGGCACCGGACACGGCCCGCCGCTGTTCTGCGTCCACCCCGCCATCGGTCTGGCCTGGGGATTCAGCGGACTGGTGCGCTATCTCGATTCCGATCGGCCGATCCACGGGCTGCAATCACCGGCGCTCACCGAACCCGATACGCAGTTCGCCACCCTGGATCGGCTCGCGGACCGCTATGTCCAGGAGATCAGGGCCGTCCAGCCACACGGTCCGTACCACCTGCTCGGCTATTCGCTCGGCGGCACCATCGCCCACGCGATCGCCGTCCGATTGCGCCGGGACGGCGAGCCGGTGGCGACGCTGGCCATGATGGACACGCGCGTGGTCACCGCCGACAGCGTCCGCGCGCCCACACCCACCATCGGAGAGATGCTGACCGAGGCCGGTGCCGCCGACCCGGACTCCGCCGAACTCACGATGGCGGCCGCGGCCGAACTGCTGCACCGGCAGGGGGGGTTCGGCACCCTCCTGACCGCGGAACACCTCACGCGACTCCACCGTGACTACACCCGGCTGGTCGACCTGACCTGGCACCACCGGCCCGGGCTCTTCGACGGTGACCTGATCTATTTCCGCGCCGCACCGGAGAGGACGGACGACGGCGCCGCGCCGGCTCTCGCCTGGGCCGACCACATCACCGGCCGGATCACCGAACACCGTATTCCGATCCGGCACGAACAGATGACCGCCCCCGACGCACTCCGCGCGATCGGACTCGCCCTCACCCAGCACTTCCACTCCGTCCGGACTTCCCCGTCGCCCGGCCCCGACTCCAGCAAGGACAAGCGATCATGACCACCGACCGAGCCATAGGTAGACGCTCCGGAATCGAACCCGCCAGCCTGTTCGCGCCCGACCCGGTGAGCGCCGCCCTCGAGCACCCCCGCACCTCCGAACTTCGGCGGTGGACTCTCGATTACCTGTGCCGACCTCATCCGGATCTCGGCCGTCACGGTCCCGTCTGTCCGTATATGAGCCATGCCGTCGAGCGCCGGTTCCTGTGGGCGGCGTTCTTCGACGGTCCCCGGATCGATATCGAGCGCATCGCCGGGATCGTCGACGACCTCTACGAACTGTTCCCCGTCCTGCAGCCCACCAAGGAGCCCGACGCACGTTTCAAAGCTGTCCTCGTGGTCTTCCCCGATCTCACCGATTACACCGGTATCGAGGCCGTCCAACGCGACCAGAAGACCCGTTTCGTCCACGACGGTCTGATGCTCGGGCAGTTCTACCCCGGCTGCACTGTCGCCGGGCTGCACAATCCGCGCTTCCCGGCCCTCGATTCACCTCTCCCCCTGCTCGCCGTCCGGCATATGGTGGCCACCGACTTCCTGTTCCTCGACACCAGCCAGGAATGGATCGATATCTACCTCCATATCTTCGCCCCGTCCATTCCCGAATTCATCACCTCGGCGATGGCCGACCGGCTCGTGCACGAACCCGCTGTCCCGGACAGTGATCCGGCCGCACCCGAACCGGTGGGCGCGCGCGGCGGCGCACCGCGGCCCCCGTGATCACCGCCGCGCGGACGCGGCCGGTCACCCGCGCTATGCCGCGGGGCCCGGATTCCGCACCGCGGACAGGTACCGCGGCCGTTCCCAGTGCTGTTCGAGTTCTTCGGGGAGATCCGGAAGAACCAGACCGTAGGTGGCGGCCAGATCGGCGGGTGCGGCGGCCTGCACCGACCATCCGTGCCCACCCAGCCACTGTTCCGGATCCGTTCTGTCGTCGGTGTAGAACAGTTCGGCCGGGTCGATATCGCCGAACGGATTCTTGTCGAGATACTTCGTTTCGATCTTGGCGAAACCGCTGCTCGCCGCCCCGTCCGGGATGCTCTCCACCGCGATCCGGCTGCCGGCCGGGCTCAATCCGCCGATATGCGTGAACAGTGCGTCCTGAGCCGCCCCGGGCAGGTACGGCAGCAGCCCTTCGGCCGACCACGCCGTGGCCGCGGCCGGATCCGCTCCGGCCGCCGCCAGCGCGGCCGGCCAGTCGGAACGCAGATCCACGGCCACTGTGCGGCGTTCGGCGCGCGGTGTCGCCCCGTGTTCGGCCAGTACCCGGTTCTTGAACTCGAGCACATCGGGTTGATCGATCTCGTAGACAACGGTTCCCGGCGGCCAGTCGAGCCGATACGCTCGCGCGTCCAACCCGGCGGCGAGTATCACCACCTGCGCGATTCCGTCCCCGGCGGCCGACAGGAAGAAATCGTCGAAGAATTTGGTCCGCAACCCCATGAATCCGGGGACGAGCGGAGCGCCGGCAAGGGTCGGCGGATCCGCCAGTATGTCCAGAAAGTGCGGCTCACCGGCGGCGCGGACGAACAGTGCCGCGTACTCGTCGCGGATGAGCGGCTCCGGGAGCGCGGATTCCAGCGCTCGGAATGTCGCCACCCCCAACGCGGTGAGCCCGACACCGGTGACGATATCCCAGACATCTCCTTCGGTTCGCACGACGGAACCTCCCGATCGACGGTGGATACGGACAAGACGATCACGCGCGGAAGAGCACACCATGTTTGCCGCGGCCCCGGAAAAGACCCGTGAGCGGACGAGGCCGGCCACCGACGATTCTACTTCCGGAAGGGGACGTCGTACCGTCCGACCAGGTATTACTCCGGCTCGTCGCGGCGCGGAACGTCCCTGTGTTTCGTGAAGCACCGGTAGCGACCACGGTGTCCGTCGCTCCGCGGCCGGGCCGCCCTCAGTGTTCTCGGCGGTGCGGCATGAATTCCAGGGTGAGTAGCACCGCGGCGGCCACGACAATGTCCCGGCAGCGGATCAGGACATAGCGTCGCTCGGACAGCGCATGGAATTTGCACAGGAATCGATAGAGCGATTCCAGCCGTATCAGCGGATCGCCCAGGTGCACCAGCACGCGGGCCGACCGGGCGCCGGGTGATTTCCCCCGCCGGGCGAACAACTCCGGGAAGGGTGCGAAGGCCAGGGATATCCGGTGGATATCGTGATCCCTCGCATAGCCGACCAGATCGACGATCATGCGCTCGTTGACACCGTTGTACGCGTCTTTGCGCCGCCATGGGACGTCGAGGCTCAGTTCTTTTCCTTTTCCGGAGATCCCGTAGCGCTGGAAGCCGACCGCCCGCCCGTCCGCGTCGGCGGCGATGACGACCAGCATGTTCGGATGACGGCCGTCGAGCAGGTGATCGAGAATCATCGAGAAGCCGCGAACCTGTCTGCCCCGGCCCCACTGGTCGACAATGGCCAGTAGTTCGGCCCGCCGCGTCGCGGTCAGCGACGACTCGTAGCGCACCTCGGTGCCGACACCCGCGTTCACGGTGCGGTTCACCGCCTGACGCAGATTGCGGAACTTGCGGCCGCCGAGATCGAAACTGTCGACGTCGAGGACCACATCGTTGCCTATCGGCACCGCGTGCAGTCCGCGGTGCCGATAGGCGCAGACCTGCCACAGTTCGGCCAGGCCGGGACTCGCGCCCAGCACCGCGAGCCGCCAACCACGACCGGCGGCGAACTCGGAGAACGCCGAGATCAAGTCCGGGAACGCGGCACGGTCACCGACCGGGTCACCGCCGACCACCGCCATGCCGAAGCGGGTGCGATAACCGATGGCCGCGGTGGATCGCCTGTCGAAGAAGTACGCCTTGGCCGAGTGCATGGCGAACGGTGCGAGCGGGTCGCCTTCCGTGCGGGCGACCAGCTCGGCCACCCTGTCGATCCGATAGGGCTGCGATCCGGCGCGTTGCGGTAGTACCAGAACGAAGCCGGCGGCGGCGAGCAGGACGAATCCCACGCCGGGATGGTGGACGCGGTAGGCGACGCTGGCGACGGCCAGGACCAGTACCGCCACCGTGATGTGCGGGTACGTGATCGGATGGCGCAGGTACACGCCGCGGGCCACTAGCAGCGCGGATAGCGCGAGAGCCGTCGACCACGAATGGGCGGCGCCGCCGCGGGCGGTGACCTCGGCTTCGTAGAGCAGGATCAGCGCGATCAGCAGGATCACGATGACCGCAGACACCCGCGCCGCGGGTGTCGCGGGCGAGGAGATTTCACGGCCACCGAGAGGTGCGCGGCCCTCGGCCGCACCCACGGCACCGTCCCCGTAGTGGCGTTCCCCCTGCCATGACCGCTCTGCCATGGTGGTGCTCCCGCAGTTCGCGTATCCGCACCGTGCGGTATCCGTTCCGGCCGCCGGACGACTGCAATTCTAGCCATCCGACCCGATCCTCGACAGTCGCGCGCGATGCCCGTCCCGGCGGACGTGCCGACCCGCGGGGCGACAGGCGATCATCGAACCTTGTCGCCGCCGGCCCGTGCGGCGAGATCACTGCGACGGCGCTGCCGGTACTCCCGCGGCGTCTCTCCCGTCGCCTCCTTGAACGCGGTGGAGAACCACGACGCGTTGAACCCGCACCGGGCGGCCAGATCACCGATCGGCACCTCGGAGTAGGCGGGATCCCCGAGGAACGAGCACGCGGCACGCAGGGCTTCTTCGCGCCGCAGATCACGGAAGGTGATCCCACTGCGGTGCAGGATGGTGCGCACCTGGCGGGGCGACCAGCCCAGCGCCGCGGCGACGGCGGGCAGGCGGACGTCCCGGTGACCGATATGGGTGCGCACGTACCGCCGCACCTGTTCGGTCACCTCGCCGTGCTGGCCCCGCTGCGGGCTCACCTCACCGGCCGACAGCATGCACAGCAGTTCCCCGATACGACGGCACACCGCGTCGAACTCGCTCTCCGACAGTGCCGCTTGCTCGGCATGGGTGCTCCGGATGAGCGTCCGGGTGATTCGGCCGAGACCGGACGACATATCGAGTTCCGCGGTGCGTGTCCCGAACGAACCGGTGCGGTCCTCCATTTCGTCGCGCGGCACCTGGAACGCGTAGGCGGAGGACCGCGGGATGTGGAGATGACACACGGTATCGAGGACGGTGACCGCTCCCCGCCCGGGTCCGGCACCGGTGACACTGCCGTCCCGGTACCGGACCGTGTACGTCCCCTGCTCGGGAAGCACGACCCAGTAGAAATCGTCGCCCGCCACCCGGCGGATATGCGGCCGGGTCCGGCTCGAGGTCCGCGATCCGCGTTGATCCCAGCGCAGCAGCCGGTAGCCGGCGCTCTCCTGCACCGACATCGTCGCACTCCACCGGTCGGGTTCGTGGTAGTCGTGGTCCATCGGCATCAAACTGTCGGCGATGGTGGTCCACGATGCCGAACTCCGCGCGGTCACGCTGTAGAACTCCACGGTCCCGTCCTGGACGATGCTCCGGCGGGACCGGCCGGCCGGTGGGTTGCGGTCACCGCGGCTCGCCGAGCGAGATCGGTATGGACAGCGGCCCGATGGTGAAGAACGAGGGGGTGTAGGGGACCTCGTCCGGATCGATGGCGAGGCGCAGATCCGGCAGCCGTCGATACAGCGACGCCAGCGCCAGCCGCCCCTCGAGCCGGGCGAGCCCGGCGCCGATGCAGTAGCGCGGGCCGTGCCCGAAGCCCAGATGACCGGCCCGCTGTGCGCGGGTGATATCGAACCGGTCGGCCGTTTCGCCGTACTCCGCGGGATCGATTCCGCACGCCTGGTAGACCACGCCCACCGCATTGCCCTTCGGAATCGCCACACCCGCAATGGTCACATCTGTCAGGGTGAACCGCCAGCTGGTCATCATCACCGAATGGCGGTAGCGCACGGTCTCTTCCACGACATCGGCCCACCGATCGCCCGCTTTCGCCAAGCGGAGCTGCTCGGGATCCCGGGCCAGCGCGAGGATCGCATACCCCAGCATATGCACGGTGGTCTCGTGACCGGCGACGAGCATGATCCACAGAACCGCCACCAGTTCCTCGGTGGTGAGCCTGTCGTCCCGCTCCCGCGCCTGCACCAGACCCGAGGTCAGATCGGTCCCCGGCTCCCGCTCCTTCCGCTCGACCAGGTCGTACAGGTAGGCCTGCAGCCCGTTCTGCGCCGCGAAGGCCTGCTCGGGCGAACTGTTGTGCGCCAGCAGGGTCGCCGTCCAGCCGCGCAAACGACCGCGGTCCTGTTCGGGGACACCGAACAGTTCACAGATCACCGCCATCGGCAGCGCCTCGGTGAAGGCGGGCACCAGATCGACCCCGTCGCCGGCGGCGACCACCCCGTCGAGGAGTTCATCGATGATCGCCTGGATCCGCGGCTCCAGCGCCAGCACCCGGCCCGGCGTGAACGCCTTGCCGATCAAACCGCGCAGCCGGCGATGGTCACCACCGTCCTTGGTCGACAGATGTTCACCCTGGACCACCGCGCGCAACGGCCAGTCCTGGGGTATCGCGCCGTTGTGCAGGGCGGGCCAGTGCCGGGGATCCCGGGCGAACGTGGTGTTGTCACCGGCGAGGACCTCGCGTACGGCCGCGTAGGTCAGCGCCAGGTAGCCGGGTACGCCGCCGGGGAATTCGACCTCGACGACGGGCCCGGTCTCCCGCAGCCGGCGGCACGTATCGAGCGGATTCTCGTTCACAGCGGGGAAAGCGGGAAGTGTGGTCGACACGTGCATTCCTTTCGACAGGCCCGGGCGTCACCGGATGCTCGCCGAGGAGTATCGCGCTCCGGCGCCCCGGCCGACGACCGCGCGGCCCGACTGTGCCCCGAACCCGAAGAAGGTGGGCGGTAACCCGAAATACGCTGCCGCCGAGACGGATATCGCCCAGGAGCCGGCCGGTTACCCGCACCGGGACACGGAGCGATCGCGACACCGGCGATACGAGCACCGATTCCTGCCGGCGCCGCCCGCCACCGCGTCCGGCCGAGGGTTCGGTCCGGGCCGGGCCGGACGCCGTTCCCGGCCCGACGAGTCGTCCCGGCCGGGAGGTCGTCGCGGGACCGACCCTGTTCGTCGATGTAGTGCGGCTCTATGCTCCCCATGTGGCCGTGGTCGACCGTGTCGAGCTACTGCTGAGACAGCCCGCGTCGTGTACCGGACGCGAGCGGGGTTCCGCGCTGCCCACGGGGTTCGCCCCACCGATGTATCGAGACCGGAGGACGACCGGTGGTCGTGCACCGCCACACCGGTCCTCCGGCATCTCCGCGACGTTCCCGCCACGACAGTGCACGCCGACCGATCCACCCGCAAGCGACATATGAGGTGCGGTGATGAGCACTTCCGACGACGAGCCCGGTCCGGACCGGCCACCGGAGTCCGCACCCGACGCCGATCCGATCGGTGAGGCCGAACGCACCGCGGCAGCGCTGAGCAGCGGCTCGCAGCCGCGCGGCGGACTCGGCCCGCGATTCGATCGGAACTCGCCTTTCTTCGTCGGCATGACGGCGGCCGCCGGGGTCTTCACCACGATCACCGCGGTCACGGCGCTGCGGGCGGTGGAATCCGTACTGGTGATGATCGGAGTCGCGTTCTTCCTCGCCCTGGGCCTCGAACCTCTCGTCCAGTGGGCGACCGCACGCCATCTGCCGCGCTGGGCCGCGGTCACCGTGGTGTTCGTCCTCGGAGGCGCGGCGGTGGCCGGATTGGTGGCGGCGGCGGTCCCCCCGCTGACCCAGCAGGCTTCGCAGTTCATCGATGCGGTCCCGCGGTATCTCGACCAGCTCACCGATCCCGCGTCCTGGACCGGGCGGCTCAACGACCGGTTCGACCTGCAGAATCGGTTGACACAGGCGTGGAACGGCGCCGGGTCATCGGTGGTCGGCGAGATCGCCACGGCCGGGGAGGCGGTGTTCACCGCCTTGACCGACACCGTCATCGTCACGGTCCTGACCGTCTACTTCCTGGCCGGACTGCCTCGCCTACGGGCCGCGCTGTACCGGTTCGTGCCCCATTCCCGCCGGCCGCGGGCGATCCTGCTGGGCGACGAGATCTTCGCCAAGGTCGGCGCCTACGTCGCCGGCAACGTCCTCATCTCGGTGATCGCCGGAGCGGTGACTTTTCTGTGGTTGGTCGCGTTCTCGGTGCCGTACGCACTGCTGCTGGCCCTGTTCGTCGCCGTGCTCGATCTGGTGCCGGTGGTCGGTTCGACGATCGCCGGGATCGCGGTGGCGGCCGTGGCGCTGACGGTATCGGTTCCGGTCTGCGTAACCACTGTCATCTTCTTCGTCGCCTTCCGCCTCGCGGAGGATTATCTACTCGTCCCCAAGATCATCGGGAGGTCGGTGAAGGTCCCCGCGCTGAGCACTCTCATCGCGGTCCTGGTCGGCGGGGCACTGCTCGGACTGGTCGGCGCATTGGTGGCCATCCCCGTCGCCGCCGCCCTGCACCTGATCGCCCAGGAGGTGCTCTTTCCACGCCTCGACAAGGCGTGACGCGCGACGCGCCACATCCTCGGCGACCGTCCGTGCCGTACCGGTGGGCTCAGTGCCGTTTGGTGATCACGACCGGCTCGACCCCGGCCGGGATATCGGCCAGCGCCGACACCGGGACGCCGAGTATCGCCGCGGTGACCTCGCGGGGGATCGAGTTCACCGCGGCCCGGAGGCCGATATCGTCGCTGGTCTCCGGGGCGCTGGTGTTGAAGACGATGAACAGTTCCAGCGGCGCGTCGGTACGGGCGTTCTCGAAGTAGTGGAAGAACCCCTGCGGCGCGAAAACCAGATCTCCCGCGTGCGCTTCGAACACATCCGTGTGGTAGCTCCCGTCCGGGTGGGTCCCGAGAATGGTCCACTTGGCGGTACCCGAGATGTGGTAGTTGAGTTCCCACGCCGTGGGATGCCAATGCGGTTCGCGGATACCGCCGGGCTCGAGCCGCACGAAATACGCCGCACCGTGCTGGCCGGCCAGCACCGGGAAGTTCTGCTCGTGCGCACCCTGGAGGGTGCCGCCCTCGTGACGGCTCGGTTCGGCGGCGGCGAGATGGAACAGATGCGCCGACGTATTCAGGTTGGCGTCGATTTCGCTCGCGCTCGGCAACCCGGCGTCCGCGGGCTCCGCGCACGCGGTCACCGAGGCCGCGGCCGCACCGAGTGCCGCACCGCCCAGTACCGCCGCGCCGGTACCGATCACGGCCCGGCGATTCACTGTCGTGGGTTCCTCGGGACGATCACTCGACATGGTGCTCCACCGGGTCGCCGCTACGTCGCGGCCGCGTCGGCGCCCACGGTCTCGGGCCGCGCGGCCGGTTTCCGCAGACGGCCGACGATCAATCCGGTCGCCGCGAGCGCACCGGCGATGGGCCACTCGACCGCCCCCGCGACGGTGAGCGCACCGAGCCCGCCGTAGTAGAGATAGCGGGTGGGCAGGGACAGCTCGACCGGCCCGGCCTTCATCTTGATGCCCTGGCCGGGAATCGCGACCTTGGCATCGAAGAAGGGCAGGGCCAGTGTGGCCGCGGGCGCGGCCTCGGTGGTGGGCTGCCCGGCCGGTTTCGCCGGGGACCCGGAGGCCTTCTCGCGGGCCGATCCGCCGCCGTCGGCCGCGGCGACCCGGGTAGTACTGTTCGCTTTACCTTGTGCAGGCACGGGACACGATCCTCTCGTCGTCGAGAACTACCGGTTCCGGCCTCCCCGGCACGCACCGGAGAGGTGTGACAGCGAGCGTGAACGTCATCGATGATCGCGCTCGGAGGGGGTGGAAGGCAACCGATCGACACGATCGATCAGCTCCTCGGTGCGCCGGGCGAACCACGCCGGGGAGAGCACGACCAGCGCGGTAGCGGCGGTGACCGCCGTGAGCACACCGGCCCAGGCCACGGGACCCAGCGGTGTGCACCCGAAGAACTGGCTGATGCCGGGTATCTCGACGACGGCCACGAGCACCGCCGCACTACCGACCGCCGTGGCCACCACGAGCGGATCATCGTGCCGCAGTAGCAGCGTCTGGGCGAGTTGGGCGCCGACCAGTGCCGTCAGCCCCATGGTCGCGGAGCGCCGCCGGGTACCCGGCGTCCATCGGCCGATGGCCCACGCGACGGTGGCCCCGGCGGCGGTGGCCGCACCACGACGGACTATCGCCTCGACCAACGGGCGGCCGAGCGAGGGAGCAGGCGCGGACAGGACCGAATCCGGATAGCCCGCACCGGTCGCGGCCGGCTCCGCCGCGGCCGAGGGACTCGGCGGTGACACCGCGATGGCGAGCGCCGGGAACATATCCGTGAGCAGGTTGACCAGCAGGAGCTGCCGGGTACTCACCGGGGCGCCGCCGCGGCCGAGGGCGGTGCCGAGGATGGTGAACACCACTTCACCCGCATTGCCCCCGAGCAACAGGGTCAGGGCATCGCGGACCCCGATCCACATATTGCGGCCTTCGATGAGAGCATCGAGCAGGGCGGTGAGGTTCTCGCCGGTCAAGACCAGATCGGCGGCTTCGCGGGCCGGTGAGGAACCGCGCCCGGTCACTCCGATACCGGCATCGGCCATCCGGATCGCGGCGGCGTCGTTGGCGCCGTCGCCGACCATGGCGACCACCCGGCCGCACTGCTGCAGGGCCGCGATCACCTGCACCTTCTGTTCCGGGCCGACCCGCGCGAAGACCTGGGCCGAGGCCGCCAGTTCGGCGCGGCCGTTCTCGTCCGCGGCGGCCAGTTCGGCACCGGTGACGACCCGGGCGCCGGCCGGGAAACCGAGTTGGCGCGCGATGGCACGGGCGGTGACGGGGTGATCCCCGGTGATCAGCGCAACGGCGCAGTGGGCGGTGGCCAACTGCTGCAGGAGAGGGCGCGCCGAATCGCGGACGGTGTCGGCGAGACCGACGTAACCCGTAATGGTCAGATCGCCGGCCAGTTCCTCGATCCGGTCCTGATCGAAACGTGTCCCGTCCGCCAGCGAGTCGAGTTCGCATTGGGCGACGGCGAGCACCCGCAGGCCCTGATCCGCCAGGTGGTGGACGAGATCATCCGCTGCGTCCCGGCCTGACGATCCGCTGTCGAACCGGCAGCGCGGCACGATCACCTCCGGGGCGCCCTTGAGCACCAACCGTGCCGAGGCGCCCGGCCCGCCGTGGCCGTCGACGATAACGGCCGCCGCGTAACCGCGGCAGGATTCGAAGGGTAGCTCCGCGATCACGATCGGTTCGGGACCGTCCTCCGGCAGGCGAGCGGCCGCGGTGAGGACGGCCTCGTCCGTGGCATGTGTATGCCCCTCACCCGTGTGCGGACGGGGGCACGCCCATGCGGCGGCCCGCACCACCGCGGCCGCCGGCGGGTCGGTGATCTCCGGATAGCCACCACCCGGCGGGAAATCCGGTGGCACCGCCGTCACGACGGCGAGCCGGTTCAGTGTCAACGTCCCCGTCTTGTCGAAGCAGACGGTGTCGACCCGGCCGATGGCCTCCAGCGCCCGGGGCGCCCGGACCAGTACCCCCAGTTTCGACAGCCGGCGGGCGGCGGCGAGCTGTGCCATGGTCGCCACCAGCGGTAACCCTTCCGGAACGGCTGCCACGGCAATGGCCACCCCGTCGGCCACCGCCCGGCGCAGCGGTCCACGACGCACCAGCGACAAACCGGTGACCACCGCGCCGCCGGCCAGCGTGAGCGGCAGGACCCGGCCGGTGAGATCGCGCAGCCTGCCCTGGACCCCGGTGGCCGGTGCCACGCCGGACACCGTCGAGATCGCGCGATTCGCGGCCGTGGCCGGACCGGTGGCCACGACGATCGCGCGGGCCCGCCCGGCGACTATCGTGCTGCCCTGGAACAGCATACTGGCGCGTTCCACGGCGTGGCCGGCCACCGGTTCGACGTGTTTGAGCACCGGCACCGACTCACCGGTCATCGACGACTCGTCGACCTCGAGATCCTCGGCGACCAGCAGCCGGGCATCGGCCGGCACCACCTCCGGCGCCCGCAGCTCGAGGACATCACCGGGCCGCAGCCGGGTCGCGGAGACGACACTGAACCGGTCCGAGGTCCGCGCCGCCTCCAGCCGATTCTCCGTGGCCGCCTTCGGGACGACGACCCGGCGGACAGCCTGTTCCTGTTCGGCGAACAGGGCCGCCGCGGCATCCTCGGCGCGCAGCCGCTGGATACCGCTGACCAGTGCGTTGACACCCATCACGCCCGCGACCAGCAGGGCATCGACATTGCTGCCCAGGATCGCGGCGGCCGCGGCGCCGATGGCGAGAACCGGCGTGAGCGGATCGCTCAGTTCCCGGCGTGCCGCCCCGGCCAGCCTGCCCAGCAGTGCTGTGGGTACGCGCAGTCGTTCGCCCACCACGCTGTGCGACAGGACGGAGGCCCTCCGGCGCCAACCCGGCGCGGGATTCGGGATCGGGGCCCGCCGGCCACGGAGGACGCGCGCGTACACGATCGCGGGGTCGAGGGCGTGCCAGGCGGTGAGCGGCTGCGGCGGCGGGTCCGGTGACCGCACCACCCGCTGCGCGGCCAGCCCGCACAGGATCCAGGCGGTCGCGCCCGCGGCGTCGACCGGGGCGAGCCACCGGCCCGGCCCGAGCCGACTCCGCCGGCCGGTTTCCCCGGTCACCACGAGCAGGCCCGCCAAGGTGCTGCCTGCCTTGGCCAGGCGCACCGCGGTGTCGATCGCCGGGCGCGCGGCCACGACCGCCGCGAGCACCCGGACAGCGTCGGTGAGATCGGCGCGGGTGACGAGGTCGGCGGTCCACGGTGCCGCTGCCGCGGGATCGTCGACGGCGACCCCGATATCGGCGAGCGCCAGGGCGGCCAGGGTATCCACCGCGTCGGCGTCCGGATGCAACGACGAGATCAGCAGCACCGGGCCCCGGTCGGCGCGCAGTTCCCGGACGAGGTCGAGCAGGCCGGTACCCGGGTGGTAGGCGGCAGTGACGGAGGCGCCGAGTTCCTCGGTGCCGGCCACATTGCGCAGCACCACCCGCGCACCGGTACGCCGGGCGGTCTCGATCAGCGGAACGGCGCAGGGGTCGAGCTCCCACCCGATCGTCACGGTGGCGACCACCGCGCCGTCGGCGAGCAGGGCGGCACGGTCGGTCCCCGGCACCGTGGAGTCCGGAGGTTCGTGCCACCGCAGGGTGGCGCTGTCGAAACCGGTTTCGTCGGCGGATGCGGGGATCGGCTCACCGTGCAGCAGGGCATCGGCGATCTCGAAGATCCGTCCCCGGCGCCACCCCGGCGCCGAAACCTCGACGTCGAGCACGGTCCGTGTCTCGCCACGCAGTGCCGCGCCGTCGATGACGACCACCCGGACCCGGTCGAGCCGGCGTAGCACCCCCGGGTCCAGCACCAGGGAGCCCGCCTTGGCCAATCCCCGGCCGAGGACGAGTGCGTAGGCCTCCCGGCCCATATGCGCCGCCTTCGGTATGCCGGCCAGCAGCGTATCGGCGATATCGTCGGCCGTACCGCCCCCGAGCAGGGTGCCCGCGGCCGCCACGAGCGACCCGTTGGCGGCTTGTTCGGCGTACTCCTCGACCGGACCGGCTGCCGCGGTGGCGACCGTGTCCTCGGCCGCGGGGCGGAGGTCGGATCCGGCCTGCTCCGCCGCGAAGATCGCCGCGGGAGCCGGGCCGCGCGGCCGGGTGGCGGCCGCGAGCCCGGGTTCGCGCTCACACCAGGCCTGCCGGCGGGCCAGTGCCTCGGAGATCTGGGCGGTTCGCGCGACGAGATCCAGCAGCGGCGCGGCAGGCGCCAGACCGAGCCCGTGCGCGGTGGCGGAGAACATGGTCGTCAGCAGATCGGTGCCGGCTCGTCCGAGCTTCGACTCCAGTAGGGCGACGATCCGCGGCTGATGGTTGATCACCGCCGCGGCGGCCCGGGCAGCCCGTGGTGCCCGGGGGAACCGGCCCAGCCATCCGATCACCGAGGTACCGACCGCGAGGACATCGGCCACCGCGGCCACCACCGGAACGGCGACCGCCAGGGGGTCCCCGGGATCGGTTACCGGCCTGCGGTACTGCGTCCCCGGCTCCGGCCCGGCACTCGGCGGGCCGGCCGCGGGGCGGATCATCCGGCGGATCTCGTCCGGATCGGCGGCCTCCGCCAGCTCGATCACCAATCGCCCGAGCATGTTCTCGACGTGCGCGGACACGACACCGGGCCCGGCGCCGACCAGCCGTTCGAGCTCCGCGGCGCCCGCGGCGCCGTCCGTCCCCGGCAGGGCCCGGTCCAGATCGATATGCAGTCTGCGTCCGGACGCCCACACCGGCGGGACACCCGCCTCGTCCGTATCCCCGCGCGGTGGACCGCCGAGTACGACGCGGGCCCAGTCGCGAACCGGCCCGACCGCCGGACCCACCAGCGCGGGCGCGACCAGCGCGGTAGCGGATCCGATACGGACGGTCGAGGCCATCGCCCCTGCCGCGAGCCGCGCGAACCCACCGAGATCGATACCCCGCATGCGCTCAGGCTCCCCGAGTGATCGGTCGATGCATTCGGGCGAGTGTAGGCGGGAGAAAGGGCAGTCCAGGATGCGCGCGCCGCACGTTGCGGTATCGGGACCCAATTGTGCGCACCGCGCGCGGCTCATCGATCGGCGCCGAGCTGTCTCCTCCCCCGACGGCGGTGGCCGGACTGGCACGTCGACTATGCGAATGCCGAACGAGCGCGCACCTCGAGCGTCCGGGGCTGGGCGCGCCTTCCGGTACTGACGCCTTGACGCAACCAGTTGATTGCAATACTCTTATTGCAATCAACTGGTTGCTATAAAGGAGTACGCAATGGGATTCCCCGATCAGATCGTCCGCACTATCGAACTCGCACACCCGCCCGCCAAGATCTGGGCCGCGATCACCACCGCCGAAGGGCTCGCTTCCTGGTTCGGCAACACGGCGACCATCGACCTGCGTCCCGGTGGCGCGGCGCGAATGACGTGGGAGAGTGGGGATACCGCGAATATGCGGGTGGAGCGGGTGGAAGAGCCGAGCATCTTCGGATTCACCTGGCAGATCTACGGATTACCCGAAGGCGACCCGCGACGCACCTATGTCGAGTTCACCCTCGAACCCGTCGACGCGGGCACACGGCTCACCGTGGTGGAGACCGGTTTCGCGCAGCTCCCCGAGGACGAGCACAAGATCGCCTTCGGCGGCAATACCGACGGCTGGGCCGGCGAACTCGCCGAACTCGTCCAGTACCTCGATGCAGCCTGACCAGGAAACCACCGCCGAACGGGTCTTCGTCGCGCTCGCCGATCCGAGCAGGCGCTCAGTCCTTGCCACCCTCGCCGCGGGCGGCCCGGCCACCGCGACCGATCTCGCCGATCGACTGCCCATCACTCGACAGGCGATCGCCAAACACCTTGCTCTGCTTTCGGAGGCGGGCCTGGTGATCGCGGAACCCGGGGAACGACGGCGCGTCCGGTACCGCCTCGATTCCGCGCCCATGCAAGTGGCGCAGCAATTCCTGGCCGCGATGGCGCGGGACTGGGACAGCCCGCTCGACGCACTACGTAGACAGCTGGACAGCGGGGAGCATGAGTAGCGGACTTCATTTCACCCACCGGTAGACGGCCGCCGCGAGCAGGTCGGCGACCTCCGACCGGATCGCGGCGGTCGGGAGCGGGGCCCTCGAGGATGCCGCGACCGACACCGACCAGCTCGGTCTGCCCGCGCCGCCGGCCTGATCCGCGCCCCGGACCGGCCGTCGTACCGCGGGTGGCCACCGAGCTCACGGCGTCCCACATCGTCGACGGCCCGATGCCCCGGCACGCGGCGCATCGAGAGGGCGTCGTGGACGACCTTCAACTGCTGGGCATGCCACGCCAGGCCTGTGTCCCGCGAGGGCGCAGGTCTGGTGGGGCGTATGGCACCCGGATTTCCCCCGAGGAGAACTACTGTCCGATCGGCTCCGCGCGCTCCCGCCGTTCGGTGGCCACGAAGACCAGAAGCAGCGCCGCGGCGGCCAGTGTCGCCACGACAGCCACGACGGCGGGCCAGTGGCCGTGGGCCCACGCCAGCCCGCCGGCCCAGCCGAAGATGCTCGCTCCCAGGTAATAGAAGATCGTGTACAGGGCCGTGGCCTGTGCCCGACCGGCTCGCGCCCGGATTCCGACCGCGCCGGAGGCCACGGCGTGCCCGATGAACATGCCCCCGGTCAGGATCACCACACCGGTCAGCACGGCTGCCAAGGGCCGGGCAAGGCTCAGCGCCGTCCCGCCGAGGACCAGGGCGCATGCCATGACCAGCACCACTCGCGGCCCCAGGCGGTCGGCCAGCCGTCCGGCCACCGGTGAGCCGACAGTGCCGGCCAGGTAGGCGAGGAAGATCAGCGAGATCAGCGTCGGCGCCAGATGGTAGGGAGCGGCCTCGAGCCGGAACGGCAGATAGTTGAAGACGATGACCATACAGCCGATGAGCAGACCGGCGATGCCGTACAGCGCCAGTTGCACGGGGTCACGGAGGTGCGCCGCCAGCAGTGATCGGGTCGAATGCGACGCGGCCCGCCGACCGGTGGTACGCGGCAGCAGCAGGGCGAGCACCACCATGAGAAGCGCGACCCCCACGCCCATGACCGCGAGAGCCGGTCGCCAGCCGATCATCTCGGCCAGCGGAACGACGATCACGCGCCCGGCCAGGCCGCCCATGGACGTGGCCCCGACATACGAGCCCGCCAAGGCCGCGGCGCGTCCCGGGGCGGCGACCTCGTGCACCAGCGCCATGGCCAGCGAGGGAATACCGCCGAGCGCCACGCCCTGCACGAATCGACCGGCGACCAGCAGATCGAAGGTCCACAGCCAGGGCACGAGGAGCCCGGTCAGCGCGGCGGCGGCCGCCGCGTAGCGCATGGCCGCCGACCGCCCGATTCGATCCGACAGCCACGCCCAGGGCAGCACCGACAACGCCAGGCCCAGGGTGGTCGCCGAAACCGTCAGCGCGGCGCGCGACGGACTCACCGCGGCCTCGGTGCCGATCTGGGTGAGCAGTCCCTGCGGCGCGTACATCAGGGAGAACGTCGCCACACCCGCGCAACCGAGCGCGGCCGACAGCCGGAGCTCGGGACCGCCGGAGGAATGGGACTCGTCGATACCGACCGGGGCGGGGCGAGTCCCCTGCCCGGCGGGCGCGGAAACAGGCATGCAGTCGACCGTAGGAGTCGCCAATTGATGAGTCCAATGCAATCCTACTGGGTTACTCATATCATTTGCGTTATGAATAGTGCGGCAGTGCAGGCGCTACTTCCCCACTTGCCCCTGCTCGTCACCCTCGGCGAGGTCGAGCACGTCACCCTGGCTGCCGCCATGCTCGGTATGCCGCAGCCCACGGTGAGTCGCACCATTCGCAGGTTGGAGGCACAGCTCGGCACGAAGCTCGTCGAGCCGGACGGCCGGGGCGTGCGCCTGACAGCGGAGGCTCGTCTCCTCGTGCCCTACGCCCAGCGTGCACTCGATGCGGTGCGTGACGGCGTCGAGTCCGTCGAATCCGCCGGCCGCCGAGCCCGGGCGACGGTACGCCTTGCCTTCCAGACCTCCCTCGGGGAGTATCTGGTCCCGCAACTGATCCGCGCGGTCCGCGACCGCGACCCGGCGATCCGGTTCGTGCTGAGCCAGGGCGCACGCAGTACCTGCCTGGATATGCTCGACAACCACGCGGCCGATCTGGCCCTGGTCTCGCGGATGAACCCGCCACCGGGTCACCTGGTCGTCGAGCAGCTCTTCGAAGAGCCGTTGATCGTCCTGGTCCCCGCCGATCATCCGCGCGCGCTCCGGACGTCGATGACAGTGCACGACCTCGCCGGCGAATCGCTCATCACCTTCAAGAACGGCTACGGACTCCGTGGCTCGGTCGACGAGATCTTCGCCCGGGCGGGAGTGTTGCCGAAGATCACCTTCGAGGGTGAGGACCTGCACACGGTCTACGGGTTGGTCGCCGCCGGGCTCGGGGTGAGCATTGTGCCGCCCCTCCGCATACCGGAGGGGTGCGTGGGACTGTCCCTCGACGACCCCCATGCCTTCCGGGATATCAGCGCGGCTCTGCTTCCGGATACGCGCGCGGCCGCGATCGATACGGTACTGACCGCGCTTCGATCGCTCGCGGCACGAACCCGCGGCCAGGAAAGTGATGCCGGCGCTCCCACCGAGGCCGCACCGCACCCCTTGCCCGGCCCGGGATAGCACGCTGCGCCCGGCCCGGGCCGGCGAGATGACGAGCACATCGGCCGTGCCCGGATACGACTGCGCGGGCACGGCCGACGATCCATGACACAGTCGCTCACGCAGCGCACGGCCGACGATTGAATACCCGGCGTGCCACAGCATCCGAGGTGTTTGTGGCGGATTCACACGGCATCGCGAGACCGTGGTGAAAAGTCCGAACCTGACGCTCGGTGACCGGGCCCCGGGGCGGAACATATATCCTCGAGTCACCCGACCAGCGTGCACATCAACGCATTTCGCCGAGACGGACTGCGGGCACGCGGCGGGTTTCTGCGTGTCTTCGACGGCGATGACCCGAAGACATATTCACCGATCTCGAGAGGTAGCTCTATGAATTGGGTCCGTGCGCGAACAGGTCTCGCGCGGGCGCTGACGGGTGTGACCACGGCATGCTGCCTGCTCCTTGCGGGACAGCCGTCGGCGGTCGCCGAGGAGGTGCCGACCCCACCGGTCCCCTCCGGCCTGCAGCGCGGTATCGACGATGCCCTCCCCCCGCCGGCACTGCCCGCCGCACCCGCACCGCCCATCGGCGATCTGCCGCCGCAACTGGCAGCGCTGTGGCACGCGGTGCAGTCCCCGCCGACGGGTGACCCGATCTTCGACACCTGGCCGGCCGGATTGGACGCGATGGCCGCCGGTGCGGTGATCGAACAGCGAGACATCACCGCGATCGCCGCGCCGCGGATCGATGCGCCGATCGGCCGCGCCGTACTGCTGAAGTTCCGATCGACGTCCGCGGCGGGTGCGCCCTCCTTCGGCACGGCCACCCTGGTGGTCCCGGCGGCGGCGTGGGCAGGCCCCGGCGACCGGCCGGTCCTGGTGGACAACAAACCGATCAACTCCCTCGGCCTGCGATGTACGCCCGGGTATGCGATGGCGCACGGGGAGGACGGCACCAGCAGCAGTGCCATCGATGCGTTGACACCGACGACCGCGTCGGCGGTGAGCCGTGGGTACGCGGTGCTGATTCCCGACCACGAAGGCCCGTTCATGGCCTATGCGGAACCGAATGTCGCCGCACATGTCATTCTCGACAGCATTCGCGCCGTGCGCTCATTGCCCGCATCCGAATTCGCTGCCGGCCGTTTCGCGCTGACCGGATACTCCGGTGGCGCGATCGCCTCCTATGCGGCGGCCATGCTGCTCGACGACTACGCGCCGGAACTGGCCGAGGTGGTGGTGGGCGCGTCGATGGGCGGACTGGTCACCGACAACCGGGTCGTCGCGAACAGTTTCGACGGCAAGTTCGCCTCCGGAGTGCTGCTGGCGGTCGTGCTCGCCTACGCTCGCGAACACCCCGAGATCCTCGCCAACATGAACCATCTGGCCCAATGGGTGGCTACCTCGCCGATCAACAATGTGTGCGGTGAGGCGCTCGGCCCGCTGGGTGTGGTCGGGATCCCGCTCGAAATCGCCGCGAATATCCCCCACCCGCTGGACAGCGCCGTCGCCGACGATATCTTCGCGCGCACGGATCTCAGCGACCGGACATCGGCGGTGCCGCTGTACATCTACCACGCCGCCCACGATCTCTGGATCCCGCTCGAGGGGGCGCGGCAGCTGTATCGCACCCAGTGCGATCGCGGTGTCCCCGCGGTTTTCCGCAGCGAGCCGGGTGAGCACGTGACCGGTCTGACCACGGGATTCCCCAGGGCGTTCGACTGGCTCGACGCGCGTCTACGCGGCGAGCCCGCACCGAACGAGTGCTCCTAGAACCGTCGTAGACGCCAGGGTGTTTCGTTCGGGAGAGCCGCGCCGGTGGCCGGCGCGGCTCTCCCGGGAGCGGGTTCGGCCGACTGTCGATTCGGGCGCTGGACCGAGCGGGCGGCTTCCGGCGAATCCGTACGAATCATCGAACGAGAACTGCGCGAGCAGCTCACCGCCGGCCTGGATGCCCCAGCCGAAACCCCGGGGTGACGGCGGCGGCCGGCCGGCCGGCGAGCGTACTCACAATGTGCGCAGTTCCGTGGCGGCGGATTCGTCGATCCCCCGTTCCTCCGCGGCTCCGGCCCCGCTGCCCGGCGGTCGTGCGGCGCCCGCCGCGGCGGGGCCGCCGCGGCGGCGGCCGGGGATACGCGCGACCACCGGCCCGAGTCCCTGCCGCACGAGGCTGATCACGCCGTAGGGCAGGACGAAGATGAACAGGATCAGCGCCACACCGTAGGTGATTCCGGCGGCCGACTGGTTGATGTCGGCGGTCCACTGCGGGACGTACACGACGAAGAAGGCGCCGAAGACCACCCCGGGCACCGTGCCGAGTCCACCGACGACGATCATCGTGATGAAGGCGATCGCGAGCGGTAGCCCGAACGCCTCCGGGCCCACGTACTGGACCACGAAGCTGTAGAGCACACCGCCCACCCCGGCGAGCGCGGCACTGAACGCGAAAATTGTTGTCTTGGTCCGGGTCGCGGGTACACCGAGAGTGGTGGCGACCGCTTCGTAGTCCCGGATCGCGATCAGCGAGCGCCCGATCCGGCCGGTGGCCAGACGGCGCACCACCAGGTACGCGACGAGCGCCACGACCAGGCACAGATAGTAGACCCACTGGTCCCGGGCCAGTCCGGTGAACTCGGGGGCTTCGGCACCGAAGATGTTGATCCCCGCCTGCCCGTCGGTGATGTGTTCGAACCGCTTGATGACCGCGGGCGTCACCAGTGCGAGACCCAGTGTGGCCAGCGCCAGCTGGAGACCGTGCAACCGCAGCGCCGGCAGCCCGAACAGATAGCCCACGACATAGCCGACCGCGAACGCGATCGGAATCAGCAGCAGATACGGCACCCCGTGGTTCTCCACCAGCACAGCGCTCAGGTACGCGCCGAGCGCGAAGAAGAAGCCGTGGCCCAGCGAGATCTGGCCGGTGTTGCCGGTCAGCAGGTTCAGTCCGAGCCCGACGACGATGTACACCAGCACCATCGAGCGATCGAAGTTCACAAACGGCGCGGACACCAGCGGCGCCACCGCGGCGACGAGCACCACCAGGATCATCGTGGCGCGCGAGAGCCATACCGGCGCGTCGAGTTCGGGGCGGGGGCGGCGGAGTAGTTCGAAGATCCTCATACCCGTGCCACCTTCCGGGCGCCGAACAACCCTTCCGGCTTCAGCAACAGCACACCGAGGATGAGGACGAGTGCGACCGCCTGCTTGAAATCGTGGCCGATCCACGAGATATAGGTACCGGCGAGGTTCTCGGCCACCCCCACGCACAGGCCGCCGACGATCGCGCCGACCGGGCTGTCGAGTCCGCCCAGAACCGCGGCCGCGAACGAGTAGATCAGCGACGCCACGAGCATATTCGGCTGGAGGAACAGTTGCGGCGCCGCCAGGGACGCGGCGAGCGCGCCGATGGCGGCGGCCAGCCCCCAGCCGATCATCAACATCCGGCCGACCGGTACGCCGATCAGTTGCGCCGAGTCCGGGTTACCGGCGGCCGCCCGCATCGCCAGCCCCACCCGCGTCCGCTGGAACAGCACGAACAGCAGTGCGGCGACCACCACGACCGCGCCCACGATCACCACGGACTGCCGGGACATCACGACCGGGCCCAGCGTGATCACCGGCCCCGACACCATCGCCGGAAACTCCCGGCTCTGCACTCCCCAGATCCAGCCTGCGGCACTGTTGAGCACGAGCATCAGTCCGAGCGTGATGATGACGAGCGGCATATGGTCCGGCGACCCGGCGAGCGGCCGGATCAGCACCCGCTCGGTAGCGGCGCCGACGAGGAACGCCACCACCATGGCACCCAGGATCGCGAGGTACAGCGGGGCACCCCACTGGTGGAACTGCCACGCGAAGAACGCCGAGAACATCGCCATCTCGCCCTGGGCGAAATTGACGATCCCGGACGCCCGGTAGACCAGGACGATACTGAGCGCGAACGCGGCGTACAGCGCGCCCCATGTCAGCCCGTCCACCACTTGTTGCGCAAACACTTGCATGAACAGATCTCCTGTGGTCAATAACCGAGGTAGGCGCGCCGCACCGATTCGTCGCGGGCGAGGCTCTCCGCGGGGCGCTGGGCGACGACGCGACCGGCGTCGACGAGTACCGCCGACGTGCCGATGCCGAGAGCGAGATGGGCGTTCTGCTCGACGACGAGAATCGTGGTGCCGGTGTCCTCGTTGATCCGGGCGAGAGCCCGGAACACCTCCTGGGTGATGCGGGGCGCCAATCCGAGTGAAGGCTCGTCGAGCAGCAGCAACCGCGGTCCGGCCACCAGGGCCCGGGCGATGGCGAGCATCTGCTGCTCGCCGCCGCTGAGCCCGGCCGCGGGCTGGCGACGCCGTTCCCGCAGCCGCGGGAAGAAGTCGTACCAGCGATCGATCGCCCGCTCGGTGGCCGCGGTGGAGGTCGTGTATCCGCCGATCCGCAGGTTCTCCTCGACGGTCAGGTCGCCGAATGTTCCGCGTCCCTGCGGCACGTGCGCGACGCCGAGGCGGGCGATCCGGTCCGTGCGCAGGCCGGAGATATCGCGCCCGTCGAACACGATCCGCCCGGTGGTGTGCACCATCGCGCAGATCGACCGCAGGATGGTGGTCTTGCCGGCACCGTTGGCGCCGAGCACCACCGTCACCTCTCCGGCGGGCACCGCGAAGTCGATGCCGTGCAGCACTTCCGCGCTGCCGTAGCGGGCATGCAGCCCCTCGACGTCGAGCAGGTTCACGCCGCACCTCCCAGGTACGCTTCGACGACCTCGGGATGCGCTGCCACCTCGGCGGGTTCGCCCTCGGTGACCTTCTGACCGAAGTTGAGCACCACCACGCGGTCCGAGATCGACATCACCATGGCCATGTGGTGCTCGACGAGCAGCACCGAGAATCCCCGTTCGTCGCACAGGGCGCGGACCGTGGCGGCGAGTTCGAGTACCTCCTCGTGGATGAGCCCGTTCGCCGGTTCGTCGAGCATGAGCAGCCTCGGTTGCTGCATCAGCGCCCGGGCGAGTTCGATCCGCTTGAGGGTGCCGTAGGGCAGGTTCCCCGCCGGTTCCAGTCCGACGTGCGCGAGCTGCATCGAATCGAGCAGCGACCACGCCTGTTCGCGTTCGCGACGCTCCTCCCGCCGGGTCACCGGCAGTCCGAGGGCGGTGCGGACGAATCCGGCCCGGGTGCGCGAGTACGCACCGGTGAGCACGTTCTCCACCACCGACATCGTCGGGAACAGCCCGATGTTCTGGAAGGTGCGCGCGATCCCGGCCTCCGCGATCCCGGCCGCGGGCAGGGCCAGCAGATCGGTGTCGCCGAAGGTGATACGTCCCGAATCCGGCTGATAGAGCCGGCTGATGCAGTTGAACAGTGTCGTCTTGCCCGCACCGTTGGGGCCGATGAGCCCGACGATACGGCCGGGTTCGATCGTGAACGAGGGTCCGTCGAGCGCGACGACGCCCCCGAAGCGCAGGCGCACCTCCTCGACGCGCAGTGCGGGTACCGCCCCGGCGGCAGCTGCGTCCGGCACGGTCGTCATCCCTCGGTGCCGCGCGTGACCACAGCGTCGTAGTGCCAGCTGCCGTCGCGGAACGTCATCGGTGCCATGGAGGTGATCACGTACGGGTAATCCGGCGTGGTGTCGAAGGTGACGCCTTCGATGGACAGGTCGGTGGTCACGCCCCGCATGTTCCCGACCGCCTCGAGGAGGTCGGCGCGCGTGCACCCCTTCATCTGTTCGAGGGCGGTGACGAGCAGCTGCGCGGTGTTGTAGCCGGTGGCCGCGATGGTGTCGGTGGTTTTCACCTTGCCCGCGTTGCGCTCGGCGAACGCGCGCCAGTTCTGCACACCCGGATGGGCGTCGTGCTCGGTGCTGCTGACGTCGTAGATCCAGTAGAAGGAGTGGATCCCTTCCGCGGCACCGGGGCCGGCCGGCGCGAGCACGAAGTTCGTGTCGGTGGCGCCCGAGTAGATGTAGGTGTCGGGCTTCCAGCTCAGCTCGTTCGCCTTCTTCAGCGACTGGGTCACGAAGCTCGCGGTCGCGAAGTTGACGAAGACGTCGGCGCCGGAACTCGCGAGGTTGACGATCTGCGAGTCCACCGACGGCGTCGTCTGCTCGTACGACTGCTCGGCGACGATCCGGGTCCCACTACCTTCGAGGGCGGACTTCAGTGCGTCGAGGCTTCCGACACCGAGGCTGTCGTTCGGGTAGAGCACCGCGATCTTCGCCTGCGGATGGTCGCGCCGGATCTGTTCGGCTCGTTCCGACACCTCCCAGCCGGTCTGCGGATTCACCGCCCCGGCGACGACCGGACGCTTGTCGTGCGTGGCGAAAAGCTCATCGGTGCCGGTCATCGGGAACACCAGCGGCACGTTCTTCTGGGTGAGGTAGTCGACGACCGCGAGGGTCGAGGCGGTGCCGATCAGATTCTGGATGGCGAACACCTGGTCCTGTTCGACCAGCGACCGCACATTGCCGACGGTGCGCGCCGGGTCGTAGCCGTCGTCCATCGCGGTGTACACGATCTTGCGGGATCTGCCGTCGCCCATCGCGACTCCGCCCGCGGCATTGATCTCGTCGAACAGCGCGGTCGCCGCGGTGGCCTGCGCACCGGCGACGGATTGCATGAGGCTGGTGCCGAACCTGATCTCGGTATCGGTGATGCCGGGATCGCAATCGCCCGACGCGGTCGCGGTGTCGCGACCCGAGCAGGCGGTGAGGGCGGCGGTGGCGCACAGGGCTGTCAGGCCTACGGCAAGAGTACGTTTCATGGTCGCTCCCAGGGTGTGAGGAGATGCGGAGGGGGCAGGGGAAGATCGCCGCCTCGCGGGCGGCGTGTTCGAAGGATCGGGCGGGTCGTGCGAGGCGAGTGCTTCAGCGAAGCGCGATCCGGCCCGGATTTCCGGGCGCGCCGCACTCGGTGATGTCGCCGAACGTCGTCCGGCCGCACGCGGCCGCGGTGCTCACCGGATCACGAACGAATCGATCCGGGCTTCGCCGGGCTGTGGGTGGTGACCGTCCAGCGGTGCGCCCGGCTCGATGACCTGTCCGGTCCGGATCGGCGACGCCGCGGTCGCCGTTCCTTCCGGCGTGCTCGCTGCCGCGCTCCCCCGGCCGACCCGATCGCCCGCGCGCCGACCCAGCTCGCATATGTCGGTTACGGATGCGGTCATGCTGCCTCCTCGGCGCTTTCCTATCTGACGTGACAGTCATGTCAACTTGAGGAAGTGTGACCGGTAACACGAGAACTGTCAACAGGACAAAATGGACAGCAGCCTGCGCACGGTCGGCCTGACTGCGGCAATCAGGTTGTTCATCAGCGGATTCGCGGCGCGAACGAATCGCCCGGAGCGGGGCATCCGGGACAACTTCCGACTGCTCCCAGACGCGGCCGAAGGTGTTCCCCGCCCTCGGCACTCACCTCGACGGCAAACCTGGCAGCCCATGCCGTACGGATGACGGTACGGCCGGTGTCGCCGCCGAGCCGGAGTCAAGTGAGGTCACTCGCCTCCGGCGGATGCGGCGGCCTCACGCAGCACACCGGAGTTCGGGTGTGCCGGCGGCCCGCCGCCACTTCGTGGCGAAACCTGATGTGTCCTACTCGGGTACCCCGAGTCCTTCGGCGAGGAGCGGCCAGGACCGGTAGAACGCGTCACGCCAATAACCCCACGAGTGCGTGCCCGACGGCGCGTAGTCGAAGGTGGCCGGGATCCGGAGCTGAGCGAGCCGGTCTTGGAGGTTGCGGGTGCACCAACCGGTGGCGGCCTCGATGACGCCGCCGACCAGAAGCTGATTGGCCAGGCCCTGGGGGCCCGGCAGTGCGTAGTCGCCGTCGACGGTGTCCCACTGCCCGGGCAGTCCGTTGCCGGTCGAAACGAACAGCCTCGTACCGCGCAGTGCCTCGGCGTTCACCACCGGATCGTTGGCGACCCAGGCCGGATCGTCGTCTTCGCCGTACATATTGCGGACATCGCCGCCACCGTAGAGTTCGACGACGAGTTTGGTGAACTGTCGCCCGACGGGGTCCGCGATCTGGGCGCAGCCGCTGTACCCGGCGACGCTCCGGTAGAAGCCGGGGGCGGCCTCGGCCATCTGCAGAATCGCGGTGGCGGTCATCGAGTTCGCGGCGATGGCATTGACCCCGTTGGTGCCCAGGGCTCCGTCGACCAGCGGCGGCAACTCCTCGAGGAAGAAGGTGCGCCACTTGTTGCGGCCGAGCACCGGATCATCGCGCTTCCAGTCGGTGTAGTAGGCGAACGCGCCACCGACCGGCATCACGACATTGACGTCCTTGGTGGCCAGGAAATCGCCGACGTCGGTATTGGCCCACCAGGTCGCCGCGTCGGTACCCCCGCCTGCCCCGTTCACGAGGTAGAGCACCGGCCGGGGTTGTGCGGCGTCGCGGGGGCGCTGCACCCGGACGGTGATGTTCTCGTCCATCGCCGCGGAGTGGACCAGTATGGTCAGGCTGCGACCGTCGACTCTGCTCGCGACGATTCGCGAGCCGTTCGGCGAGACCGGATCGGCGAGCAACTTCTTGGTGTCGACGATCGGATCGCCGCTGTCGGCGGAGCCGTTGCCGGCGCCGAATACCGTGACGGATGCGGCGAACATCGCAGCGGCAAGAGCGACCAGCAGCGCGGGCCTCATACGTCGGCGTCTCACATCGAACCCCAGGTCTCGACTCACGACAGACGGTGCGTCGGTCGGGATTGGAAATCTACCCGATAACCCTGTGGGGCAACCATTCCCGGAGGGTGGCGAGCGGGTGGAGGATTCGCTCGAGGGCATACGGTCGGCTGTCCGGGGTGGTGCACCACGCGATACACCACCCCGGACGCCACCGACTCACAAGGAGAGTGCTCGGTTGTCGACCAGCTTCTTGAAGTCGGATATCGGCGACGGCCCGGCGGACGCCGTGGTCGATCGCCGCGGAGACCTCGGGATCGACCTTTCGTCGGCGATCTCGGCGCCGGTGTAGAACGCTTCGGCGATGAGCCGGTATCCCTCCTTCAGCGCCAGGCCGATGTACGGCTCCGCTCGTAGCGGCGCCGGGACTCACTGACCAGCTTCCGGGCCCGCGCGTCGCCACCGCCGCACTCTTCCTGAACCGAGCGCCGGGGGCCGATGGTCAGCCGACTCCTCGGTGAAGACTGTGCGATCCGATCTACCGGGGCAGTCCGACCCGGGCACGCTCACGGGCCAGCGCACGATCACGATGTTCCTCGAATCTGGGGATCTGCACTGTTTCCAGGTCGGCCAGATAGGCGGCGAGTCGCTCGCGGGCCTGTTCGCCGCGTGGACCGAAACCGTCGCGACCGAACAGGTTCCATTGCCGCATGACGGGCTGGAGGACTTCTTCCAGATGCTGCCGCAGGTCGTAGATGCCGTGTTTGGCCATCAGCACCCCGTTACGCCGGAAGTCGGGCATGCCGGTGCCGGGCATGCGGAAGTTGCGCACGATGAGATCGATCGCTTCCACGGCCTGATCCGGCACCAGGTCGAGCGCGGCACCGCATATACCGCGGTAGAAGATCATATGCAGATTCTCGTCGAGCGCGACGCGCTGCAGCATCCGATCGGCGACCGGATCGTCGCACACCGCGGCGGTATTGCGGTGACTGATCCGGGTGGCCAGCTCCTGAAAGGATACGTAGGCGACCGAATACAGGAAGCCGGCCGCGCCCGCCGAATTCACGCGATCCACCGGCGGTGCGAAACCATTTGTCATATGGATCATGCGGGCGTTTTCCAGAGCGACGGGGTCGACGCCGCGGGTGACCACGAGATAGTCGCGCAGCACGGCACTGTGGCGCGCCTCTTCCGCGGTCCAGCGACCGACCCACGTACCCCAGGCGCCGTCGCGGGAGAAATTCTCACTGATCTCGCGGTGATAGGAGGGCAAGTTGTCCTCGGTGAGCAGGTTGGTGATCAACGCCGCCTTCGCCACCTCCGACAATCGTGATTGTTCCGGTGCCCAGTCGGTGCCACCGAGCATCGCGAAATTACGGCCGTCGTCCCAGGGCACATAGTCGTGGGGATGCCACTCCTTGACCATGGACATATGCCGGTTCAGCGCCGTCTCGGCAACGGGTTCGAGCTCGGTGAGGATTTCCGGTTGTGTCAGATCGCGCGTCAACGCCACATCCGCCTTTCTGGTTCGGAATTCGAGGGATCCGCAGGGTCGTCGAGGGCGACCGGCCCGAAAACGGCCGGTCGGCGGAATCGACAGCGGATTACGAGGGGAGGACCTCGGTACCGTCGTCGGGTAGGACGAGCGCCAAATGGCTGTCGTAACGCCGGTAGAGCAGCCGGCCGCGGCCCGTGCCGGGGTCGGTGTAGAACAGGAACGGCAATCCGTGCTCGCACAGCCTGGCCACGGCATCGGCTTCGGTCAGCAGTGGCGCCGGTCGTGGATTGACCGTGAACGGCCACGGCCCGCCCGGGACGGGCAGTGGTGGGTGGACGCTGTGGCAGCGGGCCAAGCGCAGTCCACTCGGCCCCGCACGGTAGACGATGGCATCCTCGCCGGTCTCGGCATCGATGAACAGGTGGGTGTCGTAATCCATCGCGTCCATCACCGCCGCTGCCGCCGCCGGGCGGCCGTGGCGGGCCGGAACCGGCTTGCGGCGCACCAATTCACCCGGCCCCGGCGTATCGAGGGGGCACCGGGTCGGATCCGGCCACGGTCGCGGCTCCCGGGTTCCGCGTAACGCCGTGATCTGCCGTTCCAGCCGCACGACGGTGGACAGTGCATCACCGTCCCGGCGCGTGAGCGTCTGGATACGGGTCGCGATATCGCCGATCCGCAGATTCACCTGGATCACCAGCGGACCGCGCTCGGGAGCGGTGATCCGGAGCCGGATGTCACCCGGCACATCGAGCCGTTCCAGCAGCCGACCGACCGCGCCGGCGAATCGTTCCCGCTCGATCGCCGGTACCCGGCCGCCGGTGTACACGACCACTTCCGGAAACGGCATCGCCGACCACGCCGGCGAGGCCCGCACCATCTCACTGTCCACTGCACTCCATATGTCCGTCCGCCCCGGCGACCATCAAATGTGTTCGCGGCGCGCGGACGTAGGGCCGAAAGACCCTGCCGTCGGTGACGAGTGCACTCGGGCGCGAATCGCGCGGGCCGGCGCGATCCGGCGACCGATCGGGTCACGCCGGCGGTTCGGTCGGATACCGGGCGGCGCCGTCCCCGCCGCCACCCGGCCCGGTGCCGGTGTGAGCACCTGCCACCGGAATATCGCCGAGTTCAACCGAGCACGCGGGCCCGTACCGCTGATGACCATTCGACGTACTCGACGTCGGCCCCGTCGGGATGGCGAAGATAGGCGAAGCGGCCGGTTGCGCTCGTGAACGGCCCCCCGGTCACGACGGCCGCGGCGGCCGTGAGCCGAGCGATCGACCGGTCGAGGTCGTCGACGATCACCGGCCCGACTGTCGAGCGATAGCGGTCGACATGGTCGGGCGGGCAGGCGATGAGCAGAAAATCGCCGACTGCCGCGAGCTCCGCCTGCTCGAACCCGAATCGCAGATCCGCCGGGGCGCCGACGATGCCCTCGTAGAGCGGCAGCGCGGTGTCGAGGTCGGCGACGAACAAACGGGCGTAGGTCTTCAGGATCTGCATGGTCGAGACGCTACGGTGAAGCGACCGGCGGCAGCAGTACGCACTCGAAGGTGAGCGGTGGTTCCCGATGTCCGGCGACGACGACGAAGAGCAGCGCGCTCGTGATATCGCCCTGCGGGTATTCGCCGCGGTGTCGACGAAATGGGGCCTCCGGGTCATGGAGGAGATCGGGGCGGGCCACCACCGTTTCCGGGCGCTGCACCGCGCGGTCGACGGCATCAGCTACAAGATGCTCACCCAAACTCTCCGGGAACTCGAAAACCACGGCCTGATAGCCCGCTACGACCACGGCACCGCCAATCCTCACGTCGACTACTCCCTCACCGCGGCCGGAACGCGGCTCGTGACCACGATCCATACGCTGTGCGATTGGTCGCGTACCCACCTCGACCGGCTGCTCGAGGCACCCGCGCATCGAAGGGAACCCTCCACATGACCCCGGCCGTCCGAAGCCACCCGGGCAGCGTGCGGCTGCCGGGCCGCTCGGTCACACAGGTATCGACAGCGAGGACGACCGGGGCGCCCGGTGGCCCTCCGGCTGCTCGCCTCGCGGAACCCGTCCGGCGGTGAGCGGCGATACATGAGGCGTATCACAGGCTTCGGACACCGATATCCCGGGCGCGGCCTGAGATGATCGGAGAGAAACCTTGTCAACCCGATTTCTTCTCCCGGACAGAACAATGATTTCCCCACCGAGCCGATACCCGACCGCCACCACACGGCTGTGGAACCTGCGTCCGTGGCGCGACAGTCCACTCCTGCGCCCCGGAGACCGCCTCCTCGCCTGGCTCGTATGCGGTGCGCTGCTCGTCACCGGCTCGGCGCTCCCGATCGCGGCGGCGGTCGGGATCCACGCGCATCGAGGACTGAGCGAATCCGCTGCCGCAGCGGCGGTCGAACGGTCCCGCGTACCCGCGACGCTCCTGGACACCGCGCCCACCCCCAGCGAATACGACCTGTACCCCACCGTCCCGGCCACCTGGTTCGCCGCCGGCGCACAGCACACCGGCCACGTGTACGCCCCGGCCGGGTATCGCCGAGGTGAGGTCGTCGAGATCTGGGTGGAGCGGAACGGGGCGTACACCACGGCACCTCCGAACGATTCGTCGGTCCTGTTCGACTCTGCCCTCGTCGGACTGTTCGCCTGGAGTGCGCCGGTCCTGCTCTACTGCCTTCCGGCAGCGTGGATCGCCCACCGCATCCGTTTGCGCCGAATGGAGCAATGGGAGATCGACTGGGCTCGCCTCCACGCCGGCTTCTGAGTTCCCGGGTCGGACAGCTGTTGCCATAGGTCCGGTACCGAGCGCACGACCGCGACAACTCACCTATTTCGGGCGCACGGTGCGCAATAGCCGGATAACAGTTCGGTTGCGCACTCCGGGCCGCGGATCCACGAGCTCACGACCGACAGTGGACGAAGGGCATCATGGCTTCCGGTTTCACCGTCAGGAAGTGTGACTGTTCCATTCCGTATGTCCGACACACAACAAGGAGGAGTCTCCGTGACAGAAGCGCGTGACACGCTGCCGGGTCCTTCTGCCGTGACGCACACCGCGATGGAGCCGGCCCAGTGAAGATCGGGGTTCCCCGCGAGCTCAAAACGCACGAATACCGTGTCGCGATCACGCCCGCGGGCGCACACGAACTCGTTCGCCGTGGCCATACCGTCGTGATCGAGGCGGGTGCGGGCATCGGTTCCTCGTTCTCCGACGACGACTTCACGGCCGTCGGCGCCCAGATCGCGAGCACCGCCGAGGAGGTATGGCGAACCGCCGATCTGCTCCTCAAGGTGAAAGAACCCGTGACGGAAGAATATTCGCTGCTGCGCGCGAACCAGGTGCTGTTCACCTTCCTGCATCTGGCGGCCTCGAAATCCTGCACCGACGCGCTGCTGGCCTCCGGCACCACGGCGATCGCCTACGAGACCGTGACCGCCGGGACGTCCCTGCCGCTGCTGGCGCCGATGAGCGAGGTGGCCGGCCGGTTGTCGGCGCAGGCCGGGGCCTACCATCTGCTGAAACCGACCGGTGGCCGCGGAGTCCTGATGGGCGGGGTCCCCGGCGTCCGGCCCGCCGAAGTCGTGGTGATCGGCGCCGGCGTCGCCGGAAGCAACGCGATCGCGGTGGCATCCGGGATGCGCGCGCATGTGACCGTTCTCGACCTCTCCCTGGATCGGCTCCGGGATATCGACGCGCGCTACGGCGGACAGGTCGAGACGGTCACCTCCAATGCCTACGCGATCGAGCAGGCGGTCCTGCGTGCCGATCTCGTCATCGGAGCGGTCCTGGTACCCGGCGCGAAGGCTCCCACGCTCGTGCCGAACGGCCTGGTGGCGCGCATGAAACCCGGATCGGTCCTGGTCGACGTCGCCATCGACCAGGGTGGCTGCTTCGAGGACTCCCGGCCGACCACGCACGCCGAACCGACCTACCGGGTACACAACTCGTTGTTCTACTGCGTGGCGAATATGCCCGGCGCCGTTCCGAACACATCGACGAACGCTCTGACGAACGCCACCCTGCCCTACGTCGTCGCCCTGGCCGACAAGGGCTGGCAGCGCGCGGTGGCCGACGATGCCGGGCTCTCCTCCGGGCTGAGCACGGATCGCGGGCGCCTGTTCTCCGAAGAAGTGGCCGCCGCGCACGGTTACGAGTTCGTCGCGCTCTGAGCCGGCTGCCCGGGCCTCGGCCGATGACGGCCCGAGACGGCCGCACTCGACACAGAATCCGGCTTCCCCGCGTGCCGTTACGACTCCAACCGCACCGCGTAGCGCACCGCCGGCCGCCCGGCGCCACTGCCGACCGTGCCGACCGGTTGCGCCAGACCCGACCGTTCGAGCTGTTTCAATGTCCTTCGCGCCGAACGCCGTTCGATGCCCAGCGCGGTGGCGATATCCGCCGCGGTGACCTCGCCGCCGGGATGGGCGGCGACCGCGGCCTCGAGTTTGACCAGTGTCGCCCGGGAGAGGCCCGCCCGGTGGGCGGCGACGTGCAGGCTCACCGGTTCCTCGGCCCGGGTGGGATCGGACTCCGTCTCGGTTATCACGAAATCGCGGCCGGAGCCCACCGAGACGATCGCGGTGAACGGTCCTGCGGTACGGCACCGTTCGACCGCTCGCCGGGCGAGCGCCTCGGCGTCGGCGGCGGACCGGCCCACGCCGAGCCCGATCCGCACCCAGTGGTGCCGTTGCGCGAGTTGTTCGAGCAACGGCATGACGGTCCAGTCACAGGTGTGCTGGGCCAGCACACCGCGGGTGCTGACCAGTACATAGCTCGCCGGACCCACCGGGAACAGGCTGCCGGCCAGCGCGCGGATATCGGCGGCGAGCCGGTCGTCCGGTTCGGGTAGTTCGATCATGCCGAGGACAACCTGGGCATCGGAGGAGATCCGGCCCGCGAGTTCCATCGTCACCGTTTCGAGCGCGGTGCGGACGGAGGCGATCGCGGGAGCCAGGCGGATCGTGTAGACGTCGTCGCGGATCAGGTCGTACACCGACCGGACACAGGTGATGGCGACCGCCCCCGGCCGGGTGCGGGCGTGGTCGCGGTGGAACTGCGCGAAGCGCCGCACATCGGTACCCCGGCGATACTCGGCGGTGGCGATCTCGGCGGTGGCGATCCCGACATGGGACAGGCTCTCGACCACCAGCGGGCGGGCCAGCGTATCGATGGAGATACGCGCCGGGTCGTGTCCGGCCGACATCAGCTCCACCAGGGCGCCGTAGAGAGTCGCTCCGGTGTAGTCGATATAGGCGGCCGGTTCCGTGAGCACTCCCGCGGCGTGGGCGAGTGTGTAGGGGATGACACCGGTGAACAGCAGGGCGTCCACGTCGGGGCGGGCCGATATCACCTCCACCGCCTGTGCCTCGTTGCGGTAGGTCAGCGGTACGACGCGATGATCGGTGAATTCCAGGGCGGCAACACGTTTGACCAGGGAGACCAGATCCGAGGGTCCGACCACACCGATCCGGTAGGCGTGCTCAGCATTCGACGACATTGACGGCGAGGCCCCCCATCGATGTTTCCTTGTACTTGGACTGCATGTCCGCTCCAGTCTCGCGCATTGTCTCGATGACAGTGTCCAGGCTGACCCGATGTGTGCCGTCACCGGCCAGGGCGATCCGCGCGGCATTGATGGCCTGGACGGCGCCGACCGCGTTGCGTTCGATACACGGGATCTGGACGAATCCGCCGACCGGGTCGCAGGTGAGTCCGAGGTTGTGTTCCATCGCGATCTCGGCGGCGTTCTCGACCTGAGCCGGCGTACCGCCGAGCACCTCACACAGGGCGCCGGCGGCCATCGAACACGCCGACCCGACCTCCCCCTGACAGCCGACCTCCGCGCCGGAGATCGAGGCATTGCCCTTGTACAGTGCGCCGATCGCGGCGGCGGTCAGCAGGAAACGCCGGATCCCCGCCGCATCGGCACCCGGGACGAAGCGGTCGTAGTAGTGCAGTACCGCGGGAACGATACCGGCCGCGCCGTTGGTGGGAGCGGTGACGACGCGGCCCCCGGCGGCGTTCTCCTCGTTCACGGCCATGGCATAGGCGTTCACCCAGTCCAGCCGGTGCAGCGGATCGCCGCAGGCTCCGGACGTGGCGAGCCGGCGGGCCAGATCCGGGGCGCGGCGGCGGACGGCCATCGGCCCGGGTAGCCGCCCATCGGTCCGCAGGCCCGCGGCCACACAGTCGCGCATGGCCGACCAGATGCGGTCCAGGTCCGCGGCGGTATCGGCATCCGGTCGCAGCGCTCGTTCGTTGGCCAGCACCAGTGCGCTGACGGGCAGACCGGTTTCGGCCGTCCGGGCGAACAGTTCGGCACCGGACCGGAACGGATGGGGCACGACGACCGCGGCCGGCGGCGCGGGCGGCGCCGCGGCTTCGGTGACGAATCCACCGCCGATCGAGAAGTAGGTCCGCTCGCACCGGGTGCCGTCGATGAGATCGGCGGTGAAGGTCATGGCATTGGGGTGGCCGGGGTGCCGGATCGAGCCGTCGAGCACCAGGTCCGTGTCGGTGAACGGGATCGTATGCCCGCCGGGCAGGTCGAGCAGGCCGGTCGCGGTGACCGCCGCGTGCAGCCGGGCGGGTTGCCGGGGGTCGACGGTTTCCGGATCGGCCCCGTGGAGGCCGGCGATCACCGCCGTATCCGAGCCGTGCCCGCGGCCGGTCGCGCCGAGCGAACCGCACAGCAGGACGTGGATCCGGCGGATCCGCGTGCGGCCCGCGCTCGTCCCGAATCCGGCGACGAACATACCCGCGGCCCGCATGGGTCCCACGGTGTGTGAACTCGACGGCCCGATACCGATCGAGAACAGGTCGAACACGCTCACGGTCACGGTCCGGCGACTCCTTCCTATTGCGCTTTGCCCGACAGTCCCCCATTATTACGGTCCTGACCGAAATAGTCCATTCGAAGAAGGGCCGATTGATGTTCGCGGAGGAGAAGGAGCTCGAGCGGGAGCTCGGCCGACCGGGCGCGGGGCTGGTCGCCGAAGCCGCCGCGTGGGAGGGCGATGTGATCGTCCTGGGCGCGGGCGGGAAAATCGGGACCGGAATCGCCACCATGGCGCGTCGCGCCCTGGACGAGGCAGGGCGCAAGGAGGTGCGGGTGCTGGCCGCGTCGCGCTGGACCGATGAGGGGTCCAGGGCGCGAATCGAAGCAACCGGAGTAGATACGGTCACGACCGATTTATCGGATCCGGCGGCGGTGGACGCGCTTCCGGACGCGAGCAACGTGGTCTTCCTGGTGGGCGCGAAATTCGGGACCGCCACCAATACCGACGAAGCCTGGATGACCAACACCGTGCTGCCCGCCTACGTCGCGCGCCGTTACGCACACTCGCGGATCACCGCGTTGTCGACCGGCAATGTCTATCCGCTGAGCTCCCCGATGACGGGTGGCCCGGTAGAGACCGACGAAACCGGACCGGTCGGCGAGTACGCCATCACATGCCGCGGCCGGGAACAGGTCTTCACCCACGGCGCGCGCACCCGAGGCACCCATGTCGCGCTGGTCCGGCTCAACTACGCGTGCGAACCGCGCTACGGCGTGGTCTCCGATATCGCGCGCCGGGTGCACGCGGGCGAGCCCGTCGACCTGTCGATCGGCGCCGTGAACGTGGTGTGGCAGCGCTACACCAACGAAGTCGTGCTGCGCACGCTCGGCCATGCCGACACGAGCCCCTTCGTGCTCAATCTGACCGGTCCGGAAACTGCTTCGGTGCGCGGTATCGCGACCCGGCTCGGCGAAGAGCTCGGCGCCACACCGGTCTTCACCGGCATGGAAGGAGAGACAAGCCTGCTCAGCAATGCCGCCAAATGCCACGCCCTCTTCGGCTATCCCGACCGCACCCTGGGCGAACTGATCCGGATGCAGGCCGCCTGGATCCGCACGGGCGGACAGCTGTGGAACAAGCCCACCAAGTTCGAGCGACGCGACGGGAAGTTCTGATGCGCGGGCAGTTATCCGCGGCCGAGCACGCCCTGCTGCATCGGGGCACCGTCATCCCGGCCCACCCGCTCGCCCTCGACAGCACCCGCCGTCTCGACGAACGCCGTCAGCGCGCGCTCACCCGCTACTACGTCGACGCGGGCGCCGGCGGGCTCGCGGTCGCCGTGCACACCACACAGTTCGAGATCCGCCGGCCCGAGATCGGTCTGCTCCGGCCCGTTCTCGAACTCGCGGCAGCCGAACTCGACACACGGGTCGGCGACCGCCCATTCCTGCGCATCGCCGGTGTCGCCGGACCCACCGGCCAGGCCGTGGCCGAGGCAGAACTGGCCCGTGAACTCGGATACGGCGCGGTGCTCGTCTCCCCCGGCGGTCTCACCGACCGGGACCTCGACTATCTGCTCGACCGCTCCGCCGCGGTCGGCGAGGTCCTGCCGGTGATCGGGTTCTATCTCCAGGAAGCGGTCGGCGGCCGCTACCTGCCGCGGGAGTACTGGCGGCGGCTGGCCGACCAGGAATCCACCATCGCGGTGAAGGCGGCCCCGTTCGACCGCTACCGCACACTCGACTTGGTTCAGGGCATCGTCGACTCCGCGCGCGGTGATCAGGTCGCGCTCTATACCGGTAACGACGACAATATCGTCGCCGACCTGCTGACCCCCTACGACCTGCCCGGCCCGGGCGGCCCGGTCTCCCGCCGTTTCGTCGGCGGTCTGCTCGGTCACTGGGCGGTGTGGACCCGGGCCGCGGTACAGCTGCACGAACTCGTCGCGCAGGCGTGGGCGGGCGACGAGTCGGCGCGGACACGGGCACTGTCGCTGGCGGCGGCGGTCACCGACGCCAATGCGGCGGTCTTCGATGTGCGCAACAACTTCGCCGGGGTGATCGCGGGGGTACACGAAGTGCTGCGGCGCCAAGGACTGCTCGCGGGCACCTGGTGTCTCGACCCCGACGAAGGCCTCTCCGACGGCCAGGCCGCCGAACTCACCCGAATCTCCGACGCGTACGAATGGTTGCGCGCCGAGGACGGCTTCATCGCCGCCGGATCAGAAGGATGGATGTCATGAGATCGACCGCAGTCGAGGCGCCCGCGTTACCGGGCGCCGAGAAGGGCAGCCGGGCGAAGAAGGCGGTATTCGGGGCCTGGCTCGGCTTCTACGTCGACCTCTTCGATATCTATCTCCCGGTGATCGTGCTGGCCCCGGCCTCGGTGTACTTCCAGGCGACCGGGGTATCGGCGGGGACCACCGCTCTCATCAACGGGTCGGTGTTCGCCGCGACGCTGATCGGCCGGCCACTGGGCGCGATGCTGTTCGGCCACCTGGCCGACAAATTCGGGCGGCGCCGGATCACCGTCGTCTCGGTGACCGGTTTCGGTGTGACCACCATGGCGATCGGCCTACTCCCCGGCTACCAGCAGATCGGCATCCTCGCGGTGATCCTGCTGATCGCGCTGCGCTTCATCGACGGAGTGTTCCTCGGCGGCGAATACACCTCCGCCACCCCTACCGCCCTGGAACAGAGCGCGAAGGAACGCCGCGGCCTCAACGGCGCCATCATCTCCACCGGCTTCCCACTGGCCTACTGTTCGATCGCGCTGATCACCCTCGGCCTCCTGCAGATCATGCCGGCCCAGGGTATCGACTCCGCCTACGTCCAGTGGGGCTGGCGGATCCCGTTCTTCGTGGGCGCGGTGCTGTCGGTCGGTTTCGCGATCTGGTATGCGCGCAATGTGGAGGACAGCGACGAATGGCAACAGTCGGAGAAGGTGAAGACTCCGCTGCTGGAACTGTTCAAGGGCCGGTCCGGCCGCGACTTCCTGCAGGTATTCGTGCTGACCACCGGCCTGTGGTTCACCAGCTATATGCTCACCACCGTCCTGCCCGGCCTGATGAAGAGCGAAGCCGAACTGAGCCCGAACGCCACCACGCTGGCGCTGGTCATCGCGAACGCGATCGTGGTGGCGGTGTACATGGGCAGTGGTCTGCTGTCGCAGAAGGTGGGCCGGAGGCCGATGCTCATCACCGGCGGGTTGCTGTGCCTGTTCGTCGCCCCGGTGCCGTACACCTTCATCGCCTCCGGGTCCGTCCACAGCTTCGGCACGGTTCTGCTACTGCTGATCTCGGTGACGGTCCTGATCAGCGTGCCGTGGGGTTGTCTGACGACCTATCTGACCGAGCGGTTCACCCTGGGCGTCCGGGCGTCGGGGTACGGCCTCGGCTATTCACTCGGGATGGTGATCCCCGCCTTCTACGCCTATATCCAGAGCGGACTGTCGGCCTTCATGCCGTTGCCGTACACGGCGGTGGCGCTGCTGTGTTTCGGTGGACTCCTGACCGTCGTCGGTGCCGTGCTCAGTCCGGAGACTCGGGACGTCGATATGAAGTGAGGGAGATCGTATGCGCATCGGTTTCGCCGGCGTGGCCCATTCGCATCCCTTCAGCGACGCGCGCAACGCGCGGATGCTCGGGGTGGACGAACTGGCCGTCTGGGATCCCGACGACCACTCCCGGCGCGCGGACTTCGCCCGCGAGTGGCAGGCGACCACATACGAGAGCCTGGCAGCCCTCCTGGACCGGAAACCGGATGTCGTGATCGTGACGCCGCGGCCACATCGGATCGCCCCGGTGGTGGCGGCGGTGCTCGACCGCGGTGTCGCCTGCTTCCTCAACAAGGTTCCGGCGGCCGATATGGCCGGACTGGCCGCGCTGGACGCCGCGGTCGGCGACCGGTCCGCCCGATTCCTCACCAGCTCGGTGCTCAGATTCGCACCCGGGATCCGGACGCTGGCCGCGGAACTCGCCGGCGAGGAACCGATCGCCGCGCATATCTCGGTGCGGCACGGCATCGACGCGTTCACCACCGCCGCCCGCCGCTGGCAGGACGATCCGGCCGACGGGGGCGGTACCGCCGTATCGATGGGATTGCACGCGTGGGAAATGCTCGACTCGGTGCTGGGGCGGGAGGCCACGCCGCTGGGCGGGGTGGCCGCCCGGATCCCGGACAGCGCCACGATCTCGGAGAACACCGTCGCGCTGCACGCCGTCGCGGCGGGAGGAGTCCCGGTGAGCGTAGATATCGTCGGAGCGGGCACCGGGGAGTGGTACGAGGTGGTCGTGCACACCGAGTCCGGGATCCGGCGGGCATCGCTCGAGCATCCGGACGATCTCGGCTATCTCGACTGCCTCCGGGCGGTGCTGGCCATGGCCGAGGGCGCGCCGCCCCCGGTGCCGTGGGCGCGGAGCCGGGCCGTGGTGCGGACCACGCTCAGGGCCGCTCAGTTGGCGCGGACCGGCGACTGAACGGTCGTGAGCGCCCGATGGACGCTCAGCACCTGCTCACGCTCGTCGTCCGCGAGCGCCGGCGCGTAGGGATCGGTGAGCAATTCACCGGGCAGCGATCCCTCGGCTCCGGCGATCCAGGCCATGCGCTGCACGTAGCCGTCCATCGGCTCCCGGAACGTCGTGGCCGCGAGGGTATCGAGCCGCCGGGTGGCCGCCAGGAACGCGGGCAGATCGTTCCCGGTGAAGGTGTCGAGTACCGCGCGAGTGATCCCGACCGCGGCCGCCGCGATCCCGACGAGTGCGGCCTCGGCACCCCAGGTGAGCGAAGCGCCGAACATCCGGTCTTCGCCGGTGACAGCGAGTTTGCCGTGCTCTCGAACCAGCGCGATCCGGTCCTGGCAGGCGATCGCGTCGGACAGCCGGGCAAGTTTCACCGCGGCCACCGCCGGGTGGGTGACGACGGCGGCGAAGACATCGTCCCGGTACGGCGCGGTGTAGAGGTCGAATCCGATCAGTGGCAGACCGCCGGCTTCCCACAGGCGGTCGAGGTGGCGGCGCACCGCTCCGGCGTCGCCCGGTGCCGGAAACACCAGTACTGCTTCGGCACCGGCCGCCGCGGCCACCCGGACCTCCTCGGCGGTCACCGCACCGGCGACGGTCGCGGCGCCCGCCCGGCGGGCCGCGCCGATCAGTTCCGTACGCACCCCGGCGGACAGATGTGGGCCGCGACCGGTGTGCGCGGCGATCGCCAGCCCGTCGGCTCCGGCAGCGACGAGCGCGCCGAAATAGTTCTCCGCGAACTCCGGTCGCGCCCGGCCCACGGAATCGAACGGTGTGGCCGGCGCCGCGTACAGGCGACCACGTGCTCCGGCGGCCCAGTCGCGTGCTTGTCCGAACCACTCCATGCCGCCAACCCTATCCATACCGGACCGATCGTCCCCGAACAGGAGTGACCGATGACCGTTTCGTTTGCCGATGCGATCCTGTTGCGGCGCGAGCTGCACCGCAACCCGGAGGTCGGGCTCGACCTGCCGTGGACCCAGGCGCGCATCTTGCGCGCGCTCGACGGACTCGGTCTGGAGGTGTCCACCGGGACCGCCACCACCTCGGTCACGGCGGTCTTACGTGGTGGCGCGGTGTCCGGCGGCCCGCGTCCGGTGGTCCTGATCCGGTCCGATATGGACGCGCTCCCGGTCACCGAGTCGACCGGTTTGGCATACGCCTCCGGCAACGGTGCCATGCATGCCTGCGGGCACGACCTGCACATGGCCATTCTGGTGGGCGCCGCGCACCGGCTCGCCGCCCGGCGGGACGAACTGACCGGGGACGTGGTCTTCGTATTCCAGCCCGGGGAGGAGAACTGGGGCGGGGCGCTGGCGATGCTGGCGGAGGGCGTACTGGACGCGGCGGGCCGTCCGGTGGATGCCGCGCTGGGCCTGCACGTGTTCTCCTACGATCTGCCGCACGGTGTCTTCGGAATGCGCCGCGGTCCGATGATGTCGGGTTCGAATACGTTCACCGTCTCGTTCGCCGGTAGTGGTGGACACGGTTCGGCGCCGCAGACGGCCCGCGACCCGATCGTCGCCGCCGCGAATTTCGTTTCCGCGCTCCAGACGGCGATTACCCGCACGTTCGGGATGCTGACCCCCGTCGTTGCCACGGTCGGGCAGATCAGTGGTGGTCACAGCGGTAATGTCATCCCGGATACCGCGCAGCTCAGCGGTACGGCCCGCGCGTTCACCGCGGCGGATTCGGCGCGCCTGCGGGCCCTGGTCACCCGGGTGGCCGACGGTGTGGCCGCCACCCACGGAGTCGAGGCGGAAACCGAACTGATCGAGGTCGCGATCCCGACCGTCAGCACGGAGGCCGAGGCCGATTTCGCGATCGCCGCGGCTCGGCGGTTATACGGAGATTCCGGGGTCGAGGTGATGGAACATCCGTGTACCGCCTCCGAGGATTTCTCCTGGTTCCTCGATCGAGTACCCGGCGCGTTCGTCCTGCTCGGCGCCTGTCCGCCCGGCCGTGATCCCGCATCGGCACCGTCGAACCATTCACCGTTCGCCGTGTTCGACGATGCCGTGATCGAACGCGGGATCCGCTTCGAAACCGAATGGGCGATCGCCCGGCTGGACGCGCTCGCCACCGGCTCGCCCGTCGGCAGCCGCGCATAGCGTTCCGGCGGGAGCAGCGGGAAGACGACTGCGAGGTTTACGGCGGCGGGCGTGCGCAGCAGCGCGGCCCGGGGTTCGCGCCGGCGTATCGCAGCCGTCGCGCGGACAGGCCGCCCGCTCACCGGTCGCACCGACGCCCCGCCGGTGCGGCGGGCCCCGGCGAAGTGGGGCCCCGGGACTCTATTGGCCGGTGCCGTGCGGACCTATGCTTCAGAAGTGGCCGTTGTCGGCGTCGTCAAGCGACTGCTGGTAGGGCCCGCGTTACGTACCGAACGCGAGCGGGGGCAACTGCTGCCCAAGTGGGTGGCCCTGCCGGTGTTCTGCTCCGATCCGATCTCGTCGGTGGCCTACGCCACCGAGCAGATCCTGCTGATAGTAGGTCTCGGCGGTGTCACCTACCTGGGGCTGGCCGCACCTGTTTCGGTGGCAGTGGGGGTACTGCTGGCTGTGGTCGTGCTCTCCTACCGTCAGACGTGCCACGCCTATCCCGGTGGCGGCGGGGCATTCGTGGTCAGCATGGACAACCTCGGGGAGAAGGCCGCGCTGACCGCTGCCGCCGCCCTGCTCGTCGACTACGTGATGACCGTGACCGTGTCCGTGGTGGCCGGGGTTCTCGCCATCACCTCGCGATTTCCGGCTCTGCAGCCGTATGCCGTCGAGCTCGCGGCCGGCGGTGTGCTCGTCCTGGCCGTGGGCAACCTCCGCGGGGTGAAGGAGAGCGGGAAGGCGTTCGCCGCACCCACCTATGCATTCATCGCGCTGGTTTTCCTGCTGCTCGCCACCGCGGCCGTCCGGGACGTTCTCGGCCTCGGCATCCCGCTCGCGTCAGGGGCCGGTGAGCAGCTGATCGCCCATGAAGCGACCGGTGGATACCTGACCCTGTTGTTGGCGCTGCGGGCATTCGCGTCGGGCTGCACCGCGCTGACCGGTGTCGAGGCGATCAGCAACGGCATCCCCTCTTTCCGCCCGCCCCGAGCCCGCAACGCGGCCACCACCTTGACGATCATGGGTGTGCTGGCGATCGCCATGTTCACCGGTCTCACCGTTCTGGCAGCGAAAATGCACGCCCGGGCCTATCCCGACGGTTTCCCGTCGGTGATCAGCCAGCTCGGTGCCGGAATCTGGGGATCGAATTCGATAGCGTTCCTGTTCTTCCAGCTCTCGACCGCGGCGATACTCATCCTGGCCGCCAATACCGCATTCAACGGGTTCCCCGTGCTGGCCTCGATCCTGGCGCGGAACCGCTACCTGCCACGGCAGCTGTACCACCGCGGTGACCGGCTCGTCTATTCCAACGGCGTGCTCCTGCTCGCGGGCTTCGCGGTCGTGTTGATCATCGGTTTCGACGCCAATATCGACAAGCTGATCCAGCTCTACATCGTCGGGGTGTTCACCTCGTTCACGCTGAGCCAGACCGGTATGGTCCGCCACTGGAAACGCCTTCTCGCGCAGACCTCCGAGCCGGTGACCCGCACCCGCATGCGCCGGTCCCAACTGATCAACCTCACCGGCGCGGTGACCACCGGACTCGTCCTGATCGTCGTCATCCGCTACAAGTTCGTCGGCGGCGCCTACCTCGCGATCATCGCCATGGTGGTGCTGTACGCGATGATGAAGGCGATCAACGTCCACTACCGCCGGGTCGGTGAGGCGATGTCGGTGCCCGAGCACGCCGAACTCGTCCAGCCCAGCCGCAACCATGCCATCGTGCTGGTCTCCCAGGTCAACCAACCCACCGTATTCGCCCTCGGCTACGCCGAGCTCATCCGTCCCGACCAGATCACCGCGCTGTCGGTCGCCATCGACGAACCCGAAGCCCGTCGGCTCCGCGACACATGGGAGCGGCAGCATTTCGACATCCCGTTGACGATCGTGGAGTCGCCCTATCGGGAGATCACTCGTCCGATCCTCGGCTATATCCGCCGACTCCGCCGCGGTTATCCGCGCGATGTCGTGACCGTCGTGATCCCCGAGCACGTCGCCGGACACTGGTGGGAACAACTCCTGCACAACCAGAGCGCGCTGCGTCTGAAGACCCGGCTGCATTTCGAACCCGGGGTCGTCGTCGCCAGCGTGCCCTACCAGCTACGACCGTCTCTCGGCCCGGGCCCGGTGCCCCGCACCGAACCCGGGCGCACCGGATACCCCGGCAATAGCGCGGGATACGAGCACCGCCGGTGACGAGCCGCAGCCGTCCGGTACCGGTCATGTTCCCGCGCCCCGGTCCACTACCGGCGATGGCCCGATCGGCCCACGCGCTCCGCGAGACGGGCGGCTGCTCAGTGGGCGGCGACGAAGTCCGCGACGAGCCGGTTGAACTCGTCGGCGTGCTCGATCATCGCCCAGTGCCCGCAGCGGTTGAGCAGTACCGCCCGGCTGTGGGGGATATGCGCCAGTAGCAGGAGCGTGTTCTCGTAGGACACCACCCGGTCGTCCCTGCCGTGGATCAGCAGGGTGGGGGCGGAGATGCCGGCGAGTTCCGACCGGTCGACCCATACCGGGACCGGCGTCCCCATGGCGAGACCTGCCACGTAGTTGCGCAGGTCGCATGATCGCCCAGGCCTTCGCGGCCGAGGGCCCCGAGACGGCGCAGGCGATCGCCGACGAACTCGACTATTTCGGCATGGCCGGATTCGACGGCGCCTTCATCGCCTGGCAGGCCGACCCCGCACGGGGCCTCACCGACCAGCTCGGGCAGCTCGCCGACGCCCTCGCCGCGATGGGTGAGCGGGTCCTGGCACCTCGAGCACGGCCGACCGGCCGCAGTGTGGCGACCGATCCGTCCACGCCCGGATCACACTGCGACGACGTGACCGACCCAGCGATCCGGTCCAGGTCTCGGTGATCGAGAACGGTCCGTCACGTGATTGCCGCGGCGATCTAGCTTCTACTCGTGACCGGTACGCAGACCTTCCCGCACCTGCTCGCTCCCGGGACCATCGGCCCGATGTCCCTGGCCAACCGAGTGGTCCTGCCGGCGATGGATATGAACCTCTGCGACGACGGCGAGATAGAGCAGGGCGATATCGATCATTTCGCCGCCCGTGCGGCGGGGGGGACCGGGCTGATCATCACCGGCGCCTGCGCTGTCGCCTACCCCATCGGGTGCGCGAGCACCAAGGAACCCGGCCTCTCCGAGGACCGGTTCCTCCCCGGGCTGAAAGCTCTGGCCGACGCCGTCCATGCCGCGGGGAGCAAATTGTGCGTACAGATGACGCACCACGGCAAGATCGCCCGGATCGATACCGTCCAGGGGCGGCCGCTGCTGGTTCCGTCGGCACCGGCCGGCCCCGCCGATCTGTCCGCCCTGGCGGACAACACCCCTGGCGAGCTGCAGAAGCTGGGGGCCGTCACCGGCGGTAGGCACGCCACCTATCACGAGGCGACAAAGGACGATATCGACTGGCTGGTGCGCTGCTTCGCCGCGGCCGCCGCGCGGGTGCGCGACGCCGGCGGGGACGCGGTCGAGATCCACGTCGCGCACGGCTATGTACTCGGCGGCTTCCTGAGCCGGGCGGACAACAAGCGCACCGACGAATACGGCGGATCTCTCGAGAACCGGGCGCGCGCGGCAGTGGAGGTGATCCGCGCGGTCGCGGCGGAGGTCGGCGATTCGCTCGCGATCCTGGTACGCGTCGCCGGGCGTGAATTCGGCGAGGAAGGTGCGCTGACCACCGAGGAGGCCGTGGCGGCCGCGGTGCTGTTCGAGGCGGCCGGCGCCGACGCCCTCCACATCACCGGCTGGGGTCGCAACCCGTTCTCCAATTTCACCGACGGTCCGCTGCCCGATGCGGTCGGCGCCTATGTCGGACTGGCGGCCGAGGTGAAGAAGGCCGTGCATATCCCGGTGATCGCCGTCGGCCGGATACTCCCGGAGGTCGGCGAGAAGGCGATCGCCGAAGGCGCGACCGATTTCGTGGCGATGGGACGGCAGCTGCTCGCCGACCCGGAGCTGGTGAACAAGCTGCGAGCGGGAAATCCGCAGCAGGTTCGCCCCTGCATCAATTGCTATGTGTGCGTGCAGGAGAACTTCTGGGACGACACTCCCCTCTGTGCGGTGAATCCCGCTCTCGGCAACGAAACGCTGCTTCCGCTGATGCGCACCGACGTCCGCAAGCATATTGTCGTCGTCGGCGCGGGCCCGGGCGGACTCGAGACCGCCCGGGTGGCCGCCGAACGCGGGCACCGGGTCACGGTGCTCGACAAGTCCGATCGGCTCGGCGGCACCCTCTGGTTCTCCGGCCTCACCACGCCCGACAACCAGCGACTGCTGAAGTGGCTGACCGTTCAGGTCGAACGTCTGGGCATCGATATCCGCTTGAACTCCGAGGCCACCGTCTCGTCGATCAGAGCGCTGAACCCGGACGCGGTGGTCGTCGCCACCGGTGCGGTGCGCGGGCGTCCGGCGGTTCCCGGTGGCGATCTACCGCATGTGCACACCGGCGATACCCTGCGCGCCCTACTGACCGGTTCCGGAGACGTCGCGCAGGTATCGCCGCTGCTACGCACCATCGCCAAACTGGGCAAACTCTCCGGTATCACCAAGAGTACGGCCGCGATCCGTGCCGTCACCCGCAGGTATCTGCCGATCGGCAAGAATGTCGTCGTGATCGGTGGGTCCCTGGTGGGGCTGGAACTCGCGGAATTCCTGGCCGAACGTAGGCGTAACGTGACGTTGCTCGAGGAAGGCCGGCAACTCGGCGTGCCGATGGCGATGCCGCGGCGGTGGACTGCTGTTCGCCACGCGGGTGCGGCGGGCGTGCAGCTGCACCGCGGTGCCACGGTGCTGCGGATCACCGAAACGCACGTCGAGTTCCGGGTCGGGGACCGGGTGTCGGCCACACCGGCGGATATGGTGGTCGTCGCCGCCGATGTTTCGGCGCGAGCGCCGCTGGCCGAGGCGCTGGTGGGGACGGTTCCCGAAATCCATGTGGTGGGGGACGCCGCGCAGGTCGATTACATTCAGGGTGCGATTCATTCGGCGTGGGAAGTCGCGACCGAGTTGTGAATTCCGGCGACTCGTTTCATCGGGAAGACCGCGCGCCGAAAGGGTGATTCCACCCTGTTCTCACGACCGCGCGGTCATTTCCGTCACCGGCACGAGAATATGGGCTGTTTCGCGCTCTGACGCGGGCCGGCGCAGGGCGAGGAAGTCACGCGCCGCGACGAGCCCGCGTAGCGAGTGACTTCCTCGCCGATCACCGGCCCGGCCGCGCCGACGGGCCTCGGAAACCCAGGGCCACCCGCCTATTCGGCGAGCCGGTGGCACCGGCCGCAAGCATCACCATCACCGCTGATCAACCGGCCGTCCGACGACTCCCGCACAACGAGACCACACCCCTGCTGTGCTGTGCGTCACTCTAGCCTGTGCCGACGTGGCGGATGCTCTCTCCGTTTCACGAAGGCTCTCTGGAGGAATTCCATGACGACATTCCCTGATCCGGTGGCTCCGGTCGATCCGGCCCCCACCTCCGGACGCTTCGCCAGAAAACGTTCCGCGGGGACGATCATCACCATTCTGGTACTGGTCGAGATCATCAGCGCATTCGAATCGTCGATGGTTTTCGCCGCGATCCCGACACTCATCCGGGATTTCGACAGTGATGCCGGTACGGTCGGCTGGACGGTCACCGCATTCCTTCTGGTAGCGGCGGCCGCGGCGGCCGTCTGTGGCCGTATCGGTGATATGTACGGCCGCGAGCGGGTTCTCGTGGTCATCCTCGCCGCCACTGTGGCCGGTTCCCTGATCAGCGCGCTCGGCGACAGTATCGGCGCCATCATCCTCGGCCGCGCCGTCCAGGGTTTGGCCGGCGCCATCCTCCCTCTGTGTGTCGGGCTGGCCCGCGAACACCTGCCGAAGGCGAAGATTCCCGTCGCCGTGGCCGTCATCTCCGGCACCGCGATCGCCGCGGGCGCCGCGGCGGCCTATATAGCCGGCCTGATGATCGACTACGCCAGCTGGCATATGATCTTCGTCGTCGCGGCGGTGTACGCCGCGGCAATGCTCGCACTGGTGCTGTTCGTGCTGCCCTGGCGGCCCCCCACCGGAACGACACAGCAGATCGACTATCTGGGCGCCCTCGCCTTCGCACCGGCTATCGCGGCAATCCTGCTGGGTATCAACAAGGTCAGCGCCTGGGGCTGGACCGATGGCAAAACCCTCGGCCTTATTCTGGGCGGTCTTGTCGTCCTTCTGCTGTGGGTGCGCTGGGAACTCCGGGTGGTGGATCCGATCGTCGATGTCCGGATACTCACCGATCGCCACCTCGCGTTGACGATGCTGGCCACCGTGACGCTGGCGGCGGGCCCCTTCGGTATCGGCAATATGATCAACGCACTGATCCTGCAGTCTCCGCAGGACGGACCGTTCGGCATCGGTATGTCCCCCTCCGACGCCGGCCTGCTGACCTTCGCCGGCGCGATGTTCGGTTTCGCCTTCACCCCGCTCAGCGGGCGGCTCACCCGTACCGTGGGCTCCCGGATATCGCTGCTGATCGGTGGCCTGATCTATGCGGCGGGTTGCGTCCTCACCTACGTATCCCACCATTCGATGATCGGGATGTTCGTTGTGCTGGTGTGTGTCTCCGTCGGTGCGTCGTTCGCGTACACCGCCCTGCAGAACCTCATCGTCGAGACCGTGGCGGTGGAGAACACCAGTGAAATCGCGGGGCTGAATGCCGTCGTTCGCACCGCCGGGCAGGGCATCGGTACCTCGATCGCCGGTGCGGTGCTCGCGGCGACCGCCGTCGCGGGGGTCAATACCGCAGGTGGTCTCGACGCCGTCGTGACGATCATGCTCGTCGGCACGGTGCTCACCGTCGCCCTTTCACTGCTGATCCGACGCGGCACCGTCTACACGACCCCGACCGGGACATAATCGATCCGGCGTTGCACCCGGGGCTGCGCTACACCGGCTCGGTCCCGGGCCGCCGGCGCGCCGACTCCGGGCCGAAGCGCCAGTGACCTTCCCACCTCGTCGGCGGGAAGGTCACTGGCGATTTTGGGAGGTCAGCCGAGGCCGAACGGCAGCCCCCAGACGGTGACGACCTGTTTGGCGGTCGCCGTCTCCACCTCCACCTCGGTGAACACCCGGGCCTGGGCGTAACCCGCACAGCCGGAGAGACCGATTGTGCTGTTACGCCAGGTGACGCTGCCGCGGGTTCCGGTGGTGCGGCTGAACGGACGATGCGATTCGGATCCGAAGGCATCGGGTCCTTCGAGATCGAGGAGATAGAACTTCGCCGCTCGGCCGGGCCCGAGACTCAGATTGCCGCCGAGGCTCGCGCCGGCCGAGGGGTTGCGCCCGGCCCAGTCGGAGCTGTAGTTCGCACCACTGTTTGCGCCACCGCCGGCGATATCCACCTGGCAGCCCACGATGTAGCCGGGTTCGATCTTCACCGCACGAGCCGGTGCCGACAACTCGACCTCGGCGGTGGCGGAGACCCAGGCATTGCGGTGTAGTGGCGTGGCGCCCATGGACGGGCTGATCGTGGCCGATTCACCGACGATCCGTATCCTCACTTCGGTACCGTCACCGAGTGTTTCGGTGACCGCACCGCCCGGCAACGGAACGAAGGTATCGGCACCGGCGATATCGGCGTGCATCAACCCGAGGGCTGCGCAGGCGACGAATGCGGTGCGGGCGAATTTCTTGTGATCGATCATTTTCGGAATACCTCTCCGGGCACGTTTTCCGGTTCGACTGAGGACTGTGGCGGCCGTTCCGGCTCAGCCGATGCTGAACGGAGCTCCGTACAGCGTGGTTTTCGAATAGTGGTCGCCGATGATCTCGATCACCGTGTAGGACCGGGCCTGGGCATAGCCACCGCAGCCCTGGATCTCGATTTCGAAGTCCCGGTACCCGAGGTGGTAGACCCCTGGCCGGAGGATGTCCTTGAATCCGACCTGCACGAATTCGACCTCGCCCGGACCGAGTTGTACACCGACGGAACCGCTCAACCCGCCACCGTTGATGCCGAGATTCCCGGCGAGCCCGGCGGTGACCGCACGATCGCCGATACTGACCTGGCAGCCGACCAGGTAACCGGTATTCACCTGGGAGGCGGAGTGGGTCGACGAATTGTTGGTACCGGGCCAATCCGCCGGGGTGGAGTAAGGACCGGGACGCTCGACGGTGGGAGTGTCGGTGACATCGGCGGTCACGGTGCCCGAGACCCACACCACCCGGCCGGCGCCGTTGGCGGCCATCGAAGGAGATACGACAGCGTGTTCACCGGTGCGGGTGACCGTCGCTCCCGGCGCGAACTCCCGGCCGTCCGGAAGCGGCACGAAGGTGTCGGCATGGGCGGCCCCGCTGACCATCAGGCCGGCGACAACCGCGCATACCGCGCCGATACCGCCGCGGCGTATCCCGCTGCGCAGACCCGCAGTAGGCACACGGTTCGGAACTGTTGTTTTCATGGGTGTCCCTCATCTCGATCGAAAGCGGACCTACCGGCATCGGACGATGCCTGCCCGGCGGGTCGGCGCCGAAAGGGCGGCCGGCGTGGTCCGCCGGTGGCGACCACTGTCTTGTTCCAGGGGGCGGGCACGGCTCGCACTCGACGATCCGCGGACTCGAGTGGCGCGTAGAGCCGGACGGGCCGGGCCTTTCTGTGCCCGCCGTCACAGGGTGTACGTAGTCGGCGTCCCATTCCTGCCGCATCTCACTCATCGAGAGCAGGACCGGTGCACCGGCGGGTGGCACTCGACGCCGACGGCGACGATGGCTGTGCGCCGAGATAGGTGCTACCACCGTCGCGCACTCCGTAACCGCCCGCCACCGTCGGCGCTGCGGTCCCGGCCATCGGGACCACAGCGCCGGAAGCCAGTACTCGACAGCGAATATGAGCCGGTCGGTTCCCGACACCGTCTATTACAGGAGCGCTGTGAAACTGCAGAACAAGGTCGCCATCGTCACCGGCGGAGCCGGCGGGATCGGCCGTGCGATCACCACCGTGTTCGTCCGGCAGGGAGCGAATGTCCTCTTCGTCGATATCGATAGGGAACGCGGTGTCGCGCTCGAGGCCGAACTCGGCGCGCGGTCGCGGTTCCTGCCCATCGATATCTCGCAGCCGACTGCCGCGGCCGCGATCCGCGATGCCGCGGTCTCGGCTTTCGGTGCTGTCGACATCCTGGTCAACAATGCGCACGCCTCCCGGCAAGCCCTGCTGGTGGACACCACAGCCGACATGTTCGACCTGTCGATGCGCACCGGTTTCTTCCCGACTGTGCATCTCATGCAGGCCTGCTACGAAGAGTTGAAGAAGTCGAAAGGTGTGGTCGTCAACTTCGCTTCCGGGTCGGGGCTCGACGGGATGCCCCGACAGACCTCGTATGTGGCGGCCAAGGAGGCGATCCGCGGCGTGAGCCGGGTCGCGGCCAACGAATGGGCACCCGACGGTATCCGGGTGAACGTGGTCTGCCCGTTCGCCGCTACCGAAGGGGTGAACGCCTGGGCGGCACAACATCCGGAGCAGGCCGCCGCGGCCGTATCGAAAGTACCGCTGGCGCGAATCGGGGACCCCGAAACCGATATCGCCCCGATCGTCGTATTCCTGGCATCCGAAGAGTCCCGGTACATGACCGGACAGACCATGATGGCCGACGGTGGCATGATCCAGCTGCGCTGACCCGGGCGTCCGGTCCCGCGCGGCCCATAGCGCGGACAGGGGTCAGACGAGGTTGTCTTCCACCGGCAGCCCCAGCGCACCCCGGCCGTACAGGGCGAGAGCGCGTTCGGGCTCGTTGGCGACGTGCGCACTGCCGGCGTGCGCGTCCCGCCAGGCCCGCTCGATCGGGTTCCCGCGGCTCAGTGAGTTACCCCCGGCCGTCTTGAACAGCAGATCGATCGCCTCCAGACTGCGTTCGCCGGCCCGCACCTGATCGCGGCGCGACCGCAGGCGCATCCAGGTGGGCAGCTCCGCACCGGCCCGGGCCAGGTCCCACAGGTCGCCGAGGTTGCGCTCCAGCTGGAGGGTGGCCGCATCGACCTCCGACGCGGCCCGTGCCACAGCCACCTGGGCGAACGGGTCTTCGGCGAAACGGCCACCGCCGAGGCTGAGCCGCACTCGTTCGCGCATCTCGCCCAGATACGATTCGTAACAGCCGGCGACGATACCGACGATCGGGACCGTGACGGCATAGGTGAAGATCGTGGCGAACGGCAGCCGATAGAGCGGGCCCGTGTTGACCTTCTGTCCCGGTCCGCGCAGTTGCGCGGTCTCGTAGTTGCGCACGACCCGGTGCTCCGGGACGAACGCTCTGTCGACCGTGATCCCATTGCTCGCTGTACCGCGCATCCCCACCACGTCCCAGACGTCGTGAATGCTGTAGTCCGCCCCCGGAACCAGCGCGGTCATGAAGTCGACCGGCCGGCCCGCGGCCCCGAAGAGCAGCCCCCCGAGCAAAGCCCACGAAGGGTGGTCACAACCGGACGAGAACTTCCAGTGACCGGTCAGCTCGTATCCGCCGTCCACTGGGACCAACTGCCCGGTCGGCGCGTACGCCGAGGACACCAGCACCGAGCTGTCGGCAGCCCAGACCTCGTCCTGGGCACGCTGGTCGAACAGCGCGAGATGCCACAGATGCACCCCCAGCACCGCCGTCAGCCACCCGGTGGAACCACACACTCCCGAGATTTCGCGCACGATCCGGTAGAACTCGACCGGATCGCCCTCGGCCCCGCCGTATCGTCCGGGCTGCAACATCGCCAGCACACCCGCGCTCCGCAATTCATCGATGGTCCGGCGGGGGACGTGTCCCGATTCGTCGACCTGGCGCGCCCGCGCGGCGAACACCGGGAGCAGCTCGCGCACCGCGTGCCGGACATGATCGGTCATCGGGGAACTCCTGAGGATTCGGCCGGTCGCGGCGATCGTATGCGGAGGTGTTCGCCTGGATGCCCGGCGAGGTCTCGCCCAGCGGGACCCGGCAGGTCCGCCCGGCCGCCCTCTCCGCGAAGAGGCCGGCTCCTAGAGCCACTGTCCGGATTGCACCGCCAGCAAGCGGTCGAGCGCCTCGGCCGACCATCTGGTTTCCGGTTGGGGCACGGCCTCATGGCCGCGGCGCGGCACACCGGATTCGGGATACAGGGTCCGCGCGACCTCCCGGGCCGCCCGGGCGACCAGGGGGGCGACCCGCTCGAGCTGCGCGGTGCGGGCGTCACCGCACAGCGAGATGCCGGCCACGGGACCGTCGACCCCGCGGACTGCCACACCGACACACGCGACACCGCGCACCGATTCACCGCGTTCGTACGCCACGCCGCGGCGCTGACGGATGCGATCGAGTTCCTGGTGCAGGGTCACCAGATCGGCAATGGTGCGTTCGGTGCACCGATTCAGCCGGCGCTGATACAGCGCGTCGACGTTCTCCGGGTCCATCCACGCCAGCATCGCTTTGCCACCCGCGGTCGAGTAGGCCGGGCCACGGCCACCCACTCGGGACGGGAGAGATGCGGCGAACCGGCCGCCGACCTTGTCCAGGCAGACGGTTTCCCCACCGTCAAGCACCGCGAGATGTACCACCATCGCGGTACGCAGATGCAGCTCGTGCAGCAGCGGCGCGGCGGCAGCGCGGATCTGGGCATGGCCGCCGTCGCCGCCACCGAGTCCGAGTGCCCGCCGGCCCAGCCGGTATCCGACCGAAGCGTGTTCGACCCAATGGGAGCGGACGAGTTGATCGAGGATCCGGTGCACGGTCGAGCGTGGTAGCAGGGTCCGGGACACGACTTCTTCGAGTGGCAAGCGCACCGCGGGGCCGTCGAACGCGTCGAGGATCAGCGTCATACGTTCCACCATCGACGGCGGCAGCTCACGCCGCGGATTCTGGATCGGAGACACCGAACCCGTATCAACGACCGCCATCGAGCCTCCAACCAACCCGGCCGCTGCGTTGAGCAGGCAACAAAACTGAAATGAATTCTAATTATAACAGTGACCCGGGTCACCGGAAAGATTCACCCGACGCACCAGGTCAGCGCAACCGCTACCCCACCCCCGGTCGCGGCAGCGGATATCGACGGACCCGAGGGCGCGTGAGCGCATACCGTAGACGCCGCGCCCCGGCGGCTCGCTTAGGGTTGATCGATGGCTGATCGTTCGGTGGATGCGGTGCAGCGCGGTGAGAGCGCCTCGCCGCCGACCGCACGCGTGCTCGACATCATGGAGTTCCTGGTGCGGCACCGCGGCGCGCAACCGGGCCTGTCCGAGGTGGCGCGGCGCTGCGCGATCAGCAAGCCGACCTGCCTGGGGATTCTCACCGAACTCACCGACCGCGGCTACCTCCGGTGCGACCCCGACACGAAGACCTATCGACTGGGCCCGGCAATGGTCACCGCGGGCCGGGCGGCGCAACGCGATGTCGCGCCGGATCCGGCGGTGTCCGAGCAACTGGCGTCGCTCAGCCGCCGGTTCGACGCCATGTGCGTCGCCTCGAGTCGAGTGGGCGACGAATTCATGGTGCTCGAGGTCGCGGCACCGCCGGGAGCGCGTCCCCCCGTCGAGGTGGGACAGATCGTTCCGGTGGCCTTGCCGACCGCCCTGATGTACCTGCTGTGGCAATCCGACGAAGCTCTCGAACAGCAAGTGCGGGAAGAGCATACGTGGATGGCCGGAATCGATCTGGGTGATCTGCGGCGTATGGCGGTCGAATGCCGCACCGTCGGATACCTCGTCGAACGGTTGTCGCCCACGCTCGAACGGGTCTACCGGATATTGGGAAGCACCACCGCCCGGGATCTTTCGCCCGACCTGCGCGGCCTGATCACCGAACTGCTGGCAGGCATGGGGCGACGGCGCGTCCTGCTGCACGACGAGTTGCAGGCCGGCGGTGTGGATTCGACCCATCGCGTCGGGGTCATCGCGGCACCCACCTTCGACGAGTCGGGCGACCAAGCGTTACTGCTGGCCATCAACCTGCAGACCGATCTCACGGTAGCCGAGATAGCCGAACGCGGGTCCGCCCTGAAGGCCGCGGCGGACACACTCACGACCGAACTCGGTGGCCGCAACCCTCACCGGTAGAGCCCACTACCGCATCGTCGCTCCCCCGCAGACCGGAGGATCGCCGGACCGATACCGAAGGTAGCCGGGCCGGGTTCGACGGGCTGGGGTTGACCGATGCGCTCGACCGGATGTACCGTGACCGCCGACACAATCTACCGGATCGGTCGAATATTCGACCGATCGACGGTCCTGGGAAGTGTGGTTGTACGTTGAACGATTTCACTCGTCGCCGCAGGTGCGATTCGCCGGACAGCAGCTACCCGGACCAGCGGCCGGACAGGGAATTCGGCGCGGCACACCGCCCGAACCGGACACGTCCGAATCCGCCGATCACCACTCGGCGCTCCCGGTAAACGACTCGCTCACCGATGAGCACGGGCCGCGGACCGGCGCTCATCTCATCAGGAATTCCGGTTGCGGAGGTCAATCATGCTCATTCACCGCTCGGCCCGTCGCCTGTACGCGGCAGCCGTCGCAACCGTCGGCGCGGTCCTGATCACCGTCGCCGGTGGCGGAGTCGGCGTCGCCCCGGCCGTCCCTCCGGTCCCCGGGGGAAAACTTCTCGGCGCCCGGCCACTGACCACCGTCGCGGCGCTACCGAGTGCCGCGCGAACAGATCTGATCGCCTACACTTCCCACGACGCGCACGGGCGGCCGATCGTCGTATCGGGCACCGTCGCCGTACCACGATCGGCCCCACCCGCCACCGGATGGCCAGTGATCAGCTGGGCGCACGGAACGACGGGGTATGCCGATGCCTGCGCGCCTTCACGGGACACCGCCACCGGTCCCGCCCACGATTATCTCGGTCCGGTGACCCAGGTTCTCGACACCTGGATCCAGCGTGGATACGCCGTGGTCCAAACCGACTACCAGGGCCTGGGCACACCCGGCGGGCATCCCTACATCAACGGGCTCGGCGAAGCGAACACGGTGACCGATATCGTGCAAGCGGCCCGCTCGCTCAATCATTCGATCGGCACGGACTGGGTCGCCGCCGGACACAGCCAGGGCGGCCAGGCAGCGTTGTTCACCGCCCAGTACGCTGCGGCCCGGCAGCCGGAGCTTGCACTGAAAGGCGCCGTCGCCATCGCGCCGGGCGGGATCGGCCTCAGCCGAATGGTCGAGTTCGTCGACTCCGGCCGGCCCGGCGCCGAAGCCGCCGCGGCGTTCCTACCGCTCATCGTGCTGGGCGCGCACGTCGTCCAACCGGCGATCGACCCCGGTAAGCTGTTCACACCGGCCGCACAGCCGATGCTGCACGCGGCGCAAACCGGTTGCGTGGCGCAGATCCGCGAAGTTCCGCCGATCCCGGCCACCGAGATCTTCGAACCCGATGCCGACTTCGGCACCCTGACCCGGTACCTGGAAGAACAGGACCCGTCCGGCACTGTGCCCGCGGTGCCGGTGATGATCGCCCAGGGCAGCACGGACACGCTGGTCACCCGGCCGAGCACGGACACGCTCGTCGACACCCTCTGCGGCAAGGGGGCAACGGTCGACTACCGGATCTACGACGGCCAGGACCACCGGGCAACCGTCCCCGGCTCACTGGCCGACGCACAGCGATTCGTGGCCGCGGCGCTTTCGGGAGAACCCGCCACCGATACCTGCGCGGCCCGATGAGCGCGGCGATCTCCGCACTCTCCGATAGAAATCGGCAGAGTCGCCGACGTATACATACATCCGAGGCCGTGTGCACGGAGAACACCGCGAATCGGCGGCTGTTCGACCCGGCGGGCAGGATGAACACCGGCGAATTCGGCGGCCCCTGACCAGCGCGACCGAGGACCGCAGCGGGCCGAGGACCCGAAAGGGCATTCCCCCCAACCGACAACCCTCCACGGCGCTCATTTACGTCACTGTGACGACATACCCGATAGGGCGTTCGAGGCCGACATCGGTAATACCGGCATAAGATTCGGTGCCGATGAGCGGCCCTGCCCGGACCACGACGGCCCTTTCCGACGAGATGACCTACCGCGTGCTGCGCATGTTCGGAATGAACAAGCGCAGCGCACAACGGCTGATCTCCCACCCCCTACCGGAACTGCCCCGGGTCGCCTGACTGCCGGCCCGAGCCCTGCCGACCTTCCGTTAGCGAGCCACCGCCGCCCTGCGTCCCACAACAGTGCGGCCACCCACCAGCGCTGTCGCGCCCGCTCGATGACCCGGGAACCACGCCCCGCAGCCGGGGGACGGAGACAACCACCGGCCGCCCGACCCGTCCGGCGGTATTCGATACGCCGACATCCCGTCGACGGCCCGAATGCTACTGTGAGCGGGCGTTGGTTACCGCCTGTCCACAACAGGCGGTTCGTAAGAGGGAATCCGGTGGGAATCCGGAGCTGCCCCGCAGCGGTAAGTGGAAACGACCGCGGTCATCGGCACTGGGCTCGCAGCCCGGGAAGCGACCGTCAGTAGGTGACGCCGTCCGGCGTCGGGTCCACGAGTCCGAAGACCTGCCCGCGTGACCGTGCCGACGGCGCGGTCTCCTGTCGACTCCGAGGGAGCGGTTGACGAGATATGGGTCATGTGGTTTTCGCCTGCCTGTGCGCATCCAATTCGGGGCGGTGCGCGTAGAGCCGGGCGATGAGAACTGTCGGCGGGCGGCGACTGCCCGTCACCGCACTGGTCGGCGCTTTGATCGTGGCACTCGCGGTGGTCTCCGTGCTCGCTCTGGCGCTGGGTGCGGCTCATATCCCCTGGCGCGACACAGTGTGGTTCCTGTGGGCCGAGCCGACCGGGGGCACGGTGGTCGCCGCAGATGTCGCCAACTATCGGATCGTCGTCGAGTCGCGCCTACCGCGCGTGCTCCTGGCGGCCCTGGTCGGGGCCGGACTGGGCGGGGTCGGACTGGTGGTCCAGGCGATGGTCCGCAATGCGCTCGCCGACCCATACGTCCTGGGTATCTCCTCGGGTGCGTCGGTAGGCGCCACCGCGGTCGTCCTCTTCGGTGTCTTCGGTGCGCTCGGCGTCTATGCCCTTTCGACGGCGGCCTTCGCCGGGGCACTCGCCGCCACCCTGCTCGTCTATCTCATGGCGCGCTCGGCCGCCGGGCTGGTACCGCTGCGGCTGGTGCTGACCGGTACCGCCGTCGGCTACGGCTTCTCGGCGGCGACAACGGTGCTGGTGTTCCTGGCCCCGCACGGGGACGCCGCCCGTTCGGTGATGTTCTGGCTGCTCGGTAGTCTGGCCGGCGCGACCTGGCAGATGGTTCCCCTGGTCGCCGCGGTGGCCGCGACCGGTCTGGCGGTGATCGCCGCGTATGCGCGGCACCTCGACGCGCTGGCGATGGGCGACGAGGTCGGTGCCGCGCTCGGGCTGAACGCCTCCCGATTCCGGCTGCTCATGTTCGTGGTATCCGCCGCGATGACGGGGTGTTTCGTCGCGGTCTGCGGTGCGATCGGCTTCGTCGGCCTCGTGGTTCCGCACGTCGCCAGATTGCTGGTGGGGGCCGGCCACCGGCGACTCACCGTCGTGACACCGCTACTGGGCGCGGTGTTCCTGGTGACCGCGGACCTGGTGGCGCGAACCCTCATACCCCCGCAGGAACTCCCCCTGGGCGCGATCACCGCCGCGGTGGGAGTACCGGTATTCGTCCTGTTGATGCGCCGCCGCGGCGCCCTGGTGGAACGGGACTGATGCGCGTCGACTACGAGGATGTCACAGTCGAGATCGACGGCACGGCGGTGGTCCGGACGGTGACCCTGGCTGCCGGGCCGGGCGAATTCATCGGCGTCGTGGGGCCGAACGGTAGCGGTAAATCGACTCTGCTGCGGTGTCTCTACCGCGCACTGTCGCCGGCAGCCGGACGCGTCCTGGTCGACGGACGGGATGTCTCCGCGATCAGCATGCGGGAGAACGCGCGTCAGGTCGCCGCGCTGACCCAGGATTCGAGCACCCCGTTCGATTTCACCGCCGCCGAGGTCGTCGCCACCGGACGCCTGCCGCATACCCCACTGCTGCGCGGCACACATCGGCGTGACCGGGAGATCTGCTCGGCGGCAATGGTATCGGCCGATATCGGTCATCTCGCCGCGCGCGGTTTCCTCTCGCTGTCCGGCGGGGAGCGCCAGCGCGTCCTGATCGCGCGGGCGCTGGCCCAGCAACCACGGGTGCTCGTCCTGGACGAACCGACCAACCACCTCGACGTCCACCACCAGTACAGCGTGCTGTCCGCGGCACGGGCGCTGGGTATCACAGTGATCGCGGCACTGCACGACCTCAATCTGGCCGCCCAGCACTGCGACCGGATCTTCGTCCTGCACACGGGCCGGCTCGTGTGTTCGGGCCGTCCGCACGAGGTGATCACCACGGAGGTGATCACGCGCTGGTTCTCGATCGGCGCCCATATCGTCACCCATCCCCGGCTCGGCGTCCCGCAGATCATCTTCGACGAAAAGGAACGCTAGATGAGATCATTCCGGCTGCTCCCGGCGATCGCCGTCGCCTGCCTGGCACTCACGACCGCGTGCGGCGCCGAAATCCAAGAGGCTCCGACGAGCGCGACCGGCCGATCCGTGACGGTGACCAATTGTGGCGCGCCGCTCACCGTCGACGGTGTACCGAAGCGGGTGGTCACCAACGACACCGGCATCACCGAGATGATGCTCGCCCTCGGCCTGGCCGATCGACTGGTGGGTTACACCAGCTACCCCGGCAAGGAACGCGATATCGCCACTTCACCGTGGCGGGCCGAGTTCGAGCGCGTACCACCGCTGGGTGATGCCTTCACCCGCGAGGTCGTGCAAGCGGCCGCCCCCGATTTCGTCTTCGCCGGCTGGAACTACGGCTTCAAGGAATCCACCGGCCTCACCCCGGACTGGGTGCGCTCGATCGGGGCGGTGCCGTACCAGTTGACCGAGGCCTGCCGGCAGCCGGGCACCACGCGCCGCGGGGTGATGGAACCGCTGGACGCCCTCTACGCCGACCTCGTCAACCTCGGCGAGATCTTCGACGTGCGTGCGAAGGCCGACGACCTGGTCACGCAGTACCGCGACCAGGTCGCGGGGGCGGCGGACGGTGCGCCGGCCGGAAAGGAGCCGGCCCGGGTGTTCCTGTTCGACAGCGCGACACCGGAACCGTTCACCTCGGGCCGCACCGCCGCACCGTCGCAGATCATTCGGAAAGCAGGCGGTACGAATATCTTCGACGACCTGAACGACTCGTGGACCACGACCTCGTGGGAGGCGGCGGCACAGCGGGATCCGCAGGCGATCGTGATCGTCGACTACGGTGCGGGGCCGCAGAACTCGGTACAGGCGAAGATCGATCAGCTGCGCGCCCAACCGCTCATGGCCGGAACCACAGCCGTCCGCCGGAACAACATCATCGCCCTGCCCTACGCCGCGCTCGTCGAAAGCCCGCGCAACCCCCGGGCGGTGGTCACGGTCGCCGACTTCCTCCGTTCCAAGGGCTACTGAATCCTCGGGTGGCACCGCGCCCGCCCCCTGCGTTCGCCGCAGCCGACGCGAACGAGAGCCGCACCACATCTGTGCCGGTCGCGGAACCGCCGGCCTGATCCATCCGACTACCGATCGGCAGCGAACGGGCCGGACGCCCGGTGGACCGCGGAGAGGCAGGATGAGCATCGGGATGAGCGCGGCGCGGGCAGTGTGGGTCGGTACGGCGGCGCTTTCGGTGGCCGCGGTGGCCGGTGCCGCGATATCGGCCGGAGACATGCCCTACGCCGCGGCGGGCACCGCTTTCCCGGGCCTCGCCCAGGCGATCTGCTACACCGTGCTGCGGGCGTTCGCCATGGTGGCCGGTGCGGTCGCGCTGGGCGCGCTGGTGTACACCGTGTGCTGCACCGAGACCACCGGCCGCGGCCGGGTCGGTGTGGACGGGTACGCAGGACTCCGGGTCGTCGAACGCGCCGCCACGGTATGGGCGGTGGCGGCGGTCGCCCTGGTCCCGGTCACCGCGGCGGATATCGGGGGTTCCACGACTGTGGCGTTGTTGCGCGACGGCACCCTGGGCCCGCTGCTGGAGGCGAGCGAGAAGCCCAAGGCATGGGTGGTGGTCGCGCTCCTCGCCGCCGGGGTCGCGCTGATCGCCCGGCTGTCCCTGTCCTGGCTCGGCGCGGCGACGGCGCTGTTGTTCGCCGCGATCGGAATACTGCCGCCGGTGGTCGTGGGCAATGCCGGCGAAGGGCCCGGCCACGACTACGCGACCGGGGCGGTGTTGCTGTTCCAGCCGGCTCTCTCGGTGTGCTGTGGCTTGCTGTGCTGCGCCGCAGCGCATCTGCGACGCAACGGCGCGCACTGTGACACGGTGATCCGGCGGGTCCGGATGCTCACCGGTGTATGCCTGGCGGTCACCGCGCTCACCGGCGGACTGCTGATCGCTTTGCTGCTGCCGCCGGAACCGTTGGCGGCCACCGGTTATGGGCGCCTCGTACTCGGCGCGGCGGTCTGTGTCGGTCTCGCCGCCGCGTTCGTATGGCAGGCCGGCCGGATGCGGGCGCGTGCCGCGACGCTGTTCACGATGGCCGGAGCCGCGGCACTGCTGGCGGTGGCGTTGCCGGCCGCCGCGGGAGTGCGGCCGGCGCCGGCGTTCGCGGGACGCCGGTTCAGCGCGCACGAAGCGTTCATCGGCTTCGATATCGTGGCTCCGCCGACCGCGTGGCAGCTGCTCACCTTCTGGCGGTTCGATATCGTCCTCGGCGGTGCGGCGCTGGCCGGGATCGCGCTCTACGCGGTGGGTGTCGTGCGGTTACGTCGCCGGGGCGACACCTGGTCGGCGCGGCGCACCTTCTCGTGGGTCCTGGGTTGCCTGAGCCTGCTCGTGGCGACCTCGTCGGGTATCGGCGCGTACGGGTACGCGATGTTCAGCCTGCACATGATCACCCATATGGCGTTGAACATGGTCGTCCCGGTGCTGCTGGTACTGGGCGCGCCGCTGACGCTGCTGCTGCGGGTGGTACCGGCGACGGGCCGGGGCGAATTACGCGGGCTGCGAGAGGGGTTGCTCGAGGTGCTGCATTCCCGGGCGAGCGCTGTGCTGGCGCATCCCGGCTTCTCCATTCCCGTGTTCGTGGTGACGCTGTACGGGCTGTACTTCACCTCGCTGTTCGAGGATCTGATCAGCTATCACTGGGGGCACGTGCTGATGAACGTGCACTTCCTGATCGTCGGCTATCTGTTCTATTGGGCCATCATCGGTATCGACCCCGGTCCGCGCCGGCTCCCACATCTGGGGCGGCTGGGCATGTTGTTCGCGATCATGCCGTTCCACGCGTTCTTCGGTGTGGTCGTGATGTCGACCGCGTCGGTCATCGGCGGGCGGTTCTACACGAACCTGCAATTGCCGTGGGGTATCGATCTGTCGGCGGATCAGCACGCGGGCGGCGGTATCGCCTGGGTGGCCGGGGAGGTCCCGGTACTGATCGTGGTCGGTGCCCTGCTGAGCCAGTGGGTCGCCCAGGACCGGCGGACCGCCGTACGTACCGACCGGAAGGACGAGACGTACGGCGATTCCGATCTCGAGGCCTACAACGCGATGCTGGCGGAGCTGGCGCGCTCACGCAGCTGACTCGGCGGCCCGGTGCCCGTTCGTACTCGGCCGGTGCCGGCGCAACCGCAAGCTGTTGGTGACCACGAAGAACGAGGAGAAGGCCATCGCCGCCCCGGCGATCAGCGGGTTGAGCCAGCCCAGCGCGGCGATCGGGATCGCGACGACGTTGTAGCCGAACGCCCACACCAGATTCGCCCGGATGGTGCGCAGGGTGGCGTGCGCCAGTTCGATGGCGTCGGGCACCGTATGCAGGTCGGGCCGCACCAGGATCACGTCGGCGGCCGCGAGGGCGACATCGGCGCCGGTGCCGATCGCCAGTCCGAGGTCCGCCGTGGCCAGGGCGGCGCCGTCGTTGATACCGTCACCGACCATGGCCACCCGGTGCCCGGCCGCCCGCAACTGCGCGATCCGGGTCACCTTGTCCTGTGGTAGCAGCTCGGCGAACACCGCACCGACGCCCACCTCGTCGGCGACGGCCTGGGCGGCGAAGGCGTTGTCTCCGGTCAGCATGACGGTCCGCAGGCCCAACCGGTGCAGCCGGGCGACGGCGGCGGTCGCCGACTCCTTGACCGTGTCGGCGACCGCGATCACCGCCACGACGGTCTCGTCCACGGCGACGAACACCGCCGTGCGCCCGGCCCGGGTGTGCCGGTCGAGGTCGGCGGCCAGCGTCGGCGGCGCCACACAGCCGAACTCGGCCATCAGCCGAGGACGCCCGACGAGAACCTCCCGGCCCTCGACGCGCCCCCGGGCCCCGAGGCCGGGAAGCGCCGCGAAGGCGTCGGTATCCGGGAGTTCCCCCGCCCGCCGCGCGGCCTGCGTCACCGCCGCCGCGACGGCATGCTCCGACGCCGCTTCCACCGCACCGGCCAGCCGCAATGCCGCCGCCTCGTCGATTCCCGCGGCGGTGACCCCGACCACCCGCATCGAACCGTTGGTGACGGTCCCGGTCTTGTCGAAGACGACCACATCCACATCCCGGGTCGCTTCGAGCGCCCGGTGGCCCTTGATGAAGATGCCCGACCGGGCGCCGCGGCCCGAGGCCACCATCAGGGCTGTCGGGATGGCCAGGCCGAGTGCGCACGGGCAGGCCACCACCAGCACCGCGATCGCCGCCGCGCCCGCCGTATCGGCTCCGTGGCCGAGCAGCAGCCACAACGCGAAGGTGGCGGCGGCGGTCACGAAGACGAACGGGACGAACACCGCGGAGACCTGGTCCGCGACGCGCTGCATCCGCGCCTTGCCCTGCTGCGCCTCGTCCACCAGGCGGATCATCGCCGACAGTGCGGTATCCGGGCCCACCGCCGTCGCCTCCACGACAATGCGCCCGGTCAGCGATACGGTGCCGCCGGTCACCCGGTCGCCGGCGGCGATCTCGACCGGTATCGATTCGCCGGTCATCGCACCGGCATCGAGGCTGGTGGCCCCGCCGATCACCGTGCCGTCGGCGGCGACCGTCTCCCCGGGCCGGACGAGAAACCGCTGGCCCGTGCTCAATTCGGAGACCGGCACGGTGATCTCACGTCCATCCCGGGTGAGGACGGTGACCTCGTGGGCCGCCAGTGCGGCCAGCGCCCGCAACGCGCCACCGGCGGCGCGTTTGGCCTTGGCCTCGAAGTAGCGGCCCGCCAGGACGAAGGTGGTGATACCCGCGGCCACCTCGAGATAGATCGAATCGCTGGACCAGATCGCCGCCCAGACACCGTCCGGGGTTTCGGTGCGGGCGGGACTCAGGTACATGGTGTGCAGCGACCACAGGGTCGCGGTGAGCACACCCACGGAGACGAGTGTGTCCATGCTCGCCGTGCGGTGCCGGGCGTTGGCGAATGCGCGCCGGTGGAACGGTGCGGCCGCCCACAGCACCACCGGGAGCGCCAGTACGGTGAGCAGCAGCTGCCATCCGTCGAAACGGGCGCTCGGAATGAATGCGAACATCACCGAGAGATCGGCCAGCGGGAAAAAAGCCAGCAGCGCGACGAACAAGCGCCGGCGCAGATCCGTCACCTCCGCATCCTCGGCGCCCGTTCCGGCGAAGGCGGGACGCTCCGGCGGGGTCGGCTCGGCGGAGTACCCGGCGGCGACGACCGCTTCGCACAGCCGGGCCGGGGTGATCACCGGGTCGGCATCGACGGTCGCCGTACCGGTCGCGTAGTTGACGGCCGCGGTGACACCGTCGATCTTGTTGAGCCGGCGCTCCACCCGGGCGGCGCAGGCCGCGCAGCTCATCCCGCCGACGGTGAGGCGGATCCGGCCGCTGTGTTCGGGCGCGAGGGTATCCGATGGGGCCGGCATCACCGCGCCGTTCCACAGGGGCGGCACGGACCGGGCAACGGACGGATGATCGATGGGTTCGGCACGATCGAGCAGTCGGATGACGGGGGCGCACGGTTCCCGCCACCGTGGTGATCCCGGCGACAGCACGCGATCCGGCGATGTGGGAATCGGGGCGTGGAAGGCTCGCTGCCCACTCGCCCGCGGGTGGCAGCGGCCCCGGGCCGCTCATCCGATACGCAGCCCGAGGAGCTCGACTACTTCGGCGGCGCTACGTGCGGGCAGGGATACCGCGTGGTCGGACACCCAGTCACGGTCGAAACCGGCGAGCTGGATATCGCACCAGCGGAGCACGGCGGTCCGGTGCGGCGCGGGCAGTGCCCCGGAGGCCGCGACCAGCCCACGCCAGCGGTCCAGGGGGACGGCTCCGGCCGTGGTGACCGCGTCGAACACCTCGATGAGCGCGACCGGTTCCGGCCCGAACAGATCGAGAATGCGGGGCGAACGGGCGGGATGCGCGGGAGCTGGAGCGATCACCGGCCGGGCGACGTCGTCGGCACGGACCATCGGCTCGCGCAGTGCGGTCCGCGGCACCGCACCCACCACCTCGGCGGCCGCGACCAGCGCGTGGAGGAAATCCCCGCGCGCGCCCCGGCTATCCGCCGGATGCGGCAGTATCCGGCCCGGGCGCGCGATGGTGGCCGCGATACCGAACTCGTGCGCGGCCGTCGCGAGCAGATGTTCGGCGACCGATTTGCTCTGCGCGTAGCCGGTGGGCAGCGTGGACGGTTCCCCCAATGCCCCGCGCGGTCCGGCTGCGGTGGCCGTGGACACCAGGGTGAGCGCAGCCCCGGTCCGGTACGCCAGGCGCAACAGCGCGGCGGTGGACTCCACATTGGCCGGCCGCAGGCCGCTGTAGGCCCGGACCGCGCTGATCTCGGCCGCGCTGTGCACGATCCGGCTCGGTGCGGGGCACGCGGCCGTGCCCGCCGCGAATTCGGCGAGCGGCGTGGTCACGGCGCGCACGCGTCCCGATTCCCACGCGGCATCGAAGATTCCCGGGGCGGCGACAGCTGTGCACGCGGCGCGCAGCCGGTGGCGGGCGTGCTCGGAATCCCCGGCGCGCACCGGCACCACCACATCGTCCTCGGTGGCGTTCAGCAGTTCCGCGAGCAGATAGGCGCCGAGGAACCCGGTTCCGCCGGTCAGCAGTACCGGACCGGCGGCTGCGGGTGTGAGCGGCGCGGCGGTGCGGCCTGCCCGCAGGGCAGCATGTTCACCGGCGGAATACACCCGCGGGGCGCCACGTCCACCGGAAGTATCTACCCGCAGCTCGCTGTGCTCACCGGCAAGATCCACTCGCAGGGCGGCGCCGTCGGCGGCGAGATCCGCGCACAGACAGGCACATTCGGCGGCGAGATCCGGGCCGTCGCGCCGGCCCCGGTCTGCCCGTGCGGCCAGTGCCGCCGCGGTGGGCCGGGCGAGCACCTCGTCGACCCCCACCGGGACTCCCAGCGCCACAGTGAGCCGGTTCGCCAAGGCGATGGTCTGCATACTGGTGCCGCCCGCCGCGAAGAAATCGTCGGCCGCGGTCAGATCGTCGCGGCCCAGTATTTCGGCGAATACCGCCAGCACCCGCGCGGCGGTATCACCCGGCGCCGGGTCGTCCGCGGCACTCGCGGACCGGTCCGCTTTCAGATTGCGGGTGCGCGGTAGCTGCTCGACCACGCGCACACGCGCCGGAACCCAGGCCGGCGGCAGCCGCTCGGCCAGGCGCCGCCGCACCGCGGCGCACCAGTCCGGCGATCGGGGCGTGGTCACGGTGACCAGCGCGTGCAGGGCGAACTCACCGTGCCGGGTGATCACGGCGTCTCGGATCCCCGGCTCCCGGCGCAGCAGGTCTTCGATCGCGCGCACGCCGACCCGCTGTCCGCCGACCTTCACCGTGCCGTCGACCCGCTCGACGAATTCGAGTGTGCCGTTGTCGAGTACCCGGACCCGGTCGCCGGTGCCGAAGGCCCGCACGATGGTCCCGGCGACCGTGATCTCGCGGAAGCCGTCGCCCGGCGGCAGATAGCCGTCGGCCAGTGCCGGCCCGTAGAGCTGCAGCAGCCCGCAACGGGGGTCCGGGTCGGCGGCGAGCCTGTCCACCGCCAGGGCGGCACCGATACCGGGGAAAAGTGTGCCCAGCGGGACCGGTGGCACCGAACCCGGGACGAGTTCGCTGCTCACGCAGACGATCGTCGCCTCGCTCGGTCCGTAGCTGTTGTGCAGCGGCGGTGCGCCGCGGGCGTGCCAGCGCGATACCAGTTCCGGTGACGCCTCCTCTCCGCCGATCACCACGAGCCGCACCGACGGCGGGACGGCGATCGTGCCCGCGTCCACCGCCACCGCCAGTTCGTGCCAGATCGCGGTGGGCAGGTCCAGGACGGTGGCGCCGGTGCGCCCGGCCAGCGCGAGCAGGGCGGCCGGTGAGCTGCGGTCGGTGGCGCGGGTGGCCACCAGCGCGCCGCCCGCGGCCAAGGTCACGAAGATCTCCTCGACGCTGGTGTCGGCATACAGTTGCCCGAACTGCACGACTCGGTCTCCCGGCCCCCAGCGGTAGCGCAGGACCGCGTCGGTGACGAAAACGGCCAGAGCGTCACCGCCGACTCTGACGGCCTTGGGCCGGCCCGTCGAGCCCGAGGTGAGCACCGCATAGCCCGCGCCGGGCGGCAGTGATCCACCGGTGATCTGCTGCGGCGTAGCGTTTTCCGGTGCCGGGACGACAGCGGGGACCCCGGGCGCCACCTCGGCCGCCAGTGCGGCGAATCGGCCGTCGTGCACCAGCACCGACGGCTCGAGCGCAGTGAGCAGTTCTCGTAATTCGGTCTCCGGAAGCGTGAGATCCAGCGCGGCGTGTGCCGCGCCCGCGACCGCGATACCCAGCACAGTGACGATATCGCCGGGTTCGCCACCCGGGATGACGGCGACCAGATCGCCGGGTGCCACGCCGTGCGCGGTCAGAACGCGCGCCCGGGCCCGCGCGGCGGCCAGCAGTTCGCCGCGCGACACGAGGTGGTCGCCGTCGATCAGTGCCGGAGCGTCCGGATCGCGTCGAACGTGCCGGGCGAACAGCTCCAGCGGATGATCCGGGAGCATCGCCGCGGGGGACTGTAGTGGCACATAGTCGATTCCGAGATCGGCGACGGACTGCCCCGCTCCCGTCGCCGCCGCCTCGATCATCCGGACCACAGCGTCGGTGTGGGCGTCGAGCTGCGCCGCGCTGTAGCGTCCGGGGTTCGCGTCGACGATCAGTTCCGCAGTGCCGCCGCGCAGGTACACATTGATCGACAGATCCTCGACCGGACCGGCGCTCAGGTTCCGGGCCGTGGTCTCGAGACCGGGCAGACCGAATTCGTAATCGAACGGCATGATGTTGACGATCGGCCCGAGCAGGCTGCGGCCAGCGCCGATCAGCCCGAGTTCGGCACGCAGCCGTTCGTGCCGGTATCGCGAATGTCTCCGGGCGGCGCGTAGAAACTGCCCGATCTTTCCGGCCAGCTCGGCCACGGTCTCGGCCGGATCGATGCGAACCGGTACAGCGACCGCGTTGAGCACCATGGTGGGCACCGTGGCGGCGACCGACCCGATCCGGTTCATCATCGGCACACCGAGCACTACCTCGCGTTCGGCGAGGTGGCGGCCGAGGTGGATCGCCACCGCGGCCAGTATCGACTCCCCCACCCCGTAGCGGGCGCCCGCCGGTGGCCGCCACCGCGACAGCACGCGCCGGGTCCGCATCGGCTCGGGGGCCGGGGGCAGCGGTTCGGTCGACGGGGTGGGCGCGCTGCGGTGCGGCAGCACCGATCGCCAATATGCGCCGTCGGCGGCGTGCCGCGCCGACTCGGTATAGGCCAGATCCTCGGTGATCACCTCGTCGAGCCCGCGTTCGGGCGGCGGCACCGGTGGGCCGCCGCACAGCGCCCGATAGTGTTCGGCGACCCGGCGGGCGCACTGGGCGAAACCGTAACCGTCGAGGGCCACGTGGTGGGCCCGGTGGTACCACAGCAGTGTCCCCGGGCCGGTGATCAATACCAGATGGGCGGCGGTGACGCCGGCGTAGGGATCACACGGCTTCCGCAGTTCGGCCTCCATACGCGCCCGCGCCGCTTCCTCCGGTGCGGGTTCCTCGGAGAGGTCGATCACTGTCACCGGTACCCGGTCCGCCGGGTCGATGACCTGTCGCGGCCCGGAGTCGGCCTGGATCAGGCGGATCCGCTGTGCTTCGGTATCGGTGATCATGCCGCGGACGGCGGCGGCCCACAGGTGCGGGTCGACCGGTCCGCGCACCGTCAGGTATTCGGCCAGGGCGAACGCCCGCCGCTGCGGCCATAGGCGCAGGGCATCGGTTACGCCGCGCTGTGCCGCGGTGAGCGCACGCCCCGGCGGCGCCGTCACAGGCCCAAACGCGTGAACCATGCGCCGAGGACCGGTTCTTCGGCCAGTTCGGCGAAACCTATCCGAGCGCCGGCGTCACGCCAGCGCTCGACCAAAGTGGTGAGCCGCAGCGAATCCAGCCCGAGATCCGCCAGATCGGTGTCGGCGGCCAGTTCGGCCGGTTCCACGAACAACACCTCCGCGAGGTCGTCGATCACTCGCTGCCGATCGAACCGCGGCCCGCGGCCCGGCGCCTCAGTTGACACGTCGATCACGATCGGCCCAGAACCGTTCGCGCAGGGCGCGGCGCAGGATCTTGCCGCTGGGATTGCGCGGGATCGTCTCGACGAAGTCGTAGCGCGAGGGCACCTTGAACCCGGCCAGCCGTCCGGTCAGGAACCACATCAGGTCCCGCCTGGTGAGCCCGGTGCCGGGTCGTGCGACCACGAAGGCGTGCACCCGCTCACCCCAGCGGTCGTCCGGGGCGCCGACCACCGCGCAATCGTGCACATCCGGGTGTGCACCGAGGGCCTTCTCCACCTCCGCCGGGTAGACGTTCTCGCCCGCGACGATGATCAGATCCTCGACCCGGTCGCGGAGCACGAGATATCCCTCGTCGTCGAGATATCCGGCGTCGCCGGTGCGCACCCAGCCGTCCTCGGTCACCGTGGCCGCGGTGGTCGCCGGGTCGGCGAAGTACTCCACCATCCGAGCCGGACTGCGCACCAGCACCTCACCGGATTCACCCGGAGTGGCGGTCGTCCCGTCGGGACGCCGGATCTGTACGCCGACGCCCGGGTACGGCCGACCGGCCGCGTGCAGCAGCCGGCGGCCCGGCCGGTGGTCCTCGGGCGGCAGGCAGATCGCGGTGTTGCCGGTCTCGGTGAGCCCGTAGATCTGGGCGAAATCGCATCCGAAGGTGTCCGCCGCACGGCCGAGCAGATCCGGGCCGATCGGCGATCCGCCGTAGACGATTTTGCGCAGCGACGCGAAATCCGCCGGACCGGTGCCCGGCTCGGACAGTATGAGCAGCAGCATCGCGGGGACGAAACAGGAGGTGGTGACGCCGTGGTCGCGGACCGCGGCGACGGCGGCCGCGGCGGTGAACGCGGGCAACACGACCGTGGCCGCGCCGGAGTTCAAGCCTTGGACGGCCCACCACATTCCACCGATATGGAAGGACGGGAGCGCGGCCAGGCTCACGTCCCCGTCGCGCCAATCGATCCAGTCCAGCCCGGCCTCGTCGAGCAGTGAACGGACCGCGAAGAACGTCCGGTGCGCCAGCACCACGCCTTTCGGCCGCCCGGTCGTACCGCTGGTGTACATCTGCACGACCGGGGTATCGGCGGTCGCCGGAAACGGTTCCGGGACCGGGCCGCGGGCCTCGTCCCGCCACTTCGGATAGTCCGGCCACTCCACCACCGTGGCGGGATACGCGCCGAGCCGGTCGGGGGTATCGGTGACCACGAGCCGGACTCCGCTGTGCTCGAGGATGGGGCCGACCTCCGCGGCGGTCAGCCGCCAGTTCACCGGGACCAGGACCGCGCCGATGCGGGCGCAGCCGAACAACAGTTCGTAGACCGCGATGCTGTCCCGCGCCAGATAGAGCACGCGATCGCCCGTGCCGATACCCGCCGACCGCAGGGCACACGCGGCGGCCGCCGAGCGGTCATCGAGTTCGGCATAGTCCACCGTGCCGGAAGAATCGATGAGCGCCGGCTGCTGTGCTCTGGTGACGGCGTTGTGCGCCAACGCCGTCACCAGAGTATGCGGGCCCCTCATCGGGCCGCACCGGCCGCCGGATGCCCGGGTGGGTCCAGCAGCACGATTTCGATATCGCCGACCGCGCTGCCGCCGGCCGAGTCGGCGAATTCCACACCGGTCTGCACCGCGTAGAGCGGTCGCGACCGGTTCCGGAACGTGACCTCTCCGAGAGTCAGTTCCGCAGTGTAGGAACGGGAGTCGATCGGCCGGCGGAACCGGCTGCCGAATCTGCTGATCAGCACCGACGGCAGTTGTCTGGCCCAATAGTCGTCCATCGACCAGTCCGCCAGCTCGGGTATCAGCCGGTCGCGGATGGCGACGGCCAGGGTGTAATAGACCAACTGGTTGTAGGAGATCGTGAACTCCACGGCGTTGAAATGACCGGTGTCCTCGATATAGCAGCTCCGGTCGATCCCGAACTCGCCCGCGCCGAGTACGGATTCGCCGCGCCGGACGGCATGCGCGCGCTCGAGGTAGACCGTGCCCTTGCTCGCGTACGGGCGCATGGCCCGGGCCAGCAGCGCGATATCGTCCGCCGGCGCCTCGGCGACGGCTCCGGCGGGCGCCGGGTCGGTGACGGTCATACGACTGCCTCACTGGTGAGCGGAAATTCGTCGAGTACGGTCACCCGATAGGACTCGGTGCGGTCGTTACCGGGGTTGTGCAGGGCGCGGTGGACGAGCGTGCGGTTGTCCCAGAGCACGAGATCACCGGGTTCGTAGGACTGGAGGAAGATATTGGCGTGGGAACAGCTGTCGTCGAGCTGCCCCGATTCGGCCAGCAGTTCCGAGAGCAGGGTGCCGGGTAGCGCCTTCCCCGAAGCGTCTTCGATCGCATAGGTGAACGCCTCGGAGATGTAGAGCACGCGCTCGCCGCTCACCGGATGCCGTAGCACGGTCGGGTGGCGCTGCGGCGGTGTCCGGTGTTCGACCTCCGCGATCACCTCCCCCAGCGGGCGGAACACATCTTCCGGACGGATCTTGACGTAGCGGCGCGCACTGTGGCGGCAGTAGGTGTTCTCGATCGCGGTACGCAACCGTGGGCTCAGGCGCCGGTACGCCCGGGCCATATCGATGAAGTAGGTGCCGCGGCCGGCGGCAGGTAATCGCTGCGGATAGAAGCAGGTGACCGCGAACGGCTCCGGCATGAACTGATAGTCCGAATGCCAGAACGCGCCGGTTCTCGGTACGCCCACCCGGCCGGTGTCGCGGTCCACGTTCGACGAGACGAAGACGTATTCGCTGTCGGGATGGTGGTACATGGGCTCGTAATAGGCGACCGGGGTCCCGAAGGCCGCACCGAGCGCCACGAACTCCGCGATGCCGAGCGCCTGCTGCGCGAGAACGACGATCTTGCCGTGGTAGAGATGCCGCCGCAGTAGCGCCACCTCGTCCGGGGTGGCCGCCGCCGCCGAGAAATCGCGCACGTCGATACCACGACCGCCCCCGGTCCGGCTGTCGATCCTCATATGTCCTCTGTCCAGCTGTGCGGTCACGGAACTGCGCCCCTACGACCGCGGGTGGTGAATGGAGCCGACGAGCCGCCCCGCCAGGAGCCGTTGCTGTCACGAGGAGTAGTCGGATCCGACGGATGCGCGGTTCCCGTAGCGCCGAACCGTGACGGCCGTCTCGCACCGCCGGGCTCGGTACTCGCCGGAAACGCCTCGGCGCCGAGCGTTTTCGGGTGATCGGCGACCGCGCGCTCCGACGGGTTCCCTCTCGGATCGGTGCCGTCTCGCGACCGACTCACCAGAACGGTCGGTCCGCCCCGGCCACGGTTCCCGGCGGGCCGTGGACGGGCTGCGCCGCCGCTCACCCGCCGGGTGTTCGGCGCACGATATCCACCGGGTGGGCATCGATCTCCTCCGACAGTGCCAGCACCACATGGGGGCGGCCGGTGAGCGGATTGGTCAGAATATGGGCCCGCACCCCGAAAACCTCGAGCAGCAGCTCCGGTGTGAGGGTCGTGACCGGATCCCCGGCGGCGGCGACCCGGCCCGCCGCGAGCACCACGACATGATCGGCGTACGCCAGTGCCTGCCCGATATCGTGTACCGCCAGCACGATCGTGGCGTCGAGTTCCCGTAGCAGCCGCAACAGTGCGAGTTGGGCGTGTACATCGAGATGGTTGGTCGGCTCGTCGAGCAGGATCACCGGGGCCTGCTGGGCCAGCGCTCGCGCCAGCAGGACCCGCTGCCGCTCGCCACCCGACAGGCCGGCGAACGGCCGGTCGGCGAAAACCTCGACACCTACCCGGCGCATGGCCGCCAGCACGATTTCCCGGTCGCGTCGCGAATCCTGCTGCAGATACTTCTGGTGCGGCGATCGCCCCATCGCCACGATCTCCCCGACCGTGAAATCGGCGGCCGCACCGTGATGCTGGGTCACCACCGCCCGGGTCCGCGCCATTTCCTTGGCGGGCGCGCGCCAGACGTCGTGGCCGTCGATCAGGGCCACCCCGGCCGCCGGTTTGCACGCCCGGTAGACCGCCCGCAACAGCGTGGACTTCCCCGAACCGTTGGGTCCGAGCAGCGCGGTGACCCGGCCCGGCGCCGCGGTCAGGGCGACATCGTCGAGAACGGTCGTGCCGTCGATCTCCACCCGCAACCCGGCCACCTCTACGGAGGCGCCCGGGGAGGTCGTCTCGCTGTTGCCGGTCATACCGCACCCCCGGACCTGCTGCGCCCGAGCAGCCACAGGAAGAACGGCCCGCCCAGGGCGGCGGTGAAGATGGTCAGCGGATACTCGTTGGGCGGGTCGATCGCCCGCGCGGCGAGATCGATGAGCACGAGGAACGCCGCCCCGAGCACCGCGGTCACGGGCAGCAACCGCCGATAGTCCGAACCCGCCGCGAACCGAGCGATATGCGGAATGATCAGCCCCACGAAACCGACCCCGCCCGCGACGCTCACCGCCAGACCGGTGAGGACCGCCACGATCACGATGAGCTGGATCCGCAGCCGGTTCACATCGACGCCGAGCGCCACCGCATCGTCGTCCCCCATGGACAGCGCATTGAGGTTGCGCCCCTGGACCAGCAACCAGCCCAGGCAGGCCACGGCCAGGACCGCGGGCACGGCCAGCGCACCGAGTTCGGCCCCGGCCACACTGCCCATCATCCAGAACAGGATGCCCCGGATCTCCGCGGGTTCGGAACCGAGCTGGATCAGGCTCGTCCCGGCCGCGGCCACCTGCCCGACCGCGACTCCGGCCAGGACGATACGCGGGCCGGTGAAGCGGCCCTGATGCTGGGCGAACACCAGGACCAGCAGCAACGCCCCGAGCGCGCCGACGAACGCCGCGACCGGTACGCCCAGATCGCGGATCCACAGGGCCGAGACCGAGGACATGACCGCGACCGCGGCCAGCGAAGCGCCGGAGGACACCCCGAGGACGAACGGATCGGCCAGCGGATTGCGCACCATACCCTGCAGCACCGCGCCCGCGACCGACAGTGCCGCGCCGACCAGCACCGCGGCCAGCACCCGGGGAACCCGCAACTGCCACACGATCATCGCGTGCAACGCTTCCGGCGCCGAGCCGAATCCCAGGATCTGATAGCGGAGGGTGGCCCAGACGTCGGTGACCGGGACGTTCACCGACCCGAGCGCGACACCGGCCAGACACGCGAGCACGACCGCGACCGCGCCGCCGATGAATACGGAGCCGAAAGGAAACCGCCCCGAACTCTTCCAGCGCGTGCGGGCGGCGTCAGAAGGCATCGGGGTGGGCGACGCGGGCGATTCTGTCGATCGCGTCGGCGTTGGCCGGGCCGAGATAGATGCCATCGGAAACCTTCACATAGGTCTTGTTCTTCGAGGCGTTCCACTGCGGGTACGCGGCGAACAACTTCTCGGCCTCCGCGTCGAGATCCTCGCCCGGCCGGTACGCGCCGATCACCAGGACATCGACCGGCGCGGCGGCGAGCTGTTCGGCGCTGAGGTTGCCGGTGAGATCCCAGCCGCCGTCGGCGAAACTCGGTTCACCGCCCGCGGCGCGCACCACGGAGTCGTAGATGGTGCCCGAGAACACGGCCGGCAGGCCGTTGGCGTTCATCACACTCATATCCGGGAAGGCGATCAGCATTCGCTTCGGTTCCCGGCCCGCCACAGCCGCTTTCGTCGCGTCGATGCGATCGCGCAGGTGTGTGGTGAGGTCGGTGGCCCGCTCGGAGATACCGAACACCTCGCCGATCAACTCGATGAATTCGAGCGAGGACTCGGTGGATCCGGTGCGGTACTTCTGTTCTTCGTCCGGCGTGACGTTCTCCGGTTTGCCGTATGCGCAGTTGACCGGGTTCACCAGCGTGCGGATCCCGGCGCGGTCCAGCATCTCCCGGCTCGCGAAACCGAACTCGGGGTCGAAACCGCCGGACCAGGTGGATACGACCAGATCCGGACGCAGCGCCAGTGCCTGCTCGGCCGGGACGTCGGCGGCGGCGTTGAGGGTCAGACCACCCTTGGACAGCGCATCGACCTTCTCCGCCATACCCGGGATATCGGAGACACCGTAGAACTGGGTGTTCGCGGCGATCGAGTCCTCGAGCCCGAGCGAGACGAAGGTTTCCGCCTCCCCTACCGACGCCCCCTGCAGGATCAGCACACGCGACGGCGGCCGGTCGAAGGTCTGCTCGAATCCGCAGTTGTCCACGGTCACCGGGTATCCGGCGGGTATTTCTCCCGCGCTCGCGGACTCTCCGGTGCCGGAGGTGCCGCAGGCACCCAGCAGCCCGGTACCCGCGAGCAGCAGTCCGCACAGCGCCGGCCGCGAAAGCCGTCGTACTACCTTCATGCCGCGTATCCACCTTTCGTGGTGTCGCCGATCGCGGGCCGAGCCCACTCCTCGCAGTAGTCGCGCGCGGGGTACCGGCGGTTCCCGGGCGGTGATTCGCACTTCGGCGCCGGCGGACCCGCGCCCCACCCCGCCGCCGGTCCCGAAGAGGTGCGACGATAGACGGCACCATGACCAGTCCAGCGCACCGTTCGCCGCTCGCCCGGGCGTGCCGTGCGTGGGTCTTCGCGCTGATCTGCGTGCTGTTGTCGGCATCCGGGCACGCACTGACTTCGGCGCACACCATCTCCCTGTCGACGCTGGCTCTCGCGGTCGCCTTGCTCACGGCTCTGGCCTGGTCGGTCGCCGACCGGCAACGCGGGCTGCTACCGATCACGACAGGATTGCTCGCCGGCCAGGGCCTCCTGCACCTGTGGTTCGCGGCCGACCCCGCCGGTGGGCACACCGGCCATGCCGAGGCCGCCGGCCGACTGGCCGAGACACGGACACCGGCCATGCTGCTCGCGCACGGTCTGGCGGCTCTGTTGTGCGGTATCTGGCTGTGGTGCGGGGAACGCGCCGCGTTCGCACTCGCCGCGGCCCTGTACACGCGAATCCTGGTACCGCTCCTCCTGTTGCCGCTGCCGGTCGCCCGTCCCGCGGTGCCCGCGCAACGGGCCGACGGAGCGGACGAACCGGCGGTAGCGGTCGAGTTCCTACGGCACGCGCTGGCACGCCGCGGCCCACCCGGACGCGAGATCGGCCTCTTCTCACCATTCGCCGCGACGGCGTGACCGCCGGTCGGCCTCTTCCGTGGAATTCCGCGGGCGGCCGGGGCTTCCGTGGCGCGCGGCGGGTATACCGTCACCGGCGCAGCACCGGCGGTGACGTGATCTCCTGATGTCCGTGCCGCACCCTCTCGGTGCATGACTGCGCGGAGATCGGCGCGATCGCGATGCCGTCCACGGCTGCGTCCCGATCAGAAGCTTGCTGTGATGGACACATTGCACTTCATGCTGCCCGGATGCGGGCGGTTACGCTGCCCCCCGCACGACCCGGCGCCGTCTTCCGGCCGTCACCCGGCGGGCGACCATGCCCCAGATGAGCACCTCACCGCGCTGGCCCTCGCGGCGGGGGCAGGCGACCGGACCGCCCTGGCGGAATTCGTCCGGTGTACCCAGGCCGATGTCTGGCGCTTCGTCGCGCACCTCACCGATGTGCAGTCGGCCGACGACCTCACCCAGGAGACCTTCTTGCGGGCGATGGGCAGTCTGCCGCGTTTCGCCGGACGCTCGACCGCGCGGACCTGGCTGCTGTCGATCGCCCGGCGGGCAGTGATCGACCGGCTGCGCAACGCCTCGGCACGGCCGCGAACCGCCGGCGGCGCGGACTGGGAAACAGCGATCGAGCAACGGCGCGACCGCCACGACAGCGACGTGGGTGAGGAAATGGTCGTCGCCGACTTTCTCCGTCATCTCCCCGAGGATCGCCGCGAGGCGTTCGTGCTCACCCAGATCCTCGGGTTGACCTACGCCGAGGCCGCCCGGGCCGCCGACTGCCCGGTCGGCACGATCCGGTCCCGGGTCGCCCGGGCGCGGGAAACCCTGGTCGAACTGTGGCGGGGTGTCGACGCCGATTCCACGGTGGTCTACGCCTTCCCCCGGGACGCCCGGCCCTCCCGCACATCGTCGGTCCCGCTCGCGCACGTGCGGTGACGCCATCGCGTGCTCCGCGCGAACTCCGGCACCGCGACGGTGGCCGGCGCACCGGCCACCGGCTCCGGCCGGACCGCTCATGGCGGACACCCGACCTCGGTGGTCCGCCATGCGGTTCGGCCGCCACGCGGTGACTCGGACGGCACACCCCAACGACCCAACCACGTCAAGGCAAGGAACTCGTGTGAACAAACCAACGAAGCACAAGAACTCGCTGGCCTCGGTGCAGCAGGTGGACCGCAGCCGCCGGATCCTCGTCCAGGTGGCGGTGGCCGCGGTATTGATCGGACTCATCGGGGCCATCGGAATCAATGTGGCGCTGAAGAAGGCCGAACGCGACGACCCCGGGCCGACTCCGGTCATCGGCGCGCAAGCCGGCGCCGACCCGGCCGGCGTCACCGCGAGTATCACGGAGTCCGGCACGATCAGGATCGGCGCACCGTCCGCAGCGCGGACCGTCCGAGTGGTCGCCGACCTGCAGTGCCCGGCCTGCCGGCGCTTCGAGGCGAGCTACGGATCGCTGCTGACCGACGCGGTGAACGCGGGGACGGTGGCGGCCGAGTACGACATCATCGCCTTCCTCGACCACGCCTCGTCCACCGAGTACTCGAGCCGGGCCGCCAACGCCTCGTTCTGCGCCGCCGAATCCGATCCCACCGGCTACCCGGACTGGTTGCAGACCATGTTCGAGCACCAGCCCGCGGAAGGCGGTGACGGCCTGCCCGACAACACAATCGTCGAAATCGCCGAGGGCGCCGGCTACTCGGACCCGGACTTCGCCCGCTGCGTCACAGACCGGACCTACCGCAAATTCGTCCGGGCCCGCACCCTGGAGGTTCTCGACAGCGGAATCCAGTCGACACCGTCGATCTTCGTCGACGGCAAGCCGATCGACCCCGGGCAGCTTCCCGGAGCCATCGGCTCCTGACCCGGTATCCGCCGCGGCGGACTCGGCACCGATCCACCGGACGCGGCACCCGACCCATCCTCGGCCCGCGGTCCGGTGGTTCGGACTCCACACACCGGGCCGCTCGGCAGGCACGATCACGGCCGAGAGGCGACCTCGTGTTCGGCTACCGTCCAGGCCCGTGCCTGCTCACTGAGCGTGAAGCCGAGCCCCGGACGAGCGGAGACATACATGCGGCCGTCGCGGATCTCCAGGCTCTCGTTGAACAGCGGCTCCAGCCAGTCGAAGTGTTCCACCCAGGGCTCGATCGGGTAGGCCGCGGCGAGGTGGAGGTGGATCTCCATGGCGAAGTGGGGCGCCAGCTGCAGGTTCTCGTTTTCGGCGAGAGCGGCGAGCTTGAGGAACTGGGTGATGCCGCCGATCCGGGGCGCGTCGGGCTGGATGATGTCGGCCGCGCCGAGCCGGATGAGTTCCTTGTGCTCGGCCACGCTGGCGAGCATTTCCCCGGTGGCGATGGGGGTGTCCAGCGAGGCGGCGAGTGCCGCGTGTCCCTTCGCGTCGTAGGCGTCGAGCGGCTCCTCGATCCAGTCGAGGTGATATTCCTCCATGGCCCGGCCCATACGCTGAGCGGTGGGCCGGTCCCATTGCTGGTTCGCGTCGACCATCAGCGGGACATCGTCGCCGATATGCGCCCGCACCGCGGCCAGGCGGGTCAGGTCGTACTTGCCGTCGGGGTGACCGACTTTGATCTTGATCCCCCCGATTCCACTGGCCAGCGAGGCGGCCGCGTTTTCCAGCACCTGCTCGGTCGGGGTGTGCAAGAACCCGCCCGAGGTGTTGTAGCAACGCACCGAGTCGCGATGCGCGCCGAGCAGCTTGGCCAGCGGTAGACCGGCGCGCTTGGCCTTCAGATCCCACAGCGCGACATCGAACGCCGCGATGGCCTGGGTGGCCAGGCCGCTGCGGCCCACCGACGCGCCGGCCCACACGAGCTTGGTCCAGATCTTGCCGATATCGCTCGGATCCTCGCCGAGGAGGTTCTCGGCGATCTCCTTGGCATGGGCGAACTGGCCGGGACCGCCGGCGCGTTTGGAGTAGCTGAACCCGACGCCCTCATATCCCTGCTCGGTCTCGATTTCGACGAACAGGAAGGCGACCTCGGTCATCGGCTTCTGCCGGCCGGTGAAGACTTTCGCGTCGCTGATCGGCGTCGCCAGCGGCAGCGTCACCGAGGAAAGGCGCAGCCGAGCGATCCGGTCGAGGGTCGCCGGGCCGGCGGCCGCGAGTGTGCGCGCGGTGTTCGTCGTGGTCGTCACTTGGTGTCCTCATGTAGACGTGGCTGAAATCGTGGGAGCGATTGGAGGCGCAAGGCAGGCTGTTGCCGCCCCGGAGGCCGCCGGCGGCAGCGCGGGTCCCCGGGAATCCACGGGGAGTTCGGCACGTCGAGGGGATCCTGCATTTCCCGGTCGAGCCGACGATCACGCCCGGACCGTACCGTTGTGCGAGTTCGCTACGGTCCTTCTACCACCGCGACTGTGGTAGCGCCGCTGGTCCGCTGTGTTGCATGCCACTGACAGTAGGTGGCCGGCGCGATCCACGTCCAACACAGAAATTGGATGTCACGATTCAACAAGAGCATCACTGCCCCATCGCACATCTATCCAAATTAGGTATTACAGACAATAAAAATCGACCTGGACGTGAATCGGTGCGTTCCTTACGGTCAAACGCAGCCATCGTTTCTGTGGCTCAGACCACATGCGGCAGCGCAGCCCGCATCACATAGGTCCAGGAGATCGACCATGCACACACTCAGTCACGACGAACCGGCGAAGGCCGTGACAACGGCTGCCCCGAAAGCCGGCCGCACCAGGTACCTGATCCTGGCGATGCTCTTCCTGGTCACCACGATCAACTACGCGGACCGATCCACGCTCTCCATCGCCGGTGACTCCATGCAGGATCAGCTCCACATCAGCTCCAGCGAGCTGGGTCTGCTGTTCTCCGCCTTTTCCTGGTCCTATCTGATCGCCCAGATACCCGGCGGCTGGCTACTGGACCGGTTGGGGTCGAAGAAGGTTTACGGGCTGGCGATCTTCCTCTGGTCGGTGTTCACGATGATGCAGGGCGCCATCGGCTTCTTCGCCGGAGCGGCGATCTTCCTGCTGTTCATTCTGCGCTTCGCGGTCGGTCTCGCCGAGGCGCCGTCGTTCCCCGGCAATTCACGGATCGTGGCGGCCTGGTTCCCCACCAAGGAGCGCGGCTTCGCTTCCGCGCTGTTCAACTCCGCCCAGTACTTCGCCACCGTAGCCTTCGCCCCGCTGATGGGGTGGCTGGTCACCGCCATGGGCTGGGAGCATGTATTCACCGTCGTCGGCGGTGTCGGCGTAGTCCTGGCCATCGTCTGGACGAAGGTCATCTACGCACCCCGCAGCCACCCCCGGGTGCAAAAAGCCGAACTGGACTACATCTCCGCGGGCGGCGCACTGGTGGAAATGGACGCCCCCACCACCGAACAGCAGCAGCAAACCAAAGAGGCCACCTCCAGTAAGCAGAACCTCCGCCATATCGGGACCCTGCTGAAAAACCGCACCACCCTGGGTGTTTTCGTCGGTCAGTACTTCATCAACACCATCACCTGGTTCTTCCTGACCTGGTTCCCGGTGTATCTGGTCCAGGAACGCGGGATGAGCATCCTCGAAGTCGGCTTCGTGGCCTCATTGCCCGCATTGTGCGGATTCGGCGGCGGAGTCCTGGGCGGCTGGCTCTCCGACCGTCTGGCGCAGCGGGGCGTCGGCCTCACCGCCGCCCGGAAAATCCCCATCGTGGTCGGCCTGCTCCTGTCCACGAGCATCATCGTCTGCAATTACGTCACCGCCTCCTGGCTGGTCGTCCTGATCATGTCCCTGGCGTTCTTCGGCAAAGGCCTCGGAGCGCTGGGCTGGGCGGTCATGTCGGACGTGGCGCCCAGGCAGATCGCCGGACTCGCGGGCGGCGTATTCAACACCTTCGGCGCCGTCGCGGGCATCGTCACCCCGCTCGTCATCGGCTACATCCTCGATGTCACCGGCTCCTTCGACCTCGCTCTCACCTTCGTCAGCCTGTGCGCGGCCATGGCCGTTGTCAGCTACCTGGTCATCGTCCGCGAGATCAAACGCGTCGAACTGCCGGATTACCAACCGGCCGCCGTGTAACACCCCGGCTGCCGGGCGCCGACACAGGACGTGCGCCCCCTGGACAGTCGACCGCCCTGCCGCGTACCACCCGACCGCACATCGGGTGGTACGCGCGTGAAGGCGGTCGATGCCGACTGCGCCGACGCCCCCGGTGCGCGACAGGGACTCATCGCCTCGGCCCGCGCGACCGCTGCGGATGCGGCAGCCTCGACGATTTGCGACCGGGAGCAGAACGACGGCCGCGTACTCGGCCGAGATGCCGATTTCGTTCTCTCCCCGGCCGGAGTCGCCGATGATCGCCGGGGTTCCGCCGCGATCGACGTTCCCGGCCTGCGCCTTCTGCTCACGGCGATCGGCTCGTACCCCTCGGCCGGAGCAGAGTGGGTCAGGCCGGTCCCTCTGGCCGGGCCGCGGGCCGGTCAGTCCCGCTCGAACAGGTGGTCGTAGCCGATCGCGAAGGTGCAGTCGGAGGGATCGACCACCACCTGGCGGAACCACGCTGGGACGCAGGGTTTCCACCCCACACAGATTCGTCGACCGCCCCGGTGGACCGAGGTCGGCCGAGAGCGGCACGCGGACCCGTGCCCACACCATGAGCACGCCGGTGTTCGGCTCACCATGGTCTCTCGCATCGACCCACCGTTGACCAGAAAAACTAATGATGATAGATATCTAGAAGTTCGCCCGACCGCCGGCCAGACCAGTTCGTCCGCGTCCGGCGGTGTGCCGGGCATGCGGGCCGACCCCGGGCCGCAGTCGCCGAAAGGAATCGATATGCCGAACGCGGTCATCGTGGACGCCGTCCGCCTCGCCTCTGGCAAAGGGAAAATGGGCGGAGCGTTGTCCGCGACGCATCCGGTGGAGTTGCTGGCGCATGTGTTGCGCAGTCTGGTCGACCGCACCGGAATCGATCCGGCACAGGTCGACGATGTGATCGGCGGGTGCGTGCAGCAGGTCGGCGAGCAGGCTCTCAATATCTCGCGCACGGCACTGCTCTCGGCCGGTTTTCCCGACTCGGTACCGGCGACGACCATCGACCGGCAATGCGGTTCCAGCCAGCAGGCAGCGCATTTCGCCGCCCAGGGTGTACTGGCAGGTGCCTACGATATCGTCATCGCCTGCGGTGTCGAGTCGATGAGCCGCATACCGATGGGCACGTCGCCGATCGGCCAGGACGCCGCCGGTCCCGGAATCGCCGCCCGCTATCCGGACGGCCTGGTGCACCAGGGCATCTCCGCCGAACTCATCGCAGCGAAATGGAAGCTGGACCGGGACACCCTCGACCGATACTCCGCCCGATCACACCAGCGGGCCGCGCACGCGATCGCCCAGGGATGGTTCGATCGCGAGATCGTGCCGATCGATGTGGCGGACGCCGCCGGCGCGACCGTCTCGCACACCGTGGACGAAACCGTTCGTGCCGCGACCACCGCCGCGGGCCTGGCCGGACTGAACTCCTCGTTCCGCACCGACGAGTTCGCGGCGCGCTTCCCCGAGGCGCAGTGGCACATCACCCCCGGCAATTCCTCACCGCTCACCGACGGAGCCTCCGCCGTCCTGATCATGAGCGAAGAGGCGGCCGCCCGGCTGGGGCTGCGCCCCCGCGCGCGTTTCCACTCCTTCGCCGTCGCCGGCGACGATCCGGTCTTCATGCTCACCGCACCCATCCCCGCCACCCGCAAGGCACTGGCCAAGGGCGGGATCGGCATCGACGATATCGACGCCTACGAGGTCAACGAAGCGTTCGCACCGGTGCCGCTGGCCTGGGCACACGAACTGGCCGCGGACCCGGACAAGCTCAACCCCGTCGGCGGTGCCATCGCGCTCGGCCATGCGCTCGGCTCATCCGGTACCCGCCTGCTCACGACCCTGGTGAACCACCTGGAACGGACCGGCGGCCGCTACGGCCTGCAGACGATGTGCGAGGGCGCCGGCATGGCCAACGCCACCGTGATCGAACGACTCTGAATCACCACGACCAGCGGATAGGAAGCACCATGCGTATCGAAGACACTGTGGCCGTCGTCACCGGCGGCGCCTCGGGGCTCGGTCTGGCGACGACGAAAGCGCTACTCGCCGAGGGTGCCCGGGTCGTCGTCGTCGACCTGCCCTCCTCCCCCGGCGAGAATGTCGCCGCGGCACTCGGCGACCGGGTCCGGTTCGCCCCCGCCGACGTGACCGATGAAGCGGCGATCGCTGCGGCACTCGATACCGCGGAAGCCCTGGGCCCCCTACGAATCGCGGTGAACTGCGCCGGGATCGGCAATGCCATCAAGACCGTGGGCAAGAACGGCGCGTTCCCGCTGGGCGAGTTCACCAAAGTGATCACTGTGAACCTGGTCGGCACCTTCAATGTGCTGCGCCTGGCCGCGGAGCGTATCGCGAAGAACGAACCGGTCGGCGAGGAGCGCGGCGTCATCGTCAACACCGCCTCGGTCGCCGCGTTCGAGGGGCAGATCGGGCAGGCCGCCTACTCCGCCTCCAAGGGCGGCGTCGTCGGGATGACCCTGCCCATTGCCCGCGATCTCGCCTCGCTACTGATCCGGGTCAACACCATCGCGCCCGGGCTCTTCCGGACGCCGCTGCTGGGTTCGCTGCCGGAGGAAGCCCAGCAATCGCTCGGGACGCAGGTTCCGCACCCGTCTCGGCTGGGCGATCCCGCCGAGTACGGCGCGCTCGTCGCGCATATCGTCACCAACCCGATGATCAACGGGGAGACCATTCGCCTCGATGGGGCAATCCGGATGGCACCGCGCTGACCGGCCTGATTGCCCCATCCCGAAGCCGTGCGAGACGGGCTGTTCGCCGCCCGGATCCCCGCGGCGATCGCCGGCACCGAGCGCTTTCGCGACGACACCCCCGACAACGTCGAAAAAGGCTGCGCAGCCTGGCCCGGCACCTCGACCAGCGCCGCGACACCGGCCGCAATGGCACCGCCATCCGCCTCGACGAAATCTGCGAAATCGCCGGTGTGACCCGCGTCCGGTTCCTCCACGTCCTGTCCGTCACGCTCATATTCGGGGCTGTGGTCGGACTCTCGTCAGGGCTCGTGGCCGCTTTCTCGTCAGGGCTCGTGAGCGGTCGGTTCTTCCTAGCCGTGCTTCTGTTCGAAGTCACCACAGATTTCCCGGACCACCCTGCCGCCTTCCTCGACCGGGCCCGCCGCAATGGCCTGCTCGGAACGGCAACACGCAGCGACATTGCGCTGCTGGGCGTGGGGGCGGCTGCTTGTCGAGTCGCTGGTTCAGCTCCCTGTCGCGTGGAGAGGCAACTCGCGACCGAGAAAGGCCAGTAGGCGGTGGTGCGCTGCAGCACCGGTGGGGGCGGGTCGTTCGGCGGCGAACATACCGGGTTGCCGGAAGGCGTCGAAGTTCATGGTGCGCATGGTGGCCAGTAGTTGTTCGCATTGCTCTTGGTCGACGAGCTCGGTTTGTCCGGTGGCGATGGCGAGGTCCGTTCCGTGGACAAGGACTTCGGTCCAGTGGATTCGGGCGGCCGTCGTCGCAGGTACGGGACCGAAGCCCAGCTGGATGGTGGTATCGAGTGCGTCGCCACGGTGCCAGGCTGCGCGGTCGAGGCGGGCGGCTGTGGCGAAGGCGGCGTGGGGATCGTTTTCGAGCCAGTCGTCGTGGTGGGCTCTTTCCGCCGGAACACCCGACAGTTCGGCGGCGGAGATCCGCATGCCGCCGACGAGGTGGTTCAGTTCGAAGCCGACGGTCCAGCCCGGACATAGTGAGTTCGCGGAAAGCTGGTCGGGGGGGATGCGGTTGATGATGTCCGCGGCCATCCCGAGTGCCGCGTCGATGTGCTCGATTACGTCGGTCATACTGACATTCCTTCTGCGCGGGGTCGGCGGCGTGTCGGGCGTTCCGGCCGGAGGTGCGGCGGCGCCCGGCCGGAGCCGCGCCGCGGTCGATGGCGGGTGGATCAGCTGGCGTTCAGCAGCATCGAGTCGGCGATGGTGGGTGATATGGCGCCGACCGCTCGGATCATTGGGACGTAACGTGGCTGCAATTGCCGCGGACGTGCACGGATGGCCGTGATCATCCATTCGGCCGCCTGCTCCGGGGTGAGCGCCGGCTGGGCCCGATAGCGGGCGGTGGGGGCGATCATCGGGGTGCGTACCAGCGGAAAGTGCACCGCCGTCACGTTGATTCGGTGATCGGCTACTTCCGCGGCAAGGCTGTGACCGAAGGCCGTGAGGGCGGATTTGGAGGCGTGATAGGCAGCGAATTTCGGCATCCGCTCGGCGGGCACACCCCAGGTCGCAACATTGATGACGTGGCCGCCACGGTTCGCCATCATGGCCGGCAGTAGTTCGAGAGTGAGCGCGACGGGCCCGTAGTAGTTCACAGCCATGGTGCGTTCAAAGTCGTGAAACCGCGTACATGATTCACGCACGGTCCGGCGGATCGAACGGCCGGCGTTGTTGATCAAGATGTCCACCCGACCCCAGGTATCGAGGATTTCGCGGGCGAGGTCGTGGACAGCTGCATGGTCGGTGAGGTCACACGGGAGGATATGAGCCCGGCCGCCGTGGCGGGAGATCTCGCTGTGAACTACTTCGAGCTCATCTCGGCGCCGGGCGACCAGCGCCACCTCGGCGCCCAGGCCGGCCAGACGGACCGCAGTGGCACGCCCGATGCCCGAGGAGGCCCCGGTGACCACGACTTTTTTCCCTCGGATCGGCACCCCGTCGCGCCGCAGGCGACGCGCCACGGACTGCCGAGGCGAGTACATGGGCCGCAGGGCAGCGGTCAGCGCCCGATCGCGGATGGTGGTGAGCACGTCGACCTCCCGAGTGAGTTTCGTTTCAGGACCTACTTTGGCAGGGTGGGTTTCGCTTTGCAACCCACCTCGATATCCTGCACAGATGAACGAATCCGAAATACGCGATGAGCTCCCACGCTTGCGGCACGATCCGGTAGCGGCGGCGGTCGAGCACGTCGGAGACCGGTGGACCTTCCTGATCCTGCGGGAGGCGTTTTTCGGTGTTCGCCGGTTCGCCGATATGCGGCGGAACCTGGGTGTCGCACGCAATGTCTTGACCGAGCGGTTGAAAAGGCTGGTGGACAACGGCATTCTCGAACGCCGCCGCTACAGCGACCGCCCTCCCCGCGATGAGTACCGGCTCACCGAAAAAGGACGCGACCTCTACGGGATCACTGTCGCCCTCATGCGCTGGGGTGATCGGTGGGGGCCGGCCGGACCTACGCTGAAACTGCTGCACGCGGCGGACGGTGGTGAAATCGAACAGGCGCTCCGCTGCACCTGCTGCGGCCGGGAAATCGACGCACGCGAGGTGAGCTACGAATACACCGACATGCACTGACCTGAAGGCCGTGCATTCGTACCGCACCTGAATGTGAGCCGCTGGCATCCATGTCGGCCCCCCACCACGCACCGCCACATATCCCCGGACACCGCGCTGCATCAGATCCCGCGTCCGCCGACCATGTCCCTCAAGGGGCATTTCTGGACCGAGATCAGCCGGTAAGAATCGCTCACCAGCGATGATACTGCCCGGCACTGGTCAAGAAAGCATCAGTTGTTGGACATCCCTGGCGGGCTGCACCGAGTGCCAGACACCGATTCGACGAAGTGCTCAACCCAGTTCGACGCTGAGCTGGGCACCGAATTCCCGGAAGCCCAGTGCGAACGCGACTCGCTTGGATTGTGGAGCGCGAGCCCGCCACTGCGGTAGCAGGCCGACTTCCAGGGCGTGTGCTACCGCCGCAGAACCTGTCAGCCGCGCCAGACCTCGGCCCCGAACCTCAGGCGCTGTCAGCACACTCATATGCGCGGTCCGGCCCGGCCAGGTGCGGAATCCGGCGGCAGCGACCACCTCACCCTGGATCCGAATGACGAAGACCGGCGAGGTGATCTCGCCGAGCCCGCTTTCCGCCCACTCCTCCTCACCCGCCAGTATTCCGAGTCGGTGAAGGTCGGGACGCCCACTCGACAGCCGATCGATCAATACCGAACCCTGCGCGGCAGCCTGAAAAGCGTGCTCATCGGCATAGGCCAGCGTGGCCGGCCCCAGTACGTGCGCCAGCGGCAGCTCTCGGCTCAGCGAGTCGGGGTCGACAAGATTCTCGACCGGCAACTTCGCGACCGCACTGCGGATCGACGCCGCCGCGGACGGGCTGGGTGCGGTCACGATCGCCCGCCCCCGCAGCACAACAAAGCCTGCCCAACCCGGCGGGCAGATCATCGACTTGGGCGAGACCACCACATTCACGGGATCGGGTGACGAGAACGAAACCGGGACGGCAGCCAACCGTTCCCAGAGGTCGTGGACTCGCGTCAGCACCGGATCCGTTGACATGACCGCATTCTGCTCGCTCGAACACTTCTCGGCCAACGCATATCTCATGCCTCGAGTTGCGCCGGCGCGTGTTCCTCCGGCGGAGGACCCGGGCCGTAACCAAGACGAAGCCAGTGTTCATAAATAGGTCATTTCTAGACGAAATACTGCTATGAATCATCGCCGACCAGCGATAATGCCGACAATTCTTGTCCAGGAATGCAAGATCGATTAAGGGACGGTCAGGCAATATCCGCCGGAGGATGCCAACGCTCGCCTCAACCTGAACACGCATGTGTCCGTTGTTCGCTCCTCGGACCCGCCCCGACCCGACCCAACGGCTAGGCCATCAGCTCGGTGTGGGCGTGCTCCGGCGCCGTCTGGCAGACGTAGAGATGCTGGTCGTAGCCGCTACCTATTTCGACTGCAGTGGGCTTGAAGCCGATGGATGGTTCATGCGCCGATTCCTCGCGTGGGAGCCAGCTGCTGTCTCTGCTGCCGGCTTCGGACGTGGCGATGGTCAGCAGGGCATGCATGTCGCCGTTGCAGGTAGGGCAGAGCAGGGGGCTGGGGTCGGCGGCTCCCCAGCCGGGCCAGCCGCCGACTCTCCAGCCGGGTGCGACGGACAACTCATTGGCGTAGAACTCCAGCGGGTACGACGCATAGGCGCTGTCCACGCCCGTCTCGGCTGCCTGCCACACGCTCCAGTCTCCGATCTGTTCGCGGAGTTCCTTGCTCAGCTCCCTGTGGTCGGGGTATTCGGTGACCTGCTCCGGGTTGAGCAGGCACGGCTCGGGCAGGTAGCCGTCGAACTGCACCGCGGGCGGTTCGGGGGGCGTGGTGAGGATGGCGGTGACGGTGGCGGCCGACCGCCAGAACAGCGCGGTCTTGGGCATGCCCGCCGGATGGTTGAAGGGGCACCACAAGACCTGGAGCAGGTCTGCGCCTTCAGGCGTGTGCAGATCGGGCACGTCACGCGCGTAGAGCTGTGCGACCGGCAGCATCGCTATGGAACCCTCATAGGGGGCGATCGCCAACCTGACCGGATACTCCTGCGGCGGGCGGATTCGCTCGAGGGTCTCTCGTTCCTGCGGGGTCAGGGCCCTGCCGCGCGAGACGGCACGGATCCGTCGTTCCAGCCTCACCTCCGCTGGAGTCAGGGTCGGGTTGATTCCGTCCACTTCATGAGGTTCGTCGCAGTGCGGCCACGGTTCGTCGGCGGGCCAGAGCAACGGTCCGCCGATGGAACTGTCCTGCGGTGACGGCGACCCGGGGCGCGGGTGCAACCGGGTCGCCGTGCGAGCCAGCGGAGCCAGTAGAGGGAAGACGGTGGTGACGTCGAACGGCCGCGGCGGAGTGGTCGGAGCGCTGGTCATAACCGCGATCATGCCAAATGACTCCGACAACGGCGGGCCGCCGTGGTATCAGCCGGAATTCGGGCGCAGACGCTCTGCACACGCCGGACAAATCGGCCTAGCGCTCGGTGGTCACCACAAGGTGCTTGTTGGACAAATTTCCCGCGGCAATCATCGCTGACCAGCGCTCGACCCGACAGGTACGGGTCGGGCACGATGGACGATGCGATGGAAGCCCGCGGTCAACGCGTTCGCGATCACGCGACCCGCGTTGTCCCGGCTTCGCGGGCCGCGGCGGCCATGGCCTCGGCGTGGGAGCCGCCGACCGCAATGAGCGTGCCGATACCCAGGTCCGCGGTGTAGCAACCGATGTCGGCGTGCAGGGCCGCCGCCATATCACCGAGTTCGCGCATCTCGCCGAGCACCGCGATCGAGGACCGGCCGTCCGCGGCGATCGTCGCGAGCGAGCGTAGTACTGCGCGGACGCTTTCGGGGCTGGCGTTGACACAAAACGAGCCATTATGGACACGACGCCCTGTGGAACATCGCCGAGCAGCGATAATGATGACTTTTACTGTTCAACAAAACGAGGTCGCCCACATTGGTTTGTGCCCTGCTCCGGCTGCTGCGCTCACCGTCCGGGACGATCTGGTGCGCGGCGGAGGATCGAGCGGGCGAGGGCGTCGCCGTCCTCGAGCATCGCGAGATGCCCTACTCCGCGAAGGTATTCCAGCTCGACATCCGGCACCGCCTCGTACTGGTGCGCTGATGCCGGGTCCCAACGCGGGTCGGAATCTCCGAAGATCACGAGGAGGAGTTTTCCGGAATCGACGAGGCGCTGGGGCACGGTCCGCGTGGTGATGTAGTCGACGTTGGCCGCCAGAATCGCGCGGAACGCTCGATAGGACGTTCTTCGCAAGTCGGCCAGGGCCCCGTCCGGCACCGTGATCGGTGCCGCCGCAGTCGCCACCAGGCCGCGGCGGATCAGCGAGTCGGTACGGATAGCCCACACGAGCGGACCGAAGGGCGGCGCGGCGAGCATCCGGATGATCGCCGGCTCAGGAAGAAGCGCCGCGTGACTCGGCCCCGTGCTGACCAGGATCAGCTCGCCGACCAGGTCGGGACGGTGTTCCACGAGAGCGGTAGCGACGTACCCTCCGCTGGAGTGACCGACCACCGTCAGATTCCGGGCGCCCAGCTCATCCAATACCGTCGCCACCCGCTCCGCCTGCTGCGGTACGGCGTACGTCGGCACCGGTTGGGACCGGCCGCAGCCCGGAAGGTCGATCGTGATCACCCGATGCTCGGCGGCGAGCGCCGGCACCACCGGCTCCCACGTCGAACCGGTCGCGCCCGAGCCGTGGATGAGCAGCAAGGGAGGTGCCGCCGGATCTCCATCGATAACGACGTGCAATCCGTGGATGGTCATGGTGTTGCCTGTCCGGGCGGGACTCGATTCGCTCATGCCGACAGCTTCGTCACTGGCTCCTCACGCCGTATTGGACGAATGTCACGCTTTCGGCGTTCCGGTTAGCCTGGGACGTATGACCACAGCGGGCGGATGGGACTGGAACCGGGTGGATGTGACCGTCCCGGCCCGGTTACCGGCTCCGGGAGTCCGGATGGCGGGTTTCCGTTACCACGACGTCGCGCCCGTCGATATCATGATGATCCCGCACCCTTCGGTCACGCTGCTGCTCGATCTCAGCGAGGGCGGCGTCGTCTACGACATTCTCGGGCGCCTGGTCACGGGGAACGTGATCGTCGGCCTCCGGGCGGGCGCCTTACGTATCACCGGTGCGGAAGCCGGTGACGTCCTGCAGATCCGAGTGTCCCCCGTTGTCGCCGCGGCGATTCTCCGAGACACCGACATCATCGGCGGCACCGTGATACCGCTGCAGGAGCTGTGGGGTAGCTGCGTCGGCATCTTGACCGAGCGACTCCGTTCGACGCCGTCGTGGGACGACCGGTTCGCACTCGCAGCCGCGTTCCTTCGAAGCCGGCTACCTCGCGGATTCGGTGTAGCACCCGAGGTCGCGTACGCCTGGGACCGGACCGTCAGCACCAAAGGCCTGCTCCGAGTCGAATCCCGCGCCGCAGAGACCGGCTGGACCCGGCAACGGCTCTGGTCTCGCTTTCGTACCCATCTCGGGGTTTCACCCAAGCATGCGTCCGAACTGGTCCGCTTCGACCGTGCCGCCCATCTCCTGGCCGCAGGGCGCTCGCCTGCGGATGCCGCCGCCGAGGCCGGCTACGTCGACCAATCCCATCTTCACCGTCGAACCAAGGCGATCACGGATATGACCCCCACCCTCGTCGCGGCGGCGCCATGGCTGGCGATCGACGAAGCCGCCTGGTCGACACCCTGATCTCCGCGTCCGAACAAACACCGACGGCCTGTCCGCCGGGTGTAGGAGGACGGGTGAGTACCGCTGGTTCCGTGAGGCCGGAGTCCTGTTCCGCGGGATCTGCTGGGTCGCGGTCGGCGTTGCGGACCGGTCTGCTTCGTTCAGACTGCGCTTTGCCGCGACGACGCCTCGAGCGCACGTATAGCTTCCGCGGTCTCCCGCTGGGCTTCCGCCTGCGCGAGGGCAGCATGTGCCTGCGCCTGCGCGATCACGTTGCGCCGCTCCGCTTCGCTGACAGCTTCCCCGGCGGTGAGGCCATCGAGTAACGCCTCGGCGCGCTGCTTGTGAGCGGTGTAGTCATCCATCGGGCGATTCTCGCACCCTCCCCCTCGTGTCCCGCGCGATGCCTGTATGCGTGAGCGACATTCGGGATGCGGTGGGCTCGGCCGGCCACGCGTCAGCGCGTCCAGGCTCACCCCGGCGTCGACGTCGATCACACCGCCGCCGTTCTGCGCCGGGTCTCTGTAGCTGCGGCTGCGCCCCGCGCGATCACACCACGCGGGCCGGCCTCCATCAGCGACCTGGCGGCGCCGTTCGGTCAGGAACCGTCGGTGCGGGTAAGGGTGGTCTGGAGCAGGATCCAATTGGGTGAGGTCATCTGCAAAGGCATAACCCCGGCGGACGCTCGGACTGTGAGTTGATCGCCTCCGGCTTCGACGTCCAGCGCGCCGCCGCGGCGCGCCAACTTGTCCTTCGACATCCGCGTCACCGCGTCGGCCACCGTCGAACGGACCTGATCCGTGTCGAATCCCGGCGCCACCTCGGCGAGTTCCGCGGGTAACCGCTCGGCCGTGGAACCGATTTTTTTGCGGTCCCCGAGGAGCCTGGCCGACCATGAGGAAGCCGACCCGTCTGTAGGCCGGTGGAACGCGAATTCACCGAGCTTGGCCGCGCTCCAGTGGTCTTCCAGTATCCCGCCCTGCGGTATTCGCATCTCCTCGACCTGTCCGCTGACCGTCCCTCCGCTACCCGCGGCCGCTGGTGTGTAGACCAGGCGAACCCCCTGATTTCCCGAGTTCCTCAGTCCGTGGTTCACCGGTAGTGCAGCGATATCGGCGGCACCGCGATCGCCCAGAAGCCCGGCCAATGTGTCACGTATCTGCTGTCCTGACATGGTCGGCGAGAATTCGGCCGACCGCTCCTTACGGGTGACAGCGTCTCCCCCGGCCGGGGGTGACACCGCCCCACCGGACTGCTCGATCTGGGATACTCCGTCGCGATCGCTGCCGGGGATCTTTGTTCCTGCCGACTCCGCTGTCTGTCCGGCCTGCCGGATAGGGGTCTCAGCCGCCCGGGCTGTGTCGGGAATGACCTTGTTGGCCAGTGGCTGCGCTACACGCTTACCGAACCACTTACCCCGCACAACCACACCCTCGCTCAACTCGGCAAGAACGACGATACGACCGCTTCGCGGACGAGATCCGGTGGCACGTAGCTGTCGATGAGGTCAGGGATACCCTCTGCGGTGATAGTAGCGAATCAACCGGCCTCGCTCGGCAGTGCGGCAGGAGCAAGTCTCGAAACATTGGATTTGAGATCCAGGTGCTCATACGAACACCAGTAAAGCGATCGCGATAGCCGCCGGCGGTACAGACGCTGGTGGGACGACGGTGCGATGCGGAGCGGAATCGTCCATCCGGGCGCGTTTCCGTCACTATGATGTTGAAGTGTCCGGTAGCGACAGAGAGCCGAGCCAAGTCGAACTCATCGGGCCTGTCGCACAGGTTTTCACCTATTCGATCGCGACCGGTCTGATGTTGTCGGGGCCTGTTCTCGCGTTGACCAGTGATTCACTGTGGAATGGGTTGTGCCCGGCGATCATCACTTTCCCGCTCGGCGTCGCCATTGCGGTGACCGCCTACGGGCAGAGACGGAACGCGAAGCGGTTCCGGGTCGTCGGGGTTGTTTCCACGGCGGAGATCATCGCGGTCCGGATACGTAAGGGCGCCGAGAATCCGGATGTTGCCGAACTTCGGGTCCGTATCAGTGGGCCGGGTTTCGAGACGTTCAAGGCGGACTGCGAGGTACCGGCCGTTCTCCCGCTTCCGCGGATCGGTGACCGGCTCCAGGTGGTGGTCGATCCCTCCGACTACGCCTTCGCAATCGGCTACGACCACTTGTTCGAGCAGGACTGACCGGCTCAGTTCAAAGATCGGATCCGGCTCACACGACACATTCTGTCGCCGGCGCGTTGTTGAGCGACTCGGCAACTACCGCAAGGCCGGGGGCAGTAGTCGGCCGCTGAGGACGGGACGGGCGGTGAGGTCTTCCTCGGAGATGCCGACGCCGAGGTTCTCCGCAGGCCTGTAGAACATTCACCGGGACCCCATGGGCCGTATTCGTGTTCTTCGGATCGGGCGCCGAGGGCACGCATCTCGGTGTCGAAGCGGTGCGGGTCGCTGCCTGTCCGCGCAAAGCTGTCCGTGGTGTCGAGTCCGGTGATGAGGCGCCCGTCCTCGGTGTACCGGAACATCACTCCCGGTTTCGCCGTGGCGTGCAGCTCCAGTGCCGCGGTTCCGATCGAGGCTTGGTGGACCGCGACGACCGACCTCGCCGAGGTGGTTCAGGACCAGCGGAAGTCGTGAGGCCGGTCGGTCCAGATTTCCGACCAGTCCCACAGCGGTTGCAGGGCTTCCCCGAGGCGGACCCCGGCGATGGTCAGTTCGTAAGAACCTTTCGGGCCGTGCTTCTCCAACAGCCCGGCCGCCTGAAGCTGCTGGAGCCGGTTCGACAACATGCTCGACGAACAGTTGCCCATCCGCCGCCTGAGTTCCAGGAACCCCAGCGGCCCGGGTTCGAGCTCCCACACCACCCGCAGCATCCACCGCTGCCCCAGCAGGTCGATCGCCGCCAGGATCGGTGCGTTGCCGGACTCATCGGCCGGCCCGGCCGGGCCGCGATCATTTGCGCTTCTCATTTCGAAGCACCATAGTTGCTTCTCGATCAGAAGCACCCGGCCGAGCGAGGAGAACACCCGATGGACCGAGCTGACCCGCCCCCGCAACGAATCATGCTGGTGACAGGCGCCTCACGCGGTATCGGCGCCACCACCGCCCAGCAACTGGCAGGCCCCGGCACCCACGTCCTGGTCAACTACCGCAAGAAGAGCAAACGAGCGCAGACGGTGGTCGACACGATCACCGGCGCCGGCGGCAGCGCCTCGGCGGTCGAGGCGGACCTCTCCGACGACACCGCGGTCACCGCGATGATCGACCACATCCGCGACCAGTACGGCCGCCTCGATGCGCTCGTACTGAATGCCTCGGGCGGGCTCGAACGCGGCGCCGACCCCGGCTACGCACTACGCCTCAACCGCGACGCCCAGGTACGCCTCGCCACCCTCGCCCTGCCCCTCATACCGTCCGGCGGGCGGATCGTGTTCGTCACCAGCCATCAAGCGCATTTCCACGCCGACGGCGGCCCCTTACCCGAGGGATACGAGCCGATCGCCGCGAGCAAACGCGCCGGCGAGGATGCCCTGCGTGCCCTCATTCCCGAATTCACGGACCGCGGTGTCGGGTTCGTCGTGGTCTCCGGCGACATGATCGACGGGACGATCATCATCCGGCTGCTGGAACGCCGCGATCCCGACGCGGTCGCCGCCCGCCGAACTCATGGGCCCCTGCCCACCATCGACGATTTCGCCGCGGCCATCGTCGCCGCGATCGACGCTCCCGCCGCCAACGGGCACACCTTCCTCGTCGGCGGGCACGACTACCTCACCACCACGATCCGCTGAACCGCCGAACCGTGCGGCGGTGTCCACGAATGGATGATCGATGGACAAAGGGATCCGAAAGACTCTTTGTTGACCAGCGATGATCTGGCCCGGCGCCTTCCACTCGCGGCAGAACTTTCAGCCCGGTGTTGTTCTGCCGGCCGGGCTGCCACTGGTCGGTTTCGACCATCATCGGCGGGCTACCCCGGTGGCACGCGTCGCGGCTTCGGGTTCACCGGCGGCAGCGCGCTGAGCACCATGCGGGTCAGGGTGGCGAAGGATGTCTCGATGTCTTCGGCGAGCTGGAAGCCTCCTTGGGATTCCAGGGTGGCGAAGCCGTGCCCGGCGGCGCGGATGCAGCGGGTGAGGTGCACCGCGTCTGCGCCGGTGACGCCGCAACCGGCCAGGACAGCGAAGATGGTGTCCATCAGGCGCCGGCCGGCGGTTTCCCGGCCTGGTGTCTCGCGCGGGCTCTGGGGCAGCATCGCGTACCGGTGGGGGTGTTCCACGGCGTAGTCGCGGTAGGCGCGCAACAGAGCACCCACCGCGGCGGGGCCGCCGAACCCGACCACCGAGCGGGTCACCCGTTCGGTGAGTTCATCGAGGACGCGCACGCCGACGAGGTCCACCAGTTCGTCCAGGTTTTTGACGTGCTTGTACAGCGACGGGGTGGCCACCTCGGCACGGGTGGCCACGGCGGCGAGGGTCAGGGCGCGGGGGCCGCCTTCGTCGACGACGGCGACGGCGACGTCCACCACCGCGGTGGGAGAGAGTCCGGCGCGTGGCATCACGGCTCCTTCGCGACGGAGGTCGAAGCGACGGGGAGGTATCCCACGTAGGGCATCACAGCTCCTTCAGGAAGGTCGCGACGGTGTGCGCGACGAAGTCCGGGTTGTCGGCGTGCGGGTAGTGCCCCGAGCCGTCCGCCATCGCGACCCGGGACGGTCCGGAGACCTCGTTCGCGATCCGTTGCGCCTCGGCGGCCGGGTCGGCGAGGTCGCCGTCCTTCGTTCCCATGACGATCAAGGTCGGGGCGGTGATGTCCGACAGGTCCAGGGCCGGGTCGGCGGGCAGCGAATCGGTCAGGGCGCTCAAGGCTGCGAGATGTCCTCTGCGGCGCAGTATCGCCTTGTTCGCGGCCAGATATTCGGCGAAGTCGGCGGGCTTGGCGCCCGGATACAGCGTCTTCAGGAACATCGTCCACAGCGCAGCATTGCCGGTGACGAGTTTGGCGGCCAGCCCCATGACGAAGCCGGGCTTCTCGTGCCGCACCGCGGCACCCACGAGCACCAGGCCGCGCACCGACTCGGGTTCGCGGACGGCGACCTGCCCGGCAGACTTCGCCGCGAACGAGTGGCCGACGATCACGGCAGGCCCGCCGAGATGACGGATCACGGCGGCGATGTCGTGGCCAACGGCGGTGGGATGGTACTGCGGCCAGTCGGCGCTGGAATCGCCGTGACCCCGGATATCCATGACGGCCACCCGGTTTCCGGATTCGGCCAGCGTCGGGGCCACGAACCGGAAATCGGCGCGGTTGACGCCGACGCCGGGGACGCACACCACCAGAGGCCCATCGGCGGGGCCGCTGAGTTCGTAGGCGATGGTGCCGTCGGGAAGCGAGAGGTACTGAGTGGTCATAGCGGTCTCCTTAGCTAGCTTCAATAGCTAAAAGGTTAATGTCATTAGCTTTTGGTGTCCAGAGGGGTGGTACACATCACATTCCGTGGCGAATTTCGGCCGACCAGGCCAGCCGGGGCAGCCTTGACCGTCCCGATTCCTGGGTTACGCGGCGATCCGGCCGCGCCCAACGAGCGCCGGCACCTCACCGCCTACATCGTTCGCCTCTCCGACGCGCTGCTGGTGGTCGACCGGGTTCGGCCCGCGCTCTACCCCCGACGACGGACTCATGGGACTGGGCGAACTTACCGAGGCCGAATCCTGGCACCGGCCCGCCGCCGAAGCCGGGAACACCGAGGCGATGAACAACCTCGGAGTACTCCTGGAAGAGCGCAACCTCCTCAGCGAAGGGTCACAATGGCACCGACGAGCGGCAACGGCCGGGCAAACCGAGGCCATGGAGAACCTCGCCCGTCTACTCGACGCCGACGGCGCCGGCACCGAAGCGCCAATGTGGCTCCGGCGGGCTGCCGGCGCCACAGTCTATGCCCCCCGCATCTTCTAGGGCCTGAGCAATCTGTGCGGCGTCCACGAAACTATTTTCCGGCCCATGCCTCACATCAGCAGATCCGCCCCAACACACGCTCATGCCTCATGCCACCAGGTACGGGGACTCCGCCAGGTGCAGAGAAGAAAAGTAGATACTAGCCTCGACAGGCTGACAGCGGACTCATGGTTCTGCGCGTCGTTTCGGATCATGAGTTTCAAGAGGACGGATGAGTGGCCTGGATCTGCCGGGTGCGAACAGCCCGGCGGGGATTGCGCTAGACGCTGCCGGCCGGGTTGCACGCGCGTTGACCACCGGCATCTCGGACGCGGTCGGCAAACAGCGGGGACTGATCAGCGAGACCCGGGCATCGGCCGGCATGTTCCTCCGTGCGGAACGTGATGCTGCGATACCGATCGATACGTCCGCCCGAGCGTTGATCAGCAACGATCAGGTTTACGGCGGGCGCCGGGAAGATGCCTACACCGAATGGTTCCGGGAACTCCACGAGCGCGGTGTGGATACGGACCGCGCGATGTCCGACTTGGGAAAACTATGGGATTACCTGCGCCACGACCCGAAATGGGAGATCGATCCAGCACGGAACTACGGCGGAATCATCTTCTTCGGCAGCAAAGACATCGGTGGCGCCTCGGTGATCGCGAACCTGGTCCGCGACCGCGGGCTCGACGATGTCCCTGTCGTGTTCTCCGGAAGCAACGGCGAAGCAGCCAAATTCCGGCTGGCCGCGGAGAAGATGAAACTCGACCCTCGACGGATCATCGAGGAACCCAAGGCCGCCAACACGGGGCAAAACGCTGCCTTCTCGGCCCAGATGCTCGCCGACCACGGCCGCGATATCTCCTCGCTCATCGGGGTGTGTACCCCGTTCCATGCACGCCGGGTATGGGCCACGGTCATGCAACAGGGCGTTGCCGACGTGAACGGCAAGCGTGTGTCGGTCGATCATGTCGCCATGTCCACCCCCGATGTCTCCCTGGAGAACTACATGAAGTACGGCAACCGGCCCGATGCCGATACGGCACCGCATCCGAAATCGATCGTCGCGGTCACCATGGGAGAGATCAAACGCCTCGACGAGTACCCCGCCGAAGGCCACATCGTCGGTCAAGACATCCCCGGCGAGGTCCGCGACGCCTACAGCCGACTCAGTGAAACCTTCCGACCCGCCGAACGCCGTTACTGACTACCGCCTTGCGGCCGAGCGAACTGTTCCTTCCCTTGCCGCTCCGGGTCAGTGTCCATACCTCGATTAATGGCGGTGGCTACGACCGGGCTGGCCAACCAGCGATGTGGTGCGCACCGAAGGTGGTGTCGAGGCGTCGCACGCGCTGGGCCACCGTGGGGCCGTACACGAGGAGGAAGAGCCGCACGAAACCGGGAATCATGTGCTCGTGACGGATGTCGTGGTCGATCATCAGGTCCACGACCGGTCGCCCCAGCACCTCGGCGACTCTGTGGTCGACGCGGTAGATGACGCGTCGAGACCGCAGGGCGAATGTCAGTAGGTAGCCGAGCGCATAGAGTGCCCCGTATACCGAAAGGGTCACCCAGGTCGGAGTTCGGTGATATGCGGCGACGAAGACCAGCGGGCCGCCGACGGCCACGAAGCACAGGCTGTAGGTGAGCAGGATCTTGACCGCCCCGATTCGATAGAGGTCGCTCGCCACTATCGCGTTCGCGAGCGCACCGTCCTGCTCGGCCGCGGTCATGCCACCGAACCCGGCGCCGACAGTGATAACCGGTTGTTTCCGAACGGAGTACCGCAGGCCTTCGATCACCCACGCCGGTACTTTCCCCGCCACGACGCGGGGCGCCCGGACGCCGAAGCTCACCGCGAGTTCCGCGGCTCGGGTGCTGATTCGATCAAGATCCACCCGGACATGATCACCTACCGCTCCCGGAAAATACAGACCATATGGTTTTTGCAAGCTCGGGACCCGATCGGAGACCTTCGCCGACTCCGACCGCCGACCATACCGGCCGATACGACCCGCCGCGGGCCCCGGCGGATCCGGGGGCTACCGTCAGATACCGGCGCGGGCAGCGGCTTCGGGCGTGACGATGCCCGGTAGCAGGAATTTCGTCAGCATCCGCCGATGGTCGGGGTCGGAGTCGGAGCCGAAGTCCATCCGGCCCACCAGGATCAGTTCCACCAGGGCGATCCACTGACAGATCTCGGTATCGGTGCGGTCCTCGCGTACCTCACCGCGGGCGCGCGCCTCCTGCAGAACCGGCGCCCACATCTCTTCGGTGAGCCGGGCGGCGAGTCCGGAACTGCCGACCAATGCGGTGGCCAAATCCATATGCTCCGGACTCACGATCAGCCGTACCACCGGATCCTTGCGGCCGATGTTCACCAGATAGATGAGGCCGTCGACGACCTGTTCGGCGAAGGTTTCGCGTTTGCGCAGGAAGGTCCGGGCGCGAGTGAACATGGCCCGCGCCCGGACCTCGATCAACGCGGTGATCAGGCTGTCACGGTCGCCGAAGTAACGGTAGACGGTAGGCCGGGAGACATTGGCTTCCTTGGCGATATCGTCCATGGTGGTCTTGGCGACGCCGTAGCGCTCGAACACCGCCTCGGCGGCTGTGAGAATCTGACGGCGTGCCTCATCGGGGTCCTCGCTGAGGACGCTGCCGGTGCGCCGTCGAGCCATCTCCGCCTACCTCCTCTTCGCCCACTCGGCCGGACGCCGAGCCCGGTGATCGTAGCAATCAGCGCGCCGGTGCGGCGGCACCGAACAGGTCGGGCAGGCCCGCGGAGACGCGATCGGTGAACCGGGGGTCGCGTTTGGCCAGAAAGGACTCGACACCCTCCCGGACATCGCCGGAGGTCCCTCGCAGGTAGATACCGAGGGAATCGGCGCGGTGGGCCACCTCGGGGGCTTCCGCACCGAGCATCCGCCACAGCAGGCTCCGCGTGAGCGCGACGGATACCGGCGCTGTTCCGCCGACCAGCTCGCGGGCGAGTTCGAGCCCGCGATCCAGCACTTGACCGGCGGGGACGGTCTCGCGCACCAGACCACGTTCCCGGGCTTCGTCCGCGCTGACCATACGTCCGCCGAGGGCCCATTCCAGCGCGGTGGAGATGCCGACGATCCGTGGCAGGAACCACGAGGAGCAGGCCTCGGGGACCAGGCCCCGCCGAGTGAAGACGAAGCCGAATTTCGCGGTGTCCGAGGCGATCCTGATATCGGCCGGCAATGTCATGGTGACGCCGACACCGGCCGCCGGACCATTGATCGCGGCGACGATCGGTTTGGTGGACCGGTAGAAGCGCAAGGCCACGAGACCACCCTGATCCGCCGGCGCATCACCGGTGACCGGGTCGCCGCCGAGTACGAAGGTGTCGCCGCCCGCGGCCAGGTCCGCGCCGGCGCAAAACGCCCGTCCCGACCCCGTGAGTACCACGGCGCGCACGGAGTCGTCGGCATCGACCTCGTCCATGGCGGCGAGCAGCCGCTCGCACATGTCCTCGGTGAAGGCGTTCAACCGCTCGGGCCGGTGCAATCGCAGGATCGCGATCTCCCCATCCCGCTCGAGTAGTACCGGGCAGCTTTCCGAGGTTTCGGTCATCGAACTCAACGCACCTTCTCGAATCGTTCGGTGACATCACGGTATTCCTCGCGCACCGCGGTCTTGGACAGTTTGCCGTTGGGCAGCCGGGGCAGCGGTTCGGCTCGGATCACCACATAGCGGGGCACCTTGTAGTCGGCCATCAATCGCTCGCAGTGCGCCACCACCGCCGCCGCATCGACCTCACCGGCGGCGGTGACGATGGCGGCCGGTGTCTCCCCGAAGCGCTCGTCGGGTGCGGCGATCACCGCGACCTCCTCGACGCCGGCGAGTTCGCCGATCGCCCGTTCGATCTCGACCGGGGAGACGTTGATTCCGCCGGTGATGATCAGGTCCTTCATCCGGTCCACGAACTTGACCCGCCCACGTCCGTCTCGGGTGCCCAGATCCCCGCTGTGCAGCCAACCCTCCCGCAGTGCCTGCGCCGTGGACTGTGGATCGTTCCAGTAACCGGGGGTGACGCCCGGTCCACGAAGCACGATCTCGCCCTCTTCTCCGGGTTCGGCCTCGGCGCCGTCCGGTCGGACCACCTTCAATTCGGTGAAGATCGATCCCGTGCCGCAGGTGTCGGGGTGGGTGAATGCCTCGGCGCGTTTGGTCGCGGTCGCGACACCGCCCGCTTCGGTCATCCCGTAGATCTGACGCAACTCCACCCCCTTGTTTGCCCAGGCCTGCAAAAGTGCCGGTGCGACGGCCGCGCCTCCGACGATGGCGGTACGCAGCGAGGAGACATCGGTGTCGGCGAAGGCGGGGGTGCGCGCGATCGCCTCGAAGACCAGCGGTACGCCGAACAGTGTGTTCACCCGGTGCTCGCCGATGAGCGCGACCGCGCGCTCGGGCCGCAGCTCTTTCTCGACCACCAGCGTGTTGCCCAGGACCACGGCCATGACCAGCCCCCAGACCACGCCCGGCGTGAACACCAGCGGCAGCAACAGCAGCGACGTCGAGCCAGGGCGCAGACCCTCCTCGGTCAGCGTGGCCTCGAAGACGATATCGAGCAGCGTCCGGTTGGTGCAGACGACGCCCTTGGACAGACCGGTCGAACCGCTGGTGAACAGGAGCGCGACCGGGTCGTCCCGGTCGACGTCGACGCGGAAGTCGTCACGGCCGCCGTCCCGCAGGACGGTGAACTCGTCGAAGAACTTCGCCGCGAAATCACGGCCCAGCTCTCGGGTCTGCGCGATGGTTTCGGCGAATTCGGCCGGGGCGATGGCCAGCACCGCACCCGAGTCGTCGAGCACTTTGCGCAACTCGGGCGGTTTGAGCCGGGGGTTCAGCGGGACCAGCACCGCGCCCGCCTTGAGCACCCCGAGCGCCAGCACCGGCCAGATCAGCGAGTTCGGGCCGAGCACACCCACCCGCTCGCCGGGGGCGATCCCGGTGTCGGCCAACTGCCGCGCCACCCGGCTCGACCAGTCCTGCAGTTCCCGGTAGGTCAGCGTCTCGTCTTCGACGATCAGCGCCCGCTGATCTCCTTTGGTCTCGGCCCACCAGCACAGGGCCGACCCGATTGTCGCAGCCATCGTTGTCCTTACTTCTGTGTACGGCGTCGGGACCGGCGGCTCAGGAGGCGTCGGTGAAGCCGCGGTCCTCGTCGAACCACATCGCGACCCGGGACAGTGTGCCGCCGTCGGTGGCGGGCAGGGTGACCCCGGAGATGTAGGCGGAGTCATCGGACACCAGGAACAGCGCGGCGCGCGCATTGTCCAGCAGCGACGGCGGCCGGTTCAGCTTCAGCGGAATCGGGGAGACGGCCGGTTCCCATGGACCCGCGACCTCCTCGTAGGACTTGCCGACCACCGGGGTTCCGGCCGGGGCCAGGAAGTTCGGCGACATTCCGTGGGTCGGGGCGATGGCGTTGACCCGGATACCGCGCCTGCCGAGGTCGAGGCTCAGGCCGCGCACCAGGCCGTTGACGCCGGCCTTGGTGGCCGAGTACATCGCGATGCTGTGATAGGCGGCGATCGAGGCGGCCGAGGAGGTCGCGAGGATGACGCCGCCGCCATTGGCCTCGAGCGCCGGGACCGCGGCCTGCGCCGAGTACACGACACCGCTCAGGTTGACGCCGAGGACATGGTGCCAGTCGGCTTCGGTGAGATCTTCGAATGCGACCTGCTCGCCACCGGCCACCGACGGGACACCGCCGCGGGAGACGACACCCGCGTTGGCGAACATGATGTCGAGTTTTCCGAACTCGGCGACGGTCCGGGTCACCGCCTCGGTGATCTCGGCCTTCTTACTGACGTCGGCGACCAGGGCGATGGCTTCGCCGCCCTGCTCCCGCACCAGTTCGACGGTTCCCTTCGCGCGCTCCGGGTCGATATCGACCACACCGATGCGCGCGCCCTCGGCGGCGAACAGTTGAGCGGACCGCCGGCCGAGGCCGGAGCCGCCACCGGTGATGATCGCGACCTTGTCCTGGAGTTTCATCTGCGAGCTCCTTTGCCCACGAAGCGACGGCCGGGTCTCCGGCGTCGGTGATTCTGGATGATTCGAGTCGAGTGCACCGGTAGCGAGTCACGGTGCGAGCCGAGGCGTCCGCGGGGACACGATCGCCGTGTGACCCACGCTACAGAGGTAGCTGTGATACGTCAATCAAGATTTGTAATTTGATAAACCAACCCATCCGGGCGGTCAGGACCCGGTCCACCGCGGCTCCCGCTTCGCCGCGAACGCGCGCGGCCCCTCCTTGGCATCGGCGCTGGACATGACTACTTTCGAGGCCGCACGGTTCACCTCCCATTCCGCCGCCGACCAACCGGTGTCCGAGGCGGCGCTCTCGTGCAGCACCTTCTTGCTCTGCTGAACCGACACCGGGGCGTTCGCGGCGATCACGGCCGCCAGTTCCAGGGCGACCGCCAGCGCGGTACCGGCCGGAGCGATCTTGTTGACCAGACCCAGTTCGTATGCCCGGGCCGCCGAGATCGGCTCACCGGTGAACGCGATCTCGGCGGCGACCTTGGCGGGCACCTGACGGTGGATCCGCAGCAGGCCGCCCGCGGCGGCGAGCAGTCCCCGCCGGACCTCGGGCAACCCCAGCGCCGCACTCTCGTCGATCACGGCGAGATCCGCGGTGAGCACGATCTCGGTGCCGCCGCCGAGCGCGAACCCGTTGACCGCGGCGATCACCGGTTTCCCGATCCAATGCCGCACGATGCCGGCGAAGTCCCACTCCCGGTGATCCGGGTCGTAGACGCTGCGACCGGCGGCGATCTCCTTCAGATCCGCGCCCGCGCAGAAACCCCGGCCGGCGCCGGTGATCACCACGACGCGGACCTCCGGGTCGGCGGCAGCCCGCTCGAGCGCGGCCCCCGCCGCAGCCGACAGTGCCGAGTTCACGGCATTCAGGGCGTCGGGCCGGTTCAGCGTGACAACGGCGATGTGGTCGCGCACTTCGTACAGTGCCGCGGGTTCGGACGGGGACACGGTGCCTCCAGGAGCGGACGAATGAGGTAGGTCAGAGATCGAGCACAAGACGGGGCGTACGACTTCGGGAAACGCAGATCATCATGGCGTCGCTCGCCTCCTGCTCATCCTCGGTCAGGACGGAATCCCGGTGGTCCGGGCGGCCGGCCAGCACGGCGACCTCACAGGTTCCACAGGTGCCCTCCCGGCAGGAGAAGTCGACCTCGGCACCACTGCGCCGCAAGGCGTCGAGTACCGATTCCGATTCCCCGACCGTCACCACCCTGCCGCTGCGCGCGAGTTCGACCTCGAAGGCGTCGGTGGACGCCGCGGTGACTTCCTTGGGAGCGAACCGTTCGATATGCAGGGTGAGGCGTTCGCGTTCCCGGCAACCGGTTTCGATCGCCTGCAGCAGCGGCTCCGGGCCACAGCAGTACACCGCGGCACCCGGTTCGGCACCGTCCAGCGCGGTCGCCAGGTCGAGCAGACCGTATTCGTCCTGCGGGTTCACGCGGACCTGTTCGGGATACGCGCTCGCCAGATCGGCGGCGAAGGCCATACTCTCCCGCGACCGCCCGCCGTACAGCAATTGCCACGGCTTTCCTCGTTCGGCGAGCACACGCAGCATGGGCAGCAATGGAGTGATGCCGATACCGCCGGCGACGAACAGATACGCCGGGGCATCCACCAGCGTGAAGTTGTTGCGGGGGCCGCCGACCTCGAGCAGATCACCGACTTCCAGCTTGTCGTGGACATAGACCGATCCGCCCCGCCCGTTCGATTCGCGGAGCACCGCGACGCGCAGCGACGACCGGTCCGCGGGATCGCCGCACAGCGAATACTGCCGGGTGATGTCACCGAGTACGAGATCGATATGAGCGCCGGGCTCCCACTCCGGCACCGCCACGCCGGCCGGTTCGGCGAGCGTCACCGTGACGACACCTGCCGCGGCCGATTCCTTACCGACCACACACATCCGGCGGGTCGTCCGACTATCGCTCATCACCGCTCCCGTCCGCGAGATTCCCTCTTCGTTAAATCTTATGGCGTTAGATTATCTCATGGCAAGGGCCACGTGATCGGATCGCCCGCGAGAACCCTTACGATGGTAAATCTAATACTGTTAGCTAAACAACGATACGAAAGGAGCCGGTCGGATGGATACGGCGGCGCCGTCGAGTGGATCGGTACTGGACCTCTTCCGCCTGGACGGGCGCGTGGCGGTGGTCACCGGGGCGGGCAGCGGGCTCGGCGCCGGATTCGCCCATGCGCTGGCCGAGGCGGGCGCCGATATCGTGGTCGCGGGACGACGGCGAGACAAACTCGACCAGGTGGCCGCGGGCGTCACCACCCGGGGGCGCCGCTGCCTGGTGGTACCGACCGATATCACCGACCCCGGCCGGTGCGAGGCACTGGCGCGCGCCGCCGTCGAGAAGTTCGGCCGGCTCGATGTGCTGGTCAACAATGCGGGTGTCACGCATACCGCACCGGCCACCCGGGAGAATCCCGACGACTACCGGAACGTGCTCGAGGTGAACCTGTTCGGCGCGTACTGGATGGCGCAGGCATGTGCGCGGGTGATGCGGCCGGGATCGAGCATCGTCAATATCTCGAGCATGCTCGGGCTGATCAAATCGGTGCTGCCGCAGGCCGCCTATGCGTCCAGCAAGGCGGGGCTCATCGGGCTCACGCGCGATCTCTCGAACCAGTGGGCCGGGCGAAAAGGTATCCGGGTCAATGCGATAGCGCCGGGTTTCGTCGACACCGACATGATCGGCGAGATGTCCCACGACACCCTCGACGCTTTCCTGCGGGAGTGCCCACTCGGCCGCACCGCCACACAGCGCGAGATCGATACGGCGGTCGTGTTCCTCGCCGGTCCGGCCTCCGGCTATATCACCGGCTCCACACTCGCCGTCGACGGCGGCACCTCCGGTCACTGAGCAGTAGAGGAGATCTCTCATATGACCTTGACCGGCACTGTTGTCCGCCTGCGAGGCGCGGGCGTCGGACTCGTCGCCGAACGCTTCGATCCCCCGGCGGGCGAGGACCGCGGCACCGTACTGCTCCTGCACGGCGGCGGCCAGACCCGGCATTCCTGGCGACGCACGGGTCTTCGTCTCGCTGCCAACGGCCGGCGCGCACTGATCCTGGATGCCCGCGGCCACGGTGACAGCGACTGGGCCGCGGACGGCGACTACTCCCTCGGCGCGCACGCCCGGGATCTCGTCGCTGTGGCGGCCGGCTTCGAACAGCCACCGGTGGTGGTCGGCGCCTCGATGGGCGGGATGGCCGGGCTTCTCGCCCAGGGCGCCCAACCGGACGTGGCCCGCGCGCTGGTACTGGTCGATATCACGCCGATGGCCGAATCGGACGGCGTGGACCGGGTGACCGCCTTCATGCGCGAAGGCCTGTCCGGTTTCGATTCGCTCGACGCGGCCGCCGCGGCCGTCGCCGCGTACAACCCGCACCGGCCACGCCCGCCCCGCCCGGACGGGCTGCGCAAGAACCTCCGACTGCGGGACGGCCGATGGTATTGGCACTGGGATCCGCGAATGATCAGCCACCGCGACAACGGTCCCGACCGAGCCGAGTTCCGCGAGCAGCGGGCCCGGGCGGCCGCACGGCGGATCACCGTCCCCACCCTGCTGATCCAGGGCCGGCAATCGGACGTGGTGGGACCCGAGGGAGTCCGCGACCTACTGGAACTGATCCCACACGCCCGCCACATCGCCGTCGACGGTGCGGGGCATATGGTCGGCGGCGACGACAACGATGTGCTGACCGAGGGGCTGCTCGCCTTCCTCGACGAGGCGGTGCCGCTTCCGGAGCCCCGACCGGCCACACGATACGATCAACCTCACGCCGCTAGGTAAATCGCCTGGCGTCACCCGAGCGGAAAGCCACCTATGCCTCGCCCGTCGCAACCTCTGATCAGCCGCTCCTCGGTCGTGGCGGCTTCCATAGAGATCATCGACACCGAGGGCCTGGACGCGTTCAGCCTGCCGCGACTGGCCAAACATCTGGGGGTGCGCGCGCCCTCCCTGTACCACCATTTCGCGGACAAGTCGGAGATCCTGGCCGCCGTCGCGCGCCAGATCGCCGGGGCGGGCAGTATTCCGCGTCGCAAGCCCGGCCCGGATTGGCCGGAGTTCTTCGTCGCACTGGCGATGAATCTCCGCCGCTCGATTCTGCGGCATCGCAATGCCGCGCCGATCCTGCTGCAGTACCTGCCCCGGGACCTGCTCATCAGCACCTACGAGGAAACGGCGCGATTCCTCGCGGATTCGGGGGTGCCGGCCCATCTGCACGTACAGATCCTCGACGGGATGGAGCGGATCACCGTGGGTGCCGCACTCACCGAGGCGATGCGCGGCCCCAGCACCCGGACCACGATCTTCCCGAATGTCGACGCGACATCCCAGCCGGTGCTGGCCGACGCGCTGGCGGAGAACACCAAGACCTCGAAGCAGTTGTTCGAGGAAATGGTGCGCAGCTTCCTGCACGGTGTGATGCGCGACGCGGAGATCGCGGTGCCGGCCACCTCCGCATCCGCCTGATCCCGAAACGTACTCGGCCGGCACGAGGAGGGCTTCCTCGTACCGGCCGATCCGGCGCAGTGTCGGCTCCTGCGCGGGTACGCGGTCGCTATTGTGCGGGCGCGGGCATATGAACCGTTTTCGTCTCGAAGAACTCCGCGAGTCCCTCGACGCCGCCTTCCCGGCCCATACCGGACTGCTTGTAGCCACCGAACGGCAGGGTGAAATCGATGACCGACCCGTTGACACTCACAGTCCCGGTCCGAATCCGCTGGGCCAGTGCGTAACCGCGTTCCAGATCCTCGGTGTACACCGCACCGGACAGGCCGTAGATCGAATCGTTGGCGAGCGCCACCGCGTCGTCCTCGTCCTCGTAGGTGATGAGCGAGATAACGGGCCCGAACACTTCCTCCTGGGCGATGCGCATATCGTTGCGCACTCCGTCGATCAAGGTGGGTGCGACGAAATAACCCTGATCCAGCCCTTCCGGGCGCCCACCGCCGGTGAGGACGGTAGCGCCGTCCTGTACCGCGGCATCGATGTACTCCTGCACTCGTTCGCGATGGCGCGCTCCGGCGAGCGGGCCGAGGAAGTTCTCCGGTGCCCACGGATTGCCCATCGGCAGTGCGGAATAGGCCGCCGACAACGCCGCGGAGACCTCGTCGTGGCGCTTGCGTGATACCAGTACCCGGGTCAGCGCGATACACGCCTGCCCCGACTGCATACATCCACCCATCGGCAGCGACTGCAGGACGTGGTTCAGATCCGCGTCGTCCAGGATGACGGCCGCGGATTTACCACCCAGTTCCAGCGAGACCCGCGCGATCCGCTCACCGGCGAGCGCGGCGATCCGGCGCCCGGCCACGGTGGAGCCGGTGAAGGTGATGTGGTCGACCCCGGGGTTGGTCACCAGGGTCTCCGAGACTTCGCGGTCGGCGATGAGCACGCTCACCACGCCTTCCGGAATCCGACCCTCGGCAACGAGTTCGGCGATCACATCGGCGAATACCGCCGGGGACAGCGGCGCGTCCGGCGCACCCTTGAGCACCACCGAGCACCCCGCCGCGAGCGCGGGCGCCACCTTGAACGCGATCGTCCCGATGGGACCGTTCCACGGGATGATCGCCGCGACGACACCGGTGGGTTCGGCCAGGATGCGCGAGATCCCACCATCGGCGCGCGGCCGGTCCTCGCGTACCGCGAAGGTGCGGGCTTCTTCCGCGACGGCGCGGAACAGCGCTGCGGTCATCTGCTGGGTACCGGCACTGACCGTCACCGGTATTCCCACCTCGAGAACGCCGATGGTGGTGAGTTCGTCCTGCCGCTGTTCGAGCCGGGTCGCGATCTCGTCGATCACCTCCGCTCGTTCGGCCATGGACTTACCGGCCCAGACCCCGGAGTCGAACGATCGTCGGGCCGCGTCCACCGCGTCCCGGACATCGCGCTCGGTGGCGCTACGGATACGGGCCGCGGTCTGCTCACTCCACGGATCGACCAATTCGATCCATTCGTCGCCGGTGGATTCGGTCCAGCGGCCGCCGATGAAGACCTGCTCCCGGTCGGCGACCGGCGGAGCGGACAAGGTGGTGTCGGTGGTTGTCATGGCACAGTGCCTTTCTCAGCGGTTGTTGTAGCCGGCGTCGACGGGCAAGGTCACGCCCGTGATGTAGCGGGCTTCGTCGGAGGCGAGGAAGACCAAGGCGTTGCTGATATCGACTGCCTCGATCAACTCGACCGGCATCGGGTTCTTGTACGCGTCGTCGTCGGCGACATCCGGGTTGGCGTTGACGAAGGCGCCGTACTCGGCGTTGGCGACCATCGGGGTGTTCACCCCGGTGGGGTGGATGGTGTTGACGCGGATGAAGTGTTTGGCGAGCTGTTTGGAATACAGCCGCATAAGCCCGACGACTCCGTGCTTGGCGGCGGAATATCCGGCCTGTCCGGGGAAGGTGCTCAGGCCGATACTGCGCAGGCCCGCGGCGGAACTGGTGATCGCGATGGAACCGCCCGCACCGCGGTCGATCATGCCGGGCACGGTCACCTCCAGCGTGTGCCACACACCGGTGAGCATGGTGTCGACGGCGTCGTGCCAGGCCTGGGGCTCGCTGCCCTTGTCCAGCACGGGCATGATGCCGGCATTGGCGACGACGGTGTCCACGTGGCCGAATTCGGCGGCGCCGGCGTCGTAGGCGCGCTGGATGTCCGCGCGGTCGCGCACATCACCGAGGGTGGTGACGATCCGGCCGCCTGCCTTCTCGACCAGCCGCACGGTTTCGGCGAGGTCCTCCTCGGTGGCCATCGGGTAGAACACCGACGGGATCTGAGCGCAGATATCCATCCCGATGATCGCAGCGCCTTCTTCGGCCAGCCGGACGGCGTGTGATCGCCCCTGGCCACGCGCCACACCGGTGATGAAGGCAACCTTACCGTCGAGCCGTTTCATGACTTTCCTTCTCTCGCTGAGTTTTTCGAAGTGATCTACGCCGGGACGGCACTGGCCGGAGCAACGGCCCGCCGGCTGCCACCGCGGGTGAATCCCGCTACCGAACGGCTGTGAGTGGCGTCACAACAAAGTACTGCGGACATTCGCGTTCGTCAACAGAAAACAAATGACGTTCTTTATCTCATGTTTCGTCGAGGCCGAACAGCGTATGCGTTTCCTCCTGCTCGAAAGACAGCAGGCGCAATACCCGGACGGCGCGCTCATCGGCGGGATCGACTCGGATCAGCGCCACCTGCGCGCCGGCGTCCCGCATCTCCACCAGCGCGCGCGTGACCAGCGCCGAACCGAGTCCGCGCCCGCGGACTCGCGGCGCGACGGCCGCGACCCGGATCCAGGCGCCGCGGAATTCGGCGTAGGAAACCGTGTGCGCCTCGAAGCAGACCAGACCGGCCGGGCCCTCCCCGTCACGAACGGCGATCACCCGGGTGGACTCGGACACCGGAGGCGCGTGGCACGACCGCGGCAGTACCGCGGCCTCGAACTCGGCGACCCACCCGCCGGCCGCTTCCGATTCCGGCGTTCCAGGATCGGCCTCCCCCAGCGGGAGCGCCCAGGGGCCCGACAGATGCCGCACCAGCGTCCACCGCCGGTCGACCGCGGCGATATCGAACCGGGCGGCGAGCCGTTCGGTCGCCGGATGCGTGCCGTACGCCCAAGCCCGCAATCTCCGCGCACCGGTCCCGCACCAGCCGTCCGGCGCGGTCAGGTCCAGGCCCAGTTCCTCGACGAGAAGGGTGGCGACCCCACGCGACCGGTAGTCCGGGTGCACCACGAATCGCACGACCCCCTCCCCCTCGGGATCCACGCGCAGATTCAGATAGGCCACCGTCAGCCACGGCGCATCCGCGTGCACGCTCAGATCGCGCCGGGCCCGGATCGGCAGGTGGGCGATGCGGACGTCATCGTGTGAACATTCGCCGGGCACGCTCACGTCGATGGTGGAGAAACCGGCCTCGGCGTCGCATCCGGCCGCGTCGCCGATCAGGGCGGTTATCTGCGCGAGCTCCTCGGCATCCAGTTCGGGACGCCAGCGGTAAGAGATCATCCGTACTCCTCGACGAGCGGAATCTGGCACTAAATCTAACGGTAGTCGGTTTCCGGGGCAATGCCCGGAGCTTTACACCTAAAACTAACTGGTTTAGATTTAAGCAGAGATCGGCGGCGGTCACGCCGTCGAGCACGAGATTGGAGGTAACCCGATGACCGAGGTCGGAGCACCCCGCGAGGAACGCATTCGCCGCACCCTCGACCACCTGCGCAACGACACCACCGACGAGTTCGCGCACACCACCTGGTTCGAACCGGAGGAGTTCACCGATACCGCGGTCGCCAAGCGCGAACGCGATCTGGTCTTCGGCCGGGTACCGAGCATCGTCGCGCACGCGTCCGAGATCCCCCGCGCCGGCGATTTCTTCACCCTGCAGTTGCCCCGGAACAATGTGATCGTGGTCCGGCAGCGCGACGGCGGCGTCAAGACGCTGGTCAACCTGTGCCGGCATCGCGGTGCGATGGTCGAGAAAGAGGAGAAGGGCCGCTGCCGGTTGTTCTCCTGCCCCTATCACCGCTGGTCCTACGACACCGACGGCAGCCTGCGCACCATCACCCGCGACAACACCTTCGGTGAGGCCGAACGCGCCGAGATGGGTCTCATCTCGCTACCGACCGAGGAGCGGCACGGCTTCATCTGGGTGATCGACGACGCCGATGCCGAGATCGACGTCGCGAGCTGGCTCGGACCGGAGATGGACGCGGTCCTCGCGTCCTACCGGCTCGAATCGCTGGTCACGGTGCGCGGCGAAGGTTTCGACGAGCCGGTGAACTGGAAGATCATGCAGGACGCCTTCCTCGACGGCTACCACATCCAGTACGCGCACCCGAACACCGCCGCCAAGCACATCCACACCAATGTGCTCGCCTTCGACGATTTCGGCCGGCACTGCCGCTTCATCGCCCCGCGCAAATCGATCGACCGCTGGATCGAAGAGGACCCCGGCGACCGCAGCCTCGCGAACCACGTCACCGAAACCCATTTCCTGCTACCCAACAGCACCCTGCTGCGGCAGCCGGACCATTTCCAACTGCTCACCTTCCGCCCCCACCCGACCGACCCGCAGCGCAGCCGGATGGAGATGCGGTTGATCGTGCCGAAGGTCGAGGACACCGAGATGACCGAGGAACGCTGGACCCGGTTGTGGGACAAGAACTGGGAGATCCTGCTGGCCGTCCTGCACGCCGAGGACTTCCCACTGCTCCGCGATTCGCAGGTGAGCATGGCCAGCGCCAATGCCGGGCGGATGATCCTGGGCCGCAACGAAGTCGCGAATCAGGTGTTCCGCCGCGGCGTCCAGGAACTGCTCGCTCAGCGCTGAGCGGGAGCACTCGGCCGGCACCGAGCCGGGGCGCGTGGGCGTAACCGAGCCGGAGGCGCACGAAACGGCGTTGAGCCGAAGACGCACGGCCAGCGCCGGCCGGGTACACGATACGAAGGAGAACCCGACAGTGGAGAGCGATCTCTTCGACAACGACCACGAACTGTTCCGCGCCTCGGTGCGCGGGTTCGTCGACAAGCACGTCACGCCGAACCTCGAGAAATGGGATGCCGAGCGGCTGATCGACCGCGCGACCTGGCTCGCCGCCGGCCACCAAGGCCTGCTCGGACTCCCCGTTCCGGAGGAGTTCGGCGGGCCCGGGGAAACCGACTACCGGTACCGGGTGGTCATCCAGGAGGAGATTGCCCGCGTGGGCGCGTCGGCACTCCAATCCGGCTTCTCGACCAACGACGATATCGTGCTCAATTATCTGCTCCGGCACGCCGATGAGGCGCAGCGCCGGCGCTGGTTGCCCGGGTTCGTCACCGGGGAGACGATCGGTGCGATCGCCATGAGCGAACCCGGCGCGGGCAGTGACCTGCGCGCCGTCACCACCACCGCGGTCCTCGACGGGGACGAGTGGATCATCAACGGCGCCAAAACCTTCATCACCAGCGGTGTCCTCGCCGACCTGGTGATCGTCTTCGCCAAAACCGATCCCCAGGCCGGTTCCAAGGGATTCAGCCTGCTCGTCGTCGAGGACGGCACCCCCGGTTTCACCCGCGGCCGCAAACTCGACAAGGTCGGCCTGCACGCCCAGGACACCGCCGAACTGTTCTTCGACAATGTCCGGGTCCCCGCCGCCGACCTGCTCGGTGACCGCGGCGCCGGCTTCGCCTATCTGATGCAGTCACTGCCCCTGGAACGCCTGGGCATCGGGATCGCGGCACAGGTTTCGGCCGAAGCGGTATTCGGCTGGACCATGGACTACGTGAAGGAACGCACGGCGTTCGGCAAACGGATCGGCGAATTCCAGGGAATGGGTTTCACCCTCGCCGACCTGCGGACGGCGATCGAGGTGTCGCGGGCCTATATCGACCGCTGCGTCCGCGCACACAACCACGGCACACTCACCGCGGTGGACGCCGCCAAGGCGAAACTGTGGGCCACCGAACTCCAGGGCCGCGTAATCGACGCCGGTGTACAGTTCCACGGCGGCTACGGCTACATGATGGAGTACCCCGTGGCGCGGGCCTACCTGGACCACCGCATCCAGCGGATCTACGGCGGCACCAACGAGATCATGAAGGAGATCATCCACCGCGATCTGATGAAGTCCTGACCGGTCGCCGCCGACCAACCGTCAGACATGCCTTCGCGCGGGTTCCTCCGGTTCTATGGGCTCAGCGGCGGCCGTAAAGCTATTACGTCACGCGCTGAGCCCATGACGGCCGAATGACCCCGAACGGCCATGATCCGGTCACTGTGGTCGATGGCCGGTAAGGAGGGCACCACTACCGCTGTCGCCTCGTGTTCCATTACCGCTCCCGCGAGTATCAGAGCGGACGCGAGTGGGCCGGTATCCAGCCGAACCGCCCAGACGATCCGGTAACCGTACTGTGCTGCGACACGATGGACGTCCACTCCGTCGCCGTGCACGTCCGGCGGATCAACGCGAACAGGTGCTCCACACCCGCGTGGGTAGCCCGGATGTGATGGTCGAGCAACTGGAGGCGCAACACGTCTCCGGCGCACCCAAGGGCGGACAGTCGCAGATGGATCAGCCGGGAGGACGGCCGCCGTCTGCTGGAGCACGTCTCGCTCCTGGGTTCCGCACCGGCCCGTAACCTCCATCGCCTCGGCGGGGCCACGATTCCAGTTATCCGAGACCATTTTGCCTGCCAACTACCCTGTGGCAGGCTCCCGGATCGACGCGGTGCTCGGGGCCGAAGGTTGCAGGACTCCCGCCGCTATCAGCGCGTCGACCTCAGTACTGTCCATCCCGAGCTCGAGACACACCTCCCGGGTGTGTTCGCCGGCAAGCGGCGCTTGGCGGGTCGGGGGGTCGGCGATACCGGTGAACACCGCTGCGCGGGCGGCGGCGGGCAGGGTCATGGGTAGGCGGTCGTGTTCGACACGGGTGTAGGTGGCGCGGGCGGTCAGGTGCGGGTCGGTGAGGAGTTGCGGGAGTCGCAGCATTGCACCGGCGGGAACGCCGGCCGCCTGTAGTTCGGCGGCCGCTTCCTGCGGGGCGCGGTCGCGGAGCCAGGTGGCGACGATCCGATCGAGTTCCGGCCTGTTCGCGATACGGTGTGCGGCGGTGGAGAAACGGGGGTCCGACGAGAGATCCGGACGGTCGAGTACCTCGCACAGTGCGGCCCACTGGTGGTCGTCACGCACGGTGACAACGCACCATTCGTCGTCCCCCGCGCAGGCGTAGACGCCGCTAGGGGCCGCGTACGGGTCGGCGTTGCCGGGGGCGGTGACCGTACCCGGGCGCAGCGCTTCGGTCACCAGCTGGGTGCCGAGGTGGACGAGAGCCGTATCGGCCTGTGCCACTTCGATATGCGTGCCGCGGCCGGTGCGGCGGCGGCCGATCAGCGTGGCGAGTACCGCGACCGCGGTGACCTGGGCGGCGATATGGTCGGGGTAAACGGTTTGGCCGTCGCACAGCAGTTCCGCGTCGTCCGGATAGCGCCAGAGCGCCGAGACGCCGCACGAGGCGCGGACCAGGGGGCCGTAGCCGAGCCGGGCGCGCCATGGGCCGGTGCTGCCGAAGGCGCTGGATTCGGAGACGACCAGGCGTGGGTTGAGCTCGGCGAGCACGTCGTAGGACAGGCCCATCGAGGCGAGGGTGCCGGGTTTGAAGTTGGCGAGCACCACATCGGCGCCGGCGGCCAGCCGCCGGAAGACCTCCAGGCCCGCGCTGCTGCGCAGGTCGAGTCCGAGGCTGCGTTTGTTGCGGTGGCCCCAGGCGACGGAGGCGGCGAGGGCGGAGCCGCGGCGGGACTGGCGCAGGCCGTCCGGGAAGTTCGCGTTCTCGATTTTGATCACGTCGGCGCCGTAGTCGGCGAACTGCCGGCTCAGCTCGGCGCCGAAGACGATGACTCCCAGGTCCAGTACGCGCAGGCCGGCAAGGGGCGCCGTTGCGTCGGCCGCGGTGGGGGCCGGAACGCGCCGGTCGGCACCGGAATCCGCGGAGCCCACGCCGAGCCGCGCTTCACCGGTGCGGGCCGGATCTTCCGGTCGGTGGCCCGTGAGCACGGGGTCCGTTCCGCCGGCATCGATTCCGGATGTTTCGCGGTGGGTCGTGGCGCTGCCGGTGCGGGTGATCACGGAGGATTCGGTGTGCTCAGGTACGAGTTCGGCGGTGTCGTGCTCGCCGGGTTCGGGGGCGGGTGTGCGGAATCCGGCCCGGTGGCCGTCGAACGAGACATAGCCGGAGGGGACCCGTGCGCGCAGACCCGCACCGATCTCGGTGTCCGCGAGGGCACCGGATTCGGCGAAGTGTTCTGTTTCGAGTACCTCGGTGAGCGTGTGTACTCCGCCGACCGGGACACCGCGCCGGGCGCCCTCGGCCACGAGTTCGGCCTGGGTGTATCCGGCGAAGAGTTTTGCGATCAAGGGGTGCAGGGTGTCCGCCGCGGCGAAGCGGGCGGGGATGGTGTCGTATCTCGGGTCCGCGAATTCCGTTGGGGAGCCGAGCCATTCGAACATACCGCGCCACTGTCGTTTCGCCAGCATGCAGATGCGGACCTGACCGTCGCGGCAGGGGAACACCGGATAGAAGTTCGCCGCGTCGGGGCGGCCGCGCGGGAAATCTTCCGAACGTCCGGCCGCCGCCGAGCCCTGGGTGCCGAAACCGGGATCGAAACCGTGCACGATCGTCTCGAAGGCGGAGAGGTCGACGGTATCGCCCTGACCGGTGTCGAGGCGGCGGTGGTAGGCGAGCAATGCCGCCCAGGCGGCGTGGACGCCCACCGTCTCCTCGATCAGCCCGGCGGGCGGGAGCAGCGGTTCCGCACCGGGCGCACCGGACCGGGACAGCACGCCCGAGAGAGCGTAGAGGACGGGTTCGGTGGCCTGCCAGTGGCGATAGGGGCCGTCCTGGCCGAAACCGCTGATCGAAACCCAGACCAAACCCGTTGCGCCGAAACGTATCTCGTCGGCTCCGACACCCAGCCCGGTCAACCGGCCGGGGGGCTGGGATTCGACAAGGATATCCGCCGTGGCGGCCAGCTCGCGCAACCGCTCGCGGCCGGCCTCGGTGGTGAGGTCGGCGGTGACGGCCCGCTTGTTGGCATTGCGCAGCGCGAACGGAATGCTCACACCGTCGACAACAGGTTCGGCGGACCGCGAGTACGACCCGCCGGGTTGTTCGACGCGGATCACCTCCGCACCCAGATCGGCGAGGTAGCGGCCGCAGGACTCGCCCAGTCCGTCGGTGAGGTCCAGGACACGGACGCCGTGCAGCGGGAGGATCATCGTCGACTCCGTTCCATCTGTCATCGTGCTCACCGCGTGCCGAAGTAGACGGATTTCGCGGTGTAGTAGGGGGCGAGCCCTTCCGGACCCAGTTCACGGCCCACACCGGACTCCTTGACGCCGCCGAACGGCGCGTCCAGGTCGAGCTGGTAGTGGTTCACGCCGACGGTGCCGGATTCGATCCGGTCGGCGAGGGCCAGGCCGCGTTCCTCGTCGGCGGTCCATACCGTGCCGCCGAGCCCGTAGCGGGAATCGTTGGCGATTTCGATCGCCTCCGCTTCACCGTCGTAGGGGGTGATGGTCAGTACGGGTCCGAAGATCTCCTCCTGGGCGATCCGCGCGGCATTGTGCACGCCCTCGAATACCGTCGGTTCGACGTACCAGCCGGTGGGCTGGTCGGCCGGGATACCGCCGCCGGTGGTGATGCGGTAGCCGTCCCACCGGCCCGATTCGATGAAGCCGAGGACCCGGTCCCGCTGGGCGGCGCTGACCAGCGGGCCGATCTGGGTCGCGCGGTCCTGCGGATCACCGATACGCAGGTTGCGCACGGTTTCGGTGACGGCCTCCACCACCTCCGCGTAACGGCTGCGGGGGGCGAGAATGCGGGTGCCCGCGTGGCAGGTCTGGCCGTTGTTCACCAGCGAGACCTCGAGCAGGTTCGCCGCGAACACGTCGAGATCGGCATCGTCGGCGACGATCGACGCGGATTTACCACCGAGTTCGAGGGTGACCGGCCGCAGCAACCGCCCGCAGACCTCACCGATGGCGCGCCCGGCGGCCGTGGAGCCGGTGAAGGCGACCTTGTCGACGCCCGGATGCTCGACCAGGTGGGCGCCGGCCTCCCGCCCGCCCACGACGACGTTCAGAACACCGGGCGGCAGACCCGCCTCCACCGCGGCATCAGCGAAAATATAGGCATCCAAGGCTGTTTCGGGCGCGGGCTTCAAGACCACCGTGCACCCCGCGGCCAGTGCGGGCGCAAGTTTCATCGCCGCCAGCGATTGCGGGTAGTTCCACGGCGTGATCGCGGCGACCACACCGACCGAGTCCCGGCGCACCACCGTGCGGCCCCCCAACGCGCTCGGCCGCACCTCGTCGCGTTCGGTACCGCGGATCGCGTTCGCGTAGTAGCCGACCATGAGGCTCGGGGCGTACCCGTTGACATTGATCGACAACGAGATGGGCATACCGTTCTCGCGGCTGGCCAGCGCGGCGGTGGTTTTCGCCCGGCCGCGCAGGGCGGCGGCGAATCGGTCGAGATGCTCCGCGCGTTCGGTCGAACTCAGCGCACGCCAGGCCGGTAGCGCGCGGCGGGCGGCGGCCACGGCCGCATCGATATCGGCGGTCTGTGCCAGTGCGGAAACGCCGAGCACCTTTTCGGTGGCCGCCTCGATCACCTCGACGGTGGCATCGGTCTGCGGTTTCGCCCATTCGCCGTCGATGAACAGCGCGCGGCGATCCAGGGTGGTGTCCATATCCGTCCTCGGGTAGTGCGCGGGTGGTCAGAGGGTTTCTTCGCGGCCGAACAGGGTGGAGCTGACCAGGGGCGCCATCGGCCCGCCGATGAACAGCGAGAGATGCGCGTCCGCCACGGGATTGGTCGAGGTGCCGCGGATCTGCCGGACGGCTTCGACGGCCAGGCCCATACCGTTGACGAACGAGTCGGCGATATTGCCGCCGCTGGTGTTGACGGGCAGCTTGCCGATACCCGCGGTCAGGTTGTCGACGGTGAGCACCTCCCCCGCCGCCGGGCCCGCCGGCGCCAGGCCGTGGTCGATCAATGCCGCCACGGCGGGACCACTGAAGTTCTCGTAGACCTGCACGACATCGATATCGCCGGGACCGAGACCCGCTGCGGCCCAGAGCCGGTCGGCCACACCGGGCCGGCCGGGCCGGCCCGCGAAACCCGCGCTGGTGTACAGGTCGTCGTTGTCGATGATCGACGAATAGCCGCCCGGCGCACCCTGCGCACCGGCCAGGACATAGGCGGCGTCGGGGCGAATGCTGCGGGCGCGTTCGGCCGATACCAGTACCAGCGCGACCGCACCGTCGCTCTCCCGCGAGCAGTCGAACAGATGGAACGGCTCGGTGATCATCCGGGAGGCTTCGTAGGTTTGTTCGTTCAGCGGTTTGCCGTATCCGGCGGCCTCCGGGTTGTTCTGGGCGTGCCGGTACGCGGCGAGGACCAGGGCGCGCATCGCTTCGCGGGGCACCCCGTCGTGTTCGAGCAGCCGTTGGGTGCGCAGGGCGCACACCTGGGCGGGTGAGCCGACTCCGTGCGCGAGGTAGTGCGGTCCGTAGAAGTACTTCGCGTAGCCGAGCCGGCCGGTGTCCTCCTGGGCCATCGACCGGAACACCACGACGCACTCGGCCTGGCCGGTGGCGATGGCCACCGCCGCATTGTTGATCGCGGCGGCGACGGTACCGCCCCCGCCGCCCCACATCATGTTCGACCAGCGCACATCTTCGACACCGAGCGCGCCGCCGAGTATCGCGCCGTCGTGGCCGCCACCGGCGTAGGACACGAAACCGTCGAGTTCGCGCGGTGAGATCCCGGCGTCGGCGCAGGCCGCGACGATCGCCTCCAGGGTCATCCGGAGTTCGCCGTGCGGCGCGGCGCCGCGTTTGTAGTGGATATCCGCGACGCCGACGACCGCGGCGGCCCCGCGCAGCAACGCATCGGTCACGACCGTGCTCCTTCTGTGGTGTCGCGCCGCCACCGCAGCAGCGGCCAGGTCGCGCCTTCGTCGAGTTCGATATGCCCGACGACCCGCTCACCGATCCGGACGTCCGCTGCGTCGTCGTCGGTGAGGATGCCGAGCACCCGGCGGTGCCCGGCGGCGGGCAGTTCCACCAGTACCGTCACGTAGGGAATGTGGTCGGCGAGTTCGGTGATGAACGGGTAGTGGCTGCGCGACCAGCTGTAGACGGTGCCCACCGGCTCGACGGATTCCCAGCCCGGGTCGAAGGTGTGGCAGGCCCCGCAGATCCACTGCGGCCCCCAGATCCACTCCTGACAGTTCCCGCAGCGCTGCAACCGCAGCTCACCCGCGACCAGACCGTCCCAATACGGCTGGTCGAGCCCGTCCTCGGCAGGACCCCAGGGATAGTCACGCGGAGTCGCCTCCTCTGATGCAGGCGCGCTCGTGCCGTCGGGCAGCGCTGCCGTCGCCGGGTCCGCCCCGCTCACGCCGGGTCTCCCGGCACCGGGAAATTCTCCAGCGCGGCAGCCTTCCAGGCACCGTCACGCAGTTCCCAGATGGACCGTAGGCCGATCACACCGTCCGGGGTGTCGTAGACCGTTTCCCCGATCTGCTTCTCGCCCTCGGCCCGCACGGACTTGATCTCGTACCCGTTCACCGCGCCTCGGGGCACGGTGACGCTCTCGAAGACCGCCGGCAGATTCTCCTGCACCATATCGGCCAGAGCGGCCTTCATATCGCCGGCGACGACATAGCCGACGTGCCGCTCGTAGAGCGTGCGGAAATCCTCCGCGGACATATCTTTTCTCCTCGCTCCCCCGGGGCGCCGGTCTCGGCGACTCGGGAACCCTTCGACTTTTACCTTATGTCGTTAGGTATTTTTGGTCAATGTTCGAGTTCACGGCCCTGCCACGACCCGGTTAATCGGTCTCGAACCGGAAAATTCCGTCTTCGGAGATCACCACGGACTCCCCTGCCGTCTCGGCCGCGAGCAGGCGGGCCACGGCCCCGGGTTCCACGGTGGATGCCAGGGTCCGGCCACCGTCCGGCGTGCGTGCGGCGAGGAGGCCACGTTCGGGCTCACCCGCACGGTCGTAGACCACGGTCCACGCTTCGGCCGTCGCGGGTCCGGTGTATCCGGGCTCCGCGCGGACGGTCGGTTCACGATCCACCGCGACCTGGACATCGTCGCGGCGGAACCCGGCCCGCGGCGGTTCGGTGCGGTACACCCCGAACGCGTGTTTGGTCAGATAGCCGCTGTTCGCGGTCACCAGACCGTAGGTGCCCGGGGCTTCGCGCAGGCGGGTCGCCATGGCCGCGATCGCGTGGGTGCTGTAGTTGTTCCACGGACCACCCGCGAACGTCAGCCCGCCGGTGACGGTCAGCGACCGGCTCGGATCGTCGGTCGCCAGGCCGAGCTCCCGGGCCGCCACCTGAACGGCCGAGGGGAAACACGAGTAGACGTCGATATGGGTGAGATCGTCGAGCCCGACCCCCGCCAGCTCCAGTGCGCGGGCACCCGCGAGGCGGATGGCCGGGGACCGGTCCAGGGCGCCGCGGGCGGCGATATCGCCGGTGTCGTGGGCCTCGGTGCCGGACTGCGGGAACACCCAGTTCTCCCGGGCGATACCGAGTCTCGTGGCCGTCTCCACCGAGCACAGCAGCAGCGCGGCGCCCTGCTCGACCATATTGTTCGAGTTCATCAGCTTGGTATAGGGCGCGGCGATCCAGCGGTTCGCGGCGCTGGGCGTCGCGATCTCCGCGGCGGTGTGCGCACGCGGCGTCCAGGCATACGGGTTGCGGGCGGCGACCTCGCTGAACCCCGCCCACAGCGCGCCGATCGCGTCGCGATGTTCGGCGATGGACCGGCCGGCGCCGAGCCGCAGTGCCTGTTCGAACAGGGGGTAGATATACGCGGGTCGGTCCAGCCCGGCCCGCATCTCGGTCTCCGAACGCATCGGCACCTCGGGAACGAGGATCGGCGCGGCCGGTACGGATTCGTCCTGCACCGTCCAGTCCGGTCGGATCCCTTCGGCGCGCAATTTCATCCGGGTCCGCCACGATTCGGCACCGCCGATCAGAACGACATCGGTCCGTCCGGCCGCGATATCCTCGGCGGCCGCATTGACCAGCACCTGCGGGGTGCTGCCGCCGCTGCCGGTGTATCCGGTATGCCGGGGTTCGGCGCCGATCCGGTCGCCCACCAGCGCACCGGGGTCGCGGTAGCGCCACGACAGCAGCCCGACGATCCGCACCGAGTCGACGAGTTCGAGCAGTTTCGCGCTGCCGGCTTCGTCGGCCGCACGCCGTGCCGCGTCGGCGATCAGGTCGACCGGTTCGCGGCCACCCGCGCGGTCGCTGATCTGACCGCCGCCGACGAGTACCGGGGTCCGTGGATCCAGGGTCACGACCGCACCGCCTCGAGAATCCGCTCCCGGGATTCGGGCCGGGGCCAACCGCCGAGTATCAGTGTGGTCAGGCAGGTGGGTTTCCAGCGTTTCACGATGTCCTCACAGATCTTGTCGACCGGTCCGATGAGCGCGACATCCTCCACCATTTCCGTCGGCACCGCCTGCGCCGCGTGGTCGGTCCGGCCGCTCAGGTACAGCTTCTGGATTTCGGCGCAGACATCGCCCCAGCCCATCCGGACGAACACGTCGTTGTGGAAGTTGGCTTCCTTCGCGCCCATCCCGCCCGCGTACAGCGCGATCACCGGTTTGAGCCGGTCCGCGGCGCGTTCCACATCCTCGTGCTCGACCAGCCAGCAAATATTGGCCACCTCGAAATCCTCGGCCCTCCGGCGCGCTCCGGGCCGGGCGAAGCCGTCGGCGAGCGCGGCGCGGTAGAAATCGTCGGTCTTCGGGGAGAACCACAGTGGGGTCCAGCCGTCCGCGATCTCGGCGGCCAGGGCCACATTCTTGGGGCCCTCGGCGCCGAGGTAGACGGGAATGTCGCGGCGCAGCGGATGCACGATCGATTTCAGCGGTTTACCGAGTCCGGTGCCGTCCGGGTACGGGAGCTCGTAATGCCGGCCCTGGTACGTCACCGGTTCTTCCCGTGCCCACACCGCGCGCATGATCTCGACGTACTCGCGAGTGCGTTCCAGCGGCCGCGGGTACGGGCGGCCATACCAGCCCTCCACCACTTGGGGGCCGGACGCTCCGATGCCGAGGATGAGCCGGCCGCCGCTGAGGTGGTCGATGGTCTGCGCGGCCATTGCCAGCGCCGTCGGCGTGCGGGCCGAGATCTGGCACACCGAGGTGCCCAGCGCGATCCGCTCGGTGCTCGCACCCCACCAGGCCAGCGGTGTCAGGGCATCGGAACCGTAGCTTTCCGCGGTCCAGAAACTGTCCACTCCCAGCGCCTCGGCCTCGGCGATCGTCTGCGCCATCCGCCGCGGCGGCCCCGCGCCCCAGTAGCCGGCCGCGATTCCGACCTTCATCCTCACCACCTGCCGTTCCGGCGTTTCGTCACAGCTGTCGTCCTCTCAGTGATTGCGGTAGACCGGCGGGCGCTTCTCCAGGAAAGAGTGCACGGCTTCGCGGTGGTCCTTGGTCATGGCGCTGAGGATCTGGGTGCGGTTCTCCAGGTCGATCGCGGCACGCAGACTGGGCACCTCGAGGTTGGACCACATCACCTCTTTCGTCATCCACACCCCGAACGGGCTGTTCCCGGCGATGACCTCGGCGGTGTCCAGTGCCACGTCGAGCAGGCGCTCCGCGGACTCCACCGATGAGACGATCCCGATGCGCTCGGCTTCGGCCGCATCGACCGATCGGCCGGTGAGCAGGATCTGCGCCGCCCGGGAGAAGCCGATCATCCGCGGCAGCAGCCAGCTCACCCCGATATCGCAGTTCGACAACCCGCGCTTGATGAAGGAGGCGTGCAGCGCGGCGGTATCGGCCATGATCCGGATATCGGCCATGAGCGCCAGCGCCATGCCCCCGCCCGCCGCGGCGCCGTTCACCGCGGCGATCACCGGCGCCCGCACACCCCGGAACGCCTCGACCAGCGAGGCGATGTGCTGCTGCACCCGGAGCCCGGCCTGCGGCCGCCCCTCTCCCTCCGCCGCACCGGGCGGCGTGCCGTAGCCGCGCAGATCCAGTCCGGCACAGAACGCCTTGCCGTTTCCGGTGAGCACCAGGGCACGGACCTCGGAATCGGTGCGCACCTCGGCCAGTACGCCGTGCAGTGCTTCGATGAGATCGGTGTTCATCGCATTGAGCGCCTCGGGACGATTCAGGCGCACGAGCAGCACACCCGGCCGCGGCCGCTCGGTCTGGATCAGGTCGGACATGTATCGCATCACCTCGGACGGTCGGCACAGCCCTTCCATCGGGTCGGGCAGTTGCGACTAAAGCTAACGCCTTTAGATTAATTCCTCAAGGCCCGCACCACTCCACGCGCCGCGCGACAGCGCTCCCGGCAGTGATCGCACAGAGGACCGGCCGCCACCCGCCCGGCCGGGCGAGCACCGCATCACGTCGAACCCGCACAGCACCTCCAACGGGCGGGCATCGACAAACTAAAGCTAATGACTTTAGATTAATTATCGGAGATGTCACCGCCCGGGAAGCAGAGGTAAACCATGGCCGAAGCGCACGAACTACAGGGGAAGGTCGCCGTCGTGACCGGTGGCGCGAGCGGTATCGGCGCCGCGACCTGCGCCCTGGTGGCCCGCCGTGGTGCCCGGGTGGTGGTCACCGATATCGACGACGACCGTGGTGAAACGGTGGCCGCCGGCCTGGGTGAACACGGCTGCTACCTGCACACCGATGTCACCCGCGAGGACCACCTCGCCGCCGCCGTCCGCACCGCCGTCGACCGCTTCGGAAGACTCGACGCGATGATCAACAACGCCGGCCGGGTCGGCGCGTGGACCTATCTCGCCGGTACCACCACCGAGGAGTGGGACAACTCCTTCGCTGTCCTGGCGCGCAGCGCTTTCCTCGGCACCAAACACGCGGCGCGGGTGATGCGCGACCAGGGCTTCGGCGCCATCGTCAACGTCTCGTCGGTGGCCGGTGTGCGCACCGGATTCGGGCCGCATCCGTACGGCGCGGCCAAAGCGGCCGTCCTCCAGCTGACCCGCAGTGCGGCACGGGAACTCGCCGAGCACCGGGTCCGCGTCAATGCCGTCACCCCGGGCGGGGTCGCGACCCGCATCGTCGGTCATGGGGCCGGTTTGGCCGGGCCGGATCTCGACGCCGGCGTCGACGAGGTCCGCCGCGGACTTCGGAAATTCCAGCCGATCCCCCGAGCCGGCGAAGGCGACGATATCGCCGCCGCCATCGCCTATCTCGTCTCCGACTCCGCCTCCTTCGTCACCGGCCAGAATCTCGTGGTCGACGGCGGGCTCACGCTCGGCAAGGCCTGGCCGGGCAACTACCGCGCCGAAGCCGAGGCGACCGCGACGCGATCGCACATCGGCTGATTCGGCGGGTACTCACCCGGCCACCGACACCCGTCCGGGTACGGTCACGCCGGTTCGGCGGCCTGCACCGGCGGGTGCGCCGCGGCCGTACCGGACGGCTTCCGCGGAACCGACGACACCAGCACCGCGGCCGCCACACCGGCGCCCGCGAAGGCGAAGTAGGCCCAGTTCGCGCCGAGTGCCGAATCCATGATCAGACCGGTCAGCACCGGCCCGAAGACCCCGCCCAGCCGGCCGAGACCCACCGCCAGGCCGAGCGCCGTCCCGCGTGCCGCGGCCGGATAGTAGACCCCGACGAACCCGTAGACGCTAGACCGGGCCACCCAGCCAGACCCCGACCTCCTCGCCGGATACATGCCGGCCCTCGTCGCTCACCAGGAACGACACCGTGGCGGCGATCGACTCCGCGGGAATACGGGGCCAACTGGCCGCCAGCGTGTTCACCGCGTCCGGACCGCCGGAGGCGATGATGTCGGTCTCGACGAATCCGGGCATGACCGCGTTGACGGTGATGCCCCGGCGGGCGACCTCGAGGGCGAGGGTGCGGGTCATACCGAGCAGGCCGGCCTTCGCCGCGGCATAGGCGCTCATGGTGGGGGCGGGCCGGCGGCCGCCGGACGGGCTGCTGACGAATATCACTCGGCCCCAGCCGTTGTCGTACATGGCGGGAAGGGCGGCGTGGGTGCAGTAGAACGCCCCACTCAAGTTGACACCGATCACCCGGTCCCACTCTCGGGGTGACTGTTTGCGCGCGGAGCCGGCGAGGTTCATTCCGGCGTTGTTCACGAGCACGGTCGGCGCGCCCAGTTCGGCTGTGGTCACGGTGATCAAGGCGGCTGCCTGTTCGGCGTCGGAGATATCGGCGCGGACAGGTACCGCCCGGCCGCCGGAGGCGGTGATCTCGCGGGCCACCTCTTCCGCGTGTGCAGCGCTCGACGAATAGTTGACCGCGACCGCGAACCCGTCGGCGGCCAGCCGCCGGGAGATCGCGGCGCCGATCCCCCGGCCGCCACCGGTGACGACCGCGACCCCCCGGTCTTGCGTAGCTTCCGTTCCGGCGTCCTGGGCGGTCATTCGCTCGACCTCGTATCCGCCGGCGCCCGGTCCGCGCGCAGCACTTCGACATTGATTCCGGTGAGATGGGATTGATTGCTCAGGGCGTCGTACCCCGCCCGGCCGGTGGGCGCGAGGTGGTTCGCGTTCACGCCGGCCTTGTGCCGGGCCACGCCGAGGCCGCGGGCGCGATGCTGACCCCAGCCGTGGGTCATGGCGACGACGCCGGTGCGTAGTGATTCGTCGTACTGCAACTCCGCCTCGACCGCACCGTATCGATTCCGGACGAGCACCGAATCGCCTTCGACCAAACCCCGGTGCCGTGCGTCCCGCGGATGCATCCACAACGGGTTGCCCCGGTGGATGCCCTGGTCGAAGACCGGGAGGTTGTGCAGCCAGCTGTTGACCATATGGTGTGTCCGCCGGGTGATGAGCTTCAGCTGATCGGGCTTTTCGGCCGCCAACTCGGTGAGGATCGCTTCCGCGGTGTCATAGGAGCGGCCGAACAGCTCCGGGCAGCAGTCGATCAGGCCGTCGTCGTGCTGCACCGCGATATCGAAAACGTGCGCCGGGTCGGCCTCCGGGAGGACCTGGGTGCCGCACGGCAGCTCGGCGAGCCGGTCCAGGCTGGTACCGGCGTCGCGCAGGACGGCATCGACGGGCGCGAAGGGGTCCGGGTCGGGGTCGTCGAGCAGCGTCGGGACGCCGAGTTCCTCCTGGATACGCGAGAGGATCCACCAGTCGTCGCGCCGCTCACCCGCGGGTTCGACGACGGCGGGCGTGTATTGCACGTACGGTTCCAGGGCCACGCCGAGGGTGTTGAGGAAGTTGATATCGGCATGTTCCAGCCAATCGGTCGCGGGCAGCACGTAATCGGCCATCTCGCCGGTGACGGTCCGGTACAGATCGATCGTGACGAGGAGTTCGAGCTTCTCGAACGCCCGGCGCAGCCGCTGTTCGCCGCCCACCGAGAGCAGCGGGTTACCGGAGACGACGATCAGGGCGCGGACCGGTTCATCGGCCTGTTCGATGAACTCTGGCAGCAGGGCCGCCGGTAGATCACCGCTCACCGTGCGGAGTTCGCCCAGCGGGCTGTCGAAGTACGGATCGGTGCGGCGCCGTGTGGACCCCCGGACCGCGTCGGCGATGCCCCGGGAGTAGATATTGCCGCCGCGCCGGCCGAGGTTCCCGGAGAACAGGCTGATCATGGTGAGCATCCAGTACGCCGGCGCGCCCAGCCGGCCCTGATTGACGCCGGTCGCCATGTAGACGCTGGCGCTGGGGGCGGCGCAGAGGTCGTCGGCGACCCGGCGGATCACCGCCGCGTCGATACCGGTCACGCCGGCGACCCGGTCGGGCGGGTAGCGGCGGACGAAGTCGAGCAGGCCGTCGATATTGCGGGCATGCCGGGCGACGGCGCCGTGGTCGTAGCCGATCCGGAAGACGATCTCGTGCAGCAGCGCGGCGAGGAAGAAGAAATCGGTATCCGGCACGATCTGCAGGACGTCACCGGTGTCCGGGGCCGAGGATTCGATGCGGCGCGGGTTGACGAAGAGCACGGTCCCGCCGCGCGCCCGCACGGCCCGGATCTTGGCCATCGGATCCGAGATGTGCAGCAGGGTCATATGGGACACTGCCGGGTTGCTGCCGAGGCACAGAAAGTAGTGGGTGTGCAGCAGATCGGGAATCGGATGGGCCATCGCGGCGCCGTAGACGGCTTCGCTGGCGGCGTATTTGGCGGACGTGTCCTGAGTTCCGGCGCTGAACCGCATCCGGGTATCGAAACCGCGCGCGATCCGGGCGGCATTCGCGTAGTAGGCGCCGTTGAACGCGGAGGGATTGCCCTGATAGACGGCGAGAGCGTTGCGGCCGTGGCGTTTTCGCAGCTGCTGTACGCGGGCCGCGATCTCGCCCACCGCGACATCCCATTCGACCGGCTCGAATTCGCCGGAGCCGGCGCTGCGTTTCAGCGGACGATCGAGGCGGTCGGGGTCGTCGTGCACCTGGAGGTAGTGCACGCCTTTGTGACAGCAGAACCCTTTGTGCACCGGGTGTTCGGCGTCGGGACGCAGTCGGGTGACCTTACCGTCGTGCACCTCGGCGAGCAGGCCGCAGCCCGGTTCGCAGATACGGCAGAAGGTGTGGATCTGATCGGCGGCCACGGGTTCACCGCTCGCCGCGGTCGGCGGCGGCGACCAGCGCGGCCTGCACGCGATCGACGATCTTGACCCGGGGCCGTCCCGACTCCTGCCCACGCCGGCGCTCGTATCGGTCGATCGCCCGCCAGTCCGCACCGCTCAACGCCTCCGGGCACCGTTCGCGAAGCAGTCCCGCGAACTCCGCGGTGCCCGCCACCGGGGCGGGCAGCCGGCCGTGCCGGTGATCCTCGACCAGCGCCGCGACCGTTTCCGCGGCGCAATGCCGGTTGGTTCCGATGACACCGGTCGCGCCGCGCTTGATCCAGCCGGCCACGTATTGGCCGGGGACCGGTTCGCCGCTGTTCGGATCGATCACGCGACCCGCCGCATGCGTCACCGTCCCGGTGGTCTCGTCGAACGGGAGACCGGCGATCGGCAGCCCCCGGTAACCGACGGCTCGGATCACCAGCCCGCACGGGATCGTTTCGCTCACCCCGGTTTCCGTGCCGCGTACGCCCAGCGCCTCGGCGCGCTCGACGCCGTCCACCGATACCGGCGTGTACCCGAACCGCAGCACGATCCGCTTGTTTCCCGGCTTCGGCCGCCGCCGGGCGTACTCGGCCAGCACCCGGGTCTTCATCGGATCGCCTGCTGTCACGGCGACCGGACCGTCCACCAGGACATCGACCCCCGGCAGCGAATCCAGCGCCAGCAGTTCGGGAGTCGTACAGGCCGCGGACTCGGGACCGCGCCGGCCGAGTACGACCACCTCGTCCACCGCACTGTCCGCCAGCGCCGTCAGGGCGTGATCGGCCATATCGGTGGCGGCCAGCGTCGCGTTGTCCGTGACCAGGATGCGTGCGATATCCAGGGCGACATTGCCGGTACCGATCACCACCGCGCGGCGGGCCGACAGGTCGAAGGTGCGGTCCGCATGGTCGGGGTGGCCGTTGTACCAGGCCACGAACTCGCGTGCGGAATGGCTTCCCGGCAGGTCCTCGCCGGGAATACCGAGCCGGCGGTCCCCGGCGGCACCGGAGGCGTGGATGACGGCGTGGTGGTGCTCCAGCAGCTCGGCCACGGTCACATCCCGCCCGACCTCGATACCGAGGTGCATGGTGAATCCATCCCGGCGGGCGGTGCGGGCGAACACCCGGTCGACGGTCTTGGTGCGCCAGTGATCGGGTGCGACGCCGAACCGCACCAGGCCACCGGCCACCGGCAGCCGTTCCAGCACAGTCACATCGGCGGCGATATCGCGGCGGGCCAGCAGTTCCTCCGCGGCATAGAACGCGGACGGGCCGGAACCGACCACGGCCACCCACAGCGGTGCCGCGTCGTCGCGGCCGGCGGTCGCCAGGGACAGCGGTAGCGGCTGGACGTGGGCGCCCGGTGCCGCCGTACGCGGATGACGGGCGAAGTACTCCGCGGTCAAGTCGCGGTACGGCTGCTGGTCGGGGCGCAGCGAGTCCGCGGCGGCGATGGCGTCCACCGGGCACACATCGGCGCAGGCACCGCAGTCGATACAGGTATCCGGATCGATGTAGAGCATCTCGGTGGTGTGGTACTCACGTTCACCGGGCGTGGGGTGGATACAGTCCACCGGGCAGACCGCCACGCAGGTCGCGTCGTTGCAGCAGTTCTGGGTGATCACATAGCTCATCGGGGATCCTCCTCGCGGCAGCGGGTGACGGTGACCGGCACACCGTTGAAGATCGGCGCCGCGGTCAGCGGTTCGAGCGCGGCGGTATCGTCCACCAGCGCGTTGTAGTCGGCGCCGGGCGCGGCAGCCGAGCGGGTGGTGCGCAGGCCGGGGCCGCGATGCCCCCAGCCGTGCGGCATGCTCACCACACCGGGCCGCAGGGCGTCGTCGAGGCGCAGTTCCGCGGTGACCGAGGTGACCGGTGAGGTGACGAGCACCCGGTCGCCGTCGACCAGGCGGTGCCCGGCCGCGTCGCCCGGGTTCATCAGCAGCGCGCACTGACCGTCATCCGGTTGCGGCAGGGCGTTGTGCAGCCACGAGTTCATCCCGCGGCGCTGGCGCCGGTTGATCAGCAGTAGTTCCGGCACCGGGCGCACGAGACTCGCCCGCAATCGGGGGATATCGGCGACGATCATTTCGGGTACCAGATCGATCCGGCCGCCGGGTGTGCGCAGCACCTCCGGCAGCCGCGGACGCAACGGTCCGTAATCGATACCGTCCGGATGGGCTTCCAGCAGTGCGAGGGTCAGCCCGCCGGGCTCCTCGCCGAATCGGTCACCGTAGGGGCCGCTGCGCAGCCGCAGGTCCAATAGCCGCTGCGGACCGCGACGACCGGCGGTCGACGCATAGGCCCGGTCCGGTGCGACTCCTGCCAGCTTCGACGCGCGGCGTGCGGCGACAACCGCAACCTCGTCGTCCAATTCCGCTGTCGTACGCCCGGTTTCACCCTTAGCGAGCGCGGCCAGCCGCAACAGGATCTGCCATTCGGCGAGCTCGCCCTCGCCGAGATCGAGCAGCGGCGGGGTATAGCGGGCGACATTGCGGACCTGGAAATGAGCCAGCGTGACATCGTGATGTCCCCGGGTCGCCAGCGGCGGAGGCGGCAGGATCACATCGGCATGGCGGGTGGTCTCGTTGACGTAGCAGTCCACCGACACCATGAATTCCAGTGCCCGCAGCGCCTCTTCGACATGCGCGGTATTGGGCAGCGACCGAGCGGGATTGCCCGCCACGGTCATCAGGGCACGAGTCCGTCCCGGCCCGGAGTCAGGATCTCCTCGGCGAGGCAGACCGCGGGCAGTTCCCCCATGGCTTCGGGCAGCCCGCGGACCCGAGACCGCCACCGGCCCACCATCGGCCGCGCGGTGGATATCGGCCAGGTGTTCGGCCCGCCGCCGGGGGGCAGGGCGAACATCGCGCCGCCGGGACGGTCCAGGTTCCCGGTGACGATGGTGAGCACCTCGACCAGCCAGTTCGCGAGGGTACCGAATTCCTGCATACAGCTGCCCATCCGGGAGTGCGCCACCGCCGAATCGGCCGCGGCGAAGCCCCGGGCGACCCGGCGGATCAGCTCGGGCTCGACACCGCAGGCGGGGCCGACATCCTCCGGCGAGAACTCCCGCGCCAGGTCCAGTACCTCGGGCAGCCCGTCCACCTGCTCCGGTATCCGCTCCGGCCGCACCGCACGCTCCGCCGCGAGTACCGACAGCACACCGAACAGGAAGAGCGCGTCGGTCCCCGGCCTGATCGGTACGTGCAGATCGGCGAGCGCGGCGGTATCGGTCCGCACAGGATCGACCACGACCAGCGTGCCACCGCGGGCGCGCAGCCGGCGCAACCGCTCGGCCATACCGGGCGCGGTGATCGTACTCCCGTTCGACACCACCGGATTCGAGCCGAGGATCAGCAGGTGGTCGGTGCGGTCGATATCCGGCAGGCTCAGCCCGAGCCCGGTGCCGTACAGCAGGATATGCGCCAGGTTCTTGGGCCAGGTGTCGACGCTCGCCGGTGAATAGATATTGCGAGTGCCGAGGGCCGCGATCAGTTCGCCCAGATAGAAGGTGGTGTCGAGATGATGCGCACCGGGGTTGCCGTGGTAGATCGCGCAGCTGCCCGGATCGCCGCTGACGTACTCCGGCAGCCGGCGGCCGATCTCGGCGAACGCCTCATCCCATGTCGCGGTGCGGAACTCGCCGCTCGCGGTGCGCAGCAGCGGGGTTCGCACCCGGTCCGGATCGGATTCCAGCGCGCCGAGCCCGAGGCCCTTGGCGCAGCTGTGCCCGGCGCTGAACACATCGCGGGGATTGGGCGTGACGCGGCTGATCCGACGGTCGTCGATATCGACGAGCAGGCCACAGGTCGATTCGCACAGCGGGCAGATCCGATACGCGGCGCGCACGGTCGTCATCCGGCCTCCGGGTTCGGTCGGGGCGCCGGTTCCACGGAGACCGGTATCGCCGTCATGGTCGGCATCGCGTTGATCGCCTGCGCCCCGGCGGTTCCGGTGAGCGCGTTGACGTTCACACCCAGCTCTTCTTCCGGGTCGAGCGAGCCGAAGCAGTGGGTCATCGTGACGGTGCCGGGCGAAACCGTGGCGTCGGCGCGCACGGTGGTGCGCACCCGGCCGGCCGCGGAACGGACAGTAACCGAGGCGCCGTCGCCCAAGCCGAGCGCGGCGAGGTCGGTGGGGTGCAGTGCCGCCGGGTTGGTGGCACCGGGCACCAACCCGGGAACACGAGTGCCGGTGGAGTTGATCGCTTCCCGGATCCGGCGCACTATCAGGCGTAATGGGAAGCCGGGTGCCGGCACGGACTCGGTGAGCGCGTCCCGCAGCTCGGCCCGGACATCATCGGGCATGGTGCGCAGGCGGTGACCGGCCGCGCCGGGCTCCGGGGGCCCGACCAGCGCGCCGGACGGGCCCGCGAGTACCCCGTGCGGTGCGCCGGTGAGCTCGCCGAACGGCACCCGCCCGCGTTCGGCCAGCATGGCCAGCAGTTCGTCCGCGGTGGGCGGCCGCCGCGGATCGAGGATCCGCCCGGCGAATTTCACCGGCCGGCCGGAGGCGGCGGCGAGGTCGAAGAAGAACCGCCAGTCGTCGATCACTCCCGGCGGCGGCTCCAGCACCGGCGGTGTGTACTGGGCGAACGGTCGCGGGAAGAACGGTTCCATGATCGCGGTGTGGTCGGCGCGCTCGTACATCGTGGTCGGCGCGATCACGTAGTCGGCCAGGCGGGCGGTGTCCGAGAGCCGCGGGTCGATGCATACCAGCAGGTCGAGCGATCGCAACGCCCGCAGCGTTTTCGCCCGGCCCGGTAGCGCCGCCGCGGGGTTTCCGCCGGACACGATCAGCGCGCGTACCCGGTCCGGGCCAGGGGCCAGGATCTCGTCGGCGAGGACACCGGACGGCAGTTCACCCCGGATCGCCCGCACCCCGGCCCGGCTGCGAAAGCCCTGGACAGAATTCCGAGTAGGGGGCGCGACCTCCGCACGGGCCGGGATATGACGGGTGAGCACGGCCCGGTCGTCCGCGCGCTCCCCCTCCCGCAGGTAGCGACCGCATACGACGTTCAATGCCGCGACCAGATGTTCGGCGAGATTCGAATGCGGTCCCATGCACACCCCGGTGCCGGTGGTGGCCATCCCGCGCTGCCCACCGGCGAAAACGCGTGCTGCCGCGGACAAGTCGTCCTCGGGTACACCGCAGATCCGGCGGACCACCGCGGGCGTCACCGGCGCGACCGCCGCGGCGAGTGCGGGCAGATCCGCGACGTAGCGGGCGCAGAAATCCGCGTCGTGCCGCCGCTCGGTGAGCACCAGCCGCAGCAGTCCGGCAAACAGCACGGCGTCGGTGCCGGGTCTGGGTGCCAGGTGCAGATCGGCCAGGGCGGCGGTTTCGGTGCGGCGCGGGTCCACCACGATCAACCGCAGACCCCGGGCGCGGGCGGCACGCACGGTGACCGAGGGGTTCTGCACCACCGCGCCGTCGCCGTCGCCGCCGTTTCCGGAGACGATCGGGTTGGTTCCGGCCAGCAACCACACATCGGCGTCCTCGAACCGCTGCCTGCCGCCGAGGTAGGTGCCCATCCGCTCGGCCACCACCCATTTCGCCGACTGGTCGACGGTCATGGTGGAGAACAGCTTGTGCGAACCGGTCCCCCGGAACCAGGCGCGCGCCAGCATCGGTGTGAGCGCCGCGAAATTCTGCTGGGTCCCCATGAACAACGCCACCGAGTCGGGGCCGTGCCGAGCGACGAGGGCACCGAGCCGGTCGGCGATCTCGCGCACCGCCACCACGGCCGGCACCGGCGTGTGCTGCCCGGTGCGGGTACGGCGGAACGAGGTGGTCAGCCGGTCCGGTCCGTGCGCGAGGTCTCCGGCCCGGCGGCCTTTGGGACACGAATAACCGCCGGAGATCGGGTGTCGCGCATCGCCGAGAACACGCTGCACTCGTCCGCCCTCGATATCGAGGAGCACCCCGCACGAAGAGGCGCACAGGCGGCAATAGGAAATGCGGCGCTCGGTGGTTTCACGCGCGGGTGCCACGGCGGCTACTCCTTCCGGATGCCTGCGGACCACCCGGCCCGCACCGCTCCGGACCGGGCCGGAGCACCGGCATCTCCCATTCGACCGACCCGGCAGCGACCATCGCGCCACCCGCTGCCGCCCTCATCGCTTTCGGCAGCGAGGCCCGCTGGAACACCGCGGCCGCGCCGATCGGCCGGCGCCGGGCCGGTCGTACCCGCAGTCGTGCGGCAGCGAACGGACGGAGCCGCACACTCATGCGCCGGCGGCGCTGCGCTCGACCGCCACCGCATCGGCCGGCACCTCCGGGAACCGCTGCCGCAGCGTGGGTTTGGCGAGTTTTCCGGAGAACGTGCGGGGCAGCGGCTCGTCCGATGCCACCGCGTGTTTCGGCCGTTTGAACTTCGCGAGATCGGTCTCCGCCACGGCCGCGATATCGGCGACGACCGCCGCGGCGGGGCGTTCGCTGTGGAAGATCACCATCGGCACCTCGCCCCAGCGATCGTCACGCACCCCGATCACCGCGAGATCGAGAAGCCCCTCGATACCGTGCAGCGCTCGTTCGATCTCCGCCGGGTACACGTTCAGGCCGCCGGAGATCAGCATATCCTTGCTGCGATCCACGATCTTGAGGAAACCGCCCTCGTCCTGTATGCCCAGATCACCGGTGCGCAGCCACCCGTCGACCAGCGTGGCGGCCGTCGCCTCCGGTTTGTTCCAGTACTCGCGCATCACGTGCTCGCCCCGCACCATGATCTCCCCGACCTCGCCGGGTGCGGTCTCCACACCGGGTTCCCCGATTTTGACCTGGGTGCCCACCAGCGCGAGCCCCGCGAATCCGGGCCGGGTGCGGGCATCGGCATAACTCAGTGTGGCGACCATGCCCGAGGCCTCGGTGAGACCGTAGGCCTGGGTGAGCGGAATCCCGTGCGACCGGTAGAACTCCACCAGGTCGAGGCTCACCGGGGCGCCGCCGGTGCCGGCGAAGGTGAACTTCGCCAGCTTGCGGGAGCCGAAATCGGGCAGGGTGGTCATCCGCTCCCAGATCACCGGCACGGTGGTGGTGGCGGTGATCTGCTCGCGTTCGAGGGTGTCCAGCGCGATCTCCGGATCGTATTCCCGCAGCAGCACCATGGTCGCGCCCGGAACCACCACCAGCTGCATGAAGATCGACAGCACCGACCCGGTGTACACCAGGGGCGCCGAACACAGGACCCGGTCGCGAGCGGTGAACCCGTGGCTGACGGTCTGCGAGATACCCGGCGCCATCGCACTCCGATGAGTGACCAGGGCGCCCTTCTGGACCCCGGTGGTGCCGGAGGTGTAACAGATGAAGGCCGCGTCGTCGCCGGCGATATCCACCCGCGCCGCCGGGCCGGGGTCGAACAGGCTGTCGTACGGGCGGTGCGCGTCGCCACCGATGGCGAAGGTCTCGAAATCGACCTGTTCGGCGGCGACCTCCAGCAACGGAGCGAAATCGTCCTCCACGATCACCACCCGCGGCGCCGCATCCAGCACCATCGGAGCCAGCTCCTTGGCGGTGAGCCGGAAGTTCAGCGGGACGCTGATGGCGCCCAGTTTGAGGGTGGCCAGGATGAGGTGCGCCAGTTCCGGGCGGTTGAGCATCATGACCGCGACCCGGTCGCCTTTGCCGACCCCGCGAGCGGCCAGACCACGCGCGAGCGCGTCGGTCACCGCGTCCACTTCGGCCCAGGTCTCGGCGGAATCGCCGAACACGATGGCCTGCTGGTCCGGGCGGGTCTTGCCCCAATAGCGAGTCAAGTCCGCAAGATTCATCTGAGCTCCTCGTTATCCGCCGGAGACGCCGGCCGTAGACAGGGGCGATGTGATCGCGCTCACTGCGTGCCGTAAACCTAACACCTGTAGGTAGCTGGTGCAATACCCGATTTCGGCGAAATGCCCGGATCCACCTGCGCACACGACGACGACACCCGCGGCGAAATGCACACCGGGGCGTCGTCTACAGCGGTATCGCTGAATCAGCCCTCCGCGGAGGCTCCTTCACGTACCGATTGCCCGTCGGTAGCCGCGGCGATCCGCTCATCGTCGTAGCCCGCGATCTCACGCAACACCCGCGCGGTATCGGCCCCCACCGCCGGGGGCAGAGCGGGCGCGAACTTCTCCCCCGCGACCCGGACGGGACTCACCAGGAACTCGAGCTCCCCGGCGCCCGCATACTCGACGCGGTAGGTGTTCTCCCGCGCCCGGAAATGCGGATCGGCGAGCATATCGGACACCGTATTGACCGGGCCGCCGGCAATCTGATGCTCGACGAACAATTGCACCCACTCGTCCCTGGTGCGCTGCGCGAAGATCTCGGTCAGCGCCCGCCAGACGAGATCCGCGCGCGCGGGCGCCTCGTCGTCGGTGCCGGTCAGGTCCACCTCGACGAGATCGTCCCGCCCGACCGCGACCAGGAAATTACGCCAGAACTTCTCCACATGGGCCCCGAAGAGAATGGCCGCGCCATCCTTGGTCCGGTAGGCCTCGAGTCGTGGCCAGTCCGGTAGCCGCCCATCCGGCAGCCAGGTGGGCCGCGGTATCGACCGGTCACGGTTCAACTCCGCGTCCGCCAGATCCGGCATCCACGCGGCCGCGATATCGATCCCGGACACCTCCACCCGGCATCCGGCACCGGTGGCACGGGCCCGGTGCAGCGCCGCGAGCAGCCCCATCGCCCCGTACGCGCCGAGTGCGTACATGGCGATAGGCGGGCTGGTGGAGCCGGCGATACCGGTGACCGGCGGCTCGTTCGGAGTGGTCACCTCGCGCAATCCCGCGTAGGCGTCGAACACCGGGCCGCCCGTGCCGAGAGTGCGGTAGGGGCCGTCGGTGCCCATCCCGGATACGGTGCACAGCACGATCGCCGGATTCACGGTGCGCAATGCGTCGAAGCCGATACCGAGCCAGTCCAGATAGCCTCCGCGCATCCCCTCGATCACGGCGTCGCAGGAGCGTGCCAGATCGAGGAAGGCCTGTTTTCCCTCGGGCGTCCGCAGATCGAGTGCCACCGACTTCTTACCCCGGTTCCAGCGCAGGTGCATGAACGCCGGGCCGTCCGGTTCACCGACCGCGCGGCTGCCGCCGACCCGCACCGGATCACCCACCGGCGCGGATTCGATCTTGATTACCTCGGCACCGAGATCGGCCAGGTGCCCGCCCAGTGAAGACGGTGCGAGCTGGGCCACCTCGAGTACCCGCACGCCGTTCAGCAGCGAGAAACCGCTCATCGCCCGGCTCCTTCCTGTCCATCGGAGATATTGTGTGTCTGTCCGGGTTTCAGCTCGATCCACAGACCGTCCGCTTCGGCGAGCAACTGATCACCGTGGTGGAGCGCACCGCGCATGAAACGCTTCCGGCCCTCCTGCCGCACAAAATGAGCGGTCACCGTCAGTTCGGTGTGCAACGGCGCGGGCGCCCGGAAATCGACGCCGAGATGCGCGGTCCGCGCCCACGGCCGACCGTGGTTGGCCAGCCGGGCCAGGATCTCGTCGAATATCAGTGGGGTCACGCCACCGTTCATCGCGTACCGCCCGGAGTGGAAACGACCCACCGTGACCCGGCCCCGCGCCGAGGTCGCGGTGATTTCGTCGAGATGCAGTGGCGGCGCCAGAGCATGCCCGCGTCCGGCCAGCTCCCAGCGCTTACCGGCGGTCTGCGTGTCCTCGTCGACCTCGAATTCCCGCATCGTGGTAGCGATCTCGGACAGACACGCACCGGCTGCCGCGGCCACCGCCGGAGTCGGCCGACTCCTGGTGACCGCCTCCTGCACGGCCCGCAGGGCCCGGACGAGTCCGGAGTATTCGTCGCCGGACTCTCTGGTCGGCCGGAAGGGATCGTCCCAGCCGAGGTCATTCGCGCCGGTCCCACCGGGCACGGCCGAGTCCCCGGCGGGATCGTGCTGCAGTACCACCCCCGGGCCGGACCTGCTCGCGCTCTGTTCATCCGGCCCGAGCGAAGGCCCTACCCGGTCCTGCCGCGCTACCACCTCGGGCCTCGACCCACTCATACCTCGACCTCCGGATCCCGGCTCCGGGCCGCGAAGAAGGACGAGAACATCTCGGAAATCGGCTGCTCCGCCAGATTCGATCGCACCGCGGTGTTCTCCCGGTCGAACCGGTCACGCAGGCTCCGCCCGGCGCCTTCCAGCAGCAGCGCCTTGATCTCCCGCAACCCCGCGGCCGGCCGCTCGGCGATCAGCTCCGCAAGACCCACCGCCGCCCCCGCGACATCGACCGCGTAGCGATGCAGCAACCCGATCCGATGAGCCTCGGCGCCACGCACCTCGCGCGCTGTCAACAGCAGGTCACGAGCGTGCGCCCCGCCGATCAGCGAATCGAGCAGCCAGGTGAGGTTCACACCCCCGTATTTCGCGGCGGAGACGGCGATCGAGGTCTCCGCGCCGCCGACCCGCAGGTCCGAGCACACGGCCAGCATGGTGCCCGCACCGTGCGCCGCGCCGTGCACGGCCGCCACGGTCGGTTTGGGAAAGGTGGCATACCGCCACAGCAGCTCCTCGCGCTCGGCGGTCGCCGCCACGGCCTGCGCGGGCGTCATCGCGGCGAGTTCGGCCAGGTCGTACCCGGCGCTGAACGCCCGGTCTCCCGCCCCGGCGAGAACCACCGCCCGCACCGAGTGGTCCGACGCGGCCGCGGACAGCTCGGCATCCATCCGCCGGTGCAGGGCCAGGGTGATCGCGTTACGCACAGCGGGCCGGTTCAGGGTCAGCCGCAGCACCCCCGGCACCGGCCGGTCCACGCGCAGATCGTTATCGCACACGATGCCGCTACCGGCTGGGCACCGGCCGGGCCGCGCGCTGCCGATCGAGCGTGGCGACATCGGCGGCGACCATATTGTGGAACATCTGGCCGGGCAGTTCGTTACGTCCGTAGATCAATTCGCGAACCTGGCCGTGCGCGGCATTGTCGGTGATCGTCTTGGTGACGAACCAGTCCTCGGCGTGCAGGGTCTCCATGAGCAGTTCCCAGTTCTTCTCCAGGATCCGTTCTTCCCGCGGCGTCTCCGGTTTGCCGGGTGACAGCAGCCGGATGGTGCAGTAACTGACGTTGGGGTCGTCCTTGTCCGGGACGATGGTCCAGATCTCGAAGTGGTTCGGCTCGGTGACCAGCATGGTGCCCGGATAGACCGTGTAGTTCGCCAGCGAGTAGTCGCGCACGTCGAAGCTGTCCGGATCGGCGTCGCGCACCTCGGTGATCGCCTTGCGCGCCACCACCAGCCGCCAGGACCGGCCCACCGGGTCGAAGGCGGTGATATTGCCCTCGAGGTAGTTGCAGACCGTCTTGGTGTGCAACTGGCAGAGGTGATAGGAGTCCTGGACCCCGTCCACGGCGATCTTCCAGTTCATGCCCAGCCGCCAGGTCTCCTTGCGGACCTGATAGGAGCCGGCCATCCCGGTATCGGTGACCTCGGCGTCGTGCTTGGGGCCCAGCACCGCGGCGATATCCAGGTCCGCGTCCACCGTCGGCACCACCCAGATCAACCCGTGCCGCACCTCGCACGGGAATTCGACCAGCCCGTACTCCGAACGGTCCATACCCTCGAATCCGTCGGCGTGCGGTAACCCCCGCAGCGACCCGTCCTTGCCATAGGACCAGTTGTGATACGGACAGGAGAAGACCCGCTTGCAGCCCGACTCACCGAATTCGACCTTCGAACCACGGTGCCGGCACACATTGGAGAAGGCCTTCACGCTCCCGTCGTTCTGTTTCACCACCAGCAGCGGAGTACCGATCAACTCGGTGGTCAGGAAGTCGCCGGACTTCTGCAGTTCGTCGACGTGCGCCACGATATGCGGAAACCGGCGCACCACCTCGCGTTCCTTGGCGGCCAGTTCCGGATCGTCGAACACCGAGAAGGGCACGCGGAGCAGATCGTCCGCATAGTCGGTGGTGTCGTTGTCCACATGAGCGATCAGCCGCTGCGTGAGCCTGATCTTCTCCTCGCGCTCCATACATCCGAGCGTGGCACGTGTTACAAATTTTGTCTAGCGTCTTATCTAAAGCTTTTCGATTTAAACGGTCCTTGGTACGGTGCGATCCGTGACAGCGAGCGGCACCAGGACAGCGAACGGGACCGACCCACGGTCGGCCATCCTGGCCGCGGCGGAATCGTGCTTCGCCCGCTACGGCATCACCAAGACCACCATGGAAGATGTGGCGCGCGCAGCGTCGGTCTCCCGGGCCACCGTGTACCGCTACTTCTCCGATCGCGACTCATTGGTCGCCGAATCCGTGACCCGTCGGGCCCGGGCGAACATGGGTCCGGCCCGCGCCTACATCGCGCGCTGGCCGAGCATCGAGGAGAAGCTGGTCGAAGGAATCTGCGAGGATATCCGCAAGGGCATGCTCGACCCGATGATGCACCGCCTGGTCTCGCCGGCGGAAATGATCCTGTCCACCCAGTTGCTCACCGATTCCGGACGCGCGGTCGAGCTCACCTACGAACTATGGGAACCGATACTCGCCACGGCGCAGCGGACCGGCGAGATCCCGCCCGAGCTGGATCTGCGTCTGGTCTGCGAATGGATCTCCGAGATAGAGATCATGTACATCAGCCGGAGCGCCGAGGAAGCGGGCTCCCTGGATCGGATCCGCGAGAAAGTCCGCACTTTCGTGCTACCGGCCCTTGTCACGGGCGCCGCAGGGCGCGCGGGGCCCAGGGATCTCGACAACCCGGGATAACCGCGCCCGGGACATACGAAAACGGCGTGACCCCTTCATGCCACTCCCCGGCCAGGCCCGAGAACCCTGACGGCCACCCCGGACAGGCCCGGAACCGAGCGACGCAGTCATCGGATCGCCGGTCCGCTGCAGCGGGAGGCGCGACGCGCCCCTACCGCAGCAACCCCCGCCGGCCCGCACGTCCGGCGCGGCCCGGCAGCCGGGCTCCGGGCGAACCAGGCCCCCCGGCGGAAGGACCCCGCCACGCACAGACCGGGGTACGACCGCCATGGGCTCCGACCGCACGAAAAGTGCTGTTGAATAGCATCTTTCGAAGACTGCAAGGCGCCCGCGAGAGCTGCTGACAAATTACGATTGACGTCACACGTTTGTTGAAGTACCTTTCATGTGACCTACAACACTCTTTGCCCGGTGCGCTCCGACGCGGCCGACCGCTCGAGCCGAGCCACCGGCCTCGCTCGAGCGACAGCGCCCAGGGCACATCGCACTACTCGAGAGTGGAGACGCCATCCATGAAGTCCGCACACTCCCTCGCCGGCACCACCGCGACCGGATCGCCCCGATGACCCCGGCACCTCGCCTTCGACGTGGCCCCGGAGCGGAAGCCGACCCGGGGGCCTCCGGTAACAGCACCGCCGCGGTCCGTCTCGTCGTCGACCGCCGCGTCTGCGCAGGTCACGGCATGTGTTACTGCACCGCACCCGACCTGGTCGAACCCGATGAACAGGGCGATCCGGTGATCGTGCTGGACCCGGTACCCGACATCCACCGCGGTGACGCCGAGACGGCCGTCGCCGCCTGTCCCGAACGTGCGCTCACGCTGGCGCTCACCACCACACCCCCCACTTCCGAGGAATCACCGCGATGACCACCGCCGCCGAAGTACCCACCGACCTCGTAGTCGATTTCGATATCTACGACCAATCCCTCACTGTCCCGTCCGATACCGTCCAGGAACGGGTGGCCGAACTCGCGACCAAGGGAGCGGTCGTCTACTCCTCCGCGCACGGCGGCCACTGGATCGTGACCGGTTACAAAGAGATCCACGAGGTGCTGCGCGATCACGCGACCTTCTCGAGTCATCCGAACAATCTGGTCACCACGACCGCCGGGTTCGGCAAATTCCTCCCGCTCGAACTCGATCCGCCGGAGCACACCGGGTACCGGCGCGCGCTGCAGCCACTGTTCGGCCCGACCCGCATGAAAGCGCTCGAGGACGATATCCGTTCAGTGATCAACGAGCTCATCGACGGTTTCGCGTACCGCGGCCGGGCCGAGTTCATCAGCGAGTTCGCGCACGAACTACCCACCCGGATCTTCCTGGCGCTGATGGACTGGCCGATCGAGGACGCCCAGCTGTTCACCGATTCGACCGATATCCTGCTCACCGGCATTCCCGGAGCCGGTGAAGAGGAGTCGAACCGGGCCCGCGGCGAGGCCGCCTCCACCATGCTGGGCTACTTCCAGTCCATGATCGACGAGCGCCGCCGGCATCCGGGCGACGACATCACCTCGCAGATCATCGGCACCGAATTCGAATTGCACGACGGCCCAGGACTGCTCACCGACGAAGAACTCAACCGAATGTTCTTCCTGCTGCTGATCGCCGGACTGCACACCGTCCAGGGCTCGCTGGCGTGGAGCATCATCCACCTGGCCGGCAACCCCGACCAGCGCCGGGAGATCATCGAAGACCACGCCGTCATCCCCACCGCCGTCGAGGAGATCCTGCGGTTCGAGGCCGCGGTCGTCCCGGGCCGACGAGCGACCCGGGCAACGGAACTGGGCGGCGTCCGCATCGCCGAAGGCGATCAATTGATCCTGATGCTGTGTTCGGCCAACCGCGACGGCGCGGAATTCGACGAACCCGCCGAACTCCGGATCGACCGGCTGCCGAACCGGCACCTCTCCTTCGGCGCGGGTGCGCACCGTTGCCTCGGTTCCCATCTCGCCCGCCTCGAACTCCGGCTGGCACTGGAGGAGATCCACCGGCGGATACCGGATTACGAGCTCGTCCCCAACGATCCCCCGGTCCTGCACGCCGGCCAGGTGCGCGGGTGCACGCGACTGCCGATCACATTCACCCCCTCCTGAGGTCGAGCGTTTCAACGAACGGGGGTTTCCGTCGGCGACTACTCCATGTCGTGCTCCCAGCTGCCGCGCGTGTCGACGGCCGCAGCATCCGCCAGCGCCTCCAACTCCGCGATCTCCTCGTCGGCGAGTTCGATACCGTGAGCTCGGACCAACCCGTCGATGTAACCCGCCTTCGTGACCCCGATGATCGGGGTGGTCCCCTTGGCGATGGCCCAGGCGGTGGCGACGTCGGCGGCGGACGCGCCCCGGTCCTCGCCGATCGCCCCCATCCTGTCCGTCAGCACCTGCAGCCGTGGCAGGACGCCGTTGTACACGGCCGCCCGGCTGCTGCCCTCCGGCAACGGGTGAGCCGGGCTGTACCTGCCGGTCAGCGCCCCTTGTTCGAGGACCATGTAGGAAAAGAACCGCACATCGTGCTCGCGGCAGTGATCGAGGATGCCCGCGCGCTCAGAGCTCCGGTACAGGAGGCTGTAGTGGTTCTGGACCGCCTCCACACGGAAGCCGGCCTCGCCGAGGATCTGATCGGCAAGAGCGATCTCCTTCATATTGTGGTTCGAGACGCCGACATGTTTGATCCTGCCGCTCTGCAGCAGCGGAATCAGGAGCGGCGTCCAACGGGCCACATCGGCAGGGTTGTGGATCCAGTACAGATCCGCATAGTCCGTGCCCAGTCGGTCGAGGCTCTGCTCCAGCATGTCCGCGACCGGATCGTCGCCGTCGCCCGCGACCTGCGGGGTGAACTTCGTCGACAGCTGGTACTCGCTGCGGGCGTGGCCCTTCAGCGCCTGAGCGAGGGCCGTCTCCGAATGGCCCATGCCGTACACCACCGCGGTATCCCACAGGGTGAACCCGTGCGATTGTGCCTTCTCGACGACTTCTCGCAGGCCGGACCCGGTCAGCCGACTGCCGAAATAGCCGTCGCCCACCTCGCCGCTGTCTCCCCAGGCCCACGTGCCCAGCGCCACCGCCGGCGCTGTCAGCGTCTGGCTCGTCATATCGCCTACCTCCGGTCTCATTTCTCATCACCACTGGGATCGTGTCGGAACGTTCGATCCCCAGGAGACCGCGATGGCCGCCACCGGAGAAGGCCGCGTTTATAGGGGGTATGACTTCAACCCCCCTCGCGCCGTAACCAGCGGCTACCGTGAACGACATGGAGCAGCAGCCCGGAAATCGCGGCGAGGTCCGGCACTTCCTTGCCGGCCGGCGCGCCAAGATCACCCCGACGCAGGCGGGGCTGCCGGCCAACACCCGTCGCCGGGTCGCCGGGCTGCGGCGCGAGGAGGTCGCCGTCCTGGCCGGCGTGAGCACGGAGTGGTACACGCGGCTGGAGAAGGGGCATATCGGCGGCGTGTCCGACGACGTGCTCGACGCGGTCGCTCGCGCCCTGCAACTGGACGACGACGAACGCACCTACCTGTTCGACCTGGCCCGGTCATCGCGGCCCGAGGGTCGCACGCCGTCGCGTCGCCGGGATGTCGAGGTCCCGCCCCAGGTCCAGTGGCTGCTCGACTCCATGACGATGTCCTCGGCGTTCGTACGCAACGGCCGCACGGACATCGTCGCCGGCAACCCCTTGGCCCGAGCCCTGCTCGCGCCGATGTTCGACAGCGCCACCATCGACCGGCGCGGCCGCCCCAACATCGCCCGCTACGTCTTCCTCGACCTCGGCGCCCATGACTTCTTCGTCGACTGGGACGCCGCCGCCAATGCCACCGCCGCCCTGCTGCGCGCCGAGGCCGGGCGCGAGCCCCGCGACCGGGCACTGCGCGAACTCGTCGGCGAGCTGTGCGCCCTCAGCCCCGAGTTCCGCGGCCTATGGGCCGCACACGATGTCCTGATTCGCCACGACGGCATCAAACGGCTCCAGCACCCCGACGTCGGCCACCTGGAACTGACCTTCCGGGACCTCGACCTACCTTTGCCCGGCCGAGCCGTGCACAACCTGATCACCTATACCGCCGAACCCGGCACCGCATCCGAAGACCGGCTCACACGCCTCGTCGGCTGGGCAGCTACACACTCTCGGGCAGCAGAGCCCACCCGCCACTCTTCTCGGCCCGGGCCGCTCTGATCCGTCGCGGTTCGCCCGGCCGATCCCTTCGGGGCTTACCGCACCCACTGCTAGTGTGAACATATGTTCGAATACGGTCCGGGAGCCCCCGCGCCGGGGCCGCCCGAGGATCCGGTGGAGACCGCGCCGCCCGCACGGCCCACCCGGCGGCCGCGGATCGCCGCCCGGGATCACGCGTCGATCCTGCACGCGGACCTGGACTCCTTCTATGCCTCGGTGGAGCAGCGGGATCAGCCGCGGCTGCGCGGCAGACCGGTCCTGGTGGGCGGCGGAGTCGTTCTGGCCGCCAGTTACGAGGCCAAGGCCGCGGGTGTCCGGACGCCGATGAACATCGGCAAGGCATTGAGCCTGTGCCCGGAGGCGACGGTGGTCCCGCCGCGGATGCCGGTCTACGCCGAGGCCAGCCGGTCGGTGTTCGAGATCTTCGCCGATACCACCCCGATCGTGGAGGGAATATCGATCGACGAGGCGTTTCTCGATGTCGCGGGACTGCGCCGGATCGCGGGTGAACCCGAGGCCATTGCCGCCGATCTGCGGGTGCGGGTGCGGCGGGAGGTCGGGCTGCCGATCTCGGTCGGCATCGCGGGGACGAAGTTCCTGGCCAAGGTGGCCAGCGCGGTCGCGAAACCGGACGGGTTGCTGCGGGTGGAACCGGCCGAGGAGCTCGGGTTCCTGCATCCGCTGCCGGTGCACCGACTGTGGGGTGTGGGCCCGGTGACCGAACGCGCCCTGCACGCGCACGGTATCGAGCGAATCGGACAGTTGGCGGAGCTTGGCGAGGCGGGGCTGCGGCCGATCGTCGGCGTGGCCGCGGCCCGGCATCTACACGCGCTGTCCTGGGCGCGCGATCCACGACGGGTGGAGACGGGGCGGCGGCGACGATCCCTCGGTGCGCAGCGCGCGCTGGGCCGCCGGCCGCACCCGCCGGCGGAAATCGAGGCATATCTGCACGGCCTCACCGACCGGCTCGGCCGCCGGCTACGGGCCGCCCGGCGGAGCTGCCGCACGGTGGTGCTGCGGATGCGGTTCGACGATTTCACCCGCGCCACCCGGTCGCACACCCTGCCCGCGGCCACCGACCACACCGAGACGATCCTGCGGGCCGCCCGGAGCCTGCTGACCGAGGCGATGCCGCTGATCACCGCACGCGGGCTGACCCTGATCGGGCTGGCATTGACGAATCTGGAGAACGCCGACCCCAGGCAGCTCGCCCTGCCGTTCGACCAGGAGGCCGCGCCGGCGTTGGACACCGCCCTGGATGCACTGCGCACCCGGTTCGGCTCCGGGGCGGTCACCCGCGCCGCGCTTCTACGGCACGGTGAAGGTCTGTCGGTACCGCTGCTCCCGGACTGACCCGAGCAGATCATCGATCGGCCCGATATGGCGCTGCCGCAGTTCTGGCCGGACGGGAACACTGCCGTTCCAGCCGAACGAGACCGCCGCCCGAACGAGACCGCCGCCGTTCCAGCCGAACGAGACCGCCGCCGTTCCAGCCGAACGAGACCGCTACTCGCCGAGAGCATCGGGCGCGGTGCGCATTCGAGGTGCGACCGGCCGGGACTGCATCTGGACGTTTGTTCAACAGTGTGGTTCGCTGCCAGTCGAGCAGGAAGGACATCTCGATGGTGGCAACCTCCGAAACCCGGTCCGCGGCACGACCCGCGGATTCCGACCAGGCGGCGTTCCCCCGCCGCACGGTACTGGCGGGAGCGGCGGCCGGAACGGTCGCGCTGGGCGCACTCACCACGATCGCGCCGGGTCTCGGCGAGCGGCTCGCCGCCAACGCACAGGCCGCGCCCGGCGGCTATCTCGTGGGTCTGGGCATCTCCGATATCACCGGGCCCGCCGCGGAATGCGGCATGATGGGCTACTCCCAGCAGGATCAGACCACCGCCGGAATCCACCTGCGCCCCCGCGCGCGAGCGTTCGTCTTCGCTTCCGGGGCGGAGCGGGTCGTCTTCGCCGTCGCCGAGAACGCGATGATCTTCCAATCGGTGCACCGCGGCGTGCTCACCGAACTGGGCCGCCGTTTCGGCGATCTGTACACCGAACGCAATGTCCTGCTCACGTCGACGCATTCGCACGCGGTCTGCGGCGGGGCCGCTCACGACTACGCCTACAACCTGTCGATTCTCGGGTTCAAACAGCAGGTGTACGACGCCGAGGTGAACGGTCTCGTCGAAGCCATCGCGGCCGCGCACGCCGACCTCTCCCCCGGCACGCTCGCCCTCGGCCGTGCCGAATTGCACAACGCCAGCGTCAACCGGTCCCGGGTCGCCTTCGATCGCAACCCCGCCGCGGACCGGGCGCACTTCCCGGACGCGATCGATCCGGCGGTCACCACGGTAGCGATCGGCAAGGGCGGCGAAGAGGTCGGTGCGATCACCTGGTTCGCCACCCACAACACCTCGATGACGAATAAGAACCGGCTGATCAGCTCGGACAACAAGGGTTACGCGGCATTCGCCTGCGAGCACACCGACCACGGCGTGCGCTACCTGGACGGCGCGCCGGGTTACGTCGCCGCCTTCGCCCAGACCAATGCCGGTGATATGTCACCCAACCTGGATCTGCGGCCCGGTTCGGGTCCGACCGGCAACGAATTCGACAACACCCGCATCCTCGGTGAGCGCCAGCACGACGCCGCCCGCGCGGCAGTCGCGGCCGCGAGCCCCATGAACGGCCCGGTGGGGTCGGTGTTCTGCTATATCGACCTGTCCGATATAGCGGTCGACGGACGGTTCACGCCCGACGGCGCCGCCCGCCGCACCGCACCGCCCGCCGCGGGTGTGTCACTACTCGCCGGGAGCGTCGAGGACGGCCCGGGCCTGCCGGGCGGCCCGATTCCGGAGGGCGTGCGCAACCCCTTCCTCGACTTCCTCGGCGACCCACATCAGCCCGCACCCGGCTGGCTCGCCGATGCCCAGGCGCCCAAGGCGATCGCGGTGCCGTTCGATCTGCTGCCGCCGGCACCGTGGGTGCCCAGTGTGGTGCCGATCCAGATCGTCCGCCTCGGCGAGTTGTATCTGGCGGCGGCCGGCGGTGAGTTCACCATCGTGGCCGGCCTGCGGGTCCGCCGGGCAGTGGCGGCGGCGCTCGGGGTCGCGCTGGATCAGGTACTGCTCCAAGGGTACGCCAACGCCTACCACGAATACGTCACCACGCCGGAGGAATACGACGCGCAGCAGTACGAGGGCGCGTCCACCCTGTTCGGCCGGTACACGCTGCCCGCCTACCAGCAGGAGTTCACGCGACTGGCCACCGCGCTGGCCACCGGCGCGGCCGTCGATCGGGGCCCGGCCCCGCGCGACCTCTCGCATCTGCAACCCGACTTCGTCCCCGCCCCCGGCCCAGATACCGCCCTGCCGGGACACGACTTCGGCGCGACACTCACCCCGCCGGCCGCGCACTACACCCGCGGCGCCCGGGCCGAGGTGGAATTCGCCTCCGCCCACCCGAAACACAACCCCCGCCGCAACGGCACCTTCCTGGAGGTGCAGCGGCTGGTGGACGGGAGGTGGGTGCGCGTCGCGAACGAGGGCGAATGGGCCGTGCGCTTCCACTGGAGCACACGCGGCCCGGGGACCTCGGTGGCATCCTTCACCTGGGATATCCCCACCGATGCCGCACCGGGACGTCATCGTTTCGTGCACTTCGCGGATCGGCTCACCCCCGGCGGCCGCCTGGAGCCGATCGTGGGGACCAGTACCGAATTCGACATCGCCTGATACCGCTCGACCGCCGCGGCACGGCGATCGAGCGACCCGTTCAGGGCAGGATGGAATCGATGTAGCCGCCGTCCACACGGACCGCGCCCCCGGTCGTGGCGGAGGCCTGATCCGAGGCGAGGTAGACCACCATATTGCCGATCTCGGCGGGTTCGATCAGTCGCTGGATCAGCGAATGCGGACGATGCTCCTGCATGAAGCGGTGCTGGGCCTCCTCCCAGGGCAGTTCGGAGCCGACCAGGTCGCGGACGAAATCCTCGACGCCGGGTGTCTGGGTCGGACCCGCCATCACGGAATTGACGGTGACCCCCGTACCCGCCGCGGCTTTCGCGTATCCGCGGGTGACGGCGAGCAGCGCGGTTTTCGTCGTGCCGTAGTGCACCATTTCGAGCGGGGTCACCACCGCCGAATCGCTGGCGATGTTCATGACGCGACCGAAACCCTGCTGCATCATGCCGGGCAGATACATTCGGATGAGCCGGATGGCGGACAGTACATTGACCTCGAAGTAGCGCCGCCAGTCGTCGTCGTCGATCTCTAGTACCGGTTTCGCCTCGAAGATCCCGAGATTGTTGACGAGGATGTCCACCTCGGGGACCTTCTCCTGCATTATTCCGGCCCCCACCGCGGAGGACAGGTCGGCAGCGACGGCGCGCACCGAGGCCCCGGGCACCTCCTCCAGAATGCGAGTGCGGGCCGCTTCGGTTTTATCCGGCCCGCGCCCGTTCACGATCACCGACGCACCGGCCCGCGCCAGCGCGGTGGCGATGGCCAGGCCGATGCCCTGGCTGGAACCCGTGACCAGTGCGTGCCGTCCGGACAGGTCGATATTCATCCCCTCATCGTGCCGCACCACCGCGCACCGCCCGGGCGTGCCACGCGGACTCTCCTCACCCAGGGTGCCCATAATCCGCCATTGACAAATGGCACATTGGTGAATGATTCTGAACGCATGACTAGGTCGACGAGGACCTCGCGCTCCGATGTGCCACGGACGCCCTCGCTGCGTTCACAGCTGGCCGCGACCGCGGCGGAATACGGGCTGCGCCCGATCAACTGCGCGGTGCCGCTGAACCCGCCGGGCGTACTGTTCGCCCGCACCCTCATCGCGACGATCATGGAACTGGCCGGGCCGCCCCTGCGCGGAACAGCCGTCCAGGAGGTCCGGGCCGCCGGTGTCCGCGGCGAATGGGTGCGCGCCCCCGGCGTCCGGGCCGGTAACCGGGCCATCTACTACGTGCACGGCAGCGGATATGTGCTCTGCTCGGCCCGGACCCATCGCGGCCTGGCCTCCCGGCTGTCCCGCGACACCGGACTGCCCGTATTCGTCGTGGACTACCGGCTGGCCCCCGAGCATCGCTTCCCGGCCGCCGCCGACGATATCGCCGCCGGTTTCGAGTGGCTGCTCGGCCAGGGCTTCGCGGCGCACGACCTGGTGATCGCCGCCGATTCCGCGGGCGGGCACCTCACCCTCGACCTCCTCCTGGAGAACGCCGCCCGGGGTGCGGCACAGCCGGCCGCCGTCGCCCTGTTCTCCCCGCTGATCGATCTCACCTTCGCCCTGGCGACCGACCAGGAACGGCGGCGGCGCGATCCGGTGATCTCGGCCCGGGCCGCCCGCCGGCTCCCCCGGGTCTACACCAGCGGGCACCCCGACGACACCCCGCGGCTGCGGCTCACCGTCGCGGCCGGCACCGCGCTGCCGCCGATGCTGGTCCAGGCCGGCGGCGCCGAGATGCTCAGCGCCGACGCCCGGCACCTGCACACGATGGTGCGGACCGCGGGCGGTGACTGCACGCTCGAGATCTGGCCGGGCCAGGTGCATGTGTTCCAGGCGCTGCCGCGCCTGGCTCCCGAGGCCGACGCCGCCCTGGGCCGGGCCGCCGAATTCCTGTGCGCGGCATTCACGGTCGGCACCCCACGGAAAGTGAGCTGAGATGACAGCCCTGCGCAACCTCCTGCCGTTCGGCGGTTCGGGCCGCACCCACGGCGCCCGCGCGGTGGTCACCGGCGCCGGGAGCGGAATCGGCCGTGCCCTGGCCCGCGAACTGGCCGCCCGGGGCGGCCAGATCGTCTGCGCCGATATCGACGAGAGCCGCGCCGCGGAAACGGTGGCCCTCATCGAACGCGAACACCCCGGCGCCGCCCACACCTTCCGCTGCGATGTCGCCCGCCGGGAGGATGTGGAGATCCTTGCCCGGTTCGCCGACTCGGTATTCGACGGTCCGGTCTCGCTGATGGTCAACAACGCCGGCGTCGGAATCGGCGGGAAACCGGTCGGCGAGATCGGATTCGGCGACTGGGAGTGGGCGCTCGGTATCAACCTGTGGGGTGTGGTGCACGGATGCGAGATCTTCGCACCCCGGCTGCGGGCCACCGGCCGCGGCGGCATCATCAATGTGGCCTCGGCCGCCGGTTTCGCGGCCGCGCCCTCGATGGCGGTCTACAACACGTCCAAGGCCGGCGTGCTCGCCCTGTCGGAGACGATGGCCGCGGAGTTCAGCGGCACCGATATCGCGGTCACCGTACTCTGCCCCACCTTCGTCCGGACCAATGTCACCCGGGACGGGCGCATCACCACAGGTTCGCGTGACCTCGCCGACACCCTCATGCGCTGGACCGGCTTCTCCCCCGAGCGCGTCGCCCGCATCACCCTCGACGCGCACGATCGCGGCCGGTTGCATGTTCTCCCCCAGCCCGACGCCCAGCTGATCTGGCTGCTCAAACGCGCTTTTCCCGGACCGTACACGACCGTGGCGGGCCTGCTCGAGCGGCTGCTGCCGCAGGACGCGCCCGCCACGCCGACCACCACCCAGAGAACAGGAGTCTGATATGGCGACCATGGACTTCCAGGACATGCTCGGCAAGATCAAGGACCGCCAGTGGGCACTGGCCGATATCGATTGGGACGCGCCGGGCGCCGAAACGATCACCCCCGAACAGCACGCGCGCCTGAAACCGTTCATGTCGGATCTGATGTGGATCGAGAACGTGGGGGCGCGCGGATTCGCCGCCATGGCCAAGAAGGCCCCCGATGAGACCTTGCGGGAGATCTACCGTTATTTCCACGCCGAGGAGCAGAAGCACGCGAATGCCGAACTGGCGTTGATGCGGCGCTGGGGCATGCTCGAGGGTGACGAGATCCCGCAGCCGAATATCAATGTCAAACTGGTGATCGATTTCCTGGACAAATACGCCGACGAGATGTCGCTGTCGTTCCTGGGGACGGTGATCCCGATGCTCGAGGTGGCGCTGGACGGCGCACTCGTCAAATTCATCATGGACGAGATCGACGACCCGGTGTGCCAGGAGGCGTTCCGGCGGATCAATGCCGACGAATCCCGGCATCTGGCAGTCGATTTCGCGGTGATGGATGTGCTGGGCCACGCCGAGATGCGCAAACTGCTCATCGAACTGGTCGGCGGCTGGGTGAAACCGACCTTCCTGATCGGCGTACTGAGTTATATGCCGCTGCTGAACAAGATGCGCGACAACATCGTCGCGATGGGAGTGGATGAGAAGAAGCTGTACTCGGCGCTCGAGCGCTACCGGAAGGTGGGCGAGCGCAGCGAGTTCGCGCGCCGGCTGCCGATGTACCAGATCGTGAAGAGGCACGGTGACTGGGTCGTCGACCGCGGCCACCCGTATCACCTGCTCGCGGACACCCTGGTGAAGGTCACCGGGGCCATTCCGCGACGGCTGCTGCGCAAGGACCCGAGCTGGTCGAAGGAAATCACCTACACCCCCGCCGCGTGACGAGGACAACCATGACCACGACCAGCACAGCCCCGCTCGATGTCGCCGTGATCGGGGCGGGATTCGCCGGAATCGGCGCGGCCATCCGGCTCCGGGACCGCGGTATCACTAATTTCGCGGTGTTCGAACGCGGCGACGCCATCGGCGGAACCTGGCGAGACAACACCTATCCCGGCGCGGCCTGCGATATTCCCTCCCGGCTCTACTCCTACAGTTTCGCGCCCAATCCGGACTGGTCGCACACCTATTCCGGGAGCGGTGAGATCCTGGGTTATATCGACGCGATGGTGGCGAAATCCGGTATCGCGCCCCATATCCGGTTGCGGCACAACGTCACCGGAATGGAATTCGACGAGTCCACCGGAACCTGGGAGATCTCGATCGCGGGCTCCGGGGAAGTCCGCGCCCGCGCGGTGGTGCTGGCGTCCGGACCGCTGACCGAACCGGGCTACCCCGATATCCCGGGCATCGACTCCTTCGCCGGCCATACGATCCACAGTGCCCGCTGGGACCACGACTACGATTTCGCCGGAAAACGGGTCGCGGTCGTCGGCACCGGAGCCAGTGCGGTGCAGATCATTCCGGAACTGGTGGAACGGGCCGGTTCGGTGAAGGTTTTCCAGCGCACCCCCGGCTGGGTCCTGCCCCGGGTGAACCGGCGCACCGGCGCCCTCGCCAAAGAGCTCTACCGGCACGTTCCCGGCGCGCAGACCCTCGCGCGGCAGGCATGGTTCTACGGACACGAATCGGTGGCGCTCGGCGTCGTCTGGAACACCCCACTGACCCGGGTGGTCGAAATGGTCGGCCGGGCGCAATTGCGGCGGCAGGTCGCCGACCCGTGGCTGCGCCGGCAGCTCACCCCCGATTTCCGGGCGGGCTGCAAACGACTGCTCATGACCGACGACTACTACCCGGCGCTGCAACGAGAGAACTGCAAACTGATCACCTGGCCGATCGCCCGGATCGCACCGGACGGTATCCGGACCGCCGAGGGGATCGAGCATCGCGCCGACTGCATCGTGTTCGCCACAGGATTCGAGGTCTCCACAACGGGGACGCCGATACCGATCACCGGTCGCGACGGCCGGGTACTCGCCGAGGAATGGCGGCGCGGCGCGTTCGCGTACCGCAGTGTCGCGGTCTCGGGGTATCCGAACCTGTTCCTGACCTTCGGACCCAATTCCGGCCCGGGACACAACTCGGCCCTGGTGTACATGGAAGCGCAGATCGACTACCTGGTACAGGCGATCGGCCTGATCCTCGACCGTGATCTCCGGATGCTCGAGGTGCGCCCCGAGCGCCAAGAGCGTTACAACGCGGCGATCCAGCGTCGGCTCGGCGCGACCACCTGGAACTCGGGCTGCCGCAGCTGGTACCTGACCGAGGACGGGTTCAACGCCACCATGTACCCCGGGTTCGCCACCCAGTACCGCAACCAGTTGCGCGAGGTCGATCTCGACGACTACGCGGTGGTGGCGGCCGAGCCGCGGATCGCGCCGACGGTGGCATCGGTCTCATAGCCGGCGGCTAGACTCGGATTCGGCGAGCCGGAGTCACCGGCGCAGGCGGGCGAGGGAGGTGCGGATTCATGGCGCGATACCGGATCGATGATCTCGCCCGCGCCGCGGGCACCACCTCCCGCAATGTCCGCGCCTATCAGGAACGCGGACTGCTACCACCCCCGGCCGACCGTGACGGCCGGGCCAGTATCTACGACGATTCCCATCTCGAGCGGCTCCGCCTCATCGACGCGCTGCTGCAGCGCGGTTTCACCACCGCGCATATCGCCGATTTCATCACCAGCTGGGAAACCGGTAAGGACCTCACCGAGGTGCTGGGTCTGCAGCACGCCGTCACCGCGAACTGGTCGGAGGAGGAGACCTTCGAGGTCCCCCGGGAGCTGCTCGCCACCATCCTCGGTGAGCAGACCGACGAATTGGTGGCGCAGCTGGGCCGGATGGGTCTGGTCCGGGTGGACGGCGAGACGGTGGTGATCACCGATACCCAGCTGCTCACCTCGTTCACCGAACTCCACGAGTACGGGGTGGAACTGGGCACGCTGATCTCGGTGTACGCCGAGGTCGCGACGCGGATCGACGATATCAGCGAGTTGCTCATCAACGCGGCGAAGAAACATATCGTCGACGAGCACGGGCCCGGCTGGCTACCGGATTCCAACGACGAGATCGCCGCCACCACCCGCATGCTCAATACGATGCGCGAACTCGGTGTCGCCGCGGTGCACACCAGTCTGGCCCGGTCGCTCGACACCACCCTCCGCCGCGAACTCGGCGACTATCTCGCCACGGCGGCCGAACGGGAGCGGGAACGGAATATGGGCCGCGCCCAGCGCGACCGCTGAGTACCACGGCACTCGTCAGGCCAGATGGCACAGTGTTTTACCAGTGGTCGCGCCCGACAGCATCGCCACCAGGGCGGCCGCCGCCTGCTCGATCCCCTCGAACACCGATTCCCGGTGGACCAGTCGTCCGGCCGCGAGATGCGCACCGACTTCGGCGCGCATCGGCGCTTCGAGGTGGTTGAAGGATCCGGCCCGGAAACCCCGCATGCGCAGTCCTTTCGCCACCATGGTGAACAGGTTCGGCGGACCGGCCGGGGCGGCGGCGTCGTAACCGGACACCGCACCGCACAGCGCGATCCGGCCCTGCGGGCGCAGGGCGTCCAGCGCCGCGGTCAGATGGTCACCACCGACATTGTCGAAATACGCGTCGATTCCGTTGGGCGCGAGCGCGGCCAGCGATTCGGCGAGGGCGGGTTGGTGGTAGTCGAAGGCCGCGATGCCGAGTTCGTCGCGCAGGTAGGCGACTTTGTCCGGGCTCCCCGCCGAGCCGAGCACCGTGGCGCCGCGCAACACCGCGAGTTGTGCGGCGAGCGAGCCGACCGCACCGGCGGCCGACGACACCCACAGCGTGTCCGCCGCGGTCAGCTCGAGGATCTCGATCAGTCCCACATACGCGGTGAGTCCGGCACTGCCCAGCGGCCCGAGGAACCATTGCGGCGGCAGGTCCCCGGCCTCGATCCGGGTGGGCGCACCGTAGCCGCCGATGGTCTGCGCCCCGGCACCCACCAGCGCGTATTCGCGGTAGCCGAGGGTGTGGGAGACCAGATCGCCCACGGCGTAGTCCGGATGACGGGTCTCGGCGACCACGCCGAGTGCGAGACCGCTGAGACCTGCGCCCGGCCGCAGCGGCGGCAGGTACCCATCGGGTGTGGTCTCGGCCAGCCGGATGCGGATGGACGGGTCGATCGACAGCCAGGTGTTGCGCACCAGTATCTCGCCCGGACCGGGTTCGGGAACGGGTTCCTCGATCAGCTCGAGATCGGTGACGCTCAGCTTTCCGGCCGGGCGCCGGGCCAGGCAAAGGCGGCGATTCATCGGTGGTCCTCCTTGTCGGACGGGCCCGGGCCCGCACCGCTCAGCGCGCGAAGGCGACCTCGGGCGTCCGGGCGATGAGCAGCCGGCGCACCGCACCGGTGGCGTCGAGCTGGGCGGTGGCGTTGAACGACGCCTCGAACTCCCCGGCACGGGTAGTACGACCGAGCACGAGTTCGTATTCGCCGACCACCGCGCCCACGTCGATGTGATGGACCAGGGTGCTCTTCTCACGCTGGGCGAGGTAGGCGACCAGGCCCGCCCGATCCCCGACGAACTCGGCGCTCGCCCCGGATCCCTTGGAGAACTGCACCGACATGGTGAAATCGTCGGAGATCATGCCGAGCACCCGATCGGGATCGTCGGAATCCATATAACCGAACCACCGGGCCAGCACCAGCACATCCGTCGTCATTTCTGTTCTCCTTCGGTCGAGGACCGGTCCACGAGCGCGAAGTCCGCGCTGAACGTGACCTGATACCGGTCGATGAGCCCCGCCACGTCCAGGTGCATCGCGGCCACGAAGTATCCGGTGGTCACCGTGTCGTTCTCGGTGACGGCGCCGTGGGCGAACTGCACGTCGCCGTCGGCGGCCACCCGCAGCAGCACGTGTTTGCGGTTCACCGGCGGCCGGCCGCTGAGGTAATCGAACATGGCCGAGCGGCCGCGGCCCCGTTTCACCCCGGTGGGCAGGACCATCGTGAAGTCCACGTCCTCGGCCAGCAACGCCACCGCGTCCCGCAAGCCGCCACTGTCGACGGTGGCGTAGTACTCCTCGATCACGTAGCTCATGAAATGAACTTAGTTCAGCAAACCACTTCTTGTCGAGACCGCGAACCGCTAGGCTCGGTTTGCCGAATTGAACTCAAGTCAACCGGAGAATCATGTCCCCGACCTCAGCAGCTGCCGTCGAAGTTCCCTGGCCGCGGGCGGAACCGGCGGCCCTCACGCCCGGCCCCGAACAGGAACAACTGCGCGAAACACTGCGGGCGCTGCTCGCCAGGCACAGCGGTATCGACCAGGTCCGCGCGGCTGCGGAATCCGCGAGCGGATACTCCGAACCGCTGTGGCGACGTCTCGTCGACGAGATGTCGGTGACCTCGCTCGCCGTTCCGGAGGAACAGGGCGGGCTGGGCTACGGCACCGCCGAGCTGGCCGTCGTCCTCGAGGAATGCGGCCGGGCCCTGGTCTGCGAGCCCGTGATCAGCTCGGCGATCCTGGGCGTTCAGGCACTGCTGCCGGGCGCCGGGGAGCCCACCGAACTCTTCGCCGAGGTCCTCGCCGGCCGGTCGCTCGCCACCGTCGGCACCCTCGATCCGGCGACCGACGCACTGCGGGCCCGTCCCGAAGCCGGCGCCTGGCACGTCGACGGCACGGTCACCCACCTACCGGGCGGCGAGACCGCCGATATCGTGGTGGCCTCGGCGGATACCCCCGCGGGCCGCCGCCTCTTCGCCCTGCGGCCCGGTCCGGAGGCCGTCCGTAGCCCACGCCGGGTCTTGGACCCCACCCGCAGACAGGCCGACCTCACCGTCCGCGACTGCCCGGCCGTCGCATTGACCACACCGGAATCGACACCCGCCGCCGTCGCGCGGCTGCACGATCTGGCCACGCTCGCCACGGCCTGTGAGAACACCGGCATCGTCGAGCACCTGCTGGATCTCACGGTCGACTACGTCCGCACCCGCCGGCAGTTCGGGCGGCCGATCGGCTCCTTCCAGGCCGTCAAACACCGACTGGCCGATCTACTGGTCGAGCTGGAACGCGCGAGATCGGCGTCCCGGTATGCCGCCGCCCTGTACGCCGAGGACCCCGACTCGGCACGACTGGCCGTGGCGGTGGCGGGTGCCGTGTGCACCGACGCGGCCGTACTCGCGGCCTCCGAAGCGGTGCAGTTGCACGGCGGCGTCGGCTTCACCTGGGAGCATCCCGTGCACTCCTATTTCCGGCGTGCGCTCGGAAACGAAGCAGCACAAGGCGATTCGCGCACCCATCGCGCGCGCATCGCCGATCTGATCGGCGCCTGACCGACCCGGACCGGCGCGGAACTCTGTATTGACGCCCTCCGCGCCGTCGAGTACAACTGAAGTGAATCCAGTTCAATAACGGACAATGAAAGAGGCCCCCGATGGTTGACACCGACCACATCGTCCTGGAGAAAGACGGCGAGATCGCGCGTGTCTGGCTCAACCGGCCGCACAAGAAGAACGCGGTCACCGTGGAGCTGCTGCACCGGCTCGATGAGATCATCGTCGAGGTCGACAACGACCCCGAGCTGAAGGTCCTCGTACTGCGCGGCCGGGCCAACACCTTCTGCTCGGGCTTCGACCTGGACGAACTGCGGGAGAACTACGTCGGCAAGACCAACGCGATGGATGTCGCGGTGCTCTCGGCGAAGGTCTGCGACCGCCTGTACTCGATGAACACTCCGTCGGTGGCGGTGCTGGAGGGCTACGTCACCGCGGGCGGCTTCGAGCTGATGATCTCCTGCGATTTCGCGGTCGCCGCCGACGACGCCAAGATCGGCGACTTCCACATCCGCCGCGCACTCTTCGGTGGCGCGGGCCCGATCTACCGCCTGCCGCGCATGATCGGTATCCGCAAGACCAAGGAGCTGATGCTCACCGGCAAACTGCTTTCGGGCAAGGAAGCCGAGGCCTTCGATCTGATCAACGCCTCCGCCCCGGCGGCCGAACTCGATGCGCTGGTAGCCGATTTCATCGCGCCGATCATCGATAAGAGCCCGTTCGCCATGAAGCTCACCAAGATGACCATCGACCGCGGCCTGGATGCCGATATCCAGTCGCTGATGGTGATGGAACATCTGGCGGTCGGCAACGCCCTGCAGTCCGAGGACGCGCGCGAGGGTGTCAACGCCTTCCTCGAGAAGCGCGAACCCAAGTGGGTCGGTCGCTGAACCAGCGATCGGCGGACCGACCATAGGAAGGAACGACATGGGTGAGCAGGTGAAACCCGTATTGGAAGGCAGTAGGTGCCGGGAGTGCGGCACGGTCGGGTACCCGGCGAGCGCGATCTGCGCGCGCTGCGCCCGGCCGGCCGCCGACCCGCTTCCGCTCAGCGGCGACGGGGTGGTCTGGGCCTACACCGTCCAGCGGTTCCCACCGAAATCGCCACCGTATGTCGTTCCCGCCGAGGGGTTCACCCCGTACGCGGTCGGCTATGTCGAACTCCCCGAGGGGATCAAGATCGAGGCGATTCTCGACTGCGACGATTTCGCCGCCCTGGACCGGGCGCCGGTGCGACTGGTCGCGGTCACACCGGTCCCCCGGTTCACTACCACCCAGCAGAGCGAGGACCGGTGACAGAGCAGGTTTCGATCATCGGAAGCGGGCTGTCGCGCTTCGGCCGCCGCCCCGGGGTCAGTGGGCGGCAGATGGCGGTCGAGGCGATCACCGCCGCGGTGGCCGACGCCGGACTGTCCTGGCCCGATATCCAGGTCGCGTTCGGCGGCAGCGACGGGTCGGGACTGGCCGACACCCTGGTCGCCGAACTCGGTTTCACCGGTATCCCGTTCACCAATGTCAAGAACGGCTGCGCGACGGGCGGCAGCGCGCTGTTCTCCGCGGTCAACGCGGTGCGGTCCGGCGCCGCCGAGATCGCGCTCGCGGTCGGCTTCGACAAACATCCGCGCGGGGCGTTCGACCCCGACCCCGCCGACTGGGGTCTGCCCGAGGGCTACGGCGCGGCCGGACTCATGGTGACCACCCAGTTCTTCGGCGCCAAGATCGGCCGCTATATGCGCGAGCACGATATCTCCGCGGCGACGCTGGCGAAGGTCGCCGAGAAGGCCTACCGCAACGGCAGCCGCAATCCCAATGCCTGGCGGCGGGAGCCGATCCCGGCAGCGCAGATCGCCGCGGCGGATATGGTGAACGATCCGCTCACCAAGTTCATGTTCTGCTCCCCCGGCGAAGGGGGCGCGGCCGTGGTCGTCGCGAGCGAGGCCGCCGTGCGCCGGCTCGGCGGGCGCCCGGTGCGATTGCGGGCGATCAGTCATCGCACCCGGCGCTTCGGCTCCTTCGAGGTGTTCAGCCCCGCGGTCCAGGGCACCGGGGAACCGACCAGCGTCAGTACCGATGCCGCCACGGCGGCCTTCGAGCAGGCCGGGATCGGACCCGGCGAGATCGACGTCGCCCAGCTCCAGGACACCGAGAGCGGCGCGGAGATCATGCATATGGCCGAATGCGGGTTCTGCGAGCACGGCGCGCAGGAGGGACTGATCGCCGCGGGCGCTACCGAGATCGACGGCCGGCTGCCGATCAACACCGACGGCGGCTGTATCGCCAACGGCGAACCCATCGGCGCCTCGGGGCTGCGGCAGGTCCACGAGATCGTCACCCAGCTGCGGGGCGAGGCGGGCGAACGACAGGTGCCGGGCGGCCCGCGCCTCGGTTTCACACACGTCTACGGCGCTCCCGGAATCAGCGCCTGCACGGTCCTTTCGGTTTGAGGGCGAGGAAAACGCAGTGAGTACACAGACACTTCCGGATCTCGCCGAGTTCACCGAATCGGCCCGGGACTGGTTGCGCGGCGTCGCCGCGCCCCGCACCGAAGCAGCCTGGGGTCACGGTGACGATTCGGTCGCCGTATTCGAGAACTGGACCGCCGCGGAGGAGCGGCGGCACACCGACGCGATCCGCGACTACGAGCGCACCAAATTCGATGCGGGCTGGGGGGCGCTGAACTGGGCCGCCGAATACGGTGGGCGCGGGCTGCCGATGTCCTATGTGCTCGCGTTCCGGCGTGCCGAAGCGGAGTTCGAGGTACCGCGGCGAACCGAAATGTTCTCGGTCACCCAGCAATTGGTGGCGCCGACCATCGAACAGTGGGGTACGCCGGAACAGCGGGAGCGCTATGTCCGAGCCATGCTGCGCACCGATCTCATCGCCTGCCAGCTCTTCTCCGAAACCGAGGCCGGCTCCGATCTGGCCGCGGTACGGACCCGGGCCACCCACAACGCCGACGGCACCTGGACCCTCGACGGCCACAAGGTCTGGACCTCGGGCGCCCGCGTCGCCGACCTGGGCGTGGCGGTGTGCCGGACCGATCCGGCGGCCGCCAAGCACGCGGGGCTCACCGTATTCCTGGTCCCCATGGATGCCGCGGGTGTCACGGTCCGCCCGATCCGGCAGATGACCGGCGGCAGCTCGTTCAACGAGGTCTACCTCGACGGCGTGGTGATCGACGACGGGCTGCGGCTCGGACCGGCCGGGAAGGGCTGGCCGGTCGCGCTGACCGTGCTCGCCGCCGAACGCCTGGACGGCGCGACCCTGGGCCTGGCCAATGCCGACCAGGCGGTGACCCTGGCCCGCAATCTGGGGCGCGAGCTGTCCGACCTGGAACGCGACCGGGTCGCCGACCTGGTGACCCGCAGCTATGTGCAGCGGGTGGCGGGTATGCGGGTCGCCGCGGCGGTGGTCGCGGGCCGCGACCCAGGACCGGAGGCCTCGGCGGGCAAGCTGCTGGCCACCGACACCATGGCGCGCACCTCGGAGGTGGTGCGGCTGCTGCTCGGCCGCGACCTCGGCGCTGATTCGGGGCGCTGGGGAACCTACGCCTGGACCGAGCACGTCCTGGGCGCACCCGGCTACCGGATCGCCGGCGGCACCGACGAGATCCAGCACAACATCATCGCCGAGCGGGTACTCGGCCTGCCCAAGGAGCCACGCCCATGACGCTGGAACACCGGGTCCGCGACCGGCTGGCCGCCGAGCTCGGGGACGAACTCACCGCCTTCGAACGCCTACCGGGCGGCCATTCGGGACTCACCTACCGGGCGGTGACGACCGGCGGGACCTATGTGGTGAAAGCCGTACCCGAGGGCCGCGAACCCATCGGCCGCCACGATATGTTGCGCCAGGCCCGGATCATGCGCGCGCTGGCGCCGACCGGGGTCCCGGTGCCGCGCATCGTCGTCACGGACGAGAGCGAACCGGCCTGGTTCGCCATGGAATTCGTCTCCGGCGAATCGCTGGAACCCGTACTCGACGATCCGGCCGTGGCGCCGGATCTCGCCGCGGCCCGGATGCGCCGCGCGGCCGAGGTGCTGCCCCGGCTACACGCGGTCGCTCTCGACGCGGTGCCCGGAATCGAACCCGCGCTGACCCCCGCCGACGAACTGGCCCGCTGGGCCCGCACGCTCGGTGCGGTACCGCCGGAGCTGGTCACCGGCGGTGACCGTCTGCTCGAACTACTCGGCCGCCGCGTTCCGGAACCCTTGGCACCCGCCCTCGTGCACGGTGACTACCGGCTCGGCAACATCATCGCCGCGGGCACCGAACCCGTCGCGCTGATCGACTGGGAGATCTGGAGCGCCGGCGACCCCCGGGTCGAGCTCGGCTGGTTCCTGGTCTTCGCCGACGGCACCAATTTCCCCGGCGTGGGCCGCACGGTGCCCGGGCTGCCCAGTGCCGCCGAACTGGTGGAGCTGTACCGCGCGGGCGGCACCGACCTACCGGAACTGCCCTGGTTCGACGCGCTCGGCCGGCTCAAGATGGCCGCCATCATGGGCCACAACCTGCGACGGCACCGCGAAGGCCGGCACCACGACCCGGACCAGGAAAAGCTACCCGCGACCATCGACCGCCTCATCGAGACCGGGACCGCGCTGCTCGCCGGTTGAGGTCTCCTCCCCCAGTTCAGGAGCCGCACTGTGGATTTCTCCTACTCCGCCCGCACGGCGGACCTGCTCGACAAGCTCGGCCGATTCATGGACGACCACGTCTATCCGGCCGAGCGGGTCTACGACGAGCAGATCGCCGCGGCGGACAATCCGCACGAACAACCGCAGATCATGCGGGAATTGCAGGCCCGGGCCCGGGAACTGGGTCTGTGGAACCTTTTCATGACCCACGACGGATTGGGCGCCGGACTCACCAATCTGGAATACGCGCCGCTCGCCGAAATGGTCGGCCGGTCGATCATCGGTAACGAGGCGATCAACTGTTCGGCGCCCGATACCGGGAATATGGAAATCCTGGCCATGTTCGGGACCGAGGAACAGAAGGAGCGGTGGTTGCGGCCGCTGCTGGATTGCGAGATCCGGTCGGCTTTCGCCATGACCGAACCCGCTGTCGCCAGTTCCGACGCCACCAATATCACGTCGACCATCCGCCGCGACGGCGACGATTACGTCATCAACGGCCGAAAATGGTATACCTCCGGAATTCTCGACCCGGATTGCAAACTCGTGATCTTCATGGGCAAATCCGATCCGGAGGCGCCGACCTATCGACAGCAGAGCATGATCCTGGTCCCCGCCGACGCACCGGGCGTCGAAGTTCTGCGGGACCTGCCGATGTTCGGTTTCCACGACCGGCTCGGCCACGGCGAGGTCCAGTTCACCGATGTCCGGGTGCCGGCGGCGAATATGCTCGGCGCCGAAGGCGACGGATTCGCCATCGCGCAGGGCCGGTTGGGCCCGGGCCGGATGCACTACGCCATGCGGGCCATCGGAATGGCCGAACGCGCCCTGGATCTGATGTGCCGGCGTGCGCTGGAGCGCACCGCGTTCGGGGGTCCGCTGGCCGACCGGGGTGTGGTGCGGGAGTGGATCGCGCGCAGCCGGATCGAGATCGACCAGATCCGTCTACTGGTCCTGAAGTCGTCCTGGCTGATGGACACCAAGGGCAACGCGGCGGCGCGCTCGGAGGTCGCCGCGATCAAGGTGGCGGCCATGGAGGTGGCACACACGGTGGTCGACCGGGCGGTCCAGACCTTCGGCGCGGCCGGGGTCAGCAACGACACCGTGCTGGCCCGGATGCACGCGATCACCCGGGCACTGCAGATCGCCGACGGCCCCAACGAAGTACATCTGCGCACCATCGCGCGTCTGGAGTTGAAAAAGCACCGATGAGCACAACGGATCTGACCGGAAAGGTCGCGCTGGTGACCGGCGCGAGCCGTGGACTCGGGCTGGCGATCGCCCGCGGGTTACGGGATGCCGGCGCCACGGTAATCGTCTCCAGCCGCAAACTCGCGGCCTGCGAGGCGGCGGTCGCGGCCCTGGGTGACGGCCCCGGCAGCGCGCACCCGCTGGAACTGCACGTGGGCAGGTGGGACGGCATAGAACCCGCCGTCGACGGAATCATCGCCGAATTCGGCGGCCTCGACATCGTGGTCAACAATGCCGGGATCGCCCCACTCGCCGAGAATCTGGCGGCGGTGACCGAGGGCCTGTGGGACAAGACCCTCGAGGTGAACCTGAAGGGACCGTTCCGGCTGATGGCTGTCGCGGGGGCCCGGATGGCCGCCGCCGGCGGCGGCTCGATCATCAATATCTCCAGTATCGGCGCGGTCCGGCCCAGCCCGCCCGAGGCGATGTACGCCGCGGCGAAGAACGGTCTCAATGCGCTCACCATGGCGTTCGCACAGGAATACGCCCCGTCGGTGCGGGTGAACTGTGTGATGCCGGGCGGGTTCGCGACGGATATGGCCGAGCACTGGGACGACGAGTTCGTCGGCAAGATCGTCGACCGGCTCCCCGCGGGCCGGCTGGGGCGGCCGGAAGAGATCGCCGGGTTGGTCGTTCATCTGGCGAGCGAGGCCGCCGGGTACACGACCGGGGCCGTGATCCCGGTCGACGGCGGCCGGACGGCGGTGTACTGAGGTGGGTACGCAGCCGGGCGATCCGGATATCGCCACGCCGACGAGCCTGTTCGATCTGAGCGGACGCGTCGCCGTGGTCACCGGTGCCTCGTCGGGCCTCGGGCTGGGCTTCGCCCGCGTGCTGGCCGGCGCGGGCGCCACCGTCTACGCGGCCGCCCGCCGGGTGGACCGGCTGACCGAACTGGCGCGAACGGATTCCCGGATCGTGCCGGTGCCCTGTGACGTGACCCGGGACGCGGACCGTACCGCCCTGGTGGACCGCTGCTACACGGAGTCCGGGCGCCTGGACGTCCTGGTCAACAATGCGGGCCGGCCGGGTCCGCCGCAGGCGGAGCAGGAGACCGACGCGGAGTTCCGCGCGATCCTGGAGTTGAACCTGCTCGCCGGTTTCCACCTCGCCACCTACGCGGCGACCCGGCTGCCCGAGGGCGAAGAGGCGTCCTACATCAATATCTCCTCGGTGATCGGCCTGGTTTCCACCGCGCCGATCGGCGGCGCCAGCTATGCCGCTTCCAAGGCCGGAACGCTGGGACTCACCAGGGAACTCGCCGGCCAGTGGGGGCGGCGCGGTATCCGGGTGAACGCCGTGGTGCCGGGATGGTTCGATACCGAGATGACCGATGGCCTGTTCAGCAACGAGAAATCGGCGGGCTGGGTCCGGCGCAACACCATGCTAGGCCGGGGCGGCCGGACCGGCGAGGTGGACGGCGCAGTGCTGTTCCTCGCCTCGGACGCGTCGTCCTATATCACCGGGCAGACCCTGGTGGTCGACGGCGGCTGGACGGCACGCTGATGCTGGCCGTGCAGCTCACCGCCTGGGGCGCCGAACCCGAACTCCGCGAGATCCCCACGCCGCGGCCCAGCGGCGAGGAACTGCTGGTGCGGGTCGAGGCGGCCGGGCTGTGCCGCTCGGATCTGCACATCATGGATTCCGCCGCCGGTGCGTTCGGCTACCCGCTCCCGCTCACCCTCGGACACGAGGTCGCGGGCACCGTGCTCGAGGCGGGCTCCGCGGCCGACCGCCGCTGGATCGGGGAAACCGTGGTGGTCCACGGGATCTGGAGTTGTGGCGGGTGCCGCAACTGCGCGCGGGGGCGGGAGAACTACTGCCTGCGGCTGCGCCCGGGCCCGGACGGCCGGGGAAAAGCGATCGGTAACGGCCTCGGCCATCCGGGCGGGCTCGCCGAGGCGATGATCGTGCCCTCGGCCCGGTTCCTGGTGCCGGCGCGCGGTGTGGACCCGGTGCTCTGCGCGCCCCTGGCGGATGCCGGCCTCACCGCGTACCACGCGGTGCGGCAGCATCGCGACCTGATCGATGCCGGCAGCGTATGTCTCGTGGTGGGAGTCGGCGGGCTGGGCCATCTCGCGGTCCAGATCCTGCGCGAATTCGGCGCCGGACGGATCATCGCGATCGACAACCGGCCGGACGCACTCGGGGTGGCCCGCCGGCTGGGCGTGGACGCGACCTTTCCCGATATCCCATCCGCGACCACCGGCCTGGGCGACGGCGCGGATCTGATCCTCGACTTCGCGGGCGCCCCGGACACCGTGGGTGCGGCCGGGCCGGCGCTCGCGCCGGGCGGGCGCCTGGTGGTGGTGGGCAGCGCGGGCGGGCGACTCGAGGTCGGCAAGGATGTCGGCCTGGCCGCGGGCTGGACCGTGACGGCGCCGTTCTGGGGGCCGCGGTCGGACCTGGCGACAGTGGTCGATCTCGCACGCCGGGGCGCTCTGCACGTCACCGCGGAGACCTTCCCGCTCACCGAGGCGGTCGAGGTCTACCGCAGGCTGCGGTCGGGCGGGATCACCGGGCGCGCCGTCCTGGTCCCACCGGCGTGACAAGCGCATTCCACCCCGCGCGAGCGCGGCGACGAGTAAACAGAGAGCACAGCGGCACGAGGAACGGGCGATGAGAGTATTGGCGAAGGAGATGCTCGAACGGGCACGGCGCACACCGGCGGATATCGCGGTGATCGACGAACTCGGACAGCACACTCTGGGTGAGATCATGAAGGCGGCGAACGTCCTGGCCGAGCGGATAGCGGCCCTCGACGATCGTGCCCCCACGGCACTGATCCAGGCCGACAACACCTGGCGCACCCTGGCCGCGGCGCTCGCGGTCGGGCTGCGCGGCGGGGTGGTCGCCGTGTTCAGCCCGCACGCCACCGAATCGGAGTTCCGGCTCGCGATGGAGGACATCGGTCCCGACCTGGTGATCGGCGAACCCGAGGCGCTGCGCCACTGGGACGTGCCCGCGGAGGTCTACTCGCGCCGCGATACCGCCTTCGACGAGCATCTGCTGCTGGCCCGCGCCACGCCGTTCGAATCCGTCCGGCGCTGGCACGGCGGCAGCGCGATCGCGATGACCTCCGGTTCCACCGGACGGCCCAAATGCGTGGTCCAGTCCGAGGATGCCATCCGCTACGCCTGCCGCAGCACCGTCGACGCGGTCGGGCTGCGCCCCGGCGAGGCCGTGGGCGCGTTCGTCCCCCTGTCCTCGGTGGCCGCGTTCTGCTTCGGTATGTACCTGCCGGCGTTCCTCGGCGCCACCATGGTCACCATCGGTCGCTGGTCCCCCGGCGCCGCGCTCACGGCGATGGCCGAGCACCGGGTGGCGTGGACCATGCTGGTGCCGACCATGGCCCTGCAGCTCTCGGTGGTCGAGGGCAGTGCCGGGAAGCTGTCGGCCATGCGCGCGATGACGGTGGGCGGCGGGCCGATGAACCAGCGGGCGCTGGCCGAAGCCGAACAGAAGCTCGGGACCACGTTCCTGCGGGTGTTCGGTATGTCGGAGTGTCTCGGCCACACCACACCGCGGCTCGACGACCCGCCGGAGATCCGGCTGGGGCGCGACGGCCGCCCGTTCCCGGGCACCATGGTCCGCGCGGTCGACGAGACCGGTGCGGCACTGCCCGCCGGGGAGATCGGCGACGCCCAGGTGAAAGGCCCGTCCCTTTTCGTCGGATACGCCCGCGGGGGCGCCCCGGTGGCGCCCGCGCTCACCGACGACGGATTCCTGCCCACCGGTGATCTGGTGGAGGTGGCCGGGGATGGTTCCATCCGGGTGATGGGCCGGCAGAAGCAGATCATCATCCGCGGCGGGCGCAATATCGATATCAACGAGATGGAGGCGGCGATCGCGGCGCTGCCGGGCGTGGTGCAGGTGTGCGTCGTTCCGGTCCCCGACGATCTCCTCGGCGAACGCGCGGCGGCCCTGGTCGTCACCGATACCGCTGAGCTGACTCTGCCGACGGTGACCGCGCAGCTCGCCGCCGCGGATTTCCCCAAATTCAAATGGCCCGAATACCTGTTCACCGTCGCCGACCTCCCGCAGAATCGGGTCGGGAAATTATCCCGGCCGGACGCGGTCCGGCTCGCCGCGCAACTCGCCGCAGCCGACTCGAGTTCATATCGGGTGGGGTAGAGTTGAAGCATCCACATCGTCGAATCCTGGGGGCACTTCACTCATGACCGTTGATACCGGAGCTCGGCGGGAGAGCCCGCGTTCCAAGCGCGGAAGCATCCTGACCGCGGCGATCGAGCAATTCGGACGAATCGGTTACGAGCACACGAAATGGGCCTCCATCGCCGACGAAGTCGGAATCGGCCAGACGGCGCTGTACCACTATTTCGAATCGAAAGCGCACTGCCTGCTGACCATCATGCGGCTGGAATTGGCCGATTCCGCAGATCGTTTCGTCGCGGCCATCGAGGGTGCGGAAAACCCGGAAATGGCATTGCGCGCGGCGGTGGCCGCGGCATTGCGCGCCGAGCCCATCGACGCGCTGCAGCGACGCATCCTGCAGAACCATATGGATCTGCTCGCCGCCCCCCGGCAGTCCGAGAAAGAGGAAGCCGAACGGCTGCGCTCACGCGAACTGGTCCAGGAGATCGAACAGAACTGGACCGATCTGATCGCCCGCGGTGTCGAGACCGGCGATTTCGCCGGTGACGATCCGCGGGTACTGGGCCGGCTCGTACTCGCCGTGGTGATCAGCGTCTGGCGCTGGTACCGCCCGGACGGCACGCTCACCCTCGCCGAGATCACCGAAACGGTCACCGAGACCGCGGTGCGCATGGTGCGCGCGTAATCACCCTCGGCCGGGGTGCGCACTGTCGCACACCCTACGAAACCGAACAGAATTCAGTTAGGATGCGATCATGTACAACCTCATGGTGCTGGCGGCACGCCCGAGCGATTGGACCCACGACCAGTTCATCGAGTGGTGGCGCGGCGAACACGCCGAGGTCACCTATCCCCTGCCCGGCCTACTGCGCTGGCAGCACACCGAATTGCTCGACAGCTTCGACGAGCGGTCCGCCGGATGGGACGGGCTGTCCATCCTGAGCTTCGAATCCCGGGAGGCGCTCGACGCCGCGCTGGCCGGCCCGGAGTGGAAGGCGGCCGTCCGCCATGTCGGCGCCATGCGCGGTCGGCGCATGATCTGGTACGGCGAGGAACAGACCATGGTGCCATTGGCCGGCAGCGGCGAATGAGTGCCCACTGGGCCGAACCGGGCTGCTATCCGGTGGCCGAGGGTATTCACCGCATACCGCTGCAATTGCCCCAGGACGGACTGCGCGCGGTCAATGTCTACGCCGTCGAGACCGACGACGGGCTCGTCCTGATCGACGGCGGCTGGCACCGCCCACACACCTACGACGAACTCTCCGCCGGACTCGCGCGAATCGGCCGCTCCCCCGGCGAAATCCACGATGTCCTGGTCACCCATATCCACCGCGACCACTACACCTTCGCGGTGGAACTACGCCGCCGGCACGGTTGCCGGGTCCATCTGGGCGCCGGCGAGTCGGTGGGACTCGACGCGGTGCGTACGCTGGGCAGCAATTCCCCGGAGAGCTCCCTGCGCGAACTCCGGCGGGCCGGTGCGGCCGGTATCGCCGCGCGCGCGTATCTCGCCGCCGCCGACGAGCCCTTCGATCTCGCGGACTGGGAAGTACCGGACCACTGGCTGCGGCCCGGCCCGGTATCCCTCGGCGGTTACGAGCTCGAGGTCCTCGAGACCCCCGGACACACCAAGGGCCACACCGTCTTCCACGATCGGCGGTACCGGCTGGTCTTCACCGGCGACCATCTGCTCCCCACCATCACCCCGTCCATCGGATTCGAACTCGGCACCTGGGAACTCCCCCTGGACAAGTTCCTGCACTCGCTGACCCTGCTGCGTGACGACGACGACCGGACCATGCTGCCCGCACACGGACCCCACGGTGGCAGCGCAGGCGCACGGGCCCGCGCGCTACTCGCCCATCACGAGCGAAGATTCGACCAGATACGCACCGCCGTAACCGATCTTGCGCCGTGCACCGGTTACGAAGTCGCGCGGGCCCTGACCTGGACCCGCCGGGAACGCTCCTTCGCCACCCTGGATACGTTCAACCAGATGGTCGCGACCTGCGAAACCATGGCCCATCTGGATGTCCTCGTCACGCGGAACCTTCTCGCCGCCTATGACGTCGAAGGTGTGGACATCTTCCGCCTCGCACACTGAACGTCGGCAGGGAAGCCCTCGCCACAGGCCCGGCAATATCAGCGTGCCGGCAACCACACCGTCGAGATCCCCGCCCGGTACCACGTAGTCGGCGACGACTTCGGCAGATACGCCGTGGGCTCGCGGGTCCGTGAACATCTGCACTGCGGCCGGCGATGTCATCTCGGCCGGTCGACCGAACGACGACCGACACCGGCCTTCACTCGGACGTACGCAGTGCCCGGGTGACCAACCGGAATTGGGCGGGACCGCCGGGATTGACGAGGATGTCGACATCTGGCGGGACGATATCCGCGAGGGCACCTCCCCATATTTTCCGCCAGCGCACCGGGCCGACTCGCTGCTTGTGCACTTCAGCGGTAGCGACCGGCACACAAGTCACACCGTCCGGTGCGGGACCGACCAGCGGCTCGCCCGCTTCGTCGCAACCGATATGGACGATCGAATCACGAATGACCGGGACGATACGGTCGGTCACATTCTCGCCGGCGACCGCGCGCCGCAGGACCGTGTCGATGGGGTCGGTAGGCGTGGCCGCGTCGGAGGGACGGTAGTCGGGATTCGGCTCGAATGGCCCTGCCGCCCCCGACTCGTCGAGTCCCCACCCACCCATGATCGCCGTGGCCGGCGGATTCCCGCCCGCGGCGTCGGCCGTCCACCGGGGATCCAGCAAAACCAGCCAGTCGCCACGTCTGATGGTTCGGAACGCCGGATCCACTGGAGGCCCAACCCTTCGTATCGGAGGCAACGACCCCGACGACATGGACTTTCGACACCTGCCGGGACCGGACTTCTCACCGGACATCCTATGCCCTAACCCGCGCCGTTCTCCCGTGCTGAGAATATTTACCAGCGAGCGCGAAACACGTACAGTAGCCTCACTTTTCAGGGTCCCGCCGGCCAAGGAGCTACCGTATGCGGACCATTGCCTCCGTCTTGGACAATGTGGGTGAACGCCTGATCACGATAGGCAACACCACCACCACCGAAGTCCGCGACCGCATAGTTATCGTATCGGCCGGTGCCGACTCAATGGGTCGCGTTCACCCAGCGTTCGACGGGCGAGCCGCTCATCTGCTCGACCCATTGCGCCGGTTCGAGCACGTGACCACGGCGGCCGGACCGCAACTCCCGATCACCGGTATCGAAAAGAGCACCGGTCACACCGTGGAGATCGACCCGGCGGATATCGTGAGCGTTCCCTTGCACGATGCCGACGGGAACCCGATCGGCGTGTTGTTCCCTTCACAACCGAAGGATGTCGAGAATTTCGTGCCCTGGGCAAGCATGCGAAACCGAACCAGTGACGAGTACATCCGGCCGAGCTACGAACGAATACCGGCGAGCGCGAGCGGGTCGGAAGCGGTCTATCACCACGGCCCCTTCATAGAAGCACCCTGGGCAAGAGAGGTCCGCCGAACAGGCATCCCACCGATCTACGTCATCGCCCATGCGAACTCGGCCGCTTACACTGTCCAGGTCCGGACGAAAAGTTCGCTGGAAACCATGTTCCTCGACGGGCCCCCACACGCTGCGGCCATTTCGGTGAATCCGCATGTGCTGCGTGCCATGGAAGGAAACGAATACGGCACGCTGGTGCCGATTTCATGCAGTCCGGCACAGCATCCGGGCAGCTCGACCGGACAGTTCGCGGCGCAGTACCTCATCGACGAAGCCGAAATGGACAGGAACATCCACATGCCGCGCGGCATCATGTTCCTGGGCAGGGACGAGGCCACGGGACAATCCTGGTTGGGCGCCGAAGCATTGGTCACCGAAACCGGTATTCACCTGCCCGAGTTCGACTCCTACTGGGGTTCTCCGTTCTCGAGCGAAGACAAGCCTTAGGCAAAACACCCGAAGGCCCCGACGTCACCGCGGCACCGAAGTACGACCGTCCTACCGACACAGCGCCCGATCCTGCCGGTCCGCCCGCGATAGCCGAAGATTTGACCTCAACTAATGTTCAGGTTCTAGCGTGGCGTCCGTGATCGACTCACGACCTCCCACGACCGTTCTGGTGACCGGCGGCACCGGCAACATAGGCCGCGAACTGCTGCGCCAACTCGCCGAGCGGGATGATGTTCACGTCCGTGCCGCGACCCGCGATCCGTCCGGTGCCGCGCTGCCCGGCGCGGTCGAGGCGGTTCGCGCCGATCTGCGCCGGCCGGACTCGCTGCGGTCCGCGCTCGCGGGAGTCACTGCCCTGTTCCTTGTGTCGCAGGTAGGCGACGACGCCGGCATCCTTGCCGCAGCTCGCCGTGCCCGTGTGGAGCATGTCGTGCTGGTGTCCTCGATCACCGTGCAGAGCCATCCCCATCTGGGGCCGGCCCAGGACAATGCCGGGGTGGAACGGCGGCTCGAGACCAGCGGTATGGACTGGACGATCCTGCGTCCCACTCAGTTCGCGTCCAACGCCCTGTGGTGGGCAGACTCGATTCGCGAATCCCGCAGTGTGGAGCTGCCTTTCGCCGATGTAGGACTGCCCACCGTCGATCCCGCCGATATCGCCGCGGTGGCCCGGGTGGCGCTGACCGAGCCCGGGCATCGAGGGCGCCAGTACGCGTTGACGGGACCCGCCCGGATCAGCCCGCGCCGGCAGATCGACGCGATCGCCGCGGCGCTCGGAGAGCGGATCTCGATCACCGAGATCGGCCGGGCCCGGGCGCGGGAACGGATGGTTCCGCAGTTCGGTCCCCGGACGGCGGACGCGCTGCTCGATGTGACAGGTGGCGATATCAACGAGGAACTGCTGACGGTCCGTGACACCGTCGCCGAGGTGACCGGTTCCGGCGCCCGGACATTCGACGACTGGGTCGCCCGCAATGTGTCCGCGTTCCGCTGAGGCGAGCACTCCGGTCCGGACTACCCGGGCCACTTCACCCTCATCCGATGAAGTGACCCGGGCGCGGGGTCAGGCGCAGGTCCAGCCGCCATCCACATAGAGTTCGGTGCCCGTCACGAAGGTGGAATCGTCGCCGGCCAGGAACGCGACCGCGGCGGCGACTTCCGCGGCGTGGCCGAGCCGGCCCATGGGCGTATGGGCCAGCATCGCCCGGTGGCGCTCGGTGCCCTCGTACCGCGCGCGCAACTGCTCGGTCTCGATGAAACCCGGATGGATCGAATTCACCCGGACCCCTTTCGTGGCCCAGTGCAGCGCGGCGTTCTTGGTCATCGTGCGGACCGCACCCTTGGCCGCCGCGTAGGCGAGACTGTTGCCCAATCCGCCGACCGTGCCCAGGATCGAGCAGAGGTTGACGATCGACCCGCCTCCGCTGTCCTCGATCAGGGCGCCCGCGTGTTTCATGCCCAGCCAGGTCCCGGTCTGGCTCACCTCGATCACCCGGTTGTAGCGCTCGAGGTCTTCGTCGACCACGGAGGCGAGGCTGCCGATGGCGCCATTGTTGATCAGCGCGTCCAGCCGTCCGTATCGCCGGCGCACGGCGTCGACGCTCTCCCGCCACTCGTCCTCGCGGGCGATATCGAGCGGCCGGGTGAGGTGCCGGTCCGGCTCGTCCAGGCCGGCGACGAGTTCGGCGCAGGCGGCCTCGTCGAGATCGGTCACCACCAGCACGGCGCCTTCCGTGGCGAGACGGCGCACGATCTCCACGCCGATCCCGCCCGTCGATCCGGTCACCAGGACGACCTTGTCCCGAAGCCTCGTGGCACCCGTTGTCATCGCGGCCCTTTCTGTTGCGGTGACGGTAGATAACTCCCGCGTCACAGTTTGTTCAGGACGTTTCGGCCGCCCACCAGCATCGCGACCGCGACACCGGCGGTGGTGACCGCGGTCATCAGCAGGGCCATGGCGGCGACCAGCGGATAGGACCCGTTCTGCCACAGATCGAACAGCAGGGTGCCCATCACCTGGGTGGTCGAGGCCCGCACCAGCAGCGACGCCGCGAACTCGTGGGTCAGCAGGATGAACATCAGCGCGACGGCGCTGAGGATGGTGGGTCGCATCAACGGCAGCATGATGCGCAGGTTTGTCACCAGCGGCGACGCACCGCTGGTCGCCGACGCCTCACTGTAGGTGTTACCGAGCGAGAGCATGGCCGTCATCTGCATTCTGGTCGCGTACGGCAGCATCAGGACGATGTAGACCAGGATGATGACGGTTTTGGTGCCGTACAGGATCAGCGGCGGCTCGGTGTAGGTGAGCAGGAATCCGACACCGAAGATGACCGCCGGAATTCCCAGTGGCAGCGCGGTGACGAGATCGGCCAGCAGGGCGAGCACCTTGAACTGCCGTCCCCGCACCAGCAGGGTCGCCATCAGATAGCCCAGTGGTACGCAGATGACCACGGCGGCCAGCGAGGTCGACACGCTGGTGAGCACCGATTCCACGATGGCGTTGTCGGCGGCCAGCGTGCGGAAGTTGTCCAGTGTCAGCAGATCCCACGACAGCGATCCCGACCAGTAGGGCGTCAACGAGACGATGACCAGACCGATCAGCGGGATGACCAGAGCGAACAGCGCGTAGACGACGATGGTGAGAGTGGCCCACAGCGACCGCCCACCGGCCGGCGCGAAGGCCTTCCCACCGTGGGTGACGAACCGGGACTGATTGCCCAGCAGGCCCTTCTGGATCAGCACCAGCACCAGGCCGAAGATCACCAGCGGGGAACCGGCCGCCGCGGCGGCGGCGAAATCCGAGGGTGATTCCGACACCCGCCGGTACATTTCGGTGGTCAGCACCTTCACGCCGTAGTTCTGGCCGAGCAGCAGGGGCCCGGTGAACTGTCCCAGCCCGAGCAGCAGGGCGATACCACCGCCGTAGATCAGCGAGGGCCGCAGCAGTGGCAGGACGACCCGGAAGAACACACCCACGGTCGAGGATCCGCTGATCTGCGCGGCTTCCAGATGTTCGGCGCTGATGTTCTGCATTCCGGCGCTGACGAACAGGTACACGAACGAGGTGAGGCCGAAACCGGTCAGGATGATGATCCACGGCACCGTGTAGACATCGATCGGCCCGGAATCCGAACCGCTCCACCACGGTAGCTTCCGCAGCAGCACATTGAGGTACCCCGGCCCCGGGGACAGCAGGAACGCCCAGCCGACGATATTGGCCACCGCCGGCATCACGATCGGCAGGATCGGAATGATCCGCAGGAAGCCGAGCCGGTCGGGCAGGCGGCTGGCGGCGAAGGCCAGCAGGGTGCCGAGCACCATCGCGATCACCAGCGATCCCAGCGCCAGCGCGATGGTGGTCTGGATGGTCTCCCCGATATCGAAGCGGGTGTACTGCGCGCGATAACCGCGGGCGCCGTCCTCGAAAGCCAGCGATTGCAGCCGGATCATCGGCAGCACCACCAGATAGCCCAGCACAGCCAGCAGTGCCAGGTAGCCGAGGCGTGACCGCCACTGCGCCGGGACGGCGAACGAGCGGCCCGCGGCTGTCGACAGAGTGGCCATCAGGAGTTCCCTCCCGCCGTGGCGGCCACCGGCTCGGGGGCTTCGGCCGGATTTTCTCCCGAGGTCGGGAAGACCCGCAGACTCGCGGGCGAGAAGCTGACCACCAGCGGCGCTCCCGGCCGGCTCCCGCGCAGCGCCGAACTGTGCTGGGCCGCGGGCGCGCGCAGAATCAGCTGTTCGCCGCCGGTTTCGACGGTGACATCGAAGTAGCGGCCGCCGTACTCATAGGTCACGAGTTCGGCATGCAGCGCCACATTGCCCAGCGGTACCTCGTCGGTCGTGGCATGCAGCAGTACATCGTCGGGGCGCAACCGGGCCACCGCGGCGCTGTTCTCGTCGGCACGTTCACGAACCACCGCGTGGGTGAGATCGATCGGATCTCCCGCCGCGGTGCTCCACCCGTCGTGGCCGCGGCGCAGCGACAACCGGTTGCTCATGCCGATGAAGGCGGCCACATAGTCCGAGACCGGGTTCTCGAATACTCGCTCCGGCGTGTCGTACTGCTCGATCTTGCCCGATTTCATGATGGCCAGGCGATCGCCGAGAGCGAACGCCTCGGACTGATCATGGGTGACGAATACCGCGGTGAAACCGAGCTGTTGATGCAGCCGGTGGATCTGGGTGCGTACCTGGTCGCGCAGGCGGGCGTCCAGATTGCTCAGCGGTTCGTCGAAGAGCACCAGATCGGGCCGCGCCACCAGGCCACGGGCCACCGCCACCCGCTGCTGCTGGCCGCCGCTGAGCTGTGAGGGGTAGCGGTCGAGCAGTTGCGCGCAGTCGACCATTTCGGCGGCGGCCTCCACCGCGCCTTCCGCGACGGCGTCCTTCATCTTGCGCACCTTCAGCGGATAGCCGATGTTCTTGCGCACCGTCATATGCGGCCACAGCGCATACGACTGGAAGACCATGCCGATATTGCGTTTGTGCGCGGGCACGTTCACCCGGGCCGCGGCGTCGAACACGGTGTGGTCCTTGAACGCGATGGAACCGCCCTGCGGGTTCTCCAGACCCGCCAGACACCGTAGGGTCGTGGTCTTCCCGCATCCGCTGGGCCCCAGCAGGACCAGGAATTCACCGTCTTCGATGGTGAGGTCCAGCTGGTCGACGACGGCATTCGCGCCGTAGGTCTTGGTGAGGCCGGAAACGGTGAATTGCGACGTCATCTCATGCCTTCTGAGTCGAGAGTTTGGGAGTGCGGACACCGGCGGCGGTCCCGCCGTCGACCAGGAGGTCGATACCGGTGACATAGCTGCTGTCGGCGGTCGCCAGGAAGGCGATCACCGCCGCCACCTCCGCCGGGGAGCCGCGACGCTGCATCGGGATACTGCGGACGTATGTCTCCATATCGTCGGCGGCGAAACCGGGCGCCGAGGTGATCTCGGTGGTGATACTGCCGGGGCAGACCGAATTGACCCGGATACCCTGCTCGGCCAATTCCAGCGCCGCGACCTTGGTCAGTGCGCGGACCCCGGATTTCGCCGCGCCGTAGGCGCCGAGTTCGGCGGTTGCCAGGACACCGCGCAACGAGGAGATGGTCACGATGGTGCCCCCACCGGTCATGGCCGCCGCGGCGGTCCGCAATCCGAGGAACGTACCGACCAGATGCTGGTCGATCATCCGGCGGAACTGCGCGAGCGTCGTCTGCGCCAAGGGCGCCTTCAGTGCGGTCCCGGCACTGTTCACCAGTACGTTCATCGGGTGCCCGGCCTGCTCCATCGCGGTCGCCACGGCGTGCCAGTCACCCTCGTCGGTGACGTCCAGATGGTGGTAGTGGGCCCGGGGGCCGAGCGCCAGCGCACGCTTCCGGCCCGCGATATCGTCCACATCGGTGAGGTGGACGGTCGCACCCCTGGCGGCGAACAGTTCGGCGGTCGCCCCACCGATCCCCCCGGAGGCCCCGGTCACCAGCACGTGGGTGCCCTGCAGGGGCTCGGCCCTGTTGTCCATAGCGGTCCTTCATCGGTCGGTCTGGATCGGAGTCCGATCAGCTCTGGAAACGCCGCGCCCATTCCTGGGAGTACTCGGTGACCTTGTCCGGGGTGAGGTCGGCGGTGTCCGGGGCGGCGATCTCCTGCGCCTGCACGACCGCGCCCGGGATATCCGGCAGCGCCGCGGCGTATCCGTCGTTGAGGGCGGTCTGGCCCTCGCGGGTCGTCATGAAGTCGACCAGGACCTGCGCCGCGTTCGGATGCGGCGCGACACTCAGCGCGTGGGTGTACCAGGGTGTGCCCCAGGGCTGCGACGGCAGCGCCCAGTCGACCGGAGCGCCGGCCGCCACCTCGGTGACCAGCGGCTGTACCGACGGGGTCGCCACGATCTCACCGGAGGTGAGCGCCTGGGCGATACCGAGCGCGCTCGGATAGATGCGCGGTTTCAACTCGGCGATCCGATCCCAGTAGTCCTCGCCGTAGGTTCGCGCGTAGAAGCGGTAGAGATCGACATAGGACGCGATACCGGTGGGGTTGACGATGCCGATCTTGCCCCGGTACTTCGGATCGAGTAGATCCTGCGGGGATCGCAGACCGCCGGGTACCGCGGCGGTGTTCCAGCCGAGCGCGAAGACGGCCGCGCTGCTCAGCGCGAACCGGTTCTCCAGCACACTGGTTTCCGGCCGGTACTCCGGCGCCTGCAGATGGGGTCCGACCAGGTCGGCCGAATAGCTGCCCGATTGGGCCGCATTGGTGACCCAGGTCGCGTCGGTGAGCATATGGACGTCCGCCGTGCCGCGCCCGGTGCGGTTCTCCGTTTCCACTCGCGGGTTGATATCGGCGTCGGTACCGCGCACGAACTCGAGGTCTATGCGCGGGTATTTCGTTTCGAACGCCTTCTCCAGCCGTTCCAGGTTGGCGGGTTTCTGGCTCGAGTAGAGCAGAACGCTGCCCTCTTCTTCGGCGGCCGCCTCGACGTCGGACCAGGCGCCCGATACGGGTCCGGTGGCGCCCGGGCTCGACCCGCACGCCGTGAGAACCGAAATGACAGCGAGGGCCGTCGCGGCCGCCGTGACCTTGAACAACAACTTCATGGTGCGAATACCCACATCCCGCGAACTGAACTGATGTCAGTTTGAAACTATGCCATACCCATTGTGGTGTCAATCACTGTGTGGCAATAATATGAAGTGAATCCAGTTCAAGGAGGAACGGTGAGCTCCCCTCATATGTCGTCCCCGCTGCGGATCGGCTCCCTGACGCTGCGCAACCGTCTCGTGGCCACCGCGCACGGATCCGGGGCGGTCAGCGCGGGTACGGCCCAGCCCGGCGACGAGGAATACTGGCGGCGCTGCGCGGCCGGCGGCGCGGCCATGGTGATCGCCGGCGGCACCGTGGTCGGCTCGGATTCGGGCAACCGCACCGGCAACATCACCGATGCCTCCGATCCCGCGGGGCTGCCCGGACTGCGTCGGCGCGCCCGGGCCATCACCGAGGCAGGCGCGGTGGCGGTCTGCCAACTGGTCCATTTGGGACGCGAAACGCTGGGCGCGGAGATCTGGGAGCACCCGGTGGCGCCCTCGCCCGTTCGCTCCCCCCGCGAACCGGTGCGGGCGCGCGTACTGTCCGACGGCGATATCGACGCGCTCGTCGACGCCTTCGTGCTCAGTTCCCGGCACGCCGCGAAGGCGGGATTCGCCGCGGTGGAACTGCACGCCGCGCACGGATACCTGCTGGCCCAGTTCCTGTCCGCGGCCTCGAACACCCGACCGGACGCGGGCACCCTCACCGGACGCGCCGCGATACTGCACCGGCTGCACACCGCGATCACCGCGGCGTGCCCGGAACTCGCGCTCGGCGTGCGTGTCTCGATCGACGGCGCCGAAGAGGCCGGGATGGACACCGACGGCCTCTGCGAACTGCTGCCGCTGCTGGGTATGTTCGACTACATCAATGTGACGGTGGGCGTTCGTACCACCTACGTCCGCGATATGGCGACCGCCGGCCCCCCGCTGCTCCCGGAACTGCACCGGTTACGCGCGGCCACCGACCGGCCGCTGCTGGTCTCCCAGGCCTTCCGGTCCCGGGCGGATATCGAGGCGGCGCTCGCCGCGGGCGCCGACCTGGTCGGCATGGCGCGACCCTTCGTCGCCGACCCCGATATCGCGCGGAAGCTGCTGCGCGGCGAGGACAGCCGGATCCGCCCGTGCGTCTCCTGCAACGAGGACTGCCGGTCGTTCACCCCGGTCCTGCTCTGCTCCGTGAACCCCGACCTGGCGCCGCCCGGGCAGTCGGCCCGCCCGGCTCGGCCGTTGCGGTTCGGTCCGGCACCGGACCGGAGGCCGCGAGTGGCGATCGTCGGCGCCGGGCCCGCGGGATTGGAAGCCGCCTTCCGGCTGGCCCCGACCCACACCGTCACCGTCTTCGAAGCGACCCGCTGGATCGGTGGCCAGTTGCGCACCGCGGCGCAGGCGCCGAACCGGACCGGCTGGTCGGCGCTGCTGCGCTACTACCAGGACAATCTCGGCGGCGCCGCGCTGGAACTGGGCTACCGCGCGCGACCGGCGGATCTCGCCGGATACGACGAGGTGATCGTGGCGACCGGCGCCACCGAAACCGCGACACCCGGCACCGCGACGACCACCGCGGCCCTGATCGATCCCTGGCAGATATGGCCCGGTGACCGGGTGGTGGTCGTCGACGACGGTTTCGGCTACTGGCCGGCCCTCGGCGTGGTGGAGGCCGCCCTCGCGGGCGGCGCGAGCCAGGTCACCGTACTCGTGCCCGGACCGGCCGTCGCCGCGAGCATCCCGGCGGAGAGCCGGGTCCAGCTGCGGCGGCGCCTGGCGGGCCGCCCGGTGGAGTTCATCGTCGAGGCCGCGGTGTCGGCGGTGACCCGGCAGGAGTCGCAGACCGTGGTGGCCTACCGGAATCTCCTCTCCGGCCGCACGACCGAACTGACCTGCGACAGGGTGGTGGTCGCGGGTGAACGACAGGCCACCGACTGGCAGTCGTTCACGCAGGAGTCGGCGCACGCCCGGGTCCAGATCATCGGCGACGCGGTGGTGCCCCGGCGGGTCTCCCATGCGATCGCCGAGGGCCGTGCCGCCGCGGCGGCCGTACTCGGCACCGGCAGCCACTCCCGCGCCCGGGCCGGGTGACCGGCGCCGGAGCCGACCCCGCCCAGTCACTTCCGAGACCGGACGCGTCCGGTCGGCCGAAACCACCCGTCGGTGTCGATACCCCTTGACATCAGGATCGAAATGATGAGGTACCCATGCGGAAAACCCTGCGAGTGCACGCACTGAGAACAGCCGCGATAGTCGGCTCCCTCGCCTTGGCCCTGGCGGGCTGCGGCGGGACCGGCGAAGTCTCCCGGCCCGTCGCCGGCACCTGGGAGGAGGTGGTCGCCGCGGCGAACGCCGAAGGCGCGGTCACCATCTACTCCACCCAGGCCCAGCCGGTGCTCGCGGACCTGGAGAAGGCGTTCGAAACCGCGTATCCGCAGATCGATCTCACCGTGGTGCGGGGTGTCGATGCCGACCTGCTCTCCCGGATCGACGCGGAATCGCGAACCGGAAAAGGTACCGGCGATATCGCGGTCATCACCGATGTGTCCTGGATGCAGCAGGCCGAGGGCACCGATGCCGCCGTGGAGGTGGTCGGACCCGCGTTCGACGCGCCCGAATACCGCCCGGCGGACAGCATCATCGAGGGGAAGTTCTTCCTCGAGGGCGCGGTGATCCTGGGCTTCGGCTGGAACACCGCCGGCTACCCCAAGGGCATCCGCACCGCGCAGGATCTGCTGGACCCCGCCCTGAAAGGCAAGGTCGGCATCGTCACCCCGGCCACCTCACCCACCTATATCGACTACTACGACCACATCGAGGAGAACTACGGCGGACGGGACTTCCTACGGCAGCTCGCGCAGAACAATCCGCGGATCTACCCGAGCAGCCAGCCTCTGGGACAGGCCCTGGCCTCCGGAGAGATCGTGGCCGCCCTCATGTGCAATCCGATGCTGCCCGAACGGGCCGCGGGAGCGCCGGTCGCCTGGACCGAAGGCCCGCACGTATGGGGCGCACGATGGTACGGGCTGGCGCTCGGCTCGGCGCCGCACCCCAATGCCGCCCAGGTGCTCGCCGATTTCATGGTGAGCCGGCCGGGCCAGCAGGCGACCTCACCCGGCTACGGCGCCGTGCTGCCCGATATCGACGGGGCGCTGGCGGTCGCGCAGGACGTCCCCGACCAGAACCTCGAGGTCACGATCGGCGAAGGCGCCGAACGCTATCGCAACGAATGGGAGGGCATCTTCCAGTGACCGGCAATGCGCGAACGGGGGACGAGGAGAAGACCATGACGACAGCACAGTTCGGCGACAAGGTGGCCCTGGTGACCGGAGCGGGTTCGGGCATCGGCGCCGCCACCGCCCGCCTGCTCGCCCGGCGAGGGGCCCGAGCGGTCTACCTGTGCGATATCGACCGGCAGGCGGCGGGGCGTATCGCGGCCGACATCCCCGGCGCGACCGCGATCGAACTGGACGTGGCCGACTCGGCCCAGGTGGACAGCGCCTTCGCCACCGCACTCGGCGACCACGGCCGCGTCGATGTGGTGGTACACGCGGCGGGTGTCGACGATCCGCACAGCAAACAGCGGATCTACGAGGCGGCCGAACAGTGCCGCCCCGCCGATGTTCTCACCCATCTCGGCGACGAGCAGTGGCGGCGGATCCTCTCGGTGAATCTGGACGGCACCTTCTATGTGCTGCGTGCGGCGGTCCGTGCGATGAAGGAGACCGGCGGCGGTGCGATCGTCACCGTGGGATCGTCGGCGGCCTTCGACACGCTCACCGGGTACCCGCACTACGCGGCCTCGAAGGCGGGCGTGCACGCACTGAGCCAGTCGGTGGCCAAGGAGGCCGCGCATTTCGGGATCCGGGTGAACACCGTGGCACCCGGCCCGGTGGACACCGGAATGGCGGCCCGGACCCCGGCGCATCTGCGTGCGGCCATGGCCGACGGCGCCCCACGCGGCTACGCGACCGCCGCGGAACTGGCCGACAACATCCTGTACCTCGCCTCCCCCGGGGCCGCCAATGTCATCGGCGCGGTGCTGCTCAGCAATGGCGGCAGGTTCACGGTATGAGCCGGCCGGGCCCGGATCGACGGCGGGCGCCCACCCGCGAAACGAGCGACAAGGAAACACCTATGCGGACAATCGACACAGATGTACTGGTGATCGGCGCGGGAATGGCCGGCCTCACCGCCGCCGCCCGATCCCTCGACCGGGGACGCTCGGTCGTGGTGGTGGAGAAGGCGGATGCGGTCGGCGGGTCGGCCCGGTATGCCGGCTATGCCTGGACCGCGCCCACCCGCGCGGTGATGGACGAGGTGAACCCGGACGGCGATCCGGCGCTGCGCCACGCGCTGGTCGACGGGTTCCCCGCGGCCCTCGCGTGGATCCGCGCGGTCGGGGTGCAGTGCGGTGATCCGGTCCCCGTGCTCCGGTACGGGATCGGGCATCAATTCGACACCAACCAGTACATCGACGAATGCCGGCGCCGGATCACCGCCGCCGCGCAATTGCTCACCGGCACCGAGACCGTCCGGCTGCTCACCGACGGTGCGGCCGTGACCGGAGCCCGGGTCCGCGGACCGGACGGGATCGACATCGAGATCCGCTGCGCCGCAGTGGTACTCGCCACCGGTGGCTTCCAGGCCGATGCCGAACTGGTCGCCGAGAACATCCATCCGCAGGCACCGGCCATGCAGTTGCGCTCCAATCCGGCGAGCGCCGGAGACGGACTCCGGCTGGCCGCCGAGGTCGGTGCCGCCACCGGTACGCCGAACTCCGGGTTCTACGGGCACCTGGTGCCGACGCGAGTTCCGTTCCGCGAGCCCGCCGATTTCGTGGCACTGTCGCTGTACTACAGCGAACACGCCCTGCTGTTCAACCTGGACAACCGGCGTTTCACCGACGAAACCCTGGGCGACCACCTGACCGCCATGCGGCTACTCGAACAGCCGGAGGCCCGGGGGCTGCTCGTCGCCGACGAACGGGTCTACCGCGACCGGGTGCTCGGCAGCTATGTCGAAGGCGCGGTGGCGGTCGACAAATTCGATCTCACCCGGCGCCGCGAGGGGCGTTGCGGCATCGCCGAGACCCTGGACGACTTCGCCTACCTGCCGGAGGAATGGGGTTACGACGGGGCCGCCATCGCCGAACAGATCCGTGCGGTGAACGCCGCCGGGGCCGCGGTGGCCCCCACCCGCACCTATGACGCACAGCCGCTGGACCGGGGCCCCTACTACATCATCGAAACCTGTCCGGCGCTGACCTTCCCGTTCCACGGGATCCGCATCGACGCCGCCGCCCGGGTACTCTCCGCCACGGGCGACCCGATCGACGGTCTATACGCGGCGGGGTCCGATACCGGCGGTCTCTACGACAACGCGTACGCGGGCGGTATCGCACCGGCACTCGTCTTCGGCCTCGCCGCGGCCGATACCGCGGCAGACCGGCCGGTCGCGGTCTGAGCGCAGTCCCGAGCGCTTTCGGGACGCAACTTTCGGAGGGGCGGAGGGCACCGGCCACCCACGGTCGCCGGGCCCCCGCTCCGCGGCCGCGGGCTCCCCCACGGCAGGCCGAGTGGCCGGTCGGGTGCGACGCGGCACCGAGGCTCGGCCGTGGCCGGTGGCCCTACTCCCGTCGCGTAGGAGCCCAGAGGCCCGCCGCGGTCCCTTCCGCCATATGTTCCCGATAGGTGCCGACCTTGTCGCGAATGATACGGAGACTCGCGCCGAGCTCGGCTATCTTGGCCTCGACCGACTGCTGGTGCTCCTCCAGCAGCGCCAACCGCTGGGCTTCGTTCCCCGGCCCGGACCGGACCAATTCGGCGAATTTCTGCACGGTCGCGATCGGCATACCCGAGTCGCGCAACCGCTTGCACAGCAGCAGCCATTCCACGTCGGCGGTGTCGTAGACCCGACGCCCGCCCGCCGTACGCGGAATCGGCCGCAGGAAAAGCTTCTCTCGTTCGAAGAAGCGCAATGCGTGGATCCCCAGACCGGTCGCCTTCGCCACGTCTCCGATGGACAGTTCGCTCATGCACCGACCCTCATAGCTTGACCTAGATCGCACTCTAGATCTTAGCGTTCGGCGAATGACCACGACACAGCACAAGCTCAACTCCGGGTTCGGCCCCCACAGCACCGCGGACGATGTCCTGGCGGGTCTCGATCTCACCGGCCGCAACGCCTTGATCACCGGCGGATACTCGGGTCTCGGACTGGCAGCCACCACCGCACTCGCCCGGGCGGGAGCACAGGTGATCGTGCCCGCGCGCCGACCCACGGTGGCCACCGCGGCCCTCCGGGACGTCCCGCGCACGCAGGTGCTGCCACTGGATCTGGCCGACCCGGACAATATACGGAGGTTCGCCGAGCAGTTCCGGGAGAAAGGTCCGGTACTCGATATCGTGATCGGTAACGCGGGTGTGATGGCCTACCCGGTCCAGCACATCGGGCCCGGGTGGGAGGCACATTTCGCCATCAACCATCTCGGCCACTTCGCGCTGATCACCGCGCTGCGGCCCGCGTTCGCCCGGACCGGCGCGCGGGTGGTCTCGGTATCGTCGTCCGGGCACTTCCTCTCCGGTATCCGCTGGGACGACCCGCATTTCCGGCACGACTACGATCACTGGGCCGCGTACGGACAGTCCAAAACCGCCAACGCACTGTTCGCTGTGCACCTCGACGAACTCGGCGCAACCGATGGACTGCATGCCTTCGCGGTACACCCGGGCAGTATTCTCACACCGCTGCAGCGGCGTATTCCCCGGTCCGAGCAGCTCGCCCAGGGCTGGCTCACCGACGACGGCCGAATCGCCCCGGGTTTCAAGACCCCGGCGCAGGGAGCAGCCACCGCGGTGTGGGCCGCCACCGCACCGCTGTTACACGGGCACGGCGGCGCGTACTGCCAGGACTGCGATATCGCCGAGGCGGCCCGCGACGACGATATGCTCGTCGGCGGCGTCAAGCCGTGGGCAACCGACCGGGACGCCGCGGCCCGGCTGTGGACCCTGTCTGTCGCACTCACCGGGGTGGACGGGTTCTCCGTCTCCCCGGCCCGGTACCGATGAGACCGGGCGCGGGTGCCGGGCGCGTCCGCCCCTGGCCGGTACTGTGCCGAATATGACCGAAACAAGTGGACTACCCGATACCACCGAACCGTTGGACGCGCGGTCGGAGGTCGAACGGGTCCACTCGCTGCTGGCCACCTGGCTCGGCACGCCCGCGTCTCCCCAGGTGCTGGACGGGTTCGCCGCCGCTCAGCACGACGATTTCTCGATGGTGACGGTCGCGGGCGCGGTGGTGCGGAAAACCGAACTGCTCGCGGGCCTGCACCGCGCCCGCAACAGTCGCCCGGGTCTGGTCATCGAGGTGTCGGATATCGAGACAGTCTGCGCCTCGGCCGATCTCACCGTGGTGCGCTTCGTGGAAGAGCATCGCGACGGCGACACCAGCGAGTATCGGCGGACGACCGCGGTACTGCGCGCCGACCCGGACGAGAATCGGTATCACTGGCTGACCGTTCACGAAACCCCGCTCGGACCGGACGAGATCCAGCGTTCCCTCACCTGACCGGGGCCCGGCCCGGGTACGCCCGGCTTCCGGGACCTCGGCCGGCAGCCGGGAACTCACATGGACAAGTAGGCGTCGATTCCGGCGGCGGCGAGGGCGACAACCGTGGCGCCGGCGACCGCCAAGTGGGTGCGGCGATAGTGGGTGGTCAGGACGGCCGCGAACTCGCGCAGGAAAGCGGCGGGGATGAAGTAACGCGCAGTGCGGGCACCGACGACCTGGGCCCGGATGCCGAGACGGCGGGTCAGCGCCGCGGCACGCAGGACGTGAAAGTTACTGGTGACAACCGTGACCCGGGCGTCCGCGGCGTCGAGCCCGTACCGGTGGAGCAGGTCCGCGGTATTGCGCAGGTTCTCCTCGGTATTGCGTGAGCAGCGTTCCCGGAGGATCGACGTCTCGGCGACACCGGCGTCGACGAGATAGGCCGCCATCGCGTCGGCCTCACTGAGTGCCTCGTCGCTGCCCTTGCCTCCGGAGGTGACGAGGACCGGCCTGCGCCCGAGCGCTGTTTCGGCGCGATAGACCTGGAGTGCTCGGTTCAGGCGGGCCGCGAGCAGGGGCGTGACGCGGTTCCGGTTCAGGCCGCAGCCGAGGACCACCACGGCGTCCGCGCCCGTCTCATCCGGGAGTTTGCCGTACAGCACGGCATGCCCGGCGAAGGCGAGCAGATGCGCCAGCAGGTAGATACCCACCACAGTGGCCGTGGCGGCGATGAGCATCAGCCAGTGCGGTACGGCGGGTCCACGTCGTAGGGCGAGCAACGCCGCGAGAGGCAGCACGAGCAGACCGAGTCCCACCACCACCGGGGTCATGGTGATCGGCCGCACCCCCTCGCGCCGGGCGACGGTGATGCCGTTCGTGAGCAGCCCGAGGCCCACCACCATCACGCCCAGCGAGAACAGTGCGCCCAGGAGCACCGAAACCGATTCCGGGCCGGACGGGTCGGCCAGCCGCGCGGCCGCGGCTCCCGCACCGGCGAGGACCAGCGCGACCGCCGCGAGCAGGAAGAATCCCGTGGACAACCGGCGCGGCTCCCGGCCGAGCCGGGTGGCGCCGAACACCCCTGCCGCCCACCCCGCCACGAGCAATACCGCAGGATCCACTCTCTCCTCCTCCACCGTTGCGGTCGGAACTGCCGCTACTCCGGCCGGATACCCGAAAAGTTGCCCGTCGTTCGCCTCGGCGCGGAGTAGGTAAGGCTCCATGCGGATGTGGGTCGTCCCGAGACGCTCGCCCGGGTGATCATCCGGCCGCACCGGGCGGTGTGCGTATTCACCTGTGTTCGGCACGGTCCGTGGTCCGGCCGCGAGAGACCGGCTTCTCCCGGCGCCGCGGAAGACGCTCGGTGGTCCGCGCACCCCCGTATGCTGCCCGCAGTACGAAACCCGCCGCCACGTTCCCGGAACCCGCTCGCCGGAACGGATCCGGATACGTGCGGCGAGACGGAGGGATGTGGTCCATGCGGTGCTACAGCGCAAGAGTGCGCCGGGTGTTGCCGGTGGTGGTGTCCGTACTGATGATGGCCGGGGCCGCCGGAGCTGCGGCCGCGGACCCGGCGGTCCCCGACCTCGGGCCGGCCGGAACCTCGCTGATCCACGGCGATCTCGCGTCCACCGACAGCACCGGGCACCCCGGTCCCGGGCCGGACGGCCGGCTCGCCGCCTCCTCGGTACCGGGTGGGGCGTGCAGCGCCACGTTCGTCGCGTCCGACGGTATGCCGGTGGCGCTGTGCACCGGCTACGCCGGACTCACCCCACCGGACGTCGCCGTGCCGACGGTGAAACTCTTCGATCCGGTCTCCGCGGCCCCCGTCGCCGCACTGCAGCTGGCGAAAGGCGGTCTGCTGGGTGGGGTGTACGGCTATCTCGACAGCCGCGACCGCGTGGTCGTCGCCGACGGGTCGGGCGCGATCGTCGAGGTCGGGCACCGGCGCGCCGCCGGTGGCCGCTGGGAGTTGTTCGTCGACGAGCGGGTCGACCTCGCGGACAGCATTCCGGCCGGCGACGCGATCACCGGTGTGGCGCCCGACTACGCGGGCCGCATCTGGTTCGTCACCACCGGCGGGGTGATCGGCACAGTCGACCGCACCGGCCGCGCGGCGACGACCCGCCTGCCCGAGGACGAGAAACTCACCAACGGGCTGAGCGTGCGCCGGGACGGTACCTCGGTCCTCACCACCCACGCGCTCTACGAGATGCGGGCCGGGGCCTCCGGTGTGCCCGAGGTGGTCTGGCGGCAGCCCTACGCGGCGGGCACGATCCGCAAACCCGGCCAGCTCGGGCCCGGATCCGGTACCACCCCGACCTATTTCGGGCCCGGCGGTGACGAATGGGTGGCAATCGTCGATGATGCCGAACGCCCGGATCTGCTCGTCTACCGGGCCGACGACGGAACCCAGGTGTGCCGGACCCCGGCCTTCGGAACCTCCGGGCAGGGCACCGAGAACTCACCGATGGCCTGGGGAAATTCCCTGGTGATCCCCAGCACCTACGGGTTCGGCTATCCACCGGCTGCTACATCCGGGCCCAGCGACCCACCGAATGCGATGTTCACCGGCGGTATGACCCGCATCGATGTCTCGGAGACCGGGTGCCGCCGGATCTGGGAGACCGGGGACCGGATGGCCTCGCTTCCTCGCCTGTCACGCGCGGACGGCCTGATCTACGGGCTCTCCTACGGGCCGCTCCCGCCCGGCGGCGGAATCCAGCAGGTGGGTCCGGTGTACTACACGGCGGTGGATTTCGGCACGGGTGAGCTGCGGGCACACCGGCCGGTGGGTATCGCGCCGCTGGACGAGCCCCTGCAGCTCACCGGGACCATCGGTCCCGATCGTTCATACTGGCAGGCCACCGTCGGCCGGATGCTGCGCATTGCTCCCTGAGTACGCCGGCCGAGCAGATCGATCGGGTCCGCAGAGGTGGATGGCCCCGTGACAGCGGTACCGGAGCGGCGGGTACCCGCGCGCCGGCTCGATGGGTGTTCGAGCAGAGGTCAGGAGCGGCGAGCTGCCCACACGGTCACGGTGAACAGCGCGACGCCGAGAGCCGCCAGACCCGCGCCGACCAGCGCAGGCGCCGTATAGCCGTAACCGGCCGCGATCACCAGACCGCCCAGCCAGGCGCCGGCGGCGTTGGCGATGTTCAGGGCCGCGTGGTTGAGCGCCGCGGCCAGGGTCTGCGCGTCGGCGGCCACATCCATCAATCGGGTCTGCAGTCCCGGCGCCAGCGCGGCGCCCGTGGCACCCACCAGCAGGGCACCGATTCCGGCGGTGATGGGGTTGTGCGCCGCGGCGACGAAACCGAGCAGCACGACCGTCATGGCGCCCATGGCCACGAAGATCGACCGGTCCACCCCGCGATCGGCGAGCACCCCGCCACCTATATTGCCCAGCACCATGCCGACGCCGAAGAGCGCGAGCACCAGCGGCACCAGGCCCGCTCCCATCCCCGCGACATCGGTGAGGGTGGTGCTCACATAGGTGTAGACGGCGAACATGCCGCCGAAGCCGATGGCGCCCACCCCGAGGGTCAGCAGAACCTGCGGCCGGCGCAGCGCGCCGAGTTCGGTGAGTGGATTGGTGGTCACGATCGCCGTCAGCGGCGGGACGAAGCGCAGCAGCGCGACCACCGTGGCCACTCCGAGCACCGCGACCACCACGAAGGCACTGCGCCACCCGAGATGCTGCCCCAGCCAGGTCGCCGCCGGGACCCCGACCACATTCGCGGTGCTCAACCCGAGCATCACCGCCGCCACGGCCTTGGCGCGCTGCCCGGCCGGCGCCAGGGAGGCGGCCGCCAGCGAGGCGACACCGAAATAGGCGCCGTGCGGGAGCCCGGAGACGAACCGGGCGGCGACCAGGGTGGCGAAATTCGGCGCGAGCGCCGAGGCGAGATTGCCGATCGCGAATGCCGCCATGAGGACCACCAGCAGCCGCTTCCGCGCCACCTTCGCGCAGGCGGCCGCGATCACCGGCGCACCGACCACCACCCCGAGCGCATAGGCGGAGACCGCGTGCCCGGCGGTCGGCTCGGAAACCGAGAAAGCGCCGGCGATATCGGGGAGCAGCCCCATCGTGACGAATTCGGTGGTGCCGATACCGAAGCCGCCGAGCGCGAGGGCAAGCATCGCCGGTACATGCCAGCCGGTGCGGGGAGAGGCAGCGACAGCTGTGCTCGCCGTGGTGGTAGCGGTGGAAGTCACGCTTTCGTGCAACAGGCGACCCGCGGCGAGGTTTCCGCACACCGCTGTGAGTTGGGGCACCCGCGACCCGGCGCGAGTGACCGGTATGTCCGGTACCAATGGCGTAATTCGAGGTGAGACGCGCGGCGGCCGCCGATTCCCGGGACCGGGAATCGGCGATCATCTCGCGTGCGGCGTCGGATGCTCGTGGTCACGACGACTGGTCCCGCCGCCGGCCTGCTCGCCTTCGTGGCCGCCCTCGCACTCATCAGTCGCCGGCCTCGGACCCGGCGTGCTGTTCACCATCGGGCTCGACCCTCCGGAGCGATCGGTCTCGTCCGGGCAGAGACAAGAGGAAGGCGCCGACCACCACTCGCACCGCGGTCGGCGATACCGCCGATGCCGGGCCGCGACGGCCCGGCGATACCATCGCCGGGACCGTACGGCGCCGAGCCGGCGGTGCACGCGATACGTGGACCCCGCGGACGCCGTCCGGGCGGGGCAGGATTCCGGATCGAGGACTATGGATGGGCGACACGCAGATCCGTGACAGGCACCTTTCCGGACTCCGGGGCCGGATACCGATCCGCGAGTATCTTCCCGCCGCACCGGACCCGGCGGCCCCGCCGCTGCTGTGGATCCACGGTGGGGCGTTCGTCTCGGGCGGGCTCGACCAGCTGGAATCGCATGCGGTGGCCCTGCGGGTCGCCGCGTCCGGGCGCCGGGTACGCACCGTCGATTACGCGCTGGTCCCCCGGTTCCGGGCGTGGGGCCCGCCGAAGTACCGGCCGTCGGACAACCGGTATCCGGCGCCGCTCGACGATGTACTCACCGCGGTCGCGGACCTGATGACCGACGAACCCCGCACCGTGCTCGCGGGCGCCTGCCTCGCCGCATCCGCCGCGCTGCGGCTACGCGACTCGAGCGGGCCGGGACCGGCCGGGCTGGCCCTGGCCTATGCCACCCTGCACGCCGAACTCCCCCGCCTTCCGGAACCGGTGCGCGCCCGGCTGCGCGGCCGGCGCCGGATCGGCACTTTCACCCGGGATGTCATCCGGCGGATGAATCTCAACTATGTGGGCTCGGAAGAGCTGCTGCGCGATCCGGACGTCTTCCCGGGCGGAGCGAAATTGACCGGGCTGCCGCCGGTGCTGCTGCTCGACGCCGCCTACGACTCGTTGAGCGCGTCGAGTACGACCTTCGCCGAGGAACTCACCGACGCCGGGATCGAGACCGACCATGTGATCGTGCCCGGCACCCGGCACGGCTTCCTCAACCGGCCCCGGTCCGCCGGATTCCGGGACGGAACCGAGACCCTGGTGCGCTGGCTCGATCGGCTGACCTAGTGTTCCGGCCGGCCCCTTCATCGAACCGGCCGGAGCACCGTGCTCAGCGGGCGGCCGCGGCCGTCTGCCCCTCGGCCGGATGGACACCGTACTGATCGGTTTCCATCAGATGCGCGATATCGCGGCCGGCCGGGGTCATGGTCAGGTCCGACCTGGTCTCGATGAGGAATGCGCGGTACCCGGGTTGCACATCCTCTTCGGGCCCCTGGTGCAGCAGGCCCTTGGGCGTCCAGGTGACGGTCCCGGGCGTATCGACCGAACCCCACGGGGACGGCCCCATGGCGTAGCAGATGACCTCGTCGAAATCGGCGTTGTGGTGAACCGGCGGGCGGGTACTGCGCCGGCTACCGGTGCCGAAGACGAAATCGTCGCCCGAGGTGCTGCTCATGAGCCGCGCCGGGGCGAGACCGCCCTCGGCGACGGCGAGACCCTGCACATGTTCGAGGTTGAAACGGACGACGAGCGGGGCGCCGAGTACATCGAGGCACGGAATGGGATCGACATCGTAGAAATACGAGGTGAAGGTGTCGCCGGTGCGGACGACCACCTCGTATTCGTCGTCGACCGGTAGCCCGGGGCGGCCGTGCGGAGTGGGCCGGTCCAGGTGCAGGTCGGGATTGAAGGTGCCGGGCGCGCCTTCGGGGTCGAGGTGGAGCTCGGAGGCGGTGACCACGATGAACTCGTTGATCTCCTCGGCGATCTCGCCCCACCGATAGGTGACCGCGCGCGGGATCAGGACGATATCCCCGGCCCGCACGTCGAGCGTGCCCACCTCGGTGTCGAGTTCGCCGCGCCCGGACACGATGTAGTGCAGTTCGTCGGACCGGACATTGACATAACCGAAGGACATCGCGGCCGAGCGCCGGTTCAGTTCGAAGCCGATGCCGTCACCCTCGAGAATCGGGACCGGTAGGGCCTTCGGCTCGGCGAACACACCGGCGGGTAGATCCCAGGTGTGGAAGCGCCGCGGCACGTATTCGCCGCGGGCGTGCAGGAAACGGGGCCGGTACTGGGCGCGCACGATGGTCGTGTTCGGACCGGCGAAACCGTTGCGGGAGAAAAGCTCGATGTTGGGCGCCAGGACTTCGTCCGGCATGCAGCACCTCCGAAACTCGTTGTGCCACAGATCCTAGACCCGCGCCGAACCCCGCGCGCACTTTTGCGAACTCACCTTTGCCCAGGTATCTGTCACCGAAAGTACACTCCCAGCAGGGATTCCGGATCAGCGCCGGAACGGCGGTACCGGCAGATCGTCACCGAAGATATCCGGCAGATCGCGCGCCACACTGTCGGGATACCGCGCGGGCCGCTTCTCCAGGAACGACGACACGCCTTCCTTCGCGTCGGCGCTGGCACCCCGGCTGTGGATACCGCGCGATTCGACCCGATGCGCGATCATCGGATGATCGGCACCCAGCCCGCGCCACAACATCTGCCGCGACAGCGCCACCGAGACCGGAGCGGAATGCTCGGTGATCCGGCGTGCCAGCGCATAGGCCTGTTCCAGCAGACTCTCCGCCGGATACAGCCCGTAGAACAGTCCGGCCTCGTGCGCCTCGGCCGCATCGATGAGCCGGCCCGAGTACACCCAGTCCAGCGCCTTCTGCATGGAGACCAGGCGCGGCAGGAACCAGCTGGAACAGGACTCCGGGACGATACCGCGCCGATTGAACACGAAACCGATCCGAGCGTTGTCGGCAGCCAGCCGGAAATCGGCGGCCAGCGTCATGGTGATGCCCACCCCGACGGCGGGCCCGTTGATCGCGGCGATAATGGGTTTACGCGATTCGAACATCCGCAGCACCAGTTCCCCGCCACCGTCGCGGAAGTCCTCGGTCGCCGCCTCCTCGGGGGCGACGAAGGTCTCCGCGCCGGCCGACAGGTCTGCGCCGGCACAGAAGGCGCGTCCGGCGCCGGTGAGCACCACGGCACGTACCGCGTCGTCACGGTCGCAGGTGTCGAACGCCTCGATCAGCTCGTAACCCATCGCGGTGGTGAAGGCGTTGAGTTTGTCCGGGCGGTCGAGCGTGATGGTGGCGACGGAGTCGGAGATATCGAGGCGAATAGCGGCCATACGGGACAGCATGCCATCTGTGTCCCGGATACGGACGGTTCACCGTGCGGTCGCGCACCGCACGAGGCTCTCCGCCGCATCCGCCGGCGGGTTGCCGCGCCGCCAGATGGCACGAAACTGCCTGGTCAGTACTACCGAGTCGGCCAACGCGACCTGATGCAGCGCACCGGCGGCCAGTTCCGGGGCGGCGACAAGAGTGCTGAGCACCGCCGGCGCCATCCCGCTCCGGGCGGCGGCGACGATGGCGACCGCCGAGCCGAGTTCGGCGGCGGGCGGCGCCGGCGGACCGTAGGAGCTCAGGATCTCCTGGACCGTTTCCCGGGTCCCGGACCCCGATTCGCGCCACAGCAGTGGGGTCGTCGCCAGCTCGCGCAGGCTCACCGGATGGGTACGGGCGGCCCACGGATGCGTGGGTCCCACCACCACCAGTAGTTCGTCCGCGCCGAGCACCCGGCCGCCGAGACCGGGCGGCGGATGCGGGCCCTCGACGAAACCGATATCGGCCGCACCCGCACGCACCATGGCTTCCACCTGGGCCGTGTTGTCGACCTCCAACGAGACCGCGATATCCGGCCGGACCCCGCGCAGATCGGCGAGCCACTGCGGCATCCGGTGGTCGGCAATGGTTTTGGAGGCCGCGATGCGCAGCCGGGGAGTATCGGCGGAATGCAGGGCGGCGACGGTCTCGTTGAACGTCCGGGCCGCGGCGAGCACCGTGCGCGCCTGATCGACCACGGCGCGACCGGGTTCGGTGAGCGTGGAACCGGTGGGTCCCCGGTCGAGCAACCGTAATCGCAACCGCCGCTCGAGGGCACTGATCCGCATACTCGCGGCGGGCTGGGTCATCCCGTGTCGCCGGGCCGCGGCGCCGAGGCTGCCGGTATCCGCCACGGAGACCAGCAGGTCGAGCACCGCGAGGTCGGGGGTGGTGGGCGGCAGGGTCACGCATCGATTATGGAACGCCGGTCATCAGGTTTTCTTATGAGGTCCTCCGGAATCGGCGGCTACCGGCCCGCGCCGACATTCAGCAAGGTCACAGGGGTGAACGAGGTGTATCGCAGGTTTCCGGGCCTGATGCTGGCGGCCGCGCTGGCAACCGTGGCCACCGCACTGGCCGTTGCCGTCCCGCTCGCGGGAGCTCCGGTGCTGGCCTTGGCCTGCGGGACGATCCTGGGCGGTCGGGTCGCACGGTCGGACCGGTTCGGCCCCGGGCTGGACTGGGCACGGCAGCATCTGCTGGGCGTCGCGATCGTGCTGATGGGACTCGGCCTGCCCCTGGACGCGGTGCTCACCGTCGGCCGGGAAACCGCCGTGGTGCTGCTGGGCACACTGGGCGTGGCGGCCGTGACCGCGGTCGTGGTGGGACGGCTGCTGGCGCTGCACCGTGAATCGACAGTACTGATCGCGGCGGGGTCCGCCATCTGCGGCGCGTCGGCGATCGCGGCCGCCACCGCGGTCCTGAAACCGGACCGCGAACGGGTGGCCTACGCGCTCGGCACCATTTTCGTCTTCAATATCGCCGCGGTGCTGGTCTATCCGCCGCTCGGCCGACTGCTGGGTATGTCGGAGCGGGCGTTCGGACTGTGGGCGGGTACCGCGGTCAACGACACCTCCTCGGTATTGGCCGCCGGTATCGCCTTCGGCCCGGCGGCGGCGAGTTTCGCGGTGATCGTGAAACTGGTGCGCAGCCTGATGATCGTCCCGCTGTGTCTCGGCCTGCACCTGTCCGCCCGTCGCGCCGCACCGTCGGCACCGCGCGCTCCGCTGTGGCGCAGCGTTCCACTGTTCGTCGTGCTGTTCGTCGCGGCATCGATCGTCGCCGGGCTCGGCGTGCTGCCGGCCGGCTGGACCGACCGGCTCACCGGCCTCAGTTCCTGGCTCGTCGCCGCGGTCCTCGCCGCGATCGGTACCTCGCTCACCTGGCGGCGGCTGCGCGCGGCCGGGCCGCGACCGCTGCTGTTCGGCGCCGTCCTCGCGGTGACGCTCGCGGCGTCCGCGCTGGTATTGCAGTACGCGACGGGATGGCGGTGAGGTACGCCGCGACGGCCGGCCCGTTCCATTTTCCGGAACGGGCCGGCCGGGCGTTCCGGCGGCGACCGGTCTACGGCGTACTGGGCCGGCAGGCCGGATGCTCCGGCGGGCACGGCGACAGAATGGTCGAGAAGTACTGGAAGGCAGCGAATACGGCGACCGGACCGCCGATGAGGAAGGCGCCGATGATGCCGCCCGCGGCGCCGAGTGTCGCCGCGCCCGCCACGCAGCCGCCGATGGTGGCCCCGACGAACGGCACCAGCAGCAGGGCGATCGGGCTGGACACCAGCGCGCCGGTCGCGGCGCCCAGGACACAGCCGAGACTGCCGCCGAGCACCGCGCCGATCGCGCCGGCGATGGCCGCGCTCATGGTCGCGCGCTGGGTGAACACACCGAGCGCTTGCAGGTCCCGCGGGGTGAACTGCTCGGCGATCTCCTTACCCGCCTGCTCGGGGGTGATCACCGGCGCCCGCACCGGCGCCACCGGGACGCCGCCGTCGCGCCGCGGGGTGAGCACCGCGGTGCCGCCGTCGATCCGGGCCGCGATCGGGTAGGCGATATCGTCCTTGCGATAGGTCAGCGGAACCGTGGTCAGCGGGGTGTCGTCGACGGCCTTCAGAATCAGCTGGTCACCCGCCAGCTGCCATTTCCCGTTCGTGTCCACCACCGCGGAGGCGCCCTCCTGGGTGATCTCGTAGGTGAGTTCCCGCGGTACGGGCGCGGGCTGGGCGTAGGCCGGGGCGGCCGCCGCGCCGAGGGAGGCGACCGCTATCGCGGCGGTCGCTACGCTGGTTCTGATTTTCATGGTGTGTGTCCTCATCACTTGATCGAGGCGGGCCGCCGGCGCCGGATCGCGCCGCGGACGTATCGGTGGGCGGGGGTTCACCGGCCCGCGGTGTCGACGAGATCGCCGGCGAGCATCCAGCGGTCCCCTTCGAACCGCTGGATCCGCATGGCCTCCATGGGGAATCCGTCGCCGTCGCCGGTGCGCAGGGTGATACCGGGCAGCAGCAGATCGATCGCGACGTCGTCGAGTGAGCGCATGGCGTCGCGCAGGCCCTCGCGGGTCTTGCAGGACGCGGCGTCGAAGGTCTTGTGGAAACTCTGGGCCATGGCCCAGCCCACGAGGGTGTAACCGTCGGCGGGGTCGGCGCCGGGCTGGTACCGGGCCACCTTGTCCCGGTACAGCTTCATCCCGGGATCGCCGGCCCACTGCGGATCGGCCGGGTCCTTGACGAACACCGAGGTGACGACATTCTGCACATTCGGAAAACCGACCGGGGCGAGCACGCTCATGGTGCTCGAGACCTGGGTGAGGATGTGCAGCGGATTCCACTCGGGATTGCGCGCGTCGGCCGCCAGCGTCTGGGCGGCGAACTTGGGGGTCGCGAAGTTCAGCAGCACATCGGCTTTCGACCCGGCGAGATTGCGCAGCTGCGGATCGACCGTCGGGTCGGTGACCTCGTAGCTCTGTTCGGCGATCACCCGGACCCCGCTGCCCGCGGTGGCCTCGGTGAAGCTGGCCAGCAGGTCCTTCCCGAAATCATCGTTCTGGTAAAGCACGGCGACGGTCGCGTCCGGTTTCTGCTCCCGCACATACCGGGCGAACACCTGCCCTTCCGCGCGGTAGCTGGGCTGCCAGCCGATGGTCCACGGATGCGCGTCGCCCACACCCCATTGCGTGGCACCGCCCGCCACGAAGATCTGCGGGACCTCGCGCTGGTTCAGGTAATCCCAGACCGCCGCCGAAGTGGGTGTGCCGAGGGTGGACAGAACCGCGAACACCTGATCCTGCTCGACCAGGCGCCGGGTCTCCTCCACGGTCTTGGGCGGCTGGTAGCCGTCGTCGCGCAGCAGATACTCGACCCGGCGCCCGTCGATCCCGCCCTGTTCGGCATTGACATAGTCGAAGTAGGCCTGCATCCCCTTGGGAAGTTCGGCGTAGGCCGACGCCGGACCGGACAGCGGGAACACACCGCCCAGCTTCATACCGGTATCGGTGAGCCCTGTGGTCTGCTGCCCGCGGCAGTCGCCGGAGGCCACCGGGCCACCGGCCTCCTCGCGGTCACCGCAGCCGGCGACCGCGAACAGTATCGCGGCCGCGACGGCCGCCGCCTGTATCCCTCTAGTGCGCATCGGTTCTTCCTTTCCCCGCTCGGTGTCCGAGCCAGTGCGCCGCCCGGCCGACGAGTCCGGCCGCTCCATTCGGCGCGAGGTACATGACCGCGATGATCAGGAGTCCGAAGACCACCCCCGGCGCGGCCTGATTGACGTCCTGGGCGATATTCGGGACGTACATGACGAACACGCCGCCCAGCAGGGGCCCCCAGTGCCCGCCGAGACCGCCGACGACCAGCCCCGCGAGCAGCGTGATGGAGAGGGTGAGGGTGAACGAATCCGGTGAGACGTAGCCGATCACCCAGATGTGGACACAGCCGGCGACCCCGGCGAACATCGCGCCCCAGGCGAAGGCCAGGGTCTTGTAGAACGCCGGGCGCACCCCCATCACCTCGGCGGCGATCTCGTTGTCCCGCACCGCGTGCAACGCCCGGCCCACCCGGGAGCGCAGCAGACCGGCGACCAGCAGGTAGCTCACCACGGTGACCGCGAGCGCCAGGAAGTACAGCCACTGGTCCCCGGCCAGGCCGAGCCGGGCCGGCGGCCGCGGTGTGTCCAGGGTCAGGCCCATGGACCCGCCGGTCACCGATTCGAACCGTTTGAGCAGCGGAACCAGGAAGATCGCGATCGCCAGCGTGACGAGGGCGAGGTACAAACCGCGCAATCGCAGCGCCGGAATACCGAGCGCGAGGCCGAGGACGAAGGCCACTGCCGCCGCGGCCGGCAGGGTCACCCCGTACGGAAGGTCCCAGCGGTCCATCAGCACCGCCGCGGTGTAGGCGCCGACCGCGAAGAACGCGCCGTGGCCCAGTGATATCTGTCCGGTATGCCCCACCAGCAGGTTCAGCCCGAGCAGCGCGACCGCGTAGACCATGGCCATCGACAGCTGGAAGGTATGGAACGGCGCCAGTTCGAACGGCGCCCAGCAGGCGGCCGCCAGCAGCACCGCCGCGGCGGGCCCGGACGCGCCGATCCGCCTCCCCCGGACGCGCGGCGCCGCTCGATCCGGAGCCGCCCGATCCGCTTCCACGGTGGAGTGACGAGATCCCATATCGCTCATACCCTTTCCACCGCCGCGGTGCCGAACAGTCCCTGCGGCCGCAGCAGCAGCACGCCGAGGATGATGACCAGCGGAACACCGATCTTGAGTTCGGTGCCGATCACGTCGAGGTAGGCGCCGGCCAGGGTTTCCGCGACACCGACGATCAGTCCGCCGGCCACCGCCCCGCCGGGACTGTCGAATCCACCGAGGGTGGCCGCCGCGAAGGCATAGATGAGGACCCCGCCCATCATGTTGGGTTCCAGGAACAGCAGTGGCGCCGAGAGCACGCCCGAGACCGCGCCGACGGCGGCGGCCAGGCCCCAGCCGAGCGCCAGTACGGTGCCGACCCCGATACCCACCAGCCGCGCCGATTGCGGGTTCGCGGCCACCGCCCGCATCGCCAGGCCGATCCGGGTGTACCGGAACAGCACGTACAGCAGTGTCATCACCATCGCCACGACGACGAGAACACCGAGGCTGCCGTAGCCGGCGGTGACGCCGCCCATCCGCAGCGACCCCTCCGGGAACGGGTTGGGAAAGGATTTCAGCTGATACGACCAGATCCAGCCCGCGGCCGCGTTCACGAAGAAGAACAGTCCGATGGTGACGATCACCAGGGTGAGTTCCGGGGCTCCCCCGACCGGCCGGATCACGAGCCGCTCGATGAGCATGCCGCCGGCGAAGGATACGGCGACGGTCACCGGCAGCGCCGCCCAGAACGGCATCCCGCTCTCGACCAGTTGCCAGGCCAGGAATGCCGAGAACATGGCCAGTTCGCCCTGCGCGAAGTTGACGATGCCGGTGAACCGGTAGATGAGGACGAGCGCCAGCGCCATTCCGGCGTAGAGGGCCCCGGCGCTGAGGCCTTCGACGATCTGTTGCGCGAATCCGGTCACGGTCCCACCCGATATCCCAGATAGGACTGTGCGACCTGGTCGTTCGCCGCGATCTCGGCGGCGCTGCCGGCCAGCACGATCCGCCCGCTCTCCAGTACATAGGCCCGGTGCGCGGTACGCAGGGCCAGCGCGGCGTTCTGCTCGACCACGATCACGGTGGTGCGTTCCGCCGCGTTGATATCGCCCACGATGCGGAAGAGCTCCTGGGTCACCCGCGGCGCGAGTCCGAGCGAGGGTTCGTCCAGGAGCAGTAGACGGGGTCTGGACAGGAGGGCGCGGGCGAGGGCCAGCATCTGCTGTTGGCCGCCGGACAGCTGACCCGCGGTGTCGCGCAACCTCTCGCGCAGGACCGGGAAGTAGTCGAGAACCCGGCGCAGATCGGCTTCGACACCGGCGCGGTCGCGCCGGGCATAGCTGCCCAGGCGCAGGTTCTCCGCCACGGTCAGCGGGGCGAAGGTGCCGCGCCCTTCCGGGACGTGCGCCACCCCCATCCGCGCCAGTCTCTCCGGCGCCCGGCCCGCGACCTCGGTACCCGCCAGGGACACCGATCCGCGGACCGCGATCATTCCGCTGAGCGCGCGGAGCAGGGTGGTCTTCCCGGCGCCGTTGGGCCCGAGTACGGCACACACCTCCCCCTCGGCGACCGACAGCCCGATTCCGTGCAGTACCCGGGCCGCGCCGTACCCCGCGGTGAGATCGGTGACCGTGAGCAGGGGTTCGGCGTTCATGCGGCTGTCCCCAGGTAGGCTTCGACGACAGCCGGGTCGCGCTGCACCGCCACCGGCGCGCCGTCGGCGATGACCCGGCCGAAGTCCAGGCAGACGACGCGATCACAGAGCCCCATCACGAATCCCATATGGTGTTCGACCACGAGCACGGTGAGATCGAAATCGACGCGCAGGCCCGCGAGCAGCTCGGCGAACGCGCCGACCTCCCCGTGGCTCAGCCCGTTGACGGGTTCGTCGAGCAGCAGCAGGCGGGGTCCGGCGGCCAGCGCCCGGGCCAGTTCGATGCGCTTGAGCGTGCCGAAAGGCAGTCCGGCCGCGGGATGGTCGGCGACCTCGCGCAACTCGAGGCGTTCGAGCAGACCGTCCACCTGGGCACGTAGCCGGCGCTCCTCGGATCGGACAGCCGGGAAGAAGAGTCCGGCGCCGAGGAAACCCGCGCGGGCACGGTGGTGCGCCCCGACGAGCACGTTGTCCCGCACAGACATATGGGTGAACAGCCCCAGGTTCTGGAAGGTGCGGGCGATGCCGAGCCCGGCCAGGAGGTCGGGGCGCACGGTCAGCAGATCGGTGCCCCGATAGCTCAGGGTTCCGGAGGTGGGGGCGCAACGCCTGGTCAGGCAGTTGAACAGGGTGGTCTTCCCGGCGCCGTTGGGGCCGATGAGGCCCAGCATCGCCCCGGTGTCCACGGCGAATCCGACATCGTCGAGGGCTGTGATGCCGCCGAATCGGACGGTGAGGCCGGATATGTCGAGCACAGTTCCTCCGGATGATGTGAGCGTGAGCGAAATCCTGTGTGACAGAGCACAGTCCGCCGGACCGGCTATGGGTCAGGCCAGCGTAAGAGCGGCCAGAATGAAACACATCAGCCTCTGCGTCCCAATTATCCCCGAGGGAATTGTCCACCGCGAACAAACGACCTGGGCATAATTTGATACAAATACCGGCTCGTGTTGACTTTCGCCGCGCGGCCGTGGACCATCCCTCTATGTCAGCTGGATCACAGACGGTCGACAGCCCACTTCCCGAGCGGGTGCGCGTCGAGCGCACCCGGATCGCCGGCGATATCTACGAACGCGCCGACGAAATCGCCGACCTGGGCCTCTCCGCGATACTCGCGCAACTCCCCGGATACACCGGTCGCGACGCCGAATTCCACGCCGATGTGCACGAGCAGGTCGCCCGGCTGTGCCGTACCGGACTGGGCGCGCTGCTGGCCACCCGCCACGTCACCGCCGCCGATCTCGCCGGCACCCGGCGCGCGGCAGTGCGCCGGGCCCGCTCCGGACTGCCGCTGACCGACTACATCGCCGCGTTCCGCATCGGCCAGCAGGCGTTCTGGAAGTCGCTGGTCGCCCACGCCGGCGACGCGCCGGACGCCCGGGAGGCGACCCTGTCGATGGTCCTGCCGCTCACCCGGTACTGCGATCTGGTGAGCATCCAGGCCACCCAGGCGTATCTGGAGTTCCAGCAGCACCGCTCGGCCGACGCGGGCCGCGACAGCCGCGAACTACTGGACTGCCTGCTCGGCGGCACCTTGCCCGAACGCGGGCCGCTTCCGGCCACCGCGGCCGCGCACGGGATCGGGGTGGCCCACCCCGACCGCCTCGTCGTCGTCACCGCGGCGGTGTGCGGTGTCCGGGAACACCGCGCCGACACCACCGGCACCGAGGCCGCGCATCGCGTCTCCACCGCACTCGCCCGCACCGCGGTCAACGGCCACCGCACGCTGGCGGTGGTCCGCGACGCCGGCACCCGCGACCCCGAGGTCGTCGCCGTCGCCGCCCTCGGCCGCACCGGGACCGCCGAGGAGCTGTGCGCACGGCTGAAACGCACCCACGAAACCCTTGCCGGTGAGGGGATCACGACCGCCGTCGGCGTCAGCACCGTCAGCGCCGGGGTCGAGTACCTGCCCCGCGCCCGGCAGGAGGCCCGCGCCGCGCTCGACCTGCTCCCGGACGGCGGCGGAGTGATGGCACTGCCGGAGTTGAGCCCGTTCCGGTACCTGGTACTGCGCTCCGACGAGACCGCACGCAACCTGGTCGATCCGCGAATCACGCGGACGCTCACCGATGATCAGGCCAAGGGTGCGGTCCTGGCGGACACCATCCGCGCGTTCGCCGACGCCGATATGAACCTGCGCGAGGCGGCCGAGGCCCTGCGCATCCACCACAACACCGCCAAATACCGGCTGCGGCGCATCCAGCAACTCACCGGCCGCAACATCCGCAGTGTCACCGATCTGGTGGACCTGCTGGTCGCCCTCGAACTCCGGGCCACTCCGCGGCCGGCCGCGGGCGGTCGCTGAGCCACGCCACGCGCCGGGCCGAAACCCGCCGCCGGACATCGTGATCGGTACACATTTTCGGTGCGGATCGGCGAGCACGCGGATACTCTGTGCGAGGCAGCGTCGCTGCCGACCAACCGGCGCCGAAACGTTCGGCGCCGTTCGGATCTCTTACGGGGTGGTAACCATGACCGACCATGCAATTCGCGGGCGCTCCCGGCGCAGACCGCTGCTCTTCCGGCTGACACCGGTCGTCGCCGCGGTATCACTGGCCGCCGCGCTGGCGACCGGCTGCACGTCCGCCGAGGACAGCACCGATACCCCCGCGCCGCCGGCTTCCGCGCCGCTTCCCGACGGCGCGCAGATTCTGCAGGAATCCTCCCGGACCACCCAGACACTGCAGTCGGTGCATCTGGAGCTGGATGTCGAGAACCTGCCGGACCTGCCGGTGGAGACGGTGTCCGCGGACGTCACGAATCAGCCGCAGGGTGCGGGTCAGGCCATGGGGACCGCGCGGGTGCGTACCGCGCCGGAGGAGCCGTTCATCGACGCCGAGTTCATCGTCGTCGACAAGACCCTGTACACCGCGGCCGGTGAGGCCGCCTACGCGCCGGTCGGACCGGCGGAGAAGATCTACGACCCGGGTGTGATCCTGGACAAGGACAAGGGCCTGGCACATGTGATCGCCGAGGTGCAGAACCCGGAGACCGAAGGCCGGGAGACAATCGACGGCACCAATGTCGTGAAGGTCACCGGCACCATCGATGCCTCGGTGATCGATCCCATCGTCCCCCGCTCCGGCGAAGGCGGCGGCGCGTACCCGATCACCCTCTGGATCGCCGATGTCGCGCCGCCGGAGACCGGCCAGGCCGTCAAACCCTCCGAGGCCGCCTCGCCCGGTGACGGCCCGAACCTGGTGCGCGCGGTGGTCGACAAGGCGCCCGGCACCATCGAGGTGACCCTGTCGAAGTGGGCGGAGCCGGTCGAGGTCGTCAAACCCAAAGGCTGAGCCGTACACCCCGGCCCCGGCGGCGATGGCGCCGCCGGGGCCGGGGACGATCTCCGGTGCTGTCCGCCCGACGCGGACAGCACCGGCTGCCATTTCGGAACCCGGTCCTGCGTGCACGAAAATTACTGTCGCACAGTCTATTTCGTCCCCTCGCCCGTCGCGCTGACGATCACAGCGAGCGATAGACATCCGGATAAACCACTCAGGAGTCCGGCACCCCTGACTGCGCGGCCGGCGCCGTGCGGATTTAAGCGATCGTTCAGCGAAGGCCAAGCCCGTGCGGAAAACATTCGGGCAGCGAGCATTCGGTCGACGCTGCGAAACGATCCGCGCACCGGCCCTCCTCCTTCCGGCTCGTCCGCGTCACGCGTCACCTGCCGGAACCACGACGCAGGACACAAACCCTGATCGGCCGAGCTCACCGACGATCGGATACGAAGGATTGACATGACGACGAGCGACCACGCGGATCTCGGTGATCGGTTCGGTGAACCGGATGAAGAGTTCCGCCGGCCACCGGGCCCGCCCGGTAGACCCCCGATCTCGAATGTCTGGGTGTACAACGGCAGAGCCTATGACCTGAGCGACTGGATTTCCAGGCATCCGGGCGGGGAATTCTTCATCGGTCGCACCAAGAACCGCGATATCACCTCGATCATCGGCTCCTACCATCGTGAGCCGGAGCGGATCGAGCGGATGCTGCAGCGATATTCACTGGACCGACGTGCGGTACCCGAGGATATCCACCCGAAGAACAACGCACCCGATTTCCTGTTCATCGAGGGCTTCGACAGCTGGCGTGATACGCCCAAATACGATTTCTCCGATCCGGGCGATCTCCTGCATCGCATCAAGGCCAAATTGAAGGAACCGGCCGTCGCCGCCCGGATAGCGCGCATGGACCGGCTTTTCGATATCGTGGCCGTCCTGCTGGTCATCGCCTACTTCGCTGTACAGGGATTGCGGCTGACCGTCCCGGCCTGGATACCGCTGCCGCTGTTCGTGCTCGCCATGGTGGTGCTGCGCAGTTCCCTGGCCGGGTTCGGTCACTATGCGATCCATCGTGCCCAGAAGGGTATGAACAAGGTCTTCACGAATTCGTTCGATCTCAACTATGTCGCGCTGTCCTTCGTCACCGCGGACGGTCACGCCCTGCTGCATCATCCGCACACCCAGAGCGAAGTCGATATCAAGAAGAACGTCTTCACCATGATGATGCAGATTCCCCGGCTCTACCGGATCCCGGTGCACACCGTGCACAAATTCGGACACACGGTCACCGGAATGACGATCCGGTTGCTCGATGTCGTACGACTGACCCGGAAAGTCGGGGTGAAGGAGATGTACGGGACCATGGGCGGCGCCCTCCCGCATTTCCTCGGTTCCTTCGGGGTACGTTTCCTGCTGGTCGCCGAACTGGTCGTGTTCATCGCGGCCGGCGATTTCTGGGCCTGGGCACTGCAATTCGTGGTCACCCTGTGGATCAGCACCTTTCTCGTGGTCGCCAGCCACGATTTCGATGTGCACACCGACGACCTGCCCGGCTCCGATACCGAGGACTGGGCGGTCCATCAGCTCGAGCAGGCCTACGACCTGACCGTGGTCGGCAATCGCTATATCGACTGCTTCCTGTCCGCCGGCCTCGCCCCGCATCGCGTCCACCACGTATTGCCCTACCAGCGCAGCGGTTTCGCCAATATCGCCGCCGAGGACATCGTCCGCGAGGAGGCCGCCGAATCCGGGGTGGCGTGGTTGCCGCCGAAGAGTTTCCTCACCGACCGGTTCCCGGCGCTGTGCCGGATCTATCTGTTCTCCCGTTCCCGGGAGGCCGCGGAACGCGACTGGGGTCCGATACGCGAACACCTCGCGCCGGCCGCATGGAAAACCTGCGCTGTCTACATGGTGCAGGGATTCACCGGAATCGGCACCGTCTGAAGCATTCGAGCCGGTGCCGCCCCGATCGATCATCCGGGGGCGGCGGCGCCGGTATCCGTTCTCGAAAGGAAGAAACGTGTCCCTGACCATCGAATCCGGGGGTGCTTCGGCTACCGGACGCGGGGCGGCCGCCTCGCTCGAGCACAGCCCGTTACCGCCCGCGCCGCCGACCACCGTCGGGGTGATCGAAGCCGTGGCCACCGGTGCGCCCACGCCCACGGTCGCCCAGTCCGAGGCCGCCGAACGGGTCACCGCCCTGTTCGGCGATCCCGCCCAGCGGGCCCGCATCGCCCGGATATACGAGAAGACCATGATCGACACCCGGCAGCTGGCCGTCGATCCGCTCTCGCCGGCATTCCTGGGCTTCGGCCGGGAACCCGGCACCATCCGCCGGCGGATGAACCTGTTCTACGAACACGCGGTGCCGCTGGCGGTGGACGTGGCCGGCCGGGCGCTGGCCCGGGTCGAAGACCCCGCCGCGGAGATCGGGCTCCTGGTCTTCGTGACCAGCACCGGACTCATCGCGCCCGGGGTGGATATCGCGGTGGTGCGCGCCCTCGGACTCTCCCCCGCGGTGAGCCGGGTCGTGGTCAATTTCATGGGGTGCGCCGCCGCCATGAACGGCATCCGCACCGCGGTCGACTATGCGCGCGCCCACCCGGACAAGAAAGCGATGGTGATCTGCCTCGAGCTGAGCTCGATCAACGCGGTGTTCGCCGACGATGTCAACGATGTCATCACCCACAGCCTGTTCGGTGACGGCTGCGGCGCGGTCGTGGTGGGGGCGGGCCAGGCGCATCGACCGCTGGCGCCGGGAAAGGTCGTGATACGCGACGGGTTCAGTCATCTGTTCGACGATGCCGCCGACGGGATCGTGCTCGGTATCGACCACAACGGCATCACCTGCGAACTGTCGGAGCACCTCCCGCAGTACATCCTGCGCGGGGTGGACCCGGTGGTCACCCGGATGCTCGAACGCAACGGTCTGGGCAAGGACGATATCGACCTGTGGGCCGTCCATCCCGGCGGACCCAAGATCATCTCGGAATCGGTGCGCTCGCTGGGGATCGGTTCCGAACGGGTCCGGCCGAGCTGGGACGTCCTGGCCCGCTACGGCAATATGCTGTCGGTTTCGCTGATCTTCGTCCTGGAGCGGATGATCCGGGACACCACGGCCACCGGGGCCATCTCGACCGGCGTGGCGTTCTCCTTCGCGCCCGGCGTCACGCTCGAGGGCCTGCTCTTCGATATCGTCCGCTGAGCCGCGACCGGCGTCGGTAGCGGGCTCCCTCGCCGCAGGAGCGATCACATCATGCAACTCGTCAAATTCCTCGTCTCCATCTCGTGGACCCGGATCGTGGCCGTGGTGGCCGCGGGCCTGATCTGCGGAGCCGCCAACACCTATCTGATCACCCTGATCAACGGTGTCGTCGCGCCCGGGGACCGCCCACCCGCCACACTCGGCCGATTCGCGGTCACCGTGCTGATCGTGCTGGTCAGCGGCCTGCTCTCCCAGGTGCTGCTGGTCCGGCTCGCGCAGGACGCGATCTACCGGCTGCGCGCCGATCTGAGCGCGAGCGTCGTCGCGGCCCCGCTCGAACATCTGGAGCGGCTCGGTATGCACCGGCTGGTCGCCACACTCACCGAGGACGTCCGCGCACTGTCCCTGGCGGTCACCGCCATTCCGGCGATCTGTATCGATATCGCCACCGTCGTGGGCTGTTTCGTCTTCCTGGCCACCCTGTCCGGGCCGTTGTTCGCCATCATGGTGGCCGGAACCCTGGCCGGCGTGGCCTGCGTCGAACTGTTCCTCACCCGGGTGCGCCGAATCTACCGGGAGGCCCGCGAGAACGAGGACGCGCTCATCCGCTCGTTCCAGGCGGTGACCCTGGGCATCAAGGAACTGAAACTGCACCGCGGGCGGCGTCGCGATTTCATGCGGCGGGAACTGCTCGGTTCGGCCGCGACCCTGCGGGCCCAGAACGTCGACGCGGGCGCGAAATTCGCTGTCGCGCAGAACCTCGGGCAATTGCTGCAACTGGCGACCATGGCGCTCATCCTCTTCGCCGTGGCCGCCGCGCTGGATCTGCCCCGGGAGGTGATGGTCGGCTACGTGCTGGTGACCACCTTCCTGTCGATGCCGATGCAGAATTTCATGCACCGCCTGCCCGACCTGCTACGCGGGGATGTCGCACTGGCCAAGGTCCGGGCCATGAACTTGTCCATGGACACGCCCCACAACGAGGAGGAACTTCCCTTCGACGAGCGACCGGTATCGCAATCGGCCCGGCTGGAGCTGATCGGCGTGAGCTATACCTACCGGCGTGAGATACCGCCGCCGTTCCCGCCCGGACCCGGACCCGCACATACGCATCCACGGGCGCCGCACGGCGGGCCGCCGCATCCGCCCCCGGATGTGGACGGCCGCCGCCGCATCGATCACCACAGCGACGACCGCCCGGTGCCCGCGCGGCCCGGCGCGGGCACCGGCGACGAATCCGGATTCCGGCTCGGCCCGCTGAACCTGGTGTTCGAACCCGGTGAGATCAGCTTCGTGATCGGCGGCAACGGCAGCGGTAAATCGACACTGGCCAAACTGATCACGGGGTTGTACGTACCGCGGGGCGGCACCATCACGGTGAACGGCGAACCGGTGGACCACGACAACATCGAATGGTTCCGGCAACATTCGGCGGCGGTGTTCACCGATTTCCACCTCTTCGAGAACTACCTCGGTCTCGACCGACCGGATATCGACGACGACGTGCGGCGCTATCTGGCGGAACTGCAGCTCACCGACAAGGTCGCGGTGCGGGACGGCCGGTTGTCCACCCTCGCGCTGTCCCAGGGACAGCGCAAACGACTGGCGTTGCTGACCGCACTGCTCGAGGACCGTCCGATCTATGTGTTCGACGAATGGGCGGCCGACCAGGATCCCCGGTTCCGTGAGGTCTTCTACCGGGAGATCCTGGAGGGGTTACGACGGCGTGGGAAAACAGTCGTGGTGATCACCCATGACGACCGCTATTTCGACTGCGCCGACCGCATCGTGAAACTCGATATCGGCCGGGTGGTGACACCGGTCGACGCGAGGGAGAACTGATCGCCTGCGCCCTTGCGCAAGACCGGGCGGACGAGGCCGAAACGCCGGGCGGTTCGCATGCGACTTCCGCAACGGCCTGGGTATCATCTCTCGCCAGACGCGAAAGGCGTACCGGCCGAGCGCTTTCGAGCAGGGGAACCCGCTGCGGCCGGAGTACAGTCGCGCCCGGGTGCCGGGCGCACGACCTCAGGGGGTACCTCGAGTGACAGGGCCGACCCGGCTGCAGCCGGCGCACAGACGCGGTAGACATGCCGCCACCGAGACCAGCGCGTCCCGGATCCCCATCTACACCGCCGAGTTCGCCGCCGATCCACACGGTTGCTACCGGCAGATGCGCGCCCGGCACGGATCGCTGGCTCCGGTGGACCTCGCGCCCGGGGTGCCCGCCACCCTGGTCCTCGGCTACCGCACCGCCCTGCGCATTCTTGCCGATCCCACGCATTTCCCGGCCGACCCGCGCGCCTGGCAGCAGAAGGTGCCCGCGGGCCTGCCCATCGTCGCGATGATGCGCCATCGCCCGAATACGCTGCGCACCGACGATACCGAGCACGAGCGCTATCGTTCGGTGACGGTCGCGGCACTCGCCGGTGTCGATCCGCACGCGCTGCGCGCGATGACCGCGCGGGCCGCGGTCGAGCTGATCAACGAGTTCTGCGCCGACGGCGGCGCCGATCTCCTCGACCGGTACGTCACACCGCTGGTGTTCCGGGTGCTCGGCGAATCGGTCGGTTGCCCGCCCGCGCTCGCCGACCGGCTGACGCCGGCGCTCACCGCCGTATTCGCTATGCGCACCGACGAGGATGCCGCGGCCGAGGCCGACGCCGCCCTCGCCGAACTGGTCGCGGCCAAACGCGCCGAACCGGGTGACGACATCGCCACCCGCCTCCTCGACCATCCGGCGGAACTGTCGGACGCCGAACTGGTCGACCAGCTGCTCGCCGTCTATCAGGCGGGGGTCGAGCCGACCCGTGATCTCATCGCCAACACGCTGCTGCTGATACTGCTCGACCCGCGGTTCACGACCAACCAGGTGGGCTTCGCACCGCCGACCCGCGCGGCGCTGGAGGAGGTGCTGGCGACCGACCCGCCGCTGGCACATCACAGCATCGTCTATCCCCCGCTGCCGGTGCTGATCGAGGATGTGTGGCTGCCCGCCGATCAGCCGGTACTCATCAGTGCGGGGGCCTGCCACGACGATCCCGAACGCGCGGCCGCCCACCATCCGGGTCACGGCACGGATCTGGCCTGGGGCGCCGGCGCGCACGCCTGTCCGGAGCAGGCACGGTCCATCACCTATCTGCTCGCCGAAGAGGCCGTCGACCAGTTGCTGGACGCCCTGCCGGATCTCCGCCCGGAATTCGGCCCGGACGAACCGGTCTGGCGACCGGGACCGTTCCAGCGTGCGCTCACCGCCCTCCCGGTCACCTTCCCGCCCACCCCCGGTATGACCGTCCTCTGACCCGCCGGCCGCTGTTCATCGCGCGTCCTCCGGCTGCCCACCGGCCGCTGAGCCGGCCGGCACCTGCCGTGCCGCCGGCCTGGACAGCGGTCGGTGGTCCCGGACCGGACGCACCCCGGGCACCGCATCCTCGACCACGTAGGAGGCGCGGGTCGAGATCGGCGCACCCGGACGACTCACATAGGGCAGCACCCGGAAGTCGGTGCGCCATTCCTGTGCGTCCACCTCGACCCGGGCGTAACCGCGCTGCCCGTTGCAGAACTTCAGATCGGGATTGGCCGCGAGCAGTTCGGTGCCGCGTCCGCCGATATCGATACCGTCGCCGCCGCTGGTGATCGAGGTTCCGGTGAATTCCGCCGCCACCACCGGGGTACGGGGGTCGGCGGGGTCGGCCCGTAGATCGGCGGCGTAGTTCTCGTGCCGGTCGCCGGTGATCACCACCAGGTTGCGCACCGACCGCGCGGCGGCGGCCAGCACGGCGGCACGTTCGGCGGGATAGCCGTCCCAGGCGTCGGCGGACAGCATTGCGGCGGGGCCCGCATCGTGATCGGTACGACCGAGCACCACCTGATTACCCAAGACCTGCCAGCGCGCGGCGGAGTTCGCGAAACTGTCTATCAGCCAATCCCGTTGGCGCGCTCCGAGAATCGAGTCACCGCGGCGGAACTGACGGGTGTCCAGCATCGTGAACTCGGCCAGATCGCCGAATCGGTAGCGCCGGTGCATCCGGATCCGCGGGCCGGAGGGCAACTGCGCCAGGCGCAGCGGCTGATGTTCGTACATCGCCTGGAACGCCGCCGCCCGGCGGGCCCGGAAGATCGGCGCCAGCCGATCGCGATCCACCGATACGCGTGCCGCCTCGCCCGCCCAGTCGTCGGCCAGTTCGTGATCATCCATGGTGATCAGCCACGGGAACGCGGCATGCGCGCGCCGCAGGGCGGGATCGGCTTTGTACCAGGCGTAGTGCATTCGATAGCCGGCGAGGTCGCGCGGCTCGTGGCGCAACCCGGGCTCGATCGGGGTACCCGGGCGGTCGCGCGCGATCGGATATTCGTAGAGGTAATCGCCGAGGTGCACGACGAGGTCCAGGTCTTCCGCGGCCATATGGTCGTAGGCCGTGTAGTGCCCGTCGTTCCATGCCTGGCAGGAGGCGAACGCGAAGCGCAACCGAGGGACCGGACGCCCGGCCGCGGGCGCGGTCCGGGTACGGCCGGTCGCGGAGATCGCCGGCCCGGCCCGGAACCGGTAGTAGTACCAGCGGGCCGGTTCGAGGCCGCGGACCTCCGGATGCACCGAATGGCCCAGAGCGCGATCGGCGACGACGGCACCGCGGTGCACGACCTGCCGGAACCGGTCGTCGTGGGCGACTTCGTAGTCGACGGTCACCGGCGCGTGGCCCATCCCACCCGACCCGTCCGGGGCGCCGGGGTCGGGAGCCAGCCGCGTCCACAGGACCATCCCGTCGGGGGTGGGATCACCGGAGGCGACACCCAGCGTGAACGGATCACCCAGGACCCGGGGCGCCCGGAACCGCGCGCTGCCCGCCGCCGTCGTTCCGGCGAGCAGCAGGGACGCCGCGGCTCCCCCGGCGAGGAAACGCCTGCGTGTGGTGTCCATGTTTCATGGATCCCGCACCCGGCCGACCACCCCGTGGCGCCCGGATGACGACCCGGTGACCATCGGACGAGCGTTGCCGGATCGGGTCGCGCGGCAGGCTCCGGACAGCGGTAGGACGACATGGAGCTTCGCCTGATGTAAAGTGTCGGTGTTCGCCGGTTCTCGGCACTCATCCCAAATTCGAGCGTTCCTCGATTTATGTGTAACCGTCGGTTACACATAAATAAGAATTCGATATCGTGCAGGCGAACGTGTTGTCGCCCACCAAATCGCCCCCCGCGCGAGGGATCCGGCTAGTACGGTATAGCCACCGCATTGCTGCGGGGTCAACGGGAGCGGTGGGAAAGGCGGGGCAGGATATGTTCGATCCGGTATCGTCGTCGACCGGAGTTGTTCCATCGCAGGCTGATATGCCCGCTTCGGCACCGCGTGCCGGACAACTACCGAGGTATCTACGCCGCATGCGCCTCGATGCCACACCGTTGCTGACGGGCGACACGCTCGACACGCCGACCGCCACCGGGGCCCCGGCGGACCCACTCACCGACGATCCGGCCCTGGCGTTCCGCTATCGCAGCGCCGAACCGATCGACTGGGAGGGCGCGACGGTCCACCCGCTCTACAGCGAGCAGTTGTCCACCACGACAGCGGCGCTCACGGTCACCCTGCTGTCGGCCACGCCGCCCGCCGGGCTGACCGGCGTCGGCATCGGTCTGTCCATGGTGGACGGGTACATCGATATCGACGGTCGCCGGCTGGCCGGTGTCGACATCTGGCGCGACGCCCTGGAACGGGGGATCACCTTCGATCTGACCGCGAACTCCCCCGGTACGCTCTTCGTCCTGACCCCGGTCTGGGCCGATGCCACCGGGGAACCGCGGTCCTGGTCGGGAAACTACGGCATCGTGGTCGAACGCACCGATAACGACCGCACCGTGCTGTGGTGCAGTATGGGCGAGGGACCACCGCATTTCGCGGATCTGGTGGTCGAGGTCCGCAGTACCCCGCTGGATCCGCATCCGCGGCTGTTCACTCCGGGGACGGGCGTCGTACCGTCGGTATCCGTGCCCGCCACGCGCGACGCATCCGGCGGGGCAAGGATTCCGCGCCCGACCGCCGTCGGTACGACCACGGCCCTCGCCGTCCCGGGACATCGCGCCGCGGGCTCCGGGCGCCCCGTCGCGGACAGCGGCGAACCGGAAGGCTACCCGTGCAGTCTCGCGGATCTGGTCCTGCACTCTCCGGACGTCGGCGGTGCCGATATTCTCATCGAACCCCTGGACGGCCTCGAGGAATTCTTCGACTACTCGTCCCTGTTCGACGAACCGGTCCCCGATCCCCTGCCCGCGCTCACGTTTTCCGGCCCGGCCACGCTGCTCACCGGCCCCGAACAGTGGTATCTGCGGAACTCCGCGGACAATACCGACGCCGATCCGGCCGCCACCCACGGCTGGGCCGACTCTCCGGACCAGACCGGCCTGGTCCCGGTGATCAGTGGGGCGGACCTGCCGGATTACGGCCCGGAACCGGTCCGGGAGTCGCGCGCCGGCGGCGAACCGTCCGTATTCCCCCTGACCACCGCCTATTTCACCACGTCGCGAGCCGCCCACGGCATCCCGGAGGACGACCCGATGGCCACCGATGACGAATCCTCGGCGGCCGATACCATCGCCGACGGTTCACTCGCCCCGTTTCCGGCCGACGAGAGCGCAGCCGCCACCGGCAGCCCGGACCGGCTCTACGATCTGGGCGCGGCCCGGTGCGCGGCGGGAGACGACGAGCAGGCCGCGCGGTGGTGGGCCGAAGCCGCCGACGCCGGACATCTGGGTGCCGCCTACGATTTGGGCGCACTCTATTACCGGCACGACGAATTCGATGCCGCGCAACGCTGGTGGCGGGTCGCGGCGGGGCGTCGGCATATCCGGTCCATGGCCTGCCTCGCCGACCTGCTCGAGCAACGCGGCGCCGTCCCCGAGGCGCGGATGTGGCGGACCCAGGCCGTCGCCGAAGAGGTCCTCGCCAATGCCGCCCAGATCACCGACTCCTTCGCGGTGCCTACCGCGCGCCGGTGAGCGACACCGAGCGGGCATTTCCACGGACACCGATCATTTTCGATGGCGGCGGCGGTCAGAGGTGGTGATACTTCCAGCAGGTCACCCCTTGACCTGAACCAATGTCGAGGTTGTTGAGTACATGACTATGGAATCCACCCGGCGCTCCGCCGCCGAGCCCGCGGCCCGTCTCGATTTCGGCGACCCCATCGTGCGAACCTTCACGCAACTGCTGGTGAACGTGCTGCTGGTGTCGTTCATCAACTTCACCGTCTGGTTCGGCATCACGTTCTTCGTGTACCTGGAGACCCGATCGGTCTTCGCCACCGGAATGATCGCCGGCATCTTCCTGGTCGCCATGGCCGGCACCGGGGTGTGGTTCGGCAGCATCGTCGACCACCACCGCAAGAAGAGCGTCATGCAGGTGTCCGCGCTCGTCTCGCTGGGAATCTACGCCGTCGCGCTGGTCTACTATTCGATCACCCCGGCCGAGGAATGGCGTGATCCGGCGAGTGTCCGGCTGTGGGTCTTCGTGGTTCTCGCGATGAGCGGGGTGATCGCCGGTAGTCTGCGCACGATCGCGCTGCCCACCGTGGTCACCGCCATGTTCGACGAACGCCACCGGGATCGGGCCAACGGGCTGGTCGGGACGACGACCGGTATCTCCCACCTGGTCACCTCGGTGGCGAGTGCGCTGCTGGTCGGCTGGAACGGCATGCTGGGCGTGCTGGTACTGGCCGTTGTCGTGCTCACCATCGCGGTGGTGCACCTGCGCGGATTGATACTGCCGGAATCGCTGGCCCACGCCGCCGCCGCGGGCGAACCGCAACGGGTCGATCTGCGCGGGACCGTCCGAGTCATCCGCGGGATCCCCGGTATGGTCCCGCTGATCGTGTTCTCGGCGTTGAACAACCTGCTGTTCGGCGGGCTCATGGCCCTGATGGACCCGTACGCGCTGTCGATGATGTCGGTCCAGGCGTGGGGGGCCATCTGGGGAGCACTCAGCGCGGTGATGATCGTCGGCGGGCTGCTGGTGGCCCGCACCGGGACGTCGTCGAACCCGGTGCGGTTGATCCTGCTCGTCAATCTGGCCCTGTGGGCGGTCATGCTGATCTTCCCGATCCAGGATTCCGTTCTGCTGCTGATCGGCGGAATGGCCGTGTTCATGGTGCTCATGCCGTTCGCGGAGGCGGCCGAGCAAACCGTGCTGCAGAAGGTTGTGCCCTATCAGCGCCAGGGCCGAGTCTTCGGCTTCGCGCAGAGCGTCGAACAGGCCGCCTCGCCGCTCACCGCGTTCCTCGTCAGCCCGCTGGCCCAGTTCTTCTTCATCCCGTTCATGACCACCGGACCGGGCGCCCGCTCGATCGGCGGCTGGTTCGGCACCGGTGAGGCCCGCGGAATGGCACTGGTCTTCGTCCTGCTGGGTCTGCTCGGCCTGCTCTTCACCGGCTACGCGCTGGGCAGCCGGCACTACCGGCGACTGAGCCGTAGCTTCCGCGCCGGTGCGGATGCCGCGGCGACGACCGGCGCGGCGGGCCCGGTCGAGCCCGGACTCGCGGATCTGGGCGCCCTGCCGGACCGGCGGCATGACATACCGTGCCCCCAGGGCGCGGGAACCGCCTGATCTCTCGCGGCGATGAGCCTGCGGGCCCGGCGGCGGCGATACCGGAAATTCGGTGGACCGGTCCGCCGGGCCTGCCTAGGGTATGGCCCCATGGGATCTTTGGGCAGCAACGGAGTGTGCGCGGTCGGCGCGCATTACATCCGGCAGCGCACGGCAGCTCGGACTCTGCCGGTGCACCCCACACTCCGCTGACCGATCCGGGCAGTCCCCATCGCGGGACCACTCGGCGGTAGGCGGCGCCGGTTCACTCGAACCGGCGCCGTCGCGATCGTTCGGCGCCACTGCGCGCCGCCTTCTGCCCCGGCATGGGTCCGGGCGAATCAGCGTCTGACGATTCGGCCCACTCTTCGGAGGATCCCATGTCCCGCCCTGCCCAGGGTCCGCGTGCCCGCACGTCCGCGACCCGCAAGCGGCTCTCCCAGAATTTTCTCACCGACCCCCGGGTCGCTCGCCGTATCGTGCGGGCCTCCGGTATCGGCCGCGACGATCTCGTCCTCGAGATCGGTCCCGGTGACGGTATGCTCACCCGCCATCTACTCCCCGCCGCGGCCCGGGTGGTGGCCTACGAGAAGGACCCGCACTATGCCCGCCGGCTCGCCGTCCGGTACTGCGGTGACCGCCGTATCCGAGTGCTGAACCAGGATTTCCGCTCGGTCGTCGCGCCGCGCGAACCGTTCGCCGTGGTTGCCAACATCCCGTTCGCGGTGAGCACCGATATCGTGCGCTGGTGCCTGGCCGCGCCGCGGCTCACCTCCGCGACACTGCTCACCCAATACGAATTCGCACGCAAGCACAGCGGCGACTACGGCCGATGGACCAAATTGACCGTCACCCACTGGCCGGAGTCGGAACCGACACTGGGCGAGCGGATCGACCGCCGGGAGTTCTTCCCGGTGCCGCGGGTGGACGGGGCGGTGCTGCACATCGCACGCCGTCCCACTCCGCTCTTGCCTCCCGCGTCCCAGGCGCAGTACCGGCGCCTGGTCGAACTCGGTTTCACCGGCGTCGGCGGGTCGCTCGCCGCCTCGTTACGTCGCGTCCACCCCGCCCGCGTGGTCGCCGCGGCGTGTGCCGCCGCCGCGATACCGGCCGACGCGCCGGTGGGCCTGGTGCCGCCGGACGCGTGGCTCACCCTCTATCGACGGCTGCACGCAACGCGCGATCCCGGCCGGGGTATCGCGCGCCACTGACCCGGACACGACGACGGGGACGAACCCGAGTGGATTCGTCCCCGTCGCCCTGGGCAACTGTCCCGTCTACACCGGCGTGAACTCGCGATCGGCGATATACGCCGGCCGCCGGGCCGGTGCGGCGAACGGTTCCTCCAGCGTGTTCTCGACACTGTTGAACACCAGGAAGATATTCGACCGCGGGAACGGCGTGATGTTGTTGCCCGACGCGTGCATGATGTTCGAGTCGAACAGCAGCGCCGAACCGGCCGCACCGGTGAACTGGGTTATCCCGTACTTATGGGCCAGGTCGGTGATATCGGCCGTGGTCGGCACTCCGGTCTCCTGCTCACGCAACGACTCCCGATAGTTGTCCGCCGGCGTCGCGCCCTGGCAGGGCACGAATGTCCGGTGCGACCCCGGCATCACCATCAGGCTGCCGTTGTACGGGTAGTTGTCGGTCAACGCGATGGACAGGCTCACCGCTCGAGGCGAGGGCATGCCGTCCTCGGCGTGCCAGGTCTCGAAATCGGAATGCCAATAGAAACCGGTGCCGAAGCCGGGCAGATAGTTGACCCGGCTCTGGTGGATGTACACATCCGATCCCAGTACCTGCCGGGCCAGGTCCACGACCCGCGCCTCCCGCACCAGCTCCGCCACCGCCGGACTCAGTTTGTGCACCTCGAATACCGAGCGCACCTGCTGCGACGATTTCTCCACGATGAGCCGGTCGTCACCCCGCAGATCCGGATCGCTTGCCAGCCGGTCGATCTCGGCGGCGTACTCGGCCACCTCCTCGGGGGTCAGCAAGCGATCCATGATCGCGAAACCGTCGGTATCGAACGCAGCCAGCTCCGCGTTGCCGATCCGGCCCCACACAGTCGCGTCGTGCCGCTCCTGCAGCGGCAGACGCTCGGCGGTCCTGGTCGGATAGCGATCGATCCGATTGTCTACCAACGTCGTTCGTCCTTCCTCTCAGTCGGCCGGAACGGCGATCAACGGATAAACGCCGTTCTCGTCGTGCACCTCCTGCCCCGTGACAGGAGGATTGAACACGCACAGCATCCGCATCCGTGTCCGGGTCCGCACCTCGTGCTTCTCGTGCCCGTTGAGCAGGTACATGGTGCCCGGGGCGAGGTCGTAGGTGCGGTCGTTGGTCAGGTCGTGGAGGGTGCCTTCACCCTCGACCAGCCAGACCGCTTCCACATGGTTCTGATAGTGGAAGACGTGAGAGGTACCGGCTTCGATGGTCGTCTCGTGAAACGAGAATCCGACTCCATCACCGCCCAGCACGATCCGCTTGCTCCGCCAGTTCTCGGCGCCGACATCGCGGTGGGTGCCGGTGATCTCCTCGGTGGTGCGCACGATCATCGGTAGATTTTTCCTTTCAGCTGCAAACGGTTTCGACGGAGTCGCTCAGAATGTGCAGGCCCTGGTCGAGTTCGTCGTCGGCGATCGTCAGCGGCGGGAGCAGTTTGACGACTTCATCGGACGCACCCGAGGTCTCGGCCAGCAGGCCACGCTCGAAAGCGACCTGGCAGACCTTTCCGGCCTGCGAGGCGTCGTCGAAGACCAGCCCGTGCACCAGGCCACGGCCCCGAGTGGACACCCCGGGAACGGCCCCGGCGATCTCCTCGAGCGCCGTGGCCACCCGCTTGCCCTTGGCGAGGGTGGACTTCTCCAGTACATCATCGGACCAGAAGTGCTCGAGCGCCACCTGCGCGGTGGTGAAAGACGGATTGTTACCGCGGAAGGTGCCGTTGTGCTCCCCGGGTGACCACACATCGTGCTCCGGCTTGAACAGCACCAGCGCCATCGGCAGGCCGTAACCGCCGACAGACTTGGACAGCGTCACGATATCGGGGGTGATACCGGCCGATTCGAAGGAGAAGAACGGGCCGGTCCGGCCGCAACCCATCTGGACGTCGTCGACGATGAGCAGGATGCCACGGGCGGAGCACAACGAGGCCAGGTGCCGTAGCCATTCGTCGCGCGCCAGGTTCACCCCACCCTCGCCCTGCACGGTCTCCACGATGACGGCGGCCGGACGATCCATACCGGAGGACGAATCGTCGAGCACCCGTTCCATCCACAGGAAATCGGCGGTGGCGCCGTCGAAGTAACCGTCGTACGGCATCGGGGTGGCGTGGTTGAGCGGGACGCCGGCGCCTGCCCGCTTCATGGCGTTACCGGTCACCGACAGTGCGCCCAGCGTCATCCCGTGGAAGGCGTTGGTGAAGCTCATGATGGTCTGCCGGCCGGTCACCTTACGGGCGAGTTTGAGTGCGGCCTCGACCGCGTTCGCGCCGGTCGGTCCGGGAAACTGCACCTTGTAGTCCAGGCCGCGGGGCACCAGCAGGGTGTCACGGACGGTCTCCAGTAGTTTGCGCTTGGCAACTGTAGACATATCCAGGCCGTGCGTAATTCCGTCACCGGCGATGTAGTCGATCAGCGCCGATTTCAGCACCGGGTTGTTGTGCCCGTAGTTGAGCGCGCCCGCCCCCGCGAAGAAGTCGAGAAAATCTTTACCGGACTCATCGCGCAGCCATGCGCCCTGCGCGGTCTCGAAGACCGTCGGCCAGGAACGGCAGTAACCTCGGACATTCGATTCGATTTCGTCGAAGATCGTCGTTTCGGCGGCAATCATGAGTGTTCCCTTTCGGTTTTACGGGCGATCGGGGAAATGTGGTACAGGTCCTCGGCGGCATGGCTGTCCGGAAAAACTTCCGGTTCGAACAGCTCGCTGCGCACCATTTCGGCGCCACGGCGGCGGGCCAGCGACGCGAACATGGCGATCGAGGCGGGATTGTCGGGGGAAACGGTGGTCTCCAGCGCCTCGACGGCGCCGCCGGTCGGGTGACCGGGCGCGGTGACGGTGGATACCAGCCAGTCCAGCATGGCGACCCCCAGGCCACGGCCACGCTGGTCGGCGTCCACGGCGACCTGCCAGACGAACAGGGTGCCGGGCGCTTCGGGTCTCACATAGCCGGTCACGAATCCGACGACTCGGCCTTCGCTCTCGACGACTACCGAACTGGCGGCGAAATCGCGACACCACAGCAGGTAGGCGTAGCTCGAATTGACATCCAATACTTGCGACTCGTCGGCGATCTGCCACAGTCGCGCGGCGTCGGTGATCCGCGGTGCCCGCAGGACCACGCCGGTACTGGCGGGCTCCGCATCGGTGGCGGCGGACGAATTGGCCGAGCCGTTGCCGGCGTTGCCGGCGGTCTGCGTGGACTCAGTTTGTAAAGACATACAACTCCGATGTCTGCGTGCAGTACTTTCCCAGGCTCACGAATCAACTCCGAAGCGACTGGTCGAGCTCTTTACGGTCGTGTTACAGGCGTGTTAAGTGGCCCCTTTCGTTGAATAACCCGAATTCGGAGAACGAAACGCCCGATTCGGCGGGGCGCTCCTCACATTCCACCCGGCCGGGGCATGCAGCCGCCGCTGTTCCGGCGGCCGGAGACGGGCCGCGACCCGTGCCGGGACGGACGCAACGGCGGCTCGCGGGTACGGTCACCGCCCCGCCGGATACCGGCGAATCGGCGTACAACCGGCCCGAGTCGGTGGCCGCCGCGGTCACCCGGTGCGATACCGGGCGCACCCGCCGCGATCCGTCCTCGCGCCGCCGGTCCAGTAGATCCACAGCACTGGCCGACGCGTTCAGGGGGGTAGGGAGTTCGTGACGGACGTCACTGGAGAGTCGTTGTTCCCGGCGGACGCGAGCGCGGGCGGCCGTCGCCGGGGCAGAGGGCAATACGACAGCGGCGTCCATCCGGGTGCGCGGCGTCCATCCACTCGTATCGAGTCCGATACGAGTCGCGCCCATCGCGCTGCCCATGAGCTAGCGCTGGACGCCCAGCCGGTGACCGGGACCGGGAATGGCGGCCACGGTTCGCAGGTCGGAGAGATCCCACTCCGCTCTGCCGTCGGGCCTGCGATCGGCGATCGTCGCGTCGGGGACGACGCCGATCGCACACAGAGGGGTGAGCGCGGCCTCGGCTTCCTCGGCCACCGCGACGTCGTAGCCCTCGTCCTCCACGGCCGGGCGCACAACACCCCGGACCCGCTCGCCGTCTTCCACGATCATCAGGTTCGCGCTCAATATTTCAATCCCTTGCAGACACACGTGGCGTGCCGCGGCGCGGGTTTCGCATCCCCGTACCGACGCGACAGCCCGCTACTCAGCTTACTCGAGCAACCTTTCGGTTATACGGATAGCCAGAATGCCCGCCGGGTAAACCCCCAGAGTGAAATGCCTCACGTTCAGATATCGCCGGCGCGTTCCAAGCGGAAGAAATTGCTGGGCGTGCCGTCCGGACGCATCTCCTGGTACCGGAAGTTCAGTTTCCGGGCGTCGAAGGTTGCGAACCAGTCCGCCCAGCTGACCGGCTGCAGTACCGCACCGCCGTAGTGCGGGAAATCCAACCGCAGGACGCCCACCTCGCCGTCGTACTGACTGCCGGGCGTCGTCGCCGGGTTTGCACCGCGCCGCTGGGCCCACTGGCGGATGACCTCATGATTCGTGGTGACCATGGTTGTTCCGGGAGCGGCGGACAGGCCACCCTTCATGACGAACCTCCTTGCGGTAGGTGCGTACGTGCTCTCCCGGCGCGACCTCGGTAGCCGCACCGGCTTTCCCGTCTTGTACCCGACTTCGCACTCTTGCAAACACAGCGGACACCGAGATGTCCGCCGTGTCCGCCGCCCCGTCCCCCACCCGGAGCCGCCGCCGCAGCGACCGATTCACCACGTTGCCCAGGATTTGCCGGGGCCGGCTATCGGATCAGCCGGCGGCGGGAATCGGGGTCAGCGCGACTGTGATGTTATCGCTGCCACCACAGACGACGGCGTAATCCACGAGCGCCCGCGCGCCCTCCACGATCGGCACGCCGAGCACCCGCCGCGCCAGATCGGCCGCGCCGGGCAGATAGTTCCACAGCCCGTCGGTACACAGCAGGAGCGATCCGGGTGTATCCACGTAATAGGTACGGATACTGTCCGCGGACCACGGCTGCTGACCGGCGTCGGCCCCCAGCCAGCGCATCAGGGTATGCGCCCGGGGATCGGCCATGGCGGCTTTCTCGTCCATGGCGCCGGCCTCCACCAGCGTCTGTGCCCACGAATCGTCCAGGGTGAGCTTCTGCGCCCCGGCCAGCGGCTCCGGATGGCCCGGCCGGGCCGGTTGCTGGGCCGTGGGCTCGCCCGCCGCCAGCCAGTAGGCACGGCTGTCGCCGATATTCGAGACGGTGATCGAGATACGCCCCCCGGTCTCGGTGCGCACGATCGCCGAGACATAGGTGCACGACGGCGCGTCACCGTCGGGACCGACCAGATTGCGCACCGCTTCCGAGGCCGCCGCCATCCCCGCGGCGGTGGCCTCCTCGGCCGTACGATCACCGGCCAGCGCCGCCACACACGCATCGACCCCGGTGCGCACGGCAGTGCCCGAGGCGGCCTGCGGATCGGGCGAGGAGGAGACTCCGTCGCAGACCACCAGCACGATAGTCCCCGGCTCCCCGTTCTCGTCCGGTACCACCGCGGCGGCCACGGCATCCTCGTTGCGCGCGTGCAGGATTCCGCGATCGGTCACCAGACCGGCGACACCCAGATCGGCCTCGAACCGGTCCTGGACGCGGTGCGGATGCTCACAGGTGGGACAGCGCGGGCCCCGGCTCTGTGTCCCGCAGTTCACGCACACCACTTCGGCGAGTTCGTCGTCCGGCAGGGCGACCCGGTGGACGCCCGAGCCCAGCGACTGCCGCGGCACGGTCGCTTCCGCGGCGGCGGCACGGCGACGGGTATCGAATGTTTCCCGCACTCGCGGTACCGGCTCGGTCACCGCGTCGAGAATATCCGCCGGGTCGGTGCCGCCGGCGTTCGCGTCAGGGTTCATCCGGCCGCCACATTCATGAGTAGTTTCCGGTGCTCGCCGATCCGGACGAACCGGATATCTCGGGTCCGCACACCGACCCCCTTCGTTCGACCCGTTCCGTACTGACGATCGACGATAGTACGCGGTACGCCGATGAGTGAGTTCACCCGCGCTCCCGCACCGCTCGCACCGCTTTGCGCGCCGCCACCAGCACCGGATCCCATACCGGCGAGAAAGGTGGCGCGTAGCCGAGATCGAGTGTGGTCATCTGCGCCACCGTCATTCCCGCGGTCAGCGCCACGGCCGCGATATCGACCCGTTTGCCCGCGCCCTCCCGGCCCACGATCTGCACCCCCAGCAGGCGGCCGCTGAGTCTTTCCGCCAGCATCTTCACCGTCATCACGGGCGCGTCCGGTAGATATCCGGCGCGGCTGGTGGATTCGATGGTCGCGGTGACGTACTGCAGACCCACCGCGCGAGCATCTTTCTCCCGCAGGCCCGTTCGCGCCACCTCGAGGTCGCAGACCTTGCTGACGGCGGTGCCGACGACACCGGGGAAGGTCGCATACCCGCCACCGATATTGGCGCCGATGATCTGACCGTGCTTGTTCGCGTGTGTGCCCAGCGCGATATGCCTGCGCATACCCGAGACCAGGTCCAGTACCTCGACACAATCCCCGCCGGCCCAGATGTTGTCATACCCTGTCACGCGCATGGCCGAATCGGTGAGCAGCCCGCCGTGGTTTCCGGTCGGTAGCCCGGCCGCGGCGGCCAGGGTCGTTTCGGGCACCACCCCGATCCCGAGAACCACCACATCCGCCGGGTGTTCGCGCCCGGCGGCGAACACCGACCGGACGCGGCCGTCGTCCCCGGTCCGGATCTCGGTGACCTCGCTGTCCCCGACCACCTTCACGTCCAGGCCCTGCAGGGCCTCGCGGACCAGCACACCCATATCCGGGTCCAGGGTGGACATCGGCTGGGCGCCGCTGTGCACGATGGTGACCTCGTAACCGCGCCGGATCAAGGCCTCGGCCATCTCGACCCCGATGTATCCGGCCCCGACCACCACCGCCCGCCGGCCGGTACCGGCGGCCAATGCCGCGATCAGCGACTCGCCGTCGTCCAGGGTCTGTACGCCGTGGACTCCGGGCGCGTCGATTCCGGGCAGTGCCGGGCGGATCGGACGCGCCCCGGTGGCCAGGACGAGGTGGTCGTACCCGGTCCACGTCTCGGTACCGGTGGCCAGTTCCCTGCTGCGCAGCCGGCCCCCGGCCACATCGAGTTCGACGACTTCGTGGCGCAGGCGTACATCGATACCGCGCGCCCGATGCTCCTCGGGCGTCCGGGCGATGAGGTGATCACGCTCCCGCACATGCCCGCCCACCCAGTACGGGATACCGCAGGCGGAGTACGAGGTGAAGTGCCCGCGTTCGAACACCACGATCTCGAGGTCCGATACGTCCCGGTGACGCCGGGCCTGGGCGGCCGCCGACATTCCGGTCGCGTCCCCGCCGACGACCACCAACCGCTCTGTCATGAGATCAAACTACCCAGCCGGCGCCCGATGCCATCCGCACCGCCTGCCTACCGGCTCGGCTCCGGCCCGATACCACCGCGGGTCGGCCACAGTTCGGCCGATGCCGGGCCGGGGTACCCGCCGACGCCGGATCCGGTTGGCTCGGCCGTCGCCGGTGCCGCCATTCCCGCAACAGGGCACCGACCAGCAACCGGGCCCCGTCGTCGGTGGTGGCGGCCCGGAGTCTCCCTTCTTGCGGGCCGAATGATCCCCGGTATCCGGCCGGGGTCCATCTCGACCTCAGGCGGGCCGGGTGCCGATGAGCGGCAGGCGGCTCGCCGCGCCGCGCGCCCGGCCCCCGGAACTGGTGGTCTCCGCCCCGGCGCGGTCGGTGAAGGTCAGGATGCCGTCCTCGATCGGGCTCTTGCGCAGGTAGGAGCGGTCGCGGAAGTAGCTGTTGACCACCTTCCACGGGCCGCCGGTCCCCTGCCGCGGCATCACCGCGTCCCCGCGCTGGATATACCCGGAACTCAGCGCCCCGCCCATCACCGACACCTCGGAGCGGTCGGAATCCTGCGCCCGGACCACGAACCGGGTGTATCCCTTGTCCCGCATCCGGTTCAGCACCCGGCAGAAGTACTCGGCGGCCAGATCGGCCTTAAGGGTCCAGGAGGCGTTCGTGTACCCGAGCACCATCAGGGCGTTCGGCACACCGTCGAGCAGTGAACCCTTGTACATGACCCGGTCCCGGGTGACCACCGGCTCACCGTCCACCTCGAGCGCTACCCCGCCCAGGATCTGAATGGTCAGCCCGGTGGCGGTGACGACGATATCGGCTTCGATCTCTTCGCCCGAGGAAAGCCGGATACCGGTTTCGGTGAAGGTCTCGATGGTGTCGGTGACCACCGAGGCGTCGCCGCGGCGCAGGGCCTTGAACAGGTCGCCGTCGGGTACGACGCACAGGCGTTGATCCCACGGCGCGTACTCCGGGGTGAAGTGACGCATGTCCACCCCTGGGCCGACCGCCAGCCGGACCCACTTCAGGAACATCTGCCGGGCCAGCTTCGGCCGGCGCCGCGACAGCTGGTAGCTGGCCTGCTGCACCGCGATATTGCGGGCGCGCCCGACCTGATAGGTGAGCCCGGCGGGGGACCCGACCTTCGTCATCCCCAGCGCCACCGGGTCGTCACCCGGGATGGAGGCGATATAGGTGGGCGATCGCTGCAGCATGGTCACATGGGCGGCCTCGCCCACCATGGACGGCACCAGCGTGATCGCGGTGGCGCCGCTGCCGATCACGACCACCTTCTTGTCCCGGTAGTCCAGGTCTTCGGGCCAGTGCTGCGGATGCACGATCCGCCCGGTGAACGCGTCCTCGCCGGGGAACGACGGCCGGTGGCCGTTGTCGTAGTCGTAGTAACCGGTGGCCCCCACCAGGAAGGTGCTGGTCCAGACCTCCTCGACACCGGTCGCCTCTTCGAGCACCCGCACCGTCCACCTGTTGTCCGGGCCGGACCAGCTCGCCGAAACCACCTTGCGGCCGAAACGGATCTTCGGCGTCACACCGTATTCGTCGGCGGTCTCGGCGATATAGCGGCGGATACCGGCGCCGTCGGCGAGCATGCGGGTACCGCGCCAGGGTCGGAAGCCGTAGCCGAACGAGTACATATCGGAGTCGGAGCGAATTCCCGGGTAGCGGAACAGGTCCCAGGTGCCGCCGACGGCAGTGCGGCGCTCCAGGATCGCGTAGCTGCGCCCGGTGTTCTCCTTCTCCAGGTGACAGGCCACATCGATACCGGACAGACCGGCTCCGATGATCAGTACGTCGACATGCCGCGTCATTGCGTTCCTCGTCTGCTCGTGCCCGGGGTCGTCGCCAATCATGACAGACACACCTTTTATCTGTAACCGAGAGTACTCGATAAACCCTCGATGGCACGCCGGGTCGCGCACGCCGATGCGATCAGCCTTCAACGCCCGGCAGATCCCCGCGGAACGGAGTCTCCGCGGACCCTCCGCCCGGCCCTACCGACTGTGATCTAAAACATATTTCTTCCACACCGGCATGACCGCACGCCGGGAGACGAGCCGCCGCGCCGATGGCCGAGCGCTGCACGGCGAACACGCCTGGTGGAAGCACGCTGCCGCCCGGATGGCCACGGCTTTCCGCAGAACCCTCAGCAGCAGACCGCCGCCACAGTAGCCGTGAGACCGCCCGCCGAGGCGAGCCCGATCGGCACCACCACCCGCACACCCCGCCATCGGCTTCCCTCCGCCGGCCGGGCCGACGCACTCGCCCGCGGCGGCCGGCCGTTGCGCCATCGGCGCCCCAGCGCACCCAGAGTGATCAGCAATGTCGCTATCAGCATCTCGGACCCCTCACACCCCGGCTACCGGCACCGGGCGAGCACTCGGACCGGATCCGGCCCGCCCGGGCGACGGCACCACCCCCGCACGCAGCAGACTCTCCGCCGTATCACGCACCGTGTCGTCCACCGGGCGCATCGTCCACCCCAGGTCACGCCGGGCTCGCGCGGCGCTCACTCTCTCGACCTTGCCCAGCGCCGGAACCGTCAGCCGCAGCCCGCGATCGAACAGCGCCACCAGGCGTACGAGTGAATCGGGCAGCGCACGGGTGGCGACGCGGAATCCGCGCGGCCCGTACGCCGCGGCCAGGATCTGCGCCATATCCCGCATCCACACGTGGTCACCGGCGCAGATGTAGCGATTCCCGGCCGCCTGCGCGGTCTCCATGGCCAACCGGTGCGCCACCGCCAGATCGCGGACATCGACCACCGACCATCCCACACGCGGCACACCCGGAACAGCGCCTGCCAGTAGCCGGCGGACCGGTTCGTGCGAGGTGCTCGTCGCCGGAGACAGCACCGGCCCGAGAACCATTCCCGGGTTCAGCACGACCAGCTCGAGACCACGCGTCGCGGACAGGGACTCGGCGAATTCCCACGCGGCACGCTCGGCCAGCGTTTTACTGCGCTGATACGCCGGACTGCGCTCCACGACAGTCCAATCCGCCTCGGTGCGCACCGCCTCGTCACGATGCCCGTGCGCGATCGCGGCGATCGAGGAGGTCAGCACCACTCGTCGCACACCGGGCGCGGCGGCCGCGGCCCGCAGCACCCGCAGCGTCCCGTCCACCGCGGTGCGGATCAGTTCGCTGTCATCGTCGGGCGGGGTCGCCGGGAAGGGCGAGGCCACATGCAGCACCTGCGCACAGCCCGCGACGGCTTCGGCCCAGCCGGCATCGCGATCGAGGTCGGCCGCGGCGAATTCCAGGTCACCGCCCACGCGGGCGGCGTAGTCGACGAGATGCGCCCGCCTGCCGGCGCCGCCGAGATCGCGCACGGTGCCGCGCACCGCGTAGCCGTGATCGAGTAGTTCGGCGATGACATGCCCGGCGACGAATCCCGTGGCGCCGGTCACCAGTACCCGTGTGCTCATTTCCATCCTCGAGGGTGTTGATCTGAACGCTGCTCAGATAATCTAAGCACCGCATAGATCCGCTGTCCAGACCCGGTCCGGGCATGGAACGCCCGGCGCTTACCCTCAGAAGGTGACCCGGACCTCCTACCACCACGGCGCCCTGCGTGATGCCCTGCTGGCCGCCTGTCTGCGGCTCATCGAAACCGAGGGCATCGCGGCGGTGAGCCTGCGCCGGGTCGCCCGGGAGGCCGGCGTCAGTTCCGGCGCCCCGTACCACCATTTCGCCGATCGCGCGGCACTGCTGGCCGATCTCGCCACCCAGGGCTTCCGCTTGCTCACCGAGCAACTCTCGGCCGCCCGCGCCACCGCCGGCTCCCCCACCGCGGCACTCCTCGCCCTGGAACAGTCCTATATCCGGTTCGCCCGGGAGCAGCCCGGCTACTTCCGGCTGATGTTCCGCCCGGAACTGTCACAGCCGGAGAAGCACCCCGACACCCGCGCGGCCGGCGAAGCCGCCTTCGGCGTGCTCGCCGACGCGGTCGAGGCCTGCGTGATCGCCGGCGAACTACCGCCGGAACGCGCCGAACCGACCACTCTCACGCTCTGGGCGCTCGGCCACGGTCTGGCGTCGTTGTGGCTCGACGGTCAGTTGGACAAACGCGGCACCTTGTTCGGTACGACCGCAGCCGCCCTGGTCGATTCGGTGGTCGACGGCATTCCCGGATTTCTCGGCGCCGGCACCGGATCACCGCCCGTTCTCCCGCCGGAGTGAGCCGGCCGCCGTGGTGGGTATGCCGGGCATAGAGTGAACTGGACTCGGGTTCGCACCGCACGGCCCGAGCCGACCAGGAGGATTGTTGTCGATGAATGCCACGAAGGCCCGCGCGGGCCTGTTGATCGCGGCCGCCGTGCTCACACTGGCCGGCTGTACCGAAATCGAACGGGCCATGAACAAGGGCGGCGACACCCCGTGCCGCGAGTACGTGGAGCAGGACCAGAAGACCCAGCGCGTCACCATCACCAAGTTCCTGGAGGAGCAGCGGGGCGCGGAACCGAGCGGCACGAACGTGGACCTGTCCATCGCGGCGGTCAACGCGCTGTGCAGCGTGCAGGCCAACGCCGACACTCCGATCGAGCGGGCCGACGTCGCGGGTATCTTCATCCGCAAATGAGCTGGTGCGCAATGATTTTCGAGGCGACGTAGCTCCCGTCCGGACGGCCCGGCCGCACACTCGTTCCGGGCCCACGAGCACACAAGGCCATACCACAAGCGTTTTCGGCCGCTCACGGACACCCGCTCGCTCCGGCGACCGCAATACGCAAGAATGTGTTCGCAAAAGTGCCGGCCACCACGAGCCGGTATCTCGGACGGCGGGTGTATCGAATCCCCGGACCGTCCGATACGGGGCCGGCGATGCACAAGGGAGCGAGATGTTTCATCGGATCGATTCGGCAACGCCACCGCGGTGCCACGGCACGGCACGGAGCTGCTGATGGCGTATCGCAGCGACCGGGTCGCGGTAACGGATCGGGCCCGCAACGCGTTACGCGAGTTGATCGAACAGCACGGGCCCATCCTGCTGTACCTTCCGCACCGCGAATCCGCCGACCCGCAACCGGACTGGCTACCGATCCGCGATTTCCGGGCCGCCGAGGGAGATACTCTGTTCGGCCGCCTCGCCTGGCATACCGAACTGTGGATGAGCACGGAGGCCTACACCCGTTTCGAGCGCGAACATCTCACCGTGGACGTGCCCGCCGACGCCGGTCCGGCAGCCGGCGGTGATTCGAACGGCGGATCGCCGCCCGAAGAGGCCGCGGTCTTCCTGCTCCGCACCCGCCGGCTCAGTGCCGCGGAAGCCGCCGCGCTCGACAGCCGCAAGCGCGGCGGCCCCGGCACCGCGACCTGACCCGGCCGGTCTCAGCGGCCGGGTAGTAACCGCAGCGACCGAGCGATCGTCATCAGCACCCGCTGCCACAGGTCCCGGGGGACCAGTGGCGGCGGGTCCAGGTTCAGGAAACGGGTCGAGACCACCGATTGCGGTTCGGTGTATTTGAGCAGCCCCGCCGGCCCGTGCCGGCGGCCCACCCCGGAGATCCCGGTCCCGCCCATCGGCGCCGCGGTCGTCCCCCAGGCCGGCGCGTACCCCTCGTTCACGCAGACCGTGCCGGTTTTCAGCAGCCGCGCGATCCGCTCGCCTTCGGCGAGACCACCCGCCCAGACGCTCGCGTTCAAACCGTATTCGGTGTCGTTGGCCGCTGCCACCGCCTCGGCCACGGAATCGACCGGATAGATCGAGACCAACGGCCCGAAGGTTTCCTCGCGCGCGCAGACCATCTCCTCGGTGACCCCGGTGAGCACCGTCGGCTCGAAGAACAGCGGACCGATATCGGGTCGCGCCGCACCTCCGACGCGCACTTCGGCGCCCTTGGCGACGGCATCGGCGAGATGGTCGGTGACGGTACGCAGCTGGGCCGCGGAGATGAGCGAGCCGATATCCATCGAGTTGTCGTACGCGGCACCGAGCGTTGCGGCCGATACGGCGGCCGTGAACTTCTCGGTGAACTCCGCGGCCACCGCACGGTGCACGTAGATCCGTTCGATGGAGATGCACAACTGGCCGGCATTGGAGAAACACGCGCGGACGGCCGCCCGCGCCGCACGGCCGATATCGGCGTCTTCGGTGACGATCATCGGATTCTTACCGCCCAGCTCGGCGGAGAAACCGATGAGCCGCGCACCGCACCGCTGGGCGAGCGTCCGGCCGGTGGCCGAGGAACCGGTGAACATCAGATAGTCACCGCAGTCCACCATCGCCTCGCCGACCACCGGGCCGGGACCGGTGACCACCGCCAGCAGATCCCGGGGCAGCCCGGCACGGTAGAGCAGTTCGGCGCCGGCGAGCGCGGAGAACGGCGTCGAACTGTCGGGTTTGAGGACCACCGCGTTGCCCGCCAGCAGCGCGGGAATCGCATCACCCAGGGACAGCACCAGCGGATAGTTCCACGGCGCGATCACCGCGACGACGCCCTTGGGCCGGGCATCGACGAACGCGCGGTTCAGCACCGGAAAGGCGCCGGGCACCCGCCGCTCATCCAGCAGCGCGGGCGCCACGCGCGCGAAATACCGCGCGGCGAACATCAGCCCCGTGACCTCTTCCTGGGCCGCCCAGCGCGCCTTACCCGTCTCCGCCTGGATCACATCCATCAGTGCCGCCCGCTGCGCCACGACCAGGGACCGGTAGCGGTGGAACACCCGGGCGCGTTCCCGCGCCGGGCGGGCCGCCCAGTGGGACTGCGCCACGCGGGCGCGGGCGACGGCCGCGGCGACATCCCCGGCCGTACCGATCGGCACCGAACCCAGCGGTTTGCCGGTGAAGACCTCGTCGATCGTCCGAGGTGGGCGGGCGGCGGCATCATCGATCGCGACCAGAGTGCGTAACCGGTCGAAGACTTCGGTTTCCGGTATGGGCATTACGCCTCCTACCTGTCGGTATTCGCGAGGTGAGGACAAATCTACCCGCGGCGCACCGGACGGCGACGGCGCCGCCACGCCGCATATGCCGGATTCGGTGTCAAAGTGAGTCCTGTTCAATGGGATTCGATGTGCAGGAAATCGGTCGAACGGTTAACTTGTGGCGATGTTCAGAGCGAGGCTCGGTGTCCGCGCCCGGATCCTGGCCATCGCGCTCATCCCGAGTCTGACCCTGTTGGTGGCCGGTGTGGGTGCGACGGGCTATCTGATCGACCAGGGACAACACAACCGGCAGGTGACCGAGGCGTTACGCGAGGTCTCGGGCCCCACTCGCGATGTGTACGAGGTGATCCAGAACGAGCGCCGCCTCACGCTCGCCCATCTCGCCGGTGACCCCACCGCGGCCGCCGCCCTCACCGCGGTCCGGCCCAACACCGAACAAGCCCTCCGCGACCTGGTCACCGGAGCTCAGCGGATCCGGGAACTGCAGCCGGCGGAGATCACCGACGATGTCGGCTCGTTCACCACGCTCACCCAGCAGCTCGGCAATATCCGTACCGCGGTCGACACCCGCGCGGTGCCGACCGGTGACGCCTATACCTTCTACGTCCGGGTCCTCGATGCCTTCAGCACCGGCGCCCAGCTGTCGAACACCTTCGAACAGGACCCGGCGGCGGTCGGCCAGCTGGGCCTGGTCTCGCGCATCATGCACGCGCTGGAAGCGGCTTCGCGCAGTCACGCCCTCGCCGGCGCGGCGCTGCGCACCGGCAACCCGGTCGCACTGCCCGACGAATTCATCCAGCAGACCGGCTTCTACCACACCGAAACCGCCCTGCTGGCCACTCAGCTGGATCCGGAGATCGGCGAGCGGGTGCGCACCCTGGTCGACAGCCCGGAGTGGCGGTTGCTGGCCCGCACCGAGAACACGCTCATCGCGCGCAGCGTCGGAGGGGCCGACGCCGAGAACACCGCGGCCGCGCTCTCGCCGGGGCAGCTGACGGCCTGGCAGGCGGCAGCCGACCACGTCAACCAGGAGATGCTCAACCTCTGGGACGACCAGAACCAGCTCATGCAGGAGCTGTCGCTGAACGCCGCCGCCCGCACCACCAATCAGTCGCTGCTGATCGGCCTGGCGGTCCTGGTGATCTCCGCGGCCGCGTTCGGGGTATCGCTGGTCCTGGCCAACCGGTTCATCCATCGCCTGGTGCGGTTGCGCGACCATACGCTGGCCCTCGCCGACGAACGCCTGCCCGATATGCTCGAACGTCTGCGCACCGGGGAGGACATCGACGAAACCGCGGCCGCCGCGAAGCTCGACTTCGGCCGGGACGAACTCGGGGCGGTGGCCACCGCCTTCGAACACGCGCACGCCGTGGCGGTCAATGCCGCGATCACCGAGGCCCGCACTCAGGAGGGTGTGAAGGCGATCTTCCTCAACATCGCCCACCGCAGCCAGATCGTGGTCCACAAACAACTGGAGATCCTCGACGACGCCGAACGGCGCGAAGAAGACCCGGCAATGCTGGACATCCTGTTCAAACTCGATCATCTGGCCACCCGCGAACGCCGCAACGCCGAAAACCTCACCATCCTCGGTGGCGGGAAACCGGGCCGCCAGTGGCGGGCCCCCGTACCGCTGGTCGACCTGGTACGCAGTGCGGTGGGGGAAACCCAGGACTACACCCGGGTGCGGCTGGCCCGCCTCCCCGAACTCCGTATCGCCGGCAACGCCGTCGGTGACCTCATCCATCTGCTCGCCGAACTCGTCGACAACGCCACCTCGTTCTCCCCGCCGCAGTCGCGGGTCCAGGTCACCGGTTCGGTGATCGGCAAGGGCGTGGCCGTGGAGATCACCGATCAGGGCATGGGCATCTCGGAAGAGGACCGCGAGCGCCTGAACGAACTCCTGGAGAACCCGCCGAACTTCGAGGTCGCGTCCCTGCAGAAGGATTCGCGGCTCGGTATCTTCGTCGTCGCGCAGCTGGCGGCCCGCCACGGTGTCGCGGTGCGGTTGTGGGAATCGGAATACGGCGGTGTCCGGGCGGTGGTCATCGTGCCCGCCACCCTGCTGACCGATCCCGCCGAGGAGACCACACCGCTGACCGGGCTGCGGACCCCGGGCCCGGGGCCGGAGAGCGGCACGGAGAGCCATACCGACCCCCTCCCCGAGAGCTCCGCCCTCGCGACGCTGCTCGCCGACCGGCCCCACGACACCGAGCCCACCGGCGATCGGGCCGAGCAGGCCGGCGCCGCGCCGACCGGTACATCCGACACTGTTCCGGCCGCCCGGCCCGAAGCCACGGAGACCACCGCCGAACCGACCCTGCTGCCCGACGGTCGTCCGGCTTTACCCCGCCGTAGCAGGCAGGCTAAAGTCGCACCGCGACCGGAAGTTTCGGACGTCGCCCAGACCGCCGCAACGGCGCGGCCACGCTCGGCCGAACAGGCCAGGGATCTGATGTCGGCGATCGAGAACGGCACCCGGCAGGGCCGCAAGCCATTGCCCGCCGCAGAAACCGGCGCCGGGAACCCGGCGGCGGATGGCGCATCCCCGGATGAACAGGAAGGCTAAGTGTCCACTTCCACACAAGGTGACCTGAACTGGCTGCTCGACGACCTGGTCGAGCGACTCGCGGGGGTCCGCCTCGCGGTCGTACTGTCCACCGACGGAATGCTGCTGGGCCACTCCTCCAAAATGGATCGCACCGAGGCCGAGCATTTCGCCGCGATGTCGTCCACCCTGCACGGCCTGGCCCGGAGCGCTGGCGCGCGGTTCGAAGGCGGTGCCGTACGGCAGGCGGTGATCGAGCTCGATCGCGCCGTACTGTTCGTCACCTCGGCCGGTGACAACGCGTGCATCGCCGTACAGGCCGCCGCGGACGCCAATCTCGGCATGGTGGCCTACGAGATGAACCTCACCGTCCAGCGGGTCGGCAGCCATCTGTCGACCGGTTCCCGCGGCGGGGCCGGGGCCGACCCCCGGTAACTGCGGAAACAGCAACGGTGCCATGACAGGTATGCGGGTATGACCGGGCCACGGGAACCCTGGTTCGACGACGACGCCGGACCTCTGGTGCGGCCGTACGCCATCACCAAGGGTCGCACTGTGGGTGCGGGACACGACCTGGATATGCTCACTGTCGTGGTCAAAGCTCGTGGTGCCCCGCCGTTGCGCCGGACCGAACCCGAGTACACCGATATCGTGCACCTGTGCACGGAAGCACAAACCGTGGCGGAGGTGGCAGCCGCCTTGAAACTGCCGCTGGCGGTGACCAAGATTCTCGTCGGAGATCTGATCGGTGACGGCCATCTGATCTTCCGGGCTCCCGTGCAGATGGAGTCCGGTCCCGGCGACTTCAACATATTGCGAGCGGTACTGGATGGAATCCGAAAAATTTGACCCTGCCCGGATGGACCCCGGGGCTCCGGCTCTTGCTGCGTCGGTGAAGGTCCTCATCGCCGGTGGTTTCGGCGTCGGCAAGACCACGATGGTGGCCTCGATCAGCGAGATCCCGCCGCTACGCACCGAGGAGATGATCACCGAACTCAGTACCGGCATCGATGATCTGTCCGGTGTCGAGTCCAAGACCACCACGACGGTGGCACTGGACTTCGGCCGGATCACCATCGACAAGGACCTGGTGCTGTACCTGTTCGGCACCCCCGGCCAGGATCGCTTCTGGTTCCTGTGGGACGAACTCGCCCGGGGCGCGCTCGGCGCGGTGGTCCTGGCCGATACCCGCCGGTTGGGGAATTCCTTCGCCGCCATCGACTATTTCGAGCGGCGCGGCCTGCCCTTCCTGATCGCGGTGAACTGTTTCGACGGTGCGCCGCGGTACACGATCGACGAGGTCCGCGACGCGCTCGATCTCGACCCGTCCATCCCGGTCATGCTGTGCGACGCGCGCGACCGGGTCTCGGCGAAGAATGTGCTGCTCAGTCTGATCGAGCATCTCATCGAACGGGCCACCCGCCCGAATCTCACCACCAAGTAGGCCGGCACGGGCGGGGCCGCACCGGTTCCGCCCGCCGGGTTCAGCGTGCCAGGTGACCCGCCGCGTGGAGCTCGTCGAACAGCAACTGGTCCACCGGCGGCACCCGGGGCCGATCGCCGAAGCCGAACCACGCGAGTTCGGCGATCTCACTACTCGCGACCAGCGTTCCCCGATAGTCCGCTCGATAGCAGCTCATACGGACCCGCGCGTCGCCGTCGACCGCTTCGTAGACACCCACCGCCTCGACCGTCTCCGGTATCAGCGCGACGGTCAGTTCCTCGGTGATCTCGCGCAGCAGCGTCTGCTCATCGGATTCGCCGGCTTCCCGTTTCCCGCCCGGAATGTAGAAGACGTCCTTGCCGCGCGGACGCGCACACAGGATTCGCCCGTCCACGATGAGGACCCAGGCGACCGTATCGATGAGTTCCCCGACCAGCTCGTCTGTCACCGGGGCATATTATCTGGTCCAAGCTGCCACGAATCCCGTGGTCGCGGACGTACCATGCGAACGTGGCCGATGCGAATCCTCCCGCCGCGCTGCGGGTCCTGGTCTACAGCAACGACGCCGACACCCGGGGTCAGGTGATGCTGGCGCTCGGCCGCCGGCCGCATCCGGACCTACCGCCGCTGGAGTACCTCGAGGTGGCCACGGCCCCGGTGGTGTTGGAGCGGATGGATGCCGGCGCGGCCGATCTGGCCGTACTGGATGGCGAATCCGCGCCGGTGGGTGGGATGGGCCTGGCCAAACAGCTCAAGGACGAGATCCGCGGGTGTCCGCCGCTGGTCGTGCTCACCGGGCGCGCCGACGATGCCTGGCTGGCGAACTGGTCGCGGGCCGAAGCCGTCGCCACCCACCCGATCGACCCCTTGCGACTCACCGAGATCGTGGTCGATCTGCTGCGCCGGCGCCCGGCCGCCTGAGCGGTGATTAGGTTCATTCGCTCATAAATCTCAGTCGCGAATTCGATCAAAGCCCTCCACCAATCCGCGTTCGTCCTGCCACGACAGTTGTAGGCTGTGCTGTAGCTCACATGAGCGCGGGAGATGACATATAACCCGCGTCGACTGATCCTCCCCCAGCCCTGTGTCGAATCCGGGGACGATCCGGCGGCGCGGGGCATACGCATCCACCGCCCGACCCCGTTCGCGGGACCCGGTGGCACAACCGCGGGGTTCCAGTTCGCAAGGAGGGGAAGCGCAGTCGTGAACACCGAACTGCCGATACTGGTCCTCGGCGCGGTCGCCGCCGCGTTCGCGGTGATCTCGATCCTGATCGCCGGCCTCATCGGCCCCAAACGCTACAACCGCGCCAAACTACAGGCCTACGAATGCGGTATCGAACCCACCCCGCACGCGACGGCCGGAGGCGCGGGAAACATTACCGGACAACGGTTTCCGGTGAAGTACTACCTCACCGCGATGCTGTTCATCATCTTCGATATCGAGATCGTGTTCCTCTACCCGTGGGCGGTCCATATCGATGCGCTCGGGGTGTTCGGACTGGCCGCGATGGCACTGTTCATCGTCAATGTCTCGGTCGCCTACGCCTACGAATGGCGGCGCGGCGGCCTCAGCTGGGACTGAGCCGCGAACCTCCGATCAGCCGCACCGCGCCCGGCGCGGGCCGATATCCAGGGAGTAGTCGGACATGGGTTTGGAAGAGAAACTGCCCAGTGGTTTCGTGCTCAGCACGGTCGAAGCCATGGCGGGATACATGCGCAAGGGGTCGGTGTGGCCGGCCACCTTCGGTCTGGCCTGCTGCGCCATCGAGATGATGGCCACCGGCGGTGGCAGATTCGACTCGGCGCGTTTCGGTATGGAGGTCTTCCGTGCGTCACCGCGGCAGGCCGATCTGATGATCGTGGCGGGCCGGGTCAGCCAGAAGATGGCGCCGGTGCTCCGCCAGGTCTACGACCAGATGACCGAACCGAAATGGGTGCTGGCCATGGGGGTGTGCGCCTCCTCCGGTGGCATGTTCAACAACTACGCCATCGTGCAGGGCGTGGATCATGTGGTCCCCGTCGACATCTACCTACCGGGTTGTCCACCCCGCCCGGAGATGCTGCTCAACGCCATCCTCGCACTGCACGAGAAGATCCAGGCGACCCCGATGGGCGTGAACCGGACCGAGGCGATCCGCGCCGCCGAAGCGGCGGCGCTGGCGGCCACCCCGACCATCCGGATGGAAGGCCTGCTGCGATGAGCACCGAAGACCCGGGCTCCACCGACAGCCGCGCCGTGGAACCCGAACAGCCGATCGGTCCCGAGGACGAGGTCATCGGGGTGCGCCGGGGTATGTTCGGGATCTCCGGCAGCGGCGACACCTCCGGCTACGGCCGCCTGGTCCACCGGGTCGCGCTGCCCGGCGGCAGCGCGCCACCCTACGGGAGCTATTTCGACACCGTGGTCGACCTGCTGCGCGCGGCCCTGTCGTCCGGCGCCGGGTTCGATACCGCGATCGAGAAGGTCGTGGTGGACCGCGGCGAACTCACCCTGCACGTCGACCGCGACCATCTGGTCGCGGTGGCGCGGGCGCTGCGCGACGATCCGGCGCTGCGATTCGAACTGTGCCTCGGAGTCAACGGCGTGCACTACCCGGACGAATCCGGCCGGGAGCTACACGCGGTCTATCACCTGAACTCGATCACGCACGGCCGCCGGCTGCGGCTCGAGGTGTCCGCCCCGGACACCGACCCGCACATCCCGTCGCTGTACCGCGTGTATCCGACCTGCGACTGGCACGAACGGGAGACCTACGACTTCTTCGGAATCCTGTTCGACGGGCATCCCTCGCTGACCCGCATCACCATGCCCGACGACTGGCGCGGTCACCCGCAGCGCAAGGACTACCCGCTCGGCGGGATACCGGTCGAGTACAAGGGCGCGCGGATACCGCCGCCCGATGAGCGGAGGGCATACAGCTGATGAGCGAGATCGATTACCGGCCCGGAGTCTCCGGCGGGCCGGACAGCGACGACTCCCGGACCGCCCCCACGGCGCCCGGCCACAGCGGTGCGGACCCCACCGAACAGGTCTTGACGGTCGCCGGGCAGGACTGGGACGAGGTCGCCGACGCACTGCGCGGCGCGGGCGAGGAACGCATCGTCGTCAATATGGGCCCGCAGCATCCGTCCACGCACGGGGTGTTGCGGCTCATCCTGGAGATCGAGGGCGAAACCGTGGTCGAGGCCCGGTGCGGTATCGGCTATCTGCACACCGGTATCGAGAAGAACCTCGAATTCCGCGCCTGGGCCCAGGGCGTCACCTTCGTCACCCGGATGGACTACCTGTCCCCCTTCTTCAACGAGACCGCCTTCTGCCTCGGCGTGGAGCGACTGCTGGGCATCACCGACGACATCCCCGAGCGCGCCACCGTGATCCGGGTGCTGCTGATGGAGCTCAACCGCATCTCCTCGCATCTGGTGGCGCTGGCGACCGGCGGTATGGAACTGGGCGCGCTGACCCCGATGCTGTTCGGCTTCCGGGAGCGTGAACTGATCCTCGACGTTTTCGAGAACATCACCGGCCTGCGGATGAACCACGCGTACATCCGGCCCGGCGGTATCGCCCAGGACCTGCCCGGCGACGCGGTGGGCAAGGTTCGCGACCTGCTGGCGCTGATGCCGAAACGTCTGCGGGACATGGAGCATCTGCTCACCCACAATCCGATCTTCAAGGCACGCACCCAGAACATCGGCTACCTCGACCTGACCGGCTGTATCGCGCTCGGCGTCACCGGACCGGTCCTGCGCTCCACCGGTCTGCCCCACGATCTGCGCAAGGCCGCGCCCTATTGCGGATACGACACCTACGAATTCACCGTCCCCACCACCGACACCTGTGACTGCTACGGCCGCTACCTCATCCGGATCGAGGAGATGAAGCAGTCGCTGGCGATCGTGGAACAGTGCCTGGACCGGTTGCGGCCGGGTCCGGTGATGGTGGCGGACAAGAAGATCGCCTGGCCCGCGGATCTGGAACTGGGCGCCGACGGGCTGGGCAATTCGCCACAGCATATCGGCAAGATCATGGGAACCTCGATGGAAGGCCTCATCCACCACTTCAAGCTGGTCACCGAGGGTATCCGGGTGCCCCCGGGGCAGGTCTACGAGGCGGTGGAGTCGCCGCGCGGCGAACTCGGCGTCCATATGGTCAGCGACGGTGGCACGCGACCCTACCGCGTGCACTATCGCGATCCCTCCTTCACCAACCTGCAGGCCGTGGCAGCGATGTGCGAGGGCGGCATGGTCGCCGACGTGATCGCGGCCGTCGCCAGCATCGATCCGGTGATGGGCGGTGTGGACCGGTGAGGGGCGATACCTCCGCCAACGCTTCGGCCTCCGCCGACCACGCGTATCGGCCACGAAGGAGACCTGAACTCATGCGGCGGTACCTCCGCCCACGCTGCGGTCTCCGCGGGACGCCTGTACCGGCTTCGAAAGAGGTTCCATGACCGAGATTCTCTTGCGGCTGACTGCTCGGCCGCAGCCCTACCCGGATGATGTTCGTGCCCGGCTCGAGCCGGATGCGAAGGAGATCGTCGCCCGGTACCCGCAGCCCCGCTCGGCGCTGCTACCGCTGCTCCATCTGGTGCAGTCGGAGGAGGGCTACGTCAGCAGTACCGGGATCGAGTTCTGCGCGGAGTTGCTCGGCCTCACCGGCGCCGAGGTGACGGCGGTCGCCACCTTCTACTCCATGTACCGGCGCACTCCCACCGGGGATTACCACGTGGGCGTCTGCACCAATACCCTGTGCGCGGTTCTCGGGGGCGATGCCATCCTCGCGGAACTGCGCGCGCATCTGGGGATCGCGCACGGGGAGACCACCGACGACGGCGCGATCACCCTCGAACACATCGAATGCAACGCGGCCTGCGATTACGCACCGGTGATCATGGTGAACTGGGAGTTCTTCGACAATCAGACCCCGGAATCGGCCCGCGAACTGGTGGACGCACTCCGCGACGGACGCACCGTCACCCCCACCCGCGGCGCGCCGCTGTGTACCTTCCGGGAGACCGCGCGGGTCCTGGCCGGTTTCCCGGACACCCGGCCCGGCGTACTCGACGGTGACCCGGGCGCCCCGACGCTCACCGGTCTGGACACCGCGCGCGAGCAGGGTATGCGTGCACCCGAGGTACCGGACGAGGACGGTGCCCGATGACCCTGACGCCCGTCCTCAGCAAGTACTGGAATCTGCCGAATTCCTGGACCCTCGACACCTACCGGGCCCATGAGGGATACGAAGCGCTGCCGATCGCGCTCGGCATGACACCGGACCAGGTGATCACCACCGTCAAGGACGCCGGCCTGCGCGGCCGCGGCGGGGCCGGGTTCCCGACCGGTATGAAATGGGGTTTCATCCCACAGGGCCCCGAACCCGACGGCTCGACGAAACCGCACTACCTGGTGGTGAACGCGGACGAGTCCGAACCGGGCACCTGCAAGGACATCCCGCTCATGCTCGCGGCACCGCATTCGCTCATCGAGGGTGTGATCATCGCCGCCTATGCCATTCGCGCCGCGCACGCCTTCATCTATCTGCGCGGTGAGGTGGTGCCGGTACTACGCCGGCTGCAGGCCGCGGTCGCCGATGCCTACGCGGCCGGGCTGCTGGGCCGCGATATCCTCGGCTCCGGCTACGATCTGGAGCTCACCGTGCACGCCGGCGCCGGCGCCTATATCTGCGGTGAGGAGACCGCCCTGCTGGATTCGCTGGAGGGCAGGCGCGGGCAGCCCCGGCTGCGCCCGCCGTTTCCGGCGGTCGCGGGTCTGTACGCCAGTCCGACCGTGGTGAACAATGTCGAATCCATCGCCAGTGTGCCGCCGATCATCCGCAACGGCCCGGCCTGGTTCCGCTCCATGGGCAGCGAGAAATCACCCGGTTTCACGCTGTACTCGCTGTCCGGGCATATCGCCCGGCCCGGCCAGTACGAGGCCCCGCTCGGCATCACCCTGCGTGAATTGCTCGGGTACGCGGGCGGGGTCCGCGCGGGCCGGTCCCTGAAGTTCTGGACACCCGGCGGTTCCTCGACCCCGCTGTTCACTGCCGAGCATCTCGATGTGCCACTGGACTACGAGAACGTGATGGCACAGGGTTCGATGCTGGGCACCAAGGCACTGCAGATCTTCGACGACACCACCTGCGTGGTCCGTGCGGTGCTGCGCTGGACCGAGTTCTACGCCCACGAATCCTGCGGTAAGTGCACCCCGTGCCGGGAGGGTACGTACTGGCTGGTCCAGCTGCTCACCCGGCTCGAATCGGGCGAGGGCACACCCGCCGACCTGGACAAACTCCTGGATATCGCCGACAACATCAACGGCAAGTCCTTCTGCGCGCTCGGTGACGGCGCGGCCAGCCCCATCGTGTCCTCGCTGAAGTACTTCCGCGACGAGTACCTCGCGCATATGACGCACGGCGGCTGCCCGTTCGATCCGGCCCGCGCGACCGCCTGGGCCGGATCCGCGGCCGGAGAGGGGATCCGATGACCGCCACCGTCCGTTCCGATTCCGCCGATCTGCAGCCGGCCGACCTGGTCACCGTCACGATCGACGGCACCACGGTCAGTGTTCCGGCCGGCACCCTGCTCATCCGCGCCGCCGAACTGATCGGTATCCAGATCCCGCGGTTCTGTGATCACCCGCTGCTCGCCCCGGTCGGTGCCTGCCGACAGTGCCTGGTGGAGGTGGAGGGCCAGCGTAAGCCCGTGGCCTCCTGCACCATGGCGGTCACCGAGGGCATGGTGGCGCATACCCAGCTCGATTCCGCGGTCGCGGAGAAAGCGCAGCAGGGTGTGATGGAACTGCTGCTGATCAACCATCCGCTGGACTGCCCGGTTTGCGACAAGGGCGGGGAGTGCCCGCTACAGAACCAGGCCATGTCCACCGGGCGGGCGGAGAGCCGCTTCGACGGGGAGAAACGCAAGTATCCGAAACCGATTCCGCTGTCGACCGCGGTCCTGCTCGATCGTGAACGGTGCGTGCTGTGCGCGCGCTGTACCCGTTTCTCCCAGCAGATCGCCGGGGATCCGTTCATCGAACTGCTCGACCGTGGCGCGCTCCAGCAGGTCGGCACCGCCGCGCACGAACCCCTCGATTCATACTTCTCCGGTAATACCGTGCAGATCTGCCCGGTCGGCGCCCTCACCGGCACCAGCTACCGATTCCGGGCCCGCCCGTTCGACCTGGTTTCCAGCCCTAATGTCTGCGAGCACTGCGCCTCCGGTTGCGCCCAGCGCACCGACCACCGGCGCGGGAAGGTCCTGCGTCGCCTCGCCGGCGACGATCCCGAGGTCAACGAGGAATGGAACTGCGACAAGGGGCGCTGGGCGTTCGACTACACCGGGGAGCGCGATCGGATCACCGGCCCGCTGCTGCGCGGCGCCGACGGGACGCTGTCCCCGTGCTCGTGGTCCGAGGCGCTCGCGGCCGCCGCACGTGGTCTGCGCGCCGGCGTGGGTAACGCGGCGGTGCTCCCCGGTGGCCGGATCACCGAGGAGGAGGCGTACGCGTACGCCAAATTCGCGCGAACGGTGCTGGGCACCAACGATATCGACTTCCGGGCCCGGGCCCAGACGGCGGAGGAGGCGGACTTCCTGGGCGCCTGGGTAGCCGGGCACACCGGCACCGTCACGTACGACAATCTGGAGACGGCCCCGGTCGTGCTCCTGGCCGGGTTCGAACCGGAAGAGGAATCGCCCATCGTCTACCTGCGGCTGCGCAAAGCGGCCCGGACCCGAGGGCTATCGGTGTTCTCGATCGCCGCCTTCGCGTCACGCGGCCTGGAGCGGATGTCGGGCACCGTCGTCCCGGCGGTCCCCGGCAGCGAGGCCCGGATCCTCACCGAGCTGATCGAACCCGGCGCCGAGTCCGGCCCGGCCCGGCTGCTGCGGGAACCCGGTGCGGTGATCCTGGTCGGCGAACGGCTGGCGACCGCCCCCGGTGCGCTGTCGGCGGCGATCCGGCTCGCCGCCGATACCGGCGCCGCACTCGCCTGGGTGCCGCGGCGGGCCGGCGAGCGCGGCGCGGTGGAGGCCGGCGCGCTGCCCGGGCTGCTCCCGGGTGGCCGGCCCGTCACCGATCCCGAGGCCCGGCGGCAGGTGGCCGAGCTCTGGGGCGTCACCGATCTCCCCGACCACCCCGGCCGCGATACCGCTGCGGTTCTCGACGGCACCGCGACGGTGGGCACCCTGGTGGTCGGCGGGATCGAACTCGCCGATCTGCCCGATCCCGCCGCGGCGCGGGCCACCCTGCGGGCCGCCGATTTCATCATCTCGCTGGAACAGCGGCACAGCGAGGTCACCGCGTCCGCGGACGTCGTGTTCCCGGTGGCCACGGCGATGGAGAAAGCCGGCACCTTCCGTACCTGGGAGGGTCGTCCGCGTCCGTTCGCCGCGGCGCTCACCGACAATACGGTGCGCCGCATGGCCGCGCCGCTGTCCGATCTGCGGGTACTGCACAGTCTGGCGGCGGAAGTGGGTGTGGCGCTCGGCCTTCCCGATACCGCCGCCGCCCGGGCCGAACTCGACCGTCTCGGTCCCTGGACCGGCGCCACGGTCGCGCCCCCCGCGCGACCGGCCGCGCCGCCCGTCCGCCCCGAAGCCGGCACCGCGGTGCTGGCGAGCTGGCGGATGCTGCTGGACCGGGGCCGGATGCAGGACGGCGAAGCGAATCTGGCCGGTATCGCGCGACCGCCGGTGGCCAGGTTGTCGGCGGTGACGGCCGCGGAAGTGGGAGCCACCGACGGCGCTCCGGTCACCGTGACGACCCCGCACGGCGCGGTGACCCTGCCGCTGGCCGTCACCGAGATGCCGGACCGGGTGGTATGGCTGCCCATGAACTCACCCGGGTGCTCGATCCACACCGATCTGGGCGCCCGACCGGGCGACGTCGTGACCCTACGGCGCGCCGACCAGCGGACGGAGGCATCCGACCATGACTGATCTGTCCCTCTTCGGGCACGACCCGCTGTGGCTGGTCGCCGCCAAAGCCGTCGCCATTTTCGTATTCCTGCTGCTGACCGTGCTGTTCGGCGTGCTGATCGAACGCAAGGTCGTGGCCTGGATGCAGATGCGGGTCGGGCCCGACCGGGTCGGGCCCAAGGGGTTGCTGCAGAGCGCCGCCGACGGGGTGAAGATGGCGTTCAAGGAAGATATCGTCCCCGCGATCGTGGACAAACCCATCTTCGTACTCGCGCCGATCATCTCGGTCGTCTCGGCCGTCCTGGCCTTCGCCGTGATCCCGTTCGGGCCGGAGGTCTCGATCCTGGGGCAGCGCACCGCCCTGCAGCTCACCGATCTACACGTCGGTGTTCTCTATATCCTTGCGGTCACCTCGATCGGTGTGTACGGAATCGTGCTGGCCGGCTGGGCCTCTGGCTCCACCTATCCGCTGCTGGGCGGTCTGCGCTCCACCGCGCAGGTGATCTCCTACGAGATCTCCATGGCGCTCTGCTTCGGGGCGGTATTCCTGCTCGGCGGCACCATGGCGACGTCCGGCATCATCGCCGCCCAGCAACCCACCTGGTATGTGTTCCTGCTGTTGCCGTCGTTCCTCATCTACTGCATCTCCATGGTCGGGGAGACCAACCGGGCGCCGTTCGACCTGCCCGAGGCCGAGGGCGAACTCGTCGGCGGGTTCCACACCGAGTACTCCTCGCTGAAGTTCGCGATGTTCATGCTCGCCGAATACGTGAACATGGCCACGGTCTCGGCGCTGGCGACCACCATGTTCCTCGGTGGCTGGCGGGCCCCGTTCCCCGTCAACCTCTGGGAGGGTGCGAATTCGGGCTGGTGGCCGCTGCTGTGGTTCACCGCCAAGGTCTGGATGTTCCTGTTCGTGTTCATCTGGCTGCGCGGTACGCTGCCGCGCCTGCGCTACGACCAGTTCATGAATTTGGGCTGGAAACTGCTCATCCCGACCTCGCTGGCCTGGGTGATGGTGGTGGCCACCGCCCGGGTTCTCGATCTCGAGGGATATCCCGTGCGCACACCCATCCTGGTGATCGGCGGCCTGCTGCTCACCGGGCTCCTGATCGGGTTGTTCCTCCGAGCCGGGAACGCCCCGGCCACCGCGCCGGAGTTCGGTCCCGAAGACGATCTACCGGTGGGGAACGCTCCACCGGGCACGCCGGGTGGGGGTCAGGTCTTCCTGGGATTCCCGACCCCGCCGCTGCCGGAGCAGACCTCGACCATCACCTCCTCCCCCGGGCTCCTCGAACCGCTGGCGGGTTTCGCGGTCACCGCTCTCACCATGTTCAAGAAGCCCAATACCGAGTTCTATCCCGAGGAGAAGGTCCCCACCGCGCCGCGCTATCACGGACGCCACCAGCTCAACCGGCACCCCGACGGGCTGGAGAAGTGCATCGGCTGTGAGCTGTGCGCCTGGGCCTGCCCGGCCGACGCGATCTACGTCGAAGGCGCCGACAACACCGACGAGGAGCGCTTCTCCCCCGGTGAACGCTACGGCCGGGTGTACCAGATCAACTATCTGCGCTGTATCGGCTGCGGCCTGTGCATCGAGGCGTGCCCGACCCGGGCGCTGACGATGACCAACGAGTACGAACTCACCGACGACAACCGCGCCGATCTCATCTACGAGAAGGACCGGTTACTCGCCCCGCTGGCTCCGGAGATGCAGTCCCCGCCACACGAGATGCAACCGGGCAGCACCGAAGCCGACTACTACCTCGGCCGGGTGGACCCCGCGGCACCGCGGCCCACCGCCGATACCGCGCCGGGAGGTAACCGATGACCGGCACCGAATCGGCCCTGCTGGCCGCCGCCCCGCTGACCGACGCCGGAACCGGTGAAACGGTGCAGTTCTGGATCCTCGCCCCGCTGGCGGTGCTCGGCGCGCTCGGTATGGTGTTCGCGGCCAAGGCCGTGCACTCGGCGATCTGCCTGGCGGCCACCATGATCACCCTGGCGGTGTTCTACATCGCCCAGGACGCGCTGTTCCTCGGAGTCGTGCAGATCGTGGTGTACACCGGCGCGGTCATGATGCTGTTCCTGTTCGTCCTCATGCTGGTCGGGGTCGATTCGGCGGAATCACTGCGGGAGACGCTGCGCGGGCAGCGGATCGCCGCCGGGGTGGTCGGTGTCGGCTTCGGGGTCCTGCTGTGCACGGGTATCGCGCACGGGGTCCGCAATTCCGGTGTCGAATTCCCCGCCACCGGCTTCCCGGGTCGTGATGTGATCGGCGCCCTGGCCGAACTGATCTTCATACGCTACGTCTGGGCCTTCGAACTCACCGGCGCACTGCTGATCGCCGCCACCATCGGTGCCATGTTGCTGGCCCACCGGGAGACCTTCGGTCCGAAACTCGGCCAGCGCGAACTGTCGCGCCGGCGTTTCCGCGACGCCGGGCACCGGCCCACGCCGCTGCCTACCCCCGGCGTCTACGCCCGGCACAACGCGGTGGACATCCCGGCGCGGCTACCGGACGGGTCGTTCGAGGAGCTGTCGGTCTCGACCATTCTGCGGCACCGCCGTACCCAGGCACTCACCGATGCCGCGGTGCTCTCGGTCGGTTCCGCGCCGGCCCCCGGATCCGACGAGGCCCGCACCGCCCGCCCGGCCGACGAGGAAGGTATCCGGTGAATCCCGAGAACTATCTGTTCCTGTCCGCGCTACTGTTCACCATCGGCGCCGCGGGCGTGCTGCTGCGGCGTAACGCGATCATCGTCTTCATGTGCATCGAGCTCATGCTCAATGCGGTGAACCTCGCGTTCGTCACCTTCGCGCGGATGCACGCGAACCTCGACGGCCAGGTCTTCGCCTTCTTCACCATGGTGGTCGCCGCGGCCGAGGTCGTGGTCGGTCTGGCCATCATCGTCACCATTTTCCGCGCCCGCCGCTCGACCTCGGTCGACGACGCCAACCTGCTGAAGTTCTGACGTGCTCGGGTCAAGCGCGGAGGCGGTAGCGCAGTGTCACCACGCAGCGCTCCCGAGCATGCCGAAAGGACACTGACGTGGATACCGCAACGCTGTGGCTGCTGCCCGCCCTGCCCCTGGCCGGCGCCGCCGTACTGCTGCTCACCGGGCGTCGCTCCGACGGATGGGGTCATCTGCTCGCCACCGTGACCGCGCTGGCCTCCTTCGTAGTGGCGGTGATCGCCTTTGCGGGGATGCTCGGCCGTTCCGGCGCCGATCGCGCGGTGGCGCTGGATCTGTTCAGCTGGGTGCCGATAGCCGGGCTCCGGGTCGACTTCGGGCTCGCACTGGACCAGCTGTCCATCTGTTTCGCCCTGCTCATTACCGGCGTCGGCTCGCTCATCCACATCTACTCCGTCGGATATATGAGCCACGATCCCGGCCGCCGCCGGTTCTTCGCCTACCTGAACCTGTTCCTCGCGGCCATGCTGCTACTCGTGCTGGCGAACAACTACCTGGTGCTGTACCTGGGCTGGGAGGGCGTCGGTCTGGCCTCGTATCTGCTGATCGGGTTCTGGTATCACAAGCCGTCGGCGGCCACGGCCGCCAAGAAGGCGTTCGTGGTCAACCGGGTCGGTGATATGGGCCTGGCGATCGCCATGATGATCATGTTCGCCACCTTCGGGTCCCTCGATTTCGGTGCGGTGTTCGGCGCGGCCCCCGGGGCGAGCGACGCCACACTCACCGCCGTCGGCCTGTTCCTGCTCCTGGCCGCCTGCGGTAAATCCGCCCAGGTACCACTGCAATCGTGGCTCGGCGATGCCATGGAGGGCCCCACCCCGGTCTCCGCGCTCATCCACGCCGCCACCATGGTCACCGCGGGTGTGTACCTGATCGCCCGCTCGAACCCGCTCTACGATCTCGCCCCCACCGCCCGGGTCGCGGTGGTGGTGGTCGGCGCGGTGACCCTGCTGTTCGGCGCGATCATCGGTTGCGCCAAGGACGACATCAAGAAGGCGCTGGCCGCCTCCACCATGAGCCAGATCGGCTATATGGTGCTGGCCGTCGGCCTCGGTCCCGCGGGATACGCGGTGGCCATCATGCATCTGCTGACCCACGGCTTCTTCAAGGCGGGCCTGTTCCTCGGGGCGGGTTCGGTCATGCACGCCATGGACGACGAAACCGATATGCGGCGCTACGGCGGATTGCGCACCCTGCTACCGATCACCTACCTCACCTTCGGTCTCGGATATCTCGCCATCATCGGTGTGCCGCCGTTCGCCGGATTCTTCTCCAAGGACCGCATCATCGAAGCGGCCTTCGCCGCCGAAGGCGCCGCCGGTCCGATTCTGGGCACCATCACCCTGCTCGGCGCCGGACTCACCGCCTTCTATATGACGCGGGTGATGCTGCTGACCTTCTTCGGCGAACGCCGCTGGAAGCCCGATACCCACCCGCACGAATCCCCCGCCGTGATGACGGGTCCGATGATCCTGCTTGCGCTCGGGTCGGTCGGCGCCGGGGCGGTTTTCGTCTGGGGGTCCTCGCTACAGAACTGGCTGGCACCGGTCGTCGGCGAGCACCACGGCGAACCGGTCCTGCCGGTTCCGGTGATCACCGGGCTCGCTCTCGCCGTGGTCGCGGTGGGCGTCGCGGTCGCCTACCGGCAGTACGGGCGCAGCGCGGTGCCCGACAGTGCACCGCAGGAGGTGACCGCACTGACCGTCGCCGCGCGGCGCGACCTCTACGGCGACGCCGTCAACGAGGCCGCCTTCATGCGGCCCGGCCGCCACCTGACCCGTGCGCTGGTCTTCCTCGACAACCGCGGTATCGACGGTCTCGTCAACGGCACCGCCGCGGTCATCGGCGGTCTGTCCGCGCGGGCCCGCCGGATCCAGACCGGTTTCGTCCGTTCGTATGCCCTGTCCATGTTCACCGGCGCGGCCCTGGTGGCCGCAGCCCTGCTGGCCGTGAGGATCTGGTGAGCGCCGTGCCCTGGTTGTCTGTGATCTGGCTGTTGCCCCTGGTGGGCGCGGCGGTCGTACTCCTGCTGCCGGCCGCGCAGCGACTACTGGCCCGCTGGGTCGGCCTGCTGTTCGCCGTGGCCACCTTCGGGGTGGCGCTAGGGGTGGCGACGGCCTTCCAGCCCGGCGGCGAGCAGTTCCAGTTCGTCGAATCCCACACCTGGATACCGGCGTTCGGCGCCGGATACACCCTCGGCGTGGACGGGATCGCGCTGGTCCTGGTACTGCTCACCGCCGGGCTGGTGCCGTTGCTCATCATCGCCGGCTGGCACGACGACCGCGAGGTCGGCACCGGGAAACGGGTGGCACACACCTATATCGCGCTCACCCTCCTGGTGGAGGCGATGGTGCTGGTGTCCTTCCTGTCCCTGGACATCCTGCTGTTCTATGTGTTCTTCGAGGCCATGCTGATCCCGATGTACTTCCTCATCGGTGGTTTCGGGCCGCGCACCGACGACGCGCAGGTCCGGCAGCAGCGTTCCCGCGCCGCGGTGAAGTTCCTGCTGTACAACCTGTTCGGCGGCCTGATCATGCTCGCCGCGGTGATCGGCCTCTACGTACTGACCGTCCAGCAGGATCTCGGCGCGGACGGCGCCGGAACCTTCGACCTGCGCACAGTGGTCGCGGCCGCCAACTCCGGACAGCTCGGCGCCGGACCGGCGGTGCTCAACGCCCTGTTCCTCGGTTTCATGTTCGCGTTCGCGGTCAAGGCGCCGCTGTGGCCGCTGCACACCTGGCTGCCGGACGCCGCCGTCTCCGCGACCCCGGCGAGCGCGGTGCTGATGATGGCGGTGGTCGACAAGGTCGGCACCTTCGGCATGCTGCGCTACTGCCTGCTGCTGTTCCCCGCCGCGGTCGACACCTATGCGCCGCTGGTGATCACGCTGGCCGTGATCGGCATCCTCTACGGTGCGCTACTGGCCATCGGCCAGACCGATGTGATGCGACTCATCGCCTACACCTCCATCTCGCACTTCGGTTTCATCGTGCTCGGTATCTTCGCCATGACCAGCCAGGCCCAGACCGGCGCGACCCTGTACATGGTCAATCACGGGCTGTCCACGGCGGCACTGTTCCTGGTGGCCGGTTTCCTGGTCTCGCGGCGCGGCAGCCGGCTCATCGCCGACTACGGCGGAGTGCAGAAGGTGGCGCCGGTGCTGGCCGGAACGTTCTTCATCGCCGGCCTGGCCACCCTCTCCCTGCCCGGGCTCGCCCCGTTCGTCAGCGAATTCCTGGTCCTGATCGGCACTTTCAGCAGGTATCAGGTGGCCGCGGTGATCGCCGCCGCCGCGCTGGTCCTGGCGGCGATCTATGTGCTGTGGCTGTACCAGCGGATGATGACGGGGCCGGTCCGCGAGGGCAGCGAACGCATCCGGGACCTGGTGCCGCGTGAGCTCGTGGTCGTGGTGCCGCTGCTCGGCGCCCTGATCTTCTTCGGTGTCTATCCGAAACCGGTACTGGATTTCATCGATCCCGCGGTGAACCAGACCCTCACCACGGTCGGCAGTGTCGACCCCGCACCGCCGGTCCCGGCCCATCCGGAAGCGGCGAACCCCGGAGGTGTGCCTCATGAGCGCTGAGCTGTCCGCCGATATGGTCCTGGCCGCGACCGTGCCGGCGCCGAGTATCGAATACCACGTGCTGGCGCCGATCCTCATCGTGTTCGGCGCGGCGGTCGTGGGAGTACTGGTGGACGCGTTCTTCCCGCGCCCGTGGCGGTATCCCGCGCAGCTGGTACTTACCCTGGCGGCACTGGGGGCCGCGCTGGTCGCCGTGCTACTGCTGTCCGGGACCAAGACGACGGCCGCGGTCGGCGCGGTCGCGGTCGACGGGGTCACCCTTTTCCTCCAGGGCACCCTGTTGATCGTCGGCATCTTGTCGGTGCTGTTCGTCGCCGAACGCGGGCCGCTGCCCCGGCCGCGCTCCGGACCGGGCACCTGGAGCCGCGCCGCCGCGACCGCCGACTACGGAATGGACGCGTTCACCCCGCAGGCCTCCGCCGTCCCGGGCAGCGGGGCCGAGCGGTCGGCCGCGACCGCGGGTATCACGCCCACCGAGGTCTTCCCGCTGCTGCTGCTGGCGCTGGGCGGCCTGCTGCTGTTCCCCGCCGCCAACGATCTGCTCACCATGTTCGTCGCGCTGGAAGTGCTGTCTCTGCCGCTGTACCTGCTGTGCGGTCTGGCCCGGCGGCGCCGGCTGCTCTCGCAGGAGGCGGCGCTCAAGTACTTCCTGCTGGGCGCGTTCTCCTCGGCTTTCTTCCTGTACGGGGTCGCGCTGCTCTACGGCCAGACCGGCACGGTCCGCCTCGCCGGAATCGCCGACGCGCTCGCCGCCGAGACCGGCGCGCCCACCCTGGCGCTGCTGGGTGTGGCCATGCTGGCCGTGGGTCTGCTGTTCAAGGTCGGCGCGGTGCCGTTCCAGGCATGGGTGCCCGATGTGTACCAGGGCGCGCCGACGCCGATCACCGCGTTCATGGCTGCGGCGACCAAGATCGCCGCGCTGGGTGCTCTACTGCGCGTGCTGTCCGTGGGTGTCGCGGAGATCGCCGACGACTGGCGGCCGGTACTGGCGGCCGTCGCGGTGGCCACCATGGTGGTCGGCGCGATCCTGGCGATCACCCAGACCGATATGAAACGGATGCTCGCCTATTCGTCCATCGCGCATACCGGCTTCCTGCTCACCGCGCTGGTCGCCGCCGACGACCGTGGCATCGCCGCGACTCTGTTCTATCTGTTCGTCTACGGCCTGGGCACCCTGGGCGCCTTCGCGGTCGTGAGCATGGTCCGCGAAACCGACGGGACGGAGGCGACGGCACTGTCGCGCTGGGCCGGTCTCGGCCGCCGCGCCCCGTGGCTCGCCACCATGTTCGCGCTGCTGCTGCTGTCGTTCGCCGGTATCCCGATCACCGCGGGATTCGTCGCGAAATTCGCGGTCTTCCAGGCCGCGGCCGGCAGCGACGCCGGCCTGCTGGTGATTGTCGGCGTACTGGCCAGCGCGATCGCCGCGTTCTTCTATGTCCGGGTGATCGTGCTGATGTTCTTCACCGATCCGCCGGCCGACCCACCCGAGATCGTCGGTCCGCCCGCCGCGACCACGGTGGCGGGCATCGCGGCACTGGCCACCCTGATCTTCGGCATCGTTCCGCAACCCCTCCTGGAGCTCGCCGACCACGCCGGCGAATTCGTGCGGTAGCCCGGAGCACCGCCGCCTCAGGGTTTTAGACCGCACAGTGTCCAGACCGCCGAGTGCTCGGCCGGGACAGCGCCGCCGACCACGCGTTGATTTCGGCACGAGGCGGATTCGGTTCGGCTTCCGGCGGCGGTGGCTTCCCCACCGGTTCATAGATCACCGACCACAGACAGTGGTAGCCGACCGTTACCGCCGCGGTTTCCGCGCTGCCGCAGCCTGTCGCAGAACATACCGGTCGCATATCGGCGCCGGCGGGCGGGATGCGGCCGGAATGGGCATGAACCCACCGGCCGCCGCTCGAAACGCTGGTCACGCGTAGCCGTACGTGGTAAACGGCGGCGGAACACGGCATGCCCTGCGCGCTGTCCGGTCGGCGCGTCTTCCCGGCTCGGCTGTGGGAATACGCACACTCCAAATTTGTTGATTAGCGCAAGCAACAAATTTATAGTTGATTAGCGCAAGCAACTAGGTTTGGAGCACGCATGGGAGTTCCCCCCGACACCGCACAGGGCATCCTCGACGAGCTGTTCCTCATCAGTCGAGCCCTCCGGCGGTCCCTCGCACAACCCGAGGAGGGCCGGCTGCTGCCGGGCGGGATCAGTGTCCTGGTCAACCTGGAATCGGCCGGTCCATGCCGGCAGGTCGACCTCGCCACCCAGATCGGTATCAGCGCCTCGGCCATGAGCCGGCACATCACCGAACTGGTCGCCGACGGTTACGTCCTGCGCAATACCGATCCCAGCGACGGGCGCGCCATCCGCGTCGAGGTCTCCCCCGCCGGCCACGAACTTCTTGCCCGGATCCGGGAATCACGGGTCCGGGGCCTGCAGGAGGTCCTGGCCGACTGGACCGTGGACGACGCCGAACACGCCCACCGAACTCTGCACACACTCCGGAGCCGACTCATCGCCCGGGACAGTCGCCACGCCGCGACCGACAACCAGAAACCTCCGCACAGCTCACTGTCCGCGGACACGCAGCGCAGCGTCACCGAAGAACACGAGCCGGAATCGAAAGAGAGTCAGGAAATAGATGTCTAGTCCAGTCGAGGCGGTGACGCGGCGAGATCCCTACGCGATGAGCCACCGCGAGGTTCTTGAATCGCTCACCGGGCTACTGGCCGCACTGTTCACCGCGCTGCTCAGTACCACGATCGTGGCGACCGCGCTGCCCACGATCATCGGCGATCTACAGGCCTCGCAGACCGCCTACGCATGGGTGATCACCGCCGCACTGCTGGCCAACGCGGCCTCCACCCCCATCTGGGGCAAACTCGCCGACCTCTTCAACAAGAAGGTCTTGGTCCAGACGGCCATCGTCATCTTCGTGGCGGGCTCGGTCCTCGCCGGTTTCGCCCACGATGTGACACTGCTGCTGACCGCCCGTGTCGTCCAGGGCATCGGTATGGGCGGTCTGACCGCCCTCGTCGTCGCCATCATCGGCAGTATCGTCGCGCCGCGGGAACGGGGCCGGTACTCCGGTTATATGGGCGCGGTCATGGCGGTCTCCATGTCGGGCGGACCCATTCTCGGCGGCGTCATCGTGGACAGCCCACTCGGCTGGCGCTGGTGCTTCTTCGTCTGCGTACCACTCGCACTGATCGCGCTGTTCCTGCTGCAGCGCACGCTGCGACTGCCCACCGAACGCAAGGCCGACGTGTCCATCGACTGGCCCGGCGCCGTCCTGATGACCGCCGGTGTCTCGATTCTGCTGATCTGGGTCTCCTTCGCCGGGAAGGCCGGCTACTACGAGTGGTTCTCCCGGGAATCTCTGCTGTACGTGGTGGCGGGCGTGGCACTGCTCGCGGCGACCGTATGGGTGGAGGCCCGCGCGAAGTCGCCGATCGTGCCACTGCGGATTGTCACCGAGCGCACCACCGGCCTGGCGATCATCGCCTCCGTCGCGGTGGGTATCGGGATGTTCGGTGCCACCACCTTCCTCGGCCAGTACTTCCAGACCTCGCGCGGTTATTCGCCGACGATCGCCGGCATCCTGACCATTCCGATGGTCGCGGGCACGCTCGTCGCCTCGGTGGTCTCCGGTCAGCTGATCACCCGGTTCGGCAAGTGGAAGGGATTCGTCGTCGGTGGCGCCACCCTGCTGGTGTTCGGCTTCGCACTGCTCTCCGCGCTCGACCACGAAACCAACCTGTGGCTGGTCAGCGCGTACATCGCGGTGGTGGGCCTGGGTGTCGGCATGATGATGCAGAACCTGGTACTGGCCGTGCAGAACACGGTGAGCGTGCGCGATATCGGCGCGGCCTCCAGCAATGTCGCCTTCTTCCGCACCTTCGGCGGCGCCATCGGGGTCTCGGTGCTGGGATCGGTTCTGGCGACCCGCGTCGGCGAGCTGTCGGCCCAGGGGTTCGCCCGGCTGGGTATCCAGACCTCCTCGGGTGGCGGCAGCAATCTCGACCTGGACAGCCTGCCCGCACCGATCGCCACCATCGTGCGTGCCTCCTACGGCGACGCGACCGGCCGGATCTTCCTGATCGCCGCGTTCGCGGCGGTGGTCGCGCTCCTGGCGACCACGCTGTTGCCGAACCGCCCGTTGCGCCGCACGATCGATATCGACCCCGAACTCGATCCGATGGGCTCCGAGGACGCGCCGCACCGGATGGGCGAGGCCGAGTCCGGCGAATTCGCCCGCCGGGAACCCGCATTGCAGAACTGAGCGGGTACCGCTCCCGTAGGACCCCGGGTATCGCTGCGATACCCGGGGTCTTCTGTAAGTACCGACCGCAGGCGGCCGGATACCTGGTGTCCGATGCCGGGCACGGGCCGCGGCCGTCCGGATCAGCTCCAGAGCACGGCGATCAGCACATTCACGATCGCCAGCCCACCCGCCGCGTCCGGCATCCACGCGGGATCCTTCCCACGCTTGGCGTCGGCCCGGCCCATTTCGGCGAAGGCGGCCACCAGCACGGAGATCACGAGCTTGACCCCGATCTTCACCATGTTCAGGTCTTTGTCCAGGGAGGTCAGGGACTCCGCCATGCCGACCAGCACCACCCCGGTAACGAGCTGCGCCCGGGCACCCCAGACCATCACCTCGTTCACGGTGGGCCGACCGGCGGCATATCCGCCGACCACCGCCGCCATACCGAGCAGATGGGTGACGACCACAACGTTGTAGACGATTTCCGACACATTCACGGTGCACGATCCTGCCAAATACGGTGTTGATGGGGTATTCGGGCACCGGTGCGGCCATCGGGCCCCGTTCGGCGCCCAGGCGGTGGTGGTGGCCGTGAGCGGGATCGTCCTGGAAGTGGCGACCGCGGTGGCCATGCCCGACCCGGTCCTGGGCGAGCGGACCTGCCTCTACGTCACTGTGAAGGCCGGGTTCGCCGTCGGTTTGGACGATGTGGTCAGGGTGATGAACCGAGCCGGGATCGCCCGATCCAAACTGCCCGAGAAGTTGGTCCTGCTCGACACTATGCCGACCACGAAGGTCGGCAAGAACGACAAGAAGGCGCTGCGGGAGGATATTCGCAACCGGCTCTGAGATTGTGCCGTCCCGGTTGAGGTCGACGTGCCGGCCGGTCTGCGGTGCCTGCTTGCTCGCCGCGGAGAGTCCGCTGCGTGCGCTGTGCCAGGTCACAAGCCGGGCACTGTTCGGCTGGGCCGTCGCCGAAGTCGAGTGGTCCGGGACCGCAGCGCGATGTGGTCTTGAACAATGAGGCAGCGGATGTGCTGATTCGGCTCGATGCCGGTTCCGGCACTGCACGGTTCGCGACGGCGTGGGTAACGGCTCGAGGAGGTCTGCCGGTGGACGGTCACGTCACTTCGGGGCGGCTGGCCCGGGCGGGCAGGCTCGGTCGGCTCACTGCCGGGCAGGCCGCTCGCGGGGTGGGGACCCGGCTGGCCATGATCGGACGGCCCGAACAGGCTCGTCGTATTCTCGCCGAGCGCTCGACATTGCAGGCGGCGCAGCAGATGGTGGCTGTACTGGGCAGCATGAAGGGCGCGGCGATGAAGCTGGGCCAGATGTTGTCGGTGCTGGATGTGGACTTGGTCCCCGAATCGCATCGTGAATTGTTCCGGGCGAAACTGGGCGAACTGCGTGACCGGGCACCGTTGGTGCCGTTCGCCGCCATGCGAGGAATCGTCGAGGACGAACTCGGTTCGCTCAGTGGCGTCTTTTCCGATTTCGACGAGGACCCGGTCGCGGCCGCCTCGATCGGGCAGGTGTATCGCGCGGTGTTGCGAGATGGCCGCACCGTAGCGGTGAAAGTGCAGTATCCGGGCGTCGGGGAGGCCGTGGTCGCCGACATCAAGAATCTGCAGTTCTTCAGCAGGCTGTGGAAATCGGCGCTGCCGAGCGCGGCCGATGGCGCTGTACTCGACGAGGTCGCCGAAAACCTGACCCGTGAACTGGACTATCTACGCGAAGCGCGCTCCCAGCACCGAGTGGCCGATCGTTACCGCGGGCACCCGCTGATCGCGGTACCGGATGTGGTGGCGCCCCTGTGCACGCCGCGAGTGCTGGTTACCGAGTTCGTCGAAGGAAAGTCTTTCGAACACATGCAGGAGCTCCCCCAACAAGAACGCGACCGGCTGGGTGAATTGATCTGCCGCTTCTACATCAACGCCCTGTTCACCGACTACGAATTCTGTGGTGACCCCCACCCGGGCAATCTGTTGCTCGCTCCCGACGGCCGGCTGACCTTCGTCGATTTCGGTCTCTACAAGCGGATGGATCCCACCGATGTCGATTTCGAACGCCGATGCCTGCGCGCGGCGGGTGAGCACCGCGCCGAAGACCTCTACAACAATTGGGTCGGCCGCGGGATCATCGACCCGGACTCGGGTGTGGACATCCGGGAATGCCTCGAATACGTGTGGTCCGCCGCCGGCTGGCACCTGCTCGACGAGCAGATCACGGTCACCCCGGAACTCGCCACCGGCGCGGTGGTGCTGGCCATCGATCCACGGTCCACCCGGTTCCGCGGCATGCGGCACCAGCTACTCCCCCGCGAGCATGTTTTCTCCCGGCGCGCCGACCTGTTCACCTTCGCGCTGCTCGGCCAACTCCGAGCCGGCAACAACTGGCACCGCATAGCCCGCGAATGGCTCTACGACGAACCGGCGACGACCGATATCGGCCTCGCGCACGCCGCCTGGCGGGCCGGCGCACTCCAGGGCCACTGATGCCGCCCAAAGCGGCCGGCCCGCGGCGGCGGCCGAGTCAAGAGCGCGCGAAAGCCACCAGAGAACACATCCTGGACACCGCGGCGCGGTTGTTCGGCGAGCGGGGTATCGCCGCCACCTCGACCAATCGGATCGCCACCGAGGCAGGCCTGAGTATCGGTACCGTCTACCGGTACTTTTCGGACCGCTCGGTCATGGTCGAAGAACTCCTGCAGCGGTTGCTGGAGACCATCGAACGCCGCTTCACCCAGCGTTTGTCGACGCTACCGCACACGGCCCTCGAAGCTCTGATCTCCGATATCCTCCACACCGTCACCGACGAACTCGTCGCCAACGCCGGCCTGGTCCGAGCCCTGGTGGGCGGCGTCCAGTTCTACAGCAGCGGCCTACCGGAGTTCGAGCCACGCCTGCGTCTCCTGGTCAAAGTGATGCTGATCCAGGGCCTCGGTCCCGGCGACGACCACCGCTACGACGTCATGGCATTCGTCTTCCTCAACACCGGATTCGCCGCGGTTCTGCGCGCTTCGGCCGAAGGCATCACCGACGAAGACCGCCGAGAAGCCATCGAGATGACAGCTCGAATGATCGGCTCATGGCTCGATGCCGAAGCCGGTGCGCCCGCCGGCTCCTAGCGATCGGTGTGGCCGTCGCAGCGAGATCCACCAGCCGCAGACCCCGCCTGCCCAACCGATATCGGCTTCCGGTCGACGCTGGTGCGCTGCCGCGGGTGGTTTCGGTCCACCGGCTCCCGGGCCGGCTTCCGGTGTGGTGACGCGGTGCGCGTGATCAGTGCTGCGTGGAGATACCACCAGGCCTTGGCGTCGGAGATATCCAGGCCGGTGAGTTCGCCTATGCGTTGCAGCCGGTAGTCGACGGTATTGGGGTGGAGGCATAGTTGGCGGGCGGTGCGTTGCCGGTTGCGGTTGTTGGCGATGTAGGTCTGCAGGGTGTGTCCGAGGTCGGGGTGGTCGTCGAGTGGGGCGAGTCGCTGCTGCAGGACGGTTTGTCCGATCCCGGGCCGGGTGAGCTGGTATTCCATGGCCAATTCGGTGAAGCGGTGCACGCCCGGACCGAGCCCGAGGTGTTCGACGGTGTCGAGGAGTTCGTGGGCGTGCCGCGTCGCAGCGGCTATCTCTTCGGTCACGGCGAAGAGGGCAGTGACAGTGAGCGGGATCTGCGCCGCGGCGGAGAGGTCGTGCACGAGCTCGTCTACCGCCGGTTCGGTATCCGGTTCGGCGGGGAGCAGGATCGTTCCTCCGTCGACGGAGAGCAGGGACAGGGCCTTGTTGTCCGATCGGGTGGCGAGAGCCGATTGCACGCGGCGCAGTTTTCGGCGGGCGACGATATGGCGGTCGAGTCCGGGCTTTCGTTCGTCCGGGTGGGCCGGGATCGCCACCGCGAGCACGAAGTAGTGGGAGGCCACCGCAATCCCGCATTCCCTGGCTGCCGCGGTGGTGGTGTGGCCGCTGAGCAGTGCGGAGGTCAGCGTGTGGACGGCGGTCCGGTGCGCGGCGGTGCGGCTTTTGAGTTCGCGCACATAGATTCTGCTGACCGTGGAGGTGACCGAATTCAGGAGTTGCACCACCGCGGTCATTCCGGTGGTGATATCGAATCCATGGCCGGGGTGCGCGACGGGGAACAGCAGATCCACACCCTTTTTCAGGCCTTGGTGGACTGCGTGCAGGACGGTACCGATCGGAACACCGCAGTGGGCCCAGCGGGCGGCAGCCGATTCGAGCCGTTCGATCTGGTCGGGCACGGCTTCACCGTTCAACCGCCGGATGATCCAGACCAGGCAGGACCGGGCCACCGCGGTGAGTTCGCTACCGGAAGTATCTTCGGGCCCGACAGCGCACGGGACGCCTGTGCGGGCGAGGTGTGCCACGATCTCCCGCGCGAGCCGGGGGATATCGGGTACCGGTGTGCGATAACGCGTCTCGGGTGCGCGGAGGGCGATGTTCTCGATCATTACCTGTGACCTCCTTGTCACCGCAGTGCCGAACGACGCCCCGCAGCGGAAGCCGCGGGACCCGATCAGCCCGGCGGCAACAGATGGTGCCGTGAAGCGCTTACTGCTGTCACAGGCTAATCTGAGCGATTACTCACCTTCTACTCCTCTTTCGGGCGGGAGCAACGGTTGTCATACACCGCTGCTGAACAGGGATAATCTTCCGATTGACGAGAGCTGTCGGCAGATTCGTTGCACCGATCTGGGTCGGTGCTCACTTTTCGCAGCTCGCCGGAAACGAACGCCGACCGACGAGCGGCGCCCAGGCGGAAAACGTGTTCGCGAGTCGCTCGTACGGCCGGAGGCGGTAATTCGGGGAGCGGCCTGTGCGGCACAGCCACTCGGTGGACGTACTGCCGCCGTTCGACTGCAAACGCCAACGGCGTGAGAGGGAAACGCCCACGCGTCGCCACGGCGGCCGGGCGCACCCGATCCGGCGGGCGGGAGAAGCTGCCGATCCGGTGGGTGCGCCCGCCTCATGACCGGTCACAACTTTCCGGCACCTCCGATCAGCCACGGGTTGAAGGAGCATTGCAGTGCCGGAAACCGGATGGGATCCAAGGCCTGCAGCGCAATGGACAATGCCCGGGGCGAGTACATGAGGGTCAGGTGATCCGACAGGTCCTGTTCGCAGCCGTCCTGCAGAGTGATGTTGCGGACCGTCGCGCCGGGGCCGGGTTGCAGGAATGTCAGATCATAGGGGTTGGTCACCTCGTCGTAGCGGGTACCGACCACGGTGTAGTCGACCCCGGCGACCGTATCCCCGGCAGCGTTGAGCTGGTTGACGAAATCCGATCCGATGGTCTGCTGGATGCCGGCGTGGCCCACGAAGATCTCGATGAACCCGAGAATATCGATGCCGAAGTTGTTGATGGCCCGGCCCAGCGCCCCGATCCCGTCCAGGGAGGTCCCGTGGTGAGTGGCGCCGAAGGTCACCAGCTTGCCGACCTTGTCCGCGCCGCCCTCGAATTTGGTGTACCAGTTCGCCATCGACCCACCCTGTGAGTGGGCGACGAGATCGACTTCGGAGGCGCCGGTGGCGGCCAGCACCCGGTCCACGAACCCGGCCAGCTGCTTCGCCGAGTCCTGGATGTAGCCGGTACCCATCACACCGGGCAGTACCGATCCCACACCGCCGCCCTGCACGAGGTTGGAGCGACCGTAGTTGAAGGTGAAGGTGCAGAACCCGGCGTCCTTGATCGGCTGACCCATGAACGCGAACCCGTTGTAGGCGTTCATCCAGGTGCCGTGGATCAGCAGCACCGGACGAGGATGCTCGGCGGTAGGTTTGCAGTTCCAGTCGTTTGATCCCGGCGGGGCGGCATCCCCGTTGGCCAGCCCGTACCCGAAGGCCGCCAGCCATGAGGTCTGCGCCGGCCCGTAACCGACGGTGTCGGAGGCGTACCCACCCGACAAGCCGGAGCTGCTGCCCGATCCGCCGTAGCAGTCGCCGGAGCCGTTTCCCGACCCCGCACCGCTGCCGGAATTACACGCCGAACCGCTGGCGCTACCCGATTCGGCGATCGGTTGTCCGGTGCGCCCGGCCGCGATATAGGCGGCCAGATCTTGCTCCGTGGGCGCTGCCGCGGGCTGTGCATGGCCACTCGCCGTGGTGAGTCCGCAAGTGACCGCGGTAGCGGCCAGAAACACGGCCGCCCGCAGACGGGCGGAGGTCGGTCTTGTCATGAAGGGCCTTCCTGAGGAGAACAGCACGATCGACTTCCCGTGCCGCGGAGCGGTTTTCACCACGAGGAAGCTGCGCCGACAATACGAGAGCCAACCCTGTTCTCCGGTCTCCGCGCATATGTACTGGATACGTCACGAATTGCCGACAACGGGATTTGGACCTGCTCACAGAAATCGGCCGAATAACGCTGCGCCGAGGGACTTTTGCGCCATATGGTCAGCCTCTTCGAACACCGTCCCATATACCAATAAATCGCTGTTGGATTCGGTGAACAATCAGATATTCGAGAAGATCACGAGACGATCACGTCGAATACACCGAATATGAGGCAGGACTCCTCCTCCCTCCGGCCCCTCGGCCCCTTCCGTTCGGAGCACCCATGCTCGACTCGTTCGCCGACCGTGCCCACCACCGAGGCACCCGTTCACGGTCGCGCACGGTGCGCGCGACCCTCACCACACTGCTGTCGGTCACGGTCTGCGCCGGCTATTTCGCGGGCACTGCCGAATCCACTCCACCGGCCGCGTCGTGGCAACCGGCCGTCCTCATCGACGTACTCGACGGCCCACTGGCCCGGATCGACACTCACCCCGAGTCAGATCCCGGCCTTTGCGGCCTCCTTCACGCCATGACCACCCAACCGACACGGGATTCGGCTCCTGCGGGATTGCGCCGCCCGCACACCGGCATCGAACCGGCAACGCTGTGCGTTGCGGCCCTGCCCGGGGCAAGCGCATTACCGCTCGCCGGCCTGGACCAGCGGCTCCCCTGCTTCCGCGACGGGCGGGAGGTTCCCGCGCCGATGCCCGTCCGCCGCGGCGACCGGGCCCTCGGGTTCCCCACAGCGCCGACGGCGGAAGAACCCGGGAGCCCACCATGAGGCACGTCCGAACATTTTCATCGTCGCGGGGACGAGCAGCATCCGCAGAATGGTGGCATCGATGAACAGCGCCGCCACCATGCCGACCGCGATGTACTGCATCATGACCAGGTCGGACAATGCGAAGGCCCCGCAGACGACGAGTAGGACGAGGGCGGCGGCGGTGATGATCCAGCCGGTGCGCGCGATACCGGTGCGCACGGCCTCGGTGACAGTCGCGCCCGCCGCCCGCGCCTCCGCGATGCGGGCCAGAAGAAATACCTGATAGTCGGTGGACAGCCCGTAGATCACCGAGACGATCAGGACCAGTACCAGTGCCATGATCGGCTGCGGCGTGAACCCCAGCGCTCCGGCGCCGTGCCCCTCGATGAAGATCCAGGTGAGGATGCCGAGGGTGGAGCCGAGCCCGAGCAGGTTCAGGAAGCCGGCCTGCAACGGCAGCACCACCGACCCGAAGGCGAGCATCATCAACACGGTCGTGACCAGGAAGACCAGCGTGGTCATGAGCGGCAACCGGTCCACCAGCGCGGCCACGCTGTCCCGTTCCACCGCGGGTTGCCCGCCGACCAGCACCGTCGTACCGTTCGGCACCGGCATGGACCGCAGGTAGCCGAGGGTCTCGCCGGCATCGTGCGCGTCGCGCAGCACGGTCGAGGTGGTGAAAACGCCCAGATGCGACTGCGCCTGTAAGGCCGGCGGGAACGGGGTCCGCAGACCGGGTGCCGTATTCGCCCGGTCCACCACTGTCCCGATATCCCTGGTGTCGTGGGTGATCACCACCAGGTCGACCGGGTTGATCTGGCGCAGCGGGAAGATCTCGTCGAAATGCTGCTGCGCTGTGCGGGTCGGATGCTCCGGCGGCAGGAAACGTTCGGAGATCCCGCCGAACGCCATATCGCGCACCGGAACGATGAGCAGTACCAGGACCGCCAGCACCGGCACCGCGACGAGCAGCGGCCTGCGCATAACCCACCCGGCGACCCGGCCCCACGGATTGTTCCGCTGGTCGGTGCCCGCCCGGCGGGAGTGGAAGCTGTTGAATCCCAACATATCCACCCGGCGGCCGAGGATCGCCAGGACTGCGGGCAAGACGGTGACCGAGACAGCGGCGGCCAGCGCCACCGTCACCATGGCGCCGAGCGCGAACGAACGCAGGAATCCGTGCGGGAAGAGCAGGATCACACCCGATGCGGCCACCACTATCGTGGCGGAGAACACCACGGTCCGCCCCGCGGTCGCGGTCGCGCGCCGCACCGACTCCCCGACCTCGTGCCCGGCGGCCAGTTCCTCGCGGAACCGGCTCACGAGGAACAGCCCGTAATCGATGGCGAGGCCGAGCCCGATCATCGACACCACCGGGGAGACGAACGAGTTCACCTCCATGAGATGGGTGAGCAGCCGGACGATTCCCCAGGCGCCGAGCACGGTCAGCCCGCCCACGAGCAGCGGCAGCGCCGCGGCCACCACCCCACCGAACAGGAAGAACAACAGCACTGCCACCGCCGGGATCGCGATCAGCTCCATGCGCCGCTGGTCGTGTGCCATGGTGTCGTTCAGGGCCAGCGCGACCGGTTGCCCGCCGGCGACCTCCATATCGACGCCGGGAATCGTGAGCCGGTCGGCGATCTTCCGGTAGTTGAGCAGCACCGTGGTGTCATCGTCACCGCGCACAGCGACCGAGGCGAAGGCGTGGTCGCGCTGCTCGGTGCCGAAGATGTCCGGCAGGGCGAGTCCGGTGCCGGTGGGCCAGTAGGCGCCGTTGATCCTCGCGATCTCGGCCGGGAACCGTTTCGGCAGGCTGTCCAGGTGGGCGACCACGGTCGCGGCGAAGTCCGGGTCGTCGATGGTCGCGCCGGCGGGCGCGTGGAACAGCAGGATCACGTCGGCGACATGGTTGCGCCCGAACGCCTCGTCCTTCAGCCGGAGGGCGTGGGCGGATTCCGATCCTGGATCGTCCCAGCCGCTGACGCCGAGCCGATCGCCGAGCCCGAGGCCGTATCCGCCGAGCGCCAGCAGGGCCGGCACAACCACCCCGAGCACGACGAATCGGCGCCGGACGATCAGATCGATCCAGTGGGTGAACTCGCCGAACAAAGCTGCCTCCCAACAGAAATGTGGTTCTGGCACAGATCGCCGGACATGCGGAACATAGGCCGAACCAACCGGTTGCGCAGCGGCGGGCCGGGATGATTCGAGATCCCACAAACAGAGTGTTGTTCGTTTGTGAAGTGCCCCTGAAGCATGTCGGCCACCCTGTGACGACCTTTACGCTGACGCCGTCGCCAGGTGCGCGGGCCGGTTCGTAGCTCGCCCTTAACACGTTGGCTCTCAATTACTTCCGACTCGGGAGGATATGCATGTCGGATATCGCAATAGTCGGCATAGGGTGCCGGTTCGCGGGTGGGATAGATTCACCGGAAACCTTCTGGGATTTCGTCCTGGACAAACGTGACGGCGTGGTGGACATGCCGGCGGACCGCTGGGACTACCGCCGCTATTACGACCCGGAACCCCGGACCCCGGGCCGCAGTTACACCAAGCGTGGCGCCTTCATGACGATCGATCCGTGGGAATTCGACCCGGACTTCTTCGGGATCTCGCCGCGTGAGGCGACCGTGCTGGATCCGCAGCAGCGCTTGATGCTCGAGGTGACCTGGGAAGCACTCGACGACGCCGGGATCGCGCGCCGCGCGGCCGGCGGATCGGTCGGGGTCTACGTCGGCGGTTTCGTGGTCGACCAGTCGGTGATCGGCGTGGTCGGGCCCGCACTGTTCCACACCGATATGCACACCCCGGCCAGCGCGTCGTACACCATGCTGTCCAACCGGATCGCCTACGCACTCGACCTGGTCGGTCCCGCGCTGACGGTGGATACCGCGTGCTCGTCGTCGCTGGTTGCCTTTCACCTCGCCTGCCAGGCGCTGGAGAACGGCGACTGCGAGGTCGCGCTGGCGGGCGGCGTCAATGTCATGCTGCAGCCGGAAACCTTCGTACTCATGTGCAAAGGCGGCTTCCTGGCCGCCGACGGGCGCTGCAAATCCTTCGACGCCGCCGCCGACGGCTACGGCCGCGGTGAAGGCGCCGGCATGGTGGCGCTTAAGCGGCTCGACGACGCGGTACGCGACAACGACCGGATCTACGCCGTCGTCAAAGCCACCGGATCCAACCAGGACGGCCGCACCACCGCGATCACGGTACCCAATGTGGATTCCCAGGAGTCGCTGGCACGTGCGGTATGCGCCCGTTCCGGGCTGGCGCCGGAGTCGATCACCTACGTGGAGGCGCACGGGACCGGGACCCTCGTCGGCGACCCGGTCGAATTGCGCGCGCTGGGCCGGGTGTTCGGCGTACCGGCCGGGCGCACCGGATCGCTCGGAGTCGGCTCGGTCAAGTCCACCCTCGGGCACACCGAGGCCGCGGCCGGTATCGCCAGTGTGATCAAGGCGGCACTGGCCGTCCGGCACCGCACCATCCCGCCGCAGGGCTGGCTCGACAAGCCCAACCCGGATATCCCGTTCGACGAACTCGGCCTGCACGTCCAACTGGAAGCCCGGCCGCTGCCCGCCGATACCGGCCCGATGTCGGTCGCGGTCAACGGGTTCGGCTACGGCGGCACCAACGCGCACGCCATCCTGCAGGAATACCGCCCCGCGACCGTCGCCGGAGCAGCGCCGGAGCCCGGGCACTACGGCGTACTGCCGATCTCGGCCCGCAGCACCGGCGCCGCACGGGCAGTGGCCGGCCGGTTCGCCGACCTGATCGACGCGGGCGCCGACCCGGCCCGGCTGGCCGAGGCCGCCTGGACCCGGATGGCGCACCATCAATACCGCACCGGCATGCTGCTCGGCGAAACCGGCGACCTGATACACGACCTGCGCGCCTTCGCCGGCGGCCAGGGCCGGGACGCGGTGCGCACGATCGTGGCGCGGACCACCGAGCCGGTCTTCGTGTTCTCCGGCATGGGACCGCAGTGGTGGGGCATGGCTCGCGAACTCCTCACCACCGAGGGTGTGTTCGCCGATACCGCCGCGCAGATCGACGCCGAGTTCCGCACGGTCGCGGGATGGTCGATCACGGAGGAACTGCTGAAGCCGGCGGAAGAGTCCCGGGTCACCGGTACAGAGGTCGCCCAACCGGCCAACTTCCTGGTGCAGGTGGCGCTGGTCCGCGAACTCGCGCAGTACGGTATCGAACCCGCGGCCATCGTCGGCCACAGCGTCGGCGAGGTATCCGCCGCCTACATCAGCGGCATGCTGTCGCTGCGCGACGCGGTACTGGTGGCGTATCACCGGGCCCGGCTGCAAGCGCGGACCGCCGGGTCCGGCGGCATGCTCGCGGTCGGTATGTCTGCCGAACAGGCCGGCGAACTCGTCGGCGACGACCCGCGAGTGGATATCGCCGCGATCAACAGCGCGAGCGCCCTGACCCTTTCCGGTGATGTCGACCGGTTGGACGAGATCGCCGAAACACTCACGGAAGACGGTGTTTTCGCACGCCGCCTTCGGGTCGAGGTGCCGTACCACAGTCGGCTCATGGACCCCATCCTCACGGAACTGCGTGAGGTGCTGGCGCCGCTGCAACCGCAGGCACCGGCGATTCCGTTGTTCTCCTCGGTCACCGGCACACAGGTGACCGGCGCGGAATGGGACGCCGAGTACTGGTGCGCCAATGTGCGCGAGCCGGTGCGCTTCGCCGACGCGATCGCCGCGATCGTTGCCGAGCGCCGGGTGTTCCTGGAGGTCGGGCCGCATCCGGTGCTGTCCGGCAATATCCGCGAGATCCTGCTCGGCGCCGACGTCAACGGCACCACGGTACCGACGCTGGACCGCAAGCAACCCGATTCGGAGAGCGTGCGGCGCACCCTGATCGGCCTGTACGGCGCGGGGGTGCTCGATCTCGACACGCTGTTCCCGGCGAACCGGCCCGCCACCGCGCATATGCCGCTGCCGCGGTACCCGTGGCAGCGAACCCGACTGCACTCGGCGCTGCCCCTGTTCGAGCAGGCCCGGCTCGGCACCCCCGGTACCTACGCCATGCTCGGCGATCCGGACGTCGAGGGCCGGCCGGACTATTTGCTGCAGGTCGGCACCGAACTGCTGCCGTGGCTGGCCGACCATGTGGTGAACAACGTCAAGATCATGCCCGGTGCGGCGTATCTGGACGCGGCGCTCAGCGCGACCGCGGCACGCCTCGGTGTGGAGCGGGTGGCGCTGGAGCAGGTGCGCTTCGTCGCACCGCTGATCATGGGCGCGCCCGATGTACCGCTGGTGTCGCTGACCGTGGAGGAGGCCAGTGGGCGTTTCATGATCCGCTCCCGCTCGGCCACCGGCACGGCCTGGACACTGCACGCGACCGGTCGCACACTGACCGGTAGCCACAGGCAGATCAAGGTCGAGGTGCCCGAGATCGAGCTCGGTGTCGACATCGACCCGGCGATGTTCTACACCGGCCTGGCCGCGGCGGGACTGCAGTACGGGCCGTCCTTCCGGCGGGTGATCAGCGCGCGAGTCGGACGGGACACGGCGGTCGCCACCGTGGACGGCAGTATCGCGGCCGATTCCGGACACCTGGCCCATCCCGCCGTGGTCGATGCGGCGATGCAGACCGTGGCGCTGCTGTTCGCCGAAGCCCGGGTCGACGAGGGCACTCTGGTGCCGGTCGGGGTGGCGGCCGCGCGACTGGTCGCGCCGCTGCCCGAGCGGATCACCGTGGTGGCCCGGCGCGATCCCACGGCGCGGCTGCGGGCCGACGTCGATCTCCTCGATGCCGATCACAACCTGGTGATGCGGTTGAGCGGCCTGCAGATCGGCGCGCTCACGCCCGGGCAGGACCCGCTGCGCCGCATGGCCGAGTTCTACTACGTCGAGACCATGGAGCGGCGGGACCCGCTCGATCCCGCGGCACTGCCGCAGGGTTCGGTGAGCACCGTGGTGCTCGCGCTGGGCGGCGCCGGTAGCCGCGCGGAGGCGCTGGCCGAGGCGATTCCCGGATCCCGGCTGCACCTCGTCGGATTGCCGGGCGAGGAGCCGGCGGCCGGTCTGGCCGCGACACTCGAGGCGGCCCGGGCCGACGCCTGCGACCGGCTGCACGTGGTGGTGGTCGCGGGCACGGTCGCCGACGATATCGCTGCCCTGTGGGCGCTGGAGCAGGTGGCGGTGGCGATCGACATCTTCGCGCATCCGCCGGATGACGAGCAGGGCCCCGGCAGCGTCTTCGGTGACGGCGAATGTCACGTCACCCTGGTGACCGAACGCGCGTTCGCGGTACCGGACGATCCGGCCGCGCCGGACCCCGGGCAGGCCGCGCTGGCCGGGGCGCACCGGGTGCTGTTGAACGAGCAGACCGCGCTGCGGTGGCGGCTGATCGATGTCGAGCCGGATACCGAAACCGCCGTACTGGTCACCGAACTCGCCGTTCCCGGCGCGTTCTGGCGCGATAACACCGACGAGGTCGCGCTGCGCGGCGGCACCCGGTGGACGCCGCTGGTGACCAAGCCGCTGCCCGAGCGTCTGGAACAACTCGACACCGCCGAACCCCTGACCGACCCCGAGGTCAACTTCGCGCTGGAGATGCCGCGCAGCCGGGTGCTGTCCGCCCTGGCGTGGCGCCGGTGCCCGCGCCCGGCTCCGGAGCCGGGCCGGCTCGAGGTCCGGATGAAGGTCGTCGGATTGAACTACAAGGATCCGCTGAAGGTCATCGGCCTGCTCGGGGAGCGGGAACTGGCCCCGACCTACTTCGGCACCGTCCCCGGTATGGAGGGCGTCGGCGAAGTGGTACGGGTCGGCGCGGGGGTCACCGATATCGCGGTGGGCGATCAGGTCGCGATCGCCACCAAGGGCATGATGCAGCGGTTCGTCGTGGTCGACCGGGCCCGGGCCATCCCACTGCCCGCGGACGCCGATCCCGGATTCTGCACCAGCACCATCGCGTTCGGCACCGCCGAGTACGCGCTACACGATCTGGCCCGGCTGCAACCGGGTGAGACGGTGCTGATCCACGGCGCCGCGGGCGGTGTCGGCACGGCCGCGATCCAGGTCGCCAAGGACCGCGGGGCGCGGATCATCGGCACCGCGAGCACCGACGAACGCCGAGCGCATGTGCTCTCCCTCGGCGCCGATCACGCCATCGACTCGCGCTCGCTGAACTTCGTCGACGATGTACTGGCCCTCACCGAGGGCAAGGGCGTCGAAGTGGTGTTGAGCAGCGCACCGGGCGAAATCTTGCGCCAGAATTTCCACGCCGTCGCCGAATTCGGGCGCATCGTCGAGGTGGGCAAGGCCGATATCTACACCGGTGGCCTGCTGGAGCTGGCCAACTTCGACAAGAATGTCGCGTACTACTCGATGGACCTGGACCGCCTGGTCGCGGTCGACGCCCAGCGGCTGATCGCGCTGTTGCAGCGGGTCTACGAGAAGGTGCTCGCGGGCATATACACACCCTTGCCGTACCGATCGTTCGAGACCGACGATGTGGCGAGCGCATTCGAGGAGACCATCCGCTCGACCGGCCTGAGCCGGATCGCACTGCGAATGGATTCACCGCGGCCCTCGGTGCGGCCGTATCTGCCCGGCGTCGAGATCGAAGCAGCCGGTACCTATCTGATCACCGGCGGTTTCGGTGGCTTCGGCATGGCCATCGGACGCTGGCTCACGCTGCGCGGTGCCCGGCGGCTGGTCCTGGTCGGGCGCAGCGGTGCGAGTACCGAGGAGGCGCGCCGGCAGCTCGAAGCGTGGCGGACCGCCGGGGTCGAGGTGATCGAAGAACGGGCCGATGTCACCGATCCGGTGGCGATCGCCGCGATCGTGGACCGGGCACATACGGGCGGGCAGCCGCTGCGCGGGGTGTTCCACGCGGCCGGATCGGTGGCCGACAACCGCCTGGACGCCATGACCTACCACGAGCTGGATATCGTCTACCGGCCCAAGGTGCACGGCGCCCGGATCCTGCATCAGGCGGTGGCCGACGCCGGGATCACACTCGACATGTTCGTCCTGTGCTCCTCCGGCGGTTCCATGTACGGCATCTACGGCCAGTACAACTACTGCGCGGCCAATGTGGCCGTGGAGACGATGGCCCAGGAATGGGCCCGGTCGGGCGAGCGAGCGCTGTGCATCGGCTGGGGACACCTGTCCGGCGCGTCCGGTGGCATGGCCGCCGACGAGACCGCCGTCAAGTACCTCGATCTGGTCGGCTTCGATCCGATCGATATGGCCGACGCCACCGCCTACCTGGAACAGGTGCTGCGCCTGGGTGCTTCGCGGGCGGCCGTCATCCCGACCGATTGGGCCAAGCTGACCGGTACCTTCCCCCAGCTGACCCGCACCGGTCGCACCCTCGCGCTCGCGCAGGTCTCCGCGAAGGACACCTCGGAAATGGCCCGGTTGCGGGCCGAGGTGGCCGCGATCGAGGAGGGCAGACGGGGCGCTTTCGTGGCCCGCAAGATGGCCGAGGAACTCGCCGTGGTGATGGGCGTCCCGGTCGAATCCATCGATCTGACGGTCCCGGTCCCCGAACTCGGCCTGGACTCGCTGATGGCAGTGGAACTCGGCGCCCGGGTCACCAAAACCTTGGGCATCGATCTGATGTCACTGCAGATGGGCCGCTCGTTCAGCCTGGAACAGGCGGGGCCGAAGGTGGCCGAGCTGATTCTTGCCGGGGAAGCGACGAACGAACCGGCGGGTCCGGGCCCGATCGCGCCGCTCGCGAAGCCCGTATCCGGTAGTGCCGCCGAGCCGGTCCGGGTGGGAGCCATATCGTGACCGGCAGTCGTCGAAACGAGGGTGCACCATGGTCGACTTCGGTTTGATCGATGACTGGAAACCGGCACCGGGCCGGCTGACCAGCTGGGTGGCGTCACCGGAATCGGTGACGCGCGCCCGGCAGGCGCCGGCCCACCCGGCCCCGCCCTCGCACCAGCAGGAGCAGTATCTGCGCCTGGCCCACCGGCACGCCGCGGCCGAGTTCCGGTATTCCGGGCTGTGCGTGGTGACCGCCGAGATACCCACCGCCGATCTCGACCGAAAGGCGATGACCCGCGCGGTCAATGCCTTCCTGCTGCGGCACGACACCTTCCGGACCTGGTTCCGGATCGGCGCGGACGGCGCGCTCGAACGGCATCTGGTACCCGAGCGCGATGTCGAGTTCGTGCCGGTCGACTGCGGCCGGATCGACGACCCCCGTACTGTCGTGGACCACGTGCAGAAGACCACACCCGGACCGTTCGACTGGGACTGCTTCACCTTCGGCACGATCGAACGCGAGGGTTCGACCACGGTCTATCTCGCGGTGGATCACCTGCACACCGACGGATTCGGGCAGTATCTGTCCGGCTTCGACCTTGCCCTGCTCTACACCCGTGAGGTCTGGCCGGAGGCACCGGACATGCTGTCACCGGCGGCCAGTTACCTGGACTACTGCACGGTCGAGCGGGCCTATACCGGGCAGATGACCCTCACCTCGCCCGGGGTCGGCAAATGGCTGGAACTGATCCGTGGGAACGACGGAAGATTGCCGTCGTTCCCGCTGGATCTGGGCCGGCGCACCGATGTGTACAACCGCAGCGCGCACCGCACGGTGACGCTGTTCGACGAGGCCACCGCCTCCCTTTTCGAACGACGCTGCCGGCGCAACGGCGCGGAGTTCGTGGGCGGGATCTTCGCCGCGGCGGCGCTGACCGAACGAGAACTGATCGACAGCGACTACTACTTCGGCATGACCCCGGTGAGCACCCGCAGCAGTCCCGCGGAACGCGCCTCGGTCGGCTGGTATGTGACGTTGCTGCCGGTGACGTTCCCACTCGCCGCCGCCTCGTTCGACCGGGTGGTCACACTCGCGCAGCACGCCTACGAGAACGGGCTGCGGCTGGCCCCCACCTCGTTCCAGCGCGTGGTGGAGTTGCTGCCCGCCGACTCCGATCTGGATGTGGAACCGGGCTGGTCCTGCCCGATGATCTCCTACGTCGATGCCCGGGAACTCCTCGGCAACGAGTTCTTCGACGCGGCGGGATGCGGCCTCTACGCCAACCGCGCCGCTTCCGAACAGGTTCTGATCTGGATCAACCGGCTGGCGACCGAGACCACGCTCAGCGTCATCTACCCGGACACCCCGGTGGCACACGATTCCGTCGACCGGTATGTACGGACGCTGAAGACGGTTTTCGGCGTGGCGGCGCAGGAGGAAACCCTGTGATCGACAGCATTTTCCGGGATCCGGAGATTCCGGACGGAGAGAAGTCCGTCTACACCGTGAGCGTCGCGGACGGCTCCCCCGCGCTCGAGCTCGTGAGCGCGATCGGCCACGACGGCGACGAGTACCACTCGTCCGTGCAGGTCGCCTCCACCAACGGGAGATTCGCGATCACTGTGGACCAGCGGTTCCAACGCGTCGAGGGCCGCCTCCTGGCCTCCACCTACCGCGCCGAAACCCGTTCCGGTGGCCGGCTGGTGAGCAGGGAGGAAGCCAACTTCCTGGGGACCACCCATCTACAGTTCGGTGGGGGGATCGCGCCCTTCCCGGCCGACCTCATGCCGCTCGCCGCCGGTCTCACTCTGCTCCGCGGCCTCGATTTCACCGAGCACACCGAGGAGAACCTCGCCTGCTGGCTGGCCTTCTCGGTACACATTCCGCTCAGCGCGAAGGTCGAACAGCGCGCCCCGGTCGAGGTCCCGGCAGGACGGATCGACTGTTGGCAGGTGCGGCTGCGACCACGTCTGTCCGGATTGAACGCACTGCTGGAGAAGATGCTCAGCGGGTTCCTGCCGCCGGCCGTGGCGCATTTCGAGGTGGCGCCTGCACACCGGATGGTCCGGTTCAGCTTCCCCACCGGCCCGATGCCGTGGGATACCCGGGGGCTGATGGAGCTGACCTAGTCCTCGGGCCCACCGGGCCGGCGCAGAATCGACGGCCATGAGGGCGGCCACAACCGCGAGTCCGGCGGGCCGGGTGTCGCCGGCCTTCCGACGCGGCGCTGCCGGGTCTACCCGGGTGTACCTCGGATAGGCGCCATGCGGTGACACCTTCGGCCCCGTACTAGAGTCCGACCGCGTGGCAGTCCTCTCTCGCCCCGTCAGCAGCTTGGCGATCGTACTCGCCGTCGCCGTCGCGATTCCGATGCTCGCGACTCTGGCCTTCGCGGCTATCGGCCACCCCGAATGCGCGACCATACCGGAGGATGTGGGTCCCTGCGGATACTGGGCCCGAGTGGCGGAATACGGTCCGTTCATCATGCTGTGGGGAACGGTCGTCACCGCAGGCCTCGGAGCCACGCTGTGGCTGGTGGTCGTCGCCGTATTCGGTCTCTTCGCAGCGCTACGCCCGCGCCGCGAGTGATACATCCGGCTCAGTGGACCGAAGCAATCACAGTCGGTCGGAGGGCCGTCTTGTCGACTCGCCGGGGACTTCCCTGTCGACGTCCCCGTGGAGGCGGGCGCCACCGAATGGTGCTCCACTCCACGGTCCGCAGTAACAGGTGTCCAGAGGGGATCGGAAGACCATTCGGTGGCAGGCCGGCCCCCACGCGGCGAGGATAGGGGCGTGGGCGTGAATATCTGGGTAGGTGTCGCCGATTGGGCGCGCCTGACCGAAACGCTGCAGCGATCGGGTGCGGACGAGATGTGGGACCTGTTGTTCCCCTTCCCCAATTCCTACGACTCCCCCAATTCTCACCACCACCTGCCCGTAGCGGTCGAACCCGAATCCGTTTTGCTCCGCGGATCGACCTCGTCGAAGACGGAGTGCTCTGGTGGCCGACCATCGTTGATCGGTGGTACGCCAGAGGCGTATTTCGTGGGATCGGCGCCGGCGGTTCGTACAAACCCCACTTCTACTTGCGGGACCTGGTGGAACACACCGCCCAGCGTGCCGACGCACCGAAGGAGACACTGGCGCCGTTGGGCGCGTGGCTCAGCCGCCTCCTCCCCGACGAGGGAAGCGACGAACTGGCCGCCATGGGGCCCGGCAGCACCACAGGCATCTACGGTTTTCCGCCGGCCGAAGTCGCCGAACTGGCGCAACTCTGGCGCCACAGCCGTGACCGGATCGAAGACCTGCGACCGGCGGTCACCGCCCAACTCGACGAAGACACCTGGCTCCCGGATTTCGACAGCGCCGTGAGACTGCTGCGGGACTGGGGAGAAATACTCATCCGGTCCCAGCAGCACGGATGGGGTCTGTTCTACCTGATCGACTAGAACGGAACCGGGATTCGTGGTGCTGCCTTTCGATAACCACCCATCCCCACATGGTGCCTCCGAGTCGGCCCGGCCGGGCTGCGGAACTGCTCACACTTCGGGTGGGCGCCGGCGCGACCGATGCGCTCGGACGCGGGGGGCACTACAAAGCAATGCACGCCAGAGGCTGATGCCGGTTCGCTCAATCGGTGGACGGACGCGGGCTGCCGAGGTGGCGGGTGAGCAGGCGACCGAGTTGCGGCGTGAGCGGGCCCGCGTGCTCGATACCGAGTTGGGTGGCGAGAGAAACGGCGTGCAACCGGCTCGCGGTTTCCAGGAGAGTGGCGTAGGCATCGGTTGCGGTGCGGATTCGATACCGGGCCGTTGCCGCGGTGACGACACCGATCAGGGCGGCGGGCCACCACCAGACCGTCAGGACCGAATACAGGACCGACCAGGCGAGCAGCGTGGTCGCCCGCGCCAAAGCGGTTCGCGCCTCCCCGATCTGATCGCGGGTGGGATCCGGAAGGATCAGCCACACCGACGGCCATACGGTGGCGAGGTCGAGGTGGTGGTCGCGGTCGAGGCGCACAGCCGCGGCATGTACTCGATCACCGCTCCAGGTGGGCCGTTCCGGCCGCTCCACCGAGATCCGGTTCCGGGTGCGGGCCGCGCGATGCCGGAGCGCGGAATCCGGCCGGTCCGCGGGGTCGGGAGCCAGCGTCTTCCGGAGCTCCCGGTGGTAGACGGCCTCGGCGGTGTCCCAGCGACGTTTTCGCCGACCCATCGACCATCGCGCCGGATGCCGGGCCGGCCACGGCCAGGCGGCCCACTCCGTGGCCAGCGCGATGTGTTCGGTAAGGGTTCCGGCGGCCTGGGCGACGAGCCCGACCGCGGCCGCACCGGCCGAGATCGCCGGCAGAAGCATGATTCCCGCGCCCGGGGCGGTGAATGCCGGGTTTTCGGCATGGGAGGTGATCGTGCGTGCGAGCAGTCCCACATCCAGCGCATGACCGTGTCCGAGAACGAATGCGGCACCGGCGACCGCGAGATAGAGGGCACCGGGCAGAACCAGCAGCGACAGCCATTTCTCGGCGAGCTTCTTCGTCAGTTCGCCCCACAATCCGCCCATTCAGGAAAGTCGCTCTCGCAAGAGCTCCCGCTCGGTGAGGGCGCATCGTGGCGGGTCGTCGTGGACCTCGGCGGCGGTACGGCCCGTGCACCGTGCGAGCGGACAGCGGTAGACGATCTCGAGGTGGTGCACACCGATCGGTGTGGCGGCGCGGTGATGTCCGTACAGCCCGCGCGCGTCGCCGCCGGCCTGTAGTGCGGTGTGGACGGCATCGAGCGCGACACCCAAATCGGTGACGCCGTCCGAGTGCACGACGGCGAGCAGACGGTTGAGCGGCGTTCCGTGATCGGCCCCGTCATCGCCGAGCACGCTACGAATATCCTCCAGATGCTCACACAGATAAGCCAATCCGGCGGCGATCCGCCCGGCATCTTGTGACGACGGCAGCAAACAACCCCCTGGGACGACGAGCAATCCGGCAGACGCCACGCTCACGGCCTCGGCGGTGCAGCGCGGCAGTTCGATCATATCGTCGAAAACGTTGTGCTTCAGGCCGTCGGGTGACTAGCGTCGGTACTCATCCGGGGAGGGCGGTATGACAGATCGTGAGCGCGAGGGCGGCACCGGCGGATCCGGCTTCTTCACCACCGCCAAGGGTCTCTGGCAGCAGCTGGGTGCGCTGGCCACCGTCGCCCGAATCGGCCCGTTCGGCCCATTGGACGCCTTCCGAAGACGTCTGAATCGAGCGAAGTCCGTCGCCGAACTGGACGACGCGATCCGCATGGGCCGACAGCTCGTCGCCGCCACCCCGGTCGGCCACCCCGCATATCCCGGCGCTCGATACCACCTGGCCAGGGCGCTGGTATTCCGGTTCGGCCGGACGAATGCGGCAGCCGATCTGGACGAGGCCATCCTGCTCGGTCGCCGGACACTGGATGTCGTCCCGGCGGATCTCCCCTTCCGTGCCGTCCTGCTGGTAGCCGTGGGGAGCAGTTTGCATACCCGGTTCGAGAACTCGGGAGACCCTACCGACCTGGACGACGCGGTCCTGCTGTTGCGGGAAGCGGTCGCCCGCACAGTCGACGGCGATCCGGATCTCGCCGACAGGACCGACAGGCTCGGTGCTGTGCTACTGGGCCGATTCGAGCGAACCGGGCAACTCGCCGACCTCGACGAAGCGATCGCGCTGGGACACCGGACGGTGGCGGCGACGGCCGCGGACGATCCGCTGCTCTGCGTGCGGCTGGTACACCTTGCCGCGGCGCACGCGGACAGGTACGCGCGGACGGGGATGGCGGCCGATCTGGACGAGACCATCCGGCTCGGCGAGCAGACCATGTCCGCCATGCCCGCAACGCTTCCCGACAGTCTGCGGACCGAGATCCGGCATGTCCTGGGCCAGAGCGTGGGGTCCCGCTTCGAGCGGACCGGCGAACGGGCCGATGCCGATGAAGCCATTCGGCTCGTGCGACAGGCGGTGACCGGGACCCCTACCGGCGATCCGGGCCGCGCCGACTCCATGAACACCCTCCGGGGGGCGCTGCTGGGCCGGTTCGAACGGGCCGGGACGTTATCGGATCTGGACGAGGCGGTCGACGCGGGACGACAGGCAGTGGCAGCGACCCCGGCCGGTCATCCCGATCGTGGCCGGAACCTGTTCGGTCTGGGATTCACACTGCGCATCCACTTCGAGCGCACCGGGAATCCGGCGGATCTGGACGAGGCGATCCGAATCGGCCGGGAAGCGGTCACGGCCACGCTCGCGGAGGATCCCGATTACCCCGACCGGACGAGCAGCCTCGGCCGGGCGCTGATCGATCGGTTCGATCGAACCGGTTCCATGACGGATCTGGACGAAGCCATCCGGATGGCTCGACGAGCTGTCACCGGCACAGCGGGAGACAGCAGCACCCGAGCCGGCAGGCTCACGACGCTGGGGACGGCGCTGCGGCATCGATACCAGCGCACGGGAACACGACCGGACCTGGACGAGGCCATCACCAGGTTGCGCGCCGCGGTGGACTCGGCCCCGACCGGCTACCGCACAATGAACCTGCTGCTGATGAATCTCGGAAACGCCCTGTCGGACCGATTCGAGCAGACGACCGAAACAGCCGATCTGGATGCGGCGATCGATATGTTCCGGCAGGCCGTCGCCGCGACACCCGCCGATCACCCCGACCTGCCGGCCATGCTGAGCAACCTCGGGCTCACCATCCGGACTCGCTTCGACCGGACGGGCACTCCGGCAGATCTCGTCGAGGCCATCGATATGCTCCGGCGGGCCGCGGATATCACACCCGCCGATCACCCCGCGCACGCCCAACGGCTGATCAGGTTCGGGGCCGCACTGATGATGCGGTTCTGGCTAACGGACACCACGCGCGACCGTGATGAGGCCACCGCAGCATTTCTGGACGCGCAGCGGTCCACTGTGGCACCGCCGGCGACCCGGATGCTGGCGGCCCGCGCGGCCGCCGACCTGGTCGCGGCCACGCAGCCGGACCGTGCGGCCGAGTTGATCGAGCACGCGATCCGACTGCTTCCCGAGATCGCGCCACGGCAGTTGGAACGGTCCGACCAGCAGTACGCCATCGGCCGGTGGGGCGGATTCGCCGCCGACGCCGCGGCACTGGCGCTCCGGAATCCGGCTGTACCCGAGAACGACCGGGCGGATCTGGCGCTGCGCTTGCTCGAGGCCGGCCGGGCCGTACTGCTGAACCGAACGGTCCAGGTCCGCGCGGATACCACCGAGCTCATGGACCGGCATCCGGACCTCGGTGGTGACTTCGTCCGGTTGCGTGAACAGCTCAATCGATCCGGCGCCGGCCGCTTTCCGGGCGGTTCCGCCGACCGGGCTCCGGATCGGCACCGGCTGGCGCGTGAGTTCGAGGAGGTACTCACCCGTATCCGGACGCAACCCGGATTCGACACCTTCGCCCTGCCACCGTCGACCGGGCAACTGGTCGCGCAGGCCGGCCACGGGCCGGTGGTGGCCTTCAGCATCGGCCGGTACGGTAGCGACGCGCTTCTGCTCACCGCCGACGGAATCTCCTGCCTGCCGCTGCCCGCCCTGTCCGTGGAGGCGGTGTGCGATCGAACCCGCGCCTTCCGCGAGGCGCTGAATACCGCCGCGCACGGCGTCACGGGATCCGAACGGCAAGCCGCTCAACGACAATTGAGTGCCACCCTGGAATGGCTGTGGGACAACGCAACCGGTCCAGTGCTCGAGGCGCTGGGCTTTCATCGGCCGATCGGGCCCGACCGGTCCGGACCGCGGGTGTGGTGGGCGCCGGGCGGACTGCTGGGCCAACTGCCGATCCACGCGGCCGGCTATCACACTCACCCGTCCCGGTCCGACGCAGCGACGGTGATGGACCGCGTCATCTCTTCCTATACGCCCACCGTCGCCGCTCTGGAATACGCGCGACGCCGGCACTCGTCCACCATAGACCCGGACACGCCCGGGCAGGCCCTCGTCGTGGCCATGCCGACAACTCCGGGGATCGACGGGCGGCTGCACTACGTGCTCGACGAGGCCCATCTGGTCGCCACGCATCTGCCGGGGTCCACCGTCCTCACCGAGCCCGACGAGGTGAACGACCTCCGAGCCCCGGCGAGTCCGAGTGCCGAACATACGCTTCCGACAACGGACACCGTGCTGCATCTGCTGCCGGAACGCGCCATCGTGCACTTCGCCTGCCATGGAGCCACCGACCCCGACGACCCCTCACGCAGTCGGCTGCTGTTACACGATCACGCCACGACGCCGCTCACCGTCGCCGCACTCGCCCCGATCCATCTCGACCGGGCACGGTTGGCGTATCTGTCTGCCTGCGATACCGCTCTCAGCACCGACACTCAACTGGTCGACGAGTCCATCCACCTCGCATCCGCTTTCCAGTTCGCCGGATATCCCCACGTCATCGGCACTCTGTGGACAATCGACGACGATATCGCGATCCGCATCGCCGACGACTTCTACACGGCCTTGCGTACCGCGCCCGATTCGACGGTGGTCGATATCGGCCGCGCGCCCCACGCACTGCACCACGCTGTCCGGGCGGCGCGCGACACCTTTCCCGCCACCCCCTCGCTGTGGGCCGCTCACCTCCACACCGGAGCGTGACCCGTCCCGGCGAAAACCGGTCGACCCGCAGTCGTCGGATGGGGCCGGCCCATGGCGATCGTCGCGCCTGTCGCCATGGGCCGGTGCACTTCCCGAGCCGTCAGCGCAGCCGGGCCGCGAGCCCGTCGAGGAGAACGCCGAGCTGCCGTTCGAACCTCCGGTCGCCGTCGTCGCGGAGATGCCCGGCGGCTTTCACGAGTTCGGCGCCCTCGCCGAGCCAGGCGTCACGTCCGGCGAGCGAGTATCGCGCGGGGTCGCTGCCGGTCGACCGACCGCGCTCCTGCTCCTCGATGACGAAGCCGACCACGAAGGCGGTGACCAGATCGAGGGTGTCGTCTGCTTCGGTCAGTGAGAACCCGGTCGCGGTCAATCGCTCGAGCCAGGGTTCTTTCGCTTTCACGACCGCGGGGTCGGCGATACGCGTACCGCTGAAGATACGCGCCCCGTCCCGGTGCAGCAGGTACTCCGACCGCAGGACGCGGGCGTAGGCGGCTATGGCGTCACGCCATTCGCCGCCGGGCGGGATCGCCGCGAGGGCGTCGGTGACGCGGCGCATGACGAAGGTGGCCATCTCGTCGAGCAGTTCCTGTTTGTTGCGGACGTGCCAGTACAGGGCGGGGGCCTTCACCTCGAGCCGGGACGCGAGCGCACGGACGGTGAGGGCGTCCATGCCGTGTTCGTTGAGCAGTTCGAGGGCCGCCGCCACGATCTGCTCCCGGGTGATTCCCTTGGCCACGGTTGACACCTTAACAAAGTTCAGGGACAGTGGTCGGCATCGCAATTTAACTTAGTTAAGGAGTGTGTCATGCGTGCTGCAGTCGTGAAAACCCCCGACACGACACCCGTCTGCGCGGATTTCCCGGATCCCGAACAGCGGCCCGGCCGGGCGCCGCTGAGGCTCGTGGGCGCGGGTTTGCACCACGTCGTCCGCGGGATGGCCGCCGGTCGCCATTACGGCAGCGGCCGGGTATATCCCCTCGTGCCGGGCGTCGACGCGGTGGCCCGGACCGAGAACGGGCGGCTGGTATACACGGGCTTCGCCCGGTCGCCATGGGGAACCATGGCGGAATGGCTGGTTACGCCATTCGACAGGGAGCTGCCCGCCGGCGCCGATCCGCTCGCGGTCGCCGCCGGTATGAATCCCGCTCTGTCGGGCTGGATGCCGCTGGTCGCCCGGCGCGAGGAGGCGGGCGAACTCGGCACCGTGCTGGTGCTCGGCGCGACCGGCATGTCGGGTGGTCTCGCGGTGCGGGCAGCGCGGTTCCTCGGCGCGAAACAGGTGGTCGCGGTCGGGCGCGACCACGACGCGCTGGAGCAGCTGCGCGGCCCGGGCGTGGTCACCGTTGCGCTCGCATCCGGCGCACCCGACGCCTGGGCGGCCGCCCTCACTACGGCGGTCACCGAGACACAGCCCACCCTCGTCCTCGACTACGTGTGGGGCCCCGTCGCCGAGGCCGCTTTCGCGGCATTGGGACGATCCGGCCCGGACGACGACAGCGCGGCGGTCGACTACGTGCAGATCGGCTCGCTCGCCGGAGCCGAGGCGGCGCTGCCCGCAGCACTACTGCGCAGCCGACGGATCCGGGTCGGCGGCAGCGGCAAGGGCTCGGTCTCCAAGGAGCAGATGATCGCCGAACTCCCCGGCATCCTGGCCCGATTCGCCGACGGCACCTTCGACGCGCCGTACACCGTGTACCCGCTCGGCCGCGTCGGCGAAGCCTGGGCGCATCAGGGACGAACCCGGGCCGTCATCGTCCCGGACTGACCGGGATCGACTCGAGCAGAAAGGCGGCTACTCCGTCGACCCGAACGGTTCACCTGCTCCTGCACGGCAGGGCATTCGTGATGCGCCGTCCGGAGCAGGACAGGACCGGAAGTCCCTGGCAGGAGGCGTGGCGAAATACCCCTGCCTTGTTGTTGGGCGCGGGGCAGAACGGCGCCTGCACGTGACGGTAACCCACAGCTGTGGCCCTGGCCGGCATATCAGTTCTCCCGTTCGAACGGCACGATCTTCGGGACCTCGGCTCCGTCCGGAAGGACCAATTCACCGTCCTTGTCGAGGTAGCCGGAGTCCTGGCGTGGCATCGGCAGATCGGGATGGAACATCCAGGTGTTGTAGGTGCACCACGTGTTCAGGTAGTTCAGGAAGGGGTCCTGGAAGAACATCAGGCCCGTGGACACCAGCAGTATGGCGTCCAGGGTGATCCGGCGCTCGCACCACCACGGCCTGATGATCCACCAGTAGATGGCGAAGGGGAGACCGATCAGGACGCCGGCCGTCCAGATGCTCAGGATCGTCTTCATGAGTATGGGCGGGTCGCTCGGCCCGGTGGGCACCCGCTCGAAATAAGGGCCGATGATCCATCTGATCCACACGTACACCTGGAGCGTCGGGATCAGCGCGCCGAGCGACGCCCAGATGTAGACGGTCCCGCTCGGCTGCCGGTTTCCGGGCGTGCTGTCCCCCGACACCACCGCCGGCCTGAACACCGACCATCTGGTGCTCATCCGCGCGACCCCCGGTGACAATCGGCTGCACGGCGTGGACGCCCGCGACGCCGCACTGGCATTCGCCAACGCTGTCGACCGCCGCGACGCAATCAGCGGCAAAGTGCTGCTCGTCGCCGGTAACGACAGTTACGCCCACACCCATCGCGACGTCGAGGACTCCATATTCGAAGCGATGGGTATCGGCCGGCTCGGACCATCCGCGAGCTTGCCGGGCGATCCCGGCGACGACCGGGGATGGGCCTTCACCGGTTGGTTCGATACCAGGGAATCGCAGGCACTCCTCGACTTCCAACAGCACGATTGGCCGCAGACGGTCGCCTGGATCGCCGAGGCCCAGCCGCGCTTGCTGCGCGCAATCCTCCGGACGACCGGCCCCCTCCTACGGCCGGTGATACGCACAACACTGGCGCTGCAGCGGCGCATCGAGCGCCGCGGCCCCTACGCCGACCCCTGGGCCTTGATCGCCTCCCGATACGGCCCCCAGGCCCTGGCACAGAGCAGCGGAACAACCGACTCCTGAGCACGGCGTCCCGGGATCAACCCGGCACCCCTGCCGACAACCCATCGTCATGGCAATCGAGTCGACCGCGCGATAACTCGACTCGGAGCTCGCACATCAGAAAGCCCCGGCCGAAATCGCGGACGCCGGATACAGCTTCTGCCGACCGGACATCACGCTGTGGTTCGGAGTCTCGATGCTGTCGACGGATTCGCTGCCGCGCGGAGACAGTCGTAACGACGGCAGGGCAAGTCCTATTCTGCAACCCCATGCAATCGACCTGCTCGCGTTTGTGATGCCCGGCAAATGCGGGCGCCGCGCGGAAACATCAACGCGCACAACCGAGTCCCGCCGATCTGCAACGTGTACCGGTCTGGAAAACTGACGCTCGGCGAGTCTTGTCCGCGCACCGATCAGCTCGTGACATCGACCGGGCTGCAGCGACACGAGGGAGGAGCAAGAACCTTCTGCGGCGTCATCGTCTCCAATGTCCGACCACCATCTCACGCCAGCTCTTCCCTCGACCAGGTAACTGCCGACTCGCCCCGTAGTTGAACCGAACAGCTGTGTCTCCCACGGCGACTCATCGAAAGGCAGGTCCCACGATGACAACGACCTCCGAGCATTCCGTATCCTCGACCGGGCAGGAGGCCCGCGAGATCGACGCAGTCGTCGTCGGAGCCGGATTCGCCGGCCTCCACATGCTGTACAAGTTGCGCGAACTCGGCCTTTCGGTGCAGGTGTACGAGGCGGGCGGTGGACTCGGCGGCACCTGGTACTGGAACCGTTATCCGGGCGCACGCGTCGATGTGAAAAGCGTGTACTACAACTACTCCTTCGACCCCGAGCTCGAGCAGGAGTGGGAGTGGACCGAGAAGTTGCCGCCGCAGCCGGAGTTGCTCCGCTACATCAACCACGTCGCGGATCGTTTCGATCTGCGTAAGGACGTGCAGTTGCGGACCCGCGTCACCGCCGCGGTCTACGACGAGTCCGCCGCGCGGTGGCGGATCACGACCGATCAGGGCGAGGTCGTCTCGGCGCGGTACGCGATCATGGCGACAGGCTGTCTGTCGGCGCCGAAGATGGTGGAAGTTCCGGGCATCGATACGTTCCGGGGGCGCAGCTTCCACACCGGCAACTGGCCCGCGCAGGAGGTGGACTTCACCGGCCGGCGGGTCGCGGTGATCGGCACCGGTTCCTCCGGGGTGCAGGTTATTCCGCTCATCGCCGAATCGGCCGAGCAACTCACCGTGTTCCAGCGGACCGCGAACTATGTTCTTCCCGCCGGCAATCACGCGATCGATCCCGAATTCCAGCGCGGGATCAAGTCTCGCTACCGCGAGGTGCGCAAGGCCAACCGGGAATCGTCGTTCGGCATCGCGCAACCCGAAGCCACCAAGGGGGCGCTAGAGGTGAGCGAAGACGAACGAAATGCCTTCTACCGCAGAGTGTGGAGCGACAAGGACAGCGAACTGGTCAGCATGCTCGTCGGATTCACGGACCTACTCGCCGACGAAGCCGCCAACGAGACCGCCGCCCAGTTCATTCGCGACCGAATCGCCGAGATCGTGACGGACCCGGCTGTCGCCCGGCTGCTTCAGCCCGCCGGCCTCTTCGGCGTCAAACGCCCGGTCCTGGGGACGGACTACTACGAGACCTTCAATCGTCCCAATGTCCGGCTCGTAGACGTTCGCACGACCCCGCTCACCGAGGTGACCGCGTCCGGACTCGAGACGACGCAGGAGAGTTTCGAGTTCGATGACATCATCTACGCCACCGGATACGACGCGATGACCGGTGCGCTGGGCGCGATCGACATTCGCGGCCGGGATGGTGCATCGCTGCGGGAGAAGTGGGCCGACGGGCCCGTCACCTACCTCGGTCTCACCGTGGCGGGCTTTCCGAACCTCTTCACGATCACGGGCCCGGGCAGCCCGTCGGTCCTGTCGAACATGATGGTGTCCATCGAGCAGCACGTCGACTGGGTATCGGACGCGATCGAAGCGATGCGATCCAAGGGCGTCACGGTCATGGAGGCCGAGACCGAGGCGGAGCAGGAATGGACGCGGCACGTCGGCGAGGTCGGCGATATGACGCTCTATCCGAAGGTGGACTCCTGGTACGTGGGATCGAATGTGCCCGGTAAGCCGAGGGTGATGTACGCATACATCGGCGGCGTCGGAGCGTATCGCGAAAAGTGCGACCAGGTCGCCGCCGACGACTACGACGGTTTCACTCTGACGCAGTGACGGTGCACTACCGGTGGCGGGCACCGCATGGCGCCCGCCACCCATCGTCACCTCTACCAGGCGAGACGCATCGGCGGGCACGCCGGGAACTCGACCGGTAGTGCCGCCAGGGCACGGTGGAACTGCCCCTGCCGCCAAGGCAGTTGCTGCGCGGATACTTTCGGCCGAATATCCGGCAGGGCATCGAGTAGCAGGTCGATGCCCTGCGAGGCGATGGTCTGGGCGAGGCTCTGGGCCGGGCAGCCGTGCGGGCCGGCTCCCCATGCCAGGTGCGACCGGTTGCCCCTGCGGTCACCACCGCCTACAACGCTGGGATCGTTGTTGCACGCGGCCAAGCTGATGACCACCGGCTGATCGGCCGGCAGCCACACATCGCCGACGAGTTGCGGCTGCCTGGGGTAGCTCACGCTCCAATTCGCCAGCGGTGGATCCTCGAACAGCACCGCATCGATGGCGTCCCGGGTGGCCATGGCACCGCTGAGGACCTCACCCCCGTATTGCTCGTCGGTCATCAACAGCAGCAGCGCATTGAGAATGAGATTGCAGGTCGGCTCCGTACCCATCGAGAACAGGAGCGCGGCCTGATTCACCATCTCCATGGCATCGAGCCCGTCCGGGTGTTTCAGCAGCTCCGAGGTCAAATCGTCGCCCGGCTCGGCCCGCTTCTGCTCGACAACCCCGATCAGAGCCTCGACGAAACGCTGCTGCCCTTCTTCGGCGCCCACTCCCTCCAGCATCGCCGCCATCCCGTGATACGCCGCGGCCGCGGCGTCTTCGGGAAAGCCCATCAGTTCGCTCAGCACCCGGAAAGTCAACGGATACGCGTAGTCCGTTCGCAGGTCGGCGGTACCGCGCTCGCAGAAGTCGTTGATCAGTCCCTCGGCGGCCCGGGCAACTGCGCCGTGAACCTTGTGCATGTCGACGGTGTCCAACGCCGCGATGATGGTGCGCCGGTATCGCTCGTGCTCCAGACCTGCGGTGCGCAGCGCATTCTGGCGGTAGCCCAACATCGGCAGCATCGGGGAATCCGAGGGGGCGTTCTTCTCCCATCGGCGTGGGTCCGCGGGGAAATGGGCCTCGTCGTTGAGGATTTGCATGGCCACCTGGTAACCGATCACGAGCGTCGCCGGCACACCCGGAGAAAGCTCGATCGGCACCAACGGGCCATGATGTCGCATATCTGCGTACGCGCGGTGCGGATCGGCCGCGAACGTGGGGGTGTCCAGCCGAACATATGATTCGGCGGCTACCGCGGGCCCGTGCGTGATCAGGGATTCCCTCTGCGAACCCGGATCTGCATTGCTCAACGCGTGACTCCCCCGCACGGTGCCGCGGTGTGTCCCGTTCGGCCTGCGGCGGGACGGCCTGGCATTCGTTGTGTGGACATGCTGCGGCATACTACCGGGACATGTTCCAGGCCAACATCTTTGGCCGATCCGGCGCCACTGTCTCCTGCGGACATACGGCCCGGAAGTTGATGCCCGCGCGGAACGCGGAAACGACCGGCTCGGCCTCCTCGGCCACCCCGCACGCCGGGATAGTACCGGCGTCAGTTCGCGGCCCGCTGGTATGCCTGCAGCACCGCGGAGGGCATCCGGCCACGCTCGGGCACATCATGCCCATTTCGACGTGCCCACTCCCGCACTGCCTTCGCATCCTTCCGCCGACCCGCCGCAGGATCCTTGACCCGGCTCCGTCCCCCGACCCTGCGCGCGAAGGGGGTCCACTTGTCGAGGCCGGCACGGAGTTCCCGCGCATTCGCCTCGGACAGGTCGATCTCGTAGCCCACCCCGTCGATGCCGAACGAGACGGTCTCGGCGGCGGCGGATGCACCGTCCAGATCGTCGATCACGGTCACCACAACCTTGCGCGCCACTCTCCACACCTCCACTGGCCGAACTCTGCCGGACCGCTACATTGTCCGGCACAGTATCAGCGCCCGATCGGCCCCCATCCAGAGCACCGTCGAGCAGTGGAGACCCGACATGCGGATCAACTGTGAGACGACTGCACGGCTCAGCGTGCCCGGGTGCGGGCCAGATTCCAGCTGTTCCAGGTGTCCTCGTCGAGCCGGTTCTCGAGCTGTTCGAGCAGGCCATCGCGGATCTGGGCGGGCAGGCGGTCGAGGGCGGGGACGATATCGACGGACAGACCGGCCAGGTAGTCGACGTCGAGGTCTTCGCCGCGCTCCCAGCGGTCGATGTTCTCGGCGGCGACCAGGCCCTCGGGATTCAGTGCGGCAAGGGCCAGTAGTGCGGCCGTTCCCGTCGCGATCGCACAGCGTGGCAGCCATGCCGTTTCCAGGCGCAGAACGGCAATGATCACCAGCACATAGACGATGCCGAGCCAGAGTTCGCATGTGCCGACCAGCAACCGCAGCACGGTGAATCCGTACGCCTGCTGGTAGGTCCACATACGTCCGAGCGCGGAGACGATCATCACCAGCGTGAGCCCGCTCAACGCGCACAACAGGCCGCGCGACCACAGCCGATCCACGGCGGTGTCCCGGGCTGCCCGGTGCAGGACGGGCAGGATGACGGCGAGCGTCAGCACGGTGACCGCGGAGAGCTGCCAGAAACCGCCCCGGGCGTACTCGGCGTAGGTCAGGCCGGCGGTGCGCTGCACATAATCGTCCCCACCGAACAGGGCCACCAACTGTGCTCCGAGAAACAGCGCGAACACCGCTGTCAGGGTGCCGACCGGCAGACCCCATTCCAGTCGCGCCAGCGTGCGATTCGCGACTTTCGGCTGCCCGTCGGCCGGGAGCGGAGGTCCGGCGAGCAGATACAGGGCGCCCAGCGTTCCGATACCCGCTGCGACGAACACCACGACCCAGCGGGTCAGCGTGTCACTGTCCATCGGCGGCACCAGACCGTCGACGAGCGCGGCGAACGTGGCGTCTGCGCCGGCCAGTAGTGGTACGAACACCACCAGTAACGCCACCGTGACGACGGCGGATATCCCGACTCGGCGATTACGCGTCTCGGCACCGTCGGGCCGCTTTCCCAATGCGGTGAACACCCAGGCGACGGCGCCGGCCGACGCCAGCGGAACAGCCAGCGCATCCCGGAATGTCCCGCGCTCGGAACGCCGGCCCACCACCGCCAGCGACCCGGCCACGGCCGCCGCCGCCAGGCACAGAACGAACAACCACCCCGCGGCCCGGAAACTGCCGACCGCCAGCAACACCAGTGCCGTGATCGCCCACCACAGGCGCTCCCGGTGCCGGGTCTGTCCATGCTCCGTTTCCGCGGTACGACGTGCCCGGCGATGGACTGCACCGACCGCGGCCGCGGCCGCGGAACCCGCCAGCAACCAGCCGATTCCGGGCCGGTCGAGCGGGACGGTCGCCGCGGCGACCAGACCCGCGATTCCCGCCGCAGGCAGGACACCCGCCGGGTAGGCGACCAGGTACCGGTGTGGTGGAACGGCCGGCGCATTCGGGTGCTCCGGTGCAACCCGAACGTTCGGCGGCTGCACTTGCATCCGGCTACCGGGCCCCCAGAGCGCAGCATCGGACAACGAACCCGCGGCGGTTTCCTTCCCGGTAGCGGACCCCGAACCGCTCGGTTCGGCAGGGGCTGCCGAGTCGATGGTCTCGGTCGTTCCTCGGGTCCCCGTTGTTCCCGTCGGACTCGCTGCGTTCTCGGTGGCCGGCGGAGTTCCGGGTTCGGCAGATTCCGCCGATTCCACCGGGGTCGTCCGTTCCGCGTTGTCGTCGTTCGGCCTGGTTCGTCTGGGCATGGGGCTCCTCCTGAGGGTGTGCGTTATCGCCCCGGGGCCGATAGGCGGCCGGGCTGTGCAGCGGGAAAGGTCAGAGGTCGGGCGGCTCGGTGGCCGGCAGGACCACGCGGATCCGGGAGCCGGGGCCGGTGACGGCGATGTCGCCGCGATGCAGATCGATCACCCAGCGCGCGATCGCAAGTCCGAGCCCGGTGCCGCCGCCGTCGGTACGGCCACCGCGGGTGAAGCGGTCGAAGATGCGCTCGCGCTGGTCAGGCGGTATGCCGGGACCGTCGTCTTCGACATCGATCACAAGGTCGTCGCCCACGGTGTGGGCGCGCAACCGGACCTCACCGCCGGCCGGACCGTGCCGGGCGGCGTTGTCCAGGAGGTTCAGTACCACCTGGTGGAGGCGGGCGCGGTCGGCGTACACGGTCGCGGTCACCGGCTCGACCTCGCTGCGGAAACGGATCCCGCGGCCCGAGGCGGCCGTCATGACCTCCACCTCGGCCGCCACTTCCGCGAGAAGCGGTGCGATAGCGAATTCGCCGCGGTCGAGCGGGACGGCGCCGGCCTCGATACTGGAGATGTCGAGCAGTTCGGAAACGAGCCGCCCCAGCCGCTCGGTCTGCGCGAGAGCCGTTTCGAGTGTTTTCGGATCGGGCTTCGATACCCCGTCCACCAGGTTCTCCAGGACGGCGCCCAGCGCGGTGACGGGGGTGCGCAATTCATGCGAGACATTTGCTATCAGGTCACGGCGCTGCTGGTCGGCTGCGGCGAGGTCGTCCGCCATCCGGTTGAACGCATCGGCCAGCTGGCCCACTTCGTCGCGGGAGGAGGCGCGCACACGGCTCGTGTAGTCCCCGCGCGCCATCCGTTGCGCGGCGGCGGTCATCTCCCGCAGCGGCATGGTGATGCCGTGCGCCAGGAACTGAGAGGACACCAGCGCGATCACCATCGCGGCCAGCGTGGTCATCGGTGGCAGCCAGCCGATCTGCAGACGGAAATAGCCGAAGGCGAGTCCGCCCGCGAAGGTCATCAGGACGGCCAGTTTGAGTTTGATGGAGCGGACCCGATCCAGCGGCCGCGGCAATACCGCCGCCACCCGGTCGGATATCCGCCGCCACCCACCCACGACCCCGCCCCGGGCGTCGGCGCCGGTGACCGCGCGCCCGCTCATCTGCTCTCCAGCGCATACCCGACACCATGGACGGTCCGGATCAGGTCGGCGCCGAGTTTGCGGCGTAATGCCTTGATATGGTTGTCGACCGCCCGGGTGCCCGCGGCATCGGCCCAGTCCCATACCTCCTCGAGGAGCCGTTCGCGGGCCAGCACCGCGCGGGGCCGCTGCGCCAGCCGGGCCAGCAGATCGAATTCCAGCGGCGTCAGTTGTGCTTCGACCCCACCGCGCCAGACCCGGCGCTGATCGGTATCGATTCGCAGATCGCCCACCACGGTGATCGTGCCGGGCAGCGCGGCGGCGCGCTCGACCCGGCGCAGCAACGCGTGTACCCGGGCGGTGAGGACCCGCAGGGAGAACGGTTTGGTGAGGTAGTCATCGGCGCCGACGCCGAGACCGATGAGCTGATCGATCTCATCGGTTCGCGCGGTGAGCATCAGTACCGGCACCGAGCGTTCGGCCTGGATCCGCCGACAGACCTCCAGTCCGTCGAAGCCGGGCAGCATGACGTCGAGGACGACCAGGTCGGGGCCGAAGGTGCTCGCGGCGGCCACCGCGGCGGGTCCGTCGTGGGCCACCTCCACCGTGAATTCCTCGGCTCGCAACCGCGCCGCCACCGATTCCGCGATGGTGAGTTCGTCGTCCACCACCAGGATCCGCCGCGCCACCGCTCCCCCTGCCGGTGCGTTCTGTTCCATGCCCGGGAAGCCTAGCCACCCCGTGTGGAGAGAACAGGCGTCAATTGTGGAGATTCTGTGTGCCCGGCAGACCTACCGTCGCGTCGTGCCTCTCGCCGCACAACGGCCTGCAGCACCCGCTGACCTGATTCCACAGGCCGTCCGTACCGAAGGCGACAGCGCAGAAAGATGTGCCGATACGGCAGGTCTCACTGCTGACGACCGGTCGCACCGGAGACGTCGGAACCGCGCTCCATCTATGAGCTGTACCGACCCGTAGCCGGGTACAGCTCCCAGATCTTGGCTTCGTCGTCCGGTCGGCGTTCTCCCGACCGAGAAGGCTCCGGCATGTCCCCCATCCGCTCCACCGAAAGTGGAGCGCGGTCCAGCGCTTGTTCCCACACGATCTGCTCCCCGCGACTCACATATACATCACGCCGTAGTTGCTCCTGATTTTGAAGAGCATCAGCGAAACGCTGCCCCAAGAAGCAACCCGGTGCTGCCGCACTGCTCGAAAGCACCACGATCGGCCGGCCGGATTCCGATACCGCCAACCGACGGATATCGCTGTCGTTCGAGACGACTCTGGCGAACATTTCCGGCGAGAGAGCCATGATCGAACCCTGCGCCATGTCGTCACCGTGTACAGCAGACGGGGAAACGTCCGCATTGACATAGAAGACTTCCAGTTCGTGATCCGAATCGGCGTGCAGTATTATCGCCCGTTCCGACGGCCACGCCGACATGGCGTCATGGAAATCCTTTATCTGCCGACCCGAGCGGGAGTAGGTGCCGTGCAACATGAGAGAAGGAGTGAATCTCACCCTCTTGAAGAATGCAGCTCGTCCCCGAGTCGACGAGAAAGATACCCCGGTCGGAACGTCTGTCGCACGCCCTTGTCCATCGAAATTCTTGCTGTAGAGACGTTCCTTTCTGACATCTCCGGTCCAGAAGGCCAGTTCTATACCTCGCGCTGTATCCCAGCCCGTCACAGCTTCCCCGGAAGCCGGTGGAGGAAGGGCTGCCGAGCGTCCCCAGGAATCAGACCCGTCCCATTGCGTCTTTTCCTTCGATATCCGATCGACCTGCAAGAACTCATCGGTGGCTCGAACGAGTCCGGCTCGCGATCCGCGTATCACGTCCTCGGCCAGAAAGTGGCTGTACTTTCCGGTGGCGTCGATCAGCGGTTTCCCGAGTAGCAGGCCGAGGTCCACTGGGGCTTGGATCCCCTCGATCCATCTCGGCATCGAATTCCCTCTCTCCCTCTTCGCCACTCGGGCGCCCGACGCATATCCGGCCTTCGAGAGCCACTCTCGGTACAGACGTCCCGCAGGCTCGGCTCCGGGGCGCCCCGGCCTGCCCGGAGGGAGTGAGCCGCCGCAGTGACCAGGCGGGGCACGGTGATCGTGGCGTTCGACCACCTATCGCAGCCGCACCTCGGTCACGATGCCCAGACCCGTGTTGGGGTAGCCGTTCAGACAGGTCACCGTGACGCCCCAGGACCCGGCGAAGGACTCGTAGGTGCGCCGACCGAGCAGGAATGCATCCGCACGTTCGAAGATCCCACCGAGGAACGCCTCGGCGTCATCGTCGAACAGCGGCAGAGCCCACCCGGCACGCTCGAATCCATCCTGCCGGTCCTCTTCCGGGCCGCCGAGTCCCTGCATCACCCCGTCGACGGATACGTGGGTGATAGTGGTCAGTCTCATTGTGGTGAATCCCTTTCGCCGAGCACGTATCCCGCGTACGCCGATCATCTTCTGAGGCGTTGCCAGGAAGGATAGCAATACGTTCGTATCGGAGCAATACGAACGTATTGTATTTACCTCGGGAGTGAGACGGCAGTGGTTGGCGACTCACGACGAGAGACGGGATACGACCACGCCGACGATCAGTCCCGATCCGCTTCGAGGTCGCCGATCGCGCGATCGATCGCGTCGACAGCTTCCGCCGGCTCGAGATCGCCGGTGATGACCCGGGCGGCGAGACCATCCGACAGCGCGACCAGTCGCCGCGCGACCGTGGCGGCGTCGACCCCGGGCGCGAAGTCGGCGAGCAGGCGGGCCGCGTTCGCCTCCTGCCCGCGCTTGGCATCGCGCAGCATTGCCGCCAGTTCGGGGTCGGCGATACTCGCGGCAATGTAGGCATGCCAGACGACGACGCCGCGACGCGACCCCGGCGTCGCCGGTACCGCGTGGGCGATCAGACGGCGTAGCTCGGCATGGACATCGGCCGGACGGTCGGTGAAGCGTCGCGCCGATCCTTCGATCATCGCGGCGGCACTGAGACGCACGAGCTTCTCCTTCGACCCGACGTAGTGCTGCACCAGCCCGACCGAGACGCCCGCAGCCGCGGCGACATTGCGGAACGAGACCGCGGCGACACCCTTGTCGGCGATGACCGACCATACAGCGGCGAGAATCGCGGTGCGTTTGTCGTTTTCGAGGGTCATATCGCTCCATGGGACAAGATTCCAATACGTTCGTATTGCTCCAATACGAACGTATTGCTATTCTTCCGGAGCGAGCTTACTCGAACGGAGAACGATGATGACGCTGGGCCGCTTCCGATCACAGAAGGGGCGATGGGCGTACGCGAAGGCCTACCAGGCCGCGCTTGCGGCCGGGCCGGCGCCGACCTCCACACATGATGTGCGGACGACATTCGGAACTGTGCGCACCTATGTGTGGAACGGCGGCGACGGCAATGCCGATCCCATTGTCCTCCTCCCCGGGCGCAGCTCCGGCGTTCCCATGTGGTCGGCGAATCTCGCTGCCCTGCACGAACGCATCGGTCGCCCGATCCTCGCCATGGACGCGATCGGGGACGCGGGGATGTCGGAGCAGACGGCGCCGCTGACGTCGATGGCCGATCAGGCGCGCTGGGTAGACGAAGCGCTGGCCGATCTGGGCTGTTCACGCGTCCACCTCCTCGGACATTCCTTCGGGGGTGCGACCGCTGCGGCGGTGGCCCTGCACGCGCCCCACCGCCTCGCCTCGCTTCTGCTGGTGGAGCCGGTGTTCACGCTCCGTCTTCCCCCACCGTCGACCTTCCTCTGGGCGCTGCTGTTCACTGTCACACCCCGCGCCGCGTGGCACGACCACGCGCTGGCCGCGATCGGCGGGGTGTCCGTAGAGGAAGTCCGCGCCGCGACACCGATCGGCGAGATGATCCGGACCGCGGCCGCGCAGTACCGGAGTTCGCTTCCGATCCCGGGCCTGCTCAGCAGTGCCGAGTTGGCAGGTATCGAAATCCCCACCTACGTAGCTATCGCCGGGAAGTCCCTTGCCGGTGGGGAGCGCGCCGCGCGCCGAGCCGAAGCCTCCATCCCGCGGGTCGAGGTGGATATCTGGCCGGGCACGACGCATTCGCTGCCCATGCAGGTCCCGACCCGGTTAGCCGACCGCCTGCGAGCATTCATCGAATCGCAGCGGCACAGTGGGAGCGGGTTGCAGTGACCCGATACATCACTGTCCCGAGAGCGCAGGAGCCGTTCAGGGATAGCGCACTCGCCGGTGAGGGGCCGGGCGGCTCGGAAGTTCACCCGTTCGCGGAGCGTTTCCGATGTGGCGCGTGCTGAATCGGCCCTTTTCCCTGCATATTTCGGAACGGACACCATTGACGGTGTTGTCGCCGGCTCGCGGGGGCATCTGGATGATCACCGCTCGGCACGGCTCGCGATACGTGAATCCCGGCGAGGTCGCGATCATCCGCAGCTCGGAAACATACCTCGTGGCAGACAACCCGATGAGCGAGCCGCCGCTCATCCTCCATCCCGGGCGGCTGAGCCCGGCATCGGCAGAGGTGCTCTCGCGTGAGGTACTGAGCCCCGGCGCGGCACCACAGATCGACCGGCCTCGGGGCGCCACGACGATTCTCACCGGGTCCCAGGACACCGCCTCGGCGGTGGCCCGGCGCCTGCTGCACGGACTGCCTCCGGTCATCGTTCTGCAGCACAGCGATGTTCCCGACAGCGTTCTCGAGATCTTGGCAGATGGTGCTGCCGGAGACCGGCCCGTCCGCAACCTCGTACTGCACCACCTATTGGAGCTGGTTGTGGCCGGTGCGCTGCGCGCCCGGCTCGTCCACCACGACGCGCCTGCCTGGTATCACGCCTACAGCGATCCATTGGTGGGCAGAGCGCTGCGCCTGCTGCAGCACAATCCCGGGCATCGGTGGACCGTCGCGTCTCTGGCGGATGCGGTGGGTGTCTCGCGCGCCGCCATTGCACGGCGGTTCAATGCGCTCGTGGGCGAACCCCCGATGTCCTTCCTCACCGGGTGGAGACTGTCGCTGGCAGCCGACCTCTTCCGGGAAACCGATCACACCGTCGATGCCATCGCACGCCACGTCGGGTACAGCAACGCCTTCGCGCTGAGCGCGGCCTTCAAACGCCATTTCGGTGTGCCGCCGAGGGATTACCGGACCGGTATTCGCCGCGATCTCGCCTACGACACTCCGGCGCCGGGCAACCGCCGGGCCACGCGTCATTCGATTGTCGGTGACAGGCTGTTCCCGCACCCGAAGCCTTCCGGCGGGCACGCCGACCCGCATTCTCCCGCGCCGGGTATTCGATGACACGCTGAACAGCGGCAGTGAGGCCGCACAAGCAGCTGGACGCACCCGTGCAGCCCCCGGCTCGTGTCAGTGACGGACACGGTAGCGCACGTGCGTCACCGTGGGGGAGGCCGTGGTCTCCATCGGCCGAAGCTCGATTCCGGAGAGACCGGTGAAAAGGTTCTCTCCTGCGCCGAGTACGACAGGGACCACGTGCAGGACGAGTTCGTCGAGCAGGCCCGCAGCCAAGTACTGGCGAATCGTCGCCGCGCCGCCGGCAATCCCCACATCCTTTCCGTCCGCGGCCTCGTGTGCCTGGACCAGGGCCGCTTCGATACCTTCGGTGACGAATGTGAACGTGGTGCCACCCTCCATGGTCACCGGTTCGCGCTCGTAATGGGTGAGTACGAACGTCGGCGCGTGATAGGGCGGCTCGGTTCCCCACCAGCCATTCCAACCGAGGTCCCACGGCCCGCGACCGGGGCCGAACATGTTGCGGCCCATGATGTGCGCGCCGATACCGGCGTGGATGTCGGCCAGGATCTTTTTATCCGCTTCCCGTCCTGGCTGCTCGGTTTCGAACATCCAGGCAGTCAGCGCTTCTGCGCCGACACCGAAGGGGTGGTCGAGATCCTGCCCGGGTCCGGCAGCGAATCCGTCGAGAGAAACGGCGAGGTTGGCGGTAATCATGGTCATTCTCCTGAGTCGGATGAGATGAGCTCGAATCGACACGGACGAATCGTGTCGCTCGAGTAAGGGCGGTGTTCGGTCAGCCGATCGAAGTGGTACGCACGTGGGAGTGCGCACGTTGCGCGCCGGTAGGAAAGTCATTGCGGGGCCATGAGCCCATTACATAGGCGTCCGAAACAACCGAACATGGTTCACAGGCTCACCCTCATACGTGATCGTCTACACACCGGTACGACCGGACACCGGAGGTGATCGATCAGGGACCCGCCGATCGGTAGTCGTCGATTACGATCCAGCCGTCGGCAGTGGCCGGGTTCGACGACCGGTACAGCGATGATCTCGACAGTGTCGAAGACAAGCCCGTGGGTAATCCTGACGTCCCTCGCGGCCGCGAGCTTGAGTATGCCGCTACGGCACAGTGTTCGATCAGAGGCGCAAGTGTGAGCCGGAGCCGAACGAAGTGGAGACAGACCGTGACCGGAAAGCCGACCAATCAGCGCCCCGAGCTGATCGACATCGAGGCGTTCTTCGCCGACCCGCAGTTCGCGAATCCGTCGATCTCCCCCGACGGCACCCGTATCGCCTACCTCGCCCCGCATCGAGGCCGCCGCAACGTCTGGGTCCGCGGTATCGACGCGACCCATGACGACGCTGTTCCCGTCACTCACGACACCCGCCGCGGGATCACCACCTACTACTGGACCGACGACACCCGCTGGTTGCTCTACCTCCAGGACACCGACGGTAACGAGGACTGGCATCTGTACCGCGTCGACCTCGACGAACCCGACGCACCCGTTGCCGACCTCACGCCGATGGACCCGGGGTCACGTGTGGTGGGTGTGGAGCCGCTGCCGTCGGTCTCCGGCAGCGTGCTCGTCACGATGAACCGGCGCCCACTGTTCTTCGATACCTTCCGGATCGCCGTCGCGACCGGCGAGACGACCCTGCACCTCGAGCAGGACGATCCGACGTCCGCCGTCCTGCTCGACCACCGCGGCGAGCCCGCCTTCCGCACCGCCCTGGCCCAGGACGGCACCGTCGAGATCTCCGCGATCGACCCCGCCACCGGAGGGACGCGGCCGCTCCGCCGCCCCGGCGGGGCCGAGTACCCGATGAGCATTCAGCCCCAGCAGGTCACTGCCGACGGGAAAGGGCTGCTCGTCGGGTCCTACCAGGACGGCGACAACCTGCGGCTGGTCCGCATCGACCACGAGACCGGCGCCGAGACCGTCGTCGCCGCGGTCGACGGCCACGACCTCGACATCAGCGGTATGCTGCTGCCCGGTGTGCTCCCGCCCCCGGTCTACACCCATCGGAGCACCGGCGAGATCCTCGCCGCGCGCTTCGTGGGCGATCGCCCGCGTATCGAGGTTCTCGACCCGCACTTCGCCGAAATCCACGCCCGGCTGGAGAAACTGTCCGACGGCGTGCTCGGCACCCTGTCCTGCGACGACTCCGGGCAGCGCTGGGTCGCCACCTTCGTCCACGACCGCGATCCCGGTGTCACCTGGTTCTACGACCACACCACCGGCGATGCCCGCCTGCTGTTCCGGTCCTACCCGGACCGGGACCCGAACGCCATGGCCCCCATGCAGCCTGTCGGGTTTTCCGCCCGCGACGGGCTGCCTCTGCACGCCTACCTCACCCTGCCGGTCGGGGTGGAGCCGCGGAACCTCCCGCTGGTGCTGGTGGTGCACGGCGGGCCGTGGTACCACGACTCGTGGGGCTACAGCGACGACGCCCAGTTCCTCGCCAACCGCGGCTACGCGGTACTGCAGGTCAACTTCCGCGGCTCGCTCGGTTACGGGAAACGGCACGTCACCAGCGCGATCGGCGAGTTCGCCAAGGCGATGCACGACGATCTGATCGACGCCGTCGACTGGGCCGTCACCGAAGGTTACGCCGACCCCGATCGCCTCGGCATCTACGGCGGTTCCTACGGCGGGTACGCCGCACTCGTCGGTATCACTGTGACTCCGGACCGTTTCGCCGCCGCCGTCGACTACGTCGGCATCTCCGATCTCGCCAACTTCCTGCGCACCCTGCCGCCGTTCACTCGGGCCTACAACGTCAACAACTGGTACCGCTATGTCGGCGACCCCGAAATTCCCGAGCAGGAGGCCGATATGCTGACCCGCTCCCCGATCACCATGGTCGACAAGATCCGCACTCCGCTATTGGTCGCCCAGGGCGCCAACGATGTCCGCGTCGTCAAGGCCGAATCCGACAATATCGTCGCCCGGCTCCGCGAGCGCGGTGTGCCGGTCGAATACCTGGTCGCCGAGGACGAAGGCCACGGATTCGCGAATCCGGAGAACCGGGTCATGCTGTACCGCGCGATCGAGCGGCATTTCGCCCGCCACCTCGGCGGCCGCAGCATCGGTATGCCCGACTCCTCGAGTATGGGCTGACCGACCCCGGTGCACCAGTCGGCTCGAACGCCCCGAAAGCCCGGTTCGAACACCCTCCGCACGAAGCTGTGCCCTGGTCCGGGCACGGGTGCGCGGGCCCAGCGCGAGCAGGTGCCGGGCATGGAACGCGCACGCATTGATCTGCGACGCACGCAGCTTGATGAACTCGGACTCCTGGACCGAGAGTCCGCGCTGTAATGCCGCGTCTCGATTCGCCGACGCGAAGGCGCTCGCAGCCTTCCATGCCTCGGGCATCACCTTGTCCGAGGACGGACGCATCGTGTCTCCATTTCCGCGGCGACAACGCACACCCGTCTTCCGCTCCCGTCCGACGGTCCCGGATGACGCGGGCTGCTGCCCTGGGTCACCGTGCGCGCGAATTCAATGCTTGTTCGACGTCTCCGATGACGGTGACTCGGCCGCCATCGCCGGGATCGGGATCGGGCATGATCGATTCCGGGTCGACGAGGTAGACCTCATGACCGTCCAACGTGAGCCGGCGCGCGACCTCCAGCAGCATGCGCCGTGCCACGTCGTCGATCGAATAGACCATCGTGAGGTCCAGAGCCACCCCGGCTTCCGGGGGCGCAGTGTCCAGGGTTTCCCGGACAACTCTCTCGGCTCCGGCGAAGCCGATTCCACCTTGCAGTTGGATGACGCGGATCGCGTCGGATCCGTGGCCGGCGACATGATTGGATCGCACGACCGCGCGCGCGGCGGCCGGGACCTCCATCACATGCAAACCCATATCGGAGGAGAATCGTTCGAACAGCGACACCCCGCGCACGCTGTTTCCGTGAGAGTCCAATCGCGGTGAGAACGTGGCGATGCCGATCTGGCCGGGCAGTGCGCCGATCAGACCGCCGGCCACACCGCTCTTCGCCGGAATCCCGACCTGGGTCGCCCAGTCACCGGCCGCGTCATACATTCCGCAGGTGAGCATGACGCTCAGCACCTGACGCACTACCGGTTCGCGTATCACTTGCTCGCCCGACAGAGGATTCACCCCGCGGTTGGCCAGCGTCGCGGCCATCATGGCCAGATCTCGCGCGGTGACGAGCACAGAGCACTGGCGGGTGTAGCCGTCGACGACGGCCCGCGGATCCTCGGTGAGGATGTTGTGACTGCGGAGCATATGTGCGATGGCGAGGTTGCGGTGCGCGTGTTCCATTTCTGAAGCACACACCGCCTCATCTATTTTCAGCCGACGACCGGCAAACGCCGAAAGGCCCTGGACCACGCGCTCCACGCGCTCTGCCGGGTTCAGTTCCGCCGAGCCGGCCAGCGAGTGGGCGGTGATCGCACCGGCATTGATCATGGGATTGAGGGGGCGACCGGTGTCGCTTTCGAGGGAGATCTCGTTGAAGGCCTCGCCTGACGGCTCGACACCGACTCCGGCGAGCACCGGGCCGAAGCCACGATCGGCCAATGCCAGCGCGTACGTGAACGGTTTGGAGATCGATTGGATCGTGAACTCGGTATCGATATCGCCGGCGCCGTAGACTCGGCCGTCGACGGTGGCGAAGACCGCGCCGAGGCGCTCCGGGTCTGCTGCTGCGAGCTCGGGGATGTACCCCGCCGGCTCTCCGGAGTTGTCCGGCGCTACCGCTCCGAGTGCCTCGGTCAGATAGTCGGGAATGATCGACCGCATTCGTCCTCCTCTGCAGACGTGCAACTTCCGCGCTGTGCGCAGCGCCGAGGTCGGCGTAGTGGCGTGCCTTCGTGACGCCTCACCAGATCACAACGTCGATGCACCAGAGACCAGAGGTCATGCTCTGTTCCGTGTAGCACGTGTGACCAGTGCGATATCGGCAGCTGCCGACCGGCGGAACACACCGCCCTTCGCGGCGAATTCATCACCGTGCCTCCGCAGATGGCGAGCGAACAGCGGGCACACCGGCACGACGATGAGGTTCTTGCGAATTCTGTCCGCGAGCGCCGCACGCACCAGCAGCCCGGCCAGACCTCGTCCGCCGAACTCCTGATCGACTTCGGTGTGGAAAAAAATCCGCTCGGCGTCGACTCCGGAGTCGACGAAGTCGGCCCTGCCGACGGGCGATCCGTCGGCGAGTTTCACGGTGTACGAGCCGATCGGGCCGGCGATATCGAGCTCGACCGTCACGGACGCACCGGTGTCGTCGATCAACCCCTCGGTCATCCGGCTGCCCTTTCGTGGGACGGCGTCGCGGCGAGGGCAACCAGGTGCGTCAGCTGTTCGGCGGCGACTGCCGGGCGCACGGAGACGTCGCCGGCCTTCCCGGCCCTCAGGGTGGCGACCGGGGTGGTCATCGTGTCGTCCCCACCGTGACAGTGGGCTGTTCGGCCAGAATCTCGCGGACTCGAGGGATGACCGCGGTGCCGTACAGTTCGACCGAACGTAGCCGGGCGGTGGCGGAAACGGTGCCGGCGGCGGAGTAGACCATGTCGAATCGGCCCACATCCAGCACCCGGACCGCCTGGGCGATCTTGTTCGCGACCGTCTCGACCGAACCGACGTACAGCGACCCGTGTTCCACCTCGGCGTCGAATTCTTCCCGGCGCAGCGGTGGCCAGCCGCGCAACGCACCGATGCGGTCACGGATCTCCCGGTACCCGGGGTAGAACAGCTCTTTGGCCTCCTCGTCGGTGGCGGCCACGAAGCCGGGTGAGTGCATACCGACCGGGTGCGCGGGCGTGCCGAGCTCCTGATTCGCCCGCCGGTACAGATCCACATAGGGGGCGAAGCGACCGGGAGCGCCGCCGATGACGGCAAGCATGAGCCGGAACCCGTAGCGGGCCGTGCGGAGCACGGACTCAGGGGTACCGCCGACCCCGACCCAGGTAGCGAGACGTCCCGATTCGGTCTTCGGGTAGACATCCGCATCGCGCAGGGCGGGACGGGTGGTGCCCTCCCAGGTGACCGGCGTCTCGTCCAGGAGCCGATGGAACAGATCGATCTTCTCCTCGAACAGCACCTCGTAATCCTTCAGGTCGTACCCGAACAGTGGGAACGACTCGGTGAACGAACCCCGTCCGAGGATCACTTCGGCGCGGCCGCCGGAGAGCGCGTCGACGGTGGCAAAACGTTGGAACACCCGGACCGGGTCGTCCGAGGACAGCACCGTCACCCCTGAGGCGAGCCGGATACGCTTCGTGGCGGTGGCGATCCCCGCCAGCACCGTCTCCGGGCTGGAGATCGCGTACTCCGGCCGGTGGTGCTCCCCCAGCGCGATCACGTCGATGCCGGCCTGATCGGCCAGCACCGCCTCGGTCACCGCGGCGCGGATCGCCTGGGCGTGCGAGACGATCTCGCCCCGGTCGTTGCGGGGCCGGTCGCCGAAGCTGTCGATGCCGAACTCGATCTGCGAAGCATCCATCATGTGCTGTTCCTTCGAGGTTTGCCTCGTACGGTCACGGTGATGCGTGGCCTGGAAACGACCGTACGGTGGCCATCCGGCAGGCGTCCAAGACTTGTTCGGACGCGAAACGATAGGATTCTTCTATCGATATCAGCCCCCGCGTCCTCCGCTACTTCGTGGCCGTAGCCGAGGAACTCCACTTCGGCCGCGCAGCCACGCGTCTCTACATCGCCCAGCCGTCCCTGAGTCATCAGATCCGCAAGCTCGAAGAAGCTCTCGGGACCCCTCTGTTCGTGCGTTCCAGCCGTCAGGTGCAGCTCACCGCCGCAGGCCGGACGCTGGCTCGCGAGGCGCCGAGAGCGCTGGCTGCGCTGGAACACGCCGTGCAGCTCACCCGGCTGGCCGGGGCGGGGATCGCGACGACCATTCGGCTGGGCTACACCCCGGTCGCCGGGTTCGACACGCTCACTGCACTGCTGGATGCTCTGCGGGAAGACCACCCCGATCTGATGGTCGACGCTCGAGAGTTCTTCAGCGCCGAGATCCCCGAACGCCTCCGCGCCGGTGACCTGGATATCGGTCTCGCCCTCTCACCACAGCCCCTCGCCGGGGTAGGCGGCGAAATCCTGCGCGAAGAACCGGTTTCCGCACTCCTCAGCACTCGCCACCGCCTCGCCGACACACCGAGGATCCCGGTGCCGGCCCTCCGCGACGAGACGCTGCTGCTGTTCCCTCGCCATCTCGCCCCGGCGTACTACGACGGCATCGTCGCCGCGTGCCACGAAGCGGGCTTCTCACCCGCGATCTGCGCATTCGAGGAACCGCCGGTGAACGCCATGCTCGCCCGGCTCGCCGGCGGACGCGAGGTAAGCCTGGCCCCGGCATCGTTCGCCGAGCACACCGCGAAGGCCGGGGCCGGCATCATTGTTCGCGACCTCGTCGATCCGCCGATCCTGGCAGAACTCTCGATGCTGTGGCCCACGAACGATTCCTCGCCTGCCATTGCCAGCGCCCTCGCCACCGCCCGGCAATGCGCTGAACACAATAAATGGCTACGAAACCCATCACGTAGCGCGTGAAGCCACCACTGTGGCCTCGATCACCGAAAACCATTGTCGAACCGCCACCGGACCCGACGAACACCGGCCGGCACCCTGCCCCTGACCACCGAGCAGGCCAGTCCGAGGCTTATCGGCGTACGCGACCTTACATCGAATCCCACTGCGCCAGAGCCGTACGCACCGTCGCTACGAGAGGAAGCGGTTGGTCCATCATCGGGTGATGGCCCGCCTCGGCCAATTCGACAACTGCCGCCCGCCGCTTGAACGACCCCGCTATTGCCGATGCGGTCTCCGGCTCGACCAACCCGCGCTCACACCGGATGTACAGCGCGGGGGTGTCCACTGCCCGGAGTAGTCCGGGCATATCGATGGTCTCCTGTTCGAGCCGCTTCCGGAACATCTCGGGATCGAACTTCCAGACCCATCCGTCGTCGGTGCGGCGTACCGATTCCTCCGCCACATGCCGGGCCACGTAAGGCAGCACCGTAGCCTGGGCCGGCTCGGTACGAAACCGGCCGCAGATTTCTTCCTTGGTCCGGTAGGCCTTCGGCTTACGTTCGAGCTGCCGGATAATGGTCTCTTCCGGCGGCTCACGGAACATCGGCGAGTCGATGATCACCAGGCCCGCGACAGCATCCCGGTGCCGAGCACCCACGGCAGCGGTCACTCCTCCGCCCATACTGTGGCCGACAATGTACGGTCGAGCCGATATACCGCCGGCCTCGGCGGCCGCGATCACCTCGTCGGCCCAGCCGTCGAGCGGGTACCGGGATCGTACGGCGCTGTCTCCGTGGCCGGACAGATCGAGCGCCACCACGCGATATGTTGTCGCGAGCAATGGTGCAATATGGTCCCACCAGCCCGAATGCGCCGATCCGCCGTGTACAAGGACTACGCCGGGCGTGTCGGCCCGACCCCAGCACCGCAGATGGATGCGGCCCCCGGCCACCTCGACCTCACGATGTTCGGGCGACTCCGCGATGGCTTCCGTGAACCATCGCGGTGCCGCCACTGCAGACGTCACCGTCACTGTCACTGTCCACTCCTTCGCAGCAGTCCTACTCCATGGACCATATCCATCGGCACCACCGCCTATTCGTGCGGATTGCGCAGGACGGACGGGAGCCCGGGATATACCGGTGCAGCCGGCCGCGTAGGCGAGGATCGTGACACGCGCCGGCGCAGCAGGTAGTAGATCGGCCTCCTCGAGCGGAAAGCTCTCTGCCGCCGATTCGGCGAGCCCCGAACCCCGGCATCGCGACGTTGATCACAATCGTCACCCGGCGCTCGACTCGGGATGGTGAACACTGGTTCACTCATCGGGGTGAACAGACGTTCACCCCGATCGAAAGGTTCCCGTGTGAGCGCCCCGGATCGCGTCGCAACCGAAGGCTCACGGAGCTGGACCGTGATGGCGACCCTGGCGCTCACCGGCACCGTCGTCTCCCTCCAGCAAACGCTCGTCCTCCCACTTCTGCCCGAGCTTCCCGGCCTCCTGAACACCACCGCCGACAACGCGTCGTGGCTGGTGACCGCGACCCTGCTCTTCGGTGCGGTCTCGATTCCCACCGTCACCAGGCTCGCCGATATGTTCGGTAAGAAGCGGATGATGATGGTCGCACTCGCCATCATGGTGCTCGGCTCGGTCCTCGGCGCCGTCAGCACCGCCCTCATCCCGATAATCATCGCTCGCGCGCTGCAGGGTGTCGGGATGTCCCTCATACCCGTAGGTATCGCGATCCTCCGGGACGAGCTGCCGCGCGATCGCATGCCGCTCGGTGTCGCACTGATGAGTGCCAGCCTGGCGATCGGTTCCGGGGCGGGGCTCCCCCTGTCCGGTCTGATAGCAGCGCATTTGGACTGGCATGCCATCTTCTGGGTCACCGGCGTAGTGGGAGTGGTCGTCCTCGCCGCCGTCTGGCAAGTGATCCGCGAGTCACCGGTCAAGACCGGCGGATCGTTCGACTATCGGGGCGCGATCATCGGATCGGTCGCCCTGACTGCAGTGATGCTCGCATTGTCCAAAGGGGCACATTGGGGCTGGACCTCGGGTGTCACCCTGACCATTGTCGGCGCGGGCGCAGCCCTCCTGATCGCCTGGGTACCGCTCGAACTCCGGGTCCGGAACCCGCTTGTCAATGTGCGAATCGCGGCCCGCCCGGCTGTTCTGCTGGCGAACGCGGCCTCACTGCTGCTGGGCTTCGCCATGTTCGCGAATATGCTCGTCACCACGCAATTGCTCCAATTGCCGGTCAGTTCCGGTTACGGGCTCGGATACGACATATTGAACACCGGGCTGTGGATGGCGCCGATCGCGTTGGTCTTCGGCGCGATGGCGCCGGTATCCGCGAAGATCCTTCGCCGATACGGCCCGGTGGCGACACTGCTCACCGGAACACTCGTCATGGCGGGTTCCTATGTGGCTCGCGTGTATCTCAGCGCCGATCTCTGGCAGATAGTCGTGGGCTCGGTCCTGGTGGCCGCCGGAACATCCATGACCTACGCTGCCCTCCCCACGCTGATCATGCGTGCCGTTCCGCTGACGGAATCCGCGTCTGCCAATGGGCTCAACACCCTGTTGCGCTATATCGGCACGGCCTTGTCCAGCGCAGTCATGGCCGCGGTGGCCACCATGAGTACGACCCGGGTCGCCGGCGAGGTATTTCCCGCCTTCGAGGCCTTCGCCGTACTGTTCTGGATCTCCGCGGGCGCCTGCGCCGTCACCGCGATCATCGCGCTGGCCATGACCAGACTTCGCGAGAAACCGGACGAGAACACCGAAGAGCTCGACAAGTCCGAGCAGTCACATGAGGCGGTGGCCGGCGGAAAGGTGATCAGCCGGTCGAAACGCCCGATCGGTCACGCGGTCGTCACCGTGTTCACACCGTCCGCGGACCATGTCGACTGGAGTCAGGTGGACTCGACGGGCCACTTCTCGGTCGCCCTTCCCGGGCCCGGCCGCTATCTTCTGGTCACCGCAGCCGATGGATGGACACCGGACTCCCGTCTGGTGGACATCGACACCGGTGGCAGAATCGATGCGATCGTGCTGACGGAACGTTTGATGATGGCGGGCACTGTGGTCGATGCGACCGGACCGGTGAACGGTGCCCATGTGGTCCTCACCCGGCAAACAGGCGAAGCCGTCGGAACGACCCGGACCGGTGCGATCGGAGATTATCAGCTGCCCCTTCCGCAGAACGGGAGATACATCATCACCGCGTTCACACGTTCCTCGTCCACCGCACGCGCGATTACGATCTGGGGCTCGGCTCGCCGGTTCGATATCGAACTTCTCGAACCCTGCGCGCACATGCACGCCGACACGGTATCCACGCGGTGACCCGAGCCAGGGATGCCGCGCTGGCCGCGGCGTCGAAGTTGTTCGCGGAGCGCGGATACCGCCAAGTGACCATCCGCGACATCGCGCTGGCCGCAGGGCTGTCGCCCGCCATGGTGATGAAAGCGGTGGGAAGCAAGGAGAAACTCTTCCACGAGGTGGCCGAGGTGCAGCCACTCGAACTCGACGGAATACCTCACGAAGAACTCGGCCGGGCCCTGGTCGGGAACATCATCGACCGGATGCAGGCCGACGCGGTGGAACCCTTGGGACGCGCGATCATGCTGCGGCTCACCGCCCCCGATCCCGAGACGATTCAAGAGAAGTTCACCAGTGGCTACTTCGATGCGGTGGCCGAACGGCTCGGGGGCGGTGACGATGCCGAGCTGAGGTCCGAGTTGGCAGTCGGTGCGCTGATGGGCCTCGCCGCCGCGCTGCGCATTTTCGAAGCCCCCCACTCGGCCGCACGTTCCGAGCAGGTGGTGCGGCACTTCGGCGCTATCGTCCAGGACCTGCTGGACGGAGTCCACCGAGGCAGCACATCAGCGCAGGAGACCATCCACGACGGCAACGTCTCCGGCCCGTGACGACCGGCCGAAGAGCACGACGAAGGCAGCCGACGTAGCATGAGCCGAGACCCGGCACGTGCCGACGAACGCTTCCGTAGAGCCGTCGACCGGCGGTCGTCAGGGGCTACGCTCCGGCTCGGGTCGTCTCGGCTGCGCACTGCGACCTTGCGGACCGGCCGGGTGTAGGGGTGAGTCGTATCCCGACCCCATCGGCGCGAATCACCGGATCGAACCGGACAAAAACGGACAAAATCGGACCGCGGAACCTTTGCCGAAGTGCCGTCGCCGGAGGCTTACTGGATATGTAGCGATTGCCGCAGAAATGTCGGCATCCGTTGCAAGGCAACCCTTTTCATTCTATTTCGGCTTGGAGGCCGACCATGGCAGCTGTCCTCACCTCCCTCACACCCTCTTCCGGCCCTGCGACCACTTTCAACACTGTGGTGATCACCGGCTCCGGATTCAGCAATGTCGGTCCTTTGACCGTGCGGTTCGGTACCAAGGCGACCACATTCACCATCGATTCCGACACCCAGATCACGGCCATTTCCCCGACGGGGACAGGCACAGTGAACGTCACCGTCACCATAGAGCTGGACGGCACCAGCAACGCACTGCCCTACACCTATGTCTGACGGACCGATCGCGTTGCGGTCGTCGCCATGAGGGCCACCTGTCGATGTTCGAAGTCGCCGGCACGGCGCCCTCTCTGCGCCTGAGGCAGCGGCCGCGCGCCACGGCCTCGGTAGCACCCGACAACAACAGAAAAACCGGCAGCAGTGAGCCCCGGAAGTCTCCACCGACCGCCGGGGCACACCGCTTCTCCGGGTCGGGCACGGTTCTTCGTCGAATTAGGACGATAACTGTCCTGAATCCGCGGCACACTACGAATCATGAGCGAAACCAACTCGACTGTGGAACAGCCGGAGCAGACCGACATCACCGACTACGACGATCCGAACGCGCCGTGGAACCAGGCTTGGGACCAGGAGGGCGGCATCGCCGACTGGAACGATGATGTGATCAAAGAGTTCCGGGAGAACTCGGGCAAGGTGGGCGGTGCCTACGCGGGCGGGGACCTCATCCTGCTCACCACCACGGGCGCCAAGAGCGGCAAGCGGCACACGACTCCGCTGGGCCCCCTGTACCGGGACGACACCATGTACGTGAGCTCGTTCATCGAGGACAAGTACCCGGCCTGGTGGTACAACATCAAAGCGAATCCGCAGGTCACCATCGAGCTCCGGGACAAGACCTACCAGGCGACCGGCAAGGTGCTCGAAGGCGCGGATTACGACGAGTTCGCGGCCTGGGTACTGGCCAACAACCCCCTGCTGGCAGACTTCCAGTCCAAGATCGACCGGCCCATACCGCTGGTCGTGCTGACCTTCGACGACGAGGGCTGAGCGCTCCCAGGAACTTCCGGCCACGGTGCGTCGACTGGTGGGCACCGGGCTGCGCAGCAGAACCAGGATGCCGCCGGAGGTCACACTCCGTAGCCGCGTCCTGCACGCCTCGCATTTCGTTCACCAGGCCCCGAGAACGGTGCCGGGTGGGCGAAATGCTCTGGGAGAGAGACATATCGACTCGCATACCGAGAGCTCCGTCCACCCAACTCGCATACACTCGCCGGGTGAGCTCGCATCTCGATACATATCTACTCGACCTCCCGAAGACCCGCGCCTTGGTCGGATCCGGAGACGAACAACTCCTCGAGGTGGTCCACCGGCACTTCGGCGACCGGATGGCCGCCGCAGACGAACAATTCGCCTATCTGATCGAGGCCGGAGCGCCCACGGCGTACGAAGCACTTCGCGCCGTGATCAATGGTGGGCCGTACGGACACCATGCCTTCCAGTACCGCCTGGCCTATCAGCGCTTGTGCGAACTCACCGGCCTCGATCTGAGCGCCAACGTCTTCTCACATTTCCGCGGCGACTTCCTCGATGAGGTGGACAAGGGTCTGGCATCACTCAATGTGACTGCGACATCGCTGTTCTACTTCACACTGCCGCAAGTCCCAGTACCCGTAGAGCAGTCCCCAGAGGTCGGCTACGGAGAGTGGTCCACCGACGAGATCGCGCAGGCTCTACACCAATTCCGTACTTCCGTGTCGAACGGGACGGCACGGCAGGGCGACCCCGAGGTCACCGCGGCAGTAGCCGAATGCCTCTCGTGGATGCACATCGCAGAGTCGAAGCCGGGGTTGGGAATCGCCGGATTCTTTCACCTGGGCTGATGTCCGCTGCGAGCACAGGTGGAGGCGACCCGTGACGAGCACGGGAGCCGAAAGATTCCGACCAGCGCAGGTCCGCGGTGTTCGACCACCGACCGGTGCCTCCTCGGGGGCGGCCGCACCGTGATCAGGATATGCGCAGGGGCGACGACGCCGGGAAATCCACCCGCAACGAGGTCAGCGACCGATGGAACGGCCCGGGTCGCCAGGTCGGGGGTTCGGTCAACCGGATCTCGGGAAGAGCGTCGAGCAGTTGGTCGATAGCGTCCTGCGCGATCAGGTACGCCATGGACTGGGCGGGACAGGTGCGCGGGCCGACACCCCAGGCGAGATGGGAGCGGTTGCCGGTGCGATCACCACTGCGGACCCTCGGATCATCGTTGCAGGCCGCGATGCTGACGACGATCGGTTGATGGGCGGGCAGCCAGGCGTCGTCGATGAGGATCGGCTGCCGCGGGTAGGTGAGCAGATAGTTCGCCAAGGGGGGATCGTTGAAGAGAACATGGTCGAGTGCCTCCCGGGTCGACAGGCTCCCGCCCAGCACACCGCCACCCAGCCGGTCGTCGGTGAGGATGAACAGCAGCGTGTTGACGACGAAGTTCTGCTGGAATTCGATTCCCGCACCGTACTGACTGGCCAGCTGGTGGACCATCTCCAGATCGTCGAGCTCGGCCGGATGCCGCAGCAGCGCCGAGGTTATATCGTCGCCGGGTTCGGCCCGCTTCAGGGCCACCAGCTCCAGCATCGCCTCGCTGATCATCATATTCCCGTGATCGGCATCGATCCCCTCGACGATCGCCGCCATCCCGGCCGCCATCTTCTGGCCCACCTCCGGCGGGCAGCCGAACAGGACATTGAGCACTCCGAAGATCAGCGGAAAGGTGTATTGGCTGATCAGATCGGCGCTGCCGTCCTCGCAGAAGGCGTTGATCAGCGAGATGGCGATCTCTTCCACCGTGGTGTGCAGGGCGTAGAGATCGACCTCATCGACACTCTCGGTGGTGGCCCGACGAAAGCGTGCCGCTTCCGCCCCGGCGCTGCGGGTCGCCATCGGACGCCATTCCATCATCGGCAGGACGGGGCAATCGGCGGGCACACCCTGCTGCCAGGTGCGCGGATCGGCCGGGAAATGCTCAGGGTCGTTCAGGATCCGCACCGCGGTGCGGTAATCGATCACCAGCGTCGCGGGCACGCCGGGCGCCAGCTCCACCGGCATCAGAGACTGGTACTGCTTTCGCATTTCGCGGTAGTAGGCGTGGGGGTCGGCGGCGAATTCCGGTGCGAACAGCGGCATCCGCGGATCGTCGGAATCGAACGGCGAGATCGGGCGGGCGGGGCAGGACGGGGCAGGCGTTCCGGGTGGGACGTTGCTCAAGAAATGAACTCCAGACAGCGGTTGCGGACAACGAACGAGGGACCAGGTCTGCGGTGGCGCTCCCGGGCGCGGGAACAGTGGGCGCGAACCCTATGGGACGGCTTCCGGGCCACCGGAAAACGGACAGCTACACTCTGTCCGGTGCTGTCCGTGCGGAAGGTGTACCCGCCGCGAGTCGTCGCTCCAGGAGTTCGCCCGGGGCGGTGTGCCGGGCGGCGACAGCACCCGGGAAGCGGCCGACGAGAGGTAGCGCGGTGATGACCGGCCCGGCAGCGCGACCCCGTCGTGGCCGCGGGCGCCCGCCGGGATCGGATGGAGCGCAAACGCGGGACGCCATCTTGCGGGCGGCGCGTGAACTGTTCAGCGAAGTCGGCTACGACCGCGCGACATTCTCCGATATCGCGACCCGTGCCGGGGTGACCCGCACCAATGTCAACCACTACTTCCGGAGCAAGGACGAGCTCTACCGCACATTGTTCGAAGCCGATAAGGACAGTGTGATCACCGCCGGTATCGCCGACGCCGGGGTGGCGACCGACCTGGCCGACCGGATGGCCGCGTTCCTGCGCATCACCATGCGGGCCGATTCGGAGAACCGCACCTACGTAAGGTTTCTCGCGGCCTCGCTGTTCGACGCGCTGCGCAATCCGGAGCTCGCCGACTGGGCCGAGGGACAGATCGACAATGTGCGCGGCTTCATCCGGCCGGCACTCGAGGCCGCCGCGGCCGACGGGACCATCGGACCGGATGTCGATATCGCGACCGCCACCGAGGTGCTCATCGCCGTGGTGTGGGGAATGAGCATGTACGCGGGGTTCGTCGGAGCCGAGGACCGGCTCGAGCCGATGATCGACCAACTCACCGCCCTGCTGCGCGGCGCTCTCTGGTAGCCGCGGCCGGTGCGCACCGTACTCGCCCCGCCGGCCGCCGGGGCGGATCCGGTACCGCACCGTCCGGCTCATCCGAGGACGATGACAGTGCCCGCATCGCCGTCCAGGCGGATGTGCTGGCCGTCGCGGATCCGGTAGCTGCCGTTCTCGGTGCCACAGACACAGGGAATTCCGAGTTCGCGGGCCACGATCGGCCCGTGGCTGAGCAGGCCGCCGTAGTCGGTGACGACTCCGGCGGCGACGAGGAACAACGACACCCAGCTCGGGTCGGTCGTCTCGCAGACGAGGATATCGCCGTCGTCGAGTTCGGTGGTCGACGGATCGCGGACCACCCGGGCCCGGCCCTCCACCACACCACCACTGGCCGCCACGCCGGTCACGACGCCGGAGACATCCAGGGCCGGGGCCTCGGTCTCGCCGGACCTGATCAGCTGCGGTACACCGGCCCAGGCCTGCGGCAACCGGTAATCGCAACGCTGGTCGTACTGCGCCCGGCGAGCCGCGACCAATGCGCGCCGGTCACCGGTGACCCCTGCGCACACGTCGTCGTAGGACAGGTGGAAGACGTCGTCGACGTCGTCGAGCACGCCCGCTTCGACCAGCAGGGCACCCTGCCGCCGCATGGCGGCCCGGGCGATATCGAAGGTCAGCAGATACCCGGCCTTACCCTGCTCGCGTAGGGCGATCCAGCGGGCGGCCCACCGCACGTACCGGGCCGCGCCGCGGCGTTTGCGCCGGGGCAGAGCCGCCTGGAGTTCGGCCAGGGCACGCCGGCGGGTCTCGATCTGTTCCCGGCTCCGATTGCGCGGCGCCCGCGGGCTGTCCGCGGCGACAGCCCGGTAGTCGGCGAGCCGGTTGAGTACCGGGGTGGGGTCCTCGCGCCAGGTGACACCGGACAGCTGTCCCTCGTTGGTGCCGTGGTAACCGTGCCGGTCGGTGAACTCGCGCAACGGGATCTCGTCATGCGCCAGCGCCCACAGATCGTGCGCGATCTCGCTCTCGTCCGATCCGACCCCGGACAGCAGCGCCGGCGCGAGGTGGGCCAGGTCGAGTCCGGCCAGCATATCGGTGACCCGGTCCGCGAGCCCGGAGCTGACGAACGCGACGAGCATATGCGCGGTCAGCATGCGCTGGAAACGCTGTCGCGCGTCGTCGAGCAGTTCGACGCATCCTGCGTGGTCGAGCGTGTCGATACCGTCCAGATGGGCGAGCCGCCAGCGGCGCAGTCCGGCGAATTCGGCATCGTGGCGCCTGGGTAGCCGGAGCACCGCCGCCGGTGCTTTCACCATGATGACGGGGTAGCGCCGGGCGCTGTTCGCGTCGACCGTCTCCGGCCGCACATAGCCGAAGAGCTGCTGTTCCACCGCCGTCGCCGAGGTACCGGGGGTAATGTTCGCGATCTCCCGGAACTTGTCGATATTGGCCGCGGCCCGCCCGGCGAACAGTGTCCAGAACATATCCTCCGGCTGATCCGGAACATAGACCTGTTTCCCGGTGAGGACACCCAGATTCCGGAATGTCGTGCGGGTCGCCAGTTCCACCGACGCGTTGACGAAGGTGAAGCCCAAGGTGGTGAACACCCCCGGAAACGCCTCCGCGACATTGCCGGTGGTCCAGGTGACCGCGGGATCGATCGTCGTGTTGTCGAGCGTTTCCTCGACGATTTCGCGGGTGCTCATCGAACTCTCTCCATCGTGCGTCGCAGGAGCAGATCGGGTAGCGAACCCGGTGCGCCGTATGGGGATTCCGCACGTGCCCATCGGGTGAGCAGCGCGATATCGGGATCGTCGGCCGGGGCGCCGGGGATGACGGTGAGCTCGCCGGGATACACCGCTCCGGCCGTCGCGTCGACGGTGACCGTCTGTCCGGCCAGCACGGTGAGTGATCCGGTACCGCAACCGACCACGCACGGTACGGCCATCTCACGGCAGACCACCGCCGCGTGCGAGGTCGACCCGCCGAGTTCGGTGATCACCGCCGCGGCCACCGACATGGCCAGCACATCGTCGGGGTCGGTGGTGGGCCGGGCCAGGATCACCGCTTCGCCCCGGTCCGCGCGTTCCTCGGCTTCGCCGGAGTCGGTGACGACGCGACCGGTGGCAATACCCGGACACGCCGGTTTGCCGGTTGCCACCGCAGCGGTCGCGGCCGGCTCGGCGCGGTCGAGCCGTGGGTCCAGCACGGCGCGAGCCTGCTCGGGTGTCACCCGGTCGAGCGCTTCGCCGTCGGTGATCAGGCCGGCCTGCCGAAGGAGTACCGCATGCCGGATCGCGGCCTCCGGGGTGCGTTTGGCGACCCGTGACTGCAGCAGCCACAGCGTGCCGCTCTCCACCGTGAACTCGATATCCTGCACGTCGCGGGCGTCGGCCTCCAGCCGGGCCGCAGCGGCGAGCAGGTCGGCGTGTACCTCCGGCATGGTGGCGGCCAGCTCCGCGAGCGCGAGCGCGTCGGCGCGGCCGGACACCACATCCTCACCCTGGCCACGCGGCAGCCATTCACCGTAGGGTTCGGCATCGCCGGAGAGCGGGTTGCGGGTGAACAGCACGCCGGTCCCCGAACGGTCGTCGAGATTGCCGAATACCATCGCCTGCACGGTGACCGCTGTCCCGGCATCGTGTGACAGACCACGGCTCTCGCGATATCCGACAGCGCGCGGTGCACGCCAGGAATCGATCACCGCCTCGATCGCGCGACGTAACTGCTCCCACGGGTCCGCGACCGGAGGCCGGCCGACCACCTTTTCGAACTGTGCGCGGAATCGGCGATGGGTGTCGGCGGCGAATGCGGTATCCCCGAACCGTTCGGCCAGTGCCCGTTCGACCTCGTCGTTCGTTCCCAGGTTGAGGACGGTATCCATCATCCCGGGCATGCTGGTCGCCGCGCCCGAGCGCACCGAGACGAGAAGCGGCCGCGGCCCGGCGCCGAATCGGCGGCCGGTGGCCGTCTCCAGCTCCGCCACAGCGGCGGGCACCGCGTCCCATACTTCGGGAGGTAGCGACTCCCCCGCGCTGTGCATCCACCGGCACACCTCGGTGGTGATGACGAATGCCGGTGGGACCGGGATCCCGAGCGCCGACATCCGCTGCAGGCTCCAGGCTTTACCGCCCAGCAGATCCGGGCCCGCGGTGGTCGCGGGACCGAGCGGGAGAACCGACGGGTGTCCGGCAGTGCTCACTCGGCCCTCCCCGCGGCCTCTTCCCGCACCCGGGACATACCGCCGAGACCGATCAATTCCTCGTGCAGTTCGAACCACACGGTGTGATAGCTGTCGACCAGCGGCCGGGCCAGCCAGGCCGGATCGCCGGAGCGAATCCTCGCCAGGGCCCCGGCGAACCGGTCCGGGTACTGCGCCAGGCGCGGCGCGAGTTCGACGAACTCCGCGAGCAGTGGTGCGAACCGCTCGTGCAGCTCACCCAGCCGCGCCATGATCCGTGCGTCGTAGTCGGCGTCGGTGTGGTCGTTCGGACGCGTACCGTCGATCAACTGCCAATCGGTGACCAGCTGTTTGAGGTCGTCGTTCACTATGCCGAAGCCGAGGTACCGCTGTCGCAGCCGCGCCCGGTCGACAGTGGCTCGCTCGGCTGCCAGCATTTCGTCGAGTCGCGCCCGGCCCGCCGCGGTGATCTTGACACGGGTGCCCGCGCGCTGCAGTTCCCCCGCTGCCAGGAGCGGCTCCAGCACACTCGACAGCGCGGCATCGCTGAGGCCTGCCGCGGCGGCGAGATCGGACTCGGTGGGACGACCTTTGAAACGCGCAGCCTGAAGAACGCGCAGGACATATGGCATGGCGTATCCGCTCTCTCTCGTCGCCGATCAGGCGACCCGGTGCAGGATCGCCTGCTCGAAAATGCCCTCGCCGCCGCGGCCGTCGGTATCGAACGACAGGAAGTCGTCGTAGACCCCCAGCGCCGGTCCGTCGGTCTCGGCCGGTCCCGCCGGCACCCGGAATCCGCCGAGGCGTGCACCCAGCGATACCAGCCGGGTCGTATCGTCCTCGAGGTGGAGCCGGGCCCAGCGGAATCGGGCGGCCGCGTCCCGGGCAAAGGTGATCGCGGTGATCGCCGTCGAACCGGCACTGTCGATGACGAATCCATCCGCGGTCAGCGAATCGTCGGCGTGCCGGAACTTCATCGCCGTGACGAAAGCCGACTCGTCCACCGCGAACAGGGCGGCGAATTCGACCCATTGCGAGGACTCGTCCCGGAATCCCCAGGTGCGGTCGCGCATACCGCGGCCGGCGGTGGTCACCGTCGTCCCATCCACCGTGACATTGCCCGTGACGGTGCACGCCTGCTGGAAATGCTGAAGCGGCGCGGCGGCCCCCAGAGCCGGGATAGCGTTGTTGGCAGCGTAATCGGCGGCGGCGAACAGTGGGGCGTTGACCAGTTCGGCGGAGACGAGCGGGTGGTCGACCCGCACCCGGCCGTCCAGGCCGAAATGGATACTTTCGCTGCTGAAGGTCCCCACCTCGAGCGTTTCGACCACTTCGGTGACCCGGCCCGCCACGGACACGCTGAACCGGGCCCGGCGGGTATCGGGCGCGTTCGGTGATGTCGAAACATGCACCGTGCCGAAAACCGCTGCGTCGGAATCCCAGAACGAGAGATAGGCGTTGTCCTTCCACACCGGGTCATCGACGCCGGCAGCGTCGGAACGTATCGGCTCGGACAGCTTGCCCCAACTCTGTGCGGTCGGGGTGGCGATGGTCATCGGGGGTCCCTTCTGTTCAAGAGGCGCGAGGATCCGGATTCGGCCCGCGGCCGGGCCGACCGAACGTACATCGGCGCCCACCGGCTCTTTACCGGCGCGATATACGGTGCGCGGACGTGGACAGTGAACGACCGCACAGGACCGCGGCGGCGACACCCGGTCACGGCGCCGGATCACTGTGCAGATGATGAGGCTATACGAAATGACGGTCGTGTCAATTTATGCGACGGCGATCGATCGACAGACCGAGATGCGTTCGACGTCAGCGGGTTCCGACACCGCGTGTTGCCCTGTTGGCGATCCGCCTGATGAGCAGACCGGTCCCACGGGCGTCCGCCGAATAGATGGATCTGCCAGAATTCAGGCTCCTCCTGGGGACAGCGCGACAGCGCGCCCGAGCGAGGTCGGTTGTCCGTCGGGGGACATCATGCGGGTGACCTCGTGTGCGGACACTTCGCCGGTGTGGGTCGAGACCACGATCCGGCACCTGACTTCTCGGTGCCGGTCGATCCGCTCGACGTCGTTGCGACCGCGAGCGGCCTTGCCGCAGCCCCGGCCGACCTCGTGCGGACCGATGAACTGATCGACCGGCTCGCGCTCATCCGGCCTGCGTGATCCATAGGAATGTGGGGGCGGAGCGCAGCGCTTCGGGTCAGCGCAGCCCAGGGCCGATGGACGCGGTCATGGCGGCATTGCGGGCGACGTGGGCAAGGCATCTGATCGCCTATCGGGTCAGGTGTCACCGCCGGATGCGGCGGCCGCTGCCACGCTCCTGGAGCACCGAGCGAGCCCAGAACAGCTGCCGCGAGGATATCGGCAACTTCCTGCGCGCCGGAGTCCGCTCCGCCGTCGACCAGCGGCTACGACCACAGGGCCGCCGAAGCCGCTTTGATCGAGCACACCGATGGCGGCGACCTGATATCCAGCGCTGCCGCGTGTATTCTCTCACTGGGGCGGGTGGTACGGCACGAAGTGACTGTGGATGGGATCTGACCCTTTCGCAACGCAACGCAACGCGGATGTAGATGCGGTCGCGGAGCTGAGAGGCGTCGGGCTGGAGGGCGCCGAGGAGATCGGCCGAGGTGGGTCGGGGGTGGTGTACCGCTGCATCCAGCCCGTCCTCGACCGTCTGGTAGCCGTGAAGGTCCTGACCTTCGAGCTGAATGGTGATCGGGAACGATTTCTTCGCGAGCAGCAGGCGATGGGCCGGCTGACCGGGCATCCCAATATCGTCGAGGTGCTGGACGTCGGCGAGACGGAGTCCGGCCGGTTGTACCTGGTGATGCCTTTCCACCCGCAGGGCTCACTGGAGGCCCGGATTCGCCGCGATGGCCCGCTACACCTCGGCGAGCTGCTGCGGCTGGGGGTGAAGTTGGCGGGCGCGCTGGAAACCGCGCATCGTGCCGACATACTCCACCGAGACATCAAACCGGGCAATATCCTGCTCACCGACTACGGAGAACCGGCGCTGACGGATTTCGGCATCGCCCACCTCGCGGAAGGCTTCCGTACCGCCACCGGTGCGGTGACCGCTTCACCCGCGTTCACCGCACCCGAGGTCCTCGGTGGTACTCCATCGACCCGTGCTTCCGACGTGTACAGTCTCGGCGCCACACTGTTCTGTGCTCTGACCGGGCACGCCGCGTTCGAGCGCCGACGCGGAGAACAGATCATGGCGCAGTTCGTGCGGATCACCACCCAGCCGGTACCGGACCTGCGTGAGCAAGGGATTCCCGACGACCTGGCCGACGTCATCGAGACGGCGATGTCTCGCGACAGCGAGCAACGTCCCACCGCGGCGGCGCTCGGCGAGCAGCTGCAGCGCCTGCAAGCCGCCCATGGAACCGTCGTCGATCACATGGCCTTGCGTGGCGAGCCCGGCGAGCAACCCCGGCCGATGGCCACGACTGCACCCGTTCCGGCCCGCGGCCCGGACCCTGGAGGAACTGGGCTGCGGACTACTGCCGGGAACCTGCCGCAGGAACTGACCAGCTTTGTCGACCGGCGCAGCCAGGTCGCAGAGGTCAAGAACCTGCTGTCGCGGTCGTCTCTGGTCACGCTGACCGGGACCGGAGGGGTGGGCAAGTCGCGCCTCTCGCTACGGGCCGCCCACGCATTGCAGCGGAGCTACGCCGATGGTGTCTGGCTGGTCGAGCTGGCCGAGTTGCGCGACCCGTTGTTGTTGGTCGACGTGGTAACCACCACCTTCGGCCTACGACCGGTCGGTCGGCCGGCACTGGAAGCCCTGGTCGAACACCTGTCCGGCCGCGAAGTCCTCTTGGTCGTCGACAACTGCGAACATATGCTCGACGCGGTGGCGGAACTCGCAGAAATTCTCCTGCGATCGGCGCCGCGGCTGAAGATTCTGACCACCAGTCGCGAACCTCTGGGAATCGGTGGTGAAGCCGTCATCCTGGTACCGCCGTTGAGCTTCGCGGAACCGTCGGTTCGCGGCGCCACCGGTAACGAGGCCGTGACGCTCTTCGTCGAGCGTGCTGTCGCGGTAGTGCCGGATTTCCCTCTCGATGACGACAATCTGAGCACTGTGGCGACCATCTGTGCACGGTTGGACGGATTGCCCTTGGCGATCGAGCTGGCCGCAGCGCGACTGCGCACTTTGTCCGCAGACCAGATCTCGGAGCGGTTGTCCGACCAATTCGCCGTACTGACCCATGGCAGCCGCAGTGCCCCTACGCGACAACAGACGTTGCGCTGGTGCATCGACTGGAGCTACGACCTGTGTACCGCTACCGAACAACAGCTATGGGGCCGGATGACGGTGTTCACCGGAACCTTCGACCTCGCTGCCGCCGAGGATGTCTGCGGGACCGGCCTCAACGGACAGAGCTTTCTGGACGTTTTCTCCGGGCTGCTCGACAAGTCCATCCTCGTCCGCGAACAAACAGGTGCTGAGCTGCGTTTCCGCATGCTGGAAACATTGCAGGCATACGGCGCAGAGAAGCTCGCCGAATTCGGCGAACAGGCAGAACTGGATAAACGCCATCGCAGCTGGTACGACCGTCTGGTCTTGCGGGCAGAGACCGACTGGGTGAGTCCACGGCAACTCCAGTGGATCACCCTGCTCGAGCGGGACCTACCGAATCTCCGTAAGAGCATGGAGCACAGTGTCTCGGAAGGCGATACCGGCGGCTTACACACTGTTGCCCACCTCTTCAGTTTCTGGTTCTCGACCGGCCGGATCAATGAAGGGCGCCGATGGTGCGATCGCCTGCTCGACGCGGTATCCGGTGCACCGGCCGCCGACCGGGCCAGAGTGCTCAACACAGCAATCGTATTCGCCGGACAGGTAAACGATCTCACGTCCGCGACGGAGCGAGTCGCCGAGCTCGATGACCTCGCGGAACAGGCTGCCGACCCGTCGATCGATGCGCTACTCGCCTACGCGTCCGGATGCACCGCGCTCCACAGTGGCGATTCGGATCTCGCCTGTATAAGACTGAATGACGCGGTCGAAGCGTTCCGTGCCCGAGAAGATGTCCTGTTCGAATTGCGGGCACTGGTCGTCCTCGGCTGGGCTCTCGTACTCCGAGGCCGCATACCGAGCGGCATCGCCTGCCTCGAGCGACTACTGACCATTGCCGACGCTCATGGTGAGGCGGAAATCCGATCCCTGGCATTGCGGCCCTTGGCGCTCGCGGTCTGGCGCCAAGGGAACAGCGGACGAGCGATTCAGCTGTTGAAGGAGGCACTCGCCACCTCACGCCGCCTGGTCGACCCGCTCGTCGCCGTCGTCGCGCTCGAGGTCTTGGCCTGGGTCTCGATCGAGGACAATCAAGCCCAACGAACAGCCGTGTTACTCGGCGCAGCGCAGGGCCTCGGTCACTCCATCGGCACCAGTATCGTGTTTCCTGGCATGGCCGCGTTCCATACCGACTGTGAACGGAGAACCCGAGACTCTCTCGGAAGAAGGCGATTCGAGTCCGCCCACCGCAAAGGTTGTGCCATGACATTGGAATCGGCGGTCGACTTCGCACTGGAACAGCAGAGCCGGGACATGGCACCGGAACACAGCGAGGTGCCGCTCACCAAGCGCGAGCGGGAAGTCATGAACCTCATCGCCGAGGGAATGACCAATAAGGCGATAGCTGCCCGATTGGCGATTTCCCCGCGCACAGCACGGGGACATGTGGAGAACATACTCACCAAACTCGGATTCAACTCACGAGCCCAGATCGCGGCCTGGGTGGTGGAACACTCCGGCGACACACATTCTTGACGGCCTCGTCTATGTCGTAACGGATGAGTTCGATACCGATGCCGTCTGTGGACTGCGGAGTGCAGTCACCGGATTGCGTCGACCACCTGGGTGGCGACGGGCTGCCAACGATGGCTTCCCTGTTCGCTTACCACAACACGACCGAAAGTGACGTCGGCGAAATGTATTCCGAATCCCAGCGTGTTGTCCTGGACCAGGTGCTGGAGAATTGCGTGGCGGCTTCGAGTGCTCAGCACGGTATCCAGGTCCGGTTGCGCGGACCAGTGCGGGTTCTCGATCTGCACCGGTGAGTGGAACAGATCCCCGAAAGCGATAACGCGTCGGCCCTTCGAGGCGATCTCGTAGACCGCATGGCCGGCCGAATGCCCCGGAGCGAATATCAGCGTGATCCCGGGAAAGAATTCGCTGGCGTCCTCGACCAGCTCGAGCCGCGGTCGCAGCATTCTCATCGTCTCTTCGAAGGGACCGTGCACGTCGGAGGTACCGTGGTTCCATTCGGCGGCGGTCGTTACCGCTCGGGCGTGGGCGAACGGCGTGTGTCCGGTCGCGGGGTCGCGAGCGGAAACCCATCCGATGTGGTCGAGGTGCAGGTGGGTGAACGCCAGAACATCGACCTGATCAGGACTGACACCGAGCGCTGCCAGACTTGCGAGTAAGGAACCGCCCGTGGTGGCCCCGAGTCGAGGCACGGCCGGGTCGGCCGGTATCCGACGTGGCCCGAAGCCGGCGTCGATCAGCACAGTGCCGTCGGGTGTCTCCGCGAGCACCCCGCCCATTCCCGCCCGAAGGTAGCCCTCGTCGTCGAGGTACCGAGTGTGCTGGGCCCAGTATTCGGCCGAACTGTCCGGCAGCCACGATGTGGGGGCGAGCTGCACCCATCCGTCATGGACATAGCTGACCCGAATATCGCCGATATGGACTGAACGCAGCTTCGGCGTGCTGTGCAGGCGCGCCTCGCCGGGCGTGATGTCGTCGATGCCGTTCATAGCGTTGTTCCGCTATTCCCTCCGGAGAGGTTCGATGGCAGATCTTCTTCTTGCATCGGCCGGCCTTCGAGGCTACGGCATATCCCTCTGCTTTGTTCCGGCTTCGTCGACCGGCCACCCCTCCGGCAACCCGTCATTGTCCGGCCCCGATGCCACCCACCCGGCGGCCCTACCTGCCGATCGCCACGAGCGCGGCGCCGTACGCATGGGTCAACTTTACCGTCCCCGCCGGCTTCGAAGCAGAAGGTGACTCTCCATGCCCGCCCGCTCAGGCAACGCCGGTGGCCGGCCGACGGCGCCGTGCAAGAGCGATGCAAGCCTCGGGGGCGACAGTCGGTGACATGAAATCGGATCTATTCGCGTCGGCCAGCGGCAGGACAGTCTTGGTCACCGGCGCCAGCGCCGGCATCGGGTACTTCGTCGCCGAGCAGTTGGCCACTGCCGGCGCTGCGGTCGTGCTCGGCTGCCGCGATCCCGGCAAAGCCGAACTCGCCATGACATCGATCCGTTCCCGGGTGCCCGGGGCCGTCCTCCTGCCGGTGCCGCTCGACCTCGCGGATCTGTCATCGCTACCGGCGGCTGCCGCGGCGCTGAGCAGCGATCGACTCGATGGCGTCGTCCTCAACGCGGGTGTGCTCTCGAGCGGGCCGCAGCGATTCCTCAGTGCACAGGGCCATGAGTTGATGTTCGCGACAAACCATCTCGGACACTTCGCGCTCATCCATCATCTGGCCCCGGCGTTGTCGGCGACGGCAGGTAGCCGGGTCGTCACCGTCGGCAGCTACGCCGCCCGCTCCGAGCGCCTGGACCTTTCGGATCTGCAATCCGAGCGGGATTATCGGCCCAAACGCACCTATGGGCGATCGAAACCGGCTCAGATGCTGTTCGGATTCGAACTCGACCGGCGCCTGCGCGGGGCGGGCGCCGAGGTCATCAGCGTCGTGGCCCACCCGGGCGGTGCGCTGGATTCCCTGAGCCCGGCGCGGCCGCCGCTGTTCGCCCCGACCGACGCGGAGCGCCTGCGCGGGCTCCCCGCACGAGCTGTGCTCCACGGCAAACACGCCGGAGCACAGCCGATCGTGCGAGCACTCCTCGGCTCCGACGTTTCCGGCGGACAGCTGTGGGGGCCCAGGGTGGCCGGTCTCCGTGGGCACCCACATCCGGAATCACCCCATGCGCATATGACCGACCGCGATACTGCCGCTCGACTCTGGCGGGTCAGTGCCGCACTGGCCGGCCTCGGCCCGGGCCCGTGGGATCGCGGCCGCTGTGATCGTGCCCACACCCCGCCGGTGGGCACGATCACCGGATCGGAACGATGGTGATGGCGACAATCGCCGCACCATCCCCGGGGGATCGACGCGCCGCGATGCCCTCCGCATCCGATCCCGGTGGCTTCCCGTGCTCGAAACGCTCCACCGGTCAGCGGGCCACGGCACCCACCCGGAGCACCCCGGCCGGGTCGTGTTGAGCGCCGAGTGCGGCCAACCAGGCATAGGTGTCCTGGTCGTAACACCGGCGCAGACGGGCCGGGTCGGTCGACGTACCGAAGTTGGGAAGCTCGCCACCGGTCGCCCACGGTGACAGTGCGGCGATGAGACCTTCGGCATGCGCGGGTACCACGTCGGCGATGGGTGGGACCAGCGCCCCGATCACCATGACATTCGCCGCCGCCCCGCGATGGTCGAAGGCCGACGGCACCGACGGCGGGTCGGCCAGCGCACCGCCGAGCAGCCGCAACTCGACGACAACCTGCGGCGATCCCGAGTCCGGCCCGGCCTGCCGCAGGAGTTCGGCGATCAACTCGGGGGATACCTCGGAGAGGAGGGCGCTGCGCTCGAAAGTGGGCATCGGGTCGACCGGGTCGGCGTGCACCGCACCCATCGCCGCGTAGGGCAAGGTGCCGATCGCGTCGAGAAGCACCGGCCCTGCCGCACGGACCTCGTCGAGCAGCGCGGCCGCCGCGCCGGGATCGTCGAGGCTGGCCAGCCGCACGGACACCGTCGTCCGGCCGGCCAGCACCGGCGGCATACCCGGCTGGGCCGGAAGCTGGAGCAGCGCGATGGACGTAGTGGCCGAACGCGGCAGATCCGCCGCCAGACGCAGCCACGCCGCGTACACATCCGTTGCCGCAGCGCCGTCGAAATAGAGTGCACCGCCGTAGAATTCGGTGATCGGAAGCAGATCGATGACCACCTCGGTAACGATCCCGAGGGTGCCCTTGCCGCCGCGCAGCCCCCAGAACAGTTCGGCATTGGTCTCCGGCGTCACCTGGTGGATGGTGCCGTCACCGGTGACGACCTCGAACGAGCGGATGTAATCGGAGGACAGCCCGACCGTCCGGACGAACGGTCCGATCCCGGCACCGGTGAGATAGCCCATCACCCCGACAGCCGGCGCCGAACCCGCGAGGGGGGCCAGTCCGTGCGGTGCCGCGGCGTCGATCACCGTCTGCCAGCGCACACCCGCGCCCACCCTGGCCGTGCGGGTGGTGACATCGATCTCGCAGCGATCGAACCCCGAGGTGCGGACCAGCAGAGAGTTGCCGTCGATGTCGGAGGCGCCATGTCCGGAATTGTGCACCGCCACAGTGAAGGAGTTGTCGGCGGCGTAGCGCAGTGTCTCGGCGATATCGGCGGCATCGACCGGATCGATCACCGCCCACGGCCGCCGGGACACGGCGAGGTTGAATCCGGCTGTGGCATAAGCCGGCTCTGTCGGCCGCGAGACGACACCTCGGACACGGGAGCGCAGATCGGCGATGTCGGCACCGTCGAGGGAGAGCGTCATGGCGGAGACCTTTTCTGTGAGGAACTTCGACGGCTGGTTGCCGTGCCCTCACTGTCATCCGCGTTATTTGGGGAAACCTTGGCGATGACTTGGCGCGACACCGACGGCCTCGCGCGCACGCTCGGCGACCTGCGTCAGCCCCAGAGCAGCCGCCACCCGTTCCACATCCCGGAGCTCGGCGTCGCGCGCGGCGCCCCCGGGGGCCGGCACCGCGCGCAGGAGGCGGCACCGCACGGCAGCCGGCAGGCCTCCGGTCCTCGCCGCGAGCGCCGCGACATCGTCGAGGATCTGCCGGGCCGCCGCCGGGCGTCCGACGAGCGCCAGCAACTGCGCGATGGACAGCCCGACCGGACCGACACAACCCACCTGGCCCACCGTGGCCACCATCGCCTTGAACGGCATCAGATAGTCGATGAGCGGCTGTGCGTAGCCGACGAGGCCCAGATCGGCGACAACGTGACCGAGCAGCACCGCCTGCGCCAGGGATGTCCACACCATGGGTCGTTCGTCGGCGAGCCACGCCTCGACCATCGCGACGGCCAGCTCGGTATCGCCGGCGCGGCCCGCGATGGACGCCACCCCCGAGGCGAGGAGCATTGCGACATCGTTCAGACCGAACTCCGCGGCCATGGCCTTCGCCCAGGTGACCGGATCGAGGTCGCCGGTTTCCGCTGCGTCGTCGAGCAGTCCCTGTTCGGTGGCCAATGCCATCATCGCGATCGCGCCGCTGTCCGCGACGTACAGTTCGGTCTCCCGATGCACGGCCACCGCGATCTGATAATGCTCGGCGGCCAGTGCGAACTCCCCGCGCCACACCGCCAGCGTCAGCTCCATCCACCGCAGCTGCGCTCGCAGGATCGGCAACTTGAGCCGTTCGCTGCCGAGGATCCCGCGCCGCAGGTGCTCCTCGGTGGCCTCCATATCCCCGATCGCCATCAGCGCCATGGTGAGTACCGAGTCCGCGATCACCTGGTCGACCGGCGCCTGCGGGTGATGGAGGGCGGCGAGCCGCGCGGCCACCGCGATCGACTCCTCCACATGGTCGGCGACGCCGGAATAGGTGATCAGCCGAGCCAGTACGACATCGGCGGTGACCTCGGGATCGGACACAGCACCGGCCAGCGACTCGGCACGTTCGAGCAGTCCGGCCGGGACCGACGCGTCGGGGTGGTAGCAGTGCCCGATCGCGAGTGCGGCGAGCACCCGCGCCCGGCTGCCCGCATCGCCCTCGACCGCGCCCTCCGCGGCGGCCAGCACGGTATGCAGCCGTCCCGGACCGCCCCACGGCGCCATCCACGGCCACCCGCCACCCGATCGGACCAGTGCGCCGGCCAGTCGGCCGACGGTCGCCGTCGAACCGCGGCGCACCGCCTCGTCCAGTCGCGCCTCGACGGTCTCCAGCACCGACCGCGCGCGCCCTGCCCGCGACAGCGACTCCAGCAGATCGATCAGGATGCCGTCGCGGGCGGACACATCCTGTTCGGCGGGCACCATCGCCTCGTAGGTCCGCAGCGCGGACTCCAACCAGTAGGCGGCGTTCCCCGAGTCCCACTGCGCGGTGGCTTCGTCGGCCGCCGCGCGGCACGCCTCCACCACGACGACCGGATCGGTCACCGCGACCGCCGACAACAGGTGCGCGGCCCGTCGCCGGGTCGCGTCGGGGATGCCGAACCGCAGCAGGACCTCGGCCGCTCGCGCGTGCATCCGCGCCCGCCGCAACGGACGGATGGTGGCGAGCGCCTCCTCGCGGAGCAGCGCGTGCGCGAAGCCGGTATCGCCCCGGACAGGCGACGTGACCAGAATGCGCTCGTCGGCGGCCTCGTCGAGGCAATCCATGACGGTGTCCTCATCTCGTCCCATGACCTCGGCGAGGAGGGAGACATCGATCTCGTCGCCGAGGACCGCGGCATGCGCGACGACCGCGAGGACCTCCGGTTCGAGAGCCGCCAGGCGCCGGGCGAGCACCGATCGCACCGCCGACGGCACCACCTGCCCGAGCCGCTGGTCACGGGGCAGGCGCGCGTATTCGGAGACGAACAGCGGATTGCCATCGGTGCGATGCGCCAGCGTGCGCGCATCGGAGTCGGTGATCGCCTCACCCGCGATCGCCGCGACCAGCGTCGCGACCTCGGTAGTCGCCAGCCGGGGCACTTCGATGACCAGGCCGTGGGCGCGGACCAGCGCCGCCCGCAGCCGGTCCACGTCCGCGTCGACCTCGTCCTCGCGGACCGTGACGATCATGCACACCGGCGCGTTACGCAGCACGCCGGTGAGATAGGTCAGGAAGCCGAGTGACATCGCATCGGCCCATTGGGCGTCGTCGACGATCACGGTCAGGGGGCCGCGTGCGGCGGCCTCCTCCACGAGGTGCTGGAGCCGTTCGTAGACGACGAACCGAGCGGTGTCGGCATCGGCGCCGTCGGGCACCGACAACACCTCGGACGCGGTCGCGTCGAACGCACGGCACAGCTGCCGCATCGGCCACCATGCCGGGATGCCCTCGGCGTCGGGGCAGCGCACCCAGACGACCCGCTCCCCCGCGCCGTCGGCCAGCCGGGCGGCCTCCTCCGCGAGCCGGGTCTTGCCGATCCCCGCCGGTCCCTGGAGCAGCACCCAGCGACTGGTCGACGACGAGTCGGCGGCGAACTGTGCTGCCAGGGCTGCGCATTCGGACTCCCGGCCGACCAGTGGCCGGACGGGTACGCCGGCATCCCGCGGCGGCGACGGGTCGGCAGCCGGAGACTCGGGAGCCTCGACCGCGGTGGCCCCCGCCCAGTTCGGCGTCCGCGGCCAGGCCGCGATCACCGGGTCGTGACGCAGGATCGCCGAATGCAGTTCGCGCAGTTCGGGGCCCGGGTCGAGTCCGAGTTCCGCGCCGAGAGCCCGCACATGCCCGGCGTGGACATCGAGGGCCTCCGTGGTCCGGCCCGCCCGATGTAGCGCCACCATCTGAAGCCAGATCCCTCGATCACGCAACGGGTCGTCGCGGCGCAGCACACTGATCTCCGCGAGTGCGCCGGCCATGTCACCGTGGGCGAGCAGCGCACCGATGTGCGCGTCTCGGACCGCGGTCAGTGATTCGGCCAGTGCCACCGCCTCGACGACCACCCATTCCGTGTCGGCGAACTCCGCGAGCAGCGGGCCGCGCCAGAGTGCCAACGCGGCTTCGCTTTCGGCCAGCGCCACGGCCCAGTCCGAGTCCACGGTCGCACGTCGCGCCGCATGGGCGTGCGTGATGAACTCGATCAGATCCACCCGGTCACCGGTGACATCGAGCCGATAGCCGGGACTGACACGTTCGATCGGCGACCTGCCGGCGCCGCACCGCAGTGCCCGCCGCAGATTGGAGATGTAGGCCTGCAGGCTGGTCAGCGCGGCGGCGGGCGGCGTCGCACCCCACACCGCGTCGATGAGCCGGTCGGTGGACACCACCGCGCCCCTGGCGAGGAGCAGCGCGGCCAGGACGGCACGCTGCTTGGGTGATCCGAGATCACCCGGCACACCGTCCTGGCGAACATCCAAGGCCCCGAGGACGAGATACTCGCGCACCGGGCGACTCCTTCACCGGCTCCCGAGCAGCGCGGTGCTGCGACGGTCGATTGGTGCAACCCAGATGTTGCGATCATCAGAAGTGTAAGAGCACGGTACGTCCCGCGCTGGACATCACACCCGCGGCTGCCTCATGGTCACCGCGCAGACCGCGGCACCGGCCAGCGCGATCCCGACGCCGATCCACAACGCGGTGTGCAGTGACGAGACGAACTCGGTCCGCGACCCACCGTGGAGCACCGACTGCGCGGGGAAGACCGCGCCGAGAGCCGCGACGCCGAGCGCGATACCCGACTGCCGGAACACATCGTTGATACCGGCGGCCAGCCCGGCGTCGTCGTCGGAGCTCTCGGCCAGCACCAAGCCGCTGACCACGGGATTGAACACACCCGCGCCGACACAGGCCAGCAGGAAGCCGGGCAGCAGGCCCCAGCCCGACCCCTCCACCCCGCCGGTCGTCATCCAGGCCAGGCCACCCGCCACCGCGACCATCGACCCGGCGAGCAGCGCATTCGTCGGCACCCGTCGGATCAGTTGATCGGTCAGCCCCGCGACGACGAACATCGTTATCGTCCCGGGCAGATACACCAGCCCGGCGTCGATCGCGGACAAGCCGAGGACGCCCTGCAGGTAGATCGTTGTATAGACGAACAACGCGAACATCGACGCCGAGATCGCGAAGGTGGCCAGGTGCGCACCGGCGAACCGCGCGTTGCGCAACATCGACAGCGGCAACATCGGCTCGGCGACCCGGCTTTCCACCACGACGAACCCGACGGCGGCGACAATCGCCATGCCCAGCATGCCCACAGTGACCGCGTCGGTCCAGCCACGGTCGTTGGCTTCGATCAGGCCGAAGGTGAGCGCACCCAGAGCAACGATCACCAGCACCTGTCCGACCCGGTCACCTCGACGGGGCGACGTGCTCGCCGATTCCCGAAGCCATCGGGTCGCAAAGATCATCACCAGGCCGATCGGAAGGTTGAGCGCGAAGAGGGCACGCCAGTCGATGGCCTCGGTGAGAACGCCGCCGACCAGCGGCCCCACGGCGAAGGATGCGCCGATCGTCGCTCCGTAAGCGGCCAGCGCCTTCGTCCGCGCGGCCGGTTGGGGGAAGGCATCGGCCAGGACCGCCAGCGACGACGCGAACAGCAGCGCACCGCCCACCCCCTGCACAATGCGGCCGGCGATGAGCACACCCATCCCGCCGGCCATCGCACACACAATCGAAGACGCCGTGAATATCACCGCGCCGCAGCGGAACACGCGGCGCCTGCCGAACCTGTCGGCCCACCCTCCGGCACTGAGGACCAGCGCCGCCAGGGTGATGGTGTAGCCGTCGACGACCCACTTCAGCGCGGACATGCCGGCGTCGAACTCACGAGCCATGGCCGGAAGTGCGGTGTTGACGACGGCGATGTCGAGCATCAGCATCGCTGTCGCCAGACACACCACGGCCAGGGTGACGCGCCGCATGACCGGGCTCGGGGCCACGACCACCGGTGTCGCGGCCGGATCGGATGCGCGCAGCCATGGTGGCGGAGTCGAGGGCCGGGCCGGCGGGGAGAGCACGGGCGAAACGGACACAGCAGTACCGTCCTTCACGAGATCGTCGGGGCGGGCGACCGACAGGCCGCGCGAGACGAGGCCCACCGTCGCCGAGCCCGCTTGGCGACGACTTGCGATCCGCTTGGCCCGTGGCCCCCCCGTACCTCGATCAGCCCTCGGTTCCGCGACCACCGTTATCGAAGCCCCGAAGGAACTCCGAGGCCACGAGGACGTTCATATCGTTGTAGAAGTCGATGTCCCCCGCGCGCCGGGGACCCGGCGAGCTGCTTGGGAACGACGGCGTCACTTACCGCTGTATACCGGGAATACGCTGTGCTCGCCGTAGTCCTGGGCTCGCATGCTGCGCAGCACGTCCATATCGTCGTCGGTGATCACGAAGTCGACCCGGGCGTTGCTGCGCATATGCTCGGGGTTGGCGGTCTTCGGCAGCGACACCGTCCCCAGTTGCAGGGTGTAGCGGATGCAGAGCTGCGGCACGGTCACCCCGTACCGCTCGGCCAGCGCCCGGACATCCGGGTTCTTCAGGATCTCGCCGTGTGCGATGGGCGAATACGCCTGCACCAGGATTTCCTTGTTTCGGCAGTAGTCGATGAGCTCGGCCGGGGTGTTGCCCGCGTGGACGAGCAGCTGGTTCACCTGCGGTGCCACCGTACATGTCGAGAGGATGTTGTCGAGGTCGCGCTGCTCGAAGTTGGAGACACCGATCGAGCGGAGCTTACCTGCCCGGTAGGCGTCCTCCAGCGCACGCCAGGTGTCGCGGTTGCCCTCGGCGTAGTCCCCGCCCCGGAAGTCGTCCCAGGGTTGCGGGCTGTGGATCAGCATCAGATCGATGTGGTCCAGCCCGAGCGTAGCCAGCGAGCCGTCGATCGCGGCGGCCGCGCCGTCGTAGTTCTTGATCTCGGCCGCCACCTTGGTGGACACGAACAGTTCGTCGCGCGGGATTCCGCTCGCCCGGATTCCTTCGCCCACCCCTCGCTCGTTGCCGTAGGCCTGCGCGGTGTCGATGTTGCGATAGCCGATCGCGACGGCCTCGGTGACCGCGTCGGCGGCCTTGCCGTCATCGATGAACCAGGTGCCCAACCCCAGCTTCGGGATACGCACTCCGTTCGACAGCGTGTAGGTCTCGTTCAGGATCATGATCCGTGCGCTCCTTCGGCTTGGGTGTTTTCCCTGGTGTAGCACGGTCGCCGGCACCTGGAGCCCTGCCCAGCCGTGGCGTGTCTGCCGGGGCAGGACCGGCCTCGGCGCCGACGTCCGATCGGTGGTCACGCACCGCCTCTGCTGGTGACCGAGACGGCGTCTGCGCCCAGCCCCGGCGCCGCCCTCCGTGCGAGTTCGCGGATATCCTCCAGGTCCGCGGCGCCCGCCACGACAATCCGTACCGAAGTGGTGTGCAGAGTCGCGCCGACGACCGGATACTCGGCCCGCACCGCCTCATAGGCGGCGACGGCGTCGGTCGGAAGGCGACCGTCGGCGTCGGATCGCACGCTGATGGCGGGATTCGCCCCGGCACGTGTCACGACCTCGACCGATGTGAGGTCCGACGGGAGCCGGTGCGGGCCACTGTTGCCGACCATATCGTCGAACACCGCCATGGCGGCACCGGAGTCGACTGTGGTCACCTCGGCCCGCCAGTGGTGGACGTTCTTCGAGGTCCAGCTTTCGATATCGCCGTCCACGACACGTTCGTCGGCTGTCAGCGAACGCCACAGGTCCAGGATCTCGCGGGTCCGCCGCTCGTCCGGATCGACGGTGACAGTGATGCCGTCCGCTGTGATCCGGCCGGTGATCGCCCCGTTGCGCGCGACGTACTCCCGCAGATCGCACGCTCGCGCAATTACGCGCTCGGCCGACGTGCCGTCGTCGAAGACGAGTACCCCGATCGCTTTCCCGCCGAAGGGCAGGATGTTGTATCCATTGACGCGGACTTCCGCGATATCCGCGGTTCCGGCCCAGTCTTTTTCGAACTTCGCCGCCAGCGCGGTGCCCTTGTCGATCGCGCAGCCGGACAGTAGCGGCAGGGCCAGTACGAACGCGAGGATTCGACTCGGCCGCCGCGAGGCGTTGCTTCTCACTGCTGTCTCCTGGATAGCAGGTGAGCGGCCCGGAACGGATCGCCCCGGGTTCGGCCTGCAGTAATCGTGGCAGCTTACGGCGTCCTTCGCTGACGGGAATGCCCGCGCACCTACAGTTCACGGCGACAGCCGCCGAATTCGAACGGAAGTTCGTTGCGACCCGTACCCGGGTCGCGGAACCTCCTCCGCCCGCGCTTGTCTCCACGGTCGGCGCGCTCTCGACACTCGAACGCGCCCGCATCGACTGCGATCCGGTTCCCGGTGGTCGACCCCGATTCGCGGCCCGCGAGCCAGGCGACGATATCGGCCACCTGTTCGGGGGGCATGAAACCACGACCGGGAAGGCGCACAACAGACACTGGCCGACCCACCCGACCTGCCGGAATGACTCCCGGTCCGGGACATGCACCCGGATCGGGCCCGCTGTTCCGCTGGGCAGTACGACGGCAGAACCAGCAACGAGACCTCCACCCCACCGCCCTGCACAACCTTCTACAGAAAATTAACTTTAGATACTATAAGGTTAGTTTTTCGGCATTCAGGTAAACGGTGAGGAGCGTCCGTGGCGAAGTACGTGGACCGGTTGTGGCAGCCGTCGGACGAGGGCCTGCTCGCACGTAGGGACCGGCAGGCCGGAACTTACCGGGCCTACGTCCCCGACCCGCTGGGGGTCGACCTACCGCAGATCGGACCCCGCGCCCAGCAGGCCGCCGAAGACACGTTGGCGGTGCTGGCCCGGGCCGATGAACGCATCGGCCCCCGGGGCACCTACCTCAATCACCTGCTGATCCGATCCGAGTCGATCTCCTCATCCTGGATCGAAGGCAATCGCATCACCCCCAAAAAACTCGCCATCGCCGAATTGCTGCAATCGGGCACCCGCACCGCCCTGGACGTGGTGGCCACCGTGCACGCCACCGAGCAGGCCATCGATTCCCTGGCCGACCGATCCAAACCCATCACGACACAGGACATCGTGGACCTGCAGCACACCATCGAACCCCGGATACCTGCCGGCCTGCGGACCGAACAGAACTGGGTGGGCGGGCCCGGCTGGAGTCCGCTGCGGGCCGACTTCGTACCCCCACCCGAGTCCGAGGTCCCCGCCCTGGTCGCCGACGTGGCCGCATTCCTGACCGCCACCCACGGCAACCCGGTCGTGCGAGCCGCGATCGCCCACGCACAGTTCGAGACGATCCACCCGTTCATCGACGGCAACGGACGCACCGGCCGCGCCCTCATCCACACCGTACTGCGGCGCTGCGACGCCCTGCGGCACACCCTGATCCCGATCAGCACCGTGTTCGCCGCCCGCACCGATGCCTACCTGGCAGGCCTGACCTCCTACCGCGATATGAAACCGCACACCGACGAGTGGGTCATCGGATTCGCCCAGGCCGCCGAGCAAGCAGCACAGACCGGAGTGCGGCTGGCCCAGGACGCCGCCGCACTCGACGAGCAACTCCTGCAACGCCTGGTCGAGTACCGTCGCGGACAGGGCACCAGCCCCGCCCTACCCCGCCGGGACGCAGTCGCCATGAAGATCCTGGCCGACCTGTCCACCCACCCCGTACTCACCACCGAATCGGCCGCCACCCGGTATGGCGTCTCGACCGTCGCAGCCCACCGTGCCCTCGCCGAGCTTTCCGACGCCGGAATACTCGCCCGCTCGAAGAACCACAAAGGCAAAATCATGTGCTACACCGCCGACGCCCACCTCGCCCTTACCGCCCTCGCCGAGCGCGCGAACAGGGTCGGGTCCGGCGACACCGACCATCGGCGGCCCGACCAGGGACCACCGGTCCCCGACCCGGACCACCTCGGCCGACTCCGCCCCGATCCGCCAGAATGACACCGAGCTCGGTCAACGCCCGCACTGCAACCGGTGCGGCACCCGACAGCGAAGGCGACTTCGGCGGTGGTGGAGTGGTGCAGACGCTGCCGCGGCCGGGGTGACAGCCCCGCCGATGCCCGCCGGGAACTACCAGCGCACACCGGATCCGACGCGGTGACCGGCACCGCCTCGGGGCCGGAACAGAGCGCGACGTCCGACCGCGATGACATCGGCGGGCGGACCGGTCACGGCGCAGGTCGGCCGCGGTCGTCCCGGCCCGACGCTCCCGCGCCTGGACACTCATCTCGTAGCGACTGCCACCGCGCGGCCGCAATCCTCAGCGGCTCGCGCGCAGTATGCGGTTTGCGCGCAGTGCGCGGGGCGGTTCACCCCCGAATGCCGCGGATCCGTCGAGGTATCCGGCGACGAGATCGGGAGCGGAGTGGTCTTCGAGGTCGGTGAAGCCGAGGGCGCGCAACTGTGCGGCGAGATCGTCGGGTGCGAAGTAGCTGCGCACGGGTTCACCGGCGGCGGCCAGCCGATCGGCACGTACCCGCTGATACGCACGGTCCTCCTCGCCGACCGCAGGCTGCAGGTAGTCGAAGATCACCTCGACCCACCGGGCTTGGCCGGCAATGTATTCGAGGGTGGCATGGGCGGCGTCCGGGGTCAGATAGAACACGACGCCGAGCCACACGAAGACGGCCGGGTCCGTCCGTTCGAATCCGCTGGATTCCAGTTCTGTTGCCAGAGTATTTATTTCGAAGTCGACCGAGACGAAGGTCACCGTTTCAGGACGGTCGATTCCGGCTGCAGTGAGACGTTCACGCTTCCACGCTTGGGTGGCGGGATGGTCGACTTCGAAAACGCGCAAGTCCGGGCTCGGATTGCGATAGGCGAAAGTATCCAGGCCCGCGCCGAGGATCACGACCTGCCGCACACCAGTGGCGACGGCCGCGGCCACGGCGTCCTCGGCGAAGCGGGCGCGGGCGGCGAAGAACAGGCGGCGGGACCGATCGCTGACCGCGAGACCGAGGGAGTCGGTCGTGCCCGATTCGGTCAATTCCTCTGCGGTGACACCGAGCAGACGCGCTGCCAAAGGGTCGGGGAAGATCGGCGGGTGGTCAGCGATCTGATGATAGGCGCGGGCATACGCGGTGATGAGCGCAGTCCGGCTGGGTCCGTCGTGATCCATAGTAAAGAACCTAGGTGAGTCGACACCGAACACCTGGCGCGCATGTCGCCACGAACCGGGTTGCAGGGCATCCTGTGAGATGTCGACCGCATCGATCTCCTTATAGGGATGGCGCTCACGGTCGTCCTTGTCGTCCCGGCCCGGGTGGCGTCGAACACTGGGGTGCCCACAATCGCCGGTCCCCGCGGGGCCGGATCAGCGGCGCTGCCAGCGCCAGGCGAATTCGTTCGGCGCCGGAGGTGGGCCGGGAAGATCGCCGTCGGCGGACAGCCCGGCAACCAGTATCGCCAGGATTCGCCGACGTAACTGCGCGGTGCGTTCCGGATCCGGCAAGGTGATCGCCGCACACGATTCGAGAACCAGCCCGATGTCGTATGCGGTGACGTCCGCGCGAAGCCGGCCGCGGGCGTGCGCGCGCCGTACCAGTTCCGCGGTGACCTCGGCGGAATGTTCGACCTCGGGGAGTATCGACTCGTCCGGGGTGAAGGTGCCTGCCAGGTGCACGGTCAGCGAGTGCACATCGGTGTCGACGATTCGCCGCAGGAACCCGACGAGTCCGTCCCATCCATCCGAAGCCTCCAGTGCCGCATCGGCTTCCGCGTTATAGCTCCGCAGTCCCTCGTGACAGAGGGTGCGCAACAGCGCCTCCTTGCTCGGATAGCGGCGATACAGCGCGCTGATTCCCACTCCCGCACGTTCGGCGACGGCGGCGATCGGCGCGGTGGCGTCGGCGAGGAAAACCGCGCGGGCGGCCTCCAGAATAACCCCGTCGTTGTGGGCGGCCTGCGCCTTTCGCCCGGGTAGCCCCTTGCGTGCTGAGTATTCGGATGTCTTCGGCATGGCCCCAGACTACCACTTGAAACGGAATAGTCCGTTCTGTTAGATTCTGATCAGAACGAAGCATTCCGTTTCAATAGGAGGACACCGTGACCGCCGTTCGCCCCTTCCACATCGACATCCCCCAGACCCGGCTCGACGACCTGGCCGACCGGCTGCGTCGCGCGATCTGGCCGAACGAGTTGCGCGGCGTGGCCGATTCCTATGGTGTGCCGAACGACCGGGTGCGCGGGCTGGCCGAATACTGGCTGGAGCGATTCGACTGGCGTGCGCTGGAGGCGAAGCTGAACGCCTACCCACAGTTCGTCACCGAGATCGACGGCGAAGACATCCACTTCCTGCACATCGAGTCCTCGCGGGCGGATGCCCTTCCGGTGATCCTCAGCCACGGCTGGCCTGGCTCGATCCTGGAATATCTCGATGTGATCGCGCCGCTCACCGAGCCGGAATCGGTGGAAGAACCCGCCTTCCACCTGGTCATTCCCTCTCTGCCGGGGTTCGGGTTCTCCGGGCCGACCCGCAGTACCGGATGGGGTTGCCGCCGCACCGCCCGGGCGTGGGTGGAGCTGATGAGCCGACTGGGTTACGAGCGCTACGGCGCCATCGGCAACGACGGCGGCTCGATGATCTCCCCCGAGATCGGCCGAATCGACCCCGAGCGCGTCGTGGGAGTTCATGTGACCCAGCTTTTTTCGTTCCCGACGGATGATCCGTCGCAGTTCGAGGGAATGTCGGAGGCGGACCTGGCGGCACTGGCACATCTGCAGTGGTTCCATGAGAACAAGATGGCGTTCAACACCCTGCACAGCCAGCAGCCGCAGACCCTCGCCTTCGCGCTCAGCGACTCCCCACTCGGCCTACTCGGCTGGAACGCGCAGTTGTTCGGCGAAAGCCTCGACAAGGACTTCGTCATCGGCAATGTGGCGTTGTACTGGCTGACCGGCACCGGCGGTTCGTCCATCCGGTTCTACTACGAAGACGCGCACTCCGCGCAACAGCCGACCGGCCCGACCACCACACCGACCGCGCTGGCGATGTTCAAGGGCGACTTCCAATCGATCCGCCGATTCGCCGAACGCGATCACAGCAATATCGTCAGCTGGAACGCCTACGACATCGGCACAGCCCGAGGCGGCGCCAACGACGCCGCCGGCCACTACGCGGCACATGAGGCGCCTGCGGTACTCGTCGCCGATATCCAGAAATTTTTCGCCGGGATCAGCTGAGCTGTCCTCACCCCTGCCCTGCCCGCACACCGGCTCCGGAGCGCGGGTCGGCAGCCCGGGGGCCTTGCGCACGCCGCGTGTCGTCGACGCGCACGTAGTTACCGAGTGCGTGGCCCGAAGGGACGGCCGTCCGGGGCGCTCCGGTCATAGGATCGCTGATGACGACTCAGGGGCAGTACAGCCGGCACCACCCTGGGCAGCCGGAGCGCCCCCCTAGCTACTGGAGGCCCGTGCGGGCGGGTGGACGGCGCGCGTCTGTGGGTGTGTCGAACGCCTGCCGGGATCTCCGGAGCTGGGTGATGGCGTGATCGATCCGAGCGTGTTCCCGGGCCGAGAACAGCTGGCGAATCCGCCGGTACCACGCGGCACCTGCCCCGGCGCAGCTTTCGCTATGACCCGATCGCATGCCACCCGACCAGGAATATTCGCCCTGCGAATCGGCACTCCCGCGAGGGCCGCGCGCAGGAAGCCGTACGCCACCGGCTTTTTGCTGTGGCTGTAGCCGGGCGGTTGATTCTGGATCCCCCAGAGCTGTCGTGTCGTTGCCCGAAGAGATCTACGGTGGAGATATGACCGCCTTGGAGCGTCGGCATCTGCTGGTCGTGCGGGACGCCGACACGGTGCGCATCACCATGAACCGGCCGGAGCGGCGCAATGCTCTCTCGGGCGAGTATCTGGCCGAACTGCTTGCCGCATTCCGGGCCGCCGGCGAGACCGACGCCACCGGGATAGTCCTCGGGGCGCACGGTCCGGTGTTCTCCGCAGGACATGATTTCGCCGACGTCGCCGCGCGCGACCTGCTCGGCGTGCGGGAACTGCTCACCCTGTGCACCGAGCTCATGTCGACCATCGAGTCGGTGCCGCAGGTGGTGATCGCCCGGGTGCACGGTCTGGCTACAGCCGCCGGCTGCCAGCTGGTCGCCTCATGCGATCTGGCCGTCGCCGCCGAATCGGCCGGTTTCGCACTTCCCGGCGGCAAGGGCGGCTGGTTCTGTCACACCCCCGCGGTTCCCGTGGCCCGCGCCGTCGGCCGTAAACGCCTAATGGAACTGGCCCTCACCGGCGACCCGATCGATGCCCGCACCGCCGAACAGTGGGGCCTGATCAACCGAGCGGTGCCCGACGCCGAACTGGACACAGCCGTGGGCGAGTTACTCGCCCGCGCCACCCGGGGCAGCCGGGCCAGCAAGGCGCTCGGCAAACGGACTCTCTACAGCCAACTCGACCGCCCCGAAGCAGATGCCTATGTTCTCGCCCTGGAAGTCATGGCCGCCGCCGCTCAACTTCCCGGCGCCCGCGAAGGGATGGCGGCCTTCCTGGCGAAGCGCCCACCCGTCTGGCGCGATTAGCGCTGCCAGAAGAGCTCGAAAGGTGGTTGTCGCGGCGGCGGGTGATCGGTTGGCCGTTCCGCGCGCGCAGCAGTGGACCCGATGCAGGCGCTCCGCACTCCCTCCGCACATCGCCACCCGGAGCGGCGCGGCCCCGAAAACTCGACAGAATACCCTGTGGTAACGTCAACAGTGTCAGTTTCGGCAATATAGCGCACTGCGGAGGCTCTACAGCCTGGGCATATTCTGCAGCACGTCTTGCCGATATCGCACCAGCGAGGAAGTGGGTTCGAGATGGCGAAGCAGGGAACCGCGACGAAGCGCCCGAGACGCGAACGCGGCTCTCTCAACCCCGACGATATCGTCGCGGGCGCGTTCGAACTCGCGGAAGAGATCTCGATCGACAATCTGAGCATGCCGCTGCTGGGCAAGCATCTGGGTGTCGGCGTCACCAGCATCTATTGGTACTTCCGCAAGAAGGAAGAGCTGCTCAATGCCATGACGGACCGGGCACTACGGCAGTATGCCTTCGAGACGCCGTTCATCGAAGCCGGGGACTGGCGCGACACGCTGCGGAAGCACGCGCAGACCATGCGGCAGACCTTCCTCGGTAACCCCATCCTGTGCGATCTGATCCTGATCAGATCGGCGCTGAGCGAGAAGGCGGCACGGCTCGGCGGCAAGCAGACGGAGCGGGTGATCGCCAGCCTCGTCGAGGCGGGGTTCTCACTGGAGAACGCGGTGGAGACGTATTCCCGCGTCCAGTTGCACGTGCACGGTTTCGTTGTGCTGCAACGGCTCTCGGACAAGAATCGGGAGCTCAGCCCCGAGTCCACGGCGTACTACGAGAACGTGATCATCGACCCGGAGACCACTCCGCTGCTGGCCGAGGCCGCCGCCATGGGATACCACTCCGGGGCGCCCGACGACCGGAACTTCGAGCACGGTCTGGATTCCATTCTCGATCACGCCTCCCGGCTGCTCGAGGGCGGTGAGCAGGAGAGGAAGTCTTCGCCGGCCCGACGCGGGAGCCGTCCGACCGCCAAGAAGGCCGCTCCGACAGCCAAGAAGGCCGCCAAGCCGCGTACGCGCGCGGCCGCCGAGTAACTCGCCCGCAGCAGCGCGCCATGGTGTACCGATGGGCACACCGTGGCACGCTGCTCGCCGAGCCGGGCGACCCCCTTCGGCAGGCTCCACTCCGGCACCCGGGCTCGCGTTCGACCCCGGCAGAACGATATCGGCCGCTCAGCGGGGCTGGAAACGCTGCGCGCCGTCGATCCGCACGACCTCCCCGTTCATGTACGGGTTTTCCAGCAGATGCTGGGCCAGATTCGCGTATTCGTCCGGCGTACCCAGCCGTTTCGGGAACGGCACCGTCGACGCGAACTTCGCCAGGCCTTCCTCGCCGATCAGCTCCATGATCGGAGTGCGCATGGTACCGGGGGCGATACTGTTGAGCCGGATCCCGAGCGAGGCGAGGTCGCGGGCGCCGGTGAGCGTCAAGGCGATCACTCCACCTTTGGCCGCCGAGTAGGCCGACTGCCCGATCTGGCCCTCGTACCCCGCGATCGAACTCGTCATCACGATGGCGCCGCGTTCCCCGTTCGGCTTCGGCGCCAGCTTCCCCATCCGCGCCGCGGCCAGCCGCAGCACATTGTAGGTCCCGGTGAGATACAGGCCGATGGTGTCGGTGAAACCCTTCAGCGTGTGCGGGCTACCGTCGCGATTCACCACCTTCTCCAGGACCCCGAAACCGCCGTGGGCGATGACCGAGTACCGCAGTTCACCCAGCTCCGCCGCCGCGTCCAGCGCGGCGTTCACCGCGTCTCCGTCCAGTACGTCGGTCCGTACATAGACAGCCTTGTTGCCCAGCTCGTCGGCCAGCTCCTGCGCTTTCTCGTCGGCGACGTCGGCGATGACGACCGCCGCACCGGCGCCGTGCAGGCGGCGCACGGTGGCGGCACCGAGGCCGCCGGCGCCGCCGGTCACCAGAACGACTTCTCCCTCGAACGACACGGGGTTCTCCTTACTTTTCGTGATCAACAGGTCGGGATCCGGCGTACCGGGCGGGGAACACACCGGTCAGGTGCCGGTCCATTCGGGGGGTCGCTTCTCGGCGAACGCCTTGGCACCCTCTTGCGCGTCCTTCGAACCGAATACCGGCGCGAGCAGCTCCATCTGCTTCTGCCATATCTCGTCCTCGCTCCAATACCGGGACTTGACGAGAATCTCCTTGGTCACCGCGACCGCCAGCGGACCGTTGGCGGTGATCCGGTCGGCGAGCCGCAGGGCTTCGGTCAAAGCTTCACCGGGCTCGGCGAGCGCGTTGACGAAACCCAGCGTCGCGCCCTGGTCCGCAGTGAAGTTCTCTCCGGTGAGGGCCAGCTCGAGCGCCTTCTGATAGGGAATACGCTGCGGCAGGCGAAGCAGACCGCCTCCTCCGGCCACCAGCCCGCGCTTCACCTCGGGAATGCCGAACTGCGCGTTGCGCGAGGCGACCACCAGGTCCGTGGCGAGGACCAGTTCGGTGCCCCCGGCCAGGGCGAACCCCTCCACCGCGGAGATGACAGGCTTGCGCGGCGGCCGTTCGGTGAAACCCATGCCCCGGCCCGGGAGGTACGGATATTCACCGGCCGCGAAGGCCTTCAGATCCATACCGGCGCAGAAATTCCCGCCGCTACCGGTGAGGACGGCGACCGACAGCTCGGCGCTGTCGTCGAGTTCGTCCATGGCATCGGCCAGGCCCTGGCTCACCGCCAAATTCACGGCATTACGCGCGTCCGGTCGATTGATCGTGATCACCAGCGTGCGCCCGCGGCGCTCCACCAGAACTTCGTCCGACACCGGTCACCTACCAACTTTCGTGAATGAACAGGATTGTGTTGCCGGGTGCCCGATGCGCCCGGCATGGCGGTGGCGTGATCTCACACCTCGAGCACCAGAGCACCGCCCATACCGCCACCCGCGCACATAGCGGCGACCCCGATACCGCCGCCGCGGCGGCGCAACTCGTAGACCAGCGTGGTCACCATGCGGGCACCGCTGGCCGAGATCGGGTGTCCGAGACTGCATCCGCTGCCGGAGAAATTCACCCGATCCTCGTCCATCCCGTATTCCCGGCAGGCCGCGATCGGCGTCGAGGCGAAGGCTTCGTTGATCTCCCACAGCGCCACATCCGCCACGCTGATCCCGGCCCGTTCCAGTACTTTGCCGATCACCTGCACTGCGCCCAGGCCGGTGTCCCGGGGTGCCACCCCGACATTCGCCCAGGCACGCACGGTCGCCATCACCTCGAGCCCTTCGGCGTCGGCGTAATCATCGCCGACCAGAGCGACTGCGGCGCCCGCATCGTTGATCCCGCTACTGTTTCCGGCGGTGATCGAGAACCCTTCGATCTCAGGATGCAGCACCGGCAGCGCGGCCAGGCGCTCCAGCGTGGTGTCGCGGCGCGGGTGTTCGTCCACCGCGAAGTCGACCACGGCGCCGTCGGCCTGCGTGACCTTCAACGGGACGATCTCGTCCACGAACTTGCCGGCTTCGATGGCGTCACAGGCACGCTGATGTGAGCGCAATGCCCACGCGTCCATCTCCGCCCGGCTGATACCGACCGCTTTCGCGGTATTCCAGCCCACCGTGACCGACATATCCATGGTCGGGGCATCGGGGGTCTCCGGATGCGACGGCGGGATCCACGGCTCGATGAACTCCATTTCCGGTCCGGAATCCGGTGTGCGCCACTTCATCAGAGGGGCGGTGGACAACGATTGCACACCGCCCGCCACGAGTACCCGCTCCATACCGGAGCGGATATGCGCGGACGCGTTGGCGATCGCGGTGAGACTGCCCGCGCAGTGCCGGTTGACCGCTTGACCCGGGACGCTTTCCATACCGCTGGCCACGGCGGCATGCCGGGCGAGATCACCTCCGCCGTAGTTCAATTCGGCGAAAATCACATCGTCGACCGCGCCCGGGTCGACACCTGCCCGGCGGATCACCTCCGGCAGCACGGTGGTCGCGAGCGTCTCGGTCGGCACGTTCGCCAGCGCGCCCTTGAACGATCGCCCGATCGCCGTTCTGACGGCGCCGACGATGACGGGTTCGGCCATATCCCTCAACCTTCGTTCGAGCCACACGCCGGGAGGAGCGACGTGCCGCATACGAATTTTACAACAGTATTACATACAGTATTGCCGCACAGAACGCCTTCCCGCAGTTCGGCCGGCGGGCCGGCGACCGGCGACGGGGCGACCCGGATCCGCGGCCCAGGAGAACGACCGGGGCCGAAGCGGCGCCTTGACTTCACCGGGCACGCCGGACAGCAACTCTTTCGACACCATCGGACGCCGATACACAGATCACGCAGCGATAGAGCTTGTAGGCGGTGGTGGTGCTGTTCATCGGACTCCTGGCGGCTCGCGGCGGGGCGCCGAGGCGGCCGCACGCCCGTCGTCGATCTCGGAGAATACAATCTTGTGTCACCAACTGTAATTATTACCGTATAGTACTTCAAGGAAGTTGCTCGTTCAGGAAGGGAGCGCCGATGACCGGCCTGCTCAACGGCATCCGGGTGGTCGAACTGGCCTCGTGGACCTATGTACCCAGCGCGGGTGCGGCGTTGGCCGATTGGGGTGCCGACGTGCTCAAGATCGAGGACACCCGCGGGGGCGACCCGTGCCGGAATCTGGTCGTCGGCGGGCTGACCGTCGACGATTCGCCGGTGCAGGCGAGCTTCATGATGGAGATCGGCAATCACGGCAAGCGCAGCATCGGCGTGGATATCAAATCCGAGCTCGGCCGGGAGATCCTGGCGAAACTGCTCGCGCGGGCCGATGTCTTCCTCACCAATTGGCTACCGGGCCCGCTCGAGCGCGCGGGCCTCACCGTCGAGCGCCTGCGCGAGATCAATCCCGCCCTGATCATCGCCCGGGGCAGTGGCCACGGCAGTCGCGGCCCGGAGAAGGACCGTGGCGGCTTCGACGGTGCCAGCTACCTCGCGCGAGCCGGCGTCGCGTACGCGCTGAGCCCGCCGGACACCGAGTATCCGGTGGCCCAGGGACCGGCCTTCGGCGATCTGCAAGGGGGTATCACCCTGGCCGGCGGTGTGACGGCGGCACTGTTCCACCGCGAGCGAACCGGGCACGCGCCGATCGTGGACAGTTCACTGCTCGCCCAGGGTATGTGGGCCGTGGCCCCGGATATCTCGGCCGCCGACTACTACGGTATCGACCGGATTCCCGCCGGTCCGGCGGGTACGGCGCTGAATCCGGCCGTCAACCGCTACCGCACGCGCGACGGCCGCTGGGTGCAGCTGATGTTCCTGCAGACCGACCGTTACTGGAAAGGCTTCTGCGAGCGGATCGGACGGCCCGATCTCGGTACCGACGAACGGTTCGTTCCGCTGGCGAACCTGGTGCTGAACCAGGAAGCGGCCACCAACGAATTGCGCAAGATCTTCGCCGAACGCGACCTGGCCGAATGGCAGCAGGTCCTGGCCGACGAACCGGGCGTCTGGTCGACGATCGCCAGCCCCCAGGAAGTCCTCGACGACCCGCAGGTCACGGCGAACGGCTACCTGATGTCCGTGCATGACGACGCCGGTCACGAGTATCGCACCGTCGCCGCTCCGGTGCAGTTCGACGAGACTCCCGCCGCGCCGACCCGGGCCCCGGCCTACGGCGAGCACACCGAGACGCTCCTGCTGGAACTCGGGATGGACTGGGACGAGATCATCGCCGCCAAGGACGCCGGAGCCATTCTTTGACCGGACACCACTGCGTGGAGGTAGTGCGGTGAGTATCTCGATGTTGCTCGATATGGCGGCCGCCGGGGATCCCGGCCGGGCCGCCCTCGTCTCGGACGATCTCCGTGTCACCACCGCGGAGCTGTCCGATATGGCCGGTGTGGCGGCGGAGTCGATCGCCCGGTCGGGCGCCGGACATGTGGCCTACGTCGGTACCGGGGGAATCATGATGCCTCTGTTGTTGTTCGGGGCGGCACCGGCGGGCCGCGCATTCACCCCGCTCAACTACCGGCTCGGTGCCGCGGCCCTGCGCGAGCTGGGCGAACGGTTGCCGGCGCCACTGGTTATCGTCGACACTACCGATCCCCCGGTCAGTTGCCACCGGCCCGAACCTGTTAGTGGTCAGGCTTTCCAGATCTCGAGGAGATCCCGGGTCCTGGTGACCGTGGCCAGTAGCGACAGGGTGTTGTCGACCATCGCCGCGCCGTATTCCGCCGGCACCCCCGCCACCGCGTCGCGGGGCAGAACCACATCGTAGGCTGCGTTGACCGCGTCCATGACGAGGTTCGGGATGGCCACGTTCAGAGACACGCCCACGGCGACGATCGTCGAAACACCGAGGTTGCGCAGTACCGGATCGAGGTCCGTGCCGCCCATGGGCCCGAGGCCGTGGCCGCGGGTCAGCACCAGATCGGCTGGGTCGGGCCCGAATTCGGGGAGCAGCTGCGCCCCGGCACTGCCCGGTGTCACCGCGACCCCGCGGCGCCCGACCGCGAACAGTCTCGCGTTGCGGTTCGAGCCCAGGCCGTCGGCGCGGCGGGTGACCAGGCAGTGCACCACCCGGACCCCCGCCGCCCGGGCGGCCGGCAGCAGTGCGGCGATATTGGGTAGCGCCTCCCGGCGTGCCTCGTCGGCGAGCGCGGCCAAGCCCGCGTCGGGCCCCACCACCGCGCCCTGGCACTCCTGGGTGACCAGAGCGGTCCGTGACGGGTCGACCAGCTCGCTCAGCGTGCGCTCACCCACGAGCGGTCCTCGACCGTGCCCGGCGTTCATGCCGGGCTTCCTGCTTCAACGGGCGGGACATCGTAGAATTGCTTCGCCCATTTACGCAGCGACAGATAAGGTTTGGCGTCCTTGGGCGACAGCGGCGGATGTTCGACGTACTTCTGATACCGCCAGATGCTCAGGTCCTCCCACACTGTGACCAGGAACTGCCGCTCCACCCGTTCCCGCACCTCGGGCGGCGGGACGTCGGACTCGTCACCCGGTTTCTTGGGCCACCAGATCGAGTAGAACAGATCCGAGCATTCGTCGTCGACGGGTGTGGTCGCGAAGATGAGCCGATGGTTGGACGACCCCTCGAAAGCGCTGATAGAGCCGCCGAGACCGAACATCTGGGCGTGGATCTTCAATGCCATCTTGTCCGGATCGTCACTACGGGCGTCGGGCCAGCCGGTGAGGAACGACCAGGTGTGGCCCTCGGCGCTGTAGTCCAGCATCTGCGGGGTCACGGTGGCGCCGTGGACGTATTCGAAATGCAGACTGTCCGGGCCGTTCTCCAGGACGACCTGCGGATGCACCGGTTCCTGCTCGGTTTTGCGGGAGAATTCGGGGTAGGGGCGGTAGTAGCTGTCCGGACCGCTGCCGAGTTCGGGGAACATCCGCAGGATGTCCGGCATCCCCCACTGCGGTCCCTTCCCTTCGGGATGGTGCCACATGAACACGCAGCCGTTCTGCTCGTTCACCGGGTAGACCCGCAACCGCAGGCCCCGATTGACCCGGTCCTCGCCGGGAATCCTGCGGTTGCGCCCGTCCGGGCCCCACCGCCAGCCGTGGAACGGGCATTCGACGCAGTCGCCGACCACCTTGCCGCCGTGCCCGATATGGGCACCGAGGTGGCGGCAGTGGCCGGTGAGGATATGCAGCTCGCCGGCCTCGTCGCGGTACGCCACGAGGTCTTCGCCGAAGTAGCGCAGGGGACGCGCCTCGCCGAGGGGGAACTCGGCGGACCAGCCGACCATGAACCAGCCGGTGACTTTCCAGGTGAAGGGAACCTTCACTTGACACCTCCGATGTCTACGAGATACTCAGTGCCGAGAGAACGCCGTACCGAACAGGTCGATGAAGTGCGTGGCGGCCCCGGCATTCGAACCATCCACGTGCACGACCGCCGAGGTGGCGCCCCGACGTTCGAGATCAGCGAGCTAACGCGAGGGTCGGCGGCCATGTTCACCGCCAGATCGCAGCCTGCGGAATGGCCCATCAAGAAGATTCCCGCACCACGAGAATTCGCGCCGAGCAGCGCATCGATGGTGCGGTAGGTCATGTCGGCCCGTCGATCCGGTGCGTCGAACGCGCCCCCCGTACGACTCCGACGCATCGTATCCCGGACGGTCCAGGGCCAGCACGGTGAAACCGAGCCGCAACAGTGAAAGCCCCGGCAGACCGGGCAGGTCGAAGTATCGTGCGGTGGTCGCGCCGCCGTGCACGGCGACCACGACCGCCCGCGGCCGGTCCACCTCGGCGCACCGGGCCGACATCGGAATACCGTCGACCTCGACGATCCGTTCGACGACCGCCGCCGGACCCGCGAGCAGGCCCGCCTCTTCGGCCTTCACCGGTCCGCCCGCAACAACAGCACACCACTGGGTGTGAGCCCGCCGCTGCTCGCCACCGCGACCCGGGCATCGGCGACCTGGCGCGGTCCGGCGTCACCGCGCAACTGGACGATCGCCTCATGGATCAACCCCATGCCGTGCGTCCGGCCGTGCGACAGCTGCCCGCCGTGGGTGTTCAGGGGCAGCACACCGTCGCGGGCGATGTTCTTGCCGCCCCGCAGGAAGTCCTTGGCCTCCCCGATTCCGCAGAAGCCGAGCGCCTCGATCCAGGACAGGCAGTTGAAGGTGAAGCCGTCGTAGAGTTCGGCCACATCGACATCGCCGGGCCGCAGGTCGGTCCGCGACCACAGATGCGCCGCTTGGCCCAGTACCTGTGGTTCGTGGGTCGGCGTGCTCTGGTCCCATTCGAGCCGCTCGACGAGCTGTGTGCCCACGGCCTCGACGAGTACCGGCGGCCGCGCGAGGTCGCCCGCCGTCTCCCGGGCCGAGACGATCACCGCGACCGCGCCGTCGCACGGCACATCGCAGTCGTACAGACCGAACGGTGTGGTGATCGGCTGGGCGCCGAGGTAGTCGTCCATGGTGAGCGGGTCGCGATAGACGGCCGTCGGGTTCAGCGCGGCATTGGCGCGCTGGTTGAGCGCGATCCAGCCCAGGGTTTCCCGGTCGGTGCCGTAGCGGTGGAAATGTCGTTGCGCGGTCTGGGCCAGGGTGTGCGCCGCGGAGATCGCGCCGTAGGGCGCCAGCCACGGATCGGCGATACCGGGCGGCGGGTCGATCTTGCCGGCCTCGGCCAGCTCCGCGTAGGTCGATTCCCAGATGGTGCGGAAGCACAGCACATGCCGGGCGAGTCCACCGGCGACCGCGAGCATGGCCGCGATCAGTGAACCACCCGGACCGAAGGTTTCGGTACCGCCGTTGAACCAGGTCGGTCGCAGGCCCAGCGCGCTTTCCACCGCGGTGACACCGCCCTCGGTGAACGGGCCCAGGGCCGCGGCGCCGGGATAGGTGGACAGTCCGTCGATATCGCCGAGTCCCAGCCCGGCGTCGGCGACCGCCGCCCGGCACGCCTCGAGTGTCAAGGCCAGCGGGTCGACCATGAGCCGGCGCCCGATCCGCGACATGCCGATCCCGGTGAGCGCGACCTTGTCCTCGAATTTCTCCTGTTTCGGCATCGGCCGGACGTGCTCGTGCGCCGAGGCGGGCTCGAATTCACCCGGCGGCAGCCCGGCCGGTCCGTCCCCACCGCGGACCGGCCGGAAAAGCGGCAGCCATACCTCGCCGGTCTTTTCGAACACCGCTTCCATCCGCATTCCGAGCCGCAGATCGGCGGGGTCGCATCCGACCGGATTGGTGGTGAGCCGCACACGCGGGTCGTCCTCGAGCGCGACCTGCGCGACGACGTACGGCGGGGGCAGCCCGGGCACGGCGAACCGGTGGTTCACGGTGAAGCCCATGAGCACCGCGTAACCGGAAACCGCCCGCACACCCATCCGGTCCGCTCGGCAGTACCGGCACAACGGCTGCGGCGGGTGGATGAGTGCGGTGCAGGACAGGCATTCCTGGATACGGAGTTTCCCGTCGGCGCCCGAAGTCCAGTAGAACTCGGTCTGCGGGGTCATGGCGGGAGGTCGGCGGATTCCCGTTTCCGGCGCGGTGCCGGATTCACCGGATGCCATTGTCACCCTCGGTCTCCGGCGGTAGGGCCGGGGCCTACCGTCCGGTGGTGCCATCGGCATCGGTAGCCGTTGCGCCGACGCGGTTCCGAGGCATGTTCACACGCTCCTTGGTCTCGTCCTGGAGCCGTCAGGCGGCCTTCGGCTTGGCCGGCGAGTAATTGGGCCTGCCCAGTCCGAGTACGTGCTGGGCGATCATGTTGCGGAACACCTCGAGGGTGCCGCCGTAGATACCGCACAGCGGTGCCCAGCGGTAGATGTATTCCGCTCCCCCGTCGTCGGCTGCGCCCTCGGTCTCCACCGGCAGCGCCGACGCCGGCCCGAGCAGGTCCATCAGATCCGGGGAGATATCGCGCATCGCCTGCGCGATGGCCACCCGGCCGAACATATGCGGTGCGGCCAGCGCCGCCTCCATCCGGGCGACACTGCGACCCAGCCGGTACGCCACGGAGGCATCGTCGAGCAGACGGCTCCCGTCCGGACGCGGTTGCGCCGCCAGCGTGGCGATCCGGTCGACCGCCACCGCCATCATGGCGCCCTGGTGGGTCATGATCGATACGTCCTGCAGGCCGTCGCCCGCGGCGTCGACCACGCCGTGCTCGGTGTTGAGCGGGCCCATCAGCACCGACCAGCCCTCGTTCACCTCGCCGAGACGGTACTTGTCGTCGACCCGGACGTCGCTGTAGTAGACGATATTGGTGCGGTCGCCGTCGACGGTGCGGATGCCCTGGATCTCGATGCCGGGAGTGTCGAGCGGAACCAGGAACATGGTCAGGCTCTTGTGTTTCCGGGCCTCCGGGTCGGTATTGGTGATCAGGAAGACGTACTGGCAGTTGTGCGCGCCGGTGGTGAACATCTTCGAGCCGTTGATCACCCACTCGTCCCCGTCCCGTACCGCACGGGTCTTACAGGTCGCGACATCGGATCCGCCCTCGGGTTCGGTGTAGCCCAGGCACAGCCGCACCTCACCACTGGCCACCCCGGGCAGAACCTCCTCCCGTAGTTCGGGCGAACCGTAGTCGCGCACCGAACCGACCACGATCGCGGTGGTACCCCAGGTCACCCAGGGCACCCGGGCGCGCCGCTTCTCCAGGTCCCAGATACGGCGCCGCAGTCGGTTCAGCCCGCCTTCGCCCGGCTTGCTCAGTTCCGCCGTCAGCCAGCCCTCGGCACCCATCGCCAAGTGGACGCCTTCGTCGAAGTTGTCGCCGGTTTCGCGATCCCGGCGCCGGACCTCGTCGGTGACATGGGTGTCGAGGAACGACCGGGCACGGGAGCGGAAGGCCTGGTCCTCGTCGGACAGTTCGACCAGTGAGAAATCCATCGATGTACTCCGTTCTAGCTCTGGGCCGCGGCGAACAGTTCCGCGGTGCGTACCGCGGCGGCGGCGGCATCGCCGGCGGCCAGCGGCCAGCCCTTCGCGCGCAGCAGGTAGGCACTGGCCGCCGACTCCGCCGCGACACCGAGTCCGCCCTGGACATGGACGGCCATGGTGGCGGCCCGCGGCGCCTCCTCGGCCATGTACACGAACACGGCCGGCGCCAGAGCCGGTTGGACGTCGGGTTCGAATTCGAGGAACCAGGACGCGCGCCGGGCCAGGTTGCGTGCGCCCTGCACGGTGACGGCGATAGTGGCCAGCGGATGCGAAATACCCTGCAGTGTGGAGATCGGGACCCCCATCGTGTACCGGGTGGTGGCGAATTCCGCGGCGATGCGCAGTGTTTCCTCGATCAGGCCCACCAGGGCCGCCGCCGTCAGGACCCGCCATTCGTCGAGTGCCCGATCGTGCTGCGCGACTGCCTCCGCGCCGGTGGCCAGCACGGTGCGCCGGTCGGCCGCGGCCGGATCGATCCACGCCATCGGCAGCCGGCCGATATTGTCGACACGGGCCGGGCGGGTATCGAAATCCAGGCGCACGATCTCGTCGCCCTCGCGGATCACGATATGGTCGGCGACCGCCCCGGCGGGTATCAGCCGGGTGCCGGACACCGCCCCGATCCGTGGTTCCAGCCCGACGATCTCCCGTCCCGCCACGATCGCGGCCGCACCGTCGGCATCCAACCCGCCCAATCGGGCCAGCAACCGTGACGCGCAGATGTGGTCGATCCACGGCACCGGGGCGATGGCACGGCCGAGTTCCTCCGCGACGAGGGTCAGATCGACCAGGGTCGCGCCGTCACCGCCCGCGGATTCGGGCAGCGCCATCGTGGTCGCGCCGGTACCGCACAGCTGCTCCCACAGGTTCTTGTCGAAACCGGTGGTCTCGGCGGCCCGCACCGCCTCCAGCGGACAGCGGGTCTTGAAGAATTTCGCATAGGTGGCCTGCAATTCGGACTGGTCCTCGGAAAGGCTGTAGTCCTGCCGCCGCAATTCGTAACGATCCATTGTGCGTGCTCCTTGGTATGGCGCGCGACTCAGTCGCCGGCGGATCTGTCGCCGAAAAAGAATTCCTGCGCGTTGTGGTAGAGGTAGTTGTCGAGGACGTCGCCGGGCAGATCGAGAGCCTCGGCCTCCGGGATCACCCGGCGCATGGTCAGCACCGGCCAGTCCGAACCGAAGATCACCTTGTCCTTGCCCCGGGTCCGCATGAAATGGATCAGGCTCTCGGGCAGACGTTTCGGCGACCAGGCCGAAGTCATCAGCCGTAGATTCCGGTATTTCATGAGCAGCCGGATCGCGGTATCCCACCAGGGATCGGCGCCGTGGATCATGCACAGCCGGAGCTCGGGGAAGCGATAGCAGACCCGATCGAGGTAGATCGGGTTCTGGACTTCCCCGGGAATCGGCGGACCGGGCAGTCCGGTGTTCATGCACAGCGGCAGTTCCATTTCCGCGCATTTGTAATACAGCGGGTAATAGACGGCGTCCGTGGGCGGATACTGCCCGTCGCCCCAGAAGCTGGCCCCCACGGTGGTATAGGCGACGGGAAGATCTCGCACCAGCGCCTCGAGTTCCCGCAGGGCCGGCACCGGGTGTAGCAGATCCACACCGTTGACCGCGAGATGAAATCGTTCCGGATGGGCCTCGGCGAATTTCCGTGCGGTGGCCGACGGTTTCTTCATCGAATACATCAGAACGGCTTTTTCGACGCCCTGTTCGTCCATCTCCCCGAGCAGCGCCCCGAGTTCCACCTGCTGGTACAGGTTTTTCGGTCCTTTGAAGTAGTCGTCGCGTACCTTCAGCATCCACCCCGGCTGCTCCTGCTCACCGAAATGCACGTTGACCAGGCAGTCGATAACCTTGCGCATGAGGTCAGACCTCGCTTTCTTCCGCGACCGGTACGGTCACGCGCCGGGACGCCCAGCGGTAATCCGGTTTGCCATTTCCCAGCCGCCTGATCTCGGTGACGAAGATGATCTCCTTGGGCACTTTGAACCCGGCCAGCCGCGACTTGCAGGCTTCCCGCAGGACCAGCGCGGTGACCTCGAGGCCCTCCGAGATACACACGAGGGCCACGACCTCCTGCCCCCACCGTGGGCTCTGCCGCCCGACGACCAGCGCGTCGTACACGCCGGCCTGGGCCCGCAGCACCTCTTCGACCTCTTCGACGAACACCTTCTCGCCGCCGGTGTTGACCACCAGCGAATCCCGGCCCAGCAACCGCAGGTTCCCGTCGGGAGCGAGGGTGGCCCGGTCGCCGGGGATGGCCAGGCGACAGCCGTCGATCACCGGGAACGTGCGCATCGTCGACTCCCGATCGTCGAAGTACCCGAGCGGTACGCGGCCGGTGCGCGCCGCCCACCCGATCTCGGGGTCCCCGGGCTCCAGGAAGCGGGTGCGGTCCTGCGACACCGCGGTACCACCGGGCATGGGCGCGAACGTATCGACCTCCGCCCCTCTGCTACTGCGGCCGAAGCCCATGCCACCGGTTTCCGAGGAGCCGTACCCTTCGACCACGGTGGCGTGTGGAAGCAGTTCGAGCAGTTCGTGCCGGTAGGTCGGATTCGTTGCGGCGCCGCCGGTTCCGATGGCCATGAGCGAATCGAGGTCGTAGTGCCGTGCCCGCAGTTCGCGGACCAGCGGGCCGGCGTAGGCGTCGCCGACGATGGTCATCAGCGCGGCTCGTTCCCGCTGCGCCGCCGTCAGCGCGGTGCGCGCGTCGAACTTTTCCCGATCGTCGTAGAGCAGAATCGTCTGACCGGCGAGCAGGCCCGCGAAGGACGTCCAGATACCGGCGGCATGGGAGAGCGGGGAGACCGCGAACCATACGTAACCGGTCACCGCGACCAGTTGCGCCAGCGGTTCCAGCGACTCGTGGTCGGCGCCGTTCATCGACGAGACATACATATCGCCCTGCCGCCACAGCACGCCTTTCGGCCGCCCGGTCGTGCCGCCGGTGCACAGCATCACCACATCGTCCGGAGAGGTCTCGATGAACTCGTCGGCGTCCCCGGCGGCCACAGCGTCGGAGAAGCGCACCGCGCCCGGCTGCTCGTCGACATCGCTGCCGTCGTCGACAGAAACGAGCAGATCCACTCCGGGTGCGGCCGCGGCGACCACCGGCCCGAACGAGCGGTGGTAGACAACAGCGCTCGGCCGGATATACGCCAGCAGGTCGGCGATTTCGTGCTCGGTGTAGTGGTAGTTGACGTTGACCGGCACGGTGCGCGCCTTCATACAGCCGATCATCACGTCGAGATACCGGTCATTGCGCATGATGAGCGCGACCCGGTCCTGGCCGCACTTCCACCGATCCAACCCCTCGCGTGGCGTGTGCGCGCCGAGTCCACGGGAGGCCAGGAAGTTGCCGAACCGGCGGGTCAGCAGGGCCGATTCGGCAAAGGTCGTGCGGCGGTCGCCACAGATGGTCATGGCGCGGTCTCCGGACGCCTCCGCGACGGCGTCGAATACGGCCGCGATGCTCCATTCGGTCACCGGACGCCTCCGCGGACCGAGGCCGCGAGCCCCACGGAGGCGCCGGCAGCGCCGTCCACCGTCACCGGGCCTTCCCTGAAGACGCTCGTATGCGGTCCGCGGTGGCCGGAGCGATGGCGGCGGTGCCGCAACGCTGAGCCTTCCCGGAACCGATGACCCGCGGTCGTCGGCCGAAGCGTCGGTGGAGGTATCGCCTTCATCGGCAGGTCCTCTCAATTCGTCCGGGACAGCGCGCCGGCCGAGCCGGGGACGCGCGGGCACTGCCGCGCTACCTGTCACAACTGAATAGTTGCGCCTACTGTATATCTATCAGTACAGCTTGGTGCAAGCTTTACCGAAAACCCGACCGGATCATCCGTCGAACCACTCGGAAGCTCTGCCGCATCCCGCGGCGATGCCGAGCTCGGACCCCTTCCGGCGGAAACGACGCCAGCGGCGCCGGGCGGCAGCGGCGACCCGGCCCCGACGCCATCCGGCAGCCTGCCCCGATTGCATTACGGTATGATCAACGGTATTGCCGATGAACTCGGCGGAGACCCATAAAGATGCAGGGGAGAACAGTGAGCGCCCACACTCAGGACCTGCCCGCGGAGGGAGCAGTCCACCGCGACCAGGACGGTCCGGTACTGCATCTGACCATCGACCGACCGGCCCGGCGGAACTCGCTGGCGCCGGGGATGATCGCGGAGCTCGTCGACGCGCTCACCCGAGCGGCGACCGACGAAAGTCTGCGGGTGGTGCATATCGAGGGCGCCGACGCCGATTTCTGCTCCGGCGTGGACTGGGTGGCCACCAACACCGACAGCCACCGTCCCCGCACCGGTGACCTGGTACGCCGCATCCCCCATACCGCCAACCGGCTGATCGAGCTCGTGCACACCATCCACCTGCCCGTGGTGTGCACCGTGCGCGGGTGGGCCGCCGGTATGGGCTGCAACCTGGCTCTGGCCGCCGATTTCACCGTCGCCGCCACCGACGCCGTGTTCTGGGAGCCGTTCCTGAGCCGCGGTTTCAGCCCCGATACCGGCGCGACCTGGTTACTCCCCCGGCTCGTGGGGCCGGCCCGCGCCAAACGCATGCTGCTGCTCGGCGAGAAGGTCGGCGGCAGCGCAGCGGCGGAGTGGGGGCTGATTCACGAGGCCGTCGCACCGAGCGATCTCGAGCAGCACAGTGCCGCGCTGGTGAGCCGGCTCGCCGCGGCGCCGACCGTCGCGCTGGGGCTGGCCAAACAGGCCATCCACGACAACCAGGACGCAAGCCTGGCCCAGGCGTTGACACACGAACTGCTGACCCTTGAACTCGCTTGCCGCACCGCGGACTTCAAAGAGGGGCTGACCGCCTTTCGGGAGCGCAGGACGCCCGAATTTCGGGGACGCTGACCGTCCGGCGGCGGCACGCACCCCGTCCCGAAAGTGGAGAGCGCAGATATCAGCGACGCGGCCGGTTACGCGGCCGGAACGCGGCCGCGGTACCCGGGTGCCGCGCGGCAGCGCAGTCAGGTGAGCGAGTAGCGGATCGGCAGGTGTTTGAGCCCGCCGACGAACGTCGTCGCGATCAATTCGGGCTCGCCGGCCAGTTCGGCCGATTTCAGCCGCGGCAGCAGTTCGCCGAAGAACTTCCCGACCTCCATCCGGGCCAGCGCCGCACCCAGACAGAAATGGACGCCGAACCCGAAGGCCACATGTTTGTTGGGTTCGCGGTGGATATCGAACCGGAACGGGTCGTCGAAGACTTCTTCGTCCCGGTTCGCCGACGCATAGGACAGCAGTAGCGACTCACCCTCCGCGATCGGCACACCGTTGACCTCCGCGTCCTGAGCTGCCGTGCGCATGAACGCCTTCACCGGCGTGACCCAGCGAATCATCTCCTCGGTGGCCCGGGGCATCAGGCCGAGGTCGGCGGCCAGTTCTTCGCGCTGTGCCGGATGTTCGATCAGGGCGCGCATTCCGCCGGCGATCGTGGCGCTGGTGGTGTCGTGCCCGGCAGTGGCGATGATCGCGTAGTAGGACATGGTGTCGATATCCGACAGCGGTTCGCCGTCGATGGTCGCGTTGGCGATGGCCGAGGCGAGATCATCGGTCGGGTTCGCGCGCCGGGAATCGGTCAATGTCTTGAAGTAGGCGAACATTTCGGCCAGCGCGGTCATCGTCTCGGTCTCCGACATCGTGCGCTTGTACTCGTCGTCGTCGCTGCCGATCAGTTCCTGCGTGAGCTTGAGCATCAGCGGGAAATCGGCTTCGGGGACACCGAGCAGGGACATGATCACGTACAGCGGGTAGTTGACCGCGACCTCCTGGACGAAATCGCATTCCCCGCCCGCATCACGCATCCGATCGACATAGCGCACGGCGAGCTGCTCGATCCGCTCCCCCATGGCGCGCATGGATTTCGGGCTGAACCAGTCCGCGGCGATCGCCCGCACGATCCGGTGCTGGGGATCGTCCATGTGGATCAGCGTCCGGATGCCGACCGCGGCCTGCATCTCGTCCGAGGCGGCGGGCATCAGCACCGGCCGCGGCCAGTTCGTGAAGACCTGGTTCGCCCGTTCGACGGCCATCACGTCGGCATGTTTGGTGATCGCCCAGAACGGTTTGTAGGGCGGCACGTCCACCAGCGACACCGGGGCGTTCGCCCGCAACGAACTCAGTGCGGTGTGCAATCGCGCCTCATCGGCGTAGGCGGCCGGGTCCGCAAGTACCTTCGCGGCGTCGTCGACGATCGGCATGCTCATATGCGGTTCTTCCGTTCCGTATCTTCGTGTTACTCCTGGTCGGACCCGTCGCCCAGGCGCCGGCCCGGCGCGTTGTGTCGCCCCACCAGAGTGATTTATAGTCAGGCTTACTGTCAAGCATTCTATAAGTCGTACCGGGCATTGGAGCGGTGGTAGTCATGTCCTCTGAACAACGCAAGATCGTCGTCGTCGGCGCCGGATCGGGAATCGGCGCGGCGACCGCCGAGCACTACCACCGGCAGGGCGACTACGTCCTCGCGGTGGACCTGCACCCGAACGACACCCCGGCGTCCCGGCACGAACAGTGCGATCTGCGAGACGCCGCGGCGATCGACGGACTACTGGAACGCATCGGCTCGGAATGGGACGTCCTGGCCTACGTCGCGGGCGTGCCCGGCACCGCGCCGGCCCACGATGTGCTCGCGGTGAACTACCTCGGCATGCGATTGGTGACGGAGGGAATGCTCCCGCGCCTGCGTGAGGGCGGCGCGATCGTCACCATCGCGTCGGTCGCGGCACTCGGCTGGCAGCAGCGGGTCGAAGAACTCGCCGGCCTTCTCGACGCGACCGATCTCGAGACGGTCCGGGCCTGGCAGGACGTCCAGGATCCCGCCTATCCGGTGTACAGCACATCGAAGCAGGCCGCGATCATCCACGCCAAACGCCTGGCGCCGGCGGCGTGGCAGAAGTACGGGGTGCGGATCAACACGGTGAGCCCCGGGCCCACCGAGACGCCGATCCTCACCGATTTCGAGACCAGCATGGGCAAGGATGTCCTCGATATGGTCAAGGCCACGGTCGGGCGGCACGCGAGCGTCGACGATATCGTCCCGGTCATCACCTTCCTGGCTTCGCCTGCCGCGCGCTGGATCAACGGCCAGGACGTGCACGTGGACGGCGGATTCGTGGCGCCGATGGCAGCGGGTGCGCCGATCCAACTCTGATACCGGTGCCGGAACCGTGCCGCCCGCAGAGAATCTCGGCAGGCGGCGCGTTCCGGGCCCACCCCCGGCCGACGAGGAAAGCCCACGCACCACAGGAGATTGCCGTTGCGGGAAAAGCCTTTTACTGTATACATTACAGTAAGTTTAATAACGCGGATTCCGCAAGGTCCCGACGACGCTGGAGGTGGAGCTGTGAACAGCCCTGTTCAGGACGAATCGACACCGGCCGGGGACACCCTCGACCTACGTGACCCCTACCCGTACTTCGCCGCCCGGCGCGCCGAGAACGGGGTTTCGCACGGGACGGTGATGGACTACTCGAGAACCCCGGAATCACTGCGGCCCGAGGACAGCTACTCGGCGTTCTCCTACGACGCGGTCAACGCTGCCCTGCGCAACAGCCAGGTGTTCAGCACCGCCCTCTACGATTCCACGATCGGCGTGTTCATGGGGCCGACCATCCTCGCGATGAACGGCACCCGGCACAAAGCGCACCGGGGTCTGGTCTCGGCGGCGTTCAAACCGCAATCGCTGCTCACCTGGGAGCCCGAAATCGTCCGGCCGATCTGCGACGCGCTCATCGACGAATTCGCCGAACGCGGCAATGCCGATCTGGTCCGCGAGTTCACCTTCGAATTCCCCACCCGCGTCATCGCCCGGCTGCTCGGCCTGCCCGAGGAGGATCTGCCGTTCTTTCGCAAGGCGGCCGTGGCGATCATCAGCTACGCCGGGAACGTAGGGCGCGCACTGGAGGCGTCGAAGGACCTGCAGGAGTACTTCCTCGGGCATATCGAACAGCGCCGCAGCAACCCCACCGGCGATATCATCAGCGATCTGGTGACCGCCGAGATCGACGGCGAGAAGCTCACCGACGAGGCGATCTACTCGTTCCTGCGGCTGCTGTTGCCGGCCGGCCTGGAAACCACCTACCGGTCCTCCGGCAATCTGCTCTACCTGCTGCTGAAGCACCCGGACCAATTCGCGGCCGTGCAGGCCGATCGCCGCCTGCTCACCCCGGCCATCGAGGAGGGGTTGCGCTACGAAACCCCGCTCACCCTCGTACAACGGTATGTCACCGAGGACACCGAACTGGACGGCGTCGCGATCCCCCGGGGCGCGGTCCTCGATCTGTGCCTGGGCTCGGCCAACCGGGACGAGAACCGTTGGGAGCGCTCGGAGGAATTCGATATCCACCGCCGCCGCATCCCGCATATCAGCTTCACCGCCGGCGCCCATACCTGCCTCGGCCTGCACCTGGCACGGATGGAGACCCGGGTAGCGCTGGACCGCCTGCTCACCCGCCTGACCGGGTTCGAGCTGACAGACGAGGGCGATCCGCATATCTTCGGCCAGCCGTTCCGCTCGCCGAATGCGCTCCCGGTGACCTTCGATGTCGTCGCCTGAGCCACGACGCCACCCACCTCGGAAGGAGCCGACGATGGCCGGCCGGTACCTGTTCGACCTGTCGGGGCGCTCGGCGCTGGTCACCGGTGCCGCCGGGGGCATCGGCGCCGCGATCGCCGCGGCACTGGCCGCCCACGGCGCGGCGCTGGCGCGGATTCCCTCGCGGCGCTGGGCCGAACCCGAAGAACTCGCCGGTGCCTTCGTCTTCCTCGCCTCCGATGCCGCCTCCTTCGTAACCGGTCAGGTCCTGCCGGTCGACGGCGGCCTGGTGATGTGATGGCAGTGGAGTCCGTTCCCGGTCCGCTCAGCGGGGTCACCGTCATATCGCTGGAACAAGCGGTATCCGCCCCGATGTGCACGCGGGTCCTCGCCGATTTCGGGGCGCGGGTGATCAAGGTCGAGAAGCCGCGCGGTGGCGATTTCGCCCGCGAGTACGACCAGGTCGTGCAGGGGCTGGCCGCGCATTTCGTCTGGGCCGATCGCGGCAAGGAATCGGTCGCGCTGAATATCGAAGACCCCGACGGCTCCGCGGCCCTGCACCGCCTGCTCGACAGCGCGGACGTTTTCGTTTCCGACCTCGCCCCCGGAGCGGTCACCGCGCTCGGATTCGGCCCGGACGAGTTGGCCGCCCGGCATCCCGGCTTGATCTCGATATCGATCGACGGCTACGGCGCAGGCGGCACGCTCTCGCATAAGCGGGCCTACGACCTGCTGATACAAGCCGAATCCGGAGCCTGCGCGGTCACCGGCACGCCCGGCTCTCCGGCCAAACCCGGCCCGCCGATCGCCGATGTCTCGACGGGGATCTACGCGGCACTGTCGATCGTGACGATGCTCTACGCCCGGAACGCGCCCGGCCGGCCGGTCCCCGGCCCGACCTCCGGGTCGGTGAGTTTGTTCGACACGATGGCCGAGCTGATGGGGTATGCGCTGACCTGGTCCCGGCATACCGGAATCGACCAGGAACCGATCGGTATGAGGTCACCGGCGGTCGCGCCCTATGGTGCGTACCCCACCCGGGACGGGCAGATCGTGGTCCTCGGGACGACCAACGACCGGGAATGGCAACGCCTGGCGGGCGACCTGCTCGCTCGTCCCGATCTGGCCGGTGACCATCGGTTCGCGACCAACGCCGGCCGGGTCGGGCACCGCGCCGAACTCGACGCGGCGATCGCACAGTGGTGCGCCGGTCGCGATCTGGACGTCATCCAGCGGCAGGCGGACGCGGCCGGTATCGGCAACGCGCGGTACAACACTCCGACCGAAGTCCTCGCCCATCCCCATCTGACACAGCGGAAACGGTGGCGTGCCGTCGCGACGCCCGCCGGTCCGGTGACCGCACTGCTGCCGCCGCCGATCCTCACCGGCTACGACCCGCCGATGGGCGCGGTTCCCGCGCTGGGCCAGCACACCGACGCGGTGCTGACCGAGGCCGGATTCGACACCGACGCCCTCGCCGCACTGCGCGATCGAGGTGCGATAGGCCCCGCGGTTCCCGCCGGGGCGGTAGTGGAAAGGACCATACCGTGACCGATGAGCCCGTACTGCTCAGTCACCAGACCGGGCGGGTGCGAACGCTGACGTTCAACCGGCCGCACCGCAAGAACGCCATCACCCGCCCGATGTGGTCGGCCCTGCGCGACGAACTTCGTGACATCACCTACGGCGGCGAGGTGGGTGCGGTCGTTCTCACCGGTGCGGGCGGGGCCTTCTGTTCCGGCGCCGATATCGCGGATGCCTCCGGGATGGACGAGTTCCCGGATCCCGCCACGGAGATCCGTGCGATCAACGAGGCGGTCCTGCAATTGCACGATCTGCCGGTGCCGACGATCGCGAAGGTGCACGGGGTCGCGGTCGGCGCCGGGTGGAACCTCGCACTCGGCTGCGATTTCGTCGTCGCCACCCCGGACGCGACGTTCTGCCAGATCTTCACCCGCCGGGCGCTCTCACTGGATTGCGGCGGATCCTGGCTGCTGCCCAAATTGATCGGACTCCAGCAGGCCAAACGGCTCGCTCTGTTCGCCGACACCGTCGATGCCACGGAAGCCCGGTCGCTCGGCCTGGTCACCTGGATCCGGTCCCAGGACACCATCGACGATTTCGTCGCCGAGGCGGCGGCACGTCTGGCGGCGGGACCGCCCACCGCTCTCGCGCAGACCAAAGCCCTGTTGAACGACGGCGCCGACCGCACCATGCGCGAAGCGCTGCTCAGCGAAGGACACGCGCAGCGGATCAATCTGACCTGCCCCGACGTCCTCGAGGCGTTCGCGGCGTTCAGCGAGAAGCGCGATCCGGTGTACACCACCGGGCGCGGTGCGGGTGCCTGACAGGTGCGGAAGAAATGAGATCCGATGTGAACCGAAAAGCAACCGGGGTAAGGCGCCGCCGGCGGGAACGTGGCTCGCTGAATCCCGAGGACATCATCGACGGTGCCTTCGAACTCGCCGAACAGGTCTCGATCGACGGCTTGAGCATGCCGATGCTGGGCAAACACCTCGACGTGGGGGTCACCAGTATCTACTGGTATTTCCGCAAGAAGGACGATCTGCTCAACGCCATGACCGACCGGGCGCTGAGCCGGCACGTCTTCGACACCCCTTTCATCGATCCGGCCCACTGGCGTGATTCGCTGACCCATCACGCCCGGACGATGCGCTATGCCTTCCTCGGCAACCCGATCCTGTGCGATCTGGTCCTCATCCGGTCCTCGCTGAGCCCACCTGCCGCCCGCCTCGGGGCCCGCGGGATGGAACGCGCGGTGGCGGCGCTGGTCCAGGCGGGGCTGACCGTCGATCAGGCATTCGACACCTATTCGGCGGTGAACCTGCACATCCGGGGTTCGGTGGTACTGCAACGGCTCTACGACAAGAACTCCGAACTCGGCGATTCGGCCCGTGCCTACTACGAGGAGATCCGGATCGATCCGGAGAAGACTCCGCTGCTCTCCCAGGCGATGTCGAAGGGTCGCAAATCGGGTGCACCGGACGAGCACAACTTCGAATACGGCCTACGGTGCATCCTCGACCATGTGAGCCGGTTGATCGCGGAGAACCGGTAAGCGCATCGGCTCGTACAACGGTCCGCAACAGGGGAAGCTGTTGCGGACCGTCGCCTGTGTTGCTCAGGAGATATCGGGTTCGGGGACGTGGAAGTGCTCGTCCCGCAACCGGAAAGCCTCCCGGGTGCCGTGTTCGGCGCGGGTTTTGACGAAGTTGAATTCGCCCGGGGCGAACTGGAGGTTGGTGCCGAACGCGTGGAACAGATAACTGGCGACCTCTTCCCCCTGGTACGCCTGGCCCTGTTCGACCAGCCGGAACGCCTCCTTCGCGATGACCACGCCGTCGGCGGGCATTTTCGCCGCCTTCTCGGCCCAGTAGCGGGCCCGGGCCGTGACACTGGCCGGGTCGCAGGTTTCGGTGAACACACCAAGGTGTTCCACCTCGTCCGCTTGGAGGATATCGCCGGTCAGCAGCATGCGCCGTGCCAGTACCGGGCCGAGCCGGTGGAAAAACATGTGCAGGCTGCCCAGGGCCGGTCCGAGGAAGCGGGTGGCCGGCATGCCGATCCTGGTGTCGCGGGCGATCACCGAGATATCGGTCATCAGGGCCATTTCGAAGCCGCCGCCGAGCGCGTATCCGCTGATTTCGCCCACGGTGACCTTCGGATACCCCATCAGGTTGTGATAGAAGCCGAACGATTTCCGGTCCACGGCCAGCCGGCGGCGCTGGCTCGGGCGGCTTTTCACCGGTTTGCCGTCGGCGCCCGCGCGATCGCCGTACCAGCCGTAGGCGTTGTTCATATCGGCCCCGGTGCTGAATACGCCCTCGGTGCCGCGCAACAGGACGACGGTGATGTCGTCGTCCTCGGCGGCGCGATCGAGATGCCGGGCCAGCTCGTCACGCATGGCGGCGTTGTAGGAATTGCGCCGGACGGGGTTGTCGAGCGTGATGGTGACGATCCGGCCACCAGGGTCGACGTCGTAGTGCACTCGGCCTTCTGCGGCGGTGGAGCCGGTCATCGGCAGTCCTCTTCTCTTCACGGGTGGGGTCGCGGTGCCGGGGCGGGTCGGTCGGGCACGCGGCGCCGGCCGAAATGGGTGCCGGCCAGTTTCGCCGCGGTGGCCGCGACGGTCTCGACGTCCGCCGTGCACAGCAGGGCGTCGTCGCGCAAGAGCCGGGCGGTCGATCGGATTCCGGTCTCGTGTACGACGCGGTCGATCTCGAAACGGAGCTCCACCAGGATCGGCGTGGGCCGGCGGTAGGTGATGTTCATCGACCGGGTTTTCCCGGTGACGCCGACAGCGCAGCTGTGATGCTGGACCACCGCGTCGAAGAACACGCCGAGGAAGCCGCCGTGTACGAGCCCGGGTGGGCCCTCGTGCACCAAGGGGAAGGTGATCCGGCCGCCGGCGCGGTCGGGGCCGAGCACATCGAAGTGATACTCGGGAAAACATGGGTTGTACGCGCCGATGTCGAAGGCGTGATCCAGGTAGACACGCTGGGTATCGCTCGCGTGCGGCCCTACGCGAGGTGCGGAGTCCGGTGGCGCCGCGACGGCCAGTTCCCGCTCCCACCGCTCGAGGTTTTCGATCATCGTGCCGACTGCCGAATGGGGCTGCTCCAGGGAAATCAGCAATCCGGCGATGCGGCGCAATGCGCCGGCGGCGGCCACCGTCTGCGCGAGCGGTTGTTCGCCGAAGCGCAGGCCCGTCGTGGTTTCCTCCGCGGGCTCGGGGTCGGATATGTCGTTCGCGGCCATCGAAACCTTGCTTTCGTCACCGGTAGGTCTGCACAAACCTTGGCAGAAGATCAACGGTATTGTCTACTGTATCTATATCAGTATGCACTCCAGTCCCCCGCCCGCCCAGGAGGGAACCATGCCGTTCGACACCATCGACTATGTCGTCGACGGACACACGGCCACCATCACGCTGAATCGGCCCGACGCCCTCAACGCGCTCAGCCCGCATATGATCACCGAGCTGCGCGCCGCCTACGACGAGGCCGAGAACGACGATGCGGTGTGGTTGCTCATCGTCACCGGCGCGGGCCGCGCGTTCTGCACCGGCGCCGACGTCAAGGCCATCCCCGGCGACGGCAAGGTGATCAACGAACGGCCGTACCTGTCCACCTACGAACAGTGGGAGGCGCCCCAGGAAGGCACGCCCCCGTTCCGGACCATGACCAAACCGGTGCTCACCGCGGTCAACGGCGTCTGCTGCGGCGCCGGGCTGGACTGGGTGACCACGGGCGATATCGTCATCGCCTCGGACCGGGCGAGTTTCTTCGATCCGCACGTCAGTATCGGCCTGGTCGCCGGGCGTGAGGTCGTCCGTCTGGCCCGGGTGCTGCCACGCACGGTCGCGCTGCGGATGGCGCTGATGGGTAAACACGAGCGGATGAGCGCCCAGCGCGCCTACGAGCTGGGGATGGTCACCGAGGTCGTGGCACACGATCGGCTGCTCGAACGCGCCCACGAGCTCGCGGGAATCGTCAATTCCAATGCGCCGCTGGCGGTCCGGGGTACCCGCCTGGCGATCCTCAAAGGCTTGAACGTGCCGTTGCACGAGGCCGAAATGCTCGCCGAATCGTTCCGGGAACGCGTCACCCGCACCGAGGACGCGCTCGAGGGGCCCAAAGCGTTCATCGAGAAGCGCGCGCCCGATTGGCAATGCCGATGAGCCGCGCACCGAGGAACTCCGAGCCCCGGATACCCGCGCACCCCGGGCCGGCGAACGAGCACACCGAGCCATCCGGCAAGAGGGCCACCGAGGCGGCGGCGCGCGGCCACAGCGGCGAATTCGAGACGATTCTGCTCGATATCGATTCCGGCGACCGTATCGCGACACTCACCCTGAATCGGCCCGAGCGCTTGAACGCGTTCAACCGGACGATGTGCGAGGAAGTCCAGCACGCGTGGCGCACGATCAAACTCGACGATTCGGTCAACGCCGTCGTCGTTCGCGCGGCAGGCGACCGGGCCTTCAGCGCAGGACTCGATGTCAAAACCCCCTACGGACAACCGGCCGGTGTCTGGCATCACGAGGATCCCGGTGAATCGCTCAGCCCCAAATGGCAGAAGATGTGGAAGCCGGTGGTGTGCGCGGTGCACGGGATATGTACCGCGGGGGCGTTCTACTTCGTCAACGAATCCGATGTGGTGATCTGCTCGCACGAGGCGACCTTCTTCGACTCGCACGTCTCCGCGGGCCTGGTTTCCGCGTTGGAGCCGGTCGGGCTCATGCGCCGGATCGGGCTCGGGGAGACATTGCGGATGGCGCTGATGGGCAATGACGAACGGGTCTCGGCACAGACCGCGCTGCGGATCGGGCTGGTGTCGGAGGTCGTCGCCCGCGAACACCTTTGGGCCCGCGCCCACAGCATCGCGGCCGCCATCGCCGCCAAACCACCCGCGGCCACCCAGGGCACGGTCAAAGCGATCTGGGAATCACTCGACAAGCCCTACCGCGCGGCGCTCGACCACGGGCTCATCTACACCCGGCTCGGCAATCCGATCGGCAAGTCCGAACTGGCCGCCGGGTCGCCCACCGCGACCGAACCGAGGATCCGCTGATGACCGACACCGCAGTACATACCCACCCGCTGAGCCGGCGGATAGCCCATGTCCTGGCATTGCAACCGGATTCACCCGCACTGGAATTCGACGAGCATTGGTATTCGTGGGGACGTATAGGTGGGCTCACCCAGCGCATCGGGTCGATCATCGAGTCGGGCGGGGGGCCGCGTCCGGTCGGGATTCTCCTGCGGAACCGGCCCGAGCACGTGGCCGCGCTCCTGGCGGTGCTGCTCGCCGGCGATACGGTGGTGGTGATCAACCCGTCGCGTGGAGACGACCGGACCCGCGACGATATCGCCGCCTTACGGCTGCCGCTGCTCATCGGCGCACCCGGCGACCTAGATTCGCTGGTGGTAGCGGCACCGGAGACCACGGTCGTTTCGATCCCGGGTCCGGACGCCCTGCCGGAGGTCCGGAATACGGCGACCACGCAGAACACCGAAGCGGCGCGGCCTGGGGTGGCTGTCCGGATGTTGACCAGCGGCACCACCGGACCGCCGAAACGGGTGGACATCACCTACGACATGCTGGCCCGCAGCACCATGGGGACCGATCCGGCAACGGCCGACGCCCCGACGCGGCCCCGCAAAGGGGTCGCCGTCGTCAACGCACCACTGGTGCACATCGGCGGTGTCTTCCGGGTGTTGCAGTGCCTCACGGAGGCCCGGCCGTTCGTGCTGCTGCCCCGGTTCGCGCTGAAATCCTGGGTGCGCGCGGTGCGCGCGCACCGGCCGGGCGCGGTCTCGCTGGTACCGGCGGCATTGCGGATGGTGCTGCATTCCGAACTGCGCCGCGAGGACCTCGCCGGAATCCGCGTCGTCACCTCCGGGACGGCACCGCTGTCGGCCGATGACGCCGACGCCTTCTGCGAGAAATTCGGCATCCCGGTGCTGACCTCCTACGCTGCCACCGAATTCGGCGGCGGCGTGGCCGGCTGGACGTTGCCCGATCACGAACGGTACTGGACGACGAAGCGCGGCAGTGTGGGCCGGGCGACCGGCGGAGCCCGGCTGCGGGTGGTCGACGAACACGGCAGGGTGCTCGGCGCAGGCGAGGCGGGGTTGCTCGAGGTGATCCCGGGACAGCTCGGACCAGGAGCGGACTGGGTCCGCACCACCGATCTGGCACGGATCGACGACGACGGGTTCCTGTGGATACTGGGCCGGGCGGACCAGGCGATCATCCGGGGCGGTTTCAAGATCATGCCCGAGGATGTGCGCGGTGCCCTGGAAAGCCATCCGGCGGTGCGCGGTGCCGCGGTGGTCGGCCGGCCGGACCAGCGGCTCGGCGAGACACCGGTGGCGATGGTGGAACTGCACCCCGACGCGGACGCCTCGCACGGCGAGTTGACCACCTTCCTGCAGACCCGGCTGGCGCGCTACGAGATTCCTACGGAATTGGCTGTGGTGGAGGCGATTCCGCGTACCCCCTCGGGCAAGCCCGACCTCCGAGCGGTGCGGGGTCATTTCGAAACCACCGCGTCGCGGCACGCACAGGTTTCCCCGAGCGGAAACGCGACCGTTCCATCGGCGGGCACCGCGCCCGGCCACTCCGCCAGGGCCAGGTCTTCCGGCGCCACCGGGCACACGCCGGCCGCCCTCACCGGGCACGATCCCGCTGACACCACCGAGCACGCGACCCTCGGCCGCACCGAGCACGGATCCGCCGATCCCACCGACCACGAGGCTGCTGACGCCGCCCCTGGCGAGGGCGGGGATCTGCCGTACGCCACCGGGCGTGTGGTCGCCGATCACGTCTTGCCCGGGCACGACCGGGCCGACCACACGGCTCCCGGGTACGCCGATCCCTCCCCGGTACGGCAGGTAGATCTCGACGGTGGCAACCGTGCCGACCGATAGCGACACCATCGCCCCACTGCTTCGCTGGCAGGCGAGCATCCGTGGTGAGCATCCTTTGCTGATCTGTGATGGCGAACGGATCGGTTACGCCGGGGCGGAGGTCCGTTCCGCCCGGCTCGCCCGCGCGCTGATCGCGCTGGGCGCCGGTAAGGGCACGCATATCGGCTTGCTGTACCCCAATGGGGCGGATTTCATGATCGCCGCGTTCGCGGCCGCCCGGATCGGGGCCGTGGTGGTGCCCTTCTCCACCTTCGCCACCACGAGTGAACTGACCCGGCTGCTGGTGGACAGCGATATCCGGATACTCCTGTCGATCGACGGCTATCGCGGTCACGATTACGTGGCGCGGCTGGCCGAGGTGCTACCCGGTGCATTCGACCGGACGGCACCGCGCGTGCGGGACCGGCTGCTGTGCCCGGCCGTCCCACAACTGCGCCATATCGCGATAAGCCACCGCTCCGGCGCCGGACCGCGCGATATCGGCGAACTCGACCGGCTCGCCGACACCGTCGGCGAGGAACTCCTCGCGGCGGTGGAACGCGATATCGCCGCCGCCGATCCGCTGTCGATCATCTACACCTCCGGTTCGACCAGCGCACCGAAGGGCGTCGTACACACCCATGGCGCGCTACTGGGCCATCAGCGCAACCTCAACGAGATCCGCGGCCTCACCGCGGAAGACAGGCTGTTCTGCAATTCGCCGTTCTTCTGGATCGGTGGCTTCGGTTTCGCGCTGCTGGCGACCCTGCTGTCCGGTGCGACACTGCTGTGTTCCGACGCCACCGACGCGAGCGCCACCCTCGATCTGCTGGAAGCCGAGAAGCCGACGGTCACCAACGGTTTCGCGGCCGGGATCGCACACCTCGCCAGGCATCCGAGCTTCCCCGCGCGCGATCTGTCCTCGATGCGCCGCGGCAATCTGTACGCGATCATGCCCGCCGACGCACGGCACGCCGATCCGGAGTTGCGGCACAATATGCTCGGGATGACCGAGGCGGGCAGCGTGGTACTGCTCAGTGGCGACGACTCGGTCCAGCCGGAGCACCGGCGCGGTTCGTTCGGCAAGCCCGCACCCGGATTCGATACCCGGATCGTCGACCCCGCCACCGGTGCCGACGCCACCACCGGCGAACTGTACATCCGCGGACCGTATGTGATGCAGGGTTACCACGGCCGCAGCCGGGAGGAGTGTTTCGACGCCGACGGCTGGTTCCACACCGGTGATCTGGTGCGCGTAGACGACGAAGGCTTCGTCTACTTCCTCGGCAGACGCGGTGCCATGATCAAGACCGCGGGTGCCAATGTCTCGCCGGCCGAGGTCGAGAAGGCCATCGCGAAGGTCACCGGCACGCCCGCATATGTCCTCGGCCTGCCCGACCCGGACCGCGGGCAGATCGTGGCCGCCGTACTCGTCACCCCGGACGCCGCCGTCGACGCCACCGCGCTGCGCGAAAGCCTGCGGCGGGAGTTGTCGGCCTACAAAATCCCCCGGCGATTCGCCGCGCTGCCGCCCGGCGAGGTGCCGCTGCTGCCCGGCGGCAAAGTGGATATCCAGCGACTCGGAAAGATCTTCGATGCCTGAGCACACCGCGGCGACCGACACCATCGATACCCTGCTGCGCCGCCACGCCGCCGAGCGCGGACAGCATCCGGCGGTTATCGATCCCCATTCGCGGGCGACCTACGCCGACCTCGACGCCACGACCCGCCGGCTGGCCGCCGGGTTCGTGGAAGCCGGAATCACCAAGGGCACCCGGGTGGGGCTGGTGGCCCCCAACAGTGTCGGCTGGGTACGGATCGCGCTCGCGCTCACCCGGATCGGCGCGGTCCTCGTCCCGATGAGCACACTGCTGAAACCGCCGGAACTGATCGCCCAGCTACGCGCCGCCGCCGTGGAAGTACTCATCACCACCGTCGAATTCCGCGGCCACCGCTACCTCGACGGACTCCGCTCCGTCCTCGGCGAATCAATCGATACCGCACCGCTCCACCACCCTGAATTGCCCGCCCTCCGGCACATATTCACCGCCGAGGCCGCCACCGAACCGCTCGGGGCAACTCTCCCCGCCGAGCGCACCCCCGCCTCGGTGGACAGGCGATACGCCTCTTCGCCGGTACTCTCCGACGTTCGGCCTACGCCCGGATATGGCGATATCACCGGCGCCCCTGCGCAGCTCACGGCGACACCGGCGGCGAGCGCGGTCGCCGAAGCACTCGCCGCCACGGTCCGCCCGGCCGACCCGATGCTCATCATGTTCACCTCCGGCAGCCGTGGCCTGCCGAAAGGGGTGGTCCATTCGCACGGCAACGCGCTGGCCGCCGTGCGCTCCGGGCTCACCGCCCGCTGTATCGACGCCGAGACCCGACTCTACCTCCCGATGCCGTTCTTCTGGGTCGGCGGATTCGGCGGCGGCCTCCTTTCCGCGCTCGCGGCGGGCGCCACCCTGGTCACCGAGGAGATACCGCGGCCGGAATCGACCCTGGAGTTGCTCGAACGCGAACGGGTCACCCTGTTCCGGGGCTGGCCCGACCAGGCCGAAGCCCTCGCACGCCGGGCGGAAACCCTCGGCACGGATCTGTCCGCGCTGCGACCGGGCAGCCTAGAGGCCCTGTTACCACCCGGGCAGCGGGCGCGGCCCGGAGCCCGGGCGAACCTGTTCGGGATGACCGAATCCTTCGGCCCCTACTGCGGCTATCCCGCGGATACCGATATGCCCGAATCCGCACACGGCAGCTGCGGACGGCCGTTCGCCGGTATGCAGGTACGCATCGCCGATCCGGCCGGTAACCCGGTGCCCGCGGGCACCATCGGTGAGATCCAATTGCGCGGACCGCATATCCTGCGCGATATCTGCGGCCGCGCCCGCGGGGATCTGTTCACCCCCGACGGCTACTACCCCACCGGCGACCTCGGGCACCTCGACGACGCGGGCTTCCTCTTCTATCACGGCCGGCGCGACGATATGTTCAAGGTCAACGGCGCGACCGTCTACCCCGGTGAAGTCGAGAAAGCGCTGCGTTCGCTGGACGGCGTCACCGGCGCTTTCGTCACCGATATCGACTCCGGCGACACCGCGCGGGTGGCCGCGGCCGTGATCGTCACGGGCAGCCCCGGCGTCGAGCGGCTGCGCGCCGCGACCAAGGAGATCCTGAGTTCGTTCAAGGTGCCGTCCACCTGGCTGCTGCTCGACTCCGATACCGAGATCCCGCGTGGTACCACAGGCAAAGTGGATATCGCAGCGCTGCGAAAGTTGCTGTCCGAACGCGGTGCCGAGGTCGGCACGGCAACCGCGCCCCCGCACTGAGCACTCCTCCGTCGGTGCCGCATACGGCATCGCAATTCGACCCACGCTCCCGGAACGGGATGCGCTCGACGACAACTCGACAAGGACCGGCCATGACTTCCACTCAGGCGATCGGCGAACTACTCGACCACATCGGTTTCCGGAAGGAACCGGACGAATCAGGTGCGGTGACCTGGGAGCTGCCGGTGGCGCCCCATGTCGTCAACACCTCGGGCGGCCTGCAAGGCGGTCTCGTCGCCACCCTGGTCGATATCGCCGCGGGCACACTGGCGCTGGACAGTCTCCCGGCCGGCGGTGTGGTGACCTCGGACCTGAGCGTCCGCTATTTCCGCGCCGTCACCACCGGTACGGCCCGCGCGGTATCCACCATCGTGCACTCCGGGAAACGCTCGATTGTCGTACAGGTCGAGGTGCGGAACATGCCCGAGAATCACCTCGCCGCACTCGCCACGGTGAGCTTCGCGATCGTCGGGCACAACACACGGTAACGACCCGCCGGCCTGCTCATACCCTCCGCCGGGCGGACGGGGCACCAGGGCCACCGCCCTTCCTCGTGGCCGTGCCCGTCATACCTGAGACCCGCCGATCACGATTCGGCCGGCGCGGGCGGCCGGTAGAACAGCATCAGCCGACCGATACCGGCCACCAGGCCCACCCCGGCGGCAACGAGCAGACCCGGCCGGCCGTCGAAACCGCCGGGCTCGAACAGGAGCCGGTCGATGCCGAACCGGCCCGCGCCCACCATCGCCACCGCGATGGCCGCGACGGCGAGTACCAGGTTGTATTCCCAGCCGTTGCGCACGATGAAGAAGCCGTTACCACGGTGCGCCGTCCAGCCGGCCACCAGCATGAGCGCGACGAAACCGGCCGCGGCCACCGGGGTGAGCAGGCCGAGCGACAGCGCGAGCCCGAAACCTATTTCGCTGCCGGCCGCGATCCGCGCGTGCCACCGCCCCGGTTTCATACCCATACCGTCGAACCATGACGCTGTGCCCGACAGGCCGCCGGGTGCGGCGATTTTGTTGTAGCCGTGGGCGGCCATCGTCAGTCCGAGACACAGTCGCAGGACCAGCAGGCCGAGGTCATATGCGTTCATGGCACTCCGTCGCGAGTTACTGTCGTGGTCGGCACCGGGCATCGTAATTATATTTCCCGTATCACATACAGTTGTAGTTACAGTATCGTAGATCCGCGGATTCGTATCGCGGATCCGTGAACGCGCAGACGACACCGGCGCACACAGCCGGTACGAGGAGTCCCGTTATGACCAGCGAACCCGCCGCCGAATCGGTCACCGAGGAGGATTTCCGGGAAATCCTCGCCCAGACAAGGACCTTCGTTCGTGACGTGGTCATGAAACGCGAGCGCGATATCGCCGAACAGGACCGGATACCCGCCGAGATCGTCGAGCAGGCCAAGGCCATGGGCCTGTACGGCTACGCCATCCCGCAGGAATGGGGCGGGCTGGGCCTGGACCTCACCCAAGACGTGGAACTGGCCATGGAACTCGGCTACACCACACTCGCGCTGCGGTCGCAGTTCGGCACCAACAACGGTATCGCCGGACAGGTGCTGGTCGGTTTCGGGACCGACGAACAGAAAGCACGCTGGCTCGAACCCATCGCCTCGGGCGCCGTGGTCGCCTCGTTCGCACTCACCGAATCCGGGGCAGGATCCAACCCGGCGTCGTTGCGGACCACCGCACGACGCGACGGCACGGACTGGGTGCTCGACGGCGAGAAACGGTTCATCACGAATGCCCCCGTCGCGAACTTGTTCGTGGTGTTCGCCCGCACCCGTCCGGCCGACGAGCAGGGCGCGGGGATCGCCGTCTTCCTCGTTCCCGCCGAGTCTCCCGGCGTCGAGATCGGGCCGAAAGACCGCAAGATGGGGCAGGAGGGCGCGTGGACCGCGGAGGTCCGGTTCCAGGATGTCCGCGTCGGCTCCGACGCCCTCGTCGGCGGCAGCGAGGACATCGGCTACCGAGCGGCCATGACCTCGCTGGCCCGCGGCCGGGTCCATATCGCCGCGCTGGCCGTCGGCGCCGCCCAGCGCGCACTCGACGAATCGGTCGCCTACACCGCGACCGCCACCCAGGGCGGCACCCCGATCGGCGATTTCCAGCTCGTGCAGGCCATGCTCGCGGATATGCAGACCGGGGTGATGGCCGGCCGCGCCCTGGCGCGCGATGCCGCGCGGCGCTGGGTCACCGGCGAGGATCGGCGCACCGCCCCGTCGGTGGCGAAACTGTTCTGCACCGAAATGGTGGGAAATGTCGCCGATCTCGCGGTCCAAGTGCACGGTGGTACGGGATATATGCGCGATGTCCCGGTCGAGCGGATCTACCGCGATGTCCGGCTACTGCGACTCTACGAAGGCACCAGCGAGATCCAGCGGTTGATCATCGGCGGCGGCCTGGTCAAGGACGCGCGGCGGCAGGGCACACCGCCGGCCTGATCCCCTCGGCTCGGCCGCCGCCGGGACGCGCGGCGGCCGGGCCGACGGCCGCGGTCAGGCCTGGCCTGCCACCTGCTCGCGGGCCCAGCGGTAGTCGGCTTTACCCGCTGGACTGCGCGTGATCTCGGGCCGGAACACCACGGCTTTCGGAAGCTTGTACCGCGCGAGGGACCGCCCGGCATGGTCGATCAGCTCGTCGGAAGCGGTCGTGGCGCCCTCGACGAGTTCGACGACGGCCACCACTTCCTGGCCCCAGCGCTCGCTCGGGCGGCCCACCACCAGCACATCGGCCACGGCCGGATGCGAGGAGATCGCGATCTCCACCTCCTCGGCGAAGATCTTCTCGCCACCGGAGTTGATGGTCATGGAGTCGCGGCCCAGCAGTTCGACCGAACCGTCGGCGAGGAGACGGGCGCGGTCGCCGGGCAGGACGTAGCGCACCCCGTCGATCACCGGGAACGTCGCGGCGGTCTTGTTCGCATCACCCTTGTAGCCGAGCGGGGTGAAGCGGCGTTGCGCGAGCCAGCCGATCCCGTCGTGGCCGGGCTCGAGTACGGAGCCGAGATCCTCGGCGACCACCCGGGTATCGGCGCCCGCCGCAAACTTCCCGGTCGAGACGAATCCGGCGGCGGATACATGGTGCATCTGCGCGCCGGTCTCCGAGGAACCGACACCGTCGAGTACCGCGAGCCCCGGCACCGCCGCGATCCAGCGTTCTTTGACGGCCGGGCTGAGCACCGCGCCCCCGTTGGCGAGCGCCACCATCGAGGACACATCCGCGACAGCCGCTTCCACGGCGGCCAGCACCGGCCGCGCCATCGCATCCCCGACCACCATGGCGACCGATACTTTCTCCCGCTCGATGGTGCGCACGACCTCGTCGGCATCGATACGGTCGGTGACCGAGGGCAGCACGATCGTCTGGCCGGTGGTCATGGCCGTGAGCACGGCCCACTGCGCCGCTCCGTGGATCAGCGGCGGAATCACCATGAGTTTCATCCCGGGATTGGCGCGCGCCCGTTCCGCGATTTCGTCGTAGGAGGCGATCGTGGCGCCGCTGCCGGCATCGCGCCCACCGCAGGCTCCCATGTAGATATCGTGCTGGCGCCACAACACACCCTTCGGCATGCCGGTGGTGCCGCCGGTGTAGAGCACGTAGAGGTCGTCCGGGGAGGGGTCGACCGGTAGCGGTTCGGGTTCGGTGGCGGCGAGCACCGTTTCGTAGTCGACGGCGCCTGCGAGCAGATCGTTACCGGATGAGTCGGCGATCTGGATCAATACTCGTAGACCGGGTAGCTCCGGCAGTACTTCGGCGAGTGTCGGCGCGAACGCGGCGTGATAGACCAGTGCGGTGGCGCCCGAATCGGCCAGCAGATACCGCAATTCGTTCTTGACGTAGCGGTAGTTGACGTTGAACGGTGCCACTCGGGCCCGGAAGGCGCCGATCATGCTCTCGACGAATTCGGGCCCGTTGTAGGCGTAGATGCCCAGGAGATCCTGCCCGACCTCGTGATCGGGCAGATCCGGCCGTTCGGTACGGCATCCCAGCCCCTGGGCGTGCAGATAGGCCGCCAGGCGCCGGGAACGGTCGGTGACCTCCGCGTAGGTGCGCCTACGCTCGCCCTGCACGATCAGATCCCGGTCCGGGATCACCGCGGCGGCGGCATCGGTGGCGGATACGAGTGTGAACTGTGGTTCGGATCCGGTCGCGGAAGAAGGGGACAACGGTGACTCCTCGTTCGTCTGGTGCGCGCTGGCGGGATCACGCCCGGGGATTACTGGCCGGGCTGCCTGTAGCGGGCTCGGCCACCGGAGGTGCGGCGGGCGGCGTGAACTGGCCGTCGGTGGTGGGTGTCGCGAGAGGGTGGGTAGCCGATGCGGTGGGGTCGTCCGTCGTCGACGGGACCGGAGCTGTGCGCAGCCGACGGTGGACGCGTCGGCGCGCATGGCGTAGTGCGAGACCGATGAAACGCTCGGTCCACCGGCCGAATGGTGGTGCGGCCAAGCTGGTGATCGGTACGGGCAGATCGGTGCCGACCACCGTGCGGTGGTGACTGAAGGTGTCGAATCCGGCCTTACCGTGATAAGCCCCCATCCCGCTTTCGCCGACGCCACCGAACGGTGCGTCGTCGGGGAACATCTGGATGGCGAATTCGTTGCGGGCCACACCGCCGCTGCGGGTATTCGCCACGAACGTGCGGAAATCGGCCCGATCCGGCCCGTACCAGTACGCGACCAGCGGCGCGGGCCGCCGGTTGATGTAGTCGACGACCTCGTTCAGTTCCCGGTAGGGCAGCACGGACAGGACCGGGCCGAATACTTCTTCCGAGGCGATGGCCATCTCGTCGGTCACCTCCCGCACGATCGTCGGCGCGATCTTGCGCAGGGCCGGGTCGGGCAAGGTCTCGGCCGCGGGTGCGATCGGCTCGACGCGGGCGCCGCGCGCGCGGGCATCGTCTATCAGCCCGATGATGCGCTCGTAGTTCGCCGTATTCACCACGGCGGTGTAGTCGGCGTTGCCGAGTATTTCGGGGAACATCCGCCGCCAGGCTCCGGCCAGGGCGTCGACAAAGGGATCCATCCGGTCCTGCGGCACCAGCACGTAATCCGGGCAGACGCAGACCTGCCCGCCGTTGACCATCCGCGCCCGGGCGATCCGCTCCGCCGCCCGGGTGAGATCGGCGTCGGCGGAGATGACCACCGGGTTCTTTCCGCCGAGCTCCAGCGTCACCGGCACCAGATTCTGCGCCGCGGCGCGCTGCACGAGCCGGCCGACCCGAGTGGAGCCGGTGAAGAACAAGTGGTCGAACGGCAGTTCGGCGAAGGCCGCGCCTACCTCCGGCCCGCCGGTGACCACCGCCAGCTCGGATTCGTCGAAGTACTGCTCCGCCAGCCTCCGGGTGAGTTCCGCGGTGTGCGCGGTGATCTCCGACATCTTGATCATCACCCGGTTGCCGGCGGCGAACGCGGTCGCGGCGGGCAGGATCACCAGGTTGAGCGGGAAATTCCAGGGGCCGACGATCCCGACCACCCCGAGCGGGGACGGCCGGACCTCCGCGCGGATTCCGTACAGGCGGGCCGCCCGGTCCGGTCGCCGCGGTCGCATCCAGCGGGTGAGCTGGGAGCGGACGTATTCGATGGCCGAGAGCATGCCCATGATCTCGGCGAACAGGGTGCCGGTCCGGGAGCGGGTCCCGAAGTCCGCGACGAGCGCGTCGACGTAGGCATCGGTGTTGTCCAGGACCATGGCGACCAACCGGTCGATGCGGTCCCGGCGGACCGCCGCACTCGGCGGGCCCTCGCGCAGAAACGCCTGCCGCTGTCCCGCCAGCATCGCGGCCGGATCGCGGCGTTCGGCCGCCGGTACGGTCTCGGCCCCCGCCACGGATACCTCCGGGGTACTGCTGTTCATCGACACGCTCCGAGGTGACTCCCGCCGGCCGGGCGGTGATGAAGGGTTGACGTACGCACTGTCAGCCGCGCTCAGCCAAGGTCCAGGGGACCACCGTCGATCACGGCGCCGAGCGGGCCGATATCGATTCCCAGATCGGCCGTGGCCGCCCGGCAGGCCGCCACATCCTTGCGCAGGAAGGGGGCCACCACCTGTTCGAACGTCACCAGCCCGCCGGTCCGGCCGATCGAACCGGCCGCGAAGCTCCGGCCGCTGGATACCGCCAAGGCGGCCAGCAGCTGCTGCTCCCCGATACCGAGGCGGCTGCCCACTTCCACCGCGGCGGCGGCCATCTGGGCGTTCGCCGCGAACAGGGCGTTGTTCACCAGCTTGACGCTCAACGCGGTGCCGAGCGCACCGGTCGCGATCACGGTGCTCGCATACGATTCGAGCACCGGCCGGGCCCGCGCGACCGCCGCCGCGGCGCCACCGAGCAGTACGGTGAGCTTTCCGGCGGCGATATCGTCGGCCGAACCGCTCACCGGCCCGTCCAGCAGCGTCGGGCCGCCGGGATGGCCGGCGACCAGATCGGTCACGGTGCTCACCGTCCCGGTGGTATGCGAGACGACGACCGCGTCCCGCGGCGCCGCGGCGAGCACCCCGCCGGGCCCGGCGAGGACCTCGACGAGCTGAGCGTCGGAGAACAGGCAGGCGATCACGAGATCGGCCGACGACGCGGCCTCGGCGGCGGAATCGACCACCGTCGCCCCACCGGCCCGTAGCCGTTCCCGCACCGGGTCACGCCGGGCGTACACCTGCACCCGGTAGCCCGCGGCGACCAGCCGGTGCACCATCGGCTCCCCCATCCGGCCGGCTCCGACAAACCCGACGACCTGCGACATCGATACTCCTCACTCGCGATCGGCCCGAGCTCGCCGCCGCGCGGCCCGGCGGGGCGATATCCGGACAGAGATATATCCAGTAATAGCAACAGTAACACCGACCGAGCATGCCCCGGACCAGTTCGCGAATTCCACCCGGCCGTACCGCAACCCGAAGCCCGACCTAGCGAACGCGACCTTTTGCCGCGATACCGTTGCACTTACGATATTGACTACGATATCTATTTCCGGTCGGCTCCTCCCCGAACCCGCGCAGTCGGAGCGGCCGTGCGCGCGGTGCCGGGCATCCGCCCGACGAGAGTTAGGAAAACACGTGACGAGCCGACTTCGAGGCAAAGTAGCCTTCATCACCGGGGCAGCACGGGGTCAAGGCCGCGCGCACGCTGTCCGTTTGGCGACCGAGGGCGCCGATATCATCGCCGTCGATATCGCGGGGCCGCTCCCCGCGGCGGTCCCGTACGATTCCGCGACCCCGGAGGTTCTCGCGGAGACCGTCCGACTGGTCGAGGCGACCGGCCGCAAGATCATCGCCTCCGCCGTCGACACCCGGGACGCCGCCGGTTTGCGCACGGCGGTGGACGCGGGCGTCGAAGCCCTCGGCCGCCTCGACATCATCGTGGCCAATGCCGGTATCTGCGTCCCCGAGACCTGGGAGGCGATCACCTCCGAATCGTGGCGGGATGTCATCGATATCAATGTCACCGGCACCTGGAACACCGTCTCCGCCGGCGCACACCACATCGTCGACGGCGGTCGCGGCGGCTCCATCATCCTGATCAGCTCCGCCGCGGGCATGAAAATGCAGCCGTTCATGGTGCATTACACCGCGAGCAAACACGCCGTCACCGGGATGGCCCGGGCGCTGGCCGCCGAACTCGGCAAACACAATATCCGGGTGAACAGCCTGCACCCCGGCGCCGTGGCCACACCGATGGGCGGCGGCGATATGATCTCCGCCCTCACTGCCGCCACCGAGACCAATCCGCAGCTCGCCCATATGATCACCCCGCTGCTGCCGGCCTGGGTGGCCGAAGCCGACGATGTGGCCGATGCTGTGTCCTGGCTGGCCGGGGACGATTCCCGCTACGTCACCGCCGCGCAGATCCCGGTCGACCTCGGCGCGACCCAGTACTGATCGCAACGATAAGGAACACCATTCTCGCGGACCGGGTCGCCGTGGTCACCGGCGGCGCCCAAGGCATCGGCTACGCGGGCATCACCCGCGATGCCACCATGCGCAGGATGACCGAGCGCTGCGGGCTCCAGGTTGTCACCAGATTACGAGACAGTCGATGACGACCCAGAACAGCGGTGTACCCACCACTCCGGCCGGGCAGCGCAGCTGTCAGGTTTCGAAGTCGCCTTCAGTGATTTTCGAAGTCCTGTTCACCGGGGCGGGGGGTCGGTAAGGACCGCAAGTTTGTCGATGCGTTTCTGCATTGAGGGGATCCACTGCACGAGTGTCTGCAGGTCGGCGGTGGCGACGCGGACCTCTTCTCCGTGACGGATTCGCTTGGATCTGTCGGATGCCAGCGGCGGCAGGTCGTGGGTATCACCGTGTGGGGGTACTCCCAGCGCACTCTGTGGCAGCGAGACGGTGCCCACGATGTGAGATACGACTCGATGCGGGTTGTGGCGGACCCGGCAGGTTATCTGCTTGCTAATCTATGCAAATAGCAGGTTGGCCGAAAGGCGGGAAGATGCCGGGATCGAGCAGGCCCTTGTATCAGATGAAGGCGGAGTTCTTCAAGACGTTGGGGCATCCGGTGCGGATTCGGGTGCTGGAGTTGCTCAGTCAGCGGGAGCATGCGGTGTCGGAGATGCTGGCCGATATCGATGTCGAGGCGGCGAATTTGTCGCAACAGCTGGCAGTTTTGCGGCGGGCGGGGTTGATCACCAGTCGCCGGGAGGGTTTGTCGGTGACCTATGAGCTGACCTCGCCGCAGGTGGCGCAGCTGCTGACCGCGGCGCGGGCCATCCTGACCGGGGTGGTGGCGGGTCAGGCGGAGGTTCTGGAACAGCCCGCCTGACGGTTCGGGCTCTCGGCGATCCTCGCGGCGCGTATCGGGTGGGGAGAGTCGCGGGGTTGCTGTTTGCATATTTTCCTACATAGTCATCTAGTTGTTCACGGAGGAGACAGTGGTGGATACCGATCACATGCCCGCGCCGGCGATGGCGCCGGTGGCCGCGCACACTGATCATGCGCAGGTCTCGGCGTGGGTGGCCGAGGTCGCCGATCTGACCGCGCCCGAGGATGTGGTGTGGTGCGATGGGTCGCGCCAGGAGTGGGATCGGTTGACCGCTCGCTTGGTGGACAAGGGCACCTTTGTGGCGTTGTCGGGGAAGCCGAACTCGTTCTGGTGTGTCTCTGATCCCGAGGATGTGGCGCGGGTGGAGGACCGCACCTTCATCTGCTCACGAGACAAGCGGGATGCGGGACCGACGAACAACTGGGTCGATCCGGTCGATATGTGCACGGTGATGACCGAGCACTATCGCGGCGCGATGGCCGGGCGCACCATGTATGTGATCGCGTTCTGCATGGGTCCACTCGATGCCGAGGACCCGAAATATGGTGTGCAGATCACTGATTCGGAGTACGTGGCGGTGTCGATGCAGATCATGACTCGCTCGGGAGCCCCGGTGTGGAACAAGCTCGGCGACGACGCGGAATTCGTCCGGTGTCTGCACTCGGTCGGTGCGCCGCTGAGCCCGGGGCAGGCGGATGTGGCGTGGCCGTGTGACCACACGAAATATATTGCGCATTTCCCCGAAGACCGGACCATCTGGAGTTACGGCTCCGGCTACGGCGGCAACGCCCTGCTGGGCAAGAAGTGCTTCGCGCTGCGGATCGCCTCGGTTCTGGCCCGCGACGAGGGGTGGCTGGCCGAACACATGCTGATCCTCAAACTCACTTCCCCGCAGGGCCGTACCCATTATGTGGCGGCGGCGTTTCCGTCCTCCTGCGGCAAAACCAACCTCGCCATGCTCGAACCCGCCTTGGCGGGCTGGAGGGCCGAAACGGTCGGCGATGATATCGCCTGGTTGCGGTTCGGTCCTGACGGCCGGTTGTATGCGGTGAACCCGGAGGCCGGGTTCTTCGGTGTCGCCCCGGGCACCGGGGCGAAGACCAACCCGAACGCGATCGCCACCATCGAGCAGGGCAATTCGATCTTCACCAACACCGCTCTCACCGATGACGGGGATGTGTGGTGGGAAGGACTCACCGACACCCCACCGGAGCATCTCACCGATTGGCATGGCAACGACTGGACCCCAGAGACCACGACCGGGCCGGCCGCGCACCCGAACTCGCGGTATTGCACCCCGATCGAGCAGTGCCCGTCGGTGGCCCCGGAATGGGACGACCCGGCCGGGGTGCCGCTGTCGGCGATCTTCTTCGGCGGTCGCCGCGCCACCACGATCCCGTTGATTGCCGAATCCTTCGACTGGACTCACGGGGTGTTCATCGCCTCGGTGCTGTCTTCGGAAACCACTGCCGCCGCTGCGGGGCAGGTCGGTGTGGTGCGTCGGGACCCGATGGCGATGCTGCCGTTTCTCGGATATCACGTCGGTGACTACTTCGCGCACTGGCTGCGCCTCGGCGAAACAGCGGACCCGGGCAAGCTGCCGAAGATCTTCCAGGTCAACTGGTTCCGCCGCGACGCCGACGGGCGGTTCCTGTGGCCGGGATTCGGTGACAACGTGCGCGTGCTGAAATGGGCGCTGGAACGGATCGAGGGCACCGCGGCAGCCGACGCCACCGCGATCGGCTATGTCCCGGTGCCGAGCTCGCTGGACCTGTCCGGATTCTCCGAAGCCGGCAAACGCTCGGCACGGGCCGCGCTCGAAGTCCACCACGAGGAATGGGCCGACGAGGTCGTCTCCATCGAGGACTGGTATGCCGGCATCGGCGCCGACACGCTCCCTGGGCCGCTGTGTGATCAGCTCGCCGCGCTGAAGAACCGCCTGGCCCACACCCCGGCCCGCCCCGCCACCACCGCCGCGGGTGCGTCGTGACTCTGCGTGCGCTGCTGCCCACTCGGGCGGACTGGACGCAGGCGCTGCGCCGCCCGGGCCCGGACCTGCTCGCCGGTGTCATCGTCGCGCTGGTCGCGCTGCCGTTGGCACTCGGTTTCGGGATCAGTTCTGGCCTCGGCGCCGCTGCGGGTCTGGCCACCGCGATCATCGCCGGTGTGGTGGCCGCGGTGTTCGGTGGCTCCCGGTTCCAGGTGTCCGGTCCCACCGGAGCTATGACCGTGGTGTTGCTGCCGATCGTGGCCGAACACGGCGGTCCCGGCGTCCTCGCCGTCGGATTGATGGCCGGTGTGGTGCTGATTGTTCTCGCTGCGGCCGGTGTCGGTCGCGCGGTCCGCTATATGCCGGCGCCGGTGATCGAGGGATTCACCGCCGGTATCGCGGTGGTGATCGCGTTGCAGCAGTTCCCGTCTGCCCTCGGTGTCGGCGAGGCCGAGGGCGAGAAGATGTGGCAGCTGGCTTCCGACGCGGTCGGCCGCTACCTCGACCACCCCGACCCTGCCCCGCCGATCACCGCCCTGCTGGTCGCTGCCGCCGTGCTGATCGGTGGCCGCTACCTGCCCAAACTGCCTTTCGCGCTCCTAGCGGTCGCGGTCGCCACCGCTGTGGCCGGACTCGCCGGGCTCGACCTCACCCGTATCGGGGCCCTGCCCGCGGGGCTGCCCGCGCCCTCCCTCGGGTTCCTCGATCCCGGCCAGCTAGCCTCGCTGATTGCGCCCGCACTGGCTGTTGCCGCGCTCGCCGCCTTGGAATCACTGCTGTCGGCCACCGCCGCGGATTCGATGTCGGTGGGCACCCGCCACAATCCCGATCGCGAACTGTTCGGCCAGGGCCTGGCCAATATCGCCGCACCACTGTTCGGTGGCGTCCCCGCCACCGGCGCGATCGCCCGCACCGCCGTCAGCGTCCGCTCCGGCGCCCGCACCCGCCTCGCCGCCCTCACCCACGCAGTCATTCTGGCCGCCCTGCTCTACCTCGCCGCACCACTGGTCGCCCAGATACCGCTGGCCGCCCTCGCCGGTGTGCTGCTGGCCACCACAGTGCGGATGGTCGAAACCGCGTCCCTGGCCGCGATTGCCCGCGCCTCCCGCGGTGACACCGCGATCATGGTGATCACCTTCGCCGCCACTGTCGCCTTCGACCTGGTCACTGCTGTCGCTATTGGTGTCGGGATCGCGGTCCTGCTGGCCCTGCGCTCGGTGGCCCGCGAAGCCCGCCTGGACCAGGTCCCCCTCGACGAGGGAGATCACCTCACCGAAGAACACGACCTGCTGCGCGACCACATCGTCGCCTACCGGATCGAGGGCCCGCTGTTCTTCGCTGCCGCGCACCGGTTCCTGCTCGAACTGGCCGACGTCTCCGACGTGAAAGTCGTCATCCTGCGCATGTCCCGCATCACCGCCCTCGACACCACCGGCGCCCTCGTCCTCAAAGACGCCATCCGCAAGCTCGAACACCACCACATCACCGTGCTCATGTCCGGGCTCCGCGCCGATCACCTCCGCCGTCTCGCCGCGATCGGTGCGCTGCCCGCTGCGGGCGAGGAGGCGGTCTTCGGGAACACTGTCGACGCGATTGCCCACGCCCGGCGCGAGCTTCCCGAACCGGTCGGAGGAATTCGATGAGTGGTGAACCGGCCACGCCGACCTCGACCCAGCGCGTGCGCTACATCGCCGGTGCGACCCTGCCACCGTCGATGCACCAGTGGGTGATCGACGATCTCACCGGCCCCGGCGCGGCGCGGCGTTACCATCTCCGGATCCTGCTACCGATTATTGCACCGCTGTGCGTGTTCCTGCTCATTCCGGGACCGCTGTGGATGGGGCTGGCGATGATGGCGCTGCTGTACCTGCCATTGATCTACTTCACCACCGCGCTCATGTACGTCTACCGCCGCCACCGCCTCGCCAAGCACGGACTCGACCCGGCACTGGCCGATGCGCGAGAGCGCCAGAAACACGCCGCAGAACGCGAGGCCTACGAACGACGCCACGGGCGCTGAAGCGCTGTCGGCGCCGTCCGGTACAGTCCCGCATCCCCACGTCTCCGAAAACACCGTCCGGCATGTCCCCGCAGCCCGACACCTCGAAGACATGCCTCATTCGTCGTCACGAGAGTCGGGATCACGCAACAGCCGGTGTGTTCCACCGAGATCGGGTAGATGAAAGCTGTAGTGCCCGTCGATGCCGATGTGGGTCCGGACGAACGGCGAGAGCCCCACATCCGCATCCAGCACCGGGTAGCCCTGGCCGCGTAGCTCGGCCAGCGCGCGACCTGGGATGTCTAGCCGTGTGCGCTGACAGCCGCGCGGGATTCGTTGCCGGGCAACGGCTCTTCGGAATCGGGGAGCCCAGTGTGGGAGGTTCCCGGCTCCTGCGGCTGCTGTTCGCCGGACCCTGGAGTCGGTGTCTTGCGGTAGTCATCGGGCTGTGCCGCGGCGCCGGTGGGATTGTCCGGCGCGACAATATGAACCATTCGATCGCCTTCGGCTGGGTCGACTACGACACGGCCACATCGCCCGAATGGGACCGGGCGCAGGTGCTGCGGCGCGCGAAGCGACTCGGATACCACGTCGTATGGCCGGATGAGCGGTCGGTGCTGTGCGTAGCCGACCAGGCGCGGAACGCCGGAGCGGACGTGGTGATACTGCCCGCACCCGCCCACCTCGCCCGCTCGACCGCCATCGATGGGTCAGGGCAAGTAGACCCGGGAGGCGAGCCAGCGCCCGTCGACCAGTTCCATTGTCATCGCGACGCGGCTGCGGTCCACCCGCGGGTCGGGGGCGGCGGCGTTGGTGACGGTCTGGTCGATGAACAGCAGGACCTCGACCTTCGTCGGAGTGGCCGATTTGACCGCGGCGTCGAGAACGGTGCCTTCCCCGGTCGCCTTGTTGTCCATGAGTAGCTGGCGGAGCCGGCCGCTGGAGCGGGTGTACATATCCTTGAATTCGCCGGTGGCGCCGTCGAGGACCGCGGTGAAATCGTGGTCGAGGTTGTTGGAGTCGACGCTGGTCAGGGTGACAGCGTAAGTGCGGGCGGCGTCGGTGGCGGCGTGGGCAGCGGAGTCGAGAGCATTTTCCTTCTTCAGTTGCCGGCCGAGGAATCCGGCGAAGGCGAGTGCCGCGACGGCCAGGATGATGAGGGCTGGGACGGCGAACTTGCGGATCAGTGCCACGGCGACCATGCGCAGGACGGTCCACCGTGAGATCCCGGGCGCGGAGGCTGCGGGATCTGTTGCGGCAGCGCCTGTTTCAGCGTCGGGCCTCTCGGAGTCTTTCGTGAGCACCGGCCCCGAGCCCTCCGGGTCCGCCGCGTCCTTCGACGGCACGGAACCCTTCGTGGACTCCTGCCGGGTCGCCTCGGCCCCGACCTCCGCGGGCCCGGTGGCTTCCGGCTTGTCACCGGCCGCGCGTGCCGTGGCGTCGATATCGGATGTGGTGCTCATCAGATCATCTCCTCGAGGTCTTTTCGCTGGTGGTCACCGAGGCGGCGCCGGAACCGGTGTCCCCGGATCGGTCAATGGCAGGGGGATGGGCAGGGACATCGGGCCGACGGGTGCGGGAGTCGCCGTCCGATCGGCGGGGGCGCCGGGTGGCGGTCCGGTCGGTGCCCGCTCACCGGGTGGGCGGGGCGCGTTACCGGCACCGCGGACCAGGATGGATGGGTCGTTGTCGGGGCAGAAGGTGTACAGGTACGGTTCCCGGTAGTCGGCCTGGGACGGCGCGTGGCGGGGCAGGTCGTAATCGCAGCTCGGCCGCGGGTACAGGTTGACCAGGCCCCACAATCCGCCGTCGTGGATCACGGTGCCGATCGCTTCCAACGTCGATCCCTGGCGTTGGGTGGGGAAGAAGAACTCCTGGAACGCCGGTACCCGGGAATTGGTCAGCTGCGCGACCGAGCCCAGGTTGGCCAGCAGCCCGGGGACCACGCTCGCGTTGTCCGAGAGCACCGTGTCCATGGCGGCCAGCGTGCCCGGGGCGCGGTTGAGCAGTTCGACGTAACCGCCGGTTTTGGCCTCCACACCGCCCATGAGTGCGGAGGTGGCGTGGGCCAGGCGCTGGAGGCCGCCCGCACCGTCGGCGAGGGTGGTCAGCAGCATCTTGCTGTCGCGCAACAGTCCGACGGTTTGCGGGAGGACGGAATCCAGGGTGGAGGTCAGGAGGATACCGCCGTCGATGATGTCGCGCAGTTTCTGTGGTCCCTCCGGGCCTACCCCGAGTTCGTCGAGCACCGCGGCGAGCTGCGCCGAATCCACTTGTGCCAGCGTGCCGTCCAACTGTCCGAGCATCTGCCACAGCGGGGCCGGTGTGGTGGTGCGGTCGGGCGAGATCTCGGCGCCGTCGGCGAGGAATGGGCCGGAACGCCGGGTGGGACGGAAGTCGAGGAACTGTTCGCCTGCGGTGGAAAGGCTGGTGACGGCGACAGGGCCGTCATCGGGCACCGGCACGTCCGCGTCGATCTCGGCGACGGCGACCACCCCGCCGCGGGCCGGATCCACCGCGCGGACCTGACCGATCGGTACTCCGCGCAGCGTCACATCCTGCCCTGCCAGCAAACCACCGGATCGGGCGAGGTGCACCCGAACGGTGATGGTGGAGGCGGTGGGGTCGACGCCCAGCGCGCCGAACACCAGATAGCTCGCTCCGAACGCGAGCACCGCCAGCAGCGATACCGTGGTCAGCAACGGCCGGTGCGCGCGACCGTAGCGCACCGACGCGAGGAGCAGCCGGGCCGGCAGGTCGGCCACGGCCGCCGAGCGGGACTGTCCGGTGGGCGCGCTCATCGGGGCCCCAGCACACGGTCGCGCAGGGTGAACAGGGTGTAGGTCAGGCTGCCGACCATCGCGTGCCAATCGGCGGCGTTCGGGAGGTGGGTGCCCGGATCGGCTTGATGGTTGGGGTCGGGCATGGCGCCTATCGCGAAATCCGCGAGATCGACATTGCCGTGGGTGGAGGTGCCGCTGGTGAGCCTGATGATCGGGGCGAGCATGGCGTTCAGGGCCGCTAGACTGGCATCGGGGCTGGTGGCCGCGTTGTTCAGTTCGGCGGCGATACGGTTCAGGTTGGCGATCAGTCCCCCGGTCGGCCCGCTCTGCAGTACCGGGAACTTCCCGAGCTGGGTGGTGATCCGATCGATCTGGCGCACCAGGTCCAGGGCCTGCTGGGAGCTGTGGTCGACGGTCGCCGCGGTGGGTCCGGCAGCGGTGACGAAATCGTGGATTGTGCTCTGCTGCGCGGCCAATTGCGCGGCGAGCCGGTCGGTTTCCTGCAGCGCGACCTGGATCTCGCCGGATCGCGCCGACAGGGCGATGACAAGCTGGGTGGACTGGTCGAGCAGCGCGTCGACCCGGTCGCCCCGATTGCCGACGGCCCGGCCCATCCCGTTGACGACGGTGGTGAGGTTGCGGATGGCGCCACCGTTGACGAGCAGCGAGGCGGTGGTCAGCAGTTCCTCGACCGTCGCCGCCGCCGCGGTGGACTCCACCGGGATGCTGTCGCCGTCGTGCAGGGGCGCGGTCGCTGGTGTGGCGTCGGCCGGTGCGCTGAGCGAGACGAATACGTCACCCAGCGGTGTGGCTGTCCGTAGTTCCGCCCGGGTACCCACCGGCAGCCGGACTTCCGGCCGGATCCGCAGCGTGACAACGGCCGTGTAATCGCGCACCGTCATCGCCGAAACCGCACCGACCTCGGCACCGGCCAGCCGGACCTTCGCCTGCTCCGGAAGGTTCAGCGCATTGGCGAAGTTCGCGTGGATCGTATAGCCGGATTCGCCGCCGGCCCGCGGCGTCAGCGGGATGTCTTCCAGGCCCACCGAGCATGCGGTGGTGGTGGCCAGTGCGATCGCACATGCCAGGGTGGCTTTCAGATGCCTGCGTGCGCTCATCGGGGCAGCCTCGTCATCGCTTCGAGCATGTCGGTGATCCCGAAATCGGGACCGAAATCCTGCAACGTTCCGGTGCTGCAACCCAGTTGGCGCAGGCCCAGGATATTGCAGACCTCTTTGATCATCTGGCCGTCGAAGGCCACCTTGTCGAGCAGCGCGTGAATGCGCACGCCGCCGTTCTGCTGGTCCACCACCCGGTATCCGTTGTCGAGGAGCAGTGGGGTGACGTCGAGGAATTCGGCGAGCTGCGTGCGGTAGTCGGTCAGCGCCCGGGTCACGATGGTCGCGTCCGCCATCGTCGTCTGTAGTGCCGCGCGGTTGGTGGTGAGCAGGTCCTCGGCTTGCAGCATGAGCTGGTTGATCTGGGCCCCGGTGGTTCCGGCACCGATACCGAGTTCGGCGAGTGTCGTGCCCAGTTGTCCCGAGGCCGCGCCGAAGTCGCGGATGAGGGCATCGCTTGCGGCGGCCGCCGCGAGGAGTTTCGACAGCTCGTCCACCAGTTGGGTGACGGTATCGCGGGTTTGCGCGCCCGCGTCGTCACCGAGCCGTAAAGCCTTCGACAGTTCGTCCATCGTGGCGCGTAGATCGGCGCCGCTACCACTGGTGGCCGCCGCGGCGACCGACAGCAGTCGCGCGATGGGCCCCTCGTCCGGCGTTTCGCCCGCGAGGTCCCCGGACATCCGGTCGGCCATGGAGATCAACCGGTCGATTCCCACCGGGGTGCGGGTCCGCTCGATCGGCAGCCGGGCTCCGTCGCGCAGGGTGTCGCCGCCGCGGTACGCCGGAGAGAACTCGACGTGCCGGTCGGTGAGGACCGAGGTCGACAGGGTGACGGCGGTCGCGTCGGCGGGAATCGGCACCTCGCGATCGATCCGCATCGTCACCTCGACATGGGTGCCGGTGGGCGTGATGGCGGTGACCTCACCGACCGGCATACCCAGCACGGCTACCGCATTGCCGACGTACAGGCCGGCACCGCTGTCGAACCGGGCGACCACGGTGATATCGCCGGAGGTCAGCGGCCCGCCGGCGCAGCCCGCGATGCCGCCCAGCGCGAGAACGGTGAGAAGACGCAACGCCGTGATCAGTTTTCTCATGCACAGTCCTGGAAGTAGGGCGGCAGAGCGGCCTGGTCGGCGTGCCCGCTGAGCGCGCACATCCACGAGTCGACGAGCACCCCACCGGGCGCGTTGAAATCGACGGAATTACCCGAGCCGGAGGCGTTGGCCAGGTTGCGCACCGAAACGGGCAGGATCTCGAGCGTATTGCGCAGCAGGTCGTCGTGCCGGGCCAGACTGCCCAGCAGGCCTTGCAGCCCGTGCACCAGTTCGTCGACCTTCGGGCGATTGCCCACGATCCCCTGGATCTGCTCGACGAGCCGCACAGTGGCGCTCATGAGCACCTGGATCGCGCCGCGCCGGTTGTCGATGTCCTGGAGCAGGTCCCGACCGACCGTCACGATCGCGGCGACATCGTCACGCTGCCCGGCCACCACGCTGGTCAGGTCACGCACACCGGCCAGCAGTGCACCGAGTTCATCGCGCCGACTGCCGAGGATCGTCGCCAGCGACCGGATATTGCGCAACATATCCGGCAGCACGGCGGGCACACCCGCCAGTTGACCGGCCAGGGCGTCCAGCGAGGTGCCGAGCTGTCCCGCGTCGATCTCCTCGAACGTGGTGGTCGCGTTCTCCAGTGCGCGCTGCAAATCGTAGGGAACCTCGGTGTGCGCGAGATCGATGCGGTCGTCGGCGGGTTCACCGCCGCCTGCCGGGCGTAGTTCGACATAGCGCGCGCCGAGCAATGTGGTCAGTTTGATCGCGGCGATGGTTTCGGCCCCGAGCCGCACTCCGCGGTCGATATCCAGATCGACCAGCACGCGATCACCGGCGAGCTCCTGGTCGGCGACGGTCCCGACCTGCACGCCCGCGACCGTGACCCGGTCCCCCACCTTCAGCCCGGCCGCCTGCGCGAATTCCACCGTATAGCGGCGATCACCGAGATCGAGCGCGTTCACGCCGAGCGTGGCGACCAGGACCACGAGCAACACCAGCAGTGATACCCCTCCCAGGGCTCGTTTGTCGTAGCTTTCCAACGGGCGGCGCCGCAGCGCCCGGAGCCGTTGTGGCACTCGCAGCGATGATTTCGTCATTCCGCTCACCTACAGATCGGTGATTGCCGGGCGGTTCCCCCGGGGGTGGCCATCGCGACAACAGCCGGGATCAGATCCGACAGCGCGGGTACCGCGGTGAAACCGAGATTGCAGAGATACACGTTGAGATACGGGCCCTCCTGGCCGGCCCGGGCCATTCCTTTCATCAGCGCCGGGATGTTGAAGCCCAGGTAGGCGAACTGGTCTTTGTTCTCCTCGAAATGCCGGGTGAAACCCGGTTCGCGCGCGAGCATCTCGTCGAGCGCCGGCCGATCCTGCTCGAGCACCGTCGCCATCCGGTCGGCGACCACCGACGTGTCGGTCAGTGTGGTGAGTATTTCGTCGCGGTGGCGGGCCAGGCCGTCGACGATCGTCCGGGTCCGGGTGATCAAGGAGCTGAAATCGCCGCTGCGCGCCGCCAAACCGCCGATCACCTGATTCAGGTTCGCGATCACCGAACCCAGAACCTGGTCGGGGCCCGTGATCGTCTGCGCGAGCATCGATAGTTGCTGGACGAGTACGGCCAGCGAACCGGCGTCACCCTGCAGCGCCTTGATCAACGCGCCGGTGAGGTTGTCGACCTGGGCGGGGTCGAGCCCGCCGAACAACGGCTCGAAACCGTTGAGCAAGGTGGACAGATCGAACGACGGTTCGGTGCGGTCCACCGGGATCTCGGCCCCGTCGGATAATTCCGCGGCGGAATCCTCGCCCTTCCGGGACAAACCGAGATATCGCTGGCCGATCACGTTCTGGTAGGTGATCGCGGCGGCCGTATCACCGTAGAGGCGCTGATCGGATTGAACGCGGAAGCGGACGCGCGCCAGGGTGCCGTCCAGTTCGACCCCGTCCACGCGTCCCACCCGGATCCCGGCCATCCGCACATCGTCACCGACGCGCAAACCGGTGACGTCGGTGAAGATCGCCTCGTAGGATTTCGTCGACCCGTCGACCCCGCGATGCAGTGTTACGAAGGTCATCCAGATGAGGGCGAACGCGAGCACCAGGAACAGGCTCAGTCCGGCGATGGTCCGTCGAGCGGTCATCGGGCACCTCCAGCGGGTGGGGGGCCGTTGGTGAGCAGGTGCGACAGCACCAGTTCGGCGGCGTTCCCGTCGCCGCGCAGCACCCGGTCGATCACCGCCATCACCTCCGGTGGCAGGGCGGGCCGGGGCATGGACCGCGGGTCGAGTACCGGCGGGAGCGGCGCCACGGTGGGCTCGACCGGCGCGGTCGCGCAACTGGGTCCGGCGAGTTCGCCGTAGCGGGGGCAGTCGGCGCGGGTGTACGGGGTGTCCGGTGACAGGCGGATCTGGAATTTGCCCGTCCCGATCTGGGTCTGCTCGTTCCAGAACTCGGCGAACCAGATATCCGAAAGCCGTTTGATCCGTCCGACGATCGGCGTGAAGGCGGGACCGCCGGCGGCGAATACCTCGAGCACGGGAGTGAATTGGTCGGTGATGGTCACCAGCTGGTCGGTGTGGTTGTCGAATCCGTTGCCGATCCGGGTGAGTGTCTGCCCGCCCGCGGTCAGCAGCGCGATCAACCGGTCTTCCTGCTCCACGGCCGTGCGCAAGGGTGCGATGGCGTGGTTGAGGGCGTCCAGTAGTTCCGGTGCGGTGTTCGCGAGCCCGCGAACGGAATCGGCCAGCGCGGTCAGGGTGGAGGGCTGACCGGGCGGCGCGATGAGCGCCGACAGTTCCCTGGTGATCCGGTCCAGTTGCGCACCGGCCCGCACAATATCGCCGCCCCGCCGGTCGGTGGCCCCGGCCACCGCCGCGAGCACGCCGACGGTGTCACTGCTGCCGATCCGGGCGGACGCCGCCACGATATCGCGCAGTTTCGTCAACGCGGTCTGGAACTGGATCGTCGACAGGCTGCTGTCCTGCACTATCTCGGTCCCGGGGACCAGGCCCGGCGCGGGCCCGTTGTCGACCAACTGGACCGAGGACACAGCGAACAGGTTGCTCGGCACCACCCGGACGGTCACCGTCCGGGGGATGTCGGCGAGGTGGTGGGGGTCCAGTTCCAGCCGCACCCGCGTGGGCCCGCCGTCCACCGGCGGCGCCACATCGGCGACCGTACCCACCAGCACTCCCTGGTATTTCACGTCCGAGCGCGGTGGCAATCCGTCACCCACCTGATCGAGCAGCGCCACCACTTCGGCGCGGCTGTCGAAACGTCCGGCGGATTTCATGAGCACCCCACCGACGAAGAGCACCGCCAGCGCGATGAGCAGGATCCCGCGCAGGACCAAGGAGAACAGGGACGGCCCGCGGCCGTCTTTGTCGAACAGCATCGGCGCCCCTCACCCACCCAGCCGGGCGCTGGTTCCAATACCCCAGAAGGCGACGGTCAGCAGCAGATTCACCACGATCATCACCGATATCGAGGCACGCATTGCCCGGCCGGCAGCGATTCCGACTCCCTGCGGGCCCCCGGCGGCATAGAACCCGTAGTAGCACTGGACCGTGGTGGTGAGCGCGACGAAAACCACGGCCTTCAGCAGCGAGTAGACGATATCCGGGCCGGTGAGAACCAATTGGAAGTAATGCTGATAGGTACCACTCGACAGGCCGCCGGAGGCTGCCACCACCACTTCGACGGCGATGTAGTTCACCGCGAGACACACCAGGAAGAGCGGGACGATGGCGATCACCGCGGCAAATAATCTGGTGCTCACCAAATAGGCGATCGAGCGAATGGCCATCGACTCCATGGCGTCGATCTCCTCGGCGATACCCATGGCCCCGAGTTGCGCGGTGAACCGGCACCCGGCCTGCGATGCGAAGGCCAGCGACGCCATGATGGGTGCGAGTTCACGGGTGGAGGCGGTGGACGAGATCAGCCCGACGGCCGGCTCCATACCCAGTAGGTGCAGCGCGTTGTAGCCCTCGAGCCCGACGATGGCGCCACCGGCGGCGCCGAGCACGATGATCACTCCGGCCGTGCCGCCGCCGACGACTATCGAACCATTTCCCCAGACGATATCGGAGAGGACACGGGTGAATTCGCCACGGTAATACCGCAACATCACCGGAATCCCGGCAATCGCCCGGAAGAAGAAGGTGAGCATATGTCCGAGCCGGGCCACCACCCGCGCGAACTCGGTGGAACCCTTTATCAGACTGCGGGTTCCGGCCGGGTGATACCGTGACGCCATTACAGACCCTGCCTGGGAAACAACAGCATGGACAGCTGCGTGAAAACGACATTGACGATCATGAGCAGCAGAATCGAGCTGACCACGGTGGAATTCACCGCGTTCGCCACACCGGCGGGCCCACCCTGGGTGTTCAAACCTTTCTCACAGGCGACCACGGCGACGATCGCGCCGTAGACCACGGCCTTGATCAGTGTGAGCACGAGATCGCTCACGGTCGCGAAGGAGGCGAAGGTGGCCACGAAGCTGCCGGGCGCGCCGCCTTGCGCCACGACGTTGAAGATGAAGCCCGCGACATACCCCACGAAGCACACCACTCCGGTGAGCGATACCCCGATGAGAATGGCCGCGATGAACCGCGGCACCACCAACCGGCGGACCACCGAAACGCCCATGATCTCCATGGCATCCAGCTCCTCGCGGATCTTGCGGGAGCCGAGGTCGGCGCAGATGGCCGAGCCCACGGCGGCCGCCATCAGCAGCGCCGCGACCATGGGCGCGCCCTGCCTGATGACCGCCAGTCCGCTCGCCGCACCCGCCAGCGAGGTGGCACCCACCTGGCCGGCCAGCAAGCCGAACTGAATGGAGAGGGTGACACCGATCGGCAGCGAGACGAAGATCGTGGGCACCACGGCGGCCGACGCCATGAACGCGGACTGGCGAACGGTTTCCCCGAAGGCCAGCCGGCCCGCCACCAGATCCGCGAACAGGTACTGAATCGTCCGTACGCCGAGCAGGAATTGATTACCCACTGTCGCGAGCGCGGTCGCCGGATGCCGCTCGATATATCCGCGGGACCACGCGGCCACCTGCCGCGAGGCCGGCTCGGTACCGGGCACGGCACCGTCGGGTCGTCCTGCGGGACCGTCGGCCGGTGCCCGGAAACCCACGCGGATCATCATCTGCCGAACGTCTCCAATCAGCGCACCACGGCGGCGAACAAGACCTACTGTATGTTTTACAGTTACTGAGACTATAGAGTCTGCTCCGGAAACAGGAGAGCAAACGGCGCAAACGGCTCGACATCGAGCGGGCCCCGCATCGAATTCGCTGGTAGAGGAGCTTCCATCCTAGGAATCCGCCGAGGGGGACGCAACAAGGTGGCTATACCGTAATTAATACTGTTACTGATACGGTAAGAAAACTCGTCGGCGTTGGGTGCCGCGGGGCAGGAGGAAGATGTGAGCGAGGTCGACGGGCAGGACGCTGCCCCCAGTACGGCACTGGGTCGCCGGGCAGGCGAACGCCGCGAATTCCGTATGCTCATCGGGGCGGAGCTGGTCGCGGCCGCCTCGGGCGAAACATTCGACAATGTCAGTCCGGCCACCGGACAGGTCCTCGGCAGTACCGCCGCGGCGGGCGCCGCGGATATGCTGCGCGCGATCGCCGCGGCCCGGCATGCCTTCGACGAGACCGACTGGTCCACGAACCGGGCGCTGCGGCGGCGCTGCCTGGAACAACTACAGCAGGCGCTCGAGGCCGACAGCGAATTCCTGCGCGAGGAACTGGTGGCCGAGGTCGGCTGTCCGATCGCCACCACCCGGATCGCCCAATTGGACTGGCCGCTGGCCGAAGCACTGCGCTACCCGGCAGGCTTGATCGACGAATTCCACTGGGAACGTGAACTCTCCGGTGGTGGCCTGTTCGGCGACCGCAACGTACGCACGGTCGTCCAGGAGCCGGTGGGTGTGGTTGCCGCGATCTGCCCGTCGAACTTCCCGGTCGAGGTCGTACTCAACAAATTGGGCCCCGCGCTGGCCGCGGGCAATACGGTGGTGTTGAAACCGGACCCGAACACCCCATGGAACGCGACCCGGCTCGGGCGGCTCATCGCCGAGCGCACCGATTTCCCCGCCGGTGTGGTGAATGTCGTCCCCACCCCATCGAACGAGGTGGCCGAACTGCTGGCCACCGATCCGCGCGTCGATCTCATCTCGTTCACAGGTTCGACCGCGGTCGGCCGCATACTCATGCGCCGGGGCGCGGACACCATAAAGCGGACTTTCCTCGAGCTGGGCGGCAAATCCGCGCTCATCGTCTGCGCGGACGCCGATCCCCGGGCCGCGCTGCGCAGCGCGGCCGGTGTCTGCGTACACGCCGGGCAGGCCTGCGCCGCGACGAGCCGCATGCTGGTGCATCGGTCGATTTTCGACGAGATGATCAGCGGTGTCGCGGCGGCATTCCAGGCGGTACCCGTGGGCGATCCGGCGCTGCCGGAAACCATGGTCGGGCCGTTGATCAGCGCGGCGCAGCGCACCAAAGTGCTCGACGCCTACGACCGGGCGGTCCGCGACGGCGCCCGCCTGGTCGTCGGCGGCGGTACGCCGAAAGACCTGCCGCCCCATCTGGCCGACGGCCACTACGTCGAGCCGACCGTATTCGTCTGCGAGGACTCGAGCCTGCCCATCGCGCGGGCGGAGATCTTCGGTCCGGTGCTGGTGATGACCCCGTTCTCCGACGACGACGAGGCGGTACGCCTCGCCAACGACAGCGAATACGGTCTCGCCGGCGCGGTGCTGTCCGCCTCGGCCGACCGCGGGATGGGTATCGCGCGTCGGATCCGGGCCGGGGCCGTCGGGGTCAACGGCGGGATGTACTACGGCGCCGACGCCCCGTTCGGCGGCTACAAGAACAGCGGTGTGGGCCGGCAGTGCGGCCTGGAGGGCTTCCAGCAGTACCTCGAGACGAAGACCATCGGTCATCGGGTGGCGGCCCACGGCTGACCACTCGCACAGACGAACACACGCACAGAACAATCGGAAGGACGGTCCGGTGGGAAAACTGGATGGCAAGGTCGCGGTGGTTTCGGGCGCCGCGCGCGGGCAAGGGCGGTCACACGCGGTCGAACTCGCCGCGGCGGGCGCGAGCGTGATCGCGCTCGATATCTGCGCGGATCTCGAGGGGAATACCTATCCGCTGGCACGGCCGGAGGATCTCGAGGAAACCGCCCGGCTGATCGAAAAGGAGGGCGTCCGAGCGCATCCGATCATCGTCGATGTCCGTGAGCGCAGCGCGGTGTGGAGCGCGGTCGCGCAAGGGGTCGAGGCACTGGGACGGCTGGACATCGTGGTCGCCAATGCCGGAATCGCTCCCATGGGCGAAGTCCAGACGATCCGATCCTGGTCGGACACCATCGACACCGACCTCGTCGGTGTCTTCAACGTGGTGCAGGCGAGTCTGCCGCATCTCGAATCCGGGGCCTCGATCATCGCGACCGGATCGCTGGCGGCGCAGCTCGGCAGCTCCACGAAACAGGGGCCGGGCGGGTCCGCCTACAGCTTCGCCAAACAGGTCGTCGCGCACTATGTCAACGATCTGGCCAACCAGCTGGCCCGCAGGATGATCCGGGTCAACGCGGTGCATCCGACGAACGTGAACACCGATATGTTGCACAACGAAGGGATGTACAAGGTCTTCCGTCCCGACAAGGAGGCGCCCACCCGCGCGGAGGCGGAGGCGGCGTTCCCGGCGATGCAGGGGATGCCGGTACCCTATATCGAACCCCAGGACGTATCGAACCTGATCGTCTTCCTCGCCGGCGACGATTCCCGCTACATCACCGGAAGCCAGCTTCGCGTCGACGCCGGCGGGTACGTCAAAGCCGTTCCCTGGGGCAAGTAACCCTGTTCCCCGAAGGAGCCCGGTCCTCGGGGGGCACTGGCGCACCGTGCTCGTCGCGGGCGGTATCGCCATCGGCGTGAACGGCACGCCGGGTGTCGCGCAATGGTTCGGCGTCTACCTCGCCGGTAACAGGGAACTGCCTACGGCCACGGTCCTCATCACTTACGCGACGGCGATGGTGTTCGGCGCACTGTGGGTTCCGCTCGCCGGCGCACTGACGGACCGCTTCGGGCAACGCCGAATGCTCACCGTCGTACTCACACTGTTCATTGTGGGGTCGGTGCCCATCTTCTGGCTCCTGTCCGAAACCGAGCATCCCGTCCTGCTGTTCGCGGGCATGGGGACCTACCTCGTACTCACCAACATGATCATGGCGCCGGGGTTCGGCTTCATCGCCGAGCTCTTCCCACCCGCCATCCGCTACACCGCCTCGAATTTCGGCCAGGACATCGGCACCGTGCTCGGTGGCGGGACCGCCCCGCTGGTCTGCGGGACACTGCTACTCGCCACCGGGTCCGATTTCGGTCCCATCCTGTGGATCGTCGGTATGGGTCTCATCGGGTTGGGTGCGGTCGCGGCGGCCCACCGGGTCGCGAACAATCCGCGTGTGGCGGCCCCGGCGCCGACCGACCGCCGTACGGATCCCCTACCAGAGAGCACCTGACCGTACGCCTCGGGTGGTCCTGTGAAGGTGAATTCCTGAACCGCGGGCACCACGAGGCTTCGCGGATCGGTCGGCTCCGGTACCTCTTTCCCTACGTATTGCCGATATCGGAAGATGGCCGCCGGACGCCGCCGTGCAGGCAACAGCACGCCCAATCGTGGTGCTCTGCCTACCACCTCACCCGTCGACGGCGAGTTTCGGTGGCCAGATCCTCGTTGTTGTCCGCCCACGCCAAAGTAGGACCGGCAACCGGAACTGTCGCACGTGGACCCGCGCCTCGACACCATCCGGTCGACCGGGGCCATGAGCAAGGGCCCTACGATCGACCGCGCTTTCCGGGTGGTTGGCCGGAAAGCGCACCCGACTCACGGCACGATTGCCGCGCGCGTCACCGGTTCCGGCACCTCTTGGCGCGCGAAGATTCCGCGACGAAGGGCTGTGAGCAACACTTCGCGAGTTTCTTCGGGGCGGATGAGCTCGTCGAAACCCATGTGCTCGGCGGAGTGGTAGGACGCCAGGAGTTCCACTTCCCGCAACTGTGCGGCGATATCCTCGTCCGCGCCCGAAGCCAGGCCGAGGGCCGCCGCGCTCATCGCCCCCATGGTGGCGCCGGGGTAGGCGAAGGCCGCGGTCTGGTTGTCGAAGCCGATGAGCGACATGACCATCGAACCGAACCCGTACGCCTTACGCAGCGTCACGTGCAGTTTGATCGTGGTGGCCGTGGTCTGGGCGACGAACATCCGGGCGCCCGCACGCAGGACACCTTCGCGTTCGGATTCGCTGCCGGGGAGCATGCCCGGATTGTCGGCGAGGAACACCAGCGGCAGGTGGAAGGAATCCGCCACCGAGATGAAGTGGGCGGCCTTCTCGGCGGCGGCGGTGTCGATCGAGCCGGCGATCACCTGTGGCTGGTTGGCGACCACCGCCACCGGGTGCCCGCCGAGATGCGCCAGGGCGCAGACCATCGCGGTGCCGTACCCGGGTTGGACTTCGAACCAGTCGGGCGTATCGAAGACCACGTCGAGCACCGCCCGGACGTCGTAGGAGTTGCGGTTGTCCCGCGAGATGATGTCCAGCAGTTCCGGGGTAGGCCGCGGCTCGGTGGAATCGTCGGAGAGCAGTGCGGGCGGGTACGACCACGCGCTGGACGGGAAGTAGGAGAGATACCGCCGGATATCGTCGAGTGCCTCCTCGTCGTTGTCGGCGAGATTGTGGATCAGGCCGCTCGGCACCGCCACACCGGGGCCGCCGAGGTCCTCTTTGCTGATGTCCTCGCCGGTCGACTCCCGCACCACCGGCGGGCCCGCGGTGAAGATCGCGCCCTGCCTGCTCATGATCGCGAAATCCGATACCGGTGCGATGAGCGCGCCGTGGCCGGCCGAGGCACCGAGCACCCCGGTGACCACGGGCACCCGGCCCGAACACCGGGCCTGGGCGAGCAGATCGGTGGGGGTCCGCCCGTAGTGCGCGCCGGCGGGCCGGAACCCCGCGCCCTCCAGCAGCATCACCAGCGGGACCTTGTTTCGTACGGCCAGTTCGGCCAGGCGATAGCGTTTGGCGTTGCTGCCCGGCGCGATGGTTCCCGCCATGGTGGTGAAGTCCTCCGCGCCCACCATGACCGGTGTCCCATGGATCAGGCCCGAGCCGGTGACCACGGCGTCGGCGGCGACCTCACCGCCCACCAGGGCGCCGAATTCCTGGAACGTTCCCGGATCGAGCAGATAGGTGACCCGCTCCCGCGCGGTCAGCTTGCCCTTCGCCCGGTGTTTGGCGACCCGCTCGGGCCCGCCCATGGCCGCCGACCGCTCCCGGCGGCAGTCCAGGTCCTCGAGCGTTTCCTTCCAGCCTCGTGCGTTCGTCATCTCGTCCTCTCCGCGCAGTGGCCGGCTCGGCGGACCGCCCGCCGGCGACCGCAGCCACCGGTATCGATTCCCTGCGATCCACATGGCCGCATCGGCATCGTCCGGTAAAGTATACCGTTGGCATTACAGTTTCATTGCCGGAAGGAACGCGGATGGACCATGAGAATTCCCGGGCCGAGAGCCCGGCCATCCCGGGACGGCCGGACGCCCTCACCGCGGAGTGGCTCACCGCCGCACTCGGCGGCACCGGGACAGCGCCGGTCGAGCGGGTGGACGTGGAGCCGATCGGCACCGGTCAGACCGGTGCCACCTACCGGCTCACGGCGAGTTACCGGACACCGCCCACCACGCGGCTACCGGGCACTTTCGTGGTGAAACTCCCCGCTCAGGACGACGGTGTACGCGCCGGGGTCACCCTGGGTTACCGCAGCGAGGTGGAGTTCTACTCCGGAATCGCGCAGCAGACAATGGTCCCGGTACCGCGCTGCCACCACAGCGCCATGAACGACGACGCCTCCGAGTTCGTCCTGCTGCTCGACGATCTGGCTCCGGCGGCGCCCGGCGATCAGGTGGCAGGATGCGGCGAGGCGGTCGCACTACGAGCGGTGACGGCGCTGGCCGGTCTGCACGGCCCCTCGTGGTGCGATCCGGACTGGCTGACCCTTCCGGTGGGCGCGATGCCCAAGCCCGGTGACGCGGCGGCAGCCGACGGCCTCGGGCAGGTGGCCGCCATGGCGCTGCCCGCCACGCTGGAACGTATCGGTCCCGCACTGTCCGGCGAAGAGCGAGACACCCTGCGGGCCGCGCTGGAACTGATCACCCCGTGGCTGCTGGCCGATACCGGGCGATACGCGCTGATGCACGGCGACTACCGGCTGGACAACATGCTCTTCGACGATTCGCGGTTCTACGTGGTCGACTGGCAGACCCTCGGCGTCGGCCTACCCGCCCGCGATCTGGCCTACTTCACCGGCACCTGCCTGGAGCCGGGAATGCGGGCGGCGACAGAAACCGAACTGGTCGGGGCCTACCACGCGGCCCTGCTCCGGTACGGCGTACGCGACTACGACCTGGACACCTGCCTGCTCGACTACCGGCTCGGAATGCTGCAGGGCCCGTTGATCATCGCGCTCGGTACCGCATTCGCCGCCCCGACCGAACGCGGCGAGGAACTGTTCCGGGTGATGCTGCGCCGCAGCTGCCGCGCGATCCGTGAGCTCGGCACGCTCGACCTCGTACGCGCCGCCGGCGCGCACCTCTGAACGAACAGGAGACACCGACGATGGACCTGGGACTCACCGGCGCGACCGCGGTCGTGGTGGGCGGAAGCAGCGGCATGGGTCTGGCCACCGCGCGAAGCCTGGCCGGGGAAGGCGCCCGCGTGGCGGTCATCGGCCGCTCCGCGACCGGTGTCGCCGACGCGGCCCGCGACCTCGCCGAGCACGGCAGCCCGGACGCGGTCGGTTTGGCCACGGACGTCCGCGACCCCGCGGCAGTCGACGTACGCTTCGACGAACTCGCCGACCGGTGGGGTGGCGGGCTCAACGTCCTGATCAACGCGGTCGGGCCGGATGTCCAGGGCACCTTCGACACCCTCACCCCCGAACAATGGCGCGAGGCGATCGACCACGGGGCGATGACGATGGTCAACTGTGTCCAGGCCGCGCTACCGCTGCTGCGCCGCGCCGAATGGGCTCGTATCGTGAACTTCTCCGCGCACTCCACCCAGCGGCAGAGCACCGGCCTGGTGGCCTACACCGCCGCCAAGGCGATGGTCACCAGCATTTCCAAGAACCTGTCCCTGTTGCTGGCGCCGGAGGAGATCCTGGTCAACGTGGTCTCGCCGGGTACCTTCATGACACCGGCACTACAGAGCTGGGCCCGCTCGGTCGGCGTGGACAGTGCCGACCCCTACCGCCTCATGGCCGCCATCGGCGAGCATTTCGGCCATCCTGCCCAGCTGCCGCGCGCCGGGCTACCCGAGGAAATCGGCCCGGTGGTGGCCTTTCTCGCCTCCCGGCGCAACTCGTACATGACCGGCGCCAATGTGAATGTCGACGGCGGTTCGGATTTCACCTGACGAACCGGGTGCGGTCGGCGTGGACCGGGCTGCCGGGCACCATGCGCTCCCCGCGGCCCCGCGCCGGCCGTACACCGATCACGCGGGTGCTGCCGCGCGCCGGGCCCGCCGTCGGCCTTCGGGCAGTTCCCGGGTACGCAACTGTCGTTCGTAGTGGTAGAAATCGACCTGCTGGGTGTGCCGCGGCCGGTCCAGCACCTGCCCGAGGTAGAACTCCTCGTCGGCGGTGATGACCTGCTCCATCAGCGCCGGTGCGGGCGGGAGGTATGCACCGGCGGCGTAGGCGGCGATGAGGCGGGCCTGGCATTCGACGAACGGGAACAGGGTCGGCACCGATTGCGCGAAACCGGCGAATGCGAGGTCGGGCATACCGGGCCGGAAGATGCGTTTGTAGAGGCGGATCCGGTTGTCCGGCGCGCTGACGACTTCGGGCGCGAAGAACGGGAACGTGACGTTGTAACCGGTGGCGTAGACGATCACGTCGGTCTCGGCGCTGGTCCCGTCGGCGAACCGCACCGTGGGGCCGTCCAGCCGGTCGATATCCGGTTTCGGGATCACGTCACCGGACCCGAGCCGCAGCGGCAGTTCGACCGACTGGGTGCCGTGGGCGTCGAGGAACCGGTGCCGGGGCCGCGGCAGACCCAACCGGCCCGGATCGCCGGAGATGAACTCGGCGACGGTGTTGACCAGGGGACGGAACAGTGACCGCGGTACGTACTGCACATTCGCCGCGTACCGGTCGAGCGGGCGGCCCGCCATATACTTCGGCACGATCCAGGAGCCGGAGCGGGTGGACAGATAGACCGTATTGCGCAGGGCCCGCGAGGACAGCTCCACGGTGATATCGGCGGCGCTGTTGCCCAGGCCCACCACCAGGATGCGTTTACCCCGCAGCTCGAGCGGGTCGGCGGGATCGATATAGGCATGGGAGTGGATGACCTGTCCGTCGAAATGCCCGGGGAACTCCGGATAACGCGGATCCCAGTGGTGCCCGTTCGCGACGATCAGGAACTCGGTGTCGTACCGCTCGCCGGTGCCGAGCTGCAACGTCCACCCGCCGCCCGGCCGCGGCTCGGCGCGCACCACCGGGGTCTCGAACCGGATCCGGCCGAGCAGCCCGAACGATTCCGTGTAGTCGTCCAGGTATTGCTTGATCAGACTGTGGTGGGGGAAGTCCGGATACTCGTCGGGCATCGGGAAATTACGGAACGACAGCTGGTACTTCGAGGTGTCGATATGCAGAGATCGGTAGGCGCTGGAATGCCCATTCGGATTTCCGAACGCCCAGTTACCACCTATCCGGTCCGACGATTCGAAACAGAGGTAGGGCACCCCGTAGTCGGCGAGCATCTTGCCCGTGGTGAGACCGGCGATACCGGCCCCGATGATCGCCGTCGTGCCCGGCCGGAAAACACCCACGGCACTCTCCTGTCTGCCGGTCCGGGCCCGTTACCGATCCGGGCGCCGGACATTCCATTCGCCGCGGCGCGGACGGCGATGGCCGGCCCGATACCGCGGCTCCCGCCCGACATGAGCAGGGTGTGCCCGGCCAACGGCCGGGCACTGTCACCGGAGCCCATCAGGTGGTGACGATCGTGGCGCCGGCCGTGCCGGGCGCACCGTAGAGCAGCGCGAAGCCCGCCTTGGGATCGCCCGGCACCTGCCGCTCTCCCGCGGTGCCGCGCAGTTGCAACACCAGCTCGTGCAACTGCCGCAGCCCCGAGGCGCCGATCGGCTCGCCGTTGGCGATGAGTCCGCCATCGGTGTTCACCGGTATCGAGCCGGAGATCTCGGTGGCACCCTCGGCGATCAGCTTCTCCTGGTCGCCGTGCGCACACAGACCGGTTTCCGCCATATGGATCACTTCGGCACCGGCATCGGTGTCCTGTAGCTGGGCGACGTCGATATCGGACGGCGCGATACCGGCGGACTCGAACGCGGCGCGCGCGGCGTAGACCGACGGCGCGACATCCTCCTGCACCGGCGCATAGGTCGTGTTCACCTCGTAGGCACCGTATCTACGGGTCCGGATCTCGACCGCCCGCACGTACACCGGCTCGGCGGTGAACCGGTGCGCCAGATCCGCCCGGCACATGATCACGGCGGCCGCCCCCTCGTCCGGCGCACAGAACATGTAGTGCGTCAGCGGGTAGTTGAGCATCGGCGCAGCCAGGATGTCGTCCTCGGCGATCGGCCTACGCCGGAACGCGTTCGGGTTCAGCACGCCATTGCGGTAGTTCTTCGCCGCGACCTTGGCCAGAGTGCGCTGGGAGATGCCGTGGTCGTGCAGATACCGGTTGGCCTTCATACCGAAAAACTGGGTGGTCAGATACTGGCCGTTCTCGCCGTACCATTTCGGCATCCCGACGAGGGTGGGATCGACGGTGAACGCACCGCGCGGATGCTTGTCCAGGCCGATCGCGATCCCGATATCGTATTTGCCGAGCCGGATCGCGTCGGCGCAGGCCTCGGTGGCGCTCGCGGCGGTCGCACAGGCATTGAACACGTTGGTGAAGGGCAGGCCGGTGAGCCCCATCAGGCTCACGATCGCGTCCGGATTGGCCACTTCCCAGCTGCCGCCCACCGCGAACTGGATATCCTTCCACTCCAGCCCGGCGTCACCCAATGCGGCCCGGATGGCATCCGTGCCCATCTGCATCGCCGTTTTACCCTCGAAGCGACCGAACGGATGCAGGCCGACACCGATGATCGCGACATCGTTGCTCATCTGAAAACTCCTGGTCGTCTACAGCGGCTGGAAGGCGAAAGTGAGGACCTCGTTGCCGTCGGCGTCGGTGCCGAGCGGCACGGTGGTCAGCCCGACCCGCATCCCGAATTCCAGGTTGTGCGGATCGTTCTCGGTGAGCCTGCCCTCCACCCGGATGACGTCGCCGAGTTGCACCAGCCCGACACCGAACGGGACGAACGTCTTCGCGGTCTCGTCACCGAGGTAGGGCGGCCCGGGCAGAAATCCCTGAGTGGTCCAGGCCACCAGTACACCCTCGGTCGGCAGATGCACGGTGTCGACCGCCGGCCGGCTGCACCGCGGGCACAGTTCCTGGACCGGGAAGACCGTCGCCCCGCAGTCACCGCAGGCCCCGCCGACGAGCCGGAAGTCCCCGTCCGGCCAGGTCGATATGTCCGGTGCGATCATTCGCTGCATCGTGGTCGTCCTCGCTTCTACCGATAGCCTTACCGTATAGCCCGGCCGGGCAATGGGCCGCGCCGCGTCGGCCATGCCATGTTAGCTTACGGTAATATCGACGGTAACCCTTTCGGCCTGCTAGTTGCGAGGTGGATTCATGAGCTCGAAAATTCCCGGCCATCTCGAGGACCTGCTGCGCCGGCCCCTCGTGGGCGTTCTCGCGACCGTGCCGCCCGACGGGTCGCCGGAGCAGTCCCCCATGCGCTTCACCTGGGACGGCGCACATCTGCGCATGAGCCATACGATCCCGCGACGAAAGTTCACCAGCCTGCAGGCCAATCCGAACTACTCCTTCCTGCTCACCGATCCGGAAGCGCCGGCGCGCTGCCTGGAGGTTCGCGGCTGGCTGGTGACCGTGCAGGGCGACGAGGACGGAAAGTTCTACGCGGAGCTGGGCGAGCGCTACGGCGACACCGCTTGCGAGCCCCCCGCGGACGTGGACGACCGGGTCGTCCTGATTCTCGATACGACCAGATTCGTCGCCAAATAGCCGTTCAGGAGAAACCGATATGACTCGAGCCCCGAACATCCCGATCTTCGACGCCGACTCGCATATGTACGAGACGGCCGATGCCCTGACCAGGCACCTACCCGAGCGGTACCGGCAGGCGGTGCAGTACGTCCGGATCGGACGGCACACCCGGATCGCGATCAACGGCCGGATCACCGACTTCATCCCGAACCCGACCTTCGAACGGGTCGCCGCGCCCGGCGCGCACGAGAGGTTCTTCGCCGGCGAGAACACCGAGGGCCTGACCCTGCGCGAAATGCAGGGCGAGGCCATCGAGGCACCGGCCGCCACCCGCAACCCCGCGGACCGGATCGCCGAACTCGATCGCCAGGGCGTCCGGGAAACGCTCAACTACCCCACCCTCGCCAGCCTGGTCGAGCATTCCGCGGCCGACGACCCCGAGCTGACCATGGCCATCATCCACGCGCTGAACCGGTGGATGCTGGAGCACTGGAGCTACGTCTACGAGGACCGGATATTCAGTACTCCGGTCATCAACTGCGCCGAGGTCGACGGCGCCCGGCGCGAGCTGCGGTACGTCCTCGAAAACGGCGCGAAGGTCGCACTGATCAAACCGGCGCCGGTGAAAGGCGTGAACGGTTGGCGCTCCCCCGCCCTGCCCGAATTCGATCCGTTCTGGCACGACGTCGAGGACGCGGGCCTGCCGATCGTGCTGCACGCCAGCCAGCCACCGCTGGACGAATACGTCAACAAATGGGAACCGCCCGCCACAAAGAACTTCATGGCCATGAGCTCGTTCCGCTGGCTGGCACTCGGGCACCGGGAGATCTCGGACATGATCGGCAGCCTCATCTGCCACGGCACCCTCACCCGGTTCCCCCGGTTGCGGATCGCCAGCGTGGAGAACGGCAGCTCGTGGATCCACCCGCTGTTCCACGATCTGGCCGATCTGACCAAGAAGATGCCGCAGAACTTCCCCGAAGACCCGCTCGAGGTGTTCCGCCGCAATATCTGGGTGAGCCCGTTCTGGGAGGGCTCGGTCTCCGATGTGGTCGACACCGTCGGCTGGGACCGGGTGATGTTCGGCTCCGACTACCCGCACCCGGAGGGGCTGCCCGAACCGAGGGCGTACTGGAAATACGCCGAGGGCATGGACAACCGGCGGACCTGGGATTTCCTGGGCGACAACGCGCGCCGGTTCCTGGGCCTGCCCATCGAAAATTCGGACCCGACCGCCGCCGAACCACCGGCAACGGCCACACCGGCAGCGTTATAGTTTTACTTACAGTAACTGGCTCGAAGGGAGTACCTCCGTGGACAAGAACGATATGATCCTCATCAGCGTCGACGACCACATCATCGAACCGCCCGATATGTTCGCCAACCATCTGCCCGCGAAGTACGCCGACGACGCACCGCGCCTGGTACGGATGGAAAACGGCGCGGATATGTGGAAATTCCGGGACCGGGTGATCCCGAACGTAGCGCTCAACGCCGTCGCCGGCCGCCCGAAAGAGGAATACGGCCTGGAGCCGGAGGGCCTCGACGAGATCCGCCCCGGTTGCTACAACGTCGACGAACGGGTCAAGGATATGAACGCCGGCGGTGTACTGGCGCAGATGAACTTCCCGTCCTTCCCCGGTTTCGCCGCCCGCCTGTTCGCCACCGAGGATTCGGACTTCTCACTGGCCCTGGTGCGGGCCTACAACGACTGGCATATCGACGAATGGTGCGGTGCCTACCCGGGCCGTTTCATTCCCATGGCCCTTCCGGTGATCTGGGATGCCGAACTGTGCGCGCAGGAAGTGGGCCGGGTGTCGAAAAAGGGCGTGCACTCGCTCACCTTCACCGAGAACCCCGCCGTGCTCGGCTACCCGAGCTTCCACGACGAGTACTGGAACCCGCTGTGGAAAGCCCTGGTGGACACCGACACCGTACTCAACGTGCACATCGGCTCGTCCGGCAAACTCTCGATCCCCGCCACGGATTCCCCGCCGGATGTGATGATCACACTGCAGCCGATGAATATCGTGTCCGCGGCGGCCGACCTGCTCTGGTCACGCCCGGTGAAGGAGTACTCCGATCTCAAGATCGGGCTGTCCGAGGGCGGCACCGGCTGGATCCCCTACTTCCTGGAGCGCATCGACCGCACCTTCGATATGCACTCCACCTGGACGATGCAGGACTTCGGCGGCAAACTGCCCAGCGAGGTGTTCCGTGAGCACTTCCTGACCTGCTTCATCAGCGACCCGATCGGCGTCCGGCTGCGCCACGAGATCGGCATCGACAATATCGCCTGGGAAATGGACTATCCCCACAGCGATTCGATGTGGCCGGGCGCACCCGAGGAACTGAACTCGGTGTTCGAGGCCGAGAGGGTCACCGACGACGAGATTCAGAAGATGACCCACCTCAATGCCATGAAGTGGTACTCGTTCGACCCCTTCACCCACGTGCCGAGGGAGAAAGCGACCGTCGGCGCACTACGCGCGGCCTCGGCGGGTCACGACGTCGGCATCAAGGCGCGCAGCCACCGGCAGACCACTGCCGCGGAGAAACTGGCCGCCTTCCGCTCCCAGATCGAAGCGGCCACCGCCCACACAGCCACCGATTAGCGGCACCGGCGCTCGCACCCGACCGGTCGCACCGAAAGGATACGGAATATGACGACGCTGGATTATCTCGCCGTAGACGTCGACAACCACTACTACGAACCGCTGGACGCATTCACCCGCCATCTGCCCAAGGAGTTCAGGACCCGCGGCGTGCAGATGGTGACCAGCGGCAAACGCACGCTGGCGCTGATGGGCGAGAAGGTCAACCACTTCGTCCCCAACCCGACGTTCGACCCGATCGTCGAGCCGGGCTGCCTCGATCTGCTGTTCCGCGGCGAGATTCCCGAAGGGGTGGATCCGGGTTCACTGATGAAACTGGACCGGCTGCCGGATCACCCGGAGTACCAGAACCGCGACGCCCGGGTGAAGGTTCTGGACCGGCAGAAACTGGAAACCGTTTTCATGCTGCCGACCTTCGCCTGCGGCGTCGAGGAGGCCCTCAAGCACGATATCCCCGCCACCATGGCCTCTCTGCACGCGTTCAACCTGTGGTTGGACGAGGATTGGGGCTTCGATCGCCCCGACGGCCGGTTCGTCTCGGCGCCGATCATCTCGCTCGCCGATCCGGACGCGGCGGTCGAAGAGGTCGAATCCGTGCTCGCCCGCGGCGCGAAGCTCGTGCTGGTGCGCCCCGCGCCGGTCCCGGGCGTGAACGGACCGCGCTCGCTCGGCGATCCACTGCACGACCCGGTGTGGGCACGCCTGGCCGAAGCCGGCGTACCGGTGGGATTCCACCTGTCCGACAGCGGCTACCTCGCCATCGCCGCACTGTGGGGTGGTAAGGCGACATTCGAAGGATTCGGCAAGAAGGATCCGCTGGATCAACTCCTGCTCGACGACCGCGCGATCCACGACACGATGGCCTCGATGATCGTGCACCAGGTGTTCACCCGCCATCCGGCGCTCAAAGTGGTCAGCATCGAGAACGGCTCCTACTTCGTCTACCGGTTGATCAAACGACTGCAGAAGGCCGCGAACACGGCGCCGTACCACTTCAGGGAAGACCCGGTGGAGCAACTGAAGAACAATGTCTGGATCGCGCCCTACTACGAGGACGATGTCAAACTGCTCGCCGAGACCATCGGTGTGGAGAAGGTCCTGTTCGGCTCCGACTGGCCGCACGGTGAGGGGCTCGCCGATCCCACCACCTTCACCGCCGATATTCCGCAGTTCCCCGAGTTCTCCTACGAGGACACTCGGAAGGTGATGCGCGACAACGCTCTCGACCTGCTCGGCGTGAAGATCTCACTCGGCTCTTAGAGCTGATCATGAAACGCACACCAGCGTGAGATCATGCCCCGCCCGTGCTGCGGCTCGCGGAGTGGTGGATACACGGCGACAACACGAAAGCACCGGGCACCGCGCCGACGGACTGCCGGCGTTACGCCGTGACGTGATGGCGGAACCCGCGATCGCCTCCGACGGGGGCGGGTCAGGAGCCACCGGTTGGGGCGCGCCGGCCGGTTCGGCAGGGGTTCACGGTTCAGCCGTGCGGGCCATCCGGGGCTGCTCCGGGAACAGCCGTCCCCCGGCAGCCTGCCAATTGCCGGCCGCCCCACGGCGAGTATCTCCGCCCCGACGCTTCCGGCGCCCCGATCACTCCCCTACTTTTCCCTGATCGGTCTGCCGCCACTCGCCCGTCCCATCCGGATTGCGATGGTATTCCCAAGCCGAATAATCGCCCGTCGTTCTCCACCACGCTCAGCCGGTCGGCGTAGCCGTCGAGGTCGGTATCGGTCCAGACACTCATCGAATCGGGGCCGGTGGTGACGAAAGTGTCGAGTATGCCGTCAACGACGAGGTCCTGGGTGGGTGATTCCATTTCCACCGGACCCAGGCCGTCCATAGACGAGGTCGCTTCGAAACTCGGCATACCGATGCCGGGGAACTCTCCTGATGTAGGCATGGATTCTCCTGAGCTCCACTGGTCGACCGCGGGAATATACCGGTTCATCTTTCCATCCCCGACGGTACAGCGCACCCCCGTTCCGGGCAGGAACGACGCTGTTGACGCCGGGCGGCTGATCTTCGAGTTCCGCCGGACCCGCCCCGGCAGTTCGGCGGCGATCTTCTCCCGATCGGAGGTATCGCCTGGAGTACCCGTGCCGACGGCGACGCACGAGCACTGCACGCGGTACGGACCACCGCGCGCCGACCTCTCATCCCCCGAAGGTTGCCGTAGGCAGCCCCGCGACCGTCGTCGACGCGACCAGGGTGGCACCGTCGAACGGACCGGGCTCGGTCAGCCCATGCGTCGCGGTCGTGACCAAGATCTGTTGCGGTGCACGGGCACTGAACGCGATGCTCGTCGGCTGCGCCACCGGCACGGGCACCACGTCGATCAGCCTGCCGCCCGGGCTGTACCGGTGCAGTCGGTGGCCACCCCATAGCGCCGACCACACGCATCCGTCCGCGTCGACGGTCATCCCGTCGGGGCTCGCGTCGTCGACCGCGGCGAAGACCGTCGCGGGCTCGTCTATTCCGCCGTCCTCACCCACTCGGTACCGCAGGATCACCCCCCGGGCGCTGTCGGCGAGATACATGGTGGCGCCGTCGGGGCTGAACGCCGGACCGTTGGGGATGGTGAGCCCGTCGAGAACCACTTGGACGCTGCCGTCGGCTTCGACCCGCACCAGCCGCCCGCCGCCGGGGCTGCCGTCGTAGGGCATCGCACCGGCCCAGAACCGCCCGCGGGGATCGGCGACACCGTCGTTCATCCGTATCGGAACCGGGGCGTTGTCGAACGGCCGGGCCAGCCACTCGATCCCGATGGCGGCGGCGTCGGAGTCCGCACCGCTCGATACTTCGAGCAGCGCGATCCCGGTGCCGGCCGCGGCGATCCAGCCGCCGCCGGCACGCGGTGCGACGGCACCGAGAGGGACGTCGAGCCGCCGTCGTTCCCGTGCCGCATCCGCCGAATCGCTCTCGGACCCGACGGACGGCTCGCCGTCGGTCTCGAGCAGAACTCCCGCCAGCAGATCGACGAACACGAATCCGTCGTCCGTCGCTCGCGCGCCCTCGCCGAGTTCGTACCGCGCCGCGCCGAGTGCGGTCCAATCGCCCACCACGCTCATCGCAGTGCCGCCCCCGAGCCGGCCGCGATCAGGACCAGCTCGTCGCGACTGGGCAACCCTTCCCAGTCGCCGCGGCTCGACACCGCGAACGCACCGAGGGTGTTTCCGCGCGCGATCCGTTCGGCGACGCCGCCGCCGTCGAGGAGCGCGGACAGGTATCCCGCGGTGAAGGCATCGCCTGCGCCGATCGAGTCGACGACACTCACCCGGTGCCCCGCGGCGGTGGTCACCCCGGCGGCGGTGTGCACGGCGGCGCCGTGCGAGCCGAGTTTGATCACCACCTCCGATACCCCGCAGTCGATGAGCTCTGCGGGATCACGCGCTATGAGACCGAGTTCGTCCTCGGACGCGACCACCACGTCCGCGGCGCGGGCCAGCGGCCGCAGCGTGGCCGCGGCGGTGTCCATATCCCACAGCCGAGACCGGAAGTTCACGTCGAAGGAAATCAGCGCGCCGCCTTCGCGGGCGATGCGCACGGCCTCGGTCGTGGCCTCGGCGGCACTCGCGGACACTGCCGGTGTCACACCGGTGAGATGCAGGATCCGCGGCATCTCCGTAAGTGCCGCAACGGAATCCGCCGCGCAGAGCCGGGATCCCGCAGAATCGCGGCGGTGGTATTCGACGCGGGTGACGTCCGGCAGCCGCTGCTCGAACATCACCAAGCCGGTGGCGCGTTCGGTGTCGCGGGAGGCGGTGTCGACAAGGACGTTCTCCGCGCGCAGGGTGCGTAGCACCAGTTCACCGGACTCGTCGGCGCCCAGCCTGCCGCCCCACCGCACTCGGTGACCGAGGCGGGCCAGACCGATCGCCACATTGGACTCCGCACCCGCAACGGCCAACGTGGCATCGCCGCCGAACTGGATCCGGCCCGCGACGCGCACCGCGACCATCGTCTCGCCGAAGGTGACGACGTCGAGCGCCCGCTCGGATACCGCGCTCATGCCCGCACCCGCACGGCCTCCAGGAAGGACCGCGCCCGCAGGCGCAGCCCGTCCAGGTCGCCGCCGTCGGGGGCATCGCCGCACAGCGGGCTCGCGACACCGACCGCGATCGCGCCGTTGGTCAGATACGCGGGCACGGTGTCCGCGCCGACCCCGCCGACCGGGACGAGCGGGACATCGGGAAACGGTGCGCGCAGATCCTTGAAGTATCCGGGGCCCATCGTGGAGGCCGGGAAGATCTTCACCGCGTCCACACCGAGACCGACCGCGGTGACGATCTCGGTGGGAGTGAGGGCACCGCAGAGCACCGGGATGCCGCCCTCGATCGCCGCGGGCACCGAAGGCGCCACGGCCGGGGTGACGACGTAGGTGGCGCCGGCGTCCCGGACCCGGATCACCTGGTCGGGCGTGAGGACGGTGCCTGCGCCGAGCTGGATCTGTCCGTCCAGTCTCGTCGCGACCTGCTCGATCACCCGGAGCGCGTCGGCCGAGGTGAGGGAGATCTCGAACAGCCGGACGCCCTCGTCGGCGAGTGCCAGTGCGGTGTCGATCGACGCGGCGGCGTCGGTGCCCCGGATGATACCGAGGAGCCGGTGTTCACGCAGGTCGTCGAGCAGTGTCATGAGATGCCTCGATTTCGTCGGTTCTCGTGTCCCCGGTGGTCGCCGAATGGGATCACCATTCGGCGAACGACCCGTCGGGGTGGTGCCAGATCGGCCCGTGCCAGCTGGTGGCGACCGCGTCGGCCGCGCGGACCGCGTCCTCGTCGATCTCGACCCCGAGCCCCGGTGCCTCCCATCGCTCGATGTGCCCGTCGACGAACTGCAGTGGGGAGCAGTCGAGAACGTAGTCGAGTAGCTCGGCACTGCCCTCGTTGTAGTGGATGCCGATAGACTGTTCCTGCAGCAGGAAGTTCGGGGTCGCGAGCGCGACCTGCAGGCTGGCCGCCAACGCCAGCGGGCCGAGCGGGCAGTGCGGGGCGAGCAGCGCACCGAAGGTTTCCGCCAGGGACGCGATGCGCCGGACTTCTGAGATGCCGCCGGCGTGCGAGAGGTCCGGTTGCACGATCGCGACGCCCGACTCGAGCACGGGCAGGAATTCGGTTCGGGAGAACAGGCGTTCGCCCGTCGCGATCGGCACGGTCGTCGACTCCACCACGTCCCGCAACCGGTGGCCCAGTTCCGGCAGGACCGGCTCCTCGACGAACAGCGGACGCATCGGCTCGAGCATCGACACGAGCCGGCGCGCGTCCGCGACCCCGATACGACCGTGGAAGTCGATCGCGATATCGAACCGGTCGCCGATCGCATCCCGGACCTTGCCGACGCGCTCGACGACGCCGTCCAGTTCTGCAGACGTCGCCATCCGGCCGAACCGTCCGCACGCATTCATCTTCAGCGCTGTGAGACCGGCCTCGATCTGGGCGCGGGCGGCGTCGGCGACCTCGTCCGGTTCGTCGCCGCCGACCCACCCGTACACGCGGACCCGGTCGCGTACCGCTCCGCCGAGTAGGTGGTGCACCGGGGCGCCCAGCGACTTACCGAGGATGTCCCACAGCGCCTGGTCGATTCCGGCGACGGCGCTGGAAAGCACCGGGCCGCCGCGGTAGAAGCCGCCCTTGGTCAGGACCTGCCAGTGCGCTTCGACGGTGCGCGGATCCTTCCCGATGAGCAGTTCGGCGAGTTCGTGGACCGCGGCGCGAACCGTATCGGACCGGCCCTCGACCACCGGCTCGCCCCAGCCCACAATTCCGGCATCGGTGTCGATACGGCAGAACAGCCATCGTGGCGCGACTGCGAATGTATCGATCGCGGTGATCTTCACCCTGATTCCTTACTGTCGAGGAGCTGGAGTACATGCGACAGGTCGGCTACGGACTTGTCGAGCAGTGCGCGGGTCGACGCCACCGCGGCCGTGGGATCGCCCGCCCGGATGGCGTCGACGACTGCACGGTGAATCGGCACCGGGTCGTCGGTGGTGTGGTTGTGCACGAGGGAATCCCGGACCATCAGCGCCGGTTTGATGAGCACGTTCATACTGGCCAGCATTTCGTTGTGCGCGGCCCGCAACAGCAGTCCGTGCCAAGCCAGGTCCGCGGCGGCGGCCTGCTCCGCGGTTCCCGTCGCGGCGGCGGCCATATCGGTAAGGCACTTCTCGAAGTCGGCGAGGTCCTCGTCGGTACGGCGCAGCGCGGCCAGTCCCGCGGCGGACGGTTCGATGATCGCCCGCACCTCGGCGAGTTCGTCCAGCATCGCGGATGCGTCACCGGCGGAGTGCCGCCAGCGGATCACGTCCGGGTCGAGCACGTTCCACTCGGCCCGTTGCCGGACGAACGTCCCGCGGCGCTGACGGGAATCGACCAGTCCCTTGGCCGCGAGCACCTTGATCGCCTCACGCAGCGCGGTCAGCGACAGATCCATCCGCGAGCCGATCTCCCGCAGATCGAGAACCTCGCCGGGCGCTATCGTGCCGTCCACGATTTGGGAACCGAGCAGTTCCACCGTCGAACCGTGTACCCCGCGTCCCGCATAGCCTGTCATCTTTTTTCGTCGACCCCACTCTCCGTGCATCAGCTGTCACACCCCTCGTGGATGCGGTCAGGACGAATTCTTGGTGATGCTCCATCCGCCGTCGACGGTGAGGGTGGCGCCGGTGACGAAGGACGCGGACGCACCGAGCAGGAACTCGATGGGACCCGCCACCTCATCGGGGTCACCGAGCCGTCCGATCACCGTCTCTGCAGCGCTCGCGGCGCGATCCTCCTCGTCGATCCCGTCCCACTGCGATGTCAGGATGGGCCCGGGCAGCACACAATTCACCCGGACCTCACCGCCGTATTCGGTGGCCAGCTGCCGGGTCAGACCGGTCAGCCCGGCCTTCGTCGCCGCGTAGGCGGGCACCCCGGGTAGCCCGAAGCCGGCATGGACGGACGAGACGATGACGATCGCGCCGTGCCGGTCGCGACGCAAGTCGGGCAGGCACGCCCGGACCCCGTGGAAGGTACCGGTGAGGTTGACGTCCAGCTGCCGCTGCCACGACGCGAGCGCCATCTCGTGCAGCGGGGTGTGATCGGTGGCCAGCGCGTTGCAGACGAGCGAGTCGATGGGACCGAACGTCGCGTGCGTGCGTTCGATCGCTGTCGCCCAGTCGGATTCCGAGGTCACATCGCCGTGGCAGGCCAGTGCCCGGCCGCCCGCGGATTCGATCGACGCGGCCGTCTCGCCGACCGTCTCGTCACGGTCGAACAGCACAACCGACCATCCGGAGGTCGCCATGCGCCGCGCGGTCGCGGCACCGATCCCCCGGGCGGCGCCGGTGATCAGCACCGTGCCGGTATCGGGTCCTGCGGTCACAGCTCCTCCTTCCGGTCGTGTGGCCGGCCGGTGCCGGGCGCGGCACCGAGGTCGTGTTCGGCTCCGGTCCCGTTCTCGCGCAGCATGATCGGGCGCCCGAGCAGAGTGCTGTCCAGGGTGATCGCCGCACCGGCACGCACGGCGCCGACGACGCCGCCGCCGGCCAGGAGGTCGCCGCTGACGTACGCGGCGAACCGGGCGTCGCTCTCCCAGTGCCCGGCCGGGGTGACGGCGCGGACCTCACCCTCCCCGGCGGCAATCGCGCATCGGTACCCGAGTGCGGTGTGTTCGCCCGGCGCCAGCGTCGTCGACGGGCCGAGGAGTTCGATCTCTACGATCCGCGCCCGCGGGTGCAGACCGCCGAGATGCTCGATCGGTTCGCTCAGCGGGTGTTCCATCCACACCTCCACGCGGGATCCCCCGTCCGGGTAATCGCCGTGCGGATCGACCGTGAAGGTCTGGGTGGTGGTGACGCCGTGCGCTCCGTGTGCCAGCCATCCACTTGCCCCGGGGAATCCGACCTTGCCGACGACATCCTGGTGCGGTACCAGAACCCGTTCGGTGCCGAGGACCTCGTGCCGGGGCGCTCCGGTGCCGACCGCGAGCGGCACCGCCCGGTGGTCGCCGTCGGTGACACCGACGTACACACCACCGCTGCCGGGGGCGCCGGCGGCGCGCTGGGTGACGTTCCACAGCGCCCACCGCACCGGCTTCGCGGATGTGTTGCGGGCTTCGAGACGCACGTCGTATCCACTCTGCCCGTCCCGCAGCGTGACTGCCCGGGTCAGGGTCAGGCCGGTGCGCGGATCGTGTCCGCTGGTCATCGTCACGGTCACCGCCCCGGAGGTGCGCTCCACCCGCCGGTCGTACCGGCCGGAGTCCAGTACCGGATCCGGCGGGCCCGCCCACTCGGCCGGGCCGGACCATCCCTGCGGCGCGGGCCAGGTCTTGTCACCGCCGTAGTTGTTCCACACGCTCATCGGCCCCGACACCGGCGCGGGCACGTGCGGCGGCACCGGGTGCAGGTTCTGGTCCAGCAGTTCGGTGTTACGCCACAGGGTTTCCCGGCCGCGCAATTGCACCGAGAGCAGCCGTCCGCCCAGCTCGGCGACGAACCCGAGCCGCAACACCGCGTTGTCGAGCCATACGATATCGGGACGACGCCCGGATCCCTCATCGATCTCGACGAGGGTTCCGGTGGAGGGCTGCCGCGACGTCACTGCAATGAATCCGAGACGAAGACGACCTTGCCGCGGCTACCACCCGCGGCGAGCGCGAAGGCCTGGTCCGCCTCGTCGAGGGTGAACCGGTCGCTGACCACGGCCTCGGGCCGCAGGTCCCACGCGACCAGGTTGGTGGCCAGCTCCGACATTGCCTGCAGGGATGTCACCCACGACGCGTGCAGCGTCAACTGCTTGTGCAGCAGCGTGTCCGAGACCTCGCTGTCGAAGCGGCCGCCCTCGCCGATGAACGAGACATGACCCCACTCGGCCGCGTGCTCTACCGCGGTGGACCGGCCGGGCGCCGATCCGGACGCGTCGATGGTGAAGGCGAAACCCGCCCCGCCGGTGAGTCGGTCGAGTTCGGCGTCCGCCTCGTCCGGTGCGACGGTGGCATCGAAGATACCGAGCGAGCCGGCCCACTCCCGGCGCACGTCGGACGGTTCGACGCCGATGACGCGGCGGGCACCCATACCGCGGCCGATCATGCCGGCCGCGAGGCCGACGGGTCCGAGGCCGACGACCAGCAGGTCACCTTCCCCGCTGACGCGGATGCGGCGCAGTCCCTCGTAGGCCGTGCCGAACCCGCAGGCGATGAGCGCACCGTCGACATAGGACAGTTCCTCGGGCAGCGGCACACAGGTGCGTTCCTCGGCCAGAACGTACCGGGCGTTGCCGCCGTCGCGCTGCCAGCCGTAGGACTCCCGGGACGGTGAGGTGCAGCTGATGTAGAAGCCGCGGCGGCAGTTGTCGCAGAGGCCGCACCCGGCGATGTGGTAGACGATGACCCGGTCACCGGCGCCGAAACGAGCGCAGCCGGGTCCGGCGGCGACGACACGACCGGACGGCTCGTGGCCGGAGACGACGCCGCGGTAGGCGGGGCCGTCGATACCACGGTGCGTCTTGTACTCACGGTAGATGTAGCTGATATCGGTACCGCAGATGCCGGCGGCGCCGACCTCGACGAGCAGTTGTCCCGGACCGGGCGTGGGCACGGGGACCTGCCGCATCTCGGTGGTGGAGTTGCCGGGAAGGTAGATGCCCGGCATCGTCTCGGGAACGGTCCGGGTGCCCGGCTCGGTGGTGGTCACGATTCCTCCTGTGCGCGGCCGGGTCAGGACCGAGCGGTGAACGACGGTACGGAACAGGTACAGATGCGGGAGCCGGTCATGCGGTGCGGGTGGCCGCGCCGCCCCGGCGGACGACGAGCGAGTTGATCAGGACGGCGCCGACGATGATCACGCCACGAATGACGTCCTGCAGGAACGAGTTCACCCCGAGCAGGACCAGCCCGTTGCCGATCACGGTGATGAAGACGACGCCGAGCAGGGTGCCGAGCATCGTGCCCCGACCGCCGGCGAGTGCGGCCCCACCGATGACGACGGCCGCGATGATGTCGAACTCGAGTCCGGCACCCGCGCTGCCCGATCCCGCGCCGAGGCGGGAGGCGAGGAGCACTCCGGTGATCGCGGAGAGCAGGCCGGTTGTGGCGAACAGCAGGATGCGCACCTTGGTGAGGTTGATACCGGCCAATTGGGCGGCCGCCGCGTTGCCACCGATCGCGTACACCGAGCGACCGTACGCGGTGAACTTGGCGATGTAGACGAACACGGCGAACAGGATCAGCATCACCACTGCGGATGTGGGGATACCGAGCACGGAACCACCCAGTAGGTCGAACAGGCCGCTCTCGGGGAGTACTACGGGCAGGGCGTCGGTGAGATAGAGGCCGAGACCGCCGAGGACGCTCCACAAGCCGAGGGTGGCGATGAAGGAGGGCACATTGAAGGTGGCGCGCAGCCAGCCGGCCAGCGCGCCCCACGCCGCACCGAGCACGAGGGTCAGGAGCACGGCACCGAACACCCCGAATCCCCATTGGGCGCTGCCCATCGCGACCAGCACCGAAGCGAACGCGACGGCCGGGCCGATGCTGATGTCGATATCGCCTGCGATGATCACCAGCGTCACGCCCCAGGCGGCGATGCCGATCGTCGCGGCGTCGCGCAGGATACCCAGCTGGTTCGAGCCGTCCATGAAGCCCGACGCGGTCAGACCGAGCACCACGTAGAGTGCCGCGATCGCCACCACGAGGCCGATTTCGTTGAGCTGATGGCTACGCGAGCCCAGCCAGCCGCGCGCGGTGCGGGAATCACCCGGCTGGAGACTGTTCTTGGTGATGACCACGGGGTCCTCTTCTCGTCTTGGCTTCGTGGTGGTCAGGCCGCCATCGCGGCGGCGAGGACGGCGGCGATGGTGATATCGGAGCCGGTCAGCTCCTCGGCGATCTCGCCGCCGCGCAGAGCGATCACCCGGTCACAGACCAGGGGCAGCTCCTCGAGTTCGCCCGAGACGAACACGACGGCGGTACCACCGTCGGCGAGTTCCCTGACGAGACGGTAGATCTGGGACTTCGCGGCGACGTCTACGCCGCGGGTGGGTTCGTCGAGCAGGAGAATCCGGCTGCCCGCGTGCAACCAGCGACCGATGACCGCCTTCTGCTGGTTGCCACCACTGAGGTTGACGATCGGTGTCTCCGCGCGGGCGGTCGCGATCGACAGCCGCGAGATCAGGCCTGCGGCGACGTCGCGGAAGCGGCGATACATGATGGTCGGTCCGGAGCTGACCGCCCGATAGTCCGATATGACCATGTTTTCGTCGACACCGAGCATCGGCACGATGCCCGCGCCTTTGCGGTCCTCGGGTGTCATACCGACTCCCAACGCCTTCATCCGGGCCGCGCTGACGCCGCGGACCTCGGTCCCGGCCACCGCGACGGACCCGGATGAGATCGGATGGAATCCCGCGACGGCGCGGAGCAGTTCGCTGCGACCGGAGCCCATCAGGCCGGCGATCCCGAGCACTTCACCCGGGTGCACGTCGAACGACACCTCGCGAATCACCGGCGCCAGCACCAGGTTCCGCACGGAGAGCAGCGGCGTCCCGGAGCGGTCCACGACGCGCTCGGCGCGTTCCTCCACAGCCGACTCGACCGAGCCGACCATCAGCCCCACGACATGGGCGGTGCCGACGTCCTCGAGTGAAACGGTTTCGACGACCCGGCCGTCGCGCATGACGGTCGCGGTCGAGGCAACCTGCCGGATCTCGTCGAGGCGGTGACTGACGTACACAACGGCGACCCCGGCCGCCGCGATCTGGTTCACGGTCGTCAGGACAGCCTGGACCTCGGCGGCGGCCAGCGCGCTGGTCGGCTCGTCGAGGATGAGCAGCCGGGGTTGCCGCCGGACGGCACGGCAGATCTCGACGAGCTGCTGTTCGGCGAGTGGGAGCGACTCGACCCGGCTGAGCGGGTCGATATCGAGCGCGAGTTTCTCGAGCACGGCGGCGGTTTCGCGGCGCATGGCGTCGTAATCGACACGACCGGCGGTGCGGGGCCAGACGCCGAGGAACATGTTCTCCGCGACGGTCAGTTCCGGGACCAGGCTCAATTCCTGGTGAACGGTCTCGATGCCCAGCGCGGTCGACCGCCGGACGCCGCCGTCGCCGAGCAGTTCGCCGCCGACACGAATGGTCCCCCGGTCGGGGGTTTCGACACCCGCGAGCAGTCGAATCATCGTCGACTTACCCGCACCGTTGCGGCCGAGCAGTGCCCGCACCTCGCCGGCGCGTATGGTCACGGAGGCATCGGTCAGCGCTTGTACGCCGGCGTAATGCTTGGTCAATCCCTCGATCTCGACGACAACGGCGGGATCGTCCGCGCGGTGATCCATGGTGTCCTTCCGGGGGTGGTGCGGGTTCGCGGCGGGTGCGGTGGTCACGGGATTCCGTCCGGATGCGTCGCGATCCAGTCCGCGGCGGCCTGTGCTCCGACGTACTCGTCGACCGGGGCCGGGATCACGAACTCGGCGGGCGGGTTGCCGTCGATGACATCGACGGCCGCGCGGCCCGCCAGTTCGCCGACCTTGATGCCGGAGATGTCGGTGACGCCCTTGAGGATGGTGCCGTCCCGCAACATCCCGGCCGCCTGTGTCGACATATCGCCGCCGAACACCACCACGGCACCGGCCTTGCCGCGGGCCTGAACAGCGCGTGCCGCGCCGATCATCTGCGAGCCGGCCTCCCCGTAGAAGGCGTCGACATCGGGCCGGGCCGTGAGGATCTGTTCGGCGCGCTGGACCGCGTCATCGAGGGTCAGTCCCTGCTGATTGGCCACGATGGTGGCACCCGGAGCCGCTGCGGTGAGCGCTTCCTCGAACCCGATCCGGCGCTGGATGCACACCTCGAACTGTTCGCAGTTGATCACCGCGACCTTCGGTGCGGTAATGCCCTGTTGCTGGAAGTATGCCGCCATCTGGCGTCCCGAAGCCGCACCGAACTCCTTGGGGTCGCCGAGCACGTAGGCGGACACCAGGTCCCGGGCGGCATCGTCCTCGACGCAGGTGTTGTAGCAGATGATCGGGACGCCGCCGTCGTGCGCGAGCCGCAGCGCGGGGACGGAGGCGGTAGCGGAGGCGGGCGAGATGATCAGCGCGTCGGCCTTCACCGAGACGACCGTGTCGACGAACGTGCTCTCCTTGGACGCGTCCGACTGGATGTTGGACGCCAGCAGCTGCGGCGCGTCCGACATCTCGGAGAACGTCCCGTTCAGGCCTCTCGCGACACCTGCGTAGTACCCCTCGGCGTTCAGGTAGACGACCCCGACACGGCCATTCTCGCCAACCTTGCCCGCGCAGCCCGCGACGGTCGCGGCGATCAGCACCGCACCGAGGATGGCTCCCCATTTCCTCTTAACCTGCATGTGACCTCGATGTCTCGCCTGGGCAACTTCGCTTCGATCAGAGTCGCCCACCACACCCCGAGGTGTCAATACTAAATTATTATTTATTAGCGGCAGGGTAGCCCAGAGCTGCGTTGGCCACCGCCTAGACGGTGATCCCGGCCGCAGCGAAGCAGCCGCAGTCGCTCTACCACGCCGACGGGCGGGGAGGCTCCCCCTGACGCGACCGGCACAGGACAGCAGATGTCGCACTCCAGCCCTCCCCGAGTGCGATCGCGTCGGCCCACGACACCACTCGAACAGGCTGTTGAGCAGCAGCCCGACCAGCAGCACTGCGGAAAGGTAGGTGCACAGCAGAGTCTGCTTCGCGCAGGTCGCATACGCGGATGCGGATTTCACCGGGCGCTGCAGCGGCGTAGACGTGATCAGCTGTACTTGTTTCTCTCGGGCGAGTCGCGCGGTAGCGTTCGCGTGGTGTCGAAGGTCAAGGTTCTGCTGTGGCTGGGACATGTCGCATTGCCGGCACTCGGATTGTGGCTGCTGGTAGCCCGCCCCGAACTCGACATGGACTACGAACACCACGGGACACACTTCTGGCTGGTGCTCACCACCGCCGCCATCGCGATGGCCCTGGGCGTGATATTGTTCCGCGCCGCCCGGATGCGCCGGGACGCCAGATTGATCCTGGTGTCGCTGGTATTTCAGTTCAGCGCGGGTTTCCTGGGACTGCACGCATTGGCGACGCCGGGCGTGATCCTGCATACGCCCAACGCCGGCTTCGTCTATTCGGTGCCTGTCGGGCTGGGACTCGGCGGTGTCGCCGCCCTGGTATCGGCGGTGGAATTCGGGCCCGCCGCGGCCGCCCGGCTGCATCGGTTCGCGTGGATATTGTCCGCGCTCCCGACGCTGCTGCTCGTAGCGTGGGCAGTGGTATCGATGGCACAGCTACCGCCACTGCATCACGCACCCGATCCGGCGGAGGCCAAGGGGCCGCTGGTCGGTGTGGCCTTCGTCGGATCAGCGTGCTACCTCGCCGCGGCGTTTCGCTATGGTCACCGGTACGTACGACGACGCGGAGTGGTGCTGCTCAGCGTGCTCACCGCTTTCGTACTGCTGGCCGAGGCGCTTTTCGCTGTGGGTTTCAGTCGCAGCTGGCACACCTCGTGGTGGGAATGGCATGTGCTGATGCTGGCAGCCTTCGTCCTCATCTCCGGGAGCGCGCACCTGCAATTCCGGCGGGAGGGTTCGGCTCTCGGGCTCTTCGACAGCGTCACCTTGTATCAGACCATGGCCGGGCTGGAGCGCGACTACACGCATGCCCTGAACGAGATGGTCGATGCGCTGCGTGCGCGCGCCGACGGCGGCGTCGCCCCGGCCGAGCCGCTGGGAGCGGTGGGTGTCCGGCTGTCCAGGCGATTCGGGCTCACCGAACGCCAGGTCGCGGTGCTGCAGCAGGGCGCCTACGCGCTGGGTAGTGAGCGGGAGCAGGTCCGTCGGCTGGGTCTGCTGGCGGCGATCGGTGAGCGGTCGAATGTGATCCGCGACGAACAGGAACTGCTCGATGATGCACTGCGGCTGGTGTCGGAGGCATTCGAGCGGGATCGATTCCGGCTGGGTTTGGTGCGAGGCCGCGAACTGGCCTTTTTCGATGGTGGATCCGCCGATCCACGGTCGTTGGCGTTCCCGCTGGTCGTCAAGGGAAGTCGTGCCGGAATACTGGAGGCGCAGCGCGCGGGGGGACTCTTCAGCGATACCGAGTTCGCGATGCTGCGATCGTTCGCCGACCGGACGTCGGTCATGCTGGAGAATGCCCGCCTGTATCGGCAGATCGACGGGCTGTTCCGGTCCTATATGTCGCCCACGGTAGCGACCGCACTGATCGCCGACCCCGCCCAGGCCGGACTCGGCGGCCGGATCGCCGAGGTCAGTGTGCTGATGGCCGACTTGTCAGGATTCACGCCGTTCTCCGAGTCCTCGCCCCCGGAAGCGGTGGTGCATATGCTGAACACGTATTACGGCGTGATCGTGCCGGCGATCCTGGACCACGGTGGGACCGTCGTCCAGTTCGTCGGCGACGCGGTGATGGCCCTGTTCAACGCGCCGACCCACCAGCCGGATCATGCACTGCGGGCGGCCGGCGCAGGGCTCGCCCTCCAGCGAGCGGTCGCCGAAACGGCGATTCGGCATCCCGGCTGGCCGCGATTCCGGGTCGGGGTCAATACCGGTCCAGCGCTGGTCGGCAATATCGGCGCGCCGCAGATGCGTAACTACACCGCGATCGGTGATACGACGAATCTCGCCGCCCGGCTGGAGAGCCTGGCGGAGCCCGGGACCGTAGTCATCGGCTCGCTGACCTACGCACACCTCGGCTCGCGCGCGCAGGTACGCAATCGTGGCACAGTCACTGTCCGAGGCCGGAGCGAACCGGTGACCTGCTATGTGCTGGATGGATTACGGTGACGACCGATTTCGAGATACTCCGTGGCTTGAGCGAGCCGGAACAGCGCGAAATTCTCGCCTCGTGCACACCGCGCCGGTACAAACGGCGGGAAATCATCTGCCACGAAGGCGATCCCGGTGACTGTCTGCATTTGATCAAATCCGGCCGGCTCATCGTCCGGGTAGCTACCCCGCTCGGGGATACCGCGACGCTGACCATGCTCGGCCCCGGCCACTCGTTCGGTGAACTGGCGGTGCTCGACAGCCACTCGCGCCGGACCGCGACCGTCGAAGCAGTGGAAAGTGCCGAGACGTTGGCGTTCGGTCGCGCACAGCTGACGGCACTACGTCAGAGATACCCGGAGATCGACCGGGTCATGATCGACACATTGGCCGCCCAGGTACGGCGGCTCTCCGCGCAGGTGCTGGAAGCGTTGTATCTACCGGTCGAAACCCGGGTCGTGCGACGTCTGATCGACCTCGCTGCCCTCTACGGCGGATCGAGTCCCACTGCCGAGATCCGGCTCAATCAGGAAGATCTCGCGTCCATGGCAGGTACCACCCGGGCCACGACGAACAAGGTGCTGCGCGACCTGCAACAACGCAACATCCTGGCGCTGACTCGTGGCCGGATCACCGTGGTCGACCGGGTGGCGCTGGTTCGCTTCGCCCGCTGAAGCTATTTCGCGAGTGCCTTACCACCGGAGGGTGCGACTGCGAACCAGGTGCCGCCGACACCCTGACCCCGCAGATCTCCGGGCCGGCGGTCCTTCGAGAAGTGGTAAACCGGCCAGCCGCCGATGGTGATCTGGCACGAACCGTCCGCGCGCTCGACGAATCCGACCCGCCCTGGGTCGATACCCACGATATAGAGCCCTTGCCCCCGGCTCACCAGCAGCGGCGGCCAGGTGACGGCACAGTCACCATTGCAGTTCGACTGTGACGGTGTGGCGGTGTCCTTGTCGAACCGGTAGAGCGAGCGACCGTCACCATCGGTTACGCGCAGCCCGACCGCCGGGTCGGCGACCGCGGTGAGCTCGACGGCATTCGCACCGTGCGGCGCCCGCCCGTCGTAGATGTTCAGCCATCCCTGCGTTCGCACCGGCGCCTGCGCCGACGTCGCCGGCCCGGCCGGCACCGGATCCGCCGTCGCAGCCGGCGGCGCGGACAAACCCACAATCGCAGCAGCGGCGAACGCGATAGCGGTCGTATTGATCAGGGTGCCGAATCTCGACATGGGATCCTCCGAATGGCTCTCGTTGTTCAGTGACCACAATTCTTCGGCCCCGGACCCGCACCGTCTGTTTCCGCACCGACATCCACTGTGTGTCCGAGCCGACACAAGGCCTTCGCCGCACGTGTTGCAGGCGAGATCGACGCGACGATCGAAGACGGCCCGGCAGAGCCAGCGGTGCAGCATTCCCGCAGAGCTGATGCACGGGCCGGGCGGGTGGCGCCGCCTCCGGGTGCGGCGCTCAGCAGCAGGATGGCCGCAGGATGACCAGCGTCACGGCTATACCCGCGGTGATCAGGGCGACGGACCTGATCACGGATACCGCAGAGTGCGATATACCAGCGACCGCACCGGCCAGCAACATTGTGGTGATGAAGGCCAGGGCCAGGGTGCCCCGGTCGGTGGTCGCCGGCCAGGAATCTCTGCTGCGCGAGCGGGATACCGCGACCCGTGACGGCCCGGATCGGGCCGATATCGGTGTCGATAGCGCTGTGTATCGAGCCATGGCCAAGCCTTCCGCGCGTCGCCCCTCATCGGGTAGACCTACCGGCTCACTCCGACCAAGCGCGGAGTTGCATGTCCAACCACCATTCGGGCAACCTCACCTGAACCGATCCCAGCCCCCGCTTGGAGCGGTGAATACCGGTTCTTACGCGGCCCGGTGTATCAGCGTGTCCGGTGTTCGTGCGCGGTGAGCAGCAGGTGGTCGAAGCGGGTGCGGGTCTGCACCGCCACGCCACCGAACTCGGTGAGGCCGGTAACGAGATTCTCGGCCAGTACCCGCAGCTTGGTGTTGGTTTCCTGCGACCGCCACACCAGCACATCGAATGCTTTCTCGGCCGGGATCGCATACATCACCATCACCGCACCCTTGGCCTGTTCGATCACCGACCGTGCTTCCACGATCTCGGGCATCGCCTCGTCGATCACCTGGGCGCGGATACTGGCCGCGGTGTCGGAGACATCGATGTAGAAGCCCATGGTGCCGATCGAGGCGCCGGACCCGTCCCGCATCTGATCGCTCACCACCAGAATATGGTGCTCGGCGCCGTCGGCATCGATGATGCGGTGCCGGGAACAGTAGGGCCGGCCGGCCTCCACGACCGCCGACAGCAGGTCGGCGACCTGGTCCCGGTCATCGGGGTGTTTATGTTTCAGCAGTAGCTCGACGGTCATTTCGACCTCGCCGGGGCTGTAGCCGTGCAGGGCAGCGACTTCGTCGGACCACTCCCAGCGCTGTCCGTCGGCATAGAACCAGAAACCCCCCACACGCTGCAGTGCAGGGCTGGGGTTCGGCTGGTCGGTCATAGAGCCTCCTCGATCACCACCCCAGTATTGCCACTGCCCCGAGCAGCCGATCGCGCGACCTGCGCAAAGCCGAACAAAGCAGGGGGCCAGGCCGGTGGCCGCAGATACCCTGTTCAGGCCTGTAGCGCCTCCTCGACGCTGTGGTAGAGCGCAAGGAACTCCCCTCGCCCGGTGACCCCGAGCGGGCGAATCACGCCTCGACAACCAGGCCGGGCGGACTCGCCGGACGGGGCCGAAACTCTCGCCGCAGACCTGGCCACCTTCCTCGATTACGCCCCGGGCAGTGATCTACCGCCGCGTACTCGCGGACCTGGTCGACCGGGGCTCACCACCGACCCCATGGCGAAAAAGACCTTCCCGGCGACACCGCCCGCGAAGAAAACCACCATCAGCAGCAGATCCAACCAGGACAGCGCCGCAAGCCCGCCGCGGCGCCGGCTTCTTGCTTCCCGGGCCCCACCCGCGATGGCGGCTATCGAGTGTTTATCCGATTCATGAAGGGCTAGTTCGCTGGGGCCGGAGGGGGTTAACCAGTCAGCCCCCTCCGGCCTATCGTCGGCCGGAAACAGGCGACTATCCTCGGCCTACAGCCCGGGCCCTCACCCTCGAATCCATTCCCCACCAGCGCATCGACATAGACCGGTGCTGGCGCACGCACCGCGGGACATTTTCGTCAGGTGACATTTCGCCTCAGAAGGCAACCGGGCAAGGATATGAGACGGATAGCTGCGCTCCGACCCGGGGTTCGCCGAAACGTTGATGTTCAAGCAACTGGACGCGCGCTGAGAAACCCGGCTACGCCAACTTCGCGATTACCGAACCGCCACTGAAGGACAGGTGGGCAGCGTAGAACAGATGATCGCCCGCATCGGGATCACCGCAGTGACGTCACAGGGCGCCGGCAGATGTCGTGATCATGATGCGGACCCTTGCCTCTGCCTGGACAGCCAGCCCTCGATCGCCGATGGCAACGGCTCAGGTCGAGTCGGCGGAATGGATGCGCTGGCCTTCGATGGCCGATTACCGGACGTGCCGAGCCACAGCTCACTGCCGACCAGATCCTCGACACTTCGGAACCCGAGCACGCGACTGACAATCTGCAGGTCGTGCAGTGTCAGCCCGGTCGCCGCGCCGACGGAACGTGTGCGTCCGCCACCTCGCCGTCCCGGATTGGGTCGTCTGCTCATCGCGCACTCGCCCCTCCCCGAAGCGCAACTCTGCCGCTGAAGAATTCCACCTCGTCACACATGGACCCACCTTCAATTACATTTCGACTTGTAATGAAAGTAACTCACCGGCAATGTGACGTCAACCACAGCGGAATCGGTGGTACGTGTACGTCCGGCCCACCGCACCGACCGCGGATCCCACTGCACGAAGCGCGTCCTCGTTACCACCTTCGCAGCCATTACCTGGACGAACCGAGTGACGAGGTCATCGAATCGATTCTCGACCGAGGAGGACGCATGACCGCGCCCTCACCGGAATCTTCCTCGAACATCTCGCCAGCGCGATCGCCGCGGTGAGCCCGGATGCCACCTCTTTCCACGGCCGCAATACCCGGCACTCCTTCCTGACGATTGCCGGATGGTCCGCCCCCGAGCACGAGTTCTGCGATCACCGGCGATGGACTCCTGCTACGCCAACTACCTCGACGACGAGCAGATCTACGACCCCACCGACCTCTCGCGCGGAAACCGCAACACCCCGCCGACGACCAGGTGAACACGTATGGCCGGGCCGCCACCGTGCCCTCTTCGTGCAGGGCAGGCCCGATGTTCGGCCGGAGAAGCATCCGACGACTCGGGACGAGGTGCCGAGGAGGAGGTCTCCGAAGATGCATTCTCGGTACGGTGAACACCATGCCGGACATCTCCGCCGTGTCTCGTACCGGCCGTCCCCGCGACAGTCGAGTGGACAGTGCGCTTCTCGAAGCCGCGGCGCACCTGATAGCCGAACGCGGCTACGGCGCGCTCACCTTCCAAGCTGTCGCCGATGCGGCGGGGACCAGCAGACCCGCGCTGTATCGCCGGTACAGCTGCCGCGCCGATCTCGTCGTCTCCATGCTGATCGACCGCTACGGCCTACAGCCCGGCGCCGAGGATCTGGGCGACATCGAAGCCGAACTCCTCGCGATCCAGCAGCACCAACGCGAGCTGTTCAACGACCCGGTACTGCGCCGAGCCGTGCCCGGCCTACTGGAGGAACTCGGTCGCACACCGGAGGTCGCACACCGGTTCCAAGAACAGTTTCTCCGGCCGCGCCGACAGTCCACAGCAACAATCCTCGAACGCGCGGCCGCCCGAGGCGAGATCACTGTCGAAGTCGACCCCGAATGGCTGTGCGACCTCATCACCGGGCCGATGCTCATGCGCGCACTGGTACCCGGACTCGGGCCCATCGACGAGACGTTCGTGCAGTACACAGTGCGCTCCGCCCTCGACGCGGTGGGCCTGACCGAGCACTGACAACTCCATGGTTGACGTCACAATATCCGCGCGGGTACATTTCATTACGGATCGGTACGTAATGAAAGGCTGGTCGATGCGCGAAGACGTGGAATTCCTCAGTGACGGAGTCACCCTGCGCGGATGGCTGTACCGGCCGGAAGACCGCACCGATCCCGTGCCGCTGGTGGTGATGACCCACGGCTTCGCCGGCGTCAAGGAATGGGTCGCCCCGTTCGCCGAAGTATTCAGCGCCGCCGGCCTCGCCTGCCTGGTCTACGACCACCCCGGATTCGGCACCTCCGACGGTACCCCGCGTTTCGAGGTCGATCCGGCCGCGCAGATCGAGGGCTACCGCGACGCGGTCACCTACGCACAGACCCTCGACGGAATAGACGGCGACCGGATCGGTATCTGGGGCACCAGTTACGCCGGCGCCCATGTCCTGGTCGTCGCGGCCACCGACCGCCGGGTGCGTGCCGTCGTCTCCCAGGTCCCACTGACCAACGGCTGGGCTACCTTCGGCCGCCTCGTACCCTCGATCATGCTCCCGACCGTCCACCAGGCGATCGCCGCGGACCGGTTCGCCCGCGCCGCGGGCGAACCACACCAGACGATCAAAGCCGCCTCTGACGACCCCACCGAACTGGTCGCGATGCCCGGCGCCGAAGTCTACGAATGGCTGATGGCAAACGGCCCGCAGATACCCACGTGGCGCAACGAAGTCACACTCTCCAGCGTGGACAAATTCCAGGGCTACGCACCGGAAGCGTTCCTGCGCCGTGTTTCCCCGACTCCCCTAATGATGGTGATCGCCGAGGGCGACACCCTCACCCCCAGCGATATCGCGCTACAGAGTTACGCCGACGCCCTGGAACCCAAACAACTCACACTGATCCCCGGTGGCCACTTCGCGGTGTACGGCGAGCGATTCGACCAGGCATCGTCGGCCGCTCGCGACTTCTTGCTGACGAAACTCGCCGATCGGTGACGTACCGGATTGCCCGGCAATCGGCCGAGACGTGAGCCGCCGACCGGTCGAGATGATGTCATCGAACAGATCACAGCGCCGATCGAAACGGCGGGCAGGTCGCAGCCGGTCGACATCGGTCACCGAGTAGGAACCGGGTCGCTCACCAGCGCGAGCGCGATATCGCTGTCCTCCCCGAGGACACTCGGAGCGCACCGAAGCCGGTAGCCGCCAATGCAGCGGAAGCCCGATCGTCGCACCATTTGGTTGACGACCGGGAGATGACACTCCTACGATACGTTACAACATGTAATTATTCTGGAGGCGTAATGCAATCCGCAGCGGAAGCAATCTCCGAGTACGGTCACGAATCGCCTGGGATTCTGTGCCGCTGCGACGTCGCACGACCGAGCACATCGGCACCCGGCGGCGAAGACTCCTCGGAGCCCCTTCGGTGAACGAATGAACTCGCTCGCATTGGAAGTCGGCGATAACGGAATTGCGGTTGCCCGCATCACCGATAACGACCTCCCCGGACTTGTGGTGCGCGTGCCCACACCGCCCCTCGACGGGTGGATCGTCTGCCGCAACCTGCTACTCGATGTCGCGGGCGACGACGAAATAACAACCATCGGTATCGCCTGCTCAGTTCCGGGCAGCAGCACGCTCGACACCCCCACATCGGGCTCGACCGAGCAGTGGCCGGCGGGTAGCGACTTGAAGAACGCGGTGCAGCGCACTTTTCCGGCCGCAGCCATCTATCTAGCGCCATATCGCACGTGTGTTTCGCTCGCCGAGTCCCAGAACGATGGACTGCCTTCAGAGGAGTTGGCGCTGGCGGGGGCCGGAATTCTCGCGCTCCTCGCATACAAGCGCCGACTCGTCGATATCCTCCGGCGTTTGGAAGCCGGCGCTCTGGAGGGATCACACACCTCACCCCGAGCCTGCCTCCATCAAACCATTCGATGGCGTTATCAGGACCCGGGATACAGGTGGTGATGAGGAAAGCCGCCGCGAGCCGAACCGGCCGGGAGCGTGAGCAGTCCATGGGTGGAATCACCGGCGGTGAGCCGACGGATCTGTGAGCACTCGGCGACATCGCAGCTGCGGCGTGCCGGGGCCGGCCTCACTTGGACCGAACACCCAGAGCCTGCGGTCCTTTCGCCGCCACCGTTATCGAACTCGATCAACTGACCTGGTTCGAGCGTCTCGCCTCCGCAGTAGAGGATGTCCGCACCCTCGACCGGCAGATCCGAATCGCCGGCTTCCTCCGCACCGTGCCCTCTCGACGTCGGCGATCCGTCGGGTATCGTCGAGATTCGGGCCCCAGGCACCGGGTCGTCGATGCCCGGTCCTGCGCCGATCGGACGCACTATCGGAGACGGCGCCGCTCCTCTTCGCAACGTTCCTCCTCCTTCTCGATCTCTTCCCCACGAGCTGTCTTGTCACTCATGGTTGCCGCCTCGTTCCAGTGGGGTCCAGACGCATCACCGGGTCGGTATCGAGCATCCGGCGCAGTGCAGTATCGAGCGGCGGCGGAAATACGAGATCGTGGCCCAGCCGACTGTCCACCGCCGCGATCGCCGCGGTCAGCGGTGACGCGGAGACGCGGCCGACGATCGTGTCGAACAACCGGGGCGGCGTCGCCAGGTAGTACAGTGCCCGCCGCCGAATCCCCGCCGGTACCCGGCGGGTGGATCGCTTCCGGGCCGGCTCGCCCAGTTCGGCGGCGTAGAGCAGTCCATCGGGTGTGACCAGTACATGTTCGGCGATGACCGCGACGTGGCCCGGGGATTCGCTGCTGCCCCACTCGGTTGCCGCGAGCCGGATGTGTCGCAGACGCCAACCGCCGTCATCGGCGAGCAACTCCTCGACGGCGTCCCGGTGCATCCACGAAAAGGGTCCGGCGCCGGATCCGAAGCATTGCCACAGCGCTTCGTCGACGGCCGGGAACATTCGCTGATTCATCGTGTACTCCTAGGCTGTGCCCTATTCCCGACGAGTTGTCCGTCATCGGGCTCGGCCACGGACCCGCGAGCATGCCGAACTGCGAGGGACCACTGTCACCACTGTGGGATGGACCGAATGCGGCGCACGCTCTGTCGTCCGGGCGGCGACCCGCGGCCACCAGCCGCACTCGCGGCCTACGAACCCGGATCAACGGCACAAGCATCTGTGATCTTCCTCGGAGGAATGCTGCATGCGCCGATTTCGGAGCTTTCCTCTCTAGAGTTCTACCCTCCACGTCCCGGCGCCACATCCACCCGCGAGGAAACTTGTCCGTTCCGATGCCCATCTTCTAACGGTGCACGATGTCGTTGTCCCCCGGTGACCCGATCGGTGACCATTCACCCCTACGATCGTTATCAGCGCTCCGGTTGCCGGCACGGACTCGTGGGTCTCCCCGCCGGCCCGTCCGCGACAGCGCGGATCGGCCCGTCAGGAGACGAGATTTTCCGCGGCGCCGATCATATGGTGCCGCACCGCGGGCCGCGGCCGCGTCGGCGTTGCCGGTCTCGATGGCCTCGACGATGGCACTGTGCCGCCCGACGTCCATATTGCCGACTGCTTTGTCCAGCCCGGCCACATGATCGACATCCGGATCGAGCTCTCCGGCGACGGCCAAGAGTCAGGAGAGAAGACGGCGAAGGACGGCGCGCGACGGGTCGCCTTGTCCGGCGGCGAGCACGACACGCTCGCGAATGCGGACCCCGGTGGCGTGCCGAACGGCGGCCGGCCCGCGATCGGTCCGATAGTGCTCCCAGGAAGTTCAGCGGCAATGCCGCACTCGACTCGTGCGACGCGGAGGAAGAAGTGATCGGAATTCGATCGTCTGCCGATCGCCGCGTGGCGCGGGCGCAGCCGACAGCGCGGCGGTCGGTCCTTCATGAACGACCGACCGCCGCCTCTACATCACTCACCGGCCTGAAGCCCGATACAGCGTGGCGAGCATTCGCCCCGGACTCGCCCGTTACCGCGACACCGAGCAAGCACACACCGTCTTGGCCACGCTCGCGAACCACCCCGCCTTCAATGAAAACTGCGACAGTTTCGCTTGCTCCGCAGATCCGACCAACCGGATTCAGTAGCAGATTCGTTCGAGGGGTGACCTACGCAATCGGTTCCCAACGCATAGCATTCGGGGCATGCACCGTGGCAATTGGTTCCGTGTCCTGCTGTGCCTGGCCGTGCTCAGCAGTACCAGCGGATGTATCGGTGCCGTGGACCGCGCAGATTTCGAGGACCGGATCCGGACACGCGGCGGCGGGTTGGTGAGCGCCCTGCCGCAGGCCGCGATCGCCGCGCTGGCCCAGCGCATCGACGCAAGCGACCCGGAGCTGAACGTCATCCTCCTCAGCGCACCGAACTCGACCCAGTTCCGGCTGGTCGTGAACAACCAGCCCGCCCAGGTGACCGACTTCCTCGCCGAAAGCGACTTCACCGCCCGCGAACCCACTGTCCGCCTGCGTGTCCGGCCGCCCGGTCCGTCCCGCGTGATGGACGACTACTCCTTCACCCTCGGCGACCTGAGTGCCCCACGTCCTGTGCGGATTTCCTCCTTCGCCGACCTGGACAGCCAAAACTTCAGGGCCAGCGAGGTACCCGGCCTCTCGCGCATCGAAGACATAGTCGACACCGCTCGCACGCGCAGCGAAATTATCGATGGACAGGTCACCGCCATCGTGGTGAGCCGCTTCGGCCGCGACATCCGCATAGTCGCCAACGTGGCCTCCGCCCGCTCGGAGGCACTCGCCGAATTCGACCGCGCCGGCGTCTTCCTTCGAGCCCAGCAGGTATAGCCGATGCCCCGTCCAGCGACAGCCCTCTTGACCGGACTCCTCACCGGCGCTCTCAGCATCGTTGTGCCCGTAGCTATCTGGCCAGGCGAAGCGAAACTCACCGCGCCTCTGTTTTGTTCCGCCCCGGCTACCGAACCCATGGTCGTCTCCGACACCTTCCACGACTCCGAAGGCACCTCCACCAACTACACCCTCTACTGTGTAGGAGACCACGGAATCCTCACCAACGAGGGCTTCGCCCTACCCATGCTGGTGATCCTCACCGCGCACGTCGTGATCGTGACGAGCCTGGTATTACTCGCCGGACTGTTCAACACCAGCACAAAGCCTGTACGTGATCGGCCTGTTCAAGGTCTGTCTCGATCAGAGTCGAATCTGCCCGTAAGCAGTGAAGACTACTTCGAACACTGACTCTCCGACCGCCCGCACGAGCTGTCGTGCGCCCGGAGTACGGCTGAACCGGACGAACATGATCATGGTTGTCGAGCACCACAAGCGCAACTACCGCCAGGGGGTTTCGCGCCTGATCAGGCCCGCGCCGCACTCCCGCCACCCCGGCACCTACACCCGCTCCCCGCGACGCCGCCCGACCTTGGTAACAGTGTCCGCAGTGAACTACTACCGAGACAGGCTGCAGCGGTGCCCAGCGAGCACTATCGCGCCGAAGTCGATGCCGCCATCGCGCAACTGGCTGCGAGTTCCTACCGGGATATGAGTGGCTGATTCCCTCTTCGATGTCAGTGGCGCAGGCGGGCCGGATATGTTGACGCCCTCTGTTCTACCGACCTTTCGTCAGGCGGTTCCCTGCGTCGCCATCTCGAGTGCCAGCCGGGGGAGCGCGTGACGGCGCGGGCTGGCGGACCCGCTATCACTCTTCGGCCCGGGCCCGCCCGGTCACACAGATGTCCATAAATAGGGCATTTGTGGACAACAGTGCGTCCTCAAAAATCGCTGACCAGCGATGAGTCCGAGGACAACGTTCAGGAATGCGTCAATTTTTGAACAGCCAGGAAGTGACGGCCGGCGGATGCCAACGCCGGTGGCCCGATCGAGGTGGGCGAGCCGGGTCATCCGGTAGCGACGCAGGACGCGATGCACCGTTGCCGGATTCAAACCCAGCAGATAAGCAATCCGCGCCGGTCCCCACCGGCGCAGGATCCAGACTTTGATGATGCGGTGTTCGGTGCGTTTCGGTAGCCGGTTCGGGCTGTGGTGCGGGCGGCTGGAGCGATCGGCCATGGCGGCGGCGCCGTAATCACAGTAGCGGTCGGCCCGGCGTAGTGGCCAGCCGTCCTCGACGACACAACGAGCAAGCCGCAACCCGACCCAACTCCGACAACGGCGCGTTACGGTGGAGCACGAAGACCTCCGGTAGGTGAATGCGTTCCCAGACAGCTCGCACTTCACTCGGAGGTCTTCGTTTTGTCAGCTCACCACGCCGTCACCAACGTCCGTGGTCGGTACACCCAGTCAGTTCAGGGAAGAACCTGCGGGACCACGTCGGGATTCACCGCACCGACCAAGGCGCCGATCAGCCCACCGAGGATCGGCCCACCGGAACCCGTGGCCGAACCGACCGCCGAGCCGATACCGGCGCCCAGAGCAGCGCCGTTCAACACGGGATCGGGGTACTGGGCGCCTGGGTTGGTTTTGACGTCCTGAGGCTCCTCCAGCGGAATACCGGCGATCGGCGTGGCCTGCGCATCGGCCATCGGCCCGGCGTCGGCGGAAGCGCCTCCGGCGACGACCGTGGCGGCGATCAGCGGCAGCGTCGAGGCGACGACGGTTTTGACGACATTGTTCGAGATCATTGCTCGCCTTTCGAACGAGTTGTGAAGTTGCCGAAGGGTATCCGTCAACACGGCAGCTCCCCACCGCTGGAAAGGCTCTGACAGCGGATTCCCGCCGCGCCCGGAGTCATCGGGTCTACCGGCACGCCTGCCGATGAGCGATCGTTCGAGTCTTTCCGGACTGGTGCACCAGCCACCAGGTGAGCACCGACCACAAAGAAGAACACCGCGAGCAGCCCATCGGCCGCCCAGGTCTCCAACGACAGGTTCGACTGCAGGCCGGTTGGTCCCAGCTGGAAATCGCGCAAGGCCGCGTAAGCGTGTGACCAAGGCGTATTGGCCAGATGAGCCCGATCGCCGCGGCGATGATCAGCAGGATCCCACCGGCGGCCTCGGTGCGAAGGATCGATGCGATACGCCGGGCTTCCGGCCAGGAACCTCGGGACAGGAGAGCAGGGCGGGGCCCGGAGGTGCTCATCAGCGTGGCTCCTCCTGCACCGCAGGTACCCGGTGGCAGGGACACAGAACCCGCCCGGACCGCGTAAGGACGGCCACTGCAGCGGCTCGACCGAGGAAACCGGCACCACATCCGACGGTCGAGCCTGCTGGCACGGTCATCGAAGACCCGAGGGTGGGGCTCGACGAGTCAGGGCAAACTCCGGCGCCCACAGATCACCCGCACGGATGCAGTGGGCCTACCCCACGATCCTTCTGACAGCCATGATCGCCGTGGTCGCCGCCGGTGTACCCAGTGATGCTTGTCGGTGAAAGTCCCCATCTGCGCGCTCTCGCCAGCGTAATCTCATCACCAGGTGCGCCGGGAAGTCTGGTCGGCAAGTCATATCCGCCGACCCGGAAGGACTCCCGATGCCCACCACCACGGCGCCGCCCGCGCGCGCCCTCGACACCAACGCGGCAATTTCCATCGATCACCTGTCCAAACGATTCGGCCGCACCGTCGCCGTCGACGGCCTCACCGTGACCGTGACCTCGGGCGAGGTGTTCGGATTCCTCGGGCCCAACGGCGCCGGGAAATCGACCATCATCCGGATGCTGCTCGGTCTCATCCGGCCCACCGCCGGCACCGCGCGCATCTTTGGTGAGGACGCGGCCCGGGTCCGCGCCGCGCACCGGCACCTCGCCTACGTACCTGCCGATGTCGCGCTGTGGCCGTCGCTGACCGGTGCCGAGATCTTGGAGCTGCTCGCCCGTACAGGCCCCGGCATCGATACCGGCTACCGCGCCGAGCTGGTCGACCGGTTCGCGCTCGATCTGGACAAGCGCGGCAAAACCTACTCCACCGGCAACAGGCAGAAGGTCGCGTTGGTCGCCGCGTTCGCCACCCGCGCCCCGCTGCTGGTCCTCGACGAGCCGACCAGCGGCCTGGATCCGCTGATGGAGCACCAATTCCGGCGCTGTGTCACCGAAGCCCGCGACCGCGGACAGACCGTGTTCCTGAGTTCACACCAACTCGGCGAGGTCGAAGCCCTGTGCGACCGGGTCGCGATCCTGCGTGCGGGCCGACTCGTCGACATCGCCACCCTGGAGGAGTTGCGGCGGCTCCAGCGCACCGAAGTCGAGGTCTCCTATGACGGCGACCCGCCGGCACTCACCGAAGTGGACGGTGTGGGCGCGGTCGAGCAACTCGATGACACCCGGATCCGGTTCACCCTGTCCGGCCCGCCGGCCCCCGCACTGCGAGCGCTCGCCGAAATCCAGGTCACGGCACTGTCACTGTGTGAACCCACCCTCGAAGAGATCTTCCTCGACTACTACGGTAAGGGCGCCCAATGACCGCCACCACACTCCGGCCACCGGCCGACATCGCGCCGGCCGGGCGTGCCGTGTCGCGGCTCACCGTGCGTCAACTACGGCGCGGCGCAACACTGGTCGTTCTCACCGCCACCGGGCTCACCGCCGTGGTCGCCGCGCAATACCAGGCGACATTCGCTGATGCCCTCGATACCGAATCCCTGCGGGCGCTCACCGAGAACCCCGCGGTCCGGGTCTTGTTCGGCGCCGCGCGAGCCCTCGACGACCCCGGCGGGTTCACCGTCTGGCGCACCGGCACCCCCGTCTTCGTGCTCTGCGGCCTGTGGGCACTGCTGGCCGCAACCCGTATCACCCGGGGTGAAGAGGACAGCGGACGCTGGAATCTGCTGCTGGCCGGCCGGGCGCGGCTGCTGGACCTGGTCACACGCAGCGCCGTGACACTGACCCTGGCCGCCGCCGCGATCGCGGCGGGCGTGGGTATCGCCCTGGCCGCCACCGGCACCGACAGCACCGGCGCGCTCGTCCACGCCCTCTGCGTGTTCGGAGCCACCACAGCCTTCGCCGGAGCGGGCCTGCTCGCCGGGCAACTGCTGCCCTCTCGTAGCGCGGCCACCGGAACGGCCTCCGCACTGCTCGGGGTGTGCCTGCTGCTGCGGATGCTCGCCGACGGAGTCGCCGCGCTCTCCTGGCTGTCCTGGTTCACCCCCTTCGGGCTCGCCGCACGCGCCGCCCCCTACGCCGGCAACCACTTCCTGCCGGTACTGGTCCTCCTCGGCGCAGCGGCCGCAGTCGTTGGCGCCGCGATCGCCGCTGCCCCCCGCCGTGACCTCGGCGGCGCGGTGATCGGTATGTCGGACAGACGCGCTGCCCGTACCTGGTTACTGGGATCGGTGACCGGGTTCGCCGCCCGCCGCGCCGCTGCCCCCACCGCGGGATGGGCGGTGGGTATCGCCGCCTACTTCCTGGTCATCGGCGCGGTGCTCTCCTCGATCCTGGACTTCCTCACCGACAATCCGCGATTCGCCGAACTCGCCGCCACCGCAGGATTCGGCGGTCTCGGCTCGGCCAGCGGGTTCGCCGCCGCGATGTTCTCCCTCCTGGCCATCCCCGCCGGCCTCTACGCCGCCACCCGCATCGCGGCCACGGCCGCCGACGAGAAAGCCCGCCGGTCAAGCCTGCTGCACAGCCTGCCCCTGTCTCGATACCAACTCGCCGGCGCCGAAACCCTCGTCGCCGCAGCAGGGGCCGCGGTCCTGCTGACCACCGCGGCGGTCGCGCTGTGGGCCGGCGCGGTACTCACCGGCACACCACTCGGGCTGGGACAAGCCCTGGCCAGCGCGTTCAATACCGCCCCGGTCGCCCTGCTCGCACTCGGCGCCGCGGTGCTGGCGTTGGGCTGGTATCCGAGCGCGGTCAGCCCCCTCGGCGCCCTCCCGGTGGTCGGAGGTTTCCTCCTCGATGTCATCACCCGAAGCGCGGGAGCGCCCGCCTGGTTGATCCAAGTTTCCCCCTTCGCTCATCTCGCTCCCGTACCCGAAACCACCCCGGATCCCGTCGCGACCCTCATCCTCATAGCGATTTCCCTCGCCATGACGATGACCGGACTCTACGGATACACACACCGCGACCTCGACGACTGACCTCCCCTCCACAGCAGAGCCGCTCAGGAGGGACACCGGCGAACAGGCCACGAAGGAGGACGGCCTCCTCTTCCGACGGCGCCGTCAACCCGGCCACAGCCGATACCTGCGGATCACTCATGCCGAGCTCGGCGTCGGTGAACGCGGCGAGATCTTCGGCCGGGTAGGGGCCACTGCCGTGACGGTCGATGGGGTTGCGGATCCGCGCGATGACCGCGAGGTCGTAGGCTTCGTCGACGAGCGGTTCGAGCTCGGCGATACACACCCTCGATATCCACCCCGGAATCCGAATCCCCGCACCAACTGCATAACCGAAACCCCTGGCACCGCCTGTGACGTCAGCGCCCCGGTCGTCGCAGGCGGTGCCCTTGTTTCAGGAGGCGGCGCCGGGATCCCCGACGTGCGCGGCGGCCTCGAGGACCAGAGGGGTCCGGGCGGTCTGCAACGCCGCATTACCTACCGCCACCAACCCGGCCACCACCGCCAGCAGCCATGTCCACACCTGCGCCCAGCCCAGATCCTCCACGAACTCCCTCGTCTCCTTCACCGCGATACACAACGTGCCGGCCGCGACCAGCAGCCAGCCCAGCGCGGTATCCGCCACGGTTCTGAGATTCCGTACTCGTCGCTGTGGCTACTGGACGGTCACCTGTACGCGACGGGTCCAACGAGCATCGCGCGATCGAGGATTTCCGGGATGAACCGCACTTGGGTGAGCTTCGCGGCCAGGGCGAAAGCACCCGGCAGGGCAGAGACGTAGTCGCTCTCGGCCCTCTCGTCCTCGTCCTCCCAGTCGTACTCGTCGTCGCGGTCGTTCTCGTCGTCCCGCGAGTCCACCGCCATGCCGAGCTCCCGCATGAACCCGTTGAGCCGGTCGGGCTCGGAGCCGTGTCGAAGGTAGGGGCACTGCAAGGGGTTGTAGCCCGTGACGATCGTGCCGTCGATCGCGTACCTGAGGCTGTCCTCGGCGTAGCCGTGCCGAGTGATGGCCAATACCTCACAATCACGCGACAATTCGGCCAGGACATCGTGGAGCGTGGCCATCCACCCCATCGGCTCGATGGCCACGCTCCACTCACCGACCTGCAAGACGCCCACGGTGCCTCCCCCGTACCCTCCGTCGGTTTTGATGGAGAACTCGGTGGCCTGGTCCATGAGCCCGGCGAAGTCCGATTCCTGGCCATGATCCTCGCCGCGGCTGAAGCGGCGCACCACCTCCGACGGCTCGAGCCCGCGGAAAAAGGCCACGGTGAAGATATCTTCCAGCAGGGAGTCACCGTCGTGGAGCCACCGGAATGGGGCCAAGGGGTCGGAAGATGTCATAGCGTGCATGATTGCAGGTGTTACCGACAATCGGCGGCTTCGTTTCTTCCTTCGCCAGAGGACATTCGAGACCCCGCGCTCTGACCAACTCACACACCAACCCGAGGAAATGCCGTCGAACTGAGACAAACCCTCACGCGACGATCCGAGACAAACCGGAAACACCGAGGTCAGTCAACCGGCGCATGTCACGAATTTTGAGACCTTACACTCCCGCCATCGCCACCACCAGGCCAGAACACGCCGGTAGCCTACGATCCCCGCACCTGGAAACACCCCAACCCGGCCCACGCCCGCCGAGCATGTTCACCAAAAGGGCATTCACGGACAGATATCATGGCGGACCTCGTTCGATGGGTACTCGGGGCAGGGCTCACTCGTCCCAGTCGAATTCCCAGTGCAAATAGACCTTCCCGGTGCGGTTCGACTCCCGGACCTCGGGGGTCTGGTCGCGAAAGGGGGTGCGGGTGGCGAGGGAGCCAGTGAGGGCATCGAAGAATTCGCGCAGCGTGTTGCCCCACAGGGAGCCCTCGAAAGCGCCCGAGCCGATACCCAATTCGATGACGTGACCGTAGGTCGGTCCGGGGCGGTGCTCGATGAACAAGATACCGGCGTCGATGGAGTGAGCGATCGGAAGCCATTGGTGGGCATGGCCGTAGAGGGTCTCCTCGTCCAAGCCCCGTTCTCGGTTCTCGGCGCTGAAGGTGGTTCGCCACTCGTGGCCGGAGAGGATCCGGTCGATCGGGTCGAGCATGTACCCCATCGGTAGGAATCCGGCGCCTTCGGCGGCGTACACGGTGCCGTTGTGATGTTCGAGCAGTGCCCGGACGTCGGGGTGTAGCGCGAAACCGTGGACAGCTTCCAGGTGCGCGATCTGTTCGGCGGTAGCGCCGGGTTGCAGGGTCGCGGCGGAGGCTGGCGAGTACATGCGGAGGTGATCGAGGAAACGAGCCCATACCTGGTCGAAAGTGTCCGGAGCGGGGTGAGACATGCGGTGACCGTAGCGACCGGTGCCGACACCACCTGGGTGGGCAATGCTCGCAAGGCGCCGAACTGGCCGACATCGTCCGCCGAGCGCGATTTCGAGACGATCAGAGCACCGTCTCGAAACCTTGGTTACGAGACGGTCGCCGAGGCCCGAAGTCGCGAGGAAGTGGCCGCGACCAGTTGCCGGGTGGAGTGATCGTTGCGATGATCGGCAGGCATCGATGGACGGAATCCAGGGGGGACTGTGGCTGCGGATCGGGAACCGCTGATGGCAAGGTTGCGCGGGCTGGCCGGCCAGTTCCTCGCCTATGCGATGGTCTTGGCGTTGCTGGCATGCGTGGCCGGCCTCGTCCTGAGCTGGACCGACGACTCCACCGGCCCTGTCGTCGCCAAATGCGATGACAAAGTCATGCAACCCGGCGATATCTGCATGTACTGGAACAGCGACCGGCCGGACGAGACCTACGCGCAGGTGCTGGCCGGGGAGAAAGAACGACGGGAGAGCGCTCCGAAACTGCACGCGCGGCTCATATACGGCGGTGGCGCCGTTCTGGCTATCTCCGTCGCACTCCTCATCGCACTGTTCGTTCTCGAAGTGCGCGCCGCCCAGCGAGAACAACGGCGGCAGCCCCCAAGCTCTCAGCCATAGGACCGGTTCGGTCTGCCATCGAGGTGAGCGCTCCGGACGGTTTCCCAAACGCCGCCTCGGCCAGGGTCCTCGGCTCTCAGCCGATGCCATCGAGACCGGGTCGAGCGACCCGTCCAACCGAGCTTCTCCGCCCGCGCTGAAAGGTTCGCGATAACGATCTTGGTCCAAGGCGTCCCGGTGGCTCGAAAGGCTGTCCCTCTCATAGGGCTCGGGTCGCCGCTGGGTCCCACGTTGAAGGTTCATTGTTTTCTGAATACAGATTCTGATGTACCGTCTGGGTATGGAGACCGCTGTCCACACCGACGCGCTGGCCCGCTTCGGGCACGCCTTGTCCGACTCGACCCGCACCCGGATCCTGTTGAGCTTGCGCACCGGGCCCGGATATCCGGCGGAGTTGGCCGAGCAGATCGGGGTGACACGGCAGATTCTGTCCAACCACCTGGCGTGCCTGCGCGGGTGCGGACTGGTGGTCGCGGTCCCCGAAGGCCGCCGCAGCCGTTACGAACTCGCCGACCCGCGGATCGCCGCGGCGCTGGCCGATCTGCTCGGGCTGGTGCTGGCGGTGGATCCGGCATGCTGCCCGGACGCAGGGACCGAAGGCTGCTGCTGATGCCGGCCCCGCTGGGCACACCCGCACCGGTCTCGGCCGGGCCGCCGGCGCAGCGTCGGGCAGTACTGGGATAAATTGATCGACCTGGACACCGGGCCGGTGAAGGACCGGGCCCTTCTCCAAGACATGTCGGTCTTTCTGGGCCTGCAAGCCACTCGGACCGTCAGTCAGCGCGAAAGGCATCTCGCGATCATCAACGGTCCATCGGCAGCGAAGCGTGAGTTTCTGAAAAGAACCACTCCAGGGGCGGAGCCGGTCGAGATCTACCGTCGGATGCAGCCACGTTTCAGCGATCCCAAACACGAGGCAATCCATCTGATGATCGAGGATGTCCGCACCAGTGTCGCGCCTCTGCTCTATCAGCGAAGCTGGGCGGTCTACCGGACTGCCACTCCGATCGTCACCTGCGACGACCCGGTGCTTTTCCTGGCTGGGCACCGTTCGAACGCTCGTACTAGCCGCGGCCCTGCCCCATAGTCCCAAACGGCAGCGATCAGCCGTGCATGACGACCTCGAGACGGGAAGCGTCGGGGAAATGGGCACTGAGCGTGGTCAGCTCGATCGCGATCCGTCCGGGGCCGGGGGCGAAGGATATCGAGTTGGTCTCGTTGTGGAACATGTGCCGGGACACGCTACCGACCCCGCCGCTGTTCAGATTGCGCCAGTTGACGACCGCGACCAGCGACGACCCGCATCCGGCGCTGCCGGTGCCAGCGATGTCGTCGGTCTGGTAGCCGATGGAGACCTGGTTGCTGTCATCGAAGACGTTGGCCTTGGCGTTGATGGTCGTCGCGCACGGGCCGCCATCGAACTGTGCAGACAGCGTCGGCATACCGGTGTGCGACTCGGCTGAGGCCGGCGCGGCCTGGAACAGCAGCGCGCTACCGACGACGCCGGTAGCGAGGACAGAAACAAAGGCAGGAGCGTGCATGATGTCCTCTCGTAGTTCAGGCCTACACGCTATCGACACACGGGGTCAGGTTCCATTCCCAACTCGCTCAACATCGCCGGCCCGGTCATCCGTTGCCATCCTTTACCCGCGTCCTGCCCAATGCCGTTGTATTAGTTTCTGCCACTTGCGATGTCGAGCAATGGCATCGCCGCGGGGCCGGCTGGTCCGATCTTCGATGTTGCCGGCGCCTTCGAGTCAGCCGGTGGTTCAGCGGTGTATCGATTGGCCGGCGAGGGCTTCGGTGACGGTGAGGCTGTCTTCGTACACGGCGTATCGGGTGATCAGTCCGTCTGTGACTGTGAGGTGGAGCGCGCACAGAGCCGTGTACGGCCGGCCGGTGGTTTCGACCGTCTGGCGGATATCGCCGAGCACGACCGCGTTCCGGCCGTCGAACAGGACTTGTGCTGTTTTTCCGGCCGCTTTCTCAGGGATGTGAAAGGCGGCCAGTGCCCGGAAGTGGTCGGCGACGTCGGCGCGGGTGGAGCGAGGCCGGATCCATGGCACCGCCGGGTGGCCCTCGACCGGCCAGTTCAATTGCCATTCGACGTGTTCGGCGAACAGGGCGGCGATTCGGTCCGGGTCGCCCTCGCCCAGTCGGCGGAGGAACTCCTGCACAGTGGCGCGAGTGCCCGCATTTGTCCCGGCCGAGGTGGGCACAGTGAACTGGTGCTCGGAGCGGATGAGCCCGTTCTTACCGAGAGCGGTGAAGATTCGGCCGGTCCAGGCGATGTCCCTTTCTGCTTGGGGGCCCATATGGGTGGTGAAGGTGACCGTGTCATGGTGGCCGGTCGCGTCGCCCGCGGACCAGAAGATGTTGCCGGCCTCGCGCACCAGCGTGTTGTGTGCCTCGGTGATCCGCGCTTCGAGGGCATCGTGACCCTGGTACCGCGCGGATTCGTTGGTTTCGACGCCGTCCGCATCCCACAGGCCGGTGATGAGATGTCGGCGCGTCACCGGGTCCGGTTCGTTCCATACGGCCACGTAGCGGTCGACGAACTGGTCGATATCGATGTCGATGTCCATGCCTCGGACGTTATTGCGGCTCCACTGACATCCTGTGTCAGTCGATTACGGCAGACTCGACGGCATGCGTGCGAGCCGACTCGTGTCCATCCTGCTCCTGCTGCAAAACCGGGAACGGATGACGGCACAGGAGCTGGCCGACGCACTGGAGGTGTCCGTGCGCACTGTCTACCGCGACATGGAGGCCCTCGGTGCGGCGGGCGTCCCGCTGTACGGCGAATCCGGGCATGACGGCGGATACCGGATCCTCGGCGGTTTCCGAACCCGGCTGACGGGACTGACCGTCGATGAGGCCGATTCGCTGTTCCTGACCGGCATACCGACGGCCGCTGCGGAGCTGGGCATGGGCGCGGTCGCCCCCGTCGTACAGCTCAAGCTGATGGCTTCGCTGCCGACCGAGTTGCGCGACCGCGCCGGCCGGATCGCGCAGCGCTTCCACCTCGACGCCCCGGGGTGGTACCACGAAGCCGACCGCACACCGCATCTCGGCGCGGTCGCAGACGCGGTGTGGAACAGCCGCATTGTGTGGATGCGTTACCTGCGCTGGACCGAACCCCACGAGATCACCCGGACCGTGCAACCGTACGGGCTGGTCCTCAAGGCCGGTCACTGGTATCTCGTGGCCTCCGCCGCCGAAAACATTCGTACCTATCGTATTTCGCGGATCGTCGACCTCGACGTTCTCGACGAGCGATTCGATCTCCCCGACGGGTTCGACCTGGCCGGCTACTGGGGGGATTATTTGAAGGACTTCGACGCGCGCCGACACCGAGACACGGCGACTCTTCGCCTGTCCCCGGAGGTCTTCCGCCGATTGCCCTATCTGTGGGAACCGGCAGCGGTCGAGGCCGCGCATCGCAGTGCGACCGCCGATGCAGACGGCTGGACCCGGGTGACGATACCGATCGAGTCCGCCGAACAGACGCTGCCAGAGCTGCTCGAGCTAGGCGCCGATGCCGAGATCCTCGGCCCACCAGCACTCCGCGCCCACCTCATCCGAACACTCGACGCCATGACCGGCATCTACCAACGATCGGAGCGACGGCTCGCGGCAGTTTCAGATCCTGAACGATGACGCTGCTGCGGAACCGCTGCGCGCGATACCGCCCCGGTGCTCCGAAACAGCTGATGTCCATGAACGGGTGATCCTTGAACACTCGAGCGAACAGAAACATCGTTGAACAGCGATGATGTTGAGATCAGTGTCCAAGAATGCATGGATTGATGAATGTCCTTTCCGCTCACGTCGACGCCGTCGCCGACGAGGCCATGCTTGTCCATGGCGTCGCATCTGCGTGAGCACGACCAGGGCCGTTCGCCTGGTTCGTCTTTCGAGCCCGCCTGGCAGGCGACTGCGCATACGATCTGGCCCGTGACGGTGATCTTGGTGACCGGCATGTCGGCATCGGAGTACTGGGGACAGCACATGACCTCGGTTTGCATGTGCCCATCGACGTCGCTCTCGTCGGATACACGATATCCCGGAAGCCGCTCGGCTTCCGATCCCCTGACGACGGTCTACTCCCCTGCCCGTCAGATCGGCGTCACTGCGGTCGACCGGCTCCTCGATCTCATCAACGGCGGAGAAGCCGGGTCCACCCGATTGCCGGTGGAACTTGTCGTGCGCGAAACAACCTGAGCGGATGCTTACCCCAAGCCGGAAACCGAGTTGGGTAAAACTTCGACGCGGAGATGCCGAACGAACCGCCGCAGGTGCAGCCCAGCCGAGCCCGCACCCGCAATGGAGGGGCGAGCCCGCCAGCCGACTACCGACCCGTCTCAGGAGCTCCAGAGCGTCCATGGCCGGCTGCCGAGGACCGCTGTGCACGCACATCCAGTACGCCGCCGGACAGTGGGACGCCGACGATACCCCCTGCACAGAGCAGTCCCCGGTAGTCTTGCCGAACCCTCGAGCCACAGTCGTCGCTGATGGCTCTAATGTTCGACCGGCTTGCCGGGGGCCTGGCCGGATCTCTGAAATATGTCACCCACGCTCTCCGGACGTCTCCGTCCAACGTGTCGCATACTCCGGTTTTCCGGTGTTCTCCCAGTCTCCTCCGGATCACACGCCAGTCAAGACCTCATCCCGAATAATCGGGCTAATAGATTGCCGGGCGAAGGGCGGTCCGGCGATGTCATCCACCGGACGCTCACGCGCTCAGTTGCAATTGGACGCGGGCGGGTGCCGCGCGGATGACGTTGCGATGGGCGGTACGCCGGGATCGAGGATAGCGGTAATCTCAATAGATGCGCATATCCAAATAGTTACACACTAGAAAGTTCTTAGGGTTGCAGGCTTACATCAGTTAGGACGGGCGCGGAGCTACGGTGCACTGCATGACTCGGGAGCCGACCGATCCATTCGACAGTCCAGGCCACTCGGCCGGAACCACCGAGCGTGCAGCCGCTTGCCAAGACAGGCCGACCCACTCCCCCACCTCCGTGGGCCGGCGCGCTCGTCGTGCTGCGCGGCAATTCCGGATCCGGCAAATCAACCGTCGCACGAGCCCTGCAACTCCGCTACGACCGCGCCCAGACCGCGCCCAGACCGCGCTCATCGCCCAGGACAACATCCTCCGCGAGCCCGATACAGCCCACGCGTTTCCACATCGAGTTACTCGAGCTCATGGCCACCACGTGCTTAACCGACAGGCGGCTGGTCATCGTGGAAGGAATCCTCGACGCCGACCGCTACGGCGCGGCGTTGCAGCGGATCGCCGGCCACGCGCAGCGAGCGTTGTTCTACGCCTGGGACCTCGACACCACCATCGACCGCATACTCGGCGACTCGACCACCCATCCAGATCCACTCGCCGATGCGCCCCTCCCTCCAGCGGGCCCGCGTGGTAGCGGCGAGAACGCGCTTGGCGCAGCCGTCCGCGGTAGCACTCGGCTGTAAGGAAGCCGATACTGGGGCCAGCTCGCAGCCTGTAAGGCCGCCAGTACCGTCCGCGCTCAGGGCCTTCCTCCGAGCAGCATCTTCGATGCGTTTCCGGCCCCATGTCCGGCGACACAGCTTCGCTCCGGACGCCGAAGCACGGTCCCCTACTCGCGCCGGGCGACGCCGACTCCGGTATCCCGGCGCGGGGTACACCGACTGCTGCGAGACACGCCACGGCCAATATCTGCAGAGTGCAGTCGCCCAACACGATCTCTTCCGGTTCACCGGCCTCGCCGCCATCGACGTCGACCGCGTAACGCAGGACGCAGATCGTGAAGGGAATCATCGAGATCGCGAACCCCACACGAAGCCCGACGACACGATGCAGCCGTCGAGAACCGCGTGATGCTCGAGCCCGAAACAGTAGGCGAGCTGGATCCCGATGTAGACCGCCATCACCGACCTCCATGTCCAGGGCATCGCCCTCGCGCAGTAACAGTGCCATTCGCACAGGCTTTGCACAGCTCCTGCCGGGCGGGGTGCGTCTGCGCGGCTCAGATCTGAGCGGAGCCGCCATCCACGGCGAGCTCGGAGCCGTTGACATAGCTGGACGCGTCCGAGGCGAGGAAGACGGCCGCCGCGGCGATCTCTTCGGGCTCGGCCAACCGGCCGAGTGGAACCGACGCCCCGGCGGAGGCGACCGTCTCGGCTGAGATCAGGTCGACCAAACCCTGCGTGCGGGTACCGCCGGGGGAGAGCATGTTGATCCGGTACCGACGTTCCCCGGCGACGTGGGCGAATCCGCGAACCAGGTTACGAAGCGCAGCCTTGGTCGCCCCATACACGGGCAGGTACGGCTCGGGCCGCGAGGCCGCCGTCGATCCGGTGAGGATGATCGACGCCCCCGACGAGAGCAGCGGCAGCGCCTTCTGCACGGTGAACAGCGAGCCCTTGACGTTGGTGGTGAACATGGCGTCGAACTGCTCCTCGGTGATCTCGCCCAACGGCGCCACGATCCCGATCCCGGCGTTGGCGACCAGGACATCGATCCGACCCGCCTGCTCAGCGACCGTTGTATAGAGCGCGTCGAGGTCCTCGAGCCTGCCCACGTCACAGCGGATCCCGGTCACCCCGGGACCGAGTTCGGCCTCGACCTCGTCGAGCTGCGCCTGGCGACGGCCGGCGACGAACACCCGGGCACCCTCGTCGAGGTACGCCCGCGCGATCGCCAGTCCGATACCCGCGTTACCCCCGGTCACGACAGCGACCTTGTCCTCCAGAACCTTCATGGCAGCTTCCCACTTCCTGTTATTGACCGACCCGTCCATAACACTCGATATGGACGGTTTGGTCAAGAACTTGGGCGGCATTGTTCTCTCTCACGCCACTGCGGGAACGCTCAGGGCTTGGGCAACAGACCGTTGAGCAGGGTCTCGGCCGTGATCGACAGGGCGGCCGGATCCTGGCCGACCCGGCCGAGGACGATCAGCCCGAGCTGACCCGCCAGCACCGCATGGGCGGCGCCATCAGGGTCGACATGGGGCGCGATGTCGCCGTCGCGCTGCGCTCGCCGTATCGCGTCGACCAGCACGGAAGTGGTCGCGGCGTAGCTGCGCCGAGCCTCGGCGGCCACCTCGGCGGTGCTCACGGAGAGCTCCATCGCGGCATTGGCGAGCAGGCAACCGCGACGGGCCTGTTCGCCGCCGGGATCGCGTACGGGTCCGGTCACGAAACCGCGAATCACATCGATAGCGCGGTCGGCCCGCTCCAGCCACGAACGCAGCATCCGATCGTTGGCCTCGTCGTACTCGCGCAGCACACGCAGGAACAAGCTCCGTTTGTCCCCGAATGCCCCGTACAGACTCCCTTTGCCCAGCCCGCTGGCTGCCAGGAGATCTTCGAGTGACGTGCCTGCGTAGCCGTTGTCCCAGAACGCCGCCTGCACGGCCGCCAGGACAACCTCTTCCTCGAACTGGCGTGGACGCGGCATGCAACCAGGTTACCCATATTGGACCTTCCGGTCCATCATCGCGCCAAGCGGAAACGCCGCCTACCGAGCGATTTTTCGCTGGCCGCAGTCGTTGAAGGCCGCACTGGGTACTCGGTCGTCGAGCGCCTGGTGCGGCCTGATCGTGTTGTAGATGATCCGGAATCGGTGCACCTCCATGTCCAGAGTGTCGCCGTCGGTGATGACACCTCGGAGCAGGTGCTCGTATTTCAAGTCGCCGAAGAACCGCTCGATCACCCCATTGGTCTGCGGGGACCGAACCCGGGTGCGGACGTGCCGCAGCAGCGGGTCCGGCCCGTCGAACGCGATCTTGAACACCTCGCCACGAAAGCAGGGACCGTTGTCCGACACCACCGCGATCGGTGCCGGTGTCATGCCGAGCGATTCACCGGACCGAGGACCTCGGCCTGCCCGCGACACGCAGATCGTCGAGTCCGAGAACGCACTCGCCTCGGCGACCGCGAGCCGCAGACAAGCCAGCGCATCGGCACCACGAGCGGTCGGAGTCACTGTGATGGCCGGGCAGCACTTCGTCGCAATAGCAGGCACCTCGGCCAGGAAAGACCGTTCAACAAATGATCGTGGACTCGATCGGCCACTGCATCACCGCGTGGATGATCATGCCGAGGCATAGTCCCCCTTGTCCGAGAAGCCGCTCAGCCGATGTCCCGGCGCGTTTGAGGCCGGTCTCCCGAGACACCGACAGCCGCCGGCTCTGCGGTTCTGCCGCGGTATCTTTCGCTCATTTCCGGTCCGGCTGCGGGGCCTGCCACGAAGAGGAACCGCGGATCCGCTACCGAAGCACCCGACACCGGATCGATGACCACCGGTTCGACCTCGCGTCCTGTCTCGGAATCCACAAGAATCATCGCCCGCTCCTCGGGAGCGAGTTGCGCATTGCGCCAGGCCGCCAGCGCGACCAGGACCGGGCGCAGCGACCGGCCGAAATCGGTCAGCACGTATTCGTAGCGCACCGGGCGCTCCTGATATGCACGCTTGGTGAGTATGCCCCGGTCGACGAGAGTTTTCAGACGCGTTGTGAGCATGCTGGAAGACAGGCCGATGTTCTCCAGGTACTGGTCGAATCGGGTGTAGCCGTCGAAGCAGTCGTGCAGGATCAAGATCGTCCACCACTCGCCGACGTAGGACACTGCCGTCGACAGAGGGCATTCCCGGTCCTCGACCCGGATACGTGCGGGCATCGGCACCTCCTCACAAGTCCGGAGCGCACAGTCGTCACCGGTCACTGCTAATCTAGCATCCATGGTTACTTTCAAAATAGAATCCACTACCGAATCCGGGTCGGACACGACGACCAGAAAACGAGCCGTAGTCACCGGCGGCACCCGCGGCGCCGGGGCCGCGATCGCGGAGCGACTCCGCGCGGCGGGCGCCGACGTCACAGTGATTGCCCGCCACCCCGGCGAACCGGCAGACCCGGACCTGAACCTCGTCACAGCCGACCTGACCGATGCCCGCGCGGCCGGCGAAATCGCTGAAGCAATGCTCGCCGACCGAACCCCGGACATCCTCGTGCACGTCGCCGGCGGCTCCGGCGCGCCGGCGGGCGGGTTCGCTGCACTCGACGACGCGGAATGGGCACGCGAGCTGAATCTCAACCTGCTGGCCGCCGTGCGCCTGGACCGCGCGCTCGTGCCCGCGATGATCGAGGCCGGCCGGGGCGCGACCGTGCATATCTCGTCGATCCAGGCGCGCATGCCCCTGTGGGACAGCACGCTCGCCTATGCCGCCGCGAAAGCCGCACTGCGCGCGTACAGCAAGGGGTTGGCGAACCAGCTCGCACCGCACGGGATCCGCGTGAACACCGTCTCGCCGGGCGGTATCCAGACCGAGGCCGCAGACGCGCTCGTCCGGCGTCTCGCCGACCGATTCGACGGGGATATCGAGGCCGCGCAGGATTCCCTGCTCGACGGGCTCGGAGGCGTTCCGCTCGGCCGATTCGCCACCCCGAACGAGATCGCCGATACGGTCGCCTTTCTCGTCTCCGATCAGGGATCCGGAATTCTCGGCGCCGACATCGTTGTCGACGGCGGCACTATTCGCACGATCTGACCCGACCACATGAACGACACCCCGTCACGACAGGAGAAACGATGAGCGAGAAATTCGACGCCTACAACGGCGGCCTACTGGCGAAGGTGGTCGTCACCTACCTCGACGCCCACGACGAGCATCGCGCAGCCGACGCTGCCGCACTTTTCACTCCCGACGCCACCGTGCTCGACGACGGCAACACCTACGAGGGCATTGCCGCGATCACCGCATGGCTCCGGAATTCTTCCACCGAGTGGAGCTACACCGCTACACGGATCGGGCAGCGCAGCACCGACAGCCGGCACCCGACCGTACTCATCCGCCTGGACGGCAATTTCCCCGGCGGCACCGCCACGGTGCACCACCGGTTCGAGCTCGACGGTGACAGGATTCGACGCCTCGCCATCGAGGCGTGATACCAGAGTTCTCGGGGTGATGCCATCCGGTAGACGAACTGGCCGAGCCCGGACTGCACGATCGCGAACATCGTTCCGGCCAGGCCTTCCTCAGCGGCGGCCATGCCCAGATCGCCCAGATGAATCGCGTCGAATCCGGCGTCGAGACCGAGCCGGTCTACAACGCTTCGGGCTTCGTCGTCACCGGACCACAGGTTACCCGGCCGAACCCGGGCCTCGGCAACTTGCCCGAAGAGAGAAGCGAAGTCGATGTTGAACGCCTTCGCCGTCGGCCCGCCCGTCACCGATGCGACGTATCTGGTCTCCATGGGGGTCGCGGGTCATTCGGCTGCGTCGGCGCGTGAGCTCTACACCGCGTCCAAAGAGCCAGACCCGGAAGGATATGGTGAAGGCGCGCCGATCACGAACGCGTAGCCGGCCAAAGGGGTTTCGGTTACCAAAACCGCCACCGACAATCCGATGCCGATGATCGCCGGCTTCGCCACACTGATGCAGTGGGACATGCGGACGATCCGGAGGGATACAAGCGGGCAGTCGAAGCAAATCTGCGGCCAGAGAACATTCGGTACGCCTTGATGTTCGCCAGCCTGCTCCAGATGACCCATGAGAGACTGAAACCGGTTGTGCTCGAGTAGGTTAGCGACTTCCACGACGGCACCCATGCCTCGAGCGTGCCCCCTCCCCGACAGATCACCGCGGTCGAGAACCTGCGATAATTCAATGCGCGACCGCACCAGTCCGAAACCCCGATACAGTCCGGTCATGAAATTCGTTCGTAGGCTTGTCATATGTGCAGTGGTGTTCGCCCTGCCAGGGTTATCGGCAGCTGGGGTAGCCGCCGCAGCCACCACGGTTCCGTTCCAGATCAACTCTGCCCCGTTCGGTAATCCGGCCGGGAGCTTCGATACCTTTGCAGCCAACTGCGTTGCTATTGTCGGCGAACAGTCCGGCGTCGTCGTTGTTGCAGGAGGACGAGGCTCTGATTCCTCTGAATCCGGCCGAGGTTGGGGCTGTTCGGTCAATGCGTCGGTACAATGGATCAACCTCTCCACAGGCGCGACCGGGGCCGCGCAAACGTCCGATGGGCTCCACGGATTCCCTCCTGAGGCAACACTGCACACCGGCGTCGGGCAGGTTGCACTCATCCTCAATGCAGGCGGCATCCACACCCCAGGATTCGCTACGCTCTACGTGCCGTAGGACCGAACTCCCCCTCACAGCCGTCGGCGTCGCGGCCCGGACCTCCGCCATGCACCAGGCACATCCAGCAGACACCGGCCCCTGTCGTCGCCGACGAGAAGAATTCGTGGTCGGTACGAACAGCCCTCGAAGGGCCCGTCCCCGACACCGACGGTGACGTGCCCGAGCCCGTCGGTGTCGGGCACGTGGACCAGGTCGCCGGAGACGAAGCGTCGCTTGCGACCATCATTCGTCGTCACCTCGAGCACGCCGCGCAACATCACAATCCACTGTTCGGCCGGGCCGGACGCGGTTCGCTGTCGAATTGTGCACTACGCAAGTACGTCACGGCCGCCGACGGCGACATTCCCGTGACCGCCATCGCCGGGACGCCTACAGCCACAGTGTGATATCGGCCAGATCGAGTTCCGCGTCGACGAATCGCGAGCCGCCGTCGGCGGTGTGCACGATCCGTGTGTACCGCAACGCTTTCGTCGACTTTCGCATGCTCGACACACTCACCGCACACCCTCGATGAACTGGTGGTCGAAGCTGATGCGGCCGTCGGCGTCGAGGCCGATGACCTCGTAGCCGCCGCCGGCGACAGCGCCATCGGCGCGCGCGACCATCGACCACGGCAGGCCGATCAGGCCGGCGGGCAGTTCGGCGGCCTCGCCCACCTCGAAGACGTACTCGCCGGGTGCGACGAACATCTCGTAGTCGCGGGTCACCCGCGCCTGCATCGCGTCGTGGCCGCGCACTTCCAGTGCGGGCACGGCGAAGCTCAGTTGCGCGGCCGCCTGCCGGATCTCCACCGGCGGATCGACCAGGGTCTGCGCACCGGACGGCGCCCAGATCTCGTGGATCAGCTTGCGGCGCAGCTCCGGGTCTGCCTCGTTCCACTGGGCCATGTAGCGCTCGGCGAAGGCGGTCAGGTCGTTGTCATCGAATCGCTTGCTCATGGCTCAGAGTTTTGCGAGCACAACGCCGCGGCGCGACTCCCTCCAGGGAATGACCCCGCTGCCGTGCCGATGCGGTTCGGTCATTCCCCGCGGGGAATGGCGCGGATGCGTCGGGTCGGATATCACTGGAGTCATGACCGCGGTGGTAGAGCCAAGTCCGTTCGCGCGGCAGTTGCGGCACTGGCGAACCCAACGGCACGTGAGCCAGCTCGAGCTGGCCATTCGCGCCGCCACCAGTCAGCGCTATCTGAGCTTCCTGGAGCAGGGACGCTCCCGACCGGGTCGCACCATGGTGGTGCGGCTGGCCGAATCGCTCGAACTGTCGCTACGCGAGCGAAACGCGCTGTTGCTCGCTGCGGGCTATGCCCCGATCTTCCCCGAATCCGACCTGGATACGATGGAATTGGGTCCGGTCCGCACAGCGCTGGAGCGCATTCTCGACGGTCATCTGCCCTACCCCGCGGTCGTCACCCGGCCCTACGGCCGACTGGTCGCCGCCAATGCCGCGATCGACCTCCTCACCGAAGGGAGCGCGGCAGAGCTGATCACCCCCCCCGATCAATGTGCTCCGCTTGGCCCTGCATCCCGATGGGCTGGCCCGGCGCGTGCAGAACTTGCCCGAATGGGGCCGCCACGTCACCGAAAGCCTGCGCGGTAAGGCGCTGCGCAGCCCCGACACCCGCCTCGACGAGTTCATTGCCGAACTCGAGAGCTACCTCCCCGAGGCAGACCTGGGTCCCGACCACCTCGGCTTCGCCGTCCCCCTACGCCTGAGCAGCCCCGATGGCGAACTCCGACTGATCACCACGATCACCAGCTTCGCCACCGCCGTCGACATCACCCTCTCCGAACTCAGCCTCGAGGCCTTTCTCCCGGCCGACGACCAAACCGCCGAAATCCTACGCAGCCGCGCCGAGCAGCACCGGACACCGTCCAACCAGCGATTCGCCCCCGCCGCGCGACCGAAGAATCCCGCGACCACCGGGGGATAGAGGGTCGGCCGGAATAGGGCCGAGGCCCACGGACAACCCCCGTCGACGACGGGTCTCCCTTCGGCCCAACGAGTGCCGGCCGACAAGAGCTACCCGATGTGCGGAAGCTGCAATTTGCCGGCACGGTGATGCTCTCTGAAGAGGACGTGGGCGACGCCGTGCTGGCCGCGAGACATCGGCTGCCGTCGAGCGCCGCGCAACGACCACTCGTTCTATACCAACACTGAAAGCCTGGGGCCCGTCCTACCGTCGAGCTCTCGGTGCCGCGAGTTCTCGAAGCGAAGCCACGAACAGTTCGTCCATGTGTGGGCTCAACTCCGCCAGCGTTGCGGCATGGGCGTGGCCGGCGGGGCCGAAGACGCGTTCGAGTGCGTCGGGTGCTGTGGCCGAACCGATCGACAGGCAGAGGCAGGCGATACCGTCGGCGCGGAGTTCTTCGATCGCTTTCGCGGTATCGGCTTCGGCGTAGCAGCCTTCGTAGCCGTGGTCGTAGGGATGGCCATCGGAGAGGACGAGGAGCAGTCGATAGGGTGTTCCCGCTTCGGCATCCAGAATCCGTGCCGCGCCCCGGATTCCGGCGCCGAGTCTGGTGTAGCCCGCGGGCCGGAGCTGGTGGAGCCGGGCCCGTTCGACGGCACCGAACCGCTGCTCGAACGTCTTGATCACGGGGAGGTGTACGGCGTGGCGGCTGTCGGAGCGGAATGCGTAGACAGCGACGCGGTCGCCCAGTTCTTCGAGGGTGGCAGCCAGGGTGGCGGCGCCCCGTCGGTGGTGCTCGTGGACCGCCGTGCCCTCGAGGTCGGTTTCGGTGGCGGACCCAGAGGTGTCGAGCAGGATGAGGACGCCCAGGTTCCGGGCGACCTTGCGGGTGTCGGTGTACACGTTCTCGGTTGGTGAGTAACCCGAGCGTACGTCGGCCATGAGATCGATCAGCGCGTCGGTGTCCAGTTCGTCTCCGTCGGGACGGCCGCGTAGAGTTCTGGGGCCCAGACCGACTCGGGCGAGGCGCTTGCGGAGCATGCCGTCGGGCGCGACCGTGGCAGCGGAGAGGTCGGCGTCGACGGTCGGCGGGAAGTCGATCACCCGGCACCATTCGGGTCGGTACCGACCCGAATGGACGTCCCATTCCGGGTGCAGCGCGCCACCTATCCCGATGGCAGCGCCGGGTTTCCGGTCGTCGACGAAATTGATCGTGGTCGGTACCGGGCGGGCATCACCACTGCGCATCCGGGCGCGGCGTACGGCGCGCGCTCGCATCTCGGCACCGGCGTCGCTGTCCCCGGATCCGGGTGAACTACCGAGCAACTTGCGGAGCTGGTCGGCAAGGAACTGCGAGTTGAACACGGGATTTTCGAAGAGTTTCAGGATGCGGCTGCCACCGGATCCCTCGTGGACGTCGGCGTCGTCATCGGTCTCGAGCGGGTCGGCGAGATCCAATTCCAGGCGTAGGTCGTTGTCCGTGGCCCGAGTACCCGGTCCGGCATCGGCGCTCAGCAGCCGGGCGGGTTCGATCGTCCCGAACCATCGGGGCGGGTCCGCGATCCTGGTTCTGCCGCGGGCGGCGGCGAGTGACTCGGCCGGGTTGCCGGTGCCGGCTTCACCTACCGCGTCGAACGTGGCGACCAGGGGAACTCGGCCGGGCAGTTCGGCGAGTACCCGCCGGCCTTCCAGGGCCAGGTAGCTGCGTGCGACGGCCGAGCGCCCCCGAAGGGCCTTGACCATATGCTTGTCCAGACTTCCCGCACCGAGCAGAGCGCTCTGCACCACTACTTCCCTACGCTGCTGTGCCAGGGGCGCGCCCGCGGAGACGAAAACTACCTTGCCGTTGGTATATGCGGGCCGGCCGGCCGGTGCAGTCGCGACACCGACGGCCCGGCCGGCCAGGAAGGTGGCCAGTAGACCGAGCTGTTCCGGGCTTTCCGGTTTCGCGGCGGTCATGACGGCGGCAGTACCGCATCCGCGAGTTCGCCCAGGGCACGGACGATATCCGGATCGTCGGACAGCGCCTGCACGACAGCGGCCCGGACCGCGGTACGCAGGCCCAGCCCCTCGGCCACCAAACTCCCCGCGAGCACCAGCATCCGCGTCGAGGACGCCTCGCGCAGCGGTGAACCTTCCAGGCCACGGATGGCGTTACCCAATAGGACCAGCGCATGCGCGGTTTCGGCGTCGACACCGGATTCACGCGCAACGACCTCGCGTTCTATCTCGGCGGGCGGGAACCCGAGCTCGATCGCGACAAAACGCTGACGAGTGGACTCTTTGATGTTCTTCAGAACGCTCTGATATCCCGGGTTGTAGGAGATCACCAGCTGAAACCCCGGAGCGGCACGCACCGACGTGCCCAGGCGGTCGATGGGAAGCTCCCGGCGGTGGTCGGCGAGTGGATGAATTACGACCGTGGTGTCCTGGCGGGCCTCCACGATCTCGTCCAGGTAGCAGATGCCGCCCGCACGCACCGCTCTGGTCAGCGGACCGTCTACCCAAACCGTTTCCCCGCCTTTGAGCAGGAATCGGCCCACCAGATCCGCCGAGGTCATATCCTCGTGGCCGGCAACGGTGATCAGGGGCCGGCCCAGTTCATGCGCCATGGCCTCGACGAAACGGGTCTTCCCGCACCCCGTGGGGCCCTTCAACAGAATCGGCAGCCCACGCCGGGAGGCCGCGTGGAACACTTCCGCCTCGTCACCCGCCGGGCGATAGAAGGGTGCGTTCGTCGTGGTGCGGGGCGGAGCGGTTGCTGTGGTCGGCATATCAGTCCTCCGGCTGGAACGGCACGATCTTCGGTACCTCGACACCGTCCGGCAAGACGAGATCACCGTTCTTGTCGATGTAGCCGGAATCGTGGCGCGGCATCGGCAGATCGGGGTGCGGGCAGGGCTTATCCGTGCCGTCACCACAGATGCCACCGGTGAAATACGAACGCTCCTGGATATCGGCGGGCCAGGGGTCGGCCTGCTGCCCGAACCACTGCGCGGGAACGTTGTAGAAAACGAAGAAGATCGCGCTCACGGCCGCGAATACGGCCAGGAAGCGGGCGAGCTGCTGCCGGACCACGCCCCCGCGTATCTGATCGATACCCCGTTCCACCACGGTGCGGCCGCGGTCGTCGGTGAAGAAACGCAAGCAGGCCAGGCCCGCCTGGACCGCGCCCCACATCACGCCCTCGTAGATCGGCCACTGGTAGTAGTGACCGGCGTTGAACGATACGGACTGGATCGCGCCCGGGTAGGTGTAGAGCCCGAGCGGCAGCAGCATGCAGGCTTCCATCACGAAGTCCAGGACGAATGTGAACGCGAAGGTGATACCGATCAACCGCAGGTTGCTGATCCCGGGCCAGCGCGATTTGACCTTGCGCATGAACCAGCACACGCCGATCGTGATGAGCAGTACACCCCATGCGTAGCCCGGGATGTTCATCAGCAACGGTTCGGCGACTTGTGCGCCGGGTTCTTCCTGGGATACCCAGCCCGGAATATGGGGAGCCCAGGAACCCCTGTTGAACATCCACGTGTTGTAGGTGCACCAGGTGTTGATGTAGTTCAGGAACGGGTCCTGGAAGAACATCAGGCCCATGGACACCAGGAGTATGCCGTCCAGGGTGATCCGGCGCTCCCGCCACCACGGCCTGATGATCCACCAATAGATGGCGAAGGGGAATCCGATCAGGACACCGGCGGTCCAGATGCTCAGGATCGTCTTCATCAGCATCGGCGGATCGTTGGGCCCCTGGGGCACCCGTTCGAAATAGGGCCCGGTGACCCATCTGATCCAGACGTAGATCTGGAGAGCGAGAACCAGGCCGCCGATCACCGCCCAGATCCGGACGGCATTGCTCGCTGGCTTGCGCTCCGCACCGAGTGTGGCTGCACCACCGAGGGATTCGGTGACAGTGGGTGCGTTCTTCTTCGACAGTTCGCTCATGAAACTGTCTCCTTCTGCATTTGTGTCGTGCGGCGCTCGCCGAATGCCCGGCGATGGGGCACGGACCGACGAGGAGCTCGAGGTCACCGGGGCTCCGGCGCGTGGCTCGACTACCGAGTAGTCGAGCCACGCCGTGGACCATCGGCCCGCTCAAGATACCAATGAGTATCTGTGGATACAATCGGTTTCCAGGATTCATGCTAGGATCGCCGGCATGGTTGAGCGTTGGACCAAGGAGCGACGGCTCGAGCGCACGCGTTCTCTCCTCCTCGATGCCGCAGAGGAGGTTTTCGCCGAAAATGGCTTCGCGGCAGCAACTCTCGATGACATCGCCCACGCGGCCGGTTACACGAAGGGCGCCATCTACAAGCATTTCGCGGTGAAGGAAGAGCTCTTCCTGGCGGTGAGCGACCGCTACTGGCACCGCTACTTCGACAACTTCGCCGAAGTCCTCTCCTCCGTCACCGCGGTCGGGCCACGCGAACTCGACCGAGTGGCCGAACGGTGGCAGCAGCTCAGCCACGACCGCGGGGCCGAACACGCCGCTCTGGGTCACGAATTCACGCTCTACCTCCTGCGCAATCCCGAAGCCCAGGCCCGGGTAGCGGCCAAGAGACTGGAAGTCGCCGAAAAGCTTGCCGGATTCGTCGCCGAGAACCTCGAACGCGTCGGCGGCAGCCTGACGATCACTCCCCTGGCCTTCGCCCACGTTCTCATCGCTACCAGCGACTCCGTGATACTCGGAAGCCAACTCGACGATATCGACCTCTACCGGCCGATCCTCGAAATGTATCTGTCCGTGGTCAAACTCCCCTGACGATCCATGCCGCCGGATCACATTCCCTGCGATCCCCGAGAGCGCACGCGTGCAGCGCGGATTCGGCGCGGAAGAAGGCATCATGAGCAGTCCCGTTCTCGTTACCGGCGCGTTCGGCCAGGTAGGCAAACGCGTCACCGAGATCCTGCTGTCACGCGGCCGAACCGTGGTCGCCACCGACTTACGCACCGGCACCGTCCAGGCCACCGCCGAGAAAATCGCCGGCGCGAGCCACCCGGGCACCCTCCGGACAACGTTCGCCGATCTCCTCGACCACGAAGCCGTCGACGCGCTCTTCGCCGAATATCGCCCCGGCGCCATCGTCCATCTGGCCGCGATGTTCTCTCCGGCGTCCTATCGTAATCCGCAACTGGCCCGGCGGATCAATGTCAGCGGAACCGAGAACCTGGTCCGCGGCGCCGCCACCCTGCCGAGCGCCCCGCTGCTGCTGTTCGCCTCCAGCGCCGCGGTCTACGGTTCCCGCAATCCCCACCGCCATCCCGAACTCATCACCCCGGATACCCCGATCGACCCGATCGACCAGTACGGCGAAGACAAAGCACTGGCCGAGGCACTCATCACCCGCAGCGGACTCCCCCATGCCCTGCTGCGACTGGGCGGAATCCTGTCCCCGGACACCACCGCCGGTATCAACGCCGACCATCTCGTGCTCATCCGCGCCACACCCGGTGACAACCGCCTGCACGGCGTCGATGCCCGCGATGTCGCGCTGGCCTTCGCCAACGCCGTCGACCGCCGCGGCGACGTCGATGGAAAAGTACTGCTCATAGCCGGAAACGACAGCTACCGGCACACCCACCGCGAGGTCGAGGACACCATGTTCGACGCCATGGGCATCGGCCGCCTCGGCCCGTCGGCCAGCCTGCCCGGTGACCCCGGCGACGAACGCGGCTGGGCATTCACCGGCTGGTTCGACACCACGCAATCACAGGCACTGCTGGACTTCCAGCAGCACGACTGGACCGAAACGGTCACCTGGATCGCCGAGGCGCAACCCCGCATCCTCCGCACCGCCCTCCGCCTCACCGGCCCCGTCATGCGGCCGATACTTCGCACCGGCCTGGCCCTGCAGCGGCGCATCGAACACCGCGGCCCCTACGCCGACCCATGGACTCTGATCGCGTCCAGGTACGGCGATCAAGCCCTCGCCCGAGGAAACGAGCAAGCGCACCACTGAGCACCAAAATTATCGGGTCCCGAATCCGGTGACTGCGCACGGCGGACGCGGCGCGACGATCGCCCGATCGAGTCGGAAACAGCCGCACAGCACAATTTCCGAGTCGGTCGCCGCCCGATTCTGCGTCCGGGCGGCGACCGATTCGGTCCACTAATCCGCGGCAGCGGTCATGGTGCCGCGGCGACGGGTGCGGATAGCCCCTGCTCGGTGATCATTCGTTCCAGCCCGACGAGGGTTTGTTCGAGTCCTGGCCCTTGACGCGGACCAGATGTGAATATCGCAGGCAGCTTCCGCATCCCCTGGATCACACCGATGGTGTCGTAGTGCATCGCCCCGTCGGAATCGCAGCGGTAGTCCGGCATCCGGTCGAGAACAGCGACGAGCATTCGCTTGAACACCAGCCGAGCGAGGTTGGATCCGATACAGCGATGTATTCCCAGCCCGAAACTCACGTGCCGGTTGCCTTTTCGATCCAGAACCACGGTATCGGGATCGGGGAATACCGAGGGATCACGGTTGGCCATCGCCCAGGACAGCCACAGCCGCTCCCCTTCGCGGAACTCCTGGCCGGCGATTTCGCAGTCCTTGGAGATGGTGCGGCCGTCGCCGGGTGCGGGTGTAAAGAACCGCAGGAATTCCTCGGTCGCGGAATTCAGCAGGACGTCACGTTCGCGGCTGAGGGTTTCGCGTTCCTCCGGATGCTCGGACAGCCATTCCAGTGAGTGCGCGGTCAGTGCGGTGGTCGTATCGAACCCACCGCCGATGAGTAGCCCCAGGATCCCGAGCAGATCGATATCTTCGGGTTTCTCCCCGTCGATATCCATCCGCACCAGGGCATCGACCAGCCCCGGCCGCGGATTCTCCCGTATCTCGTGCAGGCTCGCCAGCAGATCCAGACCCATGGCCATGTTCAGGCCCTGCACCCGCTCCATATCGGGTGAATCCGGCGGGGTGTACACCACGGCATGGGAGGGCTCGTTGTAGACGACCCACTTCTCCAGCGGAATGCCCAGCATGCCCAGGGTCACCACGGCGGGAACGATATTGGCGAGATCGTCGACGAAGTCGATATGTCCGGTCTCGATCTTGTCGTCGAGACAGGCGCGTACCACCTCGTCGATGAACGGCAGCCATCTGTTCACCGCGCTCGGCGACAGATACGGGTTCAGCACCGCCCGGAACAGGCGGTGCTCGGGGTCGTCCATTTCGAGGATCCCGTTGCGTATCGGCATCGGGGTGGGCGCGAACGGGATGGTGATACCGAGATAGCCCCGGCGCTCGTTCTTGTAGTCCCGGTCGTTGGACACGTACGGGCAGCGAGCGAGTTCGAACACCTCACGATTACCGGCGGCGACCCAGTGACCGTCATAGGTGTCGGTCCAGGCGACCGGGCATTTCTCGTGCATCTCCCGGGTGATGGCCGAGAACCGCTCACGGTATTCCGGGGTGTGCCGGTCGAAGCGATAGCGGGGACGCACACGACCGGAGTCCGTCGATGGATGTTCTGCGTTCACTGACGTTCCTCTCAGATGCCCCGGCTCGGCAGCACCGGCGGGATGACAGGCCGGCGCGGACAGCGCATACCTACCGGCGAGCACAGGTGGTCGCGAGCCCCCGTTCACCCGCTGCACCGTCAGGACAAACCTGTCGAGTTTTCAGATACCAGTGAGTATCTTAGTGACATTCTCGTATCCTTGATGGAGTTTCACGAAGAAAAGCCCCTGTACTACAACGAGCAGCACGACTTCTACGCGTTGAGCCGGTACTCCGATGTGCACAGCTGTCTGGCCGATCCGGCGACCTACAGCTCCGGCCGCGGCAATGTCCTGGAGTTGATCGAGGCGAATATCGAGATCCCGCCGGGCCTGCTCGTGATGGAGGATCCGCCACGCCACGACATCCATCGCCGGCTGGTAGCGCGACCCTGGTGACCGCGCGGGAGGACCAACGGGCACCAGGCCAACTTCACTGGTCGGAACTTGCCTGCCCAGAGTACTGGGGGCCGACGATCGTGCACGTTGCCGCGGGCGGCGATCGACGACAAGACAGCCCGACCCCTTGCCCATCCCGCTCGACCCAGCGCGAAATCCGCTTCGCGCACCCAGTTGACCAGAGGAAACTCCCAGTTCACCCGCGTTCTCAACTTCGATGTGCCCCGCCCAGGGCGGACCTGGGACGGGTAGCGGTTCCCCGATTCCCGTGCGGGCGCCGCGGTCATCCGACCGGCGCGGTTGCTGCCGGACCGTCATCACTTGCCATCGAATCTGCCCTTCAATGGCCGATGTCAACCAATGCCGTTCGCGAACATCAACGCCTACCACCCACCCGGGGGTGGACAGCTCGATCGGCAGCGTGAAGAACACCTCGGATCGGGCAGCAAGCCCGTCCGAAAGACCAGGCAATTGCCTATACCCTCAGATGCTCAGAACTCGGGCGTGATCGGCGCGCCGGGCGCGGCATGAGCCTGCTGACGGGCACTGGGTGAGCGCACGCTCATGCCGAATTCAGTGCATCGAAATGATTTGGGAGAGTGCCGCGGCCGTTGCCTCGATGTCGGCGGTGGTGTGCGATGTGCTGAGGAAGATTTTGCCGGAGGGCATGAACAGGAAACCCTGCCGCAGCATCCCTTCCATGATCGTTGTCCAGAGCCCGCCGGTGCCGTGGAGGCCGGTGGTCCCGCCCGCGGGGACGTATGGAAGGAGCGAGCCGACGCGGTTGAAGCTACCGCTGCCGGGAACCGAACCGAGAACAGCGCCGACGATGGAGTCGAACTCGGCGGAGATCGTCTCGAGTACCTCGTAGACATCGGAGTCGGCCAGTACGCGCATCGTCGCCTCGACGGCGGCGAGCGCGATGGGGTTGGCGTTGAAGGTTCCGGCGTGGGTGACGCCGTCGGTCACCTGGTCGACCAGTTCCGCTCGGCCGACGACGGCGCTCTGGGTGAATCCTCCGGCCATCGCCTTTCCGTAGACGGACAGGTCGGGGAGCACACCGTATTTCTCGGCGGCGCCGCCACGTGCGATCCGGAACCCGGCGATCACCTCGTCGAAAACGAGGACGACGCCGTGGCGGTCACACAGATTTCGCAACGTGGACAGGAACTCCGGCGCGGGCGCCTCGACACCGGCGTTGCTCATCACCGGGTCGACGAGCACCGCCGCGATGTCACGTTCGCCGGCCTCGCTCAGGAGACGCTCGGCCAGAGGTACGTCGTTGAAGCGCGCCACGACCAGATCGTCCAGAACGCTGGGCGAAAGGCCCTTGCTGCCCGGGCGCGCGGGTCGGTCGCTGTCGTCCTCGGACATCCCGGCGTACACGGTGTCGTGCCAGCCGTGATAGCTCTTGGCGAACTTGAGGACGCGGCGCCGCCCGGTCGCGGCTCGGGCGAGCCGCAGCGCGACCTGCACCGCTTCGGTACCGGTGTTGCTCCACAGTAGCCGCTCGCCGTGCGGCACGGCGTCGAGAACCGCTTCCGCGGCGAGGTATTCGAGGGCGTGGCCCGTGCCGACGACCTGCATCTTCGTCGCGGCCTCGGACACAGCGGACAGGATGCGCGGGTCGCTGTGTCCGAGCACGAGCGGGCCCCAGGCCATCACGTAGTCGATGTAGCGGTCGCCATCCAGGTCCCAGATGTGCGCGCCCCGCGCTTCGCGCACGAAGAGCGGATGGGGACGCATCGCGGCGCGCAGGCCGGACCCCACCCCGCCGCCGACGCTGCGGCGGGCTCGTGCGAATGCGGTCCGTGACGATTCCAGGGCCATGGACGACCAGCACCTTTCTTCAGAAGCCTGGCAGGCTTGGGGATTTCAGTACTTGATCACCGAGCGGAGGGCGATGCCGCGTCCGGAGCCGACGTGCGCGCGTCCGCCTGCGCGTTGAGCCGTTCGAGGGCGAGGTAGCCGCGCGAGAAGGTCACGATCATCAGTGCCCAGATCGTCAGCGAGATGATGTAGAACAGCGTGTGATCCGCGTCGTCGCCGGGGATCGGGAAGTAGTCGTAGATGACGGCCACGTAGGCGCCGAGCGCGGCGCCCAGCGCCACCCACGTCGCGTTGCCGCGGTCGCCCGCGCGCCACAGCTTCGGCACCAGGTAGACGAACATGAACAGTGCGGCGGCGAGGTTCATCACGAGGTAGAAGATCGCCCAGCCGGGTTCCACCGGCCGGGGTTCGAGGGCACGGTCGATGCCCACCGCGATGCCGGCCGAGATGGCGAGGGCCTCTACCACCCAGGTCGGGCGGTATCGGTGGGTCACCGCCATCATGCCGAGGACGAGGATCACCGTCATGCCGAACGACCGGGAGAAGGCGTCGAAGAAGACCATGACGTGGTAACTGAGGCTCTCGTGGTCCACGTTGATCGCGGCGAGGTACAGCACGTTCACGCCGGACACCGCCATCACGACCCATTCGAGACCGAGTAGGAAGTTGCGGAAGCCGCGCAGCAGTTTGATGCCGTAGTAGAAGCCTGCCCCGACCATCGCGAGGTCGGCGAGCAGGACGAGGATCATGCGCGTGGTGCTCATCGGGACTCCTCGAGTGCGGTACGGATAGCGCCGGTGACCCGTTCGAGCGCAGCGCGGGCCGTGGGGCTGATGCGCGTCATCGAGACGTAGCCGTGCACGAGGCCGCTCTCACGGAAGACGCGCACCGGGACGCCGGCCTCCTCGATGCGCGCGGCGTACGCGAGCGCCTCGTCGCGGAGTGGGTCGAAACCGGCCACGGTGATCAGCGTCGGAGGCGCGCCGGACAGGTCCTCCGCGAGCATCGGCGAGACCCGCGGGTCGAGTCCGTCCACCCGGTCCGGCAGGTACAGGTCCGTCAGCCAGTCGATCTGCTTGGCCGACAGTGCGGTGCTTCCGGCGAACTCCATCCTCGAGGCGTATCTCCCCACCGCGTCCACGACCGGGTACATGAGCACCTGTAGGAAGGGCCGAATCTCCTCGCCCGCAACGATATTGGCCAGCACGGCGCAGAGGTTGCCGCCGGCGCTGTCGCCGAGCAGCACGATCCGCGCGGGGTCGATCCCCCACTGGGTGCAGTGCTCGACGGCGAACCGCCAAGCGGTGACCGCGTCGTCGACAGGCCCGGGGAACGGGGATTCCGGCGCCAGGCCGTACTCGACCGAGAGCACGTTGACGCCCGCACCGTCCGCGATCAAACGGACGGGCACGTCGTAGTCCTGGCGACTGCTCAGGACGAAACCTCCGCCGTGCAGGAACAGGACCAGGGCATTCGACGGTGCCGCGGGCCGATACAGGGTCGCGCGCAGGCCGGTCGGCATCACGATCTCCGGCTCGACACGCACGCCCGCGGGCGCCTTGTCGGCGAACACCCGCGAGTCGTTCGCGACGATCGCGCGCGCCTCCTCCGGGGTGCCGTCGCTGAAGTCCGCGGCGCCCGCGGAGGCTTGGAGCAGCAGTGCGATCTCGGGCGCCATCACATCGCCGTCGGCGTTGACCACCCGCGGCGCGACCCGGCGCAGCAGACCGCCGGAGATGCTGCCGAGGGCGGTGAACGCGGCGCGCTGGAGCCGCTCGGCCACGCTCAGCGCGGCGGGCGCCTGTGCGGGCGCGAGAGCCCGGGCGGTCATGGTCATGAGCGTGCCTCTTCTGCGACGGTGCGGCCGCAGAGCTCGCGCCCGAGGCGTGAGCTGAACCGGAGGTTCTGATCGATCACGGAGCCGCGGTACATCTTCCGGTCGTCGAGAAAGACGTTCTCCGTCTTCCAGGGCATGGCATCGCCCTGGCGCGGCAGATCGTTCCTCGCGCGCTGCATGTAGCCCGACTCGAGGTCGAGCATGGAGCGGGTGCCGACGCCGGTCGGTGCGTGCGCGACAACGGTGTCGTAGCCGTGGGTGTCCATGTGGCGCAGCAGCTCGATGATGCTCTTGCCGAGCAGTCCGATCTTGAGCGTCCAGGACGACTTGGTGTAGCCGATCGCGTTCATCCAGTTCGGCACGCCGGAGAGCATCATGCCGCGATACACCACGGAGTTGGGCAGGTCGACGGGGCGCCCGTCCACCGTCAGGTCGATACCGCCGAAGAGGCGCAGGTTCAGCCCGGTCGCGGTGACGATGACGTCGGCGTCCAGGTGCTCGCCGGACTCGAGTTCGATCCCGGTGGCGGTGAACCGGCGAATGCGGTCGGTCACGACCGAGGCGCCGCCGTCGCGGATGGACTGGAAGAAGTCGCCGTCGGGTGCGAGGCAGAGGCGCTGTTCCCACGGGTTGTACGGCGGATTGAAATGCTTGTCGACGTCGAAGCCGGCGGGCAGTTCCTTGACGTTGACGCTGCGGATGAAGCGGCGGGAAGCGGTGGGGAACCGGGTCAGCAGTTCGACAATGGTCCAGTCGGTGAGGATGTTCTTCCACCGCGTGGCCAGGTAGCCGCCGCGCTCGCCCAGCAGGCGGGTGAGCTTCAGGCCGAGGGCGTCCACTCGCGGCAGGGTCAGGATGTAGGTGGGTGTGCGCTGCAGCATCGTGACATGCGCGGCCGCGCCGTCGCCCTTCAGCATCGACGGGATCAGCGTGATCGCGGTGGCGCCGCTGCCGATCACGACGACCTTTTTCCCTGAATAGTCGTAGCCTTCGGGCCAGTGCTGGGGATGGATGATGTCGCCGGTGAAGTCCTCGCGGCCCGGGAACTCCGGGGTGAAGCCCTTCTCGTAGTCGTAGTAGCCGGTGGCGCCGAACACCCAGCCTGCCTTGACGACCTCGCGGCGCACGGTGCCGTCGGCCTCCGTCACGTCGACGTTGAGCAGCCACTGGGCGTCATCGCTGGACCATGCGGCCGAGACCACCTTGTGCCGGTAACGCATGCGATCGGCGAGGCCGTACTCCTCGACGGTCTCCTCGAGGTAGTCGAGGATCAGCGGCGCGTCGGCGATCGCGTTCTCGTCCTTCCAGCTCTTGAACTCGTACGCGAAGGTGTGCAGGTCGGAGTCGGAGCGAATGCCGGGATACTTGAACAGGTCCCATGTGCCTCCGATGGAATCGCGACCTTCGAGGAGAGCCACCTTCTTGTTGGGGAACGCCTGGGTGATGTACGTCGCGGCGCCGATACCCGAGATTCCACCGCCGATGATGACGACGTCGAAGTACTCCGGGCCGGGTGCTGTGTTGCTCATCCTTCGCTTCCTTCCTGCGCCGAGCGTGTCCTGATGTATTCAGGCTGCCGGTCCGGATGTGGCGCACACCACAGCGAATCTCAGCGTCTTGTGAGGGGCGGTGGTGGAAATCTCACCCCTCCCGGCTCGCACCGCGCAGCGACGTGTGCGCGGAGTGCAATCTGCACCGCTTCTCCGGGCAAATGGTTGGAACATGCTGTGGCCGATGCGCCCACCGAACCGTCACAGTGAGATCCACGCCACATCGTTTCAGCAGTCGAGCCGCCGACCGCCCTACGGAACGTTTTGTGCGCGGTTCCGCCGATCACAGTGCCCAGCAAGGGAGTCGAGTCATGCGCGCCGCATTGTTCACCCACCAGGACGCGTCCGTCGAGATCGCGGACATCGAACTCGCAGCGCCCCGGCGCAACGAGGTCCGCGTCGAGATCGCGGCGGCGGGGGTGTGTCACTCGGAACTGCACCTAGTCCGAGGTGAGTGGGAGGTCCCCGCGCCCCTGGTGCCGGGTCACGAGGGCTCGGGTGTGATCACCGAAGTCGGCCCGGGTGTCACGCACCTCGCAGTGGGCGACCACGTCGTGCTGTCGTGGAACCCCTACTGCGGGGAGTGCCGCGCATGCCTCGCCGGACGGGAGACCCGCTGCCATCAGGTTGCGACGGTCATCAACGCGACCGGCAGCCTGCTCGACGGAACCAGCCGGCTCAGCCGTGGTGGACAGCGCGTCAACCATTACCTCGGAGTGTCCTCATGGGCCGAGGAGGTCGTCGTCCCCGCGACCGGCGCGATCAAGGTCCGCGACGACGCGCCACTCGACGCCATCGCGCTGGTGGGGTGCGCCGCCGCCACCGGCGTCGGTGCTGTCGTCAACACGGCCGAGGTGACGGCCGGATCCACCGTCGCGGTGATCGGCTGCGGCGGAGTCGGACTCAACATCGTCCAGGGCGCCCGCCTGCAGGGTGCGGAGCGGATCGTCGCCGTCGATCTCTCCCCCGAACGAGCCGCGCTCGCGAAGACCTTCGGCGCCACTGACGCGATCGGTCTCGACGGTGCGAACGCGGTCGACGCGTTGCGCGACCTGATGCCCGACGGGGTGGACTTCGCCTTCGACGCGATCGGGCACGTGACCACCACCGAGGCCGCGATCCGCGCGCTCGGTCTGGGCGGTGCGGCGGTGGTCGTCGGACTCCCGGCCGCGGGCGCCACGGCCTCCTTCGAGCCGCTCGCGCTCGCCGAGATGGACGCGCGGATCCTCGGTTCCAATTACGGCAGCATCCGGCCGCAGTTCGACATCCCGAAGCTCGTCGACCTGTACATGACCGGTGAACTTCTCCTCGACGAGCTGATCACCGCCCGCAGGCCGCTCGACGAGGCGGCGCAGGCCCTGTCGGATCTCGCCGGCGGTGCCCAGCTGCGCCAGCTGCTGATCCCCTGACCGCGGCCGTGCGGCAAACCATCCCATGAAGGAAGACATGACCATCAGGACCGACGAATCATCGTCCTGCTCGTCGGCTCCCTCGCCCTCGGACCCGTGATGGGACGACTCCGACCGACAGCGGGAACGCAGGAGTAGCCGCCGTCGACCCCGGCAACCATTCTCACTGAAGGACAAGACCTTTGACTCACACGATCGTCATGGTCGGCCTCGGCGCCACCGGGCTCGCCATGGCCGCATCCCTCCTGCGGCGCACCGACGTGCAGATCGTCGGCGCGGCCGACCGGAACACCGCCGTCGTCGGCGCCGACCTCGGTACCCTCGCCGGACTCGGCGCGAGCGGGGTCACCGTCATCGACGAACCCTCCCGTCTTCCCGCGGCCGACCTGGCCATCGTGGCCACGACCTCGGACCTGGGCCTGGTCGTGGACACCCTCGTGCCGTTGCTCGAACGGTCGTACAACGTGATGAGCATCTGCGAAGAATTGTCCTACCCGTGGTCCAGCCACCCGGATATCGCGCGCCGCCTGGACGAGACCGCGAAGGCCAACGGCGTCACCGTCCTCGGTACGGGCGCGAACCCCGGCGTCCTGATGGACACACTCCCGCTCCTGCTGACGACACTGACCCAGCGCGTCGAGCGGATCGTCATCCGCCGCCGAACGAACATGTCGCGCTACGGCGCGATCCTGTCCAAGTTCGGCCTCGGGCTCACGCCGGCGCGGTTCGACGGTGCGCAGGCGTCCGGAGCGGTCATCGGCCATTACGGCTTCGAGCAGGCCATCACCGCGCTCGCCGCCGGTCTCGGGTGGTCGCTCGACGCAATCGTCGTCGACCGGGTCTCCCCCAGCATGGTCAGCGACACCGTCCGGACCGGAGACCACGTCGTCATTCAGCCGGGTGAGATCGCCGCTGTCACCCACGCCGCGCGCGGCACGGTGGGCGGTCGAACGGTGATCGACCTCGAGATCATGTTCGGCTTCTTCGACGGCAGCGACCCGGTGAGCACGGGCGACGACTACCGCATCGAGGGGGCGGACCAGGTGATCGAGCTGTCCTCACCCGTCGGGTTCGAATCGTTCGTGAGCACGATCGCGGCAGCGGTGAACGTCGCGACCGCGGTCGTCGACGCCCCCCGCGGATTCCTCTCCATGGGCGACCTCCCGGTCGCGCGGATCGCGTCGAAGGGCACCCACCTGGCCGAGGCGGGGCCGCTGTGACACACGCGTTCTCCGCGCTGACTCCGGTGCGATTCCTCGACCGCGCAGCATCCGTCCACGGCGAGCGGACCGCTGTCGTCGACGGCCCGCGCACGCTCACCTACCGCGGGCTGCACGACCGCTGTCGCAGCCTCGCCGGCGCTCTCGTCGACCGCGGCGTCCAGCCGGGTGATCGGGTCGCGGTGCTCTCGCACAACACCCTCGAAATGCTCGAAGCCCACTACGGGGTCCCCTATGCCGCAGGCGTCCTGGTGCCGCTCAACGCCCGGCTCAGCGCGACGGAGATCGCCTTCATCCTCGATCACAGTGGGGCGCGGGTACTGATCGCGACCGACCCGTTGACCTCCCTCGCGCTCGAGGCTGTCGCGCTGGCCGGGAGTCCGATGACGGTGGTCGCCGGCGGTGAGGAGTACGAGGCGATCGTGTCCTCCGGTGCGCCGGTGGACGTCTCGTCGCACGACGAGCTCGCACCGATCGCCATCAACTACACCTCCGGGACCACCGGGAAGCCCAAGGGCGTGGTGTACACCCACCGCGGCGCCTACCTGCAGTCCGTGGCGATGGCCTTCCACTCGGGCATGGACCTCAACTCGGTCTACCTGTGGACTCTGCCCATGTTCCACTGCAACGGATGGTGCTTCACGTGGGCGGTGACCGCGGCGGGAGCGACCCACGTCTGCCTGCCCAGGGTCGAGGCGGACGCGATCTGGGAGGTGATCGACGACGCCGGGGTCACTCATATGTGTGCTGCCCCGACCGTTATCTCGACCATCACCTCAGCTCCTTCGGTGACGATCTCGCCCCGGAAGGTCTGGGTCGCCACCGGCGGCGCCCCACCGGCACCCGCACTCCTGGCGCGGGCCCGCACCCGCGGCCTGGATGTCACCCACCTGTACGGCATGACCGAGACCTACGGGCCCGCGGTGATCAACGAGTGGGACCGCGTGTGGGACGCGGCGCCGGAGGCCGAGCGCGATCGGCTCAACGCGCGCCAGGGCGTCGGCAACATCATCACCGGCGGTGTCCGCGTGGTGGACGAGGCCGGCGGTGACGTGCCCGCCGACGCGACGACGATCGGCGAGATCGTGCTGCGGGGGAACAACGTCACCGCCGAGTACTACCGCGACCCCGCGGCCACCGCGGCGGCGGTGCCCGACGGATGGTTCCGGAGCGGGGATCTCGCCGTTCGACATTCCGACGGGTACATCGAGATCCGCGATCGCGCGAAGGACCTCATCATCTCCGGCGGGGAGAACATCAGCTCCATCGAGATCGAGCGCGCGATCCTCGAGCACCCCGCGGTCCTCGAGGCCGCGGTGGTCGGTGTTCCCCACGAGCACTGGGGCGAGCGCCCCGCGGCGTTCGTCTCCCTCCGCCCGGGCGCGGAGCTCAGCAGCGGCGACCTGCGCGCCCACCTGCTCGATCGCCTCGCGAAGTTCAAGGTCCCCGACCGGATCGAGTTCGCGACGCTCCCCAAGACCGCCACGGGAAAGATCCAGAAGTTCCAGCTCGGGCAACAGCTGATCGCTCACCCGCCGGGCTGAGTTCCAGAACCACCTCCACCGCATCCGACAACAGGAGATCACCATGCTCGACCCCAGCGCCTACAGCGCGAAGAACCTCATCGACGGCGAACTCGTCGCCGCCGAATCCGGACGGCTGCTCGATGTCCTGGAACCCGCGACCGGCGAGGTCCTGGCCCGGGTTCCCGCCAGCGGAAGGGCGGACGTCGACGCGGCCGTGACCGCCGCCGCGCGAGCGTTCCGCTCGTTCCGGCGCACCACCCCGGGCGAGCGTGCGGAGATGCTCCTGACCCTGGCGTCCAAGATCGAGGAACACGCCGAGCACATCGCGTTGCTGGAGTCCCGCAACGTCGGCAAACCCCTCCCGGTCGCCCGCGACGAGGTGCCCTTCGCGGTGGACAACCTGCGATTCTTCGCGGGTGCGGCGCGGACGATGGAGGGACGCGCGGGCGGCGAGTACCTGCGCGGCTACGAGTCCTATGTGCGGCGCGAGCCGATCGGCGTCGTCGCCGGCATCGCGCCGTGGAACTACCCGCTGCTCATGGCGACCTGGAAGTTCGGTCCGGCCCTCGCGGCCGGGAACTGCAGCATCCTCAAGCCCTCCCGCCAGACCCCACTGACCGCCCTCTACATCGCCGCGCTCGCACAGGACGTCTTCCCAGCCGGTGTGTTCAACGTGTTGTCGGGGTCGGCGTCGGACATCGGCGACCACTTGGTCGCGGATCCCCGTATCGGCCTGGTCTCACTGACCGGCGACACCAGCACCGGACGGCACATCGCCGAGGTGGCCGCGGCCCACGTCGCGCAGACGCATCTCGAGCTGGGTGGTAAGGCGCCGGTCATCGTCCTCGACGATGCCGATCTCGACGCGGTCGTCGCGGGCATCGCCACCGCCGGGTTCGCCAACAGCGGCCAGGACTGCACCGCGGCGTGCCGGGTGATCGCCACCCCGGGGATCTACGATCGGCTGCTCGAGGCGCTGGTCCCCGCGGTCCAGGCGATCCGAGTCGGCGATCCGAATGCCGGCGGCGACATCGACATGGGTCCGCTCATCTCGGCCGCACACCGGCAGTCCATCCTCGACGTCCTCGCCGAGACCGATGGCACCATCGTGACCGGCGGCAAGGCCGTGCCCGGCGACGGCTTCTTCCTCGAGCCCACGGTGGTGGCAAACCCGAGCCAGGCGGACGTGCTCGTGCAGGCGGAGCAGTTCGGCCCCGTCGTCACTGTGCAGCGCGCGGCCGACATCGACCAGGCCTTCGAGTGGGCGAACGACGTGGAGTTCGGCCTGGCGTCGTCGATCTGGACCCAAAACCTCCATCACTCGGCACGCGCGGCACGCGACCTCGACTTCGGCTGCGTCTGGGTGAACGACCACATGCCCGTCCTCTCGGAGATGCCCCACGGCGGATTCAAGCAGTCCGGATACGGCAAGGACATGTCGATCTACGCACTCGAGGAATACACCCGTATCAAGCACGTGATGACCAAGACGAACTGAAAACCCCAGATCCTCACCAGCAGAAGGGAACACACCATGACATCAGTCGATGCGACTCTCCAGCGAGTCGGCAACACCACCGACATCGCCGAGATCCGAGAGATCGTCGATCGCGACGGCGGCGTCATCATCGAGGGCCTGCTCACCGCCGACCAGGTCGCGCGGTTCAACGCCCAGATCGAGGGACCCCTGGGCGCGCTCGCCCCCGGCGGGAAGCACGAGCTGGAGATCGTCAACGAGTTCCACGGCGCCAACACCAAGCGCCTGACCAACCTCGTCACCCACAGCCAGCTGTTCCGGGACGAGGTGATCGACAACGACCTGGTGCACGCGTTGTGCGAGGCGATCTTCCTCGAGGAGTCCGGTACGTTCTGGATGACCACCGCCCAGGTCATCGAGATCGGCCCCGGCAACCGCGCCCAGATGCTCCACCGCGACCTGGAGAACTGGTTCCCGTTCGTCGGGATGGGTCCCGCCGGCCCGGAGGTGACCCTCAACTTCCTCATCGCGCTGACCGACTTCACCGAGGACAACGGCGCCACCCGCGTAATCCCCGGCAGCAATCACTGGCCGGACTTCCAGGACCGCGGCACCCCGGATCAGACCATCCCGGCCACGATGAAGGCCGGCGACGCGCTGTTCTTCAGCGGCAAGACCGTCCACGGCGGCGGTGCCAATGTCACGACGGACCAGTACCGCCGCGGGCTCGCGTTCGCCTTCAACCCCGGCTACCTGGTCGGCGAGGAGGCGTACCCCTTCCTTGTGGACCGGGAAGTCGTAAAGACCCTGCCCGAGCGCGTGCAGCGCATCCTCGGCTTCCGGTCCCAGTACCCACTGGGGTCGCCCGGCCTCTGGCAGGTCGACTACCGCGAGCTCGGCGAGTACCTGGGTCTCGACTGACTCGTGAGCCTGCGCGCGCCGAGGAGATCGTCGGGGCGGGCGGCGGCGCATACTCGTTGTCACGGCGAGCGATGGAGGTTCGTGGAATGACCGTGGCATCCGACGAGCTGTGGCCCGTACCCTCCGACCGGGTACGCGAGCTCTTCCGCGGCGTCGCCGAGACCATGCTCGCCAGGCACACCGAGATTCTGGCCGACATGGAGGAGGCGACGCTCCGGGACCCCCGTTACCTGGCGATCTCACAGGACCCTGTGCTGGCCGAGTCCAGCGACCGCGTCGGCGTCTTCGCCCTCAAGAAGTGGCTGACGTCGAACATCGCCGCACCCGGCGTGCGGGTCCCGCCACCGGACAGTGAGGAGACGCGTACCTACGCGCGCAATGTCGTTCTCCGCGGCCTCACCACCGACGAGGTCACCTCGTGGCGGGCCGGACAGTACGTCGTGTGGCGGTGGTGGCTCGCCGAATGCTTCAGGGTGGCCGATGATCTCGACGAGCTCGAGTCGCTCGTAGCGGTCTCTGCCTGTTCACTGACCACCGCCGTCGACGACGCCATCGCGGCACTCGCACAACAGGTCGACGAGGTCCGCGAGGAGTTCGCGGGCGGCGCGCAACTTCAGCGCTACGCCACCGTCGAATTGCTGCTGCAGGGTGCCGATATCGCGCCGGCGAGGGCCGAGGCCCAGTTGGGATACGCGCTGACCGGCTCGCACATCGGCGCAGTCGTGTGGACGGATTCGGAGCGCGACGCGCACGCACTCGACGCCGCGAGCGAGCAGTTGATGCGGGCCTGTGGCGCGGGAGGTCGACTCACCGTGGTGGCGGGGACTTCTGCGCAGTGGCTGTGGATTCCGGCGAAGACCGTTCCGCCCGCGGCGGAGCTCGAGGAGTTGTTCAGTCGGCACCCCCGCGCTCGCGTGGCGCTCGGCCGCGCGGCGCCGGGTACCAACGGATTCCGGCGAACGCATCTGGATGCCGCGGCAGCGCAGCGCCTGCTGTCGCGGCTCCGCTCGAACCTCACCGTGATCCGTTACGAGGACGTGCAGATGATCGACCTGATGTCGGCCGATGTCGGCCAGCTCGATCAGTTCGTCACCGATGTCCTCGGCGACTTCGAGGCCGCGAGTCCGGTCCTGCATCAGACGGTGCTCACCTACGTCGAGGAAGGCCTCAACCGGTCGAGTACCGCGGAGCGGCTGTTCACCCACCGCAACACGATCGACCGGCGTCTCGTCCGCGTCGACGAACTCCTCCCCCGCCCCTTCGCCGACCGGCCGACCGAAGTCGCGACGGCGTTGACAGTCCTCCGGATCCGCGGCACGGCCTGACCCCGACGCCGCCTACTCAGCGCTTCGCGCGCCCTCGGCGACGCAGCTTCCGCCGCGCCAGCGTCCTGCTGCCGCTGAAGAAGTCGTTGATCCGGTCCACGCACCAGGTGAGCCGGATCATGAACGGGCTCAAGATCCATGCCATCGATGCCGGGTACTTCGGGACGTTCGACCAGATGCCTGCGAGATCCTCCGGCATCTCGTCGTCGACGATGTAATCAGCGATCATCTTGCCCACGTACGGCACCTGACAGAGGCCGTGGCCGTTGCAGGCCATCGAGTAGTAGACGTTGTCGCCTACCTGCCCGGCGACAGACAGCCAGTCGGCGCTGATGCCGATCCAACCGCCCCAGGCCCGCGCGATGGACACGTCGGACAGCGTCGGGAATCGGTCGGACAGGTCGGCCGCCATGTCCTTGACGAGGCCGGGGGACGGAACCCGATCCGGGAGCGGGTAACTCAGACCGCGCTCCGCCCGGCGGACCCCGCAGACGATGGTGTTGCGCTCGGTGAGCCGGTAGTGGGTCATGAGCTGGTGCTGGGTGATGATGCCCGACCGGCTGGTCCAGTCCAGCTCGGCGATCCGCTCGGGCGCGATGGGTTCGGTCTCGATCTCGATGACGTACAGCGGCACCGAGAGGTTCTTGGGCGTGATGTCCCATTCGCCGGAATAGGCGTTGGTCGCGAGCACCACCTTGTCGGCCCGCACCGTGCCGTTCGGTGTCGTGAGCTCGACGATGCCCCCTGTCCTCCGCACGTCGCTCACCGGCGACTCCTCGAAGAGTTCGACCGACGAGTCGAGAACGGCGCGCCGCACACCGCGAGCGAGCTTGCCCGGGTTCAGCATGCCGCCGATGGACTCTCGCATGCCGCCGACGAAACCGGCCGGAAGGCCGAGCTGTTCACTGGTGCCGACGGTCCCCTGCCCACCGGCGGCGCGCAGGATCGCCGCCTGCATGCGGACCCTGAGCATCATGATGGGAGAGACCGCACCCCACACCAGACCGTTCGCCACGTAGTCGCAGTCGATGTCATGAGTCTTCATGAGGTCTTCCACGTAGTGGCCCGCGTGTTCCGCCAGCTTGGCCATGACCGGCAGCTTGCTGCCGGAGAACAGCCCGAGCATTCTCAGGTCCCCACCCGGCGCCCCGGCGATCTGACCGCCGTTGCGCGAGGCCGCGCCATAGCCGCAGAACTCGGACTCCAGCAGGACCACGTCCTGGCCGCGCTCGGCGAGGCGCAGTGCGGTCGCCATTCCACCCATGCCGCCGCCGACGACGGCGATGTCGCAGGTGAGGTCGCCGTCCAAGGCGGGCCGTACATCGTCCGGTCGATCGATCCAGCCGGTGAAATTGCTGTACCTGGTGGTGTCGGTTCTCATGCTGTCCTGATCTCCCTCGAATAGTGGGTATGACGGTGCGGTGGAAGCCTCGCTGAGATCACGTAACCGGGTCCGTTGTCAGCGCACGAACTCTTCCTCCACTATCGCCATCCCTTCATAGGGTCACCATGGTGAGTCGTGGCATGTTGGCGAGGATCGCGGTGCGAATTGCACACGTATCCGGCTGCACGCGGCCATTCCCGCTGCCGCCCGCGCTGACGAACTCTCACTCGGTCCGGGAATACGCGCCGGATTCAGGACCAGTCCAGCCGATGTGATGGTCCGGTTCGACACAGACGATGGGGACAGAGCCCGACCCGGGGCGGCCAGCTCGGCCTTGCCGTGGTGGCGCGCGCTGCCGCCCAGGCGCGGCTGCCCCCGCCGACTCTGACAGGTACCGAATACACGCGGCAACTGGAACAACCGCGTTCGGTGTGGGTGTGCACTGAATGCCATCGTCGCCCCGATCCGGTCACGCTACGCCAGCAGTCCTGAGCGGTGCTGCCGGTCACCGGACTGCAACCGCCGGAGGACGCGTCCACCAGGCAAATTGAGAACCAAAGCGGGGGAAACGGGGGCGGGTACACAAGAAACGAGTCAGGCCCGTCATTGACCGGTCCTGACCTGCTATTTCTGTGGAGCTAAGGGGACTCGAACCCCTAACCCCACTCAGGCGGCATGCGACACCAGCGAGCACTCGGCTGAGCCGAAGGAGCACATCGAGTCACCTGCGAGCAGCATCTTCGATTGGTTCCGGCCCCGTGGCCAGCGACACGGCTTCGACCCGAACGCCGAGCACGGCCCCTGCTCGCGCTGGACGTGGGCGCCGCAGCCGCATGTCGTCCTGGCCCTGACGTGCCAGCGAGTGGGTTCGCCGATGAGACGCACAAGGGCGACACCGACTCCGGCGATGGGTTGCGGCGGTGTCCGGCGCCAGCGTTAAAACACAGTTGCCGACGCAGAAATGCTGCGAAAAGGTGCTCGGGTAGGACACAAACACCCTGTACGCTGCCCTGACGGGGATATACCCAACAAGATTCATAGAATCTGCATATAATTGTAGTTCAGATCGCCTGAAAAGCGTCCGGAGCGGGAATGGACCACTACGCCCACGCGCTCACACGGCAACATGTACGGCATATCATTAGCGGACAGAGACGCATGTAGCAACCGCGAATCAAGAGGCCCCTTCTCGGCATACTTTCTACGCTGAGGCGCATCCCGGAGCCCGCTGAGCCGCGCCGGACCACAATCGACGGCGCCGCTCAGCCCCGGTTGACCGCTCTGTAATGGCGCCGGTTCCCACCGGGGTCGCGTTTCAACGCTGGGCGAAACGATCCCATGACGGTACGTGACCGCCGTCGTTGAAATTCTCAACGGAGCTCACGTGCCGGCCGGCGAACCACTGGCCGGTGGCCGTGGCCACGCATCTGTTGAGATTCTTACCGAGCCTCGACACCTGGATTGGACGATTTCCCGATTGAGTGACTGGCCGAAATCAAACGGTCAGCCCCCGCCGGACCAGCAGGGGTTCGATCTCGGGTGCGCGGCCGCGGAACGCTTCGAAGGCTTCCAGTGGGTCCACCGACCCGCCTCGGGACAGCAGTGCGCGGCGGAAGAGCCGGCCCTTCTCCCGGATCGGTGCGTCGCCGTCGGTGAACCACCGCGCGGTATCGGCATCGAGCACCTCGCTCCAGATATACGAGTAGTAGCCGGCGTCGTAGCCACCCGAGAATATATGCGCGAAATATCCGGTGCGGTAGCGCGGGGGAATCGAGGCGACCACGATTCCCGCTTTCCGCAGCGCCGCATCCTCGAAAGCCTCGGCATAGGCACTGTCCGGGTCGAGACCCTTGGACCGCGGGTCGACGGCCGGGATACGATGCCATGCCCAGTCCAGCAGTGCCGCGGCAAGATATTCGACGGTGCGGAAGCCCTCACCGAAACTCTCGGTGGCGTCCATCCGCTCGACCAGTTCGGCGGGCATCGGTTCGCCGGTCTCGAAGTGCCGGGCGTAATTGGCCAGGATTTCCGGCCGCGACATCCACATCTCGTTCACCTGTGACGGGAATTCGACGAAATCGCGCGGCACTTCGGTACCGGAGAAGAAGGGGTAGCGCACCTTCGAGAACAGCCCGTGCAGAGCATGGCCGAACTCATGGAACAGTGTCCTGACGTTGTCCCAGCTCAGTAGGGCGGCTTCGCCCTCGGCCGGTTTCGCGATATTGAGATTGTTCACCACGACCGGCTGCTGATCCAACAGCGTGGATTGACTGACCAATTCGTTCATCCAGGCACCACCCCGTTTCGATGGGCGGGTGAAGAAATCGCCGAGGAAGAGCCCCCGGGGCTCGCCACCGGCGTCGAACACCTCGAAAACGCGGACCTCCGGGTGGTAACCGATCAGATCGCCGCGCTCCCAGACGGTGATCCCATAGACCTGCTCCGCTGCGTAGAACACCCCGTCCCACAGGACGCGTTCCAGCTCGAAGTACGGACGCAGCGCCTCGGCGTCCACCGAAACCCGCTCGGCGCGAACTTGTTCCGACCAGAACTGCCAATCCCACGAGCGCAGTTCGGAATCCTCGCTCGTGGCGGCCCGCATCGCCGCCTGGAGTTCGGCAGCCTCGCCCCGCGCCTTCGCGACAGCGGGCGGAACCAGCCGGTCGAACATTTCCTCGACCGCGGATACTGTCTTCGCGGTCTGATCCGCCACCGCGTATGCGGCATGATCCGAGTAACCGAGCAACACGGCCCGTTCGGCGCGCAGCGAAGCGATCCGTGCTGCCAGGGTGCTGTTGGCACCATCGGCACCGAACCCACGCCCCAGCGATGCCGCCATCACTCGTCGCCGCACCGCACGGTCGGTCAGTCCGGCGAGAACGGGTTGGTTCGAGACATTATCCAGGCTCAGCGCCCACTTTCCGGTATGCCCAAGCGAACGGGCATTCTCCGCCGCGGCAGCGAGCGCCCCCGAGTCCAGCCCGGCCAGTTCCGAGATATCGTCCAGGATCAACGTCGCCGCGTTACGAACCGACGAGTTGGCTTGACCGAATTCCGTTTCCGATGCGGCGAGTTCGATGTTGATCGCGCGCAACCGATCCTGCTGGTCGGTGTCCAGACCGGCGCCGGCCCGGACGAACCGGAGGCGGTACAGCTCGAGCAGTCTCGATTCCTCCGGGTCCAGACCGAGTTCGCCGCGACGTCCGTACAGCGTTTCGATCCGGCCGAAAAGCTCCGGATTCAGATGGATGGAATCCCGGTGCGCCGCGAGCCGCGGCGAGATCTCGGCTTCGATCGCATCGGACTGCGCGCTCGAATCCGAACCCGCAATATTGCCGAACACATTCGACACCCGCTTCAGCACCGCACCCGAACGCTCCAACGCCACGATGACATTGTCGAAGGTGGGCGCCTCCACCTCCGAGGTGATGGCATCGATCTCGGCCAGCTGCTCGGCCATCCCCCGCTCGAACGCGGGCAGATAATGCTCGTCACCGATCTTTGCGAATTCCGGCAACTCGTACGGAAGCGGGCTCCGGGCGAAGAACGGATTGCTCGTCATGATGGAAACCTATTCTGCCGCGCCTGAGCTGTCGCCTGCCATGGTGACGCGAACTGTCGCGGGCGTCGTGATGTGGTGATGCGGTGATGTCCAGGAGTCAGGTCGGGCGCCCGGGATCTGCCAACGATATGAACCTGGCGAGCCGGATCGCTACCTGCGCCTACCGATTCAACTCGGTACTTCCCGTACCCGGTGGTCCACCTGGTCTTCGGTGGCTGGCCTCGAGAGCAAGCCCAAAGACCACGGCCGGCACACCACGAGAGCTGCAATCGCAAGGCTTGCACTCGCCGCGAACACCGCCTTCTCCGTCACGACCGCAGACACGGCGCCGGCAATCAGCGCGCCCAGCGGTGCGGAGCCGATTCCGAGAAGCTGGAAGGACGCATTCACCCGGCCGGCCAGATCCGGGGTGATCATGCGCTGACGCATCGAGATCAGGTTTACGCCGAACAGCGGTGCGAGCAGACTACCGAGCACGGACACAATTCCCAGCTGGATCATGCTCGTCCCGATTACGGGCGAGACCAGGCCCAACGCGATGCCCAGCGCACCGATCATGACCGAAGCCCGGAATCCGAGACTCGCGGACCGACGCGCAGCGGTCAGACTGCCGACGCTGGAACCGACACCGACCGCGGACAACAGCATTCCGGTCTCGGCGGCCGATGCGCCCAGCGACCGGCTCGTGTATACGACGAGGACTGCCATCGTCGCCGATGACGCCAGGTTCATCACGCCAACCGCTACGGCGGTGCGCCCCAGCCAGGAGCTGTGAAGGATAGTCTTCAACCCGATCCCGGTGTCGGTCAGGATCGAACTGGACCGATGCTCTCGCGCCGGCCCCGCCCCAGGCACCGCATGGCCCTTAACGAGAAACACTGCGACCGAACTCACGATGCCCAGCGTGGACAGCGCCAGCCATGCCGGCGCCGCGACGAGCAGACCGCCGATCGCCGGGGCGGCCAGCACCCCGAGGACGGTCTGCACCGACGCCATCTTCCCGTAGGCAGCAGTGCGTGCTGATTCCTCGATAAGATCGGCCACCATACTCTGTGCGCAGATGTCGCCGACCATATCGACGGTGCCGATCACGACCGCCAGCCCCAGCAACACCGCCAGTTGACCGGGAAACAGGAAGGCGGCCGCCGCGGCGATGCCGAGACCGGCGGCTCGCGTCAGATTCACGGCGCGCAGAATCGCGAAACGGTCCCTGCGGTCGATCACCGCCCCGGCGAACAGGCTGCCAACCGCCCACGGAAGCAGTGCTGCGAAGAAGATCCAAGCGACCGCAGCCTGACTGGCCTCCCATGAGATGGCAAGCAGCGGAGAGTAAATCCGAGCACCACCGTCCACCGAATTGGTGATACCCGCCATCGCCAACAGTCGGCCGAATCTTCCTTGCAGCACGCCCGCTCCTCAGATCAGTTCAACATCTAGAATTCTGGACACTCGCTCGACCTCAGCGGTGTGAGCCTTCGAGAGTCCAGTCAGGGCCTTCCGCGTCGCCGCTCGGACGTCGGTCCCCTCGAGATGATCCTCGACCTGAACCATCAACCCGTCGAGTGCTTCCGCGTTCGGTGCGGAGGCCAGTACCGTCAGAGCAATCGCTTCGCGCGTACCAACTGTGGGCGATTTACGGAGGGTTTCCGAGATGTAATTGCTCGCATGATAGCGGCGCGCCGCATCAAGTATTTCCCATGACGCAGGACCTCCGCGATCCAGGAAAACTGGGATTAGATCCGCGTTCCGTTCTCGGAACAGGATATCCATCAGCTTGGCGAAGGTGAGCAGATTTTCGTTTGCGTCTTGTCTCGAAATCGTCCTGATGAAACACTCGCGAAAATCGTCCGGCTGAGCACGATCCAAATCGCCAATAATCCGTCATCACGGGGCCAGGGGGTCCCGGCCCAGTGGGTTACCCTAGCTCGCAGCGATGAAGAACATCGAATACAGTGCCAGCCTATTCCTGAAGAGCTATATAGTGCGTCTTGCAGGAATACGGTCCAACAATTCGCAGGCGTCGCTAAAAACTCATTTACGTGGCGGCCGGATGAACTTGCCCACTTTCGCGACATCAAACTCTTGCCCTCTAAGCTAACGTACGATTGGGCGTACGGCTGTGCAAGTACGCTGCATGCAGCGCGGCCTGATAATCCCAAATTCTCCTCGTCGCCAGGTGTGATCTGGAACTACGTGACATAAAGCAGTTTCAGGGAACATCGACTTTGATGGGTCACGCAAACCGGGGTGTGGGGCGGATACACCAGCGAGAGTTGTCCGCTCTGCTGTACCGGGGGGAAGTTCAGCGTGTCGGGTCAACTACCGCGCGCCCGGTTAAACCACTCCCTCATACGGGTCAGCGGCATGCTGCTGGATGACGGCCAGGCAGTCCGGGCGCAGCAGGCCGCCAGCTCCGGTCGGGGCTTCTCAGCATTTCTGACATAACTGCGGTTCGTCGCTCACGCGAAAGCCTATCGGCGCACACCGGCGCTACATCGTATCCACCTTGGGCGTATCTACCTCAAGCCAGGGGGCTGAGGCCGAGTTCACGGTAGCAGTCTCGCGATACGTTTCCTTGGCCTTCTGGGGCGTGGAAACGAGCTATCAATCGTCGCGACCACAACGACGTGGGCAGGCGGCGGAATGCGGTTCTCGCGAACTTCATCCAGCCCTGAAGTGGCCCGGCCGGCACGCACGGCCTCCGCGTACGGAGGAAGGCGGTCCCGGCGCCAACCTGCACGAAGGTCGTGGGGCGCTCCATCACCCGAGTAGGACTCAAATCCATCAACGGTGGTACGGATCAGGTGTTTTTCAACCAAGTCCAGCGGCGTTTCCAGCGTCGAGGTTGGTGCTCCGGTAACAAACAACGCCGACCATGGCATGGCGTGCTCCAAGTACATGGGTGCGTAGTTGCGCTTCGACCGTGAAGTCCTGGAGTGCAAGGCGGCCACCTGATAAGAGGACAAGGCCGCGCATCCCCAGTATTCCTTCGTCTCTTTGTAGCGCGCCCACCACCTGTTGCTCTGCCATGCCGCGACGTCTGCGGGCAAGCCTTTCGGCTTGAAGCGGCCGGGCTCCCATCCGTTATAGAAGACGTGGTAGGGAAACGCGCGATCCTTCCGGCACTCCCGGATCAACGTGTCGTACTGAAGTTCGTCCTCCCGCGCACCTTCGTGGCCGAGCATCCTGTATGTCCAGTGGTGGATCCGCTTCGCCTGGACTCGCAGGCAGAGCCACCCTTGATCATCGTTGCCGATCAACCACTCCCAGTCGGCTCCGACCTCGTTTTCCTTTGTCCGCGTGTACCTGTTGACGTGCAGATTCTCGGGGTGATCCCGCTGAAGCTCAAGCAGGACACGATCTGTGACAGATTCTTCGCCTGGTTCAAGACCGAGCCAGAAGCCATCCTGGTAGTCGAGCCATGTGGACCAGGCCAAACAATCCATGTCGCGGCGCAGTTCGTAGAGGTTCACTTGTCCCCCGGGATGTTTCCCGTAGGCGCCCGGCGCGCCCTAGTGTCGAACCATGCGGCATCGCGGACGATCGCTATGAACGCGAGGAGTCCGAGCAGCATGGCCAATTCTCCGTTTCTCATGCGGTTTCTCCGATCTCTGATGACCCGGCAAACAGAAATCGGATACTGCGACCAATACGGTACGGAAAGAAAACGTGACCTACCTCACTCTGCCTTAGGCTGCGCGCCCCGCGCGGTCTCCGTGGATCTCGTTGCCGATGCGGCGGACGAGGCAGTCGGCCGCCCATGGCGCAAACTCGCCTGCGATCCATTCGCCGTACCGCTCGTCGAGTCCGAGTCGGCAGCATGCGCACTGGAGGTCATCGCGCATCCGCGGGATGGCAGCATCGACCCGAGCGGCCAGACGTGACATGGTGGCACCGCTATTCGAGGGCCGGAGCGCAGATCGGCGCGCCGGGCGGGCCGATCAGGTTAGGTCCACTTGCGGCTGTCCGAGAGACAGCAAAGGCATAGTGGCAGTGATGTAGTTGCCAGGGCAAAACACGGTTACCGGGGCAGAAATGCTACGAAAAGGTGTCCTGAAAGGACATGAACCCCCGCCCGACAATCTGACCTGCGGATATGCCATGAAGGCAGTTATGTATTGTAAACATAATCGCAGGTCAAAGGGTCGAAAGGGTGTCCAGAGGGGGATACAGCGGCTATCCACAGAGATCGACCTGCGAAAGTAGGCAACCCGCATCTTGTTACGAGCCCTCTGGGGGTGGCCCTGTGGCCGACACACGTCCGTGTACAGCACTGAACGACGGCCCCATCGGTCGCAACGGCGGCCGCGTTGCTTTCGGCTCTCGGGCGAACTCAAGGAAGCGGCTCGCCGGTGTGCGTACGGTTCGCCAGTTGGCGGACCGCGCTGCAACGGGAACTGGATGGGCTCGCTGTCGAGGCACCGCCGGTCGCCGGCGAGGTGCCCCGCGGCGTCGCCGAGTCGGCCTCCTGGGTCTCCCCGAAATTGGTTGGTGACGTGACCTATCGCGAACGTACCTCGTCGGGGCTGAGACACCCTGTGTGGCGTGGACTACGCTTCGACCGCTCCGCCGCGGAAATCGAGATGCCCTAGGGCGCGCGACCTGGCCGCGCCCGAGAACGCGGCTAGCTATGCTTGGCCCATGCTCGCACGGGGGACAGTCTTTGCCGGATATCGGATAGAGCACATGCTCGGCTCCGGCGGCATGGGTGCGGTGTATCTGGCCCGCCATCCGCGACTACCACGCTGGGTCGCGTTGAAAATCCTCTACAACACGGCATTCGGTGGAGTCGAGTTCACGAAGCGGTTCGAACGTGAGGCCGAGCTTGTCGCACGTCTCGATCATCGCAACATCGTCGCGATCTACGACCGCGGCTTCGAACTGGACAACCCTTGGCTTTCGATGCAATACGTCGATGGCCAAGATCTGGCGAAGGTGATCGCGCAGGAACGTCCATCGGTGGCCAGAGCGGTGTACATCCTCGGTGAGGCTGCCCGCGGACTCGACTACGCGCACCGCGCCGGCCTGCTGCACCGTGACGTCAAGCCCGCCAATATTCTCGTCGCACCCGCCCATGACAACGAAGACGATGAAGAAAGGGTGCTGGTCACCGATTTCGGCATCGCTCGCGCCTTGGACGACTCCGCATCGCTCACCGCATCCGGATCCGTATTGGCGACACTGGCCTACGCCGCGCCCGAACAGCTCCAAGGAGGTGATATCGACCATCGAGTCGACGTGTACGCCCTGGGGGCCACCTTCTTCGAAATGCTCACCGGAGCGCCGCCGTACCCTCGGTCGACGCCGCTCGCCGTGATGCACGCACACCTGTCCGAGCCGACGCCGAAACCATCGACGATCAACCCCCGATTGTGGGCATTCGATGACGTGATCGCCAAGGCTATGGCCAAGGACCCAGCTGATCGATTCCAGACGTGCCGGGCGTTGGCGGATGCGACAACCCATGCGCTCGAGGGCGGGGCTTTGCCACGCACTCCCCTGGTAACCGGCATGACCGGGGGCATACCGGTCGAAAACCGCAATGCTGTGACAACCGTTGCGGCGCATTTCCACCGGGATTCACCCGTCGCCGCACAACCCCATGGTGCACACACCACAATATCGAACCGTCTGTTCTGGATCGGATCGACTGCAATTATCGGAGTCGTGGCACTTCTTGCGGGTATCGCATACTTCGGGGACCACTCGGCGCACCCGTCGACGGCAGCAATCTCGCCCCACAGCACAACGGCCATGACCACCGCACCGGTACCCCGCTCCACCGACATCACCGGCCTGTGCGGCCGGGTACCGTCGGCAACCCTACCTGCGAAGGTGCGCAACCTGACGCTCGACACAGAACGGAGCACGAGCGCATACCAGACGTGCACGTGGATAACACCGGGCACGAAAAGCTTCACCGCCACTGCGTTGTGGGACCTCGAAATCGAGGTACATGCAACCAACACGGCACAGACGATGTTCCTCGATCGCGAGAGGAGTATCGAGAACAACAGGAAGCTCACGGCGACTCCCCTGCCGGGCGTCGGTGACGAGGCTGTCAGCGGCGTCATTCCGGACTGGAAATATATCGCCGAACCGTCCGCCGATAACCGCAACAGGTTCTACCACGGTCGCGGTGCTGTTGTGCTTGTGCGAGTTCGCGACGCAGTGATCGAGGTCCGCTGGGTTGGAGCGGACTACGAGTCCGATGCCCATAGTGGTGGCGCCCTCGAGGTGTGGGGCGTCAGTCTGCCTGATGAGCAGGCCCACAGCGAGGCGGTAGCAGTAGCACAGGAAGTCGTCCGGCAACTGCCCGGATGACCTTGTCACCCCCTCAAGCCGGAGAGGCCGGGCAGGCGCAGGACTGCGAGCCGTTCGAGGGCGACCCGGCGGTCGAGGCTTCAGGCTTGCATGTCGCGGCGATAACCTGTGCCAATGACCAGTCCCCGATAGCGCGACCACCCGGTTTCAGAGTCGGTATGTCGTGATCGGTGTTCGGTTGATGTCGCAGCCCACCGGGTGGTGGGTGTGGGTGCAGGCCGAAGCGTACTCGGCCGGGGTGCGGTAGCCCAGTGCCGAATGCCGATGCCGATGGTTGTGCTCGTGCTTGAAATCCGCGATCACCACCCTCGCCTCGAGCAGGCTGGTCCAGTGATTGCGGTTCAGACACTCGACACGCAGGCGCCGGTTGAACGATTCGACGAACCCCTTGTTCCACGGGGTGCCCGGCGGAATATACGAGATCCCGACCCGGTCTTGGCAAAACGATTGCAGCGCTGCCGAAATCATGTCCGACCCGTTGTCCAAGCGCAGCACCTTCGGTGCACCGTGGACGGCGAATACCCGCCCGAGTTCGCGACCAGACGCTCGCCGGTGATCGAGCGCTCGACCAGATGCAGCAGTGATTCGCGGGTGTGCTCGTCGATCATCGACGCGATCTTCACCGCCCGCCCGTCAACGGTGGAATCGAACTGGAAATCCACCGCCCACACCACCTTCGGCGCATCCGCGGCGACCGCCGCCACCGACGAGGCACCGGCCCGTTTACGCGGGTGATGCGCCCGTACCTGCAAGCCTTCTTCCCGCCAGAGCCGGTGGCCTTTCTTGATGTTCATCCGGTGGCCTTCGTCGAACCGTAACCCCGCCCAGGCTCGGCGGAACCCGTGACACGGGTTCTTGGCCGCGTAGCTGCGCAGCCAGGCCCGCGTCCCGGCATCGGGGTCTTCCGGTGTCTGCGCGGCCGGCAACCGGCGATATGTTGACCGAGCAAGCGCAGCAACCTTGCACACGAACCGTTCCGACATGCCCATAACCTCCCCGAGCATGTCCACAGCGCGTCGCTTGGCCGCTGGGCCTAAAATTTTCCCTTCGAGATCTCGCGCAGCGCGTCTTTCTCCAGCTCCGCATCGGCCATCAGCCGCTTCAAACGGGTGTTCTGTTCCCGCAGCTCCTTGAGTTCTTTGGCGGCGTCGGTGTCCATACCGCCGTACTGGCGGCGCCAGTTATACAGTGTCGCCGCCGATACTCCCAGGTCAGCAGCGATCTGCTCGCCGGTCAAGCCTTCCGCGGCCAGTTCATCGGCGCGCCGCAGCTTGCGTACGATGTCCTCCGCGGAATGCCGTTTCCGTCCAGCCATGGTTCCTATCGTCCCTTCTGGCCCTCACCAGGGCCAACAGGACTCTAATTCCGGCTGGTCGCATCCACGGGGACCGGGTCACCAACGAGTTACCGCTCATACCAATGAGATCGCCGACACCCCGGCGTGCACATGAATCTTCGTCACACCGTGGTCAGAATCGGAGGCGAGATCGCCGCAGAACATCTGGGGATATGCGAACCGAGGTTCCCCTGGCAACATCCCCGATCCCCCGTGGGACGGCAAGAACGCGACGATCAGAGCCCGGCCAACCGATCGATTCCGGACGTAATCCAGACAGGTATCCGAGAGATGCACCGATGACCCGTGTCCGTGCCGGTGCAAAGACACGGTTGCTGGCGCAGAAGTGCCACAGAAATGGTGTCCGAGGAGAGCACTAACACCTACACAACGCCTTGACCTGCGAATATGTCAAGACCGATTCATAGAATCTGCATATAACCGCAGTTCAGATGGCATAAAAGGTGTCCGGGAGGGGGACCAGAACACTCGAATCGAGGCAGCTGCACCGAGGTTCGGTGTGCATGCAGCCAGAGTACACCGCTGTCCTAGTTGTTCCTGGTCAGGTCATGAACTCCTCGGGTTCGCAGGGCTGTTGCGGGCGAGGGGGTGCGGTTGCCCGGTCACGGCTGAGAGAGCTTCGGCGCATTCGGTCAGCGATGCTGTGGTGTAGATGGGTGTCGCCGATAAGCCTGGGTTCTTGTGGGCGGCGTAGCGGCGGGCGATGGCTTCGCCGAAGTGGCGTTCGACGTAGGTCAGAGTGGTGTGCCGCAGCCAATGCACGGTCACACCTTTGGCATCGGCCCAGGCGAGATGGTGATGGAATCGGCTGTGCAGGTTGTCGTAGCGGCGATCGGTGATCGGCTTGCCGTTGCGGGTACGCAGGAGCTGATGCCGGGCCGGTGCGAAGCCGGCGCCACGGTGAGCGACATGGTCGAGCAGACGGGACATGAGCAGCGGTGTGATGGGGTGCCAGGCATCGACGCCGCCCTTGTGATGCAGCAGGACGGTGGAATCGTCGGCACTGAGGTCATCGACCCGTAGCTTGAGTGCCGCCTCGCGGCGGCAGGCCGTTTCGATGTGCAGGCGCACGATCAGCGCGTCGAGTTCGGGATCGTTACCGGTTTCGACAGCGATGCGGCCGAGCTCGGCAACCTGATGCGGAGTGAGGGCATGCCGCGTGCTCTGCAGTTTCGGTGGCATCGGCACTTTCGCCGCGGGGTTGGCGGCAGGAGCGATGAGACCGTCGAGTTCGGCGAGCCGGTAGAGCCGCCGGATCCCGTGCAAGAGGTTGCGGGTTGCGGCGCTGCCACCGCGCCAGTTCGACCGGACCACGGCGCCGGCTTTGTATCGGTTCATCAGTTGCAGGATCTCGGTGGGCGTCGGGTCGGCCAGGCGCCGAGGACCCCATTCGGCGCGAAGTAGCCGCCAGTAGGCGCCGTAACACTGGCGTTGGGTCGCGGATTCGACGGCCAGGACGTGCGGGATGAATTCGTCGAACGTCGTTTCGGCCGGAGTTGATGTTCGGTGCGGACTCATCGCCTTGCGGGTGAGGGTTTTGCGTAACGCGGCGAGGGTGTTGTCCTTCATGACTCGCTCCGTCGCAGCTCAGGGCAGTTAGCTAGCAAGGCTGCGGCCAGGATCCGTGGAGGCAGGACGGCGAGTATCTCCACGCTGGGTGAGGCGACGACCAGGACCCGGTCACCGGGGTATAGGCCGCATCGGTTCCTGACCCGCGACGGCAGGACCACGAATCCGGAAGTCGGTAGCTGGCAGCCCTGGGGTGCGCGGCGGATCACGATCATACCCTGTTGCAGGGTCATCGATACTGTCTGTCCTGGCTGCCAGTTCAGTTGCCGGACCGTGGCGCGGGCGGCGAGCCGGCCCCGATTATCCATTGCTGTCACCGAGCAGTAGAGATCGGTGGGAACGTGATCGTCGAAGGTGTCCGGAAATGCGAACTCGGTGACGAGACTGTCCGACACCGGTGTTGGTGTGGGGGTGGTCTCGAGGTAGAGACCCTCGAAGAGTTCCTCCGCCATGCTCATATCGAACTCCCCGAACCGGATGGGAACGGGGTACAGGGGCTCGACAGCGGAAACCACCTGGTCACTGGGCCGATAAGCAGCTTCGTGTCTTTCCGCCGGTGTCTCGCCGCGAGATCACTACCGGGTCGGGCCGGCGGGCCACCGATCAAGGTTGCCCTGCTGTTTCGCGGTTCGAGTCGCGGGTCGGATCCGTCGCGGCGGGTTCGGTGGCACCGGCAATCATGGTGGCCGATGACGTGGATACCGGCCGGGATCAACCGCGCACGAAGGATCGCGGCCGTGGGTGGATGGGGCATAAGGCACCGCTTTCACGCCTGACAGCTGACGTCCCCGCTATTAGAATACCGGCTCCGCCGACGGCACGAAACCACCCCGAGACAGTGACCAGGCTCATCACTTTGCGTGGCTATCGAAGCCGAACCCAGCCGGCCGAGCGCGAATCTCGACCCGCCAACCGGCCCGACGACGGCGAGCTGCCCAGCGTTGTCGCTGGACCTACCCGGCGATAAGGTTCCACACCGATGAAACTGCCTTAGCATCACCGTGCAGCCCGACCCGCATCCAGCCCGAGCTGGGCGGTTCTCGGTCTGCGTGACGCCTCATTACCGCTACCTCCGGCGAGATGAGCAATGCCCGGATGCCAGAAGCGCCGCGGCGGCAACGGGCAGCGGGTCGTCAAATATCGCCGGGTGAGGCTCGCCCGACAACTGCCGCCCTTCCCGATCTCGGCCGCGATCGAGTCTGCACCCCGACGCGGCTCCGTGCACAAGGACGATCGGAAGGGCTGGGGATCCCCTGCGCCTGCGCCAGCGAATCCCCGTCCTGATGGTCCGTCCAGTCTCGACTGCCAGTTGCCAGCAGACAGCGCGGCCCAGCTGAGCTGAGAACTAACGTTTTAACGTCATGATGGCATTTTTACATCTACCGCTCCGGGATCACGAGAGTTGGAGGGTTCCGCACTGACTGCAATTTCCACAAACACACATTTGTGGCAAATTAAGAGTTCCAACAAATGCAGTTTTGCGGGAATGCGGGAATGCGGGAATGCGGGAATGTGGGAATGTGGGAATGTGGGAATGTGGGTCATGACCAGGAGGTTTGAGGGCTTAGACGCCAACCATCTGGCATACGTTTCCGCATCACAAAGCCGCGCTACCTGCGGTTTCTAAAATAATGCAATCAAGAAGCACGGAAAGGACTTATCAAAGGGTCCATAATTCGCTATGGTGACCACCAGAAGATATCTCCCATCCCCTGCAACCAGCGGCAGCCGACCGCTGCCCACACAACAGCAAAGGAGACCGGCATGACAAAACGCCACTGCCCACTCGGCCCAGAAGGCACCTGGAAGAGCGGCCAACGCGTCCCCGTCACAGGCCGCTACGTCGACCAGCACGGAACCGCCTCGGACCATGAGCAATACGACACCTTCCCGCCTTGTGTAAATAGGAGAGGTGAAGTCGCCTTCCGGCGATTGGTGAAGGTCACACAGCACGCGCTCTAACCATCGCGTTGTTACGCCTCTGGAGGGTTACGGGTCCAATCGTCCCTCCAGGGGCACAATTTTGCCACATCCCCATGCCGAACCGTCGCTTGCCCCGCTAGGGATTCCATGTCGGGTCGTCGAGTTGGCCCGACCTGCCACCGGCTTGAGTAAGCGCAGAGCTACCGCACGGTCAGGTGACCTTGCTTCAGCTGGGCGCTCCAGTCTGCACATTCAAGCCAGCCGAAGGATTGAGCACATACACTCCACCACCTTGATCGGCTGATCGAGCCTCGATGTACTTCGTGTCTCTGCCCCACCGTGTATCAATGGACCATGACATTGATTCAATCGAGTCGATGCTAGGCAGTACCGTACCGGTCAGATTCGCACCGGTCAGATTAGCGAAGTTCAGGTTCGCATCGGCTAGGTCGGCTGCGGTGAGGTCGGCGACTGCGCAGTCTGCGTCCCTAAGCTTCGCTCCACGAAGTCTCGTGCCGATAAGCTTCGCGCCGGTCAGATCCACGCCAGTCAGATTCGCACCGGTCAGATCCGCACCGGTCAGATTTACGAAGGTCATGCGCGCGCCAGCTAGGTCCGCGCCGGTGAGGTTCGCATCGGATAGGTCCGCACAAGTCAGGTCCGGGCGAATAAGGACCGTACGCGTCAGGTCTGCGCGAATTAGGTTCGCGCGGGTGAGGTTCGTACGGGTCACGTTCGCGATATGCAGGTTCGTGCGGGTCAGGTCGGCATCAGTCAAGACCGCGTCGCTCAGCCTGGCGTGATAGAGGTTTGCATCTGTCAAGTCTGCCCCAGTGAGGTTTGCTTCTCGCAGATTAGCGAAGCTCAGATCTGCGCCGGTCAAGTTAGCGCCTGTTAGGTTCGCGTGTGCCAAGCTTGCTTCGGTTAGGTTCGCGCCAGTCAGGTCGACACAGGTCAGACTCACAGCACGCAGACTGGCACGGCTAAGGTTTGCATGTCGCAGATCCCGACCAGTCAGCTCCGTGTTCGGATCGACTACCAGCGCAGAGGTGTCCTGATTGTCCCGCTCGCTGATTCGGCCACGAGGCTCCGTGGCCGACGAGCCAGCATGATCGGTAGCTTTCGGTATCGGAACAGCCATCCCGGTCGCTGTGAAGAAGCTTAGCTGCGGCGGAAGCGAATCCAGAGTCCTCGTCTGCCTCACCATAATCGAATCGCGCGCCAGGTCACCGAATTCGGCAGCCGAGCCGTAAACCCTGATCGCAGGAGGATTCGCTGTTGCTGTGGCCTTAGCAAAGGCGACCTCGTCAGACGCGAAGCGGTACACCAACACCATGAACGGCCGATCCGGGTCAAGCTCGCGCTGCAGGGCGGCTATCAGTGCCAGGCAAATTCTGCGCACGACCCCGTCGATATCGACGTTCAGGTGGGGGCCCAGGCGCGCTCGGCAATAACGCTGCAGCAGCGGCCTGATCGTGCCGGTGATCGAGGGAAATGCCGTGAGGTCGCCGCTGGCCGCAGCGGCCACCAATATGTCGAATTGGCCAGCGTGACCCGCGGATACCGGAGTCGAATCGGAGTCAACGCGCCCGCAGGGCTCACCAGCGGCGCTTGAGCCGGCGGGCACATCTGGGCATTCCGCGGCGGCCTCAAGGGAGCGCCTCATGGCGAGCGCGAGGACAGCATCGACGTGCTGCTGTGGGACGTGCGTCTGCAACACGCGTTCGTCGGGCTCGCTTAGCGAGGAGCGATCAAGTAGCTCGTTCATCCGGCGCACGAGTTCGTTCTCGTTGGCGGGTGCCTGTTCAGGCTCATATGGCGGGCGGTGTGTATCTCGGCTCATCACAGATCCTCCGCAAGACGAGCGATCCACGGATGCTGATTCCGCAACCGTGACCACCGATGTTCGACCACCTTCGCCGAGGCGAGGTCGAGTTGTGCGGCGATCTCGGCGTGGGTGTACCGAGATGCTTTCAACCATATAAGACATCGGTCAGGTTCAGGGAATTCTCTAAGCAGGGCGGCCAAGACTTCGTGGTTGGTCACCTGTTGTGCGATATCGGGCACCGCTGCGGTGACCATGACCTCGAGCCCAACCCGGTCTTCGCGGCGGTGCACGCCGAACTCTCCGTCGTTGCGACGCCTGCGGAACTCCTCGACGAAGGTCAGCACGCATCCCCCGATGAAGAACGCCGCCAAGCTGGCCCCTCCATCTCGACGCCACCCGCTGCCCGCGATTGACTTGTCCTGGAAGCGCCGCAACGCGTCGGCCACCGCAATTTTAGCCATGTCGTCACTGGCCCACACGGAAGCCGCGGTCTCGCGTTCGGTCGCTGTCGGATTCAGATACAGATGCTTCTGGGCCGCCACGGCGAAGATTCGGCCCGAGCGGATCCACGGCACCAGCACCGCCAACCCGTAGCGAGCCAACCGTTCTGCCAGCGTCAACCACACTGGGCCTTGGAACCCCACTTGGGCGGCGAGGTCGAAAATCTCGACTTCCACCGCATCCGACGACGAATCTGCTGGCCACACACCCGATTCAAGAGAGGATTGCGCCTCTCGATCATCCCCGTGCACGGCACCATCCTTCGTAGTTGCCCGACCTGTGCCCAAGTTATAGGGCGATCCGAGCCGGATCCCCCATCCCTCGACTATTTTCCGCAGCCTCGGGGCTCCACCGCGCTGAGCCTCTATTACATCCTCGAACACGCCGAGAGAGGATGCACACCGCAGATGACAGCGGACACCACGCTCCACCGCGATTGCGGGCCCAGCGACAACAGAACCGCGCCGGATCGCCGCGCAGACAATGACAGCCAGCGAGGGCACATCGGCCATCGGAGGAGGACCTGGGTGCGGTCCATCGGGGTCACAGTGGTCACGGCCGTACTGACAGGCGCCGGAACCGGACTGGGGCAGCTGATCATCGACCGGATTTTCGGCTGAACAGGTCAGCGCCTTCATGCCGCAGAGTACCGCTTCCGGCCACTGCCCAAGTCACGGCGCCATGACGACCCGGCCGAAGCCTTGCACCCCGGACCCGACCACAAACATCGATCTCGGTTCGATTCGGATCGAGGCCACCCTGGCCGCGTTCGGCGGCCCGGCGACCTGGTTCGCGACCGCAGCCGCGTTTGCTACCTACAACGGCACCGCCCCTGTTGTGCTGTGGTCATGCCTCTCTTCGGCAACCTCACTCTTCCGGCTGCCCACTGGCAGCGATACCGGTCCGGCGCCGAGGCGACACCGCACTTTGCGGCCGGCGAATCCACCGCTGTCATCACGCCGGTCGAGGTGGACCCGATGCTGGTGGATACTAGTGAACCGTTCAGGCGTGACTTCCGAACGTGCACAAGTTAAGCTCTCGATTGGTCGAGCAGCCTCGTCGGTAACGAGGCCAGCAACCGCGATTCCATTCTTTGACCGTGGCGCGTCGTCGGTAGCGACGTGCGTGAGGTCTTTCCTTTTATTCGAGCCTTCGAGCTTCAGGAGTCCTCATGACATTCGAGTACCCGGCCACGGCGCCGGCGTTTTACGTGCAGACCAACCCTGGCAAGGCAAAGCTGCTCATCGGTGAATTCGGCACCCAGTCCAGACGTCTCACGCCGATCACAACTGTGAGTATCGGCAGTGATGAAGAAGCGGATCGGTTGGTCACCGCGTTGGAAAACGCAGCCTGGCGCGGGGATCGGGGTGCCTGGGACGCTCTCGCGGCGGGGCTCCCCAGCGCCGTGGTCTTGGCCTGCAATCAGACGCTGTCGACGCTTCCTCAACCTGCCTCACTCGCCATCGGGAGTGACGGACGGCCTCTATCGGTAGTGGCGACATCGTATTTTTCCACCATGAGTGTGGATCTGCGGCGGCAGGCTTCTGCTTCCTACGACCTGAGCATCATGGCTCTCATCGACAACTACCGCCCGGAAGATGAGCTCGATGTCGGATATCGCCTGCGCCTGTTGAATGGCGAGATCGAGCTCCCGGTAGGCGCGGGCAGCTCGGCCTGGCCCGCCGGGGGGCAAGAGCCAGCCGAACGTCGGTTGATCGGCCCGAACGAACCCGACGAGGTCCTGACCGATGCACGGTGGCGGAGCCATCGTGCCCGGGCATATTGGTTTTGGCGTGTCGAATGTGACGAGGACGGGGAAGTAGACACAGGCGAGGCGACCTGGGTCGTAGAGTTCTTCGATGAGCCTGTGCCGGACGATCCAGAGCCGGACACCCCTCAGGAGTACGACAGTTTCGTTGTCGGCGAGTGGAACCCGTGGCCGATGACTTCAAGGACGCGGTTCGTGCTGTGGCAGTCGATGATCTGCCTGACCACACTGCTCGAGTTGGAACTGTCGGTGTGGGACGAGAACGAAGCAGAGCCGGATGTTCCAGAGCTGATCGAGGACTTCCCGTGGTCGGTGCACTCTCAGCCGCGCGCCTGGTGGGTGGAGGTGCTTCGATCTGGACAGCGGCTCATCGGTGCGCTGCGCACCGGCGAGTCATGGAATCCTCATACTCCCGCCGAAGAAGCGCTCATCTATCTGTGCTGCACGGGGGGCTGGATTGATGCTGGACATGACGTGGTAAACGAACGTGGGGTCTTGCGACGACAGTTCCGGGATCTTGCCGAGGGTGCGGAGTGGGATGCCGATGCCGATTCGCCCGAGGGTGGGCCCGACTTCGATTGGGATGAGGTACCGGCGGCGCTTGCCGGTGATGAGGACATTGCGCTCCTCTGGCGCCCCGATCTGGACGGGCTAGGCGATCCGAACGTCAACGAAAACGTGACCTTGGGAATCGGAGATTACACGCCCAGTTCCTGGCATGTTCGCTTCGACCGGTACCGAAACAATCCGAATCCGGCTTCGGCCCTCTATTGACTTTGCTTTCGCGAGCTGAGGCTGCCTGGGGAAGATCCTCACCATTGAGGCAGTGGGTCAGTCGATGAATGCCGTGCCCTGGAATGACGCGAACACTGGTGCCACCTCTCGTGACCGAACATTCATGGACGCGGCCGCCACCCGCATCATCGCCAGCGGGCACCCCGACCACAGAGCCTTCAAGGTCACCGAACCAGACGACACCTTCCTCTACCCCTTCCCGGGGGCGGACAACCCGATGCTGGAATACCTCATCCGCAAGGCGAAGGAGTACGAAAACGAAGAAGGCCAACTCCGCCATACCATGGCTGGCGGTCCACGCCCGATACAAAGGAGCGCTCCAGACCCTGGCCCTGAGGTTCCCCAATCGAATCTCAGGACGGCCGACGCCCATCTGCTGGCAACCCACCTACGGGTATGGCCCACCCGCGAAGCCAATTCCTGGATAAGACATCCGCTGGTACTCAGCGCCGCACTCGGACTGCCCTTCGGTTCTTTCCACACCCAACGAATCGAGATACAACCCAGCGCAAGTCTGTTCCGTACAAGCCAAGGACGGCCAATGCAGGTCTCGAACACCGTGGACCATTCCGCGCGCCTGACCTGGACGCTCGGTGCGGTCCGCAGCCAATAGGGTGGGCCCGCCCAGCGATAGGCACCGAGATGAGGCGAGTGACGACGGGTGGTCCAGGCACGGGTTCCATTGTGGACCCGTCCGCGCTCCACAGTAATACGCCGTTCCATCGAAGGACCGGCCCTGACCCGCCCAGGCGCTGCCAGACCGAGTGTCCGGTTACGCGATGCGGGGGTAACCGGTGCCTGCTGGGCATTCAGCGGCCTCCGTACAGAATAGGCACTATGCTCAGCCTACATGGGTGCAGCTGTGAATGAAACCAACTGGGATGACGAGGATCTCAGGTGGCGCGACGAGCGAGCGAATTGCGAACCGACGAAGTCGATGCTGGCACAAGTCGGGATCAGCTGCGGGAAAAACTGTGAGAGGTGCTACGGAGGATGCCCGCCGGAGCTGCGCGATGGAGATAGCTATCGGCGTCAGCCAAGCGACTACATCAGACCGGCTGAAATGGCCGAATTATGTTGCATCGTTTCCGGTGATGCAGGCGTGAGTATCAGGGCGGTAGGTACCCACTACCGTCAGCAGTTTCTCCAGCGCCTGCCACCGCAGGCACACTTTGAAGCCGAGATCGTGCCGGAACCTGGCCATTGGTACGACCCGCAGGCCGTGTGCGTAGACGTCAACGGCGACAAGGTGGGCTACCTCGGCAGACAATCAGCGGGCATGTGGCACGACATCGTCAAGGCCGTGAACGCAGAGGGCTATCGCGTTGTCACGGAGGCGATCGTCGAAACATACACAGACAGAGACGATCAAGTTCAAATTGGATTGACGCTGCGGTTGCCAAGTTTCGACGGTTGGATGGAGTTGCACCGGCTTCTCGGCTTCGAGGACGAGTACCAGGCGTTACTTACCGACCTCCCAGCAGATCTGCAAACAATGCTCAAAGAATTCGATCAGGAAGTCTGGAATGACCCAGACGTCATGTTTGCTCTGTTCGACCGGCGATCTCTGATGCCCCGGCTGGAGTGGGACCGCCTGCTCTCCGCAACTCACTCGGCTTTTCTGCCCGGCCGGTTGAAGACCCGGTTCGAGCAGGAGCCGATGATCCCGTGGAAACAGCGGCAGCTTTGGCGTACGGAGTTTCGGGGTCGACGAGAGACCTTTCGCACTCTGGAGCGGGGGCAGGCCGTTCAACTGCGCGACCGCGGTCACACGCTCAAGAGCGTGGCCGAACAACTTGGATGTTCAAGCAGCAAGGTCAGCAAACTCTTGAAAGAAGCCGCTGGAGGCGCGCCAGTATGGCGGCTGCCCTGAGCTTCATCGGACGGCAGTCTCGCAATCATCTGTGATTGTCTGGCCCGGTGGTCAGCCACCGTCGACTGACAAGCCTCGGCGCAGATCCGGGACAGCGATGGCAACGGCAGCGATTTCCGCGCGCGAGGTATCGCAACTTCGCTTGAGGTATTCCGGACGAGAGCTTCGTAGAAAGACGATTTCGGCAGCGAAATCGCCTCAAGGTGAGCGTGGTGTGCCGCAACCAGCGCACGGTGATACCCTTGGCGTCGGCCCAAGCGAGATGCCGCGGAAACGGTGATGCAGGTTATCGTAGCGACGATCGGTGATCGGCTCGCCGCGACGAGTCGCAGCACTTCATGCCTGACCGCTGCGGAGGCGGCGCCGCGGTGGGCCACGTGGTCGAGCAGCCGGGACATGAGCAGGGGCGTGATGGGATGCCAGGCATCGACGCCGCCCTGTGATGCAGCAACACGGTGGAATCGTCGGTGTTGAGATCGTCGACGCGAAGTGTGAGCGCAGCTTCACGTCGGCAGGCAGTTTCGATGTGCAGGCGCACGATCAGGGCATCGAGTTCGGGATCGTTACCGGATCGGCAGCGATGCGGCCGAGATCGGCAACCTGGTGTGGAGCGAGGGTGTGGCGGGTGCTTTCCGGTCTCGCTGGCACAGGCACCTTGGCCGCAGCATTGGCGGCGGGGCGATCAGGCCCTCGAGTTCGGCCAGCCGGTAGAGGCGCCGGATCCCGTGCAAAAGGTTGCGGGTTGCAGCGCTACCACCGCGCCAGTTCGACCGGACCACGGCACCGGCTTTGTACCGGTTCATCAAATGCAGGATCTCGATAGGTGTCGGGTCGCCCAGGCGCCGCGGACCCCCATTCAGTGAGCAGTAGCCTCCAATAGGCGCCGTAACACTCCTGCTGGCCGGTGGATTCAGTGGCAAGTATGCGCGGAATGAATTCGTCGAACGTCGTCTCGGCGGCAGGCGTGCCCTGCGAGCTCGGCGCCTCGCGCATGACGGCTTTACGGCGCGCAGTGACCGTGGCGTCCTTCATGACCCGCTCCCCCGCAACTCAGGGCAGCGAGATTGTAATGCCGCGGCCAGAACCCGCGGCGGCAAGACCCCCAGCATCTCCGCACTAGGCGAGGCGACGATTAGGACCCGATCACCCGGGTAGAGACCGCAACGATTCCTGACCCGCGCCGGCAAGAGCACGAACCCCGAAGCCGGCAACCGATGTCCTTGTGACCAGTCCCCGATAACGCGACCACCCGGTTTCAGAGTCGGTATGTCGTGATCGGTGTTCGGTTGATGTCGCAGCCCACCGGGTGGTGGGTGTGGGTGCAGGCCGCAGCGTGCTCGGCCGGTGTGCGGTAGCCCAGCGCCGAATGCCGGTGCTGGTGGTTGTGCTCGTGCTTGAAATCGGCAATTGCCACCCTGGCTTCGAGCAAGGAAGTACAGTGGTTGCGGTTCAGGCACTCGACCCGCAGGCGCCGGTTGAACGATTCGACGTAACCGTTGTTCCACGGCGTCCCCGGCGGGATATACGAAATCCCGACCCGGTCTCGGCAAAACGATTGCAGCGCCGCCGAAATCATCTCCGGTCCGTTGTCCAGGCGCAGCACCTTCGGCGCTCCGTGAACGGCGAAGACCCGCTGCAGCTCAGCCACCAGCCGCTCACCGGCAATCGACCGTTCAACCAGATGCAGTAGCGACTCGCGGGTGTGCTCGTCGATCATCGATGGGATCACCACGACCCGCCCATCAGCGGTGGAGTCGAACTGGAAATCCAGCGCCCACACAATCTTCGGTGCATCCGCATCCACTACCGGTACCGATGAGATCCCGGCGCGTTTACGCGGGTGATGCGCGGTGCACTCGTTTGATATTCACCCGATGCCCTTCGTCGAACCGCAGCGCTGCCCAGGCCCGTCGGAACCCGTGACACGGGTTCTTGCCGGCATAGCCACGGCGAATGGGGCGGAGCGGTGCTACTGGTCAGCGAGCACGGCAGCGCCGACCGTCGCGGCCTGTGGGCCAGCTTTCCGCAGGCCGCAGTCCCGGCGGGCAATATCCTCGCGACCGCGGTGATGGCCGTGCTGGCCGCCACCACCACCGAGGACCAGTTCCTGGCGTGGGGCTGGCGCATAGCCTTCCTCGCCTCGGCCGCACTGGTACTGCTCGGCTACTACATCCGCCGCAGCATCGACGACGCCCCGGTCTTCAAAGCGGCCATGGCGCAGGCCGCGCTGGCGGAGAGCAAGCCCTCGCCGCTGCGCGAGGTGCTGCGCAGGCATCCGCGGGAGCTGATCACGACGATGGGCATGCGCTTCGGCGAGAACACCACCTATTACATGGCCGCATCGTTCACCCTCACCTACCTGAAAGTCGCCGTCGGCGTCGACACCTCCACCGTCCTGGGGATCATGCTGCTCGCCCACATGGTGCACCTGGTCTGGGTCCCGTTCTGCGGCTACCTCTCGGATGTGGTGGGACGCAAGCCGGTCGTCGGCGCGGGTGTCGCCCTGGCCGCAGTGTGGGCCGTCGCGGTGTTCCCGATGTACGACACCGGTGACCCCTGGATGATTTTCGGCGCGCTGGTCCTCGGCCTGATCGCGCAGGGGCTGATGTACGGTCCGCAGGCCGCCTACTTCTCCGAGATGTTCCCGACCCGGATGCGTTACACCGGCATCTCGGTCAGTGCCCAGGTGACCTCGATATTCGCCGGGGCAGCCGCGCCGATCATCGCCGGTTCGCTGCTGGCCGCCTACGACATGGCACTGCCCATCATCGCGTACCTGCTCGTCGTCCTGGCCGTGACAGCGGTCGCGGTCCTCGCGGCCCGGGAAACCCGGGGCATCGACTACTTCGCCATTGACCGAAGTGAGAGCGACATCATGCCCGAACCGCAGCCAGCTCCCGCGCAGACCACAGGCACCCGCGTCTGACCCGGCGGTCGGCGCCGCAGAACGCGACGCCTGCCATCGAGGGCCGGCTCACCACGGACCCGAGGCGAACGACCTCGGCGACACCGGAGCCGCCCCGCGCCGGCGATGACCCCGCGGTTTCTCGGCTTGGCGCAGGTTCAGCTCTGGTCCATGTGGACCGGACCCGCCGAACAGGCCCGCTTGCACGTCGGTGGGCGATGTCGCATAGCGATCCCGCTACACCCGCGATCCGGCGTCGACGCCCGACAGGGGGATAGCTACGTACGTCCGGCTGATCGCAGCGGCCGGGGCTGCTGCACGGATAGGTGACGTTGATGATGGAAGGGTCCTCGTCGTTCGGCGGGTGTGACCCTGCAGGTGACTGACGGCTCCGGCTTGTCTTGAATCTGATCCGTCCACGCGCCGACGGCGAGGACATCCCTCCGATGCATGTCGGCCAGAGACGAGCATGACTTCATATGAGCCTGGTCAGCCCCATCAACGTCTTGTCTGCCCGGCCTCTGGCCGATGTGCCCCAGTGCAGAAGGGCACGGATCCATCATGACAGCAACCACGTCGGCAGCCACGGTGGGTCTCGAGACTCGCGCGATCGTCGCCGGTGTCGACACACACGCGAGCACCCATCACGTCGGGGTGTGTTCACTGACCGGAACGAGACTGGGAGACATCGAGATTCCCGCGAGTCCGGCCGGATATCGAGCGCTCGTCGACTTCGTCGCCACCTTCGGGGTGGTGCAGATGATCGGCGTCGAGGGCACCAGCTCCTACGGCGCCGGACTCGCCCGGTTCCTGACGACAGAAGCCATCGAATTCCGCGAAGTCATCCGGCCACGGCGGACACAGCGCCGCCAGGGCAAATCCGACCCGCTCGACGCCTACGCAGCCGCAGAACAGGTCCTGGCCGACCCCGACGGCTTACCCATCGCCAAGTCAGGTGACGGAATTGTCGAGCAGATCCGAGTACTGCTCACGGTCCGCCGCAGCGCGATCAAGGCGCGAGTAGCCGCAATCCGTCAAATCAAGTCGCTGCTGATCACCGCCCCGGAGCCGCTCAAACAACGCTGGGCACACTTGCCGGACCGGGAACTGCTCGCCTCATTGGCAGCAACGCGCCCCCGAGTTGCAACCGATTCCGTCGCGGCCGCCACCGCCCGAACACTTCGCCGGCTCGCCCGTCGTCACCACTACCTGGGCATGGAAATCGCCGAACTCGACGATGACCTACGCGCGCTGGTCAACACCGCGGCTCCCGCCATGATCGCTACCAAGGGCTACGGCGTGATCACCACCGCGACACTGCTGGTGACCGCCGGCGCGAACCCGCATCGGCTGCGTTCAGAAGCGTCGTTCGCCGCTCTCTGCGGAACCTCGCCGATCCCAGCATCATCGGGCAAAACCCGCCGCTATCGGCTCAACCGCGGTGGCGACCGCCAAGCGAACTGGGCGCTGCATCAGATCGCGCTCGTCCGTCTGTCCAACGATCCCCGCACCCGCGACTACGCCGACCGGCTGCGCGCGACAGGAAAATCGAAGAAGGACGTCCTGCGGTGTCTGAAGAGAGCGATCGCGAGAGAGGCGTTCCACCTCATCGCGCACCCGCAACAGGTCCCCGACACAACCGATCTCAGGGCTCTGCGACATCAACGCGGGGCGACCCTCGTCCATGCCGCTATGAGTATCGGCGCTGAGCCCGCCAGGCTCAGTGAACTCGAGCGAGGCAAACGGCCCGACGCCCTCCTCACGGCACGCTATCGCCGCTGGCTCACCGCCGGTTGACACGAATAGGAGCATCAGTGGTTACGCGGCCTGAGTGACCGCTGGGGTCATGATCGTCTCGTATTCGATCGGGGTCAATCGGCCGAGCCGGGTTTGCCGGCGTCGGCGGTGGTAGGTCCGTTCGATCCAGGTCACGATCGCGATCCGTAGTTGTTCGCGGGTGTCCCACCGCTGCCGGTCGAGCACGTTGCGTTGCAGGAGGCTGAAGAAGCTTTCCATCGCGGCGTTGTCGCCGGCCGCGCCGACCCGGCCCATGGACCCGGCCATGCGGTGCCGGTTCAGGGCGTGAACGAAACGCCTGGAACGAAATTGCGACCCGCGGTCGGTATGGACGATGCAGCCGGCGACCTCACCGCGGCGGGCGACAGCATTGTTCAACGCGGTGACCGCGAGGCGGGACTTCATCCTCGAGTCGATCGAATAGCCCACGATCCGGTTGGAGAAGACGTCCTTGATCGCGCAAATATAGAGTTTGCCCTCTCCGGTTTGATGTTCGCTGATGTCGGCCAGCCACAACCGATTCCGATCTTTCGCGGTGAACACGCGTCGGACCAGATCACCGTGGACCGGTGGTCCGGGGCGGCCGGATCTCCCGCGGCGGCGTTCACCGAACCTGCTCCACCAGCGATTCTGCGAGCAGATCCGCCAGGCGGTCCGCTCCGCCATCGACTCACCCGCGACGCCGGCCTCGTCGGCGAGGAACCGATATCCGAATTCCGGGTCATCGTGGTGGGCGTCGAACAACGCATTCGCCCGATACGCCTCGACGAGTTCGGCGTCGGTGACCGAACGGTTCAACCAGCGGTAATAAGTCTGTCGAGCAAGCTGCAACACCCGGCACGTCACCACGACGGGAATCCCGTCGGCGGCGAGCTCGCTCACGAGCGGGTAGAGCCTTTTCCCGGAAGATTCGCCTGCGACAGATACGCTGCCGCACGGCGCAACACCTCGTTCTCCTGCTCGAGCAGACAGTTACGGCGCCGCAATTCCCGCAGTTCAGCGGACTCGCCGGTGCTGGTGCCCGGCTCCGTGCCGTCGTCGACGTCGGCTTGACGCATCCATTTCGACAACGTCACCGGATGCACCCCGAAATCGGCCGCGATCTGGTCCAACGTCACGCCGTCCTCGCGGTTACGAGCGACCCGGACCACATCGTCACGGAACTCCTGGGGATATGGCTTGGGCACAGTGACATCCTTCCAGGCCGGCCGCTCGGCCAGCCAGATCGATGTCACCTATCCGTGCAGCAGCCCCGGATCTTGTGGGCTGCTGTGGTCGCCGGCTGTACCGGTCAACGACTGCAGTTGCGCCGCGGCATGTAGCAGGGGGATGCGCTCTTGCTCGATTCGTCGGAATAAGGCCGGACCTGCCGTGGCGATGGCATCGTAGGCTGCTGCCTCGCCGGGGGTGAGGTGGGCAAAGTCTGTCGATGACGGTTGGATCGGGCGGCCGGTTTTGTCGTGGTTCACGCCGTGGTGGGCGTGATTGTGGAGGTCTGTGGCGTCCATGAGGATGGATTGGACCGATTTGGCGGGCAGGCCGTTGGGTGTGGGAGTGCTCATTTCGGCTCGGAGCCGGTCGAGGATGGCGTAGCCGTCGGCGTCGATATCACCCCAGTAAATGACATGTTCGGCGAGGCGTATCCAGGTGATGTTGGCGACTAGGGATGCGGCGGCTTTGCCGTTTCCTTCGACGACGATTGTGTTTCTGGCTGGCGGGAACCAGAGGCGGCAGTCGCGGTTTTCGACGATGAGGACATTGCGCGGTTGGTAGGCGAGTTCATGCACGTCCCCGGTTGTCCAGGCGTCGTGCCTGCGTCGGCCCGAGGCTGCATAGTCGGGATCGACATAGGTCAGGTGCACGACAGCCGGTCGTGGCCGGAGTTCGGCGCGCACATCGCGTCCTGCCACAGCGCGTAGAAGCCCATCGTGGGTTTCGAGCCACTTGGAGTGCATACCGGCGACGGGGAGTTGTCGGGCAGTCCAGGCGCTTACGTCGGGGTGCTCGTGCAGCCACCTGACTGCCGCGAGTAGGACCGTGGTGTCTGGTTCGGAGAGTCGGTAGGTTGCTTTCAGCGTGGTCGTGGTGAGAGTCGCGCCGGCAGCCTGGAGTGAGGTGGCGACGGCTCGGGCGCGCGCGATATCGACTGTCACAGGTTCGTTGTGAGCGTGGGATACGAGGGCGACGGCGGCGGTCAAGTCTGTGGATATGAGGGTGGCCGGGTAGACGTCGGTCACGCGCTGGATGGTCAATGGTTTGCGGATGACCCTGACACCGTGGGTGTTGCTGATGTATTGCTCGTCGAATGCCCGCCAGGCTGCGTGCCAGTCGTACCAGCGGCGGTATCCGATCTGCTCGACTGCTGTCCCGGTGGTGAGTCCGGGGCGGAGCGGAACCGAAAAGGTCACGGCGTCGCCTATGCCGTGTTCTGCGCAGACGGCCTCTGCCCATTTGTGGCGGATTTTGCGATGGATCGAGTCGGCGGCCTCTGCGGGGGTGACGAGCCTTGCGGTCATTCAGGGTCTCCGGGGACGCCGATGATGGGTTTGGCCCATGAGCGGTTCTGGTTGTTCTTGAGCACCAGGTATTCGGCGTCGACGTGTGGTTCGATGGCGCTGTTCTTGTCGTTGGGTGCGCCGATGATGAGCTGGAATCCGAGTCCGCGCCAGGCGCCGATGGCGCGCCCGGTGTAGCGTGCGTCGGCTTTGATGAGTGCTTCGTCGAGGAAGACGGGGGCGTAGCGGGGGCGTTCGGCGCCCGCGTCGCCCAGTTGGTACCGCAGGGCCGAGCCGACGATGAAGGCGACGAGTTCTTGGGATTCGCCGCCTGATTTTTCGCCGATGTGGTCGTAGAGGGCGACATGTTCGTTGGCGGCGTTGCGTTTTTCGGCGCTGATGCGGATGTGATTGCGCACGTCGATCAGTTCGGCGAAGTCGGGGGCGTTACGTCGGATGCGGTCGATAACTTTGGCCATCCGGCGGTAGGCGCGTTCCCGGTCGTTGTCGGTGCCCGCCTGGTCGATCAGCCGGCGGACATCGCGCAGTTCCTTGCGGAAACGGGCGCGGACTGTCGAGTGGCTTTCCTGTGGGTCGATCTGGAGCCGATGGTCGTCGTCGGCGAAAGGCAGATCAGCGAGGATACGGTTGACCGGTTCGATCCTGTCGCGGATCTCCCGGATCGCGGAGGCGAGTTCGCTGTCGAGGCTGGTGAGGTCGTTGCCGGATAGCTTCAACAGACTGTCGCGCCACTGGCTTTCCAGCTCGTGCAGACGGCTGGTCTCCAGTTCGGTGAGCAGGCGTTCGAAATCGCTGTAGGAATTGTCGGGGTCGGTGCCGAGGTTGGGGTTCGGCCAGCGTTCGACGAATGTGGCGAACGTTGCCGACAGTGCGTTTCTGGCACTACCGATCGCATTGTGCGCTGCGCGGCGGTCGGTGGCGAGCCGGTCGGCGACCCCCTGGGTGGTGGCGTCGAACAGATCGAGGGCTTTGGCGGAGGGGATTTCGCCGGTGTCTTCGTTGCCGAACAGGCTCGTGAGATAGTCACGGTGTTCGAGGGTGACCTCGTGGCCGGCGCCGCGGGCACTGTCGAGCTTCTGTTGGGCGTCGTCGGCCTCAGTGGTGGTGTGTTGCCAGGCTTTGTCGAGGCTTTCCTTCTCGACCTTGGCTCGGATGGCTTTCTCGGTGAGCTTTTCGACCTTGACCTGCAGGGCATCTACCTGCTTCTGGAGATTGTCGATCTCGGGATTGCCGGAGTGGACCTCGTCGACAGTCTTATTCCACTCGTCCCGCTCGGCCACGACGGAAGCTACGTCGACCTGGTCCCAGGTCAATTCGGTCAGGGTCCGGTAGGCGCTGCGGCGATCCTCGAAAGAGTCCAGCGCGGCCTGTCTTGTCCCGACGAGCACGTCAGCAGTTAATTTGCGTTCCGTGATCGCGCGGATCTCTTCGTCGAGGCGTGCCAGCAGTCGATCATTGGTGTAGCCGAGGACGTTGGCCCTGCCCTGGCCGCCGTGCGCACCGCGGGCGCCGTCGGAGGTTTGGCCGGTGATGGTGAGCGCCCTGGTGTACTGGGGCAGCAGGCGTGCCGTCTCGACGCAGACGTAATCGAACCGGTTCACAAGTTCTGTTTTCAGCCAGGCGGTGAACGGCGAGGGCCGGTATTCGAGGCGGCCGGGAAGTCTGCGATCGTCGAGCCCGATATCGTCCCGCAGACCGGTTCGTACGCCTTCGAATTGGATGCGCCGCGGCGTGCGCACAGTGTTGATCGTTTCGCGGAACCTGCTCAGGTGCGCGATATCGATGAGCATTTTGGTGGCGAACCCGCCCAGGGCGAGGTTGAATGCTTCTCGCCACGGCTCGAACCCTGTTCGCACCTCGACCAGTTCGCCGACGAAAGGGAGCTGCTCCGGAGTGAGACCGGATGCCTCGGCAAGGATCGCGCGCGCCCGATGCAAGTCGGTGGGGATATTTCCCCGACGGGCGGCAACAGCCTCACGCTCAGTACGCAGCTCCTCGAGTTCACCCGCTACTCTGGCCTGGTGCGCCTTTGCTTCGGCAAAGTCGTTCTGCGCGGTCAGCCTGGCCTGCTTGTCGCCGAGGAGCCGATGTGCCTGTGTGACCAGCGCAGCGAAATCCTCCTCGCCGGCGACCACGGCACCGATAACCTCCAGCACCGTCTCGAGCCGGCCCCACGCCCGCTCGACCTCGACGAGCCGCTTTTCCACATCGAGAAGCGCCGCGCGAGCCTTCTCCAGACGGGCGCCACCAGATACCCGCAGGGTCTCTTCAATCCCTTTGAGCTCGGCCTCTGCTCCCTTGGCCACCGTAGTCGCTGCAGCGACGGCTATCTTGGCTTGCTCTCGTCGTTGCCGCAGGTCGTCCTCGGCCGCTCGCAGCAACTCGACGCGCCGCTCATGTCGCCACAACCCCGCCGGCGACGAAGAGTCGGTGAGCGAACCGAGGCTCTCAATCATCTCCACACACTCGATCGCATCGATGATGGTGCGGTGATGCTCCCGGATCGGAGCCAGTGTCCTGACCTGTTGGCGGGCGGTAGTCATCTGTGTGCGTGTGCTGGACAGTTCGTCGAACTGCTTGACCACCTCGTCCGCAGTGGCCAGTGTGGGCGGTTCTTCGAGCACCATCGTCTTATACAGCGCATCGACCGTGGTGATCTGCTGGCCGGCCTGTATCCGGCCCAGCAACGCGACTGCCTTGGAACCGTCACCTGCGGCGCCGATTCCGAGAGCGGTGTGCAACCGTGCCGTGTACTCGGTGTCGGTGGTATAAGGCGTCAGGCCGACCGATTTCACTGCGCTGTCGGCGAGCCGCTGGTTCACCGGCCCAGCGAGCGTGCGCAGATCGAATGGCCCGTCACAGGTGGCCCGGACCTTGACCAGATCATCGAGAGTGCGGGCCGCGGACGGCACATACCACGCCCTCACCGCCGTGAACATCACACCGGACTGATCGGCCCAGGTCATAGCGATCGCCGACCAGGTATCGCGGCCATCGCCGCGCAGAACTCGGGCTTTCGTCTCACCCCCTGTGCGGGATTCATCGAGCTTGCCCCGCGCATAGGACAGGATGTTGCGTTGATCCTTGCCGCGCGGCCGGCCGACGACGCCCCCGTTGGAGGCTCCGTTGAACGGCATCGTATGCGGCATGATCAATGCGATGTAGGAGTCCATCAGAGTCGATTTGCCCGACCCTGACTCACCACACAGCAGGGTCGCTCCCGGCGCGAAACGTACCCGATGGTGCCCGTCGTACCCGCCCCAGTTGACCAGCTGCAGATCCAGTGCCACCCATTGCTGCCCTCTCGACGCCTCCGGGATCAGACCGAACAGCGTATCGATCATGCTCACGGCGCGACTCCCTCTGGGCCATGGCCTGTGCTGTCATTGCGTTCACGCAACCATCGGCTCAGCTCGGTGAGCTTCTCCGTACTCATCACGACCTCCACGAGCGGCGTGATCCGATACCGGCCTGCAGTCTCCTCCTCCATCAGCCCCTCTTTCGACAACCGTGTCACCGCACTGCGGATCTCCTGCTGCCCCTTGGCCATATTGGTGTCGTCAGGATCGAAGTAGGTCAACACCGTCTGCTCGAGTTCTTCGATATCGACCCGCGCCGATATCTCACCGGCGACCCGTTCCTGCTAGAACACCGTGCGCAGATGCACCAAAACCAGCGTCTCGGCACGGTTGTAGGGATCATCCTTCAACAGAATCGGCACATCCAGTTCCGTTGAACGCACCTGCTGTTTGTAGGCGACACCGCGGTCGTGATCGACCACCAGCCGGACGAACAGGTCATGCAGCCGGGACTCGATGATCTGCTGGTTTTCCAACAGCGTTCGCCACTGCGCCGGATATCTATCGGCCAGCAGAAACCTGCGCTGCAACAACCGCACCAACACCCGCCGCACATCCGCGTCCAGCGTGCCCGCATCACCAGCGAACAGTTCGGTAGGGTCTTCCTCCATCGAGACCGGGTCGATGAACCCGGAGTCCTCGGCTCCCGGCCACACCTCGTCGTCGAGCACCGACTCACTCACCTGCTACCTCGTCCTTCGTATTCACGATCACACCGCGGAAAGCGAACCGCCGCCGAGTGCGATCGGGCCGGACAGCTTCGACGGTGACGACGGTCTCGGTATCGGTCATGCCCGAGCGATGCCCCAGCTCGAGCAGGCCGAGCAGATCCACCGGACGGCGTATCTCCTCAGGGGCCGCACTGAAAACAGCCGCGATATCGATCGCGTCCGCGTCGGCTGCGAAGTGCGCCAGATGCTCCTCCAGCGCCGCATAATTCGGTCCACCCCAGGCCCGGGTATCGGTGTCCGGCATCATGTCCTCGTCCCACTCGGCCAACGGTGCCGGCGGCTGAGGTGGGCGGGGATCGCTCAACGACTGACGCAGGTGCTCGATACCCGCGGCCGGTAAACGGCGCAACGGCTCGACCGGCTCCTTGTGCTTCGAATGAGGCATCCACCGATGCAAACCGGTCATCACCTCACGCAGCAACTCGTCGACCTGCCGGTCCCGCATCGGATCGTGATTACGCACCTGAGTCGTAATCACATGCGAGGCCTGACGCTGAGCAGTCAGGACTTCCTTGACACCCCGCTCGATCCGGCGCGCGATATCGAGGAACTCCCGCCGCTGCGGCTCGCTCAATAGCTCAGTGAACCGATGCCGCAATACCGTACGCAACCGACCCGACAAGTCATCGATCTGCTCAGGGTCACCGATCAACCGCAGCGCCCCGGCGAATGCCCGCCCTTCCGGCGTCGCATCCATGATCTGCTGCCCCCGCTCCAGATACTCACCCAGCACCTCCCCCGTCGGCCGCGCATCCTGCCTGAGCTCAGTGACAACGTCGCGTTGAATAGCCTTGATCGACTCGGCGACCCGGGCGAAATCTGCTGGCAGTTCACGCACCAGATGCAGGACGTTCTCCGCCTGCTCCAGCAATTGCTCATCATCGACAGCGTCCAGCACACCACCGCGCTCGAGCCGCTCTAGCTCCTGCTCGCGCTGCCTGATCTCCACTTCCAGACGGGCAATCCGAGCCATCACATCCGGATCGGCATCCTGCGCAAGCCGCTCCACCGCTTCCAACAAGGTCCGCACTCGCGACTCCGACACCCGCGTCCGGGAACCACCGACACGGCCCGCCACCTCCAACGCACCCACCCCATGCGCCGACAACCGATACACCTCGACCTCGTTGTCCAACACCTGACGCACGAGCCATCCGGCATTCACCCACTGACGACACAGATCGCGGGCACTACCCGACGGCAACGGCATTTGCCCCTCCTCCCCATACCCCGCCGCACGCAGCTGGTTCAGAGCACCACCGATCTCCGCATGCGCATCCGCCACCGCAACCGCCGAACGCTCAGCGGTGAACACCATCGCCAACACGGTCACGACAAACGGCGCATACGTCTGGTGCAGCAAATCGAGCATCGGCGTCTTGAACGCCCGAAGAGCCCCCTGATACGCACCCTCTACCCCTCGAATACTCATCGACGCCCAGCGTACGTCGACCACCCGACAACCAAGCCGCGTCACAGACCATCGAAATCGGTACAGTGAATCGCCTCGACAACATCGGAAGAATTCGATTGATCGCAGGAACTCAACTCCCTCACACGAACCGAATGAAAACCAGCACACCATCTCAGATCAGACCAGGTCAGGAAGTGTCGGCCCCGCGCCCGCGGGGATGGTCCGGGTGCCGGCGTCTCGACGGTTCTCGTCCGTCGAATTCCCATCGGCGAGCACGCGCTGCGGCCGCTGCACTACAGCGAGCGCTCGATGCCACCAGCGGCCACGCGCGGTCCACTGAGCAGCCGCGCCTTGAACCTCGGTCGTGCTTTCGATAAGGCGCTGACGAAGCGCACGGCCTGAGCACAGACACAATCCGGAGAATGACCAACGAGGACACACTCCACGCGTACCGTTCCGCCGCCAGATCCGAATCACGGACGAAGCCGTCAGCACGGACATGCGCCCGATCGAGTGAGGAGCGACCCAAACCCATGCGCTCACACATTGTGCACAAGAAGCCAGGTCAAAACGAAATACCGCCCTGAACTGGCGATTCTATGGTTGCCCCGGCTGGGATCGAACCAGCAAACTTGGGCGCGTCAGGCGGAAGCCGCTTGCCGTTGCCCCCTTCCGCGCCGGGGGGCCAATCGCGGTCAACGGCTCCGGTTGGCCACAGACGACCACGATTCGACCCGACTACGGAGCCGCAGCCCGCTGGACGTGGGCGCCGCAGCCGCATGTCGTCCTGGCTCCGACTTGCCAGCGAGCGGGTTTGCCGATGGGACGCACAACGCGATGCCGACTCCGGCGATAGGCCGCGGCGGTGTCGGCGCCGGTGCAAGACACGCTTGCTGGCGCAGAAATGCCACAGAAATGGTGTCCGAGGAGAGCACTAACACCTACATAATGCCTTGACCTGCGAATATGTCGAAATCAATTCATAGAATCTGCATATAATCGCAGTTCAGAAGGTTTAATAAGTGTCCGGAGGGGGATCAGACCCAAAACCCCACGCTGATACACCACACAGCACTGCGCCTACCGTAGATCCGAGCCGCTTCTCCCGCCGCATGGACCAGGCGCGAGAACTGAGACTCGCGCCGCTCGCTTGTGGGCCCGCCGTTCCCCCGCGGGACCGCAAACTGTGCGGTCCCGCCCCCTTCAGGATGGGGCCATTCTCGACGGCGGACCTTGACCGGCCGGGCCGCACTGCGCTGGCTACCAGCGAGAAGGATTCCACGGGATCATGTTGGCCTCTCGCTCGCGAGCTCGCCGGCGCCAGCCACGACCGGGCATTTCTCGTCTGGATGGACACAGCTTCAAGCGCTCATCGCAGGTCCAGTATGTTGAACGCTGTTTCTGTGCATAGCAACGAATCAGAGATTGGGGGCGGCCATGACGCTGAGAGCGTTTCACGCAACTGCCCTTGAGATCCTGAACCTGTCCCGCGAAGGAAACCTTGCCGTCGTTGTCGCCGAAAGGGCAGGCAGGAACGGCAACACTGCCGAACGGCGGTCATGGGAGTCCAGCCTTCCTGCACTTGCCCAAGCACTCGTCGAGGCCGACCTACAGGGCGTGAGCATGCTGATCGAGTGTTCGGTCCCGAGTTCGACCAAACGCGTCGACGCGGTGCTCGCCGGGGTCCATCCGGCTACTGGTGACCACAATTACGTCGTAGTCGAGCTAAAGCAATGGACGGACGCAGGCCTGGGGTGGAACAGCAACCGGATCGTATGGACACTGCATACGCGGGGCGATCAACTCCACCCTGTCGAACAGGTCCGAGGATACTGCCGCTACCTTCAGCGTGACCTCGTGGTGCTACACAACCATCCCGAAGCCCTCCATGGCGTTGCCTACCTGCACAACGCACTGAGAAAATCAGTCGAGCCACTCTTCCATCTCCCACCCGACAATCTTGGTCGACTATTCACCGGAGGCCATCCAAACGAACGCAACGAATTCATCCACTACCTGAAGACCCAGTTCACGTCCGCATCCGGACATCCGGCCGGTGTCCACCTCCTCAACAGTGAAACGCGCCGGCGGCGGACGCTCCTCAGCTCCACCACAATTGCGCGCATGACCACAGAGCACACTCTCATCGAGAACCAGAGACTTGCCTTCGAGGCCGTGCGGAACCGTGTCAGCCAGGCTCACGACGCCAGGAACCAGAGCGTGGTAATCGTTACCGGTGGCCCCGGCAGCGGAACGACACTGATCGCGCTGTCGCTACTACAGCATCTCCGCAAGGACGGCCGCCGAGTCCTGTACGCGACGGGATCACAAGCCATCACAAAGACGTACCGACGGATCTACGGCCGCCAGGATCGCGGATTAGAAAAGCAATTTACCTACTACAGGAGCCTGGCATCTCTTGACCGCGGGCGGCTTGATGTCGTTATCTGCGATGAGGCCCATGGCATTCTGCGAGAATCCACAGATCGTTTTACCCGTACCATTGCCTTCACCAAACGTCCGCAGGTCGATGAGATCATGGCCGCGGCTCGCGTGCCGGTGTTCTTATTGGACGACCATCAGGTCGTCCACCCTAATCAGGTCGGCACGGTCGAGTATATTCGAAATCATGCTGCCCGAGCGGGCTTTTCAGTGTTTCAGGTAGATCTGGACGGTCAGTTCCGCTGTGGCGGCAGTGCAGCTTTTGACGAGTGGGTCCTTAACCTTCTAAGCCTCAATGCAACCGGACCCATCCCGTGGAAAGCCGACGGCATTTACAATGTCTACAGCGCCCGCTCGCCGAAACAGATGGAGGACTATCTCCGGTCGAAGATCACCCCCACATGCACGGCGAGAATCACCGCTGGATACTGCTGGGATTGGTCAATTAATCCCGACAGCAACGGAGCTCTCGTACCGGATGTCACGATCGGAAATTGGTCGAGACCCTGGCACAAGGCAGGGGAAGCAATGGGCACGCCGAACGATCCTCCACCCAGCTGGCTTTGGGCCACCGACCCCCGCGGATTCGACCAAGTCGGCACCATCCACTCCACCCAAGGTTTCGAGTTCGACTGGACTGGAGTCATCTTGGGTCCCGAGATTGTCGCTGAGAACGGGCGCCTAGTTGTGCGGCGCGAAGCAAACAAGGACAGAAGGTTTAAGCGCAAGGACCTTTTCGACGAGGAAGTCGATATCCTCATCCGGAACACATATAAGGTCCTACTGACCCGCGGCATGCGAGGATTGGTCATCTATTCTGCCGATCCCGACACCCAGGAGTTCATCGCAGGCTTGGCGGACTCTATCCCCCAGGCGTAACGTGTCAGAAAATTCTTGATAGCTTGGCCGCAACTTCTCGACCCGTTGGCTGGAGCACTGCGCTTGGACGATGCGGAGAGGCTTCATTTGCAGAACTTGTCCTGCAGACCGGCCGGGCCGACTTCCCAACGGCGGTCACCCCAGCGGTGCGTGCCGTGCACTCCGAAGCGTCGCTCCCAAATCCCTCCTCGTATCCGCAGCGACATCCGTCGTGTGGACCCCATGTTCCGCAGCCGAAACACCCCAGCGTTGAGCAGGCCAATACCTGCCTTAGATCCGCAACTCCGACGATCTCGACTATGTCGCTCCCGATCGCCTCGTCAGAGCCAACGGCATCCAGTATCCACGCACCGACAGAGCTAGTGATCTGAGTCGTTGTTCAGCGCCGTAAGTTGCTAGGGTTGGTTAGTGGCGCGAACGGGGCGGCCGAAGGCTGGGTTGACACTGTCCGATGTTGAGGGCGAGGTGCTTGTCCGCTGGGCGCGTGGGGATTCCCGGCTGGGTTTGCGGGCGCGGATCGTGTTGGCGTGCGCAGAGCCGGATGCGGCGAGTACGCAGGTCGCTGCGGATTTGGGAGTGACAACTGCGACGGTCGGAAAGTGGCGTCGGCGCTTTGTCGAGTCGCGACTGGACGGATTGACCGATAGTCCGCGCTCGGGGCGATCGAAAGTCGAACTGGTGCTGTCCGAGGAAGAACGAGAGGCGTTGCAGCGGTGGGCAAGGCGACCGAAAACAGCACAGGCTTTGGCTTTTCGAGCCCGAATCGTGTTGGCGTGCGCGGCGGGAGCGACCAACAAGGATGTAGCCGTGACGCTGGGGACACGGGAGCAGACCGTGGCCCGATGGCGGGGCCGGTTCGTGCGGGATCGCCTGCAGGGCTTGGTGGACGAGCCGCGACCCGGTGCGCCGCGCACGATCATCGATGACCAGGTCGAGAAGGTCATCGTGAAGACGCTGGAGCAGACTCCGGCAGGTGGGGATACCCACTGGTCGACACGGGGTATGGCCAAGGCAGCCGGCTTGTCCCAGTCATCGATTTCGCGGATCTGGCGAGCGTTCGGGCTCAAACCGCATCTCGTGGACACCTGGAAGTTGTCGACCGATCCGCAGTTCGTCGACAAGGTCCGTGACGTGGTCGGCTTATACCTGGATCCGCCGGCTGCGGCATTGGTGTTGTGCGTGGACGAGAAATCTCAGATGCAAGCACTGGATCGCTCGCAACCGGTGTTGCCGATGATGCCCGGTATGCCCGAACGCCGCACTCACGACTATGTCCGCCATGGCACCACCAGCCTGTTCGCCGCGCTCGACGTGGCCACCGGCAAGGTCATCGGCCAACACCACCGCCGACACCGCCACCAGGAGTTCTTGCGATTCCTCAGAACCATCGACGCCAACACCCCCGCCGAGCTGGATCTCCATCTGATCTGCGATAACTATGGCACCCACAAAACACCCGCCATCAACAGATGGCTGGCAGCCCACCCACGATTCCACCTGCATTTCACCCCCACCAGCAGTTCTTGGTTGAACCTCGTCGAACGCTGGTTCGCCGAGCTCACCAACCGCAAACTCCGCCGATCGGCCCACCGCAGCGTCGCCGAACTCGAAGCCGACGTCCAGGCCTGGATCAACGCCTGGAACGAAGACCCGAAACCGTTCGTATGGACCAAATCTGCCGACCAGATCCTCGACAGCCTCGCCCACTACTGTCAGAAACTTACGGCGCTGAACAACGACTCAGATCACTAGGGCCGGGCGATTACCGAGTGCGACCGTGTCCGAGCCGGTGCGTAGACACAGTTGCCGCCGCAGAAATGCTACGGAAAAGGTGTCCGAGGAGGACACGAACACCTACACACTGTCTTGACCTGTGGATATATCAAAAAAGATTCATAGACTCTGAGTATAAACTCAGGTCAGATAGTCGATTTTGTGTCCGGAGGGGGACTTGAACCCCCACGCCCGATAAAGGGCACTAGCACCTCAAGCTAGCGCGTCTGCCATTCCGCCACCCGGACCGGTGTGCTCAGCAAGAGTATCGGATCGCGCCACCGGGGCAAAATCGCGGGTACCACCTGGGGTTTTCCGCTTCATTGTCAGCGGGTGACGAATTCCGCTCCGGCGGCCGCGGCGCGTGGGTAGATTGTGGTGCGCAGCGGAGCAGTCGCGGTGAGGAGCGCCAGGTGGGACAGGATGTCGCGGTCGTTATCGGGGTCGGAGGTATGGGGCGGGCGATCGCACGCCGGGTGGGGGGTGGCCGGCGGCTGCTGATCGCCGATTTCGACAAGGACAATCTGGGCGCGGTGGTCGAGGTGCTGGCCGGTGAGGGGCATGAGGTTCGCGGGCAGTATGTCGATGTTTCGGATGCCGGGTCCGTGGCGGCGTTGGCCGCGGCGGCCGGTGAGGCGGGGCGGGTCACGCATATCGCGCACACTGCGGGGGTGTCGCCGACCCAGGCGGTGACGAAGGCGGTGCTGGAGGTGGATCTGCTGGGGACGGCGCTGATCCTGGATGCTTTCGAGAGTGTGGTCGCCGAGGGCGGGGCGGGGGTGGTGATCGCGAGTATGTCGGCGTATATGGCGCCGCTGCCCGACGATCAGGTCGCGGCGCTCGCGCATACGCCGGCGGCGGAGTTGCTGGCGTTGCCGTTCTTGGACCACGAGGCGCATCCGGGTATCGCCTACGCGGTGGCGAAACGGGGCAATGTGGCGCGGGTACAGGCCGCGGCGGTCGCGTGGGGGCGGCGGGGTGCGCGGCTCAATTCGATCAGTCCGGGGGTGATCTCGACGCCGATGGGGCGGCAGGAGCTGGACGGCGAGTCGGGTGCGGCGATGCGGGCGATGGTCAACGCGTCGGCGACCGGGCGGTTGGGGACCCCGGACGATATCGCGCATGCGGCGGCTTTCCTGCTGGACCCGTCGTCGAGTTTCATCTCGGGGGTCGATCTGCTGGTCGACGGCGGGACCGTGGCCGGGGTGCGGGCGCTGGCGGCCGGAAACCTCTCCTAGCGGCCGGGCCGCGTCCAGCGTCTCGGTCCGGGTGAGAGGAATTGTTGACGACGCCCGCGCCGGCGGATGATGATGCGGCCATCAGTCCCGACGTCCCGGAAGTGAACTGTGCCGCATACCAGAGTTCCCGCCATCCACCTGGGTCCGGAATACGACCCCGCCCTCGCCCGGGGAATCGAGGCGGGTGGTGGCCGGCTGGTGTCGTTGGGCGATGCCGAGGCGGTGGTGTGGAAGGGCGGACCGGATTCCTTTCCCGAGCGGTTACCGGATGCGGTGCGGTGGGTGCAGTTGCCGAGTGCGGGGATCGAGCGGTGGTTCGCGGCGGGCCTCATCGACAACGACCGCGTCTGGACCTCGGCGGCCGGTGCCTATGCGCCGAGTGTGGCCGAGCATGCGGTGTTGCTGCTCTTGGCGGGCGTACGCGGGCTGGGCGAACAGACGCGTGCGACTTCGTGGCGTAAGGCCGAGTTCGAGACGCGGGTGGGGAGGCTGCACGGGGCCACTGTCGCCATTATCGGCTGCGGGGGTATCGGCCGGGCGATGATCCCGCTGTTCCACGCGTTCGGGGCACAGGTGCTGGCCTCCACCCGGTCCGGGACGCCGGTACCGGGGGCGGTCGAGACGGTGGACGCGAGCAGGAACGCCGAACTCTTCTCGCGCGCGGACCATATCGTGATCGCGGCACCGGCGACGGCCGATACCGCGCATCTCGTCGACGCCGACGCGTTGGCCCGGATGAAACCGGCGGCCTGGATCGTGAACATCGCGCGGGGATCGCTGATCGATACCGATGCGCTGGTGCGGGCGCTGCGCGAGGAGACCATCGGGGGCGCGGCACTGGATGTCACCGATCCGGAACCGCTGCCCGACGGGCATCCGCTGTGGTCGCTGCCCAATGCGGTGATCACACCGCATCTGGCGAATCCGTCCGGCGGTCTGCCGGGCCTGCTGGCCGAGCATGTGCGAGCGAATGTGGAACGGTTCGCGGCGGGCGAACCGCTGCTGGCTCTCGTCGATACCGAACGCGGTTACTGACGGGGCGGCGAAAGCCCGCCCGGTCGCGGTCGATCAGACCTCGAGTATCTCGTCGATCGGGCGCCGCGGGGTATCGGCCAGCGGCGCGGAACCGCGGGAACTCCAGCCGACCCGCACCATGGACTGGGGGTACGCGCAGTCGTGGAGTAGGCCGGTCCGGATTTCCTGCCGTGCGTCCGGCACGCCGAGAGGTTCGGTCTGCACGCTGGTGGCCAGGCCCAGTTCGGTCGCGGTCAGCAGCAGCGCGCTCGTCGCCTCCCCTGCCCGCAGTTGGGCCCGCCGGTCGTCGCGGGCGGTGCCGACGACGAGCCATTGCGCGGCGTCCGGCTGGTTCGCCGGATCGAGCAGGCCGGGGTCGGCGAAGGTACGTACCGGGATCTCGCCGTCCGGGCGCGCCGCGGGGGCGTTCCGGGACGGCACACCGTCGGTGAGCCGGTCACGTCCACTCCAGTGGGCGATCTCCTCTTGGTACAGCCGGTCGGTGGCGTGCGCGGCGACCGCGTGCTGCATGGGCGTCGCCAGCCGTGGTAGCAGGGTGTCGGGGACCTGCCGGACGGCGGCTCCGCGCGCCGAGACCTGCGTTGCCAGGGACCGCAGATAACGGGCCGGAATCGGCTCGGGCAGGTAGTGGCGGCGATCGGTCCGGCGCAGCAGGATGGCGGCGGCCATTTCGATCTCGGCGTCGGTGGGCGGCCGGCGAGTGGTGTGGATCGTGGCGAGATGGTCGGGGTCGCCGGGGTCCGGGCAGTAGTCCACGGCGGAGGCCCAGCCGAGCGCGGCCAGGGCGGCGCGCATATGGTGCAGCGCGGCACCACAGCTGACGATGAGGGAGCGCAGCGAGGGATCGGTGACGATCAGCTGCCGGCCGGTATCGGCGAAGAGCTGGATACCGGAGTCGGCGGACCGCCAGCGCCAGGGTTGGGTGTTGTGCACGGACGGCGCTCGGACCGCCAGGCCGAGTGCGAGATCGGTGGCCTCACGATCCGGGATCGTGGCGGACATTGTATTGCGTCCTTCCGATGACAGGCGATGTGCAGATTTTCCGGCTCGTACAACTGCCGGTGGTCACGGAGAATGCGACCCCGGCACCGCGGCTCCGCCGACCGGGGCGCCGGGCGCCTGCGGTGCGGATGCCCTGAATCCGAGAATAGGCACTGCCCACCACAGCGGCATAGCACCCGGCGACATTTGCCGGACGATACCCAGGACGGCGGCGCGGCACGGCGGCATATCGCGCACAGGACGCGATGTTCGATGCCTTACCTGGTGCAGGTCATGCATCCGATCGGATTATATGACCCTGGTCACAGGGATGTCGGATTACCGGATATTCGCCACCCGACCCGGATGCCGGTTCGGGCGGACACGAAGCGGCCGGTTCTGTTTCCCGGCCCGGAAGCCGGGTAGATCGGCAGTACTCTGGCCTACTACCCCTGGTGACCAGCTGTGACAGATGCGAAACACCGAAGAAAGGGATGCACATCATGCTGCTACGCCGGTTCGCCCGCCCCCTGCTGGCGAGTGCGTTCGTCGTCAACGGAGTCGAAACACTGATGCATCCGGAATCACGGGTGAAAGAGGCGTCGACTCTGGTCCACAAGGGGAAGGAATCGCTGCCGTCCGATATCGCGGGCAACCTGCCCGCCGACCCCAGCACCCTGGTGCGGGTGACCGCGGCCGTGCAGATCGCCGGCGGCGCCCTGCTGGCGCTGGGCAAGGCGCCGCGCCCGGCGGCGCTGGCGCTGGCGGCGACGGTGGTTCCGGCGACGGTCACCGAGCAGAACTTCTGGGCCGAGAACGATCCGGAGCGCCGCGCGGCGAAACGGACGGCATTCCTCAAGGACGTGAGCCTGCTGGGGGGCCTGATGATCGCGGCGTCGGATACCGCGGGTAAGCCCTCGCTGGGCTGGCGGGGACGCCGCGCCGCCCGGCGGGCCGCCGCCACCGTCGGCGGTGCGCTGCCGGTGGGGTCGTCGGCCCGTAGCGGCACCGGCGACGCGGTCCGGCAGCAACTGCACCAGGCCGCCGACCGAGGCCGGGATCTGGCGGGTTCCGCGGCCGACCGCGGGGCGGAGCTGGCCGAGATCGCCCAGCAGCGGGGTCCGGTGTGGGCGGACACCGCCAAGAAGCGGGGCGCCGACTGGGCCGATATCGCGAAGCATCGCGGTGCCGAGCTGGCCGAAACCGCCCAGACCCGCGGTCCCGAATGGGCCGCGGTGGCGAAGAGCCGGGCCGCCGAGCTGGCGGACTACACCAAGCACCGCGGCGGCGAACTCGCCGAAACGGCGCAGCACCGGGGTCCGGAGTGGGCGGAAGCGGCCAAGAACCGCGCGGCCGAACTCGCCGACTACACCAAGCACCGCGGCGGCGAACTCGCCGAAACCGCCCAGCATCGCGGCCCCGAATGGGCGGAAGCGGCCAAGAACCGCGCGGCCGAACTCGCCGACTACACCAAGCACCGCGGCGGCGAACTCGGCGCCTCGGCGAAGGCACAGCGCGCCCAGCTGGCCAAGGCGAAGGCGAAGGCCGACAAAGCGAAGGCGAAGGCCAAGAAGAAGGCCGCGAAGTCCAAACTCCGCTGATCAGGCGGCGGATTCGACGATGCCCGGGCCGTGCGGTCCGGGCATCGTCGCGTCACATCCCGGGGAATTCGAGGATCGGCGCCGGATAGTCCGTGTCGAGCCGCCACGGCCGGTGGATCGCCCGGCCTTCGATATCGGCGAGTTCCGGCACCCAGCGCCGCACGTAGTCGCCCTGCGGGTCGTAGCGGTCGGCTTGGCGCAGCGGATTGAGCACCCGGTTCGGGCGGGTGTCGTTTCCGGTTCCGGCGACCCATTGCCAGTTGAGCTGATTGTTCGCCAGGTCCGCGTCGACCAGCCAGTACAGGAAGTGTCGAGCGCCGGCCCGCCAGTCCACCCGCAGCGATTTGGCGAGGAAGCTCGCGGTGATCAGGCGGGCGCGATTGTGCATCCAGCCCTGTGCGCGCAATTGCCGCATCCCGGCATCGACGATCGGAATGCCGGTGTGTCCCTCGCGCCAGGCCTCGAGCGCCTGCTCGTCGTCGCGCCAGCGGATATCCCGCGCGCGATAGTCGGCCCATGCCGCGCCGGGCCGGGCGGCCAGTACCTGGTGGTGGAAGTCGCGCCAGGCCACCTGCCGGACGAACGCGGCGGCGCCCTCGGTGGAATCCCCGGCGCGGCGCACTACCTCCCCCGGCGAGAGACAACCGAAATGCAGGTACGGGGAAAGCCGTGAAGTGGTGTCGGCGGCCATATCGTCGCCGCCGGACGCGTAGCCGTCGAGGTTGCGGGAAAGCCAGTCCCGCAGGATTTTGCGGCCCGTGGTCTCGCCGCCGACCGACAGTTCGGGTGAGGGTTCTCCCGCACCGAGCTCGCCCGGCTCCGGGAGCGACCCGGCGGCGATCTCCGGCAGCTCGAGGCGGCGCGGCGCGCGCAGCGCCGCCCGGTGCCGGTCGCTGGTCCAGCGCCGCAGATAGGGCGTGAACACGGCGAAGTGATCATTGCCGGCGGGCACCAGATCGCCGGGCGGCACAACGGTCAGCGAGGCAGTGTGGACCCGCAGTTCGCGACCGTCACGGGCCAGGCGATCACGCAGCCGCCGCTCCCGGAGGCGGCTGTAGGCACTGACATCGGCGGCGATATGGACGACCGGCGCGGCCGCCGTCTCCGCCACCCGCGCTACCTCTTCGGCGACATCTCCGGCGCGGACGACGAGCCGGCCGCCGAGCGCACGGAGTTCGTCGTCGAGTTCGCGCAGGGCGGCCGCCAGGAAATGCGCCCGATTGGGCGGGCAGGAACGACCGGACAGGATGGCCTCGTCGAGCACGAAGAGCGGGACCACCGTCGAGGCCTCCCGGTGCGCCGCGGTGAGCACGGGGTTGTCCCACACCCGCAGATCGCGGGTGAACAGGGCGACCGCGGCTGCGGTCATGTGAACCAGACCAGGCAGAACGTGTGCCCGACCGGGTCCGTGTAGACCCGGAATGTCTCTTCCGCGTGGACGAAGGTGGCGCCGAGCGCCAGGACTGCCGGTTCGGCGACCTCCACATCGCTGACCAGCACATCGAAGTGGACCTGCTGCGAACCGGCCGGATCCGGGAAGCGGGGCGGCCGATACTCCGGCGACAACTGGAACGCCAGCCGCCGGCCCTGCGGGTCGACCATGGCGACCCAGGTGTCGTCGCTTTCCGCGCTCACCACTTCCCCACCGAGCAATCCGAGATAGAACTCGGACAGCTTCCACGGATCCGGGCAGTCCAGTACTACCGTCCGCAATCCCTCTACTCCGTCGGCCGTCATGGTCCGGCCCTCCTTCCGCACGTGATACCGATCGCGTACCCGGGCCCCCGTCGGGAAAACCGGCACGCACTGCGCGCCGAGTGTAGGGCGGGGGCCCGGTGCGGGAGGGGATGCGCGTCAGCGCGTCGGGAGCGGCACCTCTTCGTAGACCTCGCCCACGGCGCCGGCGAGCAGCCGGTCGGTCATCTCCTGCTTCAACACGGTCAGCCGGGCGTTGTCGGCCGCGTCGCGGTCGCGACGCGCGCCGAGTTCGATGAATTCGGCGGTGACGAATCCCGCGTCCCGTAACCGCAGCAGCACGGTCCGGTCGCGGTAGGTGAATTCCCAGACGTAGCGGGCGAGGACGGGCCCGCGCTCGGTGGCCGCGAGTTCGGGGACGACGGTGAAACGATCGCCGGTGACCGCGCGCAGCGCCATCTCGATCGCGTCGCGGCCGCCCGGGCCGGGGAAGGCGGTGCGGACGGTCACTTCCCGCCGTTCGACGGTGCCGAACAGTGAAACGGCGTGCCGCACAGCGCAGTACGCGTGCGCGACACCACCGGGGAACTCGGTGCCGTGATACTTCATCAGATCGGCGAACGAGAACTCGATCGGCGTCCCGGATTCCAGAACTGTCAGCATGTCTTCTCCCTCTTCCTGGTGGCCCAGTGCAGTGCCGAATAGAGCAGTTGCGTCGCTCCCGGCATGAATCCGGAGCCGTGGTGGTACACCGGGTCCATCGTGGTGACGAGCAGTCGTCCCGCGGCGGAACTCTCGTCGATATAGAGGACGGAGCCGTCGCGGACACCGTCCTCGGTGTGCAGGTCGACCAGGCTCACCGCGCCCGGTGGTGGTTCCAGCACCCCGTGGTAGTGCCAGATCACCGCGCGGTCGGCGAAGAACTCCCAGGCGGGATGGCCGGGAGCCTGTTTCCGGAGCCGGTGGTCCTCGCCGGTGCGCCACCACCAGAACACGGTGGGCCGGGGTTCTTCCCGCAGGCCGGGCAACCACTGTCCGGCGTGGTTCTCACCGAAGACGAGCACGGTCGCGCCCCGGTCGAGCCCGGCGACGACGGTATCGGTCCACCGTCGCAGCAGATCCGGGCGGAGGCGGTCGGCGACCACGATCACCTCCGCCTCGCCGATTTCCGCCAGGGCACCGGTGCGCACATGCACCGGACGGATCCGGTAGGGCGCCAGGGCGGGATCGGCGAGGGTGGCCAGCTGGGCGTGGCTGCCGCCGTGCAGGAAGGCGATACCGGTGCGGGGCTCGGGGTCAGTCATCGTCGCCTTCCAGCCAGCGCAGGAGTTGCGGGCGCAGCCGCGCGGTACCGCGGTCGGCGGTGGCGAACTGCAGCAGGTCGTTGCCGCCGTGGACCAGGACCCGCCCCGCACCGAGCGGATAGTCGTAATCGATCGGTGCCCGGGTGCGGCCGATGGTGTGGACTACGCGGGCGTGCTCGGGCAGGTCCGGATAGCAACCGCGCCCGTAGAATCCGGCGACACCGATACGTTCCAGTTCCGCGAACGGGACGGCTCCGCGGGTCCCGGTGTTGTAGAGGAACGCCTTCGGGTCGGTGCCGGCCCACACCGGATGTTCGGTCACCCGCGTCAACGCGAGGTCGCGCGGGTTACGGAACTCCAGCTTGCGCCATCTCGTCAATCCGTCGAGGAAAAGCCGCTGCACATGCCCGTTCACGACGATTCGTCCGCCGCGGGCGACGAACGAATCGAGCAGCGGACGCTGCTCGGTCAGGTATTCCTGATCCACGTCGCCGGTCAGGTAGAGACCGGTGATCGCATCGGTGCACTCCCCCGGCAGATCGTAGACATCGATGTCACGGAAGCCGCCGGCGTACTCGCCGCGAGCCGGGGCCATCACGGCTTTCAGTACCGTCACGAGATCCCCCGCCCGAAATCCGGCACGGTGAGCCGACGGACCGCGCTGGGTGTCTCGATATCGGCGGTCACGATCGGCACGCCGTACATCTCCGACAGCAGGGCGCCGGTGAGCAGGTCGCGGGTCGGGCCGTGGCGCTGATCGTCGGCGGCGACCATCAGCATGGACCGTTCGGCCACGTGCAGGGCGTGGTCGGGATGGTGGGTGGTCATGACGACCGCCATCCCCTCGTCGGCCAGCGCGCGGAGCACGGTCAGCACCTGGGCCTGGTTGCGCAGGTCCAGGGCGGCCGCCGGTTCGTCGAGCACGATGGTGTCGCAGTCGGAGACGAGCGCCCGGGCGATGAGCACCAGCTGACGCTCGCCCCCGCTCAACGCGGTGTAGTCGCGGTCGGCGAGGTGCGGTATGCCCACCCGGCGCAGCGCCTCCCGGGCGGCAGCGCGATCGACGGCCGTGGGCGTGCTGTAGATCTTCACCGTGCGGGCCCGGCCCATGAGGACGATATCGAGCACCGAGAACGAGAACACGACCGAATGGCTCTGCGGGACGTACCCGACCGGGCCGGAGGATTCGACCGAACCGGAGACCGGCCGGAGGAGACCCGCCAGGCATTTGAGCATGGTGGTTTTGCCGCGTGCGTTCGGCCCGAGCACGGCGAACACCTCGCCCGCGGCGGCGCGGACCGATACGTCACGAAAGATCCACGGCCCCTTGGCCGAATAGCGGTAACAGAGCGAACTAGCCTCGAGCATCGGCACCCCACAGGCGGGAACGGTTGCGGATCAGCAGCACCACGAAGAACGGGGCGCCGATGATGGCGGTGAGGATCCCGATCGGGATCTCGGCGGTGCTCAGGGTGCGCGAAAGGGTATCGATCGCGGTCAGATAGGCGGCCCCGAGCAGCGCGCTGACCGGCAGCACCATCCGGTTGTCGGTACCGACCATCATGCGCACCAGATGCGGGACCACCAGGCCCACCCAGCCGATCACCCCGGCCACCGAGACCGAACCCGCGGTGATCAGCGCGACGCACAGCAGCAGGAAATTGCGCAGCCGCGCGGGATTCAGGCCCAGTGCGGTGGCGTCCCCGTCGCCCATGGCGAGGATGTTCAGCCGCCAGCGCAGGGCGAGCACCACCAGACCGGCCGCCAGGATCGGGATCGCGGCGGTGAGCACCTTGGTGTAGGTCGCCGTCGCCAGCGAACCCATGAGCCAGAACACGATCGAGGGCAGTTCGCTGTAGGGGTCGGCGATATAGGTGATGAACGAGACCATCGCCTGGAACATCGCGCCCACCACGGTGCCACCGAGCACGATCATCAGCAGCGGCGCGCCGGGTACCGCCCGGGCGATCGCCACCACCAGCACCAGCGCCAGCACGCCACCCAGGAAGGCGCCGCCGACCAGTGCGGCGCCGCCGAAACCGGCGAGCAGGATCAGCACACCGCCGAAGGACGCGCCGGAGGACACCCCCAGCACCTGTGCGCTGGCCAGCGGATTACGGAACACGGCCTGCATGACCGCGCCGGTGAGCGCCAGGCCGGCGCCGAGCAGGATCGACAGCAGCACCCGGGGCAGCCGCACATCGAGCACCACGGTGCGTTCCTGCGCGTACCAGGTCTGTTCCAGCGGAAAGACCTGGCCCAGCAGGATTCGCACGATTTCGTTCGGCGGCACGGTGTAGCGGCCCACCGCGAGCGCGGCGAGGGCCACCACGATCAGCAGGACCAGGAATCCCGGGATGGCGAGGAGGCGACGGTCGAAGCGCGCGCGGCGCGGCGCCGGAGCCTCCGGCGCCGCGACCGCCGCCGGGTCAGCGGAGGAACTGGTCATAACCCGCGGCGTCCTTGTTCAGGTCCAGGCGCAGCACCTGATCGATCTCCTCGTCGGAGATGCGGTACGCGAACAGGTCGTCGAAGGCGGCGCGGATATCGGCGCGGAACTGCCCGTCGCGCGCGGCCGGGTACAGGACCTGGTGCATCCACTGCCACATCAGCGGTGATTCCGCGCTCGGCACCTGCCACCGGTAACCGCCGAGCGGGGTCTTGTAGACGCGTTTGTTCTGCACCGCGCTGACGCCGGCCAACCTCGGGTCGGCGTAGATATCGGCGGGTGTGCTCTGGTCGAATCCGCTGAGCATGATGACCTCGGGGTTCCAGGCCAGGATCTGCTCGGGGCTCACCTGCCCGGACTCGGAGACGAAACCCTTGGTCACCAGATCGGCGCCCACGAGATCGAATTGGAAACCGTCGTAGCCCTTGGCACTGGTGGTGCTGTAGGTGTCACCGGTCCGGGACAGGATCATCGCCCGGGGCCGCGGTGCCGTCTGCGCGGCCACCTGCGCGCGCATCTCGGACTGTTCGGTGCGCTGCCAGTCGATGAGTTCCTGGCCGCGTTCGGGTTTACCCGCGATCTGCGCGAACAGGGTGATCCACTGCTCGAGATCGTCCTGGGTGCCGTACTTCAGGCCCACGACGGGGAATCCGGCCGCCTCGATCGGCGCCGTGACCTCGGATCCCCGGTCGCCCCACTGAACCACCACATCGGGATCGAGTTGCAGCAGGGTTTCCACGTTGGGCACGAAATCGTTGCCCGCGACCACGGCCGAATCGGCCGAGCCGGGGAACATGGTGGCGAACATGCCGCCCCGGTTCGCCACCAGGGTCGACTGATTGATGCCGACGATGCGGTCGTAGCCGCGGTCGACGGCGGCGAAGATCGACGGCGCCGGCATCACGGTGAACGCCACCTTGTCCGCCGGACCGGCCAAAGTGACGGTCTCACCCCGCTGATCGACGATGGACAGCGCGCCGGTGGCGGCCGTTTCCTCGGTCTGCGCTTCCCGGGTCGAGCACCCGGCGGTCAGCGCGAGGGCCCCGATCATGCCGGCGACCATCCATTGCCGTGGCGGCAAGCTCCGCTTCCACCGCCGTGCACGCTGCATATTCGATGCCATGCGCTCTACCGTCCTGCCTCTGAATCGTACAAACAGGATTCAGGTTAGCCTTACCTATCAGGACGGTGTGAATCAGGGGTGGCTCACTTATCGGCGGCCGATCCTCCGCTACTGCCGCTGTTCCACGAGTTCGGTGACGGGCGCCGGATGGCCGTTGCCGCCGAAACCGCTGGGCCACCACACCTTCGGACCCACCAGGGCGAACAGCGCGGGAATGACGACGGTGCGCACCAGGAAGGTGTCGAGCACGATGCCGATGCCGACGATGATGCCGAGCTGGGTGAGCGTGATCAGCGGCAGCACACCCAGGACGCAGAACACCGCGGCCAGGACGATTCCGGCACTGGTGATCACCGCGCCGGTCGCCGAGACCGCGCGCACCATACCGTCGACGGTGCCGTGGCCCGGGGTTTCCTCCCGGGCCCGGGTCACCAGGAAGATGGTGTAGTCGATACCGAGTGCCACCAGGAAGAGGAATGCGAACAGCGGCACCGTGGTATCCAGCGCGGGGAAGCCGAAGAGATGCGTACTCACCAGGCTGCCCAGCCCCAGCGCGGCCAAGGCGCTCAGCACGGTGACGCCGATCAGCAGGACCGCGGCGGGCAGCGCTCGCAGCAGGATGAGCAGCACCGCGAAGACCACCACCAGGATCAGCGGGATCACCAGTAGCTGGTCGTGCCGGGCGGCGTCGCGGGTGTCGAGCGCTTTCGCGTCGCTCCCGCCGACCATGGCCTCGGCGCCGGGTATCGCGGCCAGGGTGCCGCGCAATTGTTCGATCGTCGTATAGGCCGCCTCGGATTCGGGAGCGGCCTCGAGGGTGACCATCCACCGGTCCGAGCCCTCGTGGCCACCCGCGGGCACCACAGCGGAGACGCCCGGGGCGGCCTCCAGCACCGGACGGACCGCCGCGGCGGCGTCGTGCCGGGTGAGCACGACGGTCGGATCGGAAGCGCCCGAGGGGAAATGAGCGGCAAGGGTATCCAGGCCATCCACCGATTCGGCCCGGACCCGGAACTGTTCGGTCTGCGACAGCCCGATATCCGCGCCGGTCAGACCCGCCGCACACACGACCAGCAGCGCGATCGCCCCGCCGGCGACCACGGCCGGCCGGGCCACCACCCTGGTGGCGATCCCATGCCAGACACCGTGCGCCGCGGTCCCGTCGGCACTCGCGTGCGGAACGAAGGGCCAGAAGATCTTCCGGCCACACAGAGCCAAGGCGGGCGGCAGCGCCAGCAGGACGAAGACCACCGCGACCAGCAGGCCGGCGGCCGCCATCAGGCCGAGCGAACGAGTGTTGGGCAGTGTCGCGAGCAGCAGCGTGCACAGGGCGAGCACCACAGTCACATTGCTGGCGAGAATCGCCGGCCCGGCGCGGCGAACAGCCTCATGCAGCGCGGCGCGGTGGTCGCGGTTCCCGTGCAGTTCGTCGCGATAGCGGGATACCAGCAGGAGCGCGTAATTGGTGCCCGCGCCGAACACCAGCACGCTGGTGATGCCCGCGGTGGAGCCGTCGAAGGAGAGGTCGGTGACGCGGGCGAGCGCCGTGCCGATGCTCGTGGCGGTCCGGTCGGCGAGACCGATCACCAGCAGCGGTACCAGCCACAGCACCGGCGAGCGGTAGGTGACGATGAGCAGTAGCGCGACCACCAGCGCGGTGACGGCCAGCAAGGTCACGTCCGCACCGGCGAAGGAGTCGGCGATATCGGCGCCGAACGCCGGGCCGCCGGTGACCTGCACGGTCAGGCCGGGGGGCGCGTGCTCGGCGGCCACCTGGCGCAGCCGGTCGATCTCGGTGGCCAGGTCCGCTCCGTTCAGGTCGGCGGACACCGTCGCGCGCCCCAGTGCCGCCTTCCCGTCCGGCGCGACCACGAGCGCGTCCGCGCCGGTACCGGAGACCTCCTGAACCGTCTTCGTGGCGGCGGCGCGGTCGGCATCGGTCAGTTCCGCGCCGTCGGGCCGGGTGATCACGAGGATCGCCGGTGCGTCCCGGCCGCCCGGGAATTCCGCCACCGCGGCGTCGACCCGCGCGGCTTCGGAATCCCGCGGCAGCGAGGTCGGCGCCTGACCCGCGTCGTCGTTTCCACCGACGCCCACGATCACCGCGCAGGCGGCGGCGAGGACGGCGAGGAGCAGGACCCACGAGCGGCGGCCGGTGACCACGGTGGCGAATCGTTCCCAGGCATTCACCCGGCAACTATTTCAGAAACTGAAATAATCGGCAAGGCCGGCGCCCGCGGCACCTACACTCTTGCGAGCGGGATCAGGAAAGGACGGCGTAGGTGAGAGACGAACCCTCGGCGAAAACGGACAGCGCGCCCCGGGAGCACGCCGAAACCGAGATCGCCACCGATATCCGCGCGCTGACCGCGGTATCCGAGCAGATCGGGCATCTGTTCGCCCATTCGCATTCCCTGCGCAGCACCGATTTCCGTGCGCTCATGCACGTCGCCACCGCCGAAGCCGAGGGCCGGCCGCTCACCGCCGGACAACTGCGCGAACTCATGGGCCTGTCCCCGGCCGCGATCACCTACCTGGTCGAACGGATGATCGCCTCCGGTCATATCCACCGCGAAACCGATCCCGGCGACCGCCGGCGGGTGCTGCTGCACTACTCCGATCACGGCATGTCGGTGGCCGGCGAATTCTTCCACCCACTGGGCAGGCGCACCCGTTCGGCGCTCGCCGGCCTGCCCACCACCGATCTCGCCGCCGCCCACCGGGTGCTCTCCGCGGTCATCTCCGCCATGCGGGACCACCATGCCGCACTGACCCGGGAGCCGGGCGGGCGGTAATCGGGACACCGACACGCCGAAGGCTCGGACATACTCTGCATACTGCCGCGCGGCCTGGGTAGGACGCCCCACGACCCGCGGACGACCCGCATGCTGATTGCCCCGGCTGTACGCGGGTACACGGCCGGGCAGACAGGAGGTGTGTCATGCCGAAGGAATGGACCGACAAACAAGAACGGCAGTACGAGCACATCAAGGATTCCGCCGAGGATCGCGGGGCGAGCACCAAGCGTGCGAAGGAAATCGGTGCGCGGACGGTCAACAAGAACCGCGCCCAGGCCGGTCAGACGAAGACCGCGAGCCGCTCCTCGACCCGCGATATGTCACCGCAGCGGCGCGGCGGCCTGCGCTCGGGCACCGACAAGCCCAAGGGCCGGACCCGCGACCAGCTGTACAACGAAGCCAAGAGCCGCAATATCAAGGGCCGCTCCAAGATGACCAAGAACGAATTGGCCGAAGCCCTGGGCAAGTAGACCGCCGATGAGCCCCGCCGCCCGCGCGGCCACGAACAGCCGCCGGGCACCGAAACCGGTCGGCGCCGCCGAGTTCGTTCCCGGCGGCGCCGACCTCGGGCGGGTCCGCGCGGCGGCGGCGGAGTGCCGCGGCTGCGGCCTCTACCGCGACGCCACCCAGACGGTGTTCGGCGCCGGACCGGCGCACGCGCCTGTCGTGATGGTCGGCGAACAGCCCGGCGACCAGGAGGATCTGCGCGGGGAACCGTTCGTGGGACCCGCCGGGCGGCTGCTGGACCGCGCGCTGGAAGAAGCCGGATTCCAGCGCGAGGAGCTCTACCTCACCAATGCGGTGAAACATTTCAAGTTCACCGAACGCGGCAAGCGCCGGATCCACAAACAGCCCAGCCGGACCGAGGTCGTCGCATGCTCGGCCTGGCTGGCCACCGAACTGGATCTGATCGGCCCGGATCTGGTGGTCTGCCTGGGCGCGGTGGCGGCGAAAGCGGTACTGGGCCCCTCGGCCACCGTCGGCCCGCTGCGCGGACGCACCGTCGAACGCCCGGACTTCCGGGTGACCGGTACGGTGCATCCCTCGTCGGTGCTGCGCGCCCCGGATCGCGAGGCGGCGTATACCGAGTTCTTGGCAGACCTCACCTACGTCCACGACTCCGCGCGGCGGTGACCCCCGGCGCGCGGATCACCGGCCCGGCCCCAGATCGAGACGCCGGGTCACCCGGTCGACCAGGTCCGGGGGCATACCTGGTTCACGGCGGGCGGCCTGCGCTTCCCGCCGACCTGCCTCGGTGACCTCGGCGCGGATACGCCTGACGGCGACGGTCATCCGTGCCTCCCGCTCGGCGCGGGCGCGCGCGTCCTCGTCGGCCGCTTCCGGGTCGGCCCGGGCCAGCCGGCGACGGATACCTTCCCGCAGCCGCTCATGGAGTTCCTCGGGTACCTGCTCGGCGTCGGCCAGTTCCTCGAGGCGGGCCAGTTCGGCCCGGACCACCCGCTCCCACAGTTGCCGTTCGAGCCGGCGTTCGGCGAGGGTGTCGGCGCGGACACCGGTGAGCCGGACGACCAGCGGCAACGTCGGGCCCTGCACGAGCAGAGTGAACAGGACCACCGCGAACGCCGTGAACAGGATCTCGGTGCGTCCCGGAAAATCCGCGCCCGCCTCGGTCGACAGCGGTATGGCCAGCGCCAGCGCCACCGTGGCCACCCCGCGCATACCGGTCCACCACGTCACCACCGTTTCCCGCCAGGTGTAGGGCTCGTCGGCGTCCTCGTCGTGCCACCACTTCCCGCGCAGCCACCAGGTCGTCATCAGCCAGGCGAGCCGCAGCCCCACCACGACGGCCAGTACCGCGCCCGCGCCCCCGAGCAGTTGCGGCCAGCTGTTCCCGGTGGCCGCGAGCACCGCACTCAGCTCCAAACCGATCAGCCCGAAGGCGAAACCGCTGATCAGCAGCTCGGTGATCTCCCAGAACGAGTTGCCGACCACACGGTAATCGGCGTCGGCGAATTCGGTGACCGCGTCGGTCAGGTACAGCGCGCACACCAGCACCGCCAGCACTCCCGAACCACCCCAGGACTCCGCGAGACCGTAGGCCGCGAAGGGCAGCAGCAGGCTGAGCGCGACCTGCGCGCTCGCTTCGGCCAGATAACGGGTGAGTCTGCTTCCCGCCATACCCAGCGCCAGGCCGACCGCCAGGGCGACCACGGCCGACACCACGAACTCGCCCGCCGCACGCGGCCCCGAAAAATGTCCGGTGAGCACCGCGTCGACCGCGACCGAGTAGACGACGATCGCGGTGACGTCGTTGAAAAGTCCCTCGCCGCCGAGTACGACCACGAGCCGGCGTGGCAGTCCGAGACGACCGGCCAGCGCGGTCGCCGCCACCGGGTCCGGCGGTGCGACGATCGCCCCGAGCACGACGGCCGCAGCCACCGGCAGGCCCGGATACCAGGCGTGGAACACCGCCGCCACCGCCGCCACCGTGGCCAGGACCAGTCCGACGGCCCGTAATACGATGGGCTCCCAGCTCTCCGCGAACTGCCGCCACGAAGTACGCCGGGCCGCGGCGTAGAGCAGCGGGGGCAGGACCAGCGGCAGGATGAGGTGCGGGGGTATCGCGATCTGCGGTACGAACGGCAGCAGCGCGAGCACCACACCGAACAGTGTCATCAGGACCGCCGAGGCGACACCGATCCGCCGCCCGATCGCCTCGGCGAGCACCGCGGCGAACAGGATCACGAATGTCAGCACCAACTGGTCCATGACATACCAGTCTGCTGCCACCCACGCGTTCTGGACCCGCGCAATGCCGAGCGCGGACCGATCGAGCCGGGGAACCCGGGGTGGCGAGGCGACGGGGCCGGCCGCGGACCGCGCGCCGGATCTCCGGCGGGGACGATCGGAAGCGATTGCCGCGCAAGTTATCCCGCGGCAAACGTGGAACCGGCCGAATAGTTGTCCCGGCGAACGAATTCGGGGCACACTCTAGGTGACGACGTTCGACGCGCCGATCGAACGCGGGGGCGAGGACACGGAATATGAGAATTAGGCCGCGGCAACAGCTGCTGGACCTGTGGCGGGCCGTGCTCGCCTGTTCCTATCGGGGTGGCACCTGGACCTGGGGCGGCCGCGACGGCAGCAATTCGATCAGCGACGCCGAACAGTTGCTGTGCCTGCTGTACCCGGCGACCGAACTCGAGGCCTTCGCCCTGGACCAGCCCGACGATATGGCGGCCGACGCCCGCCGGGCATTGGACCCCTTCGGCGAGGAGACCCGCATCGGCGGCGCACTGGTCGGCCTGCTCGAGGACTACCTGCGGCGCTACACCGGCCCCGACGGGCAACCGGTCTTCGCGGCCGGCTCCTACCTGCGCGCGGCCGGTGATCGCCCGCTCACCGAGGAACAGCTCGCCCTGGGGATCGTCGACTCCTATTCCATGTCGCTCAGCCTGTGTATCGCGGCGCTGCGTTTCCTGCGCGGATTCCAGCGTTTCGTCGGCGGTGAGGTGCGGCGCGAGGCACGGCAGTTGAGCGAACGCATTCCGCTGGTGATCGATGCGGTCGGGATCCGGCTCACCGCCGCGATGGCCGGTCTGGTGCGCAGTTTCGTCATCCACACGCCCGAGCCGAAATCCGAGGCGGGGCAGGCGATCCTGCATATGATCAACCAGAACCACGCCCCCGCCGACGAGGTGATCCGGCGCCTGTCGGCACGGCTGGAACGGCTGCGGGTCCAGGCGGCCAACGAGGTCCGGCTCAGCCAGACCGCCGAGGTGGACGTCGCCGACGACGAGCGACTCTTCGAATGCGGCTGGGGCTGGGGCATCGTGCGCACCGCCGAACCCATCGAGTTCGTCCCCGGCGAGGTCGGCCACGCGGCCGGGCACGCCGAACCCCGTCCCTACCTGTACTTCACCGCCGTCGCCCTCGACGGCATCATCGATTTGTCCTCCCAGCGCATCCGGGAGCTGGACCTGCTGACCGACGAGCAGCGCAAACTCGCCGACGCCCTGCAGTTGCGGTTCGAACTGGCCCGCAACTACTGGTCCACGGTGGCCCGGTTCGGCGGCGGCCGCTGGCCGCTGGAGGACATTCCCTGGCGCACCTCCGACGGCGAGGAATCGGACTACTTCAGTCTCACCGTCACCGCCATCCTCATCCAGGACCTGGTCTACCGGGACAGCACCGAGGACCTGGCCCGGACGGTGGCGGTGTTCGATCAGCTGGCCCGCCGGGGCCGGATCACCAGCCGTCTCACCGCCGGGGACGCGGCCGCGGTCCTGCACTTCCCGGGTGTCCGGCTGGGTCTGGCCGGGAGCGAGGACATCGGCGGCGGCTCCGTACTCGAATGGTATGTCCCGGATTTCGTGACCATGATGCTCAAACGCTGCCTGCAGGCGGCGCGCCTGCGCACCGATGTGGACACCCGGGATCAATTGATGGCGCTGGCCGAGGCGGCGATGGACCATCTCGACGGGCGAATTCAGCGCGACGGCCCGGCGGCCGGTCTGTGGGATGATCCGGCGGCCCTGCTCGGCCCGGAGTTCGCGGTCCCGGCCGGCCCGTCCTGGTTCGTCACCGAGCGCGTCATGGAATGTCTGGTGATCGCCTACGACACCTTCCGCGAACCCCCGCTGGCCCCGGCGACCATGGTCGCCCGCGCCGTCGATCTGCTGAGCGAGGCGGAACATCTGCTCAATCAGGAGGAGCTCGAGGTCGAAGGCGATGACCTGACCCCGAAGCAGGCGGCGGTGAACCGTATCCGGCAATCACTGGACCGGGCCCGCGGGGTGCTGCACGAGCGTCCGGGCACCGCCTACAGTCTGGCCACCCAGGCGCTGATCCAGCTCGACGAACTGGCGTACGCGCGCCAGGACGCGACGCGGTAGGGGGTCCGGGTGCTCGTATTCTCCACCTCCGACAAGGGCGGCACCGGGCGTTCGGTGACCAGCTGCAATATCGCGTACCGGTTGTGTATGTCGGGCCGGAACGTCGCCTATGTGGATTTCGACTTCGGGTCACCGACCGCAGGCGCGCTGTTCGAGATCGGCACGGTCGAGCGGGGCGTCGCCGACGGCGGGGTGCACTCCTATCTGCTCGGACAGACCGGGACGGCGGCCCGGGTCGATGTCGGCACCGCCACCGATCGCTCCGAACTCAAACGGGTCGCTCCCCGCTCCGGACGGCTGGTCCTGTTCCCGGGCGACGAGGGCGGCGCCGAATTCCTCACCGCCGACGACGCGGTGGTGACCCGCTGCGCCGAACTGCTGGTGGCGCTGGAACAGGAGTTCCGGGTGGTGTTCGTCGATCTGAGCGCGGGCCGGTCGGTCGCGCTGGAGATCGCCCTGCAGGCGACCGCGCTTCCGCAGTTGCGCCGCCGGACGGCGCGCTGGCTGATCTTCCACCGCTGGACCCGCCAGCACATCCTGGCGGCAGCCGGGTTGGTCTACGGTCCGCACGGGCTGCTGCAGACCGGCGCCGCCTGCGGGCACGATCCCGACGAACTGCTGGGCTCGACCCGCTATATCCGCACCGCCGTACCCGCCGCCAACTCGCATCTCACCGCGCAGCGCGCGGCGCAGGCGGCCTGGCTGCAGGAACAGGATGTCGCGCTGCGCCGGCTGGCCACCGCCAACCGGCTGGGCGCGACCGCGGTACTCGGCGCCACGCCGATGGAACCGGTATTGCAATGGCGGGAGCAGCTGATCCTCGACAGCGATGTCAACGCCCATATCGCCAACCACGAAACGGCACAGGCCTACACCGAACTCGCGCGGCGCCTGATGGACGTCGCCAGCTGGGAGAGGCTCTAGATGCGGGACAGGCAGGTCTACACCGAGGCCACCGAACAGCCCTGGGTCGCCCCGGTTCCGCTCTCGCATCTGTCCATCGAGGTCGGGCACTTCTATCTCAACGACCTCCTCGGCGATCTCGGACGGGTGACAGAGGAATTCCGCCGGATAGTGCCGCTGGTCGCGGCGTTCACCGAATCCGCCCGCGTCCGGTTCGGCCCCGACGTCCGGGTCAGCACGTGCTACCTGATCGACGACTACTTCCAGCCCGATACCGATCCCGCGGAAATCCTCGGCAAACTCCTCACCGCCGCCGACGCGGCCGGGCTCACCATCGACTATCTGGCCCGCGAGTCGGGCTGCTGGCAGACCTCGCAGTTCATGGACGGCGTGCCGCTGGGTGAGCCGATACCGGTGGCCGAGATGGTGGCTGCGCGGATCGTCGCCGAACCGGCGCCGCCCGATACCGGGCGCCGGCCGCCGACCGCGCAATCCGGGTGGCTGTGCAACGGCCGCCGGTCCTCCGAACACGAACCGGCCCAGGCCATGCGCGGGCGGACCTACGAACCGCCCGAGGAGTTCGGCCGCCGCGAGCATTCCATCTTCCTGGACGTGCAGTTGTGGAGCACCCAGCTCGTCGACGGCGTCACGGTGACCCGCTGGTCCTGCCCGTTCCTGGCCGCGGTCTGGCATCTGCTGCGGCTGGGCATGCTGCGGTATCACGGGGCTGCGGTGGTGGATCCGCAGCAGTGGCACGGGGAGCCGTGGCCGCGCCGCTGGCACGAGGTGCCGCCGGTCGTGCAGCTCACCCCGGACGCGGCGCCGTTCGCGGCGTACCAGACCCTGTCGATGCTGCCCAAACGCTATCTCGGTATCGAACACGCGGTACGGCTGGTGCTCGACCATCTCGACCTGGACGAGGACGTACTCGCGCAGGTCATCGCGACCGGTGCGGCCGAGGACGTGATGGTCTCGCGCAAGATCAGCGAGCGGCTGTCCCACCTGCTACTCGACGGGTCCTGAGATGGCCGCGACCGCGCCCCTGGTCGTCCTCGGTGAGGTACGCACCTGCCTGCTGCCCTCGGCCACCGCGCTGACCCGAGCCGAGGCCGGGGAACTGCTGGCCCTGCTACCCGGCTGCGGCGTGCGCTGGCGGGAGCGACCGGGCACGCTGGGCCTGTCCCCGACCACGGCGGTGGGGGTCGATTGCGATCTCCGGCTGGGTGAGCAGCCCGCCCGGATCGTCGGCACCGTGGCCACCAGTCTCGCGCTGGCCGGCGGGCGGGTACTGCAGTCCTCGGCGCGCACCCGGGTGGTGCGGGCCGCGGAACGCCGCCGCCAGACCTGGTCCCACTACATCAGTCAGAAGGGGGTCACCGAGGTCGTCACCCGGATTCCCGAGCGGATGGCGGCCGGGAACGTCCTGGCCGACAGCTATCTCGCCGCCGACCCACTGCCGGGGACGGCCCCGCTGGACCTGGCGTCGATCAGCGAACGGCTGCTGGCCCGGGTCCGCGCCGACTCCCGGCTGGACCAGAACCCACCGGTGCAGGCCGGGACGACCCGGCTGCGCTGGACGGCCCGGGTCGGCGGCAGCAGCGGTCCGGCCGCGACCCTGCACCTCGACGACGACACCGTCCGCTCGGTGCGGCTGATCGTGCGCGACGAAACCGATCTGGAGGCGGCGCAACGATTCTGCGAGGATCTGGCCGCGCACGACTGGCTGCTGACCGTACTGGCCGACGCGCTCGACGAAGCCGACCGGTTCGCCCCGCACAGCCGCGAACGGATCGATATTCTCGCGCCCGCCCTCGAACATCTGGCCGGGCTGTGGATGCCGGGCGCGCATACGCCGCCGGTGCTGCGCGCGCTGTGGAAGGACCTGCAGAACGATCCGGGCTTCTCCCGGCAGTGGAACACACTGGTGGGCCGGTTACGCGACAATATCGCGGTCGCCACGCTGTCGGCGTTGCGGCACAAGATCTTCGACGCGGAATGGTGACCGCCCGTACCTGTCGCTCCGGCTACATCCGGAACCATTTCCGGACCAGCAGCGCGAAGAACACCGACATCGATACCGCGCCGGTCCACGCCTCGACGACGAAGAGCGTCCGTACGGCTCCGGGCAGGTCCTGCGTATCACCGGGGCCCGGCGGATTCAGGAAACCGGTGACGCCCATATAGATCGTGTCGTCGACCGCTTGACCACCCACCAGCAAGGCCACCCCGGTGAACAGCAGCATCTGCAAGATCACCCAGCCCAGCAACCACGAGGGCCGGTACCCGTGGCCACACAGGAGATAGGACCCCTGGCCGGCCCAGCGCCGCAGCCCGTGCGGTAGTCCGCGAGTGTTCGCACGCGCCAGGTGCAGGCCGCAGCGGTCCTCGGCCTCGTCGTCCTCGTTCACCCGGTACAGCGCCATGGCGCGGCGGAACGCCAGGGCCGCGTGGGTGGCCAGGCCCACCGCCGACAGTTGCGCACCGATCGCCTCGTATTCCTCGGCCAGCAGCGTGTTCTGCCGGGCGCTGAGTCGCAGCGGGCCGCGGAACTCGACCTCGGCGGCCATGAGCGCGGCCGGTACCGCGCTGGGCACCCGCCAGCCCTCCTCGTCGGGGCGGGGATCGCGGGCCGCACCGTAGAGGTGCGGGAAGACCAGCGTGTCGGAGTGCCGGCGGCGCGCGCTGGGGGGATCGTAATCGTCGAGAACGGCTTCGACGTGCACAGCGAAAGTGTTCAGTGACATCCGCTCGGGATGCGCGGCGGCATCCAGCTCGGCGGTGTAAGCCGCTGCGTGCCGGGCGATCCGGGTGGAGACCGACGCCACGAACGGCGAGATCTCGCCCATACGAACCAGTTTAGCGTTCAGGGATGGAGGCGGAATTCGTAGAGATCGCGGGGCTCCCCGGGCCCGAAATAGCGCTCGTCGTGTTCGACGAACTCGAAACCGGCCTGCTTGAACAGATTCCCGGCGGGATGATTGTCGGGCCGGACCGTGAGGTACACCGTGTCGGTGCCCAGTTCTCGGCATACGCGCAGGGTCTGGTTCAGCAGCGCGCGGCCGAAACCGGCGCCCTGATACCGCTTGGCCACCGCGAAGGTGAACAGCAGCGCCCGCCCGGACTTCTCCAGGGTGAGCGCGTACCCGATGACCGTGCCCGCGACCTCGGCGACCAGCCATTCCTTACCGTGCAGATCATAGAGCTGGCGCAGCATCAGGTACAGGTACGGTTCACCGAACACCTCGGCCTCGATGGCCGCGATGTCCTCGAGATCGGCAAAGCGGGCCTGCCGGTACACCGGCTGTGGCGCCTCCGCGATATCCATGTGCTCCCTCGTGCCAGGGCATACGCCGTCCGGTACCAGCCTAGAACGTCGACTCGCCGACCGCGTCAGTGTAGAGCTCACGCAACCGTTCCGTGATGCGCCACGTTCTATCGTCGGCATACCCGCCGGCGAACGTCTGTCACAGGGGGGCCGGGATCCGGACTTGACCTAAACAATAGTTGAGGATTCAGAGTGGTTGGCGGAGCGGCGCAACCGCCGCCCGGCACACCCCTGGAGGAAATATGGATATCGCCGCCGCATCCGGCACCGGCACACCCCTGCGCGTCGCGGTCATCATCGGCAGCAGCCGCGACGGCCGCTTCGCACCCGCCGTCGGCAGTTGGTTCCTGACCAGGGCATCGCTGCGCGCCGACCTGGCACCCACCACCGTAGATATCGCGGATACCGAACTACCGCACACCTTCGGCGCGCCCTCCGACGGCCTCGCCGGGACCCGGGAGACACTCGCCGCCGCCGACGCCTTCGTCGTGATCACACCGGAGTACAACCACAGCTATCCCGGCACCCTGAAGAACTTCATCGACCTGCACCACGCGGAATGGCAGGCCAAACCCGTGGGTTTCGTGAGCTACGGCGGTATCTCGGGCGGCCTGCGCGCGACCGAGCACCTGCGCACGGTGTTCGCCGAACTGCACGCCGTCACCGTCCGCGACACCGTCAGCTTCCACAACCCCTGGGGGCAGCGGGACGAGACCGGCGCGCTGGCACCCGGCTCCGGCGCCGAGACCGCGGCCACCACGCTGCTCGACCAGCTCGTCTGGTGGGGCGAGGCGCTGCGTACCGCCCGCGCGGCACGGCCCTACGCAGCGAGCTGAGCCCGGCCCCGCACCCCGGCGGCCCCGCGGTTCTGGAACCCCGGCGGCCCGGAAGGCCCGCGGCCCGGCACCCAGGCGACCCGGCAGCACCGTAGCCCGGCAAGGCGGCAAGGCGGATACCCCGTAAGCGGCTGTCACGCCTGGTCATACGATGTCGCGGTGACCGAATACGACCACCTCGACACCTCGACCCTGCCGGAACGCCAGCGCCGCATCCTCGCGGCGATACGGGAATGGGTGGTGCGGCACGGTTACCCGCCGAATACCCGGCAGCTCGGTGACGCCGTCGGGCTGCGTTCCTCGTCGTCGGTGTCGAAGCATCTGAAGAGCCTGGAGGAGAAGGGATTCCTGCGCCGCGGTGACGGGGTCTCCCGGCCGATGGATGTGCGGCTGTTCCTGAACGCCGGTGCCGAGGCGGAACCCGCCCGGGACGCCGTCGCGGTCCCCGTCGTCGGCGATATCGCGGCGGGTACGCCGATCCTCGCCGACGAGCACACCGACGAGGTGCTCACGCTGCCACGGGAACTGGTGGGCCGCGGGACCGTGTTCGGGGTGCGGGTGCGCGGCGATTCGATGGTGGACGCGGCCATCTGCGACGGGGATATCGTGGTGGTGCGCCGGCAGCCCGACGCGCAGACCGGGGAGATCGTCGCCGCGATGCTGGACGGGGAGGCGACGGTCAAGGTGTTCCGCCGCCGCGCCGGTCACGTGTACCTGGAACCGCGCAACCCTGCCTATCAGGTGATCGACGGCGACCACGCGGTGGTACTGGGCAAGGTCGTCTCGGTGATGCGGCGGATGTGAACGCCGCGCCCACCACCCGGCGGCCGCCGGTCGATGGTGCATGATCGAACGTATGGGAACAGACCCGGGACCGCGGGTCCCCGACAATCTCCACGATTTCCGCACCCTCGCCCGGGCCCGGCTGGCAGTGTTCCCGCGGATCGCGGTACCCGATACCGACGGATTGCGCCGGGCCGCCGTGGTGCTGTGCGTGGTCGATACCGGCGGATCGCTGTCGGTGCTGGTCATCAAACGTGCCTATCGCGGCCGCAATGCCGGGCAGTGGGCGCTGCCCGGCGGCCGCGTCGAACCGGGCGAGACCACACAGCAGGCCGCCCTGCGCGAACTGCACGAAGAACTCGGGCTCACGACCGGCCCCGAGGACGTACTCGGCACCCTCGACGATTTTCCGGCCAGCTCCGGGTTCGCGATCACTCCCCTGGTGGCGACGCTGTCCGATATCACGCGCCTGCAGCCGAACGCGGCCGAAGTCCATTCGGTGCACCGGGCCGCCTTCGACCGGCTCGCCGCCGACGACACACCGCACTGGGTGTTGCCGGACTCCGCCCGGATGCACGACGGCGCCCCGGCGGTCGACGCCCCGCCCGGTGAACCCGGACTGCTGCAGATGCGCCTGGGCCCGAATATGACGATCCACGCCCCGACCGGCGCCATGCTCTGGCAGTTCCGCGAGGTGGTGCTGCTGGGCAGCGAACCGAAGGAGGCCCGGGTCGCGGATTTCGCTCAGCCCACCTGGACGCGGCACTGAGCACTCGCGCCCTGGACCCGGTGCCCGCCCGACTCGCGTGTGACACGGCCGAAGAAGCTCGGACCGCGCCGTTGCCCGCCCGGTTACGAGCACCGGGCGAGACAACCACCGCACTGAACTCGTACCGAGCAGACCCGTGGTCCCGGGCCTCGACCCGCGCCGCCGTGACGAGTGGTAGCACCGGGCACTGCACACAGCGTCCGCCGCCGCGCAGCAGCGTCGGTGCCCGACCATGAACTGCCGAATTGCCGACCGGTCCGCCGCCGGTCGCGTCACCGGCGTCGTCCCGCCCTCGAACTGCTCAGGGTCGCTGCGCGTCGGGCCGGCCGGCCGAACGCTGTCCCTCCGGCACGATATCGGGCTCTTCCTCCGCCAGCCGGCGCTCCATCGGTTCACCTTCCCGCTGCTCCCGCGGCGTAGTGGCGTACCGGTCCGCGGCCGACCAGTGGTCGGGCGGATCCATGCCCTCCTCGAGCGGGTCGGCGGCCAGTTCGTCTTCGTCCAGTTGTTCGCCGGTCGACGGAATCGAACTGCTCGCCCACTCGGCGATCTCGGGGGATTCCGTGCCGGGGTCCTCGGTTTCGTTCATGGTCGCGTGTTTTCCCGGACGCCGCCGCGCAAACAGCTCGCCGCCGATTTCCTCGCGCCCGCCGTCACCGGTGCGGATCCACCTCGACCCGGCCGGTTTCCCGGTCCTCGACGCCGCGACCACGGCGGCTGCCGTCGTAGGCCGATTCCCGCAGTCGCTGCACCGCGCGGGGCAGCAGGGCTACATCGGCGGGATGGTTGAGCACGGGATCGTAGAAATCGGTGCGATGCTCACCCGGGTCCGCGGCGCGCAGCGCCAAGTGGCCGACGGTCTGGCGCGCGGGCCCGTAGCCGGCGACCGAGATCGTGTACCCGATCTGGTGCTCGTGCACATGCCGGGTCAGGGTCGACAGCGAGGTGCCGGTGGGCAGCCCCGGGTCCGGCTCGGCGAGCACCCAGAGCGGAGCGGAATCGTCCCACTGGTAGGGCAGCAGACTACCGAACCGGGCGCTGTCCCAGCCGCGTGCGACGGTCAGGGACAGCCGGGCGACCGGGCGCTGTCCGGTGGTCGCCAGTGCGAAATCCCAGGGTTTCTCGTTGATGTCGAGCACCCGGAAGGCGAGGCCGAGGATATCCGGGACGCCGCCGGGAGTGCCCACACCTTTGGAGAGGCGCCCGATGGTCGCGCGGTCGCCGTCGCCGAACAGCCGGGTGAATTCGGGTTCGGCGCGGAACCGGCCGGAGAGCCGGACGCCGCGTGGATGGAAGAAACGGGCGTGCCGGAGATGGGCACCGGCGTCGAACGCGCCGCGCACCAGCGCCGACACCGGAGCGAGTGTGAGTCGATCGGTCATCATGAGTCTCCCTTCGGATCACGCCAGCCCTCGTCCCCGACGAGCTGGCTGGACTGCGGGCCCATCAGCAGCATGCCGCCGTCGACGACATAGGACGCTCCGGTCACATATCCCGCGGCGGGGGTTGCCAGGAAAGCCACCACGGAGGCGACTTCCTCGGCGTGGCCGGGCCGGCCCAGCGGCAGCCCCGGCCGGGGCTGTTCGCGTGGATCGGCGTCCTCCTGCCCGGTCATCGGGGTGGCGATCTCCCCGGGGGCCACCGAGTTCACGGTGATGTCGTGTTCGGCCAGTTCCAGCGCCAGCACTTTGGTCAGGGCGCCGAGGCCCGCCTTGGCCGCACAGTAGGGCGCCGCCCCGACCTTGGGCGCGTGCTCGTGCACGCTGGTGATATTGATGATCCGCCCGCCACGGCCGGCCTCCGTCATATGCCGGACAGCGCGTTGTGTACAGAGGAAGGCGCCGTCCAGGTCGACCGACAGCACATGCCGCCAGGTGTCGAAGTCCATATCCATCGCCTTCTGCGCGGAGCCGGTACCGGCGCAGTTCACCAGCACATCCACGCCGCCGAGTTCGTCGGCGAGTTCGTCCACGGCGGCGGTACTCGTGGGCAGATCGTCCAGATCCATCTGCCGGACAGCGGCGCGCGCGCCCCGGTCGCGGGCCAGTCCCGCGGTGTGCCGGGCACCGGCCTCGTCCGAGTGATAGGTGATCCCCACATCGACACCGCCGCCGGCCAGCGCCACCGCGATCGCCCGGCCGATCCCCGAATCGGAGCCGGTCACCACGGCCCGTAGCGGCGCGCCAATACGTTCTTTCGGTAATGGAGCGATAGTTGCCATAGGGCGCGGCTACCCGGACGGATCGCGATCACACAACCGGTCGTCGACCGGATCGCGACCACCGACGCCGGAGGTGAACTCACGGTGCCGCGCTACTCCCCCGGCATCGGGGGCCAGCGGCGGGGTGTCGCCACCCCGGTGTTCGCGCAGGGCGTCGAGGAACTCACGCAATGCGTCGGTCGCGCTGACCCGCGGCTGCCAGCCGAGTTCCGTCCGGGCCCGGGTGGTGTCCATGATCGGCAACTGCATCATCGCGTCGAACAGGCCGGGCGTGGCGGGCACCAGGCGTAGGTGCCAGGCGCCGGCCAGCGCGGTCCGGACCGGCCACGGGGGCACTTCGACCGTACGCACACCCAGCAGCCGCGCGAGCTCGGCACGGTCGAGGACCGGATCGGCCGCGATATTGAACGCGCCCCGCGCGTCGGAGAGCACCGCCGCCGCATAGGCGCGGCCCGCGTCGGCACTGTGTAATGCCTGGAAGCGCAGTCCGCGCGGATAGGGCAACAGCGGTAGCAGTCCCGGCCGGACCAGCCGGTCGGGGAGCAGCGGTCCGGCGAACAGCCGGCGCTGCTGTGCGGCCGAGGCGCGCTGGAAGGTGAACGCCGGGCGCATCCGGACCAGGCGGCAGTCCGGATGTTCGTATTCGAAGAGGTCGAGCAGCCGCTCCACATAGGCTTTCTCGACCGCGTAGGACGCCCCCGGCCAGCCCTCGGTCGGCCAGCTCTCGTCGACCGGCTCGTCACCGGTCGCGGGCGAGTAGGCCGCGACCGAGGAAGCGTGTATGAGGGCGGGCACCCCGGCCGCGGCCACCGCAGCGAGCACCCGGCCGGTCCCCCCGACATTGGTCCGCCAGGTGTCGCCGGGCCGGCGGGTGGGCTGGAACACCCAGGCCAGGTCGACCACCGCGTCGGCGCCGCGGAACAGCGACACCAGATCCGCGGAGCGGATATCGGCCGCCGCCCATTCGACCCCCGGATGCGCATGCTCCGGTTTCCGCCGGGCCACGCCCACGATCGAATCCACCGTCCCGGTACCGCTCAGCTGTTCGAGCACCGCGGTACCCACATTTCCCGTGGCCCCCGTGACGATCACCCGCATCCGTTCACCTCACTGTCCGTCGGGGTGTGCGGCATACCCGGGTTCGCGGAGCCGACACAGCCGGCCGGGCACCGGTTCGGCCGCTCGCCACCGACCGCGACTCAGCCCGCGAGGATCTGGGGTGAGAGCACCTTGAGCATGGCGTTGGTCCAGCGCAGCTGGCGCAGCGTACCCGGATGGCATTGCGCGGCAAGGTCCAGCAGTTCCGGTTCCCGGGCCGCCTGCGCGCCCTGGGCGAGCAGCTCCCAATCCACCGACACACCCGCCGCGAGCTGATGCAACCGGCGCAGATCCCGCAGGAGCCGCAGCCCCGGGTCCGGCGGCCGGCCGACCGTTCCGCGCAGCCGGCGCGCGCGGGGCAGCCGGACCCGCAGGTGGCGCCGGCCGTGACCTTTCGCCGCCCCGAACCGGGGGGCGAGCGCGTCCAATTCGCGGAGATGGTCCTGCGATGAGCCGGCCAGATCCCGGGCGGTCTGGTGGATCTCGTACTCGGCCCGGTGCCGGACCGCCACGGCCGCCAGTGCCCCGGCGAGTTCCCGCTCCGAGAACTGCAGTTCCTCGATGACAATATGCAGTTTCACCGGCCACCTCGGTCCTCGGCGCGGAGTTCGTACAGCCCCGGACCGTAGCGGGTGCGCGCTCCCCAGGGTTCGGCGATACGGTCTCGAGTCTTCATACCCCGCAGTTACCCAGGACGCCGCGCGTTCATCGCACCGGTCCCGGGGGCGGGAACCGGCTCAGGCTCCGGGACGGGCGCCGGAGGCACTCGGCGCCGAATGTCCGGGGAGCACACACACCGCGTCGAGTCCGAGGACATGGTTGAGCCGGCCGAAGGCGAGCCAGGAGCCCAGGCACATGCTGAGCTCCACGATCTCGGCCTGGCTGTACTGCGCGGTCATCCGGGACCAGAAATCCTCGCCGAGGTTGTGGTGGTCCAGGGCGTAGCGTTCGGCGTATTCGGCGGCCAGCCGGGCCCGGTCGTCTAGCACCTCGGTGCCGCGCCAGTCGGCGACAGCGGCGTCGAAACCCTCTTCTACTTTCTGTCCGTCGCGTTCGGTCCGCCAATCCAGGCAGAACACGCAGCCGTTGATCTGGGCGATCCGCAGCCGCGCGGCCTCGAATTCGCGCAGGCCCAGCGTGGTGTGCGCGTATACCGCCAGCGAGAAGTTCGAGGCGGCGACACCGATGCCGGGCACCATCTCGCCCCAGACGTAGCCGATGGGATCCTTGCCTTCGGGAATGTCAACTCTCATGAGGCGTTCCTTCCGAGCTTTCCGGCCGCCGGGCGCAGCGGGACATCGAGGGCGTCGTAGAGGCCGGGCCCGGCCGCGACCAGCCAGTCGATCGCACCGACCAGCCGCCCCACAGCGGTGGCGTTACCACCGGCCGCGTAGTTTCCGCCCTCGTCGGTCGCCTCGACGGTGACCTCGATGCGCGGACGGCCTTCGATGATCACTCGGTGCGCCCCTTCACCGTTGGGCGGAGCGGGCCATTCGGGTGCGCACGACGGGTGGATCCGGGTGATGTGCTCCACCACGATCCGGGGCGTACCGGCCACGATGCCCTGCACTTCGAAACGCATGGCGCCCTGGGTGCCGGCCTCGAACTTGCCCATGGTCGCGGTCTCGACGGTGGTTTCCAGGGGTAGCCGCTGGACGGACTCGCGGACCTCGTCGAGTTCGACGCCGAGCGCCCGGGCCATGAGCCGCACCTGCCCGCCCCACACCATGGTCGGGACCGTGGGTGCCACCATGGGCGGTACCTGGTCCATGGGTTGCCCCATACCCACCAGGTAACGCACGGAGTCGGGCTGGTCGTAGGTGGAGTAGTCGAAGATCTCCTGGCAGCGGACCACCTCGACGACGCTGCCCAGACCGCTGACGAGTAGCGGCAGCACATCGTTGCCCCAGCCGGGATCGATTCCGGAGACGAACAGGGAACCCCCGCCGGATTCGATCGCGGCCAGGACCGGTTCCCGGACCTCGGGCGGGGCGCCGCGCTGGTCGTAGAGGGCGTAGAGCGCCGGGGTCACCACCACCGCGCCGATACCGATCGCGCGGACGATATCGGCGAGGGCGTCGTCGGGGCGGATTTCCCCCGACGCGGCGTACACCACCGCCCCGGGCCGGGCCGCCAGCACCGCGTCCACATCGGTGGTGGCCGCTACGCCCAGCGACCGGTCGAGCCCGGCCAGGTCGCCCGCGTCCCGGCCCGCCTTGGCCGGGTCGTGCACGAGGACAGCGGTGAGTTCGAGTTCGGGGTGGGCGTCGACCGCCCGTACGGCGGCGCGGCCCACATTGCCGGTCCCCCAGACGACCGTCGAGATCATCGCCGGATTCTAACAAGCGCTTGGTTGCGAAAGGGGCGAATCGGCAGCTTCTCCGGCGATACCACCCCGGCCCTTCGCGTGGCCGATATCTCCGCCGCCGGGAATGCCGCCCCGGCGCCGCCGCCGTATCGTTGACCCGGTGACGGAATTCCTCACGGAGACAACGGAATCCGATTTACCCTCGGTTACCCGGATGTTACTGCGCGCTGACGGATCGATGACCAGACTGCTGGAGGCGCTGATCGGCCGCCCGCTGGCACTCGACCTCACCGATCAGCACACCACCACGGGACGTGACCTCGACCCCGCGGTACGCACGGCGCTCGGCTGTGCCGATACCGATCCCGTGGTCGTGCGCCACTCGACCCTCGTCACCACCGGCGGCGCGGCCGTCTCGTGGAACTGTGTGGCCGTGGTGGCCACCGACGACGAACTCACCGCCCTGCTCACCGACGAACGGCTGCCCATCGGCCACAGCCTGGCCGGCGCCCGCCGCCACCTCGCGCGCACGGTCCTGGGCGCGGGCGTCACGCGCTGGCCCGCCGCCGGTGACGGGGAAGGCCTGCCCTGCGCGTACAAGGAGAGCGTGCTGTCCGACCACCGGTCCGCCGTGGTGGCGCATCTGCACGAACGGTTCAACCCCGCCTACGTGCCGCTGGCGGCGGCCCGATGAGGGTGCTGGTCGTCGGCGCCGGGATCGGTGGGCTGACGACGGCGCTGAGCCTGCACGCGGCCGGTATCGAGGTCCAGGTGATCGACCGGGTTCCGCGGCTGCGCCCGCTCGGCGTCGGCATCAATCTGCTGCCGCACGCGACCGGGATCCTCGCCGACCTCGGGCTGCACGACGCGCTCGCCGCGCGGGCGATCGCCACCTCCGAACTGGTGCACTACGACCGGTTCGGCAACGAGATCTGGCGGGAGCCGCGCGGCGTGGCGGCCGGACACCCGTGGCCGCAGTATTCGATCCACCGCGGCCGGCTGCAGTCGTTGCTGCTGGATACGGTGTACGACAGGCTCGGCCCCGGCGCGGTACGGACCGGGTCCCGTTTCGTCGCCGCGACCGAAGCAGACCGGCAGGTCCGCGTCACGATCGACGAGCACGGCGGCGACACCGCGAGCGAGCTCACCGCGGACGCGGTGATCGGCGCCGACGGGCTGCACTCCGCGGTACGGGCACACCTGTACCCGGACGAGGGCCCGCCGCGCTGGAACGGAATCCGGATGTGGCGCGGCGTCGCGACCGCGGCGCGCTTCCTCACCGGCACCTCGATGCTGATGGCCGGCAGCAATCACGCCGCCAAACTCGTCGCCTATCCGCTCGGCCCCGCCGCGCCGGGCAGCGACGAGGTCCTCGTCAACTGGGTCGCCGAGGTGCGGATGCCGCAGGACAGCCAGGGCGAGGCCGAGTGGACGTACACCGGGCGGCTCGGCGATGTCGCACCGCACTACCGCGGCTGGCGGATCGCCGGTCTGGACGTGGCGGCGTTGCTCGCCGCGAGCGAGACCGTCCTGGAGTACCCGATGGTCGACCGGGATCCGCTGCCGCGCTGGAGCTTCGGCCGGATCACCCTGCTCGGTGACGCCGCGCACCCCATGTACCCGGTCGGCTCCAACGGCGGCTCGCAGGCGATTCTCGACGCCCGGTCGGTGGCCGCCGAACTGGCCGGCGCGGGCGATCCGGTCGCCGGATTGGCGGCCTACGAATCGGCACGCCGCGACACGGCGAACTCCATCGTTCTCGCCAACCGGGACATTCCGATGGATCGAGCCCTGCGGATGGTCGCGGAGCGGGCACCCGAGGGTTTCGACCGTATCGAGGATGTGCTGACCGCCGAGGAACTCCGCGCCATCACCGACGGGTACCGGCGCACCAGCGCTGTCCGGTAGCCGGCCGGTACCGCCGGCTACCGCCGCACTCCCCGCTAGGCCGATTCGGGAAGCTGGTCGCCCTGTACCACCTGGATGTCCAGATCGATCTTGACCGTGGTGCCGATCGCCGCCACTCCGGCACGGACCACCGCGTTGTAGTCGATGGCGAAATCGTCACGCCGCAGCGTGGTCTCGGCATGGAAGGCGGCCCGGACCCCGCCCCACGGGTCCGGACCGAACCCGCCGTAGGTCAGCGCGAGATCGACCGGCCGGCGCTGTCCGTGCAGGGAGAGCTCACCCGACATCACCCAGGTGTCGCCGCCGGTGCGGCTGAGCCCGTTGCTGGTGAAGGAGATCAGCGGGTAGTTCTCGACGTCGAGGAAATCGCTGGACCGCAGGTGGGTGTCGCGCATCTCGATACCGGTGTCGATGGTGGCGGCCTTGATCTCGGCGTAGCCGGAGGTCTGTTCGAACCGGTCGGCGATATCGAGCCGTCCGCTCACCTCGGCGAATCGCGCCTTGATACTGGAAATGCCCAGGTGACGGGCGGTGGCGATCACCGAGGAGTGCACCGGGTCGATGGTCCACGGGCCGGCCGGCGGAAGGGCGACGGCGTCGACCACCGGGGCCAGCGCCACCTCACCCAGCGTGCCCGACCCCGAGGACGAGATCTGCACCGCCCGGGCGGCGGGCTGGTAACCGGCGGCGGTCAGCACCGCGGTGTGCACGCCCGGACGCAGCGGTTCGGTGGACACCGCGCCGTTCTCGTCGGATACCGCGCGGCAGATCTGCCGACCACGCATATCCGTCACGGTCAGCACCGCGTCGGGTACGGGCCAGCCGTCGGCGCCGTGGATGCGGCCGGTCAAACCGGGCATGGGCATCACCTTTTCACCACTCAGAGTTGATTAGCACAAGCAACTAGTTGCCGATGCCGAATATACCCACGTCATCTCCCCGCCGACAGGGGCGCCTGCCTTCACCGCTCGATGACCGACAGTTGGCCGCCGATTCGGACGAAGGCCGTGGGCGTGAGCCCGAACATCGCCCGGAAAGTATCGCTGAAATGCGACGGCGAGGCGAACCCCGCGTCCGCGGCCGCCCGGGTCAGATCGTGCCCCGCCGCGTGGGAACGCGCGATGTGCACCATCCGCGCCCACTGGACATAACGCCGGAAGCTGGTGCCGGTCTGCCCGGCGAAGGTGCGCAGGAAGTGGGAGGTCGACAGTCCGGCCGCGCGGGCGCAGTCGGCGGCGCGATAGGGGTGGGCGGGATCGGCCCGGATCGTGGCCGTCGCCGCGGCGATCCGCGTATCCCGTATCACCGGCAGCGGGACACTGGCCAGTTCGAGTAGCCGCTCGATATCGGGTTCCGGGTGCCGGCACAGTGCGACGAGTTCGTTCTCGTCCCGGTGGGCGTACGCGAAATCGCCGGTCGTCCGGGTCATTCCGCCCAGACAGCGGGTCAGCCGCGCACTCGTCGGGTCGAAGAAGCAGAACAGCATCCGGCCCTGTGTACCGGTCACATGGTGGACCACCCGCGCCCGGAACAGGAAACTGCGCGCGGTGATATCCGCCGCTTCCCCGGCGCGTACCCGGAACGGCGCGTCCACCCCCACCCCGAGCGAGGGAAGGGCGGTGGAATGCGGGGCCAGGCCCAATCCCGGGCCCAGGTAGACGGCGTGCCCGGAGCGCACCCACAGCCGCGCCGCCGTCGCGGAAGCGGCGCACGTTTCCGGAAGTGCCGAGGTGGTCATACGGGCGACGATACCGGCGTGTGCTCGACGGTTCCGGAGCGGAAACCATCACCAACCGAAGGAGGCAACCGATGACGACCGATCGGATCGACCCCGCCGCGCGCCGGACGCCGGCGTGGCACGAGGCCATTGTGGACGGTGCCCGGTTGTGTTACGCCGCAGCGGGTTCCGGCGACCCGCTGGTGCTGTTACACGGCTGGCCGCAGTCCCATGCGGCCTGGCGGGAGCAGATCGGGCCGCTGTCCGAGAGCCGTCGGGTGATCGCGCCGGACTGGCTCGGCTGGGGTGCCTCCGCACGCGATACGGCCCTGCCCTGCGATTACGACAGCGAGGTCGACCGGCTCGCGCGCATGCTGGACGCGCTGGAACTCGACCGCGTCGACCTGGCATGTCACGACTACGGCGGCTTCCTGGGGCTCGGCCTCGCCCTGCGCCATCCGGACCGGGTCCGGCGGCTGGCGATTCTCAACTCGCGGGCCCACGGGACATTCGTCGCGCGCTACGCACTGCTGTTCGGCGCGTTCACCACCGCCGCCCGGCACGGACTCGGCCGGCGCCTGATCGCGGCACCCCCGATCCACGCCGTGCACCGCTGGGGCCTGCACCGGTATGTACGCAACGGCACCTTCGCGCCCGAGCGGCTCGAGCAGTATCTCGGCATGCTGCGCACTCCCGAGGGACGCCGCTGGTACGCCCATTTCTGGGCCGGGTACCAGGTCCGGGTCCGCCCGGACCTGGGTGCGCGGCTGGGCGAGATCGACTGCCCCACCACTGTCGTCTGGGGCATCCGGGACCCCGCGATCCCGATGGCCACCGCCGAAGAACTCGCGCGCGAGATACCGAACGCCGAACTGGTGCGTATCGACGCCGATCATTTCCTGATGGAACAACGACCGGAGGAGGTCACCGAGGCACTGCGGCACTGGCTGCGGCGACCCGCCCGGTGACGGCGGGGCAGCGCGACCATTCGGGAAGCCGATCTCCGGACGCTCCAGCGGGTCCGGAATCAGCAGTGGGGCCGGGACACGGTGGTCACCAGTGCGCGGTGACAGGCCGGGCCAGTTGACAGCCAGGGCCCGGCCGACAGCACAGGCACGGTGACAGCCGGGGCCCGGCGACAGCCCAGGCGCGGTAGCGGTCGCGACCCGGCGACAGCCACAGGCTCTGTGATAACCGGGGGCTACCGGTTCGCTGCGCGCCCCGGGGCGGTACCGCCGAGGGCATGGGCGCAGGCCGCCGGGGTAGCCGCTACTCATGAACCCATGCAGGCGACCGGACCGTCCCGGGGCGTGGACGCGTCACCGCCCGGCCCCGGGGCGGAGGCCGCGAGGGCCCGGTCTCCGGATCGTGCAGCACCACGTCACCCCGACGGTCCCGGGCCTCGCCGCGAAAAGCCGGTGATCCGGCGATGACGCTGCACATCGGCACCTCCGGCTGGCAGTACCGGGACTGGCGCGGTGTCCTCTATCCGGACCGGTGCCCGCAACGGCTGTGGTTGGAACACTATGCCGCGGGTTTCGCGACCGTCGAGAACAACAATGCCTTCTACCGGCTGCCCACCCGGGAGACCTTCGAGGCCTGGCGCGAGCGGACACCCGCCGACTTCGTCGTGGCGGTCAAGGCCAGCCGTTTTCTGACCCATATGAAACGCCTGCGCGACCCCGAGGAACCGGTCGCCCGGTTGCTGCGCCACGCGGGCGGTCTGGGACCGCGGCTCGGACCGGTGCTGCTGCAACTTCCGGGAACGCTGCGCGCCGACCCGGGCCTGCTCGACACCTGCCTGCGCTGTTTTCCCCGTGATATCCGGGTCGCGGTGGAGCCCCGGCACGATTCGTGGTGGTCGCCGCGCATCCGCGGTGTGCTCGAGGACCACGGCGCCGCGCTCTGCTGGGCCGACGCCGGCTCGCACCCGGTGACCCCGCGCTGGCGGACCACCGATTGGGGCTACCTTCGACTGCATCGAGGGCGGGCGGCACCCGCGCCCCGCTATGGGGCGCGCGCCCTGCGCACCTGGGCCGAGCGTCTCACCGGGACCTGGTCCGATGCCGAGGACGTCTTCGTCTATTTCAACAACGATCCCGGGGGCGCGGCCGTGCGGGACGCCGTCGCGTTCGCGGCGCTCGCCCCACGGGCCGGCGCCACCGTGACACGCACCCCCACCGGCGTTCCCCCCTATCGCTCGGCCTGACCGCTCGTTGCGCCGACCGGCGCGGGGAGCCGTTTCCGTTTCCCGCGCGTCCCACCGGGTACCGCGCCTGCGTCCGACGCCGCCCCGCCGCGAGACCCGACTCGCGGTGGCCATCGACGACTACAGCGTTCGGAGGAACCATGCAGATCGGCTACAAACTCGCCGCCGAGGGCTTCGGCCCGGCCGAACTGGTCCGGCAGGCCGTCCGCGCCGAAGCCGCGGGATTCGATTTCGTCGAGATCAGTGACCATTTCCACCCGTGGCTGGACAACCAGGGCCACTCCCCCTTCGCCTGGACCGTACTGGGCGCCATCGCCGCGGAAACCGACCGGATCGGTCTCGCCACCGGCGTCACCTGTCCGACCGTGCGGTACCACCCCGCGATCATCGCGCAGGCGGCCGCTACGCTCGCGATCCTGTCCGAGAACCGGTTCACCTTGGGGCTCGGCGCCGGGGAGCGGCTCAACGAACATATCGTGGGCGAAGGGTTCCCGGTCGATGTCGCGGGGCGCCACCAGCTGCTGCGAGAGGCGGTCGAAATCATCCGGTCGCTGTGGGAGGGCGGTTACCGCTCCTACGACGGCAAGTTCCTGAAACTGTCCGATGCCCGCGTGTTCGACCTGCCCGACGAGTTGCCGGTGATCGCGGTCGCGGCCGGTGGCAGCCACGCCGCCGAGATCGCGGGCGAACTGGGTGACGGGCTCTTCGCCACCGAACCGAAACCGCATCTGGTCTCGGACTACAAGGCAGCGGGCGGCACCGGCCCCCGCTACGCCGAAGTGCCGATGGCGTGGGCGCCCGACGAGCACACCGCGGCCCGGGCCGCCCTGGACACCTCGCGCTGGGCGCTCACCGGCTGGAAGGTGATGAGCGAACTGCCGAACCCGGTGAATTTCGCGGCGGCCTCGGCGACGGTCCGCGAGGACGACATTCTGGAGAAGTTCGCCTGTGGGCCGGACCCGCAGCGCTACGTCGACGTCGCGCAGCCGTTCGTGGACGCCGGGTTCGATCATCTGGTGATGCAGAACGCCGGGCCGGACCCGGACGGGTTCATCGATTTCTACCGCGCGGAACTGGACGAACCGCTGCGCAAACTGAGTCCGCAGCCGGCGTGACCGGTGGCGGGGCCGGGCCGCCCGGCCGCCGGTCGGACCGGTCCCGGTGATTTCGCCGGAGCCGGATTCGATCCGCTGTGGCCGGGTACGCGCCCGCCGTGACTGGCATGAGTATCAGAGAAGTAGCGCAACGGCCCGGACCGTTCGCCTCGCTGTACATCGACGCCGAACACGACACCGAGGATGCCGAACAGCAACGCGTTCTGCACTGGCGGGCACTCGCCGAGCGACTGACCTCCGAGGGGGCATCGGAGCAGATGATCACGATGCTCGGCGCCGCGGTCACCGGCGGTCCGCCCGAGCCGGGCCGGGCCGGCCGGTTCCTCGTCGCCGACGCCGAGTCGGTCCTCATCGACCGGCGGTTACCCGGGCGTCCGCAGCCGGAGATCGTGCGGGTGTCCCCGCTGCCGTACCTGTTGCCGCTCATCGAACACGAGGCCGGCGAGGTACCGCACGCGGTGGCGGTCGTCGACCGGGTCGGCTCGGATATGTACGGCGTGGACGAGCACGGCGAGGTCGTCGAGGAATCGGTCGAGGGCACCGGGCATCCGGTGCACAAGGTGCGCCACGGTGGCGGCTGGTCGCATCGTTCGATGCAGCGCCGGGTGGAGGAAACGGCCCGGCGTAACGCGGGCGAGGTCGCCGAGGAACTCACCCGGGTCGCCCAGCGCGTCCACGCGCAGGTGGTGGTGCTGGCCGGGGAGGTCGACGCCCGGTCCGCGGTCCACAGTGCGCTGGGTTCCACCGGCGCGCGAGTGGTGGAGGTCGAGGCCGGCGGCCGCGCCGAGGGCTCCGGCGACAGCGAACTCGACGATGCGGTCCGCGAAGTCGTCACCGAACAGGCCGACCGGCAACGCGCGGAGATCACGGCGCGCTTCGACAAGGCCCACGGCCGCGACGAGGGCCTGGCCGTCACGGGACTGTCCGAAACGGTCTGCGCCCTGCTGGCCGCCAACGCGGAGAACGTGCTGATCAATGCCGCCGCACTCGGTGATCGCACCATCCGCATGGATCCCGTACCGCTACGCGACCCGGCCGCGCTCGGCGCCCCGGGCACGGCCACCGGCACGACCTGCCGCGCGGACGAGGCGCTGCCGGTGGCGGCGCTGGTGCGCGGTGGCACGGTGACCCCGATCGGCGCGGAGACCGCGCCGCGGGAGGGAGTGGGGGCGCTGCTGCGCTACGCCTGAACCCACCCCCGGAACGAGGTAGGAGAACGATGTAGGAGAACGCTATGGAGCGAGGAAGCAGCAAACACGGACCGGCCCGCGACGACGAGCTGGCCCACCAACTACAGGGCACCCTGCGGGGTAACCGGTCGAGCCGGGCCGAGGAATGGCACGACCCGGAACCCCCGGCCGACGACGACAATCTGGCGAACGAACGCGTGGACCGGACCGAACGCCGCGACCGCGGCACCTGACCGGCTCCGTCGGCACCGCGCGACGCCGATCGCGGGCGCACGGTGCCGCCGGCGCGCACAGCCCGTAACTACCGGATCATGGGTTTCCGAGCCATCGTCCTACCGCTCTGCACAGTGGCGGTGCTGCTGTCTGCCTGCACGACGAGCTCGGTCGAGCCCGCCCCGGCACCTTCGGTTGCCGCCGCCCGCACGGACAGAGTGCAAGGCGACCTCGACGCGGTGGTCCGCGCGGGTGCTGTCGGGGCCATTGCCACGCTCACCGAGAACGACGCGACCGTCGTCGCCACCTCCGGCCTCTCCGATATCGCCGCCGGGACCCCGATCCCTACCGATCGTCCCCAGCATGTCCGGGTCGGTAGCGTGACCAAGGCCTTCACCGCCGCGATCGTGCTGCAACTGGTCGCCCAACACCGGATCGACCTCGACCGGTCGATCGACACGTACCTGCCCGGTCTGCTCATCGGTGCCGGAGCGGACGAGCAGGCTCCCACCGTCCGCCAGATCCTGGGCCATCGAAGCGGACTGCCCGAACTGCCCGGAACCGCGGAGACGAACGAGTACGAGGCGGCACAGGACGGCCGCACCTACACCCCCGCACAGGAGGTCGCCGCCGCCCTGCGGCAACCCGCGCAGTTCGCCCCCGGCACTCGATTCGAGTACACGAATACCAACTACATCGTCGCCGGCATGCTGATCGAGGCGGTGACCGGGCACCGCTACACCGATGAGCTGCGCGACCGTATTCTCACACCGCTGGCACTGCGGGACACCTATCTTCCGGCCACCGGAGAAACCGGTCTGCGCGACCCGCATCCGACCGGCTACGCCACCATCGACGGCACCGTTACCGATGTGACGCGGGTGGAGCCGTCACTGCCGTGGGCGGCCGGCGCGCTGGTCAGCACCGGCGCCGACCTGAACCGGTTCTTCCTCGCGCTGCTGTCCGGCCGGGTGGTGCCGCAGGACCTACTGCCACAGATGCTCGACGGGAGCGATATGGGCCGCGGTGACGGCATGTCCTACGGGCTCGGCATTGCGTACACCCAGCTGCCGTGCGGCCGGCAATATGTCGGCCACCTCGGTAGCATTTACGGCTTTTCCGCCATCGCCGGCGCCGCCGCCCCGGGGCTCGCGGTCACCTTCTCCTTTACCGGCACGCTTTCCACCGTGGATGTCGGCGATTTGCTCACCGACGCACTGTGTGGGTGAACCAGGCCCGTCCCACCACCCCGCCCGGCCGCCCAGGACGGCGGCCGGGCGGGCCGGTCAGGACGGCATCTCGGTGGCCTGCGCGGTATCGATCACGCCGAAGGTTTCGCCCTGTGGCGCGGTGAGCACGCCCATCCGTCCGAAGGGGCTGTCGTCGGGACCCATCAGCAAGGTCGCGCCCAGGCCGGTCGCCGAGGCGAGGATCGCGTCGGTGTCCTCGACCTGAAACCAGCTCAGCCAGTACGACGGCCCGGCCCCCGGGTTCTTGGTGGAGTCGTTCAGACCGCCGACCGGTTCCCCGTCGGGAGCAAGGGCGAAGGTCGCGTAGTCGACGTTCACCCCGTCACCGATCTCGGTGAACGTCCAGCCGAACACCTGGGCGTAGAACTCCTGCGCGCGCCGATAGCCGTCGGTGTGCAGTTCGTTCCAGCAGTAGGCGCCCGGCTCGTTGTAGACTGCCGCGCCGAAATGCTGCTTCGGCTGCCACGCCGCGAACGCCGCCCCGGTGGGATCGGTGGCCACCAGCATCCGCCCCACATCCAGCACATCGAACGGTGCCATGACCACGGTGCCGCCGGCCGCCGCGATCGCGGCGGAGGTGTCGTCGGCATTGTCGGTGGCGATATAGGTGGTCCATGCCGAGGGCATCGGTTGCCCGGGCGGTTTGGGGCCGATTCCGGCGACCGGGCGACCGTTGCGCAGCGCCATCAGGTAACCCCCGGCTTCCGGCGCGTTGTCGGCGATCTCCCAGCCGAACAGGTCGCGGTAGAACTCACGGGCGCGGTTCGTATCGTCGACCTGGCAGTCGGTCCAGCACGGGGTGCCGGCCGGCCAGGGAGTTTCACGTATCGGCATTGCGTGTCCTCCGTGTTCCGTTTCGGGTTCGCACGAGTCGAGCGATAACAGGCCGAGGTGGCCGGATGGGACAGACCCGGATGAGACAGACGCCGCACGGCCACGTCATCGCGCCGCGGGCCGTGGCGAGCCCACCGTATCCACCGGGCGGCAGGCGGGCAACAACCGCGCAGCACACGCGGCTCCTACGGCACGCCGGTTGCCTATATCGTGAGTATGTGCTCATAATGTGAATCCGCTGTGGCCTGCGTCACGAGAGGCCTTCCGTGCCGCCAGCGCGGGAGCAACGCCCGGCCCGGTGCGACTCGATGGGAATATGCACATGTCAGACCTTGCAACGATGGTCAACACGGGCGCCGCGATCCTCGCGGTGGTCGTGCTCATCATCCGATTCAAAATCAACCCGGCGGTAGCGCTGGTCCTCGGTTCGGCCTATCTCGGTCTCACCGCGGGTCTGGGTACCGAGAAGACCGTCGAAACAATCGCCACCGGTTTCGGCGACATCATGGCCGAGGTCGGGTTGCTGATCGCCTTCGGCGTGCTGACCGGCGTGATGCTGCAGGAGACCGGGGCCATCGAACGCCTCGTGCGCGCCTTGATCCGGATCTTCGGTGTCAACCGGATGCCGTACGCGCTCTCGCTCACCATCGCCACCGCGCTGCAGTCCATCTACCTCGACGTACTGCTGGTCATCTCGGCACCGCTGGCCCGGACCGCCGCCGCCAAGATGGACAGGAAGGGCACCGCCCGGATGGCCACGGCGCTGGCGATCGGCGGTGAATGCGGCATCGTGCTCATGGTGCCCGGCGTCGGCGCGCTGGCCCTGGCCGGACTGCTCGGTGTGCCGCTCGGCAAGATGCTGCTGTTCGGCCTGGTGCTCGTGATCCCCACGGTCACCATCGCGGTCGCTGTCATGTCCTTTCTCTTCGACCGCGGCTGGTGGAACTCCGAACGCGACGAACAGCCCTACCCCGCCGACGACCGGACTGCCGGTGACGTGCAAGTACGCTCCGGCGGCACGCAGCCCGATACGGGCGACCCGGAACTTCGCTCCGGCGACGAACAGCCCACTACCGGCGATGGGGCAACCGGTGCCGCCGGCAAGCCGGCCGGTTCCGGCGGGGTGGCCGTCGCGGCGCCCGCGCGGACCCGGCCCGACACCCCGCTTCCGTTGCTGATGGCACCGCTGATCACCGCCCTGCTGCTCATCGCCGTCGGCGCCGTCCTGGATGTCGCCGAGATCCACAACCCGGTGATCGAATTCCTGGCCACCCCGGTCATCGCCCTGCTGATCGGACTCGTCGGCACCAGCATCGTGGGCCGCCGCAGCGTCGGCATCGACCGCATCCAGCGCTGCCTCACCACCGGCTTCCAGGAGAGCGGGCAGATCCTCATCCTGACCGGGGTCGGCGGGTCGCTGGCCGCCACCATCACGGCCACCGGCGTCGGCGATATCCTCGGCGACTATTTCACCGCGAGCACCGCGGCACCACTGCTGATGGTGTGGGCGATCGCGGCGGTCCTGCACATCGCGGTCGGGTCGGTGACGCTCTCGGCGATCACCGCGGCGGGCATCCTCGCGCCGGTGGCCCCGGCGCTCGGAATCGACCCCGTGCTGATCGCCCTGGCCGCAGGCGCCGGATCGCTGTTCGCCGTGCACGTCACGAGCAATACCTTCTGGCTGTTGCAGTCGCTGATGGGGCAGACCACCCGCGGCACGCTGAAAACGTGCTCGGTGGGGGTATCCGTCGCCTCGGTGGTGGCGATTGTGCTCATCATGCCGCTGAGCCTGGTCCTGTGAACACCGGAAACGATAGGGAAGATATGCGCAACGAGCCCGTCCGGCCGCTCGCCGGTATCCGGGTCCTGGAACTCGGCAACTACATCGCCGCCCCGACCGCAGGCCGGATGCTCGCCGATTTCGGCGCCGAGGTGATCAAAGTCGAACGTCCGGTGACCGGTGACGAACTGCGCCGCTGGCGCCTCTACGGCGGCGAGACCTCCATGCTGTACCGCACGGTGAACCGCAACAAGAAGTCCATCGTGGTGGATCTGCGAACCGAGTCGGGTCGCGCCCTGATCCTGGACCTCGTCCGCGAATGCGATGTACTGCTGGAGAACTTCCGGCCGGGGACGCTGGAGAAATGGGGGCTCGGCCCCGAAGCACTGCAGGAGGCCAATCCGGATGTGGTGATCACCCGGATCTCCGCGTACGGGCAGACCGGGCCGCAGGCCGCCCGGCCCGGTTTCGCGGCGGTGGCCGAAGCGGTCGGCGGGCTGCGCGAGCTCATCGGCGATCCGGACCGGCCGCCGGTGCGCACCGGTGTATCCATCGGCGATTCCATCGCGGGTATCTACGCCGCGTTCGGCACCGTGATGGCCCTGTTCCAGCGGGCCCGCAGCGATACCCCGATCCCGTTGCCGGAACGCATCATCGATGTGGCGCTCAACGAGTCGATCCTGTCGGTGATGGAGTCGCTGATCCCCGACTATCTCGCTTACGGCGTGCGCCGCGAACGCGTCGGCGGCCGGATGGAGGGCATCGCGCCCAGTAACGCCTACCCGTGCAGCGACGGCACCAGCATCATCGTCGCGGGCAACGGCGACGCAATCTTCGGGCGCTATATGGAGACCATCGGCCGACCGGATCTCGCCGCCGACCCGGAGCTGCGCGACAACGCCGGACGCTGGGCCCGCCGCGACGAACTGGATGCCGCGATCGCCGACTGGACCGGCCGGCACACCCGCGCGGAGGCGCTGCGGCTGCTCGACGCGGCCGGCGTACCGTCCGGCCCGATCTACACCGCGGCCGATATCTGCGCCGACGAGCAGTACGCCGCCCGGAACATGATCCAGCGGTTCGAGGTGGATACGGGCGCGGACGAACCCGTCACGGTGGGCTTCCCCGGCATCGTCCCGGTGATCGGCGGGGCCTCGCTGCCGATCCGTACAATCGGCCCCGACCTGGGTGAACACACACGCGAAGTACTCGCCACGGTACTGCGCCTCACCGACGACGAGATCGACGCCGTCACAGGCGCTTCGGAAACAGGGGTTACGGTATGACCTTCGCCTATACACCGGCGGCGCAGCTGCGCGACGTGACACTGCGCGACGGGCTGCAGCTCACCGGCAAACCGCTGGATACCGAACGGAAGGTGGCGCTGGTCCGCGACCTGCTCGCGCTCGGTGTCCCCGAGCTCGAGATCGGCTCCATGGCCCGCCCGGACCTGGTGCCGCCGCTGGCCGATTCCCTCGACGTGATCGCGGCGCTGACGCCCGAGGAACTCGCGAAATGCTGGGTGTGGGTGGCCACGCCACGGCATATCGAGAAGGCGGCCGCGGCGGGTGCGCGTAATTTCCAGTACTGCCTGTCGGCGTCGGATTCGCACAACAAGGCCAATATCGGGCGCACCACCGAGGACAGCGTCGCCGCCATGCCCGCGGCGATCGAGCTGACCCGCGACTGCGGGGGCACCATCCAGCTGTGTATCGCGACCGCCTTCACCTGCCCCTTCGAAGGTGTCGTCGATCCGGCCCGGGTGCTCGGTATCGCGGCGGATCCGCGGACCGACGGCGCCGCCGATATCGTCCTCGCCGATACCCTCGGCCAGGCCGTCCCGGCCCAGGTACGGCAGCTCGTCGAGGGCGTCCGCGCGAACACCCCGCCGCGCCGCATCGTCTACCACGGTCACGACACCTGGGGCCTGGGGGTCGCGAACACGCTGGCGGCCATCGACGCGGGCGCCACGCTGGTGGACGGGTCGCTGGGCGGATTGGGCGGCTGCCCGTTCGCCCCGGGCGCGAGCGGTAACACCGCGACCGAGGATCTGCTGTTCGCCACCCGCCCCGACTGGCTCACTCCCGCGATCCTGGCGACCGTGGTCGAGACCGGGGAGTCGCTGCTCGCCGACCTGGGCGAACCGAACAGGTCCAAGACCGCGCAGGGGGCCCGCTCGAAAGCCCAGGCCTTCGACTGGGTGATCGGCGAGCAGTCGTGACGGCCGCGGATTTCCTCGTCACCACCCCACTGCCCGATCCCGGGATGCGGCTACTCGAAGCCGCCGGGTCGGTGACAGTGGCCGAGACCCGGATGAGCCGTGCGCAATTGGCCGACGCCTGCGCGTCCGGGGACTACCGGGTGGTGGTGGCGCAGTTACGCGACGAATTCGACGCGGAGCTGCTGGACCGGGCGAAGATCACCGGGATCAGCAATTTCGCGGTGGGTTACAACAATATCGATATCGCGGCGGCCACCGCGAACTCGATCGTCGTGGGCAACACCCCCGGCGTCCTGACCGATGCGACCGCCGATATCGCCCTGCTGCTGATCCTGGCGGTCGCGCGCCGGTGTGTGGAGGCCGATACCTTCGTCCGGTCCGGCGAGTTCCACGGCTGGGAACCGGAATTGCTGCTGGGCCACGATGTCAGCGGCCGGACCCTGGGCCTGGCCGGTTTCGGCCGGATCGCCCGCGCCACCGCGCGCCGCGCGCTCGCTTTCGGGATGACCGTGGTGTTCTCCCCACGCCCGCCCGGTGACCGGGTGGTGAGCGAGGAGGAATTGGGCGAGTTCGCCGGACGGGTGCGGCAGCTGCCGTGGCCCGAACTGGTCGCCACCAGCGATTACCTCTCGCTCCATGTACCGCTGAACGCCGAGACCCGCCATCTCGTGGACGAATCCGTGCTCCGGTCGATGAAACGGTCGGCGATTCTGATCAATACCGCGCGCGGACCGATCGTCGATGAGCGGGCGCTGGTTACGGCCCTGCGCGATGGGACCATCGCGGGCGCGGGATTGGATGTGTACGAGGACGAACCGCGGCTGGCGCCGGGCCTGGCCGAACTGCCCAACACGGTGCTGCTGCCGCATGTCGGGAGCGCCACGGTACCGGTACGCGCCGAGATGGCCCGCCGTTGCGCGGAGAACGCGGTGGCCATGCTCCGCGACGAACTGCCGCCGTACCCGGTCAACCCGGAGGCGCGGGCGCACTGACCACGGCGGGCCCGGGGTCGGCGGCCGGAATACGGCCGCCGAGGGTGCGGGTGACCTGTTCGGCGTAGCCGACGAGCAGGTCCACCCACGCCTCGCACTGTGTCAGCGGCATCCGCAGGGTGGGGCCGCTGATCGTCAACGCCGCCACCACCCTTCCGGCCGCGTCGAATATGGGCGCGGACAGCCCCGACGCCGAATCCTCTCGCTCTCCGGCGCTGATCGCGTAGCCGTCGGCCTTCGCCCGGGAGATGAGCGACCGCAGTTCCCGTGGGCTGGTGACGGTGCCCTCGGTCAGCGGTTCCAGTGGTGCCGCCAGTACCCGCTCGGCGAGTTCGGGATCCCAGGCCAGCAGGATCCGGCCCGCCGATCCGGCGTAGAGCGGAATGATCTTGCCCACGTACATGTCCCGGCGCAGCGCGTGCCGGGTCTCGGCGATGGCCACGCACACCCGGAAACCGTGTTCGGCGCGGAAAACACAGGCGGTCTCCCCCGTCTCGTCCCGGATCTCGCGCAGTACCGGGTCGACGATCGCCAGCAGGTCCAGTCCCTTGACCGCCGTCGCCGCCCAATAGCTCATCCGCAGCCCGACCCGGATCCGGTCCCCCGCCCGGTCCAGCAGGCCCTGCGCCACCATATTGGTGACCAGTCGCTGCACCGTGGAGGTCGGCAGTCCGGTGGCCTGCTGGATCTCGCCCAGCGTCAACGACGGCCGGGCCAGGGAGAAGGCATCGAGGATCTCGGTGATCTTCCCCAATACCAGCAGCGGCTGGTGGTTCGCGGCAGCACCGCCGTCTTGCCTCGACATATCGCCGAATCTACGCGGTGTCCGGCCCGCTCCGGTGCCGGACACCGGCCCATCGCGACCTTGCCGACCCGAACCCCGGCGGCCGCCGGCGCCGGGAGATTTCCGGACGCCGGCGGCGCGGACCACGTCGGGCACATACCCGGGACCGCGGTGGTCAGATCTTCGCGAGCTCGGGTTCGGGATGCTCGGTGTCGCCGGTTCCGCCGGGTGCGCCGGACCGGTTGGGCAGCAGGATCGCCGTCACGATCACCACCAGCGACAGCGCCGCCGACACCACGAACGCCAGCCGCATCCCGTCGAGTTGCGCGGTCAGCGTATCGATCCCCGTGGCCTGCAGCGCACTGGTGCGACTCGCCATCACGGTGACCACCAGCGCCGTCCCCAGCGCGGCGGCGACCTGCTGCAGCGTGCCCAGCATCGAGCTGCCGTGCGAATAGAGGTCCTCCGGCAACGCCCCGAGCGCGAGGGTGAACACCGGCGTGAAGGCCGCGGCGAGTGACAGCATGAGCAGGATGTGCAGGGCCAGCAGCTGCCAGTACGGCATGGTGACCGAGATCTGGGTGAAACCGGCCAGCGCGGCGGTGATCCCGATCGCCCCCGGGATCACCAGGACCCGGCCACCGAATCGGTCGAACAGGCGGCCGATCACCGGGCCGAGCACACCCATGGCCAGCCCACCGGGCATGACCAGCAGCCCGGTCTCCAACGGCGACAGACCGCGCAGGTTCTGCAGATACAACGGCAGCAGCATCATCGAGCCGAGCATGGCCAGGAACGCGACCGCCATCAGGACCAGGCCCAGGCTGTAGGTGCGCGAGCGCAGGATCCGCAGATCCAGCAGCGGGGTGCCGTGCCGCTGCAACCACAGCTGCCGGGCGACGAACAGGCCGATCAGGACGACGCCGGCGACGGTGATGAGGACCGGGGTGGCGACCGTGCCCGCTTCGAACCGGCTCAACCCGTACACCAGGCTGCCGAACCCGAGCGCGGCGAAGACCACGCTGAACCAGTCGATCGAACCGGTCTCCGGTTCCCCGATGTTCTCCAGCCGCCGCAACCCGAACCAGGTGACCGCGCCCGCGATCGGCAGCACCAGCACGAACAGCCAGCGCCACGAGGCGATCTGCAGAACCAGACCGGAGATGACCGGCCCCATGGCCGGAGCCACCGAAATGGCCAGGGTGACATTGCCCATGACCCGGCCGCGGTCCCGTTCGGGCACCACGGTCATCAGGGTCGTCATCAGCAGCGGCATCATCACCGCGGTACCACCGGCCTGGACGATCCGCCCGGCGAGCAGTACCGCGAACGAGGGCGCCACCGCCGACAGCGCCGTCCCGGCGAGGAAGACACCCATGGCCAGCGCGTAGGCGCGCCGCGTGGTGACCCGCTGCAGGAACCAGCCGGTGACCGGGATGACGGCCGCCATGGTGAGCATGAAGGAGGTCGATACCCACTGCGCGGCCCGCTCGGTGACCTCGAGGTCGTGCATCAGGCGCGGGATCGCGTTGATCATGATGGTCTCGTTCAGGATCACCACGAAGGTCGCGATCACCAGCAACCGAACGACGGCCGGGGTACCTCCTCCGGTCCGGCGATCGGATAACAGGGCGGGCATCGGCTACCTCCGGAGGTCGTGAGTGATCTGGCGTGGGCGGGGCCGCGGTCGTCGATGACCGTTGTCCGGCGTACGTCAGAACAGACGAGTGAGCGGCGCTCGGCTCATCGGTGACGCGCCAGTGTTTCTTACGGCTGTGCAGAGATCAATCGCTTTTCGGGCGGCCGTATTCCCGGTCACAGCCCGATTGCCCAGGTCGCGACGCCCCGCTCACGACCACTCCGCATGCCGGTATGAGTGAGGTCACGCGAGCCCGCGCGGCGTATCGGAGAAGGGGCTGTCGGAAAGTCAGCAGAGCCCCAGGTGCTGGGCCGCGATCTCGAGGTCCTTGTCGCCGCGCCCGGACAGACACAGCAGGACCACCGACCCGGCCGCCAGTTCACCGCGCTCGGCCAGCTCGAGCAGACAACCCACCGCGTGCGCGGATTCCAGGGCGGGAATGATGCCCTCGCTGTGCGCGAGGGCCTCCATCCCGCGCAGCGCGAGAGCATCGTCGACCGGGACGGCGGTCAGGCGGCCGCTGTCCTCGAGATGGCTGAGTTCCGGGCCCACACCCGGATAGTCCAGACCCGCGGCGACACTGTGCGTCCCGGCGATCTGGCCGTCATCGTCCTGTAGCAGGTAGCTGAAGGTGCCGTCGATCTCGCCGGGACTGCCGGCGGTCAGCGATGCCGCGTGCGCGCCGGTCTCCATTCCGCGCCCGGCGGCCTCCGCACCGAGCAACCGCACTCCCGGATCGGCCACGAAGGGACGGAAGGCGCCGAGGGCATTGCTGCCGCCGCCGACACAGGCGATGACGTAGTCGGGTAACCGGCCCTCGGCGGTCAGGATCTGGGACCGTGCCTCCGCCCCGATCGGTTGCTGGAAATCGCGCACGATCCGTGGGTAGGGGGCGGGCCCGGCCGCGCTGCCCAGCAGGTAGTGGGTGGTGTCCACCTGCGACACCCAGTCGCGGACCGATTCGGTGATCGCCTCCTTGATCCGCCGGTTCCCGGTGTCCACCGCCCGCACCTCGGCGCCGAGCAGCCGCATCCGGATCACATTCGCCCGCTGCCGTTCCATATCGACGGCGCCCATATAGATGGTGCAGCTCAAACCGAGCATCGCACCCACGGTCGCGACAGCCACTCCGTGCTGTCCCGCACCGGTTTCGGCAACGATGCGGCGTTTGCCCATGCGCCGGGCCAGCAACCCCTGCCCGAGCGCGTTGTTGATCTTGTGTGACCCGGTGTGGGCCATATCCTCCCGTTTGAGATAGACCGTCGGCGCCGGCGTACCCAGCCGCGCCGCGAACCGCGGCACCCGGTGCAGCAGGGTGGGCCGGCCGACCCGGCTGCGCAGCAGGCCGGTCAGTTCCCGGACGAACGCCGGATCGGCGCGGGCGGCATCGTATGCGCGCTCCAGGTCGAGCAGGGCGGCCATAAGACCCTCGGGGACGTATCTGCCGCCGAATCTACCGAATCGGCCGCGCTCATCCGGGAAATCCCCGGGCCGTAAGGTATTTCGCGCGACCTCGTGATCGACGACCATCCAGCACTCACATTCCCTGTTCCCGACTCCGCCACGGAAATTCTGTACGCCGGGCGCAAGCACCGGGTCACCTCTCGGCAACGGAGTAGTTAACAGTACTAAAGGGTTGGATTGTCGCCGCGGCGCCGCGTCACGCGCAATCGGAGCCTTCCCCACCACGAGAACTCGCCTCTATTGTAGGATTGTCGACAATCCGGCCAGGCTCGACCGGCCGCCGTCAGGGAGGAGCGTCCCACCGTGCTCACGGAAGCCACACTCACCGCCGCCGAACGGGAAGCCGTCGAGTCGGTACCCACCGGCCTCTTCATCGACGGCCGCACCCGCGAGACCGCGAAGACCATGCCCGTCCTGGATCCGGCGACCGGACAGCGGCTGCGCGAGGTCGCCGACGCCACCCCCGAGGACGGTCTGGCCGCACTGGACGCCGCCGCGGCCGCGCAGGCCGGCTGGGCGCGCACCGCGCCCCGTGAGCGCAGCGAGATCCTCATGCGCGCCCATCGGCTACTGCTCGACGACGCCGACCGCCTCGCCCTGATCGCGACACTCGAAATGGGTAAACCGCTCGCGGAAGCCCGCGGCGAGATCACCTACGCCGCGGAGTTCTTCCGCTGGTTCGCCGAAGAGGCCGTGCGCCTCGACGGCGGATACATGCCCGCGCCCGGCGGCGGCTCCCGGTTCCTGGTCACCAGGCAGCCCGTCGGGCCGAGCCTGCTCATCACCCCCTGGAACTTCCCGATGGCCATGGGCGCCCGCAAGATCGGCCCCGCCCTCGCCGCCGGCTGCACCAGCGTGGTCAAACCCGCCGAACAGACCCCGCTGTGCACCCTGGCGCTGGCGCGGATCCTGCACGAGGCCGGGGTGCCGGCCGGGGTGGTGAACGTGGTGACCACCTCGGACCCGGGCGCCCTCATGACACCGCTCATCCACGACCCGCGCTCGCGCAAGCTGTCCTTCACCGGCTCGACCGCGGTGGGCAAGAGACTGCTCGAGCAGTGCGCGCGCACCGTCATGCGGACCTCCATGGAACTGGGCGGCAACGCACCGTTCCTCGTCTTCGACGACGCCGACCTGGACGCGGCGGTCGACGGGGCGATAGCGGCGAAGATGCGCAATATCGGGCAGGCGTGCACCGCGGCGAACCGGTTCCTCGTCCAGCGCGGGGTGGCCGCCGAATTCGCAGAGCGGCTGGCCGCGCGCATGGGCGAACTGCCGCTGGGCCGCGGCACCGAACCCGGGGTCGTCGTGGGCCCGCTGATCGATGCCGACGCGGTGACCAAGGTGACCGAATTGGTCGCCGACGCCCGGGCACGCGGCGCCCGCGTCCTGCTGGGCGGTGACCCGCTCGACGGTCCGGGGAACTTCTACCCCGCCACCGTCCTGGTGGATGTTCCCGACGCGGCGCAGATCTGCCATACCGAGGTGTTCGGTCCGGTCGCGAGTATCGCGACCTTCGACACCGAGGACGAGGCCATCGCCCGCGCCAACGACACCCCGTACGGTCTGGTGAGCTATGTCTACACCGAAGGTCTGCGGCGCGGGCTGCGGATCAGCGAAGCGCTCGACACCGGAATGGTCGGCCTGAACCAGGGTGTCGTATCCAATCCGGCCGCGCCGTTCGGCGGGGTGAAAGAATCCGGTCTCGGCCGCGAGGGCGGCCTGGTCGGCATCGACGAATTCCTCGAGATCAAATACATCGGAGTGCCACTGTGAATTCCTATCGGATCGCGACGATCCCGGGCGACGGTATCGGCGTCGACGTGACCGCCGAGGCGACGAAAGTTCTCGACCGGGTGCTGCCCGGTATCGAATGGACCGAATTCGACTGGTCCTGCGAGAACTATCTGCGCACCGGTGCGATGATGCCCGCCGACGGACCGGAGCGGCTCGCCGGATTCGACGCGATCCTGCTCGGCGCCGTCGGTTTCCCCGGGGTGCCCGACCACATCTCGCTGTGGGGGCTGCTCATCCCGCTGCGCCGCGCCTTCGGCCAGTACGTCAACCTGCGCCCGGTGCGGTTGCTGCCCGGCACCACCTCGGCGCTGCGCGACCGCACCGCCGCCGATCTGGACCTGCTCATCGTGCGCGAGAACTCCGAGGGTGAGTACTCCGAGATCGGCGGCCGGCACAATCCCGGCCGAGCGGACGAATTCGTCCTGCAGGAATCCGTTTTCACCCGGGTGGGCTGCGAACGGATCATCCGGTACGCCTTCGACCGGGCCACCGAACGCGCGGGCCGCGTCTGCTCGGCCACGAAATCGAACGGGCTCATCCACTCCATGCCCTATTGGGACGAGATCTTCGAACGGATCGCCGCGGAATACCCGGCCGTGCAGACCCGGCAGATGCACGTCGACGCGCTGGCCGCCGAGATCGTGCTGCATCCCGACCGGCTCGATGTGATCGTCGGCTCCAACCTCTTCGGCGATATCCTCTCCGATCTCGCCGCCGCCGTCACCGGCGGACTGGGACTGGCGCCCTCGGGCAATATCAACCCCGCCCGGGACGCGCCGTCGATGTTCGAGGCGGTGCACGGTAGCGCGCCCGATATCGCGGGTCAGGGCATCGCCAACCCGGTGGCGCAGATCCTGGCGGGCGCCATGCTGCTCGATCATCTGGGCGAGCACGTCGCGGCGGCGGCGGTCGACCGGGCGGTCACCGATGTCCTCGGCAACGGCGGACCGCGCACTCCCGATCTCGGTGGCACGGCCACCACCACCGAGGTCGGTACCGAAATCGCCAACCGGGCGTCGGCGCTGCTGCACGCCTGAGCGGACGGCCGGGCCGGCGCCGTCCACACCGGCCCGGCCCGGCCGGACTGCCCTGTCCCCGCGACCGAAGGTTCCAGCTTTTCAGCGGCCGGTCGGGGGGTGTGGGAAACGACGCGCCGAGTGGAAAAAGCGCATAATTGAAAACAGAAAGGTCGTCATGCGAGCGATACAGGGCCTGCTCAATTCGGTGCTGGGGATCGTAACGGCCGTGCTCGGCACGGTGGTCGGCTTGCTCGCGGCCGTGGTGTGGATCCTCGGTGCGGTGTTGTGCGCGACGATCCTCCTGATTCCATTGGGGCTTCCCGTCATCAAGCTCGGCAAGCGTCTGTTCGGCCTTGCTCGACAGCTGATGCATCTCCCCTGACGCACCGCGCCCAGGTGCACTCCGCAGATAGTGCTGTCCGCGGCGTCCATGGTGCGCGCCGACCGGGCGAGCAACGGTTGCGCCTCAGGAGGTGCCGGAGGTGGGCGTAGCCGGCACAGCGCCACCGCGACCCGAAGAGGCGCGGACCCGAGCGCCAGGGCCCAGAGCGGCATCCCGGAACGGCGGGCACACACGCGGTGCCCTCGGTGCCCGATAGAGTCGGTCGCCATGAGCGTGTGCACGGTGCCGACCGGCCGGAGGAGGCAGCCGCCACCCAGCGGCGCAACCGGTACGGGGCGGCCGGAAATCCGCGGGGTTCGGTGCCGTTTACCGGGAAGTTCGGGTGGCGTGATGCGGACCTGCAAATTCCCGGCGGTCTTCGGGAATCCGGTTGCCGATCCGGCGCGGCCCGAATGGGCGCGGGGGTCGGTGGCGATCGGCGGGCGCGCGGCGTGACGATCCTGGTCTGTCCCGACAGTTTCAAAGGCACCTACACCGCCGCCGAGGTCGCCGACGCGATCGCCGGCGGCGCCGAGGGAACAGGCGCGACCGCGGTGCGCTTCCCGGTCGCCGACGGCGGTGAAGGCACCCTCGCCGCCCTCACCGGGCCGCTGGGGCTCCACCCGGTCACGGTCGCGGCACGCAACCCGTGGGGTGTCCCCGGCGAGGCCACCTTCGGGCTGTCCGACGACGGCGTCGCGGTGATCGAGATCGCGGCGGCCAGCGGTGTCACCACCCCGCATACCGGTCCGCGTGATCCGGTCGCCGCGAACACCTACGGCACGGGCATGCTCGTCGCGGCGGCGGTGCGGCGCGGAGCGTGGCGGATCGTGGTCGCCGCGGGCGGATCGGCCACCACCGACGGGGGCATGGGAGCGATCGCGGCCATCGAGGACGCCGGCGGTCTCGGCGGGGCCGCGATCACCGTGCTGACCGATGTCACCACCCGCTATGTGGACGCCGCCCGGGTGTTCGGACCGCAGAAGGGAGCCGACCCGGCCACCGTCGAACTGCTGACCCGGCGGCTCGCCGACACCGCGCGCACCCTGCCCCGCGATCCGTCCGGCGTGGACGCGACCGGGGCGGCCGGGGGATTCTCCGGCGGCATGTGGGCACAGTACGGAGCCGAATTGCGCTCCGGCGCGGAGTACGTGCTCGACAGCGCGGGGTTCGACGCCCTTGCCGCGCAGGCGAGCACCATCGTCGTCGGCGAAGGGCGGCTCGACGGGCAGACCCGGGCCGGCAAGATCATCTCGGCGATTCTCGGGCGGGCCGGCGACACCCCGGTGTACGCGGTGGTGGGCTCGGTCGGTGACGATCTGGGTGACTACCGGTCCCGTTTCGCCGAGGTCATCGTGGCCTCCGATACCGAGGCCATGCGGGCGGCCGGGCGGCGGATCGGTACCGCCGCGCCCTGACGGCGAGGACGAACCCAAGCCGGCCGCGGAGTCCCGCCGTCTGCATCCCGATCGCCATCCGGCTCACCCGGGACGGCTCGATATCGACGCCCTGCACACGCCGTCGACGACGGAATGGGCGGAGGTCACCGGCCCCGGACCAGCGGTCAGCCGGCGGTATCGACCTCCGGCGGAAAGCCGCCCGTGGCGATCGGCCCCCAGCCTTCGATATCGATGCGGATGAGCGATTTGCCCTGGCGCGCCATCGCGGCCCGGTATTCGTCCCAGTCCGGGTGCTCACCGGCGATACCGCGGTAGTAGTCGACCAGACCGTCGAGCGCCTCGGGCATATCGAGTATCTCGGCCCGGCCGTCCACCTGCACATAGGCGTCGTCGAACTCGTCGGAGAGGACACAGATCGACACCTGCGGTTCGCGGCGGATATTGCGGGTCTTGGCCCGGCTCGGGTAGGTGGATACGACGACGCGGCCCTGCGGATCCAGCCCACAGGTCACCGGCGACATCTGGGGGCGGCCGTCGGCGCGGGTGGTGACCAGCACGCCGTGATGGCGCGAACCCAGGAACGCCAGCAGGTCGGCCTTGTCGACGATGGTGGTGGTCGCGATACGCGGCATGGAGACCTCTCTGGACGGATCGGTACTCGGGCGGGCGGGGGACGCTTGCAGCATATTGACCTCCTCCAGGCCCTAGAGGACCGGGCATGCGCGCTACGGTTCCGGGTCACCCGTCGGGGTCACGACGTCGACCGTCGCCCGGGCAGCGGTGCACCCGGCATCACGTCCATCGTCGGCCGAGGCCGCAGCACATCACCGAGGGATCACCGAACGGGGCAGGCCGGGCCGCGTGAATTGCCGTTCCCTGCGCTGATTCGCCCCGCCCGCGGCGGGTATCGCGGTCAAGCGGCCGGATACCGCCTCGCGCCACCGGCCCCGGCACCCGCGACAGGAGCACGATCATCATGCGCGCCACCGATCCACAGCGTCCCTTTCCGGAACCGCATCCGGCGCCGGATCCCGAGCCCACGCCCCCGCTGCCCGCTCCCCCGCCCGAACCGCGGCCCCGGGAGCCGCAACCGCCGGTTCCCGGCCCCGCGCCGGAACCGCAACCGCCCATCCCGGGCCCGCCTCCGGAGCCACAGCCGCCCGTCCCGGGCCCGTCACCGGAGCCGCGGCCGGTACCACCCGAACCCGGGCCCGTACCGGGGCCGGCCCCGGATCGCCCACCCCTCCCGGACCCCGGGCATCCGGTCCCGCCGGCCCCTTTCCCGCCCGGGCGAATCGGACAGGACCGGCCCCCACTGGTGATTCAACCGCCGCCGAGCGGGTATTCGGGGCAACGTCCCTGGTCGCAGGCTCGACAGGAAGGACATGACCATGGTCGCCGGACACAACGATCCCAATAAGAGTCACCCCGCAAGTGAGCATCGTTTCCCCGACGACGCACGGACGACCCGTTCGCACGCCGGAGAAACCATCGAGGACCGACGCAACTGGCCGGGCATCATCCTCGGCGCCATCGGCATCGTCCTGGTGGCGTTGACCCTCACCGCCGCCGGTTACGGCTTCGCCGGCTGGGCGGTCATCGCCGGAATCATCGGCGTGATCTGCCTGATCGCCGGCGGGCTGATCGTGGTCGCCGAACATCGGCGCATCAAGATCAAAGAAGGCGCGACCCTGCGTGAGCCACGTGGCCACTGACCGCCGCCTGGACCACTCACGTGCGCCGTTGCTCGACGCGCTCGGCGAATATCAGCGGCTGGGCCGCTACGGCTTCACACCGCCCGGCCATCGCCAGAGCCGCGGGGTGGACGAACGGGTGGCAGCGATCATCGGCGCGGACGCGTTCCGCGCCGATGTGCTGGCCGCGCCCGGCATCGACGACCGCCTGTCCCGCGGCGGCTATCTGTCCCGGGCCGAGGAATTGATGGCCGACGCCGTGGGCGCGGATCACACCTTCTTCGCCACATGCGGCAGCTCGCTGTCGGTGAAGGCGGCCATGATGGCCGTCGCGGGCGGTAACGAGAACGGTTTGCTGGTGGCCCGCGACAGCCACAAATCGATCGTGGCCGGGCTGATCTTCTCGGGTGTGCTGCCGCGCTGGATCACCCCACGCTGGGATGCCGAACGCCACCTGTCCCATCCGCCCTCACCGGAACAGGTCCGTGCGGCGTGGGAGAAATACCCCGAGGCGGCGGGGGCGCTCATCGTCAGTCCCAGCCCGTACGGGACCTGCGCCGATATCGCGGGGATCGCCCGGGTGTGCCATGAGCGCGGCAAACCGCTCATCGTGGACGAAGCCTGGGGCGCGCATCTGCCGTTCCACCCGGACCTGCCGACCTGGGCGATGGACGTGGGCGCCGATATCTGTGTGGTGAGCGTGCACAAGATGGGCGGCGGGTTCGAACAGAGCTCGGTCTTCCACGTGCAGGGCGACCTGGTCGACCCGGTCCGCCTGCGCCACTGCGTCGACCTGCTCATGACCACGAGCCCGAATGTGCTGATCTACTCGGCACTGGATGGATGGCGCCGCCAGATGGTCGAGCGCGGCCACGATCTGCTCGATGCCGCGCTGCGCACCGCGCACCGCACCCGGAACGAGCTGAACAGTATCCCCGGCATCCAGGTCATGGAGAACGAGCTGCTCGGCGCGGAGGCCTCACACGACCTGGACCGGCTCCAGGTGCTGCTGGATGTCTCCGGGACCGGCGCCACCGGCTACGACGCCGAGGAGTGGCTGCGCCGGGAACGATTGATCGATATGGGGATGAGCGATCACCGGCGGACCCTCGCGACCATGTCCTACGCCGACGACGACGAAACGGCCGACATGCTCATCGAGGCGATCGGCGAGTGGCGGGCCCAGCTGACCGACGCGAATTCCCCGCACGACCTCTACCTACCCTCACCGCACGAACTGCAGCTGGACACCGCGATACTGCCCCGCGACGCGTTCTTCGGCGCCACCGAGATGGTGCCCGTGGCGGAGGCGGCGGGCCGGGTCGCGGCCGAACAGCTCACGCCCTATCCACCCGGTATATCCGTGGTGGTGCCCGGGGAACGCCTCGACCAGGGCGTGCTGGACTATCTGCGCACCGGTCACGAGATCGGACTGAACATCCCGGATGCGACGGACCCCGAGCTGAAAACGGTCCGCGTCGTGACATGAGCGCACCACCCCGGGACGACGCGGTGGTTGAAGTCGCCGGACGCGGGTAGGCGCGAAGGTATGGAACTACTCGTCATCCTCGCGATCGCGATACTGGTCGCCGTGGTGGTCGGGTTCCGGTGGTTGAAGGGGCAGGGTCCGAGCACCCGTGACGCTCCGGACAACGAAGGCAACCCGCACCGCGACGACAGGTGACCCGTGGGGCTCCGAAATCGCGCCACGATATACCCGGCCCCGGTGACGCCGAAGCGGGGCACCTCACTCGGCGACGCCGAACCCGCCGCCGAGTGGGGCGCCGAGGTCGGGGGCCGGTGGGCGGGTGATCGGATTCGGTTGCGCTTCGCCGCCGGCTGTGTAGAAGCTCAGCAACTGGGCGAGCACTTCCCCGTCGTCGAGGCGGCGGGAGTGGGGGAGCAGGCGTGAGGTGGCGTCGTCGCTCGGACGGTGTCGATGCTGTCTTTGGACGCTTGCCTTTACCGCCGGCGGTCGGGCTCGGTGCTGTAGCGGGCGGCGGGATGCCAGCGCATCATCGGCAGTACCGGTGATTCCGTCGGCACGGTTACCGCGCAGATCCCACCCGGGTGGTCATGGGAGCGATCCGGCGGGCAATCGACAAATCCGTCGCAACCGATCAGCCGTTCGGGACGGGAACAATCACCTCATCGCCGGGTCAGATAGGCGCGGACGCCCACCAAACACGTAGAAGCTGGTCGGCTGTCCAGCCGGAGGCGTTCACACTGAGTTGGCAACCGGATCGGTCCGGTCGGTCGAAGGTGACGTCCAAGGTGGCCGCCGGAGGTTGCGTCTCGAGATCGGAGGCGCGCAGGGTGCCGGTAGCCGACCAACGCTGCCAGGTGTTCTCGAGTCGCGCCACCGGGGCCGCGGGCGAGCCGTCGCGCGAGCATTCGATGATGAAGTGCAACCCGTCATCGTTGCAGTAGATCCGGTAGGTGCTTCGATCCTTGATCGCGGGGAGGGTGAAGCCCGACGCAGACGGGAGGTCACACGTCGACCTCCGATAGCCGACTCCATCCGGTGTGACAGGGACGAGACCCGGGAACTTGTCGGCGATGAACTGTTGAGCGCCCCATGGAGGCGGCGCGGGTGTCGATGATTCCGATGGCGCTGTCGAGGCCTCGCTGGTGCGGTCATCGGCGGTATGCGCGGTCCACGCAAGGAGGCCGATCGCCAGGACAGCGACGGCAAGCGCGGCAATACCCCATCGCCATGCGGAGGGTGCTCGTCCTGGTCGGCTGTCGGGTGCGGCGGGGTGGTTGATTTCGGTAGGTGCCACCCTCTCGGAATTGGTTGCAGCGGAGCAGATCTTGGCGGATTGCCTCGATGGAACCGTGTGGTCGTGGGCTGCCCGGGATGCGGCGGCGAGGTCGCGGCAGGTGGGGTAGCGGTCGTTGCGGTTCTTGGCCATTGCTGTGGTGATGATGTCGTCGAACGGGGCGAGTCCGGGATCGATGGCCGAGGGGCGGGGCGGGGGTTGGGTGAGGTGGGCATGGATGGCTGCCAGTGGTGTCGCGCCGAGAAACGGTGGAGCGCCGGTGAGCATGGTGTACAGGCTGGCGCCGAGTGCGTACACATCGGTGCGGGCATCGATGTCTGTGCCCTCGATCTGTTCGGGTGCGATGTAGGCGGGCGTACCCATCACAGTGCCGGTACTGGTCAGCGCTACCGAGTCCGCCAACGTGCGCGCGATTCCGAAATCGGTGACCAGAACGTATTCGTCGCCGTCGTCGTCCACGGTGTCGGCGATCAGCAGGTTGGCCGGTTTGACATCGCGGTGTAGCAACCCTTTGGCGTGTGCGTGATCCAGGCCCCGCGCGGCTTCCCGTACGATATGCACTGACCGCGGCCCAGACAATCGCCCGCCGTCTCGGTGGATCAGGCGGGCTGCATCGGTGCCTTCGATGTATTGCATCGCGATCCACAGCCGGTCGCCCTCGATACCGCGGTCGTAGACTGCGACGATATTGCGATGGGTCAAACGCGCGGCGAGCTCGGCCTCGCGGTGGAACCGCTCGGTCAGCTTGGGATCCGAAACCGAGCTGGCATCAGCGATTTTCACCGCGTCCCAGCGAGGCAGTCGCGGATGTCTGGCCAGGTACACCGCTGCCATGCCGCCGGCGCCCAGCAATCGCTCGATCCGGTAGCCGGCGAAGATGGTGCCCTGTTCCAACACCACCACACACTAACCAGTATTCACACGGATCGCTCTCGCTACGCTCTTCGCAGGATATCCGGCGTTCAGGGGCATTTCAGCACGACTCGACCGTGCGTGAGGTAGATCAGATCGGTGATCCAGAGCGATTGATCTGCACAGTTCACGCGCAGCCCGTCAGCGGGCGTCGAGCTTGTGCGTAGGACGGAGATCTGTCGACCGTTGACTTCGGCAACCGGACCTGGAGGATCGTAAACCCCGAACCGTCTCGCACGAACCTGGTTGTGCACTTCGCCGGCGTTCCGTGACCAGTCGATGGTCGACAGTTCGGAATCGATCGGTCCTTCGTAGGTCGCGTACTCTTCGTCCTGCGGCACTCCTGGAATACCGGCAGCCGCCTTGTTCACTGCGGTCGGGACAAGCTCATGCGTTATGTGGTCCAGCTCCTCGATCAGCGCGTCGGCGGCTCGGTCGTCCATCTCGTCCACCAGATCGATACCGGTCCGCTGCGCCATGATGGGGCCCGAGTCGAATCGGTCATCCATCCAGTGGATCGTCACCCCGATCTCTCGCCCGCCCATCAACAGCGCCCAATGCACCGGCATCGGGCCTCTATGGCGCGGAAGGATGGAGGTATGGATATTCAGTACAATCTCGGCTGCCGCGGCGGCTTCGGATGCCGCGACGCAGGCGACCGGGATGTGACCGGCCGAGTGACAGGCATCGGCGAGGAGCTCGAGTCCTTCGGCCCGCGTCGATGCGAGCACAACACGCAACTGCCCTGACACAATCAAGGCCTCTCCAGTGATGTAGTGGGCCCTGGAGCATTGGGAACCAACAGTATGCCGACCGGATCGAAGACGTTGCCGCACAAGGTAGTCGGACGGTGACACGCACCGGGCCGATCCGCAGTTCGTCTCCGATTCGTAGCTCGGCGCGAAATCGTCTGTAGGTCAAGTTGTTATCGCCGTCGGCAAATGCAGCGTAGCCGTGAGAGCAGCCCCGGTGACGCCTCCTGACGGCAGGCGTTCGTCGGCGGATGTGGGTGGTTAAAGTGGCCGGAATGAGCGTTGGCCACGACCCGCGAACGATTCTGGCCGGCGCGGGATACCGCATCGACGACTGGTCACCTGTCACCACCGGCGAGTCGGGCGCCACCGTCTTTCGCGACGCGGACGCCACCCGATACGCCAAATGCGTGTCGGCGGCGGAGGCCGCCGCACTGAAGGCAGAGCACGACCGGGTGGCGTGGCTGGCCGACCAGGCCGTGCCGGGCCCACGGGTGCTCGACTGGCACTCCGGCGACGCGGGGGCACTGCTGGTGACCAGCGCCGTTCCCGGCGTTTCCGCGGATTGCCTATCGGCTGCGGACCTCCGCGCGGCCTGGGAACACATCACCGACGCGGTGCGCGGGCTGCACGAACTACCGGCGCGGCGGTGCCCGTTCGACCGCCGCCTGGACACGATGGTCACCGTGGCGCGTGATGTCGTCGGCCGCAATGCCGTGAACCCGGAGTTCCTTCCCGTCGAGCAGCAGCACACGCCGCCCGATGAACTGCTGGCCCGCCTCGAACCCGAGATCGCGCGGATGCGGGCCGAGGAGGCTGTGGACACGGTCGTCTGTCACGGAGACCTGTGTATGCCCAATATCGTCGTGGACCCGGGAACACTGGAGGTGTCCGGATTCATCGACCTGGGCCGTCTCGGGTCCGCCGATCGTTACGCCGATCTGGCGCTTCTGCTCGCCAACGCGCGCGAGACCTGGGAGAGCGAGGAGCAGGCGCTGGCCGCGGACAGACTGTTCGCGGCCGGCTACGGCCTCGTCCTGGACCATGACCGCTTGGATTTCTACCTTCACCTCGACCCCCTCACCTGGGGGTGAGGAAAGGCCGGACCGGACCGTAGCGATTTCACCGGTTTCGGCGCGGGAGTTTTCAGGCCATATCCCACAGCAGGCGGTAGTAATCGATGCGCTCGGGGTCCGGCGCGATCCCGTACGCCTCGTACAGGATCCCGTCGTATCCCGGGCCGTAATTCCACTCCGTACTCCATGCCGCGACCGCGAGGTCGGCCCACCGGTCGCCCACCCCCAGCGAGCCCAGATCCACATGCGCGGCGAACCCGCCGTCGTCGTGCAACAACATGTTCGGAACGCACGCGTCACCGTGACAGACTACGAGCCGGTCGACCGCGGGCGGGTCGCCGATCCGCGCCCGGGCTTCCGCGACGGTCAGATGCCGATACTCGGGCGACCGGTCGGCCTGTCCCTGCCCTTCGGCGATACGCTCGTCGGCGCGCACGAGCCGGGTCCCGACACTCCACTCGAACGGGCAGCGGTCGACGGGTAGGCGGTCGTGCAGCCGGCGCAACCCCACGCCGATCGCGGCCGCCGCCGTCGCCGGTTCCGCGACCCACCGCGGCTCCACCGCGGAACGTCCGGCGACTTCCGCCGTGACCAACCATGCGCCGTCGTCGTCGGCCCCGAGCTCGAGGACCCGGGGAACGGTCACCCACCGCTGCGCCCAGTCCAGCCGCTCCGCCTCGCCGCGCAGGTCGATCTCCGGTGTGCCCGCGGCAACCCATTTCGCATACCTGACCACCTCGCCTTCGAGACGAAACGTCAGACCCCCGAGCTCATTACGCCACACCGGGGTTATCGTGTCGGCACCGGCGAGCGCCTCGACCGCCTCGGGCACATCCACGGGACCGATCGGAATCTCAGCGATAACAGGACGGCTCATCGGACGATCGTCCCTTCCGCTCCCCGCAGGTGACAAATCAGCCGAACGGAATAGTGAGGCGGGCCCGCGACTCGGCAAGGGCCGTTGAGAGACCGCGAGGGTGGACCGCCGCTCACCGCTGCGTGGTTGTGCCGATCATCGGTACGACAGCATGGACCGTTCCGTATCCCGACCTCCATACTCGGCCGAAGCCGGGCGGCCGCGCGATGGTGTCGCGGCCGGGAAGGAAAAATACAGTGGCGCCACTGCAGACGGTTCAGAAGATCGGTCCGGTCCTGGACCTGTTCACCGCGTCACGCCCGGAATGGCGTCCCGCCGAGATAGCGGCGGCGATCGATGCTCCGCGATCGAGCGTGCACGCCTTGTTGTCGGCCTTGGTCGATACGGGGTTACTCCAGTGCCGGGCCCGCGGACGTTACCGCCTCGGCTGGCGCGTCGTGGAGCTGAGTGAAGCGCTGAGGGCAACTGTCGATGTTCGCTCGTGCGCCGAGCCGACTCTGCAGGAACTCGCACACAGGTACGGCGAGACCGCACATCTGGCTGTGCTCGAGCGTGACAAGGTCCTATATCTGGACAAAGTGCTCGGCAACCAGATGATCAACGTTTCGGGCGCCAGAGTCGGCGCCCGTCTCGAACCTCACTGCAGTGCGGTCGGGAAGGTGCTACTCGCGCAGCGCGAGGACAAGGAACTCACACGCCGCCTCACCGGCAGGCCGCTGCGGCGCCTGACCCCGTCGACGATCATCGACCCGGCTGCGCTGACCAGAGAACTCGCATCGGTCCGTCGTGCCGGATGCGCCTTCGACGCCGGCGAGGCAGTCGTCGAGGTCCACTGCGTGGCCGCACCGGTCCGCGATGAGATGGGTGTGGTGATCGCGGCGGTCAGTATCACCGTGCCGGCGAGTCGATTCGGGACGGCGCGACAAGAATTCACACACGCCGTCATCGCCGCCGGAAACCGGATTTCGAGGGCTGTCGCACACTCCACCGAGTCGGTGTGGACCGAACGCGACGACCCCACGATCGCCGCCGGGCCCGACTCGGTGTCCTCCGGGTCGGGTACGCATCGACAGGTGGCGCGCGCGACTCGACAGCACGGCCCGGGCTTCGCCAGAATATTCGAATGAGTCCCGTTCATCGGGCCGATGGCGAGATATCCTCGATCGGCCGCACCACCGAGATACTGAAGACGTTCCGGGACAGCACCGGCGTCCTCAGCGCGGCGGCGCTGGTGCGACGCACGGGAATGGCGAAGACGACGGTGCACCGGATGCTCGACGACCTCGTACGCGTCGGACTGCTCGAACGCGAGGGCAAGGACTACCGGCTCGGTCTGCTGCTGTTCGAGATCGGTGAGTCGGTGCCGCGCCAGCGCGGCCTGCGCGAGGCCGCTCGGCGGCACCTGTCGGCATTGCGGGAAGCGACGAGACACAACGTCGGGCTCTGTGTGCTCGACGGATTCGACGTCGTGTACCTCGACGTGTTCCGCGACGACGACGGCCCGCGGCTGCCGCAGCAGATCGGCGGCCGCTGGCCCGCGCACGCGAGTTGCTCGGGGAAGGCGATCCTGGCGTACGCCGATGGGACGACGCCGCGACCCGAGACGCTGAAGGCCTGCACCGACAACACCATCACCGATATCGGCGAACTGGAGCGCGAACTCGAGCAGGTCCGCCGTCGTGGTGTGGCCTTCGACCGCCAGGAAGCGATCCGGGGCATTGTCGGGGTCGCCGCGCCCATCTTCGGTCCGGGTGACGTGGTCCTGGGCGCGGTTTCGTCGTCGGGGGTGGCCGGCCGGATCAACCTCACCCGTATCGACGCCGCGGTCCGTACCACCGCGGTGTCGATCTCCCGGGATCTGTCACGCGCCCAGTCCGTCGTCCGTCCGGTGCTGCGGCGTCACTGACGCCGTACCGCCGTTCAGCCCCGGCCGGCGAACGGCATCCGGTTGGCCATGATCGTCATGAACGGCACCGTCACGTCGAGCGGCAGCTCGGCCAGCCGGACGACTGCGTCCGCCACATACCTCGGATCGAAGGTCGGCTCGGCGCGGTGGCTCCCGTCGGGCTGCCGCGCCGATACCCCGACCCCCTCGGTCATGGCGGTGGCCGCGTTGCCGATGTCGATCTGGGTGCAGCAGATGTCGTAGTCGCGTCCGTCGAGCGCGATCGACTTCGTCAGACCCGTCACCCCGTGTTTGGTGGCGGTGTAGGCGGCGCTGGCCGGCCGCGGTGTGTGCGCCGACAGCGAGCCGTTGTTGACGATCCGCCCACCCCGGGGTGTCTGCGCCTTCATCATCCGCATCGCCTCCCGAGCGCACAGGAAGGTCCCGGTGAGATTGGCCGCGACGGTCCGCTCCCAGTCGGCCGGGTCGATCTCGTCGGCACTGCCGGCCGGCCCGAAAATTCCGGCGTTGTTGATCAGCACGTCGACCCGGCCATAATCGCCGGCCACTCGCGCGAACAGGTCCCGCACCGATTCGACGGACGATACATCGGCCGGGATCACGGTGCTTCGTTCGTATCCGCTCGCCGTCTCCTCCAGCGGCGCACGACTGCGTCCGGTCAGCACGACATGATGTCCGGCCTCGAGCAGCGCGTGAGCCATGGCGCGGCCCAATCCGGAGCCGGCCCCGGTGACGACGATGACGCGTTCGTTCACTGTGTGTGCTCCTGTTCGATGGTTGTCGGTGGTCAGTGGTTGTCGCCTCGCACGGCGGTGCCGCGTCTGCCGACGAGGAAGTCGAAGTCGACGCCGCGATCGGCCTGCAGAACATGGTCGACGAACAGCCGGCGGTAGCCGCTCGCCGGGGCATCGGTCGCGGGGGCGTGTAGTGCTTCGCGGCGGCGCAGTTCCGCGGCGTCGACGTGCAGCCGCAGGACCGAGCCCGGGATGTCGAGTTCGATGCGATCTCCGTCGCGGACCAGCGCCAGCGGTCCCCCGACGGCCGCTTCGGGCGCGACATGCAGGACGACCGTTCCGTAAGCGGTTCCGCTCATCCTGGCGTCGGAGATCCGCACCATATCGGTGACGCCACGTTCGAGCAGCCGGCGCGGCAACGGAAGGTTGCCCACCTCCGGCATACCGGGGGCGCCGATCGGCCCCACTCCGGTGAGCACGATGACATCGTCGGGTTCGATATCGAGATCCGGCGAATCCACCCGGGCACGGAAATCGTCCATGCCGTGGAACACCACGGCCCGGCCCGTGTGCCGCAGCAGGTGCCGGGACACGGCCGAAGTCTTGACGACCGCCCCGTTGGGGGCGAGATTGCCCGTCAACACGGTAATTCCGGCATCTTCCCGGAGCGGCGTAGCACGTCGGCGGATGACGTCGTCGTTCCAGATGGGCGCGGATGCCACGTTCTCGCCGAGCGTCCGGCCGGTCACGGTGCGGGCGTCGGTGTGCAACAGGTCCCCGAGTTCGGCGAGCACCGCGGGCAGGCCGCCGGCGTAGTAGAGGTCCTCCATCAGATAGCTGCCCGAGGGCATGAGGTTGACCAGAAGCGGGATATTGCGCGTCTGCTCGGCGAAGTCCGCCAGTTCCAATGGCAGTTCCAGGCGGCCGGCGAGTGCCAGCAGGTGAACCACCGCATTGGTGGACCCGCCGATCGCGGCGTTGACGCGGATCGCGTTCTCGAACGACTCACGGGTCACCACGGCGGACATCCGGAGGTCCTCCGCCACCATCTCGACGATCCGCACTCCGCTGTCGCGGGCGTGGACCCGCCGCCGGGAGTCGACCGCGGGGATCGCGGCATTGCCCGGCAGGGCGAGACCGAGGGCTTCCGCGATCGACGCCATCGTCGACGCGGTGCCCATGGTGTTGCAGTGACCGGGCGAGCGGGAGGTCGCCGATTCCGCGGCCCGGAAGGCACATTCGCTCATCGTTCCGGCGCGCACCGCCTCACTCATCGCGAATACCGAGGTGCCCGAGCCGATGACGCGGCCCTCGTGTCTGCCGCTGAGCATCGGGCCCCCGGACACCACGATTGTCGGGAGGTCGCAGCTCGCGGCGCCCATCAGCAGCGCCGGCGTGGTCTTGTCGCAGCCGCAGAGCAGGACGACCCCGTCGATCGGGTTGGCCCGGATGGATTCCTCGACATCCATGCTCACCAGGTTGCGGTAGAGCATCGTCGTCGGCCGGATGATCGTCTCACCGAGCGAGGTGACCGGGAACTCGACCGGGAAACCGCCCGCCTCGATCACGCCGAGTCGTACCTGCTCGGCCAGATCACGGAAGTGCGCGTTACACGGGGTCAGCTCCGACCAGGTGTTGCAGATACCGATCACCGGACGGCCGTCGAACATACGGTCCGGAATGCCTTGGTTCTTCATCCAGGACCGGTGGATGAAGGCATTGAGATCGTTGCCGGCGAACCACTCCTGGGACCGCAACAGGCGCTCAGTGTTCATCGGAGGGTCCTTTCAGTCCGAGGATCAGCCGGGCCTCGTCCGGACTCGCGGGTGTCAGACCCAGCCGTTCGACGATGCCGACGATGTGCTCGACGAACCGCACGTTCTCGGTGGGCTCCCCCGGCACCAGGCACGGGTTGTCCTCGATGCCGACGCGGACGTGCCCACCCAGCAACAGTGCGTGGGTGAGACCCCGCATCTGCTCGCTGCCACTGACGCTCACCGAGAACACCGAGTCCGCGGGCAGTACATCGACCATCTGTTGCAGGATCGCCGGGGTGTAGGGGAGTGCGTTCTGGAAGGTGCGGTCGAGACCGAGGACCATATTCACCAGGTGCGGGCCCGGTTCGCCGACCGTGAGCGTACTGATCTCCTGCAGCAGGTGGGAGGGACCGAACGCCTCCCATTCGGGTTTGATTCCACGGGCCCGCATGGCGGCGGCGAGTTCGGCGGCCCGGCTCGGCGGGGTGTCCATCAGGATCTCGCCGAACGGCGAGGAGACGTAGGCGGTGATCGCGTCGAGAGTGCAGGTGTCCGCGCCGCCACCGAGCCCGTCGAGACGCGCGGACCAGTCCACGACCCGGGTTCCGTCTTCACGGCTCCGCACCATGTCCCCGTTGACGCCACCACCGGTGGAGTTGTTGACCACGATGTCACAACGCTCCCGGACGAGGTCGTTGATGCGCCGGTAGATTGCCGCGTCACAGGTCGCCTCGTCGTCGGGACGGCGCGCGTGCAGTGCCGCCATCGACGCCCCGGCCGAGTGACACCGGGCGACGTCCGCGGCGATCTCCTCCGGTTGAGTGGGTACGTACGGGTGGTCGGCCTTGGTGAGGAAACCACCGGTCGGAGCCACCGTGACGATCACCTTGTCCCGCAATGTGGTCATGCGTTCGCTCCCGTCCATACCGCGGCCGCGAAGAACATCGCGATCGCGTGCGCACCCGGATCCACGACACCACGGGCGTGGTCGCCGACGTAGCTCGCCCGGCCGCGCAGGGCCGGCAACGCGCGGGTCGACTCGGCGCCCGCCACGGCGGCGTCACGCGCGGAAACCAGCGCCGCGGTGACATCGTCCGAGGTCGTAGCGGCGGCGAGCAGCGCCGCCGCGGCCGGCGCCATCGCGTCGACCATCGTCTTGTGCCCCACCTCCGCCTTACCGAGCCGTTGCACCGCGCGAGTGGCGGTATCGACCGCGGCGGCGAGGGGCGCGGCACCGACCGCGTCACCGCGGATATCGGCGATACGGCCGAACCACAGTCCGAGGAGCGGACCGCTCGTCCCCCCGGTTCCGAGAAAAGCGTCCGAGAGCCGGGTGAACACCTCACCGGGCCGGGCCGGTGGGTCGGCCTCGATTCCGGCCAGCGTGGCACGGACGGCCGAACGCAGATTGAGGCCGAAGTCGCCGTCTCCGATCAGCCGGTCCAGGTCGGTCAGCGCGTCGACCTGTGTTTCGACGTCCGAGGCGAACCTTGCGATCCAGTCACACGTCGAGTCGAGCCGCAGCGTGGTCATCCATACCTCCGAAATGCTCGTAGCGGTGCGGGTCACCATGTGAGTGCCGGTGTGCTGACCGGGTCGTTCCACAGGTCGACGAACTCGTCTGTCGCGCGCACGAGGGTGATCGACAGTCCGTGCATATCGAACGAGGTGACCAACGAGCCGGCGAGCAGGCGGGCGTACCCGATTCCCCGCTCGTCCAGCGCCCGGACGAGTTCCCTGGTGGCGATGGCGAGTTCCAGTTCGTGGGTGGCGCCGAGCCCGTTGACGATCGCGATCACCTCGTCACCGGGATCCACCCGCCCGCCGCCGATCAGTTGCTCGACGAGTTCGTCGACGAGTACCCCTACCGGCGCCGCCGGACGGGTGCCGCGGCCGCGCTCGCCGTGGATGCCGACACCGAACTCGATCTCGTCCGCGGCCAGATCGAACGACGGCCGGAGATGACCCGGCGGCGTGCCCGCGCGCAGCGCGACGCCGAGCGTGGACGACGCTGCCACCACCCTGCGGCCCAGATCCGCGACATCGGCCAGCGACCGGCCCCGTTCGGCCGCGGCGCCGCAGATCTTCTCCACCGCGACCACGCCCGCGGTACCCCGGCGGCCCGGACCACCGTCCGCGCCACCGACTGTGGCGAGATCGTCGTCCACGACGACGATCTCGGTGGTCACGGAACCGGTGAGCAACTCCGCCGCGATCGAGAAGTTCAGCATGTCGCCGGTGTAGTTCTTCACGATCAGCAGCGTGCCCTGACCGGTCTCGACAGCCTCGACCGCAGCGCGCACCTGCAGCGCGGTGGGGCTGGAGAACACCGCCCCCGGCACTGCCGCGTCGAGCATGCCGGCGCCGACGAACCGGGCGTGCAGCGGCTCGTGGCCGGCGCCACCGCCGGACACCAGGGCAACCTTCGGCCGAGGTCGCCCCGCTCGCATGACATATGCCGGATCGCGGTGGCAGACGAGTGTCCCCGGGTACAGCAACTGAAGGCCCTCGAGTGCCTCACGAGTGATGTTCTCGGGCTCGTTGATGAAGTGCCGACTGGTCATGGGTGCCCCCCGGATATGTCGTCACGTCCCACTGGGAGCCGTTGTGCGAACGCGCGAACTCCGTTGTGGACGGTGTCCCCCACTCGCAGTCCGGCCGCCCGGGCCGGACCGTTGACGTAGGAGAGGACGCCGTGGTGCCACATGTCCATCCCATTGCTGATCTCGGCGGATTCGTGGCCGACGGTCACGCCCGGGACCCCGGCCTCCCCCATCGCGACGACACCGGCGATACCGGCGTGGTCCTTGCCGATACCGGCATCGTTGAACACCGCGAGCGCGGGACCGATCTCGATGGCCAGCCGGCCCGACTCCTGACCGCCGTTGGACGCCGCGACGAGGATGCGGCCGGTGTCCTCGGTCTCCGCCTGGGACATGCTGTCCATGACGACGATCTGCCGGCCGTTCTCCGCGCCGATGATGCTGCGGAACATCAGGACTTGTTCCTTTCGATCAGGGCGAGGATCTGTGCGCGCAGTGACGCCCCCACGCGGACACCGTCCCGGCGCGCGACATCGTTGACGTAGCTGACGACACCGTGTTCCCACCCGTCGGTACCGTCCCCGATCCGGGCGCTGTCGTGCGATACCGCGATTCCCGCGATTGCCCGGTCGGCCACCGCGGCCAGTCCCGCGACGCCGGCCCGGTTCTTGCCGATGCCCGCGTCGTTGCACACCACGACCGCGACACCGAACGAGACGGCGTACTCGCCGGCGCTGGTACCGCCGTGCGACCCGGTGACGAGGATGTCGCCGCGGTGGCGCGGTCCGGCGAAGGCGATCGAGTCGGTGACCCAGACCCGCCCACCGGCGGCCCGGTACACGAGTCGCGGTTCGGTGCCTGCGATATCGACGGGCCTCACGCGGGTACTCCCAGCATTTCACGTGCCTGGTCGGGGGTGGCGGGCTCCCGGCCGTGCCGACGCGCCAGCTCGGCCACCCGGGCGACGAGTTCGGGAGTGGACGGGTAGCCGAGTTCGCCGTAGTGATGGTCTCCGGCGCCGATGGCGACGTGCCCGCCGCGGCGGATGGCCTCTTCGGCGGCTTCGAGCACATTGCCGCGGTAGGCGGAGACGATCCACTCGATCGAGAGATCTTCCGGCAGCAGATCCAGCTGCGCCCGCAAGCCCGCCGCGGTGGCCGGGTGCGCCGCGGGGAACGCGTCGCCGCCGAGGATGAACGCCACCGCCAGCGGCCCCGGCAACGGCCGGGATCTGGCGTGCGCGACGATGGCCCGGGTCCAGCTGACATTGAACGACGCCAGATACGGCGTCATCCCGAGTTCGCCGGCCCGGTCCAGCAGTTCGGCCTGGGTCCGGGTGTCGTTGAGGAACACTCGGTCGTCGGTGACGAATCGGCCCGACCCCGGATCGATCAGATCCATCGCCGCGAGGCCCATTTCGACGATCAGGAAGTCGGATCGGGTCTCCGGTCGTCCTTGATTCGGCGCGAGATTGGACAGTCGCCGGGGCACCGACCACCCCGGGACGTTGGCGGGCGCGGGTGCGAGCAGCAGGTCGGCCTCGGCACGGACCCTCTCGATGATCTCGGCGTAGGTCTGCGCCGAATGGTCCATTCCGCCGTCCGGGGTCCGTCCGTGGAAGTGCATCAGCGACGCTCCCGCGGCCCGGCTCGCGGCCGCGGTCGCGGCGATCTCGTCGGGTGTCCACGGGATATGCGGATTGGGGTCGCGCATCGTGTTCTCGTTGACGTGCACGCCGATGACGATCGGCTTCGAACCACTAGTCATTGCGGCCCCCTTTCCGCACTCGCCAGCCGGCACCGATCGACTGGCCGCCGTCGACCGTCCACGTCTGACCCGTGACGAATCCCGCTCTTGATCCGGCCAGGAACGTGATGACCTCGGCGATCTCTTCCGGTTCGGCATAGCGGCCCAATGGAATCGCCTTCAGAATCTCCTCTTTCGCGCCCTGGCCCTGTCCGGTGCGAGCCAGCGGGGTGAGGGTGGACCCCGGGGCGACACAGTTGACCCGGATATCGTCATCGGCGAGCTCGAAGGCGAGTTGGCCGGTCAGCGCGATCACCCCGCCCTTCGACGCCGAGTACGCCGCGCGATCCTGGCTGCCCCGCAGTCCGGAGACCGAGGAGATCGTCACCACCGAACCACCACCATCGGCGGCGAGCAGGTCGACGAAGGCGCGCACAACGGTGAACGTGGCGACCAGGTTGACCTCGAGCGTGCGCCGGAAGTCGTCGGGCGTGGTGTCCCGGACAGGATCATTGCGGGCGATGCCGGCGCTGGTCACCACGGCATCGACCTTTCCGAACCGGTCGGCGGTGGCCTCGACGAGTCGCACGATGTCACCCTCATCGGTGACATCGGTCTGCACGTCGAGCACCCCGTTCCGCGAATCCCGGGACCGGAGCGGTGTCCGGTCGGCCACCACCACGTTCCATCCGAGGTCGACGAACCGGTCGCATGTAGCTCGCCCGATCCCGGATGCCCCGCCGGTGACGACGGCCACCTGCGCCGTCATGAGCCGAGCACCGTTCGCATATCGCGGATCGGATCGCCGCCGTCCCAGCCGACAGCGGCGGCCGCGACGGCGCGGAAGAGTTCGCCTTTACGACCGCTCACCTCGGACAATTCGATGACGGTCCCGGGGAAGGGCCCCTCCTCGAAGTAGACGAACCGTTCGTCGGGGGCACCGCTTCCGGAGACACCGCTCTGCAATTCGGTCGCCCCACGTTCGCGGGCGGCGGCTCGGAGGCGATCGAAGTCGGTGGTCCAGTAGGCCACATGCTGCAGCCCTTCGAGGCCACGGTCGGTGAAATCCTTGAATGCGGACGGCTCGTCATTGCGCTGCTGGATCAGTTCGATCTGGGTGTCGCCGCTCTGCGCGAGGGCGACGCTGAATCGCGGCGACGCGAGCTGTCCGCGGAACCGGAAACCCGTCAGCGGTTGATCGTCGATGTAGAAGAACGGCCCCACGCCGATCACCTCTACCCAGTGCTTCATCGCACTGTCGATATCGTTCACCACGTAGCCCAGCTGTCGCAGCGGGCCGAAGTATCTGCTCATACTCACCTCGAATGTCGAACACCGCCGGACGCCGGGTCGGTGTGAAATCGTGTCGATGATGTCGGCCGACATCGCCGAGAAGAACGAACTCGTACCGATCATCGGGACTTGTTCCGCGACCGGTTCGCCGTACGTCAGCCCCGTTCGATCCCGGCTCTCATGTCGGTATCGTCCGCAGCGGAACGCGAATCCCGCGTCGCGACCTTCAGCGCGAGGACGATCGCCGCGGCAAGCGCCAGAACCAGCGCGTAGACACAGATCGCCGGCGTGAAGCTGCCGGTCGTGTCCTTGATCCAGCCGGTGACCTGCGGACCGAAGTAACCGCCGAGGTTGCCCATCCCGTTGATCACGCCGAATCCGGCGGCGAGGGCCACCCCGGTGAGGAAGCTGGACGGCATCGTCATGAAGATGCCCATCGAGCTGTAGAGACCGATACCGGCCACGCAGAAGCCGATGATCGCGACGAGCGGGGTCTGGAAGAACACCGCGGCGATCGCGAACCCGAGGGCCGCGACGCCGGCCGCGATCGCGAAGTGCACCGGCCGTTCGCCGCGGCGATCACTGTGCCGGGTCCACCAGATCATCGGGCCGATCGCCAGGAGCGCGGGCAGGGCGGCGACCCACCCGATCTGGGTGTTGGTCATACCGAACTGCCGGTAGATCTGCGGCATCCAGATCTGGAAGCCGTTCAGGCCGAAGGTGAAGCAGATGAACACCGAGATGAGGACCAGGACCCGAGGATGCACCAGGCCCTGCCAGAAGCTGTGCGAGCCCGCGGCCGACTCGGTTTCCGCGGCCTCCTCGTCGAGCTTGTTCGTAAGCCAGCCGCGCTCCTCGGCGGTGAGGAACTCCGCCTCGGCGGGGGTGTCGCGCAGCACCCGGAAGCAGACGAACGCCATGATCACCGCCGGCACACCGGTGAGGATGAAAACCCACCGCCATCCGGACAAGCCGAGGAATCCGTCCATCTCCAGCAGGTGCGTGGTGATCGGCGTGCCGAGACCCGACAGGCAGATGAATCCGACGATCCACGACATCGAACGGCCGCGGTCCTGGTTCGGGAACCAGCGGGAGACGAAGTACAGCATGCCGGGCGAGAATCCCGCCTCCGCGATGCCGAGCAGGAACCGGCACACGACCAATGTCGTCGCCCCCTGCACGAAGCCTGTCGCGATCGTGACGATGCCCCAGGTGATCATGATCCGGGCGATCCACCGCCGCGCTCCCACTTTGGTGAGGATGTAGTTGCTCGGTGGCTCGCAGACCGTGTAGCTCCAGAAGTAGATGCCCGCCGCGAAACCGAACATCGACGCGGAGATTCCGAGTTCCTCGTTCATCGTCAGGCCGGCGACACCGATGTTGAGCCGGTCCAGGTACAGGACTATGTACGCCAATCCGATGATCGGCATGAACCGCAGCATCACCTTACGGATCGTCCGAGCGCCCACCGGGTCCCGGACCTCGGCCGGAGTAGTTTTCTGGCGCATGTTCCACCTCTTGTTCTTCAGCGCATCCACTGTGATGCGCGACACGGGAACGATGCGCGCCGCACTACCGGATTCCCAATCGTAAAGTCCCGTTCATCGGAACTTGGCTCGGCGGAGGTCACGGGCCCCGCCGACACCGGCAGGAGTTTCGGCAGGCCAGGCCCATGATGCGGGTACCGACCCGGTTCGATACCGCGCTCTGCGGGCACAGTGCAGACCAGAAGGACGACCGACACGACTCATCCGCCGTACGCGATCGCGTACGGCGGATGAGTGCACCACCGGTATCGGTCAGACGAACAGAGCAGGTGCCGAAGGCCGGCCGGCGTCGTCGAGCGAGACGACCACCGGCGCGTCCATCGGGAAGTGAGCGGGCATCAGCAGCAGGCCCTCCCGAGCGCAGCGTTCGAGAAGGGCATCGCGGGTGCGGCGGGCCGCGAGCGGGTCTGCGTCTCCCCCTTGGACGAGATGAGCGCAACAGAACTGAATCGGGTGGTGGACGACGTCCCCGGAGATGACCGCGCTGCGGTCGGGGGAACGGATTTCGACGATCTGATGACCGGCGGTGTGGCCGGGCCCCGACCGGAGGACGACACTCGTACCGCCTTCCTCGGCGAGGATATGGCCGTCTTCGACCGTGATCCACGCGGCCCGCGTCAGGACCGGCCGGATGCTGTCGTGATAGGTCCGCACGAGATCCGTTACCACGGGGTCCGGCGGCGGGCTTGCCACCAGCGCCTGCAGTTCGGCCAGTTCCACAGCGCCGAACACATAGGTGGCCCGTTCGAACGTCGGCACCCATGCCCCGTCGACGAGCCGGGTGTTCCAGCCGCAGTGGTCCGGATGCAGATGGGTGCTCACCACCAGGTCCACATCGGCGGGCGTATGCCCTGTCGCGGCGAACCGCTCTTCCCAGTCGGTGTCGAACATATGGTGTGGAAGCAGATTCGGCCGCTCCTTGTGGTTGCCGTTACCGGTGTCGACCACGAGCGTCGTACCACCGATATCGATCACGTAGGTATGGATCGCAAGGATCAGATCCCCCGTCGCGGGGTCCACGAATTGCGGCGGTAAGGCGGCCGCGGCGCGCTCGGCGCGCTCGTCGGCAGCCGGGAACAGGCCCGTGACCGGGAACGGCCAGCGCGCCAGTTCGGTGAGCTGCCGGACGCGCGCTCCTCCTATATCGACGGTGAAGGTCACCGCACCACTCTCCTCCCGGTCACGGATCGGTCCCGTGGATCCTCCTTGTGGGGGTCCGGACACCGCGACCGCAACGTCCCGATCATCGGTCCCGGGTCGCCGGGTCGGCAAGGCCGGCTCCGGCTCGCGTCCGTCGAAACCGATCGCGACGGCTACGTGCTTGGAAGCTGTCCGGCTATTCCGATCATCGGCCCGATCGCCGGACTCCCGGTGGTTCCCTCTCGGGTGACCGGTTACGGGGCGACCTGCGCGGACCGTCCCGCCGATGCTTCGAACAGTGTCGGCGACGAACAAGATCTCGGCCGATGCCGAGCAGATTCCAGTGGGAGGCACCTCCATGATTCGCAAAACCGCCGCCATCGTCGGCTCCGGGAACATCGGAACCGACCTGATGTACAAGCTGCAGCGATCCGAATACATCGAACTCCAGGCCGTGGTGGGGATCGACCCGGGAAGCGAGGGACTGGCACGAGCCCGCCAGGAGGGTATCGAGACTTCCGCCGGCGGCATCGATTGGCTCCTGTCCCGGCCCGGACTGCCCGACATCGTCTTCGAAGCCACCTCGGCGACGGTTCATGCCGCCGCGGCACCCAGATACGCCGAGGCCGGTATCACCGCCATCGACCTGACTCCCGCCTCCGTGGGCCCCTACGTCGTTCCGTCGGTGAACCTCGACGAGCACCTGTCGTCGCCCAACGTGAACATGATCAGTTGTGCGGGCCAGGCCACCATCCCGATCCTGTACGCGATCAACCAGGTCGCCGACGCCTCCTACGGGGAGATCGTCGCCGCCATCGCCTCACACAGCGCCGGCCCCGGCACCCGCCAGAACCTCAGCGAGTTCAGCGAGAAGACCGGCAAGGCGCTCGTTCGGGTCGCCGGCGCCGACCGCGCCAAAGCGATCTCGGTGATCAATCCGGCCGAACCGCCGATGAACATGCGCGACACGGTCTACGCCAAGGTCCGGTATCCCGACGCCGACGCCATCGAACGAGCGGTCGTGGACATGGTGGCGGAGGTGCGGCGTTACGTCCCCGGATACTCGCTGCGACTCATCGACGTCGAGGGTGACCTGGTGACAGTGATGCTCGAGGTCGTCGGTGCCGGCGATTTCCTCCCGACCTACGCCGGGAACCTGGACATCATCACCGCCGCCGCCGCTCGGGTCGCCGAGGGCGTGGCACAGCAGAACCTCACCCACGGAGCAGCACAGTGAATACCCCTGCACAGAAGAAGGTCACGATCGTCGACACCACTCTGCGGGACGGCATGTCGTCGGTATCGCATCAATTCACCCCCCGCAATGTCGCCGACATCGCACGCGGCCTCGACAGGGCCGGTATAGCCACCATCGAGGTCGCGCACGGTATCGGATTGGGCGCCTCGTCCGTCCAGTACGGTTTCGCGGCCGCGACCGATCCCGAATACATCCGCGCCGCCGTCGACGCGGTCGACAACGCCACCATCGCAGCCCTGTACGTCCCCGGGATCGCCACGCTCGCCGAACTACAGACAGCCGCGGAGGCCGGCATCGGGACGGTCCGCGTCGCGGTGCACTGTACCGAGGCCGACTGCGCAGAGCAGCCGATCCACTGGGCCAAGGACCGCGGCCTGACCGTGATGACCTTCTTGATGATGAGCCACAAACTCGAGCCCGAACCACTCGCAGAGCAGGCAGCAGCACTCGACTCCTACGGCGCGGACGTCGTCTACGTCGTGGACTCGGCGGGCGCGATGGTCCCCCGGCACGCGGGGGCCCGCGTCGCCGCCCTACGACAGGCGATCTCCGCGGACATCGGCTTCCACGCGCACAACAACCTCGGTGTCGGGATCGCCAATGCCCTCGCCGCCGCCGAGAACGGTGCCACGTTCATCGACGGTTCCCTGCGTGGTCTCGGTGCGAGCGCCGGAAACGCACAAACCGAGGTCCTCGCAGCGGCTTTCGAACGCGCCGGGTGGGATACGGGTGTCGACCTGTACCCCTTGATCGATACCGCCGAACACGTTGTGGCACCGCTGATGAGCGAACCGCAGATCGTCGACGAGACCGCATTGGTTCTCGGCTACGCCGGCGTCTACTCGACCTTCTTCCATCCGACCAAAAGGGCGGCGAAGAAGTTCGGCGTCCCCACCCGCGACATCCTGCTGGAGCTGGGCCGACGCGGCGTCATCGGCGGCCAGGAAGACATGATCCTCGACGTCGCCTCCGAACTCGCCCGCCGCACCTCGAGTCATCCGTCCGTAGGTCCCGGCGCCGAGTGATCGGTCGGGTTCGGTTCGGGTGGGGGTCGCGGCGAGGGCGGTGCCATTGCGAGTTCTCCCCGTCGGGCAGCCCGCCACCACCGTTGTCCGGAGTCGACGGTACGCCGGACCTTGCGCACAGCGGATACCTGTGTGAGCAGGTGTAGCTGATATCGCCACGGCACTTGCGGCCCGTGCCGAGCCGCCATCGCATAAGCGAACTGTACGGCGTCACGGTCGAGATACCGGTCGGCGTGTTCGAACCAGTTCATGCTGGCACGGGCGGCGGCCTGGATCGGGCGTAGTGCGGCGCGTCGCTGCGCATCATAGTTCTCCAGCGCGTCGGCGACCTCGGCATGCTCGTACAGGTTCTGTGCGAGCGCGACGGCGTCGACGGTTGCCAACCGGGTACCCGAACCGATGGTGAAGTGCGTCGTGTGCGCTGCATCGCCGAGCAACACGACGTTGTCGTGATACCAGGTCCTGTTGGTTATCTCGGGAAAGCGGCTCCATTTCGCGAACTCGCCTCGTGTCTTGCTGATCAACGAGTGACCGCCGAGGACGCGCGTGAAGATGTTCTCCAGAACACGCAGGTTCTCCGGATTGTCCAGGGAATCGAATCCCAGGCCATGCCACGTATGCGGTTGGCACTCGACGATGCACGTGCTGACTTTCCCGGCCACCGACGGGTAGGCATGGAACCAGACCCAACCGGCCGCGGTGCGTTCGAAGGCGAAGGTGAATCGGGTGAATACCTCGTCCGTACCGAGCCAGATATATCGATTCTCGCCGAGCGTGACGGACGTGCCGAAACAATGCTCACCCAGCTGCCGTACCCGGCTGTTCGCGCCGTCGGAGGCGACGATGAGATCGGTGTCGCCGAAACCGGACAGATCGTTGACTTCTCGCCCGTGCCGGACATCGACGCCCAGATCGCTCGCCCGCCGGGAAAGTACGTCGAGCAATGCCGCGCGCCCCATGCTGAACCCGTAGCCCCCGAAATGCGCAATCCGGTCGTCGCCCACATGTATTGCCTGGTCACGCCATACGACCGACCCGGCACGCACCGCCCGGGCGCTCTCGGGGTCGTTCCGGTACAGGATGTCGAGCAGGTCGTCCCAGTACACGACGCCCCAGCCATAGGTGGCCCCGGGGGGATCGCGGTCGAGCACCGTGATGGCATGGGCCGGGTCGCGCCGCTTCATGGAAATAGCAAAGTACAACCCGCCCGGCCCGCCACCGACGCATACGATCTTCATCTCGTTACCAGCTCCAGTCCGGCTGGTCGCACCTCACTTCACATAATCGGCTTTCGATGCGACCGAGCCCGGCACGATGCGCATGTCCGGGCACGGTCACCAGCGCTAGAAACTGCCCCAGCCGCCCCCGCCGGGCCACCAATTGTTCCAGCCGCCGCCGCCCCAACCCCAGCCGCCGCCGCCCCAACCCCAGCCGTTACCCCAACCCCAGCCATTACCCCAACCCCAGCCACCGCCACGACCCCAACCGCCATTACCCCAACCCCAACCATCGCCGCGACCCCAACCGCCGCCATTACCCCAGCCAGGGCTGTCGACGAGTTGGGTTGCAGACGTGGGCGTGGATGCCTGCGCGGTAGGCGCTTGCTGCGCGGCTGCGACGACCGGAATCGCGGCAACTGCGGCTATACCGGCGGCGGCCGCCAGCCGGGCGAACTTCGTGTGTGAATTCTTTCTCGTCATGATGGGCTCCAGATAGTGTCCCGACCCGCTTGAATTCTACGCGCCGGAATCTGGAATTTTCCGCGGTTCACTCAACCACAAATCGTCGATTTCTACAGATTTTCGATCCGGTAATGCCCGACTACTCCCGGGGTTCCCGGCGATCGGCCGCGACGGCCTGTCCAGGCGAAAGGGCCGGTAGCGGAGGCCGAGGCCGCGCGAGAACCGGTTCGGCATCCGGGATCGGCGTGCGCGGCAGGTAGTCGGTCGCGACGGGCGGTCGCCAACCCTCGCGGCGGTAGGCGAGAGCGGTCGGGCCGGTGCCGGCCAAGCCCGTTCCCTCGGCCATCCGTACCAGCTCCGCCATCGCCGGCTGCGCGGCCGAAGCCTCGGCTTTCCTCCTTGCCACGACATCGAATGTCATCGGCACGGCACCTCTCCCACCGACCATCCGGTCAGCGGATCGGACCGGGAACACACTCGCGATCCACAGTCCGCAGGTGCGGTGTCGGGCGAAGGCCGGATCACTCGGACCGATAACCGACCGACAGTGGAATCGGCTCCACCGTTGATCGGACACCCCCGATTCCGTCGATTTGTGCGTGGATGGCGTCGAGCACTGCCGGGAGAACTCGAACAGGAATATCCGCACGCGGTGCGTTGTCGTGACAACGACAACAAACCCGATAACAATGCTGCCCATGACCGTAGCGGTCGGCAGCGAATTGGGTGATCGGCGTGCGGACCGCGGCGATAATGCGGTGCCGCGAAGTTACTTTCGGCCCGATATCGAAGGACTGAGAGCAGTTGCCGTGGTGGCCGTCGTCCTTTTTCACGCGGGCATTCCCGGGGTCGGTGGCGGATTCGTCGGCGTGGACATCTTTTTCGTCGTTTCCGGCTTTCTCGTCACCGGAATTCTTTATCGCGAAACGGCGGCCACCGGCACTATCGGACTGGCCCGGTTCTACGGCGCGCGGGCCCGGCGACTGCTACCCGCGGCAGGTGTTGTCCTCGTCACCACCGCGGTGGCAGCCGCCGTGCTGCTGCCACCCCTGCAGGCCCGCCGGGTACTCGGCGACGGGATCGCCAGCGCGCTGTACGCCGGGAACTACCGGTTCGCGCTGCGCGGTGCCGACTATCTTGCCGGCGATGTGCTTCCGTCACCGTTTCAACACTTCTGGTCACTCGGTGTGGAAGAGCAGTTCTATCTGCTCTGGCCGGTGCTGATCGCCGCGACGGCTTGGTTCGCGCGACGGCACCGAACCGGGGCGGCGGCACCGCGGCCGTATCTGATCGTTCTCGTGATCGTCGCCGCGTTCTCTTTCGCAACCTCACTGAGCTGGACCGGCACGCTCCCGTCGTGGGCGTTCTTCTCGCTGCCCACCCGGGCCTGGGAATTGGCCGCCGGGGGCGTGATCGCGCTGTCGGCGGCGATGTGGTCCCGACTACCGAAAATTCCGGCCGCTGTCGCCGGCTGGGCCGGGTTACTGCTGATCACCGCCGCTTGCACATGGTTCGACGAGCACACCCGGTACCCCGGAACCGCCGCGCTGCTGCCCGTCGCGGGGACCGTGCTGGTGATCATCTCCGGCTGTGCCACTCCACGGTTCGGGGTCGGACGCGGGCTGGCACTCGGCCCGATGCGGGCGATCGGCCGCGGGTCCTACTCGTGGTACCTGTGGCACTGGCCGGTGTTACTGCTTGCGCCCTGGGTGGTCGGTCATCCGCTCGGACTCGGTGGTTCGCTGGGCGCGGTCACGATCGCGGGTGGACTCGCCATGCTCACGCTGTGGCTGGTCGAGAATCCGGCCCGTTTCGCCGTTCCCTTACGGAGTTCGGCCGCGCGCAGCCTCGCCTGTGGCGGTGCGATCACGGCTGTCGCCGGCGGCGTGACGCTCGCACTGCTCGTACTCGTGCCGGTCCCGGCCGGCCGCGGTACGGCGGCCCCGGCCCTTGCCCTCACTGCACCCACCACACCGGTCACACCGACTACGGACCCCGCGGAGACAGCAGTCCGGCAGCAGGTCGGCCAAGCGCAGGCCGCTATTGCCGCATCTGCCGCAATCGGCCCCGTCCCTTCGAATCTCACCCCCTCGCTCGCCGACGCGGCCGGGAGCAAAGCGGACGTGTTCGTGAACGGCTGTGTACGGTCCTGGCGAGAAGTGGGTCAGGCCGAGTGCGCCTCCGGCGATCCGGACTCGGCCACCACGGTGGCCCTGGTCGGCGATTCCCATGCCGCGATGTGGCAGCCGGCGTTCGAGCGGATCACCGCGGCGCGGCACTGGCGGCTGGAGACCATGGCCAAGGTCACCTGTCCGCTCCTGGACCTGCCCATCACCAGCCCTTACCTGGGCCGGGAGTACACCGAATGCGAGCAGTGGCGCGGCGAGATCGTGGACCGGCTGCAGGCCGAGCGACCGCGGTTGATCGTGGTGAGCATGTCCCGGCGATATGGTGCCGACTTCGGCTTCGTGTCCTACGACCCGGCCTGGATCGACGGTCTGCATCGCATGGTCGCCCGGCTGCGAGCAACCGGTGCGGCCGTGCTCGTGCTGGGGTCGATCCCCGACCCGCACACCGATGTCCCGATATGTCTGTCCGAACATCTCGACGATGCCGCGGCCTGCGCCCCGGCACGACCGGATGCGCTCAACGATGCCGGTATCGCGGCCGAGCAGGCGGCAACCACCGGCGGTGGCGGCCGGTACGCCGACCTGACCTCGCTGTTCTGCACCCCCTCCGCTTGCCCGCTTGTCATCGGGGACAACCTGGTCTTCCGCGACGACAATCACCTCACCGTCGGGTACGCCGAAACGCTCGCCCCGATCATCGGCGCGCTCACCGACCGCGCGCTCACCCGCAACTGATCGGGGGCGGGGCGGCACTCCGTCGTTCGTCGTAGGTCGTCGTCGCCGTACCGACCGTCTCCCGCGGTGGTCGCGCGCCGCGTCGCCGTCTCGGCGGTCGCACGTCCTCCGGGAAAACCCGTCCGGGCGCGGCGAGGTCGCGATAGCCTCGCTGCAGGCCGGAACGGGAGGTCGGATCCTGGATACATGGTGGAGCTTCGTCGTGGAACGACGGCATCAGCTCTTCGTCGACTCCTGTCTGCACGTCTCGGCGGTCGTGCAGTCCCTGCTCATCGCGACGGTGGTGGCGGTGGCCGTGGGTATCGCCGTGTACCGCAGTCCGATCGGCTCGGCGGCCGCGACCGCGGCGGCCGGGACCATTCTGACGGTGCCGTCGTTCGCCCTGCTCGGCCTGCTCATTCCTCTCATGGGCCTGGGTGTCGCGCCGACGGTGACCGCGCTGGTGCTCTACGCGCTGCTGCCGATCCTGCGCAACACTCTCGTAGGTCTCTCCGCGGTGGATACCGCGGTGGTGGATGCGGCGCGCGGGGTGGGGATGAACCGGTTTCGGGTGCTCGCCGCGATCGAACTGCCGCTGGCGTGGCCGTCGATTTTGACCGGCATGCGGGTGAGCACCCAGTTGATCATGGGCATTCTGGCGCTGGCCGCCTACGCGAAGGGCCCCGGGCTGGGGAATCTGATCTTCTCCGGGCTGGCCCGGCTCGGTAGCCCCAACGCGGTACCGCAGGCGCTCACGGGCACCGTGCTGATCGTCGCACTCGCCCTGGTTCTCGACGGGATCTTCGTCCTCGTCGGACGTTTCACCATTTCGAGGGGAATTCGTGACTGATTCGGCGAACCGTACGGCGGCGGTGTCCGGGGTCGAGATCGTGCTCGACGCCGTCACCAAACAGTACCCGGGACAACAGGATCCGGCCGTGGACGCAGTCTCGATGACGATACCGGCCGGTGAGATCGTGGTACTGGTCGGGCCGTCGGGCTGCGGGAAGACCACCACCATGCGGATGATCAACCGGCTGATCGAGCCCACCTCCGGCACGGTGACCATCGACGGCCGCGACGCCGCCGAGATCGACCCCGACCGGTTGCGCCGCGGTATCGGGTACTCCATCCAGCAGGCGGGGCTGTTCCCGCATATGACCGTCGCGCGGAACATCGCGACCGTCCCGGGATTGATCGGCTGGGATCGCAAGCGCATCGCCGCCCGCACCGACGAGATGCTGGAATTGGTCGGACTGGATCCCGGGACCTACCGGCACCGGTATCCGCGACAGCTGTCCGGCGGGCAGCAACAGCGGGTGGGGGTGGCGCGGGCCCTGGCCGCGGACCCGCCGATCCTGCTGATGGACGAACCCTTCGGCGCGGTGGACCCGATCACCCGCGGCCTGCTTCAGGACGAATTGCTCCGACTGCAGGCCGAACTGGGCAAGACGATCGTCTTCGTCACCCACGATTTCAACGAGGCGGTGAAACTCGGCGACCGGATCGCGGTCCTGGGTGACCGGTCCCGGATCCTGCAATACGACCGGCCGGCCGCGATCCTGGCCGACCCGGCGGACGAGACCGTCGCCGGATTCGCCGGCTCCGACGCCGCACTCAAACAGCTGACCCTGACCCGGATCCGGGAGGTCACGCTCGAGGAATGCGCCACGGTCACCGAGGACGCTCCGGTCGACGTGGCGCGGACGGCGATCGCGGACGGAGCCCGCGCCCTGGTGCTCGACACCGCGGGGCGGCCGTTGCGCTGGCTCACCACCGCGGACCTCGCCCACGCCGACTCTGTCGGCGGGGCCGGGACCGCGGCCGAGACACTGTCTGCCGAATCGACTCTCCAGGAGGGGCTGGCCGCGCTGCTGGGTGACCGGAACGCGACCGCGGTGGTCACCGGGCCGGACGGAAAGTACGCGGGACTGGTCACGATCGACACCCTGGTCGGCCACCTGGCCGGGCTGCGGACCGAGCCCGGCACCGGCACGGCGACGGATGTGCCGGCATGACCACCCTGGTGGCACCCACCGCATCGGGGCAGCGTTCGGCGCAATGGCGGGCCGAGCGGCTCCGGTTGCTGGTCCAGCCGGTGCTCGTCGGGCTGCTCACCGCGGGAGTGCTGGTGTGGGCGTTCCGGCGCGATCTGACCGTCACCCAGCAGGCGAGCCTCAACGCCGGCAATATCGCCACCGTCACCTGGCAGCACATCCTGATCACCGCCACTGTGGTACTGCTCGTGGTGGTGGTCGCGGTCCCGCTGGGCACCCTGCTCACCAGACCCGGCTATCGCCGCGCGGCGCCGTTCGTCGTCGCTATCGCCAATATCGGCGCCTCCGCACCGGCGATCGGGCTGATCGTGCTGTTCTATCTCGCCACCCGCACCACCGGGTTCTGGATCGGGGTGGCACCGATCGCGTTCTATTCGCTGCTGCCGGTCCTGCGCAACACCATCCTGGGCTATCAGGAAGTGGATCCGATGCTGGTGGACGCCGGGCGCGGACAGGGAATGTCCGCGGCGACCGTCCTGCGCCGGATCGAATTCCCGCTCGCCGTCCCCTACATCCTGGCCGGGCTGCGCACCTCGCTGGTGCTGGCCGTCGGCACCGCCACGCTGTCGTTCCTGGTCAGCGCGGGTGGGTTGGGGATTCTGATCGACACCGGCTACAAACTGCGCGATAACGTCACGCTGGTGGTCGGCGCGGTGCTCGCGGTGGCACTGGCCCTGCTGGTGGACTGGCTGGGCGCGGTGGCGGAACGGTTCCTCGGCCCGCGGGGGCTGCGATGAGAACCGTCCGACCGGCACGGCTGCTCCTCCTGGCGGCGGTACTGCTACTGGCCGGATGCGGTCTCCAGGCCGGGAGCGCGGTCCCGCTACCGGTCGGGCCCGGCAGTATCCGCCCGGACCCGGAGCTGGCGGGTGTCACCGTCACCGTGGGCTCCAAGGATTTCACCGAACAGAACATCCTCGGCTACATCATCGAATACGCGCTGGTCGCGGCCGGGGCCGAAGTCCGGGACCTCACCAATATCCAGGGCTCCAACAGTCTGCGCGACGCCCAGGTCAACGGGCAGATCGATATCGCCTACGACTACACCGGCACCGGCTGGGTCAACTATCTCGGCAACGAGAAACCGGTCCCGGACGAACAGGGCCAGTTCGCGGCGGTACGTGACGCGGATCTGGCCGCGCACGACATGGTGTGGACGGCGATGGCGCCCATGAACAACACCTACGCGCTCGCGACCGCCCGGCGCACCGCCGAACGGACCGGCACCTGGACCCTGTCGGACTACGCGCGCCTGGTCGGCACCGACCCCGCTGCGGCGAGTATCTGCGTGGGCACCGAGTTCAATGTGCGCCAGGACGGATTCCCCGGTTTGACCCGCGCATACGGCATCGACGGCGGGCAGGTGCCCAAGCGGATCGTCCAGGACGCCGTGGTCTATCAGGCGACCGCCGACGCCGCGCAGTGCGGATTCGGATCGGTCGCGGCCACCGACGGCCGGATCCCCGGACTCGACCTGGTCCTGCTGCGCGACGACCGCTCCTTCTTCCCGAAGTACAATGCCGCTCTGGTGATGCGTGCGGATTTCGCCCGGGCGCATCCGCGGATCGCCGAGGTCATGGCACCCATCTCCCGGTTGCTGACCAACGAGTCGATCACGGAACTGAACCGGCAGGTCGATGTCGAGGGCCGGGAGCCCGCGGAGGTGGCGCGCGACTGGATGGTCGCGCAAGGATTCGTCACCGAGGAGTGAACGACCAGGTGAGGAGAGGGTGAATGGTGGCTCCGGACGGTCCGACGCTCCCCTCACCCGCTCCGGCCCGCTCGGTCCTGTTCGGTCTGCCGCCCGCCGGGCGGCGACTGCCCGGGGCGGCGCGCGCGGCCCTGGCATTCGGTGCGCCGGCGCTGGTCGCGGTGGCCCTGGGGCACGAACAACAGGGCTTGATGGCCGCGACAGGCGCGCTGGCGGTCATCTTCGGTGAAGGCCAGGTGTATCGGCGCCGCCGGCGGGTCGTCGGGGCGGCCGCGCTGGCACTCACGATCTCGGCGTTCGCCGGCGGCCTCACCGGGGAACTGATCCACCAGCGGCTCGACTCGGGCGGCACGCACTGGTGGCAGCTGCTGCTGGTGCTGCTGATGTCGGCGGTCGCGGTGACCGGCACCTTCGTGAACTCGGCGCTGCGGCTGGGTCCGCCGGGCGGGTTCTTCTTCGTCCTGGCCGCCGGGGTCGGGGCGCTGATCACCGGGCACGGCGTCCCGCCCGGGCAGGTGGCACTGTGGACGGCCCTCGGCGGGGTCAGTGCCCTGCTGGTCGGTATGTCGGCGGCGCTGACGCGGGCCCACCCGCCGGAGGAGCGGGCGGTGGCCGCCGCGATCACCGCGGTGGACGACTACACCGCCCTCGCCCCCGGGGCCGCGGGCCTGGTGGACGCGCGCTACGCGACCGCGATGAAGGTACAGACGGCGTGGGCGTTGCTCGACGACGCCCGGCGCACCGGCTCCGACGGTCTCGCCGCCACGCTGAGCGGCGCCCAGCGCACCTTCGCCGACGCTCTGCACCGCAACCGGGCCACCGACGACGAATCGGATCTGCTCTTCGATACCGGCCGGCCCGCACCGACACCGCGGCCGTCGCTGCGCTACCGGCTCCTGCGGTCGCTCTCACCGGACAGCCATGCGGTGGTCTCGGCGAACCGGATCGGGGTCGCCGCGCTACTCGCCGGCTGTTCGACCGTCGCCCTGGATCTCGGTCGCCCTGACTGGGCGGTCCTCACGGTCACGGTCCTGCTGCACCAGGGCCCGGACCGGGTACGCGGCACCTACCGCGGGGTGCACCGGATCGGCGGTACCGCGCTGGGGCTGGCGCTGTTCGCCGCGCTCTACGCACTGGAACCCCGGAACTGGGCGCTGGTGCTGATCCTGATGACCCTGCAGTTCGCGATCGAGATGTTCGTCGCCCGGAATTACGGGCTGGCGGTCGTCTTCATCACGCCGCTGGCATTGCTGATGGGTGGGGGTGGGCAGTACGGCGATATATTCCCGGTGCTGCGCGACCGCCTGCTGGAGAGCGTGATCGGTGTGGTGATCGGGCTGGCCGCGCTGTGGGCGGTCGACCGGCGGGCCCACCGGCGGGTGCTGCTGCGCAACGATCAGCGGGTACTCGAGGTCATCGGTCACCTCCTGCACCGCGTATCCCCGGGCCGGGCTCTGCGCGAAGGTCGAGCGCACTCCCCGCATACGACACCACCGGACTCGCGGCACATCGCGCCGACGGGTCCACCGCGCGGCACCCTTCCCGCGCCGCGCGAAACGGTGCCCGGGGTCCCTGCCCTGCGGCGGGAGCTGGAATTCGAACTGATGGGTTCCACCCTGGGCGCGATCGACGCCGCCCACAACGAGCCGGAATGGGCGCGGGCGCACTGGACCCGGCATCAGCGCATCCGGCGGCTCGGCCACGAGGTGCTCGCCGCGACCCGGCAGGACCCGGGGTACGAACCGGTCGATAGCGCGCGACTGGACCGCTGGTCCCGCAGTCTCGCCGAGCTGGGATAGCCGCGTTCGGTACAGGCCCGCTCGGCCATCCGGCCGTGGTGGCTGTCAGGGCACGATCGGCAGGCTCAGGATCGCCGCGACGTGATCGGTGTCGCCGGAGATATCGACGCCCGCTTCGTCCGCGCTCGCCCGGCCCCACAGCAGCAGTGCCAGTCCTTCGGCCGTCCCCGACGCGGCGCCGGCCGTGGACTCCGACTCGCCGAGCACCCACTCGGCCGGATCGGCGAGGTCGGTGGCCACCAACCGCAGTGCCGCCTCCAGCGGCTCCAGCCGGCCCATCCCCACCTGCCGCGGATAGAACAACCCCACCACCTCGTCCACCGTATCCGCCCACACCTCGGGGACCGCCCGGATCAGGCCACGGGCCGCCTTCCCCGCGATGGCCGCCCGCAGGTCGTGCCCGTGGATCAGCGTTTCGTGCACCTGCCGGCGCCGCCAGAACGATGCGGGTCCCGGCGCTGTGGGCTCGGGGTGGGCCAGGACCCGGCCCTGGGCCTGCGGGTCCAGGGCCGCCAGGGTCTCGCGGAGTTCGGTCGCGCAGGCGGCGTAGTGGGTGGCGAGGTCGAACGAGCCCTCTCCCAGCGGTTCGGCTTTCTCCGCGCGGGCGTTCGCGGCGGCCCAGTGGTGGACGGAGGCCAGATGCTCCACCAGTTCGCGGACCGTCCAGTCACCACAACCCGGGATTCGCGCCGCCGGATCGGCATCCGGAATCGACGCCAGGAATTCGCCCTGGAAATCGGCGAGCAGCAGCGGATAGTCCAGACCGGAGATCGCGTCCATGGCGCAAAGCTACCGCGCCACGCCTACGTCGGCGCGCTGGAACGGCACGGGGTGGCGCAGGTCATCCGGGCGCTGCCGGGCCGCCGGCCGCGGGAGCCGTACCCAGCAGGAACGGGAGCAGGAAATCGCGCAGCAGGGCGCGCTCCTCGTCCACGGTCGCTGGTGGCAGGGTCAGCAGGGAGATCATCACCCGGACCGCCCACCGGCCCAGCCGATCCGCTGCCGCCGCGGACAGGTCCGGGCGCAGTCGCGTAACGAAGACCGCGACGAGTTCGTCGATCACCTCCGACGAATCCGAAAGGCGCGCGACGATTCCGGCATTCGCGGGTTCGAACCAGACGGCCAGATGCGGGGTTTCGCGGGCCTCGACCAGCGTGGCGGTCATCCCGTCGAGCAAGAGTTCGGCCAGGTCCGGCCCGTCCAGCGGCCGGTCACGCCAGACCCGCGCGAGGAGCCCGGTGGCCTCCCGGCCGGCGAAGGCGACATACAGCGCCTGCCGGTTGGCGAAATAACGATAGAGGGTCGCCCGCGAGCAGCCCGCCGCCTCGGCCACCTCGGCCATACCGACCGTGCCGGCGCCCTTGTCGATGACCAGGGCACGCACCGCGTCGAGGATGCGTTCCGCGGCCAGTTCGGTCCGCCCGGCGGCCAGCCAGTCACCGGTCACCGCGCGGCTCCGGCGTGCCCGGCGCCGGTACGGGGTCTCCGGTCGCCGTTCGAGGCGCGAGAACCGGCCACGACGCCGATCCGGAGCAGCGGGTGATCGCGTCGATCGGTCACGCCACGCACCGGAAGGGAACGCTGGTCGGCCGCCGGACGTACGGCCCGGGCGCGTAGGTGACCGCGTCGATATCGACGTGGTAGTCCGGGAAACGCGCCAGCAGTTCCTCCAGCGCCACTCGTGCCTGCATACGGGCCGCGGCCGCGCCCAGGCAGTGATGCGGGCCGTGCCCGAAGGTCATGATGCGCTGTGGGTTGCGCTCGATATCGAGGTCGGCGGCATCGGCGCCGAAGACCCGTTCGTCGCGATTCGCCGAGCCGTACACGAGCAGCACCTTACGGTCCGCGGGAATCGTCACGCCGTCCAGCTCCACCGGACGGGTCGTGGTCCGGGCCAGGCCCTGGACGGGAGAGGTGAGACGGGCGAATTCCTCGATCGCGACCCGGATGTCCTCCGGATCGGCGGCCAGCGCCGCGCGCTGCTGCGGGTAGCGCTGCAACAACTGCACCGCACCGCCGAGCAGGCCGGTGGTGGTGTCGTTACCGCCGGCGACCATGGTCCAGGTGTAGGCCAGGATCTGGACCAGACCGTCCACATCGGCGTCGTCGGCGCCGATACCGGCCTGGACGAGCAGTGACACCGTATCGTCGCCCGGATCGGTACGGCGACGCGTGATGAGCTCGGCGAAATAACCCAGCATCTCCATCGACGCCGCCTGCGCGTCCGCGGTGCGCTGGGTACTGGCCGCGACCACCGCGTCGGTCCAGCCGTCGAAACGGGAACGGTCCTCCTCCGGGACGCCGAGATAGTGCGCGACCACCATGGTCGGCAGCGGTTTGAACAGATCGGCCACGATATCGCCGCCACCATGGGCGGCCAGCCGGTCCAGCCGATCCCGGACGAATCGGCGCACCACCGGCTCCACCTCGGTGACCTGACGCGGCGTGAAGCCGCGGGCGACCAGTTTGCGGAACTCGGTGTGTTCGGGCGGATCCTGCATCACCATCGGCGGGTTCCCGGTGAGCCCGATCTGTTCGAGCTCACCGTATTCCACCGTCAGCCCGGCGCCCGAGGAGAAGGTGCCGGTGTCCCGGGCGGCGGCGTACACGTGCTCGTGCCGGGTGAGCACCCAGTAGTCGTTGTCCGGGTAGTCGGCGGGAACGACGCGGTGCACCGGATCGTGGTCGCGCAGCGCGGCGTACATGGACCACGGCTCGCGCCAGGTCTCGCCGGAGCGCAATTCGAACCGGGCCCGATCTTGATACGTATCTACCACCATGTATCGACTGTAAGACATATTTCTTATTTTGTCTTGTATGGCCGAAACCGGTGTCCACCGAACCCGGCCCACCCCGCGCCACCCGGGGGTCTCGTAGGCTCGCCCGCATGAGCGTTATCCGGTCGATCCTGCTGTTCGCCCTGGCCGCCCTGGCCGAGATCGGCGGCGCCTGGCTGGTGTGGCAGGGCGTGCGCGAACATCGCGGCTGGGCCTGGATCGGCGCGGGCGTGATCGCGCTGGGGCTGTACGGATTCGTCGCCACTCTGCAACCCGACGCGAATTTCGGCCGGATCCTCGCCGCGTACGGCGGGGTGTTCGTCGCCGGCTCGCTGCTGTGGGCCATGGCGCTCGACGGATTCCGGCCGGACCGCTGGGATATCGCCGGGGCACTGTTATGCCTGGCCGGGGTCGCGATCATCATGTACGCGCCGCGCGGCGCCGCGGCCGCGTGAGCGCACCGGCCGATCGGCGGGAATGCATCGCGCGCGGCCCGCCGTCACGGCATGATTGGAATCCGCGCGAACAAAACCATGGCCATTTCCGGTCGGCCACCCCTAGCGTGAACGGGCCGCAGCGGCGCATCCGGCCGCGGCAGGCCGGAAACGCGTGCTGCCCGAGGCAAATTCGCTGTGTCCGGCGCGCTCGTCCCGTTCCTCTCACCTACAGGAGAACTCCGCGATGACCGAAACCACCCCGCCGGCCGACCCGTCCGCCGGTTGGAGCTTCGAGACCAAGCAGATCCACGTCGGCCAGGACCCCGACGCGAGCACCAACGCCCGGGCCCTCCCGATCTACCAGACCACCTCCTACACCTTCCGCGACACCGCGCACGCCGCGGCGCTGTTCGGGCTGGCGGAGCCGGGCAATATCTACACCCGGATCATGAACCCCACTCAGGACGCGGTCGAACAGCGGATCGCGGCACTCGAAGGCGGAGTCGCGGCACTGCTGGTGTCCTCGGGGCAGGCGGCAGAGACCCTGGCGATCCTGAACATCGCCGGCGCCGGTGACCACATCGTCTCCAGCCCCCGGCTCTACGGCGGCACCTACAACCTGTTCCACTACACGCTGCCCAAGCTGGGTATCGAGGTCTCCTTCGTCGAGGACCCCGACGATCTCGACCAGTGGCGGGCCGCCATCCGGCCGAACACCAAGGCCTTCTACGGCGAGACGGTGTCCAACCCGCAGAACCACATCTTCGACATCCCCGGTATCGCCGAGGTCGCGCACGGCGCGGGCCTGCCGTTGATCGTCGACAACACGGTCGCGACCCCGTATCTGATCCAGCCCCTGGCGCACGGCGCCGATATCGTCGTCCACTCGGCGACCAAGTACCTCGGTGGCCACGGCGCCGCGATCGCGGGCGTGATCGTCGACGGCGGCACCTTCGACTGGACGGTCCGCGGCGCCGACGGCCCCCGCTTCCCGGGTTTCACCGAGCCCGACCCGAGCTACCACGGCGCCGTGTTCGCCGACCTCGGCGCCCCGGCCTACGCCCTCAAGGCGCGGGTTCAGCTGCTGCGCGACCTCGGTACCGCGATCGCGCCGTTCAACGCGTTCCTGATCAGCCAGGGCCTGGAGACGCTGAGCCTGCGAGTGGAACGGCACGTCCAGAACGCGCAGGCGGTCGCCGAATTCCTCACCGAGCGGCCGGAAGTCACCTCGGTGTCCTACGCGGGGCTGCCGTCCTCCCCCTGGTACGAGCGGGGTAAGGAGTTGGCGCCCAAGGGCACCGGCGCGGTCGTCGGTTTCGAACTGGCGGGCGGTGTCGACGCGGGCAAGAAGTTCGTGGACGCGCTGACCCTGCACAGCCACGTCGCCAATATCGGCGATGTGCGTTCGCTGGTCATCCATCCCGCCTCGACCACCCACTCCCAGCTGACCCCGGACGAGCAGCTCAGCTCAGGTGTCACGCCGGGACTGGTGCGCCTGGCGGTGGGTATCGAGGGAATCGAGGATATCCTCGCCGATCTGCGTGCCGGATTCGCCGCCGCCGCAGTGTAATTCGCGGGACCCGAGCTTCCCGGGGCCGGATCCGCCACTCGGCGGGTCCGGCCCTTCCGCGCTCTCCGGCCCCATGCCCGCACCGTCGATTTCCGCCGCGGCGTAACAACTATCGATAGCCGATCGATCTGCCAGTGATCCACACCACTTCATCGAAGGTCGAGAGGATGCTCATGAAGACACTCTGCGTGTGCGTGATCGCGGCGGCCGCGGCGGTACTCGCCGCCTGTGGTTCCCCCGAACCGGATACGGAGTCGTACACGCCTGTCGCGTCGGCGGTCCCGGTCCGGATCACCACCGTCACACTCACCGCGCCCGCGCCGCAATCGTCCGGCACCGAGACGGCGCCTCCGGTCGCGGAAACCGCGAGCGCGGCAACGATGCCCGCGGTCGTCTGTATGAACCTCCAGGCGGCACAGGACCTCATCCAGACGACCGGCGTCTTCTACTCCCGGAGCGAGGACGCCACCGGCCGGGGCAGGTCGCAGGTGGTGGACCGCAACTGGGTGGTGGTCGCGCAGAGACCGGCGCCCGGCACACCGATCGGCGAAGGCGATGCGGTGCTGTCGGTGGTCAAGGTGGGCGAACCGACCGATTGCTACTGAGAAAGGCGTTCCGCGGGCCTGCCGCTTCCCGGCCGGGAGCGGCAGGCCCGTCGCGTTCCCGGCACCATCAGATGGGTACGCACGGTGTGCCCGACGAATACACGTGCAGGACGCACCGCACGGCCAGGATGACGGCCTGGACGAGTTCGAGCGGTTCATAGGCGAACGGGTGCATGAGCGATCCTCCGTTGTCCGTGCCGGGACAGATCCGATCAGACGGGCGTGGCGAACACATGCGCTTCCCCTACAGCGTGCGCCCTCGGCGCCGTGTCGCGGGCGGGTTCGCGGATACCGCTGCTCATAGACTTCACCTACCGCACTGCCCGCGATCGACCCGGCAGGAAGCACTTCTCGGTAGCGAGATCGCTCGTTCGATGACCGGCTCGCCGGTGGCGACGCACCGCACGGAACACAACAGCCCTCAGAGCGAACACGACCGGTGGCGATTCAGGTCACAACAGGCGGGTGACACGCGCAAGGAAGGCGTCAATGCGGGCACGCGGCCCGTAAAGGACCCGTCAACGGGCACGAACCCGGCACCGCACGGCTCGTAGTTTCGATCCGGTTCGGTAGCAGCGGCCGATCGGCCGCACAGCGCTGCCCCAGGTTCTCGGAACGGAGGCGAAAGTGTCGATCCTGGCCTTTCTCGTGGTCACGGTCGCGGTGTTCGGTGTGCTCGGATTCGTCCTGCGAATGGTGGAGCGCTTGTGAACATCGTCAATGCCGTGGGGCTGGTCCTGGCCGTTCTGGTGACCGTGTTCCTGGTGGCCGCCCTGCTGTTCCCCGAGAGGTTCTGAGTGAGTACCACCACCGCCGGGCTGTTGTTCGTCGCCGCCCTGGTGATCGCGCTGGCTCTGGTGCACGTCCCCCTCGGGGACTATATGTACCGCGTCTACACCCGCACCGGCCATTCCCGCGTCGAACGGGGGATCTACCGGATCATCGGCGCCGACCCCGACCGTGAGCAGACCTGGGGCGGGTACGCCCGCAGCGTCCTGGCCTTCTCCGCGATCAGCGTGATCTTCCTGTTCGTCCTGCTGCTGGTCCAGGACAAGCTGCCACTGGTCCCCGCCGACCCCGGCACCCCCATGACCGCCGCGCTGGCATGGAACACCGCCGTCAGTTTCGTCACCAACACCAACTGGCAGAACTACGCGGGCGAATCCACGCTCGGCCATCTGGTCCAGGCGGCGGGCCTGTCGGTGCAGAACTTCGTCTCGGCCGCGGTCGGCATGGCCGTCGCCATGGCATTCGTCCGCGGTTTCGCTCGCTCGCGGGCCGGTGAACTCGGTAATTTCTGGGTCGATCTGGTGCGTGGCACGCTGCGTATCCTGCTTCCGATCGCGGGTGTGGCGGCCGTGGTGCTCATCGTCGGCGGTGTCGTACAGAATTTCCACCTGCACGATCAGGTCGCGACCACCCTCGGTGGAGCCACGCAGACCCTGCCCGGCGGACCGGTCGCGGGGCAGGAGGCCATCAAGAATCTCGGCACCAACGGTGGCGGGTTCTTCAACGCCAACGCCGCGCATCCCTTCGAGAATCCGGTCGCGTGGACGAACTGGCTGGAAATCTTCCTGCTGATGGTCATCGCCTTTTCCTTACCGCGCACCTTCGGACGCATGGTGAACAGCCCGAAGCACGGGTTCGCCATCACCGCGGTCATGACCGTGCTGGCGCTGATCAGTATCGGTCTGGTGAACCTCTTCCAGCTCGGGCACCACGGCACCGTGCCGGCCGCGGTGGGGGCGGCGTCGGAGGGTGTCGAACAGCGCTTCGGGGTGGCGAATTCGGCGACCTTCGCCGCGGCCACCACACTGACCTCCACGGGCGCCGTCGATTCGGCGCACGATTCGTACACCGGCCTCGGCGGCATGGTGCTGATGTTCGATATGCAACTGGGTGAGGTCGCGCCCGGCGGCGTGGGGTCGGGCCTGTACGGAATGCTGATCCTGGCGGTGATCACGGTGTTCGCCGCCGGGCTGATGGTCGGGCGCACACCGGAGTACCTCGGTAAGAAGATCACCCCCCGCGAGATCAAACTCGCCGCCGGCTATTTCCTCGTCACCCCGGTGATCGTGCTGACCGGAACCGCCGCCGCCATGGCCCTGCCCGGGCAGCGCGCGTCCATGCTCAATTCCGGGCCACACGGGCTGTCGGAAGTGCTCTACGCCTTCACCTCGGCCGGAAACAACAACGGCTCCGCGTTCGGCGGCCTGACCGGTAACACCGAATGGTTCAACACCGCGCTCGGTCTGGCCATGCTGTTCGGCCGCTTCCTGCCGATGATCCTGGCCCTGGCCCTGGCCGGTGCACTCGCCAGGCAGGGCACCGCCCCCGTATCGGAGGGCACCCTGCCGACCCATCGACCGCAGTTCGTCGGCCTCGTCGTCGGCGTGACCGTGATCCTGGTCGCTCTCACCTTCCTGCCCGCGCTGGCGCTCGGGCCACTCGCCGAAGGGCTCCACTGATGTCCACTCCCGCTCTCGAACACGCCGGGCTCCCGGCCGGACCGCAGTCCGGGAAGAAACCGGTCCGCGGCGGACTGCTGGATCCGCAGATGCTGCTGACCTCGCTACCGCAGGCGGTGCGCAAACTGGATCCGCGGACGCTGTGGCGCAATCCGGTGATGTTCATCGTGGAGGTCGGCGCCGTCTGGGCGACCGTGCTCGCGATCGCCGAGCCCGGCTTTTTCGCCTGGGCGATCGTGGCGTGGCTGTGGCTGACCGTGGTGTTCGCCAATCTGGCCGAGGCGGTCGCCGAGGGCCGCGGAAAAGCGCAGGCCGACAGCTTGCGCAAGGCCAAAGCCGATACGGTCGCCCGGCGGCTGCCCGACTGGTCACCGGGCGCGACCGGTACCGAGGAACCGGTCCCGGCGCCGGAGCTGCGGCGCGGCGACCACGTGGTGGTGGAGGCCGGGCAGGTCATCCCGGGCGACGGTGATGTGGTCGAGGGGATCGCCTCGGTGGACGAATCGGCCATCACCGGTGAATCCGCCCCGGTCATCCGGGAATCCGGCGGCGACCGGTCGGCGGTGACCGGGGGTACCACGGTGCTGTCGGATCGGATCGTCGTCCGGATCACCCAGGAGCCCGGCCAGAGCTTCATCGACAAGATGATCGCCCTGGTGGAGGGTGCGGCCCGGCAGAAGACGCCGAACGAGATCGCGCTCAACATCCTGCTGGCGGCCCTGACCATCATCTTCGTGGTCGCGGTGGTCACCCTGCAGCCGCTGGCGATCTATTCCAGGAACAACAACCCGGGCGTGCCGGACGGCCCGACGCTGGGTAGCTACGGGATCACCGGGATAGCGCTCGTCTCGCTGCTGGTATGCCTGATCCCGACCACCATCGGCGCGCTGCTCTCGGCCATCGGGATCGCGGGAATGGACCGGCTCGTGCAGCGCAATGTGCTGGCCATGTCGGGGCGCGCGGTCGAGGCCGCCGGCGATGTGAACACACTGCTGCTGGACAAGACCGGGACCATCACGCTCGGCAACCGGCAGGCCGCGGATTTCGTCCCGCTCGCCGGGATCACGGCCGACCGGCTGGCCGACGCCGCGCAACTTTCCAGTCTCGCCGACGAGACCCCGGAGGGCCGGTCGATCGTGGTGTTCGCCAAACAGGCGTACGGACTGCGGGAACGCACCGCCGGTGAACTCACCCACGCACAGTGGGTCGCGTTCAGCGCCGCGACCCGGATGTCCGGAGTGGATGTGGACGGACACCGGTTGCGCAAGGGCGCGGCCAATTCGGTCGCCGAATGGATCCGCGGCCACGGCGGCACGGTGCCCACCGAACTGGGCACCCTCGTGGACGGGATCTCGGCCGCGGGCGGCACTCCCCTGGTGGTCGGCGAGATCGTCGACGGCGACGCCCGGGTGCTCGGCGTCGTCCACCTCAAGGATGTGGTGAAGCAGGGCATGCGGGAGCGTTTCGCCGAGATGCGCCGGATGGGTATCCGCACCGTCATGATCACCGGCGACAACCCGCGCACCGCCAAGGCGATCGCGGACGAGGCCGGGGTGGACGATTTCCTGGCCGAGGCCACCCCGGAGGACAAACTCGAGCTGATCAAACGTGAGCAGGCCGGCGGTCGGCTGGTCGCCATGACCGGTGACGGGACCAACGACGCACCGGCCCTGGCCCAGGCCGATGTCGGGGTCGCCATGAACACCGGCACCTCGGCCGCCAAAGAGGCCGGGAACATGGTGGACCTGGATTCCGATCCGACGAAGCTGATCGAGATCGTGGAGATCGGCAAACAGCTGCTCATCACCCGCGGGGCACTGACGACCTTCTCGATCGCCAACGATATCGCCAAATATTTCGCGATCATCCCGGCGCTGTTCGTCGGCCTCTTCCCCGGACTCGACCTGCTGAACATCATGCGGCTGGCCAGTCCGCAGTCGGCGATCCTGTCGGCGGTGATCTTCAACGCCCTCGTCATCGTGGCACTCATCCCGCTGGCGTTGCGCGGTGTCCGGTACACACCCGGCAGCGCGGCCGGCCTGCTGAGCCGCAATCTGTCGATCTACGGGCTCGGCGGGATCATCGCGCCGTTCGCCGGGATCGCAATCATCGACCTCTTCGTCCGATACCTCCCCGGGATGTCCTGATATGTCTCTTTCCGATCTGATCCGGCAGCATCTGGCGGCACTGCGCGCGCTGCTGGTGCTGACCCTGGTGACCGGTCTGCTCTATCCGGCCGGCGTCTGGGCGGTGGGCCGGCTTCCCGGGCTGAGCGACAAGGCCGACGGTTCGCTCATCGAAACCGACGGCCGTATCGCCGGCAGTTCGCTGATCGGCCAGTCGTTCACCGATGCGGACGGAACGCCGATCGCCTGGTACTTCCAGAGCCGGCCCTCCGCCGCCGGCTACGACGGGCTGGCCTCCGGACCGGGCAACCTCGGCCCGGAGGACGTCGTCGACACGCCTGCCGATCCGGCGTCGCTCGCCGCCGGCGCCGATCCGGAAACAGCCGGTTTCGCGCCGAGCCTGCTGACGCAGGTATGCACCCGTAGCCGGGAGGTCGGCGCGCGGGAGGACGTGGACGGGGCACGGCCGTTCTGTACCCCGGAAGGTGTCGGGGCGGTACTGGCCGTGCTGGGAACCTTTCACCACGACGGCACGGTGACACCCGAACGAGTGGTCAGCGTGAACGAACCCTGCCCCACCCGCCGGGGTGCGGCACCCGTGGTGTTCGTGGCCGAATACCAGGGCGTCCAGGTCGAATGTGCCCGCTACGGCGAGGACTACTCGGCCGGGCGCATCGTGCCGATCGCCGGGAACGCCCCCGCGGAACCGGCGGTCCCCGCCGACGCGGTGACCGGCAGCGGTAGCGGCCTGGACCCGCACATCTCCCCCGCCTATGCCGATATCCAGGTCCGCCGGGTCGCCGCGGCGCGCGGCGTCGATCCGGCCGCGGTGCGCGAGGTCGTGGCGGCGCATACCGACGGCCGCACACTGGGATTCCTCGGCGAACCCCGGGTGAACGTGCTCGAACTCAACCTCGACCTGGACCGCCGCTATCCCGCTCCCGCCGCGGGCGGCGCGTGATGCGGGCGCGGGATGACATGATGCCGACGTGAGCACGACACACGACCGCACCCCAGGTGAGCTGCGCATCTATCTCGGCGCCGCCCCCGGGGTCGGGAAAACGTATGCGATGCTCGGCGAGGCGCATCGCCGACTCGGCCGCGGCCAGGACGTGGTGGCCGCGATCGTCGAGACACACGGCCGCGCGCAGACCGCGGAACTGCTCGAGGGCCTCGAGCAACTGCCCCGCATCGCGATCCCCTATCGCGGGACGGTGCAGTACGAGCTGGATGTGGACGCGGTGCTGCGGCGGCAACCGGAACTGGTGCTGGTGGACGAACTGGCCCACACCAACACCCCGGGCAGCCGGAATCGTAAGCGCTACGAGGATGTCCAGGAGTTGCTGGCCGCCGGGATCGATGTCGTCTCGACGGTGAACATCCAGCACCTGGAGGGCCTCAACGATGTGGTCGAGCAGATCACCGGCGTCGTCCAGCGCGAGACCGTACCGGACTCGGTGGTCCGGGCCGCCGACCAGATCGAACTGGTCGATATCGCCCCGGAAGCACTGCAGCGGCGGATAGGTCTCGGCAATGTCTACGCACCCGACAAGGCCGATGCCGCACTCGCCCACTATTTCCGGCGCGGCAACCTCACCGCGCTGCGCGAACTGGCGCTGCTCTGGCTGGCCGATCAAGTGGACGCGGCCCTCGCCAAATACCGTGCCGACCACCGGATCACCGACACCTGGGAGGCCCGGGAGCGAGTGGTCGTGGCGGTCACCGGGGGCCGGGAATCGGAGACGCTGGTGCGGCGGGCCGCGCGGATCGCGGCCAAATCCAGTGCCGAACTCCTCGTGCTGCATGTGGTCCGCGGCGACGGGCTGACCGGTGTGGCGGCGCCGCAGATGGCGGCGGTCCGGGAACTCGCCGCTCATCTGGGAGCCGAACTGCACACGGTGGTCGGTGACGAGGTCCCCGCCGCCCTCCTCGATTTCGCGCGCACCGTCAACGCGACCCAGCTGGTACTGGGCACCTCCCGGCGCTCCCGCTGGGCGCGGATGGTGGACGAGGGCATCGGCGCGGAGGTGGTGCAGCGCTCCGGCAAGATCGATGTGCACATGGTGACCCACGAGGCGGCGGGCCGGCGGCGGCGCCGCCGGCGGCGGCCGCGGCCCCGGTCGCGGCGCACGGCGGCCTGGATCGCCGCGTTCGTGGTGCCCTCGGCGATCTCGGCACTGCTCGCGGCCTGGCTCGACCGCTACCTGGATCTGGTGAGCGAGAGCGCGCTGTACTTCGTCGCGGTGCTGGCGGTCGCCCTGTTCGGCGGCGTCCTGCCGGCGATCGCCGCCGCGCTGCTCGCCGGGCTGCTGCTCAACGTCCTGTTCACCGATCCCCGCTACAGCGTCACCATCCAGGAACCGAACAGTTTTCTGCCCGCGGTGCTGCTGCTGGTCGTCGCGGTCGCGGTGGCGGTCCTCGTCGATACCGCCGCCCGGCGGGCCGAACAGGCCGGTCAGGCGTCCCGGGAAGCCGAATTGCTGACACTGTTCGCGGGTTCGGTCCTGCGCGGCGCCGATCTGACCGCGCTGCTGGACCGCCTGCGCCGGACCTACGCCCAGCGGGCGGTGAGCCTGCGGCACCACACCGACGGGGTGATCGCCACGGTCGGCACCGATCCACCCGAACGCGCCGATACCGCCGACACCGCGGTGGAGGTGAGCGACGGCGACTACTGGCTGCTCCTGGGCGGACCGACCCTGCGCGCCCGGGACCGGCGCGTCCTGGAGGCGGTCGCCAACCAGGCCGTGGGGCTGGTGCAGCGGCAGCAGCTCGCCGCGGAGGCCAATCAGGCGGCCGCGCTCGCGGAGGCCGACCGGCTACGGCGTGACCTCCTCTCCGCGGTGAGCCACGATCTGCGCACGCCGCTGGCCGCGGTCAAGGCCGCCGTGTCGAGCCTGCGCTCCGACGATGTCGAGTTCTCCCCCGAGGACCGTGCCGAACTCCTGGCGACGGTGGAGGAATCGGCGGATCAACTCACCTCGCTGGTCGGCAATCTCCTCGATTCGTCGCGGCTGGCCGCCGGAGTGGTGCGGCCGCGGATGCGGCCGGTCTACCTGGACGAGGTCGCGCACCGGGCACTGGTCAGCGTGGGGGTCAGTCCGCGCGGGGCCCGGCGCAGTTCCCTCGACCGGGTGACGGTCCAGGTGGGATCGATGGCGGTCCGGGCCGACGCCGACCTGCTGGAGCGCATCCTGGCCAATCTGGTCGACAACGCGCTCCGCTACGGCGCGGAGTCCCCGGTGAAAGTGGACGCCACCACGGCCGACGGGCGGGTGATCATCCGGGTGGTCGACCACGGGCCCGGTCTGCCGGGCATCGATACCGAGCGGGTGTTCGATCGGTTCCAGCAGCTGGGCGACCGGGACAACACCAGCGGTCTGGGGCTCGGGCTCTCGGTGGTGCGCGGATTCGCGGTCGCCATGGGCGGTGTCGTCACCGCCACCGACACCCCCGGAGGTGGACTGACGGTCACCGTCGACCTGGCGGTCGCGCCCGGTACCGTCGACGAGGACATACCGGCGACGGAGGTGCGGTGATGAAGACTCCCCCCGAGCAGGATGCCGGAGCGGGAGCGGATGCGACCGTCCTCGTGGTGGACGACGAACCGCAGATCCTGCGCGCCATGCGGATCAACCTGTCGGTGCGCGGATACGAGGTGATCACCGCGTCCACCGGCGCGGGCGCGCTCCGTGCGGCCACCGAACGCCGGCCCGACGCGGTGGTCCTGGATCTGGGACTGCCCGATATCGACGGTATCGAGGTGCTGGCCGGGTTGCGTGGCTGGTCCCGGGTGCCGGTGATCGTGCTCTCCGCCCGCACCGATTCGGCCGACAAGGTGGACGCGCTCGACGCCGGCGCCGACGACTACATCACCAAACCGTTCGGCATGGACGAGTTCCTGGCCCGCTTGCGTGCCGCCCTGCGGCGGGCGGCGGCCTCGGCGGAAACCGACGAACCGGTGGTGGTGACCGATTCGTTCACCGTCGACCTGTCGGCGAAGAAGGTCGTGAAGGGCGGCGCCGAGGTGCATCTGACGCCCACCGAGTGGGGGGTTCTGGAAATGCTGGTGCGCAACCGCGGCAAATTGGTCGGCCGGACGGAGCTGTTACGCGAGGTGTGGGGGCCCGCGTATCAGACCGAAACCCACTATCTCCGCGTCTATATGGCCCAGCTACGGCGCAAACTCGAAGACGACCCGTCCCATCCACGGCATCTGCTGACCGAACCGGGTATGGGCCACCGCTTCCGCCAGTAGTGGCGCGCCGCGCCGGCCCGGCCGGTGCCCACGCGCACCGGAAGGATCACCGCGCCCGGGCGGGCGTGGTGGCCACCGGAAGATTTTCACCCTGGCCCGGGTGGGGGGCGGCAACCGGAAGCCGGCGACCACGGTCGGTACCCGGGGCGCCGGCCGTGGTCCGGTCGGTCCCGAAGTGCCGACGCTCAGGGCGTGACGATCGGGAACTGCGGATCCGGAGCGTCCAGCAACCCGATGAACGTGTCGAGCAGGCTCCGGTCCCCGGTCATCGTCACACCGTCGAATCCCTTACCACTCACCGCGTGCAGCAACTGTTCCTTGGTGAGCGTCAGCGTGAGATCCGCGGGTCCGACGGCGGGTGCGTCGGGTGTGGGGGCGCGATGGGTGAGCGCGCCGTGGGACAGGGTGATGCGATGGACGGTGTCCTCGTCGGTCAATTCCCAGTCCATGGTGAATCCGGCCGCGGCGGCGCGCAGGCCGTCGATCCGGACCGCGAGGGAGTCGATGATCATCTCCAGTGTCAGCGCGGTCATCATCTCGGGGCTCGCCGATTGGATCGGAGTCGGAGTCGGGCCCTTACGCAGTTCCTGGGCGCCCGTCAGGTAGAAGTTGCGCCAGGTGCCGTTCTCGGCGCCGTGGCCGAGCCGGTCGTAGACCTGTGCCAGGGTCTCCTTGGCACCCTCGTGGCCGGGCTCGGCGAACACCGCATGGTTGAGCAGGGTCGCCGCGAACCGGAGATCACCGGCGTCCGCGTATTCCCGCCCCTTGGCGACGAGCGCCTCGATGCCGCCGTAGTCGGCCACGTACCGCTGCGCCAGCGCGACCGGCGGATGCTCCCACAGATGCGCGGGATTACCGTCGTACCAGCCCATGTATCGCTGATAGATGGCTTTGACGTTGTGGCTGGTGGAGCCGTAGTACCCGCGGTTCGACCAGACCTTGTCGAGCTCGGGCGGGAATTCGAACCGTTCGGCGATCTCCGGCCCGGTGTAGCCCGCGTTGGTCAGGCGCAGCGTCTGATCGTGGAGATAGGCGTACATATCACGCTGGTTCGCCAGCCACGTGGTCCAGTGCTCCCGGCCCCAGGTGGGCCAGTGGTGCGAGGCGAACGCCACATCGGCCTTGTCGCCGAACCGGGCGATGGCCTCGTCGAGATACTGTGCCCAGACCCGGGAATCGCGGACCACCGCGCCGCGCAGGGTCAGCACATTGTGCATATTGTGCGTCGCGTTCTCGGCCATACAGAGCGCGCGCCGATCGGGGAACAGGAAGTTCATCTCGGCCGGGGCCTCGGTGCCCGGGGTCAGCTGGAACACCATCCGGACGCCGTCGATCTCCTCTTCCTGCCCGGTGCGCGTGATATCGACGGTGGGCGGTAGCAGGGTGATGGTTCCGGTGGAGGTCGTCATCCCCAGTCCGGCCCCGATCTGACCGTCGGGCGCCTTCGGGAGCACCGCGCCATACATGAAGACGGCCCGGCGGTTCATGGCATTGCCGGCGTACACGTTCTCGCTCACCGCGTGTTCCAGGAATCCGGCGGGCGCCAGGATGGGCACCGGCGGATGACCGGCCGGCACCGCCGCCCGCGCCCCCGCGAAATGGTCCGCGTGCGAATGGGTGTAGATCATGCCGGTGACCGGCCGGTCACCGCGTTGCGCGCGGTACAGGGCCAGGCCCGCGGCCGCGGTCTCCTCCGACAGCAAGGGATCGATCACGATGACACCGTCGCGTCCTTCGACCAGCGTCATATTCGACAGGTCCAGATTACGGACCTGGTAGATGCCTTCGGTCACCTCGAACAGCCCCTGTTTGCTGCACAGCTGACCCTGCCGCCACAGACTGGGGTGCGCGGTGTCCGGGCAGTCGCCGTCGAGGAATTCGTAGGCGCCGATGTCGTAGACCACCGAGCCGTCCGCGGCCGTCACCACCGGCGGATCGAGTTCGGCCATGAACCCGCGCGTCGCGTTGCCGAAATCGGCGGTGTCGTCGAAGTCCAGTTCCGTGGTCATCGTTACCTCGCGATCTGTCGGCCGGCTCTCGGTTTCCGGCGCGGCCGAGTTCCGCCGGGCCGCCGCGCGGGTCCGCGCTCGAACGGCGGTGTCGGCGCACCGGAATACCCACGCTAGGCACCCGTGGCCACCCGCTGTATCACCTACGACGGGTGAACTGCCCGCTCGGCGCACAGGAGGACCGCGGGATCCGCGGCGCGGGCGCGGGCGTGGGCGTGGGCGTGGGCGTGGGAAGTCGGCGCGCAGGCCCGACGGTCGCACTCGACGCACCGGGCCGGAAAGCGAGCGGGTGCATTCGCCGCGCCACGCCTCGTGCTGCCGTCCAGCGCACCGCCCGCGTGTGCTGCGGTCTCCGCGCCGCCCCGGGTCGGATGAACGTCGATCGACGCCGACCCCGGGTCATCCCCGGCGGGTGATGCCCGCGGCCCGGCCACGGCGGAGACTGCACAGTGTCGCGACCGACTGCCCACCGGAGGATGTGATGACCGACCGCGAACCCAAGCCGTCGCTGCTGTCCCGGATCACCGTGAACCAGTGGCTGGCCCTGGCTCTGACCGTCATCGCCGTGATCTTCGTCGTCGAGAACCGCGACCATGTGGAGATACAGTTCCTGCCCATCACCGTGAGTTCGCCGATGTGGCTGATCCTGCTGGTCATGTTCCTGATCGGACTGGTGACGGGGCTGCTGATCCGCCGGCGCGGCCGACGCTGACACCTGGCGGCGGCTGCCCCGGAGTGCCCGGATCCCGGCATCGCCGCGTCCGAGTCCGTCACAGGCCCCCGATCCCCTTGCCCAGCACGACGGCGCCCATCACCAGCAGCATCATCGCCATGACCACATGGTTGTTGGCCTCGAGCCAGGCCCGGCTGCGGTCCAGCACGCCGCGCAGCCGATCCGCCGCGACGGCGTACGCGACCACGACGCCGAGGACACTGGTCGCGGCGAGCACCGTGAACACGACCACGGCCACGATCTGGGCTTCCACCGCCGTCCCGCTCGCCCCCACCACCACTCCCGCCGACGCGCACAGCAGCAGATTCTTCGGGTTGACCGCCGCGAGAGCGGCGCCGAGCAGTACGGCCTTCCCGGCGGTCAGGGAATCGATACTCCGCATCCATCCGGGTGCGGCGGTATCGGCACGGCGACGCCACTGCACGAGAGCCACCGCCAGCAACAGCAGCCCCAGCACGATCTTCACCCACGCCGCGGCCGCCCCGGGTTCGGAGTCGGCGGACAGCCCGATCGCGGCGGCGAGCACGGCGAAGACGACGGTGGCGAGCAGGATGCCCGCGGTCCAGCCGGTGGCGAAACCGCCCGCCGCCGCGGACGCGTTCTTCGACAGGATCATCAGGATGGCGACCACGATCGGAATCGGTGAGATCGCCACTCCCACCGCCAACGGAAGCAGATCACCCAGGACAACCACGCGCTGGGCTCAGGTCTGCGGCCGCCAGGTCGCGATCGCCCAGATCACGACGATGTTCAGGGCGATGATCAGAACCGACCACCACGGGTAATAGGGCAGCCACAGGAAATTCGCCAGAATCGACAGCGCGGCGATACCGATCGCCAGGCCGCGACCCCAGGCTGTGCCCGTGAGCAGGCCGAGCGCGCTGATGATCAGCACGATCCCGAGGACGAGATGGATCCAGCCCCAGGTCGTGATATCGAATTCGTAGGCGTAGTTCACGCCGACGACGAACAGTTCGTCCTCGGCGACGGCGGCGATTCCTTCCAGTACCGACAGCGCGCCGACGGTCAACAGCAGAATCGCCGCGGCGATCGAGGTGCCGGCCGCCACGCCCTGCCGTACCGGGGACGGGCCGGAGGTGCTCGTCATCGGCTCCCGTGCAGTTGTCATCTCCACTCCTTCCGAGCGCAGGTGTGCGTCGACTCTCGCGTGGGCGCGCCGGGTTCACCTCACCCGTCGCGGGTGAAACGGGGTCACGCCGCCGGGCCGACGGCCGGTGCCTCGTCGTCCGGCTCGGTGTCGGGCGGCGCCCGGTCACTGATGAGTACATCCATCCACCGGGTCGACGGGTCGATATCGAACAGCAGCGCCTTGGCCAGCAGCGTGAGCGGAATGGCCAGCAGCGCCCCGAGCGCGCCCAGCACCCAGGACCAGAACACCAGGGAGAGGAAGGTGACCGTGACACTCAGACCGACCGCGTCACCCACGAATTTCGGCTGGATCACCGACTGCACCACCACGTTGAACACGCAGTAGAGCACGATCACCCACACCATCCGCGAGAAACCACCGTCGAGCAGTGCCAGCAGCGCGGGCGGGATCAGCCCGATCACGAATCCGATATTCGGAATGTAGTTGGTGATGAACGACAACAATCCCCACAGCACCGGGAACGGGACCGCGAGCAACCACAGCGCCACACCGTCGAGTACCGCCACGATGAGCCCGAACACCGTCGAGACGATCAGGTATTTACGGGTACCGGCGGCGAAGGTGCTCAGCGCGTGCGAGATATCGGGCCGCATGCCGGCCACCACGGTCATCCGGCGGCCGATGGTCATCCCGTCGAATGCCATGAACAGCAGCAGGGCCAGCACGAACAGCAGGTTGGAGAAAACGCCGGCGAGTTCGCGCAGCGCGCCCTCGAGCACCTCGACCAGTTTGCCGAAGTCGAAACCGCTCAACGCCTGCTGGATCCGGTCCTGGTCCACGTCGAACCGTTCCAGCAGCGAGCGGAGCTGATCGAACAGGGCGGAGAACTGGTCGGAGTAGTCCGGGAGCGCGGTCGCCAGCTGCGCGGCCGACAATGCCATCGCCCCCACCAGGCCCAGGAGCACCAGATACACCACCGCCAGGGCCGCGATCATCCCCATCCAGGCCGGTTTGCCGCGGCGCTGCAGCCGGGTCTGGATGGGCTGCGCCGCAATAGCGAACATCAGCGCCAGGAATACCGGGCCGAGCACACCGGAGAACGCTTTCGCTCCGGTGACGGCCACCACCGTGGCCGCCGCGACGAGCAGCACGATCAGGCCACGGGGGATCGCCCACTGCGCCGGGCGGGGGTTCTCCGGTGCCCGCGCGGCGCCGTCCGATCCCGGCACCGCGCCCTCCGGCGCCGGCTCCGGGCGCTCGGGTTCCGAGCCCGCATCCTCCGGGCCCGGCCCGGAGTCCTTCGATACGGGATCGCCGGAGCCCGGAGCGGGTCCGGTCACGACATGGCCTTGGCCTTGAGCCGTTCGAATTCGCTCTCGGTGATCGTGCCCTCGGCCAGCAGCCGCTTCGCCTCGGAGATCTGGGCGGCCGGACTGGTACCGGCAGTCTGCTGGATGTACTTCCGCTGCGCTGCCTCGACCTGCTCGGCTTCCACCGCCGTGCGTTCGGTCATCCCCCGGCCGCGCACGATCAAGTACACCAGGGAGGTCAGCAGCGGCAGCACGATCAGCAGCACCACCCAGATCGCCTTGACCCAACCCGAGGTCTGCTTGTCCCGGAACAGATCACCGATGATGTAGAAGAGCAGCAGCAGATAGGCGACGAACGCGAAACTCACCACGATCAGCCAGAGCACTTCCCAGAAGGACATGGCCCACCTCGCTCGCTTTCGGATACAGGGTCCCCGGTGCCGGCGACCTGTCCACGCTATGGCCGTCGCCGGGCCGACCGGCTCACCCGCTGCGGATGATTTCGACCGGATACGCCCTGGTAACAGGTTGGTTCACGACCCGCTGGGAGCCCTCGCAGCTCCGGTAGGCTGCGGCCGAGTGCGTGCTAGTGCTGTTTCGGACGACGTCTTCGGGAGGCACCGTGACCACTTCGCCAACACTGGATCTGACGGGTCGCCCGGTATCGCGGGCCCGGGCCCGCTCGCCCATCCCGGTGCTGCCCTTCACACCGGTGTCCCGGCCACGATTGCACTCGGTGCTGGACGCCGTGGCCGGCAGCGGCAACGGCGGGATCCTGTTGATCTGCGGCGCGGTGGGGATCGGCAAAACCGTGGCCGTCGCGGACTGGGCAGCGCGCCGGCTGCCCCGCTCCCCTCACGACACGCGGATCGCCTGGGTCACGATCCGTGAGCAGACCGCGCTGTGGGGGGAGTTGCGCGCCCGGCTGGGCAGTTCCGGGCCGGGCGCCGGACAGCCCGCGGCCGGCGTCGGTGAGGCCGAGGCGGTGATCGCCGCGCTCGCCGACGAGGGCGCGCCCACCGTCCTGGTGATCGACGACGCCCACCTGATCACCGACCCGCTCGCGCTGGCCGGGCTCGAATACTTCCTGCAGTACGCGCCGCCGACGGTGACGACCGTGGTGTGCGCCCGGTTCGAGCCCCCGATCCGGTGGCATCTGCTGGAACTGCACTCCCGGCTGACCCGGTGGGCCGGTCCGGATCTGGCGTTGTCGCCGGAGGAGGCCGCCGGCCTGTGCGCCGAACACGGTTGCGCGCTGGACCCGGAGTCGCTGGGCACATTGATGTCGCTCACGCAGGGCTGGGCCGCGCTGGTCCGGATCGCGGCGATCTACCTCGCCGCCCACGACGGCGCGCATCGCGACGCCCTGACCGCACTCGCCCGGCCGCCGCACGCGTTCACCGACCTGCTGGTGGGCGAACTCATCGACACCCTCTCCCCGGCGCTGCGCCAGTTCTTGACCTGCACCAGCATCGCGGAGGAGTTCACCGAGGAACTCGCCGACGCCATGGTGGGCGGCGGGTCGGCGCACCGGCTCTACGAACTGAACCGGATCAACTTCCCGATGACCTCGCTGACGCGGGGCGGCAAGGTCTGGCACACCTACCATCCGATGTTGCGCGCGTACTTCCGCGCCGAAGCGAACCGGCTCGGCACCGACCTGTGCTCGGATCTACGGCTGCGCGCCGCGCGGCAGCTGATGTCGGCCGGGGAACTGCGCGCCGCGCTGCCCCATCTGCTCACGGTGGCCGATCACCGGCCGCTGGCGGGCTTCCTCGCCGAGCACGCGCTGGCCCTGGTGTTCGCCGGCGACGGTGCGGCACTGTTCGATTCGCTGGCCGATACCGCCCCCGATGTCCTGGCCGACCCGTATCTGCGATTGCTGCAGGTCACCGATGCGCTGCTGCACGGGGACAGCGGTTCGGCGCAGGCCTACCGCGACAGTGCCCGGCTACTCGCCGACGACGACCCGCTCTCGCTGGCGGGACCGCACCGCCTCGAGGCGCTGACCACCGCGGTGGACGCGGAACTGGCGGTGGCGACGGGAAGCGCCACCGAAACCGGTGTGTTCCCCGACCGGATGCCGCCCGCCGACCGGCCCGATCTGGACGGCTACCTCGCGGTGACCACCGGGACGGCGCTGGCATTGCGCGGCGAGCTGGCCCGCGGCGAGGAACGACTACGGATCGCGCTGAGCCGCACCCGGTCCCGCTGCCATCCCCGGCTCCGGCTCATCGCGGTGACCCGGCTCGCGGTCACCGCGGGTCTGGCCGGATCGATCACGACCATGCGCCAGCGCGCCGAACGGGCCTGCGCCATCGCCCGCGACCACGATCTGCTGGACCTGCCGGAAACCGTGCACGCCACCGCCCTGGAGGCCTACGGCGCCTATCTGCAGGGCATCGAACCACAGCCCGGGCACATCCGGATCCTGTGTGCCGAGCACATCCGGCGCGACGGTACGCCGGGGCCGGTGGCCGGCTGGCTCCCCCATGTGGTGGGCAGTCTGCTGGACTGCCGGCATTCGGCCGACCGGGGCGCCGCCGCGGAACGGCTGCGCCGCAGTATCGGCCGGCTGCTGGACGCCGATCCGCCACCCGCGCTCAGCGGGGGCCTGGTCGGCGCCGCGGTATGGGCCCTGCTGGAGGCGGGGGAAACCGCTACCGCGCAGCATCTCACCGAACGCGCCCGCGCCGTGCTGGGCCGCACCCCCGATACCGTGCTGTCCGGCGCCGCCCTCACCGCGGCCTCCGGTAACCATCACGGTGTCGTACTGCAGGTGGAACCGCTGCTGACGGCCACCCCGAACCTGCACCCGGTCACCCAGCTCACCGGCTGGCTGCTCTACGCCCGCGCCCACCACCAGCTGGGCAATGACTCCAAGACCCGCGAAGCCGTGGACAACGGCCTGTGCATCGCCGCCACCCACCGGATCACCCGGCCGTTCTTCGACGTTCCGGGCACCATCGAACTGCTCGACTACTACGCGGGCTGCTTCGGGCATCGCAGCGCGTTCGCCGATTCGGTGCGCGCCGGGCATCAGGCCCGCCGGCGGGCCGACCATCCCGCGCTCACCGCGACGGAGCTGACGATCCTGCGGCAGCTGCCCTCCGGCCGGACCACCCAGCACATCGCCGACGACCTCGGCGTATCCATCAACACCGTGAAAACCCATCTGCGCGGAATCTACGCGAAACTCGGCACCAGCTCCCGGATGGAAACCCTGCAGGAGGCGCGCCGCACCGGTCTGCTCTGACGCGGGCCGGGTTCACCCGGTGCGGACGATGTGCCACACCACGCGACCGGCGCACACTCGAATCCGCTGCGACGGCACCGCGGTCGAACCGGTCCGGAAGTCAGGAGACGGCGATGCGATACCAGTTCACCATCGACGGCGAACTCTCCGAACGCGCGCTGGCCGCCTTCCCTGAACTCGACGGCGACCGAGACCACGGCACCACGGTGCTGTCGGGCGCGGTCACCGATCCGACCGGGGTCCGCGCCGTCCTGGCCCGGATCGACAATCTCGGGCTCACCGTGCTGGAGATGCGCCGGCTCCCCGACTGAGGGGCCGACCGGAATCCGTCTTCGCCCGCGTCCCCCGGCGTCCTCGGTCGTCGGCACCGATCCCCTATCGCACCTGTAGGTGGCTTACGCACTTTCTGGTGCCTACTCCCCAAAAGGAAGTAGCTTTCCGATAATCATGCGGGGAGGCCGGAAGCGCCACCCCGCTACACGAGGAAAGGCACCACCGTGAACACACCCACCACCTCACTCCCCGGCGGTACCCGGGCTCTGGGCGACTCCACCGTCACCCGGTTCGGTTACGGCGCAATGCAACTCGCGGGGCCCTGGGTGATGGGACCGCCCGCCGACCACGACGAGGCCCTGGCCGTGCTGCGCGAGGCCGTCGACCTCGGCATCACCCATATCGACACCAGCGACGCCTATGGGCCGTACATCACCAACGAACTGATCCGCGAGGCACTGCACCCCTACCCGGAGTCGCTGTTCATCGCCACCAAGGTCGGCGCGAACCGGGACACCCGGGGCGGCTGGCCACCGGCACGGCGACCCGAGGACCTACGCAAGCAGGTGCAGGAAAACCTCCAGCGCCTCGGTGTCGAAGTGCTCGACCTGGTCAACCTGCGCATGGGCGACGCCGAAGGACCCCGGCCCGGGTCGCTCGCCGAAGCATTCGGAACACTCGTCGAACTCCAGCGAGAGGGCCTGATCCGTCACCTCGGGGTCAGCAACGTGACCGAGGAGCAGGTCGCCGAGGCACGGACCATCGCTCCGATCGTCTGCGTGCAGAACATGTACAACCTCGCCCACCGCCACGACGACGACCTCATCGACCACCTCGCCGCCGACAACATCGCCTACGTGCCGTTCTTCCCGCTCGGCGGCTTCACACCACTACAGTCGGAAACGCTCTCGAAGGTCGCCGCCCGACTGGGCGCCACACCGATGTCCGTCGCGCTGGCCTGGTTGCTGCAGCGCTCACCGAACCTCCTGCTCATCCCCGGCACCTCATCGACAGCGCATCTGCGCGAGAACATCACCAGCGCAGGGCTCGTCCTCTCCGATGACGACGTGGCCGAACTGAACAGCATCGGCCGCTGAACGACCCTCAGTACGGGGCGGCCCGCCCGGCCCAGCGCGGGGCGAGATCACCGGCCGCGGCACGGGGAAACGAGATCCGCTGCGGGTCGCCGTCGGAGGTGAAGCGTGACTCCGGATTCGCCGCGAGTTCGTCGAGCCAGTGGGCGGAATCGAACGGCACCCGCCCGAGACCGGACCGGATCCGCGGCACCGCGGCGGGGTCCACCGCGCCGAACGGGGAGGGGGCGGGGTTCGCCCCGACCAGCATCGCGGCCTCGAACCGGTAGCCGGTGCCGTCCCAGCTCCCGGCGAGAGCGAGAGCGGGGTCGGCCGGGGCCGAGCCCAGCGGCAGGGCCATGGTGCGCACCTCGGTGCCCGGGGCGGCGGCCCCGATCGCCCGCACATTCTGCGCCAGTTCCCGCTGCACACCCGCGGCATCCAGCGAGCCGAGGTCCGGGTGGGTCGCGGTGTGCGCGCCGATCTCGTAGCCGTGGCGGGCCAGCCACGGCAGGGCGCGTGGATCACCCCCGAAGGCATCGTCGGTGACGTAGAAAGTGGCCCGGGCGGGGAAGTCCGGATGCCGGGCCGCGAATTCCTCCAGGACGGCCACCGCGCAATCCGGAGCGGGCACGCCGTCGGCGGTGAATCGCAGCTGGCTGGTGGTGGAGTCGTCGAAGGTGAGCACCACGGGATGGGTCCCCGCCGGGATGTCCACTGTTCCCGCGGCGTACTGCGCGGCGGTGATCGGCCGGTATCCCTCCCGGTGGAGCCGGTCGAGTTCGGCGCGGAACTCGGCGGGCGTCTGGTCGTATTCGCCGGCCGGCCGCGGCGAGAGCTGGTGATACATCAGTATCGGGACCACACCGAGTTCGTCGGCGCCCACGGCCGCCGGGTCCGGCGGGGGTGGGGTGGTCACCGCCGGCGGCGCCGGGACCGCCGGGGTGGTCTGCGGCGGTTGCGCACCGGGTGTTCCCCCGCAGGCCGTGGCCGCCGCGCACACCACCGCCGCCACCACTGCCCGTACGACTGCTCCCGGGGACCGCACCATCGCCCGAATGTTACGTGCCGACAACGATTTACGTTCCGTCTCCGGGAAAGCGATTGAGCGGGGCGCGTTCTGTCCATATTGACGGGACAGTGTTCGTGGGAGTTGATGCGTTGTGCTCATGCGGTTCCGGGGCGCCGATCGTAAACGGTTGGTGGTCTCGGCCTTCGGTGTTGTCCTGGCGGTCGTGCTGGTCGCGGTCGGTGTCGGAGCCGGCCGGTCCCCGGCACCCGCGCTACCCCTGAGCGGCCTACCGCCGGGGCCGGTCGGTGCCGCCGCCCTGAAAGATCTGGTGCTGCGGGTGGATGCTGCCGGACACGACCCGCGGGCGGTGGAACTCGCTGTGGACGGCGGCGCGGTCACCGGCCGGGTGGAGGGCGAGACGGTGCTCTACCGCCCGGAGGGTCTGACCGACGGCGAGCACACCGTCACCGCGCGGATCCCGGCCGGTGGGGCGCTCGGGTGGTTACGCGACGAACCCACCGCGTCGGCGACCTTCACCGTCGACACCACCGCCCCGGCGCTGGACGTGACGCCACCGCCGGCCGTGGGCTCCTACCGGGACCCCGTCACGGTGCGCGGGCGGGCGCCCGACGCGGTGCACGTCTCGATCGGCACGCAGCAGGTCACTCCCGCACCCGACGGCAGCTTCGAGACCGAGCTGCCGCGTCATCCCTCCGGTGCCGCGGTGGTCGCCGTCGACGCGGCGGGTAATGAGACGAGCCGGCCGCTGGCCGCGGGGATCGAGCTGCCGCGGATGCGCGCGGTGCACGTCACCGCCCATGCCTGGTCGCACGACGGGATGCGTGAATCGGTGCTGGATATGGCCCGGCAGGGCCGGATCGATACGGTCCAGCTCGATATCAAGGACGAGGACGGCGTCGTCGGCTACGACTCGCAGGTCCCGCTGGCCCGCAGCACCGGCGCCGCCACCCCGATCTACCGGGCCCGCGACGCGCTGCGGCAGCTGCACGACATGGGGGTGCAGGTGGTCGGCCGGATCGTGGCCTTCCGAGACCCCACCCTGGCCGGCTGGGCCTGGCACAACAAGCGGCCCGACTGGGTGGTGCAGAACCCGGCCGGTCAACCCTATTCCAGCCACTACGGCGCCATCGCGTTCACCAATTTCGCCCATCCCGAGGTGCGTGCCTACAACATCGCGCTCGCCGTCGAGGCCGCCGAACTGGGCTTCGACGGAGTCATGTACGACTACGTCCGCCGGCCCGACGGCAGCCTCTCGAGTATGAAGTTCCCCGGGCTCACCGGACCGGCGACCCGCGCCGTCGCCGGATTCCTGGGGCAGGCCCGGGAACCGGTACACACCGCCGGCGCCCATCTCAGCGCGGCGGTCTACGGTATCGCCGCCTCCCGGCCCGACCAGATCGCCCAGGACATCCCGCTCATCGCGGAACAGGTGGATTTCGTGGCGCCGATGATCTACCCCTCGCACTGGAACACCGGGGAGTACGGAGTCGCCGATCCGAACAACCAGCCCTACGACATCGTGGCGGCCGCACTCCGCGACTTCCGGACCGCGACCTTGGGCACGAACGCGAAGGTGATCCCGTGGCTGCAGGATTTCAGCCTCGGGGCGGACTACGGAGATGCCCAGGTCAGAGCTCAGATCGACGCGACCTACCGGACCGGTATCGACAGTTTCTTCCTGTGGAATCCGTCGGTGTCCTATCACCAGGGGGCACTGGACCCGAAGTGAACCCGTAACGCCGCGCACCCGGGCCGCGACTTCTCCGGTGACGCAATGGCCCGTCGGGGGGCCTGTCCGTCCATTTACCAGTAGTCGAATGGAGCTCGGGACATGGCTTTCCGCAGTGATCACCTGGTGCGCGCCCGCACCTACCTGACGCAGCACCGACTCGCCGCGGCGATCGCGGCCCCCGCCACGCTCGGCGTGGTGGCGGCGGTGGCCGCGACCTACTCGGTGACCACACCGGCCCAGCAGGCCGAGACGCAGCTCAAGGCGTCGGTCACCGAATGCCACGATATGGTCACCATCTCGGTCGCCGGCCGCGGCGACACACCGGCCCAGGGCACCACGAAACTGCTGGTGGACGCCAACGGCAACCCGCTGCCCGCGGCGCTGTCCGGCGATCACAGCAGCGAATGGGTCGACCCGGTGGTCAACGCGCCCGCCGATGATGTGGACCCCGGCTCGTATGCCGCCGTCTACATCGCCTACCCCGCGAACATGGCCACCTACGAGGACGCCGTCACCACCGGTGTCGCCAACACCCAGCAGGTGATGCGGGAGATCGCGCAGGCCTGCCCGGACACCCGGTTCGCGATCGTGGGGTACAGCGAAGGCGCCGATGTGGTCCGGCGGGTGGCCATGGAGGTCGGGCACCAGGAGCAGCAGGACGGCGGCTATGCCATCGTCGATCCCGCCAAGGTCACCGGTGTGGTCATTCTCGCCGACTCCGGCCGCTCGGCGGGCGACGGCCCCTTCCCCGGCGCCCAGAACCCGAACGGCAACCCGGACAATTTCGATCAGCTCTACCAGAACGGCGGCAAACCCGTCCCCGGGCAGGGCGCGGTGGCCGGGACCAGCGGCGATTTCGGCGCGCTGAACGGCAAGATCGCCTCCTTCTGCTCCGACGGCGACCTCACCTGCGCGGCGCCGGACAATATCGCGCTGCTGCAACTGGTGGTCAATGTGGCGCGGCAGATGAACGTCGACGCCCTCGAACGCGAGGGCCTCAACCCTGCCACCGGCCAGGATGTCGCGGTGGTCCTCAGCCGGGTCGCGCTGCTGGCGCTGGCCGATATCCAGTCGCAGCCCAACTGGATGGCCAGTGACGAAACCTTCCTCGAGGTGCTGCTGCGGGTCTCGGATCCGGCCTACGAACCCGGCGCGCCGGCCGCACCCGGGACCCCCGCCGATTCCATCTCGACCGATCAGATGTCCCCGCTGGCCTATCTGCCGCAGAAGGTCCTCAACGAGATCGTGGGCCTGATCGTCACGAACCAGAACACGATCCCGGTGATCCTGTCCGACCCCTACCAGCTCACGCTCGGCCCCAACGCCACCGGTCACCACTTCGACTACTGGCGCGACGCCGACCCGGGGAACGGCAAAACACTGACCTCCGCCGAATACGCGGCGGCCTGGCTCACCCATCTGGCGAAGCAGGCGCAGGCCGGCGAACCGGTGGACACCGAGTCGGCCCCGACAGCCGCGGACCTCGACGACGCCTACCGGGCGGCAGCGGAGACCACGACCGAGCCCACGACCAGCGCGGCGGCGACCAGCACCACGGCCGCGCCGACGACCAGCGGGACCGCCCCGGTGACCACGCGACCGGCGACCGGTACCCCGACCACCACCGGCCCGGCCACCACCGGTTCCACGACCACGACCACGGCGCCGCCGACCACGGAAACCACCACCGAGCCGCCGGCCACCACGCCGGAGGCGACGGAGACCGGCACTGTCGTCGCCACCCGCGAAGCGACGACTCCGCCGGTGACGACCCGGCCCACGCCCCCGCAGGTCGCGGTGAACAGCAGCTCGGAAGCGCCCGTCCCGAGTACGACCCCGCAGGGGACCACCACCGCGGCCGTACCAGCGCCCTGATTCGTCGGCGCACCGGCCGGGCCCACGGTGGATGCCGTCCGGCACCGGACAGCCGGCCGTCACGATGCGCTGAACCGGGCAGGGACGTCGGCTCCGGACGACGGCCCACGGCCGGGCACGCTCCGGGCAGGTCGCCGTTCGGTGGTCGAGATATGCCGCACGGTCATCGGGCACAGTGCCCAGGCGGCCGAACGGATAGTGGTGGGCCGGATCCTGGTATCCGGCCCACCACCCCGGCCCTGGCCTGCCGTCATCGGCGAGGATGGGGCCATGACGATTTCCGCGCACGATCGGGAGCACCTGCGCCGCTGTGTCGAACTCGCCCGTGAGGCGCTGGCCGCCGGGGACGAGCCGTTCGGATCGCTCCTGGTCGCCGCCACCGGCGAGGTGCTGTTCGAGGACCGCAATCGCGTGGCCGGCGGTGACAACACCCGGCATCCGGAATTCGAGATCTGCCGCTGGGCGGCCACCCACCTCACCCCGGCCGACCGCGCGGCGGCCACGGTCTACACCTCGGGAGAACACTGCCCGATGTGTTCGGCCGCCCACGGCTGGGTCGGGCTCGGCCGCATCGTGTTCGCCACCTCGAGCGGTCGGCTCGCCGAATGGTTGCGCGAGTGGGGTGCTCCGGTGGCACCGGTGGCCGCTCTGCCGATCACGCAGGTAGCGCCCGGTGTGGTCGCCGAGGGTCCGGCGCCCGAGTTCGAGCCGGAGATGCGCGCTCTCTATCAGAGGTGCTTCGCCCCGGACGGGCCCGCCGCGCAGTGACCCGCCGTCGGGCTCAGCGGCGTGTGCCGCTGCGCAGCCAGGCGATATGACGTCCCGCGATATCGGCCGTGGTGAGCAGATCGAACCCGGTCTCCCCCGCCAGCCCGGCGGCGTGATCGATACCCGCCTCGGCCCAGGGAAACCAGTCCCCGGCCTCGGTGCGGGTTTCCAGCCGGATCTGCCGGACACCGATACCGGTGCCGGGACCGGAGAATTCGACAACGGCCAGGCCGCCCGGCCGGAGTAGGCCGTCGACACGACGCAGGACGCGATGCGGGTCGCCGCCGATACCGATGTTCCCGTCGGCCAGTAGCGCGTAGTGCCACCGGCCGTCGCCGGGCAGCGGCCCGAAGATATCGCGGGCCACGGCCGGGGCGCCCCGGTGGCGGGTGACCGCGACGGCGGTGGGCGAGATATCGACGCCGAGCGCGATCACACCGCGACGGCACAGGGCCTCCACCAACCGCCCCGGCCCGCAGCCCAGATCGACCGTCGGTCCGTCACAACACCCGACCAGGGCCGCGTCCACATGCCGGTCGGCGGCGGTGATCCGGGCACCGCCGAGCCAGCGGCGGGTCGGCAGCCGGGTGCGCGCGCCGTCGGTGGAGCGGATCCAGCAGTCGTGGCCGGTCAGGGCCGGATCGAAGCGGCCGATCACCGGGCGGCCCGCGTGGCGCCGAGTGCCGTCACCTCCGCGGCGAACCGCCCGGAACAGCCGGCGGCGACCCGCAGGGCGTCGGCGTAGTGGTCGACATCGGTGAGGGCGGGCAGCAACCCGACCCGATATCCGTGGGCGCCCAGGACGCCCCGAGTGCGGTCGCCGGTGGCCGCCGTGGACATGGGCACCTCCGCGAGCAGCCGGGCCGCCCGCGGATCGGACAGCCCCAGCCCCCACCAGCCGCCGTCGGTGGCGGGGCCCAGCAACGCGTCGGCCCCGGAGGCCAGGGTGCGGGCCGCGTGGGTGAGCACTCGCGGGCCGAGCTGGGGAGTGTCCATCCCGATCTGCAATACCGGCAGCCCCGCCCGCGCGGTATCGGCGTGAGCGTTGGCCAGCCGCACCGCGAAACCCGGGCCGCGCTGCGGAACCACCTCGAAATCGGCCAGGCTCCGCGCTATCTCGCCGCCGAACTCCGCGGCGTCCAGATCGCCGGTGAACGCGACCACCCGGTGGGCGACCGGGCAGGCGCGCACCGCGTCGAGGGTGTCCAGCAGTGCGGCGGCCGCCAACCGGGCGGCCTGCACCGGCGTCAGTGGCGGGGTCAGCCGGGTCTTGGCGTATCCGGCGACCGGCGCCTTGGCCACCACCAGCACTGCCACCGGCACCGGCGCGCCACCGGGGCGGCCGTCGCCGTCCGGTCCCGGAGCGGGCGACCCGGCGACCCGGTTCACCGCAGGACCGTCAGGAAATCACGGGTCGCCCGCAGTGATCCCCGTGCCGTCCCCGATATCTTCGACCGCCCACCGGCGCGCGCCCGGTAGCTGATATCGACCTCGCGCACATCCCACTGCGCCGCGGCGGCGCGGACGAGCAGTTCCAGGGGATACCCGAAGCGATCGTGCAATCGGCCCAGCGATTCCAGCCGCTCCCGGCCCGCGACCCGCATGGCGCCTATATCGTGCACCGGCAGTCCGTAGCGGCGGCGCAGCCGACCGGCGACGACACGGTTGCCGAGCCGGGTATGCCACGGCCAGACCCCGCCGCTCACCGGCCGGCGGCGGCCCACCGCGAGATCGGCGCCGGCGCGGATTTCGGCCACCAGCCGGGGTAGCTCCCCGGGGTCCATCGATCCGTCGCCGTCGAGGACGGCGACCAGTTCGGTGCGGGCCGCGGCGATACCGGCCTGTACCGCGGCCCCGTAACCGGGGCGCGGTTCGGTGATCACCCGGGCGCCGTATCCGATCGCGACGGCGGCGGTGTCGTCGGTCGACCCGTTGTCGACGACGATCGCCTGATATCCGGCGGGAAGCGCGGCCAGCACCGCCGGCAACGCCTCGGCTTCGTTGCGGCACGGGATCACCACGGTGACACCTGCCGGTTCGCGGTGCTCTGTCGGCATGGGTGCCACGCTAAGCCCACAGCGGCGGAAATCCGGTGACAAAACCATGACGTCGTGTCCGAATTTGCTGGTGAATGCGCTGCCACCGGGCCGGACCGGCCTAGGGTGGCCTCTGTGCCGGAGCTGATCGAGATCGCCGACCCCCGCACCCGGTTCCGGGGCGAGCTGCTCGGGGCGGTGGGCGCGGCGCTGTTGGTGGCGGCCGCGTTCACCGTTCCGCAACTGGCCGGCGAATCGTGGCGGCGCAGTCTGTTCGCCGCCGCCGCGCCCATTTTCGGCCACTGGTCGCCGCATATCGGCTGGGGCTCCCTCCCGGCACTGGCGCTGTCGGCGGCCGTGGTCGCCCGGGGCCCGGCACTGACCGACCGGCTCCCCTGGCGACGACTGCTCACCGTCGGTTATCTCACCGCGGTGGTATGGGCGTTCGCACTCGCCCTGGTGGACGGGTGGCGGCGGGGTTTCACCGCGCGGCTGGCCGACGGCCACGAATATCCGGCCGAGGTGCCCGGAGTCACCGATATCCCGGCGATGCTGGACTCGTTCGCCGGCCGGATCGTCGACGGACAACCGGATTCCTGGACCACGCACGTTTCCGGCCATCCGCCCGGCGCGCTGCTGTTCTTCGTTGTGCTAGACCGGATAGGCCTGGGTGGATCCACCTGGGCGGGGATCATCTGCGTCCTGGCGGGCTGCAGCGCGCCGATCGCGGTGGCGGTCGCGTTGCGCGCTCTGGGCGCCGAGGACCGGGCCCGCCGGGCATTGCCGTTTCTGGTGCTCGCGCCGGCGGCCATCTGGATCGCGGTATCCGCCGACGCTCTCTTCGCCGGGGTCACGGCGTGGGCCGTGGCGCTGCTGGCCGTCGCCGCGGGCGCGCGATCCGCCCACCTCGCCGGGAGCGACCGGCCGCCCGTTCCGGGACCCGATTCCCCCATGGCCCGCCGGACCGCGATACCGGCCGCTTCGGCGGCCGGAGTGCTGTTCGGCTTCGGGATCTACCTGAACTACGGCCTGATCCTGATGGGCCTGCTCGCCGTCGCGGTGCTGCTCGGCGCCCGCACGGTGCGGCCGCTGCTGCCCGCCGTGCTGGGCGCGCTGGTCGTGGTGGCCGGTTTCACGGCCGCCGGATTCTGGTGGCTCGACGGCTATCACCTGGTGGTCGAACGCTACTACCAGGGGATCGCCACCACTCGCCCGTTCGGGTACTGGTGGTGGGGCAATCTCGCCGCCACGGTCTGCGCGGTCGGGCTCGCGACGGCGGCGGCGCTCACCCGGGCACTGGCGCCGTCCCGGCTACGGACCCTCGATCCGGCCGCGCTGCTGGTCGCCGCCGCCGTCTGCGCTGTCGCCGCCGCCGACCTCAGCGGGTTGAGCAAGGCGGAGACCGAACGGATCTGGCTGCCGTTCGATATGTGGTTGCTCGCGGCGACGGCGTTCCTGCCGCGTGGGCACGTTCGCCCCTGGCTCGCCGTCCAGGCCACCGGGGCCCTGCTGCTGGTCCATCTGCTGCTGACGAATTGGTGAGGCATCCATGTGCATACTCGTGCTCGATGACCTGCCGGAGCTCATCGGCTACACACTGGCCTGCGCACTGCCGGTGGTGGCAGCGGGCGCCCTGGTGCTGCGCGCGCTCCGCGATCGTTCGCTCACCGCGAGTGCGGTGGTACTGGTGCTCCTCCCGACCCTGGCCGCGCTGGCCGGTATCACCGGGGCGAGCGGGCCGAGGGGCACCGCCGAGTTCGGGCGCATCTTCATCGTAGTGATGCTGGTCGGCGCGGTCACCGTACCGGCCGCGGTACTACTCGGCCGGGAATGTTCCCGGAAGAGGGCGCGGGAGGATCGGATTCGCGAACAAGCACATGCCGCCGAACAGTCGCGGCGCGCACTGGTGGCCTGGGTGAGCCACGATCTGCGGACCCCGCTCGGCGGGATCCGGGCCGTGACCGAGGCCCTCGACCACGGGGCGCCGGCCGACCCGGCCGATATCGCCCGGTACACCGAGCGCATCGGCCGGGAGACCCGGCGGCTGTCCCGGATGGTCGACGATCTGTGCGAGATATCGAAGAGTTCGTCGGGCGCCCCGCGGCTCGACCTCGAACCGCGGGACCTGCACGAACTCATCGACGAAATCTACGCCGCCCATCGCGCCGGAATCGGTTCCCCCGCGAGCAGGCCGGCCCCGCCACGGCCCGGCGCCGCCGCCGACCCCGTCCCGGGAGGCAACCTGCGGGTCCGGCCGGAGCCCTACGACGGCGTGGCACCGACCACCGGAAGGAATTGAACGGATGGACAGAAAGATTCAGGTGGCCCTCGGCATCGACGTCGATTCCTGCGCCGGCTGGCTCGGTTCCTACGGAGGCCAGGATTCGCCCAACGATATGCAACGGGGCGTGTTCGCCGGCGAGGTCGGTGTACCGCGCCTGCTGCGGCTGTTCGAGCGCCGCGGTATCCGGACCACCTGGTTCTGGCCCGGGCATTCCATCGAGACCTTTCCCGTGCAGGCACGCCGGTGTGTCGAGGCGGGACACGAGATCGGCGCCCACGGATACAGCCACGAAAACCCGCGGTCGCTCACCCCCGGGCAGGAACGCGATGTCATGTCCAGATGCGTGGAGCTCATCGGACAACTCAGTGGCCGCCGCCCGCTGGGCTATGTCGCGCCGTGGTGGGAGATGAGCGAGCACACCGCGTCCATCCTCGCCGATTACGGGTTCTCCTACGACCATTCGCAGAACTACAACGATTTCGTTCCCTTCTACGCCCGCGTCGGTGACACCTGGACGCCCATCGACACCTCCGGTCCGGCCGCGCACTGGATGAAACCGCTCGTGCACGGACACGAGATCGACCTGGTCGAGTTCTGCGGCAACTGGTACGTCGACGACCTGCCGCCGATGATGTTCATCAAGGCACATCCCAACTCGCACGGGTTCGTCGCGCCGCGCGCGATCGAGCAGATGTGGAACGACCAGTTCGACTGGGTGTACCGGGAACTGGACTACGCCGTCATCCCGGTCACTCTGCATCCCGACGTATCCGGGCGGCCACAGGTGCTGCTCGTGCTGGAACGCCTGCTGGACCGCTGGGCGGGCTTCGACGGCGTCGAGTTCGTCACGATGGCCGAGGCGGCGGCGGAATTCCGCGCGCGCTATCCGTTCGAGCGCCCGGACCGGCCCGAATGCGTCGGCCGGTGAACACCTCGGCCATGGGTCCGGTCGTCTGGAAGGAGACGGGGAGGCGCCGATCCGGAATTCGGGGCGATGATCGGTCGGGGAGTTCGCCGGCGACCCCCGCGGCCCCGGTGCCCGAGTCGCGGCAGTCCCCGGGCCGGCTCGTCGGCTCGCCGCCGCATCCGAGCGTGCTCGGCGGCCGCGGGCGTAGTACTGCGGGAACTGCGATGATAAAATTCAGCTGAAAATCATTTCTTCTTCCTGTCCGAGGTGACGAGGTGACGAAATGACGACCCACGCGACTGCGCACACCACCGAGGCCGCCGACCCCCGGGTCCGGCCCGAAGTGCTACGGGAGTTCCGCAAACATTCCGGCAGTGTGCTGGCCGGTGCTTTCGCCGGTGCCGCTTTCGACGAGGTGGCGCTGGCTCAGGTCGCCGCCGCGGTGGACCGGACCGGCCGATTCGAGGAGAACTTCACCGATCGCACCGTCCGCGGTGGTGCGTCCGCGATGATCGCGCTGTGGGGTGATTCCGACGACCGCCGGGCCGAATCGGAATGGCTGAAACTGCGGCATCGTGATGTGCGTGGTACCGGTTCGGCGGAATTCGGCGGGGTGGAATACAGTGCGCTGACTCCTCATACCTGGAAATGGGTCGCGGTCAGCGGAATCTTCGTGGTCCTCAATACCTTCACCTATTGCACCGGAACGGAATTGCGGCCGGAGGAGGAGGAAGCCGCTTATCAGCTGCTGCGCGGGACCTTCGTGGATCTCGAGCTGCCCAGCGCGGCCGGCAAGTTCCCCGCGGATCTGGCCGAGGCACGGGAATACTACGACACCATGGCGACCGGGGAACTGGCCGAGAATCCATTTCTGGTCGAGAAATTCGCGGCCCTGACCAAGTTGCCGTTGCCGACCTCGAGGTTGTCGCCGTTGGCCCGGCGGGCGCTGACCCCGCTGTGGCTGGTGATCCGGCCGGTGGTCGGGCATGTGATCCAGGTGTGTTCGTCCAAGGCCATGCATCCGGCGGTGCAGGAGCTGACCGGTTTCGAGCTGAAGCCGCGGCACGATCGGGAATTCGCGATCTGTGTGCGGCTGCTGCGGTGGGCATGGCACCACCTACCCGACCGGGTGCTGCTGCAACCGCTGGCCTACAACCGCTTCCAGTACGAGAAACTCGTGGATACCCTGCGCGGGTTCGGGCTGGATTCGTTCGCGATTCCCGAAGACCGGCGCTGAACGGGCGGGCGAAATCGTGACCACCGGATACCGCTATCGGTTTCCGGTGGACCGCATTCGGTGATGAGGGGGTCAGGCCGGTTCGCGGCCGAGAATCGCCCCCTACGTCGAAGGCCTCCGCCACAACCACGCCCTCTCCACTGCGCTGACCGGCATCACCGCCGCCCTGACCGGACTCCCCCACCTGAGCGCCGCGACCATCCTCGCCCCGGTCGGTATAGAACGCCATTTTCTTTATGCGAGAATGTCATTTTAGGTTTTCGGTAGAGGACGCTCGATGAACGCAGAAGTACTTGCCATACCCCAGGACTGGGACCAGATCACCCCCGCATGGATGACTGCCGCACTCGCGCGGTCCCATCCGGGCGCACAGGTCGAATCGGTGCAGGTACAACTCCGCGACGACGGCACCAACCGGCGTGCGCGGCTGGCGCTGACCTATGCCGCCGGCAGCGTCCCGGCCACGGTGTTCGTCAAAGCCGCCGACCCCGCGCACAAGGAACTGATCCGCTCCGGCGACCTCTGGCAACGCCCGGACATCGCGATCGCGCTGGCTCAACGCTATTCCGCGGCCTACGCCGACCTCGATACCGCCACCGCAATCGAGGCCCTCAACCGATAGCCGCCGGCGACCCGACGCGACGGCCGGGCCCGAACTGCTTCCTGAAGCGAGCAGCAAGACCACAGTCGGCAATGGCGATTCACTCCAGGAAGGTCACAGTCTCGGCGAGGGGGGCTCGGGGCAGGTAGGGGTGCATGACGGCGGGGTGGGCGAAGCCTACGGACATGCCACGGTTGTAGATTGCCGGCCGACGGAGCGCGAGCAGCCGCTGTCAGTACCCTGTCCAGCGCATCGCGCGCCACCGGCCGATCGGTGAATGCGCGAATGGATTGCCTGCTCGTTACCGCCTCGTAGACCTCCACGCCCCGATCGTATGGGGCCATCTCCGGCAGCACTCGCGATCTCTGGTAGTGCAATGGCGGTCGCCGCGAACAGGGGCGCGGGGTGCAGGCGCAGGCGTGGCGAAACGCTTCAGGTCTGTCGCTGCTTAGGATCTCGGCATGTCGTATGCGCTGTATGCCTGGGGGAACTTCATCGACGAGGTCGGCCTGGACCGGGATCCGGGGTGGCTCGCTCCGGCGCTGCTGCGCGGCGAGCGGGATGTGGTGAGCGACTTTCTGATGATCGGGGACACCGACACGTTGCGGGTGAACGGCCCGGGGACGATCTTCGAGGTCGACGGGGAGCTGGTCGACGGGCGCGATCTGATGGGGCGTGATCCGAGCAGCGCCGACTGGCGGGTGAAGCGGATCCTGGTGCGGACAGACGGGACCAGAGAGGACGCGCTGCGGATCATGGCGGTGGTAGAGGAGGACGGTGACTACGCGAGCGACGATGCGCCGGAGGAGAACCCGGTCGGCATCGGCGTGGTCGTGACCACCTGGGCGGACCAGCATGGTCAGTGGGATCTGGCCCTGGTTCGACTCGGCGCCACAGGGTAAGGATTTCCGCCGGCACCACCGCTACGTGGCGGGTGCGCCGGTCGTTTTCCGGAAGTTGGGTGTGTCGCCCCCGGTCTCAGACGGTCTTGCAGAGGCCCGCGTCGACGAGGACCGCCGACCCTGTGGTGCTCGCCGAGCGTGGCGAGGACAGCAGCACGATGGCGTCGGCGACTTCCTGCGGATCGATGAGCCGGCCGGTGGTCAGATGCATTGTCTCGGCCGCCTTCCGGTTCAACACCGTCTCGCGGTCGCTGCCGATCGCGGCGGCAAAGACATCGGCAGCCCCGCCCTCATCGGTCCACCACGGAGTGAGCACCGGCCCCGGCACCACCGTGTTGACTCGGATGCCGCGCGGCCCGAACTCCTCCGACAGCGCTTGGGTGAGGTTGCCTACAGCCGCTTTCGCGGCCCCGTAATCGACGTTGACTCCGCTGGCAACCAGGGCATGGGTCGAGGTGACGTTGACGATGGCGCCGCCGCCACGCTCGAGCAGCAATGGGATAGCGGCGCGTACCGCTCGCACGGCGGACATGAGGTTGAAATCCAGCATCGCGGCCCAGTCCGTGTCGGTGAGCTCGGTGAACGAGAAGCGCGGCAGGACCGCACCGGGCGGCGGACCGCCGACATTGTTGACGACTACATCGAGCCCGCCGAACACCCGCTCCGCCTCCGTGATCGCTTGCCCTGGCCCCTGCGGTGTCGCCAGATCGACGGCGACGTGGACCAGCCGCTCGTCCACCAGTTCGTCGAGCTCTGCGGTGCGGCGACGCGACGCGGCGACCACCAACGCACCCTCTGCTTTCAATGTCCGGGCCGTGGCGAGCCCGATGCCCTTCGATGCTCCGGTGACCACCGCGACCTTGTTCTGTAAACCGAGATCCATGCTCTACAGCCTTCCGTGCGCAGACGCATCAGCGCTGGCGGATTCCGGACGCCGCGTCGGCGGCCACCGGCATCGCGGCCGGCGTGCAGCGGACGCAGCGGCGGTATCGCAGGGTGCGAGAATTCGTGGCGGCTGCCGGCTGATCGACCTGGGTCAGCGACGAATACGACGAAATCGAATACTGTTCGCGTATGTTCCCCACCTGGCGAATCGCTGCTGCCAAAGCGGCATTTCAGCACTGGCCCGGGCGTTCCGCTCTTGGGCTGGTGGGATGGATCGCACTCCTCGGGTTTCCCGCAGCGGTCATCGGCGTCGCGGCAACGGTCGGCTTTATCTCTGCCGCACCAGAAGTCAGGTTCGGTATCTGGCTGCTGCTCGTGGTGGTCACCGTACTCGTCGCGGTGTGGCTCTGGGTGTGGCGCGTCAGCGAACTCGCCGACAAGGAGACCAGTGCACGCTATGACGTGGTGCGGGACATCGAAACCTCGCGGCTCACCCTGCGCCGACCGGCGCCGAAGGACGCAGTCCCGCTCGAGGCCACGATCGACGATGCGATGCTCGCCGGCAATGGTTGGACAGAACGAAATGGCCGGGCACTGATCAAGGCGGTCGGGCGCGGCCACCCGACTCCCGGGCTTCTGATGATCGAGTCGCGAGCAGACACAACCGTGATCGGTGGCGCGACCGTGCACCCCCGCGACGACCAGACGTCATCAGCGTCCATCGGTTGGTGGATCGGCCCCGGTCACCGGCGAGCCGGCTATGCGAGCGAAGCGGTGGCCGCCCTCGTCGACGCGATCCACGATGCCGGATACACCAGCGTAGAGATCGGCACGAACGAGTCGAATCTCGCGGTGCAGCGCATCTGCGACAAGATCGGCGCAACAGAAAAGGACCGGCGACCGCAGCCGTTGCCGGACGGATCGACCGTCCCCGGAATTTGGTATGAACACCACCGCGTGGTCACAGAACCAACGTGATCAAGCGCTCTGCCCGAGATTCCGCCTCGGATCTCGGCGGCCACCCGCTGCGCCTACCACCAGGAAATGCGCGCCGCCCGGACCGCAACCGATATCGGCCAGCGGTGGGCACACCTGGAACGCGCGCACATCCTGTCCCAACCGGACCCGTGGCTGCACACCGGCAACCACATCGCCATGTGCGCGCTCGCCATCGGCCGGCGCGACGGCCGCGAGGCGCTGGGGCAGGTCGTCCGGACCGTGGTCGCCGCTCCCGGATCGCCGGCCGGCCGCTATCCCGAGGCAATACCGGCCGTGCCCGTGTCGGCCTGCTCCAGCCGATGCCGATCCCACCGGACCTGGCACCCCTGCTGACCCCGGCCGCCTGAGCGCGACCGCCGCAGCACGACTACGTCCCCGCTATGCCCAGTTCGGCGAGCAATCCGCGGACTCGGTGCTCGATGTCATCGCGGATCCGGCGTACGGCCGTGATGTCGGCGCCGGCGGGGTCGTCGAGTTGCCAGTCCACATAACGGGTCCCGGGGAAATAGGGGCAGGTGTCCCCGCAGCCCATGGTGATCACCACGTCGGAGTCCTCGACGGTGTCGGCGGCCAGGACGGTCGGGGTTGCCCCGGTGATATCGATCCCGGTCTCGGCCATCGCCTCGATCGCGACGGGGTTGATCGTGTCGGCGGGGGCGGTGCCGGCGGAGCGGACTTGGACCCGGTTCCCGGCGAGATGGGTGAGGAACGCGGCGGCCATCTGGGAGCGTCCGGCGTTGTGGACACACACGAACAGCACGCTCGGAGTAGAGGACATCAGAGCAGGAGACCTTTCAGCCGACCGGCGCCGAGGCCTGGCGCCGGCGCAGAGCGAGGGACAGATAGACCAAGGCGAGCAGGGCCGGGACCTCGATCAGCGGGCCGACCACACCGGCCAAAGCCTGACCGGAAGTGGCGCCGTAGGTGGCGATCGCGACCGCGATAGCGAGCTCGAAATTGTTGCCCGCCGCTGTAAACGCCATCGTCGTGGTCCGCGCATACCCCAGCCGCAGGACCGCGCCGAGGGCGATACCGCCGCCCCACATGAGTGCGAAGTAGATCAGCAGCGGCACCGCGATCCGTACGACATCGAGTGGCCGGTCGGTGATCTGCTCGCCTTGCAGGGCGAACAGGATCACGATGGTGAACAACAGCCCGTAGAGCGCCCACGGCCCGAGCTTGGGGAGCAGCCGGGTTTCGTACCAGTCCCGGCCACGGATTTTCTCTCCGATCCGGCGGGTGAGATATCCGGCGGCCAGCGGGATCCCGAGGAACACCAGCACCGAAACCGCGATATCGACCGGTGAGGCCTCGATCGTGGTCTGCTCCAGCCCCAACCATCCGGGCAGCACGGACAGGTAGAACCAGCCCAGGACCGCGAACATGAGCACCTGGAACACCGAGTTGATCGCGACCAGAACCGCGGCGGCTTCCCGGTCCCCACAGGCGAGGTCGTTCCAGATGATGACCATCGCGATGCAGCGAGCGAGGCCGACGATTATCAGCCCGGTCCGATACTCGGGCAGGTCCGGTAGCAACAGCCAGGCCAGCGCGAACATCAGCGCGGGCCCGATCACCCAGTTCAACGCCAGCGAGCCCGCGAGCAGGCGCCGGTCGCCGGTGACTGCGTGCAGGCGGTCGTAGCGGACCTTGGCCAGCACCGGATACATCATGATCAACAGCCCCGCCGCGATCGGCAGCGATATCCCGTCCACCTCGACCACCGACAGGCCCTCACCCAGGCCGGGCACGAGCCGGCCGAGCGCCAGCCCCGCGGCCATCGCGACACCGATCCAGACCGGCAGCAGCCGGTCCAGCATCGGCAACCGCGGTGCCGGCGCCTCTACTGCCGCGCTCACGCCGGAGTGCAGCAGACGGTCTCGGCGTCACCGCGGCCGTCGGTACCGCAGCATGCCTGCACCGCTTCCTTGTCGGAGACCTCCACGAACTCCGGCGCGGTGCCGAACGACTCCGAATCCGCGAGGACGGTGTAGACCTCCCACCGCTCCTCGCCCGGCCCGGTCACCCACACCTTGTCCTGCGTGGCGAAACAACAGGTCGTCGCGATCTGCTCCTCGGTGAACAATCCGGCCTCCGACAGGCGCGCGATCTCGGAATGGACCTTCTCCGAGGACTCGACCTCGACACCGAGGTGATTGAGGCTGCCCCCATGGCCGGGGTTCTCGATGAGCACCAGCTTCAACGGCGGCTCGGCGACGGCGAAGTTCGCATATCCCGGCTTGCGTTTGGCCGGTTCGGTGCCGAACAGGGTCGAGTAGAACCCGACCGCGGTTTCCAGATCGTCGACGTTGAGGGCGAGCTGTATCCGGGACATCATGACCACCACCTGTGTGACATATATCGAATAACTGACGGCGGCCAGTCTGCCACCTTTTCGACATAAGTCAATATCTGCTGGTAGGATGCGATATATGCCCAAAGCGTTGCCCGTCATCGATATCACCGCCCCCGTCTGCTGCGCCCCCGTGGCCGCCGGCCCGGTCGACGACGAGGCGGCCCTGCACGTCGCCCTGCGACTCAAAGCGCTCGCCGACCCGGTCCGGGTCAAACTCATCTCCTTGCTGCTCGCCGACCCCGATACCGGCCGCACCGGCGGGGACCTCGCCGCGGCCGTCGGACTGTCGGAATCGACTGTCAGCCATCACCTCACCCAGCTGCGCAAGGCCGGGTTCATCGACTCCGAACGCCACGGCATGAGCGTGCTGCATCAGGCCCGCCGCGACGCCCTCACCGCACTCTGCACCGTCCTCGACCCCAACTGCTGCCGCTGACCCAGCGCGCTCCGAACGGATCACCAGGTCAGGGCGCGATTATCGTCTCAAATCCTTGATTGCCTGCTCACCGACCCGAAACGTCACCCGACGCCCGAGAAGGCCAGCGGTCCGGTCACATCCCAGCGCTCCCCGGACATGTCGTCGGCAAAGAAGTGGACCATGGCGCCTGCGTGCCCACTGTCGGCCGACCTGCTCATAGGACACCCCCGGGAATCGAGACGTCTGGATGCCGGTTCATGGTCGAACCGCTCGCCATGTGGTCTGAACCGGATGACCTCGATGTGAGCCGCCGGGGCGACGACATCCTGGTGGGCAGCGGGCGACCGCGCGACGCACTCCGGCACGAAGACGCACCCTGGTTCTGGGAGCTCAGCGCCTGAGGCTCCCGAACACAACGCGAACCAGCCAGAGTATCTGGCCGGTTCTCACGTTCCAGACCCGCACCCTGCGCAGCGGTCCGGTGCGGACCAGGGCGGGCCGCGGACTATTCCTCAGTCAGAGTCACGGTCCGGTTCTCGGCGGTGTCCTTATGGATCTCGACCTGGCTCATGTCCTCGGCGTCAGGCGGCAGGTAGGCGAACGCGGCGGTGATCTCGACCGCCCGGTCATCGTAGTAATACGTCATGAGTTCATTGCCGTCGCCGTCGTGAGCATCTGCGAGATTCGGGCCCTCGCCGTAGTCGAAGCCCAATGGCACCCTGACCTTCGTCTGCCGAGATTCGCTGTCACAGGTCACCTGACCCAGACCCTCGTCTTTCATACGGACGGGTTGGCCTTCTGGGCTTGTGAACCGCTCGGACTCGACCTCGACCCACAGGGCGTTGGCCTGGCCGGGTTCGCAGACGTAGGTGATCTCGGCGACGACCCACCAGCTGTAGTCGCCCTCCGCGTCCGGGAACGCTCTCCCGATCCATATGCTGGTCGTTGCGCTGGCCGGCCCGGCCACATTGACCAGTACAGCGGCGGTCAACGCGAGTATCGAAGCGAAAAGTCTCCCACGAATCACTATGTGTGCCTTTCGGTGTCGGCGGGTGGTGGAACAGATTCGTTGAGCCGACAGCAGCCTAGACCACGCCACACAGCAGTTATGCACAATTCCTATAAGTGAAACCGGAGGGGTTTGCGCGAGTCCCGGGGTAAGCGAACCCCAGGTCGCCGACATGGTGCGGATCGGCCCGGGATCCGCGACGGCGCAGGTCGGCCACGATCGAAATCAGGTCCTGCAGGGACCGGCCGAGGCGATCCAGGGAGGCGACCACGAGGGTGTCGCCAGCACGCACGTAGTCCAGGCACGCGGACAGCTGTTCGCGCTCGGCGTCCTTGCCGGTAAATTACCTGAACAGGTTGTCTCGGTCCGCTGATAGCCTCCCGCTGTCCGGAGCTCGGCCGGTGATGCAGTGACCGATTGAGCCCAAGATCAATTGATGGACAATCGCTGTGAGTGCAGCCCGCCGGGAGCGAGTCCTGTCGCGCCTGTTCGGTAGGCGCACGCGTGGCTGCGTACTGCCTACCGTGGTTTCGGAAGCCGCCGAGCACGGCCGCCTGCGGCAGTCGCCTGGGTCACGGCGCGACGTGGGCGACGGCTCCGATTTCCAGTGCCGTCCACACCGCGCCGTCGGGGCCCATGGTGATGCCATGTGGTTCGGATGCCGGTGTGGGCAGATTGTATTCGGTGATATCGCCCGCGTAGCTGATCCGTCCGAGTCGGTTGGCTCCCCATTCGGTGAACCAGCACTCACCAGCGGCTGTCGCGGTGATGGCGTGTGGTTTCGCCGCGGGGTCGGGTAACGGGAACAGTTTCATCGTGCCATCGGGCTCGAGGCGGCCGATCCGGCCGGCGGCGATATCGACGAACCATACGGCGTCCGGACCACACGTAATCCCTACCGGTGCGCCTGGATCGGGCAGTGGGTACTGGGTGATGTTGCCGTCGAGGTCGATACGTCCGATGGCGCCGGCTTGGTTGAGGGTGAACCACAGTGCGCCGTCGGGCCCGCGGGTGATCATGGACGGGAACCCGCCCCGGACAGGGAGGTCGATGTGGGCGATCTGTCCGTCGGGGGTGATGCGGCCGATGCGGTCGGTGTTCATCTCGGTGAACCACATGGCCTCGTCCGGACCGGCGCAGATCCCGAACGGGCTGCTGCCCGCCGGCAGGCCGAACGCCGTCACGACACCATCGGTGGTGATACGCCCGATGTGGTCGTCACCGGATCGGGTGAACCACAAGGCGTCGTCCACGCCGGCGGCGATGACCGTCGGTCGGGATCCGGCGGCGCCGACCGAATACCGGTCGAGCACACCGTCGACGGTCAGGCGGGCGATTTCGCCGCTCTGCGCCAGCGTGATCCAGAGCGCGCCGTCGGCTCCCGTGGTGATGCCGTATGGGCCCGCCGCGGCGTCGGCCACCGGAAACTCCTGGACGAGTCGACTGTCGGCATTTTGTGTCATCGATGGTCCTTTCTCGGCTCGGTCATTCACTAGCAGCGGCGACCCGGTGTACCAGGTCGACGATGATCGCGGCGAGTTCGGCGGGCCGGGTCATCGGCACGTTGTGTCCGGCGTCGATGCCGACCAACCGTCGATCGTGCCCGGCCCGGACAACTGCGCGAACCTCAGCGGAGCGCGGCGCGTAGAAGCCGTCCGTGGGCAGCACGATCGTCATCGGGCACTCGATCCGCCCGTACACATCCACACTCGGATATACAGCTGCTTCGGGGTCCGGTACCGCGGTCAGCGCGATCTCTTCCACGGTCGGGCGCCGCACATACCCACCGTCCGGGCGGGCAATGAAGCAGCGGCGCATGACCTCTCGCACCAACTCCGGACGGGCGCCGGCGTTGAGCCAATCTGTATCGGTCTCCCGCGCGCACTGCTCGATGTAGTCGAGCATCCGGCGTTCGTCGGCGCGCCACCCGTAACGAAACATCTCCCGCAACCGCTGGGCCGCCTCGGGCTCTCGCCATTGCGCGTTGCCGAGCACCGTTGTCTCACGATCATCGAGCACGAGGCCGTCGACCAGACACAGAGCCCCCGAATCGACAATTCCGGCAGCTGCCGCCGCCGTTACGGCGTACCCACCGGTGGAATGCCCCACCAATACCGGCCGATCCCATCCCAGCGCGACTACCACCTCGCCGAGATCACGCCAGTACTGCTCGGGTGTTCGAGAATCGGCCTCCGTGTGCCCGTGGCCGCGAAGATCGAACGCCACCACACGGCAGTGCGCCACGAGATACGACGCCACCTCCGACCACGCCACACAGTTGTGGCCGCTTCCGTGCACCAACAGCACGCCAGTGCCTTCGCCTCCGAAGTCCACCCCCGACAACACACCACCGGACACACGCACCCTGACTTCGGTACCCAACACAAGCCGACACTGTGCCCAGAGCAGCCGTCACCCCGCAACTCTTTAACAACACAGAGACTCGATCCGTGCCCCCAGAACCGGCCGATTCTCATACCGCGCCGCATGTAAAGCATCGCTGAGCAGCGATGATGAAACACGCGAGCATTCAAGAATGCATCAATTATCGAACATCTGGGCCGAAACGGGCTCCGTGATCGGTGCCCGACGATGAACGCCGTTGCTGCTTCTGCCCGGGATCCTCGTCGGTTCGCGCCTGGATAGGGTGACGTTGGCCGACCGCGCGCATGTAGTGGGTTATGCCAGCCAGGCGCATATGGCGGCGGAAGTGCGGTGCCTCACCGGCCTCACGGCTGTCCGTTTCCTGAAAGACGCCACGCTCACCGCTGCCTGGCCTCCGGTGCATGAGTATCGACCTGGGAGCCGCGCGGCGGTTCCTCGAATCCGGTGCCCGTGTCCTGGAACGCCACCAACTGGCGGTTCTTCTCGACAACGGACCTGCCGAGCCCGTACTGACCGCGCTCGCGGCCTATCAGAACGATGACGGCGGATTCGGTCACGCCTTGGAGCCCGACGTGCGATGCCCCGGTAGCCAGCCGGCCGCCGCACTGGCAGCCCTCGACGTACTCACCGACATCAACGCCACCCACACCCCTATGGTCACCGACGTCGCCGACGGCCAGGAAATCCCCCTCACCCTTGGCCGCCAGGCCCTCCCCGAGTTCGACGTAGCAGGCGCCCTTGCCGGTGAAGCGGGTGTCGGGGCGTCGTAGCCGAGGTAGCGGGCGGCTTGGTGCGCGGCCACCTGCGCTTGGGCTTCGGCGAAGACCGCCGCCTTCGGCAGCGGTTTGCCGTTGGGCAGCAGCAGCGCGGTGCTGTCCCCGACCGCGAACACCCCGTCGGCGCTGGTGGCCAGGGTGGCCGGGTCCACCGGGATCCAGCCCGCCGGCCCCAGCCCGGCCGAGGCGGCCGCGGCGGAGGGTGCGTGCGGGGGGACCACGGCGAGCAGATCGAACACTTCGGTCGATCCGTCAGCGAACGAGACCGTCCGCGCGTGGGGGTCGATGTCGATGGCGGACTTGTTGCCGTGGAACCCGATCCCTGTGGCGCTCATCAACTCCACCAGGGCGTTCCCGACCTCAGGGCCGGCGACCGGCATCGGCAGCGAGTCCGGGGTGAACGCCTCCACCGCCACCGCGCCACCGGTGTGCTTGCCGGCGAGCTGGTCGGCGATGAGGAAGGCGGCCTCGAACGGCGCGGCCGGGCATTCGAACGGGGCCGAGGCCACCAGCACCAGCACCCGACCCGACTCCACCTCACCGATCCGGCGGTGCAGGTCGGCGGCCCCGTCGAGGGTGTAGAACTGGCCGGCCACCCCGGCATCGAGTGCGGCCTGCAATCCCGGCAGCGCGGCGGGGTTCAGTCCGGCGCCCAGGGCGATCACCAGGGCGTCATAGCCGATCCGGCCGGCCGCACCGCAGTCCACCCTCCGCGCCCCGACATCGATACGGGCGATATCACCCGACATCATCTGCACCCCGGGCAGCGCCGCCGCGCCGGGAGCCACCCTGACCTGTTCAGGGGTGCGCCAGCCGCGCAGCACCCACAGCGACGACAACCCGAGGCTGCCGGTGAACGCCCGGTCGATCAGCACCACCCGGTCCTCACCCGCCAGCACGGTGCGTAGTTCGGCCGCAGCGGTCAACCCGCCCACCCCGGCACCGAGCACCACCACGGTCTTGCCCATGATCTCCTCGTTTCTCCCGATCGAGCAGGGTCGGACATTGATGACCTGGTCGGCCCAGGCACTGCATTCGACCGGCTCCACCATCGACGAACCGGTCCCGCGCGTCCATGCACGTCCCGCGGTTACCGCACATCCTGCCCTTGCCGTCCCCTGCCGCCGGTGAGCCGAGCACGCTGGGCGAGCACCGCGTCCAGCGACCAGCGGCCGGGGCCGGCCCACAGCAGGAAGATCAGCCCGAGCAACATCGCGAAATCGGTGCGGGCATCGTGGGCCATGCCCCAGAAACCCTCTTTCCCATCGAACCCGCCGGGGCGCAGCTGCGGCAGTTTGGTGAGCACGATCGCCCCGCTGATGTCGATGAGCAGCGGGATCGCCGCCAGACGGGTGAGCAGACCGATGATGACCAATGTGCCGCAGGCGATTTCGACGACCCCATCGAGGTTGGCGAAAAACGTCGCCGCCGGTATCCCGATCTTCTCGAAACGTCCCGGCCCCAGCGCGTGGGGGTAGAGGAACTTCTGTATCCCCTCGCTGAGAAACACCAACCCCACCGCCACCCGGATGCAGATCACCGCCGCCGGGCCCTCGGAGCCCAGTATCTGCGGCCACGACCACCGCCGCGCTTCCGTCATCAGCACTCGCCTCCCGATCTCGTCGCCCGATCCAACCGCGTTGAAAGTTCATTCTTTCCTGAATACAGATTGCAATGTACTGTCCTGTGTGTGGAAACCGCTGTACACACCGCCGCCCTGGCCCGGTTCGGGCACGCCCTGTCCGACCCGACGCGGACCCGGATTTTGCTGTCCCTGCGCCAAGCGCCCGGCTACCCGTCGGATTTGGCCGAGCAGATCGGGGTTACCCGCCAGATCCTGTCCAACCACTTGGCCTGCCTGCGCGGATGCGGGCTGGTGGTCGCCGTGCCCGAAGGCCGGCGCAGCCGCTATGAACTCGCCGACCCCCGGATCGCCGCGGCACTGCAGGATCTACTCGGGCTGGTGCCGGCGGTGGACCCGGCGTGCTGCCCGGACGCCGAGAGCGAGGGCTGCTGCTGATGGCCTCGCTCGGCATGCCCCCGCTTCCGTCCGCGGTGACCGTCTCCGGACCCGACCCGGATCGGAAAGCATTGCTGGCGCGGCGGATCCGCTGGTTCGTCGCCGCGACCATCACCTACAACGTCATCGAAGCGATCATCGCCCTGTCCGAAGGCGCCCGCGTCTCCTCGACCGCGCTGATCGGGTTCGGCCTGGACTCGGTGATCGAGGTGTCTTCCGCGGCCGCGGTCGCCTGGCAGTTCGCCGGCCGCAACCCCGAGGCCCGGGAAAAGGTCGCACTGCGGATCATCGCCTTCTCCTTTTTCGCCCTGGCCCTCTACGTCACCGTCGACTCGATCCGGGCCCTGTTCGGGCTCGGCGAAGCCCAGCACTCACCCATCGGGATCGGGCTGGCCGCGGTGAGCCTGGCGATCATGCCGATCCTGTCCGCCGCGCAACGCCGGGCCGGGCGCGAGCTGGGATCCGCTTCGGCGGTGGCCGATTCCAAGCAGACGCTGCTGTGCACCTACCTATCAGCGGTGCTGCTGGCCGGGCTGCTGCTCAACAGCCTGTTCGGATGGTCATGGGCCGACCCGATCGCCGCCCTGGTCATCGCCGCGATCGCGGTGAAAGAAGGCCGCAACGCCTGGCGCGGGGAGACCTGCTGCCCGAACCCCGCCGCCCTCCCCCGCGGCGCAGCGGCCGGGCACGACTGCGACTGCTGCGACTGAACCACCACACCCCGGAAGGACCCTCACCGTCACGCTTTTCGGGTTGCACCTCGAGCAGCACCTCGACAGCGACCGGGTCGACCATATCGGCGGGTGCGATGCCGGCGGAGCGGGCCCGGATCCGGTCACCGGCGCAGTGGGTGAGAACGCGGCGGCCGTCCGGGAGCGTCCGGCGTTGCGGACGCACACGAACAACACGCTCGTGCGGAGGGGAGTACGGGTTTGTTCAGGCCGTGGTGTACACGATGCGCACTGGGGCGTCGGTCGAGCGGGCGCGTTCGAAGGCCTCGGCGAGGTCGTGGACGCCGACGGTTTCGCCGATGGGGGGTGGGGTCGACGGTTCCGGCGGTGACGAGGTCGAGGGTTTCGTACCAGTCCTCGACCGTGGGGCCGCCGCCTGGCATGGTCGAGCACAGGCATTCGGTGCGCAGCGGCGAATTCGGCGGCCGTAGCCGGTGCTCGCAGGCAGTGGTGGCGGCGTCGGTGGCGCTCGTCACCGGGGTCATATGGCGGTCGACTCGCAGCCGTATTCGACTGTGCCAGTCGAGTTCATGAGGCAACCGTGCCGGTCGCGCGGAATCGTGCGCATCGCTACGATCCGGGGTGACCATCCGGAGCCGATCCGATGAAGGAACCCGCCGATGATCACTGACCCGACGATCACCCGGATCGGCGAGGCGGTGACGCTGCACCATCACCAGGGGCAGCGCGCGGCCGCGCACGAGATGTTCACGCAGATCTGGGACGATATCGGCGGCGAGCAGGGCGACCCCCTGCACATATGCGTCCTGGCCCACGCGATGGCCGATGTGCAGGACGATGTGCGCCAGGAACTGACCTGGGATCTGCGTGCGCTCGCTGCCGCCGATCTGGTCACCGACGAGCGGGCGGCGGAGGCCGGGGTGACGCTCTCGGTGTCCGGTTTGTATCCGTCGTTGCACCTCAATGTGGGCGAGTGCTACCGCAAGCTGGGCGATCTCGACCGTGCCCGAGAGCATCTCCAGCGGGCGCGGGAGACGATCGGCGCGCTCGGCGACGACGAGTACGGGCAGCTCATCAGGGGTGGCCTGGAGCAACTGGCGCAACAGCTGTCCACCGAGTGATCACGGGGGGGCGGCCGCGCGGTGCCCGGCGCCGGCCGCCTCGTTGCGGGCGGCTCCGATGTCTCCACCGTTGTCCGGCCGGTAGGTGAGTTTATCTGCCGCTGCGGGTATTTCATCTGATACAGGGTGATGAGTTGATGGGCGGCCAGCGAGTTCGTGATCATCTCCGGGCGTCTACGGGAGGGTCACCGGTGGGGCGGGCCGGAAGGTGACCGGTAGGGCGGTCAATGCCCGGTGGAACGGTCCGGGACGCCACCGCAATTCCGTGACCGGACACGCCAGTTCCATATCGGGAAGTGCGTCCAGGAGATGGTCGATCGCGTCTTGGACGATGAGGTAGGCGATCGAACGGGCGGGGCAACTGTGCGGACCCGCGCTCCAGGCCAGGTGGGAGCGGTTTCCGGTACGGTCTCGGCCGGAGACGGCGGGGTCGGTGTTGGCGGCGGCGAGGCTGATCAGCACCGGCCGGTGGGCCGGTAGCCAGGTGTCGGCGACCAGCACGGGGTTGCGGGGATAGGTGGTGCAGAAGTTGGCCATCGGCGGGTCGTCGAACAGTACGTCGTCGAGTGCGTCCCGGGTGGAGAGGCTGCCGCTGATCAGGCCGCCGCCGAAGCGGTCGTCGGTGAGCATGAGCAGGATCGTGTTGGTGATCAGGTTGGATTGGGCTTCGCCGCCGGCTCCGTAGAAGCTCATCAGTTGCGCGAGGACTTCGGCGTCTTCGAGCCGGTGCGGGTGTGTGAGCAGGCGCGAGGTGGCGTCGTCGCCGGGGTGGGCACGCTTGGACCCGATCAGTTCGCTCAGCGCGGCATGTACCAGCCGCATCCCTTCCGCCGCGCCGACGGTATCGAAGCGGGCAGCCATCCCTGCCGTCACGCGCTCCCCTACCTCGGGCGAGCAGCCCATGATCCGGTTCAGGACCGCGAAAACCAGCGGGCGGGCATACTCGGTGACCAGGTCCACGGTCCCGGACCGGCAGAAACCGTTGATCAGCGAGGTCGCCGACCGTGCCACTGCGGTCCGCAATTCGTGGCCGTCGACGGCGTCGATACTGCTTTTCGAGGCTTTTCGGTAGCGGTCGTGCGCGACGCCGGTGCTGTACCGCGCGGCCGGGAGCCAGCGCATCATCGGCAATATCGGTGAGTCGGCGGGCACGGTGTCCTGCCAGGTGCGGGGGTCGGCGGGGAAATGCTCGGAATCGTGCAGGATGCGTACCGCGGCCTCGAATCCGAGCACCAGCGTGGCCGGTACTCCGGGCGCGAGTTCGACCGGCGCCAGGTCACCGAATCGCTGTCGCATGGTGCGGTACGCGTGGTGCGGGTCGGCGGCGAATTCGGGGGCGTACAGAGGCACGCGCGGTCCGGCGGCGTCCGCCGGCGAGGTGTAGGTGACCGGGCGGCGACCTGCCGGTTCTGTGGCGGGGAACGAGATCGAAGGTGGTGATGAAGGCATGGCGGTTTCTTCCAGAGACGAGTGCACCCAGGCGCGGACCCGCTGCCCGGGCACGATGACGACCGGCCCGCGTACCTGTGCACGGGGCCGAGGTGTGTCAGATCAAGCCGAGATCACTCGATAACGAGGCAAGCAAAGCGTCCTGTTCGCTCAACCGGCAGCGTCGGCTGATGTACCCGTCGGGCCGGATCAGGCACAGGGCGTCGCCATCGGGTGCGCCGTAGAGGGCGTGAACCCGGCAGCTGTCAGCGGTGCGGGCACCGTCCGGCGCGGCGGCGTGGTGGCCGGGTGGCGTGATGACAACCGGTTCGATCCGAGTCCTGAACAAGTGGTGCATGCGGGCTATCAGCTTCTCGATATCCGCGGCCGCCGAGGGTTCGCGGTGGAACACCAGCAGAGTGTGTCCGGGATGCTGTAGCAGCTGATGCAACCGCAGGCGTGGGCTGATCTCGATGTCGGGGGCACGGTCGCCGGTGGCCGGACCGTCCAACGGCCGGTGCAGCGATGTCGCGGTGCCGGCCGCGCTCTCGTAGCGGTAGGCGATGCCGGAGACCCGGGCCACCGCGCGTTCGGTGAACCCGGGCTCGCGGGCCAGGGCCAGGCGTTCGGTGATCGAAATGCCGTGGTTCATCAGCACCGAATGCAGCTCGTGAGTGCCCTCGATCACCTGTTCGGCGATCGGTCGCCGCTCCGCCTCATAGGTATCGAGCAGGGTTTCGGCGGCTTCCCCCTTCACCACCGCCGCCAGTTTCCAGCCGAGGTTGAACGCGTCCTGCATCGAGGTGTTCTTGCCCTGCCCACCCGCCGGGGAACGCTCATGACCGGCGTCTCCGCACACCAGGATCCGGCCGGTGCGATACCGGGAAGTGATCCGCCGCCGCGCCCGGAACACCGACGACCACTCCGGCTCCCCTACCTCGATCGCGCCCGCGAAATGCGCCTCGAGGACTTTCCGGAAATCCTCGACAGAGGTGTCGGGGTCGCGACCATCGCTTTTCTCGCTGATCAGGACCCGCCACAGCCCGCCCGGCAGCGCGGTGGTCAGCAGCATGTGGTCGAGCGCGATCCGGTAATCGACACCACCGACCTCGACCGGACAACCCCGCAACGGCACATCCATCATCCGCATCGTCGTGTCCGCGTATTCGGCTCGGCTGACCTCGGCACCCAGCGATGCGGCGACAGTGCTGTGTACGCCGTCGCAGCCGATGAGCCAATCCGGCCACACCGTCTCCGTGGCGCCGGTATCCGTATCCCGCAGGGTCGCTGTCACCTCGCCGTCGTCGTGGACGGTGACCGAGAGCAGTTCGGTGTGCCAGTCGATGACCCCACCCAGCCCGGTGAACCGTCGGCGCAGGATTTCCTCGGTGTCACGCTGGCTGATGCTCCGGTAGTACGGGTAGTGGCTGTCGAGGCCGGTGAAATCCAGCCGCACCTTTTCTTCGGCGCCGGTGAAGTGGTAGTCCATCCACTCCCCGCGCAACCCTCGGTCCTGGAATTCCTCGACCACACCGGCCAGCTCCAGCAGCTCGAGGGTGCGGGCATGGACAGTGAACGAACGCGATGTCGCGGCCGGCGAGGACAGCTTGTCGATGACACGGCAACTCACGCCGCGGCGCAATAGTTCGATACCGAGGGTGAGACCGCTCGGCCCGGCGCCGACGATCAGAACACCGAGATGGGAAGCAGGCGAAATAGGCATGGCTGAACGCCCTCCGATAGATCGAGATGGTGAAGGAATCGCGTGTCCCCCTGCGACACGCATGCGGAATGCTGTCGGCGACTAGCGCAGCGACAGCGGAGAATTGGGTTTGTAGCCGAGCCCGCCCAGCATCAGGGCCTCCGGCGGCCTCGTGTGCACCGCCGGTCCGAAAGGCCACCAGTCATCCAGAGGCACGAGCCCCGGTTCCAGTAATTCCAGCCCACAGAAATAGGCGCGGATCTGCTCCCGAGTCCGATACCGGCCCGAGCCCAGTCCACCCTCGACGAACACTCGCTGCAACCGCACCGCCAGTTCGTGACCCGCCGGGTCTTCTTCGGCGGGATCCCAGAAATGGCTGATCGCCACGTAGGAACCCCGGGGAAGCCGCTCGATGTATTCGCGGATAACGCCCGCCGGGTCGAACTCGTCGTCCAGGTGGTGCAGTAACCCGCACACGATCAGGCCGACCGGCCGATCCGGCTCGAGATAGCCGAGCACCTCTCTATTCTGCAGGAGCGTGCCCTCTTCCAGCAGGTCACCACATACGATATGGGTAAATGCGTTTTGCGCCAATATCGCTCGACCATGCGCGGCGCACAGAGGGTCGTTATCGACATAGACCACCCGAGCCGCCCGATTTCCCAGCTGAGCGACCTCATGGGTGTTGACCACCGCGGGAAGCCCGGCGCCGACATCCAGGAATTGATCGATCCCGGCCTGCCCGGCCAGGTAGCGCACCACTCGATACAGCCAGTCCCGGTTCATCCGTGATACATCGCGCTGTCGGGGTGCGACCGCTAGAACTTGTTCGAAGGCCGCGCGATCGACGTCGTAGTTGTCCTTGCCACCCAGGCTGTAGTCGTAGACCCGGGCAATACTTGCTTTAGTTGTATCCACGCCGAGCGGGGCACGAGTGCCCGTCTCAGGTACGCGGATGGTTCGGGACATGAAGCCTGACCTCCAAAGTGCGACTGGTCGAATGGGGTAGCTGAATCGACGTGGCGTCGCTATCGCCGTTGCTGGTGTGCAGGTGAGCGCCGTAGCCTCAATACAACCGGCGGTAAGGGGTTCCGGACCAGAGCAAGATCGCTGCAATGCTGTCTCGAGGTTGTCGCACGTAGCGTTCTGACCAGCGTATTCATCGTTCGAAGATCACCAGGGGACATGGCATGGGTGTACGACGAAAGCGCCTCGCGCAGCGGCGCAGAGCCGTTGGCTTCAGCCAGGAACGATTCGCTGAACAGCTGCGGGTCGACCGTTCTACTGTCGCCCGCTGGGAGGCCGGCGAGAACGAGCCCCTGCCGTGGTTACGCCCTGAACTCGCCCGTGTGCTTCACGTATCTGTCGACGAGCTCGATGAGCTGCTGTCGGAATCAGAAGAAGATGATGTGCCTGTGGACGGACCGCTGCATTACGCCTTGAAACATCCCGCCGGCGTCGATCTCTATGCTGCCGCGAGTCTGCGCGATCGAGTGCAGACACTCGACCAGCGCTACGACAAGGTTGCCTCGACCACGCTGCTGGCAGACACCGGTCAATGTCTGGGCCAGGCGTCGTTCCTCCGGGCGAATGCTGCCACCAGCCGTGTCCGGCGTGAGCTGTATGCGATCGAGGTAGAAGCGGCGACGCTCATGGGCCAGCTTCTCTGGGACGCTTCCCAACGCCGCGACCACAGCACCGCTTGCATGTACTTCAACCAAGCAATCGCCGTCGCCCGACAACTCCACGACCCTGATGCGGAAGGGCTGGCGTTGCTTCGGATGAGCTTCGTTGCACTGTACGGCGAGAAGAAGGACCCGCTCACCGGACTCGACCTGGCGCTGCGGGCAGCGCAGGTCACCGACCGAACCAGCCACGTACTGGCCGGACTGGCCGTTCTCCACGCCGCCGAGGCCTATGCGATGGTCGGGCAACGACAGGAATGTGAGCGATCCCTGGCCGATGCCGAAACGCATTTCGAGCAGATCAACATGACCGATGCCGCAATGGACCTGTTCTCACCCACTCAGCACGGTCGCCTGGCCGGCTCGTGCTACCTGTTCCTCGAAGACGCCGAACGCGCCCAGCCGATCCTCGAGTCCACCGCCGACAAGCTTCGAGATCAGTCGAAGTCCCAGGCCATCGTTTTGGGCAATCTGGCAACGGCCTACATCCGACAAAAGAAACTCGAGGAGGCGGCCGCCGCGCTGCACGGAGCGATAGACGTCGTGGAAGCCACCCGGGGAGGTGGCGGCATGAACGTCGTTTTCGGCGCCGCACAGAGCCTTCGTCCATGGCGGAACGTCGCCGAAGTACAGGAAGTGTGCGATCGCCTACTCGGGCTGATGGTCTCGGCGTAAAGGATTGAACGATATGGACAACGATGGAGCCAAACACGCTATTCGGGAGCGTGTGTGGGCACTGTTGGAGCAGAAGCAGGCGGCACCGCCGGGTGTACGCGGATACATTCCGAGCTTTTTCGGTGCCGAGGCTGCCGCGGCCCGCTTGGCCGAGTTGCCTGTGTGGAAGGGGGCGCAAGTAGTGAAGGCGGTCCCGGACACGGCGCAACTCCCCGCCCGGGCTCGAGCCCTCGCCGAGGGCAAACTCGTCTACATGGCGGTCCCGAAACTGGCTGAGCCGCTGCCCTTTTACCTCTTGGACCCGAAAAAACTGACAGTGCCTGTGGAGGAAGCTGCGTCAAGCGCAGTAGCCGCCTCGGTCGCCACCAAGATCGGTGTCGAGGACATGCAGCCGGTCGATTTGATCATCTGCGGCAGCGTCGCGGTCAACCGACACGGGGTACGACTCGGAAAAGGTGCGGGTTACTCCGATATCGAGATGGCGCTCCTGCAAGAAGCAAACTTGATCGGCCCGACGACCACCATCGTTACTACAGTGCACCCGCTGCAGGTTGTCGACGAGGATCTCCCCGAAACAGGACACGACTTCAGCGTCGACCTGATTGTCACGGCCGATGAGGTCGTAGAATGCCATCCCCCGCGCCGTCCCCACGGTTTGGTCTGGGATGAGCTGCAGCAGCATCAAATCGCGTCGATTCCTGTCCTGGAGGCGAGACTGAAACAGCGTTCGAATTCCACACGAGGTCCATCGAAACGTTGACGCCTTCCTATCAGCCAGTCAGAGATACGGGAATGAGTTGCGTCCCCGCCGACTTGTTTCGCCGGTCGACAGGCTGCGTTAGCGTTGTACCGCATGATGATTTGCATTCCCGAGACCGCGGTCGAAGTATTGATAACCGAAGAGGTGACCTCGGATGCGCCAGGTTCTCGGCGGTGATCCGTTCGACGAACTCCTGAACGAGGCCGTTTCATCTGCGTTCCACCTCGAAACTGGCGACGACTACCTCGCCGAAACCGAGTCCGAGTCCCTGCGCAGGTGGCGCGAAGACGAGACCTGCGACCCCGGCGGCGAATGGTTCAGGCCGTGGACCGACCAGGTTCGGCGGATGACGGACCGTGGCGTAACCATCCAGCGCGCCCGGGTCGTCAGCGAGCCGCACACCGTCTACACCCGGTACCTGCTCGCTCTTGCCCGGCACAACACCGCGGCCGGTGAGCAGGTGAGCTACCTCGCCCGGCAGGACGCCCACCCGTCCGACGCGGCGATCGAGGATTTCTGGCTACTCGATAACCGCATCGTGTCGTTCAGCCTCTTCGACGACCGCGGATACTGGATCGGCGGATCGGTCACCGAAGATCCAGTACTTGTGAGCCACGCGATTGCCATCCGGGCCCGAGTACTGGCGGCGTCCATCCCGTACGACAGATACCAAGAGCAACATTCCGCGTGAGCGATTCTCTACGGCTCAGGCGCGCTTTGAGCGCGCGTCCGCGCGAATTCCGCGACGATGGCGGGTGCAATTCCCGCACCAGGCAGTACCCGGGTCTGATCTCACAGCCTGAAAAATCGGTGGCTCGGTGGTGGCGGGACGGGTTGACTGCCCAACCATGATTCCCCTCGATACCCGGCCGCTGTTCCGGCGTGAAAGGCAGGCGCTGCTCGAGCTGCTCCGGTCGCTGGACCCGGCCGACTGGGAGAAGCCGACGGTGTGTCCTGGCTGGAGTGTGGCCGATGTGGCCGCGCACATCCTCAACGACTATCTGCGGCGGATCTCGGGCAGCCGGGACGAGCACGGCGGGGCCGTGTTCGCCGACGACGAGACCCTGCCGGCGTACTTGGCGCGCGTGAACGGGGAGTTCGTTCGTGCGATGCGTCAGTGCAGCCCTCAGGTGCTCACCGAGCTGCTCGCCCACCTGGGTCCTGAGCTGGATCGCGTCTGGGCGGCGACAGCGGATCTCGCCGGACCGGCACGGCTGAACGTGTCGTGGGCGGGGCCCGGTACCAGTCCGGTATGGCTCGACATCGCCCGTGAGTACACCGAGTTCTGGGTGCATCAGCAGCAGATCCGCGATGCGGTGGCCCGTTGTGGCGCCGACGATGTCGCACTGGTGCGCCCGGTGCTCGTGACTTTTCTGCACGCGGCGCCGTGGGCGCTCCGTGATCGGGTCCGGCCCGGTGGGACGGCGGTGCGGTTCGAGATCACCGGTCCGGCGGGGGGTTGCTGGTCGGTGGTGTCCGACGGTAAGGGATGGGATCTGACGGCGGCTCGGGCCGAGGAGCCGGCCGCGGTCGTATGCATGGACCAGGACACGGTCTGGCGGCTGGCCAGTCGTGGGATCACCGTTGCGGAGGCGCGTCAACGCTCTGAACTGCGTGGTGACCCGGGACTGACAGAGTCGGCGACGACACTGCTCGCCGTGGTCGCCTGAATCGATAGCCGGCTACAACAAGACCCGGACGGACCGAGCCGTACCGCACTATGCACTGCCGGGCCGACGATTGTCAGCGAAGTCGGTCGGCGAGTCGGGTCAGCAATGGCCGCTGGCCGGTGGTCAGCTTGTCGTGCGCGGTGGTCAGATCGAACCATTCGACCCGATCGACCTCGGGGAAAGCGCGGTACTCGCCCGACCGCGGCGGCCATTCCATCTCGAATGTCCCCGGTACCACCCGCGCCGGATCGAGCTCGCCCTCCACCGCCCACACCGTGACCTGCTTCTTGCTCCGCCCGCTGCCGTAGTGCACTTCTCCCAGCGCGATCCACTCCCCGACGGGCACCGGCACTCCCAATTCCTCGTCGAATTCGCGGCCGGCGGCGGCGCGGGCCTCCTCGGTCTCCGGCTCGTACTCGCCCTTGGGGATCGACCACGCCCCCGAATCCTTACGCGCCCACAGCGGCCCACCCATATGCCCCAGCAGCACGTGAACCTCCGGCTCACGACGAAACAGCAGAACTCCGGCGCTGTATTTCATGGCGTGCAGTCTGCCCCACTCCACCCCCGGCATCGGAACCGCCGAGGACGAGACCGGCCGGGGCCGGGAGCCGCGATCAAGTGTGGGTCTCATTTTTGCCGCGCTCATCCGCCCCGCGCTCATCCTGGATCTGCAGGGCGGCTTCGGCGTCTTCACGCTCGACCGCCTCCGCTTCGTCGAGCACGCGGCTCAGACTGTCGGCGGGTATGGCCACCGCTCCGGCCGCGTCGGCATACACCAGGTCGCCGGGTATGACAGCGACGCCGGCTATCTCGACCGCGATATCGGCCCCGTAGGGCATCACAGTGTCCCCGCCCCAGCGGGTCGCCTCGCCGCGACACCAGGTCGCGAAGTCGTCACCGCGCAGCTGTTCGAAATCGCGCAGCCGGCCGTCGGCGAGTACACCGGCGAGCTGGTGGTGCTCGACTCTGCCCAGCTTGGTACTGCCACCGTGGGATGCGCAGGCGGGGCCACGAGTCGGTGCCGTGCTGCTGTGTGGTCATGGTGTCCCACTCCGCTCGATGGGCTACCGGTGTTCGGGATTGTCGGACTCGGGCCGGCACCCCGCGCCCCACAGGCTGCGCTGATTGCCGTAGGCCGGTATACCGTCGTTGACCTGCAGCATCTTGGCGAGATGAAGCAGGTTGTAGGTCATGAAGGTGGTATTGCGATTCGTAAAGTCGTTTTCCGGCCCGCCCGAACCGGGATCGAGATATGAGGGACCGGGCCCGGCTTCCCCGATCCACCCGGCGTCGGCCTGCGGAGGAATGGTGTAGCCCAAATGTTGCAGGCTGTAGAGCACGTTCATCGCGCAGTGTTTGATGCCGTCCTCGTTGCCGGTGATCAGACATCCACCGACACGGCCGTAGTAGGCGTATTGGCCACGCTCGTTGAGCATGTTCGAACAGCCGTAGAGCCGCTCGATCACTCGTTTCATCACCGAACTGTTGTCGCCGAGCCAGATGGGTCCGCACAGCACCAAGATGTCGGCGTCCAGTACCCGGCCGAACAGTGCCGGCCATTCGTCGCCGGCCCAGCCGTGTTCGGTCATATCCGGCCAGACCCCGGTCGCGATGTCGTGATCGACCGCGCGGACGATGTCGACCTCGACACCGTGCCGCCGCATGATCTGCGAACTGCGCCGAATCAATCCCTCGGTATTGCTCACCTCAGGTGAGCGTTTCAAGGTCGCATTCACGTACAACGCCCGCGAACCGGCCGCCGAGAAGCCCTCGGCCTCACTTCTGTGTTCGGCCCCTGTGCTCATGGCGACGCGCCGCCGGTCCGGCCGGACATCGACGCGCTGCGCCGGTCTCCCGGGCAAAGACACCGCATATCGAATCTCCTTCCGATCGATGGCCGACCGGTATGCCGACCCGAAGATATGACTGCGCGACCAACACCTATATGTCCATCTTCCTTCGAGAAGACGGATCGGCAACCCCCGCCGGACCGCGCCGAACCTTCGGTACGCGCCCCGGTCAGTGCGCTGCCACGGGCCGTTTCAGCGCCGCGAGCAGTTTCGCACGGTCCTCGGGCGAGCCGGTCCATTTCTCGTCGTCCTCGACGAGATCGGCCAGGGCGCGGAACACCACGTCGAGCAACCCCGGGAACCGGGCCTGCAGGTCCGCGGAGCGCAGGCGCATCACCCTGGTGCGTCCGGTGACCGTCGTCCGGGTGATACCTGCTTCGCGCAGGACCCGGTAGTGATGCGAAAGCGTGGACTTGTGCAATTCGATGTTCTGACTGAGTTCGCCGCAGTTCTCGCCCTCGTCGGTGGCCAGGCAGGCCACCAGTTGGAGCCGGATCGGGTCGGACAGCGCGTGCATGACCGCCGCCAGCTCGAGGTCGGCGGTATCCGGGTGTGACAACTCGGCGGGCACGAACGCGCCTCCCTTCAGCTCTTGACAGTTTGAGAATCATACAACAATTATTGTTGGAAATTCTTCAAACAATCTGGAGGCGGTATGTCAGGCGAAGCACGTACACCCGTCGCGGTCCTGGGGCTGGGACTCATGGGGTCGGCGATCGCGAAAACCTTCCTGGCCGCGGGTTATCCGACGGTCGTGTGGAATCGCACCGGGGCGAAGGCCGATGCGCTGGTCGAGCTCGGTGCCGGCCGGGCGGCGTCGGCGGCCGCGGCGGTCGCGGCCGCTCCCCTGGTCGTCGTCTCGCTGCTCGATGACGACGCGGTGGAAGCGGCATTGCGCGACACGGGCCCGCGGCTGCGCGGGCGGGTGCTGGTGAACCTCACCTCCTCGACCCCCGAGCAGTCGAGAAAGCGCGCCGAGTGGGCCGGGCGGCACGGTGCCGAGTACGTGGACGGCGCCGTCATGGCGGTGCCGCAGGGCATCGGCACACCGGACGCGCTGCTGCTGTACTCGGGCTCCGAAAGCGGTTATCGCGCAGCGGAACCGGCATTGAGCGCACTCGCCGAAAAGGGCACCTATCTGGGCGCGGACCACGGACGCGCCGCCGCATTCGACGCCTCGCTGGTATCGGTGTTCTGGCTCTCGTTCTTCGGTGTGTCCCTGGGCATCGCACTCGCCGAGGCCGAAGGGATCAAAGGCAGCGAACTCGTCCCGTTCACACCCGCCGTGGTCTCGCTACTGCCCGATATGGCGGCGCAAACCGCCGCACAGGTCGAAGCCGGGCACTATCCCGGCGACGACACCTCCATTTCCTCGGCTTACACCGCGTTCACCACACTCCGCGAAGTGATCGCGCGCCACGGCATCGACACCGGCGTACTCGATGCCACGGGCGAGGTCTTCCGGCGCGCGCTGGCGGCCGGCCACGGGGCCGAAGGGCTCGCCCGTCTGGTCCCGGTACTCGCCGGCGACCGCTGAGTTCACATCGGCCGCGGCGCCGGACGATGCCCGGAAGCAGGCCGCCACCTCAACCTTCGTGCAGTCGGCCGCCCCGGGCCCGCGGAGCCACCGCCGTTCGCAGGGCCGGGGGGGACCGGCCTCCATCACCGGCCCCGTGCCGGAGCGGGGACGCGGGCCCGAGTATGGATATCGATACTCTGGATCGGCGGCCCGGGCGGGCGGCCGATATCGGAGTCTTCGGCGGTCGGCTGCGGGCTTTCCCGGTCCGCCGCAACCGGGGTGTCGGCGGAGCCGGTCTCGTAGGCGCCGGCGACCAGAGCAGCCCGGAGATACCACAGGTCATCGGCGCTGGCGGGGTCCAGCCCGGTGTACCGGGCGATACGCCGCAACCGGTAGTCCAGGGTATTGGCGTGAATGCCCAGCACGCGGGCGGTGCGCCGGCGATTGCGATCGTTGTCCAGATGCGTGGCCAGGGTCTGTAGCAGGTCGGCATGGGGTAGCAGCGGTTCCAGGGCTGTCGCCAGACGCTTGCGCGCGGGCCCGGGCCGGGTGATCTGGTATTCCACGGCCAGATCGGCCAACCGGTACAGACGGGCGGGACGGCGCAGCCGCTGGGCGAGGTCGAGCAACTCGTGTGCGCGGCGGGTCGCGTCGGGCACCTCGTCGTGCCGCGCGTGGACCACGGTGGCGAGCAACGATCCGCGCACCGCGCTCTGCAGCCGGTCGAACAACCGGGTGACGGCGAGATCATCATGCGCCCGGTCCGGCAGGAGGACCGTGCCACCGGCTTCGCTGAGCCGGGCCAGCGGCATATCGCCGCCGCGGGCGAGTTCGGCGCGCACGCGGCGCAGCCGACGCTGCGCGTGCGCGGGGCCGTACCCGTCATCGCCGGTCTCGCCGGGCGGGCCCGTGAGGTCCAGCGCCAGCACCGCATAGGCGGTCGCCTCCCGGAAACCGCTCTCGCGCGCCGTCCCCGCCGTGCTCGTACCCGAGATCAGCGCGGTGGTCAGCGCCTCGGCACCGGCGTAGCGCGCGATGGTATGGGCCCGGAACTCACGCAGGTATGCCTGGGTGAAGGTGGTGATGACGCGATCGAGTACTTCGCCCAGGCGTTGACCCACGACCACCATCGCCGGACCGTCGGCGGTCCGGGCCCGCCGGGCGAGCAGATCCAGCACGAACCGGAACCCACGGTGGATCGAATGCTGCACCGCCTCCAATGCCACGCCCTCCGCGGCCCAATCCTCGATCTTCCGGTGCAGTGGTGCGGGCACCTCCCCCACGCCGCCGTCCTGTAGCGCCGCGGCCACCAGGTCCAGGCATCCGGTGACCACCTCGGCCGCGTCGCGCCGCCCCACCCCGCACGGCATCAGCGCCGCCGGCTCGGTCCCGCCCCCGTCCGGGGCCAGATGGTCCAGTAATTGCTGGGACAATCGGGGACCGTGGTGCAGATGCCCGACCGCGGGTATCCCGGCGATCTCCAGTTCCCGAGTTGGGTAAGGGCTGCCCGTCAGCACCGACCTCGACCTCCTTTGCCGACGCGTGCCCGGAGCCGACGGTAGCATCCGAGCCCACGTCCATATCAGTAAAAACTGTAACCGACGGTGAGCTGCACCACAACGCGCACCGTGTTCGCCCCGGTGGACGGCGACAGTTCCGAACCAACTGTCGATTCGAATCAGCATCTACTGAGACAGTGTGGTTGAGTTAACCGTAATTCGGCTGGCGGACCGGTGTGCAGGAGGACGATTGACGACTCAGCCCACACAGGAATACCGGGTCGCGGAACTGGCCGAAGCGGCCGGTGTCGCGGTGCGGACGATCCGCTACTACCAGGAGCGGGGCCTGCTCGACGCACCGCGGCGGCAGGGCCGCCACGCCTACTACAACCACGCCCACCTCGAGCGGCTGCGCCTCATCGCCGACCTGCTCGCCCGCGGCCACAGCCTCGAAGGCATCGCCGACCTGCTCGACAGCGCCGAGCGCGGCGGCGGCGTCTCCGAACTGCTCGGGTTCGAAACGGCGGCCGCGGAGGCCTGGGGCGACGAGGAGGTCACCATCGACCTCGAGCAGATGCTGACCCGCTTCGGCGACCAGGCCACCCCGGAGGCCATTTCCGAAGCCATCGCGCTCGGCTACCTGCGGATGGAGGACGACCGCTTCGTCTACTCCAGCGGACGGCTGCTCGAGGCCGCCACCGCGTTCGTGGCCACCGGTATTCCGCTGCGCTCGATACTCGCGCTGAGCTGGGAACTCGAGGCGGCGTTCGACCGGATGGCCTTCGCGTTCGTCCGGGAGTTCCGGACCCACCTGCTCGGCCGGGTGCTGGAGGACCCCTCCCCGGAACGGGTCGACCAACTCGCCGAAGCCCTCGCCCAGCTCCGCCCGCCCGTGCGCCTGGTCGCGGACGAACTGCTGGCACGCGCCATGGACCGCCGTATCCACGCGGACCTGCCCGAGGTATCCCAGCAGCTCAGCGAGGCCGCCGGCGGCGACCTCCCCGCGGATGGGCCCCGCCCGTGATCGAATACGTACTCGCCGCGGCCGTCGTCGCGGAGGCCGCCGCCCTGATCGTGCTGTGGCGGCTGCTGGTGCGCAGCCGCCAGGAACTGGCGGAACTCCAGCGCAGACCCGACACTCGACAGCTGTTGATGAACCACGGGCGGGAAGCGGTGAAGACCGTGTGGCAGACCGCGAGCCTCGTGCGCGCGAAAGGTTTTCGCGCGGCGGTACTCAGCTCGATCGAGGACCTGGCCGGCTGGGCACAGGTCGAACGCCCCGATCTGGCGCGGCTGACCGCCGAGGGCGATGTCGTGATCGCCTTCTCCGATATCGAGGGATCGACCGCGCTCAACGAACGGCTGGGCGACCGGGCCTGGGTCGCGCTGCTCGGCCGCCACGATCGGCTGATCCGCAGATCCGTCGCGGCACGCGGCGGTCATATCGTGAAAAGCCAGGGAGACGGCTTCATGATCGCCTTCGGCGACGCGGAGCAGGCGGTGCGGTGCGGCCTCGAAGTCCAGGCGGCGATCGGCACCATCGCCCGGCCCGCGGGCGGTGTGCGCGTGCGGATCGGTATCCACCTGGGCAGATCGGTGCGGCGCGGCGACGACCTCTTTGGACGGAATGTGGCCATGGCCGCCCGGGTCGCCGGTCAGGCGCACGGCGGCGAGATCCTGGTCAGCGAGGAAGTACGCGACGCCGTGGCCGCTGTCCCGGATATCGCCGTCGCCGCCACCCGCGAAGCCGAACTCAAGGGATTTCGCGGCATCTACCGCCTGTACGCGGTCGCCCCGGCAGACTGAAACCCGGCCGGGCCTGGCACGCGGAGAAGCCGGATCAGGTCGCCGGGGGCTCCGTCGGAAGCGGCAACTGCTGCTCGCAGACCTGCTCGACGAATTCGCCCGTCGTCGCCGCGGGCAGATGCCGCGCGATATCGGCCTCGGTGACGATCCCGATCAGACGGCCCTCCTCGGTCACCGGCAGGCGCCGCAGCTGATACCGCTGCATCGTCGACAGCGCGTCGGCCACGTCGATATCGGCGGCCGTCGTATGCAATTCGTCGGCTTGAGCGAATTCTCCCGCGGTGGAGGTCGCCGGGTTGTGGCCGAGAGCCACACAGTTCACCACGATGTCCCGGTCGGTGACGATCCCGACCGGCCGCCCCTCGCCGTCGCAGATCGGCAGAGCGCCCACATCGCGCTGCCGCATCTGCTGGGCGGCGGTGGCCATGGTGTCCCGCACGCCGATGCTCACCACTGCCGGATGCATGATGTCACGCACTGTGGTCATACTTCCTCCTGGTTTCGAGGTCGTTGCCTGTCGTTCGATCATCACGCTCCGGCGGTGCCGGCTCGGCGCTACCCGATCGACTCCCGGAAGGCCGCGCCCTCCTGGAACGCCTGCGCTACCTCGGCGAGTTCGGCGACCGGGTGGATCTGGTATTCGGCGATCATGCCGAATTTCTCGGGAGCGTCGAGCAGGTTCATCGGGTTGTCGGTCTCTACCACCGCGAATCCGCCGGTGCCGTCGAGCCGGCCTACCATCTGGTGATAGGTCACCCCGTCGGCCGGTTTCCAGCTCCCGAACACTTGCAGGGCACGCTGAATACTCGCCTCGTTCTCCGCTGCGGAGCCGTTCCAACGATACGTCCACGAAACCACGTATTTCATCTGTCCTCCCAGAGATGTTCCGAAGATGTTGTTAGCACGCAGGGCAGCCCGCCCGGAAATGCGGGCCCGGCCGGACTCACCTCCTCTCCCGCGCTTGTTCCGGCCCTTCTCACACCGTCGCCGCGATACCGCTGTGAACGGCCTGCGCGACGGCCGGGTGGGAGAGGTATTCGGTGATGCTGTGTGCCCGTTCCCGGGGATTGTCGACCGGGATCTCGCGCAACTGTCCTGTCCAGGCGTGCCGTAACGGGCATCCGATGGTGATCGGGTCGACCGCCGCCCAGGCATTGAGCCAATCGCCTACCCGGTCGGGGCGGTGTGGGCCGCGGACCAGCAGTTTGCCGTTGACAGCGTCCAGGCCCAGCGGGCTGCCGAGGGTGACGAGCACGGTGACGTCGAGCTCGGGCCGGAGCAGGGTGATCAGGTCCATGGCGACCGCGGTACCCAGGCTGTGGCTCACCAGGGTGAGGTGCCCGGACTCGGGGACTGTGTCGAGGACACAGTCGAGGACGGCGCGCCGGGTCGGTTCGTCGGCGAGATAGGTGGCGACATCCCGGAAGACCTGGGCGATGACGAGGTCGTCCAGATCGCTGCGGGCGGCGAGCCAGCTCAACTGGCGCTGCAATTTGCTGACGAGCACACTGCCGATCGCGCCCAGCCCTTCCGCTTCGGTGGGGTGCGCCGCCTGTTCGTCCTCGGGCAGTCCGGCGTCGGTGGCCGCATCCCGCAGGATCTGTTCGTAGAGGCCGCGGGCCGGGGGGTCGGCCGGCGCCATGGCCAGGGCGTGGTCGACGGCCATGGTCTCGGGTGCGAGTCCCGTCGCTCCGGGCGGTGTCAGCAGCGCGGCCAGCCGGTCCCCGTAGAACGGGAAGTACACATCGGCCGGATCCACCGGACCGGCTCCGGCGAGGGTGAGCCCTTTGTTGAGCCCGGCGGCCCACTCGCGGCGCAGTAGTTCGGGATCGCGACCGTGCTGGCTGCGGCCGTGCAGGAACAGCAGGTGCCGGGTGCCGCCGAAGGCAGCCGGGCGGGCCGGCAGGCCGCGACGGGGTCCCCCGTCCGCCTGCGGCGTGGCAGCCGGGGCCGTGGTGTGCTCCGCGGCAGGCGCGGAGACGGTGACCGGCGCTCCGTCGGCCAGCCCGGAATCGGGGCCGAGTTCGGCGAAGTACTCGCGGTGACGCGCGGACTGCGGTAGCCCGGCCAGATGGGCGAGGATGACGCTGATGCGCACGCCCTCGTTCGCGGTCCAGTCGATCGCGTCGTCACCGTCGTCCTGACTCCAGAGCGTCCCGTCGCGGCGCAGGATCCGCCCCTGTTCGTCGGTGCGCGGCACACCGGAATGATGCAGCGCGACCACTTCCCACTGGTCGTTCAAGACCGGGGACCCGGAGTTGCCCGGTTCGGTATCGGTCGAATAGTGCAGGAAATGCTCGAGCTGCAGATCGAGCTGATTGCTGCGGATCCCGATCTCCTCGAGCCGGCCCATCGGGTGACCGATGATGTTCATCGCCTCCCCGACGACGATCTTCCCCTGGTCCGCGACCAGGGGGTTCCACCAGCCGACGATCTCCGCGGGCAGCCTGCCGTCGGCACCCGGACGGACGGGCACCAGGGTGAAGTCGAGGTACTCGTCGGTGACGAAGAAATCGGGGTCCAGCCCGAATCGCAGCGACAGGCACGGCTCGTTGTCGACCGTCGTCTCGGCACCGAATTCGACGAGCGCCTGGTCCACGGCGTCCCGGTCGGGGAGGACGTGGTTGTTGGTCAGCAGCAGTCTCGGCGAGACCAGGAACCCGGTGCCCAGCGGGATCTCGCGGCCGTTGCTGCGGCGCGAGATCCGCGCGACCGATGCCGCCGTCCGCGCGCCGCGGGCGAGGAAATTGGCCGGTTGGAGTTCATTGCCGGCGCCGATGATCCGTTCGAGGGTGGTGATCCGATCGGCGGGCTCGGTCCGTCCGGCTTCGATCATGGCCCCGACCGGCAGTTCGCCGGTGACCGCGAGCCGCTGCGCCCGGGCGCTGATCTGCTCCGGGGCATCGACAACCGGGCTGTCCTTCTTCTTGCGGCGCCGCTCGACGTCCTCCCGCCGGGTCTCGGTCGCCCCATACCGTGTGGCGGCGGAGCGGATCTGGTCGAGCCACGCCGCACGGATCGGTCCGCGAAGATTCATGGTCCACCCGCCTGAGGATTCGGTCGCGCACATCCGCTGTCACCGAAGTCTGCCCGTGCGGGCGTCACGCTGCCGTCACCGCGGCCGGCCCGGTGGCGCGGGAGACGGGGTCGCGCTCGCCCTCCGCACCTCGTTCGGGCCGGCGTCGAGGCTTCCGGGCACCGGGAAGGTATCGCGGTGGACGGGTGGGCGGTCGGCCACGGCCGATATCGGCGGCCGCGCGAGCAGTCCGGCCAGCTGGGTCGACGGCGGTACGCCGAGTTCGCGCAGGAGCAACCGGTGGAAGGTGGTGTAGGTGTGCCGGGCCTCCCCGATATTGCCCTCGGACAGATGTGCTTCGATCAGTGCCCGCTGGGCGCTCTCGCGGATCGGATCGGCCGCTACCGCGAGCAGCGCCGCCTCGACGCCCTCGGCGCACCGGCCCCGGGCGCACAGCTGCCGGCTGAGGCTCTCCAACGCGTGCAGCACCCGGTGCCGTAAACGCTCGCGTTCGAACAGCGCCCAATCGTCGTACCAGCCCGGCAGCAGATCGAGCGCCGCATCGATACAGGGGTCCAGGACCAGGTCCGCGGCGGCGGCCGAGCCCTGGATCAGCCGGCGCGCCCACGCGCTCACCTCGTCCACATCCACCCCGACCTCGGCCCGCAGCATGAGCGAAACCTGGTCGGCGACCACCAGGTCGAGATCGGCCGCACGCAGCCGCCACAGCGCCGACCGCAGATTTCCCGACGCCCGCCGCTCGCCGACACCGGGCCACAGCAGACCCGCCGCGCAGCAGCGCTCCACCCGGCCCCGGCGCAAGGCCAGCAGCGCCAGGAGCCGTTTGCTGCCCTCGGCGATCTCACGACGCTCCGCGCCGACCGTGACATACGGTCCGCCGAACAAATGCAGATACGAAGCGACACTTTCCGGGCCACTCCGCCGGCTCAGAGTGTCCATGGCCTCGGCTCACTGTCCGATCGTGATAGCAGAAGAGAATAATTCGTGTCCGTCACCGGGTTGTCACAGCGCTCGCGAGCCCGGATACCGATTCGACCACCATCGCCGAGGGCCTCCGCGTACCCGCGCAGTCACCACCGGTCACACCGCAACGCACCGGTGACACCCGGCGCGCGACGCTGGACCGATGAGTTCGCGCCCGTCGCCCTACGGTCTGTGCCTGGTGCGGCTCGAATCGCAGCCGCCGCACACACTGATCTCGGTCGTCACCGACTACTGCGGTGTCCCCGGCCTGGAACAGCGCCGCGATTTCCTCGACGACACAGCCGGCGCCACCGCGGCAGTCCGCGCCTATCTGCTCGCCTTCCTGGCGAAGACGGACGAATGACCCTCCCGCCGAACCCACGGCCGAACTCGTCATCTCCCGAGCGGGCAACGCGTCATGCGGCCGACAGGGACGCCAGGAAACAGGGCAGGGTCGGCGGAAACTGCATGGTGCACACGAGGCCGGCCTGCACGGCGGCGTTCCCCTGCTCGGTCACGCCGGGCTCGAGCGGTAGCGCCGGCGACGAAGTCGCGGTGGCGAGGGGAACCGCCAGGAGAAAAGCGGCGAGAATTCCGCCGCGAACAGCATTGCGCACGATGCGTCCTTTCCGAGTGACATCCCGACCCGCACCCGTTCCAGTGTGCCGGAGACAGACCCGCCAGTGCCGCAGAGCTGCGTCGGCAACGAACCGATTGCGGCTGCGGTTCGGGGGAACCCCTGGACAACCGACTACATCCGAACGAACAGTCCCCGGTGGCCGGCCACACGATCACGTGGCACGACCGGGGCGTCACCCGAACAGCAGGAGGTGTTGCGTTGTCTGTGGACCGGCGCGACGACGAGGCCGTGACAGGCGTCGAACAGCCCGGCGATCCGGCTCGGCCCGGGGCGGCGGCCGAACGGTTCGCCGTCCGGAGCCTCGCGGCATTACTCGCGACAGTAGGCGCCGGTATCGGGTTCGGAGTGCTCACGGCACTGGTCCGGGTGCGGTGGCAACCATTGCAGGCCGCGGATCAAGCGATCGCCGACCGGGTGACCGCAGTCGTCGCCGAACATCCGGTCATGCGCGAGATCCTCTTCGCCGTCACCGATCTCGGCGCGACAATCACGTTGGTCGGAATACTCGCCGTGGGTGTGCTGTGGCTGCTCCTGCGCCGTCTCCCGCGGCTGGCCGTTCTCGTGATGCTCACCGGCGCGGGCGGATTGATCCTCAACCCCGTCGTCAAAGAACTCGTCGCGCGGCTCCGGCCGGTGGTGGAAACTCCGGTCTACCGTACGGACGGATGGAGCTTCCCCAGCGGGCACGCCATGAGTTCCCTGGTGTGTTACGGCATTCTCCTACTCGTTTTCGCCCCCGTCCTGCACACGAGAGCCCGGCGCGTGATCTCCGGATGCGCGGTCCTGCTCGTGGCGGCCGTCGGGCTCAGCCGGATAGCACTGGGCGTGCACTACCTCACCGATGTCCTCGCGGGCTGGCTGCTCGGTTCACTGTGGCTCGCCGCGATCACCGTCGCGTTCCACCGCTGGCGTGGTGACGCCGGACTCGGCGACGCGGGTCCGCTGCCCGGCGATGTAGGACCGGACGAGCGAGACGATCTGCGGCCGGTCCCGGAACGGCACGCCCCCACGATGCCCCACCCCTGGCGTGGGTTCGGCGAGCTCGCGGTCGGGTGGGTCCTGCTCGTGGGGCTGCTCATCGGGCTGGGCAAGCTGGTACGCATCGGCGGAACCGGCAACCCGGTCACCCGTTGGGATCACAGTGTCGTGGCCGCACTGGCCGCGCACCGCGGCCCCACGCTCACCTCCGTGCTCGACGTGTTCGGCGAAATCGGCAACACCACCGCGGTCATCACCGTCGCCTTGGTCATCGCCGTACTCGCGGTGGCGGTCCTGCGCAGCCGGCGACCGGCACTGTTCCTCGGCGTCGCGCTGCTGGGCGAGGTCACGCTGTTTCTCGCCACCTCCGCGATCGTCGACCGCGCACGCCCGCAAGTCACCCCGCTCGACCCCGCCCTGCCGCCGACCTCGAGCTTTCCCTCCGGACACCTCGCCGCGTCCCTGACTCTCTACGCGGGCAGCGCCGCGCTGCTGTGGTGTTCCACCCACCGGAGGCCGTACCGGCTGCTCGCCGCCGCACTGATCCTGATCCCCGCCCTGGTGGCGGCACAGCGGCTGTATGCCGGCGCGCACCACCCCACCGATCTCCTCGGCTCACTCCTGCTGGCATCGATATGGACCACCGTCGCCTGGTGGGTCGTCCGGCCGGTGCCGGCCCGCGCGGCGGCTACCGGCGGAGTTTCAGCAGCAGGTAGGCCGCCATGGACGGGCCGTCGGTGAGCACCCCGGTGCGCAGCATCGCCTCCACCTCCGATTCGGGGAACCACTGCTGGCGCATATCCTGTTCGGTGTGCTCGCGGTCCGGTGTGCCGGGCGTCAGTTCGGTGGCAAGGAATACGTGACAGCCCTCTCCGGTCATCGCGTTCGCGCAGTGCAACCGGCCGAGCCGTTCCAGTCGGCCCGCCGTGAATCCGGTCTCCTCGGCGAGTTCGGCCGCGGCCAGTTCCTCCGGGCTGCCGGTCACGCCCTCGGGGAAGGCCCCGGATGGGAACTCCCACGACCGGGCCCGCACGGGATAGCGGTACTGCTCCACGAGGTGGAAACCGCCGTCCTCCCACGGGATGACAAGCGCGAAATCGGGTTTGTCGATCACCGAGTAGAGCCCGGGCGACCCGTCCGCGTGCTCGATCCGGTCCTCGCGCAGCGACAACCACGGATTCCGGTAGACGACCCTGGACGACAGCGTTTTGATGGACACTTCCCCAGTGTCCCGCCTCGTCTGTGCCGCCGGCCCGTACCGCGCCATTTCCCGGCGATGATTCATGCCGGTCACTCGCGCCACTCGAACATAGCCGTCGTTCCGGACCGACACGTTCCCACTACTCCCCCGGAATCGGCAACCTGTTGCGGCGCAATCGTTTCGGGCCGGATCAGGTTCCTGAATTCCCCGGCCGCCCGGTCACCGGCCTCGACGACCTTCGTGATTCCGGCGCGCGGCGGCTCCGCGCCGGCGCAGCTCTGCTCCCTCCAGCCAGGTGTAGACCGCGTCGTACCCGGCGATGCCGAGCCCGATCAACCCGATGAGGCCGGTGATCACCGTGGCCGGGATCAGGCCCAGCATTCTGCAGAGCACGGCCGCGACCACGAGCCCGATACCGACGACGAGGCTCCACTTCCCGATGCTGCTCATGCCTCCACCGTTTCTCCGGGCGGCATAGGCCCCTGGTCCGAACCGCTCTCCAGAAACTTGTACCGCATCACTCGTCGTTCGTCGAAGCCGTTCAGCACAATCCACAAGGCGGGCCGGAACTATTGTCCCCTGCGCACGAATCTGCGCCCCCGCCGGAAGCGGCCGGCTCCGGAAGGCTACGGCCGGTGCCGGTCCGGCGGGACCCTGCGGTCGGAGATCTCCGGAACCGGGAAGGGATTTTCTTCGTTGACACGGTGTCCCACCGAGCGTGGCCGAGTCCACGCGGCGTCAAGGCCCACGATATGGGGGGTGGGCGCGGACGTCGGCCATGGTGTAAACCTCGGCCTCCGTTGGCAACACAACCATAAATAGTGTTGCCGTGTTACATTCGAAAGCGCCCCTGGAGGGCGACCGTTCGGTATGTGATGGAGGCGCGATGACGATCGATACCGCCCTCTCGCTCGGTGGCCGGCCGGTCGGCGCGGACACCGACCGGCCCAGCATCCCCCGCGCCTACGACTACAGCCTGGGTGGCAAGGACAACTACGAGGTGGACCGTTCGGCCTTCGAGCGGATCCGGCGAATAGCACCCCGGCAAGGCGATGTGCACGTCACGAACCGGCGCTGGCTGACCCGTGCCGTGCGATCGCTGGCCGAGGGTGCCGGGGTCCGGCAGTTCCTGGATCTCGGCGCCGGACTGCCCACCCGCGATCCCCTCCATGTCGTCGCACAGGAATGCGGGCGCGGCGACGTGGCGTTCGTGTACGTCGACCACGACCCACTCTGCGTCGCCCACGGCCGGGCGATGCTGGAGCGCAACGAGAACACCCGTTACCTCCCCGGCGACCTCACCGATCCCGCGGCGACAGTGGAGAAGGCGGGCCGCCACCTGGACCTGCGGCAGCCGGTCGCGGTCCTGCTGGGCGCGGTCCTGCACCACCTCGCCGACGACGACGATCCGGCGGGCATCGTGGCCCGGTACATCGATCTGCTCCCGGCCGGTTCGTACGTGGCGATCACGCATTACTGCGATCCCGGTCCGGGTCGTCCCGAACTCCACGAACTGGCCCGGAAACTCGAACGGGCGCATGTGCAGGAGGAATTCGGCTCGGGACGGTACCGGAGCCCGGAGCACATCCGCGCGCTCTTCGGCTCGCTGGACCTGGTGGAGCCGGGACTGACCCCGCTGGACGAATGGTGGCCGCAAGGGCCGCCGGTCCGCGCCGCGGCACCCGAAGAGCACCTCATCCTGGGCGGACTCGGGCACAAGCCGGGGCGCCACCTCGAACCCCTCCGGCTCGTCCGCCGATGAGATCCCCGGCGCCCGGGCCTCAGCCCACGTAGCGGCGAGCCGGGGAGCGGCGTTGCGACTCCTCCAGCCGGACCAGGCCTTCCTCCACACCCGGCGGCACGACCTTGCGCTCCCGCAGCACCCAGGGCAGTCCGCGCAATGTCTCCAGCACGGCCGCGGCGGTCGCCCGGTCGGCCGGAGCGGAACCGAGCACCACCGCGGTCCGGCGGGCCGCACTGCGCACCGGGCGGCGCAACCACAACGTCCACAGGGTGTTCCGGATCCCGAGACCGCGGCGACGCGTCGAATCCCTTTTCCCGGATGGGGCGTGGTGGATCACCATGTCCGGGATCCAGCACATCCACCAGCCGTGTGCCGCGAGATCCAGTGCGAGCAGCTCCTCCTCCCCGCCGAACCACAGCCGCGGCGAGAAACCACCGACCTCGGTGAACGCGCTGACGCGAAAGGCGGACAGACCCGCCATGATGCCGAGCAGCGCCGGTCCCGGAAGCCAGTCCGGGCCGGCGACCGGGGAATCACGCAGTTCCGGTGTGATCGGGTCCTCGCGCAGGTCGGGCGCGACGAGACAGCGCCCGGTCACCGAGCCCAGCCCCGGGTATGCGTCGAGCAGGTCCGCGGCGCGGGTCAGCGCGCCCGGCTGCCACTGCGTATCGTCGTCGCAGAACGCCACGTAAGGTGTGCGCGCCCGCCGGACCGCGATATTGCGGGCCACCGCGCCGAGATTCTCGGACGCGCGGACGAGTTCCACCGAGGGGAACCGGTCGGCCACGGCGTCCGCGGTGCCGTCGGAGGACGCGTTGTCGACCAGGACGATCGGCGCCGCATCGGGCAGTGTCGTCATATGCGCCAGCGTTTCCAGCAGCTGGGTACGCCGGTCGCGGGTGATGATGACGACCGTCATCCGATCGGTGGCCATCGGCTCATTTCCTTCCGTCGGCGAGTTCGAGGATTCTGGCCCGGCTCTCCACATCCGGCGGTAGCCGGCGCCGCTGCGCCAGCGCCCGCGGCAGCCGGCGGATCACTCCCGCGACCGCGAGCAACGCCCCGGGTTCATAGGCGGTCCGGCCGAGCAGCCGGACGGTTTCGGCCGCGCACTGCCGGATCGGACGCCGCATCCAGGTGATCAACGCGTTGTTGCGCTGTTCGGCCCGGCGGCGCCACGCCGGTGGGGGACGGTGCGTGGAGGGGTGGTGGTGGGCTCGCACCGCGGGCACGTAGCAGAGATGCCAGCCGTGTGTCGCCAGATCCAATGCCAGCAAACGCTCTTCGGCGCCGAAATGCAGCAGCGCATTGAAGCCGGCCGCCTCCCGGTACGCGTCCCGCCGCACGATCGCGGCGCAGGCCAGGAAGCCGAGCACCGAGGGGCCGGGCAGTTCGGCGGCATGTCCCAGCGGACTCGCCGCCATCCGCTCGTTCACCGGATCGTCGCGGTGGTCGCCACCCACCAGCGTGCGTCCCGCGACGAGACCGAGTCGCGGGCAGCGGTCGAGGACCCGTTCGGCTTCGGTGAGCGCGTCACCGGCCCACCACGAATCGTCGTCGCTGAAAGCGATATACGGGGTGCGGGCGACGGCGACGCCGAGATTGCGTGCCGCCGCTCCGAGATTGCGGTGCAACCGGATGACCTTCACCCCCGGAAAGCTCCGGGCTCGTCCGGTGGTGTCGTCGTCGGAGGCGTTGTCCAGCACCACGATCGGCGGTTGCGGCCGCAGCGCACACAATTCGGTCAGGGTACGGGTCAGCTCCCCGGCCCGATTGCGGGTCGCGATCACCACCGTGGTCTTCGGGGTGCCGCCGGGCGCGTTCACGCCGGCCCTTCGCCGCGCAGCTCACCGAGCAGCTCGCCGGTCAGCGCATCGGCCGCGGGCAGATTCTGCCGGCGCGCCCGCTCCCGCCCGGACGGCGACAGACACCACGTCCACCAGTGGTCCAGCGTAGCCGGGTCCGCGACCCGTTCCGCGGCCACGAGCGCGGGCCAGCCCAGCGCCGCCGCCTGGGCCGTGACCTTCCCGCCGCCCGCGACGGGATCCACCGCCAGCACCGGGGTCCCGGCGCGCAGCGCGAACACCAGACCGTGCAGCCGGGTCGTGACGACGGCGTCGAGGCGGGCGAAAACCGAGGCGAGCTGGTCGGGGGTGGCGCAGTGATGCCAGTCGTCGGTGGCCAGCCGGGTATCGAGTGGTACCCGGGCGCAGTCGAGGCCGCCCAGCCAGCGCCCGAGCGCCTCGTGCACCGGGCGATGCCGGCGCGCGGCACCGTATTCGGTCTGTCCGGGCGCGAGCACCACACCCGCCACCGCGACACAGGCGGTGGTCGCCGACACGGAGAGATCGGGCCGGCTGGTGGTGCGATCGTCGCGGGCCAGCACCCGGTGGAAACCGGTGACCGCCACGTCGGCCGGGTCCACCACGGTGACCCCGACCGCGATACGCCGGCAGTCCGCGTACCGTTCGTGCAACGAGCGGACCTGCTCGCCGTGGATGGGCCCGCAGACGAAGACGAGATGCGAATAGCGTCCGGCGTCGGCGTCGTCGAGGTGTAATCCCTCGGCCCGGAACCGCGGGCTCCACGCCGTATCGTGCGGTATCCCGGCGGCGGTGAGGCTCTCGCTCACATGACGCATGCTCAGCACATCCCCGGCCGTCGCCTCGCCGTGCACGAAACTGGACCAGCCGGTCACCAGTACCCGCGTGGTCGGCGCCCGCTCCGTCCGGCCGGGCGGGGCGGGCGGCGCCGCGGGTATGCCCCGCGCGGCGGCGGCCACCGGATTCACCGGGGCGCGGAGTTCAGGTGGACGACCTTGGTCTGCGTCATCTCGTCCAGCAGTTCGGGTCCGTACCCGTAGCCGGTACCGCTGGCGCCGCGGGGGTGCGCCGCGCCGCCCGGCGCGCCGCCGAATACCGCGTTGATCTTCACCGTACCGACCGGGAGCTCCCGCCAGGCACGCTGGGCATGCGGCAGTGACGACGTCAGCACCGTCGCGGCCAGCCCGTACTCGTCCCGGGCCGCTTCCGCGAGACCCCGGTCGAACGATTCGACCCGGCACACCGGCGCGACCGGACCGAAGGTCTCCTCGCGCATGATGCGCATATCCGGTGTGCAGCCGGCCAGCACAGTGGCCGGGTAGTGCGCCCCGGCGCCGTCGGGCACGGCGCCGCCCGTCGCGCATTCGGCTCCGGCGGCCACTGCCTCGTCCACCTGCGCGTGGACCAGGTCGCGATGGCGCCGGTCGACGAGCGGCGCCAGGGTCCGGGATTCGGCCGCCACCACCAGCGCGGCCAGGAACGGCCGCGCGATCGCCTCGTGGACGAAGATCCGCTCGACCGATACACAGATCTGGCCCGAGTTCGCGAACGCGCCGAGCGCGGCCTGCTCCGCGGCCCAGCCGGGGTCCACCCCGGCGTCGACCACCAGGGCGTCGTTACCGCCGTTCTCCAGCAATGCCTTCGCGCCGGTCACGGCTGTACTGCGCGCGATCGACCGTCCGGTGGCGGTACTGCCGACATGCGCGACGACATCCACATCGGCCCGGGCGGCCAGCGCGGCACCGACGGCGCCGCCGCCCTGCACGGTCTGCAGCACGCCCTCGGGTAGCGCACGGGCGAGGAGCTCGCCCAGCAGCGCGCCGGTATGCGGCGCCCGCTCGCTCGGCTTGTACACCACCGAATTGCCGGTGATCAGGGCGGCGCCGAGCAGACCGCACGACACCGCCACCGGATCGTTCCACGGCGTCAGCGCGACGACGACGCCACGCGGCTCCCAGACCATGAAGTCGGTCGCGTCGATATCGCCCTGCAAGCTCTTTCCGCGATGCACCGGGCCCAGCTCGGCGTACTGCTCCAGGGTCGCGGCGCCGGCCGCGATGCCCTCGGCGCCCTCGGCACGCGGGCGACCGGTTTCGGCCTCGGCGGTCGCGGCGAGTTCGGCGACGTATTCGCGCAGCAGACCGGCGCCCGCCCGTAATACCGCGGCACGTTCGCCGACCGGGGTACCCGCCCATCCGGGTTGGGCCCGGCGGGCCGAGGCGACCCGCCGGTCGAGTTCGGCGGCGCCGGTCACGGACACCGTGCCGACAGCGGCGCCGGTGGCGGGATCGCGGATTTCGATCGTCGCGGTCACCGGCGACCGCGTGGGTTCTGTGACGGTGCTCGATCGGCTCATACCGGCGCGCTTTGCCCGGCACCGGCGGTTCAAACCCGGCTCGGCGAGTCGCCGCGCCGGGCCGCCCGGTAGAGCACCGCTTTACCCGCGCTCGTGTTTGAACCGGCTCGAACAGGTAAGAGCCAGCGCATGGCGGAGACGGCGAACCGGCTCGACATTCTGCTCTGGCACGTGCACGGCTCGTGGACCAGTTCGTTCGTCCGGGGAAGACATCGCTATCTGCTGCCGGTGGTGGCAGGCGGCGGGCCGTGGGGCCGGGGCCGTTGCGGGCGCGAGTGGCCGTCCGCCCGGGAGATTCCGGCCGGGGAGCCGGGGAGGACCGAACCGGACGTCGTGGTGCTACAGCGTCCCGAGGAGATCGGTCTGGTCGAACGCTGGCTCGGCCGTCGCCCGGGTATCGATATCCCGGCGGTGTACGTCGAGCACAACACCCCGCGCCCGCATGCCGCCACCACCCGCCATCCGCTGGCCGACCGAGCCGATATCCCGCTGGTGCACGTCACCCATTTCAACGATCTGATGTGGGACAACGGACGCGCACCCACGCGGGTCGTCCCGCACGGCATCGTCGATCCGGGCGCGCGCTACACCGGCGAGATCCCGCACGGTGTCGCCCTGATCAACGAACCGCTCCGGCGTGGGCGGATTACCGGAACCGATCTGCTGCCCGCCTTCGCCAGGGCCGGTCCGGTCGATCTGTACGGTATCGGCGCCGCCGAATTCACCATGGAAAGCCCCACCGCGCACCCCGTGCGCGGTATCGCCGATCTCGGCCAGGCCGCCCTGCACGAGGAGATGGCGCGGCGGCGTGTGTATCTGCACACCGCGCGGTGGACCTCCCTCGGCCTGTCCCTGCTCGAAGCCATGCAGCTGGGCATGCCGGTGGTCGCGTTGGCGACCACCGAGGCCGTCCGCGCGGTCCCCCCGGAGGCGGGAGCGCTGTCCACCGATATCGCGGTACTCACCGCGCGGTTCCACGAGTTCCTCCACGAACCCGATCTGGCGGTGCTCGCCGGGAAATCGGGACGGCAGTACGCACTGGAGCACTACGGTCTCGAAACCTTCCTGCGCCGCTGGGACGGTCTGCTCGCCGAGATCACCGCATAGGGATCGGAAAGGGGCGCAACCGTGAAGATCGCGATGGTATCCGAACACGCCAGTCCGCTGGCCGCGCTCGGCGGCGTCGACGCCGGTGGCCAGAACGTCCATGTCGCCGAACTCGCCGCGGGGATGTCCCGGCGCGGACACGATGTCACCGTCTACACCCGGCGCGAAGACGCCGCCGCACCCACCACTGTGCGGACCGGACAGGGGTATCGCGTGACCCGGGTGCCGGCCGGCCCGCCGGAGGTACTGCCGAAGGATGAACTGCTCCCGTTCATGGACGAATTCGGGGAGTTCCTCCGGCAGGACTGGCAGCGAGAGGCGCCCGATGTGGCCCATGCCCACTTCTGGATGTCCGGTCTCGCGACGCTCGCGGCCGCACCCGCGCTCGGCATTCCGGTGCTCCAGACCTTTCACGCGCTCGGCGTGGTCAAACGCCGATACCAGGGCGCCGCCGACACCAGTCCACCGGCGCGGGTGGGGCTGGAACAGGGCATCGCCGACCGGGCCGACCGCGTCATCGCCACCTGTACCGACGAAGTGTTCGAACTGGTCCGGATGGGACTGCCGCGGACCCGCACCTCGGTGATCCCGTGCGGCGTGGACCTCGATCGGTTCACCCCGGACGGACCGTGCGCCGCCGGGTCGGCCCGGCATCGGATCGTCAGCGTGGGCAGGCTGGTGCCGCGCAAGGGTTTCGATATCGCGATCGCCGCGGTGGCCCGGCTGCGCGATACCGAACTCGTGCTGGTCGGCGGACCCGACGACGGACGACTCGCCGACGACCCCGAAGCGCAACGGCTCTCGGCGCTGGCCGGCGAACTCGGGGTGGCCGACCGGGTGCATCTGCTGGGCCAGGTACCGCGGACGGAGATGGCGCCGCTGCTGAGGTCGGCGGATGTGGCCGTGTGCACCCCCTGGTACGAACCTTTCGGCATCACCCCGCTGGAAGCGATGGCCTGCGGGGTACCCGTGGTGGCCGCCGCGGTCGGCGGGCTCACCGATACCGTCGTCGACGGTGTCACCGGCAGGCTGGTGACACCGCGGGACACCGGCGAACTGGCCGACGCGGTCGGCGGCCTGCTGAACGCACCGCAGACCAGGGCGAACTTCGGACGCGCCGGGCGCGAACGGGTCCGGGCGCGTTACTCGTGGGAGCGGATCACCGCGGAGACCCTGCGGGCGTATCGCCGGGTGGCCGCCGCGGCCGTACGCACCGAAACCGGCCGGGAGGAGGCGCGGTGACGACGCACGCGCCGGATCCGGTACCCGCCCCGGACGGGTGGGCGAGCGACCACCGGGCCGGGCACCCCCGGCGGGTGCTGGTGACCGGCGGCGCCGGTTTCGTCGGCTCGCACCTGTGCGAACAGCTGCTCGACGCGGGCGCGTCCGTGGTCGCGCTCGACAACTTCGCCACCTCCACCCCGGACACTATCGCCGGACTGGTGGACCGGCCCGCCTTCGCGATCATGCCGCACGATGTGACCGAATCGTTCTCCGGCCTGGGCTGGTTCGATGTGGTCTTCCATCTCGCGTCGGCCGCCTCGCCGCCCGACTATCTGCGGCTTCCGATCGAAACGTTACGAGCGGGTTCGCTCGGTACCGCGAATGCTCTCGATCTCGCCGAACGCACCGGCGCCCGGTTCGTCCTCGCGTCCACCAGCGAGGTGTACGGCGATCCGGGGATCCACCCGCAGCCCGAGGGCTATTGGGGCCATGTCAACCCGGTCGGGCCACGCAGTGTCTACGACGAGGCCAAACGATATGCCGAGGCATTGACCATGGCGTACCACCGGGAACGCGGCGTGAACACCGCAATCGCCCGGATCTTCAACACCTACGGCCCCCGGATGCGGGCCGACGACGGCCGGATGGTGCCCACCTTCATCGCCCAGGCGCTGGCCGACGCTCCGCTCACCGTGGCCGGCACCGGTGAACAGACCCGGTCGCTGTGTTACGTCGAGGACACGGTGCGTGGCCTGCTGGCGCTGGCGCGCACCGATCATGCGGGACCGGTCAATATCGGCAACCCCTGCGAACTCTCGGTACGGTCGCTGGCCGAGGAGATCCGCGCGGCGGCCGGAAGCAACTCCGCGCTCGAATACGTCGACGGTGCGATCGACGATCCGCAGCGTCGCTGCCCGGATATCGCCCTGGCCCGGCGCGCGCTCGGCTGGCAGCCGTCGGTCGACCGGGCCGAAGGGCTGCGCCGCACGATCGACTGGTTCGCCGGGCGGACGGCACCGGCGGACGAGTCGGATCCGGTAACGAAACGGCAGGCCGGTTTGGCAGTCGATTCGCCGGGTAGCGCGTAGACGTTTCGCGGTACGAGCCCGTATCCCCAGAGGAAAGGCCGCCCCGTGCGCATTCTCGGTGTGAACGCCATATTCCACGATCCCGCTGCCGCCCTCGTCGTGGACGGTGAGATCGTCGCCGCCGCGGAGGAAGAACGGTTCACCCGCCGCAAGCACGGTAAACAACCGGTTCCGTTCGCGGCCTGGGAGATGCCCGAGCAGGCCGCCGCGTGGTGTCTCGAGCGCGCGGGCCTGCGGCCCGACCAGCTCGACGCGGTGGGCTACTCCTACGATCCCGCGCTCGTGGACCATTCACTCGGCGGTCTCGACCCCTCCAGCGAGGCACTCCGTACCGACTACGCGCGCCGGGCGCCCGCGTTCCTGCGTACCGCGCTGCCCGGACTCGACCCTTCGATCGTGCGGTTCGTCAGGCACCATCTCGCCCATGCCGCCTCCGCGGCACTCGCGGCGCCGCTGGGCGATGCCGCGGTGCTGGTCGCCGACGGACGCGGGGAGAGCAGTTCGTATCTCGCCGGGGAGTACCGGGACGGAAAATTCGTCGAGCTGGCCGCCCAGCGGCTACCGCATTCGCTCGGCCTGATGTACGAGGACCTCACGGAGCATTTGGGTTTCGCCCGCTCGAGCGACGAGTACAAGGTGATGGCACTGGCCTCCTACGGCACGCCGCGCTTTCTCGACGAATTCCGGGAACTCCTGTACACCACCGGCGACGGCGGTTTCCGGACCGAACCGGTGGACTGGGCGCAGTACGCCCCGGCGGTGACCGGCGGCGCACTCGGCCCCGACCACGCCGATCTCACCGCCAGCGCGCAGCGGCGGCTCGAGGAGGTACTGCTGGAGCTGACCGGATGGCTGTACCGGCAGACCGGGCAACAGGATCTCACCCTGGCAGGCGGTATCGCCCTCAACTGCGTCGCCAACACCCGGCTGCACGCCGAGGGACCCTTCGAACGGATCTGGGTGCAGCCCGCCTCGGGTGACGCCGGTACCGCGCTGGGCGCCGCACTGCAATTGGCGGCCGAATTCGGGGAACGGGCCGCGCCGATGCACCGCGCCGATCTGGGCCGCGAGTGGACCGACGCGGAACTGGAAGCCGTATTGCGGACAGCCGACCTCCGGTACAGCAGACCGGCGGATGTGGCGGCCGAGGTCGCGGCGGCACTCGCCGCCGATCAGGTGGTCGCCTGGTTCCAGGGCCGGGCCGAATACGGCCCGCGCGCCCTCGGGCACCGCTCGCTGCTCGCACACCCCGGCCGGGCGGCCAACCTGGAACGCCTCAACGATGTGAAGGGCCGGGAACAGTTCCGGCCGGTCGCGCCCATGGTGCGGGCCGACCGGGCGGCCGAGATCTTCGGCCGCGGCCCCCTGCCCAGCCCGTACATGCTGTTCGTCCACGATGTGGCACCGGACTGGCAGGACCGGATCCCGGCGGTGACCCATGTGGACGGCACGGCACGGGTGCAGACCGTCGATCCGGCCGACGATCCCCTGACGGCGCGCATGCTCACCGAATTCGACCGCCGCACCGGGGTGCCGGTGGTCGTCAACACCAGCCTGAACACCGCGGGCCGTCCGATGGTCGATTCCCCGCGCGACGCGCTCGAATGTTTCGGTTCCGCCCCGATCGATGTCCTCGCCATCGGTCCGTTCCTGGTGCGGCGCCGGTGAACCGCCTCGACTACAGCATTGTCGTCCCGACCACGGGCCGCGACAGTCTCCGGCTGCTGCTGGAGGCGCTGGAGGCCGCGACGGGCCCCCGTCCCCGGGAGATCATCGTGGTGGACGACCGGCGGGGCGGCGGCGAACTCCCGCTGCCCGACGGCAGCGCATCCGTACACGTGGTCCGCTCGGGTGGCCGCGGACCGGCCGCCGCCCGCAATGCCGGCTGGCGGCACGCCACGGGAGCCTGGATCGCCTTCCTCGACGACGATGTACTCGTCGCCCCCGATTGGCCGGACCGCCTGGCCGCGGACCTGCTCGGTCTCGCCGCGGACACCGCCGCGTGTACCGCGCGCATCGAGGTCCCGCTGCCGGGGCACCGCCGGCCGACCGATGACGAACGCGGCACCGCCGGGCTGGCGACCGCCCGCTGGATCACCGCCGATATGGCCTACCGCCGGTCCGCGCTGCTCGCGGTGGGCGGGTTCGACGAGCGATTCCCCCGGGCCTACCGCGAGGACGCGGACCTGGCACTACGCGTCTGCCTCGCCGGTTACACCATCGCGTCCGGGCAGCGGGTCACCGTCCACCCGGTCCGCGCCTCCGGGCCGCTGGCCAGTGTGCGGGCCCAGCGCGGCAATGCCGACAACGCGCTGATGCGGCGCAAATACGGCGCGCACTGGCGGCGGCGCATCGGCGAACGGCACGGACTGCTCCCCCGGCACGCGCTCACCACGGCGGCGGGCGCGGCGGGCCTGGCGTTCGGTGTGATAGGCCGGTCCCGTGCGGCGCTCGCCTGCGCCGTGGCGTGGGCGGCGCTCACCGGGGAGTTCGCGCTCCGGCGCATTGCGCCCGGCCCCCGCACCCCGCGCGAGATCGGGCGGATGGCGGTCACCAGCGCGCTCATCCCCCCGGCCGCGTGCGGGCACCGGATACGCGGCGAACTGCGCCACCGCCGCGCCACCCATCCCGCGCCGCACGCACTGCTGTTCGATCGCGACGACACGCTGATCGTCGATATCCCCTACCTCGCCGACCCCGCCGGAGTGCGGCCGGTACCGGGGGCCGCCGACGCCCTGCGCCTGGTGCGGGCGGCCGGAATCCAATTGGGTGTCGTCAGCAATCAGTCCGGTGTCGCGCGCGGACTGATCAGCCCCGGCCAGCTGGCCGCGGTCAACGACCGGGTGGAGGAACTGCTCGGGCCGTTCGGGACCTGGCAGGTCTGTGTCCACGGCGAGGACGAGGGCTGCGTATGCCGCAAACCCGCACCGGGTATGGTGCGTCGCGCCGCGGCCGAACTCGGTGTCGATATCGACCGCTGCGTACTGATCGGCGACACCGGCGCCGACGTGGCCGCCGCACTGTCGGCGGGCGCCCGGGCCGTCCTCGTACCCACGGCGCGGACCCGGCCCGAAGAGATACGCCACGCGCGGATCGCGGCGAGGGTCGCGCCGGATCTCACCAAGGCGGTCCGGATGGCGATGGCGGGTCCGCTGTGACGGGCCGGGTCCTGGTGGCGCGGACGGACAACGTCGGCGATGTCCTGCTGGCGGGTCCCTGCGTGCGCGCGGTCGCGGCCCACGCCGAATCGGTGACGCTGCTGGCCGGGCCGCGGGGTCGCGCGGGCGCCGAACTGCTCCCCGGGGTGGACCGGGTGCTGACCTGGTGCGCGCCCTGGATCGACCCGGAACCGCCGGCGGTGACCGCGCCGGATATCGACGCCTTCGTCGCGGAATTGCGCGGCCTGGAACTGGACCGGGCGCTCGTCCTCACCTCGTTCCATCAGTCGCCGCTGCCCCTCGCGCTGGTGCTGCGGATGGCCGGGGTCCGCTGGATCGGCGCGATCTCCGAGGACTACCCGGGTTCGTTGCTGGATCTGCGGCATCGTGTCCCCGGCGACCCGCCGGAGGCCGAGCGCGCGCTCTCGCTGGCCACCGCGGCCGGGTTCGGGCTACCGCCGGGCGACGACGGCGGATTGGCGGTGCGCGGCCCGCTTCCGGACGTCGGCCATCTCACCGGCGAGCCCGGATATATCGTCGTGCACCCCGCCGCATCGGTTCCGGCCCGCCAGCTTTCCCCGGCACGGTCGGCGGCCGTGGTCGCCGCCCTCACGAGTGCCGGATACCGGGTGATCGTCACCGGCGCCGCCGGCGACCGGCCGCTCACCGGTCTCGTGGCCGGTGGTCGCGCCGTCGACCTCGGCGGCGCGACCACCCTGCCCGAACTCGCCGCGGTATTGCGGGACGCGAGTGTCGTGGTGGCACCCAATACCGGGCCGGCGCATCTGGCCGCGGCCGTCGGAACGCCGGTCGTCTCCCTGTTCGCGCCGGTGGTCCCCGCCGCCCGGTGGGCGCCCTACGGGGTGCCGGTGGCGATATTGGGCGACCAGGACGCATCGTGCCGGGACAGCAGAGCCCGCGAATGCCCGATCGCCGGACATCCGTGCCTCGAGTCGATTTCCCCGGACGACGTCGTCCTGGCGGCGAAAGAACTCAGCGCAGGCGGGTGCGCCGGTCTGCAGACAGGAGGTGTGTCGTGATGGAGGAGCATTTCGCGGCTCTGTGCAAAGCACTGCAGCGCACCAGTTCGCACGCGCCGGAGATCCACGGGTGGGGGCGCGAACTGGCCACGGTGTTCCGCAACGGCGGCCGATTGCTCGCCTGCGGTAACGGTGGCAGCGCGGCCGAGGCCCAGCATCTGACCGGGGAACTGGTCGGCCGTTTCCGCAACGAGCGACGGCCGCTGTCGGCGATCGCGCTGCATGCCGACACCTCCGCGGGGACCGCCATCCTGAACGACTACGGGGGGCACGAACTGTTCGCCCGGCAGGTCCGCGCCCACGGCCGGCCCGGCGATATCCTCGTCCTGCTGTCCACGAGCGGCACCAGTCAGAATGTGGTGGCCGCAGCGAAAGCGGCGCACGATATCGGTGTCACCACCTGGGCCATGACCGGGCCGGCGCCGAATCCGCTGGCGGCCCTGTGCGATCGCGCCGTCGCCGTGGAGGCACCGAGCACCGCCACCGTGCAGGAAGTGCATCTCGCCCTGGTGCACACACTGTGCGCGGCGCTCGACGAGGCGCTGGGAATTCCGGCGTGAAACCGCTGATCGTCCTGGGTGACAGCCTGCTCGACGTCGATATCGAAGGCGACGCGACCCGGCTGTGCCCCGAGGCGCCGGTCCCCGTGGTCGATGTCCGGAGCAGGCGGCTGCGCCCGGGCGGGGCCGGGCTGGCCGCGATCCTGGCGGCCCGGTCGGTGGCCGAGGTCGTGCTCGTCACCGCGACCGCCGACGACGACGGCGGTCGCAGCCTGCGGCGGCTGCTCGACCCGGAGGTCGAGGTGGTGCCGATGGCGCTGCGCGGCGAAACGGTACGCAAGACCCGGGTCCGCGCGGGCGGCCAGTCGCTGGTCCGGCTGGATACCGGCGACGGCACCGCGGAGGCCGGTCCGCTCGGCCCGGCGATCGTGCGCGTCCTGCGCGCGGCGGGGGCGATCCTGGTCGCCGACTACGGGCGCGGCGTGGCCGCACACCCCCGGATCCGGCGGCTGCTGACCGAACTCGCTCCGTCGGTGCCGGTGGTGTGGGATCCGCATCCGCGCGGGCCGGCACCGATTCCGGGTGCCGCGCTCGTCTCGCCGAATATGAGCGAGGCGCGGCAGTTCGCGCCCGGGTACGCCGAGCCCGACGAACTCGCGAAGGTACTCCGAGACGAATGGACCGCGGATTCCGTAGCCGTCACCCTCGGCTCCGCCGGGGCTGTCCTGGCCAACGGGAAGCGGCTGGCAACGGTGCCGGTGCCCGGCGAGATCCGGCTCGGCACCGCCGCCCCCGACACCTGCGGTGCGGGCGATCGGTTCGCCTCGGCCGCGGCGGCGGCCCTGCTGGACGGATCGACGGTGGCCGAGGCGGTGGGCCGGGCCGTGGGCATCGCGGCCGGGTTCGTCGCCGGTGGTGGCGCGGCCGCGCTGTCCCGTAGCGACACATCCGAACCCGCGAGCACCGCCCGCGCCGAGAACTCCGGATCGGCGTTCGAGGTGGCGGCAGGTGTCCGGGCGCGCGGCGGCCGGCTCGTCGCGACCGGTGGCTGTTTCGATCTGCTGCATCCCGGCCATATCAGCCTGCTGCGCCAGGCCCGCGCCATGGGCGACGCGCTGATCGTCTGCCTCAACTCCGACGACTCGGTACGGCGGTTGAAGGGGCCGAGCCGCCCGATCGTCGCCGAACGCGATCGCGCCCGGCTGCTCGGCGAGCTGGCCTCGGTCGACGCCGTCACGATCTTCGACGAATCCTCCCCGGCCGCCCTGCTGGAGCGACTGCGCCCCGATGTCTGGGTCAAGGGCGGCGACTACGCGGAAGCGGATCTGCCCGAGGCCGGCGTCGTCCGCCGGCACGGCGGTGAGATAGCGCTCATACCCACGGTCCGCGGCTACTCGACAACTCAGCTGGTCACCCGGTCCCGCGGCTGACCCGAGAACGAAGGAGTGCGATGCGAAACCCTGGAAATATCCTGATCACCGGCGGTGCTTCCGGTCTCGGCGCCGCGGTCACCGCCGCGGTGCTCGAACACGGGGGCCGCCCCCTCGTGATCGACCGGGACCAGCCCGAGACCACGGTCGATTTCGTCCGGGCCGACCTCGCCGATACCGCCGCCGCCGACAACGCCGTGCGCGAACTCCTCGACACCGCCGACGGCCGGATCGACGGTGTCTTCACCGCCGCCGGAACCGACGCCTGCGGGCCGCTCGACCAGGTGCCCGCCAAGGATTGGGAACGGGTGGTCCAGGTGAACCTGCTGGGTACGGTGGCCGTGGTCCGCGCGGCGCTGCCCGCGCTGCGTCGGCACCGGGGCACGGTGGTCACCTGTGCCTCCACCCTCGGCCTCCGCGCCGCGAGCGACGCGACCGCCTATTGCGCGTCGAAATTCGGGGTCATCGGCTTCACCCGGGCGCTCGCCGCCGAAACCGCGGGGGAGGTCGGGGTCACCCTGCTCGTCCCCGGCGGAATGCACACGGCGTTCTTCGACGGGCGCGCCGAGAAGTACAAGCCGCCGCCGGACGCGAAACTCAACCGGCCGGCGGATGTCGCGAATACGGTGCTGTTCGCGCTGGGCCAGCCGCCCGGCTGCGAGGTCCGCGAGCTCGTGGTCTGCGCCTCGGAAGAGGGGTCGTGGCCCTGAGCGGCACGATTCTCGTATTGCGCGCGCTCGGCCTGGGCGATCTGCTGACCGCGGTGCCCGCACTCCGGGCGCTGCGGGCCGCCTGTCCGGATAACCGCCTGGTGCTGGCCGCGCCGGAACCACTGCGCGGACTGGTCGGCCTCATCGAGGCGGTGGACGAACTGCTGCCGACGCCCGGGCTGGGTGCGCTGCGGCGCCCGCCCGAACCACCACGTCTGGCGGTCAACCTGCACGGCCGCGGCCCGGAGAGCATCCGTGACCTGGTGGCGACCGGACCGGGCACGCTGCTGACCCACTGTCATCCCGATTTCCCGGGCCGGACCGGACCGGCCTGGCGTGCCGACCTGCATGAGGTCGACCGCTGGTGCCGGCTGCTGGAGTACGCGGGCATCCGGGCCGATCCCACCGCACTCGGGCTGCGCCCGCCGCCGATACCCACCCCCGTACCGGACGCGGTCGTGATCCACCCGGGCGCGGCCTATCCCGCCCGGCGCTGGCCACCCGAACGTTTCGCGCGCGTGGCCCGCGAGCTCGCCGCCGACGGACGCCCGGTGGTGGTCACCGGTTCCCCGGAAGAGGTGCCGCTGGCCCGGGCGGTCGCCGGCCGGGCCGGGCTCCCGGACTCCGCGGTGTACGCGGGACGTACCGATCCGGCCGGGCTGGCCGCGATCGTGGCCGGCGCGGCGCTGGTCGTCTGCGGCGATACCGGTGTCGGGCATCTCGCGACCGCGTTCGGTACACCCTCGGTACTGCTGTTCGGTCCCACCTCGCCGGGTACCTGGGGGCCGCCGCCGACTGCCGAGCGTCATATCGCGCTGTGGGCGGGGCGTCTCGGCGATCCGCACGGCAACCGCCCGGATACCGGGTTGCTCATGGTGCGACCCGAACGCGTGCTCGGCGCCGCGGCCGAGGTCATCGGAAAGGGGGCACATCATGGGTAGCCGTGTCGGTGTGGTCGGTGCCGGATATGTGGGACTCACCAGTGCCGCCTGCCTGGCCCACCTGGGTCACCATGTGATCTGTCTCGACAACGACGAGAACAAGATCGAACAACTGCGCGCGGGCCGGGTGTCCATCGTGGAGCCGGGGCTTCCGGAGCTGGTCCGGGCGGGACTCGACGAAGACCGGCTCGTCTTCACCACCGACCCGGAGTCGCTGGCCGAGGCCGAAGTGGTGCTGCTGTGCCTGCCCACCCCCAAGGGTGACGGCGGGGCGGCCGATCTGGGTGTGCTCGACAGCGCTCTCGCCACTTTGTCGGCCGTCCTGCGGCCGGATTGCACTCTCGTCACCAAATCCACTGTCCCGGTGGGGACGGCGGCCCGGCTCGCCGCCCGCCCCGGCTGCGCCGGAGCGGCGGTGGTGAGTAATCCCGAATTTCTCCGGGAAGGCCGTGCGGTACAGGATTTCCTGCGGCCCGACCGCGTGGTCATCGGCGCCGCGGAGCAGGACACGGAATCCGCCGACCGGGTCGAAGAGCTCTACGCCGGCACGGGTGCCGCGGTATTGCGCTGCGATACAGCCGGCGCGGAACTCGCCAAATACGCCAGCAACGCTTTTCTGGCGGTGAAACTGTCGTTCGTGAACACGCTGGCCGAATTGTGCGAACGCGTGGGCGCCGATATCACCGAGGTCACCGGCGCAATGGGGATGGACGACCGGATCGGACCGGATTTTCTCGCGCCCGGCCCCGGCTGGGGCGGCTCCTGCCTGCCCAAGGACACCCACGCACTACTACGCGCCGCGGAATCGGCGGGCGTGGACTTCGCCATCCTGCGCGATGCCGTGCGCGCCAACGACCGGCAGCACGCCATGGTGCTGCGCAAGGTGCGGCGTGCGGTCACCGGCTCGGTCGACGGTTCGCTGGCCGACGCCCGCATCGGCGTACTGGGGCTCGCGTTCAAGGCCGGTACGGGAGATCTACGCGACTCCCCCGCGGTCGCGGTGGCGCGCCAGCTCTGCCGGCACGGCGCCACCGTGACGGCCTACGACCCGTGCGTCCCCGGCAGCACCCCCGGTCTCGGCCCGGTACAGGTGGTGGACGACCCGTACCTGGTCGCGGAGGGCGCGGCAGCGCTGGTGATTCTCACCGAATGGCCCGAATTCCGCGCTCTCGACTGGTCGCGGTTGAAGGCCCGGGCCGACCGGGCGATCATCGTGGACAGCCGCAACCTCTTGGACCGCGCCGCTCTCCACGGCACCGGTTTCGAGGTGGTGGGTATCGGTACCGGTGACCGCTGAGCGCCGGACCACCGGTAGCCGGCCTGCGCACGACCGGTCCGGTAGACCGCCGAGGGCGTCGCCGTCGCGGTCAATCGGTGCGTGTGGCTCGCCGCCGCCGGCGGCGGCACCGTGCGCGTAGGGTGGGGATGAAGCGGGTTCACGTTCGCCTTGAGACTCCAGGGTCGGCCCGGCCACGATGCGTCGTGCATCTCGACTGATCCAGGTCCCCATGAAGCCATTCAGTTTCTCTGCTGTACCTCCTGCCCCCGTTTCGCCGCCGCCGTCCCGATCACCCGGTGACCAGCTGACCTTCCGGACTCTCCGGCGCGGCGAAATCGTCGTCCTCGCCGTCCGCGGCGAAGCGGATGCGTTCACTCTCCCCCTATGGCGGCAGAAGGTGCGCGAGGCGGTCGATACGGCGACCACCGGGTGTGGCGCGCTGATCGTCGATGCCGCCAGGCTCGGTTTCCTGTCGTTGCGCACACTGGAGGCGCTGGCGGTGGACGCGGAACAATACCGCCGCGACGGTGTGGAGATATGCCTTGTCACCGGTGACCCCCGTATCGCGCGTTTCGCCGGCACCGACTCCCGCACCGCGCGTCTGCCCATCCGCTCCACCGTCGTCGCGGCGGTGACCATGCTGCGGCCGCGGCCGGAAACCCCGGCCATCGGGCCGAGCCGGTTTCGAGCCCCGCTCATCACCCGGGACGAGCCGGGAATCGACCGGCCCGCCTATTTCGCCGGCGAGATCGTCGCCGGATCCGCGGCCGGTATCCCGGACGCCGTGATCGGTTCGGCCATGCCACGCCGCCGCTGACTCGCCGGTTGTTCGTCCGGCAGCCCGGTCGGAGACCCGAGGGTCCCCGGCCGGACTGATTCTCGACCCCCGGCGGTGACCCGCCCGCCGGCCGGGCGAGCAGCACCGCTCCGGTACCCCGCGACGTAGGGTGGAAGGCGGGCGTGGACCTCCGGCGAGAGCACGCGGCCACGCCGCCGGCCGGGGACGCGGCCGGCACCTGCTGCGGAAGGCGCTCCCGACCATGGCGACCAGTGCACAGCCCGGCCCCGGCGACGGCACGGCGGCGGAAACCGCCGAGCGGTCCCGGATTCCGGCGGACCTGGCCGAGCGGTTGGGCGATCTGGCCCGGTACCTGGAGGCCCGGGCGGATGTGTCGGCCACCCTGCAGGGCATCGTCGATACCGCGGTGGATACCGTGCCGGGCGCGGCGTACGCGGGAATCTCGGTGATCGCCCGGCGGCGGGTGATGGATACGCCGATCGTTTCGGCGGCTCTCGTCGCAGAGGTCGACCGTGCCCAGATCGAGTTCGAGCAGGGCCCCTGTCTGGACGCACTGTACGAACGGCACACCGTGGCGCTGCCCGATACCGCCGGCGAAGTGCGGTGGCCGCGATTCGCCGCGCGTGCCGCCGAACTCGGTATCGGCAGTATGCTGTCGTTTCAGCTCTACGTGCTCGGCGACGATCTCGGCGCCCTCAATCTGTACGCGCGCGTGCCCCGCGCCTTCGACGCCGATTCCGAACGCGTCGGACGGCTCTTCGCCGCCCACGCCGGCGTGGCGATGGCCACGGCACAGCAGGTTTCGCAGTTGAGGCACGCCATCGACACCCGTGACCTGATCGGTCAGGCCAAGGGCATTCTCATGGAGCGGTACAAGCTGACCGCCGAACAAGCCTTCGCCCTGCTGGTGCGGGCCAGCCAGCACAGCAATACCAAGCTCACCGAGATCGCTTCCTACCTCTGCCGCAGCGGCGAGTTGCCCACCGGCCGGTAGCTCGTGCCGGGGTGTGCGGCGTCGTCCGGACCTACTGTGCACCGGCCCACAATCCTTCAGTCACCCTGAAGGAAGTGTTAGGCTTCAGCGCACCTGAAGGTCGAGAGGGAGCTGTCCATGCACAACCTGCTGCTGTCGGTCCATGTCCTGGCAGCGATTGTTTTCATCGGCGGCTCGGCCGTGGCCACCAGTCTGTTCCCCCGCTACGCGCCGGTATCGGGAACCGTCCCCGCGCCGCCGGAACGTCAGCACGCCGTCGCCGCCGTCCTGCACCGGATCACCGGTACCTACGCCCGGCTCGGCCTGATCGTCCCCGCTGTCGGCATCGTCCTCGCCACGCTCCAGAACCGCATGGGCGAGATCTGGATCACCACGGCGATCGTTCTCACCGCGTGCGCCGCCATAGTCATCATCACCACGATCCACCCGATGCAGCGCCAAGCCCTCGCGGCGCCCGACGACGGACGGCGATTGCGCACCCTCGGCATGCTCAGCGGCGGCTACAACATGCTGTGGCTCATTGTCGTGGTGCTCATGATCGTGCGCCCCGGCGCCGCCTGAACCGGCACGACCGGCGAGAAGATCACCGTGCCCACCCCCCCGACGATATGAGGACGAACTTCCGTGAGCATCCGTCACTACCTGTACCGCGCACCCTCCCTCTCCGCACGAGAGGCGATCGACGCCGTCCGCGCCGGAGCGCTGATCGTGGATGTGCGCCGGCAGTTCGAATGGAATCGCACCCACATTCCCGGTGCGGTCCACCTACCGCTGGAACAGTTGACGACAGAATGCGAACAGTTGCCCGACGATCGGCTTCTGATCACCTTCTGCACCGGCGGTCTGCGGTCCTACGGCGCCGCGAATCTCCTTGTCGAATACGGCTTCGAGGCCAAGAACATGTCGGGCGGCCTGGTCGAATGGCGTGCCGCCGGCGGCGCGCTCGAGGCAGGTGGGCGACCGGGCCGGTGACGGCCATCGGCTCCGGACACCGCAGGGTGTACGGCGTCGAGACCCCGGACACAGTGCCGTGACAACGCCGATTGTCAGCAATCGAACGGCCACCGCTTTCGTACCGCGTACGGGCCGGACCCATTGATATCGGTTCCAGCGCATGTGGATGTGCGCCGCCGAGAATCTCGAATTCCATGCGCCGACCTGCCAACGTTCCGCAAATACCGGAACTGCGCATTCTCTGTCAACGGTGGTTAAGTTCTCTTTGATCGTCTCCTCCCCGGCCCGGAAAGTGATCGAATGTTCTGTACCGGAGGAGAACAGTAATATCGTCCGGGCCCGCGCCCAGGAGGTTGTCACCGTGACCGAGACCAGCGGCGCCACGCTGCGTCCGTCCACACTGGACCGATTGGTCCAGCTCGACGAAAACGAGACACTGTCGGTCGAAGACGTGCGGTCCGCGGCGCGCGAGCTAGGTCTGGCCGAGGGGCAACTACACCAGTGGCTGACCTTCCACAGAGCGCGGCGCACCCCGCTCACCTCCCAGAAGGTACCCGAACCCGCCACTCGCATAATGGGTTACCGCGACGCCGAACCCCGGGACCGGGTCGCCGACGTCGTACTGACCACCGGTGACGACGCACTCCCCCGGATACCGGACAGCGATGTCACCACATTCCGCGCCGACGCCCACCGCGAGCTGACCGCGCCGGAATTCGACCGTCTCGACGCCGTCTACACCGAAGGTATCGAGGCGACGTGCCGCTGGCTCGCCGCGCGCACCGGCCGTCCGTGCGTACACCACCCGGGTGGCACCGCCGCGGCGATACCGTTCGGTGAACCCGGCACCGCCGGATACTTCTGGGATCGTTCGCTGTCGACTCCCCGGCCCGGGCTGCCCGAGGCGAACCACCCCAGCGACCGGCGCGAAATCCTCGGCCTGTACCGGTTTCTCGGCGAACTCGTCTGCGGCAGCCCGGGCCGTGGGCACACCGTGGCCCGGCTGCGCGGGGCGCAGGCGGGTTTCCTGCTGCACGGTATGCGACTGAACCTGCCGCCCGACCTCAACTACTCGGTGGGCCCCGGATTGACCACCGTATACGTCGAGGACGACACCCTCGGCCGGATCCGGGCGCGCACCACGAACCCGGTCGACGCCGCGGCCCTCGCCACGGCGTTGTGTACCGGCGCCACCACGGTGGAACTGGGTTCGGTGCCGTGTACGGGGCTCACCCGCGACGGAGTCGTATTCACCGGGCCGATCGGTTACGCACAGCCCGCCGACCTGTACGTATGGGTTCTACCGGGTTCGGTGCGAGCGCTGTTGCACGAGGCCCGGGCGTACCAGGAAGCTCGCCCGCAGTCCGTGTCGAAATTGTTCGCCGGCGGCATCGGCGGTGCCGGTCGCCGACTGCGCCAGACCGCCGCGCGCTGTGCGGTGACGATGCCGGAACTCCATCACTGGCACCACAGCTGGATCCGCGGGGCCGGGTTGCTGCGGGGGGCCGAATCGCCGGAGCCCGTGCACAACACCGATCTGTTGTTCGCGTTGCGGCTCGCGCCGAATCCCGCGCCGCCGCGGACTCGTTCGGTCTGATACCGCGGCGGGACCCTTCGAGTTCGTCGTCCGGGCGCACGGGGAGTCACCCGGACCACGAACCTTCCGGCACCGGAACGGGGCCGGAGGTGTGCGCGGGTACAGAAGGCACGGTGGGCCCTCCGCGCCCGGGGAGGACCGACGACAGTGCCCCGAGCACATCGGCCGTCTGGTCCGCGGGACCGCCCCGGGTGTGCGCGGCCACCGTGAAACCCGGGCCGAACGACGCCGAGGCGACCTCCTGGGGCGGGGCATCCGCCCAACCCCATTTGGTGCCCTGGACGCCGGGCAGCGCGGCCGTACCCCAGTTCTGTTCGGTGCCGTCGGCGGCACGGGGTGCGGCGGTGGCCATCCAGAACAGGATCGGGGAGGCCGGATCGGTGCGCAGTTTGGCGTCGAGGAAATCGGCCACGTCGGCGGTACTGGTGGTGGAACTGCCCCAGTTCGCGCCCGGCCGGGTTTCCGCCAGCCCGTACTCCGCGGCGACCGACGCGATGGCCCCGGGATATTTCGCCGCCACCGCGTCGGCGGCCGCATCGTCGGAATACCGGATCATCCGCTCACCGTGGGCGAGGTCACCGGCCGAACCGTCACCGTGGCGCAGTGCGTAATCGGTGAGGTAGAGCTTGGCCAGCGACAGCGCGCTGCGCACCTGGTGTTCGTCGGCGGTGCCCCAGCTCAGGCCGGTGAGCGAACGGACCGAGATTGCCGTGCGCGGCGCGGTCTCGCCCGCCGCGGTGGGTGGGACCGGGTCGGGTGCCGGCGCCGCCTGCGCGACAGGCGGTCCGAGAGCGCAACAGGTGGCGAGTGCGGCGAAGGCAAGGGCGCGGTAGTCCATGGCCACTCCCGGCGTCGGTGCGGGCACGGTCGGCCCGCGTCATCGACCACTTTCCCCGGGGCACGGCGCACAAACTCCGGTCACGACTCAGCGCGGTAACAGTCGGTGAACGGTAGGTGCGCCCGGGCCGTCCCCCGGACCGACGGGCCCGGTTTCGTGGCGCCTCCATCGACGCCCCCTCGAAGCCCGGTTTCGTGGCGCCCCCGATCAGGACCGGTCTCCCGGCGACCGCGTGATCAGGCCCGGTTTCCCGGCTCCGGGGTCGGACCCGCCCGGGGCCGCCATCACCGCGGGCGCACCGGCCCGCGGGCGCCGTGCGGCACCGCACAGCAGTGCCGCCACCACACACAACCCCGCGGCCACGAAGAAGGCGAGGTCGTAGGAACCGTGGGCGTCGCGAAGGTATCCCGCGCCGAAAGCGGCCACCGCGGCACCGAGCTGATGCGCGGCGAAGACCCAGCCGAACACCACCGGGGTCGAGGCACCGAACCAGCTGCGGCAGATGGCGATCGTCGGCGGCACGGTGGCCACCCAGTCGAGACCGTAGAAGACGATGAAAACCCAGGTGCTCGGCTCGGCATTCGGGGAGAGCAGCGCCGGCAGCAGGAGCAGTGACGCCCCACGGCCGAGGTAGTAGATCACCAGCAGTATGCGAGGATCCACGCGATCGGTGAGCCAGCCGGAGAAGACCGTGCCCGCGACGTCGAAGATCCCGATGGTGGCCAGCAGCGACGCGGCCACGGTGACCGGCATACCGTGATCGTGCGCGGCGGGTATGAAATGCGTGCCGATCAATCCGTTCGTCGTCATCCCGCAGATGGCGAAGCTGCCCGCCAGCAACCAGAAGGCGGGAACCCGGGCGCCCTGCGCCAGCCCGGCCAGTGCCGCTGTGAAGGTACCGCCCGGCAGTGGCTCGGCGGCGGGCTCGGATTCGCCGCCGTAGGCGGTGAGGCCCATATCGCCGGGACGGTCCCGGATGAACAGCACGACCAGCGGTATCACCGCCAGCGCCGCGAGAGTCACGATGATCGAGGCCCAGCGCCACCCGAACGCCTCGGTGACCCCCGCGACCACGGGCAGGAACACGAGCTGGCCCGTCGCGCTCGCCGCGGTGAGCACCCCGGTGACCAGCCCGCGCCGGGCCACGAACCACCGGGTCGAGACGGTGGCGACGAAACCCATCGAGAGGGACCCGGTACCGAGCCCCACCAGCACACCCCACAGCAGCACCAGCTGCCAGCTCGCGGTCATGACCGTGCCCACACCGGTCCCCGCGGCGATCAGCAGCAGTGCACCGGTGAGGATCGGGCGCACACCGAACCGGTCCATGAGCGCGGCGGCGAACGGCGCGGTGACGCCGAACAGCACCATGTTCACCGACATCGCGGCGCCGATCGTGGCATGCGACCAGCCGAATTCCTGGTGCAGCGGCGTCATCATCACACTCGGCACCGCCCGGAACCCGGCGGCGCCCAGGATGGCCACAAAGCTGACGCCCGCGACGATCCAGGCGAAATGCAGTCGTGGCCGCCGACCGGCGCGCGCGACCGCGGCGCCGGGATCGATCTTCGTCATCACGATGATCAGCTTCCGGTAGCCGCCGCCGCGTCACCAGTGGCAGAATCGACAATATGCGTGAAGATCATGCCACCGATGGTTCGCCCCGGCGCCCGCATACCGTCGCCGTGCTGTTGCTCGATCCGGTGGTCGGTTTCGACGCGACCATCCCGTCCCTGGTGTTCGGCGAGGCCACCGACGAGGCCGGCAACCCGCTCTACCGGGTTGTGACGTGCTCCCTCGACGCCGGGCCCGTACCGGCCACCGCGGGATATTCGATGGTCGCCGCGGCCGGGCCGGAAGCGCTCGCCACCGCCGATACGGTGATCCTGCCGGGGACCAGATACCGCGCCGCCCGCGCCGGCGGCGAACTCGGCCCCGCCCTCGCCGCGGCACTGGCCACGGTGCCCGCCGGGGCCCGGATGGTGTCCATCTGCACGGGCGCATTCGTCCTCGCCGCCGCGGGGGTCTTCGACGGCCGCCGCGCCACCACCCACTGGCGCTACGCCGACGATTTCCGCCGGCTGTTCCCGGCGGTCGAACTCGATGAGACCGTGCTGTTCGTGGACGAGGGCGCGGTGCTCAGTTCGGCGGGCCTGGCGGCCGGAATCGATCTGTGCCTGCACATCATCCGCCGCGACCACGGCGCCACCGTGGCGAACCGGGCCGCTCGATACTGCGTCGTACCGCCCTGGCGCGAGGGCGGCCAGGCCCAGTTCATCGAGCACCAGGTGCCCGGCCCCGACGACCTCAGCACCGCCCCGACCCGAGCGTGGGCGCTGACCCGCCTGGCCGAGCCGCTCGGCGTCGCGACCCTCGCCGCGCACGCGCGGATGAGCCCGCGAACGTTCAGTCGCCGGTTCCGGGCCGAGACCGGACTGTCCCCGGGCGCCTGGCTTCGCGATCGCCGGATCGATCTGGCCCGGGAACTGCTGGAATCGGCGGATATCCCGGTGGACGAGGTCGCGGAGAGGTCCGGGCTCGGATCACCGGACAACCTGCGCCACCATATGCGGCGCGGTCTGGGGATGTCGCCCTCGGCGTACCGGAAAACATTCGCCGGCCCCTGATTCGGCGCCCGCACCGCCCGCGGCGGACCTCGCCCCGTGTCGTTCGGCGAATGCGCGACCGCCGCCGAAGTGGCGGCGGAACCGCACCGCAGGCAATCCGTGAAAGTGGCGCGACAAGCCCCTCACGCCGGATGACCGGGCCGCAGGCCGGCGACATCGTGGAGGCGCAGCACGGCCGGCGCGGAGGCCGGAACGGCGGCGTCCTCGGGCGCCAGCACCAGGCCGACGTGGTCACCGAAATCGTGCCGGGTGAGGATGCGACCGCAGAACCAGGCCACGGCATCGAGCAGGATCGGGACCCCGTGCGGGCCGGAGCGCCAGCGGCACCGGTCGAACTTGTCGATCTCGTCACCGGTCTGCGTACCGAACAACACGGCGAGTTCCGCGTCGTCCGTACCGACCAGGTGCACGGCGGCGAACTCCGCGCCCGGCGCCACCCGGAAGGTGTGATTGGTCTCGGACAGGCAGACCAGGAACCGGGCGGGGTCGACCCCGACCTGGGACGCGAATCCGACCAGGCACCCGGACCGTTCATCGCCCGCAGCCAGGGTGACGATGTACACGGGTGCGTCGGCGGCAGCCACCAGATCGTCGAAGGCGTCGGACTCGGAGTGTGTGTTCGCCGGCATATGCCGTGTATATCAGGGCGGCCCCGGCGGCAGGACCGCTGTCAGTAGTAGACCGGGCCCGGGACGCCGCCGCCCACCGCGACAGCGTCGCCGGTGATGGCGATACTGCGCGGGGACGCCAGGAAGGTCACCACATCGGCCACCTCGCGGGCATCGATGACACGACCCACGGAATTACGGACGAGGTCCCGTTCCAGTTCCGCGACCGGCGTCCCGGATTCCGCGGACCGCTCGCCGAGCCGCTGGGTGAGGCGTTCGGTCCGGGTCAGGCCGGGGTGCACGACCGTCACGTTCACACCGGCGGGGCCGAGTTCGTCGGCGAGGTTCTTGGTCAGCGCGGAAACACTGATATTGCGCACGGTCTGGGCGATCGAATTGGCCTGCCGGGCACCGAGTCCGCTGATATTGATGATCCGGCCCCACCGCTGGGCGACGAGATGCGGCGCGACCGCACGCGCGGTGCGCAGGTAGCCGAGAACTTTGATCTCTACTTCCCGGCGCACGATCTCGTCGGTGGTATCGGCCAGGCCGGCCGGGGCCCCCGCGCTCCACGGGGTGGCGGCGGCGTTCACCAGGATGTCCACTCCGCCGAGTTCGGCGACCGTGCGCCGCACCAGTTCCCGGACCTGATCGTCGTCGCCGGTATCGGTGGGCACGGCGAGCACACGCCGGCCCGTTTCCGCGGCCAAGGCGGCGGCCGCGGCCTCGAGCGGTTCGGCCGAGCGCGCCGCGAGCACCACATCCGCGCCCTCGGTGGCCAGTCCGCGCGCGACGGCCAGCCCGATACCCTTGCTACCGCCGGTGACGATCGCCCGTTTTCCGTTCAGTTCCAGGTCCACGCCGAGCACGGTAGCCGCTCGCGCGGCCACGGTCGCCGATCCCGCTCGGGCCGATCCGAATTCCCGGGCGACGGCAGCCGGTCACCCCTCCGAGGCCCGGATGGGTGACCGGGACGAACGCCGGTGATGCCGGCCCGGCGCAGCCTGCCGCCGATACCGGAACCTACGACCCGGCAGGGCCGGGCCGCCCGCGAGCCCGCGCGGAATCCGGCCCCGGATCAGGCGGCCGTGGTGATCGAATCGGCCTCGCCGGGCTCGGCCATCGCCTGTTCGCGTAGGGTCCGCAGCGTTTTGGCGAGGATCCGCGACACCTGCATCTGCGAGATATCGAGCCGTTCGGCGATCTGCACCTGGGTCATGTTCGCGAAGTACCGCCAGACCAGGATCTGCCGTTCCCGCTGTGGCAGTTCCGCGATCAGCGGGCGCAGCGTCATCGCGTCCTCGAGCAGCCGGTAGCAGGGGTCCTCCCCGCCGAGCCGGGCCAGTACCGCCGGCGGCGAGACCTCGTCGTCCTGGTCGTCGGTGGGGGCGTCGAGGGAGCTGCTGGTGTGCGCGTTACCGGCGATGAGTGCCCGGGTGACGTCGGTGAGATCGGCGTCCAGTTCCGCGGCGATCTCCCGCGCGGTGGGCATCCGGCCCAGCCGCTGGTACAGCGTCTCGGTGGCCGGGCCGATCCGCAGATGCAGTTCCTTGGTGCCGCGCGGCACCCGCACGGCCCAGGTGTGATCGCGGAAGTGGCGGCGCACCTCGCCCATGATGGTCGGGATGGCGAAGGACAGGAACGAGCTGCCCCGCGACCCGTCGAAGCGGTCCACCGCCTGGACCAGGCCCAGGCGTGCGATCTGGAGCAGATCGTCGAACGCTTCGCCGCGGCCGGAGAAACGGCGCGCGATATGTTCAGCCAACGGCAGGCAGCGGTGCACGATCTGCTCGCGTAGCGCGCGCCGGCGCGAATCCTCGGGTGCGAGCGCCGCCAGTTCGGCGAACAGCGGTTCGATGTTGTCGTAGCTGTCCCCGTGGGCGGGCACATGGGCGGTACGTGACGCACGATCTCCGGCGTGCTGGTCGGTCGTGGCTTCGGTCATTTCGTTCACCGGATGCTCCTCGGGCTTTTTCCAAACCTCGTTGGACCGGGGATACCCCCGCGACGCGGTGATCGAAACGTGATCTGAAAATCGCGCGAGTGTGAATCCGCCGACGCCTGTGGCGGGCCGGGATCGGGAGCGGTGTTTCGGACGGCCGAAAACGGTCATGCGCACCATGACGGGCGCCGTAGCCGGCAGACAGTCGTGCGGCGCGATCGCCCAGGCGAGAGAACGGAGGACCGATGACCATTCAGGACACCATCGCTCAGCTGCACCAGGACATCACCACGGCCGAGGACGCGGGTGACGAAGCCACCGCGGCGCGATTGCGCCGGGAACTGGAAACCGCACTGCGTACCGCCGAGGACCCGGACACCGGGCAACAGGGCGCGCAATAGCGCGTCGGAACACGGCGGGGACACCCGGTGTGGGTGTCCCCGCCGGCCGTCAGCGCGCCGGCGGCGCGACAGTGGTCGTGCAAAAGGTCTGGCACTGACCGGGGGTCGGCGTGACCTGCGCCGGTTGCTCCCCGAAATCGGCGGTGCTCACCAGAATCATCACCAGTAGCGCACCCCCGACCACCAGGCCGAAGATGAGCAGTGTGGGCCACAGCCAGGTCCGCATCGGCTGTTCGTCGGCAATCGGTACCACCGGCATCACCGTGCCCGCCGGATTGATCGCGTCCGCGGGGTCCACCGGGTTCGCCGGATTCACCGGGCTCGCCGGGTCGAGCGGGTCCGCCGGATTGAACGGGCTCACCGAGCCGGGCACGCTGCCCTCGTCTTCGGCCTTCACACAACACCTCCAGTGGGTCTCATGTGCCGGATACCCCGAAAACGCCTCCGCTCACGCGGGGTTCGCCGGGCGCCGCCCGAATCAGGACGAGATGTAGATACTCCAGTCGGGGAAGCCCCACCGGCCGTTGTGCTCACCGTGTTCGATACCACCGCCGTAGGTGCCGCGGCAGCCGATGCCGTTCCAGAGTTTGACCTTCCGGTCGGTGAGGTTGCGCACCGACACCCGGCCGACCACCCCGACCGCGCTGAGATCGATACAGCCGCTGGGATTGTCGATGACCTTCTCCACCCGGCTCCCGTCGGCGATCCACCGTAGTGCGACCTGCCCGCTCGCGGCGTGCGCGCTACTGTCCACTGCCGATGTCACCGCTATCGCCATCGCGGCCGAACCCAGAGCCATCACGAAACGACGCATACGAGAACCTTCCTGAACGGGAGGACATCACACACGGAAACCGATCGAGCGCCGACCATTACAGCCGAACGGCCGCCGGTGCCCCCGCCGACGCGCCGGTATCCACTGCGGAAAATGCGGGCCCGCTGGATGTTCGGGCCGCGCGCCGCCGCGACTCCGCCGTCCGGCATACCCTCTGACCAGCCGATACGAACAGGACAGCGGGCCACGCCCACCGTCGCCGCCGCGCGAAGCCCGCCAACGCCCCTTCTCGCCTGGTGACGACCGGAGCGGCACGGGCCGTTGCCCCACCGCGACGCGCTCGACTCCGCCCCCTCGGCGGCCGGATCAGCGCTTGCGCCGCCGGGCCCGTTCCAGTTCGACCGTCGCCGCCCGGACCGCGTCCCGGGCGGCGCGCTCTGCGTTGCGGGCGAATCGGTGCCGGTCTTCCACCGCGGCGAGTTCGTCGCGGAGTTCGGTCAGCCGCGCGGTGGTGGCCTCGAGGTGTTCGGCAGCACGCTGTGCTTCCTTCTCGGCGGCGGTGAGGGCCTCGCGCGCGGCGGTTTCCGCGGCGCGCAGTTCTTCCTGCGCGCGCTGCCGGTCCGCCTCGGCACGCGCGGCGCGCGCGTGTTCGGCCTCGGTGGGTTCGGCGGCCTTTTTCTTCCGCCGGGTCTCGGCACCGGCGGCCTTCGGCTTGTCCCGGACCACCGACAGATCCGGCTCCACCGGGCCGAAGCCCGCATAGCTCTGCGCGGTGGCCAGGGTGCCGGCGCGGACCTGCTCGCCGATATCGGAATCGGCCAGGGCGGCGGTCAGCGTCTCACTCACCTGACGCAGTACCGCCTCGGAAACGGGCCGGCCCTGGTCGGCGGCGACCTCGCCCGCCCGTTCGGCCAAGGCGTCCACCACCTGCCGGCGCTGCCGGGTCAGTTCGCGCAGCCGGGCACCGGACAGTTGCCGCTGCGCCGTCCGCAGGTCGGCGCCGAGCTGGAGCAGGGAGTCCACCTCGCGGGGCGCCGCACGCACGAGTGCGTTCACCGCCCACGCCGCGACCGTGGGTTTGCGCAGGGCCGTGATCGCGGCCGCCAGTTCCCGATCCCCGGATTCCTTCGCCGCACCGGCGCGGGCGTCACGCGCGGCGACGAACTCCGCGGGCGCCAGCCCGTACAGGTCGGCGGCCACCTCGCCCAGGCTCATACCGCCCGAGCCTAGCCGCGCAGGGAGTGCCCGGGCCGGTGGTATACGCGAGCGGGTCAGCGCGGCTCGATCGTGCCGCGGAGGATCCGCAGCAGGCCCTCGGGATCGTCCCGCATCAGGTTGTGCCCACCGTCCAGCGCGTACGTGGTCCACCCGGGGTCACGGCCCAGGCGCGCGTGCACTCCGGTGAACGGTGAGGGTGTTTCCCATCCGGCGGCGTAGACGTAGGTCCGGCTCCGGATGTGGGCGAGGTCGCCCTCCAGCGCCAACGGCTGGAGCACCGACGCCAGCGGATGCGGCGTGGCCCTGGGGTCGAAGAACGGGAGCGGCCGGACGGCGTCGCCGGTGTCCACCACATCCAGGTACCACCGATGCTCCTGCTCCGAAACGAGATCCCAGCAGGAGTCGCCGTGCTCGGGGACCGTGGCGTCCACGTACACCAGTGCCGCGACCCGATCCGGCGCGCGGTCCGCCGCCCCGGTGATCACCATGCCTCCGTAGCTGTGGCCGACGAGTACCGCGTCGCGGACGCTCTCGGCCGCCAGCATCGCGGTGACATCCTCGATATGGGTGTCGAGGTTCACCCCGGCACGGCGCAGGTGGCCGCGTTCACCGACCCCGGTCAGCGTCAACGGCAGTACCCGGTGCCCTTCTTCGCGAAGCCGGTGGGTGATGCCCTCGAAACACCACCCGCCGTGGCACATACCGGGAATCAGGACGAATATCGCCATCAGTGTTCGTTCTCCTTCGGGGTTCGGCCGGGAAGGGGCCGGGCCGCCGCGACGATCGAGCCGAGGCCGCAGAGCAGGACCGTCCACCACACGGGCGCGGTGGCGCCGAGGTGATCGGCGAGCGCGCCGGCCGCCCAGGGGCCCACGGTCTGCCCGGCCGCGAAAACAGCGGTGCAGCAGGCGAGCGTGGGGGTCCAATCCGCAGGCCGGATGTGGTTCTTGACAATGGCGGTGACGACCGCGGGAACGGTCATGAACGTCGCTCCGTAGACCGCCGAGGCGGTGCCGGTGACCGCGGCGTTCGGGGAGATCAGGATGAGCGCCGCGCCGCCGCTCAGCGCGGCCAGTACGCCGGCCAGGACCCGATTACCGGGTCGGCGCGCGATCGGCCGGCGCCACAGCGCGGGTCCGATGATCACCCCGAGTCCCACGGTGACCCATACGCCCACGACCTCGGCGGTCGAGGCCGACCGGCCCAGCAGGTACGCGGACAGGAAAGTGATGTAGGTGATGTACCCGGCCGCGAACAATGCATAGGCCGGCACGGTCGACCGCAGCGCGCGCCACCGCACGCGCCCCCCGCTCGGGGCGATCGGGACCGGCGCACCGCCGGCGGACCAGCTCACCGCGGCGGCCACGGCCGCGGCCACACCGAGGCCGAACCACGCGAACTGCCAGTGGCTCTCCGTCAGCGGAAGGCCGATACCGCTCAGCACGATTCCCAGTCCGGTCCCGGCGAAGTACACCGTGATGGGCGTACTCGAGGCGGTCCGCACCGCGAGGTGGGAGGCGATGACGCCACCACTGATGAATACCGCCGCGCCCGCGGCACCGGCGGCGGCCCGCAGTATGAGCAGGAGCAGGTAGCCGCCGCTACCGGTGGCGGCCAGCGCCGCGGCGGTGAGCACCATACCGCCGCGGAAGACCCATATCGCGCCGAGGCGCCGGGTGAGCAGGGGTGTCGCCAGCGCCCCCAGCAGATAGCCGAGGCCGTTCGCGGTGGCCGGTATCCCGGCGGCCGCCGCGCTCCAGCCCTGCTCGTCGCGCATCACCGGTAGCAGCAGACCGTAGGCGAAACGGGCGAATCCGAGTGCCGATGCGGTGCCGAACGCCAGGCACACCGCCTGCCGCAGCGCCGGGCCCGGCGTGACGGGCACCGGCGATCCGCGGCTGCCGGACGGCGGGATCTCCGCACGCGTCCGGATCCCGCGCGGTGGAACGCCGACGACTTCCGACATGGGACTCCTAGATGGTACCGATCAGTTCCATCGCAGGATAGCAGTACATCGAACCAATCGGTACCATCGAATCTATGCCAGTAGCCAAGGGCTCCACCATCGATCCGGCCCGCACCCGGGCCGCCGTCATCGATGCCGCCGCTCCGCTGCTCTACGACCGCGGAATCGACGGTGTCGGTGTCGCCGAACTGTGCAAGCGCCTGGGAATTTCGAAGGAGACGCTGTACCGGCACTTCGGCACCAAGGACGGGCTCGTGCACGCCGTACTCGAAGCACGCAGCGACCGGGTGATCGCGTGGCTGACCGCGGCGGCCGCGGCGGCGGGCGGCGACCCCGCGGATCGCCTGGCCGCCGTCTTCGGGGCGCTGGGCGAGTGGTACCTCGAACCGGACTTCCGCGGCTGCGCCATGATCAACGCCGCGACCCAGCACTACGAACCCGAGGTCCGGGCGATCACGGCCCGGCATCTGGACCGGTGCCTCGCACTGTTCACCGATATCGCCGCCCGGGCCGGTTCCGCGGCACCGGATGATCTGGGCCGCCGACTGCTCTTCCTGATGGAGGGCGCGACCGCGGTGGCGGCACACCGGGGCCCGGACCACGTCCGCGAACAAGCCTGTACCGCCGCGCTTTCCCTCCTGAACGCGGCCGCTCCCGGATACCACGACTGATCCCGGACGCGACCGGTTGCCCGCATCGCACCCGGCGGCGGCCTACCGGGGCGCGTTCACCCCGCGCTGAGCGGCCCCATGCGGCGGTCTCGATCATGCGTCGTTTCCGCAGGTCGCGACGGCGACTCCGGGTCGGTTGATGAAAACTGTGGGGATGGGTGCGCCCGCCACGGAGGTACCGGCCGCGCAACGGCATCGCAGGCTGCTGCGCAGTGGGGTGTGGTCGGGGTATCTGCTCGCGCTTCTCGTGGTCACCGTGCTCTTCGGCCCGCCGACCCAGCGGATCTATCAGGCACTGTGGATCGTCGTGGGGATCGCGGCCTTCGCACCGGATCGTCCGTGGCGGGATCAGGTACGCATTCTCGTCGACTGGGTTCCGCTGATCGCCGCACTCGTCGTCTACGACCACAGCCGCGGTATCGCCAACACCCTCGGGATGCCGCTGCGGGTCCACGAACCGGTCGTGGTGGAACGCGCCCTGTTCGGCGGGGCCGTGCCCACGGTGTGGTTACAGGAGCAGCTGGACGGTGACGGCGGGCCGCCCTGGTGGACCGTGCTCACCGGCCTCGTCTACACCAGCCATTTCCTGGTGCCCTGGCTGGTCGCCGCGATTTTCTACGTCCTGTCACGGGAGCGCTGGTCGAAATATATGCGCCGGATCCTGCTGCTGTCCTATCTCGGTCTGGTGACCTATGTCCTGCTGCCCGCCGCGCCGCCTTGGTACGCCGCCCGCGCCGGGGTGATCCCGGCCGAGATCCACCGGAGCACAGGTTTCGGGTTCCGGCTGTACTCGGTCGATATCGGCGCGGACTGGCTGGCCGCGCACAGTAATCCCGTCGCCGCGATCCCGTCGCTGCACGCGGGCTTCGCACTGCTGGTCGCGATCGCGCTATGGCCGTGGGCCCGGCACTGGTGGTGGCGGGTCCCGTTGGCCGTCTTCCCCGTGACAATGGGTTTCACCCTGGTCTACGGCGGTGAGCACTATGTGATCGATGTGCTGCTGGGCTGGGTGTACGTCGGGCTGGCGATCGGGCTGGCCACCGCCTGGGAGCGGCGCCGCGCACCGGCCGGACCGGCCCCGGCGCCCACAGTCGCGGCACCGGGCGGGGACCGCGGCGGCTAGCCGGCCGGACCGCGGGATGCCCAGGGTTCCAGCAGCAGAGTGGCGGCCCGGCGCATATCGGCCACCGCCTGTTCCGCACTCAGCTGACCCGCCGTAGCCCAGGTCAGGATGCCGTAGGCGCACTGTTCGGCGAGCCGGGCCAGCTGCTGGTCCGCCTCGTCCGCTGCACCGATACCGGCGGCGGCGAGGATGCGGTCGCGCAGCGTGGTGTCGACCGCCACCGGCCCGGCCGAGCGCACGGCATTCGCCGACACCAGCATGGCGCGGCCGAGCAGCGGGCGCCGGAGCAGCCCGGTCACCGCCGATTCGAGTAGGTCGGCCACGGCACCCACCGGATCGCCCGGTACCGCCTCCGGAACGGGAAGGTCCGCGACGGCCGATTCGAGCACGCCCGAGTAGAGATGATGTTTGGACGGGTAGTAGCGGTACAGCGTCCCCAGCGCCACCCCGGCCGCCGCGGCGATATCGGACATCTGAACGTGTTCGAGGCCCTGTTCGGCACCGAGCCGGGCGGCGGCGCGCAGGATGGCACGCCGGCGTTCGCGCTGGGGCGTGGTGGTCGGCCGGCCCGGCTCCCGGGGTTCGGCAATCCGCGGCACTGGATACCTCCGTTCGGAAAACTAGAATTCACTCTAGTATTTCCGCGCCGCCGGTTGTAGAACTGGGTGTGGTCCGATCCCGAATTCCGAACGGAGACCCAGCTATGACCCCTGTCGATCCCGGGCGCTACGGCCCGTGGGCCGTGATCACCGGCGGTTCCGAAGGCGTGGGCCGGTCGTTCGCCCGGCAGCTCGCGGAATCCGGTATCCACCTGCTGCTGGTGGCCCGGCGGGCCGGTCCGCTCGAAGACACGGCCGCGGAATGCCGGGCCCTGGGCGTGACGGTCCGCACCCTGGCCGCCGACCTCACCCACCCGGACGCCACGGCGGCGGTGCTCGACGCGGTCGCCGATGTCGAGGTCGGGTTGCTGGTCCACAACGCCGGCGCCAACACCCACAGCGCCGAGTTCCTCGACGGTGACCCGGCGGCCTTCCAGCGTGTCGTCGAACTCAACATCACCACCCCGCTGGCGCTGATCGCCGGGTTCGGGGCCGCGATGCGCGACCGGCGGCGCGGCGGGATCCTGCTGGTGGGTTCGCTGGCCGGCTATCTGGGGTCGCGGCGGCACACGGTCTACGGCGGAGTGAAGGCATTCGGCCGGATCTTCGCCGAAGGCCTCTGGCTCGAACTGCGCGAACACGACGTGGACGTCCTCGAACTCGTCCTCGGGGTCACCCGCACCCCGGCGATGCAGCGGGTGGGCCTGGACTTCGACATCCCCGGAATGCCGGTCTCCGAACCCGACGAGGTCGCGACGGAAGGTCTCGCGGCACTGGGCCGGGGCCCGGTCCACGTTATCGGCGCCCATGAGAGGCTCGCGGCCCGGCGCAGCGACCCTGATCGCGCCGCGGCCGTGCTGGGAGCGGACCGGATGATGCGCCGGCTCATCGGCGCGGCCGAAGACCCGCCGCGGTGAGAGTCGGGCTGTCCACCCCGATCGTGGTCCGGACACCCGGTACGGCCTCACCCTGGGAATCCGGGGGCGGCACCGCCGAACTCGTCCGGATCGCCGAACTCGCCGACGAGCTCGGTTTCGATCATCTGACCTGCTCCGAGCACATCGCGGTCCCGGCGGCCGATACCGCGACCCGCGGATCGGCCTACTGGGATCCGCTGGCGACACTGTCTTATCTCGCGGCGCGAACCGGCCGGATCCGCTTGGCGACCTCGGTCGTCGTGCTGGGGTACCACCATCCACTCGCGCTGGCCAAGCGTTACGGCACCCTCGATCGGCTCAGCGGCGGCCGGGTGGTGCTCGGGGTCGGCGTCGGCTCCCTGGAAGCCGAATTCGCCCTGCTCCGGGCCGAATGGCCGGATCGCGGTGCCGCCGCGGACCGCGCTCTCGAGCAATTACGGGCCGCATGGGGGCGCCGGGAGGTCGGCGATTTCGTCGTCGACCCGCCCGCCACTTCGACCACGGCGCCGCTGTGGATCGGCGGCCGCACCCGCCGTTCGCTGCGCCGGGCCGTGACCCTGGGCGTGGGCTGGGTGCCGTTCGGTCTGTCCGCGGACACGCTGGCGGCGCACCTGGCCGCGGTACCCCCGCCGCCCGGTTTCGAGGTGGTACTGAGCCCGGGCCGGGCCCTGGACCCGCTCGCCGATTCCGCCGGCACCCGGCGGCGGCTGACCCGATTGCGCGATATCGGCGCCACCGTGGCCGGCTGCGCTCTGCGGGCCACCGATATCGACCACTACTGCGAGCAGCTCACGGCGCTACACGAGATAGCCGAGCCGCTCTGAACGCGACAGAAAGGACAGCTATGGACGAGGATCGGTTCGCGCGCCTGGAGATACGGGTGCGCCGGCTCGAGGACGAGGTCGAGATCACCCGGCTGCTCGCCTCCTACGGCCCGTTCGTCGATGCCGGGGCCGCCCCGGACGTGGCGAACCTGTGGACCGAGGACGGTGAATACGATGTCGAGGGCTGGTCGATGCGCAGTCGCGCGGATATCCACTCGATGGTCGAATCGGCGGCGCACCACTCCCTGATCGACGCGGGCTGTGCGCATTTCCTCGGACCGGCGCGGGTCGTCGTCGACGGCGATACGGCCACGGCGGTCTGCGAATCGCTGCTGGTGCGCCGGTACGACGACGGTTACCGGGTGTGGCGGGCGGGGGCGAACAGTTTCCGGCTCACCCGCACCCCACACGGCTGGCGGATCACCCGCCGCGTCACCCGGGCGCTCGACGGTGGCCCGCAGGCCCGGGACCTGTTGCGGACGAACAGCTCCGCGACGGCGGACTGAACCGCACGGGACCCGGCCGCACCGGGCCCCGGCGGGCAGTACTCAGCCGGCGACGGTGGACGGGCGCGCGACCGGGGTCAGCGAGGCCGGGCCGAGGCCCAGATGGTCGCGCAGCGTGGTACCGGTGTACTCGGTCCGGAACAGGCCGCGACGCCGCAGTTCGGGTACCACGAAGTCGACGAAATCGTGGAAGGTGCCCGGCGCCTGGGCCGCGGAGAGGATATAGCCGTCGGCCTCGCCCCCGGTGAAACCGGCTTCGATCTGATCGGCGATCTGCTCGGCGGTGCCGACGAACTGCGGCAGCAGCACACCCTGGGCGTACAGCTTGCCGATATCGCGCAGGGTGAGGTTCTCGGTGGCGCCGAGCCGGCGGGCCACCTCGAAAAGCCCCTGCGTACCCGGGACAACCAGATCCTCGATCGGCGCGTCCAGATCGTAGCGGGAGAAATCGTGATCGGTGTGCACCGAGAGCGTGATGAGACCGGAGACCGGGTCGGCGAGTTCGTTGTGGAAAGCCTGCTTCTCCCGGGCGATGGCCTCGGTCTCACCGACGAACGGCACGAACGACGGGAAGATCTTGATGTCGTCGGGATTGCGGCCGAAGTTCACCGCCCGCGATTTCACATCGTCGTAGTAGGCGCGGCGGCCTTCGGGCGTCGGATCGATCTCGAAGATCGCCTCCGCCCAGCGCGCGGCGAAATCCTTGCCCACCGGCGAGGAACCGGCCTGGATGAGCACCGGCCGGCTCTGCGGGGACCGCGGCACGGTCAGCGGGCCGCGGGTCTTGAACCAGGTGCCCTCGTGGTCCACGGTCCGAACCTTGTCGGGATCGGCGAATACACCGGTGCCCTTGTCCTGGACCAGAGCGTCGGTATCCCAGCTGCCCCAGAGTTTGTAGGCGACTTCGAGGAATTCCTGGGCCCGTTCGTACCGCTCGTCGTGCCCGAGATGGTCCTGGGCCCCGAAATTCTGCGCCTCGGCCTGGTTCAGCGAGGTCACCACGTTCCAGCCGGCCCGGCCGCCGGAGAGATGGTCGAGGGTCGCGAAGATCCGGGCCACCTCGTAGGGATGGAAGTACGTGGTGGATTTGGTGATCGCCAGCCCGAGCCGGTCGGTCACATTCGCCAGGCCGGCGGCGACCAGCGACGGATCGAGTGTCGCCGACGCCTGGGTACCGCTGCGCAGCGGTACCCGGATATCGTTGCCGTAGCGGACCGGGGTGGCCAGCAGATCGGCGAAGAACAAGAAATCGAATGTGCCCCGTTCCAGGGTCTGCGCCACCCGCCGGTAGTAGCCGGGACCCAGATAGTCGGTTTCCGAGGCGGGGTGGCGCCACGCCGCGTGCGAATGCGTGACATGCGAGGCGATCAGAAAGCCTGCCAGATGGAGTTCACGAGTCACGGTCGCCTCCTCGGCGGTACGGGCCGCTGCCGGCCGGCAGTGGACGCGCCGGCGCGGTCGCACGCATGCTGCAGGTTTGCTGTCACAGCGACGAGTCTCGGCGGCCGCCGGCCGCGCGTCACCGATTGCGCTCGAGCTGATGTTGGTAAGCGGAACGCCCGGGCGCCACACCGTCGGCCCGCATCAGCCGGGCCAGGATCTCCGTGCGGGGGCCTGCGAACAGGTCCGCGGGCGGGCCGAGTTCAGCGATCCGCGCGCCGTCCAGCACCGCGATGCGATCGCAGCGAACCAGCCGGCCGCGCAGATCGTGGCTGATCGACACCACCGTCGCACCGCTGCGGGCGCGGTAGTCGTCCAACCGGTCCAGGACGCGCCGGGCGGTGGGTTCGTCGAGCGCGGTGGTCACTTCGTCGCACAGCAGCAACCGCGGACCGGCCAACAGCGCCCGTGCCAGTGCGGCACGCTGCAGTTGCCCACCGGAGAGCCCGGCCGGCGGCCGTCCGGCCTGTGCCCCGTCGATCCCGAACTCCGCGAGCAGATCCATGGCGGCGGACCGGGCGGCCGTACCGGTCATCCCGCACAGTCCGGTGCCCGTCGCGGCGACCTGATCGAGGACGCTACGGCGGGTGTCGAAGGAGGCCGCCGACTCCTGCCACACATATTGGATACGGGCGAGTTGCCGGCGCGACCTGCGCCGCAACACCGGTAGCCGTTCCCCCCACGCCACGATCGCCCCGGCGTCCGGACGGGTGAGCCCGGCGATACAGCGGGCCAGCGTCGTCTTACCCGCGCCCGACAACCCGACGAGCCCGAGATGTTCGCCGGGGTGCAGGTCCAGGTCCACGCGGTCGAGAACCGGGCGGCCGCGGCGGCCCACTGTCAGGCCGTGGATTCGCACGGCGGGCTCGGCGGGCGGGCGAGCGGCCGCCGGTGGCGGGGAAACCGGATCCGGTTCGATCGCCCCGTCCGCGGTGAGCCGCCCGTCACGTACGAACAGGACACGGTCACCGAGCCGTTCGACGGCGAACGAATCGTGGGTGATCAGCACCACCGCGGTACCTGCCGCGCGCACACCGCTCAATCCGGTGAGCAGGGCGGCCCGCGCGAGCGCATCCAGTCCGGCCGTCGGCTCGTCGACCACGAGCACATCGGGGCGGCCCGCCAGCACCTGCGCCAGCGCCAGTCGCACTCGCTCGCCGCCGGAGAACTCGAACGGGTACTTCCGTAGCGCCCGGTCGAGTTCGCGGTCGTCGAGGTGGAAGGCCGCGGTGGCCAGGAGCCGGGCGATCCCCGCCCGCCGCTGCGGCCCGCGCAACCGGCCGCCGCCCGCGCGCCGGTGCGTCAACCCGACCAGTTCGCCCAGGGCCGCACCGATCCGGCGCGCCGGGTTGAGTGTGGATGCCGCGTGCTGCGGCAGGTACCCGACCCGGACGCCCGGGGCCCGGTGGACCGCGCCGGCCAGTTCGATCCCGGGGCCCACCGCATCGGCCAGCGCGGTCGCGATGGTCGTCTTCCCCGCGCCCGAGGGCCCGAACAACGCCACGATCTGCCCGGCCCCGATATCGAATCCGATATCGCGCAGGATCACCGCCTCGCCGGCGCGGGCACTCAGCGCGCGCACCGAGATCAGTTGCCGGTCAGCCATGGCCACCCGCCCGGCGTAGACCTTTCGCCGCGACGGCACGCGGATCGGCGAGCAGATCGTCCACCAGGAGATTGGTGCCGACCACCAGCAGCACGATCAACGCACCGGGCAGGACCACCGACCACGGCGCGATCAGCAGCGCGTCCTTGTTCGCCGCCACCGACACCGCCCAATCGGTGGAGGTGGTGTCGAATCCGAGTCCGAGGAAATTGGCGGACGCGAGGAAATAGACGGCCGCGGTGAAGCGGACCCCGAAATCGGCCGCGAGCGGCCGTGAGATCTCCCGCGCCGCATAACTCCCGTACCGGAACGACCGGCTCTGCCCCTGCATGCGCAGCGTGTCCATCACCGGCCCGTGCACCACACCGGCCGCCGCCGCCCGGACGAACCGCGCGATCGGCGCCACCAGCGCCAGCCCGATCGCGCAGGCGATCACCACCGCCGAACCGCGGCCGCGCAGCGCCGCCACCATGATGATCAGCAGCGACGGAATACACAGCAGCACATCGATCGGGCGCATCAGCAGATCGTCGAGCCAGACCCGCGGCGCGGCCGCCGCGGCCATCCCGATCAGGAACCCCACCAGATATGCCCCGAGCACGGTCAGCAGTCCGGTCAGGAGAAAGGTCTGACCGCCGGTGAGCGCGGCCGCCAGGACATCCCGCCCGAGCCGGTCGGTGCCCAGCGGCGACCATTCGGACGGGCCGAACGGTGTCGCGCGTTCGGCCGGCGCGGCGCGGGCGAGCACCGGACCGGCGATCACGAAGACCAGCGGTACCGCGATCAGCGCCGAGTACAACCACCGCCGCATACTCATCCGCGCTGCTCCGCCGCCCTCTGCGGGTTCATCCGGTACCCCGCCATATCGATCAGTGTGTTGACCACCACCGCGAGGGTGCCGGTGACCGCGACGATCGCCAGGATCACCGGATCGTCCCGGTTGCCGATGGCTCCGATCAGTTCCGACGCGATACCCGGCACCGCGAAAACCGCTTCGACGATCAGCACTCCCGACAGCAGCCCGTCGCCGGTGCGGCCGAATTCCTGCATCGCCGGGGCGAGGGCGTTGGGTGCGATATGCCGGGCCAGCAGCGATACCCGTCCCACTCCCAGGCGGCGGGCCGCGGCGATATACGGCCGGTCCAGTACATCGATGACGCCCGCCCGCACCAACCGCACCAGCGGGGCCGCCACCCGGGCCACGGTGACGACCAGCGGCAGCACCAGATATTCGGGCCGGGCCGCCAGCGCGGCCGGATCGACGCCGAGGAAGGTCGCGGGCAGCAGATCGAGTCGGATCGACAGGAAGGTCACCAGCAGGACCGCGAGGACGAAATCGGGAATCGAATCGAATCCGATACTGATCGCGGTGATCACGCGGTCGCGCGCCGAACCGGGACGCGTTCCCGCCGCGAAACCCGCGGTCACCGCGAGGGGCACCAGCAGGACCAACGCCGACCCGGCGAGCAGCGCGGTGACCAGGAACGGGCCCGCGATCACGGTGCCGACCGGTGCGCCACTGGCATAGGAGGTGCCGAAATCCCCGCGCACCGCGGCGCCGAGCCAGTCGAGGAACCGGGTGACCGGTGCGACATCGAGACCGAGCAGCTGCCGGGCGGTTTGCTGCTGCGCCTCGCTCAGGATGGTGTTGTTCTGGATATCGGCGGCATCGCCCGGCAGCAGCAGCGACAGTACGAACACCAGGACCAGCAGCACCAGCAACTGCCCGGCGCCCAACCCGGCCCGGCGCAGCAGCAGGCGCGGCAACGGCCGTGAATTCCCGGCCATCGGGCCGCTACCGGATCCCGACCAGGACGCGGTCGTCGCCGTACTGCCAGACCGTCCCGGCCTCGGCGAATCCGGCGGCGCGCAGAAAAGCGATGTAGTCGCCGGCGGTGGGACGATCGGTGACCGTGTGCTCGAATCCGCCGTCGCGCAGGCGCACCAGCTCGGCGAGTTCGTCGGCCGCTCCCACGGCCGCCCACCACGCCGCCCAGTTCTCCCCCGCGGCCGAACCCACCCGCTCGGCCCGCCGGGCGGTCAGCGCCCGGCCCAGATCGTCCAGTCGCGGACCGTCCGGCCCCTCGTACAGATGGTCACCGTCGACGAAGACTCCGCCCGCCGGGAGCGCCCGCGCGCAGGTCTCGATCAGCGCGCGCAGCGGCGCCCGGTTCATCCAGTGCAGTGCCGTGGTGCTCACGAACGCGTCGGGAGCGCGCCCGAGGTCCAGCGCGGCGAGCCAGCCGGGCTCACGCAGATCGGCGGATACGGTGCGGAACCGCGAGGAGCCGTGGACGGTGTCGGCCAGCGCCAGCAGCAGCGGGTCGGCGTCGACACCGACGACGGTAGCGCCGGGGATGCGGGCGAGCAACCGGTCCGCCAGGGTTCCCGGGCCGACGCCCAGATCGACGATCAGGGGATCCGGCCGGACCAGCAGTTCGGTCAGCACATCACCGATCACCTCGAACCGGGCCTCCCGGTCGGGCATGTAGTACTCCTGCTGGCGATCCCAGCGTTGGACCCAGTACCGTGCCCGCTCCGGATCGAGTCGCGCGGCGGTCATCGGGCCGACACCGCGTCGAAGCGCGCCCAATCGTGCGAATTGGGTACGGCGGCCGGGAGCTGCCGGAACCGGTCACCGGCGGCGCTGTTCCAGTGTGTGGTGCCGAAGAACACGAAGCCCCCTCGATCGTGCAGTATTTCGTGCATGCCGCGGTAGAGCGCCGCCCGGCGGTCCGGATCCGGGGTGGCCTGCGCCGTCGTGTACAGCGCATCGAACTGTGGATCGGACCATTTGGTGCGGTTCTGCGGGGATGTGCCGAGCAGCCGCGAGGCGAAATGGTTGGGGATCGGCAGCGGCCCCGACTGCCCCATCGTGAGATGTCCGGTCCGCAGCGCGTCGGTGTAGTAGCTGTCCTTGGAACCCAGCACCACGTTCACCCGGACTCCGCATTCGGCGGCCTGCTCGGCGAACAGCCGGGCGGCTTCGACGAACCCGTAGGCGACCGGGGCGGTGAACAGATCGAAACTCAGCTCGCGCACCCCGGCCCGGCGCAGCAGCCGGCCGGCCTCGTCGGGGTCGTACTCGTGCTGCGGCAGATCGGCGTAGTACTGGTAGCCCTTACCGAAAACATCGTTGCCGACCTCCCCCTGGCCTTCGAACGCCACCTTCACCAGTTCCGCCCGGTCGACCATCCGCATGACGGCGCGCCGGACATCCGGGTTGTCGAACGGCGGCCGGTCGGTCTTCATGGCGAAGAAATGGATTCCGCTCCCGGGGGTGGACACCAGCGTGACGCCGGGGTGCCCCGCCAGCGTCCGCGCGGCCGAGGGCGTGAGGTTGTCGGCATAGTCGATCTCGCCGCCGCGCACCGCGTTCACCCGAGCGTCCGCCTCCGCGCTCATGATCCGCAACTGTCCGATGGCGGGCGCGCCGTCCCAGTAGTTCTCGTTACGGTGCGCGGTGAACTGCCGGCCGGCCTCGAAGGATTCGAAGACGAAGGGCCCGGTGCCCACCGGGCGGGTGAAATCGGCGGCGCCGTCCTGCACGATCTTGGTGCCGTACACCGACAGTGCGATGAGGAACTCGAACGACGGCCGCTTCAGCACGATCTCGACGGTGCGGTCATCGATCGCGCGACTGCCGGCCAGGTCCACCTGGTCCAGCGAGGACGCGGCGATGAACGGGCGCTGCGGCGCGGGCCCGAGCACCCGGGAGAAGGTGTACAGCACATCGCGTGCGGTGAACTTCTTCCCGTCGTGCCAGGCCGCGTCCCGCAGCGCGATCCGCCACCGGGTGCCGTCGGCATTCGGTTCGGCCGATTCCGCCAGCCGCGGGATCGGTGTCATCGAACCGTCCACCTCGAACAGGCCGTCGTAGACGGCCTTCATCCGGGCTTCGTCGATGAAGAGGGTGTTCACCCCGGGGTCGATCCCCTCCCCCGCGCCGGAGCCCTGGAAGGCGGCGGTGAATGTATCGGTACCTTCGGAGGAGCCGCGGCCGCAGCCGAGGGCCAGCGCTCCCGCGGCCAGCACACTGCCGACCAGAAACGATCGGCGGCTCGACTCCGGTGGTGCACAACGCATATCCGACTCCCGTCGCGTCAGGCAGGGTCACGCGACGAAGACATGCGAAACGGACCGCGCTCGAGCGGCTCGTTCGGCGCATCGACCATACCCACGTGATCATGACCGTTTCTGGTTCATCCGCAGGTATCTGGCTGCGGCCCGCACGCGAGCCACACAGTTGCGGGACAGCGCCGGATTCGCACCGGACTTCCCTACGAACATCGGTCACATTACCCAAGCGCCCCGCGGGTGACCATCGTCTCGCCCGCGCGATACCCGTCCCGGCAGGTGACGGACGGTACGGCCACGCCGGGCGAACGCACAGCGTGTGATCCAGGCCGCCACCGGCCCACGTTTGCCGCCGGGTACCAGGTGGTAGTCATCCAAGGAAATGCTCTCGTCGTGGTCCGTTCCTCGCCAGGACGGTTCGGGAGGGGGCGGCACAACGGGCAACAGGTGGCTAGGAGAGTCGGGTGTCGGTAGTTCTCGTGCTTCAGGCACGCGGTCTCGGTGATCTACTCACCGCTGTTCCGGCATTACGTGCACTGCGCCGGGCCCGCCGCACCGATCATCTCGTGCTGGCCGCGCCGCACCGCCTGCGTCCCATCGTGGATGTGATCGCCTGCGTGGACGAGTTCGTGCCCATCGCCGATCCGCAGGGCCTGCGCTGGGACGGGCCGCCGCCGAAACTGGCGGTGAACCTGCACGGCGCCGGTGCCGCCCCGATCGTGCAGCTCGGCAAGACCGGGGCCGAACGTATCCTCACGTACCGGGATCCGGCGTTCCCGGAGATCCCGGCGCCCGATTGGCAGCCCGCCCATCATCCGATCGACCGCTGGTGTCATCTGCTCGAATTCGACGGGATCGGTGCGGATCGGCGCAATCTGGGCCTGGTGCCGCCTGTGGCCACCACCAGTCACCGCGACAGCGTGGTCGTTCATATCGGCGCGAGCGCGGCCGCCCGGCGCTGGCCCGCGGACCGATTCGCGGCGGTGATCAGGCATCTGCTGGTACTCGGCCACGAGGTCGTGCTGACCGGTGACGAGAGCGACCGGGAGAACGCGCTGGGGATCGCGGCCCGGGCCGGACTGTCCGGCCAGCGGGTGCTGGCCGGTATTCAGAACCTGATCGAATTGTCGGCGACGGTGGCCGAGGCCTCCGTGGTCCTGTGCGGTGACACCGGCGTCGCCCATCTCGCCACCGCCTTCGGCACCCGCACCGTGCAACTGTTCGGTCCCACGGCCCCGGATCAGGGCGGGCCGCCGCGGCACCTGCTGACCCGGCACGAGGTGCTGTGGGCCGGGCGCGTCGGCGACCGTCATGCCACCACCACCGATCCCGGCCTGCTACAGATCGGCTCGACCGAGGTGATCGCGGCTCTCGACCGACAGCTGAGCAAACGCCGCGGCGAAGCGGGCGTGACCGGCAGCACGGCGTACCGCCGGGTCGGCTGAGGGGTCGGCGCTACCGGTCGTCCCGGTTCGCGGCCTCGCTGAGCGCGGCGGCGTAGGCGGCCAGGGCGCTCTGCCAGAACTGGTCGAGGTAGTCGCGGGCATCGCTGAGACCGCGGGGGTCCAGGGAGTAGAGGCGGCGGTTGCCCATCGGCCGCATCATCACCAGCCGCGCATCCCGCAGTACCCGCAGATGCTGCGATACCGCCGAGCTGGTGATCCCGACCTGGGCGGCGAGTTCGCCCACCGAGCGCGGCCCGGCGGGCAACGCCTCGAATATCGCGCGCCTGGTGGGGTCTGCCAGGGCGACCAGCGGCGCAACTCTGTTAGCGACCACTGAAACAGTGTCGATCTTCTGGCACACTTCGGTCAAACTAGATCAATGTCTCACTTGCGCAGCTCGGCGGGCGATATTTCCGGTTCCGTTATCGGACGGTAATACGCGACCTGGGAATATATGATCTCGTGACTGTTGCCACACAATTGCTGACTCGGCGTGTCGGTCCCCTAGCTTGTAACCATGCCCGTGACCCTTCCGTTACCTTTCCGTAAGCTCACGGTGTCGTCGATCGGCCGTCGCCCCATCACGACACAGGTTGTCGCCACCTCGACAGCCCTCTGCGCCGGTTTCGCGCTCTTCGCCGCGGGAGCCGATTCCGATAACGAACAGATCACCCCGGTGGCCGCCGTCTCGGAGGCGCCGGCCGACCCCGCCGACCGCGCGCCCGCCGAGCGGCCCGCGATCTCGCACGACCCCGCCGCGTGGGCCCCGCATCAGGCCGCCGGCGACAATCAGCCCGCCCCGGTGTCCTTCCCGTTCTTCGAGCCGCCGCGCCAAACCACGGTACAACCGGCCGACGGCGTCGTGTCCTCGGGCTTCGGCGCACGCTGGGGCACCAACCACAACGGCATCGACTTCGCCGCGAACATGGGTTCACCCATCCGCTCGGTCACCGACGGTGTCGTGATCGAGGCCGGCCCGGCCACCGGCTTCGGCCTGTGGGTCCGCGTCCAGCAGGACGACGGCAGCGTCGGCGTCTACGGCCATATGCAGGATATTCTCGTCTCGGTCGGCCAGCAGGTACAGGCCGGTGACGTGATCGCCACCGTCGGCAGCCGCGGCCAGTCCACCGGACCGCACCTGCACTACGAGGTCCACCAGCCCGGTATCGGCCCGGTCGACCCGCTGCCCTACCTCGCCGGTCGCGGTCTCGTCCTGAACAACCCCGGCTGACCCTTACCCTCGGCCGAGCCGACGGCCCCCGGCATACCGGGGTACCGGCCGCACACAGTCCCGTAGTGGGACGCGGCGGCCGGACCCCCGTTCCTACCGTCGGTTCATGTCCCTCCCGCTCCCCGGCGTCCCGGCTCCCGGACGCCCCACGACTTCCGATCCATGTCGGGTGATCGGACGCCTGCACCGGCCTTTGCTGCTCAGTTCCGCGGCAATGGCCGGTCTGGTGTTTACCGGCCTGATCGCGATGGTCGTCGACGACCGCGTCCTGCTCGGCGAATCGGTCTGGCTCAAACCGGTCAAATTCGGGCTGGCGTTCGTGCTGTACTCGCTGACCCTGGCCTGGCTGCTGTCGCTACCCCACCGCGGCAGCCGAGTGACCTGGTGGCTGGGAGTCGTGTTCTCCGTCACCGCGGTCGTGGACGTCGGCTTCATCGTGGTCCAGGCCGCGCGGGGCACCTTCAGCCATTTCAACACCGAAACCGACCCGGTCAACGAAATCGGGCAGATGATCTTCGCCTCGGGTGTCCCGGGTCTCTTTTTCGCGAATCTGCTGATCGCCGTGATCGTTTCGATACGTCCCGGCGCGGATCGGCCCACAGTGTGGGCGATTCGCGGCGGGCTGGCGATGGGTGTGGTCTCGATGGCACTGGGATACCTCATGGGTTTCACCGGGACCCAGCTCACCCGCACCGCGGACGGCCGGCTGGTCGAATTGGCCGCCGGGCACACCGTGGTCGACGCCGGAACCCGGCAGGCCGTCGGCGCACCGGACGCGGTGCCGGGTATGCCGATCACCCACTGGAGCACCCTGGGCGGTGACCTGCGCATTCCCCATTTCGTCGGATTGCACGGCATCCAGGTGGTACTGGCCGCGGTGGTGATCCTCGCCTGGTGCGCGAAACGCTACCCCCGGCTCCGCCCGGCGCGGACCCGCAGCAGGTTGATCGGGGTGGTGATCCTGGGATGGGGCGGTGTGCAGGCGATCACCTTCTGGCAGGCGATGCGCGGACAACCGCTGCTGCACCCGGATACCGCCACGCTGCTCGTGCTGCTCGGCCTCGGCGTCGCGGTCATGCTCCTCGCCGCGGTCAGCGTCGGGTCCACCCCGGCGGTCGGCGGCGAGACGATCTCGCCGCCGCGCGCACAGCACGATTCGACGCAGGTCAGCGCAACCTTTCGGCATCCCGGGCGAGTTCGACCAGAACCGCGCTGAGCCGCGCGAGCTCGTCCCGGTCGGCGCCCTCGTCGACCGCCGTCGCCACATCCTCGGCCGCGCAGCGCGCGGCGAACCACCGGTCGGCCAGGGCGGTGGCCTCGGCGGCACTGAGCACCACCGAATCGGCGGGGATCCCAGTGCCCTTCACATTGTTGCGATGCTCATAGGCGCGCTGGCGGCAGGACTGGCGGCAGTAGCGGCGCCGCCGCCCCGCTTCCGAATCCACTATTTCCCGACCACACCACAGGCACGACTCCAACCGGCGCGACATGACCCGACACCCTAATAGGAACTCTCGCAGCGGCACACACCGCACACCGCGCGGGGCCCTTTCGCCGAACCCCGTACAATTACAAGGCTTGGGAACGGAAAGACCCTGACGAACGTTGACATGAACAGGGCGCACGGCCTGGACCGGCACGAATCCCCGATTCGTGGCACAGACAACGGCCCGCGCAGGTGACCCGAACGGTCGGCGGGCGACAACGGCCGGCGAACGCGACCCACAGGTCGCGGTAGCAAGACAACAAGGGGTCGACCCATCGGTTCGCACCCCGGCGCGGGTTCCGGTGCCCCGCAGCGGATACACCCTCGGTGTTTCCGCTCCGGTGTTCCGGAGCCCCGCGGCAGGAACCGCGGACCCGCGCGCGGCAACGCGCCGACAACACAGAGAGGACCTGTACAGATGGCAGATCGCGTACTCCGGGGCAGCCGGCTCGGAGCGGTGAGCTACGAAACCGACCGCGACCATGATCTGGCTCCCCGCCGGATCGCCCGGTACCGGACCGACAATGGTGAAGAGTTCGATGTTCCGTTCGCCGACGACGCCGAGATCCCGCCGACCTGGTTGTGCCGCAACGGCCAGGAGGGTGTGCTGATCGAGGGCACCACGCAGGAGGCGAAGAAGGTGAAGCCGCCCCGCACGCACTGGGACATGCTGCTCGAGCGGCGCAGCAAGGATGAGCTCGAGGAACTGCTCAAGGAGCGGCTGGAACTGCTCAAGACCCGTCGCCGGGGCTGAGCCCGGACGACCAGAAGTGGCACCGCAAGGCCGTGCCCGCCGGATATCCGGCGGGCACGGCCTTTGTCGTGATCAGTGACTGGCCACCCGGCGGTACTGCAACAGCGCCAGCGGCATCGCGATCAGCAGAATGGCCGCCGAGCACAGGACCGCGTACTCGACGCAGTGCTCGGCCGGCCAGCCGGTCGCGGTGGGGAACATCGGGGGCGCGCTGTTCTCGAACAATTTCCGTCCGCTCGCCGCGACCGCGGTGATCGGATTCCATTCGGCGATGGTGGCCAGCGGCTCGGGCAGGGTCTGGGCCGAGATGAATGCCGAGGAGATGAACGACAGCGGGAACAGCCAGATCAGCCCGGCGCTCTGGGCGACCTCGACATTCGGGGCGAGCAGACCGGTGAGCGCGCCGACCCACGACATGGCGAAGGCGAACAGCAGGATCACCGCGTAGGCGAGTACGGCCTCGGCCAGGCTCCCGTTGATGCTCCAGCCGACGATGTAGCCGCACACGGTCATCACCAACAGACTGACCATGCTCACCACCAGATCGGAGAGCGTGCGACCCATCAGCACCGCCAGCCGGGACATGGGCAGCGCGCGCATCCGGTCGATGATGCCCTTCTCCAGGTCGCCGGCCAGTCCCACGGTGGTGAACGCGGCACTGAAGGCGACGGTCTGGGCCATGATCCCGGCGATGAGGAATTCCCGGTACTGGCCACCACCCAGCGAGGCGCCGAACACGTAGGCGAACAGGAAGACGAACATCAGCGGCTGGACCGTGGCGGTGACCAGCAATGTCGGCACCCGCATGATGGTGATCAGGTTGCGATGCGCGACAATCGCGCTGTCGCGGAAGAAACGCATACGCGGTTCGGTGGACTTCGGAATCCGGTGCGAGCCGGGCGCGTGTGACAGTTCCCCCTCCGTCTCATCGGTCGGGCCGGTGGTTTGATCGACCGCCACTTCTGCGGTGCTCACGACATGATCTCCTCGGGGACGTCACTGGTTTCCGGCTCGGATTCCGGCGCTGCCGGGGAGCCGGTGATGGACAGGAAGACGTCGTCGAGGCTGGGCCGGTGCACCCGGGCGTCGACGACGTTCACGTCTGCGTCATCGAGCCGGCGCAGGGCTTGGACCATGGTGCGGGAACCGTCACCGACCACCACCGACACCTCGTCGACGCTCGCCTCGTGTGCGGGTTCGCCGATTCCGACCTCGGCGAGGACCCGCAGTGCGGGCGCCGGATCCTGTCCGGGACTCAGCGTGACGGTGAGCCGGTCCCCGCCGATCGAGGATTTGAGTTCGTCGGCCGAACCGCGGGCGATGACCCGGCCCTTGTCGATCACGGTGATCTGGTCGGCCAGCCGGTCGGCTTCCTCGAGATACTGGGTGGTCAGCAGGACCGTGGTGCCGTCACGGACGAGTTCGCCGATAACCCGCCACATATCGTTGCGGGCCCGCGGATCCAGTCCGGTGGTCGGTTCGTCGAGAACCACCACGGGCGGACGGGCGACCAGGGCACCGGCCAGATCGAGGCGCCGGGTCATCCCGCCGGAATAGGTTCCCGCCCGGCGGTCCGCGGCATCCTCGAGCCCGAATTCCCCGAGCAGTTCCCGGGCCCGCGAGACCGCGCGTTCGCGCGACATCCCGTAGAGCCGCGCGACCATCCGCAGGTTCTCGTAGCCGGTGAGGTTGGCATCCACCGCCGCGTACTGGCCGGACAATCCGATGAGTTTGCGGGCCGCCGCCGGATCGTGCAGGACGTCGACATTCGCGACCCGGACGGATCCGGCGTTCGGGCGCAGCAGGGTGGTGACGATCCGGACAGCGGTGGTCTTACCCGCACCGTTGGGACCGAGCAACCCCAGCACCGTACCTTCGGGGATTTCGATATCGACCTCGTCCAAAACGCGGACGTGGCCGTAGTACTTCACCAGGCCGGTGATCTGTACCGCGGGCTTCACCGAGCGTTCTCCTTCGTTTCGATACCGGGCTGCGATGTCGTGGCCGCCCCGCGCAGGTGTTCCCGGAGCACGGGTCCGAGCACGGCCAGGGATTCCGGGGTCGTCATCTCCGCGTGGGTGCATGCCAGTTCCCAGGCGCGCACGGCACCGGTGACGAAACCCCGCCAGGCCTCCGGGCGACGATCGGGTGCGGCCAGGTTCACCGGGTCGGTGCCGGCGGCGAAGAACAGCAGATCGCCGTCGAACACACCGGGCCGGAAACCATTGGCCTGGACGGTGCCGTCGGCGTAGCCGGCGTACAGCCGTTCCAGATGGTCCACCGTGAGTGCCGCGAACGGGCCGGGCCGCGACCGCAACAATTCGGCGGCCTCGGCCAGGGTCGGTTCCGCGCCGTCGGCGACGAGATCGCCGCCGAATTCGCCGAGGATCTCGGCGACGCCGGGCACGGCTTCGGTGGCCAGATCGTCGGAGAGCCGGTAGCTGTCCAGCATGGTGAGCAGCGCGACCTCCTCGCCGGCCGCCTGGAGTCGCACGGCGATCTCGTGCGCGATCAGACCGCCCAGCGACCAGCCGAGCAGCTGATAGGGCCCGTGCGGTTGCACGGTCCGGATATGGGCGATGTAGCGCTCGGCCGCTTCACCGATCGAACCGAATCCCGGTTCACCGCTCGCCTGTGGTGCCTGCAGACCGTAGACCGGCTGGTCGGCGGGCAGTTCGGCGAGCAGGCCGGCGTAGCACCAGGACAACCCGATCGCCGGATGCACACAGAACAGCGGGGGCCGGCCGGTACCGGTGCCGGGGCGCAACGGCAGCAGTGGAGCCAGCGCCAGTTGCATGGCATCGGCGGCAGTGCCGTCGCCGAGCCGGGCGGCCAGCGCGGCCGGGGTGGACTCGCCGAACAGCAGTTGCATCGGCAGGTCGTACCCGGCCTCGCGGGCCCGGCCGACCACCTTCGTGGCGAGCAGCGAGTTACCGCCCAGTTCGAAGAATCCGTCCCCGGCGCCCACCCGGTCGACCCCGAGGACCTCCGCGAAGATCTCGCACAGCGCGGCCTCCACCGGGTTGGCGGGCGCCCGGTAGCCCTCCGCGGCGGTGAACACCGGTTCGGGCAGGGCGGATCGGTCGAGCTTGCCGACCGGAGTGAGCGGTAGCCGGTCGATCAGCATGATCGACTGCGGAACCATGTAATTGGGCACCAGTTCGGACACATGCGCGGTGAGTTCGGCGGCGGTGGCGCCCGCCGCGGCCTTCACATACGACACCAGAGCGGTTGCGCCCGCTGCCGTGCGATGCCCGGCGGTGTAGGAGAACTCGACCGCCGGATGCCGGCTCAGCGCCGCGTCGATCTCGCCCAGTTCGATCCGGAAACCGCGAATCTTCACCTGATGGTCGGTACGGCCGACGTATTCGATATCGCCGGGGCCGCCGTCGCGCGCCGTGCGGATCCGCACCAGATCGCCGGTGCGGTACATCCGCTCCCCCGGTTTACCGAAGGGATTGGCCACGAAACGCTGGGCGGTGAGCCCGGGCCGGTCGTGGTACCCGCGGGCGAGCGCCCCACCGGCCAGGTACAACTCGCCGGTGACCCCGAGCGGCGCCGGGCGCAGCCGGGCGTCGAGCACCATGGCAGCGACACCGCGGATCGGTTCACCGATCGGGATCGGACCACCCGGTACCAGCGGCGGCGACATGACGGTGACGATGGTGGTTTCGGTCGGACCGTAGACGTTGTGCAGGTTGCGGCCCGGCGCCCAGCGCGCCACCACTTCGGCCGGCAGGGCCTCGCCCCCGACCAGGACGTGCTGGAAATCGGTGACGCCTTCCGGGTCCACCGTCGCCAGGGCCGCTGTGGTGATGAAGGCGTGGGTGATCCGTTCCGCGACCAGTACCCGGGCCAGTTCCGCGCCACCGACCACCCCCGGCGGGGTGAGGACCAGGGTGGCCGCGCCGCCGAGCGCGAACAGCAGGTCCAGCATGGCGGCGTCGAAACTGGGGGTCGCGAAGTGCAGGATGCGGCTGTCCGGCCGGACATCGAAGCGGTGGGCCGTCTCCGCCGCGAAATTGGACAGTCCGCGATGGGTGACCACCACGCCCTTGGGGGTTCCGGTGGAACCGGAGGTGTAGATGACGTAGGCCGGGTTGTCCATCCGCAACGGGGTGATCCGGTCCGCGTCGGTGAGTGGAGCGCTGGACGCCCGCAGCACCTGTTCGCGGACCTCGGCATCGTCGAGGGCCAGCCAGTGGGCCCCCTCGGGCAGCTGCTCCCGGTACTCGGCCAGCGTGAGCCCCAGGGCCGCCCCGGAATCGGAGAGCATATGGGTGATGCGCGCGGCCGGATAGCCCGGATCCACCGGCACGAAGGCGGCACCGGTCTTGGTCACCGCCAGGACGGTGGCCACCGATTCGACGGTCCGCGGAATGCCCAGCGCCACCAGTGTTTCCGGTCCCACCCCGTACCCCACCAGCACCCGGGCCAGCCGGTTGCTCCAGCGGTCGAGCGCGTCGTAGGTGACCTCCACACCCGCACCGGCGAGCGCCACCGCCTGCCGGTCGACGTGCACCGCGGCGGCGAAGACCTCGGCCAGGGTGCACGGCTGGTCCGGATCGGCACGACGCAGCGGCGCCAGCGCCGACCATTCCGCCGGCTCGAGGAGTTCCAGGTCACCGATGACCACGGCGGGGTCGGCGGCGATCGCGCCGAGCAACCGGACCAGGCGGCGGCCGAGCCGGGCCGCGGTCGGTTCGTCGAAAAGATCCCCGCTGTAGTTCACCGCCACGCCGATACCGTCCGGCGACCGGTCGGCGCCGCGGCATTCGGTGAGGGTGAACTGGAGATCGAATTTGGCGATACCGGCGTCGATATCCATCGCCTCGATGCTCAACCCCGGAAGTTCCAGGGCGCGTACCGGTTCGTCGCGCACCGACAGCATCACCTGGAAGAGCGGGTGGTGCGCCTGGGAGCGGACCGGGTTGAGCACCTCGACCAATCGCTCGAACGGCAGTTCCGCGTGCCCGAACGCATCGAGATCGGTATCGCGCACGGTATCGAGCAGATCGGTGAACCGATCGTGGTGGGCCACCGGGGTCCGCAGGACCAGCGTATTGACGAACATGCCGATCATCCGGTCGAGTTCGGGCCGCCCCCGGCCGGCGACCGGGGTGCCGACGGCGATATCACCGACGCCGGTCATCCGGTGCAACAGCACCGCCAGCGCGGCGTGCAGCACCATGAACAGGCTCACATTGTGGCGCGCGGCGAGACCGCGCAACTCCCGGTGCACCCCGGCGTCGACCCGCTCTTCGACGGTGCCGCCGCGATAGGAGGGCACCGGTGGACGCGGGCGGTCGGCGGGGACGGCGAGCAGTTCGGGCAGGCCCTCCAGCCTGGTGCGCCAGTAGTCGAGCTGCCGGCGGATCGGGGAGGCGGGATCGTCCTCGCTGCCGAGCAGTTCCCGTTGCCACAGGGTGTAGTCGACGTACTGGAGTTGTTCGGGGTCGACGTCGGGCCGGGCGCCGAGCCGGATCGCCCGGTAGGCCGTCGCCACATCGGCGGCCAGCGGTTCCAGCGACCAGCCGTCCATCGCGATGTGGTGCACCACCAGCACCAGGATGTGCTCGTCCGGGGCCACCACGAAAAGCGCTGCTCGCAAAGGTATCTCGGTGGACAGGTCGAATCCGGGGGTGATGAACCGTTCGATCGCCGCCCCGTGGCCCGCGTCGCCGGCCACCGGCGCGTGCAGTGTGACCGCGGCATCGGCCGCGTCGAGCACCCGCTGCACCGGCTCCCCGTCGATCTCCGGGAACACCGTCCGCAGGGTCTCGTGCTGTTCCTGCACCCGGTGCAGCGCGCCGCGCAGCGCCGCGTGATCGAGCGGACCGCGCAACCGCAGCACCACCGGGATGTTGTACGCGCCGCCCGCCGTGTCCGAGCCGCCGAACCGGTTGAGGAACCACAACCGCTGCTGGGCCGGGGACAGCGGAATCCGTTCGGGCCGCTCCCGGCGCATCAGGGCGGTCCCGGTGCCGGCGGATTCCCCGTCGAGGCGGGCCGCGAGTTCGGCCACCGTCGGGGCGGCGAATACCGCCCGCACCGGCAGCCGTACTCCGGTGGCCGCGTCCAGGCGACCCACCAGCTGGGTGGCCAGCAGCGAGTTGCCGCCGATATCGAAGAAACTCTCTTCGGCGTCGGTGATCGTCACGCCCACCAGCTCGCCCATGATCGCGGCGACCTGACGTTCGGTATCCGAACCGAGCGTGCGACCGGATGCGGTGGCGGACAGGGCCCTGGGTTCGGGCAGCGCGGCGGTATCCAGTTTGCCCACCGGGGTCAGCGGGATCTCGTCGAGCAGCGTGAACGCGGCCGGGATCATATGCCGGGGCAGGCGGCCGCTCAGATGATCGCGCAATTCCTCGGGTTCGGGACGCCGCGCGGGATCGGCCGGATGAATAAAGGCGACCAAACGGTCCGAATCGCCGAGCCGGCGCACTTCGACATGGGCGAAGTGCACCGCCGGATGCGCGGTGAGCGCGCCGGCGATCTCGCCGAGCTCGATCCGGAAGCCGCGCATCTTCACCTGGTTGTCGCTGCGGCCCAGATAGCGCAACCCGCCGTGGCGGGACCAGCGCACCACATCACCGCTGCGGTAGAGCCGGGCACCGGGCAGGCCGTAGGGGTCCGCGACGAACCGGGCCGCGGTGAGCCCGGAACGTTCGTGATAGCCCCGGGCCAGCCCGGGACCACCCAGATACAGCTCACCGGGGACCCCCGCGGGCACGGGCCGCAGGCGTTCGTCGAGCACCAGGGCGCGGGTGCCGCGGATGAGGTCACCCAGCCCGGCCGGATGCCCGGCGGCGATCGGCGTCACCGAGACCACGACGGTGGTTTCGGTGGGCCCGTAGGCGTTGAACATGCGACGGCCGGGCGCCCAGCGCGACACCAGCTCCGGGCCGACGTTCTCGCCGCCGACCATGAGACCTCGCAGCGCCGGCAGCGGCCAGCGTTCGTGGTCGATGGTGGCGAGCGCCGCGGGGGTGATGAAGGTGTGCGTGATCCCGGTGCGGGTCATGAATTCGCCCAGTTCGTCACCGCCGTACACCTCCGGCGGCACGATGACCATGGCGGCGCCGGCCCCGATCGCGAGCAGCAGGTCCAGGACCGCCGCGTCGAAACTCGGTGACGAGAAATGCATGGTGCGTGCGGCCGGGTTCACCGCCAGCCGGTCCCGGAACTCGTCGGCGAGATCGGCGAGCGCCCCGTGGGTCGCGGTGACGCCCTTGGGTTTACCGGTGGATCCGGAGGTGTAGATGAGATAGGCCGCATCGGTGATCCGTACCGGGCGCAGCCGGTCGCCGTCGGATACCGGGCCCGCGGCCTCACCGCCGATCTCACTGCGGCCCGCGGGGGAATCCAGCAGCAGCCAGTCGATCTCGCCGCCGCCCGCCGCGCGCAACCGTTCGGCGTACCCGCTGCGAGTGATACCGACCGAGCAGCCGGAGTCGGCGAGCATATGCGCGACACGCTCGGCCGGATAGTTCGGATCCACCGGGACGAAGGCGGCCCCGGATTTGGCGACGGCGAGCATGGTCGTCACCGAATCCGCGGACCGGGTGAGCCCGAGGGCGACCTTGTCGCCGGTACCCAGTCCGCGCCGGATCAACGCGCGGGCCAGGCGGTTGGCGCGACGGTCGAGGTCGGCGTAGGTGAGTACCGTCTCGTCCTCGTACAGCGCCGGACGCGGCCCGTGGGCGAGCGCGGTGGCACCGAACAGGGCGCCCAGGGTGCGCGGAATGCCGGGGGCGGGGCCGCGGGCCGGGCACAGGGTGTGGCGTTCGGCATCGGTGCGGGTGTCGATATCGCCGACCGGCACGGTGGGCCGGGCACCGATCGCGGCGAGCACCCGCAGGAAGCGGTCCGCGAGCGTCTCGACGGTGGCCGCGTCGAACAGTTCGTCGGCATAGACGAATTCGAGGTCGCCGTCGGTGAGATCACCGGCGCGCAATTCCAGGTCGAACTTGGCGCGCGCGATATCGAGCGGGGCCGCCCGCACCGCCAGCCCGGGCAGTGCCAGGTCGGGCACCGGGGTGTCCTGCACGGTGAGCGCGACCTGGAACAGCGGGTGGCGCGCGGTGGCGCGCGGATCGTGCCCGAGCGCGGCCACCACCTGTTCGAAGGGGATATCGGCGTGCGCGAGCGCGGCGAGCTCGGTATCCCGGTCCCCGCGCAGGAGATCGGCGAACGAGCGCGCCGGATCGACCGGAGAGCGCAGCACGAGCGTATTGACGAACATCCCGACCAGTTCACCGAGCCGGCTGTCCGTGCGTCCGGCGACCGGGGTACCGATGGCGATATCCCGGCCACCGGTGACCGCCCGCAGCAGTACCGCGAGCGCCGAACGCAGCAGCATGAACGGGCTCACGCCCTCGGCGTGGGCCAGGTCCACCAGGGCGGCGCGCACCGGCTCCGGGATACGGCGGCGGACCGAGGCGGCCGTCTGCTCGGGTTCGGCGGGGCGGGGCCGGTCGTAGGGCAGGGGTAGTTCGTCGGGCAGGCCCGCGAGCTGGTCCCGCCAGTAGCCGAGCTGGCGGGCGGCGAGGCTGTCCGGGTCGGTCTCGCTCCCGAGATGCTCCCGCTGCCAGAGACCGAAATCGGCGTACTGCACCGGCAGCGGTGACCACTGCGGCGCGGCCCCGGCGCGGCGGGCCTGGTAGGCCAGCGCCAGGTCGCGGATCAGCGGCCCCATCGACCAGCCGTCGGCGGCGATGTGGTGGAGCACCACGCCGAGCCGGTAGCGGTCCGTCCCGGTGCGCAGCAGTGTCGCCCGCAGCGGCGTTCCCACGGTGAGATCGAAACCGGTGGTGGCCGTTTCCCGGAGCGCGGCGTCGGCGCCCGCGTGATCGGTCTCCTGGAGTTCCAGGGTGGGTAGTGCCCACGCCGCGGGCAGAATGCGCTGCTGGGCACCGTCTCCGTCGGCGGGGAAGACGGTGCGCAGGACCTCGTGCCGTTCGACGATATCGCCGAGCGCCGCCCGCAGCGCGGGGACGTCCAGCGCGCCGTCGATATCGAGAACGAACGCGATGTTGTAGGCGCTGGACTCGGGAGCGAACCGGTTGAGGAACCACAGCCGCTGCTGCGGCAGCGACAACGGCAGCCGCGCCGGCCGCGGATCGTAGGCGGTCAGCGGGACCCGGGCGGTGGTCGGAGTCCGCAGCAACTCTTCGGTCAGCGCCGCCACGGTGGGGGCCTCGAATACCGTGCGGACCGGCAGGTCCACCCCGAACCGGTCGTAGAGCTCGCCGACCAGCCGGGTCGCCAGCAGCGAGTTGCCACCCAGGTCGAAGAACGGGTCCTCGGCGCCGGTCACCGCGCAGCCCAGCACCTCCGAGAAGACCTCGGCGACCCGGCGCTCGGCCTCGGTGGCGGGGGCGCGCGAGGTGGTCCCCGTGTTCAGGAACACCGGTTCGGGCAGCGCTTTACGGTCCAGCTTGCCCGCGGGCGTCTTCGGGAACTCCGGCAGCACGGTGACCGCGTCGGGGACCATGTACGCGGGCAGCTGCCCGCGTACGGCCGCCCGGACCGCGGCGGGATCCACCGTGCGGTCGGCGACGAGATAGGCCGCCAGCCGCTGCCGGGCGTGCGCGTCGGTGTGCACCACCGTCAGCGCCGACCGCACCCCGGGATGGCCGCGCAGTACATGGTCGATCTCCGACAGTTCGATCCGGAAGCCGCGCAGCTTCACCTGATCGTCGGCGCGGCCGAGGAACCGCAGCCGGCCGGTCCGGTCGGCCACCACCAGATCGCCGGTGCGGTACATCCGTTCGCCGCGCCGGCCGTACGGGCTCGCCACGAAGCGGGCGGCGGTCAGGCCGTGCCGGCCCAGATAGCCGCGGGCCACGCCGGGGCCCGAGACATACAGCTCGCCCGGAGTACCGGGCGGTACCGGACGCAACCGGGAGTCCAACAGGAACAACCGCATACCGCGCACCGGATGGCCCAGCGGCACCGGGCGCCCGGGCCGCATCGGGCCGGACATGGTGGCGGCCACCGTCGCCTCCGACGGGCCGTACATATTGTGCATGCGGTACCGGTCGGCCCAGGCCGCCACCAGTTCGGGACTGCACGCCTCACCGCCGACCATGACACTGCGCAACTGCGCCAACCCGGACGAGTCGACGGTGCCCAGGGCGGCGGGCGTGACGAATGCGTGGGTGACGGCTTCGGCCCGCAGCAGCCCGGCGAGTTCGGCACCGCCGTAGACATCCGGCGGCGCGATCACCACGGTGGCCCCGCAGACGAATCCGAGCAGCAGTTCGAGCACCGAGGCATCGAAACTCGGCGAGGAGAAGTGCAGGGTGCGCGCGGCCGGGGTGACGCCGAACAGATAGCACTGTTCGGCGGCGAAGGAGGCCAGTCCGGCGTGGGTGACGACAACGGCCTTCGGCGTGCCGGTGGAACCGGAGGTGTAGATCAGGTAGGCCGGATGCGCGGTGCGCAACGGCGCGATCCGGTCGGCATCGGTGATCGGCGCCGCGGAGACGGAGGCACAGTCGATCTCGACATCCGGCGAGCCGAGGATCAGCCACGATTCCACGGCGCCGGGCACCTCCGCCAGCGCCGCGACCTGTTCCCGGCCGGTGACCCCGAGCCGGGCGCCGGAATCGGTGAGCATATGGGCGATCCGATCCGCGGGATAGCCCGGATCGACCGGGACATAGGCGGCGCCGGTCTTGGCGACCGCCCAGACCGCGGTGATCGCGTCCAGACCGCGCGGCAGCGCCAGCGCGACCACGGTTTCGGGCCCCGCCCCCTGCTCGATCAGCAGGCGGGCCAGCCGGTTCGCGCGTTCGTCCAGTTCCCGGTAGGTGGTGTCCCGTCCGCGGTAACGGACGGCGACCCCGTCGGGGTCCTTGACAGCCGACCGGCCGAACAGGTCGGCCAGCAGCACCGGTGGTTCGGCGGGTCCACCCGCCAGCGGAACGAGGTTGCCGCGCTCACGCCGCTCCAGCACCTCGATATCGCCGACCGGCCGCCGGGGGTTGCCGACCGCCGCGTCCAGCACGGCGACGAAACGACGCGCGATCGCGGCGACGGTCCGCTCGTCGAACAGATCGGTCGCGTAACCGATCTCGGCGTGCAGTTCACCGCCGGCGTTGTCGTCGTGGATCTCGAGCTGGAGGTCGAATTTCGCGATGGCGCCGTCCAGCGGCAGGATCTCGGTGCGCACCCCCGGCAGCGCCAGCTCGAGTTCCCCGGCGTTGTCGTAGGACAGCATCACCTGGAACAGCGGATGCCGTGCCCCGGAGCGCTCCGGGTTCACCACCTCGACCAGCCGCTCGAACGGAACATCGGCATTGGCGAAGGCGTTCAGATCGGTTTCCCGGACGATATCGAGCATCCGGTCGAAATCGGCGCCGGGATCGACCTCCGTGCGCAGCACCAGGGTGTTGACGAACATCCCCACCAGTTCGTCCAGCGCCGGATCGGTGCGGCCCGCGATGGGGGTCCCGATCACGATATCGGTGCTCCCGCAGATACGGGCCAGCAGGGTGGCCAGCGCGGCGTGCACCACCATGAACATGCTCGCCCCGCGCGCGACCGCCAGTTCCGCGGCCGCGCGGCGGGTTCCGGCCGGGATGGTGAACGAGACCCGCCCGCCTCCGGTGGAGCGGCGGGCGGGACGCGGCCGGTCCAACGGGAGGTCGAGCTGATCGGGCAGCCCGGCCAGCTCGGCCCGCCAGTGGGTGATCTGCCGGCTCAGCGCACTGCCCGGATCGGATTCCTCGCCGAGCAGTTCCCGCTGCCACAGCGCGAAATCCGCGTACTGCACCGGTAGCGGAGTCCACTGCGGCGCCCGGCCGGCGACCCGTGCCTCGACCGCGGTGGTCAGATCCCGGGCCAGCGGCGCGACCGACCAGCCGTCGCCGCAGATGTGGTGCAGCACCAGCACGAGTACATGGCTGTCGTCGTCGAGGGCGTACAGGGCGACCCGGACCGGGAACTCGGTGCGCAGATCGAACGACCGGGACACGAACTCGGCGGCCAGACCGGTGATCCGGGCGCTGTCGGCTTCGATCACCTCGAGCGAGAGCCCGGCGGCGGCGGCCGGATGGATCCGCTGGTAGGGGCCGTCGCCGGATTCGGGGAAGGTGGTCCGCAGGCTTTCGTGCCGCTCCAGCACGTCCAGCAGCGCGGCCTGCAACGCCTCGATATCCAGGATGCCGTCCAGCCGGACCGCGAGCGGCATGTTGTAGGCGGCGGCATGCTCGGCGAAGCGGTTCAGGATCCAGAGCCGCTGCTGGGCCGGTGAGAGCGGGATCCGCTCGGGCCGGACCATCGGAACCAGTTGCGGTGAGGCGAGGTCCGGTTCGCGGACGGAGAATCGGTCGGTCAGTTCGACGATGGTGCCGGCCTCGAACAGATCACGAATGGTCAGCGCGGTACCGAGCGCGGTGTTGATCCGCGCGACCGCGCGGGCGGCCACCAGCGAGTTGCCGCCGAGTTCGAAGAAGCCGTCCTCGATGCCGATCTCGGGCACACCCAGCAGTTCGGCGAATATCGTGGCCAGGACTTCTTCCACCTCGTTACGCGGCGCGGTCCGGGCCCGCTGTTCGGTGGGGCCCGGGGCCGGCAGCGCCGCCCGGTCGATCTTGCCGTTGCTGTTCAGCGGCAGTTCGTCGAGCACGGTGACCGTGGCGGGAACCATGTACCCCGGCAGCGCGCGGGCCAGCTCCGCGCGGACCGCGTCCGGTTCGAGGGCCGCCCCGCCGCGCGCCACCACGTAGGCCGCGAGCCGATCGCCGGCGGGGGTGCGATGGGCGACGCAGACCGCGCGGGCGATCCGCTCGTCGGCCAGCAGCGCGGATTCGATCTCACCGAGTTCGATGCGCAACCCGCGGATCTTGACCTGGAAATCGGTGCGGCCCAGATATTCCAGTACCCCGCGGCGGCTTCCGGCGGACCCGAGTTGCCAGCGGGCCAGATCACCGGTGCGGTACATCCGCGCGCCCGGGGTGAACGGATCGGCCACGAACCGTTCGGCGGTCAGCGGCGCCTGGCCGAGGTAGCCGCGCGCCAGCTGCACACCGGCCAGATACAGCTCCCCCACCGCGCCCGGCGGGACCGGGCGCAGCGCCGCATCGAGGACATAGGTGCGGGTGTTCCACACCGGCGAACCGATCGGGACGGATTCGGGGTCCGGCGGGCAGTGCCAGTAGGTCACGTCGACCGCGGCCTCGGTGGGCCCGTACAGGTTGTGCAGGTCCGGGCCCGGCAACGCGGCGTGGAAATCGCGCACGGTGGCCGGCGGCAGCGCTTCACCGCTGCAGAACACCCGGCGCAGCGACGCACAGTCGCCGACCTCGGTATCGGTGACGAAGACCGAGAGCATCGAAGGGACGAAATGCGCTGTGGTGATGCCCTTCTCGCGGATGACCCCGGCCAGGTAGGCCGGATCGCGGTGTCCGTCCGGACGCGCCACCACCAGCCGGGCGCCGGTCTGCAGCGGCCAGAAGAACTCCCAGACCGAGACATCGAAGGTCGCCGGAGTCTTCTGCAGCACGGCATCGGTGTGGTCGAGCGGGTATTGGTGCTGCATCCAGCGGAGCCGGTTCACGATCGCCGCGTGGGTGATGCCGACTCCCTTCGGGGCGCCGGTGGAACCGGAGGTGTACAGCAGATAGGCCAGATGGTCGCCGCGCAACGGTGAGATCCGGTCGGCATCGGTGACGGGCGCGGGATCGAAACCGGAGAGATCGGCGGTGTCGACCGCGAGCAGTTCGGCATTGCCCGGCAGTTCGAGGCCGTCACGGATGGCGACCAGCAGTGCGACCGGACGGGCCCGGTCCACGATCCCCGCCAGCCGCGCGACCGGATGCTCCGGATCCAGCGGAAGGTAGGCGGCGCCGGCCTTGATCACGGCGTACATCGCGACCACCAGTTCGATACTGCGCCGCAGGCACAGCCCGACAACCTGTTCCGGTCCGGCGCCTGCCGCGATCAGCTTCCGGGCCAGGCGGTTCGCCCGGGCGTCGAGTTCGCGGTAGGTCAGTGCCGCACCCTCGAACTCCACTGCCACGGAATCCGGGCAGTGCCGCACCCGGTCGGCGAAAATCCCCGCGAGCGTGCCGGTGTGGATCTCGGCCGCCGTATCGTTCCAGGTGTGCAGCACCTGGCGCTGTTCGGCGTCGGTGAGCACAGGTAGCTCCCGGACGGGGGTGTCGGCTCCGGTGGTGAGGAAACGGTCGAGGAAGCCCAGGAACCGGCGGTGGTGGGCGGCGACCTCGTCGTCGCTGTAGAGCAGCGGGTTGGCCTCGAAATCGAGATGGACCCGGCCGCCGTCACCGTTGTACAGGTTGACCGAGAGGTCCTCGACCGGCCCGGTTGCCAGCACATGGACGGAGACCTCGCATTCGGCGAAGCGCAGCGGCTTGCTGAACAGCATGATGTTGATCATCGGGCCGAAGAAACCGCGGGTGTCCCGGTCGTATCCGCAGTCGCGGCGGATATCGTCGTGCCGGTAGCGCTGGTGCCGGAGGGCGCCGGTGATCTGGCGTTCCACCACCCGTACGACATCTTCGACGGTGGTCCCGGGCTCGAAGCGGATCCGCAGCGGCACCACATTCGACACCACTCCGGCGGAGCGGCGCAGCGATACGGTGGTGCGCGCGGAGACCGGCAGGCTCAATACCACGTCGTTTTCCCCGGTCATGGACCGGACGTAGCAGGCCATGGCCGCGGCGTACAGGATCGGATCGGTCGCGTTGCGTTGCGTTGCCGCCGCCGCGACGGACGCCTCGGTGGCCTCGCTCAGGACCGCGGTGGCGAGCCGGCGGCCCGCGTCCGCGGTGGCCGGCGGATTGGCCACGGTGGACAGACTGACGACCTCCCCTGCGCCGTCGAGGATTTCGCTCCAGTAGATGCGGTCGTTGGTGAACCGCTGCGTATTCCGGTACTCGCGCTCCCCCGCGTACAGCTCGGCCAGCGGGGCGGCGCGCGACACCGTGGGTTCCCGGGATTCGCAGTAGGCCGTGTAGATCTCCGCGGTGCGGACCAGCGCGTTCATCGCCGCATAACCGTCGATGACGATGTGATGGGCTCGGGAGTACCAGATGTAGTCGCGATCTCCGGTGCGCAGTACGGCATTGAAGACAAGGGAGTCGTGGTCGAAGTCGACCGGAGTGCGCGCGTCGTTCTTCATCCAGGCCAGGGCCGCGGCGTCCGGGTCCGGCTCGGACCGCAGATCCAGTCGCGCCCAGCCCGGTCGCGCCGCCGGATCGACCACCTGATGAGGGACTCCGTCGATCTGGACGATGCGCTGGAGGCCGACCTCGGTCTCCACACCGAAACGCTCGATCGCATACAGCAGCAGACCCGGATCGAGATCACCGTGGAACTTCACGTACTCGACGACGACGAGCGGGATCTCGGGCTGAATCCGCTGGGCATACCACATCGCTGTCTGCGCGGGTGTGAGCGGAAACGGTTCGGCCGAAACTTCCGCCGACGAACTGCTATCGACCCCAGTGGCCGACGATCTCATCAATCACTCCGTTCTACAGCTCGACACTCCCCGAACAGCCCGCAACCGGCCTGTACCGGCCGTGGGGTGTGATTCACGACTGGTTATTCGGAGCATCACGGTGAATGGATTGCAGTCGAAACCGAATGGTTACCTGGCGCCGGAAACAGCTATCGGACCGCGGTGTCCGATTTCCGGCACGCTGATGACGCAGAGACGCGGAAGATCGCTTCACTTCTTGCCCGGCGGGGCCGGGCGCTGCCTAGATACTACGCACAAAGAGCCGACATGTTTACCCCTCGAAACCGAAAAATAAACAAGGTGCAAACCGGAAGAACCGCCGACAGCCCAAGCGTTATCGCAGACTCGCCGGTGGCGACGAGATCCGGGCCGGCGGTCAGCCGGACACAGGCGCCGTGGGGGTCTCGGCCGGTCGGCGAGCGGTTCGCCGCCGCACGATCGAGAGCATCACACCGGCCGCCGTCACGAACACGGCGACCAGCTCCGGCCAGGGCCCCAGCACCGTCGCCGGGGTGTGCGAATCACGCAGCGGCACCTCGGCGACCAGCGCCTCGGGGGTGAACAACGCGCTCTCCTGCCGCACCGTGCCATCCGCGGCGATGATCGCGCTGACCCCCGAGGTGGCGGCCACGACCAGCGAGCGCCCGTGTTCGACAGCCCGCACCCTGGACATCGCCAGTTGCTGGTAAGTCATTTCACTGTCGCCGAAAGTCGCATTGTTCGTAGGGACCGCGAGCAATTGCGCTCCGGAGTGCAACGAATCTCGGAAAGCCCGGTCGAAAGCGACCTCGTAACAGGTTGCCACCCCGATTTCCGTACCTGCGGCCCGAATTGTTCCGTCTCCGTGACCCGGAACGAAGTATCCTGCCCTGTCCGCATAGTCCGAAAAGAGCCGGAAGAATCCGCGCATCGGCAGGTATTCGCCGAAAGGCTGTACTATTTTTTTGTCGTGACGGTCCCCCGGGCCACTTTCCGCGGTCCACACCATCACCGAATTCGTCGTGGTGCCGTCCCCGTTGACCAGCACAGCTCCCACCAGAATCGGCGCCGAGATCCGCCGGGCCGCCGCCGAGATGAGCGCGGACGCGTCCGAATTACGCAATGGGTCGATATCGGAGGAGTTCTCCGGCCACACGACCACATCCGGCGCCGGAAACAGACCGCTCGCCACCTCATCGGCCAGTTGTTCGGTCCGGCGGACATGATTGTCGAGCACGGCCCGACGCTGCGCATTGAAATCGAGGCCGAGACGGGGCACGCTGCCCTGGATGGCGGCCACGGTGATCGTCCGGTCCCCCTCGAGTGGACCGGGCAGTGTCGCCCCGAGCCCGAGCCCGGCGGCGGCCAGCAGCAGACAGGTCGCCGCGGCCGCCGCCGTCGCCACCCGGCCACCCGGCCCCGCGGCGCCGTCGCCGGCCGAATCCGCGCGGCTGCCGGCGTCCCCCTGCTCCACACGGCCCGCCGCGGCGCTCCCGGCACCTCGGGGCCCGGCGCTCGCCGCGGTCCGGCGCGAACCTGCCTGCCGGAGCAGCCCGAGAACCACGGCGGCTCCGCAGGTACCGCTCAGCGCGACGACGAAGCTCACCAGCGGCGCTCCGCCGTAGGCGGCCAGCGGCAGGAACCATCCGTCGGCCTGGCCGAAGGCCAATCGACCCCAGGGGAATCCACCGAATGGGAAACTCGATCGGCCCCATTCGGCCGCCGTCCAGGCCAGGGCGAGCCACAGCGGCCATCCCGGCAGCCGGCCGAGTATCCGGCCGAGCACCCCGAACACGCCCAGGTACACCGCACACGCGGTGGACAGCGCGAGCCACGGCAGCGGGCCCACATAGATCCCGGTCCACGGCAGGAGCGGAAGGAAGAAACCGAGTCCGGCGAGGAAGCCGTAGCCGAAACCGGCCCGCAGGCGGGGCCCGCTGCGCACGACCAGGGTCAACAGCGCGACCCCGGCGGGCGCGAGGAACCACCACGGCCGCGGCGGGAAGCTGCCGAACAGCAGGACACCGGCGAACACCGCGGCCACCGACCGCACCGCCACCGGGTAGCGGGCGAGCCCGCCGGTCCACCGGATCGCCGGCCCGTCACCCTGGTTCACTGCTGCATCCTGTTCCACTCGAGCCGAGATCACGCCTGGAAGATGGGGACACCGTCGCGCACGGTGCGCAGACAGCGCGGCAGGTCGGCGTCCGGGGTCAGCGACGGCAGTCCGGGAACCCGGGAGCGGGGGTCGGTGGACCAGCGCTGGACCGTATCGGTGGGCGCGGCGACCACCAGCTCGCCCGCCTCCCATACCGCGTACGACGCGGGCGCCCCGGGCACCAGGGTTCCGGCGACGCCGTCGCGCACGCCGCCGGCCCGCCACGCGCCGCGGGTGGCGGCGGCGAAGGCGGCCCGCGGGGAGAGACCGTGCCCGGGGGTGCGGTGGTGCACGGCCGCGCGGACCGCCGCCCACGGGTCGAGCGCGGTCACCGGCGCGTCCGAGCCGATGGCCAGCGAGACACCGGCCGCGGCCATGGCGGCGAACGGGTTCAGGGCCGCGGCGCGGGTGGCGCCGAGTCGTTCGGCGTACATTCCGTCGGGTCCGCCCCAGGCCAGGTCGAACCCGGGTTGCACGCTGGCGATCACACCCCAGGCGGCGAGGGCCTCGATCTGTGCGGCGTCGAGCAGTTCCGCGTGCTCCACCCGGTGGCCGCGCGCGGCCACGGCCGGACCACCGAGTTCGGCGACCACCTGCCCGAACCCGGCCACCACCGCGTCGAGCGCCCCGTCGCCGATCGCGTGGAAACCCGCTTGGACGCCCGCCTCGGTACAGGCCCGCACATGGGCGGCGATATCCCCGGCATCCAGGTAGGAGACCCCGGCCCCGGGGTCGTCGGCGTACGGGTCGCGCAGCCGGGCGGTATGCGAGCCGATGGACCCGTCCACGAACAGGTCACCGGCGAGCCCGTGCGCCCCGAGGTCGGACAGCAGGGTGCGCGCCTCGTCCGCGGTGCGCACCGCCTGACCCCAGTAGGCCCGCACCTGCACACCGTGCTCGAAGGCGAGCAGTTCGCGCAGATCGGTTTCTCCTTCTATATCGGGACCCGCGCATTCGTGCACGACCGCCACCCCGTGTGCGGCCGCGGCGTCCAGCGCGGTCCGCCGGGCCGCGTCCCGCTGTTCCCGGGTGAGCCGGGTCCGGGCCGCGGCGCGTACGAGATGGTGTGCCGCCGCCCGCACCGGCTCCCCCGGGGCGAACCCGGCCGCGAAACTCAGTCCCGGCACCTCGTCCAGCAGCGCCGAGGAGGCCACCGCGGAGTGCGCGTCCACCCGCGCCAGATATACCACTTGCCCGGGCCGGGCGGCGGCGTCCACTTCGGCGACCGTCGGCGGCCGGCCCTCCGGCCAGCGGGTTTCGTCCCAGCCGTCGGCGAGAATCGCGCCGTCGGGGTGGCGGGCGGCGTATTCGGCGACCAGTTCCAGGCAGTGGGCGAGCGAACGTGCCGCGGAGAGGTCGAGGCCCGCGAGTTGCAGGCCGAGCGCGGTGGTGTGCAGGTGCGGTTCCACAAATGCGGGGGTCACGAAGGCGCCGTCGAGCTCGACGACCTCGGCGTCCGGATGCAGGGCACGCCCCACATGGTCGGCGCCCAGCCATACGACGACGCCGTCGGTCACCGCCAGGGCGGTGGCATCGGGCGCACTCGAACTGTAGATCCGGCCTCCGACCAGCAGCTGCGTACTCACGGGTGTCCAGTCTGCCGCACCGCCGCCCGGGTCGCGCGGGCCGGTCCGGACCCCGAGCGGGTGGGCAGGCCCGCGGCCGTGCCGGATCACCCGGACCGGGGTGGACACAGCGGTGGTTTCCGGTCCCGGCCGGGGCGATTGCCACCTGGCCCGTGAACAGCTGTGTCAGCTGTTCATGCCGCCGGCGAAGGGCATCCGCTGCCACTGGTCGACAGCCGGCCCGAGGTACTCCATGAGCTCGGGCAGCTGCGGTACCAGCGTCAGGGTGGCGACGACCCGCAGCATGCCCACAGCGTTGACGAAGCCGAGAACCTCCGCGTCCAGTTCTCTCGTGCCGTTGCGCCGCGCCCCGCGGTTGTAGGCGGACTCGTGCTCGGGTCCGAGGGCGGCCAGGTCCCACTCGACGGGCCCCAGCGTGACCAGTTCGAAGTCGGCGTAGCGGTCCCCGTCCACCCCGGAGAAGATGTTCGCGGGCGGGGAGTCGCCGTGGATCGGCTGGATGCCGACACCCGGGAACCGATCCTGGAAGGCCGTGCGCGAGCGCACGAGAGGTTCCAGGATCTGCCACTCGCGGCGGGCGCGGTCCAGCTCGGCCGCACCGATCAGGGTGGGGTGCCGGTCGAGCCGGGCGAGGCCTTCCGCGATGAACTGCGGTTCGGCGGCGGACAGAAACTCCAGGCCGCCCGGATATGGGCGCATCGCCGCGTGCAGGTCGGCGACGCTCTCGGCATTTGCCACATAGTCGGGTTCCTTGTCCCGGTCCTGCGGGACGAACGACCACAACGTCATCGAGAAACCGTCGCGCTGGACGGGTTCGGGCGGCACGAGCGGGCTGGGCACGACCACGGGAATACCCCGGCCGGCGAGCCAACGTGTCACGTCCAACTCGTCCTGCTGGCGGCGCGCGAGGGCGGTGAGGTCCTCCGGGTGCGGCAGGACGGTGGGAATCCGGGCCACGACCGGCGCGGGCGCCAGGTGCACGACGACAGAGAAGACGTCGTGGAGGACTGTGGGTTCGGTGACGGTCAGGCCGAGGTCGCGCCCTGCCGCGACGGCCGCGTCGACGGCGGCGGAGGTGCGACCGGCACGTTGTTGCGGTGTCAGGAAGGTGGTCATGGCTTCATCGTTTCAGCGAGGGATCCGGGCAGCTCCGCCGTATCCACCGCAAGTCGTTGCGGAAAAAGATTTTCATCGGCAGACTCGACCGAGCATGCCGAACACCGATACTGCCTATGACAGCCTCGAGGGTCTGTCCGTGGGTGATGCGCTGGGTGCACAGTTCTTTGTTCCCGGTCGCTCCGTACCCGACCTTCGTGCCGGACGACCGCCGGCGCCTCCGTGGCAATGGACCGACGACACCGAGATGGCCTGTTCGGTGTATTCGGAAGTCCGCGACCGCGGCCATATCGACCGCGAGGCGCTCGCGGCCGTGTTCGCTGATCGATGTGAGCCCTATCGCGGCTACGGCGCGGGCACAGTGGTTGTGCTGCACGAGATTCGCGACGGACGCCCTTGGGCCGACGCGGCAGGTGCTGTTTTCGACGGCCGCGGATCATGGGGGAACGGTGCGGCGATGCGGGTCGCCCCGCTCGGGGCGTATTTCGCCGGAGACCCGGATCGAGCAGCGGCGCAAGCCGCGCTTTCCGCCGAGGTCACCCACCGGCATCCGGAAGCGATCGTCGGCGCGATGGTGGTTGCCGTCGCTGCCGGCTACGCCGCGGCAGCACGAGGAAAAGAGTGTGCACCCGATGAATTACTGGATGCGGTGGAACCGTATCTGGTCGATGGACGGACGGCGGACGGTATCCGTCGCGCGCGGAGGCTGATCGGCCGGTCCGTGGCCGAAGCGGCCTACGAACTCGGCAACGGCGCCCAGGTCAGCGCCCAGGATACGGTGCCGTTCACGCTGTGGGTGGCCGCGAGTTTCCTCGGTGACTATCCGGCTGCCGTCACCGCGTGTGTCGAAGCGGGCGGGGATGCGGACACCACGGCCGCGATTGTCGGTGGGATCGTGGCAGCGCATACGGGGGTCGGCCACTACGGCTCGATACGCGGCATACCGGAGGGGTGGCTGGCGGCGCGCGAGCCACTACCCGCCTGGGTAGCGGATCGACATCCTCGCGGTTCACATTGACACGCCATCGAACTCGCGCACAGACGAGCCCGCCGCGCAGCGCGAGTTCGGCCCGGTGGCGTAATCCGCACCGGGTCGAACACCCGGATCGCCGACAAGTCTCTCGACGATCCCGATCGACCGGTCGATCGGTACCTGCCCGGCCCACCGCGAATTACGCTGACTCCATGACCAACACGCTCGGTGCGGTCGGTACCGCCGACTACGTTCTGCTCACCACCTTCCGCAAGGACGGCACTGCGGTGCCGACACCCCTGTGGGCGGTGGCCGAGGAAGGCAAGCTCTACGTCTGGACCGTCACCGACAGCTGGAAGGTGAAAAGGCTGCGGCGCAACCCGGAGGTGACGCTGCAGCCCTGTGATTACAAGGGCACCCCGCGCGGTGAGGTCGTCCACGGCACCGGCCGGGTCCTCGATGCCGACGGCAGCGCGCGGGTCCGCCGCCTGATCCGCCGCAAGTACCGGCTCACCGGGCCCCTGGTGGTGTTCGGCAGTGTTCTGCGCCGCGGGAAGTCGGGCACCGTCGGTATCGAACTCACGCCGCGGACCGAGCCGGCCACCCCGGAGTAGCGCGCCATCCGGATCCGGGCGCGGCGGGTTCCCCCCGTGCACGAGATGTCGTGCCGCGGCGTGATCGGTCAATCGGCTTGTGGCCGTAGCCATTCCTCGAGGTCGTCTGCCGCGCCGAGCTCGGCGGCGAGTTCCGTCCGTTCGGCCTCGGTCAGTCCGAGCGCCACCAGGTCGGCGCGGCGCTGGGCGGCCTTGTCCGGGATTCCGCGCGCGATCGCGAGCTCGGCCAGCGCCGCCAGGGCGCGCGCCCGGTCCAGCACACCGGCCGCCGCGCCGTGGCGGCGCAGCCCGGACTCGAGCGCTCGTTCGGCGGCCTTGTCGTCGTTCTTGGAATCGCGCAGGATCCGCGCATTGTCGAGCACTCGGGCGAGACCGGTCAGTTTCGCCGAGCCCCCGTACTCGAGTTCCGCCGGCTCCGTTCGCGCGATATAGATCACTCGGTTGCCGTCCGGGTCGATGAGGCTGAACCTGGTCTGGCCGGCGCGGAAACGAGTGATCCGCCCGGGCCCCTGTGTGGGCATCCGCCCGAACCGTTCCCGTAACACAGCGCTGAAGTGGCGATGCCGGTCCGCGACGTCATCGACCATGACCAGACAACCCGCCTCTTCCCTGGCCGCGTGGCCCGCGGGAGCGGAGGTGAAGTGGAGGTCGCAGTCGTGCGCCGAAATCGCGCCGTAGACATAGGGCTTCGTCTGTTCGTACGTGACCGTGTAACCGAGCGCCCGATAGAAGTCGAGCGTGCGGGCCAGATCGCGGGTGGGCAGCACCGGTACCGCGGTATCTCCCATGAGAACCCTCTCAATAGTCAATTTTGACTACCAGAGGTTAGGCCGTTCGACGATCGGAAGTCAAATTTGACTACCGTACTGTTCCGATGACGGAAGGAGCGACGATGGCGGCGGTACGGTTGCTGGTTCTCGGGGTGGCACGGCGACAGCAGCCGACCCACGGTTACGCGGTACGCCGCGAGCTGCTGTCCTGGCGGGCCGATACCTGGACGAATGTGCAGCCCGGCTCCATCTATCACGCCGTGAAACAGCTCACCCAGGAGGGAAAGCTGCGCACCCTGGGCACCGAGGACGGCGGCCGAGGACCGGGCCGGACCCTGTTCGAACTCACCCCCGCCGGCGAAGCGGAGTTCCTGCAGCGGATGGACGAGGCGCTGACCAGCGCGGACATGGAAGAACTCGGCGCCGGCATCGCGTTCATGGACGCCCTGCCGCGCGCCCACGTCATCGCGAAACTACGCGAACAACGCGAGGGCAGCCGCGCGATCCGGGACGACCTGCGGGCTATGGTCGGCGACTATCCGGGCCGCTACGAGCCCCCGCACGCCACCGATCTGCTCGAACTGTGGAGCGGGGTCTTCGACAATCTCACCGGCTGGACCGCCGGTGTGCTGGACCGGTTGGAACGAGGCGAGTACCGGATGGCCGACGATACCTAGATCCGGTGCTGTTCCGCCGGCGGAAGCCGCTTTTCCAGGATAGTGCTCGATGGCGGCCGCTCGTCGGTGTACCACTCGCTCACCACGACACCGTCCACAACATCGGCATCGATCACCGTGGGCCGGTACGGCGCGGCCCCGGCGATCTTCGCCACCCGGCGGGCGGCCAGCGCGGCGAGCATCGGGCGGAACAGCGCGCGGGTCGGCGGGATGAGCATCAGCAACCCCACCACCGAGGTGACCAGGCCCGGCACGAACATCAGCAGGCTGCCCGCGCCCACCAGCGCACCGTCGGCGACCGCGGCACCCGGGGTGATCTCACCGCGCGAGGCGCGGCGGAACTGTTCCCCCACCCGGCGCCACTGCGAACCGAGCAGCAGCATGCCCGCGGCGGAGCTGGCGATGAGCAACAGGATGGCGGGAACGGCGCCGAGCCAGGCGACGGCGGCGGCGAAAACAGCGATCTCGGCGACGAGGTAGACGAGGAAACCGAGGACGGGCATGGGCGAACCTTTCGGTCGGACTACCCGGACAACGAACGAGATGTCCGATTTTCTCCCGATGTCGTGGATTGCCCGGCTTCGGACCCGCAGCCGTGAGCTCGGCTGCGCTCCGGGTCGCGGCCGGCCGCAGCGCCGGTTCAGGGTTCTCGGCCGCACGCCGCTCCGCGTGCCGGGCCGCCCGGGGCCCCGAGCACAGTCGCCTGGGTGGCGTTACTCGCACCCGAGCGGGCCGAAGCAGGTCCCGCTTACTCAGCCGCCCGGACGCACCACGCCGGTTTCATAGGCCAGCACCACCGCCTGCACGCGGTCACGCAGGCCCAGTTTGGTCAAGACCCGGCCGACGTGGGTCTTCACCGTGGCCTCGGACAGGAACAGCTGGCCCGCGATCTCGGCATTGGACCGCCCGGCGGCGATCTGTTCGAGTACTTCGCGTTCGCGGGCGGTCAGTACCTCGAGAATTCCGGGGTCGCGCGAGGGCGTGGGTTCTTCGGCGATCAGCCGGTCGAGGAGACGTTTGGTGACCTTCGGCGACACCACCGCGTCCCCGGCCGCGACGCTGCGGATGGCCGAGATCAGGTCTTCGGGCGGGGTGTCCTTGAGCAGGAACCCGCTCGCGCCGGCGCGCAGCGCGCCCAGGGCGTGCTCGTCCAGGTCGAAGGTCGTCATCACCAGGACCCGGGCGCCGTGGTCGGCCTCGAGGATGCGGCCGGTGGCGGTGACGCCGTCCACGACCGGCATCCGGACATCCATGAGCACCACGTCGGGGGTCAGCTCGGCGGCCCGGGCGACCGCGGTGGCTCCGTTGTCGGCTTCGCCGACCACCTCGATATCGGGGTGTGCGCCGAGCACCATCTTGAGTCCTACGCGCATGAGTTCCTGGTCGTCCACAACGAGCACGGTGATCGGCACGGATTCCAATGTAGTGGCGGCCGCCGCCTATTCCCGATCCGGTGCGGACAGCGGAATACGCGCGTACACCCGCCAGGCGCCGTCGGTCCGGCGCCCGGCCTCGAGACTGCCGCCGAGCACCGCCATCCGTTCGCGCATTCCGGCCAGGCCCAGGCCGCTGCCCTGGATCCGGTCCTCGGGCCGCACCGGGACCCCGCCGGAGTCGACGACCTCCACCTCGATGTGGTCGGCGTGCCGCCGCACCCGCACCCACGCCTTCGGGTGGGCGCCGGCGTGGCGGAGGGTGTTGGTCAGCGCTTCCTGCACGATGCGGTGTGTGCCCAGACTGATCTCGGGTGCGACGCCGTCCAGTTCACCGGCCAGTTCCAGTTCGACCGCCAGGCCCGCGTCCCGCATCAGCTGCACCACTGCCGCGAGCCCCGCCGTCCCGTGCTGGGGGACTTCGTCGGGAGCGTGTTCGGTGCGCAGCAGCGCGACGGTGCGGCGGAGTTCGCGCAGTGCTTCGCGCCCGGTCCCGGCAATGGTGACCAGCGCCTGTTCGGTGGTATCGGGGTCGGTGCGCAGGGCGAAGCGCGCGCCGTCGGCCTGGACGATCATCACGCTCACCGCATGCGCGACCACATCGTGTAGTTCCCGGGCGATCCGGGTGCGCTCGGCCGAGACCGCGTCGTGCGCCCGGCGTTCCCGGTCGGAGTCGGCGACGGCCAGCCGGGCCGCCACCTCGGCGTCGTAGGCGCGGCGGGCGCCGGTGAACTCGCCCAGCGCCCAGCACAGGGCGAAGAACACCGAGACGAACGCGAGGTCCCCGGCCCGGAATCCGCTCAGCAGCGCCATCCCATAGGCGGTATCGGCGACCAGTGCCAGCACATACCAGAGTCCGGCACGCCGGCCGACATAGGCGACCAGCGTGTACAGCATGACCCCGTGGCCGATCAGTGCGGCGTGCCCAGTGGGGTCGCCGACGAGGTAGCCGATGGTGCCGGCGCAGATCGACAGTGCCATGAAGGTCACCGCCATGGCCCGTGGATAGATGCGGCGCAGCACGATCGGGAGTGGGATGAGCACCGAGAACACCAGGAAGGCGGCGAGGTGGGTGCTGTCACGGGCCATGGTGAGGTCGAACACCAGCAGCGCCGCCGCGAGCGCGGAGTCCGCGACGACGGGGTTGTCTCGAAGCCACAGAATGAACCGGCGCACCCGCCCAGCCTAGGTGTACTGCCCAGGCAGGTTGGTCAACCGGCTGATGGGGGCCTTCCTGCCGATGGCGGTGTGTTGCCGGTGGTGATTGTAGGTGTGGAGCCAGG